>NZ_CP091870.1:0-3126090 GCF_022453915.1 Lawsonibacter asaccharolyticus
ATATAGTTCTCCGAGGTGAATACCACCACGTCATCCGGCATCTTCCGGATGATCTCGCCAAACAGCCGGGCGGAGAGGACCAATGAGCCCTTCTCCCGGATCTCAGCCGGGACAGCGGCCCGGATGCCGGTCTCCAGGTTGTAGCCAGTGAGCCTCAGCTGTTCTCCGGCTTCAATGAGGATGCCTTCCAGGGCGGGAATGGAACTTTTGACCGCCACCGCCCGGGACGCCGTGGACACGGCTCCCAGGAGCAGTGCCTTCTCACAGGAAAATTTCATGGGGGACCTCCTTCTGACTCCCGCCTCTCTCTGGGAAAGGACAGGATTTTTGTCGTAATAGTAGCCCGTAGGCAAAAAAAATGTGGAAAACCGCTGTGAGCCTTACGGCCCCATGGGTTTGGCCCTCCACAGGGGATGTGAACGAATCTGGAGGGTTTTCCACATGGGGCAAAAAACCTAAAAATCATCCACAGGGAGTTTTCCACATATCCACAAAATTCGGTGGAATGGTGGAGAAAACTTTATTCGTAGCGAATGTTGATGTTGGCGGTGATGTCCTTAATGATCTCGGCGGTCTCCGGGCTCTCCTTCACCATCTTTTCAATGCGCTCGATGGAGTGGAGCACGGTGGTGTGGTCCCGGCCCTCAAACTCCCGGCCGATCTCCTTCAGGGAGAGGTTGGTCATGCGGCGGATCTGATACATGGCGATCTGCCGGGCCAGGGAGATGTCCTTGGTGCGGCCCTGTCCCCGAAGGGAATCGGGCTCGATGTTATAGAATTTGCACACCTCATCAATGATCACGTCGGCGGTGGGGACGATGTCGGATTTGTCCTTGAACATGTCCTTCACCGCCCGGACGACGGTGTCCTTATCCACTGTGTCCCCCATCAGGTCCTGATAGGCCATGATCTTATTCACAGTACCTTCGATCTGGCGCACGTTGGCGGTAATGTTTTCTGCGATGAGCTGGAGCAGGAACTCGGGCAGCTCGATGCCCATGCGGATGGACTTGTTTTTGATGATGGCCATGCGGGTCTCGTAGTCTGGGGGCTGAATATCGGCCAGCAGGCCCCATTCGAACCGGGTCTTCAGACGGTCATCCAGCCGCAGCATCTCTTTGGGCGGCCGGTCGGAGGTGAAAACGATCTGGCGCTTGGCCTCATACAGCGTGTTGAAGGTATGGAACATCTCCTCCTGGGTGGAAGCCCGTCCGGCCACGAATTGCACGTCATCCATGAGGAAGATGTCGGCGGAGCGGTACTTGTCCCGGAACTCCTGGTTGCGTCCCTCCCGAATGGCCTGGATCAGCTCGTTGGTGAAGGTATCCCCTTTCACGTAGACCACCGACAGGCCGGGTTTGTTCTGATGGATAGAGTTGGCGATGGCGTAGAGCAGGTGGGTCTTGCCCAGACCGGACTCCCCGTAGATGTAGAGGGGGTTATAGCTGTGCCCTGGATTATCGGCCACCGCCCGGGCGGCGGCATGGGCAAATTTGTTGGAGGAGCCCACCACGAAGCGCTCAAAGGTGTACTCCTCCGTTCCAGGGATCAAATCGTTTTTTTTTCGGCTGCTGGTATCGGTCAAGCTCCCCCTCGGTGAGCACAGTCACCTGAAATTCGGCGGAGAACAGCTCCCGCAGGGCATTCTGGATGGCGGGAAGATACCGGCTGGCGATGATATCCCGTTTGAAGGGGGTGGGGGAGTAGAGGACGAAGCGGTCCCCCTCCAGTTCCACCGCAGTGGTGTCGTCAAACCAGGTGTTGATGGTGGTGGTGGTCATCTCGTTCTGCATCAGGGCCAGTACTTTGGCCCAGATATCAGCGGCTGGGTTCATGGAACTCCTCCATTCCTGTGGATTGAGATCCGGCGCCGGAAAACAGGGCCGGGAGAGGGCGGGCCCGCCGGAGAGCGGCCCCCTGGGAAGGAGCCGGCGGCATTAAAAAACAGCGGATCGCATTACACTTTATTATATCAAAAAAGGGACCAAATCGCAAGGTTTTGGCCCATATTTTATTTATAAGAGTATCTGTGAGTTGTGGATATGGGAAAGAAAATACACAAGATATTGTGAATAAACGGGAGTTGAAAAAAATAAGGAGGATTTTGCGCAAAAATTCATTGACACAGCTGGATTTCTTAGTCTATAATAAGTGACGCTGTCCTGTGAGAGCGGGTCTTTCTGCCCTTTTTTGCGGGACTGTTTGTGTACAGACCGCAGCCGAAAGGCTGTTGCTGGACCGGAACGCCGGTCTGAATGCGCCGTCCAATGGACGGTGTCTGAACTTGAACGAGGAGGTGTCCCCCATGCTTCGTACCTATCAGCCTAAGAAGCGCCAGCGCTCTAAGGAGCACGGCTTCCGTAAGCGTATGGCCACCGCGAATGGCCGCAAGGTCCTGGCCCGCCGCCGTGCCAGGGGCCGTGCTCGTCTGACCCACTGATGTGGGGAAAGGGGAGGCATTCCGCCTCTCCGGACGAGGATCGAGATCTCCTATGAGATACGGCAGCGAGGACACAATCGACCGATATGCAGCTTGAGGGGCGTGGGAGAAATTCCCCCGCCCCCGCGGTGCATATGGGAAAAAGCGGGGCATCGATGCCCTATTGGACCGGGTCGGTGCCCGGGTGGAGGGATGACCGTGAAGCATACCGTGGCATTGAAACAGAATCACGAGTTCCGCCGCCTGTACAGCAAGGGCCGCAGTGCGGTCAGCCCCTATTTTGTCCTCTACTGCCGGCCCAACCGCCGGTCATACAGCCGCCTGGGCATCACCACCGGCGTCAAACTGGGCAACGCAGTCAAGCGCAACCGGGCGCGCCGCCGGATCCGGGAGCTCTACCGGGGGGAGGAGCAGGCTCTGCTCCCCGGCTATGACATTGTAGTGGTGGCCCGCACCCGGGTGATCTATGGCAAATACGCCGACCTTCAGCGCAGCTTTCGGAGATTGACGGAAAAGCTGGAGCTGCGCCGGGGCCGGGAGGCGGGTGAAGCGCTGTGAAGCGTATCCTCATCGGACTGATCCGATTTTATCAGAAGGCCATATCCCCCATGCGGCCGCCCTGCTGCCGCTTTATCCCCACCTGCTCGGCCTATGCCGTGGAGGCGGTGGAGAAGTACGGCGCGTGGAAGGGCGGCTGGCTGGCCCTGCGCCGGGTCCTTCGGTGCAATCCCTTCCATCGGCAGAAGTCCATCCAATACGACCCTGTCCCGTGAGAGGGGCTCCCACGAAAGAATTTGAGACGGAGGCACATCATCAATGGGCGTTATGTACTACATCCTGTCCCCTTTCAGCTGGCTGCTGAACTTTTTTTACAGCTTTACCGACAGCTACGGTATTTCCCTGATCCTTTTTGCACTGGTCATCAAGATCATCCTCTTCCCCCTGACCATCAAGGGCAAAAAGGGTATGATCCAGATGAACCTGCTCTCCGGCAAGATGCAGCAGCTGCAGAAGCAGTACGGCAAGGACCGGGAGCGCTACAATATGGAGGTCCAGCGCCTCTATGAGCGGGAGAAGGTCAACCCCATGAGCGGGTGTCTGTGGTCCTTCCTTCCCATTCTGATCCTGCTGCCCCTGTATGCCATCATCCGCCAGCCTCTGCTCTACCTGATGGGGCTGGACAGCAATCAGATCGCCCAAGTGGCCGCCTCCGTGGACTGGCAGACGCTGGCCGTGAACCACGGCTGGGTTACTGCCGATGCCATGGCCAAGCTGGTGGAGCAGTTCAACGCGGGGGAGATCGCCACCGTGTTCCAGAATGTGGGCTATAACCAGCTGTATCTGGCCTCTCTGGTCAATGAGAACACCCTGCCCGCCATCACCGCCGCCCTGGGAGAGGGCACCCGGGTCTTTGTGATGAACTTTGATTTTCTGGGACTGGATCTGGCTATGCTGCCCACCTGGAAGATCTGGGAGCACCTGAACTGGCAGTACATCGGCGCCTTCCTGCTCATCGTGATATCCGCTTTCTCCAGCATTTTCATGTCCAAAATCTCCATGAAGACCAACCAGATGAACAACCAGAGCGGCAACGAGCAGGTGGAAAAGACCAATCGGATCATGATGTGGACCATGCCTTTGATGTCCCTGTGGATCGGCTTTATGATGCCGGTGGCCATGTGTGTCTACTGGATCGCCAACAGCCTGTTCTCCGTCATCCAGGAGCTCATTGCAGGAAAGATACTGAAAAAGGACTATGAGGCCGCCCGAGCCGCCGCCGCCGAGCGGGAGCGCCAGGAGAAAGAAGAGGAGAAGCGCCGCAAGGAGGAGGCCCGCCTGGAGCGTCAGCGCCGCCTGGAAGAGGAGAAGAAAAACCGTGGCAAAAAGAAGCCCGGCCAGAAGAAGAGCGACTCCGATCAGCCTGGCATCCGAAAGAGCGACAGCCGGGTGGGGATGCGGACCTATGCCCGGGGCCGTGCCTATGATCCCAACCGCTTCGGCGGCGTGACTCCCTACCACGACCCCAACGCCCCGGAGATCCCGGAGGATGCGGTGGAACAGGCGCGCAGGGAGAAGGGAGAACAGGCAGAAAACGCCCTGGCCGGAGAGGAGCTGGCCTCCGCCCTTCCAGAGACCAGCCCGATTGAGGAAGAGAAGGAGACCGCCGCCCTGGAGTCCGTCAGTGAGGCTATAGACGGCTCTGAAGAGGAACTGTCCGGGGAAGAAGCGGAAGAGGCTGAGCAGGATGAGTCCGGGGAGGAGCCTGACGAGGACAAGTCCAAGGATCAGGCCGAATAAGGAGGGTTCTGACAATGTTGAAATGGATTGAGACCACCGGCCGTTCGGAGGAGGACGCCATTGCTGCGGCCCTGTTTCAGCTGGGCATGGACCGGGATGACGTCTCGGTGGAAGTGATCGAGCGGGCCAAATCCGGCTTTTTGGGATTTGGCGGAAACCCCGCCAAGGTCCGGGTGAGCTATGAGGTCCCGGACGAGGAGCAGACCGCCCCCGCGGCCGCGGAGGAGACGGTTCAGGAGGCCGCCGCCTCCGCAGTGGAGGAGCAGGAGCCGGCTCCCGCACCCCAGAGGGAGGATGCCAACCGTCTCCTGCCCGGGGATGAGGTGCTGATCGCCGCTGAGGAGCCCGCCCCTGTTCAAGGGGATGATGGGAAGGCGGAGCAGATCCGGACCTTCCTCACTGGGCTGATGGAACACCTCCATGTGCAGGCCGTCCCTGAGATCACTCTGACCCCTGAGGGAAGCTATAAGGTGGTCCTTCAGGGCCAGGGCCTGGGGGCTATCATTGGCCGCCGGGGCGAGACTCTGGATGCCATTCAGCAGCTGACCAATTACTCTGTGAACCACGGCCAGTCTAAGCGGGTGCGCATCCATGTGGATGCCGAGGGCTATCGGGCCAAGCGGGAGGAGTCTCTCCAGCGGCTGGCGGTAAAGGTGGCCGGCAAGGTGGTCAAATACCGGAAGAATGTGACCCTGGAGCCCATGAACGCCTACGAGCGCCATGTGATCCACACCGCACTCCAGGATCACCCCAACGTGACCACCTACTCCACCGGGACCGAGCCCAACCGCCGCACGGTCGTGGCCTATGCCCCCGGACAGAAAAAGTAGAGACTCACAGGCGCGGCGGGATTTCATTCCCGCCGCGCCTTCTTACACCGGAAAGGAGACCAGTCATGCCCACACCGCTCTATGATGCCCTGAGAGGATACGCTGCAAAAGCTCCCCTCCGCTTCCATATGCCCGGCCACAAGGGAGCCTTTCTTCCTTGCCCCGAGCTGGCCCCCCTGGCGCGGCTGGATGTGACAGAGATCCCGTCTACAGGGAATCTGTATGAGGATCTCTCTCCTATCCGGGAGGCCCAGGCCCTGTGGGCCCGCCGCATGGGAGCGGAGTACTGCCAGTTTCTCACCGGCGGCTCCACCATGGGTATCCATACCGCTCTGACCCTGTGCTGTCCCCCGGGGAGCCGGGTGCTGGTGGACCGGAGCTGCCACCGCTCCACCTTCCACGCCCTGGCTCTTCTGGATCTGGACCCGATATTTCTTCCACGCCCCTGGCTGGCGGAAGAGGGGGTGGCCGGCCCGTTTTCCCCCCTGGATGTGAAAAAAATGCTGGATCAAGATCCAACTATCAAAACTGTTTGTATTACATCACCAACTTATTGCGGATTGTTGTCGGATGTTCCCGCCATTGCGGGAGTAGTCCACGCCCACGGTGGAAAACTGGTGGTGGACGGTGCCCACGGAGCCCATCTGCAATTTTTGGGGATGGATGCCTACCGGGGAGCGGACGCGGTGGTGGTGAGCGCCCACAAGACCCTGCCCGCCATGGGGCAGGCGGCCCTGCTGTTCACCAACGGCATCGACCCGGGACAGGTGCGGCGAACTGCCGCTATCTACGGCACCTCCAGCCCCTCCTACCCCATCCTGGCCTCCCTGGACACGGCTCGTGAGTGGCTGGAGGGACCGGGTGCCGGAGAGTATGGGCGGGTGGCCCGGCGGACCGCCGCCCTGCGGTGCCGGTTCCCATCCCTGTGCCCTCCCCTGCCCCTGGACCCCACCCGCTTTACTCTGAAGGTGAAGAACGGGCCGGCCTTCACCGGGCAGCTGGAGAGCCGATGCAATATCTGGCCGGAGATGGAGGACGGGGGCCATGTGGTCTTTATCCTCACCGCCTGCGACGGGGAAGAGGCTCTGGACCGCCTGGAGTCCGTCCTGGAAGGGATGGAGGAGCAGATGGGGGACAGTGCGCCCCTGCCGCCCCCTCCCCTGCCGGAGCGGGTGCTCTCCCCCCGGCAGGCCCAGTTCGCCCCAGCGGAGGTCCTTCCTCTGGAGCGGACAGAGGGGCGGGTATGCACCTGCCAGCTGGCCCCCTATCCCCCAGGTGTGCCGGTGGTGGCCCCCGGGGAACGAATTGGGAAAAAAGAGCTGGCCTATTTCAGACAAATAGGCTATAATAATCGGGAAGTAACCGTCGCGGCCATGCCATGAAAAGGGGGCGGCGGCGCAAGTGAGGAAGCGACCATGGAATTGACAGCCCTGGCGGGCAATGCCCAGATCAAGGCCCAGCTGGCCCACCGGGAGGGGGACCTGGCCCACGCCTATATCGTCGCCGGCCCGGCGGGCAGCGGCCGGCATACCCTGGCCGCCCAGATGGCGGCGGCCCTGGTGTGCTCCGCCCAGCCTCAGCTCCGGCCCTGCGGCCGTTGTTCCCATTGCAGAAAGGCCGCCGGGGGCATCCATCCCGACATCACCGTGATCGCTGGCAGCGGCGGAAAACCCATTACCGTGGATCAGGTCCGTGCCCTGCGCACCGACGCCTATGTCCGTCCAAACGAGGCGGAGCGGAAGGTGTACCTGCTGGAGCGGGCAGACCGGATGAACGCCAGCGCCCAGAACGCCATGCTCAAGCTGCTGGAGGACGGCCCCGCCTATGCGGTCTTTTTCCTTCTGGCGGAGAACGGCTCCGCCCTGCTGCCCACGGTGCGCTCCCGATGTGAGACCCTGGAGCTGGCCCCCGTCTCCCCGGCTCAGGCGGAGGAGTGGCTGGCCAAGGCATTTCCCGGGAGAACGGCGGAGGAAATCCGCCGGGCCGCTCTGGAGTGCCAGGGCATCCTGGGCCGGGCCGCGGCGCTGCTGGAGGGCGGTCAGGAGGAGGACGGACTGGAGGAGACCGCCCGCTCCCTGTCCGCCGCTCTGGAGGGGGAAGATGAGCTGGCCCTCTTCGAGGCCACCCAGGCCCTGGACAAACTGAGCCGGGAGGAGCTTACCGCTGTACTGGACCGGACATTGATCCAGATCGGGGCCCGCCTGCCCGGCTCCCAGCGGCCCCGCCGTCTGCTGGCGGCCGCCGAGCTGCTGCGCCGCCTGCGGGACGGGGCGGACCTGAACGCCAACCCGGGCCAGGTGGCCGGATGGCTGTGCGCAGGGATGTTTCTGCGCCCGTGACTCCCTCGCGCCGGGGTGCCGTTCCCACCCCGTGCGATCCCCAATATAGCAACAGGAGGACCTTATGGTAGAGATCATCGGCGTCCGCTTCAAAAGCGGCGGAAAGCAATATTATTTTGACCCCGCCGGGCTGGAGGTGCAGCCTGGACAGGGAGTGATCGTGGAGACCTCCCGGGGCCTGGAATACGGAGAGTGTGCTCAGGGGAACACCCAGGTGGAGGAGGAGACTGTGGTCCAGCCCCTGCGCCCACTGGTACGCATCGCCACGGAGGAAGACGAGAAGACGGTGGAAAAAAACCGGGAGAAGGAGGCAAAGGCCTTCCAGATCTGTCAGGAGAAGATCGCCGCCCACGGCCTGGAGATGAAGCTGGTGGAGGCGGAGTACAGCTTTGAGGGAAACAAGGTGCTCTTCTTCTTCACGGCGGAAGGCCGGGTGGACTTCCGGGCCCTGGTGAAGGACCTGGCCAGCACCATCCATGCCCGCATCGAGCTGCGGCAGATCGGTGTGCGGGACGAGGCCAAGATGCTGGGCGGCCTGGGCATCTGCGGCCGGCCCTTCTGCTGTGCCCAGTTCCTGGACGAGTTCCAACCGGTATCCATTAAGATGGCAAAGACCCAGAACCTCTCCCTCAATCCCACCAAGATCTCCGGCACCTGCGGGCGGCTGATGTGCTGCCTGAAGTATGAACAGGAGGCCTATGAGGACCTGGTAAAGCATACCCCTAAGCAGGAGTCCTTTGTGGAGACGCCGGACGGGGCGGGGACAGTTTCCTCGGTGAACCTGCTGCGCCAGCAGGTCCAGGTCCGGCTGGACTCCGCGCCCGATACCCCCAAGTGCTACCACAACTGCGAGATCTGCGTAGTGCGCAATGGAAAGGGCAAGCGCCCCGAGGGCTATGTGGAGCCGCCGCTGGAGGAGCTGGCCAAGCTGCGCCGGGCGCCTGAACCGGAGGCCGCCCCGGAGCCCACTTCCTCCAACCCACTGGCCGCCGCCCTGGAGGCGGTGTTCAATGGGGAGCGTCCCCCGGAGCCGGAGGGAGAGCGTCCCAGAGGCGAGGGCGAGGGGCGCCGCCGCCGCCGCAGAGGCGGTCGGAGCGAGGGTGCGTCCGGCGGGGAGAGCCGTTCCCAGGGTGAGGGCCAGCAGCGCTCCAGAAGAGAGTGGGAGCGCCGGCCGGAGAAGCCGAGGGACAAGGAGCCCGGGACAGCGGAGGCGGAGGGCGTCCAGGAGGGCGGAGAGCGGAAGCCCAGCCGCCGCCGGCGCCGCCGGCCCAGAGGGAACCGGCCCGCTCCGGGACCAGAGGGGAATGGCTAAAAGAGAAAAAAAGCCCCGGACATCATAGGAGAGAGGATGTCCGGGGCTGACCCATCTTGGATCGATAAAGTGAGGTGTCCCGGATGCTGGGAGAATTTTTAAATGCGGTCTCCGCCGTGGTGGTCCTGCTGATGCTTATGGCGGTGGGCTATTTTATGGGGACCAAGGGCTGGATGAAAGCGGAGGAGAAAAAGTTCCTGAGCAAGTACATCATCAACATCGCGGTCCCCTGCAACTGCATCAACGGCCTGCTGAACAATCTGGACCAGAGCATGCTGGCCCAGGCGGGGCTGATGCTGGTATCCGCCATCATTGGAGTGGTCATCACCATCCTGCTGGGCATGGGGCTGGCCACCCTGCTGCGCCTGCCCAAAAACCGGTGGGGCGTCTTTGCCGCCATGGTGGGGGTGTCCAACACCCTGTTCGTCGGGCTGCCCCTGTCAACCCAGCTGTTCGGGGACGTGTGCGTCCCCTACGTCATGATCTACTATCTGGCCAACACCATCTTCACCCAGTCGGTAATTCTGATGCTGGTGGAGCGGTCGGGCACCGCCTCCCACAGCCGGGGAATCAAGGGCTTTTTGAAGGATGTGTTCACCAAACCCCCCATCCTCACTGTGATCGCCTCGGTGCTGATGCTGATAGTGGGCTTCCGTCCTCCCGAGGTGTTCATGAGCTTTGCCAAGTACATCAGCGGCTCCGTCTCCCCCCTGGCGCTGATCTACTGCGGCTTCATCATCTATGAGCTGGGGCTGAGCAACCTGCGGCCCAGCCAGCTGCGGCAGATGAAGGGCCTGCCAACCATGCTGGCGGCCCGGCTGGTGATCTCACCGCTGATCTGTGCGGGTATGTGCCGCCTGTTCGGCATTACCGGCCTGGCCTATCAGGTCTTTGTAGTGGAGAGCGCCCTGCCGGTGGTCAGTCAGGTGACCGTAATGGCGGGGGACTTCGGGGCGGACGACAAGTATGCCGCCACCGGTGCCACCCTGTCCACCCTGGCCTGCTTTATCACCATCCCTGTGCTGATGGTGCTGATGGGGTGAGTGGATGGGATGGACACTTTTGACCGTGGCCGCCGCAGCGGGGGGCGGCCTGCTGCTGATGAGGCTGCGGGTCCCCGGCGGGATGCTGGTAGGTGCCATCCTGGGCGCGGTACTGGTGAACCTGACTACAGGACAGGCGTACATCTGGCCTCAGACCCGGGTGGTGGCCCAAGTGCTGACCGGGGCCTACATCGGCTGTCTGGTGACTACGGAGGACCTGAGACATCTGCCCCGGGTCATCCGGCCCTATCTGGCGGTGATGTCCACCTTTCTCGCCCTGAATCTGGCGGTGGGATTTTTCATCTGGCGGGTAACAGACCTGGATCTGCTCACTTCCCTGTTTTGTGCCGCTCCCGGCGGTATGACGGACACCCCGCTCATCGCCCTGGACATGGGGGCGGACGCCTCCATGGTGGCGGTGATGCAGTTCGTGCGGATGGTATTCGGCATGGCCTGTCTGCCCTCCATCATTGTCCTGGCCGACCGGAGGATAGAGGGGGACCAGATGGTGCCGGAGGAGGGTCAGGGAACGCACTTCCTGGAAAGAAAAAAGGCGCATGTCAGCCTGCGGAAGTTTCTTCCTACTTTCGCTGTGGCGCTGGCAGCGGGCATCCTGGGCAAGCTGTCCGGTGTGCCGGCGGGTACCCTCAGTGCCTCTCTGATCGCAGTGATCGTGCTGAAATTTGCGGGCAGCGCGCCCCCAATGCCCATGTGGGTGCGGCGGCTGGCCCAGGTGGTGTCGGGCTGCTGCATCGGTGCCGGAATCACCCGGGATCAGATTTTCCAGCTGCGCCAGCTGATCCTGCCCGCCCTGGTGCTGATCGCCGGGTATATCCTGGTCTGTGTGGGGATGGGCCGGGCGATCTCCAGGGCGTTTCGGATGGACTTGAAGGAGTCCATGCTCTCCCTCTCCCCCGCAGGAGCCACGGAGATGGCCCTCATTGCCGCCGACCTGGGGGTCCACAGCACCAATCTGGTGGTGCTCCAGATCTGCCGCCTGCTTGGAGTGACGGTCATCTTTCCCCAGATCTTCGCCCTGCTCTCCAATTTGATAGGATAAAATATGCTGTGTCCGCCTCCATAGGAGGCGGGCACAGTTTTTCCGCGGAGCAAAAGGACAGGCCCGTCATAAATCTCCCCGTCTGGGCATAGGATGCTTCAGGCTTGCTTACAAAAGGAGTGATCGCATGGGCGGTAAGAGGAGGGAGAGCGGACTGCGCGCTCTGCGCCGGGGAGCGGCCCTGGGGCTGGCGCTGACGGCACTGTGGATCTTTGGATTGACGGCAGATCTGTCCGGGGCCTGGGACGCCCTGGGGCGGCTGGGACAGACCCCCTCCTTCGTTCTGGGCGCGCTGAGTCAGGAACTGGAGGGGGCCCCAGCAGGGGACGGGCTCTCTCCCGACCTGGACCGATGGGGCCGGCTGCTGCTGGCCCAGTCCGCCCTGCTCTCCGGCGGCCGCCCGGCGGTGGACGCCTTTCTGGCAGAGCAGGCGCAGGCGGAGGAGCCGCCCGCCGAGCCCATCGACCAGGAGGAGAACGACCAGGAGGAGCCGGAGCTCTCCCCGGTCCAGCACGGCGAGGTGGTGGAGTACACCAATCTGGGGAAGGACGACGGCAGCTACCTCACCACCGACCAGATCTATGTGAAGAACAGCACCCAGGGCCAGGAGGTGGACGTGGCTACCCTGGCCAGCCAGCCGGTGGACCTGAAACTGGGGGCGGGGCCCCAGATCCTGATCGTCCACACCCACGGCAGCGAGGCCTATACTCAGGACGAACAGGACGTCTATGTGGAGAGCGACCCCTACCGCACCACCGACTGCACCAAAAACGTGGTCCGGGTGGGAGAAGAGATGGCCCAGGTGTTCCGAAGCCAGGGCTTTGAGGTGGTCCACGACACCACCCTGTACGACTACCCCGCCTATAACGGGGCCTATGAGCGCTCCTGCGCGGGGGTGGAGAAGTGGCTGGAGCAGTATCCCACGATCAAACTTGTTTTGGATGTCCACCGGGACGCCCTGGTGTCGGCGGATGGGGCGGCCTATAAGCTGGTGAGCGAGGTGGAGGGGCAGAAGGTAGCCCAGGTGATGCTGGTGGTGGGCAGCAACGACTCCGGGATGGAGCACCCCAACTGGCGGGAAAATCTGGCCCTGGCCGTCAAGCTCCAGCTGGAGCTCACCCGGGACTGGGGACAGCTGGCCCGGCCCATCACCCTCCGCTCCAGCCGCTACAACCAGCACCTCTCCCCAGGTTCCCTTCTGGTAGAGGTGGGGGGACATGGAAATACGCTCCAGGAGGCCATCGCCGGGGCCCGCCTCTTCGCCCAGAGCATAGGGCAGGTGCTCAAAACCATGGAGGAGCCGTAAAACGGGCTGAGGGCCCCCGCTTAATGGCGCGAACTCTGTGAGGCTTATTCCACAAGCTAAAGGCCGCCCACTCCGGGGGGAGGGGGCGGCCCCTTGCTTTAATCCCTGGGGGCCCGGTAAAACCGGCCGGCCACCTGGTCCGTGCGCATCACGTTGACGAAGGCGTGGGGGTCGGTCTGGCGCACCCGGTGGATCAGGGCCCGCACCTGGTTGCCCCCCACCACGGAGTAGAGCATCACCCGCTCCTCACCGTCATAGAGGCCGGTGCCCTGGAACAGCGTGGCGCTGTGGTGGGTGTCCCGGATCTGCTGCCAGACCGCCTGGGCGGTCTCCCGCCGGGTGACGATGAAGAGGGTGGCCCGCCGGCCGCTGGGGTCCAGCAGCTTGATCACTTGGGTGGAGGCAAACTGAAAGAGGATGGAATACAGGGCCTTGTCCCAGCCGAACAGAGCGCCTGAGACGGCCAGCATCACCACATTGCCCATAAATATATAATTCCAGGCATCCACATCGTACTGCTGGGAGAGGGCGATGGAGATGAAATCGGTGCCTCCGCTGGTGGCTCTCCCCCGGAGGCACAGGCTGATGGCAAAGCCGTTGATGAGGCCGCCGAAGATGCAGATGAGCAGCACATCGTCGGTAATGGGCATAGGGGGGATCAGATCGGTGAGCAGGCTGGTGCACAGGATGACCACGCAGGAGAACAGGGTGAACCGCTTGCCGATGAGTTTGAAGCTGATGACGGCGGGCACCGCGTTGAGCAGGAAGTTGATGGCGGAGAAGGGGACGGACAGGCCCCAGAACCGCAGCGCCACCCGCTGGATCAGCAGGGTCAGGCCGTTGAAGCCTCCCGGCACCAGGTCCCCGGCTTGGACAAAGCTCTTCAGGTTGACGGCCATGATGACAGAGGCCAGCACCATCAGGGCCAGCCGCCCCAGGTCGTCCAGGAGCTGGGATTTGGAGTAAGAGACAGTTTTTTTCATGGCGTGACCTCCTGCGTGTTTCCCGGGGAATGTGCTCCCATTGTATCCGCTCCCGGTCCCTTTGGCAAGGGGGAAGGGCGGAAAAGACCGGGAATGTGGGAAGTATCCGACATCCCCCTCCTCCGCAGAGAGGGAGCAGCCGCTCCGCATCCCCGGACGGGGAGATGTGGGGTGGAGGGAAATGTGGAAAAATCAGCAGGAGCGGTTCTCCTTGGCGGCGGCGATGAAGGCGCGGAACAGGGGGTGTGCCTTATTGGGCCGGGATTTCAGCTCCGGGTGGAACTGTACCCCCACGAACCAGGGGTGGCCGGGCAGCTCCACGATCTCCACCAGCCGCCCGTCGGGGGACAGGCCGGCCAGCTCCAGCCCCGCCTGGGTCAGGGCATCCCGGTATTCGTTGTTGAACTCGTAGCGGTGACGGTGCCGCTCGGAGATCTCCTCGGCTCCATAGGCCTGATAGGTGCGGGAGCCGCGGCTGACCACTTTGCAGGGGTAGGCCCCCAGGCGCATGGTACCGCCCTTGGCGGTGACCCCCCGCTGGTCGGGCATCAGGTCGATCACCGGATGGGTGGTGGCGGGGTCCAGTTCGCTGGAGTGGGCGTCGGCCCAGCCGCACACGTGACGGGCATACTCCACCACCGCCATCTGCATGCCCAGGCAGATGCCCAGGAAGGGGACCCGGCTCTCCCGGGCCCAGCGCACGGCGGCGATCTTCCCCTCAATGCCCCGGCTGCCGAAGCCTCCAGGGACCAGGACGCCGTCCGCCCCGTCCAGCAGTTCCGCCGCATTCCCGTCGGTGACGGTCTCCGAGTCCACCCAGCGGATGTTCACCTTCACGTCGTTCTCGATGCCCCCGTGGGTCAGGGCCTCCGCCACCGACAGATAGGCGTCGTGGAGGGCCACATATTTGCCAACCAGGGCGATCTCCACACTGCCCTGTGGATGCTTGGCACGGTGGACCATGGTGGCCCACTCCGTCAGGTCGGGCATGTGGCAGATCAGCCCCAGCCGGCGGACCACCACGTCGGCCAGCCCCTCCCGTTCCAGCATCAGGGGGACCTCGTACAGCACCGGGGCGGTGAGGTTGGGGATGGCGTTCTCCACCGGGATGTTGCAGAACAGGGAGATCTTCTCCAAAATATCCCGGGGCACCGGCGCGTCGCTGCGGCAGATGATGACATCGGGCTGGATGCCCAGGGAGAGCAGCTCTTTGGCGGAGTGCTGGGTGGGCTTGCTCTTCAGCTCCCCGGTGCCGGGGATGGATACGATGAGGGAGACATGGAGAAACATGACGTTGTGGCGTCCCCGCTCGGCGGCTATCTGGCGGATGGACTCCAGGAAGGGCTGGGACTCGATATCGCCCACGGTGCCGCCGATCTCCACAATGGCCACGTCAGTGTCCGGGGTGTCCAGAGAGTAAATGTTCCGCTTGATCTCATTGGTGATGTGGGGGATGATCTGGACCGTGGCTCCCAGATAGTCCCCGGTCCGCTCCCGGTTGAGCACGTTCCAGTAGACCTTCCCCGAGGAGACGGAGGAGTGGACGGTGAGGTTTTCGTCGATAAAGCGCTCATAGTGGCCCAGGTCCAGGTCGGTCTCGGCCCCATCGTCGGTGACGAAGACCTCCCCGTGCTGGTAGGGGCTCATGGTGCCCGGGTCCACGTTCAGGTACGGGTCCAGCTTCTGGACCTTTACCCGCAGGCCCCGCTGCTTCAGCAGGCGGCCCAGAGAGGCCGCCGTGATGCCCTTGCCCAGGCCGGAAACCACGCCGCCGGTGACAAAAATGTACTTCACTGCCATGTTGATCCCTCCATCAAAGTTTGATCCTGTTGAAAAAAATACCGGTTTATTTTATGCTTGTCTGGGGTGCGAGTCAAGAAAAAAATCGGACAGATGGGCGAAAAATGGGTGCGGTCCACAGCCCCGGCGGGGGCGGCCTCTGTGCTCCAGTGGACACGGCGGGCTTTTTGTGGAAAACATCGGAACGCATCGTCCCGGACCTCCTCTCCTCCCCCATATCTCGGGGATCGTTTGGGCAAGATCAGAAAAATGATGCTCGGCAAAACAGATGTGACAAATGGGCGCTGCCGGGCGTTTTACAGGCAGAGAGAAAAACGAAGGGAAGGGGGACACCCATTGGATACGCGGGAGCTCTTTGAGCGGTATGGAGACGCGGTGTTCCGGCTGGCGTGGAGCTGCACGGGCTCCCGGCAGGACGCGGAGGACGTGACCCAGACCGTCTTTTTGAAGGTGCTGGAGCGCCGGCCGGACCTGGAGCCGGGAAAGGAGCGGGCCTGGCTGTTCCGGGTGGCGGTGAACGAGTGCCGCAGCCTCTGGCGGCGGCTGAAGCTGCGCCGGACCGAGCCGCTGGAGGAGGCGCTGGCGGTGGCCGCGCCCCAGGAGGAGCCGGTCCTGCGGCAGGTGATGGAGCTGAAGGCCGGGGAGCGGGAGATCCTCTATCTCATTTACTACGAGGGCTTCTCCACCCGGGAGACGGCGTCTCTGCTGGGGATCAGCCAGACGGCGGTCACCACCCGCCTCCAGCGGGCCAGAAAGAAGCTGAGGGAACGGCTGGAAGAGGAGGGGCGGCCATGAAACAGGAATATCATCGCGCCTTGGAGCAGATCTGCCTTTCCGAAGAGGCAAGGGCGCGGATCATCAGTGTGCTGGAACAGAAGGAGCGAGGGCTGAAACGGCCTAGGAGGAGAATAGGGAGGCTGATTCTAGTGTGTGCCGTGCTCATCCTGCTCCTTCTGGGGACAGGGGCCGCTGTCGTGTCGCGGGTCGGCGTGCTGGAGCTCTTTTTTCAGGGGGATACCAGCCAGCTGGAACCATTTGTTCAGACGGGGGCGAGTGCGCAGGATAAAAATTATCGTCTGACCCTAGACAGCAGCATCTGTGACGGTGATACCCTGTATGTGGTCATCACCGTGGAGGGGCTGCATGAGCAGGCGGTGGAAAATCTGAAGAACAATCAGGTCGTTGCGGACTGCTATCGGGCGGCCTGGGGCCGAGAGATGCCGGAGAATCTGATGGAGCAGGGGCAGGGAGACATCTCCGTGTTTCAATTCCAGATGGAGGCCGGGAACCATATGTCCAGCTTCGGATTTGAAGAGTTGCCCGCCCCCTCGGAGACCAGCCGCTCCTGGCAGCTCCAGCTCACGCTGACCGGGCTGGAGCATCCTCAGACGGAGCCCATCGGCCTGCGCCTGGGATTCATGGAGGAGAGCTGTGTGCTCCAGATCCCCGTGGACCAGATGCCCCAGGTGGTCCGGGTCTCCATTGCGCGGGAGCTCTCTGTGGACTGGAATGGCGGAGAAGAGGTATTTGTGGACCATGTGGAGATTGGCCCCACACGGTTCACCTATGTAGGAAAATATCCGGATACTGCCTCCTCTCTAGCCCCCCTGGTGTTCTTCCGGATGAAAGACGGCCAGATCCTCACCAGAAAGCAGATGGGACTGGAGCTGGAGATGCGGGATATCCCGGGACCGGCAAATGTATTTGGAAAAGAGCTGGCAGAGATCGTCTATACCTCTCGGTCTGTGATGGACTTGACCGAAATTGCATCTGTGATTCTGGGGACAGCCGAGTTTTCTCTAAATGGAGAACCGCTTGGAGAGGTGCAGATGAAGGAACAGCTGTATCCCTTTTCCATCGAGGTGGGAGAGGGCGGCGCAGAGTACGCGGGCCCCTATGCCGCAAGCATGGAAGAGCTGTGCCAGAAATTGGGAGCTGAATATCAGTGGGATGAAATAAACAAAAGAGCGACGGGAGTGTACCAGGGAATTTCCCTCTCCCTGACGGCCGGAGAATCCCTTGCGCTGGTCAATGGGGAGAGAAAGGAAATAGAGACACGGGTACGGGGAAAAGATGGGGTATTCACACAAGTTCCCATGCCGGCGGTGGAATACCATGGTGGGATCTCCGCGGCCATCCTCTTTTTTGGGGAGGTCTGGGGCTTAGAATTTCAGGTCCTCGATGGGGAAATCATCGTTGTTCCCTAAAGGAGCCGAGACAGCCCAGAGGTCTGCGCATATAAGGACGGTCTCTGGCAGATAGTTTGTTCCATTCTTTTTCTCAAAAAAGGACAAGCGCCCCTGGGAGATCCTTCTCCCGGGGGCGCCTCTTTGCGCTTATCGGTGATAGAGCTTGTTGGTCTGATACTTGGGCTCGCAGGTGAGCTGGATGCCCAGCTTGCGGTAAGTCCCCTCGTCGGCGGGGGATAGGATGACGGAGCAGTGGGCCTGACAGCCCTGAAGATGGGCCAGGGCCTCCAGCGCCCGGGCGGCCTTGGGGTCCAGATTGGCGGAGGCGGCCAGGGCGATGAGCACCTCGTCGCTGTGCAGCCTGGGGTTGTTTGACCCCAGATACTGGACCTTGACAGTCTGGATGGGCTGGATGGCGGACTGGGCGATCAGATGCACGCCATGGCCCCCCAGCCCGGCCAGGGACTTCAGGGCGTTGAGCAGGGCGGCGGCGGAGCAGCCCATCAGCTCGGAGGTCTTGCCGGTGGCCATCCTGCCGTCGGGCAGTTGGATGGCCATGGCAGGCTCGCCGGTCTCCTCCTCCAGCCGATTGGCCTGGTCCACTACGGGGCGGATAGCGGGGGTGATGCCGGCCTGCTGCATCAACAGCTCCAGTTTATAGACCGGGTCGTCCCCTCCCCTGCCCTGCCGGCGGTCGGAGAGCACATCATAGTAGCGCCGGACGATCTCCTGACAGGCAGCCTCCCGGCAGGCACCGTCGTCGGTGATGCAGTTGCCCGCCATGTTCACCCCCATGTCGGTGGGGGACTGATAGGGGCAGCTGCCGGTGATCTTCTCAAAGGTAGCAGCCAGGACGGGAAAGACCTCCACGTCCCGGTTGTAGTTGACGGTGGTCTCGCCGTAGGCCTGGAGATGGAAGGGGTCGATCATGTTCACGTCGTCCAGGTCGGCGGTGGCTGCCTCGTAGGCCAGATTGACCGGGTGCTTCAGGGGGAGGTTCCAGATGGGGAAGGTCTCGAACTTGGCGTAGCCCGCCGTCACCCCCCGGCGGTAGTGGTGATAGAGCTGGCTGAGGCAGGTGGCCATCTTGCCGCTGCCGGGGCCGGGTGCGGTGACCACCACCAGAGGGCGGGAGGTCTCGATATAGTCGTTCTTGCCGTACCCCTCATCGCTGACGATGTGGGCGATGTTGTGGGGGTAGCCCTGGATGGAGTAGTGGCGGTAGACCCGCACCCCCAGCTTCTCCAGCCGCAGGCGGAAGGAATCGGCGGCGGCCTGCCCGGTGTACTGGGTGACTACCACGCTGCCCACATACAGGCCCTTGGAGCGGAACGCGTCGATGAGGCGAAGGACGTCGCTGTCATAGGTGATGCCCAGGTCGCCCCGCACCTTGTTCTTCTCGATGTCGCCGGCGTTAATGACGATGATGATCTCGGCCTTGTCCTTCAGCTGCTCCAGCATGCGGATCTTGCTGTCCGGCTGAAAGCCGGGCAGCACCCGGCTGGCATGGAAGTCGTCGAACAGCTTGCCGCCGAACTCCAGATACAGCTTACCGCCGAACTGGTCGATGCGGTCCCGGATGTGCTGGGACTGCATGGTCAAATATTTCTGATTGTCAAACCCTTCCCTGGCCACGACGGCCACTCCCCTCTCACAACACAATACCAATTTATTTTACAAAGGTTTAGGCGGCACGTCAAGGGAGAGGGGAAAGAAAATTGGAGAACTTTGACGGGCGGGACGGAAGATCTTGTCCGCTCCATGTGGATTCCAGGCAGAAGCTGTGGTACAATAGTCAGGCGGCCACAGGCCGGGAACAGGAGAGATGAACATGGAATGGGACGAGCTGATCCGCATCTGGATCATTGTCTGTCCGCTGGTCTTTCTGGGCGGACTGATCGACGCGGTGGCCGGCGGCGGGGGGCTGATCACCCTGCCCGCCTATCTGCTGGCAGGACTGCCCCCGCACCTGGCCTCCGGCACCAACAAGTGCGGCAACTTCTTCGGCACACTGATAGCCACCGGGCGTTTTCTGAAGCGGGGGGACGTGCATCTGCCCTCCGCCCTGGCCGGGGGTGCCGGGGCGCTGGTGGGTGCTTGGCTGGGGGCGCGTTTGAACATGATCATGCCGGAGCAGGCCCTCTACTACCTGATGCTGGCTGTAGTGCCGGTGATGGCGGTTTTCCTGCTGTTTAAACGGGACTTCGGGACGGAGGACCGGTCCGGGGAGCTGGGAGTGGGGAAGCTGGTGCCTCTCTCTCTGGCCATCGGGCTGGTGATCGGGTGCTACGATGGATTTTTTGGTCCGGGGGCTGGGACCTTTCTCACCCTGGCCTTTACCGGCCTGTGCCGGTTCGACCTGCTTACCGCTGCGGGCAATACCAAGGTGGCCAACGCCACCTCCAACCTGGCCAGCCTGGTGACCTTCGCCCTGGGGGGGAAGGTGCTGTGGGCGGTGGGCATCCCCGCCGCCCTGTTCGGCATCGTGGGGGGCTATGTGGGGGCCGGGCTGGCCCTGAAGGGCGGCGCAAAGGTGATCCGCCCCATGTTCTTCGTGGTGCTCACCCTGTTGGTCGTCCGGCTGGTCTGGGACCTGCTGGCGTGATAAAAAACAGTGGAAAAAGAAAGGGAAGGGATATGAATCGCATCTCGCTGGTAGGCCGGCTGCGCACCCAGAAGCTGCTGGGGAGGACCGTCCTCATCCTGCTGGCCTTCTCCCTGCTCACGGTGGGGGGCTCCTACCTCTTTGTCCGGGGAGAGATGGTGTCCCGCTACCGGGAGCAGGGGATGGAGGGCACCATGTCCATGCTCCAGCGGACCAGCACCTCCCTGGACCGGACCATCCAGGCCCTGGAGCTTCAGATCCAGACCTTCTGGAAGGATGATGACGTCTCCAGCCTGCTGGTGGCACCGGAAAAGCCGGATTTCTCCAGGACCTCGGGGGTAGCCGCCCAGATCCAGGGGCTGCGGGAGGGGAACGAGCTGATCGAGCGGTGCTGGCTTTACCTCTATCAAAGTGGGCAGATCCTCACCGACCGGCAGCTGCTGCTGGAGGCGGGAGACCCGGAGCGGCCTGGGCAGCTGGAACGGTGGTCCGCGGCGGCGGAGAGCGGGACCCCCTCCCTGTGGTGTGAGGACGGAAAGATATATCTGCTGGTCGCCTTCCCACAGCCCAAAAAGCTGGGACTGCTCATCGTCCAGCTCAGCGCCAGAGACCTGTTTGAACAGTTCCAGGAGGGCTGGAGCGGCCTGTCCGGAGACCCGGTGTACGTCTATGACGGGGCGGGAGAGCCCGTCTTTCCCAACCGGATGACCTACCCGGAGCGGGAGGAGCTGATGGTGACCGAGGAATCTCCCCGGGAAGGCGTGTACGCTTTGAGCGGACAGAGAGACACTGTAGTTTGTGTGGCCAGGTCCCAGACGGCCGGGTGGTACTGCCTGACCTATTGGAACAGCGGGGACTGGCTGCCCTCTCCCCAGGAGATCCTCACCGCCTTCCTCCCTGCGGCGGCGGTGCTGCTCCTGCTGATCCTGATCCTGTCCCTGGTGATCCTCCAGGTGATCTACCGGCCAATCCAGCGGATCGTGGAATCCATGCTCACAGGGCAGGAGACGGAGGCGGGCCAGGACGAGGCCGGGCTCATCAGCGCCGCCCTGGCCCGGGGACAGCGGGAGAACCAGCGGCTGACCGGACTGCTCTCCGATGTGCGCCCGGCGCTGGCCCAGCGGTTCTTCCAGTCCCTGCTGGAGGGGGGCCAGACGGAGCCGGAGGAGGTGTCCAGGATGCTGGCTGCTCTGGAGAGCCCCTTTCCCCTGGAGGGGACTTACCTGGTGCTGGCGGTGGAGGCGGTGCCGGAGAGGAGCGCCTCGGCGGTGGAGGGGGAGATCTACACCCGGAGCCTGTGGAGAAGTCTGAAGCGGTTTTGGGAGGGGCGCTGCCTTGCCCAGATCCAGCCCGCCCCGGGCGGAGGGCTGTCGGCGGTGCTGTGCGTTTCCCCACCGGTCCCAGGCGGATTCGCCATCCCCCTGGAGGACTGCCGGCAGGCGCTGGAGCGGGAGACCCGGGACTTCCCATTCTCTGCCGCGGTGGGGGCCAGCCAGGCCAGAGGAAGCCTGCTGGAGCTCTCCGCCGCCTGGCAGGAGGCCAGACAGGACCTGAATTACCGGAAATATTGCTGCGGGGAGGCCGGGCAGCCCGGCCCCGGTCCGGTAGGTGCGGGCGTATATGATGCCCAGGTGCGGGAGATGCTCCAGAAGGCGCTGAGCGGAGAGCTGGAGGGGGCCAGGGCCCAGCTGGCGGACCTGCGTCAGGCAGTAGGACGCGCCCAGTCCCCGGTGCAGATGCGCTCTATGCTGCGGGGCTGCGTGCTGACCCAGGTGCTGAAGGTCCAGCGGGAACTGGGGGAGCGATACTCCGCCGCCTGCGCTGCGGACTCCCCCGACTTCTGGCAGGAGCAGGAGCGGCTGCTGGCTGAGCTGGACGAGTGGGGGCACAACAGCCAGCGTGGCTATATGGACCGGGCCCGGGACTACATCGCCGCCCACTTCTCGGACAGCGGGCTGTCCCTCAACGAGGTGAGCGGCCACGTGGGGCTGAGCGTGTCCTATCTGTCCAGCCTGTTCAGCAAATACCAGCCGCCGGGCTTCTCCCACTACCTGCGGCAGTACCGGGTGGAGCAGGCCCGCCTGCTGCTGGAGTCCACCGACGCCAGTGTGACGGAGATCGGCTACCAGACGGGATTCAACTCCTCCAACAGCTTCATCCGGACCTTCAAGAGTCTGGTGGGCGAGACGCCGGGCAGGTATCGGGAGCGCTGTCAGGGCGGAAAATATGAAAACGGAAAGGATGATGATACATGAAAAAGGTGGACAGATGGGCGGCGCTGACAGCGGCGCTGCTGCTGACGGTCTCCCTGGCACCCGCCTCCCAGGCGGCGGAGGCGGGAGAGAAGATCGTGATCCTCCACACCAACGACGTCCACTGTGCCCTGGACGACGCCATCGGCTATGCCGGCCTGGCGGCCTATGCCGGGGCGCTGGAGGAGCAGTACGGGGCGGACCGGGTGACCCTGGTGGATGCGGGAGATGCCATCCAGGGCCAGGCGGTGGGCACCCTCTCCCAGGGGGAGTACATCATCTCCCTGATGAACGCGGCGGGCTATGACCTGGCGGTGCCAGGCAACCACGAGTTCGACTATGGGGTGGACCGGCTGATGGAGCTGGCGGCCGGGGCGGAGTTCCCCTATCTCAGCTGCAACTTCACCGGCCTGGCGGCGGGCGAACCGGTGTTCCAGCCCTATGCTCTCCTGGACTACGGGGACACCACCGTAGGCTATGTGGGGATCTGTACCCCGGAGAGCCTGACCAAGACCGACCCCACTTACTTCCGGGACGAGGCCGGGGAGGCGGTGTACGGCTTCCGGCAGGGAGGAGACGGACAGGAGCTGTATGACTGCGTCCAGGCCGCAGTGGACCAGGCCCGGGCCGAGGGCGCGGACTATGTGGTGGCGGTGGGCCATCTGGGTAATGAGGGCATCTCTGCCCAGTGGTCCTCCCAGGCTGTCATTGCCCACACCACCGGCATCGACGTGTCCCTAGACGGCCACTCCCATGAGCAGTATGAGCGGACACTGCCCAACCGGGAGGGGAAGGACGTGGTGCTGGCCCAGACGGGCACCGGCCTGACCGCCATCGGCCAGGTGATCTTGGACCCCGTCACCGGGGAGATCCAGGCGGAGCTGGTGGCCGGCTATGCCGGCAGGGACCCGGAAATGGAGGAGGAGATCGCCGCTGTCCAAGCCCAGTATGAGGAGCAGCTGAGCCAAGTGGTGGGCAGCACGGACGTGGCCCTGGTCACCACCGACCCGGCCACCGGGGAATACTGGGTTCGGAGCCGGGAGACCAACCTGGGGGACTTCTGCGCTGACGCCTACCGGGCGGTGATGGGGGCGGATATCGCCTTTGTCAACGGCGGCGGCATCCGGGCGGAGCTGGCGCCGGGGGAGGTCACTTATGGGGACATCCTGGACCTGCACCCCTATGGCAACGCCCTGTGCCTGGTGGAGGCCACCGGACAGCAGATCCTGGACGCCTTGGAGATGGGGGCACGGAAGTATCCCCAGACCAGCGGAGGTTTCCTCCAGGTGTCCGGCCTGACCTATACCATTGACGCCGCTGTCCCCTCCTCCGTAGTGGTGGACGAGAACGGGGCCTTCCAGTCTGTGGACGGCCCCCGCCGGGTGACCGGTGTGAAGGTGGGAGGGCAGCCGCTGGAGCTGGACCGGGTCTATACCCTGGCCTCCCACAACTATATGCTCAAAAGCGGCGGGGACGGCTACACCATGTTTCAGGGCTGCACCCTGCTGAAGGATGAGACGGTGCTGGACAATCAGGCACTGATCCGTTACCTGGGCCAGATCCTGGAGGGGGACCTGAGCGCCTACTCCGCTCCTGGGGGACAGGGCCGCATCCAGATCGCGGAGACGGCGGAGGAGACCGGCGGGGCACCTGCGGAGCCGGAAGAGCCCGCGGCCGGGGCGCGGATCTATGTGGTTCAGCCCGGGGACTGCCTGTGGACCATCGCCCGGCAGGAGCTGGGCGGCGGCCTGCGGTGGGTAGAGATCTATGACGCCAACCGGGACCAGATCCAGGACCCGGACCGCATCCAGGCGGGAATGGAGCTGGAGCTCCCCGCCTGAGGAGGAGCGGGGCGCGCCCCGCAGTTGTGAGATGGACCAGAGCGGCAGGAGGGCCGGAGCTCGTCACGAGCTCCGGCCCTCCTGTGATCATGATATAGACGGGAGCTACGATCCGGGTACTCAGCTTTTTGGATGGGATTCATTTTTTTGAATTTTGAAACCGGTGTAGACAGCAGAGAAATCAGAGGATGGACAGGTATTCCGCCCCCTGTTAAGCTGAAAACAGCACAGAATGGGAGCAAAATACAGAACAGCTCCCGGTGCGGGAATCTGCAAAAGGAGGATCACATCATGCGCAGCAAGTCTATCCGCCTGCCGCTGGCTGCGGCGGCACTGTCTCTGGCCATGCTCACATCCTGCGGTGCGCCCGGAGGGGCAGGCTCCAGCGTCTCTTCGGCATCCAGCTCCGGGAGCGGGGCACAGTCCGCCCCTGCGGCCGTTCAGGTGGAGCCCCTGACCGTTCAGGACTTCCCCTGTTCCACCACAGAGGAGTTTACGGCGCTGTTCCAGAAGATGGTGCAGGAGACACCGGACCAGATCTACTATCACCCCTACACCGGCCTGTTCCAGGAGGCGGTGGAGGCGGACGGGCTCTCTCAGGGCCGGAAGCTCTACACCTATATTCCGGAGGAGACGGGGCACTGCGCCTCCAGCGTGTTCGTGGCCCTGCCCTCCGGGGAGAAGGCGGAGGAGTTCCTGGTGAGCAGCGGCTGGACCGCGGTGGCCGACCAGTATAAATTCCTGCTCCACGCCCTGACCCCTGCCGACAGCCAGTGGGGGGGCGAGGAGGAGCTGGACTATCTGAGCGCCGCCTTTGCCCTGGGGAGCAAGACGATCCATTACAGCCCATACACCGGAAACTACTACTTTGTGGGCTACGCCGACGGAGGCCGCCTGCTGGAGCAGTGGGTCATGGCCAATCCGGACAACTGCTCCGGGCTGGCAGTGCTGGACGGCGGAGCCATCGACGAGGCTTATCTGACCCAGATGGGCCAGACCCCCGCCGTGGACCCGGAAAAGACCGTGAATGAGGTCAATGTGCCGGTGTGGCTGATCGAGAAGGAGATGACCGACGGGGTCCAGGCCGTGGCCGATTACTGGAAGGGGGCCAACGACTGCACTGAGACGGCCTATATCAACCAGGACGTTCCCCTGGAGACCACGGTGTATCAGCAGAACATGCTTTCCCATGACACCTTTATCAATGCCTATCCCCTGGGGAAGGTACAGCTCACCCAGGCAGAGGTGAGTTACACCGACCCGGAGCTGAGCAGGACCCTGTGGGAGACCTTCCTGTGCAAGGCCCAGCGCTACCGCTCCCTGGCCGGAAACGACCTGCGTCCCGCCATTGACTTTGAGGCGCTGGGCTTTACCAAGGAGGAGCGGACCATCGACGGTTACTCCCGTTACTGGCTGGAGTATGTGCCCCAGTCCGTCAAGGATGACCCCAGCCAGGCGGTGCCGCTGGTGATGGCCCTCCACGGCGCAGGACAGTGCGCCGAGGCCTACGCCCCCTATTCTGAGTGGTTCAAGGTGGCCGAGGAGGCGGGCTTCATCGTGGTGTTCCCCACAGCATACCCCTATGCGGAGAACAACGGCATGGCCCGGCCCATCCACAACGACTGCTGGGACCCCACCCGGCCTGACGACATCTCCTTCTGGCGGCAGCTGATCCAGGATGTGTCGGAGCGCTATTCCATCGACGAGAGCCGGATCTATGCCACCGGGCATTCCAACGGAGGCAACTCCAGCGCCATGATCGCCGGTGAGATGTCCGATGTGGTGGCCGCCGTGGCCATCAGTGCCGGCCGCTATCGGAATGTGGACCAGCAGGTGACTGAGGATGTGGCCACCCTCCACCCTATGGCCAGCACCAACCGGGTCCCCGTGATCCAGCTGGTGGGCACCAAGGATGCCGGCGCCTACCAGAGCCCCAGCCTGACCTCTACCATGATGTACTGGCTGGAGCGGAACGGCTGTGAGGACCTGAACGCCCCCCTGATGTATCAGACCAGCGGATACCATAACCAGATCTGGTGCGACGGGGACGGCGTGCCCATGGTCCGCTTCGCCGTGATCGAGGACAAGCCCCACACCACCACCCCCTCCGAGTCCCGGCTCTTCTGGTATGACTTCCTCTGCCACTACTCCAGAGGCGAGGACGGCAGCGTACAGTATATGCAGGACGACACCATTATCCGCAACTAAAAGAAGGAGCGGGGCCCGCCAGCGGCGGGCCCCGCTCCTTCTTTTAGGGCGGCAGGAGATCGTACATGCGGACACCCTCAGCTTCCCTGCTCCGGGGCGGCGGAGAGGGCGTCCAGCACCTGCTGATAGACATCAGCGCCATACAGGGACAGCAGATATTCCTCCACCAGCGGGCAGACCTTCTCCCGGGCGCGGGCCCGCTCCTCCTCTGACACAGGGCGGACCTCCATGCCCTCCCGCTGAAAGATATCCTGGCACTCCTCCAGATAGCGGGCAGTTACCTCCACCATCTCCCGGCAGGTATCCTCCGCGGCCTGCCGGAGCAGGGCCTGCTGCTCCTCCGTCAGGCTGCGGCACACCTCCAGATTGAGATAAATGGTCTCCAGATATACCTTAAAGTTGATGGGGATCAGGTATTTCTGCTGCTGGTGGAAGTTGTAGCTGCGCACCAAATAGATGGGGTTCTCCTGGGCATCGGCCAGCCCCTGCTGGAGGGCCAGGTAGAGGTCCTGGATGGGGATCTCTACCGTCTGCGCCCCCAGAGCCTCCCAAAACCGCCGGTCCAGGGAGGAAGAGGGGATGACGCGGACCATCAGGCCGTCCAGCTGGCTCAGGTCCTCCACTGGCCGGCTGGAGGTGAGCACCCGGCTGGAGGATGGCAGCACCCCCAGGACGAGGGTGTCGCCCGCCTGCTGGCAGATCAGATCCCACAGGGGCTGACCTGGGCGCAGAGCCTGGCTCACCTCATCGGGAGTGCAGCCGGTGAGAGTGGGGAGCCAGGTGGCGATGGAGGAGACATCGCTGGGGCCGGCCCCGATGCGCATGTCCACCGCCCCGTTCTCAAAGTACCACCGCCCGTCGTCCAAATTGCCCAAGGAGTCTTCAGGGTAGATCTGGATCTGGAGCTGGCCCTCGGAGGCCTCCTCCACCTTCTCCTTCAGGAGCTGGGCAGCCTGATCGGTGAGGCTGCCCGCGGGCGAGGAGTGGGTCAGGATCAGACTGCGGGGCTCTGGCTCTCCGGGCGTTCCGCCGGATGCGGGGGCGAGGCGGTCAAAGAGATAGGTCCCCTCTCCCCCGCCGGCACAGCCGGCCAGTATGGAAAAACTCAGTACAGCCGTCACTAAGACGGACCAGCGTTTCATACTTCTCCCCCTCCCCTGCCGGCCCATTCGGTCGAAAATTCCGGGAAAAGGGCGGCGGGCACAAGCCCGCCGCCCCCGCCTGCCGGACCGGGCCCCGGGCGGTCAGCCCCCGGGGACGCCGGTGTCCGGCTCAGCACTTCTCAAAGATGGTGGCGACACCCATGCCGCCGCCGATGCACAGGGTGGCCAGGCCGCGCTTGGCCTCGGGCCGCTTCTGCATCTCGTGGAGCAGAGTGACGATGATGCGGGCACCGGAGGCCCCCACGGGGTGGCCGATGGAGATGGCGCCGCCGTTGACATTCACCTTGCTCATGTCGAAGCCCAGCTCCCGGGCCACGGCCACGGACTGGGCGGCAAAGGCCTCATTGGCCTCCACCAGGTCGATGTCCTCGATCTTCAGGCCGGCCTTGCTCATGGCCTGGCGGGAGGCGGGCACCGGGCCCACGCCCATGATCTTGGGGTCCACGCCGCCCTGGCCCCAGCTGACCAGCTTGGCCATGGGCTTCAGGCCGTACTTTTCCACCGCCTCGCCGGAGGCGAGCACGATGGCGGCGGCGCCGTCGTTGATGCCGGAGGCGTTGGCGGCGGTGACCCGCTGGACGTGCTTGCGGGTATCGGCCTCGTGGATCTGGGTGAGCTCAAAGGTATGGACGATCTCGTCCTCCACTCCCTCGGGGCCCACAGGGAAAGCGCCCTTCAGCTTGGAGATGCCCTCGGCGGTGACGCCGGGGCGGGGGAACTCGTCCACCTTGAACTCCACCAGCTCTTTCTTCTTCTTCACCATGACGGGGACGATCTCATCCTCGAAGCGGCCGGTCTTCTGGGCGGCCTCGGCCTTCTGCTGGGAGGCGGCGGCGAACTCGTCCAGCTCCTGGCGGGTGATGCCCCACACGTCGCAGATGTTCTCAGCAGTAGTGCCCATGTGGTAGTTGTTGTAGGCGTCCCACAGTCCGTCCCGGATCATGGTGTCCACCACCTTCTTGTCCCCCATGCGGGCGCCCCAGCGCTCGTCAGGCAGGGCGTAGGGGGCGGCGGACATATTCTCGGTGCCGCCGGCCACGATGATGTCGGCGTCCCCGGCCAGGATGGCCCGGGCACCCTCGATGACCGACTTCATGCCCGAGCCGCACACCATGCCCACGGTGTAGGCGGGGACGGAGTAGGGCAGGCCGGCCTTGACGCCCACCTGGCGGGCGGGGTTCTGGCCCTGGGCAGCAGTGAGGATGCAGCCGAACATCAGCTCGTCCACCTGCTCCGGCTCCACGCCGGCCCGGGACAGGGCCTCCTTCACCACCACGGCACCCAGCTCGGGGGCGGGGGTGTCCTTCAGGCTTCCGCCGAAGGAGCCCACGGCGGTGCGGCAGCAATTGACAACATAGATCTCTTTCATTGGGATCGTTGACCTCCATTCTTTCATCAGGCGCGCCGGAGCGGCGGCCGGGACCTCGGGATCTTCATGCTCCATTATAGCGAACTTTTCCGGGAACGCAAAGGGGTTTCTTGCGAAATGAGGCGGAAATTTCGGCAAATCTTAGCTTGTTTGTACATCCTCCGCCCCGGGGAGGGACAGCAGTCCCAGCTGGAGCTTCCAGCGCAGCACCCGCAGCACCGACTGATCCAGCCGGTCCCAGGTCAGCGCCCCGGTCTCCACCGCCTCCAGCACCGAGGGGATGCCCCCCTGGGGATCGCTGGTGAGGACCAGGTCAGCCCCGGCCTGGAGGGCCATCACCGGGGCGGTGCCCTCCTCCACATACTTCTGTACCGCATCCATGTCCAGGTCGTCGGTCATGGCCACTCCTTCAAAGCCCAGCTCCTCCCGCAGCACTTGGTAGGAGGCTGGGGACAGGGAGGCGGGCAGCTCCGGGTCCAGGCAGGTGACGATGTTGTGGGAGACCAGCACACCGCCGGCCCCGGCGTCGATGCCTGCCTGGAAGGGCAGGAAGTCGGACTGGCGGAACTGCTCCAGGGGGCGCTGGTCCACCGCGATGCCGGTGTGGGTGTCCCGGTTGCTGCCGTAGCCCGGGAAGTGCTTGAGCACCGAGCCGATGCCCGCCTCCCCCATGGCGGAGACCACCGTGTCCGCATACTCCGCCGTAGCCTGGGCGTCTTGGCCGAAGGCGCGGGCATAGATGAAGTCAGCGGGGTCGGTGGACACGTCGCACACCGGAGCCAGGTTTACGTTAAGGCCCAGATCCAGCAGAAAGGCGGACTTGTCCAGGGCGTCGGCCCGGACGGCCTCCAGCCCTCCGGCAGCGAAGAGGGCCTGGGGGGAGCGGAACTTCTCCGCCCGGAAGGCGGGGTAGTAGCTGGCCCGGACCACCGTGCCCCCCTCCTCATCTACCCCCAGGAGCAGGGGGATGGGGGAGGTCTCCTGGAGGGAGGCGAGCAGAGTGCGCAGCTCCTCCGGGGTGCGGTTTTTGAAGTCCCGGCCGAAGAGAAGAAAGCCCCCGGGGTGCCACTCCCGGGCCAGCTCATCCCAGCCGGTCTCCGGGAGACGGACCCAGAACAGCTGGCCCGCCTTCTCCTCCGGCGTCATGGTGTCCACCATGGCCTGGAGCAGCTCCTCCTGGGTGGGGGGCTCGGGCTCCGGGGCGGGCTGAGGCTGGGCGGAAGTGCCGGCCTCCGGCGCCGGGGCCATGGCGGACTGGCTGGGCTCCTGGCCGCTCCCCTCCCCTGCTGGCGCCCCCGCCGGTGCGCAGCCGGCCAGCAGAAAGGACAGGAGCAGCGCCCAAAGGACCCCCCGCCTCACAGCTTTTTGGGGAGCCGGTGGCGGGTGCCGTCCGGCTCCTGGATGAGGGTGTTGTCCAGCTGGGCCTCCAGATTAGCCCGCACAGCGGCCACATACTCCTGACGGAGGGCGGCGCGCTCTGCTGTCTCCTCCGCCGTCAGGCCCTCCGGGGTCTTGGCCTTCCGGGCCAGGGCGTTGATGCGGTCAATTTTTTCCTGTGTGATCATAGCGTATCTCCTTCTCAGATATACCGTTCCAGAACCAGCATGAAGCGGCCCTTTTTAGACTGGCCCAGCACCTCTTTCACCACGCACTTGCCCAGACCCCGGCAGGAGAGCACGTCGCCCTCCCCCACCGTCCGGTCCGCCTTGGCGCACTCCCGGTGGTTTACTGACACCCGGCCGGCGGAGACCAGGTCCGCCGCCTTGGACCGGGAGGTGGAGAAGCCGGCGGCAAGCACCGCGTCCAGCCGCAGGGCGGCCACCGTATCCCGAATGGTCTTCACCTGGGGCGGCTTCGCCTCCAGCTGTTCCAGGGGGATCTCCCGCAGCTTCATCTTCCAGCGGCCGGCAGACTCCCACTGGGAGAGGAGGATGGGCAGGGCATCCCGCAGGACCAGCACCTGACAGCGGCCATGGTCTAACAGAATGTCCCCCAGCTTTTCCCGGGTGATGCCCAGTCCCATCAGGGCACCCAGGATGTCTCGGTGAGACAGCTCCGCGTCCGCGGGGAAGGCGGCCTCCAGCGCGGCCACCGGCCCCTCCGGGTCGGCGAGAAAGTCGGATTCCTCCTGCCAGTCGGGCAGAAAGGCGCACACCGCCCGCTCCGCCCCCTCATATCCGCCGAAAAACAGGTGGCGGGGGCGGCCCCAGGCGTTGAGCAGATCGGTGACGGAGGCCTGCTCTCCCGGGGAGAGAAATGGGGTGCAGGCGGGGACAGAGCGGTTCTGGGCCAGCTCCAGCTTATCCAGGGCGCGGGCCAGCAGCACCCGCTCCTCCCCGCTGCGGGCACATTTGTTCAACAGTTCGGTCTTGTTCATGGAGGCCTCCTTTTCTGGTGGGTGTAGTATATCCCATCCGGCCGGTGGTGTCAACGAGGGGCCGCTGCTCCGGTCTTGACAGGGCGCGGAAAGAAGGGCAGACAGGCCGCCCGCCGCGTCCCCTCCCGCCAGTATGCCCCAGCGGGCGGCTCCTTTTTACTCTTTGAGCTGATGTAGGATATAAAAAACCTCCCGCAGTCAAAATAAGAAATAACGGAGGGAGGCAGATCTCTGATGACGGCCTTATATAAAGAAGGACGGAACCAGGAGACGTGCAAAATGATCAGAGATCACAAAGACCACATCCCGGCGGCTGGACAAGCCAGCAAACCGAGGTGTGGTCTTTCTATTGCTGAGGGTGTTTTTACTGTCAAAGCGAAGGTGGAAAAACAGAGAGTATCTGTCGCTTTTTGTGATTGGATATTCATCTGATGGTTTTAAATTTATATTCTTTTATCCAATCGATTAAGTTCGAAGAAACAGTAACGGTTATCAATGAGAAAACAATACGCATTATGGGAATATAGGTAAGGGATAATAGCAGCACTACAGTATCCGTGAACAAATAAGAACGGGATAACTTCCAGTGGGAGACGTGAGAAATTGTTAAAGCCAAGGCGTCATCTCCACCACTGGAACCTCCCTGACGAACAATTAAGCCGACGCCTACACCCACAAAAATACCGCCTAACACAGCGGCGATCAACGGATGTGCGGACAAATCGGGGAGCATTGGCGGAAGCAGCTCCCAGATCTTATAAAATACAGAAACAAACAGTGTTGAAATAATTGAGATTTTGATAAAGTTCCCACCCAGGAATTTGAATGCGAGCAAATAACAAGCAGCATCCAGCATAGGGGTAATATAAGCCGGAGAAATTTTCAGCCAATGCTCGACTAAAAGCATTAAGCCAATCACACCGCCTTCTGTGATGTTCGTCCGCTGGTGAATGTTGTGGATCCCAAAGGTGCAGATCATGGCTCCGAGTAATATCAGCAGTATTTTCTTGAAAGTCAGGCCATCCGCAAGCTTTTTACAAATGGCAGTCATACGGGGTATCAATTTGAGCAGCCTCCTTGATAAGTTCATATTTTCATGCTAAAATAATAAACTATATAGTAACTATAAGGTCAAGGGGCTTATATGAAAAATTTATTTTCCATCGGTGAACTTTCCAAACTGCAAAACATTTCTCGCCAGACTTTGATTTTCTACGATAAAATCGGACTTTTCCGTCCTGCATATACTGATCCTGATAACGGTTACCGCTATTACAGTTCCAGCCAGCTTGACTATTTGGATACGATTTGCATCATGAAAAGAATCGGCTTTTCCCTCAATGAGATTAAAGCACACATGAAAAGTTTTAGGATTGAAAATTCTATCGCTGCGCTGCGCAAACAGCTCTCTACCATCAATCATCAGATTGAGGAGCTGCAAATGATAAAAAACCGCGTTGAACATCGGTGTCTGCAGTTAGAGCATTCTATTTCCATTCGTGATTGTAGCGATATCGTTTCCATAGAGGAAGTAAGCCCCCAATACATTTTGCTTCAAAAGGTCACGGAACCTTATACGTTGGAAATGCTCAGCATTGCTACAAAGGAATGTTTTGTTCGGTCATCCAAGGAGCAACTTCCAATTTTCTTTCAGAGCGGTGCGATCGTGCCGTATGAACGTATTCTGCGGGGAAGATATACCGAAGCATCGTTTGCCTTTCTGTCGATTGAAAAGTCTGATAATATCGACGGCGTTCTGGAACTTCCCAAAGGGCGGTGCGTATTTACCTATCACACAGGGGACTATCTTTCCATCGGAAGATCCTACGAACGCATTTTAGAATACTGCCGAACCCATCACTTCAATATTGTTTCTGATTCATATGAGTTCGCCATCAATGACTACCTTTCCACGGCCGACGAGAGCGAATATATAACGAAAATTTTGTTCTATATTGCGTAACAGCATACTTTTTCAAACAGCAGTCAATAAAGAATAGATCTTAATTCATAGAGCTGAAAGAGGGGACTTGACCGCCCATCGGCGTATCATGTCCCTGCTTGTTTTCCAGCGGACTCCTTTCCAACGGTCGTTTCGCTCTGCCAATGTAGCAGGTGGTGCAAACCATCCTTTATACAGCAACTCCCAGGTCAGCGAGCTGGAGGGCGGACGAGGCCGGAGTTGACAAGCGGGGGGCTTTCTGCAATAATATTGGTGTAAAATTGGAGGTCCGCGCCCACGGCGCGTATCATGGAAGGAGACCGCTATGGCGAAGATCCTGTTTTTGACCGATTCCGCCGCCGATATCCCCAAGTCCCTGCGGGAAGAGCTGGGAATCAGGGTCATGCCCTTCCCCATCGCCATGGGGGAGCGGGAACTGCGGGATGGGGAGGATTTCACCCCGCAGGAGTTCTATCAGGCGCTGGCGGAGGAGCCCAAGATCCCGACACATGCCCAGCTCACGGCGTACCAGTTCCAGCAGTGCTATGAGGAGACCTGGAAAGCAGGGTACACAGACCTGATCTACACATCCATCAATTCCGAGGGCAGCGCCACCTACCAGAACGCCGTCCAGGCCCGGGGGGAGTTCTTTGAGGACCACCCGGAGGCCCGGGATGCCTTCTCCATCCGGGTCATCGACAGCCACACCTATACCATGTGCTACGGCTACCCAGTGGCAGAGGGGGCGCGGATGGCTGCCGCAGGCGCCTCTGTGGAGGAGATCGCCGCCTATATCCAGGACTGGGTGGATCATGTGCGGGTGCTCTTTGTCCCCTTTGATCTGAAGTTTGCCAAAAAGTCTGGGAGGGTCTCCGCCGCCGCGGCTTTTGTGGGAGAGGCCCTGGGGCTCAAGCCCATCATGACCTTTGAGAATGGAGCCTCCAAAGTGGTGACCAAGGTGCGGGGGGAGAAGAACGTGATCCCCACCATTCTGGAGCTGGCGCAGAAGGAGCGGGAGCCGGGGACGCCCTATCTGATCATCCGGGCCGCCCGGCCCGACCAGGCGGAGCTGCTGACCGAGTCCTGCCGTCAGGCCTTTGGGCAGGAGCCGGCCATGGACTGCTTCATTGGCGGCGTTATCGCCATCAACGCCGGACCCAATCTGGTGGGACTCATCTACCGGAAAAAATAAAACTGGCCGCGCCGCGGGACCCGGGTCCTGTGGCGCGCCTTATTTTGTCCACCCGGCCCGGGCGGGAGGAGGAAAGAAAGCGGGGAAGAGATCCCCGGGATTTACATATTATTCATCCTTTTTGTGATAGGCTGGACTATGCTATGGAAAACTGAAGGTATCGATGTGATACTGTGAAGGAGTGGTCGTTGTGGAGAGAGAACAGCTGTCCTGGCAGGAGCGGGGGCAGTTGTGGCTGCGGCTGATCATCCGCCTGGTGCTGGCAGCCGCGGCGGTGGTGCTGGTGGCCAAGCTGGGGCCTCCCCTGCTGTCCCTGTTCGCCCCCTTCGTGGCGGCGCTGATCGTGGCGGCCCTGCTCAACCCGGCGGTGCGCTGGCTCCAGCGCAGGCTGGGCTGGAGCAGGAAGCTGCTGTCCCTGCTGCTGGTGGTGGTCATCTTCGGGGTGATCGGCGGCTGTCTGGGCATCCTGACCTATGCCGCGGCCAACGAACTGGTCTCCCTGGCGCAGAATTGGAGCGGGATGCTGACCCAGGTGGAGGGCTTTTTCGATCAGATGGAGGCCCTGTTTGCCCGGGCGATGGACCTGCTGCCCCTGTCGGTGGTGGGGACGGTGGAGGACACCGTCAACGCCCTCATCCAGCGCCTCCAGGCGGTGGACCCCACCGCCCTGCTGAGTGCGGCCAAGGCGGCCACCGACTGGGCCATGCGGGTGCCGGAGTTCCTGCTGGCCCTGGTGGTCTTTGTGATGGCCTCCTATTTCCTCACCGCGGACTACCCCTATCACCGCACGCGGGCGGTCCAGCACCTGGACGAGAGCCTGCTCCGCTTCCTCCAGCAGGTGAAGGTCACCGCCCTGGCCGCCTTCGGCGGCTACCTGCGGGCGGAGCTGCTGCTGTCGGTGGGGGTGTTCTTCATTCTGCTGGGGGGATTCCTGCTGGTGGGGCAGAACTACGCCCTGCTGCTGGCCCTGGGGCTGGCCATTCTGGACTTTATCCCCATCATCGGGTCGGGAACCGTTATGGTGCCCTGGGCGGTGGTGGCTCTGTTTACCCGGGATTTCTCCACCGCTGTCTATCTGATGGTGATCTGGGGGGTGGTGGCCATGTTCCGCCGGGTGGCGGAGCCACGGTTCGTGGGCGACCAGACCGGCCTGTCCCCTATCCTGTCCCTGGTGGGCATCTACGTGGGCATGAAGGTGGCCGGAGTGGCTGGCATGATCCTGGGACCCATCCTCATCCTGGTGGTGCTGAACCTGGTAGGGCTGGGGATCTTTCAGGGCTTTTGGATGGATGTGACGGCGGCGGCCCGGGACATCACGGCGATCCTTTCCCAGCGGCCGGAGCGGAAATGAGAGGGTCTGTCAAAGTTTTTTCGGGAATTGTTCAAAAAATCCCCCCTCTTTCTTCATGCTTTCTTCATATTTAGACCGTATCCTTATTTTTGTCAGAAGGGGAAAGAGAGGCGCTCCCCCCGGACACAGTTCAAATCGGCAAGGAGTGTTTGAAATGGCAAATCAGGACAATGAGTTCAATTTCTATAATAGTGAGAATGACGGGTACCGGGGCGGCTTCGGCGGGTACACCGATTCCAACCCCAACCAGAGCCAGGGCGGGCCGGAGGCCCCCCAGGGGCCCCAGAAGCACAGGGGATCCGGCAGGCGCATTGCGGCGCTGATCCTGGCCTGCGCGGTAGTGGGCGGCGGAGCGGGCGTGGGCGGCGCAGCCCTGTACTCCAGCGTCTTCGCGTCCCAGCCCAGCGTGATCTATCAGAATACCCAGCCCATCTCCACCCAGGCGGACCCTGTGGCCAGCTCCAGCGGCCAGGCCATGACCCCGGAGCAGCTGTACGCCGCCAATGTGGACGCCTGCGTGGGCATCACGGTGTCCACCACCATGACCAACATCTTCGGCTATACCAGCACGTCGGCCGCCTCCGGTTCCGGCTTCGTCATCACCGCCGACGGGTACATCGTCACCAACTACCACGTCATTGAGGACGCGGTGAAGGACAGCTCGGTGAGCATCACCGTCTCCTTCCACGACGGCAGCAGCTACCCCGCTACCCTGGTGGGGGGCGAGGAGGACAACGATGTGGCCGTGCTGAAGATCGAGGCCTCCGGGCTCCAGACCGTGACCCTGGGCGACTCCGACCAGCTGAAGGTGGGCCAGGCCGTGATGGCCATCGGCAACCCCCTGGGCGAGCTGACATACTCCCTCACCGACGGCCTCATCTCCGCTCTGGACCGGCTCATTACCACCGGCTCCGGCAATGACTCCACCACGATGAACATGCTTCAGACCAACTGCGCCATCAACCCGGGCAACTCCGGCGGCCCCCTGTTCAACAGCTACGGGGAGGTCATCGGCATCACCACCGCCAAATACAGCACCTCCAGCTCCGGCACCAATGTGGAGGGCCTGGGCTTCGCCATCCCCATCAACGATGTGAAGAACATCATCTCCGACCTGATCCAGTACGGCTATGTTACCGGAAAGCCCTACATGGGCATTACCGGCGTGACCATGTCGGCCTCTGTAGCGCAGCAGTACGGCGTCACCAACGCGGTGCTGGGTGTCTATGTGGCCACAGTGGAGGACGGCTCCTGCTCCGCCAAGGCGGGACTGCAGCCTGGGGACATCATCACCGCCATGGATGAGGACGACGTGGTCACTTTCCAGGACTTGGAGGCTGCCAAGGCCACCCATCAGGCGGGGGATACCGTGACGCTGACGGTGTTCCGTAACGGAGAGAAGCTGGAACTGTCCCTCACCCTGGACGAGCAGCCCCGGGAGACAGTCACCGATACTTCCTCCCAGCAGCAACAGCAGCCTCAGCAGAACAACCAGTATTACGGCTGGCCCTTCGGGGGATTTTTCTCCTGAGCGGGGAGCGGCCCCATACTGGGAACAGAATGGTCCGGGCCCGGCAGCCAACGGCTGCCGGGCCCGTTTGCTGCATCAAAAAAACCACCGGCCTGGCCGGTGGTTTTCTGATCTTGTGAGAGGCGGGCAGCGCTATTCTATGTCCTCCGGCTGGTACAGAGAGGAGGGGAGGACGTCGGACAGCTCCACCAGCAGGGGAGATAGGCCGCCGCTCCGCTCCGGGGCAGGGGTGCTCAGGGTCAGATCCATGGAGAGGGGGCCGGTGGGCAGAGAGACGGTGGCGGCCAGGCCGCCTGGCTCCCGGCGCTCCAGGAGCAGCGTGCCGCCGTGGAGAGCGACGATGTGCCGGATGATGGGCAGGCCCATTCCCGCCCCCTCTCCGGGCTCCGGGAGCAGGTGGGGGGAGGCCCCCTCCAACAGAGCGGAGAGCTGTCCGTCGTCCGGAGTGGAGCCGCTGTTGGTACAGGTCAGGACGGCCCGGTCTCCCCAACGGCGCAGGGTGAGCAGGACGGTCCCGCTGGGGGCCGCCTTAGCCGCGTTGGACAGCAGGCCCAGCAGCATACGGGAGAGCAGGGCCTCGTCGCCGGGGATCAGAAGTCCTTCGGTGCTCGGCTGATAGCGCAGCTGGATGCCGGCCTGAGCGAGCAGGGGGGCAGTGTCCTCCGCTGTGTGGCGGCACAGGCCGGCCAGATCCATGGTCACCGGGGAAAAGGCCACCCCGGACTGGGACTTGGTATCCCGCAGGAACTCCAGGTTGTTGACCAGGCGGAGCATTTGATAAAAGTTGCGGTTGATGGAGGCCAGCCGCCGGTCGGTGGGAGAGCCGGTGCCGCTCAGGTCCTGGGAGAGGAGCTGAAGGTTGTTCAGCAGCCCCCCCATCTGCTCGCGGAGCTGGCGGGCAAAGCCGTCCATCTGCTGGGGGGAGAGGGCGGAGTCAGGGGCGGGGCGGAACAGGAGCAGCACCCCTCCGGGGGAAGAGACCTTGGAAAAGACGAACAGGCCGCCGCCGCCGGTGAAAGCTCCCGCAGTCTGAGTACTGTCCAGCGGGGCAGCCAGGTACTGGGGCGGCTGGTCCCCCACGGCCAGCTCCGGCAGGTGACTGAGGGCGGCGGAGTTGAGCGCGGTGATCTTTCCGTCCCGCACCTCTACCGCCGCCTGGGGGAGCTGCTCCAAAAAGCTCTGTTCTTCAGACATCCCGATCCTCCTCTCCGCTCCAAAACCGGCGCAGCGCTTCCGCAATAGGATTTGCGGGGCGGCTGATTTTAGAAATGGAAAATTTCGCTGGGCCGGGGCGTGAGCCCGGCCCGGACAGGACCTAGTATATCAGAAATTCGCTGCATCAACAAGAACATGGGCGCAGATTCTGGCGAACTGTGTAAATCCATGGGGAAAAAGAACAGAAGGCAGGGCCTACTATGCCCGGAGGTGGCTAATTTCCACGGAGAAACAGAGAAAAAACTATGCAAAACACAGACTACCAAAATCAGAAAAAAAGGGATATAATAGTGGAGCGCAACCAAAACTTGATAAAGGAGACAGTTACAATGAGCATTAAAGTTGGCATCAATGGCTTTGGCCGCATTGGCCGCATGGTCTTTCGGGCCAGCCTGGACCACCCCGAGATCGAGATCGTGGGCATCAACGACCTGTGCCCTGCCGAGTATCTGGCCTATATGCTGAAGTATGACACCATGCACGGCATCTGCAAGGCTGAGATCGGCAGCACTGAGAACGCCATCGTGGTCAACGGCAAGGAGATCCCCGTCTCCGCCGAGCGGAACCCCGCCGACCTGCCCTGGGCCAAGCTGGGCGCGGAGTATGTGGTGGAGTCCACCGGTCTGTTCCTGACGAAGGAGAAGGCCCAGGGACACCTGGATGCCGGTGCCAAGAAGGTCATCATGTCCGCCCCCTCCAAGGATGACACGCCCATGTTCGTGTGCGGCGTCAACCTGGACAAGTACACCACTGACATGAACTTCGTGTCCAACGCCTCCTGTACCACCAACTGCCTGGCCCCCATCGCCAAGGTGCTGAATGACAACTGGGGCATCACTGAGGGCCTGATGACCACCGTGCACTCCGTCACTGCCACCCAGAAGACTGTGGACGGCCCCTCTTTGAAGGACTGGCGCGGCGGCCGTGCTGCCACCGGCAACATCATTCCCTCCTCCACCGGCGCTGCCAAGGCCGTGGGCAAGGTCATCCCCGAGCTCAACGGCAAGCTGACCGGCATGTCCATGCGCGTCCCCACTCTGGACGTGTCCGTGGTGGACCTGACTGTCAACCTGGCCAAGCCCGCCAAGTATGAGGAGATCTGTGCCGCCATGAAGGCCGCCTCTGAGGGTGAGCTGAAGGGTGTGCTGGGCTACACCGACGAGGCCGTGGTGTCCAGCGACTTCCTGGGTGACACCCGTACCTCCATCTTCGACGCCGATGCAGGCATTGCCCTGACCGACACTTTCGTAAAGGTCGTCTCCTGGTACGACAACGAGATCGGCTACTCCAACAAGGTCCTGGAGCTGATCGAGCACATGTACAGCGTGGACCACAAGTAAGCACTGTCCTGTTTCAGGGCGCCGCCATCTAGCGGCGCCCTGTTTTTTAAAAAGAGCAGGCGCCTCACGGATGCGCCGCCCCAGACAGAACAGAAAGGCGCCCGCTCCCCATAGGGGGAGCGGGCGCCTTTCTGCATCTTCCGCTGTGATTTCCTACAAAGGGGCCGGCGAGGAGTTTGCCCCCTCAGCGCGCCCGCTTACCGGGGTGGCAGATGGGCGACACGGTGGGCAAGCACCCAGGGGGCCAGAGTGGAAGGAGGCCCGGGCTGCGGGGCACCGCTGTATATAGGCTCCACCTCCACCACATAAGGGATCCCGTCTACTGTAATGCGGTAAAATTCCTTTTTTGGCATCGCTTTTGCCTCCTCCGCTGTGCTGTACTGGTCGTTTGCACTATTGTATCAGAGAAAACAATAAAATTCCATTCATCTTTTTGAAATAATCCATAATATCAAAGTTATGAAAATGGGATCGGTGGGCTAGGGACTGAATTTTTGCTTCAGAAAGTCGGCGAACTGTCGGGAGGCGCGGTTCAAATACCGTCCTTTCCGATGGACCATCACAATGTCACGGGTGTGATGTACGTCCTCGATATCCAGAAAACGAATATTCTCGCTGAACAGATGCCGAAAGGAGGCAGACTGGGAAGCGATGGTGACGCCGGCGTTGGCGTTGATCAGCTCCCGCCGGAGCAGATGGTCGCACTCCATGATGTAGTGGGGCGTGATGCCCAGGTCTGCAAAGATCCGGTCGGTCTGAGCGCGGAAGGGCAGTCCCTTCAGAAGCATGATGAAGCGCTGGTCGGTGAGCTCCTCCAGACGGACACTTTTCCGCTGTGCCAAGGGGTTGTCCTTATGGACAGCCAGCTTGAAGATGTCCCGAAGCAGCAGGGTGGATTCAAATACCTCCCCATAAATGCCCGGGGAGGTGACCGCCAGATCGATTTGACCCCGGTTGAGCAGCGCAGCGATCTCCTTGTTTTCTGCGACCCGCTGATTCCACTTGTAGTTGGGGTGCTGGTACATGAAGGCGTGCATCCCCTGAAGAAACTGAGAGGAGGAGACCGCCAGGGAAATGGAGTTGTCCCCCTCATCGGCAATGTCCTGGAGCTCCCTCTTCGAGTTCTCCACCTCCATCAGGATATGGTTGACCCGCTGGAGAAACCGCTGTCCATTCTGGTTCAAGATGATAGACCGTCCATTGTGGTCAAAGAGCGGCACTCCCAGCTCCTTCTCCAGCCTGGAGATCATCGTACTCAGGGCAGGCTGGGAGATATTGAGTTCTTCTGCCGCCCGGGAGATATGCTGGTAGTAGGCCGCGGTCTGAAAATAGCGGAGCTGGGTCAGTTCCATGATATGTCCCTCCAGATCCATAATTTTTATCTTATACTAATATAAAAAATCGATAATTGCAATATGTGTTAAAACAGATTAACCTAAAGAAAAAAGAAAAATATTTGATTTTTGTTGGATTGTGACCAAAGGCACAGCAGAGAGGAGGACCTTGTCGTGGGGGAAAAAACAAAGCTTCAAGAGATGCTTGAGAAAAAGGAAAAGATCAGACAGGGAGGGGGAGAAAAAAAGGTCGCAAAGCAGCACGGCGCGGGTAAGCTGACAGCCCGGGAGCGCATCGACCTGCTGTTTGATTCCGGTACTTTCCAGGAGTACAACATTTTTATGAAGCACCGCTGCCATGACTTTGGGATGGAGAAGGTAGACACACCGGCGGAAGGGGTGGTGACGGGATACGGATTGATTCATGGGAGAGGGGCCTTTGCCTTTGCCCACGACTTTACGGTCCTGGGCGGCGCCATGGGGGAGATGCAGGGCATGAAGGTCAAGCGGATTCAGGAGCTGGCCATGGACGCCGGCGTGCCGCTGATCGGCCTGAATGACTCGGGGGGCGGGCGGATCCAGGAGGGGCCTGCCACTTCCTATGGGGCCATCTTCTTCAACAACGTGATGGCTTCTGGGGTGATCCCCCAGATCTCAGCCATCATGGGGCCCTGCGCCGGCGGGACCGTGTATTCCCCCGCGCTGACCGACTTCATTTTTTCCGTGGACAAGACCAGCCGCTCCTTTATCACCGGCCCGCAGGTCATCAAGAACGTGACCGGGGAGGTGGTGGATGCGGAGAAGCTGGGAGGAGCGCGGACCCATAATACGGTGTCAGGCGTGTCCCACTTTTTCTGTGCGGACGACCGGGACTGCATTGAGAAGATCAAGACCCTGCTGAGCTACCTGCCCCCAAACTGCCGGGAGATGCCGCCCATCATGCCCTGCGGCGACTCTCCGGACCGCCGCTGTGAGATGCTCAACACCTTCATTCCGGATAACCTGAAAAAGGCCTACGATATCAAGGATGTTATCCGGGAGATCGCGGATGGGCACGAGTTTTTTGAGACCCAGGCCATGTATGCCACCAATATGGTCACCGGATTTATCCGCATGAACGGCCGGTCGGTGGGGGTGGTGGCCAACCAGCCCAAGGCGATGGCAGGCTGTATCGACATCAACGCTTCGGACAAGGCGGCCCGTTTTATCCGCACCTGTGACTGCTTCAATGTGCCCCTGCTGTCCATTGCCGATGTGCCCGGATACATGCCCGGCACCAATCAGGAGTACGGAGGGATCATCCGGCACGGGGCAAAGATGATCTACGCCTGGGCAGAGGCCACAGTCCCGAAGATCGTGATGGCGGTGGGGAAGGTCGTGGGCGGCGCCCGGCCTGCAATGTGCTCCTGGGAGCTTCGGCCGGACTTCATTTTCGCCTGGCCCACGGCGCAGATGGTAGTCGTGGGGGCAGAGGGGGCCGTGGACATCTGCCGGAAGCACGAGCTGAAGCGGGCTGAGGAGAGCGGTGAGGATGTGGCTGCCCTCCGTGCCCACTACATCGAGGAGTACAAGGAAGAATTTTTTAACCCGTATAAGGCGGCGGAATATGGGAAGTTTGAGGACGTGATCGAGCCTGCGGAGTCACGGCGGGTCATCATCCGGACTCTGGAGCTGTTTCAGAACAAACAGGTGGTCCTGCCAGCCAAAAAACACGGGAATATGCCGGTCTGACGGCGGCGCGGAAAGGAGCTTGGTTCAATATGGCGGTTGGATACGGCCCCCTGAGCGGGGTAACAGTGGTGGACCTGACGCAGTTTTTGTCCGGTCCCCTGGCCACGATGATCATGGCGGACCTGGGGGCGGATGTGATCAAGGTGGAGCGGCCGGACCGGCCCAAGGCCAGCGGCCCGTTTCTCAACGGGGAGCGGGTCTACGACCTGTCGGTCCAGCGCAGTAAGAAGAGCATCACCCTGAACCTGAAGGCGGAGACAGATAAGAAGGTGCTGCTGGAGCTGGTGAAAAAAGCGGACGTTCTGGTGGAAAATTTCAAACCCGGCACGATGGAGCGCATGGGCCTGGGTTATGATATCATTGCCGCAGCCAATCCCAGGATCATTTATATGGCGGTCTCCGGCTTTGGCTATACGGGGCCATACCGTTCCAGAGGCGCGCTGGATATGATCGTTCAGGGGATGAGCGGACTGATGAGCCTGACCGGTGAGCCGGATGGCCCGGCCATGCGCTGCGGGACCTCGGCCAGCGACGTGTTTACCGGGCTGTATGCCTTCGGTGCCATCTCGGCGGCCCTGTATGACCGGGAAAAGACCGGAAAGGGACAGTTTATCGATGTGGCGATGCTGGATGCCACCTTCTCCTGCCTGGAAAACGCGGTGATCAATACCTGTGTCTTTGGCACCGATCCCCAGAGGGTGGGCAACAGCCACCCCACCAGCGTCCCCTTCGGGACGTTCCCCACCTCCGATGGAGAGATCATTATCACCTGCTCCCGGGATCCTGCATTTTACAGTCTGTGCCGCGCCCTGGGGCGGGAGGATATGGTGGAGGACCCGCGCTTCTCCAAGGCGGAGGCCAGACGCCAGCACAAGGCGGAGCTGACTGAGGAGATCTCCAGATTTACCCGGGCCCGCACACTGGATGAATGCGAGCGGATCTTTGAGGCTCACGGGGTGCCCAATGGCCGCATCAACACCATGAAGATGATCTGTGCGGACCCTCAGATCGCGGCCCGCAATATGATTGTAGAGGTGGAGCACCCGGTGGCTGGAACATATCGGATGGCGGGCAGCCCGCTGAAATTCGGAAATTACCCGGATACCACCTATGAGCCTGCCCCCACCCTGGGACAGCATACCCGGGAGGTCCTGGCGGAGTACTTAAAGATGCCGGAGGAGGAGATCGAAACCATGCTGAAGGAGCAGAAGGAGCTGGTGCATACATAAGATGGCGGGCGGAGCGCGGGACAGGGGCCCGGCCTGTGGAATGGAAGATTTTGTTTTGTGCCTGACGTGCAGAATCTGGTATAATCCGATGCGTATTTTGTGGATAAAAGCAAAAGGAGGTATCGAGCTCTGAGCTGTGCGGACCAGCAAAGATCATAGATAAGACTAGAGGGAGGATACTATGAAGATAAAAGCCAAAACCGGAGATCTCGCACTGGGGATCTTTTCGATTCTGGGCGGAATCATCATCCTGATCCTGACAAAGGTGCAGGGACTTCAGCTGATAAAGGGCGGACAGATGGGGCCCGGTTTTTTCCCCACAATCTGCGGGATCGCCATCGCGATCTGTGGGGCCATGGTCCTTCTGGAGGCGGCGCGCCGGATCGCCCGCGCCAAAACGGCCCAGGCGGAGAAGGAAGAACTGGAGACAAATATCCTGAACCTGACAGAGCTGAAGAATCTGTTGCTTTTTATGCTGCTGGGGACTGGGGTACTGCTGCTCTCCGACTATCTGGGGCTGCTGACCTGCCTGGGACTGAGTGTGATCGCCTATTTGAAAATATGGGGCCGAGAAAAGTGGATCAAGTCGATCGTGATTGGTGTATGTATGGTGGCATTCCTGTACGGGGTCTTTGTCCTGTTCCTGCATGTGCCGGTCCCCAAAGGTCCGCTGGGCTTTTAAGGAGGAGGTACACATATGGACTTGCTGCATAACCTTGCGCTGGGCTTCTCAGTCCTGGCTGATCCCATGACCATTGTGTACTCCCTGATCGGCGTAGTGTGCGGTGTTATCATCGGTGCGCTGCCCGGTCTGGGGCCTTCGGTGGGCATCGCAGTGCTCCTGCCCATGTGCTACGGACTTGATCCGGCCTGTGCCCTGTGCATGCTGTGCGGGATCTACTACGGGGCCATGTACGGTGGTTCCATTACCTCTATCCTGATCAATACGCCCGGTGACTCTGCCGCCATTATGACGACCCTGGACGGATATCCCATGGCGCGGCAGGGAAAAGCAGGGAAGGCCCTGGGCATGTCCTGTCTGGCATCGGTCATCGGCGGGACGATATCTGTGGTGTTGTTCATGTCTCTGGCACCTGTGGTATCCAATTTTGCTACAAAGTTCGGGCCGTCCGAATATTTCGCCCTGATGCGGGCATGACAGGGAAATCTCCTGCAAAGGGTTTTTTGGCTGCGTTTATCGGCCTGTTTGTGGCGGGGATCGGGATTGACCTGATCTTTGGTACTACAAAGTTCGTATTCGGCAATGTAAACCTCTACTCCGGCATTGACTTTGTGCCGGTGGCCATGGGCTTGTTTGGGATCGCAGAGATCGTATGCAACTATTCTGACAATAATCTTAAAGTGGATAAGGGGAGCCTGAAGGTCAAAAATCTGCTGCCCAGCAGACATGAGTGGAAGCTGTCCCTGCCCCACATCGGCCGGGGGACGATTTTAGGCTTTATTGTGGGGATGCTGCCAGGGGCGGGTGCTACGATCGCTTCTTTTCTCTCCTACGACATGGCAAAGCGCACCTCAAAGCGGGGAGAGGAGTTCGGCACCGGTGTGATCGAGGGTGTGGCGGCCCCGGAGTGTGCCAACAACGCTGCCTCCATGGGGGCCATGGTTCCTATGCTGACCTTGGGCGTCCCCGGTTCGGGCGCGACGGCCATCATGATGGGTGCGCTGATGATGCTGGGCATCTCACCTGGTCCCTCCTTCTTTGTGAATGAGGCTGACGTTGCCTGGGGACTGATCGCCTCCATGTATCTGGGAAATGTCATTCTGGTGTGCATTGGTCTCGGCGCGCTCTCCCTGTTCGTGCGCATCCTGAATGTAAAGACCTCCACCCTGAACGCGCTGATCTTTGCATTCATTCTGGTGGGCGCCTATGCGCTGGAGAACTCCATGTTCACTGTGGGAGTGACTCTTTTCTTCGGCCTGCTGGGTTATATCCTGAAAAAGGTGGGGGTCCCTGCGGCACCCATGGTGCTGGCGCTGGTGCTGGGTGCGATCACCGAGACCAATCTGAGACAGGCGCTGATCATTGACAACAACAATTTTGGAGCGGTCATCTCCCATCCCATTTCCGCGGTCATCCTGGTGCTGGCGGTCCTGCTGGCGTTCGGCACCCCCATCAAATCCCTGATCACAAAACTGTGGGCAAAAAAGAAAGCGTGACCGGCGTTGACCTTATGTATGATCGGGCGGTGCCCGGTTATATAAAATGAAAAAAGGAGAAAAAGAAATGAAAAAATTGCTTGCTCTGATTTTGGCGGCCGCAATGTCGCTCTCTCTTGCGGCGTGTGGAAACGGTAGCACCTCCTCTGGCGGAGGGAGCACATCTGAGCCCGCCGGAACTCCCGCGGCATCTTCAGGGGAGGAGACCGGATGGGTCCCCACAGAGGACATTGAATTTGTGATCCCCTTCGGCGCGGGCGGCGGAAATGACGTTATGGTCCGAAAAATCCTGGAGATCGTTGAAAAATACGATATGTGTCCGGTGAATATCGTCCCGGTGAACAAAGAAGGTGGTTCCGGAGTGGTAGGCTATACCTATCTGACCTCCAAGGGCGCCGGGTATGAGTACGCGCTGGCCTCCACATCCGCCAGCTTTTACACCCAGCCGCTGACGGGAAATTCTCCCTTTACGCCGGACGAAAGCACGTTTTCCTTCGTGGCACATATGGTAAAAGACCCTGTGGTGCTGGTGGCCCACCCCTCCTACGGTTTTACATGTATCCAGGATGTGGTCGACTATGCCAAGGAGCACCCCGGTGAGCTGAAATGGGGCGGTGTCGGCAACGCATCTGACGACGCGATCATCATGTATATGCTGAACAATATCGCCGGGATCGATTTGACCTATGTGCCCTATGACGATGGGGGAATGTGCCAGGCGGCGCTGCTGGGCGGACACATCGGCCTGAGCACCGTCTCTCTGGCAGAGGCGGAGGAGCACATGGCGGCAGGCAACATGGTGGCGCTGGCCGCCTGCGCGGATGAGCGGTTTGACGCGATCCCCGAGGTCCCCACCGCGGCAGAGCAGGGCTTTGACATCGGCCATCAGCAGAGCCGGGGCATCGTGATGAACGCCGGCGTGCCCGAAGAGGTGCTGGCCTATTATTCCGACCTGTTCCAGAGAGTCTCTGAAACAGAGGACTGGATCGAGTATGCAGAGTCCAACGCCATGACGGTGTCCTTTATGCCTTATCAGGAGTTCGCAGCATATGCCGCTGAGATGCTGGAGGACTATACCACCTACCTGGGCATGATCCCCCAGGATTGATCCAGGGCTGATCTACCTGGATCTGGATGCAGGGCCGGCCCCTCTTTTTGATGGGGCCGGCCCTGCCGTTTTGCGCCGCCCCCTTGCATTGGGTGCCCAAATCCGCTACACTTATTTATCATCCTTATCATCATCCGGGAAGGGCAGAGGGGGCAGAGGGTATGGACCATGAGGCATATATGCGGCGGGCGCTGGAGCTGGCCGCTCAGGCGGCGGAGCAGGGGGATGTGCCGGTGGGGTGTGTCATCGTCCGGGACGGGGAGATCGTGGGAGAGGGACGCAACCGCCGGGAGGAGAATGGGGACGCCACCGCCCACGCGGAACTGGAGGCCATCCGGGACGCCTGCCGCCGGCTGGGGAGCTGGAGGCTGCACCGGTGCACTATGTATGTCACCCTGGAGCCCTGCCCCATGTGTGCCGGGGGGATCATCAACGCCCGGATCGGCACCGTGCGCTATGGGGCCAAGGATGACAAGGCGGGGGCCTGCGGATCGGTGCTTAACCTGTTCGAGGAGCGGTTCAACCACCGTCCCAGGCTCTATCGGGGCCCCATGGAGGCGGAGTGCGGCCGTGCCCTGCGGGCCTTTTTCGAGGACCTGCGGGAAAAAGACGGATTTTCGGAGGAGATTTAATCCTTTTGTAACATCTGCGGGTGACTTATTTAATAAAAACTGGATATTATAATACTCGCAAGGCAAGAGCATCTTTTCATTCTATCCTCCAATTCTTTTGGAAGGCCGACAGGGGACTGTCGGCCTTTCCTCTTTTTCCACGGCTGCGGGAGGGAAGGGAGAAAAAACCAGTGCGATTTAATGGTTATGTAACATTTGCCCCTTCATTTCTTAATAACTCCAGGGTATCTTGATACTTGCAAGAGACAGTTTGTTTCATTTTAATCCTCTTTTTCAGCAGAAAGTCCCGAGCGCTTTGGAGCAGGCGTTCGGGACTTTCTGTTTTTCTGCATAGATTTCCAGATCCAAGGGAGAATACAGGGGGAAAGGAGGGCGCATATGGCTGAACAGAAGCAGGACGGACCTCACCCCCGCCGGGAGCCCAGATTTCCCGGCCCCCTGACCCTGGAGGGAGTGGAGCAGATCTTTGAGGGCTGCTCCGACTTTGCAGAACGCACCGCGCTGCTGCATAACGACCCACAGAGGCAGGTGACCCTCTGCTATATCAACGGCATGGTGCGGGGGGAGCGGATCAACGACTATCTGCTGCGGCCGCTGGCCCAGGACCCGCGCCTGTCTGCGGTATCTGAGGCGGAGGCATTCCAGCTGCTGGGACAGGGGGCGCTCTATAATTTATATGTAGAGCGCCGCACCACGCTGGACCAGGCGGCGGTGGATCTGACTATGGGCTGGTGTGTCCTGTTCTTTCCCGGGCGGATGGATGCACTCTCTTTCTTCGTAGGGACAGAGGAAAAGCGGGCGGTGGGGCAGTCGGAGAACGAGCCCGCCCTGAAGGGGGCCCGGGACTCCTTTGTGGAGTCCATCCTCACCAACACCTCCCTGGTCCGCCGCCGCCTGCGGGCGCCGGAGCTGAAGGTCCGGCAGCATGTGGTCGGACGGCAGTCCCTCACCCCGGCCATGGTGGTCTATCTGGACGGGATCGCCGACCCGGACACGGTGAAGCGGGTAGAGGAGAAGCTGGACGCCATCGACATCGACGGGGTGGAGTCGGCAGGGAACCTGGAGGAGTACCTCACCGATGCGTCCCGGACCCCCTTTCCCCTGATGCCGTTCACCCAGCGGCCGGACCGGTTCTGCGCCGGGCTGCTGGAGGGGCGGGTGGGGCTGCTGTGTGACGGCCTCCCCTTCGGCTATCTGCTGCCGGGCACCATGGACCAGTTCTTCCGGACCAGCCAGGACCGGGCCTTCAACTGGATGACTGCCTCTATGCTGCTCCTGCTGCGCTATTTCTGCATGGCGGCCACCCTGCTTATCCCCGGGCTCTATATCGCTCTGGTGACCTTCCACCCGGAGGCCATCCCGGTGAAGCTGGCCCTGTCCATCGTGGCGGCCAAGCAGGAGGTCCCCTTCTCTACTGTCTTTGAGGTACTGATTATGCTGGTAGCCTTCGAGGTGCTCCAGGAGGCGGGGCTGAGGCTGCCCTCTCCTATCGGAGCTACTGTGTCCATCCTGGGCGGCCTGGTGGTGGGCAATGCCGCGGTGGAGGCCCACATCGTCTCTCCGGCGGTGCTCATCGCGGTGGCCATTGCAGGGGTGGCGGGATACACCATGCCCAGCCAGGACATGGCGGCCGCCCTGCGGCTGTGGCGCTTCCTGCTGGCCATCCTGGCCAGCCTGGGGGGACTGTTCGGCCTGGCGATGGGCTGTGCGGCCCTGATCTGCCATCTGGCCGGGCTGGAGAGCTTCGGCGTGCCCTATTTGGCGCCGTTTACGTCCGCAGCAGGACAGGAGCGGGGGAGCTCTGATCTGATCCGGCTGCCCCTGCCCTGGATGAAGTGGCGGAACGGTGCGGCGCGGTCGGCCAACCGGAGGAATCAGCGATGAAAAAAGTTTTAGCAGCGGCCCTGTGCGGCGCGGTGATGTTCCTGCTCCCAGGATGCGGCGGGGAGCGGCTTCCCTATGCCCGGGAGATGGGGGACATGGCCCTGATGCGCACCATGGGAGTGGACACGGGGGAGGGCGGAGCGGAGCAGCTCCATGTTACGGTGTCCAGCGGCCGCCGGGCCAGAGGCTTGCAGGGGGAGGCGGAGCCGCCCCTGGTCCTCTCTGCGGAGCGGGAGTCCATCAGCGGCGCCTGCCTAGCCATGCAGGGGCTGAGTGACAGCTATGTGTTTTACGGACATGTGGACCAACTGCTGCTGGGGGAGGAGCTGTCCCGCCGGGGCATCCTGGAGACCCTCCAGTACTTCAGCCAGGACCAGGAGCTGGGGATGGGGACCCAGGTCTGGATCGTCCGGGGAGGTACGGCGGCGGAGGCCATCTCCGCCGAGCAGGAGCGGGGGGTGGAGAGCCGCCTGTCCACCATCCAAACGGACAGTGAAATGGGGATGGCGGGGATGACCAGGACCGTGGGGGAGACCCTGACGTCCCTGATGGAGGACGGTTCCGCCTATCTGCCCGGGCTGGTCCCTGGGGGGGACGGCGCACTGCTGGAGGCGGGATACGGAGTGGTGAAGGACGGCATGCTGGCGGGCTGGCTCACCGGAGAGCAGGCCCGGGGCCTGGAGCTGGCGGCCGGGCAGGTCGGGGCGGACATCCTGGAGCTGGAAACCAGGGGAGGAGGCGCCGCAGTCCGGGTGACAGCGGTATCGGTGAGCTGTGTGCCGGAGTTTTCCGGCGAGAGGCTGACTGGGCTGGAGCTGGCCTGCCGACTCTCTCTGCGGGCGGAAGAGAGCTGGGGAGAACCGGAGCCGGCAGAGCTGTGTGCGGCGGCGGAGGAGCGGGAAGCGGCCCGGATCTCAGCGGCGCTGGAGCAGCTGAAGGGCTGGAACGCGGACTGCCTGGGCCTGGCCAGGCGGGCGGGCCAGACGGAGAGCGCCCGCTGGAACGCCCTCCGGGCCCAGTGGCCGGAGGTGTTTCCGGAACTGGAGATCCAGGTGACAGTACAGGCTTCGCTGCTGGCGGCCTGAGGAGGGAAAAGGGATTGAAACAGGAGAAGGTCTCGTTCCGGCAGCTGATGGCGCTGCTCTGGGCCGGGCTGCTGGGGCCGGCGGCGGAGTGGCTGCCTTCCATGGTCACAGAGCGGGCAGGGCCCGCCGGGTGGCTGGTACCCCTGCTGGCCCTGCCGGTGCTGCTGGCCGCCGGGTGGCTGGCGGGCTCCCTGAGCAGGGGAGCAGGGGGGCTGAGCCAGGGACTGATGGACAGCTTCGGACCTGGGGCAGGGAGAGCGGTGCTCACGATCTATATCATATGGATGGAACTGTTGCTGGCCCTGCGGCTGCGTCTGTCTGCCCAGAGAATGATGGCGGCGGGGGAGAGGGACGGCGCACTCTGGTTTTTCCTGCCGGTGCTGGTCCTGATGGCCCTCTGGATCAGCTGGGGGAAGGCGGGGCGGCTGGCCCGGACCGGGGAGCTGTTTTTCCTCCTGCTGGCCGCTGCCGCCGCCGCAGTGGTGGGGCTGGCCCTGTTCCAGGTAAAGGGAGAAAACCTCCTGCCCCTGTGGACAGAGCCCGCCGCGCAGACCTTGTATGCCGCCCTCCCGGTGTCAGGGGTGCTGGGATACGGACTGTATGCCGCCTTCCTATATACGCCTGAGGAGGGGGGGAGAGAGGGCGGGCGCTGGGTCCGGTGGTGTGCGGGGGGCTGTCTGGCCCTGTGCGGGACCCAGCTGGTCATCCTGGGGGTATTCGGCCCCGCACTCACGGCGGAGCTGGAAAGCCCGTTTTTTCAAATGGCCAAGAGCGTAGGGGTGGAGGGGGCGTTCCAGCGGGTGGAGAGCCTGGTGGCCGCCGTGTGGAGCTTCAGCGACTTGATCCTGCTGGCGGGGCTGCTCCAGGGCATGAAGCGGATCGTGGGGGTCCTCCTCCCCAAGGCGAGCCCCCACGCAGCCGCCGTGATGCTGCTGGCCTCCGCCGGGGTAGTGGGGCTGGCGGCTTTCCCTAACAGTGCGATTCCAGAAGCGCTGGGGAGAGGAGCTGTGCTGTGGGGGAACCTTCTGCTGGCCCTTGCTCTCCCTCTCCTGGCAGTCGTGGTGAAATGGTTTCGGCACTGAGTCAGGATGCACCTACATCTTGTAGGTTAAATGAAGGAAAAATCCGAAGATATAGTACCGTAAAAGAAAGAGGAAAAAATAAGGAAGAAAATCGAAAAAAGGTGTTGACATTTGGCGCTGGGTTTGCTATAGTAAGCAAGCGCTTTGCGAGACAGCTTTTTTGTAGAGAGGCTGGACGGCGGAAGTGCGGTTATCACAAGGGAAGCGAAGCTGAGGACTTTGAGATCGACTGAGAAGTTCGAAAAAAGTTCTTGACAAAGCGAGAAAGATGTGGTAACATATCAAAGTTGCCGAAAGGCGGCGGGCGCACAGCGCTGCGGATGAGAGAACAAAAGAGCTTGAAAAAACTCGAAAAAAGTTCTTGACAAAGCGAATGAGATGTGCTAAAATTTAAAACCGCCGCTGAAAAGCGAGCGGGCCGCGCAAAAACAAGTTAAAAAGAATTTGAAAAAAGTTCTTGACAAACAAGTTTGAGTGTGGTAAAATTAAAACCCACCGATGAACGGCGTGCACCTTGTAAATTAAACAACGTAACGAAAACACGAAGCACCAGATTTGGATTTGGTTGTTCAAACAAGCTTGAGCTTGAAGGACGACCGTTAAATTTCTTTGAAGCTGGAATGAGCTTCAATAAAGTGATTTGAAGAGCCTCGGTTCTTTAGATACCATTTTATTGAGAGTTTGATCCTGGCTCAGGATGAACGCTGGCGGCGTGCTTAACACATGCAAGTCGAACGGAGTGCCTTAGAAAGAGGATTCGTCCAATTGATAAGGTTACTTAGTGGCGGACGGGTGAGTAACGCGTGAGGAACCTGCCTCGGAGTGGGGAATAACAGACCGAAAGGCCTGCTAATACCGCATGATGCAGTTGGACCGCATGGTCCTGACTGCCAAAGATTTATCGCTCTGAGATGGCCTCGCGTCTGATTAGCTTGTTGGCGGGGTAATGGCCCACCAAGGCGACGATCAGTAGCCGGACTGAGAGGTTGGCCGGCCACATTGGGACTGAGACACGGCCCAGACTCCTACGGGAGGCAGCAGTGGGGAATATTGGGCAATGGGCGCAAGCCTGACCCAGCAACGCCGCGTGAAGGAAGAAGGCTTTCGGGTTGTAAACTTCTTTTCTCAGGGACGAACAAATGACGGTACCTGAGGAATAAGCCACGGCTAACTACGTGCCAGCAGCCGCGGTAATACGTAGGTGGCAAGCGTTATCCGGATTTACTGGGTGTAAAGGGCGTGTAGGCGGGAAGGCAAGTCAGATGTGAAAACTATGGGCTCAACCCATAGCCTGCATTTGAAACTGTTTTTCTTGAGTGCTGGAGAGGCAATCGGAATTCCGTGTGTAGCGGTGAAATGCGTAGATATACGGAGGAACACCAGTGGCGAAGGCGGATTGCTGGACAGTAACTGACGCTGAGGCGCGAAAGCGTGGGGAGCAAACAGGATTAGATACCCTGGTAGTCCACGCTGTAAACGATGGATACTAGGTGTGGGGGGTCTGACCCCCTCCGTGCCGCAGTTAACACAATAAGTATCCCACCTGGGGAGTACGATCGCAAGGTTGAAACTCAAAGGAATTGACGGGGGCCCGCACAAGCGGTGGAGTATGTGGTTTAATTCGAAGCAACGCGAAGAACCTTACCAGGGCTTGACATCCTACTAACGAAGCAGAGATGCATTAGGTGCCCTTCGGGGAAAGTAGAGACAGGTGGTGCATGGTTGTCGTCAGCTCGTGTCGTGAGATGTTGGGTTAAGTCCCGCAACGAGCGCAACCCTTATTGTTAGTTGCTACGCAAGAGCACTCTAGCGAGACTGCCGTTGACAAAACGGAGGAAGGCGGGGACGACGTCAAATCATCATGCCCCTTATGTCCTGGGCTACACACGTACTACAATGGTGGTAAACAGAGGGAAGCAAGACCGCGAGGTGGAGCAAATCCCTAAAAGCCATCCCAGTTCGGATTGCAGGCTGAAACCCGCCTGTATGAAGTTGGAATCGCTAGTAATCGCGGATCAGCATGCCGCGGTGAATACGTTCCCGGGCCTTGTACACACCGCCCGTCACACCATGAGAGTCGGGAACACCCGAAGTCCGTAGTCTAACCGCAAGGGGGACGCGGCCGAAGGTGGGTTCGATAATTGGGGTGAAGTCGTAACAAGGTAGCCGTATCGGAAGGTGCGGCTGGATCACCTCCTTTCTAAGGAGAACTCAGCAGACGATAGTTTGCTGCAGTGTCCTAGGTCAGTAATGGTGGAGCGTAAAGTCGTTACGTTGTTTAATTTAGAGGGCGCACGCTGGAGGGGCGGCGAACCTTACGGGCCCATAGCTCAGCTGGCTAGAGCGCACGACTGATAATCGTGAGGTCGGTGGTTCGAGTCCACTTGGGCCCACCACTAAAAAGCTCTGAGGTATGGGGGTATAGCTCAGCTGGGAGAGCGCCTGCCTTGCAAGCAGGAGGCCAGCGGTTCGATCCCGCTTATCTCCACCAAGATCGGATTGAAGTGTTTGGGCAATGGTCCGAGCATTTCAATCTGACCTTGAAAAAGGTTGGAAGCCTGCACCTTGAAAACTGAACAGTGAAGCAAGCAAGAAATTGCGAGCAAGCAACAGAGAGGTAACAAAGTAAAATTTGTGGACTTTTAAATAAAGGGTAACACAAACTACAATGAACCAAATCTGAAGCCTGCATAATTCTAAAATGACGATAGAGAACAGCTGAAAGGCTGTTCTACGAAGGTCAAGCTAGAAAGAGCGCAAGGGGAATGCCTTGGCATCAGGAGCCGATGAAGGACGTGACAAGCTGCGATAAGTCTGGGGGAGCTGCACATAAGCATTGATCCCGGAATTTCCGAATGGGGAAACCCGGCGGAGCAATACTCCGTCAACCTGCGTTGAACAAAATAGGCGTAGGTAGGGAACCGCCTGAACTGAAACATCTAAGTAGGGCGAGGAAGAGAAATCAACAGAGATTCCGCTAGTAGTGGCGAGCGAACGCGGAAGAGGGCAAACCGGTGGATTTATTCACCGGGGTTGTGGACCGGCGCACGGCAGAATAAGTTAGCTGAACGGTATGGGAAGGCCGACCATAGCGGGTGATAGTCCCGTAAGCGAAAACTGAGTTCTGTCAGCTGGGATCCAGAGTACCGCAGGACACGTGAAACCCTGTGGGAAACCGGGGGGACCACCCTCCAACCCTAAATACTACCTGATGACCGATAGAGGAGCAGTACCGTGAGGGAAAGGTGAAAAGGACCCCGGGAGGGGAGTGAAATAGAACCTGAAACCTTGTGCTTACAAGCACTCAAAGCACGTTAAGGTGTGATGAGGTACTTTTTGTAGAACGGTCCGGCGAGTTATTGTATGCAGCAAGCTTAAGGTGTTCAGCACCGGAGGCGAAGCGAGAGCGAGTCTGAATAGGGCGTATGAAGTTGTATGCAATAGACCCGAAACCAGGTGACCTATCCATGGGCAGGTTGAAGTGGGGGTAAAACCCCATGGAGGACCGAACCGACCCCCGTTGCAATGGTGGCGGATGACCTGTGGATAGCGGAGAAATTCTAATCGAACTTGGAGATAGCTGGTTCTCCCCGAAATAGCTTTAGGGCTAGCGTTGATTTAGATTACCGGAGGTAAAGCACTGAATGGGCTAGGGGCTGATAAAGTTACTGAACCCTATCAAACTCTGAATGCCGGATAATTGATGGTCAGCAGTCAGTCTACGTGAGATAAGTCTCGTGGACAAAAGGGAAACAGCCCAGACCCACAGCTAAGGTCCCAAAGATACGCTAAGTGGAAAACGATGTGGAATTGCGAAAACAACCAGGATGTTGGCTTAGAAGCAGCCACTCATTAAAAGAGTGCGTAATAGCTCACTGGTCGAGTGATTCTGCGCGGAAAATGTAACGGGGCTAAGCGTAACACCGAAGCTTGGGATGCAGCAATGCATGGTAGGGGAGCGTCGAATACGGGGTGAAGTCGCAGCGGGAGCAGCGGTGGACTGTATTCGAGTGAGAATGCCGGAATGAGTAGCGAGAATTATGTGGGAATCATAATGGCCGAAAATCTAAGGTTTCTTGGGGAAGGTTCGTCCGCCCAAGGTAAGCCGGGAGCTAAGGCGAGGCCGAGAGGCGTAGTCGATGCACATACGGTTGAAATTCCGTAGCCACCGAAACTTAAGCTAGAAGGACACTTGGAGCTATCCAGACCCGGGCGTTGGTTGACCCGGGCGAAAGGGACCGAAAATAAGTAGGGAAGCTGGAGAATGACGAGGCGAGAAAAGTTCTAGTGTATGCTAAGGTGCCCGTACCGCAAACCGACACAGGTAGATGAGGAGAGAATCCTAAGGCCAACGGGAGAAGGGTTGTTAAGGAACTCGGCAAAATTACCCCGTAACTTCGGGATAAGGGGAGCTCCCTAAGGGGAGCCGCAGAGAATAGGCCCAAGCGACTGTTTACCAAAAACACAGGTCTATGCTAAATCGAAAGATGACGTATATGGGCTGACGCCTGCCCGGTGCTGGAAGGTTAAGAGGAGGGCTTAGCGCAAGCGAAGGTCTGAATTGAAGCCCCAGTAAACGGCGGCCGTAACTATAACGGTCCTAAGGTAGCGAAATTCCTTGTCAGGTAAGTTCTGACCCGCACGAATGGCGTAACGATTTGGGCGCTGTCTCAACAGCCCACCCGGCGAAATTGTAGTACCGGTGAAGATGCCGGTTACCCGCAACTAGACGGAAAGACCCCATGGAGCTTTACTGTAGCTTAATACTGAGGATTGGTAAATCATGTACAGGATAGGTGGGAGACATGGAAGCCTGGGCGTCAGCTCAGGTGGAGTCACCCTTGGGATACCACCCTTGATTTACTGGTTTTCTAACCTGCGGCCGTGAATCCGGCCGGGGGACACTGTTAGGTGGGCAGTTTGACTGGGGCGGTCGCCTCCTAAAAGGTAACGGAGGCGCTCAAAGGTTCGTTCAGCACGGACAGAAATCGTGCAGTGAGTGTAAACGCATAAACGAGCCTAACTGCGAGACCGACGGGTCGAGCAGTAACGAAAGTTGGAGTTAGTGATCCGGCGGTATGTGAGTGGAAATGCCGTCGCTCAACGGATAAAAGCTACCCTGGGGATAACAGGCTGATCTCCCCCAAGCGTCCACAGCGACGGGGAGGTTTGGCACCTCGATGTCGGCTCGTCACATCCTGGGGCTGAATTCGGTCCCAAGGGTTCGGCTGTTCGCCGATTAAAGTGGCACGCGAGCTGGGTTCAGAACGTCGTGAGACAGTTCGGTCCCTATCTGTTGCGGGCGTAAGAGATTTGAAGGGAGCTGTCCTTAGTACGAGAGGACCGGGATGGACAGACCTCTGGTGCACCAGTTGTCCTGCCAAGGGCACAGCTGGGTAGCTACGTCTGGACGAGATAAACGCTGAAAGCATCTAAGCGTGAAACTCTCCCTAAGATTAGATCTCTCATCCTTTATGGAGTAAGGCTCGACGTAGACTATGTCGTTGATAGGTCGGAGGTGGAAGTGCTGCGAGGCATGTAGCTGACCGATACTAATAAGCCGAGGGCTTGACCTTAAGGTCAGGGAAGAAGAATGCAGGCGCTTGTGAGCGAAGGAAAAGCGAGTTTCACTGTTCGGTTTTGAAGGCGCAGGAGATGCACCTTTAGCTCAGTTGGTAGAGCAACTGACTCTTAATCAGTGGGTCCCCGGTTCGAATCCGTGAAGGTGCACCAAGTGGTCCTGTCCAGGACGCTGGGTGCGTCCTGGGCGGGGACTGCTGAAAGAGGAGCGACGATGGCCCGTTGGTCAAGCGGTTAAGACGGCGGCCTCTCACGCCGCAAACATGGGTTCGATTCCCGTACGGGTCACCAAATTTCTCTTGACAAATCAAAAATAGCGGATATAATACTTACTGTTGGGAAGACGGTAAGGAGAGAAAAGGCGTAAGAACTTTTCTTTGCTTACTTTCTTTTCGGAGAAAGTAAAGTAGGTGCTGATTAGAGCGAGGGTCCACCCGTTCCCATTCCGAACACGGAAGTTAAGCTCGCTTCTGCCGAAGATACTTGCCTGGAGACGGGCCGGGAAAATAGGTAGTGCCTACACAAGGGTCCGGTCCAACCGGACCGGACCCTTTCACATTCCTCAATAGCTCAGTCGGTAGAGCATGCGGCTGTTAACCGCAGGGTCGTTGGTTCGAGTCCAACTTGGGGAGCCAAAAATGCGGCTTGCCGCCACTTGCTCGTGACGGCAAGCCGTAATTTCAAAATAACGTGTGAACGGTTAATGGGCCTTTAGCTCAGTTGGTTAGAGCAGCCGGCTCATAACCGGCCGGTCCACGGTTCGAGCCCGTGAAGGCCCACCATATAGGGGTATAGCTCAGCAGGTAGAGCAGCGGTCTCCAAAACCGCGTGCCGAGGGTTCGATTCCTTCTGCCCCTGCCAGAGAGTTGCAGAGTGATCTGTTTTTATATTGATTAAATGGCTCGGTAGTTCAGTTGGTTAGAACGCCGGCCTGTCACGCCGGAGGTCGAGGGTTCAAGTCCCTTCCGAGTCGCCATTTAAAAATGTCAGGTTTTACCTGTTGCTAATATAACCCCCATTGGGGGAACGTATGCTGCTATAGCTCAGTCGGTAGAGCGCATCCTTGGTAAGGATGAGGTCCCCAGTTCAAATCTGGGTAGCAGCTCCACATCGGAGTAAGCGATACAAAGCTTGCTCCGATTTGTTTTATCAGTTAGAGAGCGTGCTCAGTCGTTGCGCCTCCTTATTCCAGCGGAGTGCGGTTTGGTTTGTGGTTTAATGTACCCGAAAGACCGGAATTATTTTACGAATCGGTCTTTCGGGTAAAAATTTGGATTTTCGGAAGGGTGTCCTCAAATAGAGGATACCCTTTATGTATTCAGCGAAAAAAACACGGAAACAGAACCAGGAAAAACGGTCAGAAGGAAAAGAAGAAGGACAGCCGCAATGATCAGGAGCAGAAGGGGTAGAATGTGGCTGCGGCCAGACTTGCTGGAGCGATGGGTGACCTGAATGGAAATATGAGTCGTGGCCGGAGAACTGGGAGGCTCCTCACTCTTTACAGAAGTAAGGGACTCTTTGGAGCCCTTTTTGAGAGAGGAAGTAGGGGGATTCATAATTTGAGTCATCCTTTCCTGTATCAAGTAATTGTCTGCCAGTATCTGAAAGAGTGCATCTTGTCTGGGAGGCACGCAAAACAAAATACCATGAAAAAAGGGGGAAGTCAAAACTAAAATTTAACAAAATAAGGGAGGGAGTCTGTGTGACCCTATTCATGAATAAGAAATCTGTGCAGAACGTAAAATTTATTTTTCTGATAGACTGAAGAAATATAAAGGAAGCTTTGGTAAAAAACTGGGAAATAGACACATATGAGAGAGGCACATGTTACCATCGTAATCCAAGGAGGGACAATTGTCTTTTAAAAGAAAACAAACAGGGGAAAGCAGTAGTTCTTGTGAAAATGCCGAGAAACAAAAAATCTGGAGCCCGTAGAAAGTATATTTTGCCGGCTGCGCTTTAGAAAACAGGAAATCGGCAGGGAGGGGCAAGGGGCTTCAGAGAAGGAAGATAGGGCTTGACTTGGCGGCAATATGCCAGGGAGCAGCGTAGACGCCCGGGCTTGGGCGTGGTACAATAGCGCCAAACGGGATGTAGAGGGGGACGGAGACCATGCGGAAGATCATGATCGTGGAGGATGACCCAGCCATCCGGGAGGAGCTGGCCCTCCTGCTGGAGAATGAGGGCTATCAGGCTCTGGCGGTGACGGATTTTGGGGACGTGCCGGGGCAGGCGGGGACCTTTGGGCCGGATCTGGTCCTGCTGGATCTGGGACTGCCCGGGCGGGACGGTTTCTCCCTGTGCGCCGAGCTTCGGAGACGATGCCCGGTCCCCATCGTGGTGGTGACCAGCCGGAACTCGGCGGCGGACGAGCTGCGGGCGCTCAGTCTGGGCGGAGACGACTACATCACCAAGCCGTACAGCATCCCCATTCTGCTTGCCAGGATCAAGGCGGTGCTGCGCCGCAGCGGAGGTCCGTCGGAGCCGGACATCCTGGAGGCTGGGGGAATGCGGCTCAGCCTGTCCAGGGGGACCGTGTGGGCAAGTGGACGGACCGCGGAGCTCACCCGGAACGAGCTGAAGATCTTGGCCCACCTGATGGCCCACGCCGGGGAGATCGTGTCCCGGGCAGACCTGATTGAGGCGCTGTGGGACAGCAGGATCTATATCGATGACAACACCCTCAGTGTCAATGTGACCCGGCTGCGGAACAAGCTGGGGGAGCTGGGGCTGCCGGAGCAGATCAAGACCCGGCGGGGAATGGGGTATCAGTATGACGATCGCTGATTTTCTGTCCGACCGGCTGGGGCGGATTGTGCTCCAGGGGGGGTGCGCGGCGGCCTCCGCCCTCTTCCTGCTGGCCACCGGGACACAGCCCGGCGTGGTGGCTCTGCTCCTGATGGGGCTGATCCTGGTCTTTGTGCTGGCGCAGCTCTGGGAGTGCGTCCGGCTCCGCCGCCGCTTGGCGGAGCTAAAGGCCATTATGGAGGGGCTGGACCAGAAGCAGCTGTTTGCTGAGTGTGCCCCAAAGCCGGAAGGGCTCTGGGAACGGGAGCTGTTCGCCCTGATGCACCAGTCGGGCCAGGCCATGGTGGGCGCGGTGTCGGAGGCGCAGGCGGCCCAGCGGGAGTATCGGGAGTATGTGGAACAGTGGGTCCACGAGATCAAGACCCCCATCACGGCGGCCCGATTGATCTCCAGGACCGTAGGGCCGGATACCCGGCGCAGGCTGGAGCGGGAACTGGCCCAGATCGACGCCCACGTGGAGCGGGCCCTGTTCTATGCCAGGGCGGAGAGTCCGGAAAAGGACCTGGTGATCCGGGAGACCAGCCTGGAGGAGCTGGCGGACCAGGCCCTCCAGAGCCACAGGGCCCTGCTGATCCAGAGCGGGGTGCGGGTGGAGACCCGGGATCTGGATCAGAGGGTCTACACCGACGGGAAATGGGTATGCTTCCTGCTGGGGCAGCTGCTCCAGAACGCCGCCCGCTACCGCAGCGCCCAGCCTGTCGTCACCCTGTCCGCCCGGGCACTGGGGAGGCGGGTAGAGCTGACAGTGGAGGACAACGGTATCGGCATCCCCGCCCATGAGCTGCCCCGGATCTTTGACCGGGGCTTTACGGGCAGCAACGGCCGCAGCCGGGGCGGCTCCACCGGAATGGGGCTGTATCTGGCCCGGAGGCTGGCGGCTGTCTTGGAGATCGAGCTGCGGGCCGCCTCGGAGGAGGGAAAGGGGACCCGGATGACCCTCCTCTTTCCGGCCCGGGAGAACCTTTCAAAATTGTAAGCTGAGGCCATAGAAAGCCGATACCAGTGGGGCCGGTCTTGCAGTATCCTGTAAGGGACAGCAAAGGAGGAGATCAAGATGCTGCAAGTACGGAACATCGAAAAATACTACGGGAGCAAAAACAATGTGACCAAGGCGCTGGACCGGGTCAGCTTTGAAGTGGATGACGGGGAATTTATTGCCATCATGGGGGCGTCGGGCAGCGGGAAGACCACCCTGCTCAACTGCATCTCCACCATCGACACCGTCAGCGCCGGGGACATCCTGCTGGACGGGGAGAGCATCGCCGCCCTCCCGCCCCGGGAGCTGGCCCGGTTCCGCCGGGAGCGGCTGGGCTTTGTGTTCCAGGACTTTAATCTGCTGGATACCCTGACACTGGAGGAAAACATCGGCCTGGCCCTCAGCCTGAACAACACCGACCCGGAGACGGTGCAGCGCCGGGTGCGGGAGATGGCGGCCAGGCTGGAGATTATGGACGTGCTGGAGAAATTCCCCTATCAGGTATCCGGCGGCCAGAAGCAGCGGGCGGCCTGCGCCCGGGCCATGGTGGCCGGACAGTCCCTGCTGCTGGCCGACGAGCCCACCGGAGCGCTGGACTCCAAGGCATCCAAAAACCTGCTGGAGATCATGACCAGGATGAACCGGGACATGGGGGCCACCATCCTCATGGTGACCCATGACGCATACAGCGCCAGCTATGCCGCCCGGGTCCTCTTTCTGAAGGACGGCCGGCTGTTCCACGAACTGCTCCGAGGGGAGCGGGGGCGTCCGGTTTTTTACCATGAGGTCCTGGACGTGCTGGCTCTGCTGGGGGGTGATGTCAGTGACGTTATATAAGCTTTCCTGGCGCAACGCCCGGCGGCAGGCACGGGACTATCTGGTGTATTTCGTCACCATTGTGATGGCCGCCGCTCTGATCTATGCCTTCAACGGTCTGGTCTTTTCCCGGGAGATCGCCGATCTGTCGGAAAAACTGGCTTCTCTGCCCCTGATGATCGTCCTGGCCAGCGCGGCCGCAGTGCTCATCACCGGCTGGCTGGTCTCCTATACCACCGGCTTCATGCTCTCCCGCCGCAGCCGGGAGCTGGGCACCTATATTTTGATCGGGCTGGAGCACCGTCAGGTGGCCCGGCTGTTTTTTCTGGAAAATCTGGCGGTGGGCGGCGCGGCTCTGCTCCTGGGGTTGGCGGCGGGGGATCTGCTGTTTCAGGCATTGAGGGCTGTGATGCTGGCTCTGTTCGGCGCGCCCTACCGGGTCTCCCTGGCGTTCTCGCCCCCGGCGGTGGGGCTGACCCTGGTCTATTTTCTGTTCATCTACCTCTTTGCTCTCTTGAAAGGCCGGAGGCGCATCCGAAGGATGAAGATCCGGGAGCTGATCTACCTGGACCGACGGAACGAGGAGGAAGTCATCGAAAAGAGCCGGAGCCGCCGGCGGATCTTTGTTCTCTCGGTGATCCTGGGGGCAGTGGGGACCCTTCTGCTGCTGATGGGCGGGATGCTCCCCAGCCTGCTGGGCACGGGGTGCGTCATCGCCTTCCTCTACGGGTTCTTTCTCAGCTTTGCCTCAGGGGTCCCCGCCTTTTTTGAAAGGCGTCCGGCGAAAAAGTACGCTGGGCAGACTCTGCTGGTCTTCCGCACTCTCACCGCCAAGCTGGCCACCATGGGGATCGTCATGGCCACGGTCTCTCTGCTGTTCACCGCCACCCTGATCGTGGAGGGGAGCGGGATGACCTTCAGCGCCATGTTTCAGAGCCGGATGGAAAAGGCATCCGCCTTTGATCTGTACATCGGCACGAAAAACGAGGCTCATCTGGATGCCTATCAGGACCAGATCCGCCGCTCTGTTCCAGTGACAGCGGTGCGGCGGTACGCGGTCTATCAGGGGGAGGACGCCCAGGTCACCGACTATCTGGCGGACCACGCCAGCTACCACAAGTTTTCCAGCCGGGACATGCTGATGGCATTCAGCGACTATGCCGCCCTCCGGGCCATGAAGGGGTGGCCCGCAGTGACTCTGGAAACTGGGGAGTATCTGATCCACTGCCAGGACTATCTGGGACCGTCCCTGGCGGACTACCGGCAGCCCATCCGGATCTCCGGCCAGACACTGGAGCTGGCGGGGATAGAGACAGGCCCGCTGAATCAGAATCTGTGGGATGCCAATGGACACGGCTTTGTGCTGGTGGTGCCCGACGAGCTGGCCCGGAACTGTCCAGTCAGCCACGGCGCCATAGCCGCCATGACAGAGGAACCGGTGAGTGGGGAACAGTTTGCGGGGCTCTGTGCCATCCGGGACCGCTATGACGCGGCCGAGGGCCTCTACGACACCCTCTACTCCAAGGCGGATCAGGAGACAGAAGCGGCCTCCATGTCCGCCATGGTGGTGTTTCCCCTGTACTATCTGGCACTGGTCCTCACCATGACCGCCGCTACCATCCTGACAGTCCAGCAGCTCAGCGAGACAGACCGCTACCGGGGACAGTTCGCCCTGCTGCGGAAGCTGGGCATGGACCGGCGGGAGATGCGGCGGGCGCTGGGGTGCCAGTTTGCCATCTATTACGCCATGCCTGCCCTTCCGCCGGCGCTCATTGCAGTTCCCTTTCTCCTGAACCTGGGCGGCGCGGTGGAGCCGGGAACCATGACGGGGATCTATCACCCCGCAGCCATCACCGCCCTGGCGCTGGGGCTGTTCTGCCTGATCTACCTGTTCTATATCTTGATGGCCTATACCAGCCTGAAACGAAATGTCCTGCCACAAGAGTGACAGGGGCATGGACAGTGGGCCTGCCCTCCGCTATAATAGGGGCAGCAGGGGCCCAGGGGCCCGAAACAGATGCCTGTCAGGAGGAGAGCCCATGGAGACTGTGCCTATGAAAATCATTGCCCGCATCCACAGTGATTTCCCGTCCAAGTTCGGGATACCCCGCCAGAGCGGGCTGGTGGAGGCGCTGAAGGCCAGAGTGGTCTTTGAGCCGGACTTCCGCAGCCCGGAGGCGGTGCGGGGGCTGGAGGGGTTTTCTCACATCTGGCTGATCTGGCAGTTCTCCCAGGCGGTGCGGGAGGACTGGTCCCCCACAGTGCGGCCGCCCCGGCTGGGAGGCAATACCCGCATGGGGGTCTTTGCCACCCGCTCTCCCTTCCGGCCCAACGCTGTCGGGCTGTCCTCCGTCCGCCTGGAGCGGGTGGAGCCCCATACCCCCCAGGGCCCGGTGCTCCACGTGGCGGGGGCGGACCTGATGGACGGGACCCCCATCTTTGACATCAAGCCCTACCTCCCCTACGGGGACTGCCGGCCGGAGGCCACAGGGGGCTTTGCACCCGGGGCGGACCGGCTGCTGGAAGTGGAGTTCCCGGAGCGGTGGCTGTCCCTGCTGCCGGAGGACCGGCGGCAGGCGGCCGCGGGCGTGCTGGCCCAGGACCCCCGGCCCTCCTATCAGAGGGACCCGGAGCGGATCTACGGCATGGAGTTCGCCGGCTGGGAGATCCGTTTCCAGGTGCGGGGAGAGCGGCTGACGGTGGTGGAAGTAAAAGAGAAGGGCTGACAGAGAACAGGAAGGACCGCGGCGCGTACAGGGCCGAGGTTCCGGATAGAGAACGGCGGGCGCATGACAGGCGTCCGCTGTTTTTCTCTCCGGGCCCGCATCTCAATGCAGAGCGCGCCGGGGCACCCGTTTTTGGGAAAAACAGGGGTAAAACCGGCAGAAACACAAGTTTCCACCAGGGGGAAGGAAACTTTTTTTGCAGAAACCCTTGACTTTCTACCGGGGGAAAGGGGTAGGGTGGGCCCGAAAGCCGGCCGGGACAAAACGCCGGGGCCGGTCGAAAAAGGAGGGATAAAAATGGAAGGATACGGAACGATGCCTGGGGCCGCCATGGCCTGCATGACGGCCTCCCTGCTGATCGCCTTTGGCCTGCCCCTGGGACTGGGGCTGTTTTTCCGCCGGAGAGGCGGGCGCTGGCGGGCCTTTCTTCTGGGGGCGGCGGTGTTTCTGGTATTTGCCCTGGTGCTGGAGCAGAGAGCCCACCAGCTCATCCTAGGCGGCCCTGCGGGCGGGGTCATTACGGGCGATCTGGGACTCTACGCACTGTATGGGGGCCTGATGGCGGGGCTGTTTGAGGAGACGGGGAGATTTGCCGCCTTTCAGCTGCTGAGGCGGAGCGGGAAGGGGGGCACGCCCCAGGACGCCCTGATCTACGGGGCGGGCCACGGCGGCATGGAGGCGGTGCTGCTGGTGGGGCTGACCAACGTCAGCAACCTGCTGCTCTCCTTCTGGCTGAACACAGGCACGCTGGAGCAGCACATGGGCCAGCTGGATGACGCGGCGGCCCAGGCGCTGGCGGCTGCGGTGGCCGCGCCGCCCCACACCTATCTGTGGGGCGGGCTGGAGCGGATCGTGGCCGTTGCCATCCACATCTCCCTGTCGGTGCTGGTCTGGCGGGCTGTGGAGCGCCGGGCGTCCCTGTGGCTCTTCCCCGCGGCCATTGCCCTCCACGCGGGGGTGGACGCCTGTGCCATCCTGGCCGCGGCCCATATGCCCCTGGCGGGGGTGGAGCTGGTGGCGCTGGTTTGGGCTGTGGCCCTGGCCGTGCTGGCACGGTGGATCTGGCGGCAGAGAGAGAAAAAATCTTTATGAAATGACGGAAAATGCTTGACCTTCCCCTCGCTGGAGGGTATAACCTAACCACAGAGCGAGGGGGATACCGATGAAGATCAACGAAGTCGAGGCCCTGGTGGGCATCACAAAGAAGAACATCCGCTTCTATGAGGAGCAGGGGCTGCTGAAGCCGGGACGGAACAGCCAGAACGGCTATCGGGAGTACGGTGAGCCGGAGGTGGAGCTCCTGCGGCAGATCAAGCTGCTGAGAAAGCTGGGAGTCCCCCTGGAGGAGATCCGGCAGATGCAGACGGGCAGCCGGACCCTGGGGGACGGGATGCGCCGGCATCTGGTCACGCTGGAGCGGGAGCGGAAGAATCTGGACCAGGCGGTCCAGTTCTGTCAGGCGCTGAAGGACCGGGAGGTCCGGTTGGACAGTCTGGACGCGGGGGGACTGCTCCGGGAGATGGAACAGATGGAGCAGGAGGGGGCTACCTTTCTGGACCGCCAGCAGGGAGACACCCGCAGGATCCGATATGTGGCCCCGGTGGTGGTGACGCTGCTCACCGTGTTCCTGATGGGGGGGCTGATCGCCCTGATGCTGTGGGGCTTCTCCATCGATGCGGAGGATGCGCCCCCGCTGCCCCTGCTGGTGGTGCTGGTGGCTATCCCGGGCGTGGTGATCCTGGGGGTCCTGCTGGCTATGATCCAGCGATTTCGGGAGATCGAGAAAGGAGAGGCGGAGGATGCGAAGCAATACTGACCGAAAACCCAGCCGGCTGGCCCCGGTCCTGGCGGCGCTGGGCACCATTTTGGTGGTGTTCATCCTGGTAGGCACCATGCTGTGGGCCTTCCTCAGCGCAGGCGGGGCGGATACCATCGCGGTGGGCGTCATGGCCCTGTACGGCGTGGTGGGGCTGGCGGTGGTGGGAGGAGTGCTGGCCGCCCTGATCCAGCGGCTGAGGGAAATTAAAAGAGGGGAGGAAGAGGATGCCAAAAAATATTGACCCGGGCCAGCGCGCCCAGAAGAAGGACGCCAGGAAGGGCGCGGCCTTTTTTGCCCTGGTCCAGCTGGCCATGGCACTGCTCATGCTGTGGGGCAGATCCCAGCTGGCCGGACTGGAGGGGCTGGACTGGCTGCGGCTGCTCCTGTTGATCCTGGCAGTGGGCGACCTGGTGACCATCCCAGCCGTGTGGATCGTGCTGAAGCAACGAATGAAAGAAATTGAAGGAGGAGAGCTGGATGCTGCTCGTAAATATTGAATATATCCCTGGAAAAGAGATCGAGGCACTGGGCATGGTGAAGGGGACTGTGGTGCAGTCCAAGAATTTTGGAAAGGACTTCATGGCGGGTATGAAGACGCTGGTGGGCGGCGAGATCACCGGCTATACGGAGATGCTCAACGAGGCCCGGCAGATCGCGGTGAAGCGGATGGTGGATGAGGCGGAGGCCCTGGGGGCCGACGCGGTCATCAACGTGCGCTACGGCTCCTCCTCTGTGATGCAGGGGGCAGCTGAGGTCATTGCCTACGGCACGGCGGTGAAATATAAATGACCCATCGGCCCGGGGGCAGGGAGATGGGGGGATATCTGCTCCTCTCCTATGGGACGGCGTGGGGGATCTGGCTGATGTGTGGAATGATGCCCCCGGGCGCTGTCACTGCTCAGCTGCTCAACACGGTGGTGATGTGGACGCCTGCCTTGGCGGTGTGGCTGATGTGGCTGGCGGGGAGGCGCAGACCGGTGCTGTCTTTCTCCATGCGGCCCGCCCTGAGAAGGAACTGGAAGTGGTATCTGGCTGCCTGGGCCCTATCCCTGGCTGCCGCAGTCCTGGGTGCGCTGCTCTATTTTGGCGTATATCCCCGGGATTTTGACAGCACGCTTCCAGCCTTGGCGCCAATGATGGAACAGGCGGGGATCTCTAGGGGCACGGCGGTATCCCTGCTGCTGGGGGTACTGGTCTACGGTCCGGTGATCAATCTGTTCTTTGCCATAGGAGAGGAGATCGGCTGGCGGGGGTTTCTCTATCCGGCCCTGCGGCAGAGGATGTCCACCCTCCCTGCCTGCCTGCTGGTGGGCGCGATTTGGGGTTTGTGGCACACACCGATCAATCTTATGGGACACAACTATGGCACCAGCTATCCCGGCTTCCCATGGCTGGGGATTCTGGGGATGTGCCTCTTTACCACCTCGGCAGGCACTTTCCTGGCCTGGCTGTCGGAGAGGAGCGGTTCCCTCTGGCCGACGGCGCTGGCCCACGGGACGATCAACGCCGCCGCACAGGTCGCTCTGCTGTTCCGGGGGGCGGAAGGGGCAGTGCGCCAGATCTGGGGTCCTGCCGTCACCGGCATACTGGCGGGGATGCCCATGCTGGTCCTGTCGGCTGTCCTTCTGGTGCGGAAGGGAAGCTGGCGGAAAAGCTGGTAAAATCGTAAAAGCCCGGGGCGGCACATCAGTGCCGCCCCGGGCTTTGGTCTGAGACAGAACTGGGAGGGAGAGTCAGGGGGAAAGCAGCTGGGCGTACTCCTCCGCCGGGGGCACCCGGCCCACCGCGGACAGAGAGAGCTGGGAGAAGTCAAAGATCTGCTCCGCCAGCTGCCGCAGCTGAGGGACGGTGACCGCGTCATAGGCATCCAGGATGTCGTCCTGCTCCAGCACAGAGCCATAGAGCAGCTGGGAGGTGCCCAGGTGGCTCATGCGGGCCTGAATGGATTCCAGCCCCATGAGCACGCTGGCCTTGGCCTGCTCCCGGGCCCGCTCCAGCTCCTCCTGGGTGGGGCCGTGCTCCGCCAGCTCCCGGAGCAGGGCGCAGGCAGCATCCAGCGCCTCCCCCTCCAGCTCGGGGCTGAGGGCGGTGTACACCCCCAGCAGGCCGGTGTCGGCGTGGTCGGCTACATAGGAGTAAGTGGTGTAGCACAGCCCCCGCTTCTCCCGAAGCTCCTGAAACAGCCGGGAGGAGACGCCGCCCCCCAGGATGGAGTTGAGCAGCAGCAGCTGGTAACGGCGGGGGTCCAGATAGCTGAAGGCGGGGAAGGCCAGGATCAGGTGGTTCTGCTCTGTGGGCTTTCGCCGGACGGTGAAGGCGGGGCGGTAGCGGGCCCCCTTGCAGCTGGGGACGTGGCCGGGCTCCAGTTCAGAGAGGATGGCGCGCAGCTCCTCCACGGCCTGGGGGGTGAAGCTGCCGGTGAGGGCGGTGACCAGATTGCCGGGGCGGTAGTGGGCCTCCTGATAGGCCCGAAGGCTCTCCCCTGTCATCTTGTTCAGGGTGGAGGCTTTCCCCAGGATGGGGCGGGACAACGGGGAACCCTGGTAGACCGCGGCGGCCAGCCGCTCCGCGGCCAGGTCCTCCGGGGTATCCTCATACATCCCGATCTCCTCCAGAATGACCCCGCGCTCCAGCTCTACGTCCCCCTGAGCAAAACGGGAGTGGAACAGCATGTCGCTGAGCAGGTCGATGGCCCGGTGCAGGTGGCTGTCCAGACACCGGGCATAGTAACAGGTGAGCTCCTTAGTGGTATAGGCGTTGATCTGCCCGCCGATGGCGTCGGTCTCCCGGGCCAGAGCGCCAGCGTCCCTCCGCTGGGTCCCCTTGAAGGACATGTGCTCAATAAAGTGGGCCGCGCCGCTCTCCGCGGCGCGCTCGTGGCGGGAGCCGGTGCCCACAAAGAACCCCAGGGCCGCGGTGCGGGCTCCGGGGACGAATTCGGTCAGCAGCTTTGCCCCGTTGGGCAGGGTAATGGAACGGTACATAGATCTCTCCTTCGAAAAGATTGACTGCGGGGGAGGCAGCCACCTATCCTGGCAAGTCTTAGACAGTCTATAACAGAATGGTCGGAAAATCAAGAAAAAAGACGAAAAGAAGGGCGCGGGGGCCGAAAATTCGGCCTCCGCGCCCGGGCAGAAGGCGGTCAGCCCCACAGGGCGCTGTTCCACAGGCGCTTGAGTCCCTGCATCCCGGCTGTCTGCATGATCTGCACGCTGGGATAGGCATTGCCCTCGATAAGCACAGGACCCTGGGCGGTGACGGCCACGTCCCAGCCCACGATGATGGCGTTGGGGACCAGGGTCACCGCCTCCTCCACCGTCCGGCGCACCTGTTCCCACTGGGGGACCTGGAAGCCGGGGATAGTCAGGCCGGTGGTGGGGTGGAGGAGGAAGCGGTGCTCCATCAGATCGGCCCCCTGGGTGGTGACGATGCCGGTGTCCACGTCCAGGCCGGCGAAAATGCCTCCGGAGCAGCCGTTGTCCACAAAGCCGCCGCCCACCCCCATGCGCAGGACGGCGGAGCAAAGCTTTCCCCGGATGGTGAGGGCCCGGACTGTATTCACCGAGCTGGGGTGGAGGGCGGCCATCTCCGGGCACTGCTCCAGCAGCTCCTCGGCGATCATATCCTGGGAGGTGAGCCGCTCCCACACCTGATCCCGGTTGTTTGGAGTGATGGTGCACAGCTCCACGCCGTGGCCGCCGGAGTCAGTGCGGGGCTTGATGATGCAGCGGGGATGGCGGTCCGCAAAGGCGTCGAATTCCTCCCGGCTGTTCCGGCACACCCGGCCGATCCAGTCCCGGTGCACATAGGCCTGGAACCGGTCCAGAAAGCGGTCCTTCTCCTCAAAGTCGGCGAAGGCGGTCTGGGGGTTCTTGCGGTGGATATCCCGCATGTCGTACAGGGTGACGAATTCTGCCCGGCCCCGGCGGTTGCGCTCATAGAAGTGGTAGAGGAAGTAGTCGGCGATGGTGCAGCGGTGGACCAGAAAGGCCCCCAGATAGCTGAACATCAGCCATGTGCGGGAGTAGCCCAGCTCCTGGATGGGGTAGCGGCCCATCTCGTCGAAGCGGTCCAGCAGACGTTTGATCTTTCCCATAGTGCGGCCTCCTTTGCGGATCAATCGGCCCGGCGGGCCTGGATGCGGCGCATCCCGGCCTCCACCCCCCGGTGGAGCAGGATGCCCAAAAGGATATTCAGGAAAAAGGCGAGGAAATAGTAGGGGCCAGTCCCCAGAGGGAGCCAGCTGCGCAGCAGGGCAGTCTCGGAGAAGAGGCTGACGTTGAGCAGATAGATCTCCAGACTGTGCTCCCCCACCAGCCGCAGTCCCCGGCGCAGCCATCCCAGGGGCAGGTGTTCAAAGCAGGCGCAGCCCGCCAGGCACATGGGGACGGTGGTGAACAGAAACAGATGGCACATGGGGAGGTGGGGGACCTCCAGCCGGGGCAGGGCCGCGGCCAGGTAGCACAGGCCGGCCGCCAGCCACAGGGTCCAGAACAGCAGATCACGCCTGCCCAGCCGGCGGTCCTCCCACACATAGAGCCCCATCAGCAGTCCCAGAAAAAAGATGGGGAAGCGGTAAAAGACGTCCAGGTAGTGCCAGTACTCGTCCTGGATCAGCACGTGGCACACAGCCACCGCCGCGGCGCCGGCCCCTGCCGTCCACAGCACCCGGTGCCTGGAGCGGCGCAGCCGGCGGAAACACCAGGGGGTGAGGACATAGAAGAGCAGGATGCCGGACACATACCAGTTGAAGGCCCCAGGGGTATGGACCCAGTAGGCGAGGAGGGTGGAGTTCCACACCAGGGCGGAGAGGGGGGCCTGTCCCCGAAGAATGAGGAAGAGGGTGTAGGGAACCATCACCACAAAATAGGCGGGGAGGATGCGCCGGGCCCGGCGCACCAGAAAGGCACCGTATTCCTGCTCCCGGCGGCTCAGGGAGAGGGACAGCCCCATGGCGGAGAGCAGGATGAAGATGTCCACCCCGCCGAAGCCCGCCGCCCGAAACAGGTCCAGCCCGGGGATGGGGAAGGTCAGATCAGCGGCATGGAACAGCATCACCCAGAGCATGGCGGCCCCCATCAGCTCAGAGCGATATTTGCTTAACACAGAATAGCCCATAGCTTTGTCCCCATCAGAAAAAGGCGGCGGAGTGCCCGCACTCCGCCGCCAAACTCACGTGTGGATAGTTATTTCACGCTCTCACCGGCGGCCTGCTTGGCTTTGATCTCCCGCAGGGCGTCCTTGTAGGACAGGTTGACCCGGCCCTTGTCATCGATGTCGGTGACCTTGACCCAGATCATGTCGCCAATATTGACCACGTCCTCTACCTTCTCCACCCGGCGCTCCGCCAGCTTGGAGATGTGGACCATGCCGTCCTTGCCGGGGGCCAGCTCCACGAAAGCGCCGAACTGGAGGATGCGGACCACCTTGCCGTAATACAACTGGCCCACCTCGGGGACGAAGACGATGGTCTCGATCATCTTCTTGGCGGCGTCACAGGCCTCGGCGTTGGGGGAGGCGATGTGGATGGTGCCGTCATCCTCGATGTCCACCTGAGCACCGGACTCGGCGGTGATCTTCTGGATGACGGAGCCGCCCTTGCCGATGACCTCCCGGATCTTGTCGGGGTCGATCTTGATGGTGATCATCTTGGGGGCATACTTGCTCACCTCGGGCCGGGGGGCGGCGATACAGGGGAGCATGATCTCGTCCAGAATGGCGTACCGGGCATCCCGGGTGATGTCCAGGGCTTCCTTGATGATCTCGTGGGTCAGGCCGTCGTTCTTCAGGTCCATCTGGATGGCGGTGATGCCCGCCTTGGTGCCTGCCACCTTGAAGTCCATCTCACCGTGAAAGTCCTCCACGCCCTGGATGTCGATGAAGGTGGTGAAGCCGCCGTCGTCGTCCTGGATCAAACCGCAGGAGATGCCGGCGACAGGGGCCTTGATGGGCACGCCGGCGTCCATGAGGGCCAGGGTGGAGCCGCAGATGGAGCCCTGAGAGGTGGAGCCGTTGGAGGAGAGCACCTCGGAGACCACGCGGATGGCATAGGGGAACTCATCCTGGCTGGGCAGCACGGGGAGCAGGGCCCGCTCGGCCAGAGCGCCGTGACCGTACTCCCGCCGGTTGGTGGAGCGGGGCGGCTTGGCTTCGCCCACGGAGTAGGGCGGGAAGTTGTAGTGGTGCATATACCGCTTCTCGGTCTCTTCCCAGATGGTGTCCAGCTTCTGGGAGGCGGCCAGGGTGTTCAGGGTGCACACGGACAGGACCTGGGTCTGACCGCGGGTGAACAGGCCGGAGCCGTGGACCCGGGGCAGCACGCCCACCTCGGCGGCCAGGGGACGGATCTCGTTTTTGGCGCGGCCATCCACACGGTGGCCCTCCAGCAGCCATGCCTTGACGATCTTCTTCTGGAATTTGTAAGTGAACTCCTCCAGGTACTGGTCCATATCCGGATACTCCTCCAGATACTTCTCGTGCCAGTGGTCGATCATGGCGTTCCAGCGGGTCTCCCGGACATTCTTGTCGTCGGTATCCATGGCGGCCTTGGCCTCGTCCATGAAGTCGGCCACGATCTTGTCGAACAGCTCCTGGTTGAACTGAGCGTGCTCATACTCCATCTTGGGCTTGCCGATCTCGGCAACGATCTGGTTGATGAAGGCCACCTGCTTCTTGATCTCCTCGTGGGCCTTCACGATGCCGGCGTACATGATCTCGTCGGGGATCTCGTCGGCCCCGGCCTCGATCATGACCACCTTCTCAGCGGTGGCGGCCACAGTCACGTCCATGCGGGAGGTCTTGCGCTGCTCCTGATTGGGATTGAGGACGATCTGACCGTCCACATAGCCCACCTCCAGGCAGCCGATGGGGCCGGCGAAGGGGATCTCGGAATAGCTCACACAGGCAGAGGCACCGATCATGGCGGCCACCTCGGGGGAGCAGTCGTAGTCCACGCTCATGACGGTGCACTGGATGCACACGTCGTTGCGGAAGTCGTAGGGGAACAGGGGGCGCATGGGCCGGTCGATCAGGCGGCTGGCCAGCACGGCGGGCAGAGAGGGACGGCCCTCCCGGCGCATGAAGGAGCCGGGGATGCGGCCCACGGCGTACAGCTTCTCCTCAAAGTCCACGGACAGGGGGAAGAAGTCCACCCCGTCCCGGGGGCGGGGGGAGACGGTGACGGCCACCATGACGGTGGTCTCGCCATATTTGACCATGGCGGAGGCGCTGGCCAGCTCGGCCACCTTGCCCACCTCGATGGTCAGGGGACGGCCGCACAGGTCCATGGTCCAGCTCTTGAACTTGGGGAATTCCTTGTGCTTGATGATGGTTGACATGTCTACACTCCTTTGTTGAAGTTTTTTGTCCCGGAGGTGGAATACCAGCCCTTTAGCACTTGAATCCGGGTCTGAAGGAAGGCCCTCCTCATGCCGGCGCCCGCCCGCTTCAGGCCCGGATTCAACTGCTAAAAAAGCGGCATTGCCCTCGGGAAAAGTTGGTCTCAGATGGGAAGAAAGGGTGGCGCAGGCGCGCCACCCCTTATTCAACAAATCACTTACGGATGCCCAGCTTGGCAATGATAGCGCGGTAGCGCTCGATGTCCTTGGCCATCAGATAGTCCAGCATCTTGCGGCGCTTACCGACCATCTTCAGCAGGCCGCGGCGGGAGTGGTTGTCCTGCTTGTGGACCTTCAGGTGCTCGGTGAGCTCGTTGATACGGGCAGTGAGGATGGCGATCTGGACCTCGGGGGAGCCGGTGTCCGTGGGATGGGTGCGGTTGGCCTCAATCACGGCCGTCTTTTCGTCCTTGCGGATCATGGGAGATTCCACCTTTCCAATGATTTGCCCAAAGGGCTGCGTAACAGGTGGGTGAAGCCCCGGGCTCTTGTCCGGGCCGTACCCTGAAACGAAGCGGATGGGCAGGATGACGCATGATTCCATGCTGGGATACTATATCATAGTTTGGCCCGGCTGTAAAGGAAAAAATCGGGGTTTTTCGGAAATTTTCCGCGGTGTGCCGGGGAGAGAAAAAACACCGGAGGTCCGGGCGGACCTCCGGCGGAACGGTTCATTCCGGGATGGAGTAGTGCTCCACGATATAGTCCCGCACCCTCTGGGCAGCGGGAGACATGGGGCGGGAGCGGGACCAGGAGAGATAGACCGTGCGGACAAACTCCTTGTCCTGGTCAGAGATGGGGATGATGGACACCTTCTCCGTGTCCATGGCTGGAACCTGGGGAAGCACTGACACCCCGAATTTCAGGGCCACATACTGGAGGGCGGCATTGCACTCCCGCACCTCGAACACCACGTTGGGCACCGCGCCCCGCTGGGCGAAGATGCGGTCCATCTGGGTGCGCAGGCTGCTGGGCTTGTCCAGCATCACCTGGGGTTCCCGGGCAAAGTCATCAAAGGTGACGGAGTGGCGGGCAGCCAGGGGGTGGTCGCTGGGGACCGCCAGATACAGGGGCTGACGCATGATGATGACCGATTCGGCCCAGTCATCCCGGTGCATCCCGAAGGCCATATCCAGCTCCCCGGCCTTCACCTGGTTAAAGATATCAAAGGAAGGGCCCTCTGTAAACTGGAAGCGGATGCTCCGGTTGTCCTCCTCCCGGTAGAAGCCCTCCACCAGCGCAGGGATCAGGGAGGCGGAGATGCTGTGGAAGTAGCCCAGCTTGGCTACTTGGGGCAGATTGCCCGCCATCTGTTCCAGAACAGCGGCCCCCTCGTCCAGCAGGGCCAGGGAACGCTGCACATAGGGGAGAAACTGTTCCCCATAGGCGGTCAGGCTGATCTTCCGGTTCTCCTTCTCGAACAGCTTGACCCCCAGTTCCTTTTCCAGCTCGCTGATGGAATAGCTGAGGGAGGGCTGGGAGATGTGCAGCTCTTCCGCCGCCCTGGTGTAGTGCAGGACACGGGCCAGGACCTGAAAATATTGGAGCTGAAGCAAAGTCAAGAAGTCCACCTCCCTGCATGGTTTGGCGAAGCCGGAGTCGAGCCTGAGGGAGTCGATTCCTGGTGCCGGGTCTAATTTAAGGACATATTATAAAGATATTCTATTCCGGGGCCGGTGTCAAGCATAACCATTGTCCCTTCAGGGGAAAAGAGAGGAAAAATCATCCATATGACAGAAAAAAGGCCAAAGAATGAAAAAGTTTTTCATAAAATGCCTCTATCATTTTCATTGAAATGAAGTATTGGACGGGAGAGGAAGAAGTGGTATAATGGCGACAGTAAGGAAAGCTGGACGGAGGTCCGGCAAATAATAAGGAAAAGGAGATCATTACAATGGCGAAAGAAGTCACTCCTGAGCAGATCGAAATGCTGGACGGGATGGTCGCTAAGGCCCGCGCTGCGGCGGAGATCATCGCCACCTATGACCAGGAGCGCGTGGACCGGCTGTGCCAGGCGGTAGCCGCTTCTGTGATCGACATGAAGGTTTGGGCGAACCTGGCTGACGAGGCGGTGGACGAGACCGGCCTGGGCGACAAGGTGACCAAGCGGAACAAGCGGAACAAGCTGAAGCTGATCCTGCGGGACTGCCTGCGTCAGAGGAGCGTGGGCGTGATCGAGGAGATCCCTGAGAAGGGCATCGTGAAGTATGCCAAGCCTGTGGGCGTGATTGCGTCTCTGGTGCCCACCACCAACCCCTGCCTGACCCCTGCCGGCCAGGTGATCTATGCCATCAAGGCCCGTGACGTCATCATCTGCAGCCCCCATCCGCGCGCGAAGAAGACCACCAACAAGTGCATCAACATCATCCGTGAGACCCTGGTGCGTGAGGGCGCTCCCGCCGACATCATCCAAGGCATCGAGGAGCCCAGCATCACCCTGACCCAGGAGCTGATGAAGCGCTGTGACCTGGTCATCGCCACCGGCGGTCGTCCCATGGTCAAGTCCGCATACTCCTCCGGCGTGCCGGCCTACGGCTCCGGCGCCGGCAACGCGACTGTCATCATCGACAACACCTGCAACACCCCCGAGCGTCAGGCTGAGGCTGCCATGAACACCCGGATCTCCAAGTGCTCCGACTTCGGCTCCGGCTGTTCCTGCGACGGCAACCTGATCATCCACGAGGACGTGTACGACGGGTTCGTAGCCGCCCTGGTGAAGGAGGGCGCTTACCTGGCCAACGAGGAAGAGGCTGAGAAGCTGAAGGCCGTCATGTGGGACGAGGCTGGGCACCGTCTGCCCAACACCGTGGCCATCAGCCCGCAGAAGCTGGCGGAGGCCGCTGGGTTCGAGATCCCGGCTGACCGGAAGTTCATCGCTGTGACCGGCGGCGGCATCGAGAACGTGGGCAAGGAGCACTTCTTCTCCAGCGAGAAGCTGACCACTCTGCTGACCCTGTTCAAGTACTACGGGGAGTTTGAGAACGCACTGACCATGATGCAGGCCATGTTCAACGTGGGCGGCAAGGGCCACAGCTGCGGCATCTACTCCTTCGACGACGACCACATCCATCGTCTGGGCATGTGCGCCCCCGTGTCCCGCATCATGGTGCGCCAGCCCAACAACCGCGGCAACTCCGGTTCTTCCACCAACGGCATGCCTCCCACGTCTTCCATGGGGTGCGGCACTTGGGGCGGCAACATCGTGTCCGAGAACATCTGCCTGAAGCACTACATGAACACCACCTGGGTGGCCCGTCCTCTGCCCGAGGATATGCCCAGCAACGAGGAGCTGTTCGGCGAGTTCAACAAGCCGGACATGGACGTGGAGTGATCTGAGAGCCAGTTCTGATCCATTCCGTGCCGGCCCGGCCGGGCCGGCACGGTTTTCCAGAGAGGCGGCGCGAGGCCGCTGAAAGGTCCAAGGCGGAAAGCCGAGGCCGGGGCCCCGAAGGGGGCCGCTGACCTCCGTTTCCATCGCTACCCCTGTACAGAAGGCCGCCGGACATGCCTGCCAGTCGGCAGGCCGGGGCCCGGTCCCCTTTTGTATTGTCTCCTTCTTCCCACAAACGCCCGGTCCGAAAGGACCGGGCGTTTGTGGTGTTTGCGGAAGATCGGCGTTGACAGAAGGGGCAGCTTGCGTTAAAATAAAGTAGATTCTTATGCGCCCGTAGCTCAGTAGGATAGAGCGACCGCCTCCTAAGCGGTAGGTCGGAGGTTCGACTCCTCTCGGGCGTGCCACGTCGGAGCAAGCGCCATATCGCTTGCTCCGACTTTTTTAAAGTCAGAGCGCACTCATTCTGCTGTTTCTCGCTTCCAAACCGGACTCACTTCGTTGGGCGCTGGTTTGGTGCCGCCCTGCGGGCGGCTATTTTTCCTTTATGACAGAAATATCGGTTTAACCGCCCTTGCACGTCGGGGCAAGTGCCGTGGGGGATACTTTATAAGGAAGTGTCCCCCACAACCATTTGTTAAGCCAGCCGGATTGGATTGCAGGGAAATTTAATTTTTCGGGGGAAACTTCCATGAAAAAGTCTACATTTGAGCAGATGGACGGAACTTACCGTGAGGAGGGAGATCATCTTCTTCCCAATCTCACCGTACCGGGGAACATCTCTGTCGGCATCTGGGGCAAGCGGCGCAGGCGGTATCTACGGAAGCATCGGCAAACGCTCTACACCGCCCTGCTTTTCGGCGGGAAGCTGGACACCCACCTCGCTGAAATCGACCGGCAGGCGGAGAACATGTTTTCTCAGTTGGTGAGCCAAATGACAAGCAGTGAGGGTGTGAACGAACAACTCAAAGCAGAGCATGAGATGGAATGGGTAAAGCGAATGAGTAGCATCCACAACCGGGCAGAAGAACTTGTCTATCACGAATATATATGTTGTTGAGCAAAACGGGCTGGCAGAGTTTCGGTACGTACAGATAAGGATGTTAAGAAAAACTTTTGACAGAGTGTGAACCAGATTGGTTTCATGGATTTGTGACGAAATCCAAATCACTGGAGGCACACGAAATGAAAAAGCCAAATCTTAACTTATCCTACCATGAACAGGACGGAATGTTATTGCCTAACATTCAAATTTCCAACCGTGCGGAAGATGACTGCCCGCTGGGGCGATATGGAAGGATGGCGCTCTCCTATCTGCGCGAGAATCACTCGGATTGCTATACGGCATTAAAAATGAATGGATCACTCATGGAAACAATGTATCAGGTTCAGCGGGAGGCCACAGAACAGGTAGAGCGTTTACCCAACAAATACTGATGGACGCTCCTATGCCAGTAACGGATGACATTCTGGAACGCACGCGCCATTTGAATGATTTGAAGAGTATGGCGGAGAAAACTATTTTGCAGGCGTTTGTGCTGGTATTACTAACTTATACCCAGTACCAATTACCGTTTTAATATACTGCAGGTGCCGGGGTTCTGGCTCCAGTTTGTTCCGCAAGCGGCAAATCGTATTTTCTACTGTGTTAGAACCGAAGTGTTGCTCTGTGTCCCAAGCTGACGCATAGAGCTGATCTCTTGTAAATACCCGTCCAGGACTTTTTGCCAGACAATAGGGCATGGAATATTCGCCATAATTCAGGTGAATCTCATTTCCCGCCTTAAATACTTGCCGGTAGGCTGGATGAATTTCAATATCTCTAAATGACAGCGTGGAAGCGGTTACTTTAACTATTTGAACGGGTTTATCCAACATAATATTCTTAAAAGTGCCGCTATTAGAATTGATTATATTTATTATTTGTCAGTGAAATTGGATCGCCATTTTTCGTGACGGATTGCGTAGAAAGATTTAGCTGAAATCACTAGATTGCGATTGAAACGGAATTGGTCAGCGTATGAGTTGGAACAACATTCCAATTTATCGTAATTTTTTTATTCCAGCAAGAGGCCTAGTGGCGTTTTGCTGGTTTCTTATTGATAAAATAAATTAAAACTAAGTGTCCCCCAAATCATTCAGCTACGAATAGGGAAGAACAGAACCGTAGAGAGCATACATCCTCCTACTGCAAGCAAAACAAAAGGTATCGAGAAGCGTAAACTCTCGCCCAGCTTATATCCAGCTGCAGCATGCCCTGTGGCGGCGGCAGAGGAGGCGGAAGGCAGTAAAATGTCACACCAAGCCAGCTGCTTCACTATCAAAACAAAAGGAAGAGGATTCCAGCCAGCCGAAATAGCGGTGGATACGGCCAGCGGAGTGAGCACCGCCAAGGACCCAAAATTGGACATAAAGGTAGTCATGGCAATTGCAGAAACGCCGAAAACAAAAAGGGCAAAGTACGGAGAGGCGGTTTTTCCAATCAAGGTAAGAATCAACTCACCAACGACATCGCCCAACCCGGTCTTTGCCATGGCATCAGACATTATCAGTACACCTGCGACCATGAACACAATTGTGCCGGTTAGGCTTTTCTTAATATCCGGAAGGGTCATCGTTTTGGTAAAGTAGAGAATCAAGACCGATACTGCGGGGAAAATGTACGCAAGGTCACTGCCCAGCATGCTGAATACAACCAGGCAAAGCACTGTGCCAAAGAAGCAGAAGTAGACAATTTTCTCTCCAATCCCCGTGATAGGCTCACCGCCGGTGTGAATTGCGCTTTTTCCCGTATCTTTTGAAGACACGACGCCGCCTCTGGGCAGAATCTTGTACCCAAAGATGCAAAAGAGCAGGCAGAGGATACTGGGAATTATCATAAACAGCGCAGGGTCCAGGAACTGGCAGAGCTGGCTGGGATCTGTAATCATCCCCTCATAGAACGCATTGATCTGGGCCTGTGCGCCCACACCCAGGCCAATGGGCAGAGAGCCCAAGCAAAAGCTGGCAATGCCCATACAGGGAAACATCAGACGGCTAGGGGTAACATCGCCCCCGGTATCACCGAGCGAGGCGAGGAAAGTAACCATCAGCGGTACGGTGACGCCGCTGGGCAGGAATTGGGCCAGGACAAAACAGACACCGAAAACGCCGACGACCAAGATAAAGCCTGTTTTTCCCTGCAACGTCCCCATTAGTCCGCGGATTTTTGTCATCAAAGGGGTGCGGCTGAAGGCGGAGCTGAGGACATACATGCAGGAAAGCATGACAACCGTCTGGTTGGCAAACCCAGCAAAAGCCTCCTCAATGGTCAAAACTTGGGTGAGGACAAGCAGAACGCAAGTGGTCATGGCTACCAGACCAAGGGGGTGCCGCCCACTTAGTAAACCGACGCAAAGGACAACAAGGCAAAACAGATTTGCAATTTGCGTGAGATTCATACCTTGTATAATCTGTATCGCTTCCATACTATCTCTCCTTTTCGTTTTCGTTATTTGGATTGTTCAAAGCAAGTGCGTCTGGCCGCTCTGGCTGCATTGAATGTCCGCTCTGTGTCGAAAAACGTATATCTGCCTTACGCCTGTGGAGTGGTCTTTTCCGGTCTGTCTGCGATGAACGGAGTCGTATCAGACACCCCAAAGCAGCTTTGCAGCCAGCGGGGCCCAGATCAGCAGCACGACAAAGTAAATCAGCATCGGAATGGTCGAGCACTTCAGATAGTCGATAAGCTTATACTCCCCCGGCCCCATTGCCATCGATTGTGCAACCGCAGCCATCGGCGTCATAATAGACGCAGTTGCCGCAAAACCCACTGCCGTGGCACCTAAGCGGGGGTCTACACCAACCGTAAAGCAGGTTGCAATCGCAATTGGAGTAAATGCCTGGGCAACCGGTATATTGTTCATGAACTGGGTCATAATGGCCGGCACAGCAAAAAGGACAGCCAGGACGATATAAGAATTGGTAGTCCCTCCAAGGACCTTAGACACAGCATCACCAATCAGTGTCGCTCCGCCGGTGGAACCAAGCGCATTGGCTACGCTCAGCATACCGCCAATCAAAAACACCATTTCAAGCGGGATGCTCTTGGTGGCCTCCTGGGCCGTCAGCACACCGGTCAGCACCATGAGAATGCCGCCGATAACCGGATACATAAACGTAGAAATCGGCCATCCGAGCAGGCTTCCCGCCACCATACAGGCGACTGTTCCAAAGAACAGAAAATAAGCGATATTCTCTTTGGCCGGACTAAGCTGAACCTCCCCATGCTTGTTGGAAGAACCAGACATTTCTGCACGCATTGCCAGAGGCAGGTCATTCGGCAGGAACTTTCTCACAAAGAGAAAGTAGTAAACTGATACCGCAATCAGCACGGGGAGTTTAAGAATCATCGTATCCAAAATCCCCATTTCCTGGGTCCCGCCCATCTGCTGAATGGTCAGATTCGTGGTCAGATAAGTACTTGCTCCCACCCCAAGTGGCAGGGCCCCAACCCATAAGTTTGCCATATCACAGCAAGGCTTGATAACCTTTTTGGGGTTGACTTCAGAACGTTCACAGATCAGCGTAATCATGGGGAGCATCGTTGCCACCGCGGCTGTAGCATTCATAAACACAGCAAGCAGCATGGTGATTATCAGACAGCCCCACAGGACTTTCCGTTCATTTCCCTGCAGCTTAGCTAGTTTTTCAACGAAGTTTGAAATCAATCTGGTCTTCATGAGGCCGGCAGACAGGACAAACAGAGAAACAAACATAACCACACTTTCGTTGGTAAAGTTGTTCCACACGGTTGCGGCGTCCAGCACGCCTGTCAGCTGCAGTGCAACCGCAGCACACAGGCCAATCAGGCCCAGTGAGAATTTTCCTGAAAAGAACAAAATAACTGTAATTACGAATATAATTATCGAAATGATGAGCTGATTCATTGTCGGCCTCCTCCGTATCTCCAAAAATCAATCTTCCTTGGAAATTCCCATCAAAATCGTGTACCACTTGTAGGGCTCTGGATTAATGAACTGTGTTATGCTGCCCAAATTCTTCAATTCGGCCTGGATTTCTGATGAAAATTCATCCATACTCTTACTCCATTTCCCGTTGTAGAGATTGTCTTGATGGTTCGGGAACGCAACCTGCGTGTTGTAGCGGGCAATCGTTTTCGCCCAATCTTTCGCAGAAACACTTCCAGCCGTATGTCGGAACAGAACATTGGGTTTGAAATCATGTGCCACCTGATAAATATTATTCATCTCGTCCAAGCCGCTGACAAACATGATCCGTATGTTGTTCTTAAAGGTCAGGCAGAAATCATAGGAGAAGATTGTGCCGATAAAGTTTAGTTCATCGTGCTTCGGGCCGCCGAAGCTGTCGGGAAAGCTTCCCGGCTCAAAACTGATATTCAGCATGGGGAAATGCTTTCCACGAACCGTCATGAGGGAAAAGTCTTCCATTTCATACGTATCCATATTTTCAAAAGGATAAATTCTGCCCGGCGCTACCTGAAAATACTTAGCCAGCTCAGAAGCCACCATGCCGCTGCAGAACACCTTGCAGTCGAACTTTTTGTAGAGGTTCCCGATGTCAGAGGTGTGATCATAATGGGTGTGGGTCAATAGTATATAGTCGCACTGCTCAATTTCGTCGACATGAAAGGGCCTGAATCCAACCAGGTTTGTGGGGGTAATATACGGGTCCGTAATCAAATGCTTTCCGTTGGGCAAAATAAATTCATAGCACTGTGCGTTGATGTAGCGGAATTTAAAGCTGTCGATTGTCATTTCCTTTTTCTCCTTTCAAATATCACAACATATTCTTATACGGATGTCCCAAGAATTCGCGGATCAACCAACCGGTCCCTGCTTCAGGCCGTAGACTGTGCATTTAAATACAAAGTCATCAATTGCCCTGACAAATGCCGATTCCGCAGTTTGATAGGAGCGCTCTCCCTCAAAGGAATGCGTTGCAATTAGGTGAATAATTTTGTCCGGCAGTCCGGCTTTCGCAGCCAAAATTGCACCAGATAAGGGATGGCGCAGCAAATTAGCGTCTTCACCATGCATTATCACGCCATTTCGTCTCACAAACCCTGTAAATTTCCCCAAATCATGAAGCAGTGCGCCACAAACTATAATATCCCATTCAAATTCAACGCCATTTGCTTGATAAAACTTCTTTAAATGCTTGTAGTCATCCATGCACATACGAGTAACCAAACGAATATGCTCAACTAAGCTGCAGGTACATCCCTGCCAATTCATAGTAACGGGAGCCAGATAAACGCTCTCTCCATCCCATCCCCCGATTTCCATCGCAGATATCAGCGCGTCAGCGCTCTTTTGCTGCAATACCTTGTCCTTTATCTCATGTATTTCCGGAAAAATTTTATAGATATCTTCATAAACCATCCTGCAATTCCCCCATCGGGACACACTCGTCATCCCGGCTGCATTCGACCAATTGTTTTACCGCCGCCTTAAAGAGAGGTGCAACTTATATTACTTATCATCGGAACCGGCTTTCTAAATCAGTTCGCGGGCAAATATGCTTTATTTACAACATTTTTTACATCTTTTCCTTCAAAAACGCTCTGAATAGAGGCCGCGACGGCGGGAATCATCGCATCGGCCAAATCCGTGGTGGATCCCCCAATGTGCGGGGTGATCAGAACGTTAGGGGCTGTCATAAGCCCTTGGGTAACTGAAGAATTCTCGTCCTCTACGCAATCAAGACCCGCGCCAGCCAGCTGTCCCGCTCGGAGCGCTTGAAGTAGTGCGGCATCGTCCACCAGACCGCCGCGGGCGGTGTTAATGAGACAGGCATCAGGCTTCATACGGGCGAGCTGCTCCGCGCCGATGATATGGCGAGTGCTGTCCAGCAGGGGGACGTGGAGGGAGATCAGGTCGGCCTTTTCCACCAGCTCCTCCAGAGGAGCGTAGGTCATACACAGGGCCTGCTCCCGCTCCGGAGCCAGACGGAAGGCGTCGAAGTAAATCACCTGGGCGCCCAGCGCCTGAACCAGAGCGGCCATCCGGCGGCCGATGTTTCCGCCGCCCACGATGCCCACGGTCTTGTGGTTCAGGGACAGGGAGGTAAACGCGCCCCGGTCCCAATTGCCCCGCTGGACGTTGCTCCAGTAGCCCAGGACCTTGCGGTTCAGGGTGATCATCATGCCCAGGGCCAGCTCGGCCACCGTATAGGCATTGACACCCGGGGTGTTGAGGACGGGAATCCCCCGGCGGCCGGCGGCCTGGATGTCGACCGAATCATATCCGGCGCCCCAGCGGATGACCGCCTTCAGACTGGGCTTGTTGGCCAGAACAGACTCCGGTGTTTTCAGAACCCGGACCACCACACAGTCCACGTCGGCGAGGGCCTCATACTCCTCCTGCGTCGCAACGGAGAAGAATTCCTGCGCTGGAAGGAGTTCCTGGAATTGTTCAAGAGTTCCGACGGGATAAGGACCAGCCAGTGCGATTTTCACGGTTACTTCACCTCCTTGATCTGTGCGGCCACCTGGCGCATCAGATCTTCCGAGGGGGACTTGCGGTCCACCTTAGAGGTTTCCACAATCAAGTGGTACAGGTCCACGCCGCAGTCCTGGGCCACGGCTTTGAAGGTCCTCATAAAGGAGGAGTGGGCACCGCTATAGCCCAGAATCAGGTCCTTGGGCTTCAGGGGGGCGTGATAGCCCTCCTTCTCCATGGCGGGAATCAGCTCCTGATCCTCAAACTCCAGCAGCTTGTACAGGTCCACGTCCAGGGCCTTCCCCTGCTGGTGCATCAGGGCCACCGCCAGCTCGGTGGGCATATTGCCGGCGCTGCGGGCCATGCCCAGCAGGCCGCAGTCCAGGATGTCCGCCCCGTGCTCCGCCGCAGCCAGGGCGTTGGCGGCGCTGAGACCCAGGTTGCTGTGGCAGTGGAAGCCCACAGGAATCTTAACCCGGGCTTTCAGAGCCTCGACGTACGCTCCGGCGTCAGCGGGGTGCATAGTGCCGGCGGAGTCCATGATGGTGACCTCGTCTACCCCATGGGCTTCCAGTCCGGCGGCCTCCTCGGCCAGCTCCTCGGGGGTGAGCAGATAGGCCTTCATCAAAGAGTAGCGCACCTTGATGCCGTGTTGCTTGATGACAGCGGCCTTTTCATAGGTGGAGGCTCCGTCCCCCGCGTCCGCGCCCAGGCGCAGGAAGGAGATGCCCTTGTCCGCGGCCATGGCCACATTGTCCGCCTCAAACCGCTTGGCGTTTAAGAACATGCCGATCTCCGCCTGGCCCAGATAGGGGTGGATCAGGTCCAGGTAGGCCACGTCGCTGATGGGGGCGGGGGAGCCCTTCTCGGTGGCGCCCAGGCCCTTGGCGTTTCCCATCTCAATGATGCGGATGTTGCTGCGCAACAGCCCTTCAATCATCATCTTGGTCAGCTCCGGGGAGAAGCCGTTTCCTACCACGTTGGCTCCGTCCCGCAGAGTGCAATCCATAATTTTCATGTGCAGTTTCCCTCCATAAGATGGCACAAAATGTGTGGTTTTTACTATATTTAAAATACAAAAAATGTGGTAAAATGTAAAACATAGATAATTTGGAGGTCCCCCAAAAATTTTTTGTGGTCTGGTCCCTATTTGTTTTATTTTGACCAAAGGGACGGCCTCACGGAAAGGAAGTGTTGCGGTTGGATACGATCAGCTTGTACTATTTCACTGAGGCTGCCAAGGATTTAAACTTTACACAGACCGCCAACCGTCTGTTTCTCTCCCAACAGAATCTCAGCAGCCACATCGCGCGGCTGGAATCCAAATGCGGCTGCAAGCTGTTTCAGCGGAAGCCGAAAGTGCAGCTCACCTATGAGGGAGAGCTGTTTTTGGCCTACGCCAAGGAGGCGGTGGCCTCGGAGAGCAACATACTCTCTGTGCTGAAGGCGGTGGCGGACGAGGATTCCGGGCGGCTGCACATCGGAATCTCTACGCCCCGGGCCGCCATTTTCATCCCAGAGATTCTGCGGGACTTTACCAAAACCTATCCCGGCGTCAGCGTCCGGATCTCCGACCGGCCCTCTTACCTGCAGGAGCGGCAGCTGGCGGACAACGCTATGGATTTCTGCGTGGGGGTGTTTCAGTCCCAGAATCCGGAGCTGCAGGCGACCCATCTGCTGACAGACGGCCTGTACCTGTGCATGTCGGACGGCCTGCTCCGGACGTATGCTCCGGACCGGGCGGAGGACCTGCTCCACACCGGACAGGATGGGATTACCATGGCGGAGTTTCCCGGACTGCCGGTGGCCCTCCCCTCGGACGGAATTCCTTTGTCCCGGGTGATTCTGTCCTGCTATGAGGAGACAGGGGTGGCTCCGAACGTACTTTTGAACACAGCATATCCACAGATATTCCGCGCCCTGTACTTTCAGGGAACGGCCGCGTTCTTTGCCACAGGAATGATTCTCAGTGACCATCTGCGCAACCGGCCGGCCGGCGTTCCGCCCCTGCACGCTTTCCCCCTGCTTCTCAACGGGGACTTTATCAAGCGGGAAATTACATTGCTCACCAACCGCCACCGGTATCTCTCCAAGCCGGCCCAGCACTTTATTTCCCTGACCCAGGCTTTTTTTGCAGCTATTGAACTGGAGCGAATTTGGCTTCCAGATACGAAGCTGAATATATCTGGCCTAAACTAATGGCAACAGCGCCAACCCGAGATGTAGGCTGGCGCTATTGTTATTTTGCGCTTACGATAGTAAATCAATTTACCAACTCAACCTATTATATATTGCTTGTGGCAAATGCCGGTATAGATCCAACAGTCAGGACACTAACCGCCAACAGTCCGCTTACCATAGTTTTGAGTTTCATAAAATAACCTCCATAAAATTGATTCGATGTTTAACATCGTAATTGAAGTATGGCAGACAGTCGGTTAGATCAAGGTTGGGTTTTATAAGCGGGGGAATTTTTGTTATGGTTAGCGCAGATAATAAACTCTACTTAAATCTCAATAGTGAATATCGTTTATATTTGAAAAAAATCAGCTGCATTTGCTGTGTCTGGGTAAATATAGATTAACTGCCGATGCCGTTCTATTGCATATTTCACCATCTGCATTGTCCCAGACCGCAAATTACGCTCATTATCATAAGCGTTGCCAGATAATCGAAAATCGAAATGGCTTTCCATGCAGAGCCCCCTCGGAAATTCCTCTTGACAAATCCCCTTCTTCGCGCTACTCTCTTTGTAAGACAGGAAGAAGGACAACACACTGAACTGCACCCCCTGTCTACATCTCAAAGCAGTTCGGCGGAAGATCAAAAACAGGAAGCCATACACGGCCCGAACAGACAGTTTCGGATTGTGTATGGCTTTTTCATTTGCCGGGCAGAAAGGATGCCACTCTTATGATACGGGGGGATCGTCAATACCGGCCCCGCAGGGCCTTATCCCCGGAAAAGCGGAGCTTTCCGGGTTAAGGCAGGAATAGCCGTCCTACCAGACGGCGGAATTACCGCTTGAAAGCAGTGCTTTCAACGGACTTTACAGGTATGATTTTTGAAACCGTCCCGAAAAACCGCCTTACAGCGTTTTCGGGAGAAAGGAGGCGCGATTGAGCCGCAGGGAACCTACTCTGCTTTCCCAAGGCCCTCGTCGGACGCCTGGGTGAGCGGGCCAAACAGAACCACCAGAGCGTTTCCACACTCCTGCGCCGCTATGCGGAACTGGGGCTGAACGGAGAGGACTATGCCCGTCAGACCGACCCGCTGCGGGACATCATCCGTGAAGAAATTGCCCATTCTGTAAGACAGCAGACCGGCCGCATCGCCGCACTTCTGAACCGGCTGACCATCCTTTCGGCCAGTGCTTACTATGCGAATCTCGCTTTTGCGACCACGCTTGTGGATCAGGACCGCTATACCTCGGTTGAGAAGATCGAGCGTATTGCCAGACAAATGGGACTGGATTACGCCAGCGGACGGAGGAAACTGCTGGAATCCAGCATGAGCGAGTTGAACCGTGCCATTGTCAAACGCACGAAGCGGCACGCTCCGGCCAGGCGAGACCCAAGCTACGAGGAGATGTATTCCCCTGATTTTGACTTTGTCAACTACGACTCTGACAGCTATGACACCGATGATGATGACTAAGCAGGAAAACCCCATTTTGTGAGAAGGGAGGGAAGTTATGCAGGCTTCCGGCAATTTCCATTGTGACGAACACAATCGAACTGCTGAACAGAAAACCGAATTACACAGAACAACGATGACAATCGGCGGCGCGGTCTACCAGATCACCCGGCACTACCGGGACAGCGGCGCCGCCGCCGTTACGGATAAACTCATTCGGCTTATGGAAAAGGAACTCCGGTCCGCCCATTAAAAACACCTGGACGCGGCGGTCGGTTTCCAGTATAATCAAGCTGTCACAAACCAAGGGAACCGATTTGACCGCACACGGAAAGGAGCAGCATGGAACTTCGGTCAAATCAAACCATGACCGCTCTCTACTGCCGGTTGAGCCAGGAGGACGAGCTGGCCGGAAAGAGCAACAGCATACACAATCAAAAACAGATTTTAAAAGAGTACGTAGAATGGAACGGCTTTCAGAATCTCCGGTCCTTTGTGGATGATGGATACTCCGGTGTCACCTTCGACCGTTCGGCCTATTTGGAGATGATGGCAGAGGTAGAGGCGGGACGGGTGTCTACCATTATCGTCAAAGACCACTCCCGCCTGGGCCGGAATCGGCTGGTGGTAGGCATCCTGCTGGAAGAAACCTTTGCCCAGTACCATGTTCGCTATATCGCCGTCAACGACGGCGTGGACACGATCAACGGCATTGATGACAGCATCGCCGTACGGGACTCGTTCAACGAGTGGCACGCCCGTGATACCAGCAAGAAGGTGAAGACGGTCATCATGGCGGCGGGGAGAGCGCATCGGGACCTCCGCCTCCTACGGCTACAAGAAGAATGAGGAAAATCCAAAGCATCTAGTCCCGGATGAACAAACCGCCCCTGTGGTGTCCCGTATCTTTGAGCTGTGCGCCGGCGGGCTGGGGCCGGACAAGATCGCCAGAATGCTCACACAGGAACGAGTCCTCACCCCGCCTACGCCTACCGCACCAGAAGTGTCCGCCACTCCGCTTTGAATCCGGACAGGCCCTATGCCTGGTCTGGGAGTACAGTGGCCGGTATTCTGGAGCATGAGGAATACATCGGCAACACTATCAACTGCCGGACCTATACCCCATCCTTCAAGAGCAAAAAGAGCCATCTGAACCCGCCGGACAAGATACTCCGATTTGAGGGGACCCATGAGCCTTTGATTGCTCTGGACACATGGGAAATCGTCCAGCGGGTGCGGCAGGGCAAACGTAGGCCTACCAAGCTGGGGCGGCAGGATATTCTCTTCGGGCTGGTCTACTGCAAGGACTGCGGCTCACGGCATTATTTCTGCCGGTGCGGAAGCTGGGACGAAAGCCGATATACCTTCGTGTGTGGCAAGACTGTACGCCCTACACCATTAAAGCGGCGGCCTTGCGGCGGCAGATTGTACTCAGCGAGATCCAGCGGGTGTCTGCCGAAGCGAGGGAGCATTGGGGTGAATTGTTCCAGCGCCTCACCAGCAGCCATCAGAGCCGGGCCAAAAAGGAACTAGCCGCCAAACAGCAGGGATTGGACAAGGGAGAACGGCGGCTGAAAGACTTGGAAACGCTGTTCCGCTGTTCTTTCGAGGAACTGGCTTTGGGTCATCTCTCCGACAGGCAGTTTCAAACGCTGGTAAAAGGCTATGAGCAGGAAAAGGCGGAACTGGAGGCAAAGTCGGAAACGCTCAGAAATGAAATTGCCAACCGGCAAGACACGCTTCTGAACGCCGACCGCTTCCACAGGCTGGTGGACAAGTACACGGATATTACAGAACTGACGCCGGAACTGGTGCGGGAGTTTATCCAGCGGATTGAGATACACGAACGCTCCGGGCGGTACAAGAAAAAGCATTACACCCAGCAGGTTGATATTTACTTCAATTTCATCGGCCAGGCATGACAAAACGGCCCCAGGATGCCGTAACATCCTGGGGCCATGTTTAGAACCCAAAAACATCCTTATCAGCGCAGACGCTTCTGCCAGCCCGTTTTTTAGTATGTAAGAAGTTGTTTGCAGCGTTGGGAGCGGTTGCTTCTATCCCTGCTGAAAAGGCTATGTCCATTTGTAAAATGTTTCTCGGAAAACTTTGTACAAAACGCCCGGAAAATAAAAGTTCCGTTTTGAGTCGTAAAAGTTGTAGTAGGGAGTTGAGAGGACTTATTGCCGTCCGCAGATCTCCCCGCTAAAGATTTATGCGATTTCCACAAATCTCTGTTCGGTTTTGGTCTTCAAAAATCGTGGTAAAGGTTAGGAAGGTCGCAACCCTCTCGATGCTCCTTGATAACCGAATACCCATTCGTCAAGTACATTAGTTCCGATGTACGAAAGCATGAGCCACAGCAGCAGGGTACGCCATGACCCTGTCCTATCGGACCGAGCGAGAACACCCTCTGCAAGCGCCAGTTTGCCCTTTGCGCGGCGATGACAGTCAGAATGACAATGGTACTCCCGCCCAGCCACAGTCTCAAGCAATGGGGGTGGCTCTGGCAGTTGGGGTGAAACTCCCGTGAGGCGGTGCGGCACACCGCCGCTTGACGACTTCCCTTTGCAGGCCGGAGTGTCGGGGACAAATAGGCTCTGTCAATACATAGTAAGCAAGTCAAACACGAAGGCCGACACTCCGTAAAGAAGTGTCGGCCTTCGGCTAGCCTGTAAAGAAAACAATCCTTACAGTAATATTAATTTTGCTGCTATATGTTTTTGCCGCTCTTCCCGAATGGCTTTCAGCGGCATTGTCCCGCTCTCTCCTAGCGAGGTCATGGCACGGTGTCTCATTCGGCCGGTCGGTCACTTGTCAGCGCGTACAAAGAAGCGTTACATAGGCGTACCAGCCCCGGCGGGAGTTCTCCTCCCGCTGGGGGGCCTTGCGTGGTCGTCTATGTAACGGCTGAATAGCTAGGTCAGGCCATATTCTGTTGCCCTGCTATGTTGTGGATTCCGTTTATCGTACACAAAGTGTCTTGTCAACAGGGTGGTAGTTCCCCCATCGGTCATGTCTTTTGTTTCCAGCACAATGCTTTCAAAGACCGCGCGATGGACAATAAGATGGTAGTTGCGTTGTTGGTGTTCCTCTTTGGATAGCTTTTGCTGTGAATTTCCAATAAAATTTGCACGACAGGAATCAGCAGGAAAGAGAATCAAAACTACAGCATGGTATCTCGAAAGACTGCCTCTCCGTTTTTTACAGTGAACACCGGCCGGAACCGCTTTGAGCCCTGCCGCAACTGACACTGCGGGTTAGAATAGGGGTGATCTCCAAACTCAGCATTACATTCTTCCAGCTTAAATACCGCAACATCTCCCCAAGCTCCCGGAGAGAGGCATCCGGCTTCGCTGGCAAGCCCCATATTTCTTGCGGGGATGCTGGTGCAGCAGGCAATCAGCGCATCAAGGCCAATGCCCATCATATAGTACTTGGACATCTGGTTGGCCATATTGAAGGCGGTGGGCCGCAGATTCATGCTCAATCGAGTCAGATCAGTGGCAATGAAATCGGGAAGAAATCCCTGCCGGATGGCCGACTCACCCACCTCAAACGAGAAGTGAGCCCGCGCATCCGCAGCCTCAAACAGCACTCCCCGTTTTCTGGCATCATAGGCCGCCTTGGAGACAGTTCCTTTCCCGTCCAGAATAGTGCTGCCCTTGTTCATATACATATGAGTAAGCACATCTCCAGGCCGCAGGATGGAAAGCAGTTCATCCATTTCACCCGGCGGGTCAGTGCAATGGACCATAACGGATACGCCCAGCTTTCCTGCCAACTCCAGGGTTCTCCTTAGCGGCGCATAGCCCAGTTCCTTCACGACTGCCCGGCTGGTGCGGAGTTTCAGCCCCTGAAGTATAGGCCCATACATCTGAAAGGCAGCTGCAATCTTACCTTCATCGAAATGGGCCGGGTCAACATCCTCCATCTCTTGCGGCAGCGAGTCCAACCCGGTAGAACAAACATTGAGATACGCCCGGATGGTCAACTTGCTCTGATCCATGAACAGGATGTTGGCTGAAAAAGTATCGCAGCCAGTGCTGCCTGCATCCACCGCAGTGGTAACTCCGGAGGAAAAGCACATTGCCTCAGCGGGGATTCCAATCTTAGCTAGCGGGTAAAGGTGGGCATGATGGTCAATCAGACCCGGGGTGACGATACAACCGGAGGCGTCCACGACCATTACGGCGTCATTACTATATTGACCGATCCCTGCAATTTTCCCTTCGGCAACGGCAACATCTGCCTGGCCGTGAAATCTGTTTGCAGGGTCAATGACTATTCCGTTTTTGATGATGATTTGGTACATAATCTATCAACCTGCCTATTTGAGGGGGCCGGCTTGCGTTTATGCCGCAGAGTCGGCCCCCTGATGAAAATTATCCCTCAGTTTGAATCAGATCCAGCAATTCCTTCCGCTTTCCCAAAAGCATCCGTTTCCATGCGGTAGGATCAATAAACCCGGCTCCACTACCGTCATCCTGATCAGCGATTGCAAAGAAATCATGGCCTACACAATGCCCAGCATGAGAGGGTAGAACAACATCCACCTTGGCATCCACAACCTGATCCAGACTCCGCAGATAAATGTCTCTCGTCTCCAGCGGAAGATTTTTTTTCGCCAGATAATCACGGGTCAGAACTCCGTTGCCCAACCCACCATGAAGTGCGCAGCTCAGTTTTTTGCCCCGATGATCCACATCAAAGAAAATTGAAGTCGTTCCAGGTGTATGCCCGGGACAATGGACCGGGCGAAGAACGAAATTTCCCAAATCAATGGTACTCGAATAATTGAAAAACCTATCAATGGGGAATCCAGAGACATGATCTTCAAATGCAATTAGGTCACGGCGTTCCGTAAAGAAATACTCATCATCCTTTCCCAACCAGATCTCACACCCGCTCATCTCTTTAATTGCTCGGGCAGCACCGCAGTGGTCAAAATGCCCATGAGTCAGCAGTAGCTTTTTGATCTGACGGGGATTGAAACCGAGTTCCCGAATGGAATCTACCAGGAGATACAGCGTCTCCTGCATGGCACAGTCGATTAAAACCAGTCCTTTTTGCGTATTCAGCAAGAACGCGGATACCCAACTGGTTCCCACAAAATAAACATTGTCCACAACTTTGAACGGGCGATGCGCAAGTGTCCACGGATTTTTCAGCCAGTTGTTCACACGATCTTCAATTCCAGCCACAGAAATCACTCCTTTGGTGCTGCCTGTTTTGTCGCCCTCGAGCTGCGAACCTGCACATAAATTGTCCGAGCAATGATGACAAAGGAAATGATCAACAGTACGCAGCTAATAGGACGGGTAAAGAATTCCTCAAAGCTACCGTGGCCCAATTGGATCGCCCGGCGAAGATTCGTCTCAATGTTTTCTCCCAGCACAAGGCCCAGTACGAAACAGGCGCGTGGAATCTTGAACTTCGCCATTAAGAAACCCAGTACGCCGAACACAAACAGCAGCCACACATCGAACATAGTGCGGTTGTTGGCATAAGCGGCCACAATGCAGATAGCCAGCACGACCGGGTACAGGATCTCCCGGGGGACATCAATGATTTTAGAGAAGATGCGGATGCCGAAAAATTCCACCACGATCATAATCAGCGAGCAGGCGAACATGGCGGCAAAAATCAGGTTTACCAAATTACCGCTGGTGGTGAACAGAAGGGGGCCGGCAACTAGGCCGTGGATCGTGAATGCTCCTAGTAGCATTGCGGTGGGACCGTCACCAGGGATACCAAGCGCCAGCAGGGGGATCATGGCCCCGCCGATGGATGCGTTATTGGATGTCTCCGAGGCCACAATACCGTCCATGATACCGGTTCCAAACTTCTCCGGATGTTTCGATGTCTTTTGTGCTGCCACATAGGCCACTTGATTGGCCAAGGAGCCACCCATACCGGGCAGAAATCCGATCACAAGACCAATCACGCTGGACATCAGGAAGTTTTTCATTTGAGAGAACATCTCTTTGACTGAGAAACCAAACCCCCGAATTTTTTCAATTTTCCTCTGATCCACTCCCCCGGGCTTAATCGGCTTAGTCGCATTGAGCAATATCTCTGTCACAGCGAACATACCGATAACAGCGGGAGTCAAGGGGATTCCCTGCAGCAAGCCGGTGATCCCAAAGGAATACCGAACCGCACCGTCTACAGGCGCCATGCCAATCATGCAGCAGGCCAAGCCCATTAAGGCCGCTGCCAACCCCTTAAAAATATTCTTCCCGCCTACGCTGGATACTAAGACCAAAGCGAAAAATGTCAGTGCAAAGAACTCATAAGCGCTTAACCCTACCGCAAAATCCGCCAGGGTGGGTGCGGCAACGATCATAATGATCAGGCTGAATATCGTCCCCAGGAACGAGAACACAATGCCGATCCCCAGCGCGCGCTTGGCATGGCCGCTCTCGGCCATAGGGTGCCCGTCGTAACAAGTGGCGATGGACATAGCCGAGCCAGGAATGTTGATCAAGATAGCCGAGATCAGGCCGCCGGACACACCACCAATATACAGGGCCACCAGCAGCGTAAACGCTTGATACACATTTAAGCTGAACGTGATTGGCAAGAACAGGACAATAGCCATTGTCGCACTCAGGCCAGGAATCGCACCGAAGATGATGCCCACCACTACACCGACCAGCATCAAAGCCCAAAGGTCAGGCGACATGAGTGCGGAAAATCCTCCTAACAAGCCGTCCATTATCCAAGCACTCCTTCCAAAAGACCAGTCGGCAGTTCAACATACACGAACTTCCGGAACAGGAAGAAACACGCTATGGCGACCACAACTGCAGTCACAACGTAAATCACGGGTTTCCAACCATCCTTCGTGGATATAAATAACATGCTGAACACCATATACAGGATCGCAGTAGGAATAAATCCCAGGGGCGCCATCAAGGCAATAAATACCGCAATGCTGAGCAGGATAATGATGCCCCGCTCCAATGCCTGTACGGAATTGTCCAGCACTTGTCCAGTGGGGGCAGAGCCCCGATTGACTTTGATTTTTCGAATTCCCAGCAAAGCCATGACAATCCCCACAGGAATCAGCGCGCCAAATACCAACTGTGGAAAGAACCTCGCCGTATCCACTGCAGCCACAGGCTCTCTCATGATTCTTATGAAAAAGGAGTGATAAAAACCAGCCGCTCCTACCACCGCTAAAACAGCCCCCAAAATCACATCGCAATAGATGTGAAACCCAAGGACAATGGCACCCGCCAGCCTATCAATTTTTTGTTTCATCATAGTCCCCTCATTTAGATGCATCCCGTCATCACACATAGGGAGCCAGGATTCCGGCAAACTCCTCTCCCATCTGGAGGGATTCCTCAATAGACGGAACCGGGTGCGCAATCATGGTCAAAGTCTCCCGGTAAGTATCAATGAAATCAGGGTCAGCATAAATCTGAGCCAGCAGACTGTTGAATGCCCCGCAGACTTCGGATGGAGTTCCCTTGGGCGCCAGGACTACCATGGGCTGTGCCGCAAAAGAGAAATCCACGCCCTGCTCTTTGAAGGTGGGCACATCGGGAGCCAGTTCAAACCTCTCGTCTCCATCAATGGCGATAAACCGGAAATCACCAGAATCCACATATGCCTGAGAAGAAAGCACGTTAGTAATGATGAAGTCAACCTGCCCACCAAGCAACGCAGTATTCCTCTCAGCTGTTGTACCGCAATCCACATAGTAGAGGTCGATACCCACTGCATCAGCCAGAGCCTTAGAGAACATATAGGGCTGACCAGAGAGCGTAATCCCGCCGGTGACACTGGACGGATCGTTTTTGGCTGCATCCAGAAGATCGTTGATCGTCTGATAGGGGGAATCGGCCTGTACCGCAATCACAGTATTGAAGTCGCCCTCAATAAACGCGACCATCTCATAGTCGTTCCAGTCATAGTCAAGGGTCCCATCGAGCTCACTGGTAAAAATAGTGGTGGTGCCCATGATAAAATCATACCCATCGGTGGTGCCCTGATGTATCATTTCATACCCTGTCAGCCCCGTGATATTGTTGACAACAAAAGGCTGCCCTGTCATGCGTGTGAAGTATTCGTTGATTGTCCTGAGAATAAGGTCGGTGCCACCGCCGGCAGAGGCGGGGCAAATCACATTTACCGGCTGTTTCGGCCAATCGCCAGAACTCTGGACACCGGATCCATTACCCCCACTGCCCGACACTGAGGAACTAGGATTTTGACCACATCCGGTCAGCAGAACTACGCAGGTCATAGCCAGGGCCAACATACGTGCAAACATCTTTTTCATTGATTATTCTCCTTTTTTAATATGTTTGTGCCGCTTACGGCTGGTATACGCTGTCAATGATCTCGTACCCCTTTTCCTCCAGGGACTTCTCCACCCAGCCACGCTTGGCGGTGCCGTCCTTGGCGGCGGCCAACTTAGTCTCGTCGGCGGCCTGGAACTTTCGGGCATCCTCCAGAATGACGGGGGCATCCTTCCGCGGGATCACGATGACACCGTCAGGGTCGGCCAGGATGATATCACCGGGATTGACGCTCACCCCGCCGCAGGCGATGGGGACGTTGATCTCGCCGGGGCCCTCCTTATAGGGGCCGCCGGGGGTGGTGCCGGTGCAGTACACGGGGAAGTCCCACTTGCCGATCTCGTCAATGTCGCGGATAGGGCCGTCCAGCACGATACCGGCGATCTTCTTGGTGTACCGCAGATAGGCCATCATGATCTCGCCGATCAGAGCCCGGGTGTCGTCTTCCTCGTTGGACACCACCAGCACGTCCCCCTCGTGGCAGAAGTTCAGGGCGGCGTGGAGGGTCAGGTTGTCCCCCGCTCGGCACTTGACGGTGTAGGCGGGGCCGGCCATCATCTGGGCCTTGGGGCTGCTCACCAGGCGGATGCGGGGGTTCATGGCACAGCTACGGCCCATCACGTCGGCGGTGTTGGAGGCGGGGATGGACTTAAAAGCCTCCACCAGTTCCGGGGCGGGCAGCTCCCGCTGCAGATAGATCCTCTTTCCTACGCTCATGTCGATTTTCTCCTTTCAGTAATGTTCTTGTTTTATTTCTGAATCAGGTCACGCAGCTCGGGCACCACAAATTTTGGAGTGCGGCCGGAGAAGAAATCGTCGATAGCCTGGGCACAGGCCACGGAGGAGCGGCTAGAGGCCTCCTTGGTGGCACCGCCGATATGGGGAGCGGTGAGCACGTTGTCCATGGCCACCAGGGGGTTAGACGGGTCGATGGGCTCCTGCTCCAGCACGTCCAAGCCTGCCCCGGCGATTTTTTCCTCTTGAAGTGCCCGGTACAAGGCTGCCTCGTCCACGATGCTCCCCCGGGCGGCGTTGATGAGATAAGCGGTGGGCTTCATCAGGCCGAACTCCCGGTCACTGACGGAGTGGACGGTCTCAGTTGTGGCAGGCACATGGAGGGAGACGTAGTCGCTACGCTTGAATATCTCGTCCCGGTCCTCCACCATCCGAATATAATCAGGCAGGCCGGCGCCCTTGGCAAAGGGATCATAGGCCAGCACCGTCATATCAAAACCCAGGGCAGCCTTTTGGGCCACCAGCTTGCCGATGTTGCCCAGGCCCACCAGACCCAGGGTCTTGCCCTCCAGCTCCGTCTTGGGGACGCCCATCTTGGCCTGGCGGTAGTCCTGCAGATACAGGTTCTGGACCTTTTTGAAGTTCCGGGAACAGTAGAGCATGTAGAAGATGGTCAGTTCCGCCACCGAGATAGCGTTGGCTCCGCCGGCGGTACATACCAGCACTCCGTGCTCCCGGGCGGCCGCCAGGTCCACCCCGTCATAACCTGCCCCGTGGCGGGCCAGGATCTTCAGCTTGGGGGCCGCGTCAAAGATCTGCCTGGTAATTCGAGCGGTTCGGACAATAAGTGCATCGCAATCCCTGATATCGGTGATGATGTCCTCCTCGGTAAATCCTCTGCCGTCCACCGCCTCATAGCCATGCTTCCGCAGATATTCATAGCCCGCCGGCAGAATGGGCTGGGGGATCAGCACACGGGTCGCCATAAACATTCCTCACTCTCTATCGATGTTTATTTTTCACAAAAAATGTTGTGCTCTTTTCGAATTCATGGTAATATGGACTAACCCAAAAAGCAAACAGAGATTTTTTCACTTTTCAACAAAATAATTTTGTAGAAGAGGAGGGGCCCATGGATCTGATCAGTCTTCACTACTTTCAGGAGCTGTCCAAAGACCTGAACATGACCAAGACCGCCGAACGACTCTACATATCCCAGCAGACCCTCAGCAACCACATTCAGCGCCTGGAGCAGTACTACAATGCACCTCTTTTTTATCGGAAGCCCTCCCTATCGCTCACCTGTGCCGGGGAGTTCGTGCTGGGCTTTGCCCAGGTGATGGAGAAGGAGGAACGCAACCTGAAGGACATCCTCTCCGACATCGAGCGCCAGGAGCGTGGCACCCTGCGGGTGGGGGCAAGCACGGTAAGGAGTATTCAGCTCCTGCCTCAGATCCTTCCGGATTTTCACAAAAAATATCCCCGGGTATCTGTCTCCTATGAGGATGGGCGGGCCTTCCAGTTGGAGAAAAAGATCCTCAATGGAGAATTGGACTTTGCCATCGCCTTCTCAAAGGAGTACCACCCCGATTTGATTGAGCACGAGTTCCTGCAGGACCCGGTTTACCTTTGCGTTCCGGAAGGATTGCTTCAGCAGTACTACAGCCCGGAGGAGATACAGGCCGTCAAGGCTCGGGCCACAGAGGACGTCGGTCTGGAAGATTTCGCCCGGCTCCCCTTTTCCATGATGGATACCCGGCTGGGTAGGTTGCTCCAGGAGCGGTTCAAACGTGCCGGAATCCGGCCCAATGTGTTTTTCACCAGCCCCTCCTCTTCCCAGATCATGCCGCTCTGTGCCATGGGTGTTACCGCTTGCTTTGCAACTCATATGGCCCTGTTAAGCCATCTGGATCAGCTGGGGACTGGAGTGAACATCTTCCCATTGTTGGAGGGAAATGGACCTATGACACAGTCCCTATCTCTTTTGCGCCACCGGCAACGGTATCTCACCCACTTTTCAAAATATTTCATGGAGCTGTTGTTCGAGACGACCGCCCGCATGGAACAGGTCCAAATCGCTCATATTGTTTAGCGGGGGATCCTGCTTGGTTATGCGGCACTGCCCCGCATAGTGATGATGACTTACCGTATCCTGGACAGTATCCGTCAGATCGCCATGAAGGGAGAGTTCAACGAGTTTGACCTAAATGTGTTTTTCTCTGCCAAAGGCACAGACGCTCGCTTTGTCTATGAAAATGAGGTGCAGAAGTGGCTGGATCTGATTCGGGGTGCTTATCTGGAAACCTGGGTGGATGATTTGAAGCTAGGAGATAAGAAGCTCGCCATGCCGTATGCCGATGTACGCTTGCTGAATGTGTTGCAGCATACACTTTGGTTTCTGCCCAATGTAGCTTCCTGCTATGCGATGAAAAATCTGCTGATGCAGAAGCAAAACACCTTCTATCATGATTACACCATCAATGTCTGCGCCGGTACAGGAGCCGGTGCAAAAATCCATGCGTGACCCGTTGGAGAGTAAGACAATCTCCCTCTCCTGTGGCAAGCTAACAACGGGTGTTACAGTCAAGCCGTGGACGGGGATTTCTATGTTGCGGAACCTGCCCAGCCCGAAAACCTATTTTCAGGCAGCGTTCCGGGTGCAAAGCCTGTGGGAGATTACAACAGACGACGGGAAAAAGGAAATTGTCAAGCAGGAATGTTATGTGTTTGACTTTGCGCTTGACCGGACGCTCAAGCAGATTTCCGATTACAGTTGCCGTCTAAACATTGACGAAGGTAACCCGGAAAAGAAATCGGCGGAGTTTATCAATTTCCTTCCAGTCATTGCCTATGATGGTAGCACCATGCAGCAGGTTGATGCAGGTGAGATTCTGGACATTGCTATGGCAGGTACCTGCCACCCTGCTTGCCAAACGTTGGGAAAGTGCGTTGCTTGTCAATGTGGATAACGATACTTTTTCCCGTTTGATGGCAAATCCGGCGGCGATGGATGCTTTGATGAAAATTGAGGGGTTTCGTAGTCTGAACGAGGATATAAAGACCATTATCAATAAGTCCGAAGCCGTTAAAAAGGCAAAGAAAGAAAGTACAGAAAAACTCACTTCAAAAGAGAAAAATGAGCTGAGTGAGGAAGAAAAAGAGTATAAATCCAAACGCAAACAGATTCAGGAGAACTGATTAAGTTCGCCACCCGCATTCCGGGTTTCATGTATCTGACCGAGTACCGGGAACGCTCTTTGAAGGATGCTATCACGTAGCTGGAACCGGGGCTTTTTAAGAAAGTAACAGGTCTGGATGTTAAAGCTTTTGAATTATTGGTGTCTCTCGGTGTATTCAATGATTCGCTGATGAACGATGCCGTTTATAAGTTCAAGAGATACGAAGATACCAGCTTGAGCTATACTGGCATTAGCCGGCATGAAGGCGAGAACCGTGGCGGTTGGGATACTGTTATCATGGATGCTGACTATAACAGTATGTTCGCTCTGCAACAGGCTTTGATAGAAGTACCAATTCCTTCGGCAGATGATTTGCCGGAAAAGCCATTTCTGGATTTTGCGGAAGCTGTCCGGGATATGGATCAGCCCAAAAAGTAAAAGCCGCACCAGACCGCAGCTGTACCAACCCCGGTACAGCCTGTGCCGCAAAAGCAGGTGGATCTGTCCCGTGTTACAGTTGGTAGTCAGCTTCGGCATAAGGCGTTCGGCATGAGGACGGTCAAAGAAGTCTAAGGCGGCATGATAATTGTACTCTTTGGCGAGACAGAGAAAAAGTTTCAGTTTCCAGGTGCGTTACTGCAGGGCTTCCTGAATTTTCCGAAATGATTCTACAACAAATATGTGCACACAGAAAATTGCCAAGAATAATTTGCTATGTAATTTAATACCCACATATCGCACAAATTGAATACGGCCTTTCATCCGGTACATAGACAACCAACACAAGAACCTCAGCGAGAGCAAGGCTCCCGCTGGGGTCGGTGCGTCTATGTACCGGCTTCTTTTTTGCTCTTTTAGACCGGCTGAAAGGAGGGCAGTTCACCCCCGGCCACGGCAGAAAGAGAAGCCGCCTGACCCCTGTCTTGTGGGGTAGAGAGCATAGCTTTTGTGTTGCCGGGGGCGCCCCAAAAGCGGGCGGCGCTTTGCGCCGAAATGGGCTCCGCCCCTGTAACCCCGGTCAGAAAGGAGCGGCTCAACATGACCTACAGAAAGAGAACAACAGCCATCCAGGTGCGGGTGACTGAACAGGAAAAGAGAAAGCTGGAACGTCAAGCCAAGCGGTGCGGCCTGTCCCTGTCCGGGTATCTCCGGCGGGTAGGCACTGGGGAGCCTGTGGCGGCTTTTCACAGCCAACGATTCCATGAACTCTACCGGCAGGTCAACGGCCTGCGGGATGATCCCACTACCCAGCCCATGGAGCGGACAGCGGCCCAACTGGACGAGTTGGCGGGTCTGATCCTGACGGCCTACACCAGCGGGGGTGTGGACGATGGCGACCACTAAAATCTGGCCCGCCAAGGACAGCCTTGCCCGTGTGGTGGACTACGCCCAAAACCCGGAGAAAACCACTTACTTGGATTTGCGGAATGTTCTCCACTACGCCGCGAACGAAGAAAAAACCGTTGAGAGGACGGAACGGGCCATGTTCGTCACCGGCGTAAACTGTAACCGGGACACCGCCTTTCAGGAGATGCAGGCGGTCAAGGAGCGGTTTGGCCTGCAAGAGAAAAAGGCGCTGACCGCCAAACGCAGGAACTGGACAAGGCCAAACAGCGGGTGACGGAAATTGACCAGCTTATCCAGAAAAGCTACGAGGACATGACCAAGGGCCTGTCCAAGGAACGGTTCTCCACGCTGACGGTATCGCTGGAAACCGAGCAGACGCAGTTGAAAGCGGCTATCCCGGAGATGGAAGCCATCCTGGATGCTACCGCCGCCGATTTTCAGCGTTTCATTGAGAGGGCCAGACAGGTGACCCGACTGACGGAGCTGACGCCTGAGATCGTCCATGAGTTTATTGAGAAGATCGTGGTATCCAAGCCGGAGAAATTGGACGGCAAGCGGCATCAGACAGTGGATATCCACTACAATACCATTGGCCTGTGGACAGAACCCGACCCGGAAACGCTGGAACAGGAATAGATGGCTTATTACCGAGCCATGCGGAAGCGCAAGAAAAAGACGGCATAGCAACTGCCACGCCGTCCTAATCAAATGATTTTCACTTACAAGTACCCAGATACGGGGCAACTTCCTTATGGGAGTTGCCCCGTATCGCCTGCGCGGTCTTTTTGTGCCCTTGCCCCAAAAGACGGCATCCGTCCAGTCCCTCACACCAACATTCATGTGACCGTTTATTAATATTGACGCGTCCCCTTTTCAAAGCCGGTAGCCGCATCTCTCTTTATCGTATCAGTGTCCGGGGGCAGTATGCCGTCCCTGCCAGCGGGAGAGGGTGCTGGATTACAGAAGACCCCGCTCCTGACAGAAAGCCATAATATCCCCCACATAGTCCTCCCTGCACTTAATGGGAAGGTCAACATGGTCCACCCCCTGGTGGAGTACCAGCTTGGAGCCTTTCAGGGCCCTGAGAGTACGGAGCATCAGTTCGGGGCTGCTGATGTTGTCCTCGGTCCCGCCCATCATAATGGTGGGGACAGTGATGCGGCCCAGCACCTGGGCAAGCTCCTCCTCTGTCTGAACTTTTGCAAAGGGTTTCCGGGGATTGAGAACAGCGGACTGGGCGGGCATGTTGGTCCAAAACTCCACAGTCTGCTCTACCGCTTTTTTGGCCTCTCCGCCGATGACGGGGTCAGACTCCAGAGGAACAAACGCCTTGGCACAGTAAGAGGCCTGCTTTTCCGCATAGGGGACCCAGGTCTCCCGGCTTTTCGCTGCGTTGATGGTGTCCATGCGGGCAGAGCCGGTTGGCTTGCCGTCCTTGAGATGGGGACCACTCCCGCTGGCAAAAAAGCCCCGCAGGCGGTCCGGGTGGTTCATGCACAGATGCCAGCCAATGCCGGCACCGTGGGAGTGGCCGGTGTAAAAAAATTTTTCTATCCCCATGGCATCGGCAAAATCCACTACGTCCTGAGCCCATACGTCATACCAGTCGTCTCCCAGGTCCTCTGTGACCATGGAGGAGGGGGCATAGCCCCGAATTCGGATGATGAAGGCATGAAAGCCGCAGCGGTCCGCCAGATCCTTGGTATAGTAGATATGGCTGTTGACAAACTGCTGCGCCTGGATGAGATAGCGGTCTCCCCGACCGAATTCTTCATAGTAGAGTGAAACATGGTTCAGATTCAGAATGGGCATAAAAGGTTCCTCCTCAGTTTGCAGATTGACGTTTTCCCTCGATTTGATGATCTGGATAGGGCCAGGGCCGCATGGGAATGCGGCGGCGGCAGTGGCTCATTCGCTCCATGTTGGATTCTACAACAAGGCTGAGACGCTGGCCGTTGAAACGGCAGTAAAATGTATTGTAGTCCATCCAATCTGTGGAGCGGACCTGAAAGATGAAGCAGAAATCAGAGGCCCAGCCACCGCTGACCCAGTGCCGGACCGGACCCGTGTGAAACATCATGTTCAGCCGTTCGTTTTCCCTGGGCATGGAAAGAAAGGCATCATTGGCGATCCAATCCCCATGGAGACCGACCTGAAGAGTACAGGATTCCTGATCCGTTTCCAGGGAAATATGGGGCTGTCCCTCCCGCAGGGACAGAGAGAGGGTGCGCAGATGCCAGGGGTTCTCCTCCAGCACATAGACGCAGCCGTAGTAGTCGTCCAGAAAGCTGGGCTGTGCCGCTGTGCGCGGAGCGCAGGACCAATGGGACAGATAGGACTTGAGACGGGCGGATTCTCCATGGTCGGGGACGGCTTGGGGCTGTATGGCTGAATAGAGGGTATCCCAGAGGACGGCAGGGATCAGACCGCTGTCCTCCTCAATGGCGTTGCAGACGATGGCCATTTCCTTGTCCGGGAACAGAAAACCGAACTGACTGCGGCCGCCGTCCAGGCGGGCTCCCTCCCGGGCGTTGCGCCAGAGCTGGAAGCCGTAGCCTGCCAGCTGGTCGCTGTGCATGAAGGAGATAGAGGAGCAGCGCCGGGTAGGGACCTGGAAGGAGACAGCTGCCCGCACCAGTCGGGCGTCCAGCAGCTGTTGTCCATTCCAATTGCCCTCCTGAAGATAGAACAGGGAGAGCTTGGCGAAACCTTCCGCAGTACACATGGTGCGGGAGCCCTCCAGCTCCCCGCGCTGGGTCTGTTCCACAGTGCAGTAGATGCCCAGGGGCTCCAGAAAGCGGGGGAGCAGGAAGTCCAGATAGTTGATGCCGGAGACTTTCTTCACGATCAGGCCCAAGATGTGGGGGACACCGTTGTTGTAGAGAAAATGGGTGCCGGGTTCAAAGTCCAGAGGCTCCTCCAGAAAGGCGCGGACGCTGTTGGTGCTGTTGAGCACCGGTCGGAAGGTGTCCCGATCATGGCCGGTGGTCATGGTCAGGAGATGGTAGACGGTGATGGATTCCATCCTGGGGGTGACTGTTTCGGGCAGATCTTCCGGAAAAAGCTGAGTCAGGCGTGTCTTCAGTGAGACTAGTCCTTCCTGAATGGCGAACAGAACAGCTAGGCCGGTGAGGGCCTTGGCAGCGGAATAGATGCGCCGGGGGGTGTCGCCCTGATAGGGACGGCGGTTGGCACCCAGCAGTTGAAAGCCGTTGCGGAAGATGTACAGACTGTGGAGATCGACATCCAGGCGGTCCAGCTCGGTCAGAAACTGCAGGATCGCACCGCTGGGAACGCCCTGGGAATCAGGGGAGGCGGTATGGAAGCGGCCTTCCAAATAGGGGACATAGTGCAAGGTGGTCCCCCTCCTTTCTGCGGCTGTCTGTCGTTAACCGACCAGACGAAAGCCGCCTAGAATTGCGACAAAAACAAGAACTGCGGAAAAAATGGGGGCGAGGATGGTCTGCTGCCGGATCAGCCTGCGGCGGAGGGACTCATCACTGCAGCCGGTGAGCACGGCGGCGCCCCCCTGGGAAAAGGGGCTGATGCTGCTGGCGGTCAGGCCCATCTGCATCCCGCAGTAAATGGTCCCCACTGGCATACCGGAGGCAGAGGACAGGGCGGAAAGCAGAGGAAGCATCATGGGAACCACCACGCCGCCTGAGACGAAAAAGCTGAGCACACACATGACCAGCACTACCCCAGGCAGGATCCAATGGGCGGGGATGGTGTTCTGGAGCAGATCGGACAGATAGCTGACGACCCCCATGGAGTTGGCCAGGGCCATGTACATGCCGGTCAGGGAGAGCATCAGCAGGGTGTCCCAGGGGATGCGCGTCTGAACTACGCGGTGATAATCCGCAGTTTTCAGAAGCACGTTCAGCGTGATGCCGATGACCGCAAGAAACTGAAAGCTGCAGTAGGTGCTGATCCACTGGGTCACAGGATTGGGGAACAGCAGCTGGACTGCGGCAGGCACCACGATCATAGCGATGATGCCGAGGATGATAAAGAGCGTCTGCCGCTGCCCAGTATCAAACGGGGCCGGTCTGGTGAGAGAGACCGCCGAGGATCTGACCCGCCAGCCCCTCAGGAGAACAAACATTGCCACATACAGAATGGTGTAAAATATTCCGCGGAAGGTAAAGAAGTCCACCACATATCCCGAGGAAGTGGAGAGATCGAAGTAGATCTCCAGCTGTCCCACATTGGTAGCATACCCGGAGGTCCAGGGCATGCTGCCACCCACCATGGAGGAGGTCCAAAGCGCCACGGATACCAGGAGCGGATCGATGCCCGCCTGGAGAGCCAAACTGAAGCAGATGGCAGACATGAAGAAGGGAGCGGCCCCACCAGCACCCAGACCGGCCACAATGGCGGACACGCCGAAAAACAACAGACCCAGAAGCCAGCCTGCCCCCCGGCAGGAGTAGAGCAGATGTTCCGCCACTTTTTTCAGTGTCCCGTTTTCCTGGGCAAAGCCGAAGAGAAATGTGGCCACCATAAAGTTAAAAAACAGGGGCACTGGAAAGAGGGCGACCACGCCGCCGGGGGTCAGACCGCCTGCTGTGGTGCCCAGCAGAAAGGCAAAGCTGAGCGAGATCAGGCCAATGTTGATGTTCAGCCTGGTCCCCAGGATTAGGGCAAGCACGATAAAAACAAAAAACAGGATCGTATTGAGCAAGCTTACATCCCCTTTCGCTCCAGCATCCGATACAAGGTGGCGCGGCTGATGCCCAGCAGTTCGGCGGCCCGGAGCTTGTTGCCGCCGCTGAGGGCCAGGGCTTCCTCCAGCGTATAGCGGCTGCGGAGGCTCCCACCGGCGGCGGAAAGCCCCCTGTTTTCCTGAATATAGGTCTCCACCAGCTCCGGACCGATCTCATCGGAGTCGCTGATGACGCTGACCCGGCGCACCATGTTCTGGAGTTCCCGGATGTTTCCGGGCCAGTCATAACGGAGCATGGCGGCTTTGGCTTGGCTGCTGAAGCGGAGATAGCGTCCCGCCCGCTCCGAGGTCTCGGAGAGAAAGGCGTCGGCCAGCAGGATAATGTCCCCCTGGCGCTGGCGCAGAGGCGGGATACACAGTCCCAGCACATTGATGCGGAAGTACAGATCTGCCCGGAAGGTGCCCTCCCGGACCATAGAGACCAAATCACGGTTGGTGGCAGCAATAATGCGGATGTCAATGGGAATGGGAGTCTCAGCACCAATGCGGCGGATGCTGTGCTCCTGCAGGACACGCAGCAGCTTGCCCTGCATGGAGGGAGAGATCTCACCGATCTCATCCAGAAAAATAGTTCCGGTATGAGCACACTCGAACAGGCCCCGCTTGCCGTCCCGGCTGGCTCCGGTAAAGGCTCCCTTTACATAGCCGAACAACTCACTTTCCAGAATGCTTTCTGGGAGGGAGGCGCAGTTGACAGCCACAAATGGCATGTCCCGCCGGCGGCTGGCCCGATGAATTCCCTGAGCAAACATTTCCTTGCCTACACCCGTCTCCCCCTGGATGAGCACAGTCTCGTCCACCTTGGAGTAGCGCAGGGCCAGCCTGAGCGCCTGCGTCATGCAGGGGCTGTTCCCCAGAATGTGGTCAAAGGAATAGACAGCCTGATTTTCCTTGGTGGTGAGCGTACGGCGGATACTGACCTCGGAGCTCATGACCGTGTTTACGTCCTGAAAGATGACCGACACACCCTCCAGCGTGCCGTCCCGCTTCCGCAGGATGGGCTCCGCATGGTAGAGAAAGATTCGGTCTTCCAGCTTGGCGATTTGATTAAGATAGGGACGGCGAGTAGAGATGACGTCAGCGATGCGGCTGAATTGGGGACAGACGTCATCCACAGAAAAGGCGACTGCATTGAGCTGGTCCAGCTTCAGATATTCGCTGGCCAGCCGATTCATCATCAGGATCTCACCCAGGCAGTCCACCGTAATGGCGGCATAGATGGAGGACTCCATCATGGGGGTCCCGGTCTCGGATTCATCCTGCCGCTTTTCCAGATAGGACTGGGCCAGAGAGATGGCCTTTCGGATCTCGGAATCCCGGGTCTTGATGAGTACAGTCGGGATCCCGTACTGCTTGGCGATCCTGGCCTGATAGTAGCCCCCCACCAGTACATCGATGTCCTGGACCTTCTCCAGCTCATGGGGGATCTTTTCCGGGGACACAGTAGGAAGCCATACCAGATCAATGGAGAGCAGGTCCCGGACATAAAACACATCCTTCAGAACTCGGCGGAAGCCAAAGATAGCGATGCGCTTTCCCAGCTTAGATGCCTCCAGCAGAGCGTCCATAACGTCCTCCGCCTGCAGATCCACCATAATTACGGGGACATCCACGCTCTGGCGCACGATTTTTGCAAACATGCCGAAGGCGATCAGAACTTTGGCGCCCTGGGCTACTTGGCTGCGGGATACCTCCTCAAGATCCTGGGTATTGGAGAGGACCACCTGGCAGTTGGCAGGGGATTCCCGCAAAATATTCTGGACCTTTTCGGCGGCCAGCAGGTCCGAGGCAATGAACGTAATGTCTGAGTGCATATCCCATCGCTCCTTTATTCGTTTCGGCGTTGCTCCGGGAGGGGGAGGACATACGCAGCTGAGCCGCCCCCAGGCCCGTGGGTGAAATATAACGATTATACCACAGCCCTGACCGAAATGTGGGGGAGCGAAACAGTCAGGCAGTCCTTTCCTGCTTTTCCAATCTGGACAAAATTACCACAGCCAGGGCAACGGCCAGGACCACAGGGACGACAAAGGCGGCAAAGCCCACACGGTAACCGAACACAGCGCACAGCACGCCGCCCACCGTGGAGGCCAGTGCAGAACCGATGTCCATGCCCAGGTAGTTGGTGGAATTTGCAGCGGCCTTCCGCTCCGCAGGAACGGTGCGCATAGAGATGGTCATCAGTACGGGAGAAATGCCATTCTGGCCGATTCCGATCAGGATACCGGAGATAATGAACCAGGTCAGATCCTGGGCAAAGGCGAGACACAGGAGGCCTGCAGAGAAGAACAGGCCTGCGGGGATCAGGGTGGCAATGGGTCCCTTCTTGTCGAGGAGAATGCCGAGGGCGGGGCGGGCGACCCAGCCCATGAGAGAGGCGGCGGTGGCAAACACGCCGATATTGGCGATCCCCAGCTCCTCCAGGGCAAAGGCAGCCATAAAGACGGTGATACCGGTCCGGGTGCCCTGAAAGGCCACATTGATGATCATGGGGGAGATGGCTTCCTTGGCAAACAGGTTGTTCAGCTTCAGGCCGCCGAACATGGACTGGCCGGGCAGGCGCGCTGGGACCTTGGTGGGGGCGGTGAAGCACACCAGCACCAGACCGAAGGCGGAGATGGCGGTAAAGACCAGCAGCATGGAGGCATAGCCCATGTACTCGGCCAGGGCAAAGGCCACAGGCTGGGAGACCGCAGAAGCGATCATCTGGGAAATCATGAAAAATCCCATGGCGGTCCCCAGATCCTCCCGGGGAACATACTCACTGACGATGACGGCGGTAATAGTGGAGATAAAAGTCCAGGATACGCCGTGGATAATTTTGGCCGGCACTGCAAAGGCGGAGTTGTCCATGCTCAGCGAATACATGAACACAGCCAGGGTCAGGGCCCCCACTGCAGCGATGTAGATCAGCTTTTTGTTGCCGCGGTCGGTAATAGGGGCAGAGAAGGGGCGGATGATGAAGGCGGCCCAGCTCATGGCGCTGGCAATGAGGCCGATAGTGGTCAGGTCCATGCCGGCCAGCCGCCAGCCTGCGCTGGTGACAGAGTTGGTCATAGAGTGGGTGATGCAGATGACCGTGTACGCCACAAAGAGCATAATAAAGTTCTTGTTGGCGATCTGGAAGAAGGTCTTCTTCTGCGGAACAGCATTACTCATTCAAATTTCCTCCCATTTTATAGTTTGTTTTGGAATTCCATAGATTAATACAAGCAAGTTCTGTGCCAACTTAATTTTATTAAAAATTACGGGAAAACGGCAGAAAAAAGGGGGTTTTTTAGAAATGATGCTGTCTCAAAAGTGTTTCATATCTGTCTCGCGATACAAAAAAGAGGACCATCAGCAAATTTGAAAGGCAGGAATATTTGGCTTGAACTGCCCGCTGCCCCGTACAGAAAAGAGAAGCTTGGTGCCAGAGCAAAAAAATGCCCCCGCTGTGTACACAGCGGGGGCATTTCGGAGAGAACTTATTCAATGGCAATGCGGTTTTGAGTGGGCAGGGTCTGCTGGTCCTTCTTGGGCAGGGTCAGCATCAGGATGCCGCTGTCATATTTGGCATTGATCTCCTCGGGCTGCACATCGCCCACATAGAAGCTGCGGCTGCAAGTGCCGCTGTACCGCTCCTGGCGGATGTAGCGGCCCTCCTGGTCCTTCTGGTCCCGGTCCAAGCCCTTGGCGGCCTGAATGGTCAGATAGCCGTTTTGCAGCTCCACGCTGATCTCATCCTTCTGGAAGCCGGGCAGGTCGATATCCACCTCGTAGTGGTCCCCGGTCTCCTTCACGTCGGTCTTCATCAGATTCTTGGCGTGCTTGCCGTATAGGGGATTCCGGGCGCCGAACAGGCTCTTCTCCCAAGGCTCATCAAAGAATTCATCCAACAGGTTCTCACCAAAAATGCTAGGCAACATAAGTCATTCCTCCATTCGCGATCCTTATTTCGTGCCTGCCGGGGGACCTCTCAGGTCCCCCTCTTTCTTGGTACGCCCTTAGTATAGCACTGAAATTAGCACTGTCAAGCAGAGAGTGCTAAAATTCATAAAGTGTTCACAAGATATTGCAAAAAAAGACATAAACAGAACGAAAATGGAAGAAATATTCCGAAAAAGTTGGGGTGGTCAGAGGGGAGGCAGGGGAAACCCCTGCCCCTGGGCGCGCTGGAGGCCAAGCTCCATCAGGCGGCGGTCCGTGTCCAGGGTGGCGGGATAGGGCCAGCGGGGCGCACAGCGCTGGAACTGACGCCAGGACAGCAGGGCGGCCTCCGGGTCCCGCTGGGCCAGCAGAGCCCAGAGGAACTCCATGCGGCTGGTGGAGGGGGTGAACTTCCGGGTAGCCTTGCAGTAATGGAGAAGGGCAGGGGTGCGGAGGGGGGCCAGCTCCTCCTGGGAGCGGCCCAGGAGCAGGGAGCAGGAGAGCAGATCCACCGTCAGGTCCCACCGCTGGATGTCCAGCAGGCCAGAGGGGACGTCCAGCAGGGTTCGGAAAGCGGCTTCCGCCCCGGACAGGTCCCCCTGGTCCATGAGCCGGCTGGGGAGGAAGGATAGGGCGGCGGCGGTAAAGGGGTCCTGGGGCTCCAGGTCCTGGGGGAGCTGGAACCAGCGGGCGGGCTGGTCCCGGAGGGGGATGCCCCGCTGGAGGAGGGCGTGGCACCGCAGCTGGAGGGCGAAGGTCCGGCGGGCCTGGGGGCTGCGGGAGAGCAGGTGCAGGTTGAAGCCGTCGTTGGCCACCCCGTCCATGGAGAGAGGGATGAGGTTGACGGCCCCCAGAAACAGGCCGGCAGCTGCAAAGATCAGCAGGAAGACCGGCCAGGGAAAGGGGAGGAGAAAGGCGGTCAGGGCCGCCGCCAGGGCGGAAAGCAGATTGGCCAAGCCGCCCCCAAGATTATAAAGCCGGAAGGGGACCTCGTCCCCGTCTGGGGGCTCCAGCAGGCACTGGCCGCCAGTGCCGGGGAGGTAGAAGCGGCGCAGGACCAGGCGGCCATTCTGGCGGAGCAGGGTGAAAGAGCCCACCCGGAAGGAGAGAAAGCGGTAGCCGGAGAGCAGGCCGCAGACCAGGTGACCGCCCTCGTGCAGGATGGCCTGGAGCCAGAAGGAGAGGATCAGGCAGGCCAGGGAGGGCAGCAGGACAGTCATTCCATAGGGGTCCAGAGCCCACATGAAGAAGTAGCCCCCTGCGGCCCCCAGAAGGGCGGCAGGGATAAGGACAGCCAGCTTCCGCCAGGGGACGGTGTGCCGCTTCAAACGATCAGTCCTTTCTGTTGTGACATGTCGAAAAAATACAAATAGGAGAGAAAAGCTCACCCCTCCGCCCAGTCCTCATAGGGCACAAAGGTAAATGAGATGTCCCAAGGCTGCTGGTGGTAGACCAGATAGACGATGTCTCCCTTGCCTGCCATCTCATTGGCGGTGAACTGGGGAAAGGGGACCAGGGGCAGGGTGATCTGGCTGGCGCCTCCGTCAGCCTGGGCGCGGGCGGTGTCCAGCCGATGGACCCAGACGGCAGCGTTGCAGGCATACACTGCCACCAGCAGGACCCCAGCGGCGGCAGCCGCCCGATTCAGGCGGGTGAGGGGCCGCAGGCCCTCTGCCCGGGCACGTCGGAAGAGCACTGACGCGGCCAGGCACAGAAACAGGTAGCTGGAGAAGAACATCCGGGCGTTCACCGGGGAGACCACCAGCATGGGGCCGGTGACCACCAGCAGGGAGGCCACCCAGAACCAGAGCTCCCGCCTGTCCGCGCCGCCCCGCCACTCGGCCGCCAGGATCAGCCAGAGCAGGGCCAGAGCCAGGCCCAGCCAAAGACATTCCTCCCGGTACAGGTCCCGCCGCTTCAGAACGACCAGAAGGCGGTCATAGCCGATGTAGAGGTGGAGGGGGAGGAGGAGGCAGGCCCACAGCCTCCAGCGGGGGCAGCCCTGCCGCCGTACCAGCCACAGCAGCAGGAGGCTGATGGTCAGGCAGAGGGGAATGGGGCGGAGGAGGACCTCGGTAAAGATGACAGGCAGGTTGTCCCGGGCCAGATCCAGCCCCACCCCCCGCAGGCCGCTGTCCACCTGAGCGAAGACGGAGTTGGTCATGCTCAGGGCCAGCCCGGCCCAGCTGCCTGCCAGCAGGGCGGCCCGGAGAGACGGGGCGGGCAGGAGGCCCCGGAGGGCGGGGACCAGTCCGGCCAGAGCCATAGCGGAGGAGAGGAGGACCAGATAGGCGGTATTGTGCTCGGTGAACAGACCGATGGACAGGGAGAGGAGCAGGACGAGGGGCCAGCGGTCCGGCCGCCCCTGGCGGAGCAGGAGAAGCAGGGGGAGCAGGAGCAGGGTGGGGGCCAGATAGTTGGCCCAGGCCGCAGACCAGCTGTACACCTGCTGCCAGATGCCCCAGGGGGCCCATACCACCAGGAAGAGGGCCAGGGCAAAGGATTCCCGGCCGCCTGCCGGCCCGCCCTGGAAGAAGCGGGAGAGGAGCAGGGTGAGTCCCAGCATCCCGCCCCCCAGGATCAGCACCCGGAGGGGCCAGAGGGGGGAAAACGCCAGCTTGCCCAGGATCAGCCCCAGCAGGTTGCCCAGATACCGGCCGTTGGATGGGACGCCCAGCACCACGCCCTCCTGGGGGATGGGGCGGACCAGCAGGAAGTCCTTCCAGGAGGCGAAGTCCCAGTAGATGAAGTAGCAGTCGTCGCACTCAGGGACGAAGAGGAGGGCGAGGAGCAGGAACAGGGCAGCGGAGAGCAGCACGTCCCAGCGCCGCCGGCGGGTGGTCATGGAGAGGCCTCCTTTCGGGGGATGAAAAAGCGGCCCCAGCCGCCGGTCAGGCCGGGGGAGGGGCCGTTTGTTCGCTTTGGGTGTTCTGGCATGGAAGGGGGATCACTTCTGGCCGCCCTTCAGGGCCTTCATCCGGTCGCCGTGGTCCAGGATGCGCTTGCGCAGCCGGAGGTTCTCCGGGGTGCACTCCAGCAGCTCGTCGTCAGCCAGGAACTCCAGGCACTGCTCCAGAGACATCTGGCGGGGCGGGATGAGGCGCAGGGCATCGTCAGAGCCGGAGGCCCGCATATTGGTCAGCTGCTTTTTCTTGCACACGTTGACGGAGATGTCCTCTGCCTTGGGGGTCTCACCCACGACCATGCCGGCGTACACCGGGGTGCCGGCGCCGATGAACAGCACGCCCCGCTCCTGGGCGTTGAACAGGCCGTAGGTCACTGCCTCGCCGGTCTCGAAAGCCACCAGGGAGCCGGTGTTCCGGCGCTGGATCTCCCCCTTCATGGGGGCGTAGCTGTCAAAGACGGAAGCCATGATGCCCTCGCCCTTGGTGTCGGTAAGGAACTCGTTGCGGTAGCCGAACAGGCCCCGGGCGGGGACCAGGAACTCCACCTTCATCCGGTCGCCCACGGGGGTCATCTCCACCAGGTCGCCCTTGCGGGAGCCGATCTTCTCCATCACCGCACCCACACAGTCAGAGGGCACATCCACTACCAGGCGCTCGATGGGCTCGCACTTCACACCATCGATCTCCTGATACAGAACACGGGGGGGAGAGACCTGGAGCTCATAGCCCTCTCGGCGCATGGTCTCGATGAGGATGGACAGGGACATCTCACCCCGGCCGGCCACGTTGAAGGCATCAGTGCTGTCGGTCTCGGTCACCCGGAGGGAGACGTCCTTCATGGTCTCCCGGATCAGCCGCTCCCGCAGCTGGCGGGAGGTGACGAATTTGCCCTCCCGTCCGGCAAAGGGGGAGTCGTTGACGGAGAAGGTCATTTCAATGGTGGGGGCGGAGATCTTCACGAACTCGATGGGCTCCACCGCGTCGGGGGCGCAGATGGTGTCCCCGATGGTCACGTCGCCGATGCCGCTCATGGCGATGATGTTGCCGGCGGTGGATTCGGTGACGGGGACCTTGCCCAGGCCGTCGAACTCATACAGCGCGGTGGCCTTGGCCTTCTTGGGGGCGGCGTCGGGGTCGTGGTAGTTGCACACCGCGATCTCCTGGTTCTGCTTGATGGCGCCCCGCTCGATGCGGCCGATGGCGATGCGGCCCACGAACTCGTTGTAGTCGATGGAGGAGACCAGCATCTGGAAAGGGGCGTCCACGTCCGCCTCGGGGGCGGGGATATACTCCAGAATGGTGTCGAACAGGGGCTTCAGGTCGCTGCCCGCCACATCGGGCTGGACAGAGGCCGTGCCCTGACGGCCAGAGCAGAACAGCATGGGGGAGTCCAGCTGCTCCGGGGTGGCATCCAGGTCCAGCAGCAGCTCCAGCACCTCGTCGATGACCTCGTACACCCGCTGGTCGGGGCGGTCGATCTTATTTACTACCACGATGACCCGGTGGCCCAGCTCCAGGGCCTTGGACAGCACGAAGCGGGTCTGAGGCATGGGGCCCTCCGCGGCGTCCACCAGCAGGATGACGCCGTTGACCATCTTCAGGATGCGCTCCACCTCGCCGCCGAAGTCGGCGTGGCCCGGAGTATCCACGACGTTGATCTTCACATCCTGATACTGGATGGCGGTGTTCTTGGCCAGGATGGTGATGCCCCGCTCGCGCTCCAGGTCGTTGGAGTCCATAACGCGCTCCACCACGGCCTGATTTTCCCGGTACACGCCGGACTGCTTGAGCATCTCATCCACCAGAGTGGTCTTGCCATGGTCAACGTGGGCAATTATGGCAATATTTCTCAGTTTTTCGTTCTTCATCATTTTTCCTCCTACCAGCAATATGGCAAGACCACTCGGGGCCCCATCGCCGATGGGGCGCGCCGAATGGCGCGTACAAGCTTTTGTCCGGAAGAAAAAGCTTGACGCAGGCGGAATTTATTTCCGCCAAGCATTTAAATATCTGGGGTCCCTGCGGGGCATCAGGCCCGCGGGGCGGCCATACCGTGGCCGGCGTGGGCGATCATGGCGGCACGTCTCTGTTTTTCGCGCTTTGCGGCCGCTTCTCATTTAAAGACACAAAACCATATGAGACGCCGGAGAGGAGGCTCAAATGGCGGATCGCCGCAGATCAGCGGGAAGCGCTCCCAAAAGGGGAGGTGTTCGTGTTGACGTAATATTATACAGCGCCCTTTCGAGAAACGCAACATTTTTTGCGGAAAAACAGGAGAGGATCTATTTGGATCCCCGATTTGACACGGAGAAGCGGAAAAATAGGAGAGGATATTGTGATTTCGCCAAAAATTTGAGGCGGGAAAACGGGGGGCACAGGGGAGCCCACGGACAGAGTGGGGAGGACGGGACAGGGGCCACAAGATATCGTGAAAAAACCGGAAAAAGACGAGAAAAAGAAATAAAAAATTTACATTTGGAGAGGAGAAAAAGGGGTTGACGTAAAGCGGGATTGCGTGTATAGTACATTTGTAACCAAATTGTAACATTTTCTTTTCCGTTCTGTCACTTTTGGGGCAGCGGGAAATTTGATCTGGAAGAGGTCATGATTCATGGACGAGGTTTTGCACAAGCCCGCCGGCCGCCGGCCCCGGCAGAGTGACGGCCGGGAGCTGTCAGCTCAGGAGCAGCTGGGGCTGCTGGCGCGCCGGGTGGTCACAGATTGGAAGCATTTTTATCAGTGGGCCCGGTTCCATGGCCGCCGTGTGATCCACACGGTCCATGACCTGGCGGGGGGGAACCGCGCCACCGGTCCGGTCACCTTTCTGGCGGTGTCCGGAGCGCTGGGACTGGCGCTGACTGTCTCCACCCTATACGCCCCGGCCTACACTGTCACGGTGGACGGGGATACTCTGGGTGTGGTGAGCGACCAGGCTGTGGTAGCCGACGCGGTGGCTCAGGTGGAGCGCCGAGGCACGGAGATCCTGGGACACGACTACCAGGTGGAGGGGCAGATCGGTTATGATTTCACCCTTTCCCTGCGGTCTGAGCTGACCCAGCCCGACCAGGTGGAGAACTACTTCCTGGAGCAGCTCAGCCAGGTAGCCGATGGCCTGCGCCGCTATCAGGTCAGCGTCAACGGCGTGGCGGTGGGCTCCGTGGAGGAGATGGGAGCCCTGGAGTCCGTGCTGGACCAGCTGAAGGGCCAGTATGTGAATGAGAACACCATCTCCGCTGAATTTGTAGACGACATCCAGGTGGAGGATGTCTACTCGGAGGAGGGGCAGATGACCGCCGAGGAGCTCCAGACCGCCCTGATGGCCAACACCACTGGCGACACCACCTACACGGTGGTGAAGGGAGACACCTTCAACGCCATCGCCTATGCCAACGACATGTCTGTCAGCGACCTGAAGGCGCTGAATCCGGGCATCGATATCAACCGACTGATGATCGGGGACGTGCTCAATGTGAAGGAGCAGATCCCGCTGCTGTCGGTGACTACGGTGGACGACGTGACCTATACCGAGCCCATCGCATGCCCGGTGGAGGAGGTGAAGGACTCCAGCATGTATGTGGGGGACTCGAAGATCCTGACCCAGGGTACAGAGGGCGAGGCCCAGGTCCACGCCCAGGTGACCTATGTGAACGGGAGCGAGACCCAGCGGGAGATCCTGTCCTCCACCACCCTGCGCGAGCCCACCACAACAGTCAAGGCGGTGGGGACCAAGGAGAAGCCTAAGACAGCCTCCACTGGAAGCTACTCCTGGCCCATCCGGGGGCGGATCACCTCCTACTTTGGCGGGCGGAATATTTTCGGCAGTTACAGCTACCACTCCGGCATCGATATCTCCGCCTCCTACGGTGCGGCCATCAAGGCGGCAGACGGCGGCACCGTCACCTTCGCCGGCTACAAGGGGAGCTATGGCTATCTGGTCATCATCACCCACGACAACGGCACCCAGACCTATTACGGCCATAACTCTTCCCTGTTGGTGTCCGCAGGACAGAAGGTGTACAAGGGACAGCAGATTGCCAAGGCGGGCAGCACCGGCCGGTCCACCGGCACCCACTGCCACTTTGAGGTGCGGGTGAACGGCACCTCGGTGAATCCCCTGTCCTATCTCAGCTGAACGACCAGAAACCATTTGGGCTCCGGCACAGGAAAGGCTGTGCCGGAGCCTTTTCATGCCCCTTTGTACATGCGGAATAACGGGGGAATAAGAAAAGTCCCGCCGCTCAGGAGCCTGAGCGGCGGGACTTCTGATCGTTAGTCAGAAGGAAAGGAGGACCCGATCACAGATGGATGGCCTGGACCACCTTGGCGCACCGGGGGCACAGGGTGGGATGGGCCGCATTGGCACCCACCAGGGGGTGGTGCTTCCAGCAGCGCTCGCACTTGTCTCCATTGGCCTCGCTCACCAGTACCCGCACACCGGCGATGGGGGTGTCGCTCCCCTGGGCGTACAGAGCCGGGTCGTCCGACACCTCCACGTCGGAGACGATGAACAGGTCGGCCCACTGGTCCTGGAACTTCTCCTGAAGGGCGGTCAGGTTGTCCGCCTGGTCCTGGGCCCGCACCAGAGTGATGTGGGCCTCCAGGCTCTTGCCGATCTTCTTCTCGTTCCGCGCGGCCTCCAGGGCGGCGTTCACCCCGTCCCGCAGCTGGATCAGAGCAGTCCAGGAGACCAACGCGCCCATGTCGTAGTCCTGGAAGGGCTGGTTCATCTCATTGAGAACCACATTGCGGGGGTCGTCACCCTCCCGGTGAGGCATGGCCTGCCAGATCTCGTCGCAGGTGAAGGCCAGGATGGGGGCGAACAGCTTAGTAATGGTGTCCAGGATCATCCACAGAGCGGTCTGAGCGGAGCGGCGCTCCAGGCTGTCCACTCCCTCACAGTACAGACGGTCCTTGATGATGTCCAGATAGAAGGAGCTGAGCTCCACCACACAGAAGTCGTTGATGGCGTGGGAGACCACATGGAACTCGTAGTTGTCGTAGGCGGCAAAGCACTTTCGGATCAGCTCGTTGAGCTTGGTCACCGCCCAGCGGTCCAGCTCCAGCATCTCCTCCGGGGACACCAGGTGATCGGGGTCAAAGCCGTCCAGGTTGCCCAGGCAGTACCGGGCGGTATTGCGGAACTTCAGATAGTTCTGGCTGAGCTGCTTAAAGATGTTGTCCGAACAGCGCACGTCCACATGGTAGTCGGCAGAACCCGCCCACAGCCGGAGCAGGTCGGCACCATACTTCTTAAAGATCTCCGCGGGGTCTACGCCGTTGCCCAGGGACTTGTGCATAGCCTTGCCCTCGCCGTCCACGGTCCAGCCGTGGGTGACGCACTCCTGGAAGGGAGCCCCCTTGCCCAGCGCGCCCACGGCGGTGAGCAGGGAGGACTGGAACCAGCCGCGGTACTGGTCCAGACCCTCCATATACATGTCGGCGGGCCAGAAATTCTGGTCCTTCTGCATGGAGGCGAAGTGGGTGGAGCCGGAGTCGAACCAGCCGTCCAGGGTGTCCTCCTCCTTGGTGAAGCCCGTCCTTGAGCCGCAGTGGGGGCAGGCGAAGTCCTCTGGCAGGATATCCTTGGCCTCCATCTCATACCAGGCGTTGGAGCCCTTCTCACCGAAGAGCCTGCTCACAGCCTCAATGGTCTCGTCGGTGACGATGGGCTTGCCGCAGTCGGCACAGTAGAACACCGGGATGGGCAGGCCCCAGCGGCGCTGGCGGCTGATGCACCAGTCGGCCCGCTCCCGGATCATGGAGATCATCCGGTCCTTGCCCCAGGCAGGGAGCCACCGAACATCGTCGCAGGCGGCCACCGCCTCGTCCTTGAAGGAGTCCACGGAACAGAACCACTGGGGGGTGGCCCGGAAGATGATGGGTTTTTTGCAGCGCCAGCAGTGGGGATAGGAGTGAACGATCTCCTCACTGGCGAAGAGGGCTCCGCTCTCCTTCAGGTCGGCAAGGATGACCGGGTTGGACTCCTCCGTCTTCAGGCCGGCGTACTTGCCCGCGTAGTCAGTGTGGCGGCCCTGGTCATCCACAGGGACCACCAGCTCCACCTTGTAGCGCTTGCAGGTCTCGTAGTCATCGGCGCCGAAGCCGGGGGCGGTGTGGACGCAGCCGGTGCCGGAATCCATGGTGACATACTCGGCGCAGCACAGCAGGGATTCCTTATCCAGGAAGGGGTGCTGGGCCTTCATATACTCGAAGTCCTGGCCGCGGAACTGCTTAACGATCTCATAGTGGTCAAAGCCGCCCGCCTGCATCACCTTGGCGCACAGGGCCTCGGCCACGATGTAGAGCTCTCCATTGTCCGCCTTGACCAGCACATAGCTCTCCCGGGGGTGAACGGCAATCGCCAGGTTGCCGGGCAGGGTCCAAATGGTAGTGGTCCAGATGACGAAGTACATGTTGGACAGGTCGCCATATTGGCTCAGACGGCCCAGATCGTCCTTTACCCGGAACTTCACATAGACAGTGGTGCAGGGGTCGTCCTGGTACTCGATCTCCGCCTCGGCCAGAGCGGTCTCGTCGTGGGGGCACCAGTACACGGGCTTAAGCCCCTTGTAGATGTAGCCCTTGCGGTACATGGAGCCGAAGACCTTGACCTCCTCCGCCTCAAAGCCGGGGTCCATAGTCTTATAGGGGTGCTCCCAGTCCCCCAGCACACCCATGCGCTTGAAGCCCTCCATCTGGATGTCGATGTATTTTTGGGCGTAGTTGTGGCAGGCGGTGCGGAACTCTGCCACGCTCATCTTCTTGCGGTTGAGCTTCTGCTCCTTGATGATGGCGGACTCGATGGGCATGCCGTGGTTATCCCAGCCGGGGATGTAGGGGGTATAGCGGCCCCGCATGGCGTACATGCGGGTGATGAAGTCCTTGATGGACTTGTTCAGGGCGTGGCCCATGTGCAGATTGCCGTTGGAGAAGGGAGGGCCGTCATGGAGGGCGAAGCGGGGTTTGCCCTCATTCTTCTTCAGCAGCTCGTGGTACAGGTCCATGTCGTTCCAGCGCTGGAGCATCCCGGGCTCCCGGTTGGGCAGACCGGCCCGCATGGGGAAGTCAGTCTTGGGGAGATTGATGGTCTTGTTGTAGTCCATGGGTTTGCTTCCTCCTATTCTGGGTCTTTTTTAGACTTTTCGATCAAATTACATAGAAATGTGACCAGGCCACACGCCCGGCAGAGCATAGCGTGGGGAAATTCCGGAAACGGGTCCCGCGTGAACATACTGGTGGTGTCATCACCCAGGGGGCCCAGTTCCACCATATCCGTGGGGCTGTGAAAAAAACGCAATTCCTGCTGGGTCCAGAAGGGATATTTTTGCGTGTGCATAGTCCCTTCTTCCATAAGAAGGCCGCACTTAGGGCACTTCATCAAAGCCACTCCTCTCTGGAAAAACAAAAACACCCTTGTCTCTCAAAGAGACAAAGGCGAACAAGACCTCTGCGGTACCACTCTTCTTGCCGGAAGGGCATCCCGTCCCAGCCACTCAAATGCTGCCCGGTAACGGGGGCGTCCGGAGGGGCTTACTCAGGTTCAGCCCCCCTGCTCCAAGGTGATCTTCCCCAGCCCCTCCCGTCCGCCTTGCACCAAACGGCGGCTCTCTGTGCGTCTCGGAGGCGGGTACTCTTCCTTTTCTGCGCATGATAACGATATACCCTTATATTCTATCCACTTTATTGAGGAATGTCAAGAATTTTGTTGAGGATTTTCATGTCTAGCACGCTCCAGTCATAGGTGCGCAGAGCGCCCCCTCCGCACGGCGGAGGGGGCGCTTCCAGTGTATCTCTGCGATCTTATTTGATCTCATAGTCCCGGCCGAACTGGAGGTTGCCGAAGTCGATGCGGCGGGTGCCGTGGACCGGCTCCTCCTCAGGCTCCTCCTCCGCCTGGGGGGCGGGGGGGAACTCTGCAGTGTCCGACAGGTCCTCTGGGCCCTCCGCAGCCTCCTGGGCGGCCTGGGCCTTTAGATTCTCGGCGGTGGCGTCTGCCATGGCCTGGGCCACCAGGCGCTGGACATTGTCATCGATCTCCTCCACGGCCTCCTCCACCGGGTCGGCCTGGGAGACCGGGGCGTCGGGGCACAGCTGGGAAAGGCCGTCCAGGTAGCGCAGCTCCTGCTCGTGGAGGGCCCGCACCTTGGCCACATAGGCAGCGGTGGCGGATTGGGCGGCGGACAGACGGAACTCCTCGTCGCCGGCCTGCTTGCGGATATTGGCCACCCGCTCCTTGGCCTCCCCTTCGGCGTCGGAGAGGATCTGGGCCTTTTTGGCCTCCGCCTCCTTCACCAGCTCGTCGGCCATCCGCTGGGCGGTCATCAGCGCCTTGCGCATGGCGTCCTCGGTGGCGCGGTACTCCTCTACCTTCTCCACCAGGACCTTCATCTTGCTCTTCAAAACGGCGTTCTCATTGTACAGTGAGGTATAGTCCGCTGTGAGCAGATCCAGAAATTCATCCACCTGAGCCATGTTGTAGCCGCCGAAGGAAGCCTTGGGAAAGGCGCGCTCGGAGACCTCCTGAGGAGTGAGCATATTCATTACCTCCTAAATCAAAACGCTTTTTTCAGCGCAGGACCTCGTCGTCGTTCTGGGCGCGCCAGTCAAAATACTGCTCCAGGACCACGGGAGTGCCGTCGTCCCAGGTGAGGTGGGTCACCAGATAGCCCATCAAGTCCGACAGGGCCTGTCCGTACAGCCGCTGGGCCGTCCAGATACCCTCTTCGGCTGGGAGCAGGGCATAGATATCCCCCTCCTCCCAGGAGGCGGGGGCGCAGGGCCAGGCGAGAGTCCCGTCCGCCTCATAGAGCGGTCCCTCTCCCCGCAGCTCCAGCCATTGGAGCAGGTCCAGCGTCTCCACGGTGCCGGTCTCTGGTACGGTGATCTGGGCGGTCATGCCGGCCTGAACGCTCTGGATAGACCAGAGGGGGAGCTCCAGGACCTGAAAAGCTCCCTTGTCATAGGAGAGGACATGCACTTCCAGCATGCCGGCCCCGGCCCCATTGGACTGTGGGATCAGACCGGCCACCACCAGGGACGCGCCCTGCCGGTCCTGAATGGAGAAGAACAGGGGCTGATCCTGCTGGGGAGAATAGTAATAATACCGGCCATTCAGGTCACAGGTGACCAAGTCATCCCCAATCTGGGCCTCTACATACCAGCGGAACAGCAGATTCCGGGAATCCGAGCCCTCCGGCGGCAGCGCCTCAGGGGGCAGGTCGTCCGCGGCCTGGAGGGCATACAGGCGGACGGCCTCCTCTGCGCCGTCTCCGTCCAGATCCATGGAGAGGCAGCCGTGCTCCATGAGGAGCGGGGCCTGCGGCTCCTCGTCTTCGGAGGCGGAGGCGGCCCCTCCGCCGGCGCAGCCGGACAGCAGGGCCAGGAGCAAAAGGAGGGGGAGGAGCCGGCCCGGCGGCCGAACGGCGACGCGTCCCATCTGCTCAGAAGTACAGCCCGTTGTTCTCCAGCTCGTCGATCAGATCCCCCAGGATGTCCACATTGTAGGGGGTGATGATATAGGTGGAGATGGCCACCTTCTTGATCTTGCCCTCGTTGGCATAGGCCACGCCGGAAAGAAAATCCAGCAGGCGGCGGGCGATCTCCTTGTTGGTGGACTCCAGGTTGAGCACCACGGTGCGCTTCTCCCGCAGATGGTCGGCGATCTCGCTGGCGTTCTCAAAGCGCTCTGGCTTTACCAGCACCACCTGGAGCTGAGTAGTGGTGTGAATATTGACGACCTTGTTGCTGCGGCGCTCCGGCTCGACCGGGGCGCTGTACAAAGAGCCCGTGCGGTCCATCCGCTCGGAGCGGTCCCGGCGCTCAGGGACGGCAGCACGAGGCGCCGGCTCAAACTCCTCGAAATCGTCCTCGTCCTCATCCTCGTAGGGGTGGGCCAAGCGCTTGAGTTCATCCATAAATCCCATAGCGGTATCCTCTCTTTTCCTTGGTGTAAGCTCTGCCGCCGGTTCAACGGGCGGTGTGCATGGGCGGCCGGGGGCCGAACAGCGCGGTGCCGACCCGGACCAGCGTGGCCCCCTCGGCGATGGCGTCCTCAAAGTCGCCGCTCATTCCCATGGACAGGCAATCGATATCACATTGATTATCGGACATTTCGCGTCTTATGTCAACAAAAAGCTGATACATTTTTGCAAAAAAAGGCCGATTGGCACCGGGGAGGGGGCTGATAGGCGGGATGGCCATCAAACCCCGCAGGCGCACATGGGGCAGGGACTGAGCCAGCTCAGCCAAGGGACGGAGCTGGGCCGGGTCCACCCCGCCCTTGCTCTCCTCCATGCCGATATTTACCTCCAGCAGGATGTCCTGAACCAGGCCCAGCTTGTCCGCCTGGGCCTCCACAGCCCGGAGCAGGTGCTCCGACCCCACCGACTGGATCAGGTCCACCCGTCCCACCACCTGCTTGACCTTGTTGGTCTGGAGGTGGCCGATAAAATGGACCCGGGCGCCCTCATAGGCGCCGGCGGCCAGGTGGGCGGTGAGTTCTTGGACCCGGTTCTCTCCGCACAGGGTGATGCCGGCGGCGATGGCGGCGCGGATGGTGTCGTCGCTCTGCACCTTGGTGGCGGCGCACAGGGCGATATCCTCCGGGCGGCGGCCGGACGACTCTGCCGCGGCCGCCATGCGGGCCCGGACTGCCTGGACCTGCTGTTGGATGGACATATGCAATCTCTCTCTTTCTCTACAGGTGACGGGCTGCCGGATGGGCGGCCCTCAGAAATTCAGCAATTTCCCGTCATAGAGCCCGGTGGCCCGGACGATGACCTCGTCCCCCGCCCGCAGGACGGCCCGCCCCTCGGTGGCGGGGGAGACCACATAGAAGTCGGACTCCTCGGTGAGGATCTCCACCGGCTTGAATTCTGCCCGGCCGCCCACCAGGGTATAGACCCCCACCAGGTTGGTCTGGACGGTCTCGCCGGTCTCCGGATCGGTGGACTCCTGGGTGACCATGCGCAGAGCGGCCTTGGGGATGCGCAGGCCGGAGCTGCTGCCGAAGATGAGCTCCACTGTCTGGCCGCGGAGCAGAGTGATCTGGGACAAATAGCGGTTGGAGGAGAGGACCACCACCGCACGGCCGTCCACCGCCTCCCCCACCTGCTCCAGCGTCATGGGGACGTCCTGGCTGAAGGAACCGGAAAAGCGGGCGGTGACGGAGCTCTCCTTGGACAGGCGCAGGGCCTCCTCCTCCGAGACCGCGGCCGCGAAGTACCAGCGGTCGGAGGTGATGAGCTTGCCGGCGGTGCCGGAGGGGGCCGTGACCTGCTGCCCGGCCAGGGCATCCAGGTCGGCGGGGGTCATGGTCAGGATGGACTGAGGGGTGAGCAGGCTCTCATAGCCGTCGGCCAAAGAGGAGAACACCCCCGCGACAGGAGCGGTGATGCGGCTGGTGACGCTGCTGGACTGGGTGCGCAGGGCGCGGTACTCCTCTATCAGCGACTGCCGCAGGGCGGAGAGCTGGGAGGAGTCAAGCCCCTCACCATAGGTGTAGCTGCGCTTGAGCACCTGGCTTTTCAGCTCCATCACGTCGTCGTCCAGCTGACGGTAGGAGCCAGAGGCGGAGGCGAACCGCAGGGAGGCCAGGGACTGGAGGATGGATTCGTCCAGCCGGGCGACGGAGACGACGTCGTCGGTCTGGTTCATGGCGTAATCCAGCAGCTCGATCTCCATGGCCAGCTCCTCCATCTGAGCCTGGACGTCCAGCGCCTGGCTGTTCTGGTGGACCAGAGCCACAGTCTGGCCCCGGCCCACTTCCTCCCCTTCTGCCCGGGTAATGTCCAGGATGCCCGATTGGGCGGGGAGGAGCTGTTCCTCCCGCACTACCCAGCCGTCTGCCTCCAGGCTGTCATTGGCAGTATAGGAGTAGGTGAGGGTAGTGGTGAAGGGATCGGTAAAGCTGTCCCAGGCGTAGACGCCCAGATAGGCGGCCAGCATCACCGCCAGAAGGACGATGACCAGCGTGACCAGACTGTTGCCCTGTTTCATGTGACCGGCTCTCTTTCTCTTTTGCGGATGGGTGTGGGGATGGGGCGGGAGTTACTCCAGCTCGCCGGGCTGGCAGAGGGGGACGGGCCGCTCCGGGACGATAGTGGAGATGGCGTGCTTGTAGATCACCTGCTGCTTGCCATCGCTGGTGAGGACCACGGTGAAGGCGTCAAAGCCGGTGACATAGCCCCGCATCTGAAACCCGTTCATCAGAAAGATGGTGACGGGGCGGCGGTCCCGGCGGACCTGGGTGAGGAAGATCTCCTGAAGATTGTTGGTTTTCTGCATGGTGAGCACTCCTTTTTTCTTTAAGGCGGAGCAGAGCTCGGCCCGAGTGCCTCTATACTAAACCAAATTCTTCCAAATATTTTGTCGAAGTCCGGCAGGCCGCTTCAAAATCAGGCTCCGGTCCCCAGAAGAGCCATTTGGCCCCTTCGGTGCGGCGGAACCAGGTCAGCTGGCGCTTGGCGTACTGCCGGGAGCGGAGCTTGATCTCCTCCGCGGCGGCGCAGACATCTCCGCCGCCGCGCAGCGCGGCGGCCATTTCCTTGTAGCCGATGGCCTGCATGGCGGTGCACCGCACCGGGACACCGGAGTCCAGGAGGGCCCGGACCTCCTCCGCCAGGCCTGCGGCCATCATCTCGTCCACCCGCCGGTCGATGCGCGCCCACATGTCCTCCCGGCACTGAAAGGCCAGGGAGAGGGTGAGGGCATCGTACCGGAGCGGGAGGGCCCGGGTCTCCCGGTTATGCTGGGAGATGGTCTTTCCGGTCTGCTGAAAGACCTCCAGGGCCCGGACGATGCGCTTGCGGTCGTTGGGGTGGAGGCGGGCGGCGGCCTCCGGGTCGGCGGCGGCCAGCTCCCCCAGCATGGCCTCCCCCCCCAGGGCGTCAAAGCGGGCCTCCAGCCGGGCGCGGAGACCGCCGTCGGGGGAGAAGGGGGCGAAGGTGCGGCCGGAGAGGAGGGAGTCCAGGTAGAGACCCGTCCCACCGGCCACGATGGGGAGCTTGCCCCGTGCCAGGATGTCGTCCACGCAGGGGGCGGCCAGCTCCACGTACCGGGCCACGGAGAAGTCCTCCTCCGGGTCGGCTACGTCCAGCATGTGGTGGGGGATGCCCCGCATCTCCTCCGGGGTGGGCTTGGCAGTGCCGATGTCCATCCGGCGGTAGACCTGCATGGAGTCGGCGGAGACCACCTCGCCGCCGTGGCGCAGGGCCAGCTCTACGGCCAGGCGGGTCTTGCCCGAGGCGGTGGGGCCGGAAATGACCAGGATCTTTGGGGGCATGGGAGACTCCTTTCAGCGGGCTCAGGGGCCGGTATAGAGAAAGCCTGCCTGGTCCAGCGCGGCGCGGACCCGGTGCCAGGCGGCCTCATCTGGGCAGAGGATGGTGTGCAGGTGGACACCGCCGGTGAGGGCGGACAGGGGCCGTGCCCCGCTTCGGGACACCTTTTGGAGGAACTGCCCCACGTCATACCGGGAGGATAGGTGGAGCTGGCCGGTGAGCTGGCCGTAGACCGGGTGCTCCACGATCACGTCCAGCACGGTGCAGCCGTTATCCACCATGAGCTCCAGCTCCCGGCCCATGTCCTCCGGCCGGTGGACACAGGCCAGCTGGCGGGTCAGACCGGGGGTGGGGCGGGGGAGCAGATAGCCCCGGGGGGTGGCGGCGATGTCCAGCCCGCCGGCCCTCAGCAGGGCGATGTCCCCCACAATGATCTGCCGGCTGACAGAAAAACGGGCCGCCAGGACGGAGGCGGAGACCGGCCCGGCCGCCTGGGAGAGATAGTCGGACAGCGCGGCCCGGCGCTGGACTGCGTCCATGGGGGACCCTCCTCTCTTGAAAATCTGGGTGATATTTAATCATAGCACAGATCGGAGCGGGAAGCAACTGCCGTCTGCGGCACGCCGGGCACCAAATCTTTCCGGGGACCGCTTTTGGCGCGTTTGATGGCTGCATGCGCCCCTTCGTTCCGCTCCCGCGGCACAGACAAAGGGGGCTGGGTCGGAATTTCTCTTGAAGGATCTTAAATAGATGTGTTATAATACTATTCTGAGCAACTATAGCCGAAGGGCGGGAAAGGAGCGGGTGCCTGTGAAGTATGAAAAATGGACGGTGGCCCCTCCTGATCCGGCTGCCCTGGCTGCCCTGGAGGAGGCGGGGATCTCACCTCTGCTGGCGGCGGTGCTGTCCGCCCGGGGCGTACGTGTGCCGCAGGAGGCCCGGGCCCTGCTGGAGGGTGGGGAGACGGCCCTGGAGGACCCGCTGGCTCTGAAGGATATGGCACAGGCGGCCGGCCGGGTCAGGCTGGCTCTGGAGCGGGGAGAGACCATCGCAGTCTACGGGGACTACGATGTGGATGGCATCACCGCCACCTGCCTGCTGACCGATTTCCTCCGACGGAAGGGCGGGGCAGTCATCCCCTATATCCCAGACCGGCTGGAGGAGGGCTACGGCCTGAACCGGGAGGCGGTGACGGCCCTGAAGGAGCAGGGCGCCTCCCTGATCGTCACGGTGGACTGCGGCATTACTGCCCTGGAGGAGACCGCCTGGGCCCGGTCCCTGGGGATCGATGTGGTCATCACGGACCACCACGAGTGCAAGAGCGGCCTGCCCGCCGCCCAGGCGGTGGTGGACCCCCGGCGCAGCGACTGCCCCAGCGCCTGCAAGGGCCTGGCCGGCGTGGGGGTGGCCCTGAAGCTGGCCATGGCCATCAACGGACCAGAAGGGGACGGAGACGTGCTGGCGGAGTACTGTGACCTGGCCGCCGTGGGGACGGTGGCCGACGTGATGCCTATGACCGGGGAGAACCGGACCATCGTCCGGCTGGGGCTGGAGGAGCTCTCCCACCCCCGCCGGCTGGGCCTGGCCCTGCTGATCCGGGAGGCGGGGCTGGAGGACAAGGCCATCACCGCCACCTCCATCGGCTACACCCTGGCGCCCCGGATCAACGCCTCCGGCCGGATGGGCCGGGCCCAGATGGCGGTGGAGCTCCTCCTCACCAGGGACCGGGAGCGGGGGGAGCAGCTGGCCCAGGAGCTGTGCGCCCTGAACCGGGAGCGGCAGACCATTGAGGGCGAGATCTTCCGGCAGTGTGTGGATCGGCTGGACCGGGCCCCCCAGAAGGGGGCGGTGCTGCTGGCCGACCCGGAGTGGCACCAGGGCGTGGTGGGCATCGTGGCCTCCCGCCTGACGGAGCGGTACGGCTGCCCTGCGTTTATGATCTGCCTGGACCACGGGATGGGGAAGGGCTCTTGCCGCTCCTGGGGCGGCGTGAACCTGTTTGAGCGGCTGGCAGAGTGCAGTGACCTGCTGGAGGGCTTCGGCGGCCACGCCCTGGCCGCCGGCTTCACCGTGCGGGAGGAGAACATCCCGCTTCTCTCCCGCCGCCTGCGGGAGGGTTTGGAGCGGGCCCTGGGGGCCGGGGCATCCCCAGCCGCCCTGGAGGCCGACGCAGAGGTGGAGGCCCGGGAGCTCACTGTGGAGGCGGTGGCCGATCTGGACCGGCTGGAGCCCTGCGGTACTGGCAACCCCCGGCCCGTCCTGGTGCTGCGGGGGGCCCTGATCCAGTCCATGTCCCAGGTGGGGCGGGGCCGCCACCTGAAGCTGCGGCTGGAGTCCAAGGGGACCCCGCTGGACGCCATTTTCTTTTCCGCCGACGGGGCCGAGCTGGGGCTGGCCCCCGGCGGCCGGGTGGATGTGGCCTTTTATCCCCAGATCAATGAGTTTCGAGGCACCCGCTCGGTGCAGCTCCAGGTGGCGGACCTGCATCCGGCCCCCACCCGGGCTCAGGCGGAGCGGGCTGTCTATGAGAAATACCGCCGGGGGGAGGGCCTGACCCCGGCAGAGGCCCGGCTGCTGATGCCTTCCCGGGCGGAGTTTGTGGGGCTGTGGCGCTATCTTCAGCGCCGGTGCGCCGGGCTGGGCCGGGTGGAGGACACCGCCTCCCGCATTGCCCGGGGGGCCTCCCGGGCCACCGGACAGAGGGAGGCCGCCGAGCGGGTCCTGCTGTGCCTGGAGGTGCTGGCGGAACGGGGGCTGATCGACCTGGAGACCGGCCCGCAGGGGGTGGCGGTCTCCCTGCGGCAGGTGGAGAGGAAGGTGGACCTGGAGGCCTCCCCCATCCTGGGCCGTCTGCGGCAGGCCATCCGCGGCGGCAGTGCGGAGGCGTAGCGCCGAGGAGAGAAGGCGCTGCGCGCTTTAGGCGGCCCCCGCTTTACTCTAAACTTTTGCGAGGTGATCCGAATGGACCCTATTCTGGAACGATATCAGGCGCTGGAAGACAAGGTGAGCGCCTATACCCCGGGACTGGACACCCAGCGCCTGTACCGGGCGTTTACCTATGCGGACGCGGAGCACAAGGGGCAGCTGCGCAAGGACGGCACCCCCTATATCACCCATCCCCTGGCGGTGGCGGAGATCGTGGCCGACCTGGGGCTGGACGCGGACTCGGTGATCGCGGCCCTGCTCCATGATACCATTGAGGACACCAACGCCACCCACGAAGAAGTGGCCAAGCAGTTCGGCGAGACGGTGGCCGCCCTGGTGGAAGGGGTGACCAAGCTGTCCCGGGTGCAGTACACCTCCAAGGAAGAGGAGCAGATGGAGAACCTGCGGAAGATGTTCATGGCCATGGCCCAGGACATCCGGGTGATCCTCATCAAGATCTGTGACCGGCTGCACAACATGCGCACCATGGAATACCAGTCCCCCGCCAAGCAGCGGGAGAAGTCTCTGGAGACCATGGAGATCTACGCGCCCATCGCCCACCGCCTGGGCATGCAGAAGCTGAAGTGGGAGCTGGAGGACCTGTCCCTGCGCTACCTGGACCCGGTAGGCTATAAGGAGATCGAGGACGAGCTGGCGGCCAGGTCCTCTGCCCATGAGGAGTTCCTGGCCGCCGTCCAGCAGCGCATCACCCAGCGGATGTGGGAAGAGGGCATCCGCTGCAAGGTCTACGGCCGGGTGAAGCACACCTATTCCATCTACCGCAAGATGTTCGCCCAGAACAAGACACTGGATGAGATTTTTGACCTGTATGCTTTCCGGGTCATCGTGGACGACATCCCGGAGTGCTACAATGTGCTGGGCTGCATCCACGACATGTTCAAGCCGGTGCTGGGCCGATTCAAGGACTATATCGGCACCCCCAAGCCCAACATGTACCAGTCCCTGCACACCACCGTCATTGGCCGGGAGGGGGTCCCCTTCGAGGTGCAGATCCGCACCTGGGCCATGCACCAGACGGCGGAATACGGCGTGGCCGCCCACTGGAAGTATAAGCAGGGGCTGGCCAACAAGCAGCTGGGCACGGAGCACGACTTCGAGTGGGTGCGCAAGCTGCTGGAGAGCCAGCAGGACACCGACCCGGACGAGTTCGTCCGCACCCTGAAGGTGGATATGTTTGCCGACGAGGTGTTCGTCTTCACTCCCAACGGGGACGTAAAGAGCCTGCCCGCCGGCGCCACCCCCATCGACTTCGCCTACTCGGTCCACTCCGCGGTGGGCAACCGGATGGTGGGGGCCAAGGTCAATGGCCGGATGGTCCCCTATGACCACCAGCTCTCCAACGGCGACATCGTGGAGGTGCTTACCTCCAAGACGGCCAAGGGGCCCAGCCGGGACTGGCTGAAGATCGCCAAGAGCAACGAGGCCCGCAACAAGATCCGTCAGTGGTTCAAAAAAGAGAAGCGGGAGGAGAACATCGCCACCGGCCGGGCAGCTTTTGAGTCGGAGCTGAAGCACGTGGGCCTGAAGCTGGAGGCTATCACCGCCCCGGAGGTGCTGCCCAGCATCCTGCGCAAGGTGCGCTTCGGCACCTTGGACGAGCTGTACGCCTCCATCGGTTACGGCGGCACCACCGCGGTGAAAGCGGTGGCCCGCATCCGGGACGAGATGCTGCGCCTGGGCCGCCTCCAGGCGGAGAAGGCGGCGGCCGCCTCCAAGACCACGGCGGAGAGCGTCATCGTCCCCGCCAGCAGCCAGGAGGTCCCGGTGCTGAAGGGGTCCAACAAGCACTCGGACTCTGGCATCATCGTGGAGGGGCTGGGCAACTGTCTGGTGAAGTTCGCTAAGTGCTGCACCCCCGTGCCCGGCGACCCGGTGGTGGGCTTCATCACCCGGGGCTACGGGGTGTCCGTCCACCGGCAGGACTGTCCCAACGCCGACCCCGGCAAGCGCAAGCCGGAGGAGGCCGCCCGCTGGGTCAAGGTCTCCTGGGTGGAGGGCAGCCTGCCCAGCTACCAGACCAGTTTGGAGCTGTCCGCCAAGGACCGGGACGGCCTGACCCTGGATGTGGCCATGGCCCTGTCCACCGCCAAGGTGAAGGTGTCCGCCCTGTCCGCCCGCTCTATGCCCGACGGCTACGCCAGCGTCAGTGTGGTGCTGGAGGTCAAGGACCGGGAGGAGCTCTCTTCCGTCATCAACAAGCTGAATAACATCCAGGGTGTCTACCAGGTGGTCCGGGCCAGCGGAAAATAATATAGATGGACAAAGGGGGCAGGATGTCATGGTATGGGAGATCTTAGGGATACTGTTCGCTTGGACCTGGCCGATCTGGGCCTTTGTATTCGTGTTCTGCTTGGCGGCCGCCATCTCCAGGGCCGTTCAGGAGGCGGGAGACGGGAAGAGCCGGGGGAGCGGCTGGTATGCTTTTGGAGCGGCGCTGGCCCTGGCGGTCATCCTGGGCGGGCTGGTCTCCCTGATCGTCATGGCAGTGTGACGATCATCAAAAAACGATCGAGGTGAAATGCGATGAGAGCAGTGGTGACCCGGGTCTCCTCCGCCTCCGTCTCCATCGGCGGGACGGTGGAGGGAGCCATTGAGCAGGGCTTTCTGGTCCTGCTGGGGGTGGGCCCCGGAGATACGGAGGCCGTGTGTGACAAGCTGGCGGAGAAGATCTGCAACCTGCGGGTCTTTGAGGATGAGAACGGCAGGATGAACCTGAGCCTGGAGCAGGTGGGAGGTGCCCTGCTGGTGGTGTCCCAGTTCACCCTGTATGCCGATACCTCCAGCCGAAGACCTGGATTCACCGGGGCGGCCAGACCCGACCTGGCGGTCCCCCTGTACGAGCGATTCATGGAGCAGTGCCGCCGGCGGGGCTTCCAGGTGGAGCACGGGACCTTCGGCGCGGACATGCAGGTGGCGTCGGTGAACGACGGACCAGTGACCATTCTGTTCGATACGGACAAAAACGGAGCGGGAAGGGCGTAAAGCGCGGCGCGGTCCGCGCTTTGGCTGTCCCCGCCGGACTTTGACCCAAAAGAGGTGTTCTAACGATGAAAGTAAAGCTGCTGCGGGTGGGGCCCATCGGCACCAACTGCTATATTCTGGAGGACGACCAGACGAACCTGGCCGCCGTCATCGATCCCGGCGACGAGCCGGAGCTGATCCAGGAGGCGCTGGAGAAGGAGGGGGTGGAGGTCCGGTATCTCCTCCTTACTCACGGCCACTATGACCACACCACGGCGGTGCCAGCCCTCCACCGGGTGTATCCCCAGGCGGATATCTATATCCACCAGGCTGACGCCAACGGGGCGGGCAGTACCTTGTTCCCCCTGGCCGGCGAGGTGGACGATCTGAAGCTCTACGACGAGGGGGATGTGATCCGCCTGGGGGACCACGAGATCCAGGTGCTCCACACCCCCGGCCATTCCCCCGGCTCCGTCACCCTGAAGGTGGAGGACGTGCTTTTCACCGGGGACACCCTGTTCGCCGGCTCCTGCGGCCGCACCGACCTGCGGGGGGGCAGCTATGAGCAGATCATGCAGTCCCTGAAGCGGCTGGGGGAGCTGAAGGGGGACTTCCACGTCTGTCCCGGCCACGAGGCCACCTCCACCCTGGAGCGGGAGCGGAGGAGCAACCCCTTCCTGATGGAGGCCATGCGGAGCTGAGGGGGCGCCTGCCCGAAGATTTTTCCCGTGAGGAAGGTGGACTATGAAGCTGTATCTGGATCTGGACAACTATGACTACCAGCCGGAGCGCTATAAATACGCGGTGGAGCAGATGATGCTCACCCTCTTCCCGGAGGAGCGGCCGGAATATCCCCCCCGGGAGGGCCGTACACTGAAGGGGGAGACCAACGCCGCCCGCTTCACCCTGCGCCGCAGCCCCGTGTGGACCACCGTCCGCGCCCAGGTGTACCGGCCCCAGGGGATGGGGCAGGCTGCGGTCCGTGTGGGGAGCGGGGAGCTGGACCGTCCGCCGGAGCAGGTGTACCACACCCTCCAGCACGCCCTGAAGATGGCATTTTACCAGGCGGGCACCGCCCTGCTGGGGGGCGAGCCACCCTGGGGCGCCCTCACCGGCGTCAGGCCGGTGAAGCTGCCCACCCGGGCCATGCTGGCGGGGGCCACGGAGGCCCAGGCCTGCCGGGAGCTGGAGCGGGAGTACCACGTCTCCCCCCGCCGGGCCCGGCTGGCGGTGGAGTGCGCCCGGGCCAGTCTGGCGGAGGACCGGCAGCTGGAAGAGGGACAGGTGTCCCTGTATATCGGTATCCCCTTCTGTCCCACCCGGTGCGCCTACTGCTCCTTTGTCTCCGCCGACGTGGGTCGGGCCCTGAAGCTGGTGGACCCCTACGTGGAGGCGCTGCTGGAGGAGGTCCGCCGCACGGGACAGGTGCTGGAACAGGCCGGGCTGCGGGTCCGCACCCTGTATGTGGGGGGCGGGACTCCCACCACCCTCTCCGCATCCCAGCTGGACCGCCTGCTGGCGGCGGCGGAGGCCCATCTTCCCCTGGCGGGCTGCCGGGAGATGACGGTGGAGGCGGGGCGGCCGGACACCATTACCCGGGAAAAGCTGGAGGTGCTGCGGGAACACGGGATTGAGCGCATCTCCATCAATCCCCAGACCATGTCGGACCAGGTGCTCCAGGCCATCGGCCGCCGCCACACCGCCCGGGACATCCGGGAGGCGTTCTGCACCGCCCGGGAGGTGGACTTCGCCTGCATCAACATGGACTTGATCGCCGGCCTGCCCCAGGACAGCGTGGAGGGCTTCCGGGACTCTCTGGAGGAGGTGCTGGCCCTGAGGCCTGAAAACATCACCGTCCACACCCTGGCCATGAAAAAGGGGTCCAGGCTGATGGAGGAGGGGGGCGCGCTTCCTTCCGGTGAGGAGACGGGCCGAATGGTGGACCTCAGCCTGGAGGTCCTGGAGGGGGCAGGCTACCGGCCCTATTACCTCTACCGGCAGAAGTACATGTCAGGCGGGCTGGAAAATGTGAGCTGGTGTTTACCGGGAACGGAAAACCACTATAATATCATCATGATGGAGGAACTGCAGAGCGTCCTGTCCCTAGGGGCTGGCGGGGTCACCAAGCTGGTGGACCGGAGTTCGGGGCGGATCGTCCGCCTCACCAACCCCAAGTATCCCCATGACTATTTGGCGATGTCCGCCAAAGTTCTGGAGCAGAAGGACGAGATCCTGCGCTTCTACCGGGAGGTTTGAACCAATGGCCTATCAACTTCAGGAGATCAACCGAAGGATCAAGACCGATGTCACCGAGTTTCTGGAGGAGTGCGACCAGGCGTATGCCCAGCGGGTGTCCCTGGCCGCAGACCGCATCCTGAGCAATCTGGACAAGAGCCCCGTGGTGCTGCTCTCCGGGCCCTCGGGCTCGGGCAAGACCACCACCGCCATGAAGATCGCGGAGGAGCTCCAGCGCCGGGGCGTCAATACCCACGCGGTGGCTATGGACAACTACTTCAAGAGCCTGAACCGCAAGACCGCGCCCCGCACCCCCGAGGGAGACATCGACTACGAATCTCCCCAGTGCCTGGATATGGAGCTGCTGGACCAGCACTTCGCCGCCCTGAGCCGGGGGGAGGAGATCATCATCCCCAAATTTGAGTTTGCCCGCCAGATGCGCAACGACGCCCGGGGCACCCCACTGAAGCTGGGGAAGAATGAGATCGCCATCTTTGAGGGCATCCATGCCCTGAACGACGACATCGCAGGTCCTCACCCGGAGGCCGCCAAGCTGTATATCTCCGCCCGTTCCAATGTGAACGACGGGGCGGCCCTCCGATTCAAGGGGACCTGGATGCGGCTGACCCGGCGGGCGGTGCGGGATTACAGCTTCCGCGGCACAGGTGTGGCTGACACACTGGAGATGTGGGCCAACGTGCGCCGGGGGGAGAAGCTGTATATCTCCCCCTATAAAAACCGGGCGGACATCATCTTCGACTCCTCCCTGCCCTATGAGGTGTCGGTGATGAAGAATTTTGCCCTGCCTCTGCTCCAGGCGGTGCCGGAGGAGAACGCACGGCGTGGCGAGCTGCTGGAGCTGATCGAGGCGTTCCAGTGGTTCGAGCCCATCGACCCGGAGCTGGTGCCGGTAGACTCTCTGCTGAGGGAGTTTATCGGCGGCGGCAGCTATAAGTACCATTGAACGAAGAAGAGAGAGCTGGGGCGGCAGCCCGCGGGCTGTGTGGCCCGGGGCACGCCGTGCCAGAAAAATGTGGAGTGATGTTTGATGTCTGATCCTCTTGTCTATGACTCAAGGAGCGTGCGGTTCAAATCCCCCTATGGAGCGGTCCCTTCCGGGACCCAGGTGACGTTCACCCTCCGCCCCCTGCGGTCGGAGGGCTACTCCCGGGGGAAGCTCACCGCCCGGCTGGAGCAGCGGGACAATCAGATCATCACGGTGGAGCTGCCCTGGACAGACACCGAGCTGGGGCGGGATGCCTTCTCCGGCGTCCTGGACACTGGGGACTATGTGGGACTGGTGTGGTACACCTTTCAGCTGGAGACCATCACCGGTCGGCGCTGGAACATAAAGGAGGAGTACCAGCTTACCGTCTACGACGGGAGCGAGATCGTGCCCCGCTGGTTCGGGGAGGGGGTGAGCTACCAGATCTTCCCCGACCGCTTCCGCCGCACCCGGGTGCCTGACCCCGCGGGGCTGGTAGGGGGGCGCACTGTCCACCAGAGCTGGCAGGAGGAGCCGGAGTACCGACCCGACGCCAACGGGGAGATCCGCAACCGGGACTTCTTCGGGGGCGACCTGAGGGGCGTGATAGAGGAGCTGGACTACCTCCAGTCCCTGGGGGTGGAGACGCTGTACTTCAACCCCATCTTCGAAGCGGCGGAGAACCACCGCTACGGCACCGCTGATTACAGCCGGGTGGACCCAATGCTGGGGACCAACGAGGACTTCTCCGAGCTGTGCCGGCAGGCCCACCGCCGGGGGATGCGGGTGATGCTGGACGGGGTGTTCAACCACACCGGCTTTGTCAGCCGCTACTTTAACGGGGACGGCTATTACCCGGAGCCAGGGGCGGTGCAGAGCGAGAGCTCCCCCTACCGGCCCTGGTTCCAGTTCCGGCACTGGCCTGACCAGTACGAGAGCTGGTGGGGGATCTATACCCTGCCTGCTGTGGAGGAGAGCTGCCCCGGCTACCGGGAGTTCATTTTTGGGGATGAGAACTCGGTGGTCCGCCGCTGGCTGCGGGCGGGGGCGGACGGCTGGCGCCTGGATGTGGCTGATGAGCTGCCCGATGACTTTGTGGCCGGGATCCACACCGCCGCCCGGGCGGAGAAGCCCGGGGCCCTGCTCATCGGCGAGGTGTGGGAGGACGGTACCACCAAGATCGCCTATGGGGTCCGGAGAAAGCACATCCTGGGCCGCCACTGCGACGGGCTGATGAACTACCCCTTCCGAAATGCCGCCCTCAACTTTCTGCGGGGCGGGGACGGGGCCAAGTTCGTTTCCGCCATGGAGGCCCTGAGGGAGAACTACCCCTCTTTTGCCTTTTACTCTGCCATGAACTCTCTGGGCACCCACGACACCCCCCGCATCATCACTCTGCTGGGGGTGGGCAGCGAGTGCAGGGACCAGAGCAAGGACTGGCGGGCCTGCTTCCGTATGAGTATGGAGCAGTACCAGCGGGGAAAGGAGCTGCTGAAAGTGGGGGCGGCACTCCTTTACGCCTTTCCCGGTTCCCCCACAGTCTATTACGGCGATGAGGCGGGACTGGAGGGCTTTGAGGACCCCTTCAATCGGAGACCCTACCCCTGGGGCCGGGAGGATCGGGAGCTGGTGGACTGGTTCGCCGCCCTGGGCAGGCTGCGGAAGGAGTGCCCCGCCCTGCGGCGGGGGGATATCCGGTATCTGGCCGGGACGGGCCATCTGCTGGCTTTCCTCCGGAGCACGGAGGGGGAGCGCCTGCTCACCGCGCTGAACGCCGGGGACGAGCCGGCGGTCCTGGCTCTGCCCTGGACGGAGGAGCCGGAGCGCCTGCTGGGCGCTGGGGAGTGGGCCTTGACCGGGGAGGGCCCGGTGCTGATGCTGCCCCCCCGCAGCGGCGGGATCTGGCGCGTGGGGGAGGCGGAGCCGGCCCAGATGTAGAAGTGCCGCCAGTGGGACGAAAAAGTTCAAACGCCCCCTTGCATTTCCCTGAAAAACATGCTATACTTTTCCCTACGTCCGGGCATAGACCCGCTGAACAAACGATTTGCCCGCTCTGGGCTTTGAAAGGAACGAGAAATGCCATGAAAACTGCTGTTACCGTGATCCAGGTGTTGTGCGGACTGTTTCTGATCGCCGTGGTCCTGCTGCAGTCCGGCAAGAGCGCGGGCCTGTCTGGTGCCATCGCCGGCGGCGCGGATACCTTCCTGTCCAAGAACAAGGCCAAGACTGTGGACGCCAAGCTGGCCAAGTGGACCAAGTGGGTGGCCATCGCCTTTATGCTGCTCACCCTGTCCCTGAGCCTGATCCCTTGACTGTAAAGAGCCCCGCCTGTTTTGAAAACAAAACAGGCGGGGCTTTTTTATAAGATAGACTGGTCGGATCTATGAGCCGGTGCTGTGATGCCGTGCCCGGCGTACTTCCAACACCCGGCTGAGCAGGGCGCCCAGCAGGAGCACGTTGCCGCAGAAGTAGAGCCACACCAGAAGGATGATGAGGGAGGCCAGAGAGCCGTACAGCATGGAGTAGCGGGAGGACAGGCCGATGAACCAAGAGAACAGAAGAGAGCCTGCCACCAGTGAGACGGCGGTGAAGAGGGAACTGAGCAGCAGCTTCCGGCTGCTGCGGAAGCGCCGAGGAGTGCCCAGGCGGTAGATGGCCAGCACCAGCAGCAGGACGAAGCAGAACAGCAGCAGATAGCGGATCCAGAGCCAGAGACTGGACAGGGCGGAGAGGGGGATCAGGCGCAGCAGGGGATGGGGCAGATGGGTCTCCAGCAGATGGAAGAACCAGTCACCGGTGAAGATGACCACCACAGACAGGTAAATGGTGAGCAGGAACAGCAGGGAGAGGATCACGCTGAGGGCGATCCGGCGCAGCCCGCCGGGGTGTTCCAGGCCATACAGCTTATCCATGGCCAGCAGCAGGGCGCGGAGCCCTGCGGAGGCGGACAGGGCGATGGCCACCAGGGCGGCGGCCACGATGGCGGGGGACTGGTTCAGGGAGGCATAGGCCAGATAGTCCTGCATGACAGCCAGGGCCTGGTCGGGCAGGACCTGGTCCAGTCCCGACAGGAGCTGCTCCAGACTCAGGTGGAACAGCCCGATGAAGTAGTTCACGCACATAAGCAGGGGGAACAGGGTCAGGATCAGAAAATAGGACAGGGCGGCGGCCGCCTGCGCCACGCCGCAGCGGCCGTAGGTGCTGAACGCCTCCAGTGTGAAGGAGATGGGCGGAAAGGACAGCAGACGCTTCAAGAGGCACCTCCTCTCGTGTCCAACGGTGTCGAATAAGGGAAAATTGAGAAAAGCCGCCTGCAAAGCAGACGGCTTTTATGGTGCAAACACAGGGCAGAACTCAGGCCAGCTTGTTCAGCTTCAGAGTCAGGCTGCTCTTCTTGTTCGCGGCATTGTTCTTGTGCAGCAGACCCTTGGCAGCAGCCTTGTCGACCGCCTTGACAGCCACCTTGTAAGCGACATCGGCCTCGCTGCGGTTGCCTTCCGCCACCGCGGCTTCAAACTTCTTGATGTCGGTCTTCAGCGCGGACTTAGCGGCCTTGTTCTGCATGGCCTTGGCCTGATTGACCAGAACACGCTTTTTGGCAGACTTAATATTCGGCAAACCAAACACCTCCTCCGATCGAATCGTAAAATGGTGCACAGAAACTCTGTGCAGATATGTATTGTACCATTGGATCTTCAAAAAATCAACTGTTTTTTTAAATTTTTCCCGCTTTTTTGGATAGAATCCCTGGCGCCGCAAAAAATAGGGCAGAAGCGGCAGCTATTCCACTATATCTTGCGGAGGGAGGAGCGGGACATGCGGAACAGAAGGACGGACCTGGCTCTGGAGGCCAGGGAGCTGTGGCAGGAGTCGGCGGAGGAGCGTACCCAGCTGGAGGGGGTGGAGGCCCGGGAGGAGATGAGGGAGGGCATCCCCGTGACCCGGGTCAGCATCCTGGACAGGCGGGGGGAGGAGGCCCTGGGGAAGCCTGTGGGGACTTATGTGACCCTGACCCTGGACGGGCTGGCCAGACGGGAAGAGAATGCTTTCGGCCGGGCGGCCCGGGCGGTAGCGGCAGAGCTGGGGGAGCTGTTGGGCTTCCTTCATCCAGAGGCCCCAGTGCTGGTGGTGGGGCTGGGCAACCGAGCCATCACCCCGGACGCTGTGGGCCCCAAGGTCCACGAGTACACCCTGGTGACCCGGCACCTGGTACGGCAGGTGCCGGAGCACTTCGGGGACCTGAGACCAGTGGCATCCCTGTCTGCCGGCGTGCTGGGGACCACCGGTATGGAGAGCGGGGAACTGGTCCGGGCGGTGTCGGAGCGGCTGCGGCCCGCCTGCGTGATTGCGGTGGACGCGCTGGCCTCCCGGTCCCTAAAACGGGTGTGCCGCACGGTGCAGCTGGCGGATACCGGCATCGCCCCGGGCTCTGGGGTGGGCAACCACCGGGCGGCGCTGGACCGGGCTTCCCTGGGGGTGCCGGTGATTGCGGTGGGGGTGCCCACCGTGGTGGACGGGGCCACCCTGGCCGCCGATCTGCTGGGTACGGAGGAGCTGCCTCCCCTGGGGGAGGGGAGGGACTTGATGGTCACGCCCAAGGATATCGACAGCCAGGTGGCGGACCTGTCCAAGGTGATCGGGTACGGCATTGACCTGGCTTTACAGCCGAGCCTCACCCTGGAAGACCTGGATCTGCTGTTGAGCTGAGGGGGGAGCCGCTGCCAAATGGGAAGAAAGGGAGGTCCCGACAGAGGGGCGGCTCCCAGAGCCGCCCTTCAGGCCTTCCCCCCACCGGGGGGAAGGTGGCGCGGCGTATGCCGCGACGGATGAGGGGTCTTTCTTTTCCCGTCTCAGTCATGATTTGTCAGAGGGATTCCACCCTGCGGGGCGGAATCCCTTTTGTGGCATCCTGAGACGGAGGCGGGCCTGTACTCCTTATTTCTAATGGTTTCTTCCCGAAACGCCCCTGCCGTGGACCTTCCCCACATAGGACCAAAACACCCCCAGCCAGGACCGGAACAGAGCCGGTCCTGGCTGGGGGCTTTTTAAGAAGAAATTTCCCCGGGGATGACCACAGTCTCCCGGTAGTACTGGGCCTGGAGGAACTGCTGGTAGAATCGGGCCTCCTCCGGGACGAGAGCATCTGTGAGGATGCCGCCGCTCAGGAAGAGCCCCCGAGTATGGATCAAGGGGGAGATGGCCTCCAGCTGGCGGGACAGCTCCATGAAGCCGGGGCCCTCCCAGCCGCACAGCTCAAATACCTTGTTCATCAGAAAGCAGGGAGAGAAGTCGCCGCCCTCCCCGGTGAAGCTGCTGCCCAGCGCCTCACGGGCGGCGGAGTTAGCCCAGATAAGGTAGGGGGTGGAGTAGTACTCCCGGAAGCCGGAGAGCTGAGACAGGTCGAAGCCGGCCCCAATCTCGGTGTACCCCGTATTGCCGTTGCCCATCCAGGGCTTGTGGTCCCCAAAAAGGACCAGCACAAAAGGCTCGGGCCGGGCATTCAGCTCCCGGGTCAGCCGCTCCATGGCGGCCAGGGTGCTGGAGACATTGGACATATAGTTGTTGAGCATGTTGCAGGTCTCCGCCGACCAGCCGGTGTCCCCAGGGGACAGGAAGACCTCCTGGGCGGAGGCGGTCTCATAGGGGCCGTGGTTCTGATAGCTGACGGAGAAGGAGAACCAGGGGCCCGGTTCCCGCAGCCCGTCCAGAATACCGTCCACCAGCGCCTCGTCGGAGCGCATCACGGCATCCACCGGGTCCACCAGCGCCCCGTAGTAGTTCTCGGTGAACCAGCTCTCCTCAAAGCCCAGGTACTCGTTGACATTCTGGCGGTTGTAGAACCAGCTGTAGCCGGGGTGGTGAAAAAGGGTGTGATAGCCCTGCTCCCGGAAATACCAGACATAGGAGTCAGTGGGCTTGCGGAAGTCCTCGTGCTGAGTGTAGCCGGTGAGAAAGCCCCACTCGCTGTCCACCGTGCCGCCCGCGAAGATATTGGTCAGCAGGTCGCCGGAGACGGACTGCTCCTCCAGGTCGTGGAGCGGGGCATAGACCGCCTGGACGGCGGGCTGCTCCGCCAGGGCGGGGAAGTCGGTCAGGTCACAGAAGGCCTCCAGCATCACCCCGACCACGTTGACCCGGCGGTCCGCCGGGATGTCCTGGTCTGGATACCGGGCGAGCAGGGAGGCGGCCTCCTCCGGGTCGTAGTCCTCCGGCGGGGTGGGGAACATGTCCTGCACGCTGTACAGAAAGGGGTAGAGGCAGCCCCGGGAGACAAAGACCTCCACATCCGACCAGGGGGTGATATGGGTGTCGTTGGCGGTGCGGTCATACAGGCTCTGGTCGCAGTAGAGGGCCGCATAGGACACCGCCAGCAGGGCGGCGGAGGAGCACAGGCAGAACCAGCGAAGGGGGCCCCGGCCTATCCCGCGGGGCAGAAGGAAAACGGAGAACAGGAGACCCAGGATCAGGCAGGCCGCACACAGCCACACCAGCCAGGTCAGGTCCAACTGATAGTGTCCCACGATCCCCCCCGCCTCAGTGACCAGGCGCAGGTCGGCGGCCAGCAGAGGGTCCCCTCGCAGGCGGATCTTGAAGTAATTCACCAGGGCCAGTCCCACACAGGGGAGGAAGCTGCCCAGAAAAGCTGCCCAGGCCCGACGGGTAAGAAAATAGAAGAACCAGATGAGCAGGATGGGCGGCAGGACATTGAGGAGCAGGAGCATGGGCTCCAACAGGAAATAGGACAGGAACAGGTCCGTGCTGTCCAGTTTGAGATAGGCGGTGGCGGCGAGCATCAGCGTCAGGACGCCGACACAGAAGCCCAGCCCTGTCAGGGCAAATGCCAGCCAGACGTGGTGCCAGCGGAGCAGTTTGGGCTGGGTCCCTGGGGGAGCCAGCAGAACAGCGCGCAGCCGAGTCATTCAGATCACCTCATGCGGGATGGGGGACGCGGCCCCATAATGGAGCAGTATATCACAGCGGACCGGAAAAAGAAACAGCGGATTTCCCAGGCGATCCAGCCCGATGCCCGGGCAGCCGCCCCCTGCGTGGAATGCGGGGCCCAAAGGACGGGAAGGGGCGTCGGCTCCAAGCATCCCGTGGGGGCCCAGACCCGCCCCGCAAACTCCCGTCTTGCCTCTGCTGCCGTTCCAGTGGTATAATGTTTCCCGACCTATCACAGATACGGGACTATGTCCCGGGGAAAGGGTGTCGCTTATGGGGCTCAGAGGTATTTTTGATCCGGAAAACGGCTTTTTCCGCACACTCTCCCGCATGGTGGACGTGGTAGGGCTCAGCCTTTTATGGGTGGCGCTCTCCCTCCCTCTGGTCACCTTCGGCCCGGCCTGTGCCGCCCTGTACCACACGGTGACCCACTGTGTGGTCCGCCAGGGGGACAGCACCTACCTCACCTTCTTCCGCTCCTTCCGGGCCAATCTCCGGGTGGGCATCCCCGCCGGCCTGCTGGTCCTGGCCGCGGGCGCCCTGCTCCTCCAGGGGTACCAGATCATGGTCCTGGCGGCCAATTCCGTGGGCGGCGGCGCCCTGGCCATGTACGGCTGCTACTGCGCGGCCCTCATCGTCCCCGCCGGCGTGTCCTGCTGGGCCTTCCCTCTGCTGTCCCGCTTCCAGATGGGGCTGGGACACCTGCTGGTCACCTCCTTTCAGGTGACCCTGCGCCACCTGCCCCAGACCCTGCTCCTGATCCTGCTCCTGTTCGTCACGGTGTGGGCCACGGTCGGCTTCTTCCCGCTGGCTGTCTTCACCCCTGCTCTCAACGCACTGCTCGCCTCCCTGCCCGCGGAGCGCGTCATCCGCCGGTATCTCCCGGAGAAGGAGCCTGAAGGGGAGGAGCTGTGACCCTCTCCGCACCTCTCATTCGACGGCAAACGGGCGGGGACACCATTCCCGGTGTCCCCGCCCGCTTTTTTCACTGCCCGAGCGCCCCCGTGGCCGGATCGGAGAGGACCGCTCCCACCCTGGCCGCCAGCTGGGCATGGCCCGCCTGGGTCAGGTGCATGTGGTCCACTCGATTCAGCTCACAGCCCTCCCCGTCCAGGAAACGCGCGCCCAGCCTGGCTGCCAGCCGGCGGTAGTGCTCCGCCAGCTGACGGGACTTCTCCGCGCATCCCCGGCCCATGGCAGCGGCCACGGGGGAGTGCTCCACCTCCGGACGAATGGCGGGAGGCGCCACGACCAGCAGGTCGGGTCCCCCGGGTCCCCAGCAGTCCTCTGACATGGCCTGCCGGGCCAGCCGCTCCATCCCACGGGCGATCTCCTCCGCCGAGAGGCCGAAGCGCTCCTTGGTGTCGTTGGTACCCAGCATCAGGATCAGCAGGGAGACCGGGGCATGGCTCAGCAGGCAGGGACGCAGATAGGAAATGGCGTCCAGCCCCGGCTCCAGAGGATCGGGGAATACCGTGGTCCGCCCGCACAGTCCCTCCTCGATCACCAAATATTCCTCTCCCAGGGCGCGCTGGAGCAGACAGGGCCAGCGTTCCGCCTCGCTGAACCGGCCTCCGCAGAGGGTTTCTCCCTCCTGAGCTCCACAGTAGCCGTGAGTATTGGAGTCGCCCAGACAGATAACATGGCGCTTCATGATATTTCAGTCCCCCGTTTTGTTTATTTTTTTGTACCTATAACCTATCAGTTTTCCTGAAATTGTCAAGGTTTTGTTTCAATTTGGGTCTAACTCCACGTTAAAAATTTTCTTTTTTCGCAATTTGTGAAAATTTTTTCATTCCGTCTTGACAAGCTCGGTGATTTCCTATAAAATTTTCTTAACCCAATCGGCAATTATTTGTGAAAAATGATTCACAAGGAGGACAATGAAATGAAATTCAAAAAAGTAGCAGCTCTTGTCTTGGCTTCCGCCATGACGCTGGGCCTGGCTGCCTGCGGCAACGGCAACAGCTCCACCCCCAGTCAGTCCAGCGGCGGTGCCTCTTCATCGGGCACCACCTCCAGCAGCGCCACTGAGATCAGCCTGTGGGCCTTCAACATCGGCGGCTTCACCGAGGCCTCCAACTGGGATTCCCTGATCGCCGCTTTCAACGAGGTCAACCCCGACATCAAGGTCACCGTCACCCCCATCAACTATCAGGACGGCGACCAGAAGCTCACCTCCGCCATCACCTCCGGCAGCGGCCCCGACATCATCTTTGAGGGCCCCGAGCGCATCGTGGGCAACTACGCCCGTGAGGGCCTGATGGTGGACCTGGGCGACGTGTGGGGCGATGCCTCCGCGGATATTGGCGAGAATATTTCCAGCGTCTGCCAGCTGGACGGGACCTACTACATGTACCCCCTGAGCGCGGCCGCCCACTGCATGGCCATCAACTACGAGGTCTTTGAGGCCGCCGGCGCCCTGCAGTACATCGACGAGGAGACCCGCACCTGGACCACTGAGGGCTTCGAGGCCGCCATGGCTGCCATCAAGACTGCCATCGACAACGGCACCGTCACCGTGGCCACCCCCGGTATCGTCTACTGCGGCGCCCAGGGCGGTGACCAGGGTACCCGCGCCCTGGTGAACAACCTGTACTCCGACTACTATGTCACCGAGGACGGCACCTCCTACAATGCCAACAGCGCCAACAATGTGAAGGCTCTGACCCTGCTGCAGAACATGGTGAACGCCGGCTCTCTGTCCGCCAACGCCAGCTACGCCGCTGCCGATGAGCTTCAGGCTTTCGCCAACCAGACCTGTGCGGTCAGCTTCTGCTGGAACTTCTCCAACTACAGCCAGTACGCGGACCAGACCCAGTTCACCCCCTTCGCCATGGCGTTCCCCTCTGACGATGGCACCCCCGAGCTGGAGATGGCCGGCCCCTACGGCTTCGGTATCTTCGACAACAAGGACCAGGCTAAGATCGACGCCGCCAAAAAGTTCATCGACTTTGTCTGCAACGATGCCACCGCCGGTGTGGAGGCTGTGAAGACCTCCAGCTTCTTCCCCGTGCACTCCGACTGGGGCGATGTCTACGCCGACGCTGAGGATGCCGACCTGCGCGCTCCCTTCGCCCTGATGAGCAACTATCTGGGCCGCTACTACAACCTGACCGGCGGCTGGACCGAGCAGCGCGCCCTGTGGTGGCCCATGCTCGCTGAGATCCTGACCACCGGCGCTGACGTTCAGACCGCTGCCGACAACTTCGTGTCTCAGGCGAACGCCAACATCGGCTGACCTCCTGCGGAAGCACGTATCCTGTTCCATGCGATCCTGTGCCCGCTCCCTGAATGAGAGGGGGCGGGCACTGTGTATCTTCCGTCCTCCCCGGGGGAGGGCAGGCAAATTCTTGTCAAAGAGGGGGAAATCTTATGGCTCAGAACACTCCTGCTCCGGCTGCCGGACAGAAGCCTAAAAAAGTCAAGAAAAGCGCTACCTCCGGTATGAGCCGCGCGCTGGTGCGGCGGGAGACCACCTCGGCCTACCTGTTCCTGCTGCCCAGCCTGATCTTCTTTGTGACCTTCGTGGTCGTCCCCATGTTCATCTGTGTGTATTACAGCTTTACCGACTACGGACTGGGCGGCGTCAAGGGCTTCGCCGGCCTGTCCAACTACATCAAGCTGTTCCAGGACCCCATCTTCCACCGCGGCTTTCTGAACACGGTGCTCATGGTGGTGGTGGCGGTGCCCAGCGTCACCGCATTCTCCCTGTGGGTGAGCTCCGCCATCTACAAGATGCACTCCATTCCCCGCTCCTTCTTCCGATGTGTGTTCTACCTGCCGGTGGTCACCGGCTCGGTGGCCATCACCGTGGTGTGGAAGTGGATCCTGGACCCCTACAACGGCATCCTCAATCAGGTGGCCGGCACCTCCAGCTTTGACTGGCTGGGCAATCCCAAAACCGCCATCTGGTTTATCATCCTGATCCTGTTCACCACCTCCATCGGTCAGCCCATCGTGCTGTATGTGGCGGCTCTGGGCAATGTGGACAACTCCATTATCGAGGCAGCCGAGGTGGACGGCGCCACCAAGTTTCAGGTGTTCTGGAAGATCAAATGGCCCTCCATCATGCCCACTACCCTGTATGTGCTGGTCATCACCACCATCAACACCTTCCAGTGCTTCGCGCTGATCCAGCTGCTGACCAAGGGCGGCCCGCTGAACTCCACCATGACCATCATGTACCAGGTCTACGACACCGCGTACCGGCTCAACGACCTGGGCTATGCCTGTGCCATCGGCGTGGTTCTGGCCCTCATCATCGCCATTTTCTCCGCCATCCAGTTCAAAGTGGCGAAGACTGACAATTAAGGAGGGGCGAGAACATGAAAAAAACCACTGATCTGAGCGGCACCTCCAAGGGGTATAAGGTTTTCTCCGTGGCCATCCTGGTGGTCATGGTGATCTTCTTCCTGTTCCCTCTGTACTGGATCGTCACCGGCTCCTTCAAGAACAAGCTGGAGATCACGGCCCGGACGCCCATCTGGTTCCCCATCGAACCCACGGTGGAAAACTACGCCCGGCTGTTTGACAACCCCGCCTTCCTGTGGCTGTTCAACATCATCTTCATTTCGGCGGCGGCTATGATCCTGACCTGTCTCACCGCCTCCCTGGCGGGCTACGCCCTGGGCAAGAAGCGCTTCATCGGCCGGGGCGTCCTGTTCACCATCATCATCTGCGCCATGGCCCTGCCCAAGCAGGTCATCGTCATCCCTCTGGCCCAGGAGATGACCAACTTCTTCCATCTGAACGATACCCTTTGGGCCGTCATCCTGCCCACGGTGGGCTGGCCCTTCGGCGTATTCCTGATGAAGCAGTTCTCCGAGACCATCCCGACAGAGATCCTGGAGGCGGCCCGGGTGGACGGCGCGGGTGAGCTGCGCACCTTCATTACCGTGGTCTTCCCTATGATCAAGCCCGGTATCGGCGCGCTGGCAATCTTCACCTTCGTCAACACCTGGAACGACTACTTCCTCCAGCTGGTCATGCTCACCAGCACGGAGAGCTGGACCCTGCCGCTGGCCATCGCCAACCTTCAGGGCGAGATGTCCACTGACTTCGGCCTGATCATGGCGGGCGCGGCGCTGGCCTCCATCCCCATCATCATCGTATTCGTGGCCTTCCAGAAGTACTTCACCCAGGGTATCGCCATGGGTGCGGTCAAGGGCTGATCCTAAAAAACTTTAAATCTTTGCAAATTATATTGGAGTGATCGATTTATGCGCGATTTCAGCAAATATCAGGGCGTCATCCCGGCATTCTACGCATGCTATGACGATTTGGGCGCCGTCAGCGCCACCAAGGTGCGGGAGCTCACCCGCTATCTGATCGGCAAGGGCGTGAAGGGCCTGTATGTGGGCGGCTCCTCCGGCGAGTGCATCTACCAGAGTGTGGAGGAGCGCAAGCTGGTCCTGGAGAATGTGATGGCCGAGGCCAGAGGCAAGGTCACCATCATCGCCCACGTGGCCTGCAACAACACCTCTGACAGCCAGGCCCTGGCCGCCCACGCGGAGAGCCTGGGGGTGGACGCTATCGCCGCCATCCCACCCATTTACTTCCACCTGCCTGACTACGCCATCGCCAAGTACTGGAACGACATCTCCGCCGCCGCCCCGAACACGGATTTCGTCATCTACAACATCCCCCAGCTGGCCGGTGTGGCCCTGAACGGCTCCCTGCTCAAGGAGATGCTGAAGAATCCCCGGGTCATCGGCGTAAAGAACTCCTCCATGCCTGTCCAGGACATTCAGATGTGGAAGGACGAGGGCTGCATCGTATTCAACGGCCCCGATGAGCAGTTCCTGTCCGGCCTGGCGGCGGGCGCCATCGGCGGCATCGGCGGCACCTATGCCGTCATGCCCGAGCTGTATCTGAAAATCTATGAGCTGTACGGCAAGGGTGAGATGGAGACCGCCCGCCAGATCCAGAACGAGGCCTGCCGCATCATTTACAAGATGTGTACCGCCAAGGGCAACCTGTACGCGGTCCAGAAGGCCATCATCCGTCTCCAGGGCGGCCCCGACGCAGGCAGCGTCCGCCTGCCCATGCCCCCTCTGGCCGACGGAGACGCATCCATCGTGCGGGAAGCGGCAGGGATGATTTCGGCTGCCATCGGGAAGTACTGCTGATCTAACGAGACCAGGGCCGTGGAACTACTCCATTCTTCATAGTCCTCGGACCCATAAAAAAGGAGGAAGAAAAGACCGCCGGCCGGCGGTGCGGCAGTGTGGAGACCTGTCGTAAGCCCCGGGAGGGACAGCCCGCCCGGGGGAGGGGCCTGCTGCGGAGGCAGAGGTCTCACGGCCAGAAGCCATGTCAACTGTCAGTCTGAAGAACATCTACAAGATCTATGACAACTCGGTCACCGCAGTGAGCGACTTCAACCTGGAGATCGCGGACAAGGAGTTCATCGTGCTGGTGGGCCCCTCCGGCTGCGGCAAGTCCACCACCCTGCGGATGGTGGCGGGCCTGGAGGAAATCAGCAAGGGAGAGCTGTACATCGACGGCAAGCTGGTCAACGACGTGGAGCCCAAAGACCGGGACATCGCGATGGTGTTCCAGAGCTATGCACTGTATCCCCACATGACGGTGCGGGAGAACATGGAATTCCCCCTGAAGCTGAAGAAAGTGCCCAAGGAGGAGATCCAGCAGCGGGTGGACCAGGCGGCGGAGATCCTGGGCATCACCCAGTATCTGGACCGGAAGCCCAAGGCGCTGTCCGGCGGCCAGCGGCAGCGTGTGGCCATCGGGCGAGCCATTGTCCGGGAGCCCAAGGTGCTGCTGATGGATGAGCCCCTGTCCAACCTGGACGCCAAGCTGCGCAACCAGATGCGTGCGGAGATCATCAAGCTGCGGCAGCGGATCAACACCACCTTCGTGTACGTGACCCACGACCAGACAGAGGCCATGACCCTGGGCGACCGGATCGTGATCATGAAGGACGGCTTTGTGCAGCAGATCGGCACCCCCCAGGAGGTCTTTGAGAAGCCCATCAACATCTTCGTGGCCGGCTTCATCGGTACGCCCCAGATGAACTTCTTCAACGCCCGCCTGGAGAAGAAGGGCGGCGACTACTCGGTGGAGTATGCCGGGGCCAGCTTCCCGCTGGACGGGGAGATGAGCGCCAAGCTGGCCGGGAAGGGACAGCAGAGCGCCGACGTGATCCTGGGTGTGCGTCCGGAGCACATCGCGGTGCAGAAGGACCCCTCCGCCTCCGCCATCGAGGCATCCATCGAGGTGTCCGAGCTGATGGGCAGCGAGCTGTACCTCCACGCCACCGTGGAGGGCGGCCAGGAGGTGGTCATCCGCACCCCCACCGTAGAACTGCCGGCGGAGTACCGGGGCGGCGTGCCCTATGGCACCAAGCTCCGCTTCACCTTCTCCCCCAGCCTCATCCATCTCTTCGACCCCGAATCTGAGAAGAGCCTGCTCGTCTGAATCGAGGAACAGAAGTAGGAAGACACGGATAAGCACCCGGCGCGGTCCCCGTCCGATCATGCGGACGGGGACCGCGCCTTTTTGCAGAGGGCCCCAGCACCCGCCCACCTCCGGACGGGACCGTGCCCGTTCCAGCCTCCCTGTTCCGGCGCTGACGAGCCGGAGCAGGGAGGCTTTGCGCCCGGGCGGACATGTTTGGCTGGCCTTTGTCCGAATATACCATATTTTCCCATAGTTTTCGGTATTTTTAACAAAGTCATAGGGCGGCCTGCGTGCTCTCCCCGGCAGCCCCGGCGGCCAGTCTGGATTTTGATGCAGCTCATCCGTCTTTTTTGCATTATAATTTTTGCGCTCCTTTGTTTTTGATGGATTTGGCGGTAAAAATCCGTCATTTTCGTTAAAATATGAATTATTTATTTTCCCATCTTGCGTATCAATTTTTAAAGGACTATAATAGCATCACTTCGCTAACTCAATAAAGTACCTGGTGCCAGAGAAAATAAATTTCTAGGAGTGGTCAACAATGTCCTTTCAGAACGCTTACCTTAATTCCGTGATGGATGATCTGCGGGCCCGCTACGCCCACGAGCCCGAGTACCTCCAGGCTGTGGAGGAATTTCTGGAGCCCCTTTCCCCTGTGATCGATTCCGACCCCCGCTATGAGCAGCAGAACATCGTGGGCCGCATGGCCGAGCCGGAGCGCCTGATCTGCTTCCCGGTGTCCTGGGTGGACGATCAGGGCAAGACCCGCCTGAATCACGGTTTCCGGGTGCAGCACAGCTCCGCCCTGGGCCCCTATAAGGGGGGGCTGCGATTCCATCCCTCTGTCAACCAGTCTGTCATGAAATTCCTGGCCTTTGAGCAGACTTTTAAGGACTGTCTGACCACCCTCCCCATGGGCGGCGGCAAGGGCGGGTCCGACTTCGACCCAAAGGGTAAGTCCGACGGCGAGGTCATGCGGTTCTGCCAGGCCTTTATGAATGAGCTCTACCGCCACATCGGTGAGAACACCGACGTCCCTGCGGGTGACATCGGTGTGGGCTGCCGGGAGATCGGCTACCTCTTCGGACAGTACAAGAAGCTGAAGAACCAGTGGACCGGCGCCATCACCGGAAAGAGCCTGGCCTCCGGCGGCTCCCTCACCCGCACCGAGGCCACCGGCTTCGGCCTGTGCTACTTCGGCGCCGCCTATCTGGCCGACCACGGCCAGTCCTTCCAGGGGAAGAAGGTCATCATCTCCGGCTCGGGCAATGTGGCCACCTACGCCAATCAGAAGTGCACCGAGATGGGAGCCACTGTGGTGGCCATGAGCGACTCCAACGGCTATGTGGTGGACGAGAACGGCATCGACTTCCGCATCATCCAGCAGATCAAGGAGCAGAAGCGGGAGCGCATCAGCACCTATCCCAACTATGTCCCCACTGCCAAATACGTGGAGGGCTGTGCCGGCATCTGGTCCGTCCCCTGCGACATCGCCATGCCCTGCGCCACCCAGAACGAGATCGACACCGACTCCGCCAAACTGCTGGTGTCCAACGGCTGTAAGGCCGTCTTTGAGGGCTCCAACATGCCCTGTACTCCCGAGGCCATCCAGGCCATCAAAGCCTCCGGCCTCCTCTACTCCCCCTCCAAGGCTTCCAACGCCGGCGGCGTGGCTGTCTCCGGCCTGGAGATGAGCCAGAACAGCGAGCGCCTGTACTGGACCTTTGAGGCGGTGGACGCCAAGCTGAAGGAGATCATGGAGAACATCTACCGCCAGTGCGCCGACACCGCAGCTAAGTACGGCCAGGAGGGCGACATCCAGGCCGGCGCCAATATCGTCAGCTTCCTGAAGGTGGCCGACGCCATGCTGTGGCAGGGCGTGTATTGACCGCTTCGTCTGAGATCCTATCAGAAGCGTCCCCGGGACAGAAACTGTCCCGGGGACGCATCAGCTTGTGGAAAAAGCCTGGCAGAGTTCGCGCCCGCAGACGCAAACCAACTCAGGCTGCAGGTGCAGGCAGACTGTCGAAAAAACGGCCAGCCAAAGGACTCGGGGGGAAAGATACTGTGAAAGAAAACCGTCAGGGTTGTCTTTCACATGCAATCAAACCACTTTTCAGAACGTTAAAACGTTCTGAAAAGTGCTCTCAGCTCGTCGAAAATACTTTGTCGACAAGCTGAGGGTTTGCCAGCCTGCGGCGGACAAACCCTGCGCGCAGCACTGCTGCTTTCTCGAAAAAGTGACTTCGCCACTTTTTCGACAGTTTCACGCGCCCCCGGGACAGTTTCTGTCCCGGGGGCGCGTTGATATGCCGGGGTGTGGGCCCGATGCCAGTCCCCCTTTATTTCAGACCAGGCGGCATGATCCGCAGGGCGTAGGTCATGCTCTGGCAGGGGATCTCCAGGTAGTCGCAGACCTTCCAGTTGAGGTACACCTGGCCGTCCCGCTCCACAGTGGGGCCGAAGGTCATCTCCTCTGCTCCATCCACCACCAGCTCCTCAGTCCCTACGGTGAGCACCGCGGTGTGGCCCCGGTAGGTGATGGTCACCGTCCCGGCCTCACGGTCCCAATGACAGCCGGCTCCCAGCCGGCTGCACAGCTCCGCCGCCGGCACCTGGTCGTCATCGCTCCAGCCGGGGTAGTAGAGGACGAAGGGCCGCAGGCTCTCGTCCAGCTCCGCCGGGACGGGCCCGCTGCTGTCCACCGGGTACTCCAGGTCCCCCAGGATCACCGACTCCACCTGGTCCAGATCCACCACCCGGTCAAAGAAGCCGATGGTGGTCTCGGTGATGGTGCGCTGGCCCTCCGGGGCATCGTCATACTCCGGACGGGTACCCCACCCGGCCTTCAGGTCGCCGGGGGTGTAAATGGTGCCGTCCTTCAGCTTCAGGAAGAACTCCCCCTGGAGGAAGGTGTCCCAGGACTCCTCCCACTCCCCATAAGAGTAGACCAGCTTGTAGCTCAGGGGGCCGAACTCCAGCAGGTGGACGGTGGCGCTCCGGTCCCACTCCGGGTTGAGGAGGATCTTGCGCTCCGGCTCCACCGTCACGGCGCCCATGGAGCCCACCTCCGGCAGACGGATGGCATACTTCGGTCCCATGCAGTCCACCCCGATCCACAGGGTGTCCAGTCCCTCCTCCATCTCGTTGGGGTCGAATTCCACCCGGAGCTGGGTGGTCACGCTCCGGTCGGTGCGCAGGCTGATGTCTTCCCAATAGCTGTAGCTGTGCGCACCCTCCAGTTTGGGGGAGGCGTTGCAGTACCGCCAGGACAGCTGTTCCCCCGCGTAGTCGGCGCTGGCCAGCCATACGTCTCCGGGATCAAAGGTGGACTCAGGGGCATCATAGCGCTCCCATGGGCTCATCTGGGCCCCCTCCATCAGCCAGGCCGCCCCCTCGTCGGTGAGGGCCTCCAGGGTCACCTGGGCTACCAGGCCGTACTGGTCCACCACGGCGCTGTCCAGGGTCAGGCGGAATTTCCCGTCCGACACGCTCTCGCCCCCCTGGATATAGGGCTCCACCACGCTCAGGTCGCCCTTGAAATACCGCTCCAAAAATCCGCTGTTCACTGCCAGGGCGGTGCCCATCAGCAGTGCTGCCGCCAGGGCCGCTACCCCCGCAGCACGTATCCTGTGCTTCATCGGTCTGCTCCTTTCCGTCTGCCCCTCCGCCAGCACCCGCTCCATCAGCTCGGGCGCAGGACGGATCTGCTCCATCATCTGCTTGTATTCTCTTCGATCCATGCTATCCCTCCTCCAGCAGCACCCGCAGCCTGTCTCTGCCCCGCATCAGCTGGGACCGCACCGTGGCCGGGCTCCGGTCCAGCAGCCGGGCGATCTCCTCCGTGGTCATGTCCTCGTAGTAGTAGAGGTGGAGCACCGTGCGGTACTTGTCCGGCAGGCGGCGCAGCTCCTCCCAGAGCGCCTCTCCCTCCGGGGAGGGGGCCTCCAGCGTCTCACTGAGGGGCTCCGTCCGCCGCCGCCAGGGCGCCGCATGAAGCTTTTTGGCGCAGTTGATAGTGACCCGCAGCAGCCAGGCCTTCCGGTGCTCCTCCGAGGTGAACTGGGGGTCGCTGCGGAGGTAGCGGAGAAAGACCTCCTGGTACACATCCTCAGCGTCTGCGGTGTTCCCCGTCCGGGCAAAGGCAAGGCGATAGACCATGTCAGAGTAGCGGCGGACCGTCTCCTCCGCCTGGCTCGTCCGGTCCATGTCATCCCCCTCCTTTCACCTCAAACACCCCACAGCGGGGCAAAATGTTGCAGGGATCAAAAAATTTTTGCGCGGCCCCTGAACCGGACCTGCGCAGGGGCACACAGTGGGTGTCTGCCTCATAGAAGCGGGACGGGAGAAGAAAGACCCCTCATCCGTCACGGCTTCACCGTGCCACCTCCCCCCAGAGGGGGGAAGGCTTTGGGGGCGGTCCGCACCTTTCCTCTTTTGTGATCTCCTCATTTATGGTATATATATATCAGGAAAAATGGAAGGGCCGGCGGCCGGGCCCCATCTGTAAGAAACTTGTAAGACTTCCCCCCGCTTTTTTGTAAGAAATCTCTGCTATCCTGTTCCCAGGCAAACCGAGAGAGGAGCTGCGCTATGGACACAAAGGAGACCGTCCTGGTGGTGGATGACGACCGGGAGATCGTGGGGGCCATCGCCCTGGCCCTGGAAAAGGAGGGCTACCGGGTGCTGCGTGCCTATGACGGCATGGAGGCCCTGGACCACGCCCTGGACCCGGAGCTGCGGCTGATCCTGATGGATGTGATGATGCCCCGCCTGGACGGCCTCTCCGCCGTCCTCCGCATCCGGGAACGGCGCAACCTGCCCATCATTGTCCTGTCCGCCAAGAGCGAGGAGAGCGACAAGGTGCTGGGACTGTCCATGGGGGCGGATGACTATGTGACCAAGCCCTTCTCCACCCAGGAGCTGGTGGCCCGGGTGCGCAGCCAGCTGCGGCGGTACACCCGGCTGGGGGATGTGAACGCCTCCGCCAGAGACCGGCGCATTGTCAACGGCCGGCTGTCCTACGACCCGGACAGCCGGGTCCTGACGGCGGACGGGGACGAGGTGAAGCTCACCGCAACGGAGCTGGGCATCCTGGACCTGCTGATGTGCAACTTGGGCCGGGTCTTTCCTGCGGAGGAGATCTACCGCCGGGTCTGGGGGGAGGAGGCCTACGCCTCGGAGAACACAGTGATGGTGCACATCCGCCGGATCAGGGAGAAGATCGAGCTCAACCCTCGGGAGCCGGACTATTTGAAGGTGGTGTGGGGAATTGGTTATAAAATGGAAAAACATCCTTAACAGAGGCAACAAGACAGACAGGGCCCCGGCACCGGCGGCGTGCCCGGCGGGGGGCCGCCTGCGGGCGGCGGCGGGGCTGACGGCTTTCCTGCTGGGGATCAGCCTCCTGCTGGCCGGCGGATTGGGCCAGTACGGCTGGTGGTCCACGGAGCTGGGCGCCCGGTGGGCCAGGGACAGCCTGGAGGAGGACTGGCAGGACACCGCCGCCTTCCGAACTATCATCTGCAACTGGCTGGACGCCTGTCTCACCGCGGGGACCTGGGAGTACACCTCCGGAGGCGACTACGGGAAGGAGCTCCTGGATGGCCTGGAGGGGGACAAGAACCTGCTCTACGCCGTGGCGCGGCGGGGCAGTGTCCTGTACACCAACACCTCGGACGGCGGCTTCCTCTCCTCCGGTCAGCCGCCGGAGGGGTACCGCTTCGCGCTGCGCTGTGAGGACGGAATGGTGTCCATTACCCAGGACGGCCGGGAATTGGATGTATATGGGGACGGCTGGTACACCGAGGATGACCTGTGGTTCGTCCCAGGCTATGAGAACTTCCCCATGGATGCGGATGCCAGAAACATCCAGGTCTATCTGGCCGCGGCGTCAGATCCAAAGCCTATGGTCTACGGGAATTATCTGGGCTCCGGCGCGGATATCCGCACCTCCCAGCTCTATGACCTGGTCCAGAACCTGGCGCAGTACCGCCGGGAGCTGCTGACAGAGTGGGGGATGCTGGGGGGCGGTGTGTTGCTGCTGGCCCTGGCTCTGGTCCTGCGCCGGGACAAGGCCAGGGCGGACCGCTTCCTGGCCCGGGGGACCGGCCGGATCTGGTTCGAGGTCAAGGTGCTCCTGGCCCTTCTGGCGCTGCTCCTCCTCCCCTGGGGGGAGTTGAGCGGCTGGATCGCCTCCACGCCCACTTCGGCCTATGCCGCGGCCTCTTCCACCGTCAGCAGCGGCTCCGCACAGTGGGACACGGGGGCCGTCGCCCTCTATTCTTACAGCGGGGATGTGGTTCAGTCCCAGGCAGAGACCCATGTGTATGGAACGGGGGAAGGGCCGGACGTGCTCTTCGATTTCCTTCAGGCGCTGGGCACCCGTCCCGCCGCCGCTGTTCTGGCCTTCCTGGCTCTGTACCTGCTGATATTCAACGACCTGCGGTACAACAGGCAGGCATGGCGGCACGGAGTGCTGGGGATGCTGGCCGCCCGGGAGCTGGAGCTCCCTGTCCAGAAGCGGCTCAGCCGCTCCGCCGGCCTGGTCTCTCTGTCCTGTCTGCTGCTGAACTGCGTCACAGCCGGTCTGCTGATCTGGTGCTCCAGCTGGTCCTGGGGCTCCGTCCGGCTGGAGACGGCCTGGCTCCTCTGTCTGCCGCCCCTTCTGCTCGCTGCTGTGACAGCGGCATTCCTGTTCCGCCAGCGCCGGCTGTGGGGGGATCTGGGGGCGCTCACCGGTCAGATCGCCGCCGTCCGGGCGGGGGAGCTGGCCCGCCCCCTGGAACTGCCCCGGGACCACGACCTGTACCAGGCGGCGGATGACCTGAACCACATCCAGCAGGGGCTCCAGGCCGCCATGGAGGAGCGCACCCGCAGCGAGCGGATGAAGGTGGAGCTGGTCACCAATGTGTCCCATGACCTGAAGACCCCCCTCACCTCTATCATCAGTTATGCCGAGCTGCTGGAGCAGGAACATCTGGAGCCCCCTGCCGGGGAGTATGTGACTATCCTCTCCCAAAAGGCCCAGCGGCTGAAGGGGATGGTGCAGGATGTGTTCGAGGTGAGCAAGGCGGCCTCCGGCCAGCTGCCGGTGAGCCTCAAACGGCTGGACCTGGCCCGCCTGCTCCGCCAGACCCTGGCGGATATGGACCAGCCCATCCAGGAGAGCGGGCTGCAGCTGCGCACCCAGCTCCCCGACCACTCGGTGCTCATCCAGGGGGACAGTGACCGCCTCTACCGGGTGTTCCAGAATCTGCTGGGCAACGCCTTGAAATACTCCCTGGCCGGTTCCCGGGTGTACCTGACCCTCACGGTGGAGGAGGGACAGGCGGTGGCCGCCCTGCGCAACACCTCTGCCGCAGAACTCCGTCCCGGCCTGGACTACACCCAGCGCTTCGTCCGGGGGGACGAGAGCCGTACCGACGGCGGCAGCGGGCTGGGCCTGTCCATTGCCTCCAGCTTTGTCCAGGCCTGCGGCGGTCAGTTCCAGGTAGAGACCCAGGCCGACCTCTTCACCGCCCTGGTCTCCTTCCCCCTGGACGCCTCCCCGTCCGATCCCAGGTGATCCGCATTTCGGAAACAGCCGTACGGGCGGACTTTTTTGACAAATGGAAAGGCCCAGGCGCTTTTGCGCCTGGGCCCTCTGTGTCAATGGGGTTACGGTCCTTCCGCGCGGACGGGGCGGAGGGCGGCCTCCTCGGTCTGATCGGGATACAGCTTCCGCAGATGGCGGATGCAGAGGATGGCGGCGGGGATCAGGAACAGATCGGCGCTGATCCAGGCCACCGGGGAGGCAAAGCAGGCGGCGGTGAAGCCGAACAGGGGGACGAAGACCTGGCCCATCACCGTCCGGGCGGCCATCTCGAGCACCCCCGCCAGGATGGCCAGCTGACTGAAGCCCATCCCCTGGATGGAGAAGCGCACGATATTGACCAGGGCCAGGGGGAAGAAGAAAGCGGTGAGGGTAGTGATATACTGGCTGGTGAGGGACACAAGCCGGGCAAGATCGGCCTCATCCTGGTTCAGGAACAGCATGGCGCACTGGGGAGCGAAGAGCAGCATGGCCCCCACGGCCAGCACGGCATAGCCCAGCCCCAGCCAGGCGCAGGCCCGCATCCCCTGTCCCAGCCGGTCCAGCTTGCAGGCCCCCACGTTCTGGCCGCAGTAGGTGGCCATAGAGGAGCCCATGGCGTCATAGGGACAGCAGATCAGCTGGAACAGCTTGGCTCCGGCGGCCACCGAGGCGATAGCGGCAGTTCCCAGGCCGTTGACGGCGGACTGGAGGATGATGGAGCCGACGGCGGTGATGGAGTATTGGAGGCCCATGGGGATGCCCATCCAGCACAGAACCTTGGCGGAGTGGAGGTCAAACCGCTTCTCCGCCCCCTGCATGCGCAGGATGGGGAAGCGCCTGACCATGAAAGCCAGACAGGCCAGGCCGGACAGAGCCTGGGAGAGCACGGTGGCGATGGCCGCCCCCGCCACTCCCGCACGGAAGAGCAGAATGAAAGCGAAATCCAGGCCGATATTCAGGATGGAGGCCAGGGCCAGGAAATAGACCGGCGTCTTGCTGTCCCCCAGAGAGCGCATGATGGCAGCCAGCAGGTTGTAGAGGATGGAGGCCGGGATACCCATGAAGATCACGAAGATATAACTGTACGCATCCGCGAAGATCTCCTCCGGCGTCTGCATGGCGGTCAGGATCGTACGGCACAGCAGGCCGGTGGCTGCGGTGAGCACCACGGCGATGCCCGCCCCCAGATAGGCGGCGTTGGCTACGTATCGGCGCATTTTGGAGGGCTCTCCCGCCCCAATGCGCTGAGCTACCGGGATGGCGAAACCGTTGCAGATGCCCATGCAGAAGCCGATGACCAGAAAACTGATGGAGCCGGTGGAGCCCACCGCCGCCAGCGCGGCAGACCCCAGCAGTTTGCCCACGATCATGGTATCCACCAGATTGTAGAGCTGCTGGAACAACAGGCCCAGCAGCGTGGGCAGGGTGAAGCCGGCGATCAGCCGCATGGGGCTGCCGGTGGTGAGATCGCGGGTCATAGGGGGTCCCTCCTTCTGATGCGGAGCGGGGCGCCTGCGCCCGTCTCCTGGACTGCAATATTATAGCGGTCCGCCCCCCTTTGGGATAGAGCTTTTTTTCACAATCTTTTCCCCGCTCCCCTCCAGCCGGTCTGTCAAATTGTCATGACCGGGACCGTGGGGCCTTCTGCCACAGCGGCCCGTCTCGCCCCTCAGGCCTTCGGAGCGTCCTTCTCGGTGGGCAGCAGCTTTTTCCGCTGAGAGAGGAACAAAGTCAGGGTGGTGGCACTGGCCAGGATGTCGGCGATGGGCTCGGCCGCATAGATCCCCATGACGCTGCCGGTGACTCTGGGCAGGATGAGGGCCAGGGGCACCAGCAGGATCACCTTCCGCAGCAGGGCCAGGAACAGGCTGGTCCTGGCCTGACCAAGGGCCATGAAGGTGCTCTGGCAGGCCATCTGGGCGCCGAAGGCCCAGATGCCCCCGAAGAAGAGGGGCATGACCCGGGACACCAGCTGGATCAGCTCCTGCTCAGGGGTGAAGATACGGGCCAGCACCCCCGGGATCAGGGCCACCATGACAAAGGCGGAGCAGGTGACCGTCATGGTGACGGCCAGCAGCCGCTTGAAGGTCTGCCGGACCCGCCGGTAGTTCTTGGCCCCGTAGTTGTAGCTCATAATGGGCTGGACCCCCTGGGTGATGCCCTGGGTGGGCATGACGATCATCTGCATAATGGACTGGATGATGGTGATGGAGCCTACATACAGGTCCCCGCCATAGGTCTGCATCCCGGTGTTCAGGACCACGGTCACCAGGCTCTCAGTGGACTGCATGATAAAGGGTGCCACCCCCAGGCCGGCGATCTTCCCCATCACTCTGGGGTCAGGCCGGACATAGGCGCGGCGGATGCGCAGGATGCTGTGGGGACAGCAAAGGAAGGCAAGCACCCAACAGGCGCTCACCGCCTGGGACAGGATGGTGGCCAGGGCCGCACCCCTTACCCCCCAATGGAAAACAAAAATAAAGATGGGGTCCAGTACGATATTCAGCACCGCGCCGATGAGCACGCTGAGCATGGCGGTCATCGCTTTCCCCTGGGCACTGATGAAGGTGTTCAGGCCCAGGGCCAGCTGGACGAAGACCGTGCCCAGCAGATAGATGCCGATGTAGCTGGAGGCATAGCCAATGGTGGCGTCCGAGGCGCCGAAGGCCCGCAGGATGGGCTCCTTGAAGGCGCTGAAGCCCACCGTCAGCACTGCGGCGGTCATCAGCAGCAGGGCCAGAGAGTTGCCCAGGATCCGCTCCGCCTGGTCCTTTTTTCCCGCCCCCAGCTGGATGGCGGCCAGCGGCGCGCCTCCCTGCCCGGCAAAGGCGGCAAAGGCGGACACCAGCGTAATGATGGGAAAGGTCACCCCCACCCCGGTCAGTGCCAGGTCCCCCACCTCGGGGATGTGGCCGATGTAGATGCGGTCCACGATGTTGTACAGCATGTTGATGAACTGGGCGGCCACCGCTGGTACGGCCAGCTTCAGCATCAGACGGCCGATGGGTGCCGTCCCCAGCACATTTGATTCTCTCTCCTCCACAGGAGTCACTTGCCTTTCTTTTCTGGATTTTGAGTCAAAGCCCCAGCCCATAGACCCGGTTGGCGTTGTCAAAGAAGACGGCGGGGCGGCGCTCCTCCGGCACGATGCGGGTGACGTAGTCCCGGTATTCCGCCAGATTGACGATGGGCCAGTCGGTGCCGTACAGGAAGCGGTCCCAGCAGCCCAGATAGTCCATCCAGGTGCGCAGCAGCCCCACGTATCCGGCCCGCTCCACAAAGTAGCGGTCCAGGTCCGCACGCCCCTCCAGCAGCCCGGACAGGTCAGCGCACACGTTGGGGTTCTTCTCCAGCACCGCCGCGGCCGCCTCCAGGAAGGGGTTGCCGAAGTGGCACATGACGAACCGGGTCCTGGGGAAGTCCGCCGCCGCCTCGTCCAGCGCCAGGGGGTGGCTGTACTTCAGGTGGGCCCGGGGGTGGGCGGTGAGCCCCATATGGACCGCTACCGGCTTGTCATACCGCTCCGCCAGACGGTAGACGGGCTCGTACACCGGATCGGACAGCCAGATCCGGTTGTACCCGGGGTAGAGCTTCACGCCGCAGCAGTTCTCCCGCTTCAGATGCTCCTCCACCTGGTCGGGCAGGTCCTCCGGGATGTGGCTCCCCCGGCGGAGCACCAGGCTGTCCAGCCCCACGCAGTAGTGGAACAGGTCCCGGGGGTAGTTGTGGAAGCCGGTCTCCAGGCTGCGGTTGCCCATCACCACCCCGTGGACGATCTCCAGCTCCCCATAGACCTGCCGGAGATGCTCCACCGAGTTCTCGTGCCCCACCCCACGGGCCATGGCATCGGTCCCCGGCTCGGACGGAAAGATGTGCAGGTGCGCGTCAATGATCTTCATAAGTCCCTCCTCTGATCCGGCGGCGCAGCCAGGCCGCGCCCCCATTCAGGCCAATGGCCAGCAGTGTGGAGAGCACCGCCACCAGGAAGGGGAGCAGCCAGCTCCGCTCCATGGCCCAGGCAAAGCCCGGCACAGTGTCGCTCCACTCCTTCATCACCCCGTAGATGGGCACATGAAAGGCAAAGATATAAAAGGTCAGCTCCCGCCCGCAGCGGCAGGCGGTCCTCCTCAGCACCGGGCTTTTCACCGCCGGACCGGCCACACAGGCCGCCATCACGCACACCGCGGCCAGCACCGTCCCCACATGGAGGTCCAGGAATTCCGTGCGGCTGCGCTCCCACAGCGCCAGAAGGGACCCCGCCGCCGCCCCCAGCCAGAGCCAGCCCGGCCGCAGGGCCTCGATCCGCTCCCGCTGCGATCCCATCCAGGTGCCCAGGAGGAAGAAGGGCAGGCCGTCCAGCCACACGTTTCGGATGCGCACGCTGTCCACTGCCAGCCCCTGGAGGCTCCGGCCCTCCCCCAGCACCAGGTGGACGGCCAGCAGGCCCAGAGCCAGGACGGCCAGCAGGCGGTGGGGCAGGCGGCCCCGGAGCAGCGCGGTGAGGCCCCACCACATCAGGTAGATCATCAGCAGCGCGGCCAGAAACCACAGCGGCCAGGAGTAGGGCAGGGGAAAGAGCTGCCACAGTACCAGCGATGCTGCGTTGGCCCAGGTAAAGCGCCCCAGAAGGTAGGCACCCATGGAGGCACCGCCGTGTCTGGCCATGGCGCACCCAAGACCCAGCAGGGCGAGGCAGGCGAAGAGCAGCAGGCCGGCGGTGCGGACCGTCCGGCGGGCCAGCACACGGGGCGGACTGCGCCAGCTGAAGAAGCCGGCGGAGAGGAAAAACAGCGGGACCGCAAACCGGGCCAGGCAGTTCACCGCCACCCCGATCTGTCCCGGAAGGAGGATATGGATAAAGATGACGCTGTAAATGGCGACACATTTCCACAGGTCCAGCTTGTCGTTGTGTCCGCTCCCGCGCTCCATGCGCCTCACCTCCTCTGGCCTGTAACGTAACATTATATCACAGCCGCCCGGGAAAGAAAAGCCGAGTCTGTCCCGATCTTCCTCCCTCTCTCGTTGAGTTGTTGTCCACAACTTCAACTTTAACCGATGAGGCATTGTCCTCCATCCTTTTTATTCATCTGTCCAGCATGTATTGTACTCCTACAGTAGGCGAACGACCGGGGGCAAAATTTTTCTTTACAGGGGAAGCGGGCTGTGGTATGATGCCGGGGACGAGTTCCCACATCTCGTCCAAGCACGGTCGTGAGACGCGCCGTGTTCGTTCGGGAGGCCCTGCCTCTCGTTCTCTAAAAAAGAAAATGGAGGTTTTTTTATGCGCAAATTTACCACCCGAGACCTGACCCTGGCCGCTGTCCTGGCCGCTGTCTACGCAGCGCTCACCATCACTCTGCCCGTGCCACAGTACGGAGCGGTCCAGATCCGGTTCGCCGAGGCCCTCACCGTGCTCCCGTTCCTGTTCCCCGCCGCCACGCCGGGGCTGTTTGTGGGGTGCATCATCGCCAACCTGTTTTCCCCCTTCGTGCTGGATGTGGTGTTCGGGTCCATGGCCACCCTGCTGGCCTGCCTGTGGACCAGCCGGATGACCAGCCGATGGCTGGCACCCCTGCCCCCCGTGCTGTGCAACGCAGTGATCGTGGGGGCGGAGATCGCCTGGGCGGAGGCCGGCATCACTCCCGCGTTTTGGACGGCATTCGGCTTCAACGCGGTGACGGTGGGGCTGGGTGAGCTGATCGCCTGCTATGCTCTGGGCTCCCTGCTGCTGTCCGCAATGCCTCAGGTGCCCTATTTCAGGGGGATGATCCCGGCCGAGCGGCTGGAGCGGCTGTCTTCCCGTGCGGGGCGGGAGCGGGCCTGAAGATAGAACGAGAAAGAGATCACCGGTCGGGAGAGCCGTCCGGTGATCTCTTTTTGCGCATGTTTGGGGTGGGACATGCATAATCTGGAGGGTGTGAGAGCGATCAGGGGAAAAGAGGGAGGGCGGGACATGAGATTCCAGGGGCGAGACGCCGCCAGGGGGCGGAGGATGCGGAAGGATCTGGGCCGGACGGCCGGAGCGGGGATGGCCCTGGCTCTGGTCCTGTTCCTGATGCCCGCCCTGCTGGTGCGGCAAGGGGAATTTTCCCAGGAGCTTCTGCCCCAGGGAACACTGCCCCTCCATCGGACGCCGTCCAGCGTCTCGGCCGCCAGCCAGGACCGGGGGCGGGTAGTGCGGCTGAGCCGATCGGACGGGACAGTGGAGGAACTGACCATGGAGGAGTACCTGTGGGGGGTGGTGGCAGCGGAGATGCCCGCTTCCTTTGAGGAGGAGGCCCTGAAGGCACAGGCCTGCGCTGCCCGTACCTATACGGTCACCCTTCAGGAGGCATCCAGCCCCCGGCACCCGGACGCCCAGATCTGCGATGACAGCGGCTGCTGCCAGGCGTATCTGGACCGGGCGGAGGCGGAGGCCCGCTGGGGGGCCAATGCGGAACTGTACAGCGGAAAGATCCAGCGGGCCGTGGAGGAGACCGATGGACTGGGGGTGCTCTATAATGGGGCGCCCATTCAGGCGGTGTTTTTTTCCTCCGCTGCAGGCCGGACGGTGGGGGCAGTGGAGGCATGGGGGAATTCGGTGGACTATCTGGTGGGAGTGGAGAGCCCGGAGGGGGAGGAGGTGCCCAACTACCACAGTCAGGTGGTCCTGACGGCGGAAGAGGTCAGGACGGCGGCGCTGGCACAGTATCCGGGGGCGGACCTGTCCGGGGACCCCTCGGGGTGGTTCTCGCAGCCGGTGGAAAATTCAGCCGGCGGAGTGGCCTCCGTGGATCTGGGAGGCGTCACCCTCACCGGGAGCGAGGTGCGGACTCTGTTCGGGCTCCGCTCCGCCAGCTTTTCCGTGTCCTGGGACGGGGAAGCCTTCACCTTTGACGTCACCGGCTACGGACACGGGGTGGGCATGAGCCAGTACGGGGCCAATGCCATGGCTAGGGAGGGGAGCGATTTCGAGGAGATCCTCACCTGGTACTACACCGGGACAGAGGTGGGGGAGCTGTACGGAGCGGCGGGGGAATAAGATCGGGGAAACAGCCCCTGCCGCACCGGAGGCCCCTCCGCTTCTGACAGAGGGCCGTCCCGTCCGCAGCGGCCGCAGCACATAGGAAGAGCAGCAGATGCGGGAACACGGCCCGATGAGGAGTGGACCAGAGAGCAGAATTCAAAGACCATCCCGCGGGGCGGTGCCTCCCTATATGAGCACCTGGAGCAACAGCAGAGCCGCAGATGCAGGCCGGCCTCCGAATGGCATTGGGAAGAGGCGGGGATACAAAAAGGGCTCCGGCAGCTTCTGACTGCCGGAGCCCTTCCATATTTCATCCATCAAAGGTCAATATGCCACGCCCCAGTAGATCATGTGCTTGGCGGGCTTGCCGCAGCAGACGCAGGTGTCGCCCACTGCCTCCTGCTTGAGGGGCATGCACCGGGAGGTGACCCCGGCCTGCTCCTTCATCTTCAGCTCACACTCCAGCTCACCGCACCACATGGTCTTGGCGAAGCCGCCCTCGCCCTCCATGAAGGACTTGACTTCGTCCAGGGTGCGGCACACCTTGGTGTGGTCCTCCAGATTCTGTTTAGCCCGCTGGAACAGTCCGTCGTGGACCGCGTCCAGCAGCTCCTGAACCTTAGCCTCCAGCTCTGCCAGGGGGACGAAGACCTTCTCGCCGGAGTCCCGGCGGCAGATGCAGCACTGGCCCTTCTCCATGTCCTTGGGGCCGATCTCCACACGCAGGGGGACGCCTTTCATCTCGTACTGGGCGGCCTTCCAGCCCATGGACTGGTCGCTGTCGTCCATCTGGGCCCGGATGCCCGCCGCTTTCAGGCGGTTCAGCAGGGCGGCGGCGGCGTCCAGCACGCCCTCCTTGTGCTGGGCCACGGGGATGACGATGGCCTGGATGGGGGCGATGCGGGGGGGCAGGACCAGGCCGTTGTTGTCCCCGTGGGTCATGATGATGCCGCCGATCATCCGGGTGGACACGCCCCAGCTGGTCTGGTGGGGGTAGTGGAGTTGATTGTCCCTGCCGGTGAAGGTGATGTCAAAGGCCCGGGCGAAGCCGTCACCGAAGTAGTGGCTGGTGCCCGCCTGGAGGGCCTTCCGATCATGCATCATGCACTCCACGGTATAAGTCTCCTCCGCGCCGTTGAATTTCTCCTTATCTGTCTTGCGGCCCCGGACCACGGGCATGGCCAGCACATTCTCCATGAAGTCGGCGTAGAGGTTCAGCATCCGCATGGTCTCCTCCCGGGCCTCCTCCTCGGTGGCGTGCATGGTGTGGCCCTCCTGCCACAGGAACTCCCGGTGGCGCAGGAAGGGGCGGCTGGTCTTCTCCCAGCGCAGGACAGAGCACCACTGGTTGTACAGCTTGGGCAGGTCCCGGTGGGAGTGGATAATGTTTTTATAGTGCTCACAGAACAGGGTCTCAGAGGTGGGACGGATGCAGTAGCGCTCCTCCAGCTTCTCGCTGCCGCCGTAGGTGACCCAGGCGCACTCAGGGGCAAAGCCCTCCACATGGTCCTTCTCCTTCTGGAGCAGGGACTCGGGGATCAGCATGGGCAGATACACGTTCTCGTGGCCGGTCTCCTTGAACCGACGGTCCATCTCCCGCTGGATGTTCTCCCAGATGGCATAGCCATAGGGGCGGTAGATGAACATGCCCTTGATGGAGGAGTAGTCGATCAGTTCCGCCTTCTTGCACACGTCGGTGTACCACTGGGCGAAGTCCACCTCCATGTCGGTGATCTGCTCCACCTGCTTCTTCTTGTCATTGGCCATTCTAGATCCGTCCTTTATCATCAAACTAAAAACTGGCGCGGCCCCGCAGGGCCGGGCATCAGATCAATGTGTCCCATCCATTTTATAAACAGAACCGGGAAAAGTCAAGGAAAACAAGCGGTATGGGAGGCCCAGACAAGGGGAATTCTATATCCTCAGCCACGCCGCGGCAGCGGACCTGGTAGGCTGAGGCGGGCCGGGACCGGGCCTTTTCCTTGCGCGTGGGCCGATTTTGTGTTACAATGACCCGAAATGCACAGAGCAGGCGGCAGAGGATCATCCACGCCGCCTGCCGGGGAGACGAGAAAGAGCGATGACACGATACGACGCAGGAGAATTTGATGTGGCCGTCATCGGCGCGGGCCACGCTGGCATTGAGGCCGCCCTGGCCTGCGCCAGAATGGGGCTGCGGACGGCGTGCTTCACCATCAACCTGGATGCGGTGGGCAACATGCCCTGCAACCCGGCCATCGGCGGCACCGGTAAGGGCCATCTGGTCCGGGAGCTGGACGCCCTGGGGGGCGAGATGGGCCGGGCGGCCGACCGGGCCTGCATCCAGTACCGCCTGCTCAACCGGGGCAAGGGGCCGGCAGTCTGGTCCCTGCGGGCCCAGGCGGACCGACGGGAATATCAGAAGGTGATGAAGCACACCCTGGAGCGCCAGGAAAACCTGTGGGTGAAGCAGTCCGAGGTGGTGGACATCCTCACAGACGGAGGGGCGGTGTCCGGCGTGGTCACTTACACCGGGGCGGTCTACCGGGTCAAGGCGGCTGTGGTGGCCACCGGGACCTATCTGGGGGGACGCACCATCGTGGGGGAGGTGGTCCGGGACTCCGGGCCTGACGGCCTGGCTGCCGCCGTCCCCCTGACAGCGTGCCTGACGGGGCTGGGCCTGACCATCCGCCGCTTCAAGACGGGCACGCCCCCCCGGGTCAATGCCCGCAGTGTGGACTTCTCCCGCATGGAGCGGCAGCCTGGGGATGAGGAGGGGCTGGCCTTCTCCTTCCAGACAGAGCGCCCGCCGGAGAACCGGGCGGTCTGCTGGCTGACCTACACCAACCAGCGCACCCACGACATCATCCGGGCCAATCTGGACCGCTCCCCCCTGTACGATGGCACCATCGAGGGGGTAGGGCCCCGGTACTGCCCCTCCATCGAGACCAAGGTGGTCCGCTTCCCGGATAAGGAGCGCCACCAGCTCTTCGTGGAGCCCATGGGGCTGGACACGGAGGAGCTGTACATCCAGGGGTTCTCCTCCTCTCTGCCTGAGGAGGTGCAGCTGGAGATGCTGCACACCGTTCCGGGGCTGGAGCGGGCGGAGATGACCCGGTGCGCCTATGCCATCGAATATGACTGCGTGGACCCCACCCAGCTGGAGGCCACCCTGGAGAGCAAGCAGGTGCCGGGACTGTACGGAGCGGGACAGTTCAACGGCTCCTCCGGCTATGAGGAGGCGGCGGTGCAGGGCTTTGTGGCGGGGGTGAACGCCGCCCTGAAGCTGCTGGGCCGCCCTCCATTGATCCTCCGCCGGGACCAGGGGTACATCGGGGTGCTCATCGACGACCTGGTGACTAAGGGGACCAACGAGCCCTACCGCATGATGACCTCCCGCACCGAGTACCGGCTGCTCCACCGCCAGGACAACGCCGACCGCCGCCTGACTCCCATCGGCCGCGGGCTGGGGCTGGTGAGCCGGGAGCAGGCGGAGGCGGTGCAGGTCAAGTATGAGGCGGTGGACCGGGAAGCGGCCCGGCTGGAGCGGGCCGGGACACCTCCCTCCGCTGCCTTGGACACCCTGCTGGCGGAGAAAGGGGAGCCTCCGGTGCGGGACGGGGCCCGGCTGGCCGACCTGCTGCGCCGGCCCAGGATCACCTATGAGGAGCTGGCTCCCTTCGACCCGGAGCGCCCCCCCCTTCCCAGGGAGATTGTCCAGGAGGTGGAAATCACCATCAAGTATCAGGGTTATATCGACCGGCAGCTGCGGCAGGTGGCGGAGATGAAGAAGCTGGAGGACCGGCCTCTCCCGCCGGACCTGGACTATGAGGCCATTGGCGGCCTGCGGCTGGAGGCCCGGCAGAAGCTGGCCCAGATCCGGCCCCGGAACCTGGGGCAGGCCAGCCGGGTGTCCGGCGTCTCCCCCGCTGATGTGGCGGTGCTGATGGTCTATCTGGGCAAGTGAGGACAAAGGAGAAGAAGATGAAGCTGACACAAGTGAAGGGCAGCACCTGGGTGCTGGAGGCCAACGAGCTGATCCCCCTGTACCTGCTGGACGACCGGCGGTGTGTTCTCCTGGACAGCGGGCTGGCCAAGGAGCGGGATGAGATCGAGAAGACCCTGCTGGAGGCGGGGCTGGAGCCGGCAGGCATCCTGTGCTCCCACGCCCATGTGGACCACTGCGCCAATAACCGGTATTTTCAGGAGAAGTACCACCTCCCCGTGGCACTCACCGCCCCGGAGGCGGGGATGTGCAGCAGTATCCTGAATTTGAAGTGCTACCGGCTGCTGGTCTCCCCCGATGCGGCGGAGCAGGAGATGAGCGAGATGGTGCACGTCCCGGATCTGATCCTCCCACCGGTGGACGGGCCCATCCGGCTGGCGGGAGCCATGTTCCGCATCCTGCACACACCGGGGCACTCCTCCGGCCACATCTGTGCCGTCACCCCGGACAACGTGTGCTACACCGGGGACGCCCTGATGTCCCAGGCGCTGCTGGACGCCAAGCTGCCTTACGGCCTGTCCATCCAGCTGGCCATGGAGAGCCGGGAGCGGCTGCGGGAGCTGGAGGACTGCGACTTCTTTATCATGGCTCACAAGGGGGTGTGCGCCGGAAGAGAGATCGGCCCCCTCATCGACGCCAACCAGGAGCTGGTGCGCCGCCGGGCCGGAGAGATCCGGGACCTGATCACAGAGCCCATGGACTTCAGCCAGATCTGCCGGGCGGTATGCACCCGGTTTTCCCTGCTCACCCGGCGGCCCCGCCGGGCGCTGTACTACGAGCGGAACATCCGCCTGTTTGTGGAGTATCTGATGGACCAGGGGGAGCTGGGCATGGAGACCCGCCAGGGGACGGCCTTCTACCTGCCATCAAAGAAAATATGAGGACAGTATAACCGGGCCCCGGAGATATTTGATCTCCGGGGCCCGGTAAATTCTGTGCGGACCGTTAACGAGCATATTGCTGCCAGCTGGTCGGCGTATATTCAATATTATATAATTTTTGCGGGTAGATAATAACAAGGTTTAATATCAAGAAATTACAGAAAAATTAAACCAAAAATTCGAAAAATTTATTTCAGAAATAGAAAAGCTCCTCAAATTTTTTGTCCAGCGCGATGCACAGCACCAGGGCCAGCTTGGCGGTGGGGTTGAACTGGCCGGTCTCAATGGAGCTGATGGTCTGGCGGGACACGCCCACCAGCTTGGCCAGGTCTCCCTGGGACAGACCGCGCTCCGCCCGGGCCACCTTTAAGCGATTTTTCAAGACCAGCTGTTCATCCATGTCCTCACCATCCCTGTGTGAAGTATCTTACCAGATTCCAGGCCAAAAAAGCAAGAGAGATCAGCAGCGTCACCACGTCGGAGGTGTTCCTCCGCTTGGTGAGACGGTAGAGGCGGTTGCCCACACAGGAGGCCCAGAACATGGCCAGCACACTGTTGGCGGGCAGGCCGTGGAGCCGGTTGAAGATCACGATCACTACCCCCACCAGAAAGACCAGGATCAGGCTGAAGGACTCCCCCTCGATGCGGACAGTGCGCTCCATCTCGTCCTGAAGGACGTTTTCTTTGCGGCTTTTCGCCAGGATCTCTTCCTTGTTCATGGATCATGCTCCTTTCTTTTCTCATTGGGCGGGCACCAGCGCCAGTACCAGCAGCCGCAGCATTCCCGCCAGCAGGGCCAGCAGGAAAAGGGCGGACAGCAGCACAAACGTCAGTACCAGCCTGGCCGGCCCCAGCGGTCTGGCCGGGCTCACGGCAGGGTCTCCAGGATGTAGGAGACCAGGGAGAAGAGGGAGGCCAGTCCGGCCAGCACTGCGGTGGCCAGCACGCTCTTTTCCTTCCGGGCAAAGTAGCGGCCTGCGGCCTCGCAGGAGAGATAGGCCCAAAACAGGGTCAGGGGCAGGGAGTTGTCCAGCCCCCGGACCATGTTGTAGATCATGATGACGAGAAACAGCACCAGAAATCCCACCACGCCGTACTGCCGGCCCCGGTCCTGGGCATAGGTCAGGCCCTCGTCCTTCTCGCGGCGGCTCCGCTTCAGAATGTCTTCCTTGTCCATCATAGCAGCGCTCCTTTCGTTTGGTGAGGCAAGCATATCACGTCACCCCAAAATTGTCAAGTAAACCTTGCAAAAAAATAATAATACTTTGCAAGATGACAAGCGTAATAAGATGACGGGGAGCGGCAGAGGGCCGCTCCCCGTATGAGGTCAGGAACGAAACGAGAGCCTGGAGTCTGGCTGAAAGGGGAGGCGGCCGGGGTTGCCCTCCGCACGCAGGAGGGTGCCGGAGGCCGTGTCATAGAGCACGGACCAGACGGTGTCCCGGCCCTCCCTGCGGTCATACTGGCACAGGAAGCCCATCCTGCCGGAGAGCAGGTCCTGTCCAGCTTGGAGGTCGAGCTCCGGGCCCCAGGCGGCCAGGGAGCGGGTGAGGGTCAGATAGCGCTCTTCCGCCCGCCAGTCGTCGTCTGTCTGCCGGCGGAAGGGGGCCATGGCGGAGAGGTGGAAGGAATTGACGGAGCAGACGAAGGCGTCCGTCTCCCCGGGACAATGGATCTGGGTGCGCTCCGGGGCACACTCCGCCAGGGCGATACGCCCAGCCCGGTCGGCCAGCACCAGCGTGTGGCAGGAGGAGACGGGGAGCTGCTGGAGCAGCAACAGGGCCTGGGGAACATCCCGGCAGGATTCCAGCAGGAGCCGCAGGGTCAGACCAGCATTCAGCCCGGGGCGGGGTGGGCTGGGGGGCACCGAGGTGAGTCCCGCCGCCAGTCCGAACTGATTGACGCCGTCCTCCATCTGGAGGAAGGAGGTGGTGTTGCCCACAAAAGAATAGCCGCCGTCGGAAAAACGGTATAGGCAGTTGGCGTTGTGCTCTTCCAGCTCCGTGAGAAAGTCGCTGTTCCGGCCGAACAGGGCCCCTCTCCCCCTGCGCAGGGCAAAGCAGGAGCAGCAGGGGCCGGGCGGCATGGCGTACATGGAGAAGAGGACCCCGGCCAGTTCGTCCGGGGCACACCCCTGCCCCTGGGCCAGCCCCCGCAGCTCCTCCAGGGCGGCGGGGAACCACCGGCGGCAGAAGGGCAGGCAGGTCCGGGCAAACTCCAGCCGCGCCGGGGTGATGGGAAAGGGAACAGCGTCCAGGATAAAATGGCCGTCCCGGGCCAGACCGGCTCCCAGCTGGAAGCCGATCTGCCAGTGTGTGCCGTGCAGTTGTGTGTGAAGCATAAAAACGCTCCTTTTCTGTTCAGATCTCAGAGTAAAGAGCGCGGCGCCGCCTCTCAAAAGAACGGTAGCACAATTAAAATATTGGAGCAAGGCCGATTTATTTTTTAAATTTTTTTATTCCAGGCCGTTTTTGGAGGGCTGGCCCGGCCCCGCTCCTGCAAAAGACTTTGAAATTTTGGATTTTGGGCGGGAAGGGCTTGCATTTGCGGGGAAAAAACGATAAAATTCCAAATATCTATGTCAAATGATGAAATGGCCCCCGGGCCGGGAAAGGATACTGCTATGAGTGAGACATTTCAGGGAAGCCAGGACTATGTCGCTTCCGAGGAACTGATGCGGGCGGTGAATATCGCTATGGTGCTCCAGAAGCCCCTGCTGATCAAAGGGGAGCCGGGCACGGGAAAGACGGTGCTGGCTGAGGCCATCGCCAAATCCCTGGGCAAAGAGCTGATCATCTGGAATATCAAGTCCACCACCAAGGCCCAGGACGGTCTGTATGTCTACGACGTGGTCCAGCGGCTGTATGACAGCCAATTCGGCGGCGAGGGCGTGGACGACATCGAGAAGTATGTCAAACTGGGCAAGCTGGGGGAGGCATTCACCGCCGACGACCAGGTGATCCTGCTCATCGACGAGATCGACAAGGCCGATCTGGAGTTCCCCAACGACCTGCTGTGGGAGCTGGACCGGATGGAGTTCCACATCCCGGAGACGGGACGCACCGTCACCGCCAAGCACCGCCCCATCGTCATTATCACCTCCAATGCGGAGAAGGAGCTGCCCGACGCCTTCCTGCGCCGCTGCGTATTCCACTACATCGAGTTCCCAGACCGGGAGCTGATGGCAGAGATCGTCAACGTGCACTTCCAAGATCTGGACCAGCATCTGCTGGACCAGGTGCTGGAGGCCTTCTACCGCATCCGCAGCCTGCCCCAGATCAAGAAAAAGCCCTCCACCAGCGAGATCATCGACTGGATACAGGCCCTGATCCACGGGGGCTATGACCCCGACCGCGTCGTGGCCGAGGTGCCCTATCTGGGCGTGCTGCTGAAGAAGAACGAGGACATCGACGCCCTGCGCAAGAGCTGGCGGTGATGGTATGTTCGGTGATTTTCTCTATCTGCTGCGCCGCAGCGGCCTGAAGATCTCCCTCACCGAGTGGATGGCTCTGATGGAAGCCCTGGACAAGGGGCTGGAGGGGGCCAGCCTCACTGGCTTTTACTACCTGTGCCGGGCACTGCTGGTGAAGACGGAGGCCGACTTCGACCGCTTTGACCGGGCTTTCCTGGAGTACTTCAAGGACGTGCCCTTCGAGCAGGAGGTGTCCCAGGAGCTGCTGGACTGGCTGGACCGCCCCGATGCTCTGATGGGCCGGTATGACGAGCAGCAGGCCGAGCTCAATGAGCTGCTGTCCAACACAGAGATCGAAGAGATGTTCCGAGAGCGGATGAACGAGCAGCGGGAGCAGCACAACTGCGGCAACTACTGGGTAGGCACCCACGGCATGTCCGTCTTCGGCAACTCGGGCATGAGCCCCAACGGCATCCGGGTGGGGGGCGAGGGCCAGGGCAAGCGGGCCTTCCGGGTGGCGGGCGAGCGCCGCTTCCGGGATTTCCGGGGGGACAACACCCTGGACACCCGCCAGTTCCAGGTGGCCCTGCGCCATCTGCGGCAGTTCTCCGGCCTGGTGGACCTGCCTGCCACTGAGTTCGATGTGGACAACACCATCAAGGACACCGCCAACAACGCCGGCTCCCTGAAGGTGCGCTATAAAAAGCCCCGGCAGAACACAGTGAAGGTGCTGCTGCTCATGGACTCCGGCGGGTCCATGGAGTATTACAGCCGCCTGTGCTCCGCTCTGTTCCAGGCGGTGAGCAAGTCGGGCCATTTCAAGGATCTGAAGGTGTACTATTTCCACAACTGCGTCTACTCCCGCCTGTACACCGAGCCCACCCTCCGTCCCAGCAACACGGTGCCCACCGAATGGGTGCTGAGCAACCTGTCCAGCGAGTACAAGGTCATCCTGGTGGGGGACGCCCAGATGGCTCCCCACGAGCTGGTGACCCAGTTCCGCTACCGAACTCCGGATGGGGAGGAGCACAAGCGCTGCGGCTTGGAGTGGCTCCAGATGCTCAAGGGGAAATATCCCCATATCGTGTGGCTCAATCCCGGCGACCGGCCCACTTGGGGGGAGTACTGGACCCGGACCTATGATACCATCGGCCGGGAGTTCCCCATGTTCCCCCTGACAGTGGAGGGGCTGGAGGAGGCTATGAAGAAGCTTCTGGTGCGGTGAGCACCGGTTTTCCTGGAGCGGGCCAAGGCCGGACGCGGGGACCCCGTGCTCCGGCCTCCGTTTTTCTCTGTGCCCGGGGCGGAAGAGACCCATCTTGTACTTGTATTTTTACGGGAAATAGAATAAAATATGACCAGTATCAGTATGAAAGCCCATCCAGAGGGCGCGCCGCGGGAGAGCCCGCCTCAGGGCCCGCCGTCCGCCGCGGCCCCGGCCGCCCTGGTGAAAGGAAGGATGCAACCATGAAACTGGAAAACGATCTGGGCGAGATCCGCATCAGCAGCGATGTGTTTACTGCCATTACCGGCAGCGCCGCCACCAACTGCTATGGCGTGAAGGGCATGGCGGTCCGCTCCAAGACCGACGGCCTGGTCCATCTGCTCAAGCGGGAATCCATGGCCAAGGGAGTCAAAGTATATTACAACGAGGACGGGACCGTCTCCATCGAGCTGCACATCATCGTGGAAAACGGCGTCAATCTGGTCGCCGTCTGCCGCTCCATCATGAGCGAGGTGCGCTATGTGGTGAGCAAGACCACCGGCGTGGAAGTGAGATCCGTGGACGTCTTTGTGGACTCCATGCGGTTTTAACCATTTGTAGAAAGGAACATCGCCGATATGACACAGACCATTGACGCAGCGGCCTTTCAGCAGATGGTCATCCATGCCGCCGCCGCCATCAGTGCCCAGAAGCAGCACATCAACGACCTGAACGTATTCCCAGTCCCCGACGGGGATACCGGGACCAATATGAGCCTGACCATCAGCGCTGCCGCCGCGGAGCTGAAGAAAAAGCAGTGTGCCACCGTGGGAGAAGCGGCCCAGACAGCGGCCAGCGCCCTGCTTCGGGGGGCCCGGGGGAACTCCGGCGTCATCCTCTCCCTGCTGTTCCGCGGCATTGCAAAGTCCCTCAAGGACCGGGAGACCATCGACGGCCGGGATCTGGCCATCGCCCTGGACTTCGGCGTGGCCGCCGCCTATAAAGCGGTGATGAAGCCCGCGGAGGGCACCATCCTCACCGTGTCCCGCCTGGCTGCCGCTCAGGCCGCCGCCGCCGCCCGGGAGGAGAACGCGGCGGAGTCCGTGCTGGAGGCCGCCATTCGGGAGGGGCAGGAAGCCCTGGCCGACACCATCAACCAGAACCCGGTGCTGAAGAAGGCCGGCGTGGTGGACGCGGGGGGCAAGGGCTTCCTGGTGATCCTCCAGGGGATGCTGGACAGCCTGCGGGGAGAGCCCATGCCTCAGGTGGAGGAGGAGTCCGCCCCGGCGGACAAGGCCGACTTCGTGGCCATGGCCGCCGAGGACATCACCTTCGCCTTTGACACCGTATTCATCGTGCGCAAGCACACTGAGGAGGTGGATCTGGAGCCCTTCCGCACCTATCTGAACAGCATCGGGGACAGCCTGGTCATCGGAGAGGACGACACGGCCTTCAAGGTCCACGTCCATACCAACACCCCCGGCGCCGCCCTTACCGAGTCCCAGAAGTACGGCACCCTGGAGCTGGCCAAGATCGAGAACATGCGCACCCAGGCCGATGACCTGGCGGCGGGCAAGCACGTGCAGAGCACCGACGACCTGGAGGCGGTGGAGGCCGAACTGGAGGCCGGCGCCGACGGCGGGGCGCCGGTGAAGGCCGCCCCGGAGAAGAAGTATGGCTTTGTAGCCGTCTGTGCCGGACAGGGGCTGGAGGCTGTGTTCCGTGACCTGGGGGTGGACGGAGTCATCTCCGGCGGACAGACCATGAACCCCTCCACCGAGGACATCCTGCGGGAGGTGGATAAGACTCCCGCAGAGATCGTCTATGTGCTGCCCAATAACAAGAACATCATCATGGCCGCGGAGCAGTGCGTGCGGCTGTGCGAGGACAAGAGGGTGGTGGTCCTGCCCAGCAAAACGGTGCCCCAGGGCATCTCCGCCATGCTGGCGGTGGACTTGGATGCCCAGGAGGAGGACAACACCCAGGCCATGACTGAGGCGCTTCAGAATGTCCACACCGCGGAGGTCACCTATGCCGCCCGGGACTCCGACTTTGGCGGTTTCACCATCAAACAGGGGGACTATCTGGCCCTGGAGGAGCACCAGCTGTTCGGTACGGATCAGGACCTGGACACCCTGCTCACCCGGCTGGCCCAGGCCCCGGAGCACCAAGATGCCGGCTTCATCACCATCTTCTATGGCGAGGATGTGACGGAGGAGCAGGCCCAAAAGGCCGCGGATATCTTCACGGAGGCGTGTCCCTCCGCCGAGATCAACCTGCTGCCCGGCGGACAGCCTGTGTATTATTACATGATCTCCGCCGAATAAGTGCAAAAACATCGGGAGCAGCCTTAGGCTGCTCCCGATGTTTTTTAGATATTCCATGCAGGATGTAAAAGAAGAGGGGATGAGGAGCTCAGCCCTCCCCCTGGACATTGGGGTCGGCCTCCGGCTTGTAGAAGTTGGTCTTCACACGGACCTCCCGCTCATAGGGGACCACGCCGGCCTCGCGGGCGGCGGTCATGGAGCGAAGCAGCCAGGCCATATTGTCCCCCACCAGGCGCAGGGTCTGCATCCCCTCCAGATCCGCCCGGACCTCCTCCGGCCGGTCCCCATGGACGCCGTTCCAATACTGGGAGGACACCACCGGCATGGAGGAGATGGTGAAGTACTTGTTGAGCTGGTCAAAGGTGTTGCCGGCCCCGCCACGGCGGCAGGTGACCACGGCGGCGGCAGGTTTGTAGAAGAACAGCCGCTTGGCGTCGTAGAACACCCGGTCCAGCAGGCACTTCAGCCCCCCCGCGATGCCGCCGAAATAGACTGGGGAGCCCACCACCAGGCCGTCGGCCTGGATGATCTTCTGGATGCACTGATTGACGCTGTCATCGTCGAAAACACAGCGGCCCTTGCCCCAGCAGGATCTGCAGTCGATACACCCTCGGATGGGCTGATTGCCGATCCAGAAGATCTCGGTCTCGATCTCATGCTTCTGGAGCTGAGCCGCCACCTCGGACAGGGCGGTGTAGGTGCAGCCCTCTTTGTGGGGGCTACCGTTGATGAGCAGGACTTTCACACGTATCTCCTCCTTTGGGTATCTTGAGCCCTTTCCCATATGCTCCCATTGTACCGCGCCGGGCCAGGATTTGCAATGAGAATCGAAAACACGGGAGAGATCGGGCAAAAGCGGGAAAAAATGGGAGTCTCCCAGGCGAAAGATTCTTTACCGGGCGTGCTCCGCGTGATACAATAAAAAAATAACCCGGAGGCGGCCCTGAGCGCGGACAGGCCGGCCTCGGAGGAGAAGAGAGGCGGAGCCTATGCATGAGAAGCTGATCCGAGAGATCAACGGGGAGATCGCCGACGCGCTGCTGGCGCGGAAGCTGCCCTTTGCCCCCAGCCGGAAGGCGGCGCTGGCCCTGCTGAAGGTGCCGGGATGGACGGAGGGGCTGGAGCAGATGCTGCCCATCCGGGGGCGGCTGGAGTGCGCCCATGTGCTGGAGCTGTGCTCCTGTGTACTGCCCCGGCTTGCCCCCCGGCCGGAGGAGGGGTGGCTGGCCTTCTGCACCCAGTACGCCCGGGAGCGGATGTACCCCGGTCAAGGCTTCGCCCCTGATCGGGAGGAGTATGAGGCGGGGGCCCTGTTTTTCCTCACCGTCCTCCAGGTGATGCTGGACCGGGAGCGGAGGGCGGTGCCCTTCGACCCCCTGAAGGACTTCCAGTTCCTCTCCTCAGAGGAAATGGGGGAATATGAGTGCGGGGAGGAGTACCGCCGCTTCCTGGCCGCCTTCCGGGAGGAGTACGTCTATGAGATGATGCGGCTGAGCGAGGAGACCACCCCCTTCCGCACCCTGGGGCACATCGCGGGGGTGCATTACATCGCCATGACCGTGGCCCGGGGCATCCGGGAGGCGGGGGAGAACGTAGACCTGGCGCTGGTGTCCGCCGCCGCCGCCGCCCACGACCTGGGCAAGTTCGGCTGCCGGCCCGGGGAGCGTGTCCCGCTCCTCCACTACTACTACACCGACCAGTGGCTGCTGGGGCGGGGGATGCCCGCCGTCAGCCACATCGCTGCCAACCACTCCACCTGGGACCTGGAGCTGGACACCCTCTCCATGGAGTCCCTGTGTCTGATCTACGCCGACTTCCGCAGCAAGCAGGGACGGGATGAGCAGGGGCGGGAGACCACCATCCTCTATCCCCTGGAGGAGTCCTTCCACATCATCCTGAGGAAGCTGGAGAATGTGGACCAGGCAAAGCGCCGCCGGTATGAGTTCGTCTACGGCAAGCTCCACGACTTCGAGGACTACATGCGCTCTCTGGGGGTGGACGTAGACCTGACCGGGCAGCCGGGGGCGCGGAAGCCCCCCAAGGACCCGGCCCTGATGCCCCCGGACGAGACGGTGGACAGCCTGATCCTGCTGTCGGTAGAGCACAACCTGAAGCTGATGCACCAGCTGAGCAGCGAGCGGAAGTTCGGCAACATCATCGAGGCCGCCCGCTCGGCCAAGAGCTGGCAGCAGCTGCGGGCCTATCTGGATGTGTTCGACGAGTACTGCACCTATCTGTCCGTGCGGCAGAAGACCCAGGCCCTGGCCTTCCTCTATGAGCTGCTGATCCACCGGGAGGGGGATATCCGGCGCCAGGCAGCCAGCCTCATCGGAAAGATCATCGCCAAATTCCACCTGGTCTACCGCAAGGAGGTGCCTGCCGACGCCCGCACTGACCCGGCGGAGGAGGTGCCCTTCACCCTGTGGGAGGAGTATCTGGACAAGCTCATCTACCCCGACCACAAGACCACCCCCCAGCAGCGGGGCCAGATCGGCTATACCCTGAAGCTGGTGGTGGACGCCCTGCTGGAGTACGGCCGGAGCGAGACCATGCCCCGCTTCATCGGGGCGCTGCTGCGCTACTATGACCGGCCGGAGGAGAAGGACGAGGATACCGCCTTCACCCTGCTGGACGCCATCCGCTATCTGCCCGCCCAGCAATATGACCAGGAGACCCGGGGCCGCCTCATCCGCTTTGCGGCCTGGTTCGCCGCCTCCGGCAACCTGCGCCTCCAGGCGGCGGCCCTCCGGTTCCTGCGGGAGGCCCAGCGCTCCCTGCCCCAGGATCACCCCCAGATGGCTCAGATCGCGGCGGCCGCCCGGTCTGCCGCCGGCGGGAGCCTGCCGCTGCTCTTCCTGCGGTATAAGGTCCTCCAGCGGGCGGGGGAGGACGTGTCCGACTATCAGGCGGCCCTGTATGAGCAGGACGTGACCAGTGAGATCTTCCTGGACAACCTGAAGAGCGCCACACACTGGATCATCAAGGTGGTGGGCATCGAGCTGCTCCAGGACCAGGTGGAGCACGGCCTGCGGGAGCACATGCTCCACATCGCCACCCACTTCTCCAACCTGGTGAAGGTGTCCGAGCGGGTGGGCGTCCGCCACGCCGCCGGCGAGGCCCTGGTCCGCCTGATCCCCCTGCTGCGCCGGGAGCAGCGCAACGAGGTGGTGGTGGAGCTGGGCAAGGGCCTGGAGATGGGCCAGTACCAGATCTCCAAGTATATCCCGGAGTATCTGGGCCGGGCTGCCCTGCTCCTCCACCCCAGCGAGCTGGACGAGCAGGTGCTGTGGCTGAAGAACCTGCTGGGCTCCCCCACCAACATCGCCGTGTCCGGGGCGCTGAATACCGTGGGGGTGCTGCTCCAGCACTACCCCGCCTACCGGGGGCGCTTCCCTGAGCCGGAGCGGGCCTATGAGGCCCGCCGCCAGGAGCTACTGGGCCTGCTGCTCCAGGGGCTGGCCCACTACCGGGAGGAGGTGCGGCAGGAGGCCCTTCTGGTCACCGGGACCATGCTCTTCGACAGCCCGGTGCTCTCCATGGAGGAGAAGTCCCGCCTGTTCTCCCTGTGCTACCGCAAGCTCCTCTTCCTCATCCAGGCGGGCCCCCGTCAGGACCCGCTGACCTTCTTCTACCGGGCTTCCGCCCTGGCCCACATCAACCGCTTCATCGCCCTGCGGCGGTTGGACAAGGGGCCCTTCGCCTTCTCCCAGCCCCGGAAGATCGCCTTTTTCCCCGGCACCTTTGACCCCTTCACCCTGTCCCACAAGGGCATCGCCCACGCCATTCGGGAGATGGGCTTCGAGGTGTATCTGGCGGTGGACGAGTTCTCCTGGTCCAAAAAGCCCCAGCCCCACATGATCCGCCGGCAGATCGTCAACCTGTCCATCGCCGGGGACTTCCACATCCACCTGTTTCCCAACGATATCCCGGTGAACCTGTCCAACCCCAGGGACCTGCGCCGCCTGCGGGAGCTCTTCCCCGGCCAGGAGGTCTATCTGGTGGTGGGCAGCGATGTGGTGGGCCACGCCAGCGCCTATCAGGCCGCCCCTGTAGACTGGTCGGTCCACTCCATGGACCACATCATCTTCCGCAGGGCGGGCCAGCCCCCCCTGCCGGAGGGAAAGGAGCTGGGCATCACCGGAAAAGTGATCCAGCTCCAGCTGCCCCCCCACCTGGAGGACATCAGCTCTACCCGTATCCGGGAGAACGTGGACATGAACCGGGACATCTCCACCTTCATCGACCCGGTGATCCAGGACTTCATCTATCAGAACGGCCTGTACCTCCGCGACACCCAGGACAAGCCCCTGCTCAACGCCCGGGACCTGTCCTTCCAGTGGGTGGAGCGGCCGGACCCCCTGCTGGTGGCCGATGTCACTGCTGGGCACCGGGAGCGGGAGAGCCTGCGGACCGCTATCCTCCGGGACGGGGACCAGCTGCTGGTGCTGCGCCACCGTCGGGAGGGCGGGGAGCCCATGCTGGGTTGGCTCAGCTTCCGCTATCTGTCTACAGCCGACCTCTACTCCGCGTTTCAAAACGCCGATCTGGCGGACCAGGTGCGCCTGCGGGCGGGAGGTAAGACTTTGTTCATCACCGGCCTGGCCGCCGAAGAGGAGCAGGAGAAGGACTATGCCCAGCTGCTGGTCAGCGAGGTGCTCTCCCACGCCCTGGAGGCGGAGTGCGTCTACGCTGTCTTCCACCCCCACGAGGGGCTGTGCCCCCCGGAGACAGAGGAGCTCTTCCGGCGGCAGGGCTTCATCCGCCGGGATGGGGGGCCGCTGGAGGCCGATCTGCGGGCCCCGGTGGTGCTGCTCCAGAATTTGGAGACCACCATTCAGGAGCCCCTGAGCCGCAACCCCAGGGTGCTCGCCGCCATCCGGCGGGGACACCAGCGGCTCCAGACCGCCCTCACCGGCCTGTATCCAGGCAACCTGGTCCTCACCCTGTCTGCCGACGTGATCCACCACCGGCTGCTGCGGATGATCACCCAGTTCAACCAGGTGCCCCAGGAGCCCACCACCCCACGGAAGCTGGGGAAATATATGTGCGTCCCCTTCGGTAAGCTGCTCCGGGGCAAGACTGTGCCCAACACGGTCACCAAGACTATCCACACCGACCGGGTGTACTCCCCTGATCTCAGCGAGAGCACCATCGAGGCATTTCCCAACTACGCCTCCATCCCCTGCCAGGTGCGCACCATCAAATCCTTTGACCGGCCCGTCATCCTGGTGGATGACCTGATGCACCCCGGGGTGCGCATCAAGGCCCTGGACCCCGTCCTGCGCCAGGAGGGGGTGGACATCCAGCTTGTCCTGGTGGGCATCCTCTCCGGCTACGGCCGGGACCTGATGAGTCAGCAGAAGCGGCCGGTAGACAGCGTGTACTTCCTGCCCTCTCTGCGGCAGTGGTTCGTGGAGGCCACCCTGTACCCCTTCATCGGGGGCAACACAGTGCGCCGCTCCCGGCCCCCAGTCCCCGGCCTGCTGCCGGGAATCAACCACATCCTGCCCTATGCCGTCCCTCCCTTCGCCAAAGAGTGCGGGGAGGAGGCCGTCTTCCAACTCTCCCGCTGCTGCCTGGAGTCCGCCCGGGATGTGATCGGCACCCTGGAGCGGGAGTACCGGGCACTCTACGGCCGGAATCTGACTCTGGGCCGGCTGGCTGAGGCGGTCATCCTGCCCCTGTGTCCCGACAAGGGCACCTGCCTGGGTTATGACCCCAACTTGGCCGCGTCGGTCTATCTGGAGAACGACCTGGAGCAGCTGCTGAGGACCCACCCCCGGGGCTGACCTCCGCCGACTGCTGGAAATGATCTGCGGGAAACCATTACGAGGTGTAATATTATGTTCTATTATTATGAAAAGGCTGGAAAGCTCCTGGCCTCTGAGCGGAGGGACCTCCCCTATCTCAAGGCGGAGCCCGCCCCGGGGACTCCGATCTGCTATCTGGTGGAGGGGGACCCGGTGCTGGGCCGGGGCTCCTTCAAGGTGAACTGTCCGGGCCAGCTGAGGGCCCCCCACGGCCTGGAGGTGCTGGACGCCTCCCGCCTGCCGGACTTTCCCCTGGACGCGCCCCTGTCCGCCGCCCTGGAGGAGGGGCTGCTCACCGCCGTCAATACCGGCCGGGCGGGGTGGGAGCAGGTGTTGTCCCAGAGGGCCGGGACGGAGAAAAAGCGGGTCAATATCCTGGCCATCGGGGACGTGGGCTCCACTCTGCTCACCGGGCTGAAGCTGCTGGGCGGGGATGTGATCTCATCCATCGGCATCTGCGATCTCTCCGACCAGATCACCGCCCGGTGGGAGTTCGAGATGGGGCAGATCAGCCTGCCCTGGGACTACGGGGCATTTCCGGAAGTGGAGGTCATTTCCCTGGAAAAGCTGTTTGACTGCGATGTGTTCGTCTTTGTGGCCTCCCGGGGCATCCCGCCGGTGGGCTCCCAGGTGAAGGACGTGCGCATGGCCCAGTTCGAAAACAACGCCGCCATTGTGAAGCAGTACGCCCGCATGGCACGGGCGGCCGACTTCCAGGGGCTGTGGTGCGCGGTGTCCGACCCGGTGGACCCCCTGGCCAAGACCGCCTATCTGGAGAGCAACCGGGACGAGAACGGCGTATGGGATGGAAAGGGCCTGCGGCCAGAGCAGATCCAGGGCTTCGGCCTGGGGGTGATGAACGCCCGGGCGGCCTACTTTGCAAAGCGGGACCCCAGGCTGGCCTCCTTCCTGACGGAGGGGCGCTCTTTCGGCCCCCACGGCACGGGACTGTTCATCGCCAACTCCATCGACCACTACGACGAGGAGGTCTCCCGGGAGCTGACCCACAGGACGGTCACCGCCAATCTGGTCATGCGGGAGATCGGCTTTAAGCCCTATGTAGCCCCTGCGCTGTCCTCCGGAGCCCTGTCCATCCTGCTTACCCTGCGGGGGGCGTGGCACTGCGGCTCCGTCTTCCTGGACGGGGTCTTTATGGGGGTCAAGAACCGCTATACCCCTGCCGGGGTGGAGACCGAGCTGCTGCCCCGTATCCCGGACCCCCTGTTCGGCCATATCCGGGAGGCGGCGGAGCATTTAAAGTCGGTATTATAGAGGGAAAACCGGTAAGGACGCGATTTGTTGTGCCCCTGCATCCGAATGGAATAACTTGCCCTGCATGACAAAGGGGGTGTCCCATGAGAGAAAAAATTTTGGCCCACCGCATCCGCTGGCTTATCGGTCTCTGTACATTTCTGGTGCTTTTCGGCTGTTCTGGCTTCCCCATCTATAATTTCACCACAGGGCGGCAGCTTGGCAGCTGGTATTTTATGCTAATGCTCTGTATCGGTTACTTTGAAATCGGACAGCTCCTGGGTGTGCTGTATAGCCGGAACAAGGTGTGGAGATCAGCTGCCCTTGCCCTCGGTATGACGCTTTTGGGGCTGGCCTGCCGGTTTTTGATGGAGTTTGGTGAGGTGTCCAATACCTGCAACTTTACGCCCCCCAATGTGGCGCTCCACCTCTCTGTCGCTGCGGTGATCACCGCCCTGGGGTCCCTGTCCTTTGTGGACGGTCGGCGGCCACCCCTGGGAAAAGACTGAACTTTCCGGTCTCTCCGCACATCAACTTTTGAAGAAGGTGATCTCATGTCCATCATTTTGATCCATCCATACCCGGGCCGGCCGGAGGCGGACGTCCGCCTGTCCGGTATCCTCTCCCACGCCCTGGCGGACCGGGAGGGGAGGACCATCCGCACCGCGGAGGAGCTGGACCTGAGGCCGGGAGACCGGGTCCTGTTTGCCCTGGCCCTGGACGGGGCGGGACAGAATTTGGAGTATTACCGCATGCTCTCCCGGCTGCGGCGGGAGCCGGACCTGCTGGAGGGATGCACCGCCGCGCTGATCGTGGATGGCCCCGGAGAGCTGTACACCAAATCCACCGCCGGAGAGCTGGCCCTGGCCGCAGATATGGCGGGATGCGCCCTCATCGGGCGGCCGCTGGTGGAGGGGACGGGCTCCCTGGCCAACTTCCGCGTCCAGGCCAAAAACCTGGGCACCGACCTGATGGGGGCCTATCTGGCGGCGGCACAGGAGCTGGTCCAGCGTCTGGACACCTTCACTTTCCCCCAAAAGGAGCGGCCTGAGCTGCTGGTCCTCCACGCCTCCAGCCACCACACATCCAACACCATGGCCCTGTGGGCAGGGGTGCGGGAGCGGCTGGGGGAGGTGTGCAGTGTCCAGGAGATCGGCCTGCGCAACGGGACACTGGACGACTGCTCCGGCTGTCCCTACACCATGTGTATCCACTTCGGGGAGAAGGGGGAGTGCTTCTATGGCGGAGTCATGTCCCGGGAGGTCTATCCCGCGGTGCGCCGGGCCGACGGGGTGGTCATGCTGTGCCCCAACTACAACGACGCACTCTCCGCCAATCTCACTGCCTTCATCAACCGCCTCACCGCCCTGTTCCGCCAGACCCGCTTCTATGACAAGGCCCTGTTCGCCCTGGTGGTCTCTGGCTATTCGGGCAGCGACTTGGTGGCCCGGCAGCTGATCTCGGCCATGAACATGAACAAGTCCTTCTATGTGCCAGGACGCTTTGCCCTGCTGGAGACAGCCAATGACCCAGGGGAGGCCATGGGGCTGCCCGGAGTCCGGGATCGGTTGGACCGGTTCGCGGACCATATGCTGGAAGTCCTGGCCCGGCGGGCTTGAAGAGGGCCCTTCTCCCTCGGTGAAAGGCATGGCGGGGCGGGGGAGAAGATTATTCCGCAGACAGCAAAGGGCTCCACACCCATCAAGGGCGTGGAGCTCTTTTGATCCTTCAGCGCTGGGGCAGGTAGCTCACAGGGTCCACCGCCTTGCCGTCCTGGGCCATCTCCAGATGGAGATGGGAGGGGCGGCTGCTCTCGGCGATGGCGGTCTCACCCACCACGCCCAGCACGGTGCCGGTGCTGACGGTGTCGCCCTCCGAAACAGTTGGCTTGGCGCTGAGGTTGCAGTAGGTGCTGGTCAGGCCGTCCCCGTGGTCCACTACCACGCAGGTGCCCATCAGGTCGTCATCGTAGACTCCCTGGACCGTGCCCGCGCTGATGGCCAGCACGTTGGTGCCCACGCTGGCGGCGATGTCCACGCCGCTGTGGGTGCGCCAGTCGCCCATGGTCTCATCATAGGCCAGCACCTCCAGGCTGAAGCCGGAGAGGATCTCCCCCTTTACCGGCCAGGTGAAGACAGCAGGAACAGGGTCCTCCTCCACCGGCTGGACCGTCTCGGCCGGCTCCTCCTCCACGGTCTGGGGGAGGGAAGCCTCCTGGCTCCCGCTGTCCTCTGGCTCGGTCACAGTAGGCGTGGTGGGTGTGGTGACAGAGGGAGTGGTATGGGGGGGAGCCGCATTCTGGCTGCTGTCGGGAAGGACCACGGTGGGGCTGCCGGTGACCGGTTCCGCCTCTCCGGGGGTGCTGCTGACGGTGCGAACAAGGTAATAGCCCGAAATTCCAATGGTGGCGACACAGAGGAAAAGGACTATGTAGAAGCCCTTTCCCAGTACGAAGTCGCCCAGTTTCTGAAATACGGTTCGTTTCATGGAACCACCTCCGAAGCCTATTGTGGACAGGCCCGGGGATGGTTATACATTCCAGAGAAAAAATTTTATGGAACTTCTGCCCTCTGAGCAAAAATCGACCGCGCGATGAGCACGGCGGGGGACTGCCCTCAGATCATGGAAGGCAATCCAGAGAAAAGCAGACCCGGTCCTCCTGCTCTTCAAAGCCGGTTTTTTGATAAAAGTGGTAAGCGGGCGCGTTTCTTTTGGTCTGGAGCGAGATGTTCCGAAAGCCGTGCTGACAGGCATAATTTCGGATCAGCTGGATCCACAGGGACCCGAACCCTTGTCCCTGATGTTCTGAGGCAATGCACAGGTCGTCAATGCAGTATTCAATGCCATTGTACCAGTGCCGCAGACGGCCCAGAGAGATCCCAATCAGGACATCTTCCGAAAAAAGTCCCAGGGCCAAAGAATTCTGATTGCCCATCACGTCCAGAATATAGGAATGAAACACATCCTCATCCTCCCAGCGGTCACACCAGGGTTCCGCCGAAAAGGCATCCCGGATCAGTCCTTTGACGGCCTGCTCATGCGCCATCCCCAATACTTTTAACATCATTTCTGTTGACCTCCTTTTCTCTGTTTCCATAAAAAAAGCCAGACTGAAACAGCCTGACTGATGGTAGGTGCTCACCCAATAGGTCTATTGTTATAATATCATATTGCCTGGCAAAAAGCAACCGGAGGGAAAAAGGCCGCCGGAGGAAATCGTCTCCTGATTCCGACCATGTTTTTCCAAATAATGGATTATAATGTGGGGCACAACGTTCCGGACAAGCCGGAAGCTACATAGGAGGAGACGAGATGGCGGCCAGAGAGGATCTGAAAATGCGGCTGACGAGGCTGCGGGGGCAGACGGCCCGGCTGGGGCGGACAGGGCTGAGCGGCCCGGCGGTGCTGCGGACGGCAGAGGTGGGCATCCATCTAATGCTGGCGGCGGTGCTGGCAGGGGCGGAGGTGTTCGGCGGCTTCGCCCCCTTCGGCGTGGCCATGGTGGGGGCATCAGGCACCGGACTGTGCGGCGGGGCGGCCCTGCTGGGGGCGGGATTCGGCTATCTGACCCTGCTGGGCTTCTCTGATGCGCTGCGCTATCTGTCCGCTGCCATCCTGACCTTCGCGGTGGGCTTTGCCTTTTACGACATGAAGCTCTTCCAGAGGCCCTGGACCATGCCCGGGGTGGCAGGCCTGATGAACGGCTGCACCGGCTTCATCTACCTGTCCCAGGGGGGCTGGCGAACAGTGGACGTGATCTACTTCCTTAGTGAGATCGCCCTGACGGTGGCCGCGGCCTGGTGCTACCGGGTGCTGCTGCTGCCTATACGGCGGGGGAGCGGGGAGGGGGTATGCTCCGCAGCCCGGCGGACCGGGGCCCTGGTCCTGGTGTGTACCACCTTGATCTCCCTCTCCAACCTGTATCTATGGAAGGATGTCTCCTTCGGCCGGACGCTGGGAGCCTGTCTGGTGCTGGCGGGGGCCTGGCAGGGCGGACTGGCGGCAGGAGCCGTACTTGGGGTGACCATCGGCTTGTCCATGGATCTGGCGGGCTCGGGCGTCCCACTCTACGCCATGGCCTGGGGGCTGGCCGCTCTGGCAGCAGGGGCCTTCCGGGGCAAGAAACGGGTGTGGGCGGCGGCGGCCTTCGCGGCGGCGGACGGGGCCGCCGTCCTGTGGACCTGGGACCGGGGGCTGACCCTGGCCATCCTGTATGAGGTGTTTCTGGGTTCGGTGGCTTTTTTCATGGTGCCGGAGCGCCAGTGGAAGCGCTTGGGAGGCCTGCTGGCCCCAGCCCCGACGGCGCCCCCGGATGGCAGGGCCCAGGGCTATGTGCAGAAAAAGCTGGAGGCCACCGCCGCCGCCTTCCGTACCTTGTACGAGTCCCTGCGGGGCTCCTTCCGGGTGCCGGAGAACGACAACGATGTGGCGGCGGTCTTTGACCGGGCGGCCTGTCGGGTGTGCCGGACCTGCTCCCTCCGGTCCAGCTGCTGGGAGCGGGACTATGTGACCACCTTCAACGCTCTCAACGACGCCACGGCCCCCATGCTGGAGCGGGGGCGGGGAGTGGCCAGCGACTACCCCCGCTACTTCGCCGACCGCTGCCTCCACTTCCCCGCCTTTGTGGAGGCGGTGAACCAGGAGCTCACCGCCCTGCTCTACCGCCGGCAGTACAACAGCCGCATCCGGGAGAGCCGGGCGGCGGTGTGCCGGCAGTATGGGGAGCTGTCCGCCCTTCTGGGGACGGCGGCGGCAGAGCTGAGCCGGGAGCTGATCCCGGACCCGGCAGGCAATCAGAAGCTGAGGCGGCACCTGGCTCTGCTGGGACTGGAGATGGAGACGGCGGTGTACCGGGACGAGTACGGCCGTCTGCGGGCGGAGCTGAAGGGGGAGGGATGCCAGACTCTGGACACACCGGAGGAGTTGGCCGCCCTATCGGATCTGCTGGGTGTGCCTACCCGGGCGGAGGCGGGGGAGGAGAGCCTGACTCTGATCCAGCTGGAGCCGCTGATGGCGGTAGCGGGCGTGGCAGCCCGGAAGAAGGACGGGGAGACGGTGAGCGGGGACGCCGGGACCTACTTCAAGCGGGAGGACGGCACCCTCTATGTGCTGCTGTGCGACGGCATGGGGAGCGGGCCCGGGGCGGGCCGGGAGAGCTCCCTGGCTGTCCGCCTGCTGGAGCAGTTCCTGATGGCGGGGGTGGAGACGGGCCACGCCCTGGCCACACTGAATTCTGCCCTGGCCCTTCGGGGAGAGGAGGAGGGGGGGTTCACCACAGTGGACCTGCTCCAGGTGGACCTGTTCACAGGGGAGGGGGCGGTGTACAAGCTGGGAGCTGCCCCCACCTATGTGCGGAGAGGGAGCTCGGTGCGGCGGATCGCAGGCAGCTCCCTGCCCGCTGGGCTGGCCCCTTCGGAGCACGCGGTGCCCGACCATACCCGGCTGCGGCTGGAGGCGGGGGACTGCGTCCTTATGGTCAGCGACGGCATCGCCGGAACTGGGGACGACGCCTGGGTCCGGGAGCGGCTGGCTAAATTCGATGGGGAGAGCCCCAAGGAGCTGGCCCGGAGTCTGATCACCGACAGCCCGGAGGGAGCCACCGATGACCGCACCGCCTTGGTGGTGCGGATCGCGCGGAGAACGTAGAGGTCAAGTGCGCGGACCCTTTGCCTGGCAGCAAATGCCCCTGGCGGCCGTATGGATGCGGCCGCCAGGGGCATTTTCCTACGGGATCAAAGCCGCCCCTGGAGCACCGGGATGAGAAGGATCACGGCCAGATTGACCGCACATACCAGCGCCAGGGACAGCAGCTGCTCCTTGGATTCATCGTCCATCTCCGCCCCTCCTTCAGATCTCTTGGCAAGATCCAGTGTACGGCGGGCCGGGCCGGAATATACCCGGTAAAATTGGGCAAGAATAACTGTGTACACAGGGGGCTCACGGCAGGGGCCCCGGAAACGGAGGAGGTATCTCATGGTCAAAGGCATCACACGCCAGGTCATCCTGGTGAAATCCCCGGACCCCAAGCTCTTCGAGGAGGCCATTTTCATCGTGAAAGAAGAGGCATTGGCCAGAGAGGGGGTCAGCGCGGACCAGGTCATCCGGGAGGCCAGACAGGCGGCGGACGGCTATCTCCGCCGCAGCCGGGCATGGAACGCCCGGGGCAGGCAGCTTCCCGGACCGGCCTGGGGAGCTGCGGGGGCGGTCCTGGCCTCGCTGGCCTGGGGGCTGGGTCTGTTTCTGCTGTAACAGACCTGAGGCGCATGCATACAATGGGATGTGGACCGGGCGGCGGCGGACCCGTCTGCCCGGGCTCCCGGTCCAAGGCTGATAAAGGAGCTTACTTATGTGCGGTATCTGCGGATTTTGTGATTTTACCCGGGACAACGCGGGCCCGGTCTGGCGGGAAGCGGGAGAGCGGATGGGGGAGACCCTTGCCCACCGGGGGCCGGATGGAAAGGGACTCTGGCAGGGAGCGGACTGCGTCCTGGTCCACCGACGCCTGGCGGTCATCGACCCGGAGCGGGGGCAGCAGCCTATGGCCCGGGTGCGGGACGGCGTGGAATATGTGTTGATCTACAACGGCGAGCTCTATAACACCGATGAGCTGCGCCGGGAGCTTCGGAAGCTGGGCTTCTCCTTTGAGACGGAGTCGGACACCGAGGTGCTGCTCAACGCCTGCATCGCCTGGGGGGATGGGGCGGCCCAACGGCTGGAGGGCATCTTCGCCTTTGCTTTCTGGGATGGGGGGCGGAGGCGGCTGATGTGCTGCAGGGACCGGTTCGGCGTCAAGCCATTCTTCTATGCCTGGAAGGACGGGGCACTGGTGTTTGCATCCGAGCTGAAGGCACTGTTCCAATATCCGGGCCTAGAGCCACGGCTGGGCCGGCAGGGGCTGTGCGAGGTGCTGGGCATCGGCCCCGCCCGTACAGCGGGGGCAGGTGTATTCGAGGGGGTCCGGGAACTGAAGGGGGGCTGTCAGCTGACGGCCGGCCCGGAGGGCCTCCAGATCCGTCGGTACTGGGCACTGGAGAGCCGCCCCCACGAGGACGGCTACGAGGAGACGGTGGAGAAGGTGCGCCATCTCCTGGAGGGAGCGATCCGGCGGCAGCTGGTCAGCGACGTGCCCCTGTGCACCTTCCTGTCTGGCGGGCTGGACTCCTCCATCATTACCGCGGTGGCCGCCCGGGCCTATCAGGAGCAGGGGCGGGAGCCCCTGGAGACCTACTCCTTTGACTATGTGGGCAACCGGAAGCATTTCAAGGCGTCCGCTTTCCAGCCGGACGCCGACGCTCCCTGGGTAAAGAAGGCGGTCCGGGCACTGGGTACCCGACACCGGGTGCTGCGGTGCGACATCCCCTCCCTGCTCCAGCTGCTCCCTGAGGCCGTGGAGGCCAAGGACCTGCCGGGGATGGCGGATGTGGACTCCTCCCTGCTGTATTTCTGCCGGAAGGTGGCGGAGCGGCACACGGTGGCCCTCTCCGGGGAGTGCGCTGACGAGGTGTTTGGCGGCTACCCCTGGTTTGAGCGGTCGGAGCTGCTGGAGGCGGACACCTTCCCCTGGTGTCCAGACCTGGAGTTCCGAAGGGCGGTGGTGAAGCCAGAGCTGTGGGAGAGCCTCCAGGTGGAGGACTATGTCCAGGCCCGCTACCAGCAGTCCCTGGCGGAGATGCCGGACCTGCCGGGGGAGGCCCTGTGGGAACGCCGCCGCCGGGAGGTCGGCTGGCTGTCCCTGAACTGGTTCATGTCCACCCTGCTGGACCGGAAGGACCGCATGAGTATGGCCGCCGGGCTGGAGGTGCGGGTCCCCTTCTGTGACCACCATCTGGTGGAGTATGTGTGGAACATCCCCTGGGCAATGAAGGCTATGAACGGGCAGCGCAAGCAGGTGCTGAGGGACGCGGCCGAAGGCCTGCTCCCGGAGGAGCTGCTCCGCCGGCCCAAGAGCCCCTACCCCAAGACCCACGACCCCCTGTATGAGCAGCTGGTCCGGGCCAGGCTGCTCACCATCCTGGACGACCGGGACGCCCCCATCCACAGCCTGGTGGACGAGAAAGCCCTGCGCGCAGGGCTGTTGTCCGACGCAGGGGACTATGGAAAGCCCTGGTTCGGGCAGCTGATGGCCGGGCCCCAGATGCTGGCCTACCTCATTCAGATCAACGAATGGATGTCCCGATACCAGTTGACTGTCTGACCTGCGGTGACAGTGCGTTTCTCCTGTTTGTTCCTCCTGCTTTCTGGCGCGCCCCATCCGGGGCGCGCTTTTTTGTCCCTGGCTTTATGATTTCTTAAGAAAACCCTAAGAGCTCCTTTAGAGCATTTGAAGCAACTGTATGGTATCATTCATACAGTTTCAATAAACCATTTTGGGGCGGCGGAGCCGCCTGCGGCAAGGAGCGCATGAATATGGAAGAAATCTTGAAGGTCACAGACCTAAAAAAGGTCTATGGAAAGCGGGGGGCCGCTACGACGGCCCTGAACGGGGTCAGCTTTTCCCTGAGAGGCGGAGAATATGTGGGCATCATGGGGGCCTCCGGCTCGGGCAAGACCACTCTGCTCAACTGTGTCTCCACCATCGACCGGCCCACCTCCGGCTCCATCTTGGTAGATGGGAAGGAATTGTCCGACCTGAGGGGAAAGGAACTGGCCCGCTTCCGCCGGGAACGGCTGGGCTTTATCTTTCAGGACTGCAACCTGCTGGACACCCTGACGGCCTTTGAGAATATCGCCCTGGCCCTGTCCATCGTCAGGACGCCGGCGGGAGAGATCCGGGAACAGGTGGAGGAGAACGCCCGGCTGCTGGGCATCCAGGACTGTCTGGACAAATACCCCTACCAGATGTCCGGCGGGCAGCAGCAGCGCTGCGCTGCGGCCCGGGCCATAGTCACCCGACCCGCCCTGGTGCTGGCCGACGAGCCCACCGGCGCGCTGGACTCCAGATCCGCCCGGATGCTGCTGGAGCGGCTGGAGGAGCTGAACCAGATCCGGCAGACCACCATTCTGATGGTGACCCACGACGCCTTCACCGCCAGCTGCTGCCACCGGGTGATCTTCCTGCGGGACGGGCAGATCTTCCTGGAACTGAGCCGGGGCGGGATGGACCGGCGGGCGTTCTTCGCCCAGATCATCCGGGTAGTGTCCCAACTGGGAGGAGAGATGGAAGATGTTCTCTAAGCTGGCCCTGCGGAACGTCCGCCGCTCCTTTCGGGACTACGGGGTGTATCTGCTCACCCTCACCTTTGGCGTGTGTCTGTTTTATACCTTTAATTCCATCGACGGGCAGGGGGTAATGGTCTATCTGGCTCAGAGCCAAAACCCCATGGCCCAGCTGATCCAGACCATTCTGGATATTTTCTCCGTCTTTGTGGCGGTGGTGCTGGCCTGTTTGATCCTGTATGCCAACACGTTCCTCATCCGCCGACGCAAGCGGGAGCTGGGGACCTATCTGCTGCTGGGCCTGAGCCAGCGGCAGGTGTCAGGACTGCTGGTGCTGGAGACGCTGGTCATCGGCCTGATCTCTCTGGCGGCGGGGCTGCTGTTGGGCCTAGCGGCCTCCCAGGGCCTGTCTGCCCTCACTCTGTCCATGTTCTCCATCCGGGTAGACGCCTTCGCCCTGGCCTTCTCCCCTCGGGCAGCGGTGCGCACAGTGGGCTATTTCGGCCTGATCTTTCTGCTCGTGATGGTGTTCAGCGGCATCCAGGTGTCCCGGGCCCGGCTCATCGACCTAATGCAGGGGGAGCGGAAAAATGAGGAGCTGCGGGAGAGGCCCCTGGGGCTGGCGGTGGTCCAGTTCGTGCTGGGGGCGGTCTGCCTGGCGGCCGCCTATGCCATCCTGCTGACCTTTGGCATGGCCATCGCTGTGGCGGTCCTGCCCATCTGTGCGGCCATGCTGTTCCTGGGCACCCTGGGCACTCTGCTGATCTTTAAGTCCCTGTCCGGCTTTGTGGTGAAGCTGGTCCAGAGCCGGCCCGGGCTCTACTTCCGGGGGCTGAACCTATTCACCCTGCGCCAGTGGCTGAGCAGGGTCCACTCCACCTACCTGTCCATGACGGTCATCTGCATCCTGCTGCTGCTGGCCGTCGGCATCACCGCCAGCTCCATCGGACTCAACTCCACCTTGGAGGCGGCGGCCGATGAAGAGGCTCCCTTTGATCTGACGGTACAGAATCAGTCCGCCGACAGCGCGGGCCTTGTGGACTTCCCGGCCGTGCTGGCGGAGGGCGGCTTTGACCTGGACCGTCTGGGAGAGCAGCTGGACGTACTGTTTTACTACAATGACCCAGCGGTCACCGGGGTGGAGGAGGTGTCGGCGGCTATCCGGCTCTCCGACTATAACGCCCTGCTGGCCCACGGCGGGCGGGGGAGCTGTCATGAGGAGGTGCCCATGGTGCCTGACGACCCAGAGCGCCGGGCGGTCACCGGCGGGCTGTCCCTGAGCTACGCAGTGGTCCCAGACGAGCTGGCTGGACAGCTGGAGGTGCGGCGGCAGGTGTGGTTTGTGGACTACGCCGGAGGGGACGAGGAGCGGACGGAGGCCGAGTTGATCCAGCTGATCCGCCCCCTGGACCTGGACTACGCCCTCCACTTCTCCAGCCGCCTGGACGCCTATCAGAGCATCATGGGCTCCAAGATCCTGGCCCTGTTTCTGGGGCTGTATCTGGGCTTCACCTTCCTGCTGGCGGCGGCCGCGGTGCTGGCCCTCCAGCAGCTGAGCCAGGCGGCGGACAACCAGAAGCGGTACGCCATGCTCCGCCGGCTGGGGGCGGACGACGGCCTCATCGCCCGCTCGGCCTCCCAGCAGGTGGCTCTGGCCTTCCTGATGCCCCTGGGGCTGGCCCTGATCCACTCCATGGTGGGGATGAAGGCGGCCAACGACATCATTGCCACGGCGGGCGAGGTGGACTCGGTGGGGAGCAGCCTGGCCACAGCCGCTGTGCTGATCCTGGTCTACGGAGGCTACTTCCTGGCCACAGCCCTGGCCTGCCGTCGGATGGCCCGGCAGAGCTGGACCAAGCTTGAATGAAAGAACAGCGGCTCCGCGGAAGAGAGCTTCCACGGAGCCGCTGATTTGATGTTTTTAAAATTTTGCGCCGCCGAACTCTGCCAGCTGAAGGCCCTTGTTCCGGTCCTGGACCCACTGGATGGACCACTGGGAGGCGAACAGCAGCAGCTGATTGCCCTTGTAGTCCTCCACCAGCTTGGCGTCGTTGGGGAGCAGCAGGTCCTCCTCCTTCAGCGGGGGGGTGTCCTCGTCCTCCTTCACGATCCAGCGCAGGTACTCGAAGGGCAGGCCCTCCTTGTACAGCTCCACGTTGTACTCGCTGCGCAGGCGGTACTCCAGCACGTCGAACTGAAGGGTGCCCACCACGCCTACGATGACCTCCTCCATGCCGGTGTAGGGGGTCTTGAAGATCTGAATGGCGCCCTCCTGGGCGATCTGCTCCACCCCCTTGAGAAACTGCTTGCGCTTCATGGTGTCCACCGAGCGGATACGCTCAAAGTGCTCCGGGGCGAAGGTGGGGATGGGGTCGAACTGGAACTTTTTCCCTGGGGCGCACAGGGTGTCCCCGATGGAGAAGATGCCCGGGTCGAACACGCCGATGATGTCCCCGGCGTAGGCCTCCTCGATGATCTCCCGTTCTGCCGCCATCAGCTGCTGGGGGCGGGAAAGACGGATCTTCTTCCCGCCCTGGAGGTGGTAGACCTCCTTATCCGCATCAAAACGGCCGGACACCACCCGCATAAAGGCGATGCGGTCCCGGTGGGCCTTGTTCATGTTGGCCTGGATCTTGAAGACAAAGGCGGAGAAATCGTCATCAAAGGAGTCGATGATATCCTCTCCCGCCTTCCGGGGCAGGGGAGGCGTGGTCATGCGGAGAAATTCCTCCAGAAAGGGCTCCACGCCGAAGTTGGTGAGGGCGGAGCCGAAGAACACCGGAGACAGCTTCCCGTGGCGCACCCGGTCCATGTCGAAGTCGCAGGAGGCCCCGTCCAGCAGCTCGATCTCGTCGGTGAGCTGGTCCTTTTTGGCCTGGCCGATGAGCCCGGCCAGAGCCGGGTCGTCCAGCTCGATCTGGGTGGCAGTGGCGGCCCTGGCGTTGGTGTTGGAGGTGAAATGGATGATCTGGCGGTTCTGGCGGTCGTAGACGCCCTGGAACTCCTTGCCGCAGCCGATGGGCCAGTTCATGGCGTAGGTGTCGATGCCCAGCTCCTTTTCCAGCTCCTCGCACAGCTCAAAGGGGTCCCGGGCCTCCCGGTCCATCTTATTGATGAAGGTGAAGATGGGGATGTCCCGCATGGCGCACACCCTGAACAGCTTCCGGGTCTGGGCCTCCACGCCCTTGGCCGCGTCGATGACCATGACGGCGGAGTCGGCGGCCATCAGGGTGCGGTAGGTGTCCTCAGAAAAGTCCTGGTGTCCCGGGGTGTCCAGGATGTTGATGCAGAAGCCTTCATACTGGAACTGCATCACCGAGGAGGTCACCGAGATGCCGCGCTGCTTCTCGATCTCCATCCAGTCGGAGGTGGCCGCCCGGGTGTTCTTCTTGCCCTTCACCTGGCCGGCCTGGGCGATGGCCCCGCCGTAGAGCAGGAACTTCTCCGTCAGTGTGGTCTTGCCCGCATCGGGATGGGAGATGATGGCAAAGGTCCTTCTGCGCTTGATTTCAGATTCATATTGAGACATGAGCTTCACTCCTGAGTCAGTGGGATGGGGGGGCAGGCGGCGCTCAGCCCTGCTGCTCCTTCTGCCGCTCCAAATACTCGTCATAGGTCAGCTTCCGGTCGATGAGCCTGCCGTCCTCAGTGAAGTCGAAGACCCGGTTGCACACCGTCTGGATGAGCTGGTGATCGTGGGAGGAGACCAGCACATTGCACTTGACCGCCTCCAGGCCGTTGTTCAGGGCGGCGATGGACTCCAGATCCAGGTGGTTGGTGGGCTGGTCCAGCATGAGCACGTTGGCCCCGGACAGCATCATCCGGGAGAGCATGCACCGCACCTTCTCACCGCCGGAGAGGACCTTCACGGGCTTATACACCTCGTCGCCGGAGAAGAGCATCCGGCCCAGGAAGCCACGGAGATACTGCTCCTGGGGATCAGGGGAGAACTGGCGCAGCCACTGTACCAGATTGTCGTCGCAGTCCTTGAAATATTCGGTGTTGTCCTTGGGGAAGTAGGAGAAGGTGGCGGTCTGCCCCCACTTCACAGTGCCCTCGTCGGGCTCCATCTCGCCGGCGAGGATCTTGAACAGGGCGGTGTGAGCGTTCTCATTGTCGCCCACAAAGGCGATCTTGTCCCCGTGCTCCACAATGAAGGAGACCTTGTCCAGCACCTTCACCCCGTCGATGGTCTTGGATACATCGGTGACAAAGAGGATGTCCTTGCCCACCTCCCGGTCGGGGGAAAAGCCCACCCAGGGGTAGCGGCGGGAGGAGGCAGGCATCTCCTCCACGGTGAGCTTGTCCAGCAGCTTGCGCCGGGCAGTGGCCTGCTTGCTCTTGGACTTGTTGGCGGAGAAACGGGAGATGAAGTCCTGGAGCTCCTTGATCTTCTCCTCGTTCTTCTTGTTCTGATTCTTGATGAGCTGCTGCACCAGCTGAGAGGACTCATACCAGAAGTCGTAATTGCCCACGTACATCTTGATCTTGTTGTAGTCGATATCCACGATGTGGGTGCAGATGGTATTGAGGAAATGGCGGTCGTGGCTGACCACGATGACGGTGCCCTCAAAGTCCAGCAGGAAGTCCTCCAGCCAGTTGATGGCGTCGATGTCCAGGTTGTTGGTGGGCTCGTCCATCATCAGAATGTCCGGATTGCCGAACAGGGCCTGGGCCAGCAGCACTTTCACCTTCAGACGGGCATCCAGGGTGGCCATGTCGCTGGTGTGATACTCCGTGCCGATGCCCAGCCCCTGGAGAATGCGGCTGGCGTCACTCTCCGCCTCCCAGCCGCCCAGTTCGGCGTACTCCTCCTCCAGCTCACAGGCCCGCATTCCGTCCTCGTCGGTCATCTCCTCCTTGGCGTAGATGGCCTCTTTCTCCCTGCCCACCTCATACAGGCGCTGGTTGCCCATGATGACGGTGTCCATGACGTTGTAGGCATCATAGGCGTTCTGGTCCTGCTTCAGTACCGACATGCGCACGTTGGGCAGGATGGACACGGTGCCGCTGGTGGATTCCAGGTCCCCGGACAGGATCTTCAAAAAGGTGGACTTGCCAGCCCCGTTGGCGCCGATGATGCCGTAGCAGTTGCCCCGGGTGAATTGCAGGTCCACGTGAGAAAACAGGGGCTGTCCGCCGTACTGCAGCCCCAGATCGGTGACGGTGATCATAGTCGTCTCGCTCCTTACACTCCATGGTAAAAACAGTTTGCGTCCGCTCAGTGCACAAAGGGCGGCACGCCCGCGGTCTGCCCGCCCCGAAACGCCGTGCGGTCCTCTGCACACTGAGGTTACTATCTTATCACAAACAGGAGGAAAAGGATAGAGTATTTTCCGGAAAATTGGGGGCATTTTTTCGTTTACAGCTGTTTTTTTGACCAACAGGACAGCGGAAAGGGAGAAAAAGCGCCCCAGGACTCTCCACTGGGAGATCTCGGGGCGCGGAGGGGGAGTCAGTGCCGTGCGGGCCTCTCCGGCGGACGGGAGGCCAGGCGCAGGGCTCGGCGGAGCTCTGAGGCTCGGGCTGGGGAGAAGGCGGGGGCTCCGCCGCCGAAGTAGAGCTGGTCCAGACAGCGGGCCAGCTCCCCCAGCTCTTGGGCACAGCCGGGCAGCTCCGCCGCCGCCCGGTCCAGGAAGGCGCGGCAGGTCTCCCCCGGCCGGCGGCCCCTGCGGCGGCGCTTCAGGCGGCGGTCCAGCCACACCAGCACGCCGGCGGGGGTATTCCGCCGGGCCAGGTAGGTGAGCTGGAAGCGGACGCGGTCCGCCAGCCGGGACCACAGCATTGCCAGGGTGTCCCGTGGGCTGCGGCGGTCCACGACGCGGCCCCTGCGGACCGGAGGGTGGGACCGGGTGCGGCTTCCGCCCCGGCGGAGGGCCCAAAGGATCGCGCCGACGCCGGCCAGCAGGACCAGGCCGGCCAGCACATAGAGGACCGCATCGCTGCTCTGGACGGCCTCGCCGGCCGGGCCGCCTGCGGCGGAGATGGGATCGGGCAGGTTTAGGGAGCCGGTCTCCGGGGCAGGGAAGAGGGAGAAGAGCCAGCGGAAGAACCGGTCCAGAAGGGCCAGCGCCCCAGAGGCCAGCTCACGCAGCCAGCCGGTGAGGGCGGTGAGGGCCTGGGCGGCGGTGCCGGTGAACAGCAGCACGCACAGGGCTGTGCCCCCGCCCAGGGCGGCCAGCAGAAGGAGAAGGAGCAGACGCCCCCGGAGGGAGCCGGCGGTCTGTCCGCCGGGACGGCTGTTGGAGGCTCTCTGTCCGGCCAGGGCTGCCAGGGCCAGCAGAGTGCCGGCGGCGGGGGCCAGGGCTGTGTCCAGAGGGAGGACCCCGGCGGCGGTGCACAGGGCGGCGGCCAGCAGGACCAGGGAGGCGGTCTCGAAGGAGACCATCAGCTGCTCCGCGGGCGTGGGGCGGATCAGCAGCTCATAGCAGCGGAAGTAGGAGAAGCCCCACATGGCAAGCAGGCACAGCCAGGACAGCAGGGAGGGATAGCGCACCCCCCACAGCCAGACGACGGCCCCCTGGAGGGCCAGAGCGGCCAGCGCCAGAAGCAGGATGGAGCGCTGGGTCCGGGGGCGCCGGAGAAACAGGGCCAGACCCCCACAGGTCAGGGAGAGGCAGACGCACCAGATGAGCAGGCCGGCCGGATCAGACCGGCCGGTCTGACGGAAGGCGAAGATGGAGAACAGGGTGTGCAGGGCAGTCACATTGGACAGCAGGCCGGCCAAATCGACAAGGCAGGAACGGCTCTGGTTCACGGGTGGCTCCCCCCTTTCCGCAGGGAGTCCAAGGAGAGGGACCGGAACCCGGCCCGGGCGGGGACCTCCCAGTCCTGGGCGCACAGCACCCACAGCTGCCCTGGGTCCAGCCGCTCCATCAGGGCGGCGGGGAGGCGGCTGCCGGAGCAGGTGATCAGATAGGCGGTGCCGGACTGGGGGGCCGCGTCGGCGGCGAAGCGGGAGGGGAGAAAGGCCGGCCCCTGGGGGGAGCGACTCTCCTCTGGGACCCGCTGGGCCAGGCAGCGGTAGCCCGCCAGATAGAAGAGCAGGTCGTCCCCGCCGCCCTCCCCGGAGGAGACGGTCATGGGACCGAAGAGGCGGGAGTGGGGGAGGGAGAGGGAGCAGTCCACCCCTGCGCCAGACAGGCCGGAAAGGACGGAGGCCAGTACCTCCAGGGCCCCCTCCAGCTCCCTCCAGTCCTGGGAGAGACCGCAGAAGGACTCCCCATCCAGCAGAAAGCGCAGCCCTCTGGGCTGGATGGTCTGGTACAGGTTCACCGGCGTGCCCTGCTCCCGGGCGGCCATGCGCCAGTTGATATGCTTCCAGCTGTCTCCGGGCTGGTACTCCCGGCAGCCCCGGAGCACGGTGTTGTCCTCCATCCACCCCTGACGGCCGGCGGCGCAGTCCCACTGGGGGCGGAGAAAGAGGGAGAGGTCCACCTCCACCGGCCGGGGATAGACGGCGATGGCCGGGATCTGCCCGGCGGGGAGGGGCTGTTCCCCCTGGACCAGCCCGAAGCCGTCCCCGGAGCGGGCCACCAGTCGGTGGACCCGGTACAGTCCCCGCCGCTGGGCAGTCCAGGTGCTCTCAACCTGGATGGTCTGCCAGCTCCCCACAAAGGAGAAGGACTGGCGCAGGGCGGGGACCGGGGCCCCCCCTTCCTGATCCGGGGCGGGCTGCAGATAGGACTCAAAGGCATCGTCCGGGGTGAGGCACCCCTCCTCCGGGGCGTTTTGGGACAGCTCCAGCCAGATCAGCGGCAGAGCCTTCCCGTTCTCCAGATGGTAGATGAGCTGGGTCTGCTGCCCGGGAAAGAGCCGGGGGCGGGGGCACTCCACCTGGATGGAGACGCCGCGTATGGCTCTGCTCCCCCACCACCGGGCGGCCAGCCCCAGCAGGAGGAAGAACAGGCATACCCCCGCCACCCCGCCGCTGCCCAGGCGCAGGGCCAGCAGGACCCCGGCCCCGAACAGCACCAGGGCGGGGGAGGAGATCAGCAGGCTGGAGCCCCGGCCGAACAGGGCCTTACGCTCCATGGAACTCATCTCCCGCCGCCGGGGGGACGGGGAGCTGGGCGGCGATCTGGTCCAGCACCCCGTCAGCGGTGACACCGGAGAGCCGGGCCTCGTTGGTGAGCAGCAGCCGGTGGGCCAGCACGGGGTGGATCAGGGCCTGGATGTCGTCCGGGGTAACGAAGGAGCGGCCCGCCATGGCGGCCCAGGCCCGGGCGGCCCGGAACAGGGCCCGGGAGGCCCGGGGGCTGGCCCCCATCCGGACCATGGGGTGGCTGCGGGTGGCCCCCACCAAGGAAACCAAGTAGCCGGCCACCTCCGGGGATACCCGGATCTGGGAGAGGGAGTCCTGGGCGGCCACCAGCTCCTCCGGGGAGGTGACAGTCTCCAGACCGTCCAGCGGGATGCTGTCTCCCAGGGAGAAGAGCATCCGCCGCTCCTCCTCAGGGGCGGGGTAGCCCATGGAGAGGCGGATGAGAAAGCGGTCCATCTGGGCGACGGGGAGGCGGAAGGTGCTCTCCGACTCTACCGGGTTCTGGGTGGCCATCACCACAAAGGGGGTGGGGAGGGGAAGGGCCTCGCCGTCGATGGTGACCTGCCGCTCTTCCATGGCCTCCAGCAGGGCGGACTGAGTGCGGGGGACCGCCCGGTTGATCTCGTCGGCCAGCAGCAGATTGGTGAACACGGGGCCGGGCAGGCGGCGGAACTCCCCCCGGTTCCGGTCATAGATGTTCATGCCCAGGATGTCGGCGGGCAGCAGGTCGGGGACGAACTGGATGCGCTTGGATCGGCAGCCGGACACGGCGGCCAGGGTCTTGATCAGGGTGGTCTTGCCTACGCCGGGCAGGTCCTCCAGAAGCACGTGGCCCTGGGAGAGCAGTGCCATGACGATCAGGCGGATCTGCGTCTCCTTGCCGTAGATGATCTTGGCGGTTTCCGCAGTCAGGCGGTCTGCCAGCTGAGCGATATCCATAGGGAGCTCCTCCTTGTGCCGGCTCTCGCCGGTTTTACAGATAAGCTCCATTTTACCACGATTTTTTGGGAATTCTATCCCCAATTTGTAAAGAAGTGCCCGACCCCGCCCCGAAAGGCTGGGCGGACAGTGCCCGGGCCTTCCGGAGCCGGAAGAGCGCCCGCATGGCGGTGCGCCGCTTTCTGAAATATCTGCCCTGTCAGGGGGCGGGAGCCATCCTCAGCAAGCCGGACGGGGACGGCTGGCGAAGTTCCCCGGAGGGGCAGACAGCAGAGCGGGGCGCTCCTTCGGGAGCGCCCCGCTCTTGGCGTGTGGGTGAGAGTATGGTTCTACTTGGGCTGATACAGCTCCAGGATGGCCCCGTCCTTCCACACGAAGGCCAGCTGATCGCCCTGGTCGTTGGCCTGCATGGGGCCGCAGATGACGCTGTCCGCGTCGGCAATGTACTTCTCCAGGCTGTCCACCTTGTAGGCCACGTGGGGGCAGCGGTGAAGCACCTCGGGGAAGGGGGTGCCCTCCTCAAATTTCAGATACTCGATCTTGTAGTCGTAGTCGTCCACGTTGCTCACCCAGAACTTGGCCCCCTCGTTGTAGGTCATGCCGGGCTTCTTGTTGGTGATGGGGATACCAATGTGCATATACTCAGCGGACATGAAAGTTCCCTCCTGATCAAGCGTTTTTGATTTCCTGGTAGACCTCAAAGGCCTGCTGGGCGGTGTAGCCCCCGTGGACCACCTTGCCGATGGCCTGGGCCATGCCGGCGGGGCAGTCGGACTGGAAGATGTTCCGGCCCATGTCCACCCCGCGGGCCCCCTCCGCGATGGCCCGGTAGGCCATCTCCAGGGCCTCCAGCTCAGGCAGCTTCTTGCCGCCGGCGATGACGATGGGCACCGGGCAGGCGGCGGCCACCCGCTCGAAGCCGTCGCAGTAATAGCTCTTGACCACGTTGGCCCCGTTCTCCGCCAGCACACGGGTGGCCAGCTGGAAGAACTTTTCGGTGCGCTCCATCTGTTTGCCCACCGCCACTACACCCAGAGTGGGGATACCGTACCGGGCGCCGGCATCGGCGGTGCGGCACAGCAGCTCCAGGGAGCGGGACTCGCCGGGGGCGCCGATGAAGGTCTGGACGGCCATACAGTCCGCGTTCATCCGGACCGCGTTCTCGATGTCGCAGGCGAAGCCGCCGCCGTTGGACATCTCATCGAAGAGGACGGTGGTGTCATAGGTCACCCGGACGCACTTGGCCACCGGGGCGGCGGGGGAAATGCAGGAGCGGAGGATGCCCTTGGTGCCCATGAGCACGTTCACATAGGGGATCAGGGGAGGGATCACCACGTCGATGCGCTCCAGCCCGGCAGTGGGGCCCATGATGTAGCCGTGGTCAAAGGCCAGCATCACCGTGTTGCCCGACTTGGGATCAAAGAGGCGGGACAGACGGTTTTTCATGCCCCAGTCGCAGTGGGCGGCCCCCTTCACATAGAAGCCCTCCTGGACCGGGGCGATGTCCAGGTGATAGTCGTGGGCGGCCTTGTTTCCGATGTTGTCAGCCATGTCTTACTCCTTGCTGTACGCAGGGGTGTGGCAGGGGGTGTTCCACAGGCGGATGAACTCGTCGTCCCACTTGGCGATGTTCATCTGGAAGCCGGCGGCCTCCTGTACGGTGAGGATCTCTCCCACCATGCTGGCCACCACTTCCACGCCCTTGGCTTTCAGGAACTCCACGGTGTCCTTGAACAGCACCAGCATCTCCATCATGGTGGTGGCGCCGCAGCCGTTGATCATCACGAAGGCCTTGTCGCCCGCCTTCAGCTCCAGCTTCTTGGACAGGGCCTCGGCCACAGTGGCCACGGTATCCTTGGAGGACATCATGGGCACCCGGACGCCGCCGCCCTCGCCGTGCTGGCCGGCACCGATCTCCATCAGGTCGGTCTCACCCAGGTCGCCGAAAGACATGCCGTTCTGGGGGTGGGTGGCGTCGGTGGACTTGACGGTGACAGAGGCCATGCTGTCGGCGTACCGCTGGGCGATCTCGGCCACCTCGTCCAGGCTCTTGCCCTCCCGGGCGGCGGCGGCCGCAATGTGATACAGGGCCACCGCACCGGCCAGGCCCCGCTTGTTGTCCTCCCCGCTGGGGTCGTACTGGATCTCCTCGCCGGTGACCACCTGGCGGAAGTTCAGCCCAGCCTTCTGGGCCAGCTTGATGGCCTGCTTGCCCGCCAGCTGGTCGCCGGCGTAGTTCAGAGTGAGCAGCAGAACGCCGTGGCCCTTGTCGGCCAGCTTCATGGCGTCAAAGACCAGCTTGCCGTTGGGGGCGGCGAAGATATCGCCCACCGCCTGCACGTCCAGCATTCCCTTGCCCACAAAACCCGCCTGGGCGGGCTCGTGGCCGGAGCCGCCGTAGGTGACGATGGTCACCCGGTCTGCGTCGGCCAGGTCCTTGCTGATGACTAGATGGCCGTCCACCTCCAGAATGTCGGGGTAGGCCAGGCCAAGACCCACCAGCTCCTCGTCGGTGATGGTCTCGGGGGAGTTGATAAACTTCTTCATTTTCATATATGGAGTACCTCCCGTTCAAAATCAATGGAGATGCGCTCAGGGCCGTGCCAGCCCCTGGAAGAAATAGGCCATGGAGGCGGCCCCGGCATCCGGGGTCCCGATGGTCTGCTCGCCGTAGCTCTTGGCACGGCCGAACTTGGAGACGAACTGCTTGCTGGCCTCGGCCCCCTGGAGCGCGGCCTGGGCGGCGGCGTCGAACAGCCCGGCCTCATCGCTGCCGGAGTAGGCAGCGATGGCCTGACTGGCGGGGATCAGGGCGTCCATCATGGTCTTGTCCCCCACCTTGGCGCCGGACATGTCGCTGAGGGCCTTCAGCGCTTTGGCGAAGATGGCCTGGATGCCCGCCGTATCGATCTCATTCCCCTCGGGGGCCTCCTCCTGGAGACCATCCAGCCAGGTGTTCCACAGGGGGACGGCACTGCCGCCGTTCAGGACCATGACAGCCATGGCCGCATCGTCCAGCATGGCTTGGATGCCGCCCTCTGACTCCCCTGCTGCGGCGGAGATGGCTTTGGCTATCTTGCTCATGGTCAGGCCGTGGTCGGCGTCGCCGAACCGGGAGTCGATCTCCGTCAGCTCCTGCTCTGCGGCGGTCACTGCCGCACAGGCGTTCTGAAGCCGGGATGCAAATTCCTGCTTGGTCATATGGTGTCACCTCCCTCCTGGACAAAACTTAGGAAAGCTCCTGCTGGGCTGTGTTACTTCTGTGCGTAGATACTACTATAAAAGGTAACAAAAATCAATAGATAGATCTTTTTTTCTCTGTCATTTACGTAATGATATATTGAAATTTATGCAAAACAGACAAAAATAGAACTCCCTGTGGAGGGACGATCCTCCGCAGGGAGTTACATATGTTACTTATTGGCCCAGCAGGGACTTGACCAGCTCCGCCCGGGCTGCGATGTGGGTGAAGATCCCGGACCGCAGGGCGCCCCGCAGGGCTTTCTCACTGGTGTTGGCGGAGCAGACGCCCACGATATGAGGGCACTGCTTCAGCAGCTCCAGAGGGATCTGGATGGCGAAGTCCTGATCCGACTGGATCACCGTGCCTGCCTCGTTGAAGTAGTAGACCAGCAGCCGTCCACAGGTGTGCTGCTGCTGGAGCAGGCTGCCGTACCGGACCAGGGAGGCAAAGTCGGGGCTGGAGGGGTAGTTGCCGATGTTGACCAGGGCGGTGTCCATCTGAACCCACTGGTCCTGGATCTGGCGGTAGACCTCGGTGGAGCACAGCAGCTGCTTCTCCTCCAGGCTCTCCGGCAGGGCGGGGAGATAGAGGAAGTGGGGGGCGGCGCCCAGCTGCTGGGCCATGAGGCGGACGTTTTCGTTGGACTGGTAGTTGCGGGCAGGGATGCTGGCATTTCCCACCAGGGGGAAGATATCAGTGACGGTGCTGCTGGGCTGGGGATTTTCCTCCAGCCAGGTCACCAGCTGGCCGATCAGGTGGCCCCAGCCTACCCCCAGGCGGCGGGCGCCGATCTGCCGCAGCAGGTCCACGGCCCCCTGGGAGAGCAGCTGATTGGTGGCGTCGTCGTCCCGGCCGTCCTCCACCAGCACGCCTCCCTGGAGGGAGGTGGACAGCCGCAGCCGGTCCAGCAGGACAGCGCTCTCTTCCCCTGGTTCGTAGACGGTGATCTGCACCACGCCCAGCTCCCGGGCCTCCCCCAGCATCCGGCTCACCAGGGGACGGGACACCCCCAGTTCCCGGGCAATGTCGATCTGCTTCCAGTCCTCCAGATAGTAGCGCCGGGCCACATGGGCCAGACGGAGGAGCTTTTCCTTGCTGGGCGCCAAGCCGCTCACCTGCCTTTCTACACCGCGGCTGTTACATAAGTCAACTGTACCATATCGGCATAACAAATGCAACGGGAAGGGGGAAGAAAATCCGCCCGGCAGGGAAGGGCCTCTGCCGGACGGGGGAAATCAGGGGGACACCAGAGCGTTGAGCACCCGGGAGGCCACATCTCCGGCCGCGGAGGAGCCGCTCCCGCCGTTCTCCACCAGCACGAGAAAGGCGTAGGGGTGGTCCTCATCCCGGAGGAATCCGGTGAACCAGGCGTGGGGGGCCTGGCCGCCCCCCACCTCCGCTGTCCCCGACTTGGCGCACAGGTCCATATTGGGAAAGCGGCTGGTCCCGTAGGCGGCGGTGACGTTGTAGGCCATCATGTCGGCCAGGGTCTCGGCGGTGTCCCGGGCAATGAGGCGGCCGGTGCGGCGGGTGAACTGGGGCAGATCGGGCAGGCCCGGCGTGTCCACCTGAAGGAGCAGGCAGGGGACGGCGGCCCTTCCACCATTGGCGATGGCCCCCATGTAGACCAGCATGGAGCAGGGGTTCACCGCGTCGTGGTACTGGCCCACGCCTGCCCAGGCCAGGTCGTTGTCCGAAATTCCGGTGAGGGAAAAGCTGCCGGCGGCAGTGGGGATGCCGTTGACAGAGTAGCGGCTGGTCAGGCCCGCCTTCCCGGCATAGCGCTCCAGGGTGGAGCCGCCCAGCTCCACCGCCAGCTGGCCGAACACCACATTGCAGGAGTTGGCCAGGGCCTCTCGGATGTCCTGCTCCCCGTGGGCGGCGGTGCAGGTGACCGTCCCGTCCCCGATCTGGGCCGAGCCCTCACAGACCCATGTGCGCTCCTCCAGGCCGGGCAGCTCCTCCAGCGCTGCCGCCAGGGTCACCGTCTTGAAGATGGAGCCGGGCGGGAAGGTGGAGGAGAGAAAGCGGTTGAGATAGACACCATCATAGCTGGGATCGGTCTCCAAGCCGGAGGGGATGTTCCGGGGATCGAAGGAGGGGGAGGACACCAGGCACAGGATCTCCCCCGTCTGGTAGTTGTAGACGGCCACTGTGCCCTTCCGGCCGTTGAGGGCCCGGTAGGCGGTCTCATTCAGGTCCGCATCGATGGTGAGGTATACCTGATTGCCCCGCTGGGCCCCGAAGGCGCCGTTGAGCAGGTCAAAGCCGGTGAGGCGGTCGGCAAAAGCGGTGAGGGCCCCGGTGCCGATGCTGCCGTAGGGGTCGCCTACCACGTGAAGGATGGACTTGCGGCGGGTCTCCCCATCGGGATAGGTGCGGCTGCCCGACTGGTCCACGGCAGAGAGCACTTCACCGTCCCGGTCCAGCAGGGTGCCGCTGATGAGCTGTCCGGCGCTGTTGTACAGGTGGCGGTTGAAGGGGGAGGAGGCCCAGTGCCCCCCGTCGGAGAAGAAGCGGAAGAGGAAGAGGGCCAGGCCGGCCAGCAGCAGGCCGGCCAGCACCAGGCAGAGCACGGCCCGGCGTTCGATCTTTTTCACGGGACAGGTACCTCCTTTCCGGCGGGAGAGCGGATGGCAAAGCTGGACTTTTCCCGGGTGTCAGAGGCCTTCAGGAAGGCCAGCAGGCCCCAGGAGGCCAGCATGGCGGAGCCGCCGTTGGAGACAAAGGGGAGGGTGACGCCGGTGAGGGGGAGCAGGTCCATGGCCCCGAAGATGTTCAGGGCGGTCTGCACCACCATGAGTGAGCCCGCGGCGCAGGCGGCGATGGTATAGAAAGCGGAGCGGCCCACCCGGCAGGCCCGGGCGGCAAAGAGGGCCAGGGTGACGATAGAGACCACCGCCAGCAGGGCGATGAGCAGGCCCCACTCCTCGCACAGCATGCCGAATACAAGGTCGGTGTCCGCCGCCGGCACGGTGTGCAGCCAGCCCTCTCCGGCCCCCACCCCCACCAGGCCGCCGGAGGCAGCGGCCGACATGGCCCGGGTCTGCTGATAGCCGGTGGTGGAGGCGAACTCCCAGGCGTGGCCCCAGGAGGCGAAGCGGCGGAAGATGTAGGGCTTGAAGTTGAGGACCAGCAGGCCGGCAAACAGGGCCCCGCCGCAGATCAGGGACAGGGTGGCGAAGTCGCCGGAGCGGAGGTAGGCGATCACCAGGAAGGTGGCGAAGAAGATGAGGGCGGTGCCGAAGTCGCTCATCAGCGCCAGACAGAGCAGACATACCCCGGTGAGCACCATGAACAGCCCCAGGTTGCGCCTGTGGAACAGCCGCTCCAGAGTGGCGGAGCCGGCAAAGATGTAGAAGATCTTGGCCACCTCAGAGGGCTGAAAGGAGAGGGGGCCCAGGATGATCCAGTTGGCCGCCCCAAAGCGGGTCTGTCCCAGCACCAAGGTGACGGACAGCAGGGCGATGGCAGCCGCAGCCATCAGCCAGCGCAGCCGCTGGGTGCGGCTGGTGTCCCGCAGCCACACCCCCAGCACCACAAGGGCGGTCAGCCCCAGCAGGATGGCGATGAACTGCTTCAGCACAGAGCCGGGGGCGGAGGAGGCGGTGACGGCCAGGGAGAGGGTGGAGAGAAAGAAGGCGATGGTCTCCATCTCGAACCCCCGGGCGCCGCAGCGGCGCAAAGCCAGATAGTAGGTCCACATGACGGTGGGGAGGCCGGGGAAGAGGAGAAACAGGCTGGGGGAGACCGACGCCCCCGCACTGACGGCCAGCTGGAGGGCAGCCAGCAGCTGGAACAAAGTCAGCCACAGCAGGGAGGGCCACATGGGCAGAGGGGCCTCCTCCTGCCGCCGGCGGGAGAGCTGTTCCCCCTCCTCCCGGGACAGGGGGAGGAAGAGCAGGTCCACGCCCCCCACGGTGAGGGTGTCCCCCACCCGGATGGGGGTGCGCTGGGAGACCTGGACGCCGTTGACCTGGGTGCCGCCCTTAGAGCCCAGGTCCGTGACCCACCAGGAACCGGACTCGTCCCGGAGAAGGGCGGCGTGCTGGCGGGAGACGGTGGAAAAATTGAGGCGGATATCTGCGGAGGAGGAGCGGCCCAGGATATTTTCCCAGTGGTCGATGGGGAGGGAGCCGCCGCCGGGCAGGCTGAGCTGTCCCCACTGCTCCGGGGTGTGGGGGACCCGCAGCAGGCCGCGGATGGCCCGCACCAGCACCAGCAGGGCGAGGATGGGGAAGAGGAAGCGGACCAGGGCGGTGTACCACCAGACGGCTTGGGCGTGCTCTGTCAGCCAGGTGCCCAGGAGTTGGGGAAAGGCCTGGAAGGCGGAGATCGATTCAGACAAGGGGACCCCTCCTTTCGGGGACGGCAGACCGGCAGGGGACTGCAAGACAAGAGATCGGTGATATTGTATCACAGGGACTGGAGAAAGCAAGCGGGAGTTAAAGGAGAAACAGCGGGCCTCCGGAACGATTCCGGAGGCCCGCTGTTGAAAATGAGATACGGTCAGCCCTGCTCAGGGGTGCGGGGAGGCTTCCCACTGCCCTTGGAGCGGCCGTCCCGGCCCTTGCCCTGGAGCTGGTTGTGCATGTCCAGCATGGTCTGGGCGGCCAAATCGAAGTCGCTGACCTCCTCGTAGTTGTCCACCAAGTCGCTCTGTACCAGGTCGCTGTAATCCTCTTCGGCCTTCTTCTTTGGGTAGACGGCGCGGAGCATGATGGGGGTGACGATGGTGGTGGCAGCCACCATGATGACCATGGGGGCCAGGAAGATGGGGTTCATCATTCCAGTGGCGATCCCCTTGTTGGTAACGATCAGGGCTACCTCGCCCCGGGATACCATGCCAACACCGATGCGCAGGGACTCGGCGTTGGTGTAGCCGAACAGCTTGGCCCCCAGGCCGCAGCCGATGACCTTGGTGACGATGGCCAGCGCGATGGCGATGACGGTGAGCAGGATGACGGTCCCATCCATGGAGGAGAGGGTGACTTTCAGGCCCACGCTGGCAAAAAAGACGGGGGAGAGGAGCATGTAGGAGAGGGTCTCACACTGGGAGTTGACATAGACGGCCCGGGTGGTGTTGGCGATCATCAGGCCGGCGAAGAAGGCGCCGATGATATCCGCCACGCCGAAGACCTCCTCCGCCACATAGGCATAGAAGAAGCAGAAAGCCAGGGAGATGACGGCGAAGCGCTTCCGGTTCCAGGAGGCAGAGTTCATCCACCGCTGGATCAGCCCGTGGAGGAAGTAGCCAGCTACGCCGGTGACAACAAAGAAAGCCACGATCTTGATCATCACGATGCCAAGGCTGATGCTGCTGTCAGAGGCACTGGTGATCAGGGTCAGCAGGATCAGCCCCAGAATATCATCGATCAGGGCGGCACCCAAGATGGCGTTGCCGGAACGGGTGGACAGCTTGCCCATCTCCTTCAGGGTCTCTACACTGATGGAGACGGAGGTGGCGGTGAATACGGTGCCCACGAACATGTTCTCCAGGAAGGAACCCCCGTGGTTGAAGACCTCAGCCAGGACATAGCCGCCCGCCAGGGGGACCAGCACGCCGATCAGGGCGATGAAAAAGGCGGCTTTGCCGGATTTTTTCAGCTCCTGGATGTCGGTCTGGAGTCCGGCGCCGAACATGAGCACCACCACGCCCAGCTCGGAGAGCATAGCGAGGAAGTCACTGGGCTGGACCAGGTTGAGGATGCTGGGCCCCAGCAGCAGGCCGGCCAGCAGAGAGCCTACCACCTGGGGCATATCCACCCGTTTGGTAAGCATGGCAAAGCACTTTGTGACCAGCAGGATCAGGGCCACATCAAAAATAAAATGATATGATTCCATGGCAGATTACCTTCTTGCAGACGAAATGATGCGTAACTGTGGCGGCTGCGGCGGACGCCCTATGGGGAATTAAGAGAAGACATCAATGCCCCCAGACGTCCGGCCGCTGGGATCAAAGAAAGAGCAACCGTCTCCGTCAGCGTATGGATACTACCACAAACAAAAAAGAAAGTCCAGTGATTTGCACCGAGAAGGTGTACGATTTTAACAGAAACTGAACAACAATTTTGTTATGAACGTCAAAAGTGAGAAAATGGAAGGGAAAGAAGCAAATAAATAAATGAGAGAGGAGATCGCACTAGAAATGCCGCGCCCGGGGTCACTTCCGGGCGCGGCATAAGACAGATTTTCAGAAAAAGATCAGGCCTGGGCGAGGAAGTAGTCGGTCATCAGATCAATGGCCACGCCCAGCACCTCCTCCCGGGGAAGAAAAGCGTCGTTGTGCAAAGGGTGCTCGGCCTGGCAGCCAATGTGGAAATACAGAGAGGGGACCTGATGGCTGAAGTAGTAGAAATCCTCTCCGATCAGGCTGGGGTGGATGTCCGTGTGGACGTGTTCCTGTCCCAAGAGCCGGGCCGCATGGGTGGAAAAGCGCTGGAACAGCTCCGGTGAGTTGCGGAGGACGCCGTATCCAGCCTGGATGTCCACCTTGGCCTGCCCGCCGTACAGGGAGGCGATCTGCTGGGGGATCTCCCGAATGCGGCGGTGGAGGTAGTTTCGGCTCTCCTCACTGGTGGTCCGGACCGTTCCGTCCAGGACGGCCCGGTCACAGACCACATTGTAGCGCCCAAAGGTCTGGAAGGAGCCGATAGAGACGGAGACGGGCTCGAAGGGATTGACCTCCCGCCGGAGCTTCTGGACCAGGGCACAGTCGATCTCGGAGCCGATGACAATGGCGTCCACCCCCAGGTGGGGCTCCGCCGCATGGGCGGCAGTGCCCAGCACCTCGATGCGGAAGCGGTCGGAGGCCGCCATAATGGGGCCGGGCCGCAGCTCGATGTCCCCCACCGGCAGAGAGGGCCACATATGCAGACCGTACATCTCGTCGATGTGCTGGTCGGTGAGAAAACCGGCCTCAGTGACAGGGCGGGCGCCGCCCACCGGGTTTGCCTCCTCGGCGGGCTGAAACAGGACCAGAATGTTGCAGTTCAGCCGATCCTTCACCCGGTTCAGCTCACAGGCGATCCCAGCGGCGATGGCGGTGTGCATATCGTGGCCGCAGGCGTGCATGACTCCCTCGTGGACGGAGGAGAACGGAGCGCCGGTATGCTCGGTCAGCGGCAGGGCGTCGATATCCGCCCGCATGCACAGGGTCCTGGCTTTTCCTGCGTTGATGCGGACAAAGCCGCCGTTCAGCGCGCCGATGGGGCACAGCTCCAGTCCGTCCCGGGCCAGAAATTCCCGGATGCGGCGGGTGGTCTCCACCTCCTGGTTGCTCAGCTCCGGATGCCGGTGGATATCCCGGCGGAACTCCAGATAGCGGGAAGGATCAGCTTTCATACACAACCTTCTTCCTGAAAAAGATGCTGGGGCAGGCCCCTTTTGGGAGGCTCAGTCCACGGGGCGGAGCAGCGTGTCCCCGTAGAGAGTGGGCTGCCGGTCCCGGAACATATGGATCAGGTCCCGGACCTCCCGGGTCTTGGTGTAGTCGATGGAGCCGGTGATGATCTCCTCCTCACCGCCGCCCTCCGCGATGATGTCGCCCCAGGGGTCGATGATGATGGAGTGGCCGCAGTAGGTCCCCATAGGGCTGGGGCCCACCCGGTTGCAGGCCACCACGAACATCTGGTTCTCGATGGCGCGGGCGGTCAGAAGGGTGCGCCAGTGGTTCACCCTGGGATTGGGAAAGTCGGAGGTGACCACCAGCACATCCGCCTTTTTCAGGGCGTAGGTGCGGGCCAGTTCGCAGAAGCGGATGTCATAACAGATCATCATGCCCAGGCGGCCCAGCTCGGTGTCATAGACCTCGGTCTTGTCGCCGTTGGCGAAGGGGACATGCTCGTCCATGTCGCTGTACAGATGCATTTTGCTGTAATCACCCACGATCTCCCCCCGCCGGTCGATGAGGAAGGTGGTGTTGCGCATCTTGCCGTCGGCGTGGAGGGTGGCGATGGAGCCGCCCACCACCCAGACCTGGTACTGCCGGGCCAGCTCCCGCAGCACCGTGACAGAGGGACCGTTTTCCGGCTCCACGAAGTCCTCCATGTGGTGGAACATCTCATCAGAGAAACCGGCGGACCAGTCCTCAGGCAGGACGACCACGTCGGGACGGGGGTCCTTGGCCATAGCCTGGGCAAACAGCTCCCGGACCCGCTTGAAATTGGCCTCGGGATCGCAGAACGCGATGTTGGTCTGAAGCAGTGCAAAGTTCGTCATACAAACATCTCCAATCTGATCAAATGCCGTTCACATGGTGTACAAAATGGCGCGGATGAGGACATAGGCGAAGGTGATGACAGTGATGACCCAGCCGTTGGCCAGCATGGCCTTGATGTTCTTGGAGCGGGCCAGGCCCATCTGTCCCACCATATCAACGGTGGGGGTGACGAAGAAGGTGACCTGGCAGCCCACCAGGACCACCATGCCCCAGATAGGCATGGCGATATTGAGGGACTGTACCATGGGGAGGAACAGCTCGTGGATGATCTGCGCCTGAGCCACGCCGGTGCCGGAGATGCCAAAGATGCCCACTGCGGCGCTGAGCATGAGGAAGGCGACCTCGCCGCCCACATCGATCAGGGGCTGCATGAGCTGGCAGACCGCATCGAAGGCGCCGGAGGCGCTGACATAGTTGAGGAAGGGCTCGAACAGGACGAACATGAAGAACATCCAGAACATTTTGGAGCCGCCCTGGATCATAGCCGTGAGGGAGGACTGGAAGGACAGGCCGCCCACCAGGCCTACCACGATAGAGGCCGTCATCATGACCAGGATGGCGTAGCTGGCGCCGGCGCCCACCACCAGGCCGTAGCCCAGCATAACGGCCATCACCAGCAGGAAGGCCAGGGTGGCGCGCTTGCAGCGGGCATCCGGGACAAAGGCGGAAGCGTCGTCCCCCGACTCCTCATAGGCCTCCAGCGCCTCGGTCTTCCGCTGGGTGCGGCAGGCCATGAAGAAGGTGGAGCCCCAGACGATGACGGCCAGAGGGATGCCGGCGGTGATGAGGTACTGTCCGTAAGAGAGCCCAGTCAGGCCGGTGATGGTGACCACCGGGGGGACGAAGGGGCCTACATACAGGCCGGTGGCCCCGGCGCCGTGGAGAATGACGCCCAGGGTGGAGGGGGTGAGCCCCACGCTGGCCACAATGGGGATCAGGATAGGGGCGATGATGGCGTTGGAGCCGGCCAGGGTGCCCAGCAGGGAGACCAGCAGGGTGGAGGTGATCATGGAGATCAGAATGGCCATCTTCTTGCTTTTCAGCTTGAAGCGGTTGACCACCATGTACACCAGGTTATGTGCCACTTTTGTCTGGGACAGGACTTCCGCCAGACCAGAGCCCAGGACGATGATGAAGCCGATGAGGGCACAGAAGGAGCCCAGGGAGGCGTAGAGCGTGTCGGCGAAGCCGGTAATGGATTCTCCGGTGAGGATCGCGCCCAGAATCACGCACAGAAGGACAGAGACGTTCATGTCCTTGCCCATCATCATCAAAACGATGTAGAGCAGCAAGGGCAGGAAGCCGAAGAGGGGATGCAGCCCAAAGATCATAGTTTCCATCTCCTTTTTTTCATTCGCGGTTTCCGTTGGGACAGGCATATTATATTCCTGCACCTTCCGGAGGCCGGCTTCTGCCGGAGGGCGCAAAAATACCGGAAGAAAAAGGAGCGGAATCAGATGGTCAGAGGTAGATGTGGTGCTCCAGGGCAATTTTGTCCTGCAGCTCCATCCGCTCCAGGGTCTGCTGGGCGTTCAGACGGCCCAGGGAGGTGATAAAGCAGTTGCACAGGGTGATGGCTCCCACGGGGGAGAAGTTCCCGCCGTTGGGGGCGATCAGCACCTCGGTGGCTTTCAGCGCGATGGGGGAGGTGAGCGAGTCGGTCAAAGCGACGATCTTGCAGCCCGCCCGGTGGAAGTGGGATACGATGTCATAGGAGGAGCTGGTGTACCGGGCATAGGAGATGACCAGCAGGCAGTCCTCCGGACGGACATCACTGAGCGCAGTGGGCAGGTCGCTGGTGGAGGTGGTGAGCAGATGGACGTTGTCACACATCTGCTGGAGCATGAAGGCCAGATAGTAGGCCGTGGCATAGGAGGAACGCATCCCGGCGATATAGATGGTCCGGGCCTGATGCAGGATCTCCTGGGCGCGGGCAAAGGAATCCCGCAGCTGGGGGGTGTACAGGGCCTCCAGCAGGCCGATGTTGTTCTGGATGGTCCACTGAAGGGAATCCGGTCCGGCGTCCTCGGCAGGGGTCTCCCGGCGGAGCAGGGATTTCAGCTGGCCGAAGGGGGCCCACTGCTTCTGGTGCTCATAGAGCCCGCGCTGAAGGTCCGGATAGCCCTGAAAATCCAGCCTGCGGGCAAAGCGGGTGATGGTGGCCGGACTGATCCCGGTCCGCTGGCTGAGCTCATTGATGGAGAGAAAGGCCACCTCGTGGAGATTTTCCAGAATAAAATCAGCCAGCCTCCGGTGGCTTTTGGAAAAAGAATCGTAGTGGGTGCGGATCTGGGTGACAACATCTTTTGTCTGTTCCATAGTACAGTTTCCCTCTTTACGATCATAAAATGGCGGACTTGGGGCGGAAAAGCACAGCCCCGACAGAACCATTATAGGAGGAAACCGCCAGAAAGGAAACTGTTTTTCAACATTTTGGTACTCAGATAGGCAATCTTATTTTTTGATGCGGATGAGCCGGCTGTTGGTGCGGCAGAAACGGGGAGCGCGGTCCTGCTTCCCCTTGAAGCGGCGCACTGCGGCGCGGTAGTCTTCCAGATCCCGGCGGAGAAAGAGCATCAGGGAGCCGGCGATCAGCACACCGGCGGACACCCCGTAGAACAGGGTGGACCAGAGGGCGGTGTGCTCCCTGTACAGAAAACAGGTGGCGGCAAACTGGACCAGAAAGACGGCCATGTTGATCTGCATGACCATCAGGGCACCCTGGATGTGTCCACGGGCGCCCAAAAAGGCGATGCCCACCAGGACGGCCCCGCCGGCCAGCGCAAAGGGGAGGGAGCTCCCTGTATAGGAGTGGGAGACCAGCCCGATCAGGCGGTCCAGCACTACGATGACCGCCCAGGAGGCCATGATGATCTGTACGGTGCGGTGCGCCCGGCGGAAGGAGGCGTCAGACTGTCTGACGCTGCGGATCTTCTGCATCAGGGAGTCAGGGCGGAGATCAGGGTCAGGGCGCATAGGGATCCCTCCGTTTTCAGATTCAGTAACTGCATTATAACAAAATGAAAATATATTTTCAATATAGAAAAAGAAATGAAAATATAAAACCATTTTTGGAGCATCTGCTGAAAATCAGGCGCGCTTTGGCCAAACAGACCTGAAAGCGGGGAGGTCTGAGGAGGTGCGTTCAGGCACAATCCGGATGAAATGAGGGAAAGCGAAGGCCGCATCGGTTTTTGGCCTTGATTTGAGGGGCTGAATCCTCTAAAATGGGAATATACAGAACACAGCGGTCCGGCGGGGCAGTGACGCCCCGCTGTTTTTGGGACCGGAAGGGGAACCATGAGAAAGCTGGTCATTGGAATTTTAGCCCATGTGGATGCGGGGAAGACCACCTTATCCGAGGGGATGCTGTACACCTGCGGCACACTGAAGCGGCTGGGGCGGGTGGACCACCAGGACGCCTTTCTGGACACGGAGGCGCTGGAGCGGGAGCGGGGCATCACCATTTTTTCCAAGCAGGCGGTGCTGCCGCTGCCCAGTGTAGAGGTCACCCTGCTGGACACCCCGGGCCATGTGGACTTCTCCAGCGAGATGGAGCGTACCCTCCAGGTGCTGGACTGTGCCATCCTGGTCATCAGCGGGACGGACGGGGTGCAGGGGCACACCCGGACCCTGTGGCGGCTGCTGGAGCGCTATCACATCCCCACCCTCCTCTTTGTCAACAAGATGGACCTGGCGGGGGCGGACCGGGCGGTTCTGATGGCAGAGCTCCAGAGGCTGGACAGCGGCTGCGTGGACTTCGGCCAGGAGGGACCCGGGCTCCAGGAGAGCGTGGCCATGTGCGACGAGGGAACGCTGGAGCGATATCTGGAGCGGGGGCAGGTGGAGCCGGAGGAGATCCGGGCCCTGGTGGAGGGGCGCAGGCTGTTTCCCTGCTGGTTCGGCTCCGCCCTGAAGCTGGAGGGGGTGGCGGAGTTCCTGGAGGGGGTGGAGCAGTATGCCCCCCGGAAGTGCTGTCCCCCGCAGTTCGGGGCCCGGGTGTACAAGGTCGCCCGGGACGCCCAAGGGGTCCGGCTGACCTACCTGAAGATCACCGGGGGCAGCCTGCGGGTGAAAACGCCCCTGACCGGCGGGGAGGGGGAGATGCGCTGGGAAGAAAAAGCGGACCAGATCCGGATCTACTCCGGGGCCAAATACCGGGCCGTGGAGGAGGCGGAGGCGGGGACCGTCTGCGCTGTAACAGGGCTGAGCCGCACCAGGCCGGGAGAGGGGCTGGGCTTTGAGGCGGCGGGACAGCCCCCGGTGCTGGAGCCGGTGCTCACCTACCGGCTGGAGCTGCCGGAGGGGTGCGATCCCCACGCGGCTCTCCGGCAGCTGCGGGAGCTGGAGGAGGAGGACCCCCAGCTCCACATCCTGTGGGACGAGCGCCTGCGGGAGATCCATATCCAGCTCATGGGGGAGGTGCAGCTGGAGATCCTCCGCCAGGTCATCGCCCAGCGGTTCGGCGTGGAGGTCTCCTTCGGCGCGGGGAGCATCGTCTACCGGGAGACCATCGCCGCGCCGGTGGAGGGAGTGGGCCACTTTGAGCCCCTGCGCCACTACGCCGAGGTCCACCTGCTGCTGGAGCCCGGGGAGCGTGGCAGCGGCCTGCGGGTAGGGACCGCCTGCTCCACCGACCAGCTGGACCTGAACTGGCAGCGGTTGATCCTCACCCACCTGCTGGAGCGTGAGCACCTGGGGGTGCTCACTGGCTCCCCCATCACAGATCTGAGGATCACACTGGTGGCCGGCCGGGCCCACGAGAAGCATACCGAGGGGGGCGACTTCCGCCAGGCCACCTACCGGGCGGTGCGGCAGGGGCTGATGCAGGCGGAGAGCATCCTGCTGGAGCCTTGGTACGACTTCCGGCTGGAGCTGCCCGCCTCCTGCCTGGGGCGGGCCCTGTCCGACATCCAGCGGATGGGGGGCGAGGCGGCGGCCCCAGAGAGCCAGGGGGAGGAGGCAGTGCTCACCGGCGGGGCCCCGGTGGAGGGGCTGCGGGACTACGGGACTCAGGTGGCCGCCTATACCAGGGGCCAGGGCCGGCTGTTCTGCACCCCTGGGGGCTACCGACCCTGCGGAGATCAGGCGGGCGTGGTATCCGCCCTGGGCTATGACCCGGAGCGGGACACGGACAACCCTGCGGACTCGGTGTTCTGTTCCCACGGCGCCGGCGTTACAGTGAAGTGGGACCAGGTGCGCGCCCACATGCATGTGGACAGCGGCCTGCGCCTGGGCGGGGAGGAGGCGCCTCCTCCAGAGACGCCTGTCCGTCCGGCGGAACGGGGGCCGGCGGGCTCACTGGAGCAGGATAAGGAGCTGATGGCCATCTTCGAGCGCACCTACGGCAAGGTGGAGCAGAGGGCCTTCCAGCCCCAGAAGAAGCCCGCCCGCACCAGCCTGGATGGGGAGAAGTACAGCATCCGGACACAGAAGCAGGGGCCGGAGTACCTTCTGGTGGATGGATACAATGTGATCTTTGCATGGGAGGAGCTGGAGCGGCTGGCCCGCCAGGATGTGGCCGCCGCCCGGGGGGCCCTGGAGGATATCCTCTCCAACTATCAGGGCTTCCGCAGGTGCGTGGTCATCCTGGTCTTTGACGCCTACAAGGTAAAGGGGAACCCGGGCTCGGTGGAGCGGCGGAACGGGATCTACGTGGTGTACACCAAGGAGGCAGAGACAGCGGACGCCTATATCGAGAAGACCACCTATGAGATCGCCCGGGAGCACCGGGTGCGGGTGGTCACCTCCGACGGGGCGGAGCAGCTCATCATCCTGGGCCACGGGGCCCTGCGCCTTCCAGCTGCCTCCTTCCTCCGGGAGGTGGAGGAGGCGGAGGGGGAGATCTCCGCCATCCTGGCCCGGCACAACCGGGGGGAGCGTTCCCGGCCGGTGAAGGAGGCGCTGGAGCGGGCCGCGGCGAAGGAGCGGAGCGGGCCCGGGAGCGGCAGGAAGAGGTGACCGCCCCGCCAAAGCAGAAGGCGGGACCGGCCGGGCGTCCCCGGAGCAGGGGGAGGCACAACCGGGGCTGGACCGGTGTATATGATATTTGAGACCGCCCGGGAGCTGTATCCCGGGCGGTTTTTTCTGCCTTTGCAGGAAAAAGGGAGAGGAAAATGAAAATTAAAAAAGAAGAAAAGCGGGCGGAGAGGACACAATTGTGAAAACTCACAATTGACTTTTTTCCAAGGCTTGTTAGAATATCACTAAATTATTTTAATTAAATAATTTGAACTAAAATTCGACAAGGAGTGTTTTTATTATGTTTGAGAAGGTCAAAGAGGTCATTCTGGATACCCTGAGCTGTGAGCCCGAGCAGATTACCATGGAAGCCAGCCTGGTGGACGACCTGGAGGCCGATTCTCTGGACGCCGTGGAGCTGAATCTGGCGCTGAACGACGTGCTGGGCTTCTCCCTCACCGACGAGGAGCTGAAGAGCATCGTCACTGTGGGCGATATCGTCCGTCTGCTGGAGGAGCATCAGTAAGCCATGGATCTGAATGAGATCAAGGCTCTGATGGACCGGTTCGACACCTCCGCCTGTACCGTGCTGGAGCTGGAGGAGGGCAACCTGCGCCTGCGCCTGGAGAAGGGGACCGCCCCCGTTTCGGCTGCCCCGGAAATCCAGGCCGCCCCGGCGGCCCCTGGAGCGGCTGCGCCCCAGCCCGCTCCGGTGGAGGAGGGGCAGACCCTGAACGCCCCCCTGGTGGGCACCTTCTACGCCGCCCCCGCCCCGGGGGAGGCCCCCTTTGTCAAAGCGGGCGACCAGGTGCGGAAGGGACAGACCGTCTGTGTGCTGGAAGCCATGAAGATGATGAGCGAGGTCCCCGCTCCGGTGGACTGCATCATTGAGGAAGTGCTGGTGAAGGACGGAGAGCTGGTGGGCTTTGACGCCCCCATGTTCCGCATCCGGGAGGTCTGAAATGTTCCGGCGGGTTTTGATCGCCAACCGGGGCGAGATCGCGGTGCGGATCATCCGGGCCTGCCGGGAGCTGGAGATCGAGACAGTGGCGGTGTACTCCGCCGCCGACCGGGACGCCCTCCATGTCCAGCTGGCCACCCGGGCGGTGTGCATCGGTCCGGCCCGGGCAGCGGAAAGCTATCTGAACCAGGCCGCCATCCTGACGGCGGCGGTAGAGACAGGCTGTGACGCTGTCCATCCCGGATACGGCTTCCTCTCTGAAAATCCGGACTTTGCCGACCTGTGCGCCAAGTGCGGGCTGAAGTTTATCGGTCCCTCCGGCGACGTGATCCGGCAGATGGGGAGCAAGGCGGCGGCCAAGGCGCTGATGCGCCGCTCCGGCGTGCCCGTGGTCCCGGGCTCCGAGGGGGCTGTGGACCTGGAGGAGGCCCGCCGGGTGGCGGACGAGGTGGGCTACCCCGTGCTGGTGAAGGCCTCTGCCGGCGGCGGAGGCCGCGGGATGCGCCGGGTGGACCGGCCGGAGGACCTGCCGGCCCTGTTCCAGGCCGCCCAGTCTGAGGCAGTGGCCTGCTTCGGCAACGGGGAGCTGTATGTGGAGAAGCTGATCCTCCACCCCCGCCACATCGAGTTTCAGATCCTGGCCGACTCCCAGGGCAATGTGATCCATCTGGGGGAGCGGGACTGCTCCATCCAGCGGAAGAATCAGAAGCTGATCGAGGAGTCCCCCTCCCGGGCCCTCACCCCCCAGCTGCGGGAGGAGATGGGCCAGGCCGCCGTCCGGGCGGCCCGGGCCGCCCATTACGAGAGCGCGGGTACCATCGAATTCGTGCTGGATGAGGACGGGCGGTTCTACTTTATTGAGATGAACACCCGCATCCAGGTGGAGCACCCGGTGACCGAGTTCGTCACGGGGCTGGACCTGGTGCGGGAACAGCTGCGCATCGCGGCGGGCCTGCCCCTGAGCGTGGGGCAGGAGGAGGTCCGGCTGTCCGGCTGTGCCATGGAGTGCCGCATCAACGCGGAGGACCCCAGGGAGGGCTTTCGGCCCAGCCCGGGACGGGTGGAATTTCTTCATCTCCCCGGCGGGCCCGGGGTGCGGGTGGACACCGCCCTGTTCAGCGGCTACCAGATGCCGCCCTACTATGACTCCCTGTGCGCCAAGGTGGTGGTGTGGGCCCCCACCCGGCTGGAGGCGGTGCGCCGGATGCGCCGGGCGCTGGAGGAGCTGATGATCCAGGGGATGGTGACCACCGCAGAACTGTGCCATCTGATCCTCTATCAGCCCGACTTTGTAAAGGGGCAGTACCACACGGGATTCTTGGAAGAAAATCTGGAGACCCTGATGGCCTGGGACTGCGGGACGGAGGGGTGAGTCCCGTCCCCGCCGGATGGTGAGATAGGAACCTTTTCAGCCGGAGGACCCGGTTGAACGGCGCGGAGCGGAGGGAGAGGTCCCTCCGCTCCGGCCTGTGCGATGGAAGGAGCGCTATGGAAGAGATCTTTGCCCGCCGGAAGGCCCGGCTGATGGAGCTGCGGGCCCGGCGGAAGGGGGAGGACGGCGAGCCCAAAAGGCTGGCGGCCCGGCCTGTGTTCGATAAGTGCCCCAGCTGCGGGGCGGTGGTGCCCAAGACGGAACTGTCCCACAGCCTGTATGTCTGTACGAAGTGCGGATACCACCACACCATCGGGGCCTACCTGCGGCTGGCCATGCTGCTGGACTCCAAGAGCTTCCGGGAGCTGGACCAGGACCTGGTGGCCCCCAATGTGCTGGGTTTCCCCGGATATGAGGAGAAGCTGGAGCGCCAGCGGGATAAGACTGGCCTGATGGAGGCGGTGGTCACCGCCCGGGGCCGGGTGGAGGGCCGCAGCGTGGCCGCCGCCGCCCTGGACAGCCGCTTCTTTATGGGCAGCATGGGAGCGGCCGTGGGGGAGAAGGTGACACGCTGCGTGGAATATGCCCAGCGGAACAGGCTGCCCCTCATCATTTTCTCCGCCAGCGGCGGGGCCCGGATGCAGGAGGGGATCCTCTCCCTGATGCAGATGGCCAAGACCTCCGCCGCCATCCAGCGCTTCCGGGAGGCGGGCGGGCTGTACATCTCCTTTCTGACCCACCCCACCACCGGCGGGGTCACCGCTTCCTTCGCCTCCCTGGGGGACATCACCCTGGCGGAGCCGGGGGCCCTCATCGGCTTTGCCGGCCCTCGGGTCATCGAGCAGACCATCGGACAGACTCTGCCGGAGGGGTTCCAGCGCTCGGAGTACCTGGAGGAGCACGGCTTTGTAGACCGGATCGTCCCCCGGGGCGAGATGCGGGCCACCATCTCCAAACTGCTGCGCCTGCACGAGAAAGGAGGGACGTTCCGTGGCTGAGATCCTGACCGCAGCCCAGCGGGTGGTGCTGGCCCGGCATATTGCCCGGCCCGGGACGGCGGACTTTATTGCTGCCCTGTTTACCGACTTTTTTGAGCAGAAAGGGGACCGGCAGAACCGGGAGGACCCCAGCATCCTGGGGGGCATCGCCCTCTACAAGGGGCACCCTGTGACGGTGATCGGACACCGGAAGGGCAAGACTCTGGAGGAAAATGTGGCCTACAACTTCGGTATGCCGGGGCCGGAGGGATACCGCAAGGCCCAGAGGCTGATGGACCAGGCGGAGAAATTCAAGCGCCCGGTCATCACCTTTGTGGACACGCCGGGGGCTTATCCGGGGCTGGAGGCCGAGGCCCGGGGGCAGGGCGAGGCCATCGCCTCCACCATCGCCCGGATGAGCTGCCTCACCGTCCCGGTGGTCACTGTGGTCATCGGCGAGGGGGGCAGCGGCGGCGCGCTGGCGCTGGCCGTGGCCAACCGGGTGCTGATGCTGGAGAACGCGGTGTACTCCATCCTCTCCCCCGAGGGGTTCGCCTCCATCCTGTGGAAGGACGCCGGCCGCAGCGGGGAGGCGGCGGAACTGATGCGCATGACTGCCGCCGACCTGCTGGAGCTGGGGGTGGCGGATGAGGTGATCCCCGAGCCGGAGGGCGGGGCCCACAGTGACCCCCAGGAGGTGTTTGAGGCGGTGGACCGCAGCCTGTCCGCCGCCCTGGCCCGGGTGGTCAAAGAGGGCAGCTTTGCCGCCCGCCGGCAGGAGAAATTTCGCAGAATGGGGAGCGCCGCCCCCTGGAAGGAGAATCCATGAACGGACTGAGCATTTTGGGCACTGGCCGCTGCCTGCCCGACCATATCGTGACCAACGACGACCTGGCCCGGCGGGTGGAGACCAGCAACGACTGGATCGTCAGCCGCACCGGCATCCGGGAGCGGCGCTTCGCCCAGGGGGAGACCCTGACCCAACTGGCCGTAGCCGCCGCCCGGCGGGCCATGGAGCGGGCGGGGGTCGGCCCCCAGGACATCGGTCTGTGCCTGATGGCCACTGTCACGCCGGACTGGATCACCCCCTCCCAGGCGTGCCTGCTCCACCAGGAGCTGGGCCTGCCGGAGGACTGTCCCGCTTTTGACCTGAGCGCCGGCTGCACCGGCTTCCTCTACGCCATGGAGACCGCGGCGGCCATGCTGCCCCGGATGGCCCGGCCCTGCGCTCTGCTGGTGGGCGGCGAGCTGCTCAGCCGCATTACCGATATGGATGACCGCTCCACCTGCATCCTCTTCGGAGACGGAGCGGGTGCCGCAGTGGTCAAAAGCACGGAGGGGGCCCCCTGGCACGCCCTGCTGGGCACCCGGGGCAACCGGGAGGCCCTGTGGGCGGCGGGCCCGGGCAACCACCCGGCCTACCTCCACATGAACGGCCAGGAAGTCTTTCAATTTGCCCTCAAGACTGTCCCGGAGCTGGCCCGGTCCCTGCTGGACAAGGCCGGGATGGACAGGGACCAGATCGACTGGTATGTGCTCCACCAGGCCAACCACCGCATCCTGGAGGGGGTGGCTAAGCGGATGAAGGTCCCCATGGAGCGGTTCTATGAGAACATCGGCCGGTACGGCAACACCTCGGCCGCCACCATCCCCATTGCGCTGGACGAGATGGCGGAGCAGGAGCTGCTGCGGCCGGGACAGTGGATCATGTGCCTGGGCTTCGGCGCCGGGCTGACCTGGGGCGGAGCAATGTTCCGGTGGTGAGGAGCGCCGGGCGCTCTTTCCGCTGGGGACGTGGGGATGACAAACAAACTGCCTCGAGGGGCGGATGCGGGAGGAAACCATGAAATTGAATGAGCTTTTGGGGACGGAGTTCCCCTTTATCCAGGGCGGCATGGCCAACATTGCCACCGGTGAATTTGCCGCCGCCGTCTCCAACGCTGGGGCCCTGGGCCTGATCGGCGCGGGCGGCATGACACCGGACAGCCTGCGGGAGAACATCCGCCGGTGCCGAGAACTGACCGACAGGCCCTTCGGCGTCAATGTGATGCTGATGCACCCCCAGGTGGAAGAGATGGTCCGGGTGGTGGCGGAGGAGCGGGTGATGGTGGTCACCACCGGCGCGGGCAACCCCGGCGCCTATATCCCTGTCTGGAAGGAGTACGGCGCCAAAGTGCTCCCCGTGGTCCCCGCGGTGGCGGTGGCTAAGGTGGCAGAGCGGGCCGGCGCAGACGCGGTCATCGCCGAGGGCACCGAGTCCGGCGGACACGTGGGTGAGCTGACCACCATGGCCTTGGTTCCCCAGGTGTGCGACGCCGTGGATCTGCCCGTAGTGGCCGCCGGCGGCATCGCCGACGGCCGGCAGCTGCTGGCCGCCTATGCCCTGGGGGCCTGCGGCGCCCAAGTGGGCACCTGCCTGCTGGTCAGCCAGGAGTGCCCCATTCATGAAAACTATAAGCAGGCCATCCTGAAGGCCAAGGACAGCGGCACCATCGTCACCGGCCGGATCGCCGGCACCCCGGTACGCATCCTGAAGAATCAGATGGCCCGCACCTATGTCTCCAAAGAGCGGGCCGGCGCCACCATGATGGAGCTCGAGCAGTACACCCTGGGCAGCCTGCGCCGGGCTGTCTTTGACGGGGACACCAAAACGGGAAGCCTGATGGCCGGACAGGTGGCCGGGATGCTCCACGAGATCAAGCCCCTGCGGCAGATCTTCGAGGAGCTCTCCGCGGGCTGCGACCGCCGCCTGGCGGAGTTGAGAGGATAAGAATGGAAATACGAGGACATCACCTCTCCATTCCCGTTCTCCAGGGCGGCATGGGGGTGGGCGTCTCCCTGGGCGGCCTGGCGGGCGCGGTGGCCGCCTGCGGCGGCATGGGCACCATCAGCACCGCGGACGCGGGCTATCAGGAGCCGGACTTCCCCACCGACCCCGCCGGTGCCAACCTGCGGGCCCTGCGCCGGGAGATCGGCAGAGCGAAGGAGCTGGCCCGGGGGGCTGGGATGGTGGCGGTCAATGCCATGGTGGCCACCCGGCAGTTTGCCGATGCGGTCCGCACCGCAGTGGCCGCCGGGGTGGACGCGGTAGTCTGCGGTGCGGGCCTGCCCCTGGAGCTGCCCGCGCTGACCCAGGGGAAGACAGCCATCGCCCCCATCGTGTCCAGCCCCCGGGCAGCCCGGCTGCTCCTTAAGACCTGGGACAGAAAGTACCAGACCACCGCCGACTTCCTGGTGCTGGAGGGGAGCAGGGCGGGGGGGCACCTGGGCTTTGGGGAGGAGGCACTGAAGGAGGGGACTTGTCCCTCCTTGGAGGACCTGCTCCCCGGTGTGCTGGCGGAGACGGCCCCCTACGCGGAAAAATACGGGCACCCCATCCCGGTCTTTCCCGCAGGCGGGATCTGGAGCGGGGCGGACATGGCCCGGCTCACCCGGCTGGGGGCGGCGGGGGTCCAGCTGGCCACCCGCTTCATCGCCACCTGGGAGTGCGACGCCTCCCAGGGCTATAAGGACGTGCTGCTGGAGGCCCGGGAGGAGGACCTGGCCATCATCCACAGCCCGGTGGGGATGCCGGGGCGCGCGGTGCGCACCCCGCTGATCCGCCGGCTGGAGGCGGGGGAACGGCTGGTGCCCCAGTGGTGCGCCCAGTGTATGCAGGGCTGCCGGCCCTCGGAGATCCCCTTCTGTATTACCCACGCGCTGATCCAGGCGGTGAAGGGCAACCGGGAGGAGGGGCTGTTTTTCAGCGGGGCCAGCGTGGGCCTGCTTGACCGGATGTGCTCCGTCCGGGAGCTGATGGAGGAGCTGACAAGAGAATGGAGGGCATTGGCATGAAATTGGCCTTTTTATATGCGGGGCAGGGCACCCAGCACCCGGGAATGGGGCAGGACCTGTACGAGACTTATCCCGCCTTCCGGCAGGTGCTGGACAGCGCCCAGCTGGACTTTGACCTGAAAGAGCTGTGCTTCGAGGGACCGGAGGAGAAACTGTCCCAGACCCAGTACACCCAGCCCTGCATGGTGGCCTTTGCCGCCGGGGTGACGGCGGTGCTGCGGGAGAAGGGGATCATCCCGGAGGTGGCCGCCGGCCTGAGCCTGGGCGAGTACTCCGCCCTCCAGGCCGCCGGGGTGTTCGACTCCAAGACGGCGGTGGAGCTGGTTGCCTTCCGAGGGAAAGCCATGGCCCAGGCGGTGCAGGACCGGCCCTGCGGCATGGCCGCGGTGCTGATGCTGGGCCGGGAGCAGCTGGCGGAGTGCTGCCGTCAGGCCGGGGAGGCCGGTGTGGTGGAGATCGCCAACTACAACTGCCCCACCCAGCTGGTCATCGCCGGGGACGCCGCCGCCGTGGAGAAGGCGGGTGAGCTGGCCCTCCAGGCGGGGGCCAAGCGGGTGGTGCCGCTGAAGGTGAGCGGCCCCTTCCACACCTCCCTGATGGCGCCCGCGGGGGAGGCTTTGGCGGAAAAGTTCCGCAGCGTCGCCTTTGGGGAGATGAGCTTCCCGGTGCTGTTCAACTGCAAGGGCGGTCCCATGGAGGCGGGAGAGACCATCCCGGAGCTGCTGGTGCGCCAGGTTCAGAGCAGCGTCTATCTGGAGGACACCATCCGCGCCATGGCGGGGATGGGCGTGGACACCATCGTGGAGATCGGGCCGGGCAAGGCTCTGTCCGCATTTGTGAAAAAGACGGAAAAGGGCATCAAGACCTACGCGGTGGAGACGGTGGAGGACATCGAGAAGCTGTGTGAGGCGCTGAAAGGAGAGCAGGCATGAGCTTGAAGGGAAAAGTGGCCCTGGTCACCGGCGGGAGCCGGGGGATCGGCCGGGCGGTCTGTCTGGAGCTGGCCCGCCAGGGGGCGGACGTGGCGGTGAACTACGCCGGGAACGAGGCTGCGGCCCAGGAGACGGCCCAGGCGTGCCGGGAGCTGGGCGTGCGGGCAGTGGTCCTCCGGGCCGATGTGGCTGACGCTGCGGCCTGCGACGCAATGGTGGCTCAGGTGCTGGAGCAGCTGGGCCGGCTGGACATCCTGGTGAACAACGCAGGCATCACCCGGGACGGCCTGATGCTGCGGATGCCCGAGGCAGACTGGGACGCGGTGCTGGACACCAACCTAAAGGGGGCCTTCCACTGTATGCGGGCCGCCTATAAGACCATGATGCGCCAGAAGAGCGGCCGGGTAGTCAACATCAGCAGCGTAGTGGGCCTGCGGGGCAACGCCGGCCAGACCAACTACTCCGCCAGCAAGGCGGGTCTCATTGGTCTGTCCAAGTCCCTGGCCAAGGAGCTGGCCACCCGGAACGTCACCGTCAACGTGGTGGCCCCTGGCTTTATCACCACCGATATGACCGATGCCCTGCCGGAGGGGGCGCGGGAGGCCCTGCTGTCCACTATCCCCATGAAGCGGCTGGGCGCGGCGGAGGACGTGGCCCGGGCGGTGGCCTTCTTTGCTGGCGAGGGCGCCGGCTATGTCACGGGCCAGGTGCTGTGCGTGGACGGAGGAATGGCGGTTTGAGCCGCAGAAAGGAAACTGCTATGGAAAAAAGACGAGTAGTTATCACCGGCCTGGGCGCGGTCACCCCCCTGGGCCATACCGCCCGGGAAACCTGGGAGGCGGCCAAAGCGGGTGTGTGCGGTATCGCCCCCATCACCCTCTATGACCACTCCGCCCAGAAGGTGTCCCTGGCCGGCGAGGTGAAGGAGTTCGACCCCTCCGGCGTGCTGGAGAAGAAGGAGATCCGGCGGATGGACCGCTTCGCCCAGTTTGCCGTGACGGCGGCCGCGGAGGCCATGGCCCACAGCGGCCTGGACCTGGAGCGGGAGGACAGGGCCCGGATCGGCGTCGCCCTGTCCAGCGGCATCGGCGGCATCGGCACCCTCCAGACCTCCTGCGAGACTGGGCAGAGCCGGGGCTTTGACCGGGTCTCCCCCTTCTTCATCCCCATGGTGATCACCAACCTGGCGGCCGGCCATATCGCCATCCGCTTCGGACTGCACGGCATGTGCATCTGCCCGGTGGCGGCCTGCGCCGGCGGCGCCAATGCGGTGGGTGACGCTTTCCGCCACATCCGGGACGGCTACGCCGAGGTGATGGTGGCCGGCGGAGCCGAGGCCTCCATCACGCCCCTGGCCATGGGCGGATTCACCTCCATGAGCGCCCTGACCGACGCCTCCGATCCCAGCCGTGCCTCCATCCCCTTTGACAAGGAGCGCAGCGGCTTCGTCATGGGCGAGGGGGCCGCGGTGCTGATCCTGGAGGAGCTGGAGCACGCCAGGGCCCGAGGGGCCCAGATCCTGGGCGAGATCACCGGCTACGGCGCCACCTGCGACGCCTACCACATCACCGCCCCCGACCCGGAGGGCGCCTGGAGCGCCGCCTGCATGGAGCAGGCCCTGGCCGATGCCGGCCTGGCCCCGGAGGCGGTGGACTACATCAACGCCCACGGAACCTCCACCCCCCTCAACGACAGCGGGGAGACCGCCGCCATCCGCCGGGTGTTCGGCGCCCACGCGGACCGGCTGATGGTCAGCTCCACTAAGTCCATGACCGGCCACCTGCTGGGAGCCAGCGGCGCGGTGGAGGCTGCCCTGTGTGTGTTGGCCCTGAAGGATGGGTTTGTCCCCGCCACTATCAACTATCAGGTCCCGGACCCGGCCTGTGACCTGGACATCGTGCCCAACGAGGGCCGGGAGGCGGACATCCGCTGCGCCATATCCAATTCTCTGGGCTTCGGCGGGCACAACGCCTGCCTGGTGTTCCAGAAGTGGGAGGGCTGAGACATGGAGCTTGACGCCAATCAGATCCAGGAGATCCTGCCCCACCGCCCGCCCTTTCTGCTGGTGGACCGCATCACCGGCGGAGAGCCCGGCGTCTGGGCCCAGGGCATCAAATGCGTCACTGTGAACGAGCCCTTCTTCGCGGGCCACTTTCCGGGGTATCACGTGATGCCCGGAGTGCTCATTATGGAAGCGCTGGCCCAGGTGGGGGCTGTGGCTATCCTGTCCCTGCCGGAGAACAAGGGGAAGCTGGCCTTCTTCGGGGGGATCAAGAACGCCCGGTTCAAGCGCCAGGTGGTGCCCGGAGACGTGCTGGAGCTGCGCTGTGAGCTGACCCGCCAGGTGGGCAGCGTGGGCTTCGGCAAGGCGGAGGCCCGGGTGAACGGCAAGCTGGCGGCCCAGGGAGAATTGACCTTCGCTGTTGCACAGCCGGGCGATCCCTGATAAAATGGACTCCAGCAGAGAAAACAGGGGAAAAGAGGAGGGGTCCATCTTGCTGGAGAAGGATTTTAATGAGGTGTACACCAAATTCAAGCTGCATTTTTACCGGGCAGTGTTCGGGCGTTTCAAGCGGCGGGAGGCCACGCTGACCACGGTGGAGACCTTCTGCATGGAGATCATCCTGGCCCTGGGGGAGCCCACGGTGAACGAGTTTTCTAATTTCGTGGGCATCTCTCCCCCCAACGCGGCCTACAAGATCAACAGCCTGGTCCAGAAGGGGTATGTAGAAAAGCGGCAGTCCCAGGAGGATAAGCGGGAGTACCACCTGGTGGCGACCCAGAAGTATCTGGATTATTACAACATCAGCTATCATTATCTCAACACTGTCATGAGCCGTATCCGGGCCCGCTTTTCCCCGGAGGACGTGGCCAAGCTGGAGGGGATGCTGGAGATCATCTCCCGGGAGCTGATGCCCGAGATCCCCCTGGGGGACCAGATCCATCAAGCAGAACAGGCATAAAAAACCCGGCGATCACAGGATCGCCGGGTTTTTATCCATATAAAACTCGATCAGTCAGTGACGTAGGGCAGCAGGGCGACCTGACGGGCGCGCTTGATGGCCTCAGTCAGCTGGCGCTGATGCATGGCGCAGGTGCCGGTGGTGCGGCGGGGCAGGATCTTGGCCCGCTCGGAGATATAACGGCGCAGCTTGGCGGCGTCCTTATAGTCGATGCACTCCACCTTGTCCACGCAGAAGGCGCAGACCTTGCGGCGCTTGCGGCCGCGAGGGCCCCGGTTATCACGATCCATAGGCATGAGAGAAACCTCCTTTTCAGACCATATCGGTCAAAGTATCACGGGTGTCCCCTCTCAGAAGGGCAGCTCCCCGTCGTCATCAGAAAGCTCGGCAAACTGGTCGCCCATGTCGGGGGCGCCGAAGCCGGAGGGGGCGGGAGAACGCCCGCCGGAAGGGGCGGAATAGCCCCCGCTGTACGGGCCGGCGGATTCCGCGTCCCGCTTGGAGTCACCGAAATAGACGTTATCGGCAACCACCTCGGCACTGCGGCGCTTGTTGCCGTCCTTGTCCGTCCAGTCGCGGATCTGGAGGCGGCCCTCCACCACGGCCATGCGGCCCTTGGTGAAGTAGCGGCTGACAAACTCGCCGGTCTGCCGCCAGGCAACCACATCAATGAAATCGGTGGTGCGGTCGCCGGTGGCCTTGTCCTTAAAGTCCCGGTCCACTGCCAGAGAGAAGGAGGCCACAGCCGTCCCGGTCTGGGTGTGCCGGAGCTCGGGGTCACGGGTCAGACGACCCATGAGGATGATCTTGTTGAGCATATGCCCGCCTCCCTCACTGGTCCTTGCAGACGATCAGGGAACGCATCACGCTGTCGTTGATCCGGAACAGACGGTCCAGCTCGTGGGGAATGGCGGCGGCGGCATTGAAAGTCATCAGGACGTAGTAGCCCTCGTTCAGGTCGTTGATGGGATAAGCCAGACGGCGCTTGCCCCACTGATCGATCTCAGAGACGGTCCCGTTGGCCTCCACCACACCCTTGAACTTCTCCACCAGAGCGGTGATCTCCTCCTCGCCCAGGGCGGGGTCCAGGATGTAGAGCGCCTCGTAGTTCGCGTTGATTTTTGCCATAGTTCTTGCACCTCCTTATGGACATATGGCCCCCGGAAGACCCGGGAGCAAGGATATCTCCTGTCTCATCAGAAAGACAGGCTTAATTATTATATAGGAAATCCCCGGGATGTCAAGAGAAAATCCCGGGGATCTGGCAAAAATTTTATTTCAGAGGCAGGAAAAACACCTGGGCGGGACTCAGTAGCGGCGGACTACCGCCACCACCTTGCCCAGGATCTCGGCCCGGTCGCCGTCGATAGGGGTATAGTCGTCGTTGGCCGGCATGAGCCACACATGGCCGTCCTTCCGGCGATAGGTCTTGACGGTGGCCTCATCCTCAAACAGGGCCACCACGATCTCACCGCTGTGGACTTCCTGCTGGCGGTGGACCACCACTAAGTCCCCGGGCAGGATGCCGGCGTCCAGCATAGATTCCCCCCGCACCCGCAGGGCGAAGTGCTCCCCGGACAGGCCCTGGGTATCAAAGGTGAGGTAGTCCTCAATGCACTCCTCCGCCAGGATGGGGGAGCCGGCAGCCACACTGCCCACCACCGGGATCTGATCGGCGTGGGGGTCCTGCTCCTCCGCTACCGGCCGGCCGGTGCCGGACAGGGTGATGGCCCGGGTCTTGCCCTCTGCCTTGATGATGACGCCAGCCTCCTCCAGCCCCTTCAGATGGAAATGGACGGTGGAGGGGGACTTGAGACCCACAGCCGCGCCGATCTCACGGACAGAAGGGGGATAGCCATGTTCCGCGGAAAAGGTCTGGATGTAGTCGTAGATCTTCTGCTGCTTCGCAGTGAGTTTCTCCATGGTCTGACTCCTTTCCACAGATGGGCGTCGTCGGTTTATTTAATAAAAGCATAGCACAGGAAAGCAAAAAAGTCAAACTAATGTTCCAAATAAGCTTTCTGAAAATGAAATAAATGGAGGATGGGGAGCGGTGGGGCCTGTATCCCGTGCAGGGCCGATGGGGGCACTACGCCCTACACGGGGACGCAGCCTCCGCAGAGGGGAGGGCCGGTCCATTTATGAACAATTTTTGAAACATACAGGGCTCCCCTTGACTTTTTATGGCAGAATGCTAAAATAATCAGCATGTTAATTATTAAGCCGTTAATGATTGAAAAATATTCCGTAAGGGGGCGGAGATATGTCCAGTCTGAACATGGATCTGGGTGTGTTGGAACACCAGATGCATCAGGCGCATCGGAATGCGGTGCAGGCGGAATTGAGCGCGGCGGGACTGCAGGAAGTGGGCCATCCCCTTCTGCTGTGCATCCTGCGCAGCGCGGGGGAGCGCTGCCCGGACGGGCAGGCCCAGAGGGAGCTGGCGGAGTTGCTGAACATTTCGCCGCCCGCAGTGGCAGCATCCCTGAAATCCCTGGAGAAAAAGGGGTATATTCACCGGGAGCCGGAGCCTGGGGACGCCCGGAGGAACCGGGTGCGGCTGACCGCCAAGGGGGAGAAGGCGGTGGACGACTGCTTCGCCTGCCTGCAGCGGGTGACCCGCAGAATGTTCACCGGCTTTACCACCGAGGAGCAGGCAGTGATGCGGGGCTTCTATCTGCGGATGCTGGAGAACCTCCAGGCTCCCCTGGCCGGCGTGCGGGCTTCTCCCCTTGCCTGAGGGCGGGAACGATGAAGCGGCGGGCGCGCGGCTGGATTTCTCGTCATTTTGACCATAAGCTTCTTAAAAAACCAAGAAAGGAAGATGATCGATTTGCTTCAGTTGTTTCTGACCCACCTGCAGGGCTACAAGCGGCAGGCGGTCTGGTCTCCCATCCTCATCGTGGTGGAGGTCATCTGTGAGCTGCTGCTGCCCCTGGTCATGGCAGAGATCGTGGATACAGCCATCCCAGCCGGCGACGAGACTTACATTTTTCAGCTGGGTGCGGTGATGCTGGTGCTGGCGGGCGTGGCCATGCTGTGCGGTGTGCTGGCGGCCAAGTATTCTGCCTTTGCCAGTCAGGGCTTTGGCGCCAATCTGCGCCAGTGCCTCTTCGACAAGGTGCAGGAGTTCTCCTTTGCGGACATTGACCGTTTCTCCTCCGCCTCCCTCATCACCCGTATGACCAACGATGTCAATGCCATGACCATGATGCTGGCCATGGGTCTGCGGATGCTGGTACGGGCTCCAGTGATGCTGGTGGCCGCCCTGTGTATCAGCTTCTATCTGAACGCCAGGCTGGCATTGGTGCTGGTGGTGGTCATTCCTCTGATGGTGCTGGTGATCGGCATTCTGATGAAGGTGTGCACCAAGCTCTTTGAGACTATGCAGACCAAGATCGACAACCTGAACAATACGCTCCAGGAGAATCTGGTGGCCATCCGAGTGGTGAAGGCCTTTGTCCGGGAGGGCTACGAGCGCATCAAGTTCAAGAAGTCCAACGATGAGCTGATGGACGCCGCTCTGGCGGTGGGCCTGCGGATCATTGCGATCATGCCGGTGATGATGCTGGCCCTCAACGGGGCCACAGTGGCGGTGCTCTACTTCGGCGGAGGCATGGTCATGGGGGGCACCTTTGAACTGGGCGACCTCCAGGCCTTCATCAACTACATCGTGCAGATCCTCATGAGCGTGATGATGGTGGCCATGTCCCTGCTCCAGCTCTCCCGGGCTCAGGCCTGCGCCCACCGCATCAAGGAGGTGCTGGAGACAGAGCCCTCTGTGGAGAACAAGCCGGAGGGGGAGATCTGCCGGGCGGCCCTCCCCGGGGAGGCGGCGGACGGAACGGACCACGTCCTGCCCGCCCCCAGGGGCGAGGTGGAGTTCCGGGACGTCTCCTTCAAATATGTGGCCTCGGGCAGCGGGGACGACGTGCTCTCCCACATCAGCTTCCATGTAAGGCCGGGGCAGTTCGTGGCCATCGTGGGCGGGACCGGCACGGGCAAATCCACTCTGGTCAACCTGATCCCCCGGTTCTACGATGTCACCGGCGGCCAGGTGTTGCTGGACGGGGTGGATGTGCGGGACTACCCCCTGGAGGAGCTCCGGGGCCGCATCGGCATGGTGCTCCAGACCAACATCCTCTTTTCCGGCACCATTCGGGAGAACCTGCTGTGGGGCAACCCGGAGGCCACAGAGGAGGAGATGATCCAGGCGGCCAAGGACGCCCAGGCCTATGACTTCATCATGTCGTTCCCCGACGGCTTCGACACCAGCCTGTCCCAGGGCGGCGTCAACGTGTCTGGCGGCCAGAAGCAGCGACTGTGCATCGCCCGGGCCATGCTCCGCAAGCCGGCGGTGCTCATCCTGGACGACTCCACCTCTGCCGTGGACTCAGCCACAGAGGCGGCCATTCGGGAGTCCTTCGCCGCCAACCTGAAGGAAACCACTGTCATCATCATTGCCCAGCGCATCTCCTCGGTGCAGTACGCCGATGAGATCCTCATTCTGGAGGATGACCACATTGCGGCCCGGGGCACCCATGAGGAGCTGCTGGCTACCAGTCCCATCTATCAGGAGATCTATCAGTCTCAGCAGGAAGGAGTTGGTGAATAATGCCGGGACCCAATCGCGCCCCCCGGGGGGGCTATCAGAAGCCCAAGGATCTGGGCAAGACCATATCCAGGCTGCTGGGTTATCTCACCCGCAGCAAGCTGCCCCTGATGGCCGTGTTCGGATGCCTGCTGATCTCGGTGTTCACCAACATCGGCGGCTCCTACATGATGCGGGGCATCATCAACGACTTCATCTGGTCGGGCTGCACCGACTTCGCCGGCCTGGGCCGGGCCATCCTGGTCCTGGTAGGCATCTACCTCATCGGCTGCGCGGCCACCTACGGACAGTCCGCCGTCATGGTGCGGCTGGCCCAGCGGGGGATCAACCGGCTGCGCAAGGACCTGTTCGACAAATTGCAGGACCTGCCGCTTTCCTACTTTGACAAGCACCCCCACGGCGAGTTGATGAGCCGCTTCACCAACGACGCGGACAACGTGCAGCTGGCCCTGGAGCAGAGCGTGGTCTCCATGTGCTCCAGCTGCCTGATGTTCGTGGGCCTGGTGGCCATGATGCTTTTCATCAACTGGAAGCTGTTCCTGGTCACCGCCCTGGTGCTGGCGCTCACCATGGTGCTGTTCAACAAGCTGGGCGGGCGCAGCCGCCGCTTCTATCAGAAGCAGCAGGCAGCCCTGGGCGACGTGAACGGCGACATCCAGGAGATCATCGAGGGGCTGAAGGTGGTCAAGGCCTTCACCCACGAGGAGCAGGCCAAGGATCAGTTCCGCAAGCTCAATGAGACCTACCGGGACGCGGCACAGAAGGCCAACTTCTACTCCACCATGATTATGCCCGTGTCGGGCAACCTGATGAACATCAGCTACGCCCTCACCGCCGCATTCGGCGGACTGCTGTCTGTCATCCAGGGCTTTGACCTGGGCGGCCTGGTGGTCTATCTCAACTACTCCAAGCAGGTGGGCCAGCCCCTGAACCAGATCTCCCAGCAGATGACCACCCTCCTCTCCGCCCTGGCGGGCGCCGAGCGGATCTTTGAGGTGATGGACACCCAGCCCGAGGTGGACGAGGGGACCGTCACCCTGGTGGGGGCGGAGAAGGACGCCAACGGCACCCTGTCCGTCTTTGACGGCGCAGGCCGGCCCCGTGTCTGGGCCTGGAAGACTCCAAGGACCGCGGCCATGGCGCTGGTCCCCGTGCTGGTGGGAGCAAAGGATGCCCTCACCGAGCTGGGCCAGGCGGAGCGGACCGAGAGCGGCGGCCTGAAGCTGCTGCCTCCCAGCGTGGACTCCTCCCAGGGCATCTGGGTGGAGGTGGCTTCTGACGGCAGGCTCACCGAAGTGACCGACCTGGCCGCCCTGGCCGGCCACGGCTGGGCCTGGAAGTACCAGGACCACACGGGCAAGCCCTCCCTCCACCTGATCCGGGGCACCGTGCGCAACGTGCCCGGGGAGGACTACTACCTCACCGAGCTGAAGGGGGCCGTCCGGCTCAGCCATGTGGACTTCTCCTATGTGCCCGGCAAACGCATCCTGAAAGATGTGACCGTCTACGCCAACCCGGGCCAGAAGATCGCCTTCGTAGGCTCCACCGGCGCGGGCAAGACCACCATCACCAACCTGATCAACCGCTTCTATGAGATCGAGGGAGGACTCATCACCTATGACGGCATCGATGTGAAGGCCATCCGCAAGGACGACCTGCGCCGCTCCCTGGGGGCGGTGCTCCAGGACACCCACCTGTTCACCGGCACCATCATGGACAACATCCGCTACGGACGGCTGGATGCCACTGACGAGGAGTGCGTCGCCGCCGCTAAGAGCGCCAACGCCCACTCCTTCATCCGCCGCCTGCCGGACGGCTACCAGACCATGGTCACCGGGGACGGGGCGAACCTGTCCCAGGGCCAGCGCCAGCTGCTGGCCATTGCCCGGGCGGCCGTGGCCGATCCCCCGGTGATGATCCTGGACGAGGCCACCTCCTCCATCGACACCCGCACTGAACGGCACATCGAGCAGGGGATGGATGCCCTGATGGAGGGCCGCACCGTCTTTGTCATCGCCCACCGCCTGTCCACGGTCCGCAACTCCAACTGCATCGTGGTCATCGAGCATGGCGAGATCCAGGAGAAGGGCGATCACCAGGAGCTGCTGGACCAGAAGGGACGCTACTATCAACTCTACACCGGTCAGTTCCAGCTGTCCTGACCCCCGGACGTGGGCGGAAGGCACCGGAGACAGGAGGAGCGCCATGTCGCAGATCACAAAGCGGGCCCTGGCCTCTGCGCTGAAGGAGCTGCTGGAGCACAAGCCGCTGAATAAGATCACCATCGCCGACATCACCGAGCAGTGCGGGGTGAACCGCCAGACCTTTTACTACCACTTTCAGGATATCTACGCCCTGCTGGAGTGGATCTACACCACAGACGCCCAGCGCCTGCTGGAGGGAAAGCGGGACGGGGACACCTGGCAGCAGGGGTTCCTCCAGGTCCTGGAGTACATCCGGGACAACCGGGCCCTGGTCCGCAATACCTACCACTCCGTCAGCCGGGAGCTGCTGGAGGGCTACCTGTACCGGGTGACCTACCAGCTGATGCGGGACGTAGTGGAGGAGAGGGCGGCGGGGACCCAGGTCCCGGAGGAGGACCGGGCCTTCCTGGCCCACTTCTACAAGTACGCCTTTGTGGGGCTGACGGTGGAGTGGATGCAGGGGGGCATGAAGGAGGAGCCCGCCAGGCTGGTGAGCCGGGTCAATACCGTGATGGAGGGAAATATCGCCGCGGCCCTGGAGCGCATGGCCCGGCGGAAAGAGCCCTGAGATCCAGACAAAGGGGGCCCGCTGTCGCAATTTGCGACAGCGGGCCCCCTCTATCCATTGGCAGGCAGGGCCGGGGGCGCTATACTGACCTCACAAACTCGATCTGGAGGTCATGGATATGTATTACAGCAGCGGAAATTACGAGGCATTTGCCCGCCCCCGTAAGCCGGAGGGCGTGGAACGGAAATCCGCCTGGCTGGTGGGTTCCGGCCTGGCCAGCTTGGCGGCCGCCTGCTTCCTGGTGCGGGACGGGCAGATGAAGGGGGAGAACATCCACATCCTGGAGGAGCTAAAGCTCCCCGGCGGGGCCTGCGACGGCATCCAGGACCCCACCCGGGGCTTCGTGATCCGGGGCGGCCGGGAGATGGAGAATCACTTCGAGTGCCTGTGGGACCTGTTTCGCTCCATCCCATCCCTGGAGCACCCGGAGAATTCTGTTTTGGACGAATACTACTGGCTGAACAAGGAGGACCCCAACTATTCTCTGTGCCGGGCCACGGTGGATCGGGGAAAGGACGCCCATACAGACGGGAAGTTCACTCTGAGCGACAAGGCCGCCCTGGAGATCATGAAGCTTTTCCTCACCCGGGACGAGGACCTGTACGACAGGACCATCACCGACGTGTTCACCGAGGAGTTCTTCCGCTCCAACTTCTGGCTCTACTGGCGGACCATGTTCGCCTTCGAGACCTGGCACTCTGCCCTGGAGATGAAGCTGTATCTCCAGCGGTTCATCCACCATATCGGCGGCCTGCCCGACTTCTCGGCCCTGAAATTTACCCAGTACAACCAGTATGAGTCCCTGATCCTGCCCATGGTGCACTACCTGAAGGAGCACAATGTGCAGTTTCAGTATGACACGCAGGTCACCAACGTGATCTTCGACATCGCCCCGGGCCGAAAGGTGGCAAAGCAGCTGGTGTGGGTCCGGGAGGGCCGGGAGGAGGTCAGGGCGCTCACTGAGGACGACCTGGTGTTCGTCACAAACGGCTCCTGCACGGAGAACTCCTCTCTGGGCAGCAACGACCGCGCCCCGGAGTTCCTCACTGAGCCGGTGGGGGGCTGCTGGCAGCTGTGGCGGAACATCGCTGCCCAGGACCCGGCCTTCGGCCGCCCGGACAAGTACTGCACCAAGCCGGGCCTTACCAACTGGGAGTCGGCCACCGTCACCACCCTGGACGACAAGATCCCGCCCTATCTGGAAAAGGTCTGCAAGCGGGACCCCTTCTCCGGGAAGGTGGTCACCGGCGGTATCGTCACGGTGAAGGACTCCGCCTGGATGATGAGCTATACCTTCAACCGCCAGCCCCACTTCAAGGCCCAGCCGGAGGGGCAGCTGGTGGGGTGGATCTACGGCCTGTTCACCGATGTCCCCGGGGACTATGTGAAAAAGCCCATGCGGGCGTGTACCGGCCGGGAGATCTGCATGGAGTGGCTGTACCACCTGGGGGTGCCGGAGGAGGAGATCCCCCTGCTGGCGGAGCAGTCTGCCAGCACCATCCCCTGCATGATGCCCTACATCACCGCCTTCTTCATGCCCCGGACCCGGGGGGACCGGCCCGACGTGGTGCCGGAGGGCTGTGTGAACTTCGCCTTTATCGGCCAGTTCGCCGAGACGGCACGGGACACCATCTTCACCACCGAGTACTCTGTCCGAACCGGTATGGAGGCCGTCTACACCCTGCTGGACATCGACCGGGGGGTGCCTGAGGTGTGGGGGTCTTGCTACGATGTGCGCTGTCTGCTGGATGCCGCATCCAAAATGATGGACGGCAAAAAGCTGACGGAGATGGACCTGCCCTTCCTGTATGGATTCGTGGAGAAGAAGGCCCTGAAGCATGTGTCCGGGACCGTGATAGAGGAACTCCTCCTCCGCTACCACCTGATTTGATGGCTCCCGCCCCAGCCTGGTGCTGGGGCGGGACTTTTTTTGCCTTTTTTATTGACAAAAAGGGATATAGGTGATATGGTTAATTACACAAGTAATGAACCAATAAACCGAAGGACAGGAGGCGGTGAGATGCATGGGACCCTCAGCGATCAGTCACTGATCTATCTCCAGATCGCTCAGATGCTGGAGGACGACATCCTGCGGGGCGTCTACCGGGAGGAGGAGCAGGTGCCCTCCACCAATGAGCTCTCCCGGGTCTATCACATCAACCCGGCCACGGCGGCCAAAGGGCTCAACCTCCTCTCGGCGGAGGGGATCCTGTATAAGCGCCGGGGCATCGGCATGTTCGTGGCCCCGGGGGCGGAGCAGGCCGTGCGGGCCAAGCGGAAAGCGGCGTTTTACGACAGCTATGTGCGGCCCCTGGTAAAAGAGGGGGCCTCCCTGGCTGTGACCGGGGAAGAACTGCTGGCCATGGTGCGCCGGGCCATCGAGGAAGGAGAAGCCAAATGAATACAGGCATTTTGAAAGCAGAGGGGCTGTGCAAGTCCTATGGGAGCAAGCGGGTGCTGGAGGGGCTGGACCTGACCATCCAGCCGGGCAGGATCTATGGGCTGATCGGACGAAACGGGGCGGGTAAGACCACCCTGCTGGGCATCCTCACAGGCCAGAACACCAAGGACAGCGGGCAGGTGACCTGCGATGGAGAGCCGGTGTGGGAGAACTGCAGGGCGCTGGAGCAGATCTGCTTTTCCCGGGAGCTCCAGCCCACCCTGTTCTCAGGTCCCAACAACCAGAAGGTCCGGTACTACCTGAAGTCGGCCGCCATATTCTACCCCAACTGGGACCAGGAGTATGCCGACCGCCTGCTGAACGAGTTTCAGCTGGAACCAAAAAAGAAGATCAGTCAGCTGTCCAAGGGGCAGATGTCTATGGTGACCATCCTGATCGCCCTGGCCAGCCGGGCACCCATCACCATTCTGGATGAGCCGGCGGCGGGGCTGGATGTGGTGATGAGGGAGCGCTTCTATCAGCTGCTGCTGGAGGACTTTGCCCAGACGGGGCGGACCTTCCTGGTCTCTACTCACATCATAGAGGAGGCCGCCTCCGTCTTTGAGCAGGTCATCATCCTGGACCAGGGGCGCATCCTGGAAAACAGCCCCACAGAGGAACTGGTGGAGCAGTTCCGCTATATCTCCGGCCGGGAGGACGTGGTGGACCAGGCCTGTGCCGGCCTGGAGGTCCTCTCCGTCCAGCAGATGGGGCGGCACAAGACCGCTGCCGTCCGGGGGAGCGACGCCCAGTTCCGTCAGGCCCGGCAGGCCGATGTGGATGTGTCCCCCATGAACCTTCAGAACGTGTTTGTGGCCCTGTGCGGCCACGGAGATGCCCAGTAAGGAGGGGAAGGTATGAGAAAGGAATTCCGCTTCCTGCTTCAGTCGGCCAGGATCAATCTGGCCCTGGTGGCGGGATATGCGGCGGTGCTCACCTTGGGAGCCATCCTGTTCCCGGCCCCGGAGGGCGAGCGAAATCTGTTCTACAATTATTTCATTTCCGCGCCCATCACCGTCTCGTTCATCCTGTTTATCATGAGCTTTTCCATGGGCGCAAACAACCTAAACATCTCCCTCACTCTGGGCGGGCGGCGGCGGGACTACTTCTGGGCCCTTCAGCCGGTCCTGGCGCTCTATGTAGGGACCAGCTGGGCCATCCAGCTGCTGATGTCGGCGGTGCCCAAGGCGCTCCGGTGGACCGATCCCTGGGGGTGGGATCTCTCACTGCTGGGAGGCTGGCCCCTGTGGGTGTACCCCCTGGTGTGCTGGACAGTCCTGGCCTTTGGGACCCTCTGCGGTCTGCTGATGGTAGAGTCCAGGGTATGGAGGGGGATCGTGGTTGCTCTGGCCGCAATGGTGATGACGGCAGCCCTGATTTTCCTGATGGTGATGGCGGCGGGGCCCAAGATCCCTCTGTGGGGCGATCTTCCCTATATCCTGGGGGGCGTTCTGGCAGTGGTCCTGGCGGTCAGCGAGTTCTTCCTGTGGCGTAGGATCACCCGTTTTTCTGTGAGGTGAGCATATGATGATGAAAATGATCCGGGCCAACTGGGTGGATCTGGCCCAGGGCTGCGGAGTGGTGGCGGGGATTTTCCTGGCCATCCACCTGATCACGGCGGGGGTGCTCTTCTGGGGCCATCCAGACAGCAGCGTCACCATCTCCGGGATCGCTCTGCCCGCGGCGGCGGGGCTGATGATCCTGGTCGTTACCGCCACCTATCTGGCCATCACCTTTGACCAAATGGTGCGCTTCAGCCTGACACGCCGCCGGGCACTGGGGCTGCTGATGGGGATGGCCGGGGCACAAGCGCTGTGCTCCATGGGGCTGGCCGCCCTGTTGACCTGGGTGGAGCGGGCCACGGCGCCCATGCTGTGGAAGGCCATTTCCGGCGCGGCGTCGGTGACGCTGGAGCGGAGCGGACAGGTGATCCCGGAGCTGGGGAGCACGGCGGCAGCGGAGGCGGTGCCCTCCCTGCTGGTGGTGGATATGTATTTGGAATGGTGGTGGTATCCAGCCATCGTCCTGGCCGCCATTGCGCTGGGGCTGATCATCGGAGGCGTGATCCAGCGCTTTGGAGGAAAAGGAGGCTGGTTCCTGTGGGCCATCTGGATGGCGGTCATCTTCGGTGATTCCCTCTTCGGCGGCTTTGTGTTCCTGAAGGATCTGGTCCCCCTGATGGTGGTCCTGCTGGCGGGGTCCCTGGTCTGGTCCGTGTGGTCCCTGCTCCACGCAGTGGTGAAAAACTGAAAGGAGGGGGAGGCCATGATACCGGCAGGTGCCATCCGAAAGAGAGCCATCATCAGGCAGTTCCTGGAGGCGGGGGCGGTCTCGGAGGAGACGGCCAGAACGCCGGAGGAGGCGGGGGTCTTCCAGGGGCTGGGCATCAAATTTGACCAGCTGGTGGAGCGGGGCGTTCTGGTCCCCTGTGCTGGAGGACGGTATTACGTGGACCAGTGCAAAAGCGGTTGAAAAAGGGAGGCGCTTCCGCCGGAAGCGCCTCCCTTTTTTCATTATGCCGGTATTCCCCGGCGCCGCAGTCATTTCCCGCGCCGGGACCAGACTTCGATGGTATCCAAGGGATGAATCGAATGCTCTGAAAGCCGCTTATTTGATGGCCTTGGTCCGCACGTCCTCGGCCAGAAGGGCCTGGAACTGGACGCAGGACATGGCGCCCAGGTCCTCACCGGAGCGCATGCGGACAGAGACGGTCTGACCCTCCATGTCCCGGTCGCCCACCACCAGCATATAGGGGACCTTCTCCATGGTGGCCTCCCGGATCTTCTTGCCGATCTTCTCGTTGCGGTGGTCCACCTCTACCCGGAAACCGGCCTCATCCAGGTCCTTGGAGATCTGGTCGGCGTACTGGGCGGCCCGGTCGGTGACAGGCAGGACCTTCACCTGGACGGGGGCGAGCCATGCGGGGAAAGCGCCGGCAAAGTGTTCGGTGATGACGCCGATGAACCGCTCGATGGAGCCCAGCACCACCCGGTGGATCATCACGGGGCGGTGCTTCTGGCCGTCCTCGCCGGTGTACTCCAGCTCGAAGCGCTCAGGCAGCTGGCTGTCCAGCTGGATGGTGCCGCACTGCCAGGTGCGGCCCAGGGAGTCGGCCAGATGGAAGTCCAGCTTGGGGCCGTAGAAGGCGCCGTCCCCCTCGTTGATGACGAAATCCTTGCCCATGGCGGTGATGGCGTTTTTCAGGATGTCCTGGTTGCGCTCCCACTCCTCCACGGTGCCGATGTGGTCCTCTGGCATGGTGGACAGCTCAATGGTGTAGCTCAGGCCGAAGACGGAGTAGACCTCGTCGAACAGGCGGACGGTCTCCTGGATCACGTCCTGCATCTGGTCCCGGGTCATAAAGACATGGGCGTCGTCCTGGTTGAAGCAGCGCACCCGGAACAGGCCGTGGAGGGCGCCGGACAGCTCGTGGCGGTGGACCAGGCCGATCTCGCCCACCCGCAGGGGCAGCTCCTTATAGGAGTGGGGCTGGCTGGCATAGACCAGCATCCCGCCGGGGCAGTTCATGGGCTTGACGGCGAAGTCCACATCGTCAATGACGGTGGTGTACATATTGTTCTTATAGTGGTCCCAGTGGCCGGAGCGCTCCCACAGCTGACGGTTGAGCATGATGGGGGTGGAGATCTCCACATAGCCGTACTTCTTGTGGACCTGACGCCAGTAGTCCAGCAGGGTGTTCTTCAGGGTCATGCCCTTGGGCAGGAAGAAGGGGAAGCCGGGGCCCTCGTCCCGGAGCATGAACAGGCCCAGCTCCTTGCCCAGCTTCCGGTGGTCCCGCTTCTTGGCCTCTTCGATCTTGGCCAGATAGGCGTCCAGCTCGTCCTTCTTTGGGAAGGCGATGCCGTAGATGCGCTGGAGGGTCTCCCGGTTGGAGTCACCGCGCCAGTAGGCGGCATTGCAGGCAGTGAGCTTCAGGGCGTTGCCCTTGATGCGGCCGGTGGAGTCCAGGTGGGGACCGGCGCACAGGTCGGTGAACTCGCCCTGCTTATAGAAGGAGATGTGGGCGTCTTCGGGCAGATCCTGGATCAGCTCCACCTTGAAGGGCTCTCCCTTCTCCTCCATAAATTTGACAGCCTCCTCCCGGGGCAGCTCGAACCGCTCCAGCTTCAGCTTCTCCTTGCAGATCTTCCGCATCTCGGCCTCGATCTGCTCCAGGTGCTCGGGCGTGAAGGCGAAGGGGGCGTCCATGTCGTAGTACCAGCCCTCGTCGATAGAGGGGCCGATGGCCAGCTTCACCTCGGGCCACAGGCGCTTGACCGCCTGGGCCATCACATGGGAGCAGGTGTGCCAGTAGGTCTGGCGGTACTCAGGGTTTTCAAAGGTAAATTCATTTTTGACTTCTTCGGACATCAAAATACCTCCTTGCGTCCGCGGGGGTGCGCAGGGCGCGCCCCCCAAAGGCTCTGAGGGGCAAAACAAAAGCGCCTCGCCCCTGAATCTCCATCAGGGGTGAGGCGCAGTAAGGCGCTCCACGGTTCCACCCTGCTTGCGGTTTTACAGAAAACCGCCGCTTGTGACCGCTGTAACGGGCGGGCCCGTCCCGGTCATCCCGGGCGGCTCAGGAGTGGTACCAGCCGCGGCAATGTCGCAGGACGCTTCCAGCCTTTGCGTCCCTCTCTGGGCGAGTCCCGCGGCCTCTTCTCCATCAGTGCTCATTTGACAAACGCACTATATCACCAAACGCCCGACCTGTCAAGTGGGGAATGGAAGAAGGAAAGGAGCCGATCTCAGCCCAGCACCTCGAAGAGCGCGCCCCACACGTAGTCCAGGTCCTCAAACCGGACAGAGGGGGCAAGGCGGAACACGGCGTCCTCCCCATCCTGAAGGACGGTGACACCCCAGTCCCGCTCCAGCCGGTCCAGCACCCCGCCGGTGTCCTGGCCGGGGAAGCGGGCGGTAACGGTGCCGGACGCCTCATCCACCCCCGTCACTCGGGGCCCGCCGGGGCCGAAGTCCTCCAGCCGGGCCTTCAAGTGCCGGGTCAGGCGGGCCACCCGGGCCCGGTCACCAGAGGGGGCTCCGGGCCGGGCCAGATCCACCCGCCTCACAGCTTGGTCTCCATCGGGGTACTGACCACGTACTCCCGATAGTTCAGCTGACGAAGCAGGGCGGGGAGAACATCCGCGGTCTGCCGGCTGTCATCCAGGGTAACATAGGCGCTGTTCAGGGCAGCCCGGCCCAGCTGGCGCAGAACGCCGTAGGAGTAGGAGGCGGCGCTCTGCTCCCCGTCCAGAGGAACGGCGTCCAGGCTCTCCTGCCAGCAGACCCAGCCCTCCGCCTCCAGCCCCTCCCACAGGGCCTCTCCGCAGTAGACATAGCGGGTGCAGCTGCGGGTCTGCTCCACCAGGGCGCGGTTCCCTGCCTCCAGCTCCGCTCGGGCCCCCTCCGGGGTGCCGGCCTGGACAAGGATGCCAACGCTGTGCCCGGTGCCCAGCAGGCGGCGGACCATGTCCCCATGGACAGAGAGCTCCTCCGGGGCGAAGAAGAAGACGCCGGATTTTCCGGATTTCTCCAAAGTGGTGAGGATGCTGTCCAACGCCTCCCCCGTCTGGCAGCGGAAGGCCAGATAGGTGGGGATGGAGGTGGGGTCCAGCTCCTGGCCCGGGGGATCGGCGGGGACCGCTGGGGTGACGTCAGGGGTCTCAGGTTCCTCCACAGGGAGCAGGCTCTTTTGGTACTCCTTCAGCTGGAGGTTCATCTGGTTGCCGGCCGAGTCGATGAAGACCTCGTCGGTGAGGATGGAGCGCCGCCCGTTGGAGGCGGTGTCGTCCCGGTTCTTGATGCGGACCAGATAGCCGTAATCGGTGTGGAGATAGGAGCTCCGCAGCCCGAAAAAGTCCACCACGATGTTCAGGGGGAGGTAGATGCGGCCGTTGCGGGTGATGGCCCGGCCGCTGAGCAGCTCGCCGGTCTGCTGGTCCACGCAGATGCCGGAGTTCAGGTCAAAGACCAGGATGCCGCTGAGGCTGTAAAGGGTGATGGTGCCGCTGCTCTGGCTCTGAGTGAGGCTGACCCCCAGGGTCACGCCGTAGCTGGAGTTTGTGGCGCTGCCGTCGAACAGGGAGGCGGGCACGTAGAGGACGCCTCCGGACCAGAGGGGCATGGTGTCGGAGGCCAGGGGCAGCAGCTTGTTGTTCAGGGAGGTAAAGCACACCTCCTCCAAAGCCGAGGCGGGGGACAGCAGGGCCAGACACATGACCAGGGCGCACAGCAGGGCGCCGAGACGCTTTTTCAAGGGGCACACCTCCGTTTCCGGTTGATAAGGGGATTATAGCATAGTATAATGAGAATCACAAGCAGCCGCGGGAAAGGCGTTTTCATCCATTTTTAAGAAAGGCTAAAGGACACTTCAAGCCCGGGCGGTTATACTGACGTCAGAACAGGCAGACTGCCCGGAAAGGAGCGATTCAGGATGGAGATCACAGTGGAGATGGTAGAGCGCCTGCGGGAGAAGGCCCCCGTGTCCTACGCCCAGGCCAAGGAGGCCCTGGAGTACAGCGAGGGGAATCTGCTGGACGCCCTGATCTATCTGGAGGAGAAGGGGGCCATCCCCCAGGCGGAGGGGACCCGGTGGTCGGGCCGGGAGGAGAAGGAGTCCCAGCCCACGGCGGCCGAACTGGTGGTCCAGGAGACACCGGAGCCGGGAAAGAAAAAGAAGCACAGGAGCCCGCTGGGCGTGGTGGTGGTGTGGCCCAAGGGGGAGAAGCGGCGGGGCCGCTCCCTGCGGGAGCTGCTGTCCCGGCTCTACCGGGTGCTGGTAGATAACGAGCTGGAGGTGTGGCGCCGGGACGAGCCGGTGACCTCCCTGCCCCTGCTGATCCTGTTGATCCTGTTTGTGTTCGCCTTCTATGTGACCATTCCCCTGCTGCTGATCGGGCTGTTCTTCGGATTCCGCTACCGCTTTTCCGGCCCCGAGCTGGAGCGGGACAGCATCAACGACGTGATGGAGAACGTGGCCAGCACCGCCGCCGACATGGGGCGCCAGGTAATGGATGAGCTGCACCTCCAGTATGAGAAGCGGACCCGGGACCGGGACGGCAAGGAATAGATCTCCGGGGGGAGTGCCCGGATGTTGAGGTGAGAGAGGATATGGAAGAAAAGATCCTTCTGGTGGAGGACGAGGAAAAGCTGGCTCGGATGGTGGAGCTGGAGCTGCGGTATGAGGGCTATCAGGTGGACAAGAGCTTCGACGGCCGCTCCGGCCTGGAGCGGGCCCTGTCGGGGGAGTACGACCTGGTGCTGCTGGACATCATGCTGCCCCAGCTGTCCGGCATGGAGGTGCTGCGCCGCCTGCGGAAGGAGGGGGTACAGCTCCCCGTCATCATGCTCACCGCCCGGGACAGCGTGGTGGACAAGGTATCCGGCCTGGACTCCGGGGCGGACGACTATATCACCAAGCCCTTCGCCATCGAGGAGCTGCTGGCCCGCATCCGGGCGGCCCTGCGGAAGCGGGGGAGCGGAGAGCGGCCGGAGGAGCCGCTGCTGTCCGCCGGTCCCCTGACCATGGACGTGGAGCGCCACACCGTGGCAGTGTCCGGGACGCCGGTGGAGCTGACCCGCCGGGAGTTCGACCTGCTCCACCACCTGCTGGAGAACAAGGGCAGGGTGCTCAGCCGGGAGGCCCTGCTGGACAGCGTGTGGGGATTCGACTTCGTGGGGGAGACCAACTCGGTGGACGTATATATCCGTTTCCTCCGCAGCAAGATCGATGAGGCCTTTGACATCAAGCTGATCCACACTGTACGGGGCGTGGGCTACGTCATCCGGGAGGAGTAAGGCCGGGAAGAAGGGGAGCTGATTCATATGACGATCGTTTATACCTCCAAGACCGGTTTTACCCGGGAGTACGCCCAGATGCTGGGCCGGGCCGCCGGGCTGCCGGTCTGTGCCCTGGACGAGGCTACGGGAAAGGTGGGGCCCGGGAGCGACATCCTGTACCTGGGATGGCTGATGGCCGGGCATATCAGCGGCATCGACCACGCAGTTAAGCGCTTTCATGTCCGGGCCGCCTGCGGCGTGGGCATGACGCCGCCGGGGGACAAGGTGCTGCAGGACCTGGCCCGGTCCAACTATGTGCCAAACGCCCCCATCTTCTACCTTCAGGGCGGTTGGGCCCCGAAAAAGGTGGGGTGGCTCCAGCGCCGGATGGTAGGGATGGCCACCAGGGGGCTGCGGCAGTCCCTCCAGCAGAAGCGGGAGCGGACCCCTCAGGAACAGTGGCAGATGGATCTGCTGCTCCGCGGGGGCAGCTGCGTGGCCTTCCGGAATCTGACGCCCCTGCTGGAGTGGCTGAAAAAGCAGGAGGGCTGACCGACTGCGGCATGGAAGGAGAGGAGGGGGCCCGGTGGGAAAACGGGACATGAAGAACAAGACGCCCCCCAGCGGGGCCAAGTCCCAGTCGCTGGTCCTGCGGCTGAATACCCGGCTGTTTTTCCGGCAGCTGGGGATCTTTCTGTGTATGGACCTGCTGCTGGTGGTGCTGGCCCTGATGGGGCAGCTGATGTGGGCGGAAAAGCGCTGCGCGGACGTGGCCCAGCTGGTCCAGGGGCGGGGGGTGCCCACCGCGGAGGCCGTCCCCTGGATGGCTGCCAGCGACTACACCATCATCCCACTGGACCGGGAGCCCAAGGGAGTGGACGTAGGGGAGCTGGGGTGGTTCTCTGGCGGGGAGGCAACAGCGGACGGCCTGCGCACCTATGTGCTGTTCTCCTACTACACCGTGGAACTGCCCAACGGCGGGGAGCCCTACGCCATTACGGTGGATCTGTCCGGGATCGGGCGGATGTTGAAGTGGGCGGGCTTTATCCTCCTCACGGTGCAGATCATCTCCCTGATCGCCAACCTGTTCCGCAATGCCGGGACTATCCGCCGCACCCTGAGGCCCATCCAGGAGCTGGCGGCCACTGCCGCCCGGCTCAACTCCATGACCCACATGTCCAGGCGGGAGCTGGAGGCCCTGGCCGGCGAGCTGAGCAAGATCAACGCCACCCACCTGGACAGCCGCATCGACCTGCCCGGCACCCAGAAGGAGCTGAAGACCCTGGCCAAGGCCATCAACGACATGCTGGACCGGGTGAACGCGGCCTACTCCGCGCAGATGCAGTTCGTCTCTGACGCCAGCCACGAGCTGCGCACCCCCATCGCGGTCATTCAGGGTTACGCCGCTCTGCTGGACCGGTGGGGCAAGGACGACCCGGAGGCCCGGCAGGAGGCCATCGACGCCATCCGCTCCGAGTCGGACGCCATGGAGCGTCTGGTGGAGCAGCTGCTGTTCCTGGCCCGGGGAGACAACGACACCCAGCCCATCCGGCCGCAGCTGATGGACCTGACCGCGGTGGCGGAGGACGTGCTGCGGGAGGAGCAGATGATCCACCCGGAGCGGGCCTTCCTGGCCCGGTGGCAGGGGCCGGTGGTGGTCCGGGCCGACCCGGGGCTGGTGAAGCAGGTGATGCGCATCCTGATGGACAACAGCGTCAAGTACAGCGGCCCGGAGGGGCGGGTCTATCTCCGGGTGTCGGCCCAGAAGGACTATGCCAGGGTCACGGTCCAGGACGAGGGGATGGGCATCGTGCCCCAGGCCATCCCTCATATCTTTGACCGCTTTTACCGCACCGACAGCTCCCGGGCCCGCCAGACCGGGGGGACCGGGCTGGGGCTGTCCATCGCCCGGTGGATCGTGGACCGCCACGGCGGCTGGTTCGAGGTGGTCTCCCGGGAGGACGTGGGCACCCGCATCACCTTTGTGCTCCCCCTGGAGGGGACGGCATGAGCTGGTGGGTCTATCTTCTCCGGTGCGGGGACGGCACCCTCTACACCGGAATCACCGACGATCTGGACCGCCGTCTGGCCGCCCACAACGCGGGCCGGGGAGCGAAATATACCCGGAGCCGCCGCCCGGTGACGCTGGTGTGGCGGGAGGAGCAGCCGGACAAGTCCGCAGCCCTGCGGCGGGAATACGCCGTCAAACAGCTGACCAGGGCCAAGAAGCTGGCTCTGATCGAAGGCGGGCCGCTTGTGTAGATGGTGTTTTAAGACCTTCACTGCTTATGGCGCTGAAACCAAGGATGTCCGTTCAGCTTCCGATGAACCTCTTGATTTGCCAAAATTCTAAAGTGAAGGTGAGCTTATGGAAAAACACAATCATTTTAGTGAACGGCGCTGCTTTGACACGAAACATACTGTTCTCCAGGCTTGATTTATCAAAAGACCCCGGCCCCTTCCGAATGGAAGGGGCCGGGGTTCTCATTTCTATTTAGCTCTTCAGCCTCTGCGTGAGAGCAGGGATGCGGCCGGCGGCGGCGATCATGCCGATGCTGGTACCGTCCGTTTGGGACGACCAATTTTGCCTTCTTCTTTATATTTGGGAATAGCCCTCATAATTGGTTATTTGTGATATATCAAATATATCATATTCTGCCCTGGATCACAAACGCATTTTCTCCCAGAGTGTGTTGAGCTTTCATCAAAAAGCGTCTGTTTCACCCCAAAAGGTGCGATTTTCCGGAGCAGGATGACAGATACAGCTGGATATGGTAAAATAGGGGAGCCGATCTTAGGAGGGCGCCATGCTGATCTATTTGACCATGATCGAGGCGGAGGAGGACCGACACCGGTTTCTGTCCCTCTACCGCCGATACAAAAAGCTGATGCTGTATATCGCCCACGACATCCTGCACGACCCCCACGACGCGGAGGACGCGGTGCACGAGGCTTTTTTGCGCCTTGCGGAAATGATCGAGAAAATTCATGAAATTGACTGTCCTGAAACCAGGTCTCTGATCGTTATGATTACAAAGAGCAAAGCCATCGACCTGTACCGGAAGAAAAAGCGGCGGGCGGGGACGGTCCCACTGGAGGACTGGACCGCCGCCGCACCACCCCAGGCCGAGGGTGTGGAGCGGGGGGACGGGGTGGCCCGGGCCATTGCGGCCCTGCCCCGGCGTGAACGGGATGTGCTGCTGCTGAAATACGACCAGGGATATGGCAATTCCGAGATCGGGAAACTTCTGGGCCTGCGGCCGGATCACATATCCCAGATCGCCCACCGGGCCAAAGAGCACCTGCGCAAAAATTTGGAGGAAATGGGGGTGGAGGTATGACCGATCAGGAGCTGGACCGCCTTTTGTACGCCCACGCTGGGGCGGCCCGGGACCTTGTGCTGGCCCAGCTGCCCCCGGAGGGCGAGCTGCCCGACATCCCCACCTCCCCCCGGTTCCAGCGGCGCATGAAGGCCCTCATCCGCCGGGCCGACCGCCCGGGCTGGGCCAAGGCCGCCCTGCGCTGTGCCCGCCAGGCGGCGGTCATCCTTCTGGTGTGCGGGACCCTCACCTTCTCCGGCCTGATGGTCACCTCCCAGGCCTTCCGGACCCAGGTCATCGCGGTCATCACCCAGGTGTTCCAGGAGTTCACCGAGTTCCGCTTCTCCGCCCGGGAGGAAACGGCGCGCAGGGCCGGGGACGTCGCCCTGACCTATCTGCCCGAGGGCATGGAGGAAATCCGCCGGAGCGGCAATCATATCAGCCTCCACATCTTCTTTGAGGACGCGACAGGAAACACCATGCGGCTGACCCACACCGTCATCGGCGATAAAACCTCTCATGTTTCGATGCTGGACACCGAGGACGCGGAGGTGGAGCAGTTCTATATCCAGGGTGAACAGGCTACCGCTATCTCCAAGGGACTGGACCACACCATTCTCTGGACCAGCGGAAACAGCGTCTATCTGCTCACCGGGACCATCGCAACGGACGAATTGAAGCTGGTGGCTGCGGGGGTCCAATGACCCAGTAAAAACTTTTGAAAAAAATTTTGGATTTTTTTGCGTTAACTGTCAAAAACAGCCTCCCCCCGTCGTTATGATATATGAACGCACGGAGGGAGGTGATTTTTATGCGTATCAAAGCAAGCAAGCTGCTGGCGGCGGTGCTGGCCCTGTGCCTGACTCTGGGGACCGCCCCCGCCGCCAGCGCCGCCGCTCTGCCCCAGTCGGCTCCCGGCAGCCAGGACATTACCCCATATTTCCTGTACATTAAGGGGCAGGACTGTATCCTGGATATCTCAGGCCGGACGGCATACATCAACGCCTGGGTCAGTGGGCAAACCAGCGTGGCCACCAAGTGCAAGGTCCGGGCGGAGCTGCAGGAAAAGTCGGGCACTTACGCCTGGACCACCGTGGATTTCTGGACTGACCAGCAGAATGGAACCTGGGCCGAGGTGGACGAGACAGCGGCTGTGACCTCCGGTAAGACCTACCGGGTCAAGGCCACCGTCACCGTCTGGGCCGGGAGCCAGTCGGAGAGCCAGACCTTCTATTCCGACGAGGTGGAGGTGTAAGGCACACAACCAAACTCAAATGAATAAATGTCAGGAGGTTCTGTATGAAAAAGCAATTCGTAAGTATCCTCGCCGCAATAACCATCTTATGTAACTTGTGTTTTACAGAAGTTTACGCATTTGAGGATAGTACCTCGGCTTTGAAAGAATTTACGTTAACTGAGAACACCACATTTTTTAAATCATCCCATAGCACCGTAGCCCAGGATGATTCAGAGAACTACGCCAATATAAGTATTGACTCGGCTGGACAGGTTGCCTCTATTACGTTTTCTATCGATGAGCACGTCTATACCGTCAATATGACCGGTATGCTTGACGCAATCTCCTCTGGAACAAACACCGGATATGTTGGTGTATTTGAAGGCACATTTGATCCCGATTCAAATGACCCCACTTTTGCACCCTTATCTAAATCTGATTTACCCATTATTGCCGATATTGTATTCACGGGAAATGAATCCTTCTGTGCTTTGACTTTTGGAGATGCCTCCGAAAATAAAAACCCCATAATTTATCATTTTGGCATTTATTCTGACTCCATTCGTAATATCTCCAAGGCATACATAGTCAGCCTTGAAAACGATAATATCGCCATTGCCGCCAAGAGTACTTCCCGTGCCACCGTTGATGCAGAAATGCGTGTGCAAGATTACGCCGCAATTAAAAGCGGTACATACTCTCTGGGTGAAGTCAGTATTTTTCATGCAAATCAATTGCGAAACCAAAATACTATGACTGTGGCTGCAAAAGTAAACTCTGATAAAGATAATGCGGTTTCGTACATTAACACCAGCTTAGGTTATCCTGCTAGCAAGTACACCGTAGTTGCCTACCCTGATACAGCGTATATCTCTATTCAGGGAAATCATTCAAATTTCCATGCAGCGTCTGGTAGCATCACTCCCGACAATAACGAGACCCGTGTTAGTCTTCCCATCTATTTTTACGCTGGAGAATTCCTTGGCATACAATCGGTATCCCTATCTCTTGTAACTAGTAAGACCTCCGTTACTACTTCTCCTTATGGTTCAAACTCTCCCCATGATGATAACAAGGTATCTTGGGAAATCTATCGCCAAGGTGGTTTCAATGCAGATGGCTCTTATGAAGATAAAACAGGTATCGGTGTAAAAGCGAGCTATCAGTTCGAAGGTACCGTACAAAATTCTATGTACACCTCCCTTACTACGACTGGCAAGCTCCGTTACACCTATGTGGTAGAAGAAAAGAGTTCTTCTGGAAACACGGATGCTTTTGTTTATCATTTTACGACAGCAAGCAAATCCCTCTATACTGATGTTGAGATTCTGCCTTGATTAAGGTATGAATGTGCAAAATATGATCAAAAAATGCGTCTTCCCTTTGACCCTGTTTCTTCTCTTGATCTTCTGTTTGTTCACCGGAAAACAGCTTTCTCAGTTTTCTGATTTAGACAGCGCAGATTTAATTCCCAAACAATGTGAAATTGGAGTGATTTTCGAATATCAGAACGATCTCCCCGATTCCTTTAAAATCAATGACGGAAACAGCCTGGCTAGGTATTTTAACTCCCTGAGATTGGAAAAAGCTGATTCCGATTTTGATGAACCATGGGTTTTCCGTATCACGTTTTCTTCTGCGCTGGGCGGTTTTGGTGCTGTCAGTGGCGAATACGTTTCGATCCCCCCCGATGCTGAGACCCTGACTGTTTTAGTCGGCGATAGCAAAATGCTGATTGGAGATGTCTCTTACAGGCTTCCTTCTCCCGATTTCCTGGATATCTTAGAAGTAAAATACAATTATTTTAGTGAACGACTCTACTTTGATACCAAACACACTGTTCTCCAAGATTGATTAAGACCCCCCGGGCCCTTTCATTTGGAAGGGCCCGGGAAGGGGCATTTTTATTTGGCTTTTCAGGCTCTGCATCGGCGATAAAACTGCTCATGTTCTGGGGTGGACAGGTGAAGCAGTTCTTCACCCGCGGCGAGCAGACCGCCGCTGTCTTCAAGGGACTGGACCGCACCATCCTCTGGACCACCGGAAACTCCGTCTATCTGCTCACCGGGACCATTGCAATGGATGAATTGAAGCAGGCAGTTGAAGCGATCCAATGAGCCGAAAAAAACGTTTCACAAAAATTTTCGCATTTTTTCTTCCCTTTCAACTCCCTCCGCCGGTATAATAGATAGATCGATACGAAGGGGGGGTTTTAGTATGGCAGGACAGATGTTCTCAAAAAACAATTTCAAAAATCTTTTTCTGCTCTTTTTTATCATCTGCCAGTTTGGCGCAATAGTTTCCGACAGCCATATCTGGGACTGGGGCGTTTATCTGGCCCTGAATATCCTGATCGTTCTGTACGTCTATCTGCGTCCAGGTGAAGCACGCACGAAGTCCTCCCAGCAAAAACTCCTGATCGCCGTGCTGATCCACACCGCAGTCATCATATCCACACTCTGGCGCGCCTATCGGGTCAGTTTTATCATGGATATCTTTTTTGATATTTTGGACTTCTGGGCAATTTGGGGATTTATTCTGATCCTGAAATTTGGCTTGTCAAAGAGATAGAACTGCTGCCGGGATGTAAGAGAACGGAACGGTCGCACAAAACCAGTATGGCAAACACATAGTCATACAAATTTTCAGAAGGTTTATCTTAACGGATTCGCTTCAATGGAATATTCAGCGGTCTATCCCAGCAAGGGCAGGCCGCTGAATATTTTAAAAATACAGAAACTATAACTGCACATCTGTTCCGCCGGGTGCAGGGTGAGTCCTATGAAATTTATTATGGAATTATTTACCCTCCTAAGTTATTGTATCCCTTTCTTCACAATACCTGTATTCGCGGTAAGTGCCATCTTGATGATACGTACTTTTTTTGCTGAGCAGGCTCCCGAGCAAAGTAAGAAAAGGAAACGGTATCTTGGTTACATGCTGGTCTCCTTTCTTTTTTTCCTGCCCTATTTTTGGGGGGGAGTTTACTTCTCATTTTACTGTATCCCTTTCTTCACAATACCTGCATTTGTAATAAGTGCCATTTTGATGATACGTACTTATTTTGTTGAGCAGACTCCCGAGGAAAGTAGAAAAAGGAGACGGTATCTTGGCTGTATGCTGGTCTCTTTTCTCCTTTTCCTGCTCTTTTTTGGGGGAGTTATCTTAATGCTGTCATGTGTGATAGATTGATTGTCAAAGGAGTTTAGTAAGCAACTTGCGATTTACATAAAATTATGGTGAATTGTCATCTGGACAACTCACCATAATTTTTTAACCACTGATTCTTTTTATTTAGTTTTTCAGGCTCTGCATCGGCGCCGGAATTCTGCCGCCCCGGTCCACGAAGGCCTTGGCGGAGAAGGGATGGACCGGCTGTACCGGGGCGGAGCCCAGCAGGCCGCCGAACTCCACCGTGTCCCCCACCTGTTTGCCGGGGGCGGGGATGAGGCGGACGGCGGTGGTCTTGGAGTTGACCATGCCGATGGCTGCCTCGTCAGCGATGATGGCGGAGATGGTCTCGGCGGTGGTGTCCCCGGGGACGGCGATCATGTCCAGACCCACCGAGCACACGCAGGTCATGGCCTCCAGCTTGTCCAGGGTGAGGGCCCCGGAGCTGGCAGCGGCGATCATGCCCTCGTCCTCGCTGACGGGGATGAAGGCGCCGGACAGGCCGCCCACCGAGGAGGAGGCCATCACGCCCCCCTTCTTCACCGCGTCGTTGAGCAGAGCCAGGGCGGCGGTGGTGCCGTGGGTGCCGCACACCTCCAGCCCCATCTCCTCCAGGATGCGGGCCACGCTGTCCCCCACAGCGGGGGTGGGGGCCAGGGAAAGGTCCACGATGCCGAAGGGGGTGTCCAGGCGGCGGCTGGCTTCCTGGGCCACCAGCTGGCCCATGCGGGTGATGCGGAAGGCGGTCTTTTTGATGGTCTCGGCCACCACATCGAAGGGCTGGCCCTTCACGCTCTGAAGGGCGTGGTACACCACGCCGGGGCCGGAGACGCCCACGTTGATGACCCGCTCCGGCTCGCCCACGCCGTGGAAGGCGCCGGCCATGAAGGGGTTGTCCTCCACAGCGTTGCAGAACACCACCAGCTTGGCGCAGCCGAAGCCGCCCCGGTCCGCGGTGCGCTCCGCCAGCTCCTTGATGGTGCGGCCCATGAGGGCCACCGCATCCATGTCGATGCCCGCCTTGGTGGAGCCCACGTTGACGGAAGAGCACACCAGGTCGGTGGTGGAAAGAGCTTCTGGGATGGAGGCAATGAGCTTCCGGTCTGCGTCGGTCATGCCCTTCTGGACCAGGGCGGAGAAACCGCCGATGAAGTTGACACCGGTAGCTTTGGCCGCCCGGTCCAGGGCGGCGGCAAAGGGGGCGTAGTTGTCTGTCTCCGCCGCAGCGGCCACCAGGGCGATGGGGGTGACGGAGATGCGCTTGTTGACGATGGGGATGCCGAATTCCTTCTCGATGGCCTCGCCGGTGGCCACCAGATTTTCGGCGCAGCGGGTGATCTTGTCGTAGATGGCGTCACAGGCCTGCCTGGGGTCGCTGCGGGCGCAGGACAGCAGGGAGATGCCCATGGTGATGGTGCGCACGTCCAGATGCTGCTGGTCGATCATCTGGATGGTCTGCATGATCTCGTGTTGATTGAGCATAGTTTCCTCCTGTAAAAGGCGGTGTGGCCCCGCGGGGATCGCGCTGGGCGGCCGGTCCGCGGCGGTCCTCCGCCCTCAGATTCGGTGCATGGCGTTGAAGATGTCCTCCCGCTGGATGCGGATGGACAGCCCCTGTTCCCTGCCCGCCTGCTCCAGCAGGTCGGACATCTCGCCGATGGAGGCGGTGCAGGCGGAGAGATCCACCAGCATGACCATGGTGAAGTATTCCTGGAGCACGGTCTGGCTGATGTCCAGGATGTTGATGCTGTGCTGGGCCAGCAGGGCGCAGACGGCGGCAGTGATGCCCACCTTGTCCCGGCCGATGACAGTGACGATGGCCTTCATAGAAGACTTCCTTTCCACAGTAAATTTTGAGGAATGCGGAGAGACGGGGGAGGAGAAAGCCGCTGCGCGGCGGGGCCGGAGGCAGGCGCTGCTCCTCAGCTCAGCTCGTCCAGAGTGAGCTCAAAGCCGGGGAGGAACTCCTCCATAAAGCAGCGCAGGGCGGGCAGCGGGTTCTGAAGGAGCGCGGCGTAGGTCTGCTCCTTGGCCTTGCGGAACTCGGTGTTCCCCGCCTTCAGCTCCTCCAGGCACTTGAGGTAGGCGGAGAGCTTGTCCGCCGCCTTTACCAGGTCCCGCACATGGGGGTCCGGGATGGTGATGGCCTCGTCATAGGCGGGGCGCAGGTCGGGGGGCAGCATGGACAGCAGCTTCTGCTCCGCTACGGCCTCTACCGCCTTGTAGGCGGTCTGGATGTCCGGGTTGTCGTACTTGATGGGGGTGGGCATATCGCCGGTAAGGATCTCACTGGCGTCGTGATACAGGGCCGCCACCGCCACCACGCCCGGGTCGGTCTGCCCGCTGAAGCGCTCGTTCTCAATGACGGCCAGGGCATGGGCCAGCACTGCCACCATGTGGGAGTGCTCCTGGACGTTCTCAGGGTCGGTGTTGCGCATCAGGCCCCAGCGGCTGATGTAGCGCATCCGGGCGATCATGGGGAAGAAATGATAGGGCACGGGGCGCCCCTCCCTCTGTTGAGATAAAAGTTATTTTATCATAGCCCGCCCCGGATGTAAACTGTTAAAAGGGGAGGCGGGGCGGCAGTTGACGGATGGGCGGGAATCGGAGATAATAGATCAAAGGCTCAGGGTCTGCCGCTTCCGGGGCGGAGGGGGCCAGGGGCCGGAAAGGGGAGAGCCGCGATGGCAAAGAAAAATTCCCGCAATACCAAGGGGCGCATCATCCAGGCGGCATGGCAGCTGTTTTACCAGCAGGGCTATGACGATACAACGGTGGAGGAGATCATCGAGGCATCCGGCACCTCCCGGGGCTCCTTTTACCACTATTTCGAGGGCAAGGACGCCCTGCTCTCCTCTGTCTCATTCCTGTTCGATGAGAAGTATGAGGAGCTGATGGCCTGCATGGACCCGGAAAAGGACCGGTTCGAGGTGCTGATGGAGCTGAACCGGGAGCTGTTTGCCATGATCGAAAACTCCATCTCCCTGGACCTGCTGGCCCGGCTGTACTCCTCCCAGCTGGTCACCCGGGGGGACAAGCATCTGCTGGACCACAACCGCACATATTACAAGCTGCTGCGGCAGATCGTCCTTCAGGGGCAGCAGCGGGGAGAGCTGAGGGGAGATGTGACGGTAAATGAGATGGTGCGGGTCTACGCCCTGTGCGAGCGGGCCCTCATCTACGACTGGTGCCTGTCCGGGGGGGACTACTCCCTGCTCCAGTACGGCAGGATCATGATGCCCATGTTTTTGGGAGGATTTCGGACAAGTCAAAAGAATTTTGTACAAAATATCTAAAGGATGATTTTAGAAAGTGTACGGCTGAAATCCCGCAGTATAAAAGAGAAAAATGGGAAATAGAGAGAACACAGTATAGAATTTATTCTATACTGTGTTCTGTATTTTGTTCTTAAGATCTCCATGCTATAATAAAAAAACGCCGTGCGCTGCCGGCGGCCGTCCTGCTCCTGCTTTGTGTGTGGGGGAGCCGGAGGGTAACAGAATATGAGGAGAGATACTATGACCATTTCGCAGATCTGCATCTGCCTGGCCATCGCGGTCTATCTGATCGCCATGCTGGGCGTAGGCGTCTGGTTCTCCAAACGCAACAACTCCGTAGACGACTTCTATCTGGGGGGACGGAAGCTGGGCCCCTTCGTCACCGCCATGAGTGCGGAGGCCAGCGACATGTCCTCCTGGCTGCTGATGGGGCTGCCCGGCGTGGCCTACCTCTCCGGCCTGGCGGAGGCCAGCTGGACCGCCATCGGACTGGCTGTGGGCACCTATCTGAACTGGCTCATCGTGGCGCGGCGCATCCGCCGCTACTCCCACCAGATCGACGCCATCACGGTGCCCCAATTCTTCTCCAAGCGCTGGGGGGATGAGCGAAACCTGCTCTCCGCCATCGCCGCCGTGGTCATCATGATCTTTTTCGTGCCCTATCTGGCCTCCGGCTTCTCCGCCTGCGGAAAGCTGTTCGCCTCCCTGTTCGGCATCAACTATGTTTCCGCCATGCTCATCAGCGCCGCTGTCATCGTCATCTACACGGTCATGGGCGGGTTCCTGGCGGCCAGCTTTACCGACCTGGTCCAGTCCATTATCATGACGGTGGCCCTGGTGGTGGTGCTGGGCTTCGGCGTGGCGCAGGCTGGCGGCATGGAGGCGGTGATGGACAACGCCCGCTCTCTGGCGGGCTACCTGTCCCTGGTCAACATCCACGACCCGGCCACCGGGGGCTCTGCCCCGTACAGCCTGCTCACCATCTGCTCCCTGCTGGCCTGGGGCCTGGGCTACTTCGGCATGCCCCACATCCTGCTGCGCTTCATGGCGATTGAAGAGGAGAAAAAGCTGGCCCTCTCCCGGCGGGTGGCCACTACCTGGGTAGTCATCTCCATGGGCGTGGCGGTGTTTATCGGTGTGGTAGGCAACGGCATGACAAAAGCGGGGGCCATGGAGCAGCTGTCCGACGCGGAGACAATCATCGTACAGATCGCCAACCTGATCAGCTGCTACGGTGTTCCAGCCGCTCTGCTGGCCGGCGTGATCTTGGCGGGTATCCTGGCCGCCACCATGTCCACTGCCGACTCCCAGCTGCTGGCCGCCTCCTCCTCTGTCTCCCAGAACCTGGCGGTAGAGTTCTTCCACCTGAAGATCAGCGGAAAGAAGAGCGTGCTGGTGGCCCGGAGCACCATGGTGGTCATCTCCCTGATCGCAGCATTCCTGGCCCGAGACCCGGACAGCTCTGTCTTCCGGGTGGTCTCATTCGCCTGGGCGGGCTTCGGCGCCGCCTTCGGGCCGGTGGTGCTCTTTGCCCTGTTTTGGAAGCGGTCCAACAAGTGGGGGGCACTGGCAGGGATGGTCACCGGCGGCGTGATGGTCTTCGTGTGGAAGTATCTGGTGGCTCCTATGGGCGGCGCGCTGGCCATCTATGAGCTGCTGCCCGCTTTTCTGTGCGCCTGCGTGGCCATCGTGATGGTCAGCCTGCTGACCCCCGCCCCGGAGCAGAGCATCCTAGAGGCTTTTGAGTGCTTTAAGTCCAAGCAAAAGCAGAAATAACGATAGAGGAAAAAGCCTCGCAGAGTTCGCGCCCGCAGGCGCGAATCCAGTTGTGATCTGTTTTCGCCGGCGGCATGTGCGTCGGGGAAAACACTTCTCAGGCTGCAAGTGTGGGGTTTGTCCGCTTGCGGCGGACCAATCCCGCGCGCGGCAGGCTGCTGCTTTCTCAAAAAAGTGGCAAAGCCGCTTTTTCGACAGTCTCAGGAAAAAAGGGCCTTTGGCCCTTTTTCTTTTTGTCCCAGCGCGGGTCTTAGAGGAGTTTTTTGGAAAAAGTAAGAGCGGATCGCCCTGGAGTGGGGAAGGACATCCGGCAGCTGAACCCAGGAAGGAATGTGTCTGGGAAGAGAGCCCTGGAGACTGCCCTTGTAAGAGAGAGCGTCGGACCCGCTGGGCCCTGCGGGGGGCGGACTGTAGGACCGGCTCGCCGAGTTGCAGCGCCTGGCCTGGAATGCATAGACCGTCTTACTTGCCCAGTCATGACACGTGCCCCTCTGCCCCAAACATGCCGCGGTACAAAAGCTTCAGTCAAAATATTATTGACATATGACAAAAATGGAGCTATACTAAAGGGGAAAGAGAGGGGGCGGTCCCATGGCGCGGCCGGTAAAGCGGAGAAGGGTATGCGGGCTGCCTCCTGTGGGGGCGTTCCGGCCTGAAGGAGGGCCAGGCGGCCCAGTGATCGAGGTGACAGTGGACGAATATGAGGCGGTGCGGCTCATCGACCTGCTGGGGCTGACTCAGGAGGAGTGTGCTGCCCAGATGAATGTGGCCCGGACCACGGTGCAGGCCATCTACGACTCTGCCCGGGAGAAGCTGGCCTGCATGCTGGCGGAGGGCAGGCCCCTGACGGTCCAGGGGGGCACTTACGACCTGTGCGGTCAGGCGGAGCACTGCTGCGGACGGCGCTGCCGCCACCGGGGCGGGGGAGGGGGCCGGTGCGAAAACGGCCGCCTGACCTGCCGGGAGGAGGGCCGCTGCCCGGGACGGTCTGGAGTGGAACAGAACAGGATGAAACAGGAGGGACAGAACATGAAAATAGCAGTGACATATGAGAATGGACAGGTCTTTCAGCATTTTGGGCACACGGAGCGATTCAAGATCTATGAGGTGGAAGACGGAGCGGTGACTGCCAGCCAGGTGGTGGACACCGCCGGCAGCGGCCACGGGGCGCTGGCTGGATTCCTGCGTGAGCGGGGCGTCCAGACGCTGATCTGCGGCGGCATCGGCGGCGGGGCCAGAACAGCCCTGGCCCAGGCGGAGATCCAGCTCTATCCCGGCGTATCGGGGGCGGCGGACCAGGCGGTGGCCGACCTGCTGGCAGGCCGATTGGCCTATGACCCGGATACAGTGTGCAGCCACCACCACGAGGGGGACGGAGCCCATCAGTGCGGCGGCCACGGAGAGGGGGAGGGCCACTCCTGCGGCCATTCCCACGGGGCTGGCGGCCAGGGCTGCGCCGGACATCAGGGATAAAAACGTCCCGGCATCCAATCAGGATGCCGGGACGTTTTTTACTTACAGTTTGCCAGCTGGAGCTCAGCCCAGATTCAGGGCTTCCTTCACCTTGGCGATGATGTGGGCACCGATGTCGCGGGAGGCGTCGGTGCTCTGGGCGCCCAGGTGGGGGGAGACCAGGAAGTTCTCGCACTCGAACAGGGGGGAGTCAAAGCCGGCACCCTCGGTCAGGCCGCCGCCGGCCAGCTCGTTCTCCATAACGTCGGAGGCATAGCCGCCGATCTTGCCGGCCTTCAGGGCCTCGTACATGTCCTGCTCATTGACGATGCCGCCCCGGGCCATGTTGAGGACCACGGCGTCATCCTTCATCTCGGCCAGAGACTTGGCGTTGAACAGATCCTTGGTCTCGGGGGTGAGGGGCATGTGGATGGTGACGAAGTCGGAGACCTTCAGCAGCTCGTCGATGCCCATGCTGGTGGCCTGCTGCTCCTCGAACACGTGGGCGGGCAGGTAGGGGTCATAGGCCACGATGTTCATCTTGAAGGCACGGCCCAGTTCGCCCACGCGCTGGCCGATGCGGCCGAAGCCCAGGATGCCCAGGGTCTTGCCCCGCAGCTCGCGGCCCACGAATTTATACTTGTCCCAGGTCTTGTTCACCTTCACGTCGTAGTTGGCGGGGATGGTGTGGCGGGACAGATCCAGCATCTTGGAGAAGGTCAGCTCGGCCACGGCGTTGGCGTTCAGGCCGGGAGCGTTGAAGACCTGCACGCCCTTTGCCTTGCAGGCGTCCATGTCCACGTGGTTCAGGCCCACGGAGCACACGCCGATGACCTTCAGGTTGGCGGCGGCGTCAATGATCTCCTTGGTGATCTTGGGGTCCACGCGCATGATGAGCACATCGTAGTCCGGGATGAGCTTGACCAGCTCCTCCTGGGTGGGGAGCATGTGGGTGTCCACCTGCATATACTTGCCCAGCTCCTCGGCGATGGCACTGTGGACGGCATCAATGATCAGACATTTCATGGGAAATCTTCCTTTCTTCTTCTTCATATTGGGGCTCTTTGGCGACTCAGGTCGGAAGATGCCCGTTTCCGCCCGGCATTGGTAAAATAGGCAGAAAATCTTCCAGTTATCATGATTATAGCATGACAGACTAAACAGGGACATCACATTTTTCCTGAGGGTTGCCACAGTCGTTCAACTGTGATAGAATACTTGCAGGAAGAGAATGGAACAGAGGGGCGCCCGGAACCGGAGGGCGGAAGGAGCGGCTTTTGGAGGGAGACACGTGAATTTTTTACATCTGAAGTATTTCCTCATGGTGGCGGAGGAGCTGAACATCACCCGGGCTGCCGAGCGGCTGTATATCTCCCAGCAGTCGTTGAGCAACCACATCAGCAACATGGAGCGGGAGCTGAATGTGAAGCTGTTCACCCGCTCCCCCAAGCTGGCGCTGACCTATGCCGGAGACCTGCTGGTGGACACGGCCACCCAGATCCTGGATCTGCACAGCCAGTACCTCAACAAGGTGGGGGATATCAACCGGCACTATATGGGGGTGCTGCGGGTGGGGATCTCCTACACCTGCGGCTTGGCGGTGCTGCCTGAGATCCTGCCCCAGTTCCGCAGAGAATTCCCCATGGTGGAGTTCTCCATGTTCGAAGGCAACTCCTCCGAGCTGGAGGACGAGCTGGCCCACGGCCGGGTGGATCTGGTCATCGCCTTCCACCCCATCATGCTGGAGGGGGTGGAGACCGTCCCCCTGACAGAGGACCGGCTCATCATGGTGGTGCCCAAGGTCTTCACCGACCAGGTGTTCGGTCCCCGGGCGGAGGAGATGCGGGCCCAGTACGCCCAGGGGGCGGATATCACCGCCTTCCGGCAGATGCCCTTCATCCTGCTCAAGCGGGGCAACCGGGTGCGGGGCATTGTGGACCAGTACCTGAGCCGGTGCTACTTCAAGCCCAAGATCATCCTGGAGACGGAGAACACGGTCACCACCCTGGCTATGGCCCGGGAGGGGATGGGCATCGTCATCTGTCCCCAGCTGTTCCTGCGGACCATCCAACTGCCGGGGGTCAAGCCCGCCCCGGAGGATGTGGACCTGTTCCCCCTGGCCGACCCCTCCACCCTGAGCCGGCTGGTGGTGGGCTACCGCCGGGACCGGTATCTGTCCCACTTCGCTGAGCGCTTCATCCTCATCGCCCAGGACGTGCTGAGAAAATAAGCGGCGTATTCCTGGCAGACAGCTGATCCTTTCCTGTAATAGAGATGACCAGAGGCTCCAGTCCGTACTGCACACGGGCTGGGGCCTCTGGTTTCAGATCCGTTCATTCCAATGGGAGACTGTGGGCGCAGATATCCAGGAGCGGTCGACAAAGCTATTGATCCAGATAGACCCCAGTATAAGGACCCTGGAAGGAGGCCTCTAATTTTGATAAGATGTCCAAAACCCGGCCCGTATCTGCCGGGATCATAGAGGATGTCACGCCTTCAGTTACTTTATAAATTTGATATTCCATGATATCAGATAGCTCATGATAAAATGCGTTGCAGCTCCTTTGGACCCAATATCCCCCAGACAGATCCTGCGTACAGAAGAAACAGGCCCTTCTCAGGGCGGACGCCTGTTTTGCTAAGTGGCCTTTGTGACAAAATAGGGGCCCAGCTCAGGCTCATGGGTGACGATGTAGGCCCATTCAAAATCGGGGTCCACAAAGTAGAAGTCCCCTGAGCCCCGGAAAAAGGCGGCCTGGAAGGGCTGGAAGCCGTCGATCTGATAGAATTTATAGATGTCGGCAATCCCCTGATGGGGCGGGGCGGAGGGCCTAAAATCGAAGCGATAAAATTCGCTGAAACGGAGATGGTACAGACCCAGGACGCTGGGGTGGCTGCGCCGGTCAAAGGCCTGCTCCGCCGCCTCCCCCTCCAGGAATGGGCACAGGCGGCAGCTGAAGGCGTGCCACAGTTCCTCCGTGACGCAGTGGCCGCAGAACTGCTCGTCGGAGACCGCGGGCAAAAACGCGCGGCGGAATCTGGCCTCGAACTCCGGGAAGCGGACCGTGGTCAGACGCCGGACCGACGCCCCCTCTTGGGAGAGACGGACCGTGATCCCGCTGTCGTATCCAGGGGCCTCCCAGAAGCAGTCCAGCGGCAGGGACAGCCGCAGGTCGGCCCCGCCGTCAGGCTCTGCCCAGAAATATTTTGCTTTTGTGTTAGTCATAATACCAGCAGTGCCTCGAACTTTGTTTATATTCTCCTGTGCCAATTACAAATACAGTTGGATGATAATGGTAGTAATAGCCTACGCAACCTTTGTGGTGAATATAGGGGCCAAGTGCCACCCCATTTGGAGATGCATTGATGCAAGCAGTTTGTGCTAGACCAGGTGTTTTGGCCCAAACATCTCCTGCATCTGTAAGCAAAATTACAGCTGTAGCAAAAGAAATTCCGGGACCGATCCAGACACTTCCACTGCTTCTCCTAGCTCTCCAATAATCATAGTTTTCTTGGTCCAAATATTCCAATGCTTCGGTGGCAATAACATAAGTTGTGCCAGCAATAATTGTTGCCAATCCAATTGCCATTAAAGCTTCTAAGAGTTCCTGAGCGATTCGCCAGCCAGTAATGACCGTCATTGGTTGGATAGCAGAATCTGATTCAAACAGGTCAATTCTGACATAATCACTGGTATCTAAGTTGAAACTATCTGCATAGAAATTTTTAGATATATCTGATGTATTTCCGATATAATAAACTTCGTCAACAATTTTATTGGTAGCATCGTCATAGTAGTAATTATCGACAAAGAAATCATATGATTCATTTGTTGACAGATTTTTGATTTCGGCGATTCGGCTCTCAATATCATAAGTCAAATACCATTGCACACCTTTACAGTTGACCAATAATTGAGTTCCTTCAACATCTCTTTTTACTATTTCTATATCAGAACTTTGAATTTCTCCATCTGTAATTTTAGAAATGGGTTCACGTGTCAATGTGGAGGAAAATGTTGATTGTGCACTTGTGTTTTCGACAGGTACAGCCAGTACTGTTGAATTTAACAGTAAGATACAGGCCAAAAAAGTGCATATAGTTTTCATTAACTTTTTGCGCATTGTGCCACATACTCCTTTTCCATACTTATTGTTTGCGATTTTTCAGTTTACTTCTCTGCCTAATCAAAATACAGCAAAAATTTATTTCAGCCAAACACATAGTTGTTAGTATCTGTTTTCACCTCCATCTACAAAAATAGGGATATAGAGCTATGCTGTTGCAGTTTCGGAGTAGATAGTTGCGGTTTCGGACTGGCTGCCGGCCCAGACAGTGACCACCGCCTTGACCCGGTAGGTCTCGCCGGGGGTCACAGACACCGTCTCAGAGACAGATGCCCGGGTCCCGTCCTGGCGGTCGGTCCAGGAGTCCACCAGTATCCAGGCGAAGGAGCCGGATTTTTGCTGGAGCTCCACCCGCACCTCACATTCGGTGGAACGCCCGGTCTGTCCACTCACCCAGCCTTCGATAAATGCGGTCCTGTCGGAGATCATCAGGTCACATCCTTGGTTTTTGATATAGAGGGAATAAGGAACGATTTCTTCAAAAACGGGCGTGTCCTGGGGCGGCTGGGCGGCAGAGGCGGCGGGGGTGGTCACCAGGGTCAGGCACAGGGCCATCCCCGCCGCCAGCCAGCGCATGGGTTTCTTGCGCATAAAAATCACCTCCCTTCATCGGTCCTACTAATATACCGACGAAAGGAGGCGATTCCGGACAAGGAAATCAAAATTTTTTTGAAAAATTTTTAAGAAATGGGTTCCAGACCCAATGCGACCTGTTTCAGCTCTTCCATAGGAATGGTCCCGGACAACAAATAGTAGCAGTTGTCTTCGGTCCAAAAAATAGTATGATCCAGATTTTTTGAAATTGCCATGGCTTCTGAGTTATGGATTTTGAAGTACTCAACCTCTGCGTCCTCAGTGTCTACTCCCAGAATACTGGATGCATTGGCGCCCACTACGATGTGGGTTACTTCCAACATATTTCCAGCGTTGTCCTCGAAACAAATATAGTGCCTGATTCTGCTGGACTGCCGTACAGTCTCCTCCATCCCCTGCGGGAGGTAGGTAAGAACAAAATCTCCGGCTGTCCGATCTGTTTCGCCCTCGGCGGAGAAACGGAAGTTGGTGATCTCCTCATAGACCTGGACCAGCACCTCCAGCACCTAGGCCCGGAAGGCCTGGGAGGTGACCATCAGGCCGGAGAAGCCCACCGCCAGAAAGACCAGCGCCACCGCCGCCGCCCGCCGCACCTGGGCCAGGGCACGGACCCGCCGGGGGGAGCGCCCCATCCGGCGGATCAGGCGGTCCATCCGGCGCTGAAAGGCGGGGGAGGGCCGGGCCTGGGGCAGCTCCCCGTCCCCGGGCAGGGAGGAGAGCCACAGGTCCCGGGCCATGGCCTGGGCCGTCAGCTCCCGGAGGGAGGACGCCTCCTCCGGGGGGCGGCCGGCCTGCGCCGGGGCCCAGTCCTCCAGGGGCTCCGCCCCCTGCCGCCGCCGGCGGCGGTACAGATCCAGTGCCTTGCCCTCTACTATCATACCGACCAGGGCCTTCGTTTCCGGACAGACCGGGTCATGAATTTTTTCGATGATTTCCGTGATGCGGAGCAGGGCCTCCTGCACCGCGTCCTCCGCGTCCTGCTGACTGCCCAGGATGCGCAGGGCCAGATAGAACATCAGGTCCCGATATTCCCAGTAGAGGAGGGCGAACTTGTTGCGGCCCTCCTCTGTGGGGATCATCGCCAGGTAGACCAGCATGGACTCGCCCCCTCTCCCTCTGTCCAGTGTAACACAGGCGGGGGGAAATGTCACCCCCGGGCGGCCCCGGAGGGAACAGAAACAGGGGGCGGCAGCGGTCAGGCTGCCGCCCCCTGTGGGCGTGCAGGACAGGGGTCAGCGGTCCAGCTGGGCGGCCACTTCCTCCAGGTAATTGCGCTCCGCCCCCTCCACCTTTCCGGCGTCGCAGGCGGCGGCCAGGGCGGGGTCAATGGGCAGGCGGGCCAGGATGGGCAGGCCCAGCTCCCGGGCCACCTCCTCCAGGCGGCTCTCCCCGAAGATGGCGTGACGGGCACCGCAGTCGGGGCACTGATACCAGCTGTAATTTTCAATGAGGCCCAGCACCGGGATGGACATCATCTCCGCCATGTGCACCGCCTTGGAGACGATCATGGACACCAGATCCTGGGGGGAGGTGACCACGATGATGCCGTCCACCGGCAGGGACTGGAACACGGTGAGGGGCACGTCCCCCGTTCCAGGGGGCATGTCCACGAACATATAGTCCACCTCACCCCACACCACGTCGGACCAGAACTGCTTGACCACGTTGGCGATGACCGGGCCACGCCAGACCACGGGGTCGGTCTCGTTGGCGGTGAGCAGGTTCAGGGACATGAGCTTGATGCCGGAGGGGGTGACGGCGGGGTCGATGCCCGCGTCGGTGCCGGTGGCCCGCTGGTGGACTCCGAAAGCCATGGGGATGGAGGGGCCGGTGATGTCGGCGTCCAGCACGGCCACCTTCCGGCCCCGGCGGACCATGGCTACGGCCAGGGAGGAGGTGACGGTGCTCTTGCCCACGCCCCCCTTGCCGCTGACCACGGCGATCACCTTCTTGATGCTGGACAGGGCGTTGGCGGGGACGCGCAGGTCCCGCTCGCTGCAGCTCTCGCCGCAGGTAGAGCAGTCATGGGTGCAGTTTTCAGGCATGATCGATTCTCTCCTTCATATGGTTGGGATCACTTGCCGTCCTGACGGCCGGCAAAGGTCTTGTTGATGCGCTCGCCGGTGGTGTGGACCAGCTGGAACATGGACTGGTAGAGCACCGGGTAGTCCCGGGCCAGGATGTCGTGGCTCAGCTCGGGCATGCGGCTCTTGTCCTTGCCCTGGCCGGCCAGGGCCTCGCACAGCTCCACTTCGCTGCACGCCATGTCAGCCTCGGGCAGGCCGGCGGCGAACTGCCGGGCCGGGACGGAGAAAAAGTCCGGGTTGTTGGACGGGTTGGCCTGATACAGGCGGCGGAACACCTTATAGACAGCGGTGGACAGGTAATTGGAGGAGGCGCGGATGGCCTCCCGGCTGCCGGTCTTGCCCAGCAGGTCGAAGAGCATGCCCACCGAGTTCACCAGCAGCTTTTTGGACAGCAGGGCCAGTACGCTGCCCCTCATGGAGTTGTCCTTCTCATCGCTCAGGTCATAGAGCTCCTCCGGGGCAATGGTGGTGCCGTCCCGGGTGAGGGTGCGGCCCAGGAGAAAGTCGGCGGAGACCCCATAATAGTCGCAGGCCCGGACCACGAAGGCCAGGCCGGGCTCCCGGATGCCGTTCTCATAGTGGGACAGCAGGGCCTGGGAGATGCCCAGGGCACCCGCTGCGGTGCGCTGGCTGACCCCCCGCTCCTGCCGCAGCAGGGAGAGGGTGCGGGAAAATTCTGCATTCAAATTTCTCACCTCGAGGGGCGGCCCGCAGGCCGCCGTTTCTGGATCTCATCTCGATCTGCAATACATACAGTATAGTATAATGGAAGCATTACGCCACGTAAAGAGAAAAATGAAAATTTTCGCGGAAATTTGACACGGGTGGACAACGGCCGCCAAAACAGGGCTGTTATTCCCGGAAGGAGCGGGGAAAACTGAAAAAAGAGGTCCCACAGGAATTTTATGCGCTTCTGCAGCGGATAAGCCTTGAAATTTCTGGCTGAAAATGCTACCATAAGGGACAGAAAAGCGGCCTTACGGCCACGAATCGAAAAGTTGGAGGGATCACCCATGCACATGTTTCAGAATCTGATCGACAAACTGAAGGCTCATCCCCGCAAGATCGTCTTTACCGAGGGCACCGACCCCCGCATCCTGGAGGCATCCGCCCGGCTGCTGTCCGGGACCTTCCTGACCCCCGTGCTGGTGGGCAACGAGGAGGAGGTCCAGGCCGCCGCCGAGAAGGCCGGCTTCAATATCCGCGGCGCCATCATCATTGACCCGGAGAACTATGACGGCATGGACGCCATGGTGGAGAAGATGGTGGAGCTGCGCAAGGGCAAGATGACCGCCGATGAGTGCCGGGCCGCCCTGAAGAAGGGCAACTACTTTGGCACCATGCTGGTGAAGATGGGCGTGGCCGACGCCCTGCTGGGCGGCGCCACCTACTCCACCGCCGACACCGTCCGCCCCGCCCTGCAGCTGGTCAAGACCAAGCCGGGCAACAAGATCGTCTCCTCCTGCTTTATCCTGGTCCGCGCCTCCGCCACCGGCGACAACGATGTGCTGGCTATGGGTGACTGCGCCATCAACATCAAGCCCGAGGAGGACGAGCTGGTGGAGATCGCCGTGGAGACCGCCAAGTGTGCCAAGATCTTCGGCATCGCCCCCAAGGTGGCTTTCCTGAGCTACTCCACCAAGGGCTCCGGCAAGGGGGAAGATGTGGACAAGATGCGCAACGCCTGCGAGAAGGCCAAGGCACTCATGCCCGATATCCCCGTGGACGGCGAGATGCAGTTTGACGCCGCCGTGTCCCCCACTGTGGGCCAGCTGAAGTTCCCCGGCTCCCCCGTGGCCGGCTACGCCAACACCTTCATCTTCCCTGACATCAACGCGGGCAACATCGGCTACAAGATCGCCCAGCGTCTGGGCGGCTTTGAGGCCTACGGCCCCATCCTGCTGGGCCTGAATGCCCCCATCAACGACCTCAGCCGCGGCTGCAACGCCCAGGAGGTCTACTCCATGGCCATCATCACCGCCGCTCTGGCGGAGTAAACGGCCAGACGACCACAGACTGCGCCGGCGGGCCCCAGTGGGGCCCGTCGTTTTACAGAGCGGGGGCCATGGAGTAGACCTGGGGCCCCATCAAAGATGGGGACGGCGCTTGCGCCGTACAAGCGTTTTGCCGGAGGCAAAACCTTGGCGGAGGGGCGGCTGGGCCGCCCCGAGCAATGAGATCCCGAAGGGAACCCGCAAAATGGAAACATTTTGTGGGGCTGCTCCATGGCCATCATCACCGCCGCTCTGGCGGAGTAAACGGCCAGACGACCACAGACTGCGCCGGCGGGCCCCAGTGGGGCCCGTCGTTTTACAGAGCGGGGGCCATGGAGTAGACCTGGGGCCCCATCGAAGATGGGGACGGCGCTTGCGCCGTACAAGCGTTTTGCCGGAGGCAAAACCTTGGCGGAGGGGCGGCTGGGCCGCCCCGAGCAATGAGATCCCGAAGGGAACCCGCAAAATGGAAACATTTTGTGGGGCTGCTCCATGGCCATCATCACCGCCGCTCTGGCGGAGTAAACGGCCAGACGACCACAGACTGCGCCGGCGGGCCCCAATAGGGCCCGCCGTTTTGCGTCTTGTGAGGGGACAGGGAAGAAACGGCAGGCACATGGGAGATGCGGTTTTATAAAATCGTTTCGGGGGCCTGTACCGCTTTTTAAGATGCCCACCTTGAAAGGACTGGGAAAAAAACGGCGGATTTTTTCCCTCTGTGTTGCATTTTCTCTGCGGGTAAGGTATGATAATAAAAGCGCATTCTCCCAGTTTTAGGAGTGTTGTCATGAGAAAAGATATCGCTTTGCCCGTGCTGGCCCTGGCGGGGGGCGGCGCCTGCCTCGCCCTGCGCCGCTGGCAGCTGGCCGCCGCGCTGGACCCAGAGACCGAACTGTTCCGCTCCGTCCCGGCCACGCCGGTGCTGATCGGTGTGCTGGCCCTGCTGGCGCTGCTGTTCCTGGTCCTGATCCAGGGGGGAGGGAAGCCGGAGGACTATCCCGCAGCCTTCCGCTGTCCCAGCTCCCTGTATATGACCCTGGTGACGGCGGGGAGCCTGCTCCTGCTGGCCGCCGCGGCGCTGGGCACCCTGGGCTTTTTCCGGGCGTTTCAGCTGTGGCGGGACGGACTGGGCCAGGGACTGCCCGTGATGGAGCTGCTGGCTGCCGTATTGTGCATCCCCTCCGCTGCAGCGCTGATGATCCTGGGGCGGGGCCATTACCGGGGAGGCCTGCCCGCCTGTTATCCCGGCCTGACCACCCTGCCCGGCTACGCCGCCCTGCCCTGGCTGGTAGGGATCTATCAGGAGTACTCCCGGGACCCGGTGGTGCTGCGGTTCGCAGATATGATCCTGGCGGTGGTGTGTGCGGTGCTGGCGCTGTACTTCGCCGCCTCCTTCGCTTTCCGCCACCCCAGGCCCAGGCTGTGCCTGTTTTTTTCCCTGATGGGGATCGTTCTGAACCTGGAGGCGCTGGCCAACGGACAGTCCCTCTTCTTTACCGCGCTGACCGCTGCTGCGGTGCTGGTCCTGCTGGCCCAGAGCTGGGCGCTGCTGCGCACCTGCTTCGGCCCGGCTTGGCCGGAGTGCCTGCTGGAGGAGCGAATGCCCAGCGGGGCATTGGAACGGGCAGAAGGGGACAATGCCCCGGGAGGAGCCGGGGTCGAGAATCATCATCGGGAGGACGACTGAATATGGAACGCAAGAGATTTTATATCACCACCCCTATCTACTATCCCAGCGACAAGCTGCACATCGGCCACACCTACTGCACCGTGGCCACCGACGCTATGGCCCGGTATAAGCGTCTCACCGGCTGTGAGGTCATGTTCCTGACGGGCACCGACGAGCACGGCCAGAAGATCGAGGACAAGGCCAAGGAGGCCGGCGTCACCCCCAAGGAGTATGTGGACCGCATCGTGGAGGGGGAGCGGGGCGTGCTGGATCTGTGGAAGCTGATGAACATCAGCAACGACCGGTTCATCCGCACCACCGATGACTACCATGTGTCCGCCATCCAGAAGATATTTAAGAAGATGTATGAGAAGGGGGACATCTACAAGGGCAAGTATGTAGGGAAATACTGCAAGCCCTGCGAGTCCTTCTGGACCGAGAGCCAGCTGGTGGACGGCAAGTGCCCTGACTGCGGCCGGGATGTGGTGGACGCGGAGGAGGAGGCCTACTTCTTCCGCCTGTCCAAGTACGCCGACCGGGTACAGCACCTGCTGGAGGACACCGACTTTTTGGAGCCCCGCAGCCGGGTGAATGAGATGGTGAACAACTTCATCAAGCCCGGCCTGGAGGACCTGTGCGTCAGCCGCACCTCCTTCACCTGGGGCGTGCCGGTGGACTTTGACCCGGGCCACGTGGTCTATGTATGGGTGGACGCCCTGTTCAACTATACCACCGCCCTGGGCTTCCTCAACGACCGGTATGACGACTATGAGAAGTTCTGGCCCGCGGACGTCCACTTTGTGGGCAAGGAGATCGTCCGGTTCCACTCCATCATCTGGCCCGCCATGCTGATGAGCATGGAGATGCCCCTGCCCAAGAAGGTGTTCGGCCACGGCTGGCTGCTGCTGGACGGAGGAAAGATGTCCAAGTCCAAGGGCAACGTGGTAGATCCCTATATCCTGGCGGAGAAGTTCGGAGTGGATGCCCTGCGCTTCTTCCTGATGCGCACCTTCCCCTTCGGCTCTGACGGCAACTTCTCCAACGAGCTGCTGATCCAGACCATCAACACGGACCTGGCCAACGACCTGGGCAATCTCCTCTCACGCACCGTGTCCATGGTGGGCAAGTATTTCGGCGGCACCCTGCCTGAGGAGCAGGCGGCGGACGAGGAGAAGGATGGGGAACTGGTGGAGCTGATCTCCTCCCTGCGCACCAGGTATGAAGAGCAGATGGAGCACTACGCCTTCCAGAACGCCCTGGCGGAGATCTTCAAGGTGATCGGCCGGGCCAACAAGTATATCGACGAGAACACCCCCTGGACCCTGGCCAAGGACATGGAGGCCAACGGAGCCCGGCTGGCCCGGGTGATGTACAACCTGCTGGAGGTGCTGCGGGTCTCCGCTATCCTGCTCACCCCCTTTATCCCCCAGTCTGCTGCCGAGGTGCTCCGGCAGATCGGCGCCTGCGAGACCTGCTCTACCTGGGAGAGCGCCGCCGGCTATGGGGCCCTGTCTCACACTGTCACTGTCTCCCGGGGCGAGAACCTGTTCCCCCGCATCGACGCAGAAAAGGCCCTGTCCGAGCTGGAGGAGGCTGCGGCGGCCGCCAAGAAGGCAGCTCTGCCCGATTTGGAGGTGGAGCCTCAGCTCACAGAGAAGGTGGACTTTGACACCTTTTGCAAGAGCGATTTCCGGGCCGTTAAAGTCAAGGCCTGCGAAACAGTGAAGAAGTCCAACAAGCTGCTGCGCTTCACCCTGGACGACGGCACCGGCACCGACCGGCAGATCCTCTCCGGCATCGCGATGTGGTACAAGCCCGAGGAACTGGTGGGCAAGACCCTGGTCGCCATCGTCAACCTGCCCCCCCGGAAGATGATGGGACTGGAGTCCAACGGTATGCTGATCTCCGCCGTCCACACCGAGAAGGGCGAGGAGCAGCTCAACCTGCTGATGATCGACGACAAGATCCCCGCTGGGGCCAAGATGTGCTGAACGGGGCTGTGGGACAGATCGAAAAAGATCTGCGTCATTTTAATGGGGCGGGCCTTTGGCCCGCCCCATTTTTGTGCTATACTGAAAGCAGACGCCGGGGGGAGAAACTGGCTCCGGCCCCGCCTCCGGGTACCGGAACGGGAAAGCATCTTTGAGAAAGGAAGGATGGACATGTACCGATATGAATATGTGACCTATCGCACCGGGGGCGGCTTCTGGATGGACAACAGCGCCTGTGAGCACCGGGAGATCATAGACGAGTACGCGGCCAAGGGTTGGCGTTACGTGGGATATCTGCCCACCATGTTTTCCGGGGAGGGCGGCACCAAGGAAGTGGACCTGATCTTTGAACGGGAGGAGCCCTGAGCCATGTGGTCCAACTGTTTGTTCGTGGCCCTGGGGGGCGGCCTGGGCGCCGTGGGGAGGTATCTGCTCAGCCTGATTGCCGCCCCATGGTCCTTTCCGGTGATGACCCTGCTCACCAATTTTCTGGGGGCGGTGGTCATCGGCGCCGTGGCCCAGGCGGCGGGACAGCTGCCCATGTCCAAAAGTGCAGTTCTGTTTTTGAAGACCGGACTTTGCGGTGGTTTTACCACCTTTTCCACTTTTTCACTGGAGACGGTGGAGCTGCTGGAGCAGGGGAGATGGGCCGCCGGGGGCGGGTACATCCTGGCCAGCGTGGGTCTGTGCCTGGCGGGGGTGCTGCTGGGGCGGGCCCTGGTGTGGAAGATCTTTTGAGGATGGAGACCCGCATCTGAGGGCGGCGCCTCTATCCAAATGAGGGCTGCCGCGGGGAGAAAATCGTGCGGACGGGGTTGACAGAGAAAGGATCTTCTGCTATATTAGTTAAGCAAATTTATATAAATTCGCTTAATGAAATGAGGGGAACGGATGGACCTGCGGGATAGTCTGAACCGGTATTACTACGATGTAACGGTCAGTGATCTGAGGCAGATCAGCCGCACCGGCGGCGGAGAGCTGTCTTATAATAGCATCATGTATCTGGATGTGATCTCCTACCAGCGGGCCCAGGGGGAGTGTACGGTGAGCACCCTGGCCAATACCCTGCACATCACAAAGTCAGCGGTGACCATCAAGGTCAACGAGCTGGAGCGGCTGGGGATGGTGACCAAGACCCGCAGCGAGACCGACCGGAGGGTGATCCAGTTGGACGTATCCCCGCAGATGACACAGTCGCTCCGAGCCTATGAGGGCCCGTTTGAGCGGGCGATCCGGCTGGTGGAAAGGAGCTTCACACCGGAACAGATCGCGGTGTTCTGTTCCATTTTGAATACGTTTACTTCGGAATATATAAAGGATTTTTAAAATGACACAGCATGAAAAATTATTTGAGAGCCTTCCGCCCACTCGGCTGTTTTTCCGGTGCGCCTTGCCCAGCATGATAAGCATGGCGATGCTCTCCCTGTACACAGTGGCGGACGGCATCTTTGTGGGGCGCTATGTGGGCCCCAACGCTCTGGCGGCGGTCAATCTGGTGATGCCGCTGATCATGATGAGTTTCGCACTGGTGGACCTGGTGGCGGTGGGGTCCTCCGTTCAGATCTCTATCCGCCTTGGGGAAAAAAATGAGAGGGCGGCCAACCGGATCTTCAGCTTCTGCACCGGGCTGATTGTGGCGCTGTCCTGCGTCATCGGGCTGGGCGGCTTTTTCCTGGCCGGGCCGATGGTGTCCCTGATGGGGGCGGAGGCGGAGGTCACCGCCATGGGGGCGGAGTATATGCAGGTATATGCCGTATTCGCGCCAGTCATTATGGTATTCTTTGCAGTGGACAACTATCTGCGCATCTGCGGCCGGGTGCGGTACAGCATGATACTCAATGTGGTTACAGCACTGTTGAACATCGTGCTGGATTTTCTATTTTTGGTAGTTTTCCGCTGGGGGGTGGCCGCGGCAGCGGCGGCCTCCTGTCTGAGCATTGCCCTGGGTACAGTGCTGGGCTTCCTGCCCTTTGTGATGGGCCGTCTCCCTCTGCGTTTTGTTCGGGGGACCATCTCTGCCCGTCAGCTGGGGAATATTTTGGCCAATGGCAGCTCGGAGTTCTTTTCCAGTATTGCGGGATCTGTGATGATGGTCATTCTCAACAGCGTACTGCTGAGGCTGTCCGGGTCTATGGCGGTGGCGGCTTTCTCTATCGTGATGTATGTGGACAGCATCGTGGGCTCTCTGCTGTTTGGCATGGCAGATTCCATTCAGCCCGCCATCAGCTACAACTACGGCGCCCGGCGCCGGGACAGGATGCTGGCCCTGGAAAAGAGGGTGCTTTTGACAGGCGCGGCGGTGTCGCTGGCGGCTTTGCTGTGGATGCAGCTGGGGGGACAGTATGTCATCCCTCTCTTTATCCAGGGGGATGACCCCGCCCTGCTGGAGATGAGCTTGCGGGCCATGAGGCTGTTCTCCCTGTCTTATCTGCTGGGCTGGGCAGGGACCTGTCTGAGCTCCTTCTTCACCGCATTGAACCGGCCGGGACGCTCCCTGATCCTGGCCTTCAGCAAGACGCTGGTCTTTCCGCTGGCCTGTCTGGCGGTGCTGCCAGCCGCGCTGGGGCTGGACGGCGTGTGGCTGACGGCGCCGGCGGCCGGAGTGCTGACCGCCGCTCTGGCAGTCTGGTTTTTGACCGCAGTGCTGCGGCAGGAGAGAGCCCAGGACCGGCAGGAGGGGGAGGGTACACCCCAGGCGTGAGACCCGGTCCCATCATCAGAAAAAACAGGTCCTGCGCTCAGAGGAGCGCAGGACCTGTTTTAATGAATCACGGCGGTTCACGCCTCCTGGGAAATGACGGCCAGGGCCTCATCCACGGCGGAGAGGAGGTACTGGATGTCCTCCTCTGTGTGGGCGGGGGAGAAGCAGAGGCGGCTGTTGTGCAGGATGCCGCGGTCCTTCAGCAGGGCCATAAAGCGGCTGTGCTTGGGGAAGCTGGCGTTGGCCAGGGCGTCCCGGTGGTTGATGATCTTCTCCTTCTTGGTGAACACGGGAAAGAGCGCCCCCGGCATCCCCTGGACGATCATGTCCACGCCGTGCTTTCTGGCCAGAGCCTCCATGCCATCCTTGGCCATCTGGGTGTACTGGCGGATCAGGCGGAACGCCTCTCCGTCGTTGGCCTCCAGCTGCCGGATAGTCTCCAGCACAGCCGCGGCGGCCAGGGGATGGCCATTGTAGGTGCCCACGGCCAGGACGCGGTTGTCCTCGATGACCTGCATGACCTCCCGCCGGCCGGCGAAGGCGGCCACAGGGAAGCCGCCGCCGATGGCCTTGGCAAAGGTGCACAGGTCGGGGGTGACGCCGAAGTACTCCTGGGCGCCTCCCAGCGCCAGGCGGAAGCCGGTGAGGGTCTCGTCAAAGACCATCAGCACGCCATACCGGGTACACAGCTCCCGCAGTCCCTCCAGAAAGCCGGGCTCAGGCATGCAGCCGGTCATATTCAGGGTCACGGGCTCCATGATGACGCAGGCGATTTGATCCCCCTGCTGCTGGAACAGGGCGGCCAGCCCCTCCAAATCGTTGTATTCTGCCAGGAGGCAGTCATCCAGGGCGTGGGGGGCGCGGCCCTCGGTGTAGCACATGGCGGAGTAGAAGTCGTCCGGGTCCACGCCGTCCCGGGCCTGAAGATCGCCGCGGTCGGTGCGGCCGCCCAGAACGAAATCCATGCCCCCGTTGTACTGCCCCTTGAACTTTACATACAGGGGGCGTCCTGTATAAGCCCGGGCCACCCGGATGGCGTTGAAGACTGCGTCCACGCCGGAGACGGCGAAGCGGACCAGCTCGGCGCAGGGGACCACCTGCTGGATCTTTTCCGCGGCTTCGATGGCCGCCAGGCAGTCCCGGTTCGTGTAGGCCTGGTCCAGCTGCTCCCTGAGGGCCCGGCGCAGCCCCTCGTTGCTGTGGCCCAGAATAGCGGGCCCGGCGGAGAGGGAGAAGTCGTAGTACACATTGCCGTCATAGTCGGTCATGCGGCAGCCCTCGGCGCTTTTGACATAGACCGGAGCGACGCCTTTGGCCTTCTTGAAATTGGACAGGACACCGCCGGCCAGGCAGCGGCTGGCGCGCTGGAACAGAGCTTCATTTTCCGTATGGACAGTCATGTGGGTGGCCTCCTTGTGGATCGTTGTGCTCTGAGTATAACAGATGTATACATCTTGGTCAATAGAAAAAGTCTAAATTAAAAAAGAAAATTAAAAGATGCATACAATAAGAGATCCCCCGGCAGTGTCGGGGGATCTCCAAATCAATATTGAATGTGGTTCTCCAGCAGCTCTGTCAGCCGCGCCAGATCCCGGCGGCGGATGCAGTCCAGGATGGCCAGGTGCTCCGTAAGGCTCTCCTCCACCCGGGAGAGCAGGCGGACCGACAGGTACTGATACCGGCGCAGCACGGCCCGCAGGTCGTTGGTGGCCTTCTGGGCATAGCGGTTGCCGCTCTTTTGCAGGATCTGGTCGTGGAGGGCCCAGTCCGCGTCGGCAAACTCCTCCACGCGGACAGTCTCCCCCTGTTCCAGCCGTACCTGGAGGGAGCGGAAGCGGGCCTCCAGGGCGTCCAGCTCCTCTGAGGAGAAAGCGCCAATGGCGGTCCGGGCGGCCAGCACCTCCAGGGCCTGGCGCACCGCGTAGGCATCCTCGATGTCCTTCTGGGTGGCAGATTTGACGAAGGTGCCCACGCCGTCCCGGATCTCCACCAGGTCGTCCCGCATCAGCATCTTCAGGGCCTCCCGGATGGGGGTGCGGCTCATGTTCAGCTTCTGGGCCAGGGCCACCTCGCTGAGCATGGCGCCGGGGGGGAGCTGATTGTCCAGAATACGGCGCTTCAGGGTGTCATAGGCGAACTCTGCGCGGCTGGTCTTTTTCTCTTTGACGGGCAAAGGGCCACCTCCTTCAAGACGGAATGACTGATTATAACACGGAAAGGGAGAGGGAACAAGAGGATTCATAGGGAGAGGGGGGCGGGCTCTCCCATCCGGGCCACCACCTGGGCCAGCTCCGGGATGCTGGGGATGCCGCCGGGGTGCTGAGTGGAGAGGCTGGCGGCGGTGACGGAAAAGCGGGCGATCTCCTCCAGGCCGCCCCGGTCCAGCTCCTCCGGGGGGACGCGGAAGTCCAGCAGGCGGTGGAGGGCGCTCCCGCCGAAGATGTCGCCCGCGCCGGTGGTATCCACAGGGGAGACCTGGGGGGCGGTCAGGGCACAGCTCCCCCTCCGGTTCTGGAGGTAGCAGCCCCGGGGACCCAGGGTGACCATGGCCAGGGAGACGCCGCACTCCTCCAGCAGGCGGCGGGCCCCCTCCTGGGGGGAGCAGCCCCAGAGGAAGTCCACCTCCTCATCGCTGAGCTTAACCACATCCGCCTGGCACAGGCTCCACAGGATCTGGGCCCGGGCCTCCGCGGGGGAGGGCCAGAGGGGGAGACGCAGGTTGGGATCAAAGGTGACGGTCCGGCCCAGCTCCCGGGCGTAGGCCACCGCGGCCCGGGTGGCGGATCGGGCGGGCTCGTCAGTGAGGCTGAGGGAGCCGAAGTGGAAGAGACGGCAGCGCTGGATGAGGGAGCGGTCCACCTCCTCCCACCGGAGCTGGGTGTCCGCCCCCGGCTTGCGTGCAAAGCTGAAGGAGCGGTCCCCCGCGGCATCCAGGGTGACAAAGGTCAGGGTGGTGAAGGCGGAGGAGGTGAGGCGGATGCCCCGGGTCTGGACTCCAGCCCGGCGCAGGGACTCCAGAAGGAGGCGGCCGAAGGCATCCTCTCCCACCTTGCCCAGAAAGGCGGTGCGACGGCCATATCTGCTCAGGGCGGCCAGAAGATTGCCCGGCGCGCCCCCGGGATTGGCCTTGAGCGTGGGACAGCCCGCCCCATCGGTGGACACGGGGGTAAAATCAATGAGCAGCTCGCCCAGGGCCACAACGTCATAGACAGCTTCCTCACACATAAAAACACCTCCACAGCGGCCGTGGGGCCCACGGCCGGGATCATATTTCCATTATATCCGAGAGTAAGAAGAAAATCCAGAAAAAGCGGGGGCGCGCACGATGCGCCCCTCAAAAATGCCCATGGGTCCTGTGGAGGCGGGACAGAAATGGGCATAGTCCCGCTTGATTTCCATAATTTGTATTGAAACGTCTCACAAAAAGCTCTTTCCCTCCGGTTTTGAGCGGGTCCGGATCTGCCGGGCCCAGTCAGGACAGGAGGGATTTTTTATGGCAAGGGGACAGACTCAGTATTATGGACTGAATCAATGGGAGGCTGCGGACCAGGTGCTCCGGACGGAGTTTAACGCGGATAATCAAAAGATCGACGGGGCGCTGAAAGCCATGCGGGATCTGATCGTCAGCCCCAGCGTTCTCAATGCGGTACTGGATAAGCTGCGCAGTGATATCAACGCCCTGTCTGCCCGGGTGGATAAGCTGGAGGAGAGGTGAGAGAGCCCCCCGGAGCAAATGCTCCGGGGGGCTTATATTAGGATACCAAAAACTCGTCTAGACTCTTAGCCCTTCCAGACAAACTCCACGGTCACATCACCGGTGGGATTGCTGATGGTACCAGACCAGACGGGAGCCTTAGCCTCCTTGGTCACCCAATACACAGTTGTGCCAGAGGAGGAGATAGCTCCAGCCACAGGAGTCTTACAATCAGCATCGGAATAAATGGTGCCAAACTCATTCTGGAGTAACTTCAGCATGGCATCATCTTTGATGGTGGCATGGTCAGTCTCCTGAGCCCAGCCGTTCACCTTGGTGAACTCGCCAGTAGCACCGGTTACCTTTACCTCGTAGCTGGTGGCACCCACCCAGGGAGTGGTCAGTTCCACATCAATCTTACCATCGGTAACGATTTTAGTAGCACCCTTGGTAACGGTCAGTTCGCGCTGATCGCCACTGTTGTTGTCGTACCAATACTGGGGATAAGTCACAGTGTACTCATCGGGATCGGCATCCACATTGATGGTCACATCGCCAGTTCCAGCGGGAATGGTGACGGTCCAGGTCTTGGTGTCGATCTTGGAAGCCTGAGCGCAGCTCACGGAAGTGATGGTGTAGCCTGCCTTGGCGGTCAGAGTCACAACGGCCTCAGCGTCAACAGCGATACCAGTCTTGTCGGCCTGGGCCTCGCCATTCACGATAACCTTGCGGCCATCAGCCTGAACAGTGGCCTTAGCCTCGATCTTACCAGCGGCGTTCACAACCAGCTCGCCGGAGGCAGCGGTGGTCAGAGTGTAGCCGGGCTTGGCCTTGGCAGTCCAAGTCAGCTTGGTGCCCTTCTCAACATTCAGGGTGGCATTCTCGGTGTACTCCTTGCCGTTGACGGTCAGAACAGCGTTCTCAACCTCGATGGCCACGTCGAAATTCTCGACAGTGCTCTTCTCCACGATGTAGACTAGACGGGCAGTCTCGTGATCGTTGGCGTCCTTCACGACGGTAACATAGGTGTTGGTCTTCTCAGAAGCGTCATACTCCTCCATGTCGTTCAGGTTGCCCTCGGAGATATCGAACTTGGTGGACTTGGTGTTGTCAACATAGACGAAGACGGTCTCCTCGTCCACATCGTACTTCACGGACTTGTCCTGGGTCTTAGTGATCCAGAAAGCGTCATCGCCCACGGCGTTGACAAGGTTGTTGCCCAGAGCAACTTCCTCGATCTCGGTGATATACTCCTCGTCCACGGTCTTCAGGACCTTGTACAGCACGCCGGCCTTCAGGTCGTCGCCGTTGTTCAGAGCATCATAGGCAACATACAGCTGAGACTGCTTCTCGCCGTTGACATAAGCCTTGGAGAAGTCCCAATACTTGTCGTCATCGTGCTTGAAGCTCTCGCGGTCGGTCTTGGAGAGCATGAAGTAGGTATTGGCGTTGTCGTAGAACTCGCCCTCGATGATGAAGACGACCTCAGCGACCTTGTTGTCCAGGACATAGGCCAGCTTGGCCTCGGACACATCGGGAACCTCATCGTAGCCAATGTAGGCCTTCTCGCCGTCCACGTCCACGAAGACGGTCTTCTTATCCACGATGAACTCGTTATTGCCGTCGGAGACATAGGCCTTGCCGTTGTTGATCTCGGCATTGTCCATATCCTTGCTGGCAACATAAGTCAGGGTGTACATGCCGGAATCGCTGACAGAGTACTTCCAGACCTTCCCGTCGATGTTGGTCTCCCAGCCGTACTTGTCGGCATCGGCCTTCTGAGTCCAAGCGATCTTATCGCCAATCTCATCAGGAGTCTTCTTCAGATCTTCCTTCACATCGACCTTGGGGTTGGTGCCGTCGGTCAGAACGACCTTAGCGACCCAGTCCTTCAGCTCCTCATCGGAGTCCTCAACGTACAGGTACTTGGTCTCGCCCTCGTCCTTAGCAAAGCCCAGCACATAGCCGTTGGGATCCAGGTACAGGGTGTAATCGTCGCCCAGGGTGGGGTGCGTACGGTCGCCCAGGCTATCCAGATCATAGACCATGTGGTCGCGCTCGTCGCTGTCTCTATCAACAGAATAGGAGTAGGGGTACTTGGTGCCGTCATCCAGCTTCAGATAGGTATCCTTGCTGTCGTCGTCCTTCTCCACGCGGCTGACCTCGCCGGAAGCAGTCTCGGGAGCAAAAGCCTCGGCGATAACATACTCATCGTCGTCATTCTGGTCCACGGTGAAGACAACATAGTCATCCTCAGCAAAGCCCTCCACATAGAAGGTCTTGTCGTCCAGAGCGGGCACGCCCTTGGACAGGGGCTTCACGGTGATGTACTCGCCGTCAGCATCCTCTTTCACCTTGGTGACCTGGCCGATGTAGTTGTTGATCTCAACAACAGTGACAGTCTGGTCAGCGTCGTCGATGTAGATCTCGGTGACAGTCCCGTCGGCAGTGTAGCGGTAGGTATCGCTATTCTTGCTCTCGGGCAGAACGATTTTCTCGTCGTCCTTGCCAGACCACTCCTTGCCGTTTACAAACACGGTCCAGTCGTAGCCGTCCTTCTTGTCCTCGCTGAGCTCGGTGCAGACACTCTTGCCCAGATCTTTGTACACATCCTCGGAGTCAGTATCCTCGGTGTAGACATAGTCGGGGATGTTGGCAACGGTGATGATCTGATCCTTGTCCAGCATCCGGACCAAGGAGGTGATCAGACCGCCGTCCTCGGTCAGATTATCGGTCTTGCTGGTGCTGCCAGCCTCAGTCTTGACGTTGTAAGAGCCGGTGCCCCAGGTGGTGGCGGGACGGCCATAGATGGTCTCGGTGTTGGTCTTATAGACCAGGTCGAAGTTCTTATAGCCCAGGGTCTGCAGGTAGTTGAACTCCAGGGAGTAGATGATGCCCTGGTTCTCGTTGTAGTACACGCCCAGCAGCTCATTGTACTGAACGGGCACAGCCTTGGTCAGGGCGTTGAACACCAGCTCAGCCACGTTGTCGCGGGTCAGACCCTCGTTGGCGGCCAGCTTCAGGTCGCCGTACAGGCCCAGAGCGGTGCCCTTGGCGGTGGCGGCCAGCATCCAGTTGTCGCCAAAGTCAGCGGCGCTCTGGAAGTAGCCCAGGGCGCGGCACAGCATCAGCACGGCCTGCGCGGTGGTCACGGTGGCGTTGGGGTCGAACTTGCCGTCGCCCACACCGGCCACGATGCCCAGGCTGGAGCACAGGTTCACATAGCCCTGCGCCCAGGCGGGGACGTCGGTGAACACGCTGGTCTCCGCGAACTGGTTGACGTTCACACCGGCGCCATACAGCATGGTGCAGATGATGACCGCCATCTCGGCGCGGGTGACTACGTTCTCGGGGCCGAAGGACCCGTCCTCGTAGCCTTCGAACATGCCGATGGCAGAGGTGACCGCCACGGCATCCTGATTGACGATCTCGGCCTTGTCGGTGAAATCGTCGATACCCTTAGCGCTGGAGCCCACGACCATCATGCCCAGGAGCATAACGGAAGCCAGAGCCAGGCTGAGAGCACGCTTCAGGTTTCTCATTGGATATTCCTCCTTTTTATATTGACAAAAGTCGCTGTTTTCTGACAAACTGGGCCTTTCCGGAACATTTCGGCCCACTATGCCTGTACAACACTTCTGGCACAGGAGGAATTGGTTATAAAAAGGGGAAGATCAGGGGAAAAATCTCTGGGATCACGCCTAAAAAGTTTCCCTGGTAGACATTTGGTAGACACGCAAAAACAGAAGGAACGGCAGGGCCCTGAAACTCCAGGCCCCCGCCGCCCTTTTTTGGTAGACTTTTGGTAGACATCGCGCAAATCGGTGTTCTTATGATACCCAGAGAAAATTGCTGCGCAGATCCTGCATTTTGTTTCACAGGGACAGGGAAATCGTTCCCGTCTCAGAACAATATAAGAAGAGTGCCACACCTATTGGTGTGGCACTCTTCCTCTTGGTGGAGACAACAGAACTCGAATCTGTGACCTTCCGCGTGTGAGGCGGACGCTCTACCGGCTGAGCTATGCCTCCATATGGACGGCTCAAAAAAAGGTGGTGACCCGGACGGGAATCGAACCCGTGTTACCGCCGTGAAAGGGCGGTGTCTTAGCCGCTTGACCACCGGGCCGTATATGGCTCAGAGCCAATGCTCTGTTAGATTGTAATGGTAGCGGCACCTGGATTTGAACCGGGGACACTGCGGGTATGAACCGCATGCTCTAGCCAACTGAGCTATGCCGCCATGTCTGCCCGTCTCGAACAGGGCAAGAGTTAGTATAACCGAAGTGTTCCGATTTGTCAACATTTTTTTGCAAGAAAATCTGTTATTTTTTCCGGTGGGAAAAGAGCGGGGACGAAGGGGGCTCCGCCCCTGCTCTTTAGGTCAGTGCAGAAGAACAGAAAGCCCAAAGGCGACAGCGGCAGGGATCAGATTTTCCCAACGGAAGGGATGGTCCAGCAGTCCGCGGATCAGCAGGACCGCGGCGGCGATGCGCAGAAGCCAGGGCAGCAGGCCCAGGATGACTAGGAACGGCACACTGAGGATGGTCAGCACCACGCCCAGGACCAGGATCACAGCCAGGCAGAGCAGAGACAGCGTGAATAGGGTAATCATTTTGAATTTCCTCCTTCCTACTGACGCTATCCTACCATTTGATTCTGAAAGGGGGAGAAAGCCAGCATTAAAAACAGCTTAAAAGCGGCGGCGGTCATACCTTTTATTCCGGATGGAACTGGGCGCGGTACTGGTGCATCCGCACGGAAAACAGCTCACCGGTGGAGGGAGGGGTATAAGTAATGGCGTTGGCTCCGGCCTGGATGGTGCGGAGGATGTCCTCCTCTGTGGGGCCCCCGGTGGCAATGATGGGGATGTCTGGGAAATCTTTTCGAATCTTGGCCACGATCTCAGGGGTGCGTGCGGCCCCTGAGATATTCAGAATATCGGCTCCGGCCCGGACACGCCCGGCGACATCCATCTCAGAAGAGATGATGGTGGCGATGACCGGGATGTCCACCACATGCTTGATCTGGGTGATGGTCTCGTCTGTGATGGGGGCGTTGACCACAACGCCGAAGGCCCCCTGGTGCTCTGCGTACTCCGCCTGCCGGACGGAGCGGGAGCCGCTGGTCATCCCGCCTCCCACGCCCACGAACACCGGGACGTCGGCCACACTGATGATGGCCTGGGCGATGGAGGGCTGGGGGGTAAAGGGATAGACCGCGATGATGGCGTCTCCGTTGACGTTCTTGATGATGGCTACATCGGTGGTGAACACCAGGGATTTGATGCGGCGGCCAAAGATGCGGATGCCGCTGCATTCTGAAATACAGTGGGGGACGGCCAGCAAATGGCTGCGCAGAGTCCCGCTGTATGTAGGGATCTTTTTCATAGGCGTAGTACCTCCTGCGGATGAGACAGGTTTGGGGGTGTCAGGTCAGGTCCTGGATGTGGATCTGATAGATCTTGGCCGGGCGGCCTCTCAAGTTGAGCTGCCGCCGGAACTGTACAGAGGCGTAGCCGCCGGCCTCCAGCTTGGATAGGATCCGGAGAGCACTGCGAGGGGTGATATCCAGATAGAAGGATAGCTCCTCCGCAGAGAGAGTGTCGTTTCCTTTCTGGGTAAGGACGGAGACGATCTTACTCAAATAGAGGGGGGAGATGGAGAGACGGCGGCTGAGCTCCAGCCGCTTTTCATCGGGCGCATCAGTATAGGAAATGCGGCGGACGCTGGAGAGCGGGCCGATGATGGTGTTGTCCTCCATCACGATAAAGGCGGCGGACCCCTTGCACAGCAGCGCCTCTTTCAGCGCCCGCTGGGCGTTTCGGTGGGCATCCACTACGTTGCCGGCACAGCCCCAGGCGGTACAGATGGGAAAATCCAGTCCCGCCTCCAGAAAGGCAGTCACAGGACAGATGGTGTACTGCTGCGTGAGGTCTTTCAGGACTGAAATATTGGTGGTGATCTCATAGTGCTCCCCGTGCTCATAGATGAGGAAGGGGGTGCCGAATTGTTTATTGCAGGCCTGAAGACGGTCCCCCAGTGCGGCCCACTGTTCCTTGGACAGGGGCATGATGGAACGGATCAGCCCCAGGCAGGCGGCGGAATCATGCATAGACTGGGTGCGCAGCTGCATGACCAGACCGCGGAAGGTCTCCAGCATAGAACCGGGAGAGGGGAAAAGGAACCTGTGGCGGATATTGTGCTGACGGAAGTAGTCCTCCATACTGCCGAAACGGGTCACCAGCAGGTCCACCTTTCCGCTGTCCCAAATCTCTTTGTAGTACAGTTTGAGAGGCTGATACCAGTCCGCGGCGTCCACTGTGCTCCAGTCGATGGGGGCGGTGCCCAAGAGAGGGACACCGTCCCTGAGAAAGATAGAGTGGAAATCTACTGGGATCTCCGGCCGGTCGAAGTAAATGCGTGAGAAATCAAGCTCCGGATTTTGGACCGCCAGGTGGGCGATCAGCTGATAGTAGTCTCGGTCAGAGATATTGAAGTAGGAATGGGGGATCTCTTCCACACTGGGAAATCGCTTTCGGATGACATTATAAGGGTAGGAACCGCTGAATATCAGGGCATCGAACTGCTCCGCGTTTTGCTCATAGAGATAGAGCAGGTGCTCCAGAGTGGTATAGGGCAGGTAGGTGACATTGCAGAAGGTGCGGATCTCCTGATCGATGTCCATGATGTGCTGGAGGGAGCGTGTGGTGGTAAAAATGCCGACAGAGTTCATTGGGACCGATCACCTCAGCTCATATTATATCGGAACCGCTCCGCGCAGACAAGCGTATGACGCAAAATAAGACGAAAATCTTTTCTGCGTGTCGTCAAATCAAGATGTCCAAAAGAACGGCCAGATATGCAAGATAAAGCTGGTGATCTGACTAAATCAAGAACAAAATATTTGTAATAAACGGGGAAATTAAAAAATGCTGTCCTTTTCTATTGACAGTCTGGGCATGGAAATAGTATAGTTACACCATAATTTCCGAAACATGTCTGTAATTATATATTTAATTTCCAATAATTCCGAGACAGGAGCAGTAGGAAGGAGAACGAGTAAATGGCGACAAAAAAGGAGCGGGCGCTGGAGGTCATTGAGGAAAAAAAGGCGCTGCTTTGGCCCATGAGCGACACGCTGTGGGACCACCCGGAGACCGGGTTCCACGAGCGCTATGCCGCTGAGCTCTATGGCAAGACGCTGGAGCAGGAGGGCTTTCAGGTGGAGCGGGAGCTGGCCGGCATCCCCACCGCCTTTTCCGGGACCTATGGCCAGGGCGGGCCGGTGATCGGATTTTTGGGAGAATTTGACGCGCTGCCCGGTCTCAGCCAGGCGGCCGGAGCGGACGAAAAGCGGCCGGTGGAAGAGAACGGCCCCGGACACGGGTGCGGGCACAATCTGCTGGGGGTCGGCTCGCTGGCCGCCGCCATCGCCCTGAAGCACTACCTGCAGGACTCCGGCCTCCCCGGCACCGTCAAATTCTTCGGATGCCCGGCGGAAGAAAACGGGTCCGGGAAAGGATTCATGGCGCGGGATGGCGTGTTTAATGGAGTGGACATCGCTTTCAGCTGGCATCCCGGGGAAGTAAATAGCGTCTCTACGGAGAGCACCATGGCCAACTACCAGATCAGCTACCGCTTCCAGGGAGTGTCGGCCCACGCAGCCATGTCTCCCGAGCTGGGAAGGAGCGCCTTGGACGCCCTGGAGCTGATGAATGTGGGAGTGCAGTTCCTGCGAGAACACGTCCCCACAGACACCCGCATCCACTATGCCATCACTGATACAGGGGGCAATGCCCCCGGTGTAGTGCAGTCCCACGCCCAGGCACTGTATCTGCTGAGAGCAGTCCAGCTGCCTCAGGTAAAGGAGCTCTACCAGCGGGTCAATCAAATTGCCAGAGGAGCGGCAATGATGACAGGGACAGAGGTGGAGATCACATTTATCAAATCATGCTCCAACATGCTCATTAACACGGAGCTCAACCAGCTGATGCAGCGAAACTTGGTGGAGGTCGCCCCTGTCCAGCTGGAGGAGGAGGACCTGGAACTGGCCCGGCGCATTCGGGAGACATTGGGCCCAGTACACTCTTATTTCGATACTGTGGCCGCTGAGATTACCGACCCGGAGGAGCGTGCCAGAGTGGCGGCGGATGCCGATTCCCTGGTCCATAGGATCGTGCTCCCGCTGGCCAGAGAACGTCAGGGCTTTGTCTCCTCCGATGTGGGCGATGTAAGCTGGAACTGCCCGGTAGCGCAGATCAATGCCGCCACCATGCCAGCAGGAGTGCCCATGCACTCCTGGCAGATGGTAGCTGTAGGGAAATCTGCTATGGCAAAAAAGGGGATGCTTTATGCCGCCAAGGTCATGGCCGGGTCGGCCATTGACGCGCTGGAGGACCCCGAGATCATACGCCGGGCCCAGGAGGAATTCTGCCAACGCACAGGTGGTCAGAAATACGCGTCCCCCATACCGCCGGAGGTAAAGCCTAGGATCGACTGAACGGCTCTGGCCGGCGCACGGAAAAGTGGCCCGCTTGGTAGGGAGGGGCGGGCATAGCCTGAGACGGAGAAAAGCAGAGGAGGAAAAAAGAATGTCACCTATTGTAATCTGTATCGCGCTGTTTGTGGTGATGCTTGTTCTGTTCTTCACGAACAAGATCCCCATGTCCTTTACCGCGCTGGCGGCCATGGTGGCCCTGGTGCTCTTCGGATGCCTGGACAGCAGTGCGGCCATTGCCACATTTGGCAGCAACACGGTCATCACCATGGCCTCCATGTTCGTAGTGGCCGCGGGACTGACCCGGACCCAGATGATCAATAATGTCACCAGGTTGCTGTACAAGGTCACGGAGGGCTCCTTCACCAAGGTACTGGCGTCCTATGTGGTGATCACCTGCATCATTGGACAGTTCGTGCCCAGTATCGTGGCCATCTTCGCGCTGGTCCACCCGCTGGTCCAGAACATGTGCGACAGAATGAACATCAGTCCCTCCAAAATGATGTACCCCATTGCCATCGCGGCCGTTTCCACCAGCTTCATCATCGAGCCCATCGGCCCCTATGCCGCCTGGTATGTGACGCAGAACGGGTACATGGAGTCCTATGGGTGGACCTCTACCCAGCTGAACATGTGGAACGAGACGGCGGTCTTCCTGCCGGTGGGGATCGTCACTATCCTGCTGGCCATTTTTGTTGTTCCTCGCTTCCTCCCCGATCAGCCGGAGCGGCCCATTACGGCCATCGGCGGGCGCAAGCTCCAGGAGCAGGCTCCCCTCAGTCCGGTGCGGGAGTTCCTGGGCTACGGTGTGTTCGTGGCCGTCATTCTCGGCCTGATGCTGGGCTATACCTCCTGGCAGGTGACGCTGATCGGCGCCATCGTTCTGGTGGCCTCCGGGGTGCTGACAGAGCGGGAAGCCATTGAAAACATGAACATGAGCACCGTCCTGCTATATGTGGGCGTGTCCGCATTTGGAACGGCTCTGGCCCAGACCGGTGCCGCCGAAATGCTGGCCGATGTGTTCTCCAAGATGCTGGATGGGATTACCAACGGCTATATTGTCGGCTTCACTTTCTATGTGGTGGGCTTCCTGATGACCTCCCTGCTGTACAACCGGGCCGTGAGCACGGTGCTGATCCCCCTGGTGGTCATTACATGCAGTTCTATCGGCTGTGACCCCCGCGGTCCCATCATCCTGGTGGCGCTGTCCACCATGTCCTCTCTGGTCACCCCCATGGCCACTGCTGTGGTCCCTATGGCGATGAATGCTGGCGGATACAGCGCTAAGACCTGCCTGAAAGTCGGACTCATTCCCGGCGTGGTCCGCGGGATCGTGGGCACCCTGATCGCTATGACCCTGTACCCCATGTAAACTGGTGTTAAATGGAACCGCGCGCCGACAGCTCCCTGGATACAAAACACTCCCCCGAAGGCTTACTGCGTTCGGGGGAGTGTTTTTTGACATTTTACTTGAAATATTCCGCGCCGGACTCGAACAGCGGCTGGTGCTTATCTCCGGGAATGTTCCGGCCCACAAAGTCGCCGTACCGCTCCGAGTGCCCCATCTTGCCGAACACCCGGCCGTCCGGGGAGAAGATGCCCTCGATGGACATGATGGAGCCGTTGGGGTTGACGTCGATGTCCAGGGAGGGGACGCCCGCCCCGTCCACATACTGGGTGGCCACCTGGCCGTTCTGGATCAGACGGCGGACCATCTCGTCGGAGGCCACAAAGCGGCCCTCGCCGTGGGAGATGGGGATGGCGTGCAGGTCGCCCACCTGGGACTTCAGCATCCAGGGGGAACGGACCGAGGCCACCCGGGTGGTGACGTACCGGCTCTGGTGCCGGCCGATCAGGTTGTAGGTCAGAGTGGGGCACTGATCGTCCATGGGGCGGATCTCCCCGTATGGGACCAGCCCCAGCTTGATGAGGGCCTGGAAGCCGTTGCAGATGCCCAGCATCAGGCCGTCCCGGTCCCGAAGCAGGTCATGGATCGCATCGGTCAGCCGGGGGTTGCGCAGGAAGGAGGCGATGAACTTTCCGGAGCCGTCGGGCTCGTCGCCGCCGGAGAAGCCGCCGGGCAGGACCACCATCTGGCTGCGGCGGATGGCCTCTTCAAGGGCCTGAGCGGACTGGGCCAGCAGGTCGGTGGACAGGTTGCGGACCACCACGATCTCGGGCTGGATGCCCGCCCGCAGGCATGCCTGGGCGGTGTCATATTCGCAGTTGGTGCCGGGGAAGACAGGGATGACCGCCCGGGGCCGGGCCGTCCGGCTCTGGCAGACGATGGGGGCTCGCTCCCCGCAGGAGATGGCCTCCACTTTTTCCGTCTTTCCCGCCCGGGTGGGATACACCTGCTCCAGCACCCCTTCGTTCCGCTCCAGCAGCTCGGCAACGGAGGCGGTGTCCTCCCCGATGGTAATGACTGGCTCCTGGGTGGTGGTGCCGATGCGCCAGGCCATGCCGGGGAGGAACTCCTCCCCTTCCAGCTCAAACACGATGGCGCCGGAGCAGGGGCCGTACCAGGGAGCGGCGGCATCCACATCGGCCTGGAAGCCGATGGAGTTGCCGAAGGACATCTTCATCACCGCCTCGGCCACGCCGCCGGCCTCCACCGCCCAGGCGGCCTTCACCTTGCCCTGGCGGCACAACTGGTGGAAGGAGTCCCAGGCAGTCTTCAGCTCCCCATAGGAGGGGAAGCCGGGCAGCAGATACACCGGGTGCCCCGCCCCCTTGAATTCGGGCGTGAGCACTTCCCCGGCCTTGGCGGGGGCGATGGCGAAGGAGATCAGCGTGGGGGGCACGTCCAGATCCAGGAAGGAGCCAGACATGGAATCCTTGCCGCCGATGGCAGCCACATCCAGCCCCAGCTGGGCGTCCAGGGCCCCCAGCAGGGCAGAGAAGGGCTTGCCCCAGCGCAGGGGCTCGTCCCGAAGCTTCTCAAAATACTCCTGGAAAGTGAGGTAGGCCTGGCGGCGGTCACAGCCGGCGGCCACCAGCTTGGCCATAGAGTCCACCACTGAGGCAGCCGCACCGGTGAAGGGGTCGCGGACCATGGTGTCTGGGTCGAAGCCCCAGGCCATCACGGAGCACAGGTCGGTGCTCTGGCCGGGCAGCACGGGCAGCAGGGCGGCCATAGACTGGGCCGGGGTGCGCTGGGTGCTCCCGCCGAAGGGCATGAGCACGGAGGCGGCGCCGATGGAGCCGTCAAACCGCTCGGTCAGTCCCCGGCGGGAGGCGCACTTCAGGCTGGAGGCCATGTCCCGCAGGTCCCGGAACCGGGGGGAGGGCTGCCGCTGGGCGGCGGAGCGGTCGGGTACGGTGACAGAGGTGTGCTTGTCCGCCCCGTTGGTGTCCAGGAAAGCCCGGGACAGGTCGGCGATGGTCTGGCCCTTCCAGGTCATCACCATCCTGGGGCTCTCCGTGACCACCGCCACGGGGTATGCCTCCAGGTTTTCCGCCTGAGCGGCGGCGATGAAGCGGTCCGCGTCCTCCGGGGCCACCACCACTGCCATGCGCTCCTGGCTCTCAGAGATGGCCAGTTCGGTGCCGTCCAGGCCGTCATACTTCTTGCGTACCGCGTCCAAGTCGATGCGCAGGCCGGCGGCCAGCTCGCCGATGGCCACGGAGACGCCGCCGGCGCCGAAGTCGTTGCACCGCTTGATCATGCGGGTGACCTGGCTGTCCCGGAAGAGGCGCTGGATCTTCCGCTCCTCGGGGGCGTTGCCCTTCTGGACCTCGCTGGCCATGGTGGTGAGGGAAGCCTTGTTGTGGCTCTTGGAGGAGCCGGTGGCTCCGCCGATGCCGTCCCGGCCGGTGCGGCCGCCCAGCAGGACGACCACGTCCCCGGGGGCAGGACGCTCCCGCACCACGTTGGAGGCCGGCGCGGCGCCCACCACGGCGCCCACCTCCAGGTGCTTGGCCACATAGCCGTCGTGGTACACCTCGGCCACATGGCCGGTGGCCAGGCCGATCTGGTTGCCGTAGGAAGAGTAGCCGGCGGCGGCGGTGGTGGCCAGCTTGCGCTGGGGCAGCTTGCCCTCCATGGTCCGGTCATAGGGGGCGCGGGGGTCGCCGCACCCGGTCAGGCGCAGAGCCTGATACACATAGGCCCGGCCGGAAAGCGGGTCCCGGATGCAGCCGCCGATGCAGGTGGCCGCGCCGCCGAAGGGTTCGATCTCGGTGGGGTGGTTGTGGGTCTCGTTCTTGAACATGAGCAACCAGTCCTGCGCCTCCCCGTCCACCGTGGCGGTGACGTGGATGGAACAGGCGTTGATCTCCTCCGACTGGTCCAGGTTCTGGAGCAAGCCCCGCTTTTTCAGCACCTTGGCTCCGATGGTGGCCAGGTCCATCAGGGTCTGGGGCCGGGCCGCGGCCTTCTCCGGTCCGTACACCTCCGCTCGGGCGGTGAGGTAGCGGCGGTAGGCGGAGTCCACCGCGGGGTCCAGGATCTCCACCCGGTCGATGTGGGTGGAAAAGGTGGTGTGGCGGCAGTGGTCAGACCAGTAGGTATCCACCACACGGACCTCCGTGATGGTGGGGTCCCGCTTCTCCTCATCCCGGAAATAGGCCTGGAGGAACTTCAGGTCGTCCAGGTCCATGGCCAGCCCCAGCTGGAAGAGCAGGCCGGCCAGTCCGGGCTCGTCCAGGGTGGTAAAGCCCTGGATCACGGCCACATGGTCGGGGGCCTCGTGGGTGCGGACCAGGGTGGCCGGCTTGTCCATGGAGGCCTCCCGGCTCTCTACCGGGTTGATGAGGTAGCGGCGGATCTTGTCCAGCTCCTCCTCAGTGAGCCGGCCGCCCAGCAGGTACACCTTGGCGTAGGCGATCAGGGGGCGGTCCACCCCGGCCATGAGCTGGATGCACTGGGCGGCGGAGTCGGCCCGCTGGTCGAACTGCCCCGGCAGGGCCTCCACCGCCAGGATGCGGTGGGGATACTCGGGGACGGGGAAAGTCTCGTCATACACCGCATCCACCTGGGGCTCGGAGAAGACGATGCCCTTGGCCTGCTCATAGATCGCGGGGTCGATCTGGTCGGCGTCGTAGCGGTTCAGAATGACCACAGACTCCAGGCCGCGGATGCCCAGCTGGTCCCGCAGAGCACCCAGCAGCCCCTGGGCCTCCACATCGAATCCGGTCTTTTTCTGTGAATAACAGCGCAGTACGCTCATGTCCATTCCTCCAGATATATATTATTTTTTATGTTTCGATCCGTCTGTGTGTCCCGCCCCCGGGGGAGCGGGGGCGCGCAAGGGAAACCTTTGTGGATAGTTCAGGATGGGAAAGGCGGTGGACCTCCCACGCTGGAGCGGGCGGTCAGGGGTCCAGGACCCAGTTCTCCAGCCCATGGAACACGTTGTCCCGCACTGGGTCCAGTCCGCTTAGCCGTCCCCATTGGGTCAGCACGGAGCCGTTTTTGAAGCAGATGGGGACGATGGGGGCGTTCTGGATCAGGTGGGAGCACAGTGAGGCGGCGGCAGAGGAGCGCAGCTCCGCGCCCGCGGCCCGGAAGGCGGATAGCAGGCCGTCGGTGGCCGGGTCGGACCAGCCGCCGTAATTCAGGCCGCCCCTCGTTCCCACCAGCTGAGTCAGATCGAAGTCGGCGGTGAGGCGCACCTCCGCCAGATACAGATCAAAGTCCCCCCGCTCCAGGGCGGCCAGATATTCGGTCCAGGAAAGGCGCTCCAGAGAGATGGACACTCCGGCCCCTGAGAGCTGGTCCACGATGCGCTGGGCGGCGGCCACCTTGCTGCTGTTCTCGCTGTTCACCAGAAAGACCAGCCCGTCGCTGCCCAGCTGCTGCCCTTCCAGACCCTTCACCAGATCGTCGGGGGAGTAGTCCGCGGAGTCTGACAGCAGTTGGTGGTACAGCGGGCTGTCAGGGTGGATGGGTAGCGCTGTGGGGACGGCGTGGTGGGCAAAGGAGATCTCCGCAATGGACCGCCGGTCGATGCCCCGGGACAGGGCACGCCGCAGCTGGGCGGAGCGGAAAGGTCCCCGCTGGGTGTTGAAGCCCAGATAGATCAGATTGGTGGTGCTGTAATCCCATGCCTCATAACTGCCGGAGTAGCCCAGGCTGTTGGTGCCAGTGAGGTCGGCATCCAGCAGGGTGATGTCCCCGGCGTCAAAGGAGGAGATCAGGTCGTCCGCCTGCCCCACCGAGGCTAAATGGATGGTCTGGAATGGGAGGGACCTGCCCTGCCACCAGCCGGAGCGGGCAGTGAGGACGGTCTCCCCTGTTGCCTCCTCCGTCAGCACATAGGGGCCGGTCCCCAGGGGGCGGTCCCCGTCTCCCAGGGCAATGGGGATGTCCAGCAGAACCGGCAGCGCCCCGTTGGGGGTGGAAAGAGTGACGGTCACCGTCCCCTCTCCGGCGGCCACCGATCGCACGCCCCCCAGCCGCTGGGCGTAGTGGGAGTCCGGCGCCATAGCGTCCCGGAGGGCCTGGGCGGCAACCGTCCCCGTCAGGGGGGTGCCATCGGAAAAGGTGATCCCCTCCCTCAGGGTGAAGGTCCAGGTCAGCCCGTCCTCGCTGACGGTGTAACCGCTGCACAGCAGGGGCTGGGCCTGAAAAGAGGCGTCCACCGAGAAGAGCCCCTCATAGAGCAGGGAGCCCAGAGTCAGATTTGCCCGGTTGGCCGCCCGGGCGGGGTGGAGCGTGTACTCGGGGTAAAAGGCGAGGGTAAAGGGGATAGAGGCGGGGATGGCCTGCTCCTCCTTCGCCGCAGAGGAGAAGTCCGTGCCGGAGGCGGAAGGGGGCTCCGCCTGGCCGCAGCCGGCAAGGGACAGGGCCAGCGCCGCGCTGAGAAGCAGCAGGAAAATACGCCGACGACCCATGGGGAACCTCACAGTCATAAAAGTTGGATAATGGCGGCCATGCTGCCCCGCCGCTCCCCCATCACCCGATGAGACCAGAAGCGGTCGGTGCGGCAGGCGGTGCAGTCCGGGCAGAGGGCGATGTGCTCCGGTGAGAGCCCCGCACGGCGGAGCCAGAGGGCGTTGGCCCCCTTCAGGTCCACGTGCCAGCGCCCGTCCTCCGCCGGGCGTATGCAGGTCTCCGCCTGACTGCCCAGCCCATCCCGGAGGGCACCAGGCACGTCGTCGCGGGTCAAAAAGCAGCAGGGGGAGATCCCAGGCCCGATGGCGGCCCGGATATGTTCCGGGCGGCAGCCGTAGTCCTCCCGCATCCGGAGGGCGGCCCGGGCTGCGATGCCCAGGGCGGTCCCCCGCCAGCCGGCGTGGACAGCAGCAGCGCAGCGGCGCACCGGGTCCAGCAGCAGCACGGGGATGCAGTCGGCGGAAAAGATGGTCAGGCACAGGCCGGGCTCGTCCGTGATAAGGCCGTCCGCCTCATACACGCCGGGCTCAGCGGAGCTGGACATCACATCTCTCCGGGTGACGGGCCGCACCAGATCCCCGTGGACCTGATGGTTCTTCACCAGGGCGGCGGGGTCGGCCCCCGCCGCAGAGCAGAAGCGGCGGAAATTCTCCGCCACCCGTTCCGGGGCGTCCCCCCGGTTAGCACCCAGGTTCAGGCTGTCCCAGGGAGCGGGAGAGACGCCGCCCAGCCGGGTGGAGAAGCCATGGGCGCAGACGGATGGATCAAAGCCGCCACAGGCGTAAAACGGGACGCTCTGACAGGTGCGCAGGGTGACCTCCATAGGTGTGCCCCTCCTTTGCCGAGATGTAAAGACCTTAGCACTTTATTGTATCCTAAAATTCTCCGTCTGACAACCCGTTACAAGGGAGAAAAGAGGGCACGTTTTCCTGGCGGGGCGGGCGCTTTTCCCAATGGGGCGCTCCGGCGTGCTGCTGCCCGGGACCTGCCCCGCAGCCGGAAGCGGGCGCCCTGCACAGGGGCCGGAAGGAATATCACCCTGCAGGCCCCTGTGCCCCTGTGGGGCGGTCGCCTCCTATGGACCTCTGCAAAGCATCTTTCCGGCGGCCGGCCTGTGCGGCCGCTCAAAAGTACTTGAGCCCCGGCGGTGTCACCGCCGGGGCTCTCTGGCTCACAGGGCGCAGTGGAAGGTGCGCTTGATGACCTCCTCCTGCTGCTCTCGGGACAGGCGGTTGAAGTTGACCGCGTAGCCCGAGACACGGATGGTGAGACTGGGATATTTCTCCGGGTGTTCCATGGCGTCCTCCAGGGTGGCCCGGTCCATCACGTTCACGTTCAGGTGGTGGGCCCCCTGGCAGAAGTAGCCGTCCAGAATGGCCACCAGATTGGCCTCCCGCTCCCCCTGGTCCCTCCCCAGGGCGTGGGGAACGATGGAGAAGGTGTTGGAGACCCCGTCCTGGCACACGTTCCGATAGGGGATCTTGGCCACCGAGTTCAGGCTGGCCAGGGCCCCGTTCTCGTCCCGGCCGTGCATGGGGTTGGCACCGGGGGCCAGGGGCTCTCCCAGCTTGCGCCCATCGGGGGTGGAGCCTGTCTTTTTCCCGTACATCACGTTGGAGGTGATGGTCAAGGCGGACAGGGTGTGCTTCGCTCCCCGGTAGAGGGGGTGTTTTTTCAGTTCCCGGATGAAGGTCCGCACCACGAACACCGCCTCGTCATCCGCCCGGTCGTCGTCGTTTCCGTATTTTGGGAAATCCCCCTCCGTCTCAAATTCCACCGCCACCCCGGCCTCATTCCGTACCGGCCGGACGGAGGCATAGCGGATGGCGGAAAGGGAGTCGGCGGCCACGGAGAGGCCGGCAATGCCGAAGGCGGTGAGCCGCTCCACCTGAGTGTCATGGAGGGCCATCTGGCTGGCTTCATAGGCGTATTTGTCGTGCATGTAGTGGATGATGTTCACCGTGTCCGCATACAGCTCCGCGGCATAGGAGAGCACCTGCTCATAGTTGGCCCGGACCGCTTCATAGGAGAGCACCTCGTCCAGGATGGGACGGATGCCGGGGACCACCGTCTCACCGGTGCGCTCGTCTACGCCGCCGTTGATGGCGTACAGCAGGCATTTGGCGATGTTGCACCGGGCGCCGAAGAACTGCATCTGTTTGCCCACCGCCATGGCGGACACACAGCAGGAGATGGCGTAGTCATCCCCATACACCGGGCGCATCACGTCGTCATTTTCGTATTGGATGGAGTCGGTGAGGATGGACATTTTGGCACAGAAGGCCTTGAAGGGGGCGGGGAGGTGCTCCGACCACAGCACGGTGAGGTTGGGCTCCGGGGCGCTGCCCAGGTTGCCCAGGGTGTGGAGATAGCGGAAGGAGGTTCGGGTCACCAGGGTGCGCCCGTCAATAGACATGCCGCCGATGGCCTCGGTGACCCAGGTGGGGTCCCCGCCGAAGAGCTCGTTGTACTCCGGCGTACGCAGGTGGCGGACCAGCCGCAGCTTGATGATGAACTGGTCGATCAGCTCCTGGGCCTCCTCCTCGGTGATGACCCCTGCCTCCAGGTCCCGCTGGAGGTAGATGTCCAGGAAGGTGGAGGTGCGGCCCAGGGAGGTGGCGGCCCCGTTGTTCTCCTTGATCCCTGCCAGATAGGCCAGGTAGACCGCCTGCACCGCCTCCCGGGCAGTGGCGGAGGGGCGGGACAGGTCCACCCCATACCGTGCGGCCATCTTTTTCATCTCCTCCAGGGCCCGGATCTGCTCCGAGACCTCCTCCCGCAGGCGGATGCGCTCCTCGTCCATGGGGCCGTCCAGGGCGTCCAGGTCCCGTCTTTTTTCCTCCACCAACCGGTCGATGCCGTACAGGGCAACCCGGCGGTAGTCCCCGATGATCCTCCCCCGGCCGTAGGCGTCCGGCAGGCCGGTGAGCAGGCCGGCGTGGCGGGCCTTCCGGGTGCGCTCCGGGTAAGCGTCAAAGACCCCCTCGTTGTGGGTCTTGCGGTACTGGGAGAAGTGGTCCTCGATCTCCGGGTCCAGGCGATAGCCGTACTGCTCCAGGGCGGACCGGGCCATCCGGGTTCCGCCGTACAGGTTGACGATGCGCTTGAGGGGCGCGTCGGTCTGAAGGCCCACGATGACCTCGTTCTCCCGGTCGATATAGCCGGGGGCAAAGCTGTCGATTCCGGAGACGATGTGGGTCTCCACATCCAGCACGCCCTTCCGCAGCTCCTGGCGCAGCAGGTCCTCACACCGCTCCCACACCGCCCGGGTGCGCCGTGTGGGGCCGGTAAGAAAGCTGCCGTCCCCCTCGTAGGGGGTCCAGTTCTTCTGAATAAAGGAGCGCACATCGATGCTGCGCTGCCACTCGCCGCCATGAAAGCCCTTCCATGCCTGATTTTCCATCTTCATACCGCTCTTCCTTTCTCCGCAGTTGTGGTGTAGGGAGCAAAAAATTCCCGCTCCAGCCGCCGGCACAGATCCCGGTCCATTGGGGGTGTACCTGCCAGAGGGTCGGTCCGTTCCAGAGCCTCATACTTGTGGGCCCCCAGCTTGTGGAAGGGCAGCAGCTCTACACGCTCCACATGGGGCAGGGTGTCCACATAGGCCCGCAGTCCCTCCAGGTGGGCCCGGCTGTCGGTGAGGCCGGGGACCACCACGTGGCGGACCCACATGGGGGTGCCCGCCCGGCGCACTGCTTCTACAAAGTCCAGGGTGGCGGCCATGTCCCCGCCGGTGACTGCCTTGTAGCCCGCCGGCTCATGGTGCTTCACATCATAGAGCACCAGGTCGGTGTGGGCCAGGATCTCCCCATAAATTCCCCTTCCGGCTCCCGAGGTGTCCAGACAGGTATGGACACCCTCCGCCTTCAGCCGCCTGAGGCACGCCAGCAGAAAGTCCGGCTGGGCCAGAGGCTCGCCGCCGGAGAAGGTCACGCCCCCGCCGGAGCGGTCAAAGTAACTGCGGAAGCGCAGCAGCCTGCGGACCAGCGTGCCGTCCTCCACCGGCCGGCCGCCCCCGCACTGGGTGTCGGGGTTGTGACAGTAGCGGCACCGCAGGGGGCAGCCCTGGAGAAAGACCACTGCGCGCACCCCTGGACCGTCCACCAGCCCCATGCTCTCCATGGAGTGGATATATCCCGTCATCCTGTTTCCTCCTTGCTTTTCTGTGATGGCGGGGCAAAAAAGGGCGCAAAAAAGCCGCCCCTCCGGGCCCCTTCAGCGCCCAGACGGTCGGCATGGTGACGATCATACTCCCTGTGGTTTCACTCCACTTCCGTCAGTCATATGATCCACATCCACAATACAGCAGAGACCCGCCTCCTGTCAAGAGGCGGGTCCCCGTTTCTACTTTTTCCACAAATCAGCTGGGCCGGGGGAAGGAGTTCCTGTATCTTGCGGCCGCCGGCTCACCGGCGCAGGGGGGTGCTGTCCGGGTCCTCCCGCCGGGCCACCCTGACTACCACGCTGGTCAGGGCAAACAGGGCGATGGCGTTGGGGATGACCATCAGGTTGTTGAACATATCGGTCAGCTCCCACACCAGGTCGTTGGACATCGTGGTGCCCAGGAAAATGAAGATGAGGGCGACCACGGTATAAATAGTGGTGCACAGCTTGGGGGACTTCTTTCCAAACAGGTAGATCACGTTGATCTTACCAAACAGGTTCCACCCCAGCACGGTGGAGAAGGCGAAGAAAAACAGGCAGATGGCCACGAACTTGGCGCCCAGCCCGGCCCCCATCACAGTGCCGAAGGCGGTCTGCGCCAGGTTGGTCTTGTCCAGAACCTCAGTCACCCCGCCCACGTAGCCGCCAGCCAGAGGGCCGTCGGCGGTGTAAAGGGTGGAAATGATGACCAGTGCGTTCAGGGTGAGGACCACGAAGGTGTCGATGAACACGCCGACCATGGCCACCACGCCCTGATCGTGGGGGTCGGTCACATTGGCCTGGGCGTGGGCGTGGGGGGTGGAGCCCATGCCGGCCTCGTTGGAGAACAGGCCCCGCTTGGCGCCCTGGCTGATAGCGGTCTTCAGGGCGGCGCCGAAGCCGCCGCCGATGATGGCCTGTGGCTGGAAGGCGTACTGGAAGATCATGGCAATGGTGGCAGGGAGGTACTGGATACGGGCGATAAGCACCACCAGGCCGCCCAGCAGGAAGATGGCCGCCATGACAGGGACGATCTTCTCCGTGACAGAGGCCAGACGCTGTACGCCGCCCAGGAAGATGATGGCGCAGATGACCACCAGCACGATGCCCACCACCCAGGATGGGACGCCGAAAGCGGTCTGGAATGTGGAGCCGATGGAGTTGGACTGGACCATGCAGCCCATGAAGCCCAGGGCCAGGGTGATGGCCACGGCGAAGAAACCAGCCAGGAACTTGCCGAAAGCGCCCTGGAAGGCGGTGGTGATGTAGTACACCGGTCCGCCGTGAATATTGCCCTCCTGGTCTACCTTGCGGGTCTTGATGGCCAGAGTGGCCTCAGCGTAGATGGTGGCCATGCCGAAGAAGGCGATGATCCACATCCAGAAGATGGCCCCCGGTCCGCCGGTGAGGATGGCTCCGGCGGAGCCCACGATGTTGCCGGTGCCCACCTGAGCGGCGATGGCGGTGGCCAGGGCCTGGAAGGAGCTCATGCCGCTGGCATGCTTTTTGCCCCGCAGGGTCAGGTTGCCGAATACCTTCCGCATGCCCTCGCCGAAGCAGCGCACCTGAACGAAGCGGGTCCGGATGGAGTACCACAGGCCCACCGCAATGAGTAGGAAGACCAGGATGTAGCTGGACAGGTAGTTGTTGATGTTTACAACGATGGGATAGAGCGTGGCTTCTAAGGATTCCAACATAGTGTTTTCTCTCTCCTTTGGGACAAAAAATGGACCGGGGAGCAGGCTCCGCGGTCCGTCGCATAGGGCGAGGAAAAACTCCCTCGCCGCGGTCCGTTCCTGGACTGCGGCAAGGCAGTTCATCGTCTCTGTCCTTTTGCCTGAGAGATTGGCGAAAGCGTCCCCGCTTCCGTCTTGCACCTTCGGCACCCGATCGTCGAGCTTCTCCAGAGTCACATCCACGCGCAGTCCTCGTCCCGGCAGGGACACCTGAGAGTGTTACTCCTTCGGCAAGCCATAGCTGTTTTCCTGCGCGCTTCGTCTGTCCTATTTTGTTTTCGAGCAATACCTTAACACAGCCGCGGTCAAATGTCAACCACTGGCGTACATTTATACATATCCGGCGGATTTTCCCCCGGCACTCCCCCGGATATTGGGCATTTTCGCAGACAAAGTTTACAGTTTGGCCTTTTTTCCGGGAGAAAGGTATGATATACTGAGATGCTACGATCCATCAGGACGCCCTTTTTCCACAATGATCGAGGATCAACATCAACATCCGAGGTGTTTTCCAATGAGTCTATTTACTAAAATCTTCGGGACCTCCTCCCAGCGCGAAGTCAAGGCCATCACGCCGCTGGTGGATAAGATCGAATCTCTGGAGGAGGAGTACAAGGCCCTGACAGACCAGCAGCTGCAGGCCAAGACCCCCGAATTTAAGGAGCGTCTCCAGAACGGTGAGACGTTGGACGATATCCTGCCCGAGGCCTTTGCTGCCTGCCGGGAGGCGGCCTGGCGGGTGCTGGGCATGCGCCCCTACCGGGTCCAGCTCATCGGCGGCATCATCCTTCACCAGGGCCGCATCGCTGAGATGAAGACCGGTGAAGGCAAGACCCTGGTGGCCACCCTGCCCGCTTACCTCAACGCCCTGGCCGGAAAGGGCGTCCACATCGTCACCGTCAACGACTACCTGGCAAAGCGCGACAGCGAGTGGATGGGCAAGGTGTACCGCTTCATGGGCCTGACCGTGGGCCTGGTCATCCACGGGGTCATGGGCCCGGCCAAGAAGGCCGCCTATCAGGCGGATATCACCTACGGCACCAACAATGAGTTCGGCTTCGACTACCTGCGGGACAACATGGCCATCTACTCCAGCGAGCTGGTCCAGCGCGGCCACTCCTTTGCCATCGTGGATGAGGTGGACTCCATCCTCATCGACGAGGCCCGCACCCCCCTTATCATCTCCGGCCAGGGGGAGAAGTCCACCCAGCTCTACACCATCGTGGACCAGTTCGTCTCCCGCCTGAAGTGCCAGCGCATCGCCAAGGTGGACAACAAGGAGGAAGAGGACGTCAACCTGGACGCTGACTACGTGGTGGACGAGAAGGCCCGCACCGCCACCCTTACCGCCCGGGGCATCGCCAAGGCTGAGCAGGCCTTCAACATCGAGAACCTGGCCGACCCGGAGAATACCACCCTCTCCCACCACATCAACCAGGCCATCAAGGCCCACGGCGTGATGAAGAGGGACATTGACTACGTGGTGAAGGACGGACAGGTCATCATCGTGGACGAGTTCACCGGGCGCCTCATGTTCGGCCGCCGGTATAACGAGGGGCTCCACCAGGCTATCGAGGCCAAGGAGCACGTGGAGGTTGCCAACGAGTCCAAGACCCTGGCTACCATCACCTTCCAGAACTATTTCCGCCTCTATGACAAGCTCTCCGGTATGACGGGCACCGCCATGACCGAGCAGGAGGAATTCGGCACTATCTATGAGCTGGACATTGTAGAGATCCCCACCAACAAACCCCTGGCCCGGATTGACCGGCCTGACGTAGTCTACAAGACCGAGGCGGGCAAGCTGCGGGCCATTGTGCAGCAGATCGAGGAGTGCCATCAGAAGGGCCAGCCCGTCCTGGTGGGCACGGTGTCCATCGAGAAGTCGGAGCACCTGTCCGAGATGCTCCGGCGCAAGGGCATCGCCCACAGCGTCCTGAACGCCAAGAACCACGAGAAGGAGGCCGAGATCGTCGCCCAGGCGGGCAAGTTCGGCGCCGTCACCGTGGCCACCAACATGGCCGGCCGCGGCACCGACATCATGCTGGGCGGCAACGCCGAGTTCCTCGCTAAGGCTGACCTGCGCAAAGCGGGCATGACCGACGAGCTTATCGCGGAGGCCACCGGATTCGCGGAAACGGACAACGAGGATATCCTCAACGCCCGGAAGATGTTCACCGAGGCGGAGGCCAAGTATAAAGACGAGATCCGGGCGGAGGCGGACAAGGTCCGCACTGTAGGCGGCCTGTTCATCCTGGGCACCGAGCGCCACGAGTCCCGCCGCATCGACAACCAGCTGCGGGGCCGCGCCGGCCGTCAGGGCGACCCTGGTGAGACCCGCTTCTTCCTCTCACTGGAGGATGACATCATGCGCCTGTTCGGCTCTGAGCGAGTCATGGGCATGATGGAGAAGCTGGGGGTGGACGAGGACACCCCCATCGACGCCAAAATGCTGTCCAACGCCATTGAAAACGCACAGAAGCAGGTGGAGTCCCGCAATTTCCAGACCCGGAAAAACGTGCTCCAGTACGATGACGTGATGAACACCCAGCGGGAGGTCATCTACAAGCAGCGCCGCCAAGTGCTGGACGGCGAGGACCTCCAGCAGTCCATCCAGTCCATGCTGCGCAGCACCATTGAGAACGCCATCCGCGGCCACATGGGAGAGCAGAAGCATATGACTGCGGAGGAGTTCCGGGAGGCCACCGCTCTCTTCCACACCATGTTCCTTTTGCCGGACGAACTGCGGCTCACAGACGAGGAGCTGCAAGGCTACACTGCGGACGGGCTGGTAGATCTGGTCATGGAGAAGGCCCAGGCTGTCTATCAACGCAAGGAGCAGGAATTCACACCGCCCCTGATGCGGGAGCTGGAGCGGGTCATCATGCTGCGGGTGGTGGACGAGTACTGGATGGACCAGATCGACGCCATGAATGACCTCAAGCAGGGCATCGGACTGCGGGCCTACGCCCAGACTGACCCCGTTGTAGCCTACAAAAAGGAAGGCTACGAGATGTTCGAGCAGATGATCGCTGCCATCCAGGAGGAGACCCTGCGCCGCCTGTTCCTGGTGCGCATCCAGCGCAAGGCGCCTGATGCCCCCGCCCCGGAGATCAAACGGGAACGGGTGGCCAAGATCACCAGCGAGTCAGGCGCCAGCGACGGCACGGTCAAAAAGCAGCCGGTAAAAAAGGCGGTCAAGATCGGCCGCAACGACCCCTGCCCCTGCGGCAGCGGCCTGAAGTGGAAAAAGTGCACCTGCAAGGAGTATCACAGCGAGCAGCAGTAAGAACCCACACAAAAGCAGTGGACCCGTATCTGGAGCAAGGCGGCATAGGCGCACAGCTTATGCCGCCTTGCTGTGTACCAGCCTTTGACGATCAGGAGGAAAAGGAGAGCACAGATGGAACAGACAGATCTGATCCGCAGGGCCCGCTATGGCCCCAATACAATTTTGGCAGCCGGGATGTCCAGGGCGCTGAACACGGCGCTGAATTCGGCGGAAAGTGAGCTGCTCCTCCTGGTCCTGATCCTGGACCGGGACAGCGGACGCATCCTGGACGCAGAGTGCAACATCATCCTGGGCATCAACAGTGACTACATCGCATCCCTCCTGGTGGGGCGGAACTTTTACCAGGAGCTGGACGAGATCATCCTGTCCATCCAGCAGCAGTATTTCGGCCCGGGTCAGCGGGCGCTGATCGTCTGTCTGAAGGATGCGTACTCCAAGATGAGGGCTCGCAGCCCCCGTTCCCTGCCGCTCCGAAAGTAGGGCCGGCGCTCTCTTGCTCTGTCTGATTGGTAAAAAACGACAGTAGAACGGGAACGGGATTTTGCTTTTTGCACAATTTCTGTTGACAAGAGCGATCTTTTTTATTATAATTCAGGCATATGATCCGTTCCGCTTCCCAGCGGGCCAAGGGGGCTGGAGGGTATATGTCCGATTTCCCTTCGGGGGCCATCTGTGTCGTTGGTCTGGCCAAGGTGGCGAACCAGAACCCGATCCACAGCGTGCACCGCGCCCTGGCCGGCTCTTTTATCGTGGACCCCTCCAGCGGCCTGGTGTATGATGTCCAGTTTGACACAGTCTGCCAGATCACCAGCGATTTTCTGGCGTCCCTGCTCATTGGTCTCAGCCTCCACACGGACCTGGAGGAGATGATCTCCCGGGTCCAGAGCCGCTACTTCGGCGACTCCCGCCGGGCTATCACCGTCATCCTACGGGATGTGGCTGCCCGCCTGAGGGAGTGCCAGGGGGGCGGGTACAACTGAATCTTTCTTTATTTATGGTGTTGGAGGTCTCCCCTTCAACAGCCGAATAAATAGGGACCTGTTTGATTGCCTGCTGGCAGCCAAGGGGGTCCCTTTGTTTTTTTAGAAATAGGCCTGGGAAACGCTCCAGGCAGAGGCAGGCCCCGGGAGGTGTATGTTGAAATGTTGCCATGAAAATGTGAGCGATGACCCCATCCCTGTCCCCGCATATCTTGTCTGCCTGTGCCGGTAAAAACAACTGTGTGAATCAAGAAAGGAGAAGCTGCCATGATCTTCAACCTTCCCCCTATCTGCGGTCTGTTTCCGCTGCTGCTGTACATCGTCCTGGCATTTAAAAAAGGGATGCATCCTCTGGTGAACGTGTCCATCTGCGCTGTTGTGGGCGCAATCATGGTGAAACAGCCCCTGAACGGCCTGGGCGCGGTGATCTACGAGTCCATGGGCTCCTTCCTGGCCCTGGTGGGATTCATCATCATGCTGGGCTCAGGACTGGGCATGGTGCTGAGAAAGACAGGCGTAGCCGCCGCCATCGTCAATGTGCTGATGCGGAAGATCGGCGTCCGTACCCAGAAGCGGGCTATGATCGCCACCATGGTCTGTTCCGTGGTGCTGGTCACCCTGCTGGGCACTTTGGCAGGTGCCAACGCCGTGATCGCCCCCATCGTGATCCCGCTGGTAGCTGCGGTGGGCATCACTCCCTCCGCGCTGGCCGTCATCTTCCAGGGCGCCGGTCAGACCGGACTGTTCCTCAGCCCCTTCTCCCCGCCTATGGTGACCCTGATGAGCATCACCGGGCTCTCCTATCCCCGCCTTTTGCTGTGTGCGGGACTGCCCGTATCCATCGTCATGTGGGTGGGCACCTTCCTCATCGCCAACAAAGTCCAGAAGGAGACCCAGGGGACGGAGAACTTCGGCCCTGACGGGGAGGCCGCTGCGGAGAACTTCCAGATGGACCCGGCCACCCGCCGCGCCACCATCGCCTTTGCGGTCACTATGGCTCTGATGGTGATCTATGGGATCGCCACCAATGGCGGCGCATCCTTCGTGATCCTGGTGATGATCGTGGCTGCGATCATCACAGGTCTGTTTGCCAGAATGCCCGTTGGCACCATCTTTGACAGCATGATGGAGGGCTGCGGAAAAATGATGTGGCTGTTCTTCATGTTCCTCATTTTTAACCCCTTCCTGAACTTTGTCACCCAGTCCGGTGCCTTTGATGCCCTTCTCCAGCTGCTGGAGCCTCTGATCGGCCCCACCGGGAAGGTGGGCTTCACCCTGCTGACTGTGCTGGTGGGCATCTTCGGCATCAACGGTGCCGCCGTGGCCCAGGCCATGATGATCGACAGCCTGTTCAGCTCCTTCCTCCCGACCCTGGGCATTTCCATGGAGCTGTGGGGCATGATCGTCCTCATCGGTCATCAGATCACCTCATTTGCCTATCCCGGCGTGGACATGATCGGACAGATGGGACTGGCCCATGCCAGCAACATCAAGCCGATGATGAAGCTCTCGTACTTTGCCATTATACCCGGCACAGTGATCCTCGCAGTGCTGGCGTCGTTCATTCTGTAACTAGCTTTCGGAAATAGGACAGGAGGCATATTCTCATGAAACGTATCCCTCAAAATGAAATCTATCGCATCCTCTCCGGACTGGCCGGGACGGTGGGCCTCTATGTGGAGGACTGCCAGTCCGGCGAGATCTTCACCATCAACCCGGAGCATGTGTTTCCCTCGGCCAGCGTCATCAAGGTCCCTATGCTGGCCCTTCTCATGCGGGACGCACAGCAGGGGCTGGTGGACCTGGACGCCCCCCGCACCATCGACCCCCGCAACCGGGTGGGCGGGACCGGCATCCTGTGCGAGCTGGGTACCGATTACACCCCTTCCCTGCGGGATCTGGCCAAGCTGATGATCGTACTCAGCGACAACATCGCCACCAATGAGATCATGGATGTGATCGGAATGGAGCGGTTCAACAGCTTCTGCCGGGAGATGGGCTATCAGAATATTACCCTGATGCGGAAAATGATGGATTTTGAAGCCATCCAGCAGGGAAAGAACAACTACATGTGCGCCGGGGAGACTGGGCGTCTGCTTTCTGCTATCTCCCGGGGCGAATTCGTCAATCCGGAGATCTCCCAGACCATCTTCGATATCATGGCATCTCAGCAGTGCCGCAACAAGCTGCCCGCCCTTCTGCCGGCAGTTGCCTCCTACTCCGGCTCCAAGTCCGCCATCCCGGAAGGGCAGGTCCTGGTGGCCAACAAGACAGGCGACCTGGTGGGCATCCAGCACGACGTGGGCATCTTTGAGCTGCCTGACGGCCGCCGCTACCTGATTGCCATGTTCACCGGGGATCTGGAGAACGACAGCGCGGGCATCGCCGCCATCTCCCAGGTCTCCCTGGCGGTGTATCAGGCCCTTCGGGACTGACCGCCGCCCTCTGCGCCCTATGCGGAGCGCCGCCCGAAAGGGCGGCGCTCCTGTTCTCTCTGCCGTCCTGAGGCAAAATGGGCTTTACGGCTCCATCCGGCCATGATATGATAAGAAAAACGGTTTTGAAGCGAGGGAATCCCATGGCCGAGGTCAGAAAAAACACAGTGCATCCCCTCCATATCGAGGGCTATACCGCGGAAGGAATGGGGGTGGCCCGTCTGGACGGCCGGGTGGTCTTCATTCCCGGGACCATCCGGGGGGAGGACTGGGAGGTCCAGCTGCTCAAGGTGAACAAGGGTGTGGCCTGGGGCAAAGGGACACGCCTGATCTCCCCCTCCCCCGTCCGGCAGGAGCCGGACTGCCCTTACAGCGGGCGGTGCGGGGGGTGCCAGTACCGCCACATGTCCTATGAGGAGGAGCTGGCGGCCAAGGGCCAGCGGGTGCGGGACGCCCTGGAGCGGGTGGGCGGCGTCCATCTGGAACTGCCTCCGGTGCTGGGGGCGGAGTCCCCCCTGCGCTACCGCAACAAGGTGCAGTTCCCTGTCTCCCGAGGAAAGTGCGGGCTGTCCATCGGCTTTTACCGCCCCAGGAGCCATGACGTGGTGGACACGGAGGACTGCCTGCTCCAGCCGGAGGCGGATACGGCCCTGCGTCTGGCCTTCAAGGGCTGGATGGAGGACTTTCAGATCCCCGCCTATGATGAGTGCACCGGCCGGGGGCTGATCCGGCACCTGTATATCCGTACCAACCGGGCGGGGGAAGCCCTGTGCTGCGTAGTGGCCAACGGGAAGGAGCTGCCCCACACCGGAGAGCTGTCCGGTGCCCTGCGCGCCGCTGTCCCCAAGCTGGCCGGGCTGGTCCTCAATGTGAATCTCCGGGACACCAATGTGATCCTGGGCGATGCGTACCGCACCCTCTGGGGCCGGGACTGGCTGGAGGAGGAGCTGTGCGGGCTCACTTTCCGCCTGTCCGTTCCCTCCTTCTTCCAGATCAACCGGGATCAGACGGAGCGGCTGTACCAGCTGGCGCTGGAATTCGCCGGGCTCACCGGGGAGGAGACGGTGCTGGACCTGTACTGCGGCATCGGCACCATCTCCCTGTGCCTGGCCCGCCGGGCCGGGCATGTCATCGGGGCGGAGGTGGTCCCCCAGGCCATCGAGGACGCCAGGGCCAACGCCCTGCGCAACGGTGTCACCAACGCGGAATTCTTCTGCGGGGACGCGGGGGAGGTGGCGGCCCGCCTGGCCGGCCAGGGCGTGCGTCCCCAGGTCATCTGCGTGGACCCGCCCCGCAAAGGGCTCGCCCCGGAGGTGCCGGCGGTGCTGTCCTCCATGGCGCCGGACCGCATCGTCTACGTCTCCTGCGACCCGGCCACCCTGGCCCGGGATGTGAAACGGCTGGAGGAGCTGGGCTACCGGGCCGTCCAGGCCCAGCCGGTGGATCTGTTTCCCAGGACCGCCCATGTGGAGACGGTGCTGCGGATGGAACGAAGGAATCGCTAACACTTGTAGGGAGGACAAGCATGAAGCTCTCTTTTAAACAGAAGTTCAACACTCGTCAGGAAATCAGCGTCCTTTTGGGCGGTGATACTCAAAAGGGGATCGCAGTATCTGCTCAAACAGATACTATTCTTCTATTTATGAACGATGGCGAGATCTATACAGATTATTTTCTCCCTTTTAAGTTAATTGTTGCTACTGCTTGGGTAGCCAACTTCAATGTAGATTTATTCATCAGAAGACATAATAAGAGGCAGGAACCATAATGGTTCCTGCACCCACTATTTACCATCTTTTGAACAAACCAACCTTCTTTGGTTTCTCCCCCTTAATACTTAACTCGCTATAGACAAAGCCAAGCATCTCTGTAAGCACATTTTCAAAATCTCGTGTGTTATCTGCATAACCAGATACATAATGTGCAAATTCGTGCATAAGCACGCCAGCAAATGTTTCTTTAGACTTCAAAATACTTCTCTTGATGATTATAGCATTCTCTGCCGGATCCCATACGCCATGAGTTACAAAGCCAAATTCATCCATACGAATAGTCTCGGAAATTTTAATGCTTGGTATCTTTCTCCTGTATTTCTTATTAACGAGTTCAGTAATTGGTGTGACAAGGTCAAAAGTTTCTTTTTCATCACCTGTTAAGTTTTTGTACTCAATAAATCTGTATTTGTATCCCTGCCTATATTCATCGGATACAGTCTTAAATGTATTAACAACATCTGATATTTTCCCGAATATTGCATCAGTTACCATGATGAGTTCTCTTCCGCTGTGCGCTAATATCTCGACTTGATCATTTGTAAGTTGTGCCCGCTCAGATGGTGTCATAAAAACTACATTTCCGGATTGATTTAGAGTCTTTGCTGCATAGGCTGCAATATCAACCCATCCTGTTTCGTCTTTATTTGCCCCAGTCATTACATTCCCTATGTCGGCAACGAGCGGTCGCATGACTTTGGTAGAAACGCAGTTCTTCAAAATATTTTTTATTGTTTCCGAATAAGCAGTACGCCCCACATTTGATCTTTCACGGTTTAGAGCTTTCTTCATTTGCGCATTCATGCTTGTAATATTGTAGCTAAATAGGAAATTATCTTCTGAAGCTATTTGGACACCGTTGGCATATATGAAAGACTTACCATCACCTTTATTTGTATATACTTCGCCATAATTTGTTTTTTCCAAAAGTTCCAAATCACTATTAAATACCAAAAACATAGATTTCGCTTTTTGCAGGTCAGCTTGTTTTACACCAGTAAGCACTACATCTGTGCCTACCATTGTAGGATACTTGGGTTCAGAAAAGACTGCGTGCAAAGTTTGTATGTCAAATCCTGCCTTTTCAGCCATAGTAAGAGATATAGTTGAGTATTTGGAATGAATTGTAACTCCGATATGGTTTCTGTAAAATACGCCAAGTGCGTCTTTCAATCCCACGCCAAATTTACCAATCAAATTAGTTGCAACAAGTTTTTCTTTGTTTTCATTCTGAGTAAAATGTATGTATTGCAACCCGCGTCCGTAGTCTCTAATATGACACACACCATCAGAATAAGAAATCTCGATTTCTTTCGTCCCTGTTAAAGTCATTTCGTCCAAAGCATTGGCAATTATTTCTCGAATTGCATGCTCAACACCCCAATGCTCAAGAACTTTTTCAATGTTCAAGTCAAATAAATTATCCATTTGAACTCCTCCATGCACAATAGCTCTTTGTGAAAGTATATCATATTTAGCTAATTAGTGGCAATGTATCTGCACCTCCCAATCCTTTGATTTGAAATTTATATTTCTTCTGACCACAAAGCCAAATGAAAAGAGTATATCCTGTTTCAAAGGGTATACTTGTGCAGATGCGACTATTTATTCACGTATTTCGAATTTTATTCACGATTATGCATAGCAACACTTATCTTGAAAAGGGACATTATTTTTATCCCACCGGTTCTTATTCCCACTGTATGTACACCGGGATAGGTCGGAGAGGACATCAGGATAGTCCTGACGAAAATAAACATATGTACCATCTAAATATCGAGGTTTTGTCCCATAGAACCAACAAAAAGCATCTTCTTGTTTTTGAAAAGAAAGATAAAGCAATGTATTTTGTGGGAGAGTACCGCCTAACAGAGATGCACCAAAATGTACAGCCAGATGAAAATGGTATGCTACGCCGGGTATTTGTATTTCATTTAACACAAGTGAGCGACTATTTTGAGTGGTAAAAGGCAAAGACCTTTTGCGCGGGAAAATGAAATGATGGACACCGGCGCGCCTCGGAAGCAATGCCTTAAAACAGAAAATGCCCCCTCTGGGCAGGAGGAACTTTTATGACAGACGCTGTTGTGACACTGAAAAAGGGAGAGGGACGGAACCTGCAGAAAGGCGGCCCCTGGGTCTATGACAATGAGATCGCGGATATCTCGCCGGGGGCGGAGGACGGCGGCCTGGTCCGGGTCTGCGGCGAGAACGGTTGGCCGCTGGGCCAGGGCTTTCTGAACCGGCGCTCCAAGCTTACCGTTCGGATGCTCACCCGGGACCCGGACGCGGAGATCAACGAGGATTTCTTCCTCATGCGGCTGAAAAACGCCTGGGAGTACCGGAAAAAGGTGGTGGACACCAGCAGCTGCCGCCTGGTTTTCGGGGAGGCGGACTTCCTGCCGGGGCTGGTGGTGGACAAGTTCTCCGACGTGCTGGTGGTAGAGTCCCTAGCTCTGGGCATCGACCGCTTCAAGGTCACCATCGTGGAGCTGCTGAAGGAGCTGCTGGCCCAGGACGGCATCGCCATCCGGGGCGTCTATGAGCGCAGCGACGCCAAGGTCCGCCTCCAGGAGGGGATGGAACGGTACAAGGGCTTCCTGGGGGCTCCCTTTGACACCAAGGTGGAGATCGTGGAGAACGGGGTCCGCTACTTCGTGGATGTGAAGGACGGCCAGAAGACCGGCTTCTTCCTGGACCAGAAGTATAACCGCCAGGCGGTGGGGCGGCTCTGCCGGGGCGCCCGGGTGCTGGACTGCTTCACCCATACGGGCTCCTTCGCCCTCAACGCCGGTATCTGCGGGGCGGAGCACGTCATTGGGGTGGACGCCTCCGAGCTTGGGGTGGCCCAGGCCAGGGAGAACGCGGCCCTCAACGGGCTGGAGGACCGGGTGGAGTTCCTCTGCGCGGATGTGTTCGACCTGCTCCCCCAGCTGGAGCAGCAGGGGGAGCAATTCGATGTGGTGATCCTGGACCCGCCTGCGTTCACAAAGTCCCGCAGCTCGGTGAAAAAGGCGGTCAAGGGATACCGGGAGATCAACCTGCGGGCCATGAAGCTGGTCCGGGACGGGGGCTTTCTGGCCACCTGCTCCTGCTCCCACTTCATGGACTATGAGCTGTTCACCCAGACCATCGGTCAGGCGGCGCGGAACGTCCACAAGCGCCTGCGGCAGGTGGAATACCGCACTCAGTCGCCCGACCATCCCATCCTGTGGGCGGCAGACGACTCCTATTATCTGAAATTTTATATCTTCCAGGTGTGCGACGAAAAGTAACTGTTTTGACAGGGCCCGGTGACGGAGGCGCGGGAGCGCTCCGTCACCGGGCTTTTTTGTTCCGTCCAAACAGTGAGGCCGTCGGCCCTATCTGTTCCAAAAGGCGGCTTCTATGGAAAAGTTCAGGGGACCCTTTCGTCATGTGGCCCCCCCCCGCCGCAGGCAGGGCGCGGCGCCCCAGTACGGCGTGACAAACGACGGGGTATTTTTCTGCCGGGTCGCTCTCCATATCCCGCGCTCCTCCATAGCCCCAACTCTCTTCCGAAAGTGTCTTTTGGGGAGGCGAAATTGCGAGGATTTTTGTCGTTTTATGTCTCTTACCATCTGTTTCCCGGGATTTACTTTATGATAAAAGCATATTTCAGGAAAAGGATGGGTCTTTATGACGAAAACAGAAACTGTTATCCGCTCTATTTTCGGGGCTGCCGGGATCGACACCCGCCCCTTGGCCCGTGCTGTGGACATTGCCGCAGAGCTGCTGTTCACCCACAGACAGACCATCGATGAGCTCCACTTCACACGGGACATTTATTCTCCGGTGGCTGTGCTGCTCTGTGGCAAAAACGGGGAGCCGCAGTCGGTAAAAACCATCTCGAAAAGCATTGAGCGTCTGTCCAACCAGTGCTGGGACATCCTGGTCGCCAGGGGATTGGTGGGCAAGTACATCGGCGCTGAGATCGGCGACATCCACGCACCCAGGGATATCATCATCTATCTGGCCTTTTACAGCCATCTCGGCGTCCCCTTCTTCACCGCCATGGAACAGGAGTCCGCCCTGCACGGGTGAAATGGGCACAGTTCCGCTTCACTTCCATAATTTGTATTGAAACGTCTCACAAAACAGCTTTTCCCTCCGGTTTTGAGCGGGTCCGGATCTGCCGGGCCCAGTCAGGACAGGAGGGATTTTTTATGGCAAGCGGACAGACTCAGTATTATGGGCTCTCCCAGTGGGAGGCCGCGGACAAGGTGGAGCGGGTGGACTTCAACTCCGACAACGCCAAGATCGACGGGGCGCTCCACGCCCTGGCGGAGCAGGCGGGGCGAAAAGCTGACAAATCCACGGTGACCAACCTGTCCTCCGTAGTGAGCCAGAAGGCGGACGAGACCGCCCTCTCGGCGGCGGAGGGGCGCATCTCCGCCCTGGAGAGCGGAAAGGCTGACAAGACGGAGCTGGCCGCCCAGATCAGGGCCCTGAGCCAGTCCCACGAGGCAGACACGGCGGCCCTGCGGAGCGAAAACTGCTGGGTCAGGCTGGGGGAATGGTCTGTGACAGAGGAAAGCAGTCTGATCAGTTTGAGCTTCCCGGAGATCGACAAAAGCCGTTTCCGCCAGCTGCGGCTCCATTTCCACATCTGCGGCGTCTCAGCTCTGGGTAATGTTATCCTGCGGATGAACCAGGTCAGTTCGGGCCAGTATGACACAGGGGGGATCAACAGGACAGACGGCCTGTATCTCTCCTTTACCAACTCTCTTTTTGCCGCGGGATTCGCGGAGTGGTTTTTTATCCCCGGTGCCGCGGACCGTCTGCCCTGCCATGTTTGGTACTGTTCCAAGGCGGTCATGAATGGTTCAGACAGTGCGGCTCTGGTGGGGGCCGACTGGGAGAGCCTCTCCAGCGTCCAGTTTGTCCCAAAGGACGGCACTCTCTGCGCTCCAGGCTCGGAATTCGCCCTGTATGGGTTGAAAAGATGACCTCTAATTTTCCTCTATATTTCTGGGACGTTAGTCCGCGGAAATTGAATCCGTCGAAAAATGGCGGAGCCACTTTTTCAAGCAGGATCAAACTTTACCCCGTCGCCCGCAGATGATGGAATTTTTTGCAGGAGGGCTCTTTCCACAAGCTGAGACCCCCGGGCCGATTGGCCCGGGGGTCTGTGTTCAGATCCTTGATCCCGAACAGTGTTTGGGAAATTAGACCTTATCAGCCGCAGACATGGTCAGAGTGACATTGCTGGTGCCCATGGTCAGCGTCGCCGTCTTCTCCGTATCGGCGGCATCAGCACCACCGAAGTCCAGAGTAGTGGGGGTGATCGTACCGCCACCCAGGGTCACGGTAGCACCATCGGTACCACTGTTTCCACTGTTGTCAGTGGACGCAGTGACCACGGTAACAGTCACGGTGACAGTCTCAGTGTTCTTCGCGTATTCCTTATCCACACTCATGGAGAACACACCGCCGTTGGTACCGGCGTTGGTGGCGTTCGCGGCCTTAGTCACGCTGTAGTAACCAGCGTCAACAGTCAGGTCTTCGTCAGCGGTAAAGGTATCACCCTTAGCCTTGTAGTTGGCACCATTGTCCAGAGTGTAGAACTCGCCCAGAGCGGTCCCGCCCAGAGTAACAACGGCATTCTTCAGGACCTGGAAGTTACCGCCAGCGGAGGTACCATCGTTAACGGTATTTCCGTCAAAGGTGGCTTCCACGTTGGCAGGCAGGGTCAGTGCAACAGTCTCCTTGCCAACGGTCAGAGTGCCGGCGGCGGTAACGATCAGCTTTTCAGCGGAACCGTAAGTCTTCACACTGACATTCGCGTCGCCCGCGACGGCCTGAGCATAGGCAGGAACACCGCCCGCATACACAGCCTCGAAGTCATAGGTGCCGGGGAGCAGGCTGATCTCCTGATCGGCCAGGTACTCCTTGCCGTCGATGGTCACGATGGCATCCTGGTTGAACACCAGATCCACCTTCACGGACTTATCCTTCTCAGTCAGGACGGTGGTCAGGGTGACATTCCCGTTCACAGTGTAGGGGCTGGTCACAGTGTTCCCGGCCTGATCCTTCACAGTGACATCGTAGTTGGCGGCATCGGTAGCAGTGGCAGTGATGGTCAGAGCAGTGCCGTTGGCGACCTTGTCACCGCTGGCAACGGGCTGGCCGTTAGCGGTCACAGTCAGGGTGGTGCCGGGCACGGCGCTGTAGTTCACAGTGGAGTAAACGGTGGGCTTCTTCTCCCACTGCTCGATGAAGATCAGGTCAGCGGTCTTGCCATCGTTGGAAGTCTTGGCAACATAGACATAGGTGAAGTAGTCGCCGTCGTTCTTCACATCCTCCTTCAGGTCATCCAGAGAACCGTCGCCCACAGAGGGAGCCTTATAGGTGCTCTTGTTGTCCTTCAGGTCATAGGTGGCCAGAACATAGACGGTCTCGTTGTTCACAGTCAGCTGCTCCTGGTTGGCGTCGTTCAGGGAGAAGCTGCGGGAGCCAACGGCCTTCACGGTGTAGAAGTCATTGTTGACACCATCGTTGGTGTAAGCCTGCTGGACGCCATTGGTGTTGGTGCCGATGTAGGTCACGGAGGTGACGATGCCGTCGCCGTTGGTGGTCTCAACGCAGTAGACACCCTTGGCGTTGACGCTGTTGTGGGCGCTCTGGGTGAAGACCATGGCAGTGGGCTCGCCGTCCACGTAGACGTTGTGCTCCTTGTAGGTCTTGTTCTTGTCGTAGGTCTCGAAGTCGCCGGCATCCTTCACATAGAAGTAAGTCTTGTTGCTGTTGGAGGCCACGCCGCCATAGATGAACACAGCGTCCAGAACGCCGTCATCGGTGCTGTCGATGGCCCAGAACTTCACATAGTCGGTGCCGGTGCCGTTGCGGTAGTCAGGCACGTTCTCGAAGCCAGTGTAGAGAGTCTTCTCGTCCACATCCACAAAGGCAGTCTGCTCGTCCACGATGTAGGAGGTGCCGTTCGCCTTGATGTAGGCGGCGTCGTTGTTGATGGTCACAGTCCCGGCGCCAGTATCCTCAGCCTTGTCCTGGGTGTCCTTGTAGCGGTTGGTGCTGGGACGGGTAGCGTTCATATTCACGATCTGACGCAGGGTGTAGACGCCGTTGTCCTCAGTGTAGGCAAAGACGTTGCCGGCCAGCAGGTTGACAGCGGCGGTGATCTCGGCATCCTGGATCTTGCCGTCGTTATTGGTGTCGAACTTGGTGTTGCTGGAGCTCAGAGCGACATACTCGTCATCGATCTCCACGGTCTTGGCGGTGCCGTCGGTGAAGACCACCTTGGCGGTGATGGTGCTCAGGGACACGTCAGCATCCTGCACATACAGGTAGTTGTCGTAGTAGCCCTCCAGAGCCTTAAAGCCGATCACATAGCCGTTGGGGTCCAGATACAGACGGTAGGAGATGTCCAGAGTGGGATGCTCCTCATTGATGTCGTCCAGGTCGGACGCGGTGTACTTGGAATAGGTGTGCTTGCTGCCATCGTCCATCTTCACATAGCTGCCCTGGTTGCCCTCGGGGTCGGAGTCCTTGCTGACGCGGGTCACGGTGCCCTCGACAGCCTCGGGATCAGCGATGGAGGCGATGAAGGAGTCGTCATCGTCGTTCACGTCCACGGTGACCACCACATAGTCGCCCTTGGCAAAGCCGTCAGCGATGATGGTGCGCTCGTCGATGGGGTTGGTCATGGTGGCGTTGCTGAGCACGCGGACGGTGTTTTCGCCGTCCTTGACCTTGGTGACCTCGGCCATGTAGTGGTTGATCATGACCACGGTGACGGTGTCGTTCACGTCGTCCACATAGATCTCGGTGGTAGCGCCCTTGGCAGTGTAGGCGTAGTTGGTGTCCTTGTCGTTGGCAGGGATCGCAGGGTCAGCCTGCTCATCGCCGTCCACATAGACATTCCAGGTGTAATCGTCCACCACGCTCTTGCCAACGGCCTTGTAGATCACGTTCTCCTTGGTGTTGGCGGTGTAGGTGAAGTCGGGGGTGTCGGCCACAGTGATGATCTCATCATCGGAGGTCATCTTCACCCGCTCGGGGATCAGGGAGCCGTCCTCATTCAGAACGCCTTCCTTGTTGCCCTCGCCGGAGGGGTTGCCGTCCATCCGATAGGAGCCGATGCCCCAGGTGGTGCCGGGACGGCCGTAATCGGTGTTCTCGTTGGTCTTGTAGACCAGGTCGAAGTTCTTGTAGCCCAGGGTATCGGTGTAGTAGTAGGTCAGGGAGTACAGGATACCCTTGTTCTCGTTGTAGTACACGCCCAGCAGCTCATTGTACTGAACAGGCACGGCCTTGGTCAGGGCGTTGAACACCAGCTCAGCCACGTTGTCGCGGGTCAGACCCTCGTTGGCGGCCAGCTTCAGGTCGCCGTACAGGCCCAGCTGAGTGCCCTTGGCGGTGGCGGCCAGCATCCAGTTGTCGCCAAAGTCAGCGGCGTTCTGGAAGTAGCCCAGGGCGCGGCACAGCATCAGCACGGCCTGCGCGGTGGTCACGGTGGCGTTGGGGTCAAACTTGCCCTCGCCCACGCCGGCCACGATGCCCAGGCTGGAGCACAGGTTCACATAGCCCTCCGCCCAGGCGGGGACGTCGGTGAACACATTGGTCTCCGCGAACTGGTTGACGTTCACACCGGCACCATACAGCATGGTGCAGATGATGACCGCCATCTCGGCGCGGGTGACTACGTTCTCGGGGCCGAAGGACCCGTCCTCGTAGCCCTCGAACATGCCGATGGCAGAGGTGACCGCCACGGCATCCTGATTGACGATCTCGGCCTTGTCGGTGAAATCGTCGATACCCTTAGCGCTGGAGCCCACGACCATCATGCCCAGGAGCATAACGGAAGCCAGAGCCAGGCTGAGAGCACGCTTCAGGTTTCTCATTGGATATTCCTCCTTTTTATATTGACAAAAGTCGCTGTTTTCTGACAAACTGGGCCTTTTCTAGAACATTTCGGCCCACTATGCCTGTACAACACTTCTGACACAGGAGGAATTGGTTATAGAAAGGAGGAGATCAAGGGAAAAATCTCTGGGATTACGCCTAAAAAGTTTCCCTGGTAGACATTTGGTAGACACATGAAAACAGAAGGGGCAGCAAGGCCCTGAAACTCCAGGCCACCGCCGCCCTTTTTTGGTAGACTTTTGGTAGACGAAAATTCAAATTGCATAGCACATAGGGAGTCCCGCAGGCCGGAGCATCTCCTGCGCTTGAGGGACAAGGAGAGAAGCGGAGTAGGAACCTTGTAAAAGTAACGGAAATTTTGTGAAAAACTTAGCGGCGGACAGGCGAATAGAGGAAATTTCAGAGAAATGGGAAGAAGGGCCTTGAAAAGTGGGCGGGAGTGTGTTAAGGATTATATAGTAGAGATAGAGTGTGACCAGAGAAGGTCTGAAGCTTTCGGGATAGATGGAAAGGAATGGCGGATCGACCCATGAGAAGACAGAGCAAGGGCTATGAAATCGATATGTGCAACGGGACGCTTGCCAACAAGATCCTGCTGTTTGCGCTGCCGCTGATGGCCTCCAGCCTGCTGCAGCTCCTGTTCAATGCGGCGGATGTGGTGGTGGTAGGCCAGTTCTGCGGAAAGGCGTCCCTGGCTGCTGTGGGCTCCAACACCGCGCTGATCAATCTGCTGGTCAACCTGTTTGTAGGTCTGTCGGTAGGTGCCAATGTGGTGGTCGCCCAGGACCTGGGCGCCGGACGGAAGGCCGAGGCCAACCGCGCTGTGCACACCTCAATCCTGCTGGCTATGATCAGCGGCGTGGTCTTGATGATCTTCGGCGTCATTATGGCCCGCCAAATGCTGGAGTGGATGTCCTCCCCGGAAAATGTGATCGGGCTGGCCTCGGTGTATCTGAGGATTTACTTCATCGGCATGCCGGCCACCATGGTGTACAACTTCGGCAGCGCCATCCTGCGCGCCAAGGGAGACACCCAGCGCCCGCTCTATTTCCTGCTGGCTGCAGGTGTGCTCAATGTGGTGCTGAACCTGTTCTTTGTCATCGTTTGCAGGTTGGATGTGGCAGGTGTCGCCATGGCCACCAGCATTTCCCAGTATGTCTCTGCCTGGCTGATCCTGCGCTGCCTGATGCGGGAGCACGGGGCGCTGCACCTGAACCTTCACCGGATGCACTTGAATAAGCGGGTCATCGGCCGGATCTTTCAGGTGGGCCTGCCCGCCGGCTTCCAGGGCGTCATCTTCTCCCTGTCCAATGTGGTGATCCAGTCCTCCATCAACTCCTTCGGCGACACGGTAATGGCGGGGTCCGCCGCAGCCCAGAATATCGAGGGCTTCGTTTACGCGGCCATGAACGCTTTCTATCAGAGCGCCCTGACCTTCAGCGGGCAGAACTATGGTGCCGGCAAATGCGACCGCGTGGACAAGGTGGCCCTCTACTGCCAGGGCTTTGTGATTCTGACCGGCCTGATCCTGGGTAACCTGGCCTTTTTCTTCGGCTCTCAGCTCCTTGGCATCTACGCACCTGGGGAGCCGGACGTGATCCAGCAGGGGCTGGTGCGGATGTCCTATATCGGCCGGCTGTACGCCATCTGTGGTATTATGGATACCATGGTGGGCATCCTAAGAGGGATCGGCTATTCTATCGTGCCCATGGTGGTCTCCCTGCTGGGCTCCTGTGTGCTGCGCCTGCTGTGGGTCTGGTTCGTGTTCCCCCTGGACCCGGTTCCAGGGAACCTGTATATCTCTTATCCCATCACCTGGGCAATCACAGGAGCGGTCCACATCATCATGTTCCTGGCGATCCGGAAAAAGGCGTACGCCAAGGTACAGGGGAGCGGTCCCTCCTATCTGTCTGTGGATGGACACCATCCGGAAGCGACGGAGCATTGAAAAGAAAAAGCGGCTGGGGTCTCTGCGCGGAGATCTCAGCCGCTTCTGCCTGTTTAAAAAGAAAAAATCGACCAACAGAAAACTTTTCTGGCGTCATGACCGTCTGAACTAGGTAGAAGGGCCCCTTCTCTCTGCATGGCCCCGTGGCGCGGGGATTGTAACAAAATTGTTGCTTGCATCCGGCAGTGAAACCCGGTATTCTGTTGCAGGAGGAGGGGGAGGCTATGGACTATGACAGACTGCTCAATCTGACCACGGATCTGGGATACCAGCTGATGGCCAGCGGGGCGGAGATCTACCGGGTGGAGGAATCCATGCATCGGGTGCTGAATGCCTATGGCCTGGAGCGGCCGGAGGTGTTTGCCATCCCGAACTGCATCATCGTCAGCGTGACTACGCCCCAGGGGCATCCTATCACCCGGATGCGGCGCATCCCGGGCCATGGGACAGACATTGAGCTGCTGGAGCGGTGCAACGACCTGTGCCGGCATCTATGCAGCCAGGTCCCACCACTGGAGGATGCCCAGAGCTTGGTCTCCGCCCTGGAGAGAGGGTATCCCCGCTACTCGTCCCATCAGGTACTGATGGGGTATGGTTTGGCCCCCGCTTTTTTCACCCTTCTATTCGGAGGTCATTTCCTGGACGGCCTGTGTGCTTTCGTGTGCGGCTTGGCGGTAGGGATCTGCCTTTTATATGGGGGGCGGTTCATTGGGAGCAACAGCTTCTTCCGCACCGTAGTATGCAGCACAGTGGGCTCGCTGCTCTCCCTGCTGCTGGTGCGCCTGGGCTTCGGATACGACGTGGATACTGTGACTATCGGTGTGCTGATGGTGCTGGTGCCCGGCGTGGCGCTGACCAACGCCATGCGGGAGATCATGGCCGGGGACATCATCTCGGGCCTGAGCCGGACAGCGGACGCCATCCTGGTAGCTTCGGCCATTGCCCTGGGCACGGTGGTGGGGCTGGCCATCGGCCAGATGCTTTAGGACCGTTGGAGGTGGATCGGGATGGAGCGAATTTTTCTGGACTATGTCTTGCCCTGCCTCTGGGCCTTTCTGGCCTGCGTAGGCTTTACACTGGTCTTCAACATCCACGGCGTAGGAAAGCTGATCTGCGGCTTCGGGGGAGGACTGGGCTGGCTGGTGTATCTGCTGGCGGGCAGCAGCATCGTGGCCGCGTTCCTGGCTGCGGTGGCCATCGGCGTCTTTTCGGAGATCATGGCCCGGCTGCGCCGCTGCCCGGTGACCGGCTATCTGCTGGTAGCACTTCTCCCCCTGGTTCCGGGGGGAGGTATCTATTACGCCATGAGCTACTGCGTGGCGGGAGATACAGACCGGTTCCTGGCTGAGTTGCTGCACACCTTTGGGATGGCGGCGGCCCTGGCGGTGGGAGCCATGCTGGCCTCGTCTGTATTTCGGACGGTGTTTCCTCGGCTGTACCACCGGCCGGCCGGGTCATGAGACGGGGCAAAGAGAGAGAATCATGCGACTGGAATTTTTGGAGGTAATCTGATGAAGCGTTTTCCTTCCTTTCTCTGTTTCCTGATGGCAGCGGCTATCTCGGCCAGCCTGACCGGGTGCGGCGGCAGCCCCGGCGCAGGCAGCTCCGCCCAGGGACAGTCGGCTGACCCGCCTGCCCAGAGCGCTCAGCCGGAGGCCGGTACCCCGGCGGCTGACCCCTCCGGGGCGCCGGATCATAATGTGCCTGGAGAGAGCCCTGCCGGAGCTGTGCTGGAGGGAGAGCCCTCCACCCTGTCCGGCGGATCAGAACAGGGGCAGAACGTCCCAAACAGCCCGGAGGACAAGCCTGCCCATGTGGGAGAGAGCGGAGAGAGCAGCTACGACTTCTCCCAGCCCGCGCCGGAGAGTCCGGCAGTGGACAACACCTACTTTGAGGACGCCGCTTTTGTGGGGGACTCCCGCACGGACGGCTTCCTGCTTTACAGTGGGATCGGGACTGGGACCAACCTGACCTCCAATGGCCTGTCCATCTTCAAGCTGGCGGAGAAAAAGGTGATCACGATTGATGGGACCGCCTATACGCTGCTGGAGGCCCTGGAGCTGGGCGAATATGGAAAGGTGTACCTGTCCCTGGGCGTCAATGAGCTGGGCTACTACAACGACGAGGGCTTTTACCAGGCATACTGTGACGCCATCGATGCTATCCGGGCTTGCCAGCCCGACGCGGTCATCTACATCCAGGGCCTGATCCCTCTGAACGAGTCGGTGGTGGCGGCATCTGGCGGCCCCAGCTATCTGACCAACGAGCACCTCCGGGTGTACAACGGCCTGATGCAGAAAGCGGCAGAGGAAAAGCAGGTGGTGTTTCTGGACCTGTATTCCGAATTTGCCAATGAGAACGGGGAACTGCCCGAGGAGGCCAGCAAGGACGGGGTGCATCTGAAGAGCGACTACTGCAAGCAGTGGCTGGAGTATCTGAAAGTCCATACTGTGGACTTCGAAACACTTTATCCGGAGGGAACTGAGACATGAGACGATTTGCTGGGATAGCGGCGGTACTGTTTCTGCTTTTGCTGCCGCTGGCCGCCTGCGGCGGCGCGGAGGAGAAGGCTGGGTTTGACCCGGAGATCACCCTCCAGGCGCTGGCGGACGCTGGAGCCTTCTCTGAGGAACTGGAGGAGCTGGACGGCGACACTGCCTTTACCCTCTACGGCTTGGGAAACTCCGGGCTGGAGCGGGAGGATCTGACCGCCGCCAAGGTGCTGCGCTCAGCGGGCGCCACCTGTGAGGAGGGGGCTGTCCTGGTCTTCACCAGCGGGGACCAAGCGCAGACAGCCGTCCAGGCGCTGGGAGACTATGTGCAGAAGCAGATAGACTCCAACCGGGACTACCGTCCTCAGGAGCTGCCCAAGCTGGAGAGCGCCGTCATCCAGCAGCGGGAGAACACTGTGCTGCTGCTGGTGGCCGGTGACCTGGAGGCGGCTCAGGGCGTGCTGGAGCAGTAAAGGGAGATAGACTTGGGGGGCGGGCCGCATCTGCGGCCCGCCCCTTTTATGCCTGACTGCCTGGAAGAAAACGGAGCACCAAAACTTACAGCTTGCCTTTGCACCACATAAAAGTTACAATTTGGTTACAAAATAGAGCAAAGGAGCACGAGAGCATGAGACGACTGTTTTTCCGATGGGCCGCGGCCGCCCTGCTGGCGGGCGCTCTGATGATACCGGCCGCCGAAGCCGCCCAACTCCAGATCGATGACAGGATAGTGGATCCCTCCGCCGCATGGACGGAGGAGGGGACGCCCTATGTGACGCTGGCCGCCCTGTGCCAGGCGGCGGACGGATACACGCTGAGCTGGAATGGGGCAGCGGCGGCGCTGACAGCGGAGGACCTGGAACTGACGGCCACCCCCGGCGCCCTCTACGTGGAGGTCAACGGCAGAGCCCTGTATGTGGAGCACGGGGTACAGGTCCGGGATGGGAGGATCGCCCTGCCCTTGGAGGTGCTGGCAGAGGCCGCCGGTCTCCAGCTGACCTGGGACGAGGTGGAGGGAGCCGCCTGGCTGTCCACTGACCAGGCCCAGCCCGCCTCTGCCAGCTACCCGGCGGAGGACCTGTACTGGCTGTCCAGGATCATCTCGGCAGAGAGCCGGGGGGAACCCCTGCTGGGCCAGATCGCGGTGGGCAACGTAATCCTGAACCGGGTGGAGAGCAGCCAGTACCCCGACACTGTGGAGGGGGTGGTCTTTGACACAAAGTACGGTGTCCAGTTCCAGCCGGTGTCCAACGGGACCATCTATGACGCCCCGGCCTCCTCCAGCCTGGTGGCGGCGAAGCTCTGCCTGGAGGGGACCGACGTGGTGGGCGAGAGCTTGTATTTTTTCTCCCCTGCCCTGTCGGCAGGCAGATGGATCGTGAGCAACGCCACCTATTATACCACCATCGGTGGACACCAGTTTTATGTCTGAAAAACTGAGGCGCGGAGCAGATGCTCCGCGCCTCAGTTTACTCTTCTTCCAGATATCCCCTTCGGCCTCCGGCGGGGACACACAGGGGAAAACAGGACGGAAAGGGCCCAACCGCCGGGTTGACCGGCTCAGACCTCCATAATAACAGGCAGGATCATGGGGGAGCGCTTGGTCTTCTTATAGAGGTAGTTGGACAGGTCCCCCTTGACCGCACCCTTGATGGCGGACCAGTCGGTGGAATAGCGGGCGTCCACGCTGTTGATGGCCTCCAGGGCCACCTGGCGCAGCTCCTCCATCAGCCCCTCGGACTCCTTCACATAGACGAAGCCTCGGGTGATCAGGTCGGGGCCGGAGACCAGGCTGCCGTCCTCCCCAGACATGGACATGACCACCACGATCATGCCGTCCTGGGCCAGATGGCGGCGGTCCCGCAGCACTACGCTGCCCACGTCGCCCACTCCCAAGCCGTCCACAAAGACCTGGCCCGCAGTGACAGTGCCCGCCAGACGGGCGCTGTTCTGGGTCAGTTCCATGACCCGGCCGATGTCGCTGATGAGGATATGATTGGAGTCCATCCCCATCTCCCGGGCCAGCTTTGCGTGGGTCTGGAGCATGCGCTGCTCTCCGTGGACCGGGATGAAGAACTTGGGCTTGACCAGGGCGTGGATGATCTTCAACTCCTCCTGGCAGGCGTGGCCCGACACGTGGAGGGCCAGCTCCCGCTCGTTGAGCACCTCCGCCCCCTTGCGGTAGAGCTCGTTGATGACGTTGCCAATAGAGTGCTCGTTGCCCGGGATGGCGGAGGCAGAGATGATGATCCGATCCCCGGGGAGGATATCCACCTGCCGGTGGGTGGAGAAGGCCATGCGGGACAGGGCGGACATGGTCTCCCCTTGACTGCCGGTGGTGATGATGCACACCCTGTTCTTGGGCAGGGACTTAATCTGGTTCAGGTCCATCAGCACTCCATCTGGGATGTTCATATAGCCCAGCTCGGTGGACACCTTCATGGCGTTCTCCATGCTGCGGCCAGTGACCGCTACCCGGCGGCCATAGCGGGCGGCCACATCGATGATCTGCTGGAGCCGGTCCACATTGCTTGCAAAGGTAGTGACGATGATGCGCTCCTCACAGCCCTTGAAAAGTGCGTCAAAGGAATTGCCCACGCTGCGCTCACTGCGGGTATAGCCGGGACGCTCCACGTTGGTGGAGTCGGCCAGCAGGGCCAGCACCCCCTCGTTGCCCAGCTGGCCCAGCCGGGCCAGGTCGATCATGCCGCCCTGGATGGGGGTGGCGTCAATCTTGAAGTCACCGGTGTGGACGCAGGTTCCCACCGGGCACTTGATGGCAAAGGCCACCGCGTCGGCAATGGAGTGGTTCACATGGATGAATTCCACGGTGAATTTGCCGGCCTTGATCACGTCGCCCGCCTCGCAGGTGATGATCTTGGTCTTGTCCAGCAGCCGGTGCTCCTCCAGCTTCAGGCGGATCAGGCCGGCGCTCATCCGGGTGGCATAGATGGGGGCGTTCAGGGAGCGGAGGACATAGGGCAGCGCGCCGATATGGTCCTCGTGTCCGTGGGTGATGAAAATCCCCCGGACCTTGTTCTGGTTTTTGATCAGGTAGCTGACGTCGGGGATGACCACGTCGATGCCGTACATGTCGTCATCGGGGAAACCCATGCCGCAGTCTACCACCACGATGTCACCGCCGTATTCATAGACGGTGAGGTTTTTGCCGATCTCGTTGAGACCGCCGAGAGAAATGATCTTCAGTTTTTCAGCCATACGATACTCCTTGTTTTTGATTTGTCAAGTTCTGGTCTATGTACGGCTGGGCGCAAAACAACCGGGCGAAGGACGCCCCTGCTTTCCGGCCCTGCCTCGCCGGGAAACGGGGTGTCTCTTCGCCTGATGGAGCGGGGGCCAGGGGCCGCGCCGCTCCCGGGAGGCCCGCCGGGGCATCCGGCGGCTGCGCTCTCGTCCGTACTGTGTGTCCCCATGGACGGGTGACCGCCTGCGTGCGGGCCCTGCATGGGTTATATTTAGGCGCGGGGAGGGGGCGCCTGCCACCCTGACGCGCATAAATCCAAAAATAAGCAAAATACAGTATAACACATGGGGCTCGAAAAGTACAGCCTAAATTTTTCCCTCTTTCTCCTGACAGGCAGGTCCTCGGCTTACAGCTGCTCCCCGGCCGGGCCCTCCCTCTGCTCCGAAGGAGAGAGCTGCCGGGACAGCTCCCGGTCCAGCTGGGCGGCCCGGCCCGCGTAGAAGTCGCACAGCTCAGCGGCTACCTCCAGGTCGGGACTCTCCGCCAGGATACGCAGGGCGGGCCGGCGGGACAGGGGGACCAGATAGACCCACCCGTTCCCCGTGTGGATGCGGACCCCCTCGCCGCCTGCAGCGGCCTTCCCCTCCGCCAGGGTCTGCATCAGCAGGCCCCGGTTCCCGTGGAGGGGGACCTCCCGCTTCCAGGAGGAGAAGCGGGGTGTCTTGCTCATCAAGGCCTCCAGCTTCTCACCGGAGGAGCCCATCCTGGAACAGATGCGGGCAGCAGCAAAGGCGGCGTCCCGCAGCCAGGGCAGGGCGGCATACAGGGACAGGGCCTGCTCACCGTCCCGGCCCAGCCGCAGAGCGGTGCCGTGGAATCCTGCGGCCACCAGGTCCACCGCGGCGCTGGCCCCATCGGGCACCGCTACCCGCCCCCCGCCGTCCTCCATCTCGATCAGGCAGACCAGGGTGAGCAGCTGCCCTGGGTCCAGAAGAGTGCCAGACTCGTCCTGAGCGGAGAGGTAGAGCCCGCCGTGGAGCCCAGAGAAGGCGGGCACCCCTTTCCGCCAGCGGTCCAATACCGTGCAGCCCAGGCTGGAAAGGGCCTGCCGGATGGCCCGGTTAGCGGGAGCGGATCCGGGGACGGCCACGGTGATGGAGCGCATGGGGAAACGGTGGAGACGGCTGCGCCTGGCCGCGTCGGCGGCGTAGTCATCACAGCCCGCATGGACCCGGACCACCTCGCCGATCTGACCGGCGGGGACCCGGGGGGCGTCCCCCTGGGCTACGGCGTGTTCCAGCTTCCGCTCCCTGGCCCGGCCCAGAGGCAGGCCGCTGCGGCCGAAGAGATGGAGATAGATGCGGTCCCCCTCCTGCTCCAAAAAGAGAGAGACAGGGATCTGATGGTGCTCCGCCAGCCAGGCGGCCTGGGCGGCGCACTCCAGGTCATGGGCCAGAGGGGTCCCGCCGGCCGCGGCGATGCCGCTGGCGGCCGCTTGGGCCAGCATGCGGGCACCGTTCCCGCCCCAGTAGCCAAGGCCCACCTTGCCCTCGCACCCCAGCACGCCGCCGATGGTCATCAGGGCCTCCGGGCCCAGATCTTCTCCCAGTACGCCCCGGATCACCCCGCCGTCCCCGAACAGAAGAGGCTCCCGGCGGCCGGAGGAAGTGATGGAGCGGGACAGCCGCGTCCCGGCAGGGGCAACCCGGGCTGGCCAGAGGCGCACCCCCTCCAGCAGTACGGCCTTCTCCTCCGCCAAGGCCCTCTCTCCAAGGACGGTCCCCTCGTTGAGGACGGCCTCCGGCCGGGCGGCGGCCCCCTTGCAGAGGATGGCTCCGTAGAGGGTGGTCCGCTCCTCCGCCCGGGCGCCGGGGAGGAGCACCGACCGCTGGACCAGGCTGCGGCGTCCCACCCAGCTGTTCTGCTCCAGCACGGTATGGGGGCCGATCAGGGCGCCCGGCTCCACCGCCGCCCCCGGGCCCAGCCAGCAGGGCGGGATCACGGTGACACCCTCTGGGATGGGCTGGGCGCTCCAGACGCCGGGGGACTGCTGAGGCAGGCCCATATCCAGCTTCACCTTCCCAGAGAGGACGTCCGCCGCACAGTCCAGATAGGCCCCGCAGTCCCCCATGTCGCACCAGTAGCCGCCGCCGGGGACGCCGTACAGGCCGCCGCCGGACTCCAGCAGGGCTGGGAACACATCCTTTCCAAAATCCCAGGGCCTGTCCGGAGGGATCTGCTCCAGCACCTGGGGGGAGAGCAGATAGATGCCGGTGTTGACCAGATCGGTCACCACCTGCCCCCAGGAGGGCTTCTCCACAAAGCGGACCACCCGCTGCTCCTCGTCGGTGAGGACCAGCCCGTACTCCAGGGGCGCGGGATGACGGAAGAGGACCAGGGTGGCCTGGGCCCGCTTGGCCTGATGGAACTCCATGGCGGCAGTGAGATCCAGGTCGCAGACGCTGTCCCCGCTGATGACCAGGAAGTCCTCTCCCTCCAGGAAGGGGGCGCAGGCCCGCACGCTGCCGGCGGTGCCCAGCGGGGCCTCCTCGATGAAGTAGTGCAGGCGGACCCCCCACTTCTGTCCGTCCCCGAAATAGGACTGCACTGCCTCCGGCATGTAGCACAGGGTGACGGCGATCTCGTCGATCCCGTGGCGCTTGAGCAGGCCGATGATGTGTTCCATCACCGGCCGGCCCAGCAGAGGGACCATGGGCTTCGGCATGCCCAGGGACAGGGGGCGCAGGCGGGTCCCCTCTCCGCCCGCCATAATGACAGCTTTCACGATGTGTTTCCACCCTTCCGGCCGGGCTCCGCCGGGGCGGAGCGGGAACGGCCCTGTATTTGTAGCATCTCCTAGTATGACCAGCCGCCGGGGAAATAAACCGGTTCCGGAGCGGTTTTGACTTGTGCCCTGGGAGGGAATATGTTATACTTAGATATACATAATTTAACAGCCTGAGGAAGGACACAGGGACCATGCAGGCCGCCCTGCCCGGCGGGGGCAGGGGACGAGGCGGCCCGCGCTTCCGGAGGATATCGTAATGAACATACAGATTTTTGGCAGGTCCAAATGCTTTGATACCAAAAAGGCGGAGCGCTGGTTCAAGGAGCGCCGGGTGAGATTTCAGTCTGTGGATGTGGTGAAGTACGGCATGAGCCGGGGGGAGCTGTCCAGCGTGAAGAACGCGGTGGGGCTGGAGGCCCTGGCCGACCCCAAGCACCCAGACTATCCTCTTTTCCAGCATCTGGCCTATGACCAGGACAAGCTGGACCGGCTGTGGGAGGACCAGACCATGCTGCGCACCCCCATCGTGCGAAACGGCAGGCAGGCCACGGTGGGCTACTGTCCCGAGGTGTGGGCCGCCTGGGAGTGAATAGTCCGTTATATGGGACACAGGTTCCGGTATGCTGAGTGCATTACCGGAATGAGGAGGATGACCCATGGCGAAGAGTCCCAATCAAAAGCTGAAACTGCTGTATCTGTATCAGATCCTGCTCCAGCGCACCGACGAGGAGCACCCCATCACCGTCCCCCAGCTGATCGGGGAACTGGACCTGCGGGGCATCCGGGCGGAGCGGAAGAGCGTCTACGACGATCTGGAGGCCCTGCGGCTGTTCGGCCTGGACGTGCAGAGCCGGAAGGGCCGGTCCCCGGGCTGGTTCGTGGGCCGGCGGGAGTTTGAGCTGCCGGAGCTGAAGCTGCTGGTGGACGTGGTGCAGTCCTCCCGCTTCATCACCCGGAAGAAGAGCGACGCCCTGATCCGCAAGCTGGAGGGGCTGGCCAGCAGCCACCAGGCCCGCCAGCTCCAGCGGCAGGTGTACGTCAGCGGCCGGGTCAAGGCCATGAACGAGAGCATATATTATAATGTAGACAAGCTCCACACGGCCCTCTCGGCCCGGAAGAGCATCACCTTCCGCTACTTTGACTACGACATGCACCGGAACAAGGTCTTTCGGCGGGAGGGGCGGCGTTACGCCGTCTCTCCCTACGGCCTGATCTGGAACAGCGAGAATTACTATCTGGTGGCTTACGACATCTCCAACCAGGAGATGCGCCACTACCGGGTGGACAAGATGGCGGAGATCGTGGTCACCGGCCTGCCCCGGGAGGGGGAGGACCGCTACCCGGATTTTGATGTGGCCGCCTATGGCCAGAAGCACTTCGGCATGTACAGCGGGGAGGAGGCCAACGTCACCCTGCGCTGCCGCAGCCACATGGCGGGGGTGGTGTGGGACCGGTTCGGCCAGGACGTGATCCTGGTGCCGGAGGACGAGGACCACTTCACCGTCACGCTGCCTCTGGTGCTCAGCCCGCAGTTTTTCGGCTGGCTGTTCGGGCTGGAGGACAATGTGGAACTGATCGCGCCCCAAAAAGCGGCGGAGGAATACCGCCGGAAGCTGAAGGCCGTGCTGGAGCAGTACGGCTGAACCCCGCCGGAGGAGGGGCGGGGGACAACAAGACACGGAGGAGGTCGCCCGATGAAACGGATCTTAGTCGTAGACGGGGATACGGGTGTGCGCGCCCGGATCGCAAAACATGCCCGGATGGAGGGCTATGATGTGACAGAGGCGGGGGACGGCGAGACCGCCCTCAGCCTGTCCCGGCAGCAGAACGCATTTGATCTCATGGTCCTGGCGGTGAATCTGCCGGGGATGGACGGCTTTACGGTGTTGAAGGCGGTCCGCACCTTCTCCGCCATCCCGGTGCTGATCCTGTCCAGCAAAAACACGGCGGAGGACCGCATCCATGGCCTGGAGCTGGGGGCGGACGACTATATGACCAAGCCCTTTTCGGCGCGGGAGCTGCTCCTGCGGATCTCGGCTATCCTGAAGCGGTGCAGCACCCTGGCCTCGGAGGAGGCGGAGGTGCTCCGCAGCGGCGGGCTGGTGCTGGACCTGACTGCCCGGCGGGTGGAGGTGGACGGCCGCCAGATCAACCTGACGCCCAGGGAGTTCGACCTGCTCACCGTGCTGATGAGCCACCCGGACGTGGCCTTCTCCCGCAAGCGCCTGCTGGACATCATCTGGGGCGGGGAGCTCTCCACTGACACCCGCACCCTGGACACCCACATCCAGCATATCCGCTGTGCCATCGTCCCGTACAGCGACCGGATCGTCACTCTCCGCGGGGTGGGCTATCGGTTCGAGAAGGAATAAAAAATGCGCTGCAGGGAAATCCCTGCAGCGCATTTAAAAATTGATTGATATCTAAAGATAAAACTGTGCTCAAAAGACCAGAGTAAGAAGGGCCAGCCCAAGGCTGGCGAGTCCCACGACCAGGCTGACTGCACTGCCGATTGATTTCATAGACGCCTTATGTTTGAGGAAATCAGCGTGCTTTCGCGCCTCTTCAAGGATTTGGTCTATATCTGCGAACTGATTATATGCCTCTTGATATAGTTCAAACAGGGTATCCTCCGAAATGTTGGAGGTTTCCGCACATTTGGCAGCTTTCAACTGCTCCGTAGCGGCCTCCCTCAACTGATGGACACGTCTCAGAAAGTTTCCATCCTCCAAATAAGTCAGATCCACCCCATGATAATCACGGAAAAACTCCTCATACTGATCAGAAAAAATGATGCAGCTGTATTTGTAGCAATCTAAGAGCGCACGCTTGGTATGTGATTTGATTTTCGCAAGATTACGCTCTGCTTCTTCTGGAGTGGCAGCTATTGCGGCCCTGGCCAGATGCCCATACATTGCGCGGATCTCATTTTGAAGCTCAATCGGAAATTCGTTTTTTAATATTTCAAATTGAACGATAAACGGATTGATATCATCTAAATAGACTTGGAACACTTCGTCTAATTGTTCTTTGTGTGCCAGGAGAAAATTGCTGTCGACTGTGGTGCTGCCAGTCATATTACTTCATCCTTGCTATCATTTGATCAATATCGCTCATAGTAGAAATACGGCGGCGAATAATAAGCGGATTTCCGCGTCCGGTCATTCTGGAATCCATTTTTTTAGAAAAAATCAAATTTTTTCCTGTTTTTTCTTCCACAAAACTCTTTTCTTCAATCAGATCCATTTTCTTGAGATCGTCGGCAGATTTTCCGATGATTCTTTCTAGGGTATCACGAGTACGTTGATTCAAGTACATAAATTACCCTCCACGCTGTAATGGCGGACCGTTTGGTCACTTCAAAAGGCCACTTCCAAGCTCATAATGTGCTATCCATTATACCTGAAATTACCAGGAAAGTCAATGCCCGTTTAATAGCTTAAGCCGCCTCCTTTTCTGTCAGGGGAGCTGCACTCATGCGGGGCGGCTTCCAGCCGCCCCAAAAGCCTTCCCCCCTGTGGGGGGAAGGTGTGGCGGCGCGAGCCGCGGCGGATGAGGGGGCCTCCTCCCCCCGTACCAGTCACAGAACATGCCAGAGACAGGCGGGGGCAAGCCCCGCCCCTGCGCAGAGGCCCAAGATCTCCCGCAGGCTTCCAGCCGCCCCAAAAGCCTTCCCCCCACAGGGGGGAAGGTGTCGCGGCGCGAGCCGTGACGGATGAGGGGTCCTCCTCCCCCCGTACCAGTCACAGAGCATGCCAGAGACAGGCGGGGACAAGCCCCGCCCCTGCGCAGAGGCCCAAGATCTCCCGCAGGCTTCCAGCTGCCCCAAAAGCCTTCCCCCCACAGGGGGGAAGGTGTCGCGGCGAATGCCGTGACGGATGAGGGGTCCTCCTTCCCCCGTCCCACCCACAGGATATGCCAGAGGCGGGGGCGCAAAGCGCGCCCCTGCGGAGAGACCGAAAACGCCCCTGCCCCCAGCTCCCTCCCCCAAGTTGCACCCCCGCGTACAACCCTGCGCCGCCTCATGATAATATATAAGGAAGGACCCTCTTTTTGGGGGGCGCCGGCCCCCCTCAAAGGCCCTCTGTAACAAAGCCGACGCAATGTTACCGTTTTGTTACATCTTGCTCCGGCCGCTTGACGATTTCGAGCTTTTGAGATATCATACACACACAGGCAAGGGGAGTTGTACTTTCCTGATTTTGGTAAAACCCCTAAAATTCAAGAAAATAGCTCTCATTTGCCAAATATAAAAGGAGGAATATCCAATGAGAAACCTGAAGCGCGCTCTCAGCGTTGCTCTGGCTTCCGCCATGCTCCTGGGCATGATGATGGTCGGAACCAGCGCTAAGGGCATCGACGATTTTACCGATAAGGATAAGATCGTCAATCAGGACGCCGTGGCGGTCACCGCCGAGATCGGCGTGTTCGACGGCTACGAGAACGGGTCCTTTGGTCCCGAGAACGTAGTCACCCGCGCCGAGATGGCGGTCATCATCTGCACCATGCTGTATGGCGCCGGTGTGAACGTCAACCAGTTCGCGGAGACCAGCGTGTTCACCGACGTCCCCGACTGGGCGGAGGGCTATGTGAACCTGTGCGCCAGCCTGGGCATCGTGGCCGGTGTGGGCGACGGCAAGTTCGACCCCAGCGCCACCGTGACCACCGCGCAGGCCGTGCTGATGCTGTGCCGCACTCTGGGCTACTTCCAGAGCGCCACTGACTTCGGCAACGACTGGATGCTGGCCGCCACCGCCAAGGGCACTGAGCTGGGCATGTACGGCGATCTGAAGCTGACCGCCAATGCCGGCCTGACCCGCGACAACGTGGCCGAGCTGGTGTTCAACGCCCTGACCAAGGCTGTCACCGTTGAGTACAACGACACCTTCAACATCTACTTCAACACCGGCAGCACCTGGGCCAACGGCGTGAAGTTCGACTACAAGCAGACCCTGGGCTACAAGAACTTCGACCTGGTGTACATGAATGACGAGGATGACTTCGGCCGTCCCAGCACCGTGTGGGGCACCGGCTCCCTGGCCAACGTGTCTCTGGACGACGAGGGCAACATCCCCGACAGCTACAAGGGCATCGCTGACGACGACATCATCATCAGCATGGCCGACACCGCTACCCACACCTACACTGCCAAGGTCTCTTCCAAGACCCTGTACAACGATGTGGGCCGCACTGCCGCTCAGGACTATGACTGGACCGTTTACACCAACGGCGAGGCCAATGAGTACTCCTTCGACGGCAACGACCTGTATGACAACCGTACCAGCACTGACTGCTTCCTGAAGGAGGCCGCTGGCGAGAACGTGACCGGCAACGGCGTTCTGACTCAGGTCTATGTTGACTCCAAGGAGAAGGAAGTTACCGTCTCCGTCATCGACAGCTATGTGGCTGAGGTCTACAAGGTCGATGAGAAGGACGGCACCATCACCCTGTCCGACCTGGTGGACGGCCCCGCCGACGCCAGCGACGACGAGTTTGCTACCACCGCTTTTGCGGAGGACGACGTGGTCGTCTACACCTACGCCAACGACGAGATCCAGTCTGTTGTCAAGGCTGAGTCCGTGGAAGGCACTGTCACCAAGGTGAAGGACAAGGACAACTTCTCCCTGGACGGCACCAGCTACTCCTACTCCAAGAACATGGATGCCAGCGACAAGCTGGACACCGATGATGTGGACGCCGAGACCGTGGCCTATCTGGACGCCTATGGCTATGTGATCCATCTGGACGCTGACGCCGTGGCTCAGGATTACGCCTACGTGGTGGGCGTTGGCTCCGCCAACGACAAGTACGGCGATGACGCCGACTTCGGCGCCACCCTGCTGCTCACCGACGCCACCAAACTGAAGGTGGACCTGGATTCCGACAGCACGGACAAGTATGATAGCACTCAGGAGGCCCGTGAGGCTCTGGAGGGCTACATCGTGTCCTACTCCAAGGACAGCGACGGCCTGTACACTCTGACCAAGAGAAGCGACAACCGCATCGACCTGAACGAGAATACCTTCAACGCCACCGGTCTGGAGATCAAGTCCGGCACCTCCGCCATGAAGATCTTTGCGGCCGACGACTACTATGCCAACAGCAGCACTATCTTCCTGCTGTACGACGGCGACGACTACACCGTCTACACCGGCATCAAGAATGTGCCCGACGTGAAGGGTGACGCGGACACCAACGCCGTTGTCTTCGACAAGGGCGGCGTGGCCAAGGTGGTCTACATCGAGAACGCCAACGTGGACGGCGACGACGAAGTCATCTTCGTGGTGGGCGACACCGGCGCCAAGGCCCAGAAGGACAACGAGACCAACACCAAGTACTATGAGTACCAGGCCATGGTCGGCGGCGAGATCGTCAAGCTGAAGGTCCGCGACGGCGACGCCTATGACTTCTTCAAGACCATCAAGACTGATGAGATCCAGGTGCTCAGCGGCCTGACCTACAACAAGGACGGCTTTGTCACCGACTATGACAAGAACTTCACCGATTGGACCGTGAAGACCGGTATCGGCACCGAGGGCGAGGACGACGAGGTCATCGGCATCGGCGATGCCGCCGGCAAGAACTATGCGACCTACGCCTATGACGAGGACGTGGTGGTTGCCCGCTTCGACGGCGATGACCTGACCAAGTCCACCATCGGCCGCATCAAGGACGACGGTAACGACAAGGTCACCTATGTCCTGGACGGCAAGGTGCTGATGGGCGTGTGCATCACTGAGGTCAAGGGCACCGACGCCCCCGTTGCCTACACCGTGAAGGTGGACAATGCCACCAATGTGGACTACACCATCACCGATGAGAACAACAACAGCAAGACCAATGAGAGCCTGGTCCTGACCGAGAAGAACCTGGATGTCACCGTGAAGATGACTCCCAAGACCGGCTATCAGTGGACTGACAACAAGGGCACTGAGACCCGCACCGTGACTCTGACCAAGGTCACCCAGGACAAGACGGTTACCGCTGATAACGTTCAGCCCGTTGCCGCCACTCAGGCGACCCTGACCCTGAATCTGGACGGCGCCTATCTGAACATCAACAACAAGGCCTACTGGGATGGCGACACCATCTCTGCTGACTTTGACAGTGTTCTGACCGCCACCGTGGTGCCCACCAGCGCCTCCACTGCGGAGAACAAGGTCATGGCGAAGCCCACCATCACCGGGACCAAGAACGACGTTTCTGTCGCTGGCCAGACTCTGACCATTGTTCTGGGTGAGGATGGTAAACTGACTGTGGCTTATGTCTACGATAAGTATGATCTGACTGGTACTGACTCTGTCAGCAATTCCACTTATAACGTGGAGAATGTGAACGGTAAGTATCAGGCCGGCGCTGACGTGACGCTCAAGCTCACCCAGAAGACCGGGGCTGACCTGGCTACCGACGCTCAGGTCACTGTCACCATCAATGACGGGGCCATTAAGGCTACCGCCCAGGTGACCAAGGCTGGTCAGACTGCCGCCTCGGCTCAGTGGGACGGCCCGAAGACTTACGCGAGCGCTCAGGAACTCCAGAATGCCATTGATGGCCTGCCCGAGGGCCAGACCATGTGGAACTCTGCGAAGAATACCCAGGTCACCAGCGGTCTGGTCTGGACTTCCAGCAGCGATGAGTTCTATATCCAGACCTCCGCAGAGGTTGTTGAGGCTAAGGGTGAGATCACTGTGACCTTCACCATGCCAAACGCAAATACTGAAATTACCAAGATTGAAGTTCAGTAAGCGTCATCTCACTTAAACCTGCGGACCCCTGTGCATAATGCGCAGGGGTCCGCATGCCTTATCACCCAATGGCAAAATAAAAATACTCCACGCCCTCAGAATTCATCTGGGTGGAGGGGTTGTCCTTTGAGGTGTACCAGGAGACCTGATTTCCCGACCAGGTGACATTGACATAGAAGTCGATGTGCCCCAGGCCGCCTCCCTGGGTGACGCCCCGGAGGAGGAGCAGGCCGGAGCGGTCGGCGGAGGAGCCGGAGCGGCGCACCGCCAAAAGCTGGGGCGGGAAGGAAAAGGCGAGGGAGACAGGGGACTCCGGGCCGCTGGTCCCGTTTCCGGTGTAGCTGCCGAAGGCGGTGCGGGGCATGGAGCCCTCCACGGCTGACAGGCGGCGCTCCACGCCGCTCAGGCCCTCCTGATCCGCCTTACTGTCCAGCCGCCCCTCCAGCGCCTCCAAGGCGGTCTGGTCCGCCTTCTGGGCCACAAGGCCGGAGAGCTGGGAGAGGGCGGCGGTCTCCGCCTTGGACTGTGCCAGCGCGTGGAGCGCCCCGTCCACCGCGGCGTTGTCCGCGTTGAAGTCGGTCCGCTCCACTTTGTCCGAAGCCTCCCACTGGCTCAACCCATAATGTTCAGTGTGTCTGCTTGCCATGATCGATCCCTCTTTCTATTAAAAATGATTTCATAGAAGGGGGAAACCGGGGGCTATGTGGGACGTTAAAATACAAATAATGGGATTTCAGGGAAACTGTGCCCATTTTTATCCCCAGACAGCGGCCCGAGGGGATGAGACGGGAGAAAACGGATATCCTACCATGGGGACCTGCTGTGATGTGCCCGCCTGCCTGCTGAGGCCGTCCCTGTATGGGACCCTCTCCGCACAGCATATTCTTGCAGGAACGTGTCTGTACCATGTTCCACCGGGACGCCGCCTCCCGTGCGGGGGCGGAGGGCGGGCGCATCACCGCAGGCCTCTTCTGAATATCAAAGGGACACAGAGCAGAAATAGCCCGGACACGGCGGAGGCCGCGTCCGGGCTATTTGTATCGCGCTGTTTACTCCAGGATGGCCCCCCGGTCGGCGGAGGAAACCATTTTGGCGTACCGGGCCAGATAGCCGGTCCTGATCTTGGGCTCGGGGCAGACCCACTTGGCCCGCCGGACCTCCAGCTCCTCGTCGGACACCTTCAGGGTGATGGAGTGGGCGGGGATGTCGATGGCGATGAGGTCACCCTCTTCCACCAGACCGATGGGTCCGCCAGAGGCCGCCTCGGGGGACACATGGCCGATGGAAGCCCCCCGGGTGGCGCCGGAGAAGCGGCCGTCGGTGATGAGGGCCACATCCTTATCCAGGCCCATGCCCGCGATGGCGGAGGTGGGGTTGAGCATCTCCCGCATGCCGGGACCGCCCTTGGGGCCCTCGTAGCGGATGACCACTACGTCGCCGGCCACGATCTTGCCGGCATAGATGGCCTGGATGGCGTCCTCCTCGCTGTCGAACACCCGGGCAGGGCCCTCGTGGACCATCATCTCCGGGGCCACGGCGGACTGCTTCACCACGCAGCCGTCGGGGGCCAGGTTGCCCTTCAGCACGGCGATGCCGCCGGTCTTGGAATAGGGAGCCTCGATGGGGCGGATGATCTCCGGGTCCCGGTTGACCACGCCCGCCAGGTTCTCTGCCACCGTCTTGCCGGTGCAGGTCATAAGGCCGGTGTCCAGCAGGCCCGCCTTGGACAGCTCGGCCATGACGGCGTAGACGCCGCCGGCCCGCTCCAGGTCCTCCATATAGGTGTTGCCCGCCGGGGCCAGGTGGCACAGGTTGGGGGTCTTCTGAGAGATCTCATTGGCCATGTCGAAGGAGAGCTCGATGCCGCACTCATGGGCGATGGCAGGCAGGTGGAGCATGGTGTTGGTGGAGCAGCCCAGGGCCATGTCGATGGTCTCGGCGTTGTGGAAGGCGGCCTCGGTCATGATGTCCCGGGGGCGGATATCCCGCTCCACCAGCTCCATGATCTGCATGCCGGCGTGCTTGGCCAGCCGCAGGCGGGCGGACCACACGGCGGGGATGGTGCCGTTGCCCCGCAGCCCCATGCCGATGGCCTCGGTGAGGCAGTTCATGGAGTTGGCGGTGTACATGCCGGAGCAGGAGCCGCAGGTGGGGCAGGCGTTGTTTTCATACTCCTCCAGGCCGGCCTCGTCCAGCTTGCCGGCGTAGTAGGAGCCCACCGCCTCGAACATGTGGCTCAGGCAGGTGCGGCGGCCGTCATTCATAGTGCCCGCCATCATGGGGCCGCCGGAGACGAAGATGGTGGGGATGTTCACCCGGGCAGCCGCCATGAGCAGGCCGGGCACGTTCTTGTCGCAGTTGGGGATCATCACCAGACCGTCAAACTGGTGGGCCATAGCCATGGCCTCGGTGGAGTCGGCGATCAGGTCCCGGGTGACCAGGGAGTACTTCATGCCCACATGTCCCATGGCGATGCCGTCGCACACGGCGATGGCGGGGAACTCCACCGGGGTGCCTCCGGCGGCACGGATGCCGGCCTTCACCGCCTCGGCGATCTTATCCAGGTTCATGTGGCCGGGGACGATCTCGTTGTAGGAACAGACCACGCCGATGAGAGGCCGCTCCAGCTCCTCCTTGGTATAGCCCAGGGCATAGAGCAGGGAGCGGTTGGGGGCGGCGGGGGCCCCCTTTTTAATGACATCGCTGCGCATGGGAATTGACCTCCTCACAGATCCAGACTCAAGTTGTCTGATTTCTCTTGCATTGTCTGACTATATAGTATAAGATAGAGGGGAAAATGTCAAGAGGGAGCTGCGCCTCCGGCACAGAGAAAAGGAGAAGAGAGACCATGTCGAAGCGGAATCTGTCCCAGCAGACGGCGGAACGCCTGTATAACAGCATCGTGGCGGAGGGCACGCTGCGGCCCGGGGACAAGCTCCCCAACGAGGTGGAGCTCTCCCAGCAGCTGGGGGTGAGCCGCGCCACCCTGCGGGAGGCCATCCGAGAGCTGGCCGCCCGTGGAGTGCTGGAGGTCCGGCGGGGGCGGGGGACCTTTGTGTCGGAGGAAGTGGCGGACATCGAGGACTTCGGCTTCTCTGGGCTGGAGCGGCTTCAGGGCCAGCTGCGGGACCTGTTTGAGCTGCGGTCCATCTTCGAGCCAAAGGCCGCCCGGCTGGCCTGCCAGCGGGCCACGGAGGAGGAGCTGCGGGATATCCTGGAGAGAGGGGAGGCGGTGGAGCGGTGCATCCGGGCAGGACAGGACCGGACGGAGGCGGACCGGGACTTTCATGCCGCCATCGTGCGGGCTGCCCACAACGAATTCATGGTCCGGCTGCTGCCGGTGATCCACCAGGCAGTGGCCGCCGCAGTGGAGAGCGGAGAGCACGGCGAGCAGCTGGCAGAGGACACCCTGCGGGACCACGCCCTGCTGCTGGAATTTTTGGCAAAGCGGGACGGAGAGGGCGCAGAGCATGCCATGGCCATCCACATGTGCCGCAGCATGGAGGTGATGGGGCTGGGATGAGACGGGCAGAACGCCGGCCTCCCTGCCTGCACAAATCTTGAACTGGGACGGAAAAGGTAAAGTCTTGACGAAATTGGTGTAAAATGCTATGCTAAACCTAGAGGTCCACAGGGGAATGGACATTCCCGGCGGAAGATGCTCCGTGCTGTGGTTCCACGACAACTTGAAGAACAAGGGGGATGCTCCCTGATGGAGGATGACAGGACTTCGCACCGGACCGGGTCAGCAAGTCCTGTTATTTTTATGCCTCTCACGGGCAGGAGGGAGCGCGGGAGATCGTATGGAACTGTCATTTGCATCATTTGTACAGCAGGTCTTTTCCAGCCCGGCCATGCTGGTCACAGTCCTGCTGACGCTGGGCGTCATTTTCGTCAACGGATGGACGGATGCCCCCAACGCCATCGCCACCTGCATCGCCACCCGGTGCATCAACGTCCGGGCAGCCATCCTGACCAGCGCGGTGTTCAACTTCCTGGGTGTGCTCATCATGACCCACATCAACAGCTCGGTAGCCTCCACCATCAGCAATATGGTGGACTTCGGCGGCAACACCCATGAGGCCCTGATCGCCCTGTGCGCGGCTCTGTTCTCCATCGTGGTGTACAGCGTGGGGGCGGCCCGCTTCGGCATCCCCACCAGCGAGAGCCACAGCCTGATCGCGGGCCTCACAGGGGCGGCTATCGCCATCCAGAACGGCATTGGCGGCATCAACATGGGCGAGTGGGTCAAGGTGCTCTACGGCCTGGTGCTGAGCCTGGCGCTGGGCTTCCTGGCCGGGTGGGGCATCTGCCGCCTGGTCATCCTGGTGTGCGCCGGGATGGACCGAAGGAAGACCAACGGCTTCTTCCAGGGGGCACAGATCTTTGCTGCCGCCGCCATGAGCTTCATGCACGGGGCCCAGGACGGGCAGAAATTCATCGGCGTGCTCTTTCTGGGCATGGCCTTCTGCGGTGGGCAGGAGAGCGTCACCGGGATGGTCATCCCCGCCTGGCTGATGCTGATGTGCAGCACCGTGATGGGCCTGGGCACCAGTGTGGGGGGCGAAAAGATCATCAAGTCGGTGGGAATGGATATGGTGCGCCTGGAGAAGTACCAGGGGTTCGCCGCAGACCTGGCGGCGGCGGCCTGCCTGCTGCTCTCCAGCCTGTTCGGTATCCCAGTGTCCACCACCCACACCAAGACCAGCGCCATCATGGGTGTGGGGGCGGTGAAGCGGCTCTCCGCCATCAATTTCGGCGTGGTGAAGGACATGATGCTCACCTGGGTGTTCACCTTCCCGGGATGCGGGCTCATCAGCTTTGTCATGGCTAAGATATTTACGGCGATCTTCTGATCGATCATGGGGAGGAAGAGTGTTATGGCGAAAAAGAGTGATTCCTTTTATTTCGGCAACTTCTACGCTTGTGCGGACTGCGCCTATCAGGCGGCCCACCTGCTGGAGCGGGTCATGCGGGATTTCGATCCCCTGCTGATCCGGGAGAAGCTGGACGACATGCACAAGGTGGAGCACGCCGCTGACGAGAAAAAGCACGAGGTGCTGGACGCTCTGGTGAAGGCGTTCATCACCCCCATCGAGCGGGAGGACATCATCCTGCTCAGCCAGAACATCGATGAGGTGACAGACAAGATCGAGGATGTGATGCTCCGGCTCTACTACAACAACATCCAGAGCATCCGGCCCGACTCCCTGGAGCTGGTCTCCATCGTGGTGAAGAGCTGCGACATGGTCAAGCTCATGCTGAAAGAGTTCGCCTCCTTCCGCCACTCCAAGAGCCTGCGGGACCACATCATCGCCATCAACACCCTGGAGGAGCAGGCGGATCAGGTCTTTGTGACCAGCATGCGGGAGCTGCACACCACCTGCACCGACCCGGTGGAGATCATCTGCTGGCGGGAGGTCTATTTCTACCTTGAGAAATGCACTGACGCCTGTGAGCATGTGGCGGACGTGGTGGAGCAGATCGTAATGAAGAACTCCTGACCAAAGACGCATATGCTGCGCTTTCAGGACCCGGCCATCCAGGGGAGGCCGGGTCTTTTTTTGCACGGGATGTAAAAAGTATTTGACATTCCCGCACATCCATGTTAGAATCAAGATGTCAAAAGAATTTGACATCTTGATTTGACAAGGAGGCAGCGTCATGGAATCCAACGGGACTTCTATTTTTGTGGTGATCTTTCTGGCCGTGCTGATCCTCTCCGCAGTGCTGATCGTGTGGATGTTCGTCTCCCTGGTCCGGTCGGAGCTGGAGGACGAGCGGCGGCAGATGATCGTGGGCAAGGCCAGCACCTGGGCCTTCATCGCCGTGGTGGGCGGCGACCTGATCGAGGTGATTCGGACGGCGGTACAGCAGCCCAGCAGGGAGCCGGCCTCCCCCTTTATCCAGCTGGTAACGGCGGCGGTGGTGTATGCGGCCTTTTTGGGCTGGTTCAAGCACAAGTACGGAGGCTGAGCATGGAGAACAAGATCCGGGCGCTGAGGAGCGAGATGGGGCTCTCTCAGGAAGAGCTGGCCCGCCGGTGCGGAGTGTCCCGCCAGACCATCAACGCCATCGAAAACAACAAGTACGACCCCACCCTCACCCTGGCCTTCCACCTGGCCGGGGTGCTGGGGACCACGGTGGACGAGCTGTTCCTGGGGCCGGGGGAAAAATCCTGCTGAAATTGGCGGGGACCCGTTTACAAAATGGGTCCCCGCTGTTAAGCTTGTTTTAGAAAAGACTCTCTCTGGAACAGATGGGAGGCGCGGGAAATGAAGCACGGAACGATGAGCCTGCGGGACCGGGCGGCGGCTTGGGCCTTTGCCCTGTTCTCGGCGGCGGCCCTGCTGGCGGTGGCCGCCCAGGTTTTCCTGGGGGCCCGGCCGCTGCAGGGGATGCTGCCCCCTCTGGACCAGGTCACAGAGTTCTATGTATCCCCCTCCCACAAGGATATGGTCAGGTTCACAGTGGAGGAGAACGGCCTGGTCCAGGCCCTGGGGGAGCTGCGGGTGGCCTGGCGGGGGCCCTATCAGGCCATCCGCTATGAGCGGGGGCAGCATACCTATCATATCGATCTGTTCCGCACCTACGAGCCCTTGGGGGATGTGGTCCTGTATGAGAACGGTTTTCTCTGCTTCGAGGGGAGCCTCTTCCGGGTGGAGGAGGGAGCGGCCTACCAGCGGTGTCTGGAGCTGTGCCGGGAGGCCCTGCCCTGAACGGGCGGGCCAGTACACACTGGCGATTCGCAACAATGCGTCCTATGCCGTGACGGGGGACGGTGGAGTATTGGGAAACAGATGACAGTCCATGCCACTGAACGTAACGAAAAGAGCGGGCCGATGGATTGCGCCAAAAGATACAACAAAGTGCATTGTACCCTGGGAGTGGATCAATTTTCCATATATAAAATTTTTGGACAGCGACTTGGTTGCTTATGGTACATTTACAAAAGCAGAAGATAATGACCTAATAGAAGAGCTTGAAAGTCGATGATGGTTTTAAGCAAAATTTAGGTGGGTGATTTCGGATGCTAGTTCTTAAAATACTATCATTCTTATTGGCAATATCCTACATCCTGCTATTCCCGATGTTTCCGCAATATCCCTGGGAGAGCGGTGTTTTAGCTGAATATCTTGGAGAAAGTCTATTTTTACAGATCTATATTGTGATCTGGATCCTTGCAATTATATATGAGCTCATCATATTATTAAGATTTTACTGCCGAAAAAAATATCAATGTACTTTTTCGATTTTTTTACCTGCCGCATTTTATCAATTATATCAATATTATCCGCCTTTTCCTGTTTTGAGTCAGTTTTTTTGCTTTCTTGTCCTTTCAGTAAAAGTAATTGAGATTATTTTTTGGCATAAAAGAGTAAAGAATAACGCTCCTAATCAAGGGATACAAATACTGTTAGAGTTCCTTGTGATGACTTCAATATTGATAACAACCTTTCTTTGCTGAATGACAACACTATAGATCATAACAAAAGGGTTCTTGAGCATAAGCCGATGCCGGATAAAGACCAAGACCCAAAATGACAAAAACACAGGAAGTCACCGCAAAAAGCGGCCTCATTGACAAGAAAATGTAAGAAGAAAAGACCAGTTCAAAATTGAACTGGTCTTTTCTTATGCTCAGAAGGAGGAGCGAATATGACTAACATGACTAACAATACTCATTTTGACTATTTCCGAGGCGAGGAGAGCACACAGTATCAATTCTATTCCATGCCTAAAGCCCTGATGAAAGACCCCCGCTTCAAGAGCCTGTCCAATGACGCCAAGCTGCTCTATACCCTCATGCTGGACCGCATGAGCCTGTCCGCCCGGAATGGATGGTATGACCAGGGCCGGGTGTATATCTACTTTACCCTGAACGAGGTGCAGGAGGTTTTGAACTGCGGGAGCGAAAAGGGTATGAAGCTGCTGGCCGAACTGGATACCACCAGGGGCGTAGGCCTGATCGAGCGTGTCAAGCAGGGCCAGGGTAAGCCCACAAAGATATTCGTCAAGCGGTTTATCTCCCAGGAAACTCCCGAGCCAGACCACAACAGTTCAGAACTGGACAAAGCCCCTGACACCGGCTCTGTCCGGAGTGAGCAAGTCCACTATTCCGCCCCGGGACTAACGGAATATGCCGTTACAGACTGCGGAAAACCGAATTGTAATAAGACTGATAGAAATAAAACTGATTTTATCCAAACTTATCAATCCATCTATCAATCCTGTCAGAGACCAGAGAAACAGAGGGCAGACAGGAACACACCGTCATCTTCCGAACAACCACCCTCCGCAAAGGTGGAGCCGCGCACAGTTCCACGAGCTATCCACCCAACGCCCGAACCAGAGACAGATAAAAATAAATCGCACCGTGCGATATATTTTCTTGACAAACAGGACCAGAAAACAGTCCTCCACCCAGGCAGCGGCGCATCTTGCGCCGCTGCTTCTGCAAGTATGTCATTTGTTACACAAACGACCCTTGTTGGTGGCAAAGCCCCCAAACCCCCGAAATGCGTCCCATGGGACGCATTTTCCACGGCGCACAGGACGGAGGCCCGTCTATGAGGAGCCGCCCGTATTATGTCAGCTTTTGGCTGGATGAACAGGAGCACGACCATCTGCTCCAGTTGTGCGCCGACACTGGATTGACTGCCAGCGCCCTGCTCCGGCACCTGATAGCTGGAACAGAGGTGCGCCCAAAGCCGCCCCAGGAATACGCCGCCCTGCTCCGGGAGCTATCCGCCATTGGCCGGAATGTCAACCAAATCGCCCGGTGGGCCAATACCCAGGAGGCCATTTCCGAAGAGGAACTGTCCCGTGTTCTCGACCTGGTCGGCCAGGCATGGCGGCTGGTCAAGGATACCCTTTAACCGGGGCCAGGGCATCTCCCCCTTTGCGGGAGAGAGGATACGCCGCCAATCCCCACCCGTCAAGGCCGGACGATTGCTGACGCAATCGCCGCGAGCCGCCCCGGTGGGGCGGGCCTTGACCGACGGGGCCCGGCGGCGTTTTCAGTATCCAAGGGGGGATATGCCCCAAAAGCCGCCCAAGGGCGGCTTTTGCCGTTTCCGGGGCCGGGATGGTTTTACCCGCCCTGAAATCCGTCCCACGGTGCGATCCATTTTTCGACAGGAAATGCGTCCCATCGTGGGATTTATTTCGACCCTTTCCGCGCAGGGAGCAAACATGAAAAAGCAGCGGCCCCGCCGCTGTTGTAAACTGAAAGATCGGAGTATTGCCTATGGACCAAATATGGAGGATCTAACATTGACGAGTTACGGATATATCCGGGTCAGCACCAAAGACCAGAATGAGGACCGCCAGCTTCTGGCTCTGCAGGAGCTGAACATCCCGGAGAAGAATATCTTTACCGATAAACAGTCCGGTAAGGACTTTGAGCGCCCCCAGTACAAGAAGCTGGTACGGCGCATGAAGCGGGACGATCTGCTGTATATCAAAAGCATCGACCGCCTGGGCCGCAACTACAAGGAGATTTTGGAGCAATGGCGGCTGCTCACCAAGGACAGGGGCGTGGACATCGTGGTGCTGGATATGCCCCTGCTGGATACCCGCCGGGGCAAGGACCTGATGGGCACATTCCTCAGCGATATTGTGTTGCAAGTGCTCTCTTTTGTGGCGGAAAATGAACGCACAAACATCCGCCAGCGGCAAGCCGAGGGGATCGCCGCCGCCAAGGCCCGGGGCGTGAAGTTCGGCAGGCCGCCCCGGCCTCTGCCCGAAAACTTCCACGAGGTGCACAGAGAGTGGAGAAACAAGCGGCTGACCTTGAAGCAAGCGGCAAATGCCTGTGAAATGCCAGTAGGCACCTTCTACGCCAAGGCGGTCAAATTTGAAAAGTCCGACTAAAATAAACTGGCCTAAAATTTGAAAAAGTGTACCTTTACAAATTTTCAGACAGCTTACCGCTTACTTGTATGGTACACGAAAAACACTGCTTTTTCAATGCTTTTTTGCACACAAACTTTAAAAATGTTCCAATTTGCAAAGGTACAATTTTTCAAAACAGGAGAGGTGCATCATTTTATGAAAAAACGAATATTGGCTGGAGTGCTGGCGTTGTGCCTTTTAGCGGGGCTGCCTTCGGTCGCTTTTGCTGATGGTAATACAGAGGGCGGACAGAGTGCGGACTATACGCAGCGGGACCAGCAGCCCGATGGCAGCAGGAACACGGACAACAACACGAACGAACCCGGTGAACCGGATGACCCGGACAATCCGCAGAATACGGACGAGCCGGAGGACACGCCTGACAACAGCGGTACGCCGGAATGGGATGCTGATACGGTTGCGGTCATTGGGTCAGAACAGTATAAAACGCTGGAAGCGGCCGTCGAAGTGGTTGGGCAGAACCAAGAGGGTGCGACCACGATTCAGATCGTGCGCGACACGACGGTCACAGAGCAGATCAACATCGAGCGCAAGAACGTTATTCTGACGGCGGACGAGGAATGCACAATCACTTTTTCCGACCTTGCTGAAACATCGAATTGCTTTCGGGTCGGAAACTGGAGCGACAGCGCAGCCTCGCTGACCATATCAGGCCAACTGACCATCACAACCACAAACGAGTCCCTGCGGTCCATCGTAAATGTTGTTAAAAGTGGTTCTCTTTCTTTACAGGACGGCACATTGACCTCTGGAGATGCCAATTTATCAAAAGCCATCATCTGCGTTGACAACGGTGGAAGCATGACCATGACCGACGGCACGATTGAAGGCAACCAAGAGCAAAACAGCTGCGGCGTGATGCTGCAGGACACGAGCGATCCCTCTGTACCGATGTCGTTTACCATGACCGGCGGGATGATTACCAACTGCTCCTCAACGGGACGCGGCGGTGGTGTCTGGATAATCGGCGCTGCTGAGTTTACCATGAGCAATGGCACAATTTCTAACTGCTCAGGGCAGGACGGCGGTGGTGTGGCGGTCACCGGAACAGGAAAATTCACCATGACCGGCGGGACGATTATCGACTGCTTCGCAACAGGCCGCGGCGGCGGTGTGGCGATTTTTGACACCGCAGCTTTTATCATGCATGACGGAACGATAAAAAGCTGTTCTTCGGGAAGCGGCAATTATGTATATCAGAACCAATATGCTACCTTTGATAAGAATGGAGGCACCGTCGAAGACATTGATAGAGAAGTTGTGGCAAAGATTGACGAGGTCGAATACGGTTCTCTCCAGGAGGCCATCAATGCGGTTAACCAAAATCAGGAAGAGACCACCAAGGTCCAGATTGTGAATGACATAACAATCACAGAGCAGATCACGATAGACAAGCGAAACGTTGAACTGACCGCCGATGGAAAGCATACAATCACATTTTCGCTGAAAGCAGGTGGGAATTGTTTCCGGCTATCCGGAGCCGGTTCCCTGACCATCGCTTCCAACGATCTGACGGTGACCACGTCGGCCGACGTCCGAACCCTTGTAAGTGTCCCCGCGAACTGTCTGTTCTCTCTCAAGGGCGGCACCTTGTCCTCCGGAAACGCCGATTTATCGCACGCCATCGTTTGCGTGGACAACGGCGGCAGCATGACCATGTCTGGCGGTACGATTCAGGGCAATCCAGAGCACAACAGCCGGGGCGTGCTGCTGCAAAGCACGGACAGCCAGCCAATGTCCTTTGAAATGACCGGCGGCATGATCCAAAATTGCTTTGCGGACGAAAATCATCATTACGGCGATGGGGCCGGCGTCTACGTAGGCGGTTCCGCCCAATTTATCATGAGCGGCGAGAGCGAGATCAGGAATTGCACCGCAGAGAAATTCGGCGGCGGCGTCTATCTGCATAAGACGACGGATGAGACCGGAACCCCCGCTTTTTACATGAGGGGCGGCACCATCTCCAACTGTACTGCGGAGAAATCCGGCGGCGGCGGGATTTATACAGAGAAGGACAACACCTTCGAGATGAGCGGCGGCACTGTCACCGGGAACACCGCCCACGCGGGCGGCGCTGGTATCTTTATCCGAACAACACACGCAGTAATCTCTGGCGGCAGTATTACGGATAATACATCGGAGTGTAATGTCAGCTTCGGCGGCGGAATTTATGTGGAAAAGGATGCGACCCTCCAGCTCTACAACACTGTCATTACAGACAATTCCGCCGATGTCCTAGGCGGCGGCCTGTGGACCTGCAGCACAGGGGATATTAAGATTTATGTCACAGATGGCGGCGCTGTCTATGATAACCATGCCCAAGCCGCTGATGGAATACGGGACAGTAATCAGGCCGGAGACGATATTTCAAACTTTATGGGCGAGAATACCCTGACGTTGTACGCCCACATGCTGGGCGGCGGACTGAACCAATATTATCGGGACGGCGGCGTAACTTTGTATTTACAAAATCCTAAGCCTGACTGCGACGCAGACCGAAGCTTTGGCACGGGCGCGCCTGCAACGAGATCCATGCGGTATGGGGAGACTTTCCAGAAACTTTACACAGACACCGTTGACCAGAGCGCATCCGTTGCCCTGAAAAATGTAGTGTCCGCTGACGACGCAGCGGCGGCGATGGCGATTGCGGAGAAGGAAGGCGTCGTCATCACCGGCAACCACGCCTCCCGGGGCGGCGGTATCGGCACTAACGGCAACCTGATCATCGGCACGCCGGCGGAAAAGGCCTACTCTGTCACCGTGGAGAAAAAGTGGGAAAATACGCCGGAGGATGAACAGGCCGAAGTCAGCGTTTATCTGCTCATCAACGGCGAAGAGCTTGGCCCGGTGAAACTGAACAAAACAAATGACTGGACGGCCACCTTCTCCGGCCTGACGGATGACCCCAGCACAACGGAATACTCCGTCCGGGAGGAGGCCGTTCCCGGGTTTACGACGTCAATCAGCAAATCGGAAATGGTCGGGAATACCATTCGTTTCACCATCACGAACACCTATGACCCCGACGAGCCGCCGGTGGAACCGAACAAAACCGGCGGGCTGACTGTATCGAAGACGGTCACCGGCGCCGGCGGCGAGCAGGACAAAGCGTTTACCTTTACCGTAACCCTGATTTCCGATGAGCCTATCAACGGCACATACGGCGACATGACGTTTACAAATGGCGTTACCACCTTTACCCTAAAGCACGGGGAGAGCAAAACAGCCACTGGTCTTCCCGTGGGAATTACCTATACCGTCACAGAAGCGGAAGCGAACCAGGACGGCTATACGACCACGGTGCCGGGCAATGCACAGGGCACGATCACGACGGATGAAACGCTGTCCGTCACCTTTAACAACCATAAGGACGGCGGCAACCCCGGCACCGACACCACCAGCGTAACGGTGAAAAAGGTCTGGAAGCTGGACGATGACGGCATAGCTCCAAAATCCGTTACCGTCGCCCTGCTGAAAGACGGCGTGCAGCAGGAGACTATCCAACTGAGTGACAGCAACGGATGGACGTACACCTGGACCGGCCTCCCGGACGGTCACCGATGGACAGTCCAGGAGGTAGATGTGCCGGATGGCTTCACTGTAACTGTGGAGCAGAACGGAACCGAGTTCACCATCACAAATACTGCTAAACCCGATGACCCGGACGAACCGGAGGACCCGGACGAGCCGGACGAACCCGACGAGCCCGACGAACCGGAGGACCCGGACGAGCCCGACGAACCGGAGGACCCGGACGAGCCCGACGAGCCGGACAAACCCGACGAACCGGACAAACCCGACGAACCGGACGGACCCGACGAACCCGACGGACCGGAGGACCCTGACGAGCCGGACGGACCCGACGAACCGGAGGACCCTGACGAGCCGGACGGACCCGACGAACCGGATGACCCTGACGAGCCGGACGAACCCGATGAACCCGACGAGCCGGGAACCCCTGACGAGCCAAAAGAGACCAGTGAACCGGGCCTGCCCCAGACCGGACAGCCTTGGGCGTTGGTGCTAGCGCTGCTTCTGGCCGGTATGGGGCTGGTAATTGGCGGGATCAGCCTCAACCCGCCTTATCAGGGCAAGCGCAAAGCACGGAAGTGATGGCGCGAAGGATTTTGATTCTTGGGGGGCTGCTGCTGATCGCGGCAGCCCTCTGCCTTACCGCCTACAACCTTTGGGACGACCAGCGGGCCGGGCGGGCCGCCCAGCAGACCCTGGAACAGATGGCTCGGGCTCCGGAGCCCGACGCCGAGCCGGCTGTATCGGCCCCTCAGCCAGAGCTGCCAGGCTATATCCTGGACCCGGAGATGGAGATGCCCACCGTGGACATCAACGGAACAGCGTATATCGGCACGCTGGAGATACCGGCCCTAGAGCTGACGCTGCCCGTCGTCAGCCAATGGAGCGACCAGGCCCTGAAGCTGGCACCCTGCCGGTACACCGGTTCCGCCTATCTGGATGACTTGATTATCGCAGGGCACAACTACAAGCGGCATTTCGCCCGCCTGGGTGAACTGAATGTGGGGGACAAAGTCCTGTTCACGGACGCAGATAGCAATCTGTTCTCCTACCAGGTGTCCAAACTGGAACAGCTTGCCGGAACCGCTGTGGAGGAGATGGAGGCCGGAGACTGGGACCTGACCTTGTTCACCTGTACCATCGGCGGCAAGGCCAGGGTCACAGTGCGGTGTGAGCGAGTATAGAAATTGAGGAAAAAGGACACCCTCTACCCCGTCTGAGCAAAAAGTACAGGAAATAAATCTCACGGTGGGACGCATTTCGCCTTATTTTGTAGCGGTGCTGTTGTAGACTGATAAGGGAAGATATACCGTACTCCTGCTTGACGGAGTAGCGTCTCCTTACATACGGACAAGCGAATACAGGCAGCAGGTACGAGAACTGTCTGCGGAGCCGGGCGGCGGGTGCGCCAGGACAGGAGCGAACAACACCAGCGCCGTAAAGCGGGCGGGCCGGCCCGCAGGCCAGGAGGCAGACAGCGGGACAATGATACTTGCGTCGGCTATGCGTCACAGCGTAGGACGCCCCGCCCACGGGAATGGGGGGAGGCACGGAAACCCTATGGAGCGGCCCGGCCAGCCGCCGCCTGCTCCGCCTTTGAAAAATCAGCGTGAATAGCATAAGACCGCGCCGGGCAGTCCGGCGCGGTTTTTGTCTGACAGCGGCGAAATAAATCGCACCGTGCGATTTATTTTACAAAAGAGGCGGTGATTGCTTGACAAGACCCAGCGCCGCAAAATTTGACGCCGTTCCCCATTTCAAGTACAATAAAAGGGTCAAATGAGACCCATGCGGCGACTGCCGGAATGGAGGAAATGATGAACAGGCGGTCCAGCAACAGAAAAGAGACCTGGGCGGCGCTCTATGTCCGCCTCTCCCGGGATGATGACAACGCCGGGGACAGCGACAGCATCACCCATCAGATCGAACTGCTCACCAAATACGCCGGAGAGCACGGTATGACCCAGTATAAAATTTACAAAGATGATGGTTATACCGGGACGAATTTCAACCGCCCGGGCTTCCAGGAAATGCTGGCCGACATCGAGGCCGGTATGGTCGATACCGTGATCGTCAAGGATATGTCCCGATTTGGTCGGAACTATCTGGAGGTGGGGCTTTACACGGAAATGTGCTTTCCCGAACTGGGTGTGCGCTTCATCGCCATCAGCAACGGCATTGACAGCGCCAACCAGCAGGACAATGACTTCACCCCGTTGCTCAATATCATCAACGAATGGTATTGCCGAGACACCAGCAAGAAGATACGCGCCGTGTTCCGCACCAAAGGACTATCCGGCAAGCGGCTGTCTACCAACGCCCCCTACGGCTATGTCCGGGACCAGGACGGCACTTTGCTCGTGGATGAGGAGACGGCCCCGGTGGTGGAACTGATCTATCAACTCTGTCAGGAAGGTAACGGCCCCGGCAAAATCGCCCGTATGTTGAAAGAGCGGGATATCCCCACACCGGGGACGATAGAATTTCGGCGGACAGGCCGCACCCGGAATTACCACCCGGAGGACCCCTGCCGCTGGACCTCTGATACAGTGGCAAACATCCTTGACCAGGACGCCTACCTGGGCAGGACCACCAACTTCAAAACAACCAGGCTGTCCTACAAGCTGAAAAAAACGGTCTGCAATCCCCCGGAGAAGTGGGCGGTATTCGAGAACACCCATGAGGCTATCATAGACCGTGAGAGCTGGGAGCGGGTGCGGAAGATACGCGCCCAGCGCCGCCGCCCCACGAAGATGGGAGAAATGGGTATGTTCTCCGGGCTGGCCTACTGCGCCGACTGCGGAGCAAAACTCTACCATTGCCGTACCGGTTCATGGACCTGTGAACAGGAGTGCTACACCTGTTCCAGCTACCGCACCGGGAAACAGTGCAGCGCCCACTACATACGGGCGGTGGTCCTGGAGCAGCTTGTGCTCCAGAATATCCAGCGGGTGCTTGCCTATGTCCAGGAGGACGAGGAGACATTTGTGAGGCAGGTCATGGAGAACAGCGAGAGGGCCAGAAAATCGGAATGGGAAAAGACAAGGCGTGAACTGGAGAAGAAGCAGAAGCGCATCCAGGAGTTGGACGGCATCATCCAAAGGCTGTATGAGGACAAGGTGATGGGGCGGCTCACAGAGGCCCGGTTTGACAAACTGGCCTGCGCCTATGAAGAGGAGCAGGCAGGGCTTACGGAGGCCGTGGCGGGCCTCCAGAAGGCTTTGGAGGCCACGGAGGAGCAGGCGGCCAACATGGAGAACTTCCTGAAGGTGGTACGGAAATACACCCGGCCCACGGAGTTGACCCCGGCCCTGCTCCGGGAGTTTGTGGACAAAGTGGTAGTACACGCTCCAGACAAGTCCAGCGGACATAGGGTGCAGAGAATTGATGTTCACTATAATTTCATCGGGGAGATCAGCTTTTCTCCGGAATATGATAAGCGCATCAAAAGGACAACGGCGTAACGCCGAAGCGTTACGCCGTTGTCCGGGGGATTAGACAATACTTCTTTATCGGGATTGCCCCTATGCTCAAGAACCCTTTTGTCATACATGAAAGGTCAGCGGCACCGCTGTCGCTGGCTTGCGCCCGGTTAGTTGGAAGCGGTATCCAGGTCCTTGTCGCCGCCCCAGATCATATTCTTGCGCAGCTCCTCGCCCACGATCTCCATCTGGTGCTTGGCCAGCTGGGCGCGCTTGGAGTTGAAGAAGGTGCGGCCGTTTTTGTTCTCGGCGATCCACTTTCCGGCGAAGGTGCCGTCCTGGATGTCCTGAAGGACAGCCTTCATGTTCTTCTTGGTTTCCTCGTAGGGCAGCACGCGGGGTCCGGAGACATACTCGCCATACTCGGCGGTGTCAGAGATGGAGTAGTTCATGGCCGCCACGCCGCCCTTGTTGATCAGGTCGATGATGAGCTTCATCTCGTGGATGCACTCGAAGTAGGCGTTCTCAGGCTCGTAGCCGGCCTCCACCAGGGTCTCGAAGCCGCAGCGCATCAGGTCCACCACGCCGCCGCACAGCACGGCCTGCTCGCCGAACAGGTCAGTCTCGGTCTCGTCGTGGAAGGTGGTCTCCATCACGCCGGCCCGGGCACCGCCGATGCCGGCGATGTAGGCCAGAGCGATCTTATAGGCGTCGCCGGTGGCGTTCTGCTCCACGGCCACCAGGCAGGGCACTCCCTTGCCGTTGACATAGGTGGAGCGGACGGTATGACCGGGGCCCTTGGGGGCAGCCATGAACACGTCCACGCCCTTGGGGGGACGGATCTGCTGGTAGCGGATGTTGAAGCCGTGGGCGAAGGCCAGGGCATTGCCCTCCACCAGGTTGGGCTCGATGTCCCGCTTGTAGACGTCGGCCTGGACCTCGTCGTTGATGAGCATCATCACGATGTCGCCCCACTTGGCGGCGTCGGCCACGGTCATCACCTTCAGGCCGGCGTCCTCGGCATTCTTCCAGTTCTTGGAGCCGGCGCGCAGGCCTACGCACACGTCACAGCCGGAGTCCTTCAGGTTCAGGGCATGGGCGTGGCCCTGGGAGCCATAGCCGATGATGGCGATCTTCTTGCCGTTGAGGTAGTTGATGTCGCAGTCTTTCTCATAGTACATTTTTGCCATAGTTATATTCCTCCTTGATCTTATTGTCGTCGTATATGGTGCTACGCCCTCTTTCGATGGCGATGGTACCCGTTCTTGCGATCTCCAGCACGCCGAAGTCCCTCAGCAGGCGGACCAGAGCCTCAGTCTTGTCCCGGTCCCCGAAGATGGCTACGGTAAGAGTCTCCCGGCTGACGTCGATGATGTTGGCCCGGAAGATGTTGGCCATCTGGATGACCTCGTCCCGGGCGTTGCGGTCCAGGGTCTTGACTTTGATGAGGGCCATCTCCCGCTGGAGGGAGGTGGACTCGTCCAGGATCTTCACTGCGATCACCGGAAGGAGCTTGCGGCACTGGGCGGCGATTTGGGAGATCATCAGCTCGTCCCCCAGCAGCACGATGGTGATGCGGGTCACGCCGGGGTCCCCCGACTCGCCGGAGACGATGGATTCGATGTTGTAGCCCTTGCGGGAGAAGAGGCGGGCCACCTGGCTGAGGACGCCGGGGATGTCCTGGACCAGAATGGACAGCGTGTAGGGCTTGATGTCCTTGTTCATATCAGGTCTCATGGTGAAGCCCCCTTTATTTCAGCAGAAAGTCGGTGATATGGGCCCCGCCGGCCACCATAGGCCGGACCATCTCGTCCATATCCAGGCGGCAGTCGATGACACAGCCGCACCCCGCCTGGAGGGCCTGGCCAAAGGCCTGCTCCATCTCCGCCCGGGTGGAGACCCGGAAGCCCTTCAGTCCATATGCCTCGGCCAGCTTGACGAAGTCGGGGCCACGGTCCAGGGTAGTCTGGGAGAAGCGTTGGTGGTAGAGCAGGTTCTGCCACTGGCGCACCATGCCCAGACAGCCGTTGTTGAAGATGACGGTGATGATGGGCAGGTGGTAGTGCTCCACAGTGGCCAGCTCGTGGCAGTTCATGCGGAAGCAGCCGTCTCCAGTGGTGTGGACCACCACCTTGTCCGGATTGCCCACCTTGGCACCGATGGCGGCCCCCAGTCCGAAGCCCATGGTGCCGAAGCCGCCGCTGGTGAGCAGCTGGCCGGGGTAGTCGAAGTGGAAATGCTGGATAGACCACATCTGATGCTGGCCCACATCGGTGGCCACGATGGTGTCCTGGGGGGCCATGCGGCGGATGGTCTCCAGCACCTGCCTGGGAGTGAGGACCTGGGAGGTCTCCACCTCCGGCTCCCGCTTCAGGGAAAGGATCTGCTCCTTCCAGGCGTCCCGGTGGTACTGGGGGACCCGCTGGTTGAGCAGTTCCAGCACCCGTTTGGCGGAGCCGATGATGTGGTGGTCGGTGAGGATGTTCTTGTCGATCTCCGAACGGTCGATATCGATCTGGACGATCTTCGCCTGGCTGGCAAAGGAGGCAGGGTCCAAAGCCACCCGGTCAGAGAAGCGGCAGCCCACGGCGATGAGCAGGTCGCACTGGTCACAGGCGGTGTTGGAGGCCTGGGTGCCGTGCATCCCCACCATGCCGGTGGTGAGGGGGTGCGCACCGGGGAAGCCGCCGCCCCCCATGACGGTGATGGCCACAGGGCAGTCCAGCTTCTCGGCAAACTCCCGGAACTGCCGGTCCGCCCGCCCGCGGACCACGCCGCCGCCGCACATGAGCAGCGGCCGCTGGGACTGGGCGATCATCTCCACCAGCTTGTCGATATCCCCCAGGTCAGGCTCCGGCGGCTTGAGGCCGTGGCGCAGGTTCAGCTCCCGGATGCTGCCGCAGGAGCGGTTCTCCTTCCAGGGGATGAACTCATAGTCGATCATAGTGGTGGGGAAGGTGACGTTCTTCAGAAAGTCGATGAGCACCGGGCCGGGCCGGCCAGTGGCAGCCACGGCAAAGGCCTGACGCATCACGTCGGGGATGGTCTGGGGGTCCCGGACCAGATAGGTGGCCTTGGTGATGGGCATGGCGATGCCGGTGATGTCCACCTCCTGGAAAGCGTCCTTGCCCAGGGTCTCCTCAGTGACATTGCAGGTGATGAAGACCACAGGAGAGGAATCCATATAGGCGGTGGCGATGCCGGTGGTGAGATTGGTGGCCCCGGGGCCCGAGGTAGCGAAGCACACCCCCACCTTGCCGGTGGATCGGGCATAGCCATCGGCGGCGTGGGAGGCCCCCTGCTCGTGGGCGGTCAATATGTGGTGTATTTTATCTTGGTAGTGATACAGTTCATCATAGAGATTCAGGATGGTCCCGCCCGGATAGCCGAAGACGGTGTCCACCTCCTGCTCCAGCAGGCACTCCAGGATGGCCTGGGTGGCTCTTACTTTCAAGCTGCTGCCTCCTTTGGTTCAGATAGGAACGATGAGATAGGAGCTGAGGCGCCCGGCTTCGCCGGACCGCTTTATATTTGTGCGCCGGAAGCGCACTTACTGACTCAGAACTTTTATCTCCTGACTCACGATCAAATTTTCCCTCCGCCCTTCTGGACGGCGATGACCCCGGTGCGGGCCACCTCCAGGATGGAGAAGGGGCGCATCATGGACTGAAAGGTGTCCAGCCGGTCGGGAGTATCGGACAGCTCCAGGGTGAGGGAGGTGGGAGAGATATCGTCCACCTTGGCCCCCATGATCTCACAGATGGTCATGATATCCTGGCGGGTCTTGTTGTTGGCGTTCACCTTCAGGATCATCAGCTCCCGGCCGATCAGGCTGTTCTCCTCCAGGGTGCGGACCTTGATGACTTCGATCAGCTTGTTGAGCTGCTTTTCCACCTGCTCCACCACGCTGTTGCCGCTGTCCACGATGATGGTGATGCGGGAGATGGTGGGGTCATCGGTGACACCCACTGCCAGGGATTCTATGTTGAAGGCGCGGCGGGAGAACAGGCCGGTGATCCGGTTCAGAACGCCGGCCTGGTTCTCCACCAGGACGGAAATGGTCTGTTTCATGGCTTATCCCCCTCTCAGTCATTGGTCCCAACGTCAGGGTGGACCTCACAGATCAGCAGACAGCTGCCCTGTGTGCCCAGAAAACGGTCCAGCGCCTCGTCCAGGTGATCCTCGTCCCCCACCTGGATGCAGGGGACCCGGTACGCGGCGGCAATGGTCTCAAAGTCCGGGGAGCCGTCCAGCGCCACACCGAAGGGCCCGTGGTAGGGGGCGCTGCTCTGGATCTGGTGGACCAGACCCAGGGTGTGGTTGCGGAACAGGACGATCTTGATGTCCATGTCCGCCGCCCGGATGGCGGCCAGCTCGTTCATGGCCATCTGGAAGGAGCCGTCGCCGCAGACCACCAGAGTCTGGCGGTCGGGACCGGCCACCTTGGCCCCCACAGCGGCAGGGAGGGCATACCCCATGGTGCCCAGGCCGCCGCTGGTGAGCAGGCGTCCGTGCTTCTGGGGGATATATTTGCAGGCGAAGATCTGGTTCTGGCCCACATCCACGCAGATGACGGCATCGTCGTCCAGCCGGGCTCCCAGCCGGCGGAGGACTGTGCCCGGGAAGACCGAGCCCGCCCGGCGGGGGAAGACGCGGTTCAGCTCCGCCTTCCGGTAGTCACGCAACTTTTCCAGCCAGGCCGCCGAGTCGGTGGCCGCCACGTCCCGGTCCAGGATCTGCCGGAGGATGACCTTCACATTGCCCACCAGAGGGATGGCGGCCTGCATATTTTTTCCGATCTCCGCCGGGTCCACGTCGATGTGGATGGTGGCCATGCGGCGCTGGATCTCCCCCGGGTCCACCATGGCCCGGTCGGCGGCCCGGGTGCCCACCATGATGAGCAGGTCCGCCTTGGCCAGGGCCTTGTTGGCGCAGTGGTTGCCGTGGGCCCCGATCATCCCCATGTTCAGCGGGTGGTCGGTGGGCAGGAGCCCCAGCCCCATCATGGTCTTGACCACAGGGATGGAGCACCGCTCCGCCAGCTCCAGCAGCTCCTCTTTGGCGTCGGCCAGCCACACGCCGCCGCCGGCGCAGATCAGAGGCTGTTTGGAGCGGGAGATGGCCTCCACCACCCGCTTGATCTGCAGGTCATTGCCCTTTACGCTGGGCTTATAGCCCCGGATGCTGACCTCCTCGGGGTAGTAGAACTTTTTCAGGGACTGCTCCTGTACGTCGATGGGGATGTCGATGAGCACCGGGCCGGGCCGGCCAGTGGAGGCGATGTGAAAGGCCTCCTTGACGATGCGGGGGATGTCGTTGGCGTCCTTGACCAGGTAGCTGTGCTTGGAGAAGGGGGCCACCGCGCCAGTGATATCCACCTCCTGGAAGATATCCCGCCCCAGCAGATTGCTGGGTACCTGGCCGGTGATGGCTACCATGGGGATGGAATCCATATAGGCGGTGGCGATGCCGGTGATCAGGTTGGTGGCGCCCGGGCCGGAGGTCACCATGCACACCCCCACCTTCCCGCTGATCCGGGCATAGCCGGAGGCCATATGGCCCGCGTTCTGCTCCGTGCGGACCAGGGTGTAGCCGATCTCCGGGTGGGACTTCAAGGCGTCCACCGCCGGGCAGATGGTGGCGCCGGCATAGCCGAAGATATGCGCTACCTGTTCCCGCTTCAAACTCTCGATCAGGGCCTGTGCTCCTGTCATGAGAAGATCACCTCCAAATTGCATGCCGCCTGGGCGGCGGGGTAAAAATAAACGGCTTCGTCCTATCTCGATAGGACGAAGCCGTCTGCTCCGTGGTACCACCTAACTTCACAGCGGAGCGGCCAGAACAGGCCGGCGCTGCGCGCTCATGCCCCTGTAACGGTGGGTCTCCGGCCCCGCCTACTGCGGCAAACGGTTCAGCGGGACTGCTCGCGGGTGATGTTCGGCGCCCTGTTCCACAGGTGGAGCTTACACCAACCGCTCCCTCTCTGTACCCTTTGGAACTGCCTACTGGCCCGGTCATCGCGTTTTGTCATCTTCCGGGTCGCCCCGGTAAAAGTTATTTACTACTTTATCGCACGGGGAGCTGTTTGTCAATTCCCTTTTTGTCTCCGGAACATTTTTCTGCTGGGCTCAGCCCTCGATCTCCATCATCAGCTCTACCCGCTTGGTGTGGCGGCCGCCGTCGAATTCGGTGGACAGAAACACGTCCACCATCCGCTCCGCCAGGTTGGGGCCCACGATACCCGCCCCCATAGCCAGCATGTTGGCATTGTTGTGGCGGCGGCACATCTCGGCGGACAGGGTATCCCCGCACAGGGCGCAGCGGATGCCCTTTACCTTGTTGGCAGAGATGGAGATGCCGATGCCAGTGGTGCAGATGACGATCCCCTTCTCACACTGGCCGGAGGCCACGGCCTGGGCGGCAGCCTTGCCGAAAACAGGGTAATCGCACCGGTCCGGCGTCTCACAGCCGAAGTCCTGGCAGGTGATCCCCTTAGCGGCGAGATAGGCCTTGATGTGCTCCTTCAGGGCGTACCCTCCGTGGTCGGAAGCGATTGCGATCATAATGAAATCCTCCTTCTTCTCTCTTCTTCAACTATCCTTCTGTCACAGCCGGATGAATTGGGGGGTCCGGCGGTGGTAGACGGTGAAATAACGGAAGCCGACTGTCCGGAGCAGCTCCTGGGCCTGGGCGATCCCCTTCCCCACGTCCTCTGGCCTGTGGGCGTCGGACCCCAGGGTGATCAGCTCGCCGCCGCAGTCCCGGTAGAGCTCCAGCAGGGGCTGCCACTGGGTCACAGTGCGCCCGCACCAGGTGTTCACCTCAATGGCCCGCCCCGCCTGGGCCACCCCGGTGAGGAGCGCGCGCAGGCGGTCCTGGTACCTCTCCAGAGTGACAGGATGCCCAGGGATCTTCTGCATATACCGAAGGGGGTAGATGATATGGCCCATCGTGTCCCAGCAGTCCAGATGGACCAGCTGGGCCAGGCTGTCGAAGTAGTCATCCAGGGCCCCATAGCAGGCCCGGGGGGTGGTGTAGTCCAGGAAATAGAAGTCCTTCCCCCCCTTGGCGGGGCTGAGGTTGTGGATGGAGCCGATAACAAAGTCCAGGTCCGCGCCGGAGAGGATGGCGGCGGCGCAGTCCGGGTCCACCGGGGCACCGCCCAGCTCCAAACCCAGGCGCAGCTTCACGCCGGCGGGGCAGTCCCCCCGAGCCGCCTGATACTGGGTCAGGATGGGGGCCCAGTCCAGCCCTGCGACCCGTCCCCCGTCCAGATCCAGCAGGTCGCAGTGGTCAGTGGCACACAGGTCGGAGAGGCCGGCGGCCTGGGCCGCCCGGAGCATCTCCGAGAGGGGCGCCTCACTGTCCGGGGAGCAGCAGGAATGGATGTGATGATCAGCAAGATACATACAGAGACCTCCGGCGGGCAAATTCTGTGGATCAGTCCGCTTCGCCCTCTATTTTATTGCATTTGTTGACATTTTGCAAGTGATTTTCTTGGAAATCCCTTCCTACCATTTCCGGAAGAGGAACGGCGTTCCAGCCAGCGCTAAGCCGGACGGAAAAAGCCGCCGCAGACCCGTCTGCGGCGGCTTTGAAAGGGTCAGTCGAACCGGGTGGGGACATGCCAGATGTCCCGGGCGTAGTCCCGGATGGAGCGGTCGGCGGCGAAGATGCCGGACCGGGCGATGTTGATGAGAGATTTCTGATCCCAGGCTCTCCGGTCCTTGTAGACCTCCAGAGAGCGGCGGTGGGCCTGACAGTAGCTGTCAAAGTCGGCCAGTAGCATATATTCATCGGCGATCCCGCCCCCTCCGCCGAAGAGCAGGCGGTTGGTCAGGTCGGTGTAGGCCCTGCCGTCGGAGAAGCCGGCGGAGATCTGGTCCAGCACCCGCTTGAGCACCGGGTCCTGCTGGTAGTAATCCAGAGAGCGATAGCCCTGGCGGCGGCGCTCCTCCACCTGGTCGGCGGTGAGGCCGAAAAGGAAGATGTTCTCATCCCCCAGCTGCTGGTGCATCTCCACATTGGCTCCGTCCAGGGTGCCGATGGTGAGGGCGCCATTCATCATGAACTTCATGTTGCCGGTGCCGCTGGCCTCCTTGCCGGCGGTGGAGATCTGCTCGGAGAGCTCGGAGGCAGGCATCAGCTTCTCTGCCAGGGAGACCCGGTAGTTCTCCAGGAAAACCACCTGGAGCTTATCCTTGCAGACGGGGTCGGCGTTGATCTGGGCGGCCAGGGAGTTGATGAGCTGGATGATCTGTTTGGCCACGTGGTAGCCCGGGGCCGCCTTGGCGCCGAAGAGGAAGGTCTGGGGCGTGAAGTCCATATTGGGATCGTCCCGCAGCTGCTGGTACAGGCACACGATATGCAGCACGTTGAGCAGCTGGCGCTTATACTCATGGAGGCGCTTCACCTGTACGTCGAAGATGGCGTCGGTGTTGAGGATGATCCCGGACTCCCGGGCCACATAGCCGGCAAAACGGCGCTTGTTCTCCTGTTTGATGGACTCCAGGCGGTCCAGGACGGCGGAGTCGTCCTTGTACTTCTCCAGGCCGGAGATGGATTCCGGGTGGAGCAGGTAGGCGTCGCTGCCGGTGCACTCCCGGATCAGGGCGTCCAGCTTGGGGTTGATCTGAGAGAGCCAGCGGCGGTGGTCGATGCCGTTGGTCACGTTTTTAAACTGGTCAGGCTGGCGGAGGTAGGCGTCATGGAACACGTCCCGCTTGAGGATATCGGAGTGGAGGGCGGACACGCCGTTGACTGCGGAGCAGGCGCACACGCACAGGTTGGCCATGCGGACCTCCCCACCCCAGATGATGGCCATCCGGGAGACCCGGTTCATGTCCCCGCCGAAGTATCCCTCCAGCTGGCGCTGGTAGCGGGCGGCGATCTCCTTCAGGATCTCCCAGATGCGGGGCAGCAGGGACTCGATCAGGTTCTGGGGCCAGCGCTCCAGGGCCTCGGCCAGGACGGTGTGGTTAGTGTAGCAGACGGTGTTGGTGACGATGTGCCACGCCTCGTCCCAGCTGTACCCCTCCACGTCCAGCAGGATGCGCATCAGCTCGGGGATGACCAGGGTGGGATGGGTGTCGTTGATCTGGATGACATGCTTCTGGTGGAAGTTGCGCAGCGTCCCATACTGGGCACGGTGCTGGCGGACGATAGACTGGGCGGTGGCGGAGACGAAGAAATACTGCTGCTTCAGCCGCAGGGACTTGCCCTCGTAGTGGTTGTCATCGGGATAGAGCACTTTTGCGATGACCTCGGCCATGGCCTGCTGCTCCACCGCCTTCAGGTACTCACCCCGGGAGTAGAGGGACATATCTACGGGGACCGGGCTCTTGGCGTCCCACAGGCGCAGGGTGTTGGTGTGGTTGGTCTTGTAGCCGGCGATCTCCATGTCACGTGGAATGGCCAGCACGGTCGTGTAGCCCACGTGCTCCGGTTTATTGTGGCCGTCCACCCAATGGTCCACGATCCTGCCGCCAAAGCGGACCTCCTCCGCCTCGTCCATCTTGGCGATAAGCCAGGCGTCGCCCAGGCCAAGCCAGTTGTCGGCCAGCTCCACCTGCTTGCCGTCAATGATCTTCTGCTTGAAGATGCCCAGCTCATAGCAGATGGAATAGCCGGTGGCCGGGATCTCCAGAGTGGTCATGGAGTCCAGGTAGCAGGCGGCCAGACGACCCAGACCGCCATTGCCCAGGCCGGCGTCTGGCTCGGTCTCGAACAGGTCAGCGGCGGAAAAGCCCAGATCCTCCAGCACCTGGGTCAAGGTGTCCAGCAGCCCCAGATTATAGGCGTTCTTCTCCAAAGAGCGGCCCATCAGGAATTCCAGAGAGAGGTAGTGGACCTGCCGGCCCTGGGCTTCCCAGACGTGGTTGCTGGTCTCGATCTGATGACCGGACATGATATCCCGCAGGACCATGGCGCAGGCCTTGAACATATGATTAGGGGTGGCCTCATCCACTGTGCGGCCAAAATTCCGCAGGAGCTTGCCCACGATCATCTCAGTGAGCTGGGCTTTGTTGTATTCAGCCATAATTTGCCTCCCTGTTAATTTAAAATGAAAATAAAAATCACGGAGCCTGTATGGCGAAAAATTTTTCCATACAGGCTCCATTGTAGCAGACCGGAGTGGGCGCGTCAATTGGCGGAAGGGCCAAAACAGCCGCCATTTCAGCCCGTTTCCGGCGGGATACCCAGACGGGCCCTGAATCTACCAGCCCAGGATACGCTGATAGATCTCCAGATATTGGCGGGCGGAGCTGTTCCAGCTGAAGTCGGCGGTCATGTCCTCCTTCTGGATGCCGCGCCATGCCTTTTTGTTGTTGAAATAGAGGTCCACTGCCTCCCGCAGGACCCAGACCATATCGTGGGCGTTGATGTCAGAGAAGGTAAAGCCCCGGCCGGTGCCCTCGAACTTGTTGTAGGGGGTGACGGTGTCCTTCAGGCCGCCGGTCTCCCGCACTACGGGGACAGTGCCGTAGCGCATAGCGATCATCTGGCTCAGGCCGCAGGGCTCGCTGACCGAGGGCATGAGGAACAGGTCCGCGCCGGCGTAAATGGCGGTGGACAGAGGCGCGGAATAGGTGATCTGGGCGGAAAAGCGGCCGGGATACTGGACCTGCGCCTCACGGAAGGCGGCCTCATACTGCCAGTCTCCGGTGCCCAAGACCACCATCTGCACATTCATGGCCATGATCTCGTGGAGGGCATCAGTGACCAGGGAGAATCCCTTGTGGCCCACCAGGCGGGAGATGCAGGCGATGATGGGCACGTCGGCGTTCTCCTCCAGGCCAACGGCCCGCTGGAGGGCCAGCTTGCACTCGGCCTTCCCCTTCACCAGGGAGCGGGCGCTGAAGTTGGCGGCCAGCCCGGAGGTGGCGGCGGGGTCATAGAGCTGGGTATCGATGCCGTTGAGGATGCCCTGGAGCTTTCCGCTCTGCTCGTTAATGACTCCGGCCAAGCCGTGGGCATAGAAGGGCAGACGCAGCTCCTGGGCGTAGGTGGGCGAGACGGTGGTGACGAAGTTGGAGGCCATGATGGCGCCCTTCATCAGGTTGACGTCCTTGTAGTAGCCCAGCATCCCCTCGTTGAGATAGCTGCGGTCCAGGCCAATGACGTCCTCCAGTACCTGGTCGCCGTAGCGGCCCTGATACTCGATGTTGTGGATGGTGAACACCGTCTTGGTGTTGGCCAGCTCGGGGACGTGGTACCGCTCCTCCAGCATGTAGACCGGGACCAGGGCGGTCTGCCAGTCGTTGCAGTGGATGATGTCCGGGGCCCAGCCGAAGTGGCCCGGCGTCTCGATGACGGCCCGGGAGAAGTAGGCAAAGCGCTCACAGTCATCAAAGTGGCCGTACAGCTGCCAGCGTTTGAAGTAATACTCATTGTCCACGAACCAGTAGGTGACGCCGTCCTGCTCCAGGGAGAAGACACCGCAGTACACGTGCCGCCACGACAGAGTGACGTTGTAATACTGCTCGAACTTCATCTGGCTGCGCCACTGTTCTCCGACCCCCTCATACAGCGGTAGGATGACCTTGACGTCGTGGCCCTCCTGGGCCAGCGCCTTGGGCAGAGAGCCGGCCACATCGGCCAGCCCGCCGGTCTTGATAAAGGGCGCCACCTCAGACGAGGCAAACAGAATTCTCATAGATCAGTTCCTTTCTTCATATCAGCGCGGAGGGAGGCCCCTTGTCCGGTCAGGGGCCTCCCCTGCGATCAGACGATGGAATCCTTGGAGATGGCCAGCGGATAGGTGGAGTGGCCCATCAGCATCCGGTCCTGATTCACCTGGACATTCTTGTCGGTGATGGTGTAGGACAGGGAGGCACCTGCGCGGATGATGGTCCCCTGCATCAGGACGCTGTTGGAGACCTTGGCGCCTGCCTCCACAATGACGCCGCGGGAGAGGATGGAGTTTTCAACCTCGCCCTCGATGAAGCAGCCGTCCGCCACTAGGGAGTGGATTGATTTGGCGTCTGGGCCGTAGTAGGTGGAGGGGTTGGACTGGTCCTTGGTCCGGATGGGGCGGTCAGGATCGAACAGGTCCGCCCGCACCGCTGGGTCCAGCAGGTCCATGGAGTGCTGGAAGTAGTCGGCCACGGACTGGAAGCGGGCCACATAGCCTCTGTGGAGATAGGGCAGCACCTTCAGGGTGCTCAGACGGGGAAGCAGAACGCCCCTGCTGAAGTTGTGGATGTTATGGGCGGCGCAGTAGTCCACCATGTCCAGCAGCAGCTTTTTGGAGATGATGTAGGTCTCCAGCGACTCCAGGGCGTTGGCCGCGTGAGCGGGATTGATGGACAGATCGCTCACCAGTCCATCGGGACCCTGGGTGATGTAGACGGTGTTGCGGGGGGCGCCCTTCAGCTCCTGGGTGCAGAGGATGGTGATGTCAGCACCGCTGTCCAGATGCTGCTGGAACACTTCGGCCACGGGCAGGTTGACCACCATGTCGCCCCAGCCCATGATGACATACTCCTGACGGATGTTCTGGAGATAGGTGTAGATGCCCGCCAGCGCCTCCATGTTGCCGCGGTATTCCCCGCTGCCGCCCCGCTCTGCCACGCCGAAGGGGGGCAGGATGCGCAGGCCGCCGTGCTTGCGGCTCAGGTCCCAGTCCTTGCCGGAACCCACATGGTCCAGCAGGGACTGATAGCTCTCGTGGACGATTAGGCCCACGTCGCTGATGCCCGCGTTGACATAGCTGGAGAGCATGAAGTCGATCAGGCGGTACCGACCGCCGAAGGGCAGAGAGCAGGTATTGCGGGGGCGGGTCAGCTCACCTAGATTGGAGTCAGAATGGTAGGCAAACAGGATGCCGTGGAGATCGTTCATACCCGCTCACCTCCTTTCACATCTTCCCGGACCATGGCGCTGGGCGTCACGGTGGCCTTCTCTCCCACGGTGACGCCGCCTGCCACTACGGCGATGCCCCAGCCGGGAGAATCGTCCGGAGGCGCGCCCACCACGGCGCCCGCCTCCACCACGGCGTCCTCCGCCACGATGGCGTAGGAGATGCTGGCACCGGCTTTCACCACGGTGCCGGGCATGAGGATGGAGTACTCCACCTTGGCCCCCTCCTCCACCGTGACGGAGTGGAAGAGGACCGAGTTGGCCACCGAGCCGTCCACCTGGCAGCCGCCGGTGACCAGGGAGTGGGAGATCACGGCGTTGGGGCCGGTGACGTGGGGAGGTTTGATGGGGGTGCGGGCGTAAATGGGCCAGCTGGTATCATAAAGATCGATGCCGCTGTGGGGGGCCAGCATGTCCATGTTTGCGTCCCACAGAGAGTTGATGGTGCCCACGTCTTTCCAGTAGCCATGGAAGCGGTAGGCCATCAGCTTCTCCCCTGCGGCGAGCATGTTGGGGATGATGTTCTTTCCGAAATCGTTGGAAGACTTGGGATCTGCCTCATCATCGATAAGGTAGCGGCGCAGCTTCTGCCAGGAAAAGACGTAGATGCCCATAGAGGCGAGGTTGCTCTTGGGCTGGGGGGGCTTCTCCTCGAACTCATAGATCTGGTCGTTCTCGTCCACGTTCATGATGCCGAAGCGCTTGGCCTCGTCCATGGTGACCTCCAGCACGGAGATGGTGCAGGCGGCACCGGTCTTCTTGTGCAGGTCCACCATGTCGGCATAGTCCATCTTGTAGATGTGGTCGCCGGAGAGGATGACTACATAGTCCGGATCATACAGGTCCAGGAAGCCGATATTCTGATAGATGGCGTTGGCAGTCCCCTTGTACCAGGTGCCCTGGTCGCCCTCGCGCATGTAGGGGGGGAGGATATGTACGCCGCCATCGGAGCGGTCCAAGTCCCAGGGCTGGCCAGAGCCGATGTAGCTGTTCAGCTCCAGCGGACGGTACTGGGTCAGAACGCCAACTGTGTCGATGCCGGAGTTGACACAGTTGGACAGGGGAAAGTCGATGATGCGGTACTTGCCGCCGAAGGGGACCGCGGGCTTTGCTACATGGCTGGTCAGGGCGTAAAGCCGGCTGCCCTGCCCTCCGGCCAGCAGCATTGCCACAACTTCTTTCTTCATCTCATTCATCACCTCTTGGATTGATAAGCACACACAGGGAAGTATCGTATAACAGACCAGGAGCAAACGGAGAAACTGGTCCGGTTATGCCTCTTTTTTCCGATTGGAGGCTCCGGGCTTGGCGGGGCGCTTGCCGGCGGGGCCGGTTTTTTCGGATTTGGACGCCTTGGGCTTGCGCTTGGGGAACTTGCGGGTACAGCGGTAGATGACGGCGGCCATGGGGGGCAGGTCGATCTCCATGGACTGGTCCTGGTCGTGGCAGGGGATGTACTCGGTGCGTACAGGGTCCTGGTCGCCAAGGCCTCCCCCGCCGAAGGACACGTCATCTGTGTTCAGCACAGCGGACCACATCCCAGCGAAGGGGGTCCCCACCCGATAACCCTTCCGGTGTACCGGAGAGAAGTTGCACACTACCAGCAGGGGGCTGCCCTCCTTGTCCCAGCGGAGGAAGGAGACAGTGTTGGCCTGGTTGTCATCGGCGCACAGCCACTGGAAGCCCTGCCAGGAGTCATCCTGCTCCCAGAGGGCGGGCTGCTCCAGATAGAAGGCGTTGGCCGCCTTAAAGAACTCCTGGGTCTGGCGGTGGGGCTCGTACTGGAGCAAATGCCAGTCCAGGGAATATTCATAGTGCCACTCGTTCCACTGGGCCAACTCGGCACCCATAAAGGTGAGCTTTTTGCCCGGGTGGGCAAGCATATAGGTATAGAAGACCCGGACGCCGGCAAACTTCATGGGGTTGTCCCCGGGCATCTTGCCAAAGAAGGAGCCCTTCATGTGGACCACCTCGTCGTGGGAGAGGGGCAGGATGTAGTTCTCCGAGAAGGCATACACCAGGGAGAAGGTGATGTCCCGGTGGTTGAACTGCCGGAAGTATGGGTCCATTTTGATGTAGTGGCAGATGTCGTTCATCCAGCCCATGTTCCACTTGAAGTTGAAGCCCAGGCCCCCGTCGCTCACCGGATAGGTGACCTTGGGCCAGGCGGTGGACTCCTCCGCGATCATCAGCACGTCGGGATGGGCACCGAAGACCATCTCGTTGAGGCGCTGGAGGAACTCGATGGCCTCCAGGTTCTCCTTACCGCCGTGGATGTTGGGTATCCACTCTCCGGGCTTGCGGGCATAGTCCAGGTAGAGCATGGAGGAGACCGCATCCACCCGCAGGCCGTCAAAATGGAACTCATCCAGCCAAAACATGGCGGAGGAGTAGAGGAAGGAGCGCACCTCGTTGCGTCCGTAGTCAAAGACGTTGGTGCCCCAGTCGGCGTGCTCTCCCTTCCGGGGGTCAGCATACTCGTAGGTGGGGGTGCCGTCAAAGTGATAGAGGCCGAACTCATCCCGGGGGAAGTGGGCGGGGACCCAGTCCATGATGACGCCGATGCCAGCCTGGTGCATCTGGTCCACGAAATACATCAGGTCGTGGGGGGTACCGAAGCGGCTGGTGGCGGCAAAGTAGCCGGTACACTGGTAACCCCAGGAGGCATCCAGGGGATGTTCGGTGACAGGGAGGAGCTCCACATGGGTGAAGCCCAGCTCCTTCACATAGGGGACCAGATAGGCGGCCAGATCCCGGTAGCTGAGGAACTCCCCTTCCCCCGTGCGGCGCCAGGAGCCCAGGTGACATTCATAGATGTTCATAGGGCGGCGGTAGGGGGCGTTTTTGGCCCGATAGTCCAGCCAGGCCCGGTCCCCCCACTGGTAACCGGAGAGGTCGTAAAGCTTGGAGGCGGTGCCTGGGCGAGTCTCTGCGTGGAAGGCAAAGGGGTCAGCCTTGCCGGTCAGGCGGCCATCCTTGGTATGTACTGCATATTTATACGCGTCATACTGCTGAAGGCCGGGGATGAACCCCTCCCAGATGCCGCCCTGAACAGGGGTCAGAGGGTTGGCGTTGGGGTCCCAGTCGTTGAAATAACCAAAGACACACACCTGCTGGGCGTTGGGGGCCCAGACTCGGAAATAGTAGCCGGGGACACCGTCCTGCTCGCCGGCATGGGCGCCGAAGCACTCCCAGGCATGGGTGCTGTGTCCATCACTGAACGCTCTCAGTTCATGTTCCGGGGCATAAACCGGGGCATTTTTCTTCGTTTTGGCCAATGAAACCACCTCAAATCACTCTTTTGTGTCACAAATGGTCGAAAAGCACGAACAAAAACCAAAAATTCTCCTCTATATTTATAAAAATTATACAACAGAAGAGAGGACGCGTCAAGTGAAAAGCCGGTAAAATGGAATTTATTCGGAGCCCCCCGGCGGCCGGGGAGCTCCGAACAGGGCGTCAGCGGGCCATCAGCAGCCGCTGAAACATCTTTCCAAAGATGCCGGGAATGGTGAGGCGGTCCACCTGCTGGGAGGCGACGATGGGGATGGTGTCCCGGACCTCGCCGTCCACAGTGACCACCATCTGCCCCAGTTTCTGCCCCCGCTCCACCGGGGCCTCCAGGTCCTGGGCGAGCTGGATCTGGGTGGAGATCAGGCCCTCCTCCCCCTTCCGGACCAGGAGGGAACACTCCTGCTCCAACTGAGGCTGGACCTGGGCGGTGGTGCCCAGCAGCACCTCCACGGGGGCCAGTGGGACATCGGGATAGACCCGGGCGAGCGTATAGTTGGCGAAGCCGTAATCCAGAAGGGCTTTGGCGTCTTCAAAGCGCTGAGCGGAGGTGGGAGACTTCATCACCACGGCGATGAGTTCCATGCCGTCCCGCTCGGCGGTGGCGGAGACGCAGTACAGGGCGGAATCGGTGGAACCGGTCTTGAGGCCGGTGGCTCCCTGATAGAAGCGGACCAGACGGTTGGTGTTTGTGAGACCGAAGGCACCGTCCCGGATGGAGTCCATCCAGATGGTGGTGTACTCCCGGATGCTGGGATGGTTGAGGATCAGCTCCCGGGACATGAGGGCGATGTCGTGAGCGGAGGTGAGGTGGCCCTGGGCGGGGAGGCCGGTGCAGTTGACGAAGTTGGTGTCAGCCATGCCCAGCTCACGGGCCCGGAGGTTCATCTCGGCAACAAAGGCGGCCTCGCTGCCGGAAAGATACTCGGCCATGGCCACAGCGGCGTCATTGCCGGAGACCACAGTGATGCACTTGAGCAGCTCGGAGACGGACATCTGCTCCCCCTCCTTCAGGTAGACCTGGGAACCGCCCATGCCGGCGGCATAAGCGGAGACGGTCACCATGTCGTCCCGGGCAATGCGGCCGCTGTCCAGGGCTTCCATGATGAGAAGCAGGGTCATGATCTTGGTGACGCTGGCGGGCTCCAGCTTCTGGCGGGCGTCTTTTTCGTAGAGGACAGCGCCGCTCTCCTTCTCCATCAGCACCGCAGAGGCGGCGGCTGTCTCCGGCCCGGAGGGGGCGGCGGAGGCGGGGAGGTCAGCAGCAGATACACAGGGCGCCAGCAGCAGGGCGGCCAGCGCCAAAGAAAGGAAACGGTTCATGGCGGGTCCCTCCAAATCCAAATGTTTCTGTGAAAAGGATGTGGAGGGGCGAGGACTTCTATACGCCGCAGCGGACCGGTATTTTTTTCTGCGCAAATCGTTGCATGATGCAAAAATTTTTCAAAAATTTTTGGCCTGCGTGGACGGGTCTGTACAACTTTTTCCGAAGTCGGACCAGGGGTGAGGAGGGTGATGGGGTGAGCAAGGCGGAAGAAAAGCGGCAGCGAGAGCAGCTGATCCGGCAGGTGCGACGACTGACTCGGGCGAGAGTGAATGACGCCGTCAAGCTGGCCTATCTGTCCGGGGAGGCGCTGGAGGCCATCGACGGGCTGGACCTGACGGCTATGACGGAGTTCAAGCGGGCGGGGAACGGAGCGGTGGAGATCAAGTTCACCGACCGGCTCAAGGCCCTGGAAAAGCTGATGGAGCTGATCCGGGAGAACCGGGAGACGGAAGCGGAGGAGCTGCTGCGGACCCTGGGCGGGACGGCGGAGGAGCCGGAATGGGAGCGCTGAGGTTCTCCCCCAAACAGCGGCAGGTGCTGACCTGGTGGCGAGAGGGGTCTCCCCACTGGGAGAAGAGCGCCATCATCTGCGACGGCGCGGTGCGCAGCGGTAAGACCCTGTGCTTAGGCCTGTCCTTCTTCCTGTGGGCCATGGCCCGCTTCCAGGGGCGGAGATTCGCCCTGTGCGGCCGGAGCATGGAGGGGGTGCGGCGGAACCTGACGGGAGAGGTGCTGCCCCTGTTGAGAGGGATGGGATTCCAGTGCCGGGAGCAACTGACCCGGGGGGAGGTGACGGTGTCCCTGGGGCGGCGGCGGAACATCTTCTGCCTGTTCGGCGGAGGGGACGAGGGGGCGGCGGCACGCATCCAGGGGGTGACCCTGGCGGGGGCGCTGCTGGACGAGGCTGTTCTGATGCCCCGCTCCTTTGTGGAGCAGTGCTGCGCCCGGTGCTCGGTCCAGGGGGCCAGGCTGTGGTTCTCCTGCAACCCGGAGGGGCCGGGACACTGGTTCTATCAGGAGTGGGTCCAGAAGGCCGGGGAGCGCAACGCCCTTTACCTCCACTTCACCATGGAGGACAACCCGGGCCTGTCTCCCCAGGTGCGGGAGCGATACCGGACCATGTTCCAGGGGACCTTCTACCGCCGGTTCGTGCTGGGGGAATGGACCGCGGCGGCAGGGCTGGTATATGACTTCTTCTCCCGGGAGATGGTGTGCGAGCCGCCGGAGGGGCGGGCGGCGGAGTGGTATATCTCCTGCGACTACGGTACGGTGAACCCCACCTCTATGGGACTTTGGGGGCGGTGGGGGGAGGCGTGGTACCGGGTGGAGGAGTTCTATTACGACTCCCGCCGGGAGGGGCGGCAGAAGACGGACAGCGAATACGCCGACGCGCTGGAGGCACTGGCGGACGGGCGGCCCATCAGGGAGGTGGTGGCAGACCCCTCCGCCGCCAGCTTTCTGGAGTGCCTGCGGCGGCGGGGCTGGCAGGTGCGGCGGGCGGAGAACGAGGTGCTCTCCGGCATCCGCACCACGGCGGAGCTGCTGCGGACGGGCCGGCTGGTCATCTGTCCCGGGTGCGGAGACGCCATCCGGGAGTTCGGGCTGTACCGCTGGGACACCAGCGCCGGAGGGCGGGACCAGGTGTGCAAGGAACATGACCACGCAATGGACGACATCCGGTATTTTGCCGTCACGGTGGCGGCAAAGGAGCGCGGCGGCAACTGGGCCGGCAGCGTGGAACGGAGGATATTTTGACCGGCGGGGGCCGGAAGAGGCAAAGGAGGCTTTTGCGATGAAGCGGCGGGAACGAAACAAGGGGCCGGCTCGGGCGGAGGCGGTGCAGATCCGGGAGAGCGGACGGCATCCCTTCGGCGTGCTGGACCGGTATGTGCCCCTGGGGGCGGGGGAGCTCCAGCTCTATCGGGCCATCCGGGAGGCGGTGCCCATCCTGGACGCGGCCATCTGGAAGCTGATCCGGCTGGCCGGCGGAGTGGCGGTGAAGTGCGGGGAGCCCGCCGCCCAGGCGGGGCTGGAGCGGTTCCTCCGTACTGTCCCCACCGGGCGGGGACAGCGGGGCATCCAGTCCTTTCTGGACTGCTATCTGGACTCCATGCTCACCTGCGGGCGGGGGGTGGGCGAACTGGTGCTGGACTGCCAGGGCCGGGAGATCGCCGCTCTGCTGTGCGCCGGACCGGAGCAGGTGGAGATCCGGGAGGGGGACTCGCCCCTGGACTTTCAGCTGTGTGCCCGGGGCCCGGGCGGAACCTGTGAGCCCCTGCCCTGGCAGGAGCTGCTGCTGTTCACCCCTTTTCAGCCGGAGACAGAGCACCCCTACGGGGTGTCCCTGCTGCGGTCCATGCCCTTCCTCACCGACATCCTGCTGAAGATCTACCAGGCCACGGGGATGAACTGGGAGCGAATGGGCAACGTGCGCTTCGCGGTCATCTGCCGCCCCGGAGAGGGAGAGGGAGCCTATGCCCAGGAGCGGTGCCGGCAAATCGCCGGGGAGTGGTCCGCCGCCATGCAGGCGGGCAGGCAGGGGGCCGTGCGGGACTTTGTGGCGGTGGGGGATCTGGACATCAAGGTCATTGGGGCGGACAATCAGGTGCTGGACAGCCAGGTGCCGGTGCGTCAGATCCTGGAACAGCTCGTTGCCCGCACCGGTATCCCTCCCTTCCTGCTGGGGCTGTCCTGGTCCAGCACGGAGCGGATGAGCGCCCAGCAGGCCGATCTGATGACCAGCGAGATCACCGCCCTGCGCCGGACCCTGGAGCCGGCGGTGGAGCGCATCTGTGAGATGTGGCTGCGGCTCCACGGCTGGGGCGGCGATGTGACGGTGGACTGGGCAGACATCAACTTGCAGGACTTCGTGGAGGAGGCCAGAGCGAAGCTGTATCTGGCCCAAGCGGAAGCCATCAGAGAGGAGGAACGGACATGAAGGTAGAAAAGGAGGCCCTTGGGGGCCAGAGGGTGGAGCCCACAGAGGAGGAGCTGGCCCTCGTCAACCGGCAGAGCCGGAAGGAGCTGACAGCGGCGGAGGTCTATCTGTTCGCGGTGCGGCTGTGCGACAACGAGGTGGACCGGGACGGGGAGCAGTTTCCACAGGCCACCCTGGAGCAGCTGGCGGAGCTGTTTGTGGGCAAGAGCGGGATCTTTGACCACAGGTGGAGCGCCGGCGGTCAGACGGCCCGCATCTACCGGACGGAAGTGGTCCGGGATGAGGGGATACGCACGGCGCTGGGAGAGCCCGCCTGCTATCTGAAGGGGTACGCCTACATGGTGCGGACCCAGGGAAACCAGGACCTGATCGCGGAGATCGAAGGGGGTATCAAGCGGGAGGTCAGCGTGGGCTGCGCGGTAAAGCGGGCAGAGTGCTCCATCTGCGGGTCGGACATGGGCAGGTGCGCCCACGAGAAGGGAAAGCGGTACGACGGCAGGCTGTGCTGCGCGCGTTTGCTGGAGGCCACAGACGCTTTCGAGTTCTCCTTTGTCGCAGTGCCCGCCCAGCCCAGGGCTGGAGTGATGAAGCGGGCCGGAGGGAGCCCTTCGCTGAAGCAGCTGGCGCTGGGAGAGCCCGCCGCCGCAGCCGAGCTGGAAGATCTGGAGCAGGCGGCCGAGCTGGGGCGCCGCTATCTGACGGGACTGCGGAACGAGGTGGTCCGGCTGGGCCTGCTGGCGGAGCGCCAGGTGGGGGCGGAGACCCTCCGGCACATCGCGGACCGGCTGGAGGAAAAGGAGCTGCTGGAGTTGCGGGAGAATTATCAGCGGCGGGCGGCGGAGCGCTACCCCATCGCCCCGCAGCTGTCCTACGGTAACGGGGACGGGATGCCGGAGCGGCCGGACGGGGCTTTTTTGATCTGACGGCGGGGCCGTCTTTACAAAATAAATCGGGAGGGATCGGGAATGAACAAGGTTTCCTTTGAGGAGATCGGCGCAGTGGCGGCCACCTTTTTCGCCCAGAAGGAGGTCAAGGCAGGACAGGTGGTGAAGATGACGGGCAACGGCCAGGTGGGGCCCTGCTCGGCCGGGGACAAGTTCTGCGGCGTGGCCCTGTCCAATGAGAACGGGTGCGCCGGCGTACAGGTGAAGGGATTCTGCCCGGTGGCGGTGACGGGCTCCATCGATTTGGGGTGGAACGTGCTGGCGGCGGATGGGGCCGGCGGCGTCCAGACGGCGACCGCTGGGGCCGAAGAGTCCCCATCTGGGGTGGAGTGTCTGGTGGTCAGTACGGACACGGCGGGCAAGCGCGCCGTGATCTGCCTGTGAGACAGAGAGGAGAGAGCTGAGATGGCCTATTGCTACGACAATCTGAAGCTGGAGAAGGGGATGTATCATGAAGCGGGGCGGTCCTTCACTCAGGTGCTGGAGAGCCGGGACCCCTCGGAGCAGTACCGGGGCACCGCCCTGGAGGGGCTGGATGCCTTTCAGCGGCAGCTCAAGCGCTTTGATATCAAGGTGAAGGGGACGGGCAGCGACGTGGTGGAAAAGTTCTTCCGCACTGCCGACTCCGCCGTGCTGTTCCCGGAGTATATCGCCCGCTCGGTGCGCCAGGGTATGGAGGAGGCGGACCTGCTGCCCCAGCTCACCGCCGCGGTGACACGGTTCGACGGCATGGACTACCGCTCCATCACCTCCGAGGCGGGAGGCGAGGAGAAAGAGCTGCGCCGAGTAGACGAGGGGACAGAGATCCCCAGCACCACGGTCAAGGTGCAGGAGAATCTGGTGAAGCTGAACAAGCGGGGCCGGATGCTGGTGGCCAGCTATGAGGCGGTGCGCTGCCAGAAGCTGGACCTGTTTTCCGTCACGCTGCGGCAGATCGGCGCCCACATCAGCCGGATGCATCTGGAGGACGCTATCCAGGTGCTGATGGAGGGGGATGGGAACGGAAACGCCGCCCCGGTGGACAGCACGGCAACGGAGGACACGGTGACCTATGAGGACCTGGTGGACTTCTGGGCCAAGTTCGACCCCTATGAGATGAACACCCTTCTGGTGGGCAACGACGTGATGGTGAAGATGCTCAAGCTGGAGGAGTTCCAGAACCCGCTCACCGGGCTGAACTTCCAGGGCACCGGCAGGCTGTCCACCCCCCTGGGGGCCAGCCTGCTGCGCACCTCCGCCATGCCTGCCGGAACCATCATCGGCCTGGACCGGCGGTTCGCCCTGGAGATGGTGCAGGGCAGCGATGTGCTGGTGGAGTACGACAAGCTCATCGACCGGCAGCTGGAGCGGGCGGCCATCACCACCATCAGCGGCTTCGCCAAGCTGTTCCAGGGCGCGGGCCGGGTGCTGGAGCTGTGATGGAGGAACAGATCCTGGCCTTTGTGGAACTGATGGGGGGGCGCGGGAATGAGGAGTTGCTCCGCCCCCTGTGTCAGGCAGCGGAGCGGGAGATGGCGGGCCGGCTGAGGGAGGGGCTGTCCCCCGAGGCGTGCGGGCCCGCCTTCCCGGTGGCCGCAGCCTGGCTGGTGCTGGCCGGACTGGAGGCAGGGACGGACGGCGTGACTTCCTTTTCCGCTGGCGACCTGACGGTACATACCGGAGGAGACGGGGCGGGAGCCATGCGACGCCAGGCGGAGCGGCTGATGGCCCCCTATTTGGCGGACGGATTTGCCTTTCGGGGGGTGCTGGGGTGAGAGTGGACACCATTTCCGTCCTGCTGGACCGGTATGGGCAGTGTGTGACGCTTTACCGCGGCGGCGTGGAGCCAGGAAGAGAGGTGCGGGCCTTCCTCCAGCCCCTGCGGGAGGCGGGGAGGGAACAGGCCCGCCCCTCCCCCCTGGGGCTGCGGCGGGAGGACCGGTATCTGATGCTGGGGGAGCCGGACGTCCCGGCGGCCCCCGGGGACCGGGTGGTGTGGCGGGAGAGCGGATATGAGGTCCGCACCGCCCACCCCATCTATCTGGGGGAGCGGCTGTCCCACTGGTGGGCAGTGCTGGCCCCCTGGGGCAAGGAGGAGACATGAGCGGCGGACTGGAACAGATCCGGGAGGGGCTGACCGCCCACCTCAATGGGAAGGGTATCCGGGCAGTATCTGCCTGGAGCGGGACGGCGCGGACGTTCCCCTGCGGGCCGGTGGCCGCAGTATCCCTGCGGGGGTGCCGCTGGGGCCCGGCCGGCTTTCAAGACTATCTGGGGGAGCGATATGACCCGGAGGCGGGGCGCTGGGAGGAGCTGTATGGGCGCAGGGTGAAGCTCACCTTCGGTCTGGACCTGTACGGGGAGCGGGCGCAGGGGGACCAGGCACTCCAGGCGGCCTTCGATGCCCTGGCGGGGGCGCTCCATCGGGAAGGTCCCCCGGGGATGCGGCTGCTGGAGCTCTCCTGCGGGGAGACGGAGTATGACCAGGGAGGGCAGCTGCTGAGGCGGCCGGTGGAGGCGGTATATGAGGCGTGCCTCTATGCTGCGGCGGAGCCGGGCGGCCTTTTCCAGGACTTTGAGATCAGAGGAGGATTGGAGCCATGAGCGTGACCACACATGAGCGGCCGGGGGTGTATTCGGAGTATGATGCCTCCTCGGTGGTGCAGGGCAGACAGGGGCGAAAGATGGTGGGGATGGCTGCCATCCACGCCACGGCCCCGGCAGGGGTGCCCCAGACGGTGACCAGCTACGAGAGCGCGCTGATCGCCTTCGGCAGCACCGGGGGGCAGGATATGACAGAACTGATCCGGCTGGCACTGAAGAACGGGGCGGCCGGCGTGGTGGCGGTGCCGGTGGCGGACGAGGAGGGTTATGAGGCGGCATTTGCCGCCCTGGCGGCGATGGACGATATCGGAGTGGTCATCTGTGACAGCGTGGACCGGGAGGTGCAGCAGTCCCTGCGGGACAGCGCCGCCGCCGCCTCTGCCGCCCGCCGGGAGAGGATCGCGGTGGCCGCCGGCGGGGCGGGCGAGACGGTGACAGAGCTGCTGGAGCGGGCCAAGGCGCTGAACAGCGAGCGGGTGGTGCTGGTGGCCCCCGGGGGCACCGATGAGGAAGGGGAGGCCGTCTCCGGCCTCTCCCTGGCCGCAGCTGTGGCCGGGGCTATTGCCGGGACAACCGACCCCGCCCTCCCCCTGGGGGGCGCGGTGCTCAGCGGACTGTATGGGCTGGAGACAACCTATGGGGACAACGACCTGGACCTGCTCATCCGGGGCGGCGTGACTCCGGCAGAGCGGACGGGTGGGGTGACCTCGGTGGTGCGGGGAGTGACCACACGAACCACTACCGACGGGACGGCGGACACCACCTGGAGAGAGCTGTCCACCATCCTGGTGGTGGACGACGTGATCCCCGGCATCCGCTCCGCCCTGCGCAGCAAGTTCCACCGGGCCAAGAACACGGAGCAGAGCCGGGGGGCCATCCGCTCCCAGGTGGTGCTGGAGCTGGAGAACCGAAAGGAGCGGGAGATCATCTCCGGCTATGACAATGTGGCGGTGTCCGCCGACCCGGACAACCCCACGGTGTGCCAGGTGGAGTTCTCCTTCTCGGCGGCCCAGGGGCTGAACCAGATCTGGCTGACGGCCCACATCACCGTATGACAGGCCGCCGGCAAAGGACAGACAGTGAGGAGGGAGCAGAGTGAGTATCGCAGGATTTCCCACCAGCAGCGACATCTATCTGGAGGTGGATGGAGTCAAGGTGGCAGTGGTGCAGAGCTATTCCGCCAAGGCCAGCAAGACCAGCTCGGCGGTGGAGGCCTTTGGAGAGAGCGAGCCGGTGGCCACGGTGCCGGGCCAGACCAGCCATGTGCTGGAGCTGACCCGGTTGTACGCCACCGACGAGGCCATCCGGGACGGCATCGACTTTTACGGGCTGAGCGGTTTCTCTCTGGTGATCTGCAAGCCGGACCGAAAGATCATCTATTCCGACTGCCAGTGGAGCAGCATCAGCGAGGCGGGCACCCTGGGTGCCATGGTGGTGGAGAAGGTGACCATCGTGGCCTCCAAGCGCATTGAGACGGGGGTGTGATAGTGGTGTGGTCGATTTTGGCGGGCGCAGACCGCATGGAACTGGAGAATGGCATGGAGCTGAGGCTGCTGTCCGCCCTGGAAGTTCTGGAGGCCCGGCGGGAGGCGGCCCAGCTGGCGGAGAGCCAGGAGGAGCGGGCCCTGTGCTCCAACGCATGCCTGCTGGCCCGGGCGCTGGAGAGCGGAGAAAAGCCGGTATTTGACAGTGGACGGGCGGTGCTGGCAGGGCTGACGGTGAGTGAGATCGCCGCTCTGGCCGGGCGGTGGAGAGAGTTCGACCGGAAGGAGAACCCCTCCGCCGCAGGAACAGCGGAGGAGTTGGAAAACGTAAAAAAAAACTAGCCGGCAGCCCCGGGGATCGCCTGCGTTGGAAGGTGCTGAAGCAGTTCGGCGCTCTGCCCACCGAGAGGCGGGCCAGACAGATGAAGGAGCGGGACTACCTGTGGTGCCTGCTCAACCAACTGCTAGATGACCAGGAGGAGCTGGATCAGCTGTGCCCCACATGCCGGGCGGAGGCGGAGCAGGAGCGGTGCCCCGGCTGCGGGGCGCTGATCCAGGCTTCCGGGGTGAACCCCTCCTTTGACATGGAGCGGTTTCGACGGCTGAAGGAGGGCGAGGGCACTTGAGAGACTATCTGGAGGAGCTGCTGGCCGGGACGGAGGACGCGCTGGACCAGGCGGAGGCAGAGTGGACGGAGGGGGTCTCCCCTCCCCTGCCCCGCCGATCCAGGGAGCGGCCGGAGGCGGCGGGCGGCCCGGCGGAGCCGGAGAGAAGCGCCGGGGCCGAAGAGGCGGCCGGGGGTGGGAAAAACTGGATCGAAACAGAGCAGGAGGGGCAGTCTCGATCCGGAGAGACAGGGGCGGTTCTGGAGTCCAGGGAGCGGGCGGAACAGCCGGAAGGTCCGGCAGGGCTGAGGACGGTCCTGTCCGACCGCCCACTGGAGGGGGATGAGGCGTCCACCTTGTCCTGGCTGCTGTGGGCCGGACGGCAGGGGCGTGCCGTCCCTCGGGAGCGGAGTCTGGGGAGACCCGAGGCGGGGGCCGGGACTGTGCCGGAGATCCGGGGGGAGGAACGCGCCTCCCTCTGGGAGACAGAGGGGGTGGCGGGCACCCGACGGCTCCAGGCAGCCATGGAACTGGCCCGGCGGGCAGCGGGGTACCGCCGGGAGCCCAGAGCAGACCGGGCGGGGCCGGTCTCCCTTCGGCCAGGATCGGATGAGCCGCTTCTCCGGGAGCATGACTCCGCACGGACGGTGGACCGGATCTTTCGCCGGGATGCCCGGCGGTACGACGGGGGCTTTGCCCTGTTCTGAGAGGAGGATCTCCATTGAAGCTGGCGCCCATGCGCTACAAGGACTATGTGTGGCCCCACAACCCAAGGGTGTACTCCATCGACTATGAGCGGAAGATGGCGGTGAACAAGGTGCCCTTCGGCACCTACCATCTCCAGGACCTGGGCCGGACCCGCCGGGTGATGCGGGGAGAGGGGGAATTTGCCGGAGAGGGGGCCTATTCCCAGTTCGGCCTGCTGGCCAACACCTTTTATGACCCAGGGCCGGGGCTGCTGATCCACCCCCTCTGGCAGACGGCCAGTGCCTATTTTGTGGAGCTGCGGCTGGAGCAGGAGCCCAGACCGGACTATGTGCGTTACTCCTTCGCTTTCTGGGAGGCCAGCGGCCTGTACAGCGGAGCGGTGCAGGAGGTCACCCGGACCGGAGAGGCGGCATCCGGCGGGAGCGGCGGAGTGCTGAGCCACACGGTGGAGCAGGGGGACACACTGTGGGCAATCTCGGCCCGATACGGGGTGGGGATGACGGAGCTGCTGGCCCGAAATCCCCAGATCCGCGATCCAAACCTGATCCTGCCGGGAGAGAAGGTGACAGTCCGGTGACAGCCTATGTGACCACGGCGGCAGGCCGGACCTTTCAGCTCCCCGTTCCGCTGTCCTGGGAGCTGAACTATACTGCCGGGGTGCCCAGCGACAGCTTTTGGGTGCGCTGTCCCTGGCAGGCGGGCCAGGGCACGGACCCGGCGGAGTGGGTCCGATTCTCCGCAGCGGAGGCGGGCGAGACAGTGTTTTCCGGGGTGGTGGACGAGTGCGAGGTGAACCAGGGGGCGGAGGGCCTGCGGCTGGAGGTATCAGGCCGGGGGATGGCCGCCCTGCTGCTGGACAACGAGGCCCTGGGACAGGACTACGGGACCGCCACCCTGGAAGACATCCTGCGGGACCATGTGGCCCCCTATGGGATCGAATTGTCGGGAGAGGCCAGCCTGCCAGCGGTGAGCCCCTTCTCCGTGTCCACTGGGAGCAGCGAGTGGGCGGTGCTCTATGAGTTCGCACAATACTGCGGCGGTGTGTGTCCCCGCTTTGACCGGGCAGGGCGGCTGGTGCTGAAGGGGTGGACCGAAGTGGAAAATCTGGCCATAAGCGATGCCACACCGGTGACCAGCCTGACGGTCCGAGACCGGCGGTACGGGGTGCTCTCCCAGATCCTGGTGCGGGACAGGGTGCGCCAGACGGTGGAGCAGGTGGAGGCCACTGACTTTCTCCGGATGGGCGGCAGGTGCCGCCGGGTGATGACCATGCCGGGGCGGAGCAGCTATCAGGCCATGCGGTACAGCGGACAGTTCCAGCTGGACCGCTCCGCCGCGGAGCTGGTCCGGATGGAGGCGGTGGTGCCGGTCCTGTTCTATGGAAAGCCGGGGGACCTGGTGCGGATACAGAGGTCCGACTGGGACCGAAATGGCAGCTGGCGGGTGGTGGAGGCCTCAGTACAGGCGGACGAGGCAGGGGGACGGACCCGGCTGGAGCTGGCGGTCCCCGACGTTGTGATATGAGGTGAGCGAAATGTGGACATCAGACCGGAGAAAAACACGGCAGGCCGGTGAGAGCTGGGTGGACTGGGGAGAAGTGACCCTGGAGGGGGACCCGGCAGGGGCCTATCTGGACGGTGAGCGGCGGCAGCTGGCGGTCTATGGGCCAGGCGGCTACTGCTGGAAGCCGGCCCTGGGGGACCGGGTCCTGGTGCTGAAGGCGGGACAGGGGGGCGAGTCCCCCTGCGTCGCCGGGAAGCGGCAGGGGGAGGCGGAGACGCTGGGCGCTGGGGAGGTGTCCATCTCCAGCAGCGGGGCGGAGAGCGGGCTGCTCCTGCGCACGGACGGCCGTCTGGAGCTGAACGGTCAGGTAATGGTGAACGGCCAGTCGCTGAACGGCCTGATCCGGCAGATCGTGCTGGCAATCCTGGGAGGCGGGTGAAGGGGATGGAGCTTCAGATCCAAAACGGAGACTATGTGCCCGACGGACTGGGAGGCTTCCGCCGGCTGACCGGGGGCGAGGCCCTTTTGCAGCGGGTCCTGTTCCGCCTGGTCCCACGGCGGGGGGCTTTCCCCTTTATGCCGGAGCTGGGCAGCCGCCTCTATCTGGTGCTCCGGGAGAAACCGGCAGCCCGCCAGGCGCTGGCGGAGCAGTATGTGGCGGAGGCCCTGGCTGGAGAGAGCGGACTGCGGGTGACAGAGGTATCGCTGGCCCAGGAGGGGGACCGGGGCCTGCTGACTGTCCGGCTGGACTGGCAGGGAGAGGCACTGGCCGTCCAGACGCTGCTGTGAGAGGGGGAGCGGAATGAAGGAGCTGGAAGAGATCTATCAGGAGATGCTGGACTGCTTTGCCCAGAGGACTGGGCTGGAGGCGGCGGAGAGCTGCGATCTGGCGGTGCGCTTCTACGCGGTGGCGGCCCAGGTGTACGCCCTGTACGCCCAGGCGGACTGGGTGCTCCGGCAGTGCTTTCCCCAGACGGCGGCGGGAAGCTGCCTGGACAGCCACGCCCAGCTGCGGGGGCTGAGCCGGAAGCAGGCCACCGCCGCGGAGGGGAGCATCCGGTTTTCTGTGGCGCGGGCGGCGGATACGGACCGGCCTATCCCCGCCGGGACCGTTTGCATGACCCCGGGGATGATCCGGTTCGAGACGGCACAGGCGGCGGTTCTGGAGGCAGGGGCGTCCTGGGTGGATGTGCCCGCCCGGGCGCTGATGCCGGGCAGTGCTGGCAATGTCCCGGCAGGGGCGGTGACCGCCATGGCGGCCGCGCCGGTGGGAATCGCCGCCTGCACCAACCCCGCCCCCTTTGCCGGCGGCGGGGACGAGGAGGGGGACGAGGGCCTGCGCCAGCGGGTGCTTAGCACCTTCCGGCGGCTGCCCAACGGGGCCAACGCCGCATTTTACGAGCAGGGGGCCCTCTCCTTTGACCAAGTGGCTGCGGCGTCCGTACTGCCCCGGAGCCGGGGCAGGGGTACGGTGGACGTGGTGGCGGCCACCCTGGAGGGGATGCCGGACGAGGAGCTGCTGGGCCAGCTGACGGACTATTTCCAGCAGCGCAGGGAGATCGCGGTGGATGTGCTGGTGCGGGCCCCGGAGGCGGTGACGGTGGATGTGGCGGTCAAGATCGACGGGGGCGCGGACCAGGCGGGGGCCGCAGAGCGGGTGAAGACCGCCCTGCGGCAGTGGTTCACCGGAGAGCGGCTGGGGCAGGATGTCCTCCGGGCCCGGCTGGGAAGCCTGATCTTCGGCTGTGAAGGGGTAAAAAACTACGAGCTGACAGCGCCTCCAGAGGACCTGGCCTTAGAGCCCGACCAGCTTCCGGTGCTTGGGACCCTGACGGTGGAGGCAATGCAATGAGCTACGGGAGATATTTGCGGGAGCTGCTGGCCCCGCTGAGGCTCTATGATCTGGAGGCCCCCTTCAACGGCGGGGAGCTGAATGTCCAGGGCGGGGCGCTGGACGGGGTGGACACCTGGCTGGCGGAGCTGCGGCGGGAGAGCACGCTGGCGGAGGCGGAGAGCTGGGGGCTGGAGCGGATCATCGCCCTGCTGGCCCGGCGGCCGGTAGCGGACACGCCGACGGGGATGCGGAAAGCCCTGGCTGCGCTGATGCGGATCGGCGGGGACAGCTTCACCCTGGAGGCCATCAACGCCACCATCTCCGGGTGCGGCGTCCATGCCCATGTGGAGGAGAAGGAGATCCCGGGAGAGGTGGCGGTCTCCTTCCCTGATATTCCAGGCATCCCAAAGGGATTTAAGGAGATCCGGGAGATCATTGAGGATATCCTGCCAGCCCACCTGGGGATCGAATATGTCTTCTGGTATATTACATGGGAGGAACTGGAGAGAAAGATCTCCTGCTGGGCGGAGATCGAAGAGCGCCAGCTGACCTGGGAGCAGCTGGAGACGCTGGTGGATGAAACAGAGGAGTGGGCGGGGACCTGACAGTCCCCGCCCACTCCTCTGTCTGGGTCAGGTGCTCTGCTCCCTGAGCAGTTCCTCCAGAAATCGAGACATCTCCAGGACCAAGCTGTCGCAGTGGTCCTTGCGCAGCTCTCCCCGTTCCTTGGAAGCCCGGAGCAGGTCGGCGCAGTCCAGCGCGCCGTGACGTGTCCGGAAGTCTCGGAGCAGTGCGGTGGACTGCTTCTCATCGCAGCCCAGCAGGCCCAGCACCATCAGAGCGCCGCTCACCGCGCCGCAGGTGGAGCCGTGACGCATCCCGGACCCAAAGTGGGCCCCCAGAGCATTGGCCTGTTCCGGCGTGAGTCCCAGCCGGTCGGCAAAGGTCACCAGGACCGCCTGACAACAGTTGTAGTGGACCGCAGGGTCTGCCCGGAGTGCCCGGGCCTTTTCAACATAGTCCATTTCAAGTTTTCCTCCCACAATAAATCACGATGGCCTGCCGGTCACCGGTCCAGCACCATCTGGTCGTAGCGCAGGTACTGGAAGCCGCACTTCTCATACAGATGGGCGGCCCCCTGGTTCATCTGGGTGACCTCCAGACGGAAGCGGCGGCTGTCCGGGTACTGGGTAAAGATCCACTCCAGGACCTGCCGGCCCAGGCCGCGGCCACGGAACTCCGGCAGGAGATAGACCTCCTCAATGAAGACGCAGGTCCCGCCCACCTCCGCGGAGTAACACAGGGTGACATACAGATAGCCCGCCAGCCGGCCTTCCTCGAAGATCAGGGTGCCCCGGAGCAGGGGCTCATTCCCGGCAGCAGCCAGAAAGGACCGCTCCACGATCTCCCGGGGGACCGGGTGGTCTACCGCGTTGGACCGGTAGAAGGCATCCACCATGGGCAGGACGGTGTCCCGGTCGTCCAGTGTCATATCGCGAAAGGTCAGCATAGCGATCCTCCTTTGTTTCATTGTCTGCTATTATAATATCACAGAAAAATTTTTTCAACCGGAGGTGGGCAAAACATGGACCTCCGGCGTCTAATGGTCAAAAAGGGAGGGATGGAGCATGACGGAACAGGAATTCGCCCTCCGGGCCCAGGACCAGCGGGGTCGGCTCTACCGCACAGCCTTCCTCTACCTGGGCGGGGAGCACGCTGCGGTGGACGCGGTGGACGAGGCGGTGTACCGCGCCTTCCGGGACCGCCGGAAGCTGCGGCAGCCCGAGTTCTTCGAGACCTGGCTGACCCGGATCCTCATCAATGTGTGCAAGGACGAGCTGCGCCGCCGCCGCAGAGAGTGCCGGGTCTGCGTCCCGCCGGAACCGGAGGCGGAGCACATGGATGCCCTCTCCCTGCGGGAGGCGGTGCGGGCGCTGCCGGAAGAGCTGCGCTCCGTGATCGTCCTGCGGTACTTTACCGGCCTGACGCTGGAGGAGACAGCCGCCGCCCTGGAGATCCCCAGGGGGACGGTATCCTCCCGCCAGCGGCGGGCCCTGGAGCTTCTCAGGCTGGACCTGACAGACGGACAGGAGGTGGGGTCATGAACCGGAGAGAGGAATACTGGGTGCTGACGGAACAACTGCGCCGGGAGCCCCCGGAACTGGAGAGCGCGGTCCGGCGAGGGATGGACCGCGCCAGGCGGAGGCGCCGGCGGCCAGCGGAGCTGCTGGCCGGACTGGCTGGTGTGTGCGCCGCTTTCGTGGTGATGGTGAACGCCTCCCCGGCCTTTGCCATCTCCTGCGCCAAGGTGCCGGTCCTGCGGGAGCTGGCCGCGGCGGTGGCCTTCTCTCCCAGCCTGCGGGCGGCGGTGGAGCACGACTATGTGCAGTATATCGGCCGGACAGAGGGGGCGGACAGGATCTCCGTTACTGCGGAGTATGTCATCGCCTCCCCAGCCAGGGCACACCTGTTCTATTCTGTGGAGGGCGGCGGCCGGGTGTCCTGGGAGCTCCAGACGCCGGACGGCACCCCCCTGGAAGGATACAGCTCCGCCCAGTACAGCGGAACGGCCGGAGAGGCGGAGGAATTGCGGCACACGGAGTTCCATTTCAGCCGGGGGGAACTCCCGGAGGAGTTCCTGGCCGTGTGCACCGTGGAACCGGCCGGACCAGCAGGGGAAGCGGAAAACAGGGCCCCGGCAGTGGACGGGGCCGGAGAGCCGGCGGAGGGGGAAGCTGTGGCCCTCACGTTCCCCATCCAGCTGGACCGGGACAAGATGGCCGGTCCCAAGACGGTGGTGGTGGACACCTGGGTGGAGGCGGACGGCCAGCGGCTGAAGGTGGACCAGCTGGAGGCCTACCCCACCCACACGGAGATCCATCTCCAGGAGGACCCGGAAAATACCTGCTGGCTGGCGGGGGCCGAGTTTGCCTTTGTAGACGGGAATGGAAAAGAATACGACACAGGGGACGGGTATATCACTGCCACCGGCGGGGAGGATTCCCGCTCCATGCTCCACTATTACCGGCAGAGCCTGTATTTCCTGGAGGGACAGGAGATGACCCTCTCCATCCGGAGGCTGAAATGGCTGGACAAGGAGCAGGAGTGGGCGGACATCGACCTGGCCGCCGGAACCGCCTGCGGACTTCCGGAGGGGACTGAGCTGCTTCAGGTCTGCCGGGAAGGGGATCGCACCATCCTGCTTTTCCGGCAGGCGGAGGGAGGGCCGGACGCCCCCTTCACCTTCCTCTTTCGGGACCCGGAGGGGACGGAGCACACATTCGACGGCGTGACCACCTCTGGGACAGCGGAGGAGGTGGACGGGAGGAAGCATGTCGAGTATCTGTATCACATCCAAAACTGTGCCTGGAATCGCATCCAGATCCAGCTGGCACATACAGAGACGGCGGACCATGAAGACCTGAACATCCCCTTTGTCCTGCCGTGACAGACCGGGGCCGCGGCTTGAGCCGCGGCCCCGGTCTGCTGTTTTAGTTGAAGATGTCCGGCGTATCGGAGAACAGTGCCCGTACCCGCTCCAGCACAGGGCGGTTTTCCCCCAAGGCCAGGCGGGGGTCGGCGGAGAGCAGGTCCCGTGCCGCCTGCTGAGCCTCGCTGAGCAGGCGCATATCCCCGGAGAGATCGGCCAGCCGCAGGGTGGGCAGGCCATGCTGGCGGCGGCCGAAGAAGTCGCCGGGGCCCCGTAGCTTCAGGTCCTCCTCAGAGATCTTGAAGCCGTCTGTGGTGGAGGCGAAGACCCGCAGACGGGCCAGGGTGTCCGGGCTGCGGTTGGAGGTGAGGAGCACGCAGTAGGACTGGTGCCGGCCCCGTCCCACCCTGCCCCGGAGCTGGTGGAGCTGGCTGAGGCCGAAGCGCTCTGCGTTTTCGACGATCATAAGGGCAGCGTTGGGCACGTCCACCCCCACTTCGATGACGGTGGTAGACACCAAGACCTGGAGCTCCCCACTGGCGAAGGCGGACATGACGGCCTCCTTCTCCCGGGGCTTCATCTTACCGTAGAGCAGCCCCACCCGCAGCTGAGGAAAGATCTGCTCCTGGAGCTGCCGGGCGTAGACCTTCACCGCCTTCAGGTCCATCAGGCCGGGCGGGGCCCCGTCCCCGGTGCTCTCCTCCACCGCAGGGCAGACGATATAGGTCTGCCTGCCCTCTCCGGCCTGTTTGCGGACAAAGTTGTACATCCGCTGACGCTTGCTCTCCCCCACCACAAAGGTCTGCACCGGGACGCGGCCCGGGGGGAGCTGGTCAATGACGGACACGTCCAAGTCACCGTAGATGATCAGCGCCAGGGTGCGGGGGATGGGGGTGGCGGACATGACCAGCACGTGGGGGGAAGAGGACTGCGGTGCCGCCCCTTTGGCGGCCAGCGCCGCCCTTTGGGCCACGCCGAACCGGTGCTGCTCGTCAGTGATGACCAGCCCCAGGCGGGCGAAGTCCACCCCCTGAGACAGCAGGGCCTGGGTGCCCACCGCCAGGTCCACCTCCCCGGAGCGCAGGGCGGCCCGGGCCGCCCGCTTTTCAGCCGCGGTCATGGAGCCGGTGAACAGGGCCACCCGGACGCCGGCTGGGGAGAGCAGCTGGTCCATGGTGCGGTAATGCTGCTCAGCCAGCACTTCGGTGGGCGCCATCAGCGCGGACTGCCAGCCGCTTTGGGCGGCCAGCCAAGCCCCCCAGGCGGCCACCGTGGTCTTACCGGAGCCCACGTCCCCCTGGACCAGCCGGTTCATGGGGCGGCCAGAGGCCAGGTCCCGGGCGGTCTCCTCCATGGCCCGCCGCTGGGCCTGGGTGGGTGCGAAGGGGAGCAGGGCACAGAACGCCTCCAAGGGGCGGGGGGCAAACACCGCGGCGGAGCACTGGCTGTCCCGGCGGTCCTTCAGAAGGGTCAGGCCGGCGGAGAGGTAGAACAGCTCCTCGAAGGTCAGCCGCCGCCGCGCCTGCTCCAGGGCGTCAAAGTCCTCCGGGAAATGGATGTCCCGGCAGGCCCGCTCCGCCGGGACCAGCCGGTGCGCGGCCCGAAGGCTGGCCGGGAGGGATTCTGCCCCCTGGCCGGCGCACTGCTCTACTGCCTGGCGGATCAGGGAGACCATCAGATGATTGGAGATCCCTGCAGTCAGGGGGTACACCGGTACGATGCGTCCAGTAAAGTCCCGGTCCCCTTCCCGCTCAAAGACCGGATTGACCATAGAGCGGCGGGAGCCCTGCTCCTGGATCTCCCCATAAAACACATACTCCTCCCCAGGCTGGAAGGAATTTTTCAGATAGGACTGGTTGAAGAAGGTGAGGTAGAGGGTGCCTGAGTTGTCTACCACCCTCAGCTTCACCAGCTCCATCCCCTTGCGGATGTAGGAGAGGACAGGGCGCTCCGCCGCAAGGGCGGAGACGCAGACCTTCTCCCCCAGCGGCGCAGCCCGAATGGACCAGATCCGGCGCCGGTCCTCGTAGTCCCGGGGGTAGTAGGTGAGCAGATCGGCGGCCCGAAGGATGCCCAGCTTCTCCAGTTTCTTGGCCCGGGCGGGCCCCACGCCCGGAAAATCCGTCACCGGTGTGTCCAGCGTGATGGTCATGTGGCTCCCCCCTCCCTTTTTTCATGCGGCATGGCCCGGCCTGTCAGCCGGGCAGGATGTGCCTATTTTACCACAGCGAGGAGGAAAAAAGCAAAGGAAATGGAAGCGGCCACTTTTGCCCTGACTGCAGGGGAATCCCCCTTGAAAATCATTTTAATTCCGCTTATGATGGGTCAAAACAGCCGCAGGGCGGAACAGAAAGGGAGGATTACCATTGAATATGGAAGAAATGGAGGCTGTTGAGATCGCCTATCTGCGCAGGACAGGCCCCTACGGCCCGGAAAACCGACAGCTGATGGAGCGCCTGAAGGTATTCCTGAAGGAGCGGGGCAGGATGGGGTCCGGGACCGTCCTGCTGGGGATCGCCCTGGACGATCCCAGCAGAACTCCGCCGGACCGGTGCCGGTATGATGTGGGCATCATCATCCGAGAGGGGGAGCGGCTCCCACTGGACACCCGCAGGGTCCGGGGCGGACGGTACGCCGTCTTTGAGATCCCTCATACGGAGCGGGAGGTCTCCCGGTTCTGGGAAGATCTGGAGCGCCTGACCGCCGGGCTGCCGGTGGACCGCGCCAGCCCCGTTTTGGAGCGCTACTCTGCCGAAAAGGTGGCCCTGCACCGGTGTGAGTTCTGCATCCCTCTGAAGTGAGCATAGGCCGTACCGTCGGAGGAGGGAACGTGCCGCTCTTGCCATCAGGGGAGGGACTGGGGTATAATCAATATCATCTGTCTTTTGAAAAAAGGAGGCTCCCCCATGGCTGAGTATATTCTGAATTTGCTGCCGGTGACGGAGGAGGAAAAAGCTGCCTTTCAGGAGGCAGCCCCCCGGGCCGTCCACGTCTGCGCCGGGCGGCGCACTGTGACAGCGGAGCAGCTGGAACAGGCCACCATCCTTTTCGGGTGGCCCCGGCCCGCCGACCTGAGCCGCGCCCCCCGCCTGAAGTGGTTCCAGTCCATGTGGGCGGGGACCGACGAGTATCTGGCCCCCGGCGTCCTGCCGGAAGGGGTGGTCCTCACCTCCTCCGCCGGCTCCAACAGCCAGTCGGTGGCGGAGCACGCCCTGGCCTGCCTGCTGGCCCTGTGCCGCCGCCTCCCCCAGTGCCGGGATCAGCAGCGGGAGCGGCTCTGGACGGACCCAGGAAAGATGAAGACCCTCTCCGGTGCCACCGTCCTGGTGGCGGGGGCGGGACACATCGGCTCCTGGTTTGCCGGACTGTGCCGGGGGCTGGGTGCCCATACTGTGGGGCTGAAGCGGGATGTCTCCCGGCCGGTGGAGGGCTTTGATCGGCTGGCGGTGATGGAGGAGCTGGACGGCCTGCTGCCCCAGGCCGACGTGGTGGCCCTGATGCTGCCCCACTCCCCCCAGACGGAAGGACTGATGGACGCGCGGCGGCTGCGGCTGATGAAGGAGGACGCCATCCTGCTGAGCATGGGGCGGGGCTCCGTGCTGGATCAGGAGGCGCTGGCGGCCGTCATGGGAGAGGGACGCCTGTGGGGCGCCGCCCTGGATGTCACGGTCCCAGAGCCCCTGCCCCAGGACAGCCCCCTGTGGACGATCCCCAATTTGATCATCACCCCCCACTCCGCGGGCGGGATGCGCCTGGAGGTCACCCGGGCCAACTGCGTCCGGCAGGCGCTGGACAACCTGAATCGCTGGCAGGCTGGGAAACCCCTGGAAAATCTGGTGCGGAGATAGAAACAAACTGAGGCGCGCTGATGAATCAGCGCGCCTCCCTGTTTTTAGAAAAGTGGACCAGTCAGTCCCTTCCCATGGGCGCGGCCCGGTCAGCCCAGCAGCAGGGCCGCCGGGAGCAGGACGGCCAGAAAGAGCAGGTTGGCCCCGGTAAAGAAGAGAAGATAGGCTCCCCGCTTCTGGGGGTGCTCCCGGACGAAGAACTTATAGGAGATCAGGCTAGCCATGGAGGCGATCAGGGTCCCCAGCCCGCCCAGGTTGGTCCCCACGATAAGGGCATCCCACTCCGAGGTGAAGCCGGAGAGGAGCAAGGCGGCGGGCACGTTGCTGATGACCTGGCTGGCGCACACGGCGGTGACCAGCTCGTGGCCGGAGATGGCCTGCTCCAGCAGCGAGCGGAAGGCGGGTACGCGGCCCATGTTTCCAATAAAGACGAAAAATGCGGCGAAGGTGAGCAGCAGGGACCAGTCCACCCGGCGCAGCACCCGCCGGTCGGCAGCCAGGACACACACCACCACGGCGGCGGTGAGGAGCCACACCGGGAGCAGCTTGGCCACAGAGGAGACCGAGGCCAGGAACAGAAGCAGGTACATCCCGGTCCGACGCCGGCGCAGAGAGGGCTCCGCCCCGCCGGGGGCCAGACCGGCCAGGGGGGCGCTCCGCCCCGGCAGGAGACAGAGCAGCAGCATCAGGCCGGACAGAAGGGTGTAGGGCAGCATCAGGGCCAGAAAATCCCCCAGTCCCCGGCCGGACTGGGCGTAAAGATACAGGTTCTGGGGATTGCCGATGGGGGTGGCCATGCTCCCCAGGTTTGCAGCCACAGTCTGAAAGACCACCACCGGCACCGCCCGCTCCTCCCGTCCGGCCAGTGTCAGCACCTCCAGGGAAAAGGGGACAAAGGTGAGCAGGGCCACATCGTTGGTGATGGCCATGCTGGTGAAAAAGCACAGAAAGACCAGCACACACTCCAGCTGGCGGGCGCTCCTGACCCGGCAGAGCAGCTGCCGGCCCAGGCGGCTGAAGACCCCCAGCTCCCGCAGCCCAGCCATCACCGCCATCAGGCAGAACAGCTGGGCCATGGTCCTCCAGTCCACATAGGACAGATAGGCCCCGTCGGGCGGCACCCACAGCATGGACAGCAGAGCCAGCGCCGCGGCGGCGGACAGAACGGCTTCCCGCTTCATCAGGGAAAACAGACGGGCCGGGGATATCACAGTGCTCCTCCCTCCCCCGCCACCCCGGTCAGGTCAAAGGGGGGGGTATATTCCCGCTGGGCGCTGGTCCGCTCCTGGGTAAAGCCCTCCAGCCCCAGATTTGCCATATATTCCGCCGCCGCCCGCATCTCCCCGGCCCGGAGCCGCCGGTGGATCTCGGGAAATTCCGCCGACCGGCCCCAGGGGGTGTACTGGCTCATCAGGGAGAAGAGCACAGTCCCTGGGCCGAACTCCGCCGCCACCCAGTCCATCACTGCCTTGGCCTGACTGACCTGGCCGGGGAGGATCAGGTGGCGGATGACTACCCCGCGGGTGAGCAGGCCATCCCCGTCAAAGGCGCAGGGGCCGGTCTGGCGCACCATCTCCCGGATAGCGGCCTGGGCTGTCTGAGGATAGTCGGAGGCGCCGGAATACCGCCCTGCGGCGTCGCTGTCCAGATATTTCAGGTCGGGCAGATAGATCTGGATCTTTCCCTCCAAAGCCCGCAGGGTGTCTACCCGGTCGTATCCTCCGGAGTTCCACACCACCGGGACGGGCTGGGGGTGCTCCTCCAGCAGCCGCCCCACTACATGGGCGTAATGGGTGGGGTTGACGAAGTTGAGGTTGTGGGCCCCCTGGTCCACCAGCTCGCCGCAGATCCGGGCCAGCCGCTCAAGGGTGACCGCTTTCCCGAAGCCCCGGTGGCTGATCTCCTCGTTTTGGCAGAACACACAGCCCAGGGAGCAGCCCGAGAAAAAAATGGTCCCCGAGCCCCGGGTGCCGGAGATAGGGGGCTCCTCCCAGCGGTGGAGGGCAGCACGGGCCAGCACCGGCAGCTCCGGCATCCGGCAGCGGCCCAGCCCACGCTCCTCTGTGCGCAGCGCCCCGCAGCGTCTGGGGCAGAGATCGCAGATCATGGCGTTTCCTCCTCCGGTCAAAAATGTCCCAGCCTCTCCTCCACCGCCCCTTGAAAGGGCTGGAAGGCGTTGGGGACGGCGTATTCCCGGGCCAGGGCAGCCCGGTCCGCCCAGACCCACCCCTCCGGCAGCGCGTGGGAGCTCGCCTCCGCCGCCAGGGCGGCCATGCGCCACTCGATGTGGGTGAAGATATGCTTCCCCATCCCGGCGCTCCGGAGGGAGGCAGGAGCAATGCCCCAGCGGGCCAGGGCGTCCCCGGCGGGAGAGAGCTCGTTGGGGTACTCCCACAGCCCGGCCAGAAGCCCCCGTCCCGGCCTGCGCCGCAGGGCCACCCGGTTTTCGTGGAAGATGAGAAAGACGGTGCGCTCCTCCACCCTCCGGGCCTTCTTGGCCGCCTTCACCGGCAGCTGGCCGGTCCGGCCGGTGAGGCGGGCAGTGCAGAACGCCCGGGCTGGGCAGAGGTCGCACAGGGGCGCCCCGTTGGGCAGGCAGACGGTGGCCCCCAGCTCCATCATGGCCTGATTGAAGTCGCCGGGGGCGTCCAGGGGGATGATCTCTGCCAGGGCGGCGGTCACCCGCTTTTTGGTGGCCGGCGCGGCGATGTCCCCCTCGTCTCCCGTGACCCGGGAAGCCACCCGCAGCACGTTGCCGTCCACCGCCGGGACGGGGAGGCCGAAGGCGATGGAGGAGATGGCCCCGGCGGTGTAGTCCCCCACACCGGACAGGGCGCGGATCTCCTCATAGGTGGAGGGAAAGATGCCTCCATGCTCCTCCATGATCTGACGGGCAGCCCGCTGCAGGTTTCGGGCCCGGCTGTAATAGCCCAGTCCCTGCCACAGCTTCATCAGTGCGTCCTCCGGGACGGCGGCCAGGTCGGCCACCGTAGGCAGAGCCTCCAGAAAGCGGCGGTAGTAGTCCAGCACAGCGGCCACCCGGGTCTGCTGGAGCATGATCTCCGATACCCACACCCGGTAGGGCGTGGGGTGGCTGCGCCAGGGCAGCACCCTGGCGTTCTCCCGGTACCACAGCAGCAGGGGGATGGGCAGCTCCTTCAGCTGGTCCATAGCATCCCCTCCTCTCTCATCAGATTCCCGGGCATTATACACCATGGGAAGAAAAAAGGCAACGGAACAGGGCCCGGTTCCCTTTTTACATTTGAATCGATGGGTTTTAACTCCATCGATTGTACCAAACATTGATGCAAACAGATAAATATGATAAAGTAAACAAAACAATAGATTGGAATTTGTGGAGCAGGATTTATAATGGCGAGGCATAATGTCGTGAGAAAGATAAAAAATCGAACAACGATTATACTTGTGATGCTTCTGATTTCAATTATGGTCAGTTGGGTGATTTGGGGAAATCTGTCGGTAGAAACAACCAAATTAACAGTAACATCTAAAGACTTGCCTGAAGCGTTTGACAAATTTTCTATTGCCCATATTTCGGATTTGCATAATGCAGAATACGGAAAAAATAATGAAAAGTTAATTGATATATTAGAGGCAGAAAGCCCAAATATAATCGCTATTACTGGGGATTTGATAGATTCTAACCATACAAATCTTGAAGTTGCATTATCTTTTGCTCAGCAAGCCGTAAAAATTGCTCCTTGCTATTTTGTCACAGGCAATCACGAGGCATGGATCGGCTCACAATACGAAGAGTTAAAGACATCATTACAAAATACAGGAATTACTGTTCTTCAAGATGAAGCCATCGAATTGAACTATGGTGATGTGTGTATTCAGCTAATAGGATTAAATGACCCTGATTTTTCAGAACGAGACCGTCTTTTATCGGAAAGTATTTTGGAAGCAAAACTTTCGCAGGTAAATATTAGCGATGGATTTACTATACTTTTATCGCATAGACCCGAGTATTTTAATGTCTATCAAAATAAAAATATTGACTTAGTATTGTCGGGTCACGCCCACGGTGGACAATTTCGATTGCCATTGGGGGGAGGAGTTATTGCTCCAGGCCAAGGACTTTTCCCGAAATATGACGCAGGAGCCTATACAGAGAATGGAACAACTATGATTGTGAGCAGAGGTGTTGGAAACAGTATCATTCCGGTGAGAATCAACAATCCACCGGAAATAGTTATTATAGAGTTGAACTGTGGATGAATAAGTCTGTATCCTGATTTTAAACATTAGCATCAGGAACACGAAAGAAAGCGGGAGAATATATAAATTCTGCTTTATCAATTAGCTGCCAACTACGAATATACCTCCCACGTCATTTTGACGAAGGGAGGTTATTTATACCCAAAATCAGTCCAAAGGGTAAAAGGGAGGGGCCCGGAATCATTTTTGATCCCGGGCCCTGTGTTCAGGTCAGGCGGAGGATGCTGGCCGCCTCGATCATGGCGGCGGCGAACAGGAGCGGGAATCCCAAAGCAAGGACCAGCCTGTCCTGACGGGACAGGCGGATATCCCGCAGCCGTCCGGCGGTGGTCCGGCCCCCCAGGGTCTGGACGAAAGAGATGTCCGCCGTTCCCGAGGCGATGCAGCAGAAGGCGGACATCTCCACCATGCCGGAGGCCTCGCTGATATGGAGCATGCGTAGCAGCCGGGCCGCGAAAGGGGGCGCTTCTCCGCCCATTTGGAAGGACCAGGTGCCCACCATCAGCCCATAGAGCAGGAACAGCAGGAGGAGACAGGAGTAGCCGCAGGGGATCAGGGGACCCCCCTGCGGTCCCCTGGCGAAGAGGTTGGCCCCCACGAGGACGCAGGCAAAGATCAGGTTGAACCCGAAGATCTGGAGCCCGCCCACAAGGGGGCGGGAGGAGACCGCCCAGTTCCACAGGGGATTGGCGTTTTTCAGGAGCCCCTCTGGGAGCAGAGGCCAGCTGAGGCAGGCCGCCGCCAGCGTCAGGGCCATGCCTGCCCCGAACAAAGCTGCCGCCCGGAGCAGGGCGTTGGGCTGGGTGATCCAGCGCCGGATCACATTCACGGCTCCTTCTCTCCTTTCTGATGGGTCAGCAGGCGCGCCATATCCTCCGGAAGGGGGAGGGTAAAGGACAGCTCCTGCCCAGTGACGGGCTGCCGGAGGGACAGCTGGGCGGAGTGGAGGGCAGGGCGGGAGATCAGGGAACGGTCCTCGTACCCGTAAAGGAAATCTCCTGTCAAGGGGCAGCCCAGAGAGGCCATGTGGACCCGGATCTGGTGGGTGCGCCCGGTGTCCAGCTCCAGACGGACCAGGGAACGCCCCCCGGAGCGGGACAGGGTCTCATACCGTGTGCGGGCGTCCTTGCCGTCGGGGCGGACCATCTGCTCCACCAGGGAGCCCTCCCGGGGCCCCAGCGGGGCGTCTACCACACCGGAGGGGGGCTGAGGCCCGCCGTCGCACACCGCCAGATAGACACGGCGGAAGGTGGGGGTGTGGAGCTGCCCCTTCAGCACCTCCTGGGCGTGGGGGTGCTTGGCCACTGCCATCAGCCCGGAGGTCCCCCGGTCCAGCCGGTGGACGGGGTGGAAATCTCCTTCAATTCCCTCCGAATTGTAATAATTCAGCAAAAAATTACCTATCGTATCATTAAAATGTCCGGGGCCGGGGTGGACCGGAACCCCCGGGGCCTTGTTCAGGATCAGCAGGTCCCCGTCCTCGTACACGATATCCAGGGGACCCGGGGCGGGCAGGATGCCGCTGCGCCGCTCCGGGTCGGACAGGCGGACGGACAGAGTCTGTCCCTCCCGGGGGCGGAAGGCGGTATTCACCCGGGCCCCGTCCACCAGGATGCCGTCGGGGAGCCACTTGATCCGGCGGATCACCGTGCCGGACAGGTGCAGCCTCCGCCGCAGCAGGGTGTCCACCTTGACGCCCCCGTCCTCCGGCCCCAGGACCAGCTCCAGGCGGCGGGTCTTCCTCTGTATCTGTTCCATCCCGCCACCCTCACATCCGCTTGGACAGCCGGGCGCGGAAGACGGCCAGAGCGGAAAAGTAGAAAAACAGCACGATGGACAGGGTCAGGGACACATCCGACCAGCCGAGCCATCCGGCCGCCAGGAGACCGAGGAACAGGGCGGTCTGGGTAGCCCGGGCAGCCTTCCACACGGCCCGGAGCTCGATCTCCTGGCTGCGCTCGTCGTCGCGGGCCACCCGGGCGGAGCGCAGCTCCTCCGGCCGGGCGAGGGTGTGCCAGCTCCCCGCCATCATGCTGAAGCCGACCAGAAACAGGCAGAAGATCACCTGGCCATACACATCCGCCGCCCTCCCGGTGAGTTGGGCCTGAAGGGGAATGCCCAGGAGCAGGAGTAGCAGGGCGGCGGCCAGGAGCAGGAGGCCCAGACGGCCCGACCGGCTCACATCACGGCGGTAGGACTGGTCGGCCTCCGTCTGGGGGCCGGCTCTGCGGGCCTGCCAGGTCCGTTCCATAGCCTCCGGCTCTGTGAGCAGAGTCTGATACCGGCCCCAGGCCCTGCCCCCCAGCACGGCGGTCCCGCCGGAGAGGACAAACAGGCAGACCCAGACGGCCTCCATCAGGGGCGGCCCGTCAACACCCCGGCGGAGGAGCAGCACCGCCCCGGCGATGCCCAGGACCAGGGCCAGGATGCTGAGGACATAGCGGCGGAGCAGGAAGGACCGGAAGGCGGTGCGCTCCTCCTCCGTCATGGGTGGAATTGGGTTTGGATGGGACACAGGGCTTCCTCCTTTCCGGGATAAAGTTCTCACCGCCGCCGGGCCAGGGCGGCCCGGGCGCCGAGGAAGAACAGGATGTAGGCCAGCATGGAGCCCAGCAGCACCTTCACCAGCATCGGGTCCACTGCCACCAGGACAAAGGCGGCCAGGGCCTGGAGAAAAAATGTCGCCACCCCCGCCAGCTGGGCCGCCTGGGCGGTGAGACGCTGGCTGCGCTCGTCGGTCTCCTGAATCCTGGCCTTTTTCCACCGCTCCGGGTGGCGGAGCATCCACTCGTTGCGCAGCAGGTTGGCCAGTGCGGCGCCGGTGATGCCGCTGGCGCCCCCCAGATAAAAGCCTCGGGCGTGGCCGCTGATGCCGCTGCCGGGCACCAGGAAGAAATAGCACACCAGGCCCGTCGCGCCCACCGCCAGGAGGGCGAGGAATGCCCAGCGGCGCTGGATCAGATTTTTTCCATAGTCAGGGCCCCGTCCGGTCGTTTTTATGAGCATGATTTTTCCTCCTTACAGCTTTTTGGCCCAGCGGCCCATATTGACCATATAAAAGACGCAGTGGAGGACCGTTACGGCGGAGGAGAGAAGGATCCAAAGCGTCTCCCCCCGCACCAGAGAGATCACAAAGGGGACCCACAGCAGGTACAGGGTCCAGTACCAGCTGGACTGAGCGGCCTTCTCCCGGATGGCGATGTTGCGCTCGTCGGTCTCGCTGCGCTGGAGCTCCTTCCGCTCCTGGGGGGACATGTGCCGCTCCACGGCGCCCATGATCACGCTGGAGCCCCCCAGGCCCAGCAGGGCTCCGCCCATGCCGCACATCAGGCCGGTGATCCCGCCGGGCAGATCCAGCAGGGCGGCCGACGCCATCAGGGCCAGCCCGCCCAGCGCGGCGGCGGCGAGCAGGATCGGTTTCAGCTTCTTCATGTCTCTTCCTCCTCGAACAGAAATATCTCCTCAATGGAGCTCCCGAAATATTTGGCGATCTTGTGGGCCAGCAGCAGCGAGGCGTTGTAGCGCCCGTTTTCCAGGGAGATGATGGTCTGCCGGGTGACCTCCACAGCGTCGGCCAGCTCCTCCTGGGTGATGCGCCGCTCCTTTCGGAGCTGAGCGATGCGGTTTTTCACGGCGGTCCTCCTCACGCAAAAATGTTTAGCTTGCTTTACATCCAGAGTATAGCACGCTTTACATTTTGTGTCAAGCAGGCTTTACTATTTTGTCCTTCTTTTTTCTGGGGACCAGATCTTGGAGCACTTCTGGGGCGGAGGAGGCAAGAGCTTGCCCCGCCCGCCTCCATCCGCAGGATGCTCCCAAAAGGGTCCCGCCCCGCAGGGCGGGACCGCCCTTTCATGCCAGCCTCGGCGGCGGAGCATATTTGATGAAAAAGTGCCCTCCCTTCCGCCGCCTGCCCTGTCCGGGTCCACAAAATTTCTGCCTGCCCCTTGCAACTGGGCTCAGCTCCGCTATAATACCTTTGAGATCATAAGGAGGGCGGCCCCATGAGACAGAGACAGACCGGACAGGCGGACAAGCTGGGCATTTACATCCATATCCCCTTCTGCCGGAGCAAGTGCGACTACTGCGACTTCTACTCCCTGGCGGGGCGGGAGGACCGGATGGACGCCTATCAGAAGGCGCTGCTGGCCCACATCCGGGAGACTGCGCCCCTGGCCCAGGGCATCCCGGTAGACACCATCTATTTCGGCGGGGGCACCCCCAGCTGGTACGGGGCCCGGCGCATCCAGGAGCTTCTCTCCGCCCTGAGCAAGCTTTTTCAGGTGGAGAAGGACGCAGAGATCACGGTGGAGGCAAACCCTGACAGCGTGGACCTGCGTGCCCTGCGCCGCCTGCGGAAGGCGGGGGTCAACCGCCTGTCCCTGGGGATGCAGTCCGGCTGCCCCCAGGAGCTGGAGTCCGTCCACCGCCCCCACACCGTCCGACAGGTGGACGAGGCGGTGGCGGCCGCCCGGAAGGCCAAGCTGAACAACGTCTCTCTGGATCTGATCTACGGCCTGCCCGGCCAGACCATGGACAGCTGGAAGGCTACGGTGGAGCACGCCCTGTCCCTGATCCCCCAGCACCTGTCCTGCTACGGACTGAAGGTGGAGGAGGGCACCCCTCTGGCCCGCCGGGCGGCGGAGGGGGAGATCCTGCCCGACGACGACCAGCAGGCAGACCTGTACCTCTGGACCGTGGGCCGGCTGGAGCGGGCCGGCTACCCCCAGTATGAGATCTCCAACTTCGCCAAGCCGGGCTATGAGTCCCGGCACAATCTGCGCTACTGGCTCACCCGGCCCTATATCGGCTTCGGCCCCGGTGCCCACTCCGACTTCGGCGGGCGGCGGTACTCCTTTGTCCGGGACCTGGACCGGTACATCGACGGCGTGCTCAAGGGCGGGGAGATCATCGACAGCGAGGAGCTCATCCCCCAGCGGGAGCGGGGGGGCGAGTACCTGATGCTCCGGCTGCGTACCGCCCAGGGAATCGAGGAGTGGGAGTACCGCAGCGCCTATTTCATGGACTTTGCCCCCCTGGAGACCCGGCTCCGCCAGTTCCAGGCCCAGGGCTGGGCGGAGCAGGCCGGCGGCCGGTGGCGGCTGACGCCCAAGGGCTTTCTGGTGTCCAATCAGCTCATCGGCGACCTGCTGGAGCGGCAGGAGGAGTCCAGCCTGGACCAGCTGCTCCCCCGGGCCAGGGCCCGCTTTTCCGGCAGCCAGGATGGTCCCTTTGTGGATTCTGTTTAAGAATCGGGAAAATGTTTCCGGCCTTTGGACCGATTTTACACACTTTTCACGCAAATGTAATTTTATTTGCCTTTTGGATATAATAGTGTTACAATATAGTTGTATCAGACCGCCCACAGGCGGGACCTGTTTGGACTACTTATGGCATTTTGCCGTATAGACATAAGGACCTCATTACGTTTGAAGAGGGTGCAGCTTTGACCAAATATTTGATTGAGGGCGGACATCCGCTCCATGGAACCATTGAGATCAGCGGAGCCAAGAACGCCGCTGTCGCCATCATCCCCGCCGCCCTGCTGGTGGACGGGGTCTGCCGCATTGAAAATGTTCCCCAGATCAGCGATGTGACCCTGATCCTCCAGATCCTCCGGGAGCTGGGGGCGGACGTGCGCACCATCAACCGCACCACGGTGGAGATCGACTGTTCCCACATTCGGAACCGTCAGGTCCCCTATGAGCTGGCCCGGAAGATCCGAGCCAGCTATTATCTGGTGGGGGCCCTGCTGGGCCGCTTCGGCTGGGCAGAGGTGCCCCTGCCCGGCGGGTGCAATCTGGGCGGACGGCCCATCGACCAGCACATCAAGGGCTTTGTGGCCATGGGGGCCGAGGTGGACGTGCGCAACGGCCTGATCTATGCCCAGGTCCCCGGCCGGGGCTGCCTGGCCGGCGGGCAGGTCTATCTGGACATCGTCTCCGTGGGCGCCACCATGAACATCATGCTGGCCGCCGCCCTGGCGGAGGGCATGACCGTTATCGAGAACGCCGCCAAGGAGCCCCATATCGTGGACCTGGCCAACTTCCTCAACTCCATGGGGGCCGACATCATGGGCGCCGGCACCGATGTCATCAAGGTGCGGGGCGTCCAGCGCCTGCGGGGCGGCTCCTACTCCATCATCCCCGACCAGATCGAGGCGGGCACCTATATGGCCGCGGTGGCTGCCGCCGGGGGCGAGCTGCTGGTGAAGAACGTCATCCCCAAGCATCTGGACTGCATCAGCGCCAAGCTGGTGGAGATGGGGGTGGATGTGGAGGAGCAGGACGACGCGGTGCTGGTCCGCCGCTCCGGCCCCATCACCCGCACCAATGTGAAGACCATGCCCTATCCCGGCTTTCCCACTGACATGCAGCCCCAGATCGCCGCGGTCCTGTGCCTGGCCCAGGGGACCAGCGTGCTCACCGAGGGCGTGTGGGACAACCGCTACCGCTATGTGGACGAGTTCCGCCGCATGGGGGCCAAGATCCAGGTGGACGGCAAGGTGGCCGTCATCGAGGGGGTCCCCGCCCTGACCGGCGCGCCGGTCCACGCCTGTGACCTGCGGGCCGGGGCAGCCATGGTGATCGCCGGTCTGGCTGCCCAGGGCACCACGGAGATCGACGGGGTGTACCACATCGAGCGGGGCTACGAGACCCTGGTGGAGAAGCTGTCCGGCGTGGGGGCCAAGATCCAGGTGCTCTTCCTGCCCGACGACGAGGCCCAGACCCAGGCGGGCTGACCTTTGCACATGCTCCGGGCGGCGGCGATCTGCCGCCGCCCGTTTTCGCGCCCTGGGGGGCGCCACTCTTTCTCCGGGAGGCGGCACATGGAAGTGTGTACTCTGGCCAGCGGCTCCAGCGGGAATTCCCTGCTGATCTGCTGCGGCTCTACTTATGTTCTGCTGGACGCGGGCATCTCCGCCCGCCGGATCACCTCTGCCCTGAAGGCGCTGGGGGCCGATCCCACCCGGCTCAGCGCGGTGCTGGTCACCCACGAGCACACCGACCACGTCTCCGGTCTGGCCACCCTGACCAAGCAGCTGGGGGTGCCCGTTTACGCCACCGCCCCCACTCTGGACCGCCTGGAGCGAAAAGTCCCAGCACTGGCGCAGCTGGGCCGGGCGCTGGAGGCCGGCACCGGCTTCCAGCTGGGGGAATTGTGGGTGGAGTCCTTCTCCACCCCCCACGACGCCGCGGGCAGTGTGGGTTACGCCGTCACCGGCGGCGGGGCGCGGATGGCCTTGGCCACCGATCTGGGCCACCTGACCCCCCAGGTGTGGGATGCGGCGCGGGGGGCGGACCTGCTGGTGTGTGAGACCAATCACGACGAGGACTGGGTCCGCTCCGGCCCCTATCCCTACGCCCTGAAGCAGCGCATCCTGGGGGACTTCGGCCACCTGTCCAATGAGGCGGGGGCCGAGCTGGCCGGCCGGGCTGCCCTGGCCGGGACCCGGACCATCCTGCTGGCCCACCTGTCCTCCGAGAACAATACCCCAGCCCGGGCCCGAGAGGTGGTCTCCCGCCGCCTGTCCGCCCTGGGGGTGCGGCCGGAGGAGGACATCACCCTGGCGGTAGCCCCCCGGTCGGAGTGCGGGGCGCTGTACCGGCTGGAGCGGGGCGGAGCTCTCCGGGCCTTTCCGGCAAGGGAGGCATCCCTGTGCTGAGCGTCTATCTGATCTGTGTGGGCAAGCTGAAGGAGAAGTTCTATCAGGAGGCCTGTGCCGAATACATCAAGCGCCTGTCCCCCTACTGCAGGCTCACCCTGGTGGAGCTGCCTGAGGAGAAGCTGCCCCAGGACCCCTCTCAGGCGCAGATCGACGCCGCCCTGGAGAAGGAGAGCCAGGCCATCCGGGCCAAGCTGCCCCCCAGCACCAGCCTGGTGTGCCTGTGCGTGGAGGGCAGGCTGCGCTCCAGCGAGGAGCTGTCCGCTTTGGTGGGGACCTGGGAGCACAGCTCCGCCAAGCACCTGGCCTTTGTCATCGGCGGCTCCTACGGCCTGGCGGAGCGCCTGAAGGGGGAGTCCTGGGTCAAGCTGTCCATGTCCCCCATGACCTTCCCCCACCACCTGGCCCGGGTCATGCTGCTGGAACAGCTCTACCGGGCCTTCAAGATCCGGGAGGGCTCCAGCTACCACAAATGACAGGGTCCCGGGCCTGAAAACATGCTCACCGTGGATCCGTCCAAAAATCCGCTGGAAATTCATGCCTGCCTGTGGTACAATGTCCACAACAGCATGTCCCAGCGGATTTTATTGATTGGAGGTCCTACGATATGTCCTATCTTGATGCTTATCATGCATGGCTGAACAGCCCGGCCCTCTCGGCCGCCGAGAAGGCAGAGCTGGCATCCATCCAGGGCGATGACAAGGAGATCGAATCCCGCTTTTTTGATCAGCTTTCCTTCGGCACCGCAGGCCTGCGGGGCACCATGGGGGTGGGGCTGTACCGGATGAATGTCCATGTCATCCGCCACGCCACCCAGGCCTTTGCCCAGGTCATCCTGGAGGAGGGGCCCCAGGCCGCCGCCAGGGGGGTGGCCGTCTGCTTCGACTGCCGCAACAACTCCGACGTCTTTGCCCGGGAGGCCGCCTGTGTCATGGCGGGCAACGGCATCCCCGTGCGCCTGTTCGAGTCCCTGCGTCCCACCCCGGAGCTGTCCTTCGCGGTGCGGGAGTACGGCTGCATCGCCGGTATCAACGTCACCGCCAGTCACAACCCCAAGGAGTACAACGGCTACAAGGTCTACTGGCAGGACGGTGCCCAGCTGCCCCCCAAGCACGCCGACGAGGTGGCCCGGAAGATGAAGGAGCTGGACGTGTTCGACTGCGTCAAGACCATGGACTATGACCAGGCCGTGGCCCAGGGCAGGATCACGCTGATGGGGGCGGAGACGGACGAGAAGTTCCTGGCCAACGTGATGGAGCAGGTGAACGACAAGGCGGTGGTGGAGCAGATGGCGGACACCTTCACCATGGTGTACACCCCCTTCCACGGCACCGGCTATAAGCTGATCCCCGAGGCCCTCAAGCGCCTGGGCATGAAGCACGTGATCTGCGTGCCCCAGCAGATGGTCATCGACGGCGATTTCCCCACTGTGGTCTCCCCCAACCCGGAGAACCCGGAGGGGTTCTATCTGGCGGTGGAGCTGGCCAAGGAGCACGGCGCAGACTTCATCCTGGGCTCTGACCCGGACGCCGACCGGGTGGGCATCATGGTGCGCACCAAGGAGGACGACTTCGTGGTCATCTCCGGCAACCAGACCGGCGTGCTGCTGCTGGACTACCTGATCGGGGCCAAGCGCCGCACCGGCAAGATGCCCGACAAGCCCGTGGCCCTCAAGACCATCGTCACTACCGAGATGGCCCGCAAGGTGGCCGAGGTCAACGGCCTGCAGTGCTATGACACCTTCACCGGCTTCAAGTTCCTGGCGGAGAAGAAGGACGAACTGGAGAGCTCCGGTGCGGGGAAGGTCATCTTCTCTTATGAGGAGTCCTACGGCTACATGCTGGGGGACTATGTCCGGGACAAGGACGCCGTTTCCGCCTCGGTGGAGCTGACCGAGATGGCGGCCTGGTATGCCTCCCAGGGCATGACCCTGTATGACGCCCTCCAGGCCCTGTTCAAGAAATACGGCTACTATGGCGAGCGCACCATGAACCTGGTCATGCCCGGCCTGGACGGGCTGAAGAAGATGGCTGACCTGATGGCCGGCCTGCGGGAGCAGCCCCCGGCGGAGATCGCCGGTGTGGCGGTAAAGCAGCAGAAGGACTACAAGGACGGCAGCGTGGTGGAGACAGCGACCGGCGCCAGGTCTCAGATGGAGCTCACCGGTTCCAACGTCCTGCGCTATGAGATGGCCGACGGCACCAGCCTGATCGTCCGTCCCTCCGGCACCGAGCCCAAGGTCAAGGTCTATATCCTGGCCAACGGCGCCGACAAGGAGGAGTGCGACGGAAAGGTGGCCAAGTACGCCGCCTGGGCCGAGAGCCTCAAAGACTGAAAAGACAGGCCGGACACCGGGCCCGCTCCTTTGGAGCGGGCCCGGTCAGCTTGTGGAAAGAGCCGTCCCGCAAGGAGTTCCTGCACCCGCAGGCGGCGGAATAAAATTGGATCACATCATTTCCGGGGACGTGTATCTGGGAAGTGGCGCCTCTCACGAAGGATAGGCCGCCTCCATGATCCCTGGACATCCTGCACAGGCGGGGCAGAAATAGGCATAGTTCTGCTTTACTTCCATAATTTGTATTGAAACGTCTCACAAAAAGCTCTTTCCCACCGGTTTTGAGCGGGTCCGGATCTGCCGGGCCCAGTCAGGACAGGAGGGATTTTTTATGGCAAGCAGACAGACGCAGTATTATGGGCTGAATCAATGGGAGGCTGCGGACCAGGTGCTCCGGACGGAGTTTAACGCGGATAATCAAAAGATCGACGGGGCGCTGAAAGCCATGCGGGATCTGATCGTCAGTCCCAGCGTTCTCAATGCGGTACTGGATAAGCTGCGCAGTGATATCAACGCCCTGTCTGCCCGGGTGGATAAGCTGGAGGGGAAGTGAGAGAGCCCCCCGGAGCAAATGCTCCGGGGGGCTGTTAAATTGCGTGAATCAGAATCTCACTCTAATCAGCGCTTCTGACCGATATCAAGCGTCAGCACGCCGTCGTCGTCAGCCACCACAGTGTACTCGCCCTCGAGCACAGCCTTGACGGCAGCGCTCTCAATGTAGTACAGAGTGGTCTCCTGGTTGGGGGCAACCGACTGCTCATTCTGGCAGGCTTCCTCGGTGTACAGCTTGCCATCGACAACAGCCAGCTTCTGGGCCAGCTTGAAATCAGCCTCGGAAGCAGTGACCTTGACAGACTTCACGACGGCATTTTTGCCCTCGGCAGTCAGCTTGGCATCACAGACAGCAGCTCCATCGACACGGAACTCGCGGGCGCCATTGTGAGTATCGCTAGCAGTCTTCTCGGTGGCCTTGAAGGTGTAGGTCTCACCGACGATCACCTCGCCGCCATCATTCACGGTCTGGCCCTTGGCGTCCTTGACTTCAAAATCCCAAACACCGGAAGCGGCAAAGTTCAGGGTATAGCTCACAGCCTCAGTGTCCACTTTGATGGCAATATCCTCGGTGCCAGCGGGAACGCTGACAGTCCAGGTGCCGTCGCCGTTGCTCTTGATCTTAGCAGCCTGAGCGCAAGTCACATCGGTGATGGTGTAACCCTTCTCGGCAGTCACAGTGATGTCAGCGGCCTGGTTCGCAGTAATGCTTGTGGGGTTGGCAGCAGCATGACCCTCGACCTTGACGCTGAGGGTGCCAGCGTTAGCGGTAGCGGTGATGGTGGTATCAGAATTGGCAGTCACCTTGCCGGAAGCAGGGGTAGTCAGGGTGTAGCCCTCCTTGGCCTTAGCGGTCCAGTTGAGCTCAGTGCCCTTCTTAACGCTGATGCTGCCGTTCTCAGTGTACTCCACGCCGTTGACGGTCACGGTGGCGTTGGTCAGCGCGAGGGTGACCTTCACCATCTCCACCACGGGCTTGTGGATAATGTAGACGAGATCCGCGGTGTTGTGGTCGTTGCTGTCCTTCACGACGGTGACATAGGTCATGTAGTCGAACTTCACGCCGTCGTAGGTCTCCTCTTCGGTGCCCACATACATGTCCTTTACATCGCCGTCGGTAATGGTGTAGTCGTAGCCCTTGGACAGATTCTCACCGTTCTTGGGCTCCACATCCACATAGACAAAGACAGTGTCGTCGTCCACGTCATACTTCACCTTGGCATCCTCCACGGTGGTCAGCCAGAAGGCGCCGTCGCCGCGGGCGTTGACGGTGTTGTCCTTCAGCTCCACATCCTCAATGCCGGTGATGTACTTCTCATCCACGGTCTTGGTGGCCTTGTACAGATGGCCGACCTCCAGGGCGCCCAGATCCTGGTCCACGTACACGGACTGCTTCACGCCGTTGACATAGGCGTTGGTGTACTCCCAGTAGTAGTCGCCGTCGTACTTCAGGGACTCGCGGGTGGTCTTGCTGAGCATGAAGTAGGTGCTGGCGCTGTCATAAACATCGCCGTCCACGATGAAGACGATCTCAGCCACATTGCCGTTCTTGGTGCTCAGCACATAGGCCAGGGTGGCATTGTCCACATCGGGCACCTCATTGTAGCCGGTATAGGCGGTCTCGCCCTCCACGTCCACAAACACGGTCTTCTTGTCCACGATGAAGTCGTTCTTGCCGTCGGAGATATAGGCCTTGCCGTTGTTGATCTCGGCGTTGGTCATGGTCTTGGAATCCACAGCCTTCAGGGTGTAGATCTTGTCCTCACCCACGGTGTAGGCCCAGACCTTCTCGTCGATGTTGGTCTTATCCTTCTTGTCCTGGTCCTTATCTACCCAGTCGATCTTGACCTTGTCCTTGCCGTCCTTGTACTCATCGTCCAGGTCGGCCTTGACAGAGGTGGCGTCAGCCAGAACGACCTTGGCGACCCAGTCACGCAGCTCCTCGTCGGAGTCCTTCACGTACAGGTACTGGGTGCTGCCGGTCTCCTGCACGAAGCCCAGCACATAGCCGTTGGGATCCAGATACAGGGTGTACTGCTCGTTCAGAGCGGGGTGGGCCTTCACGTTGTCGTCGTCCAGATCATAGACGATGTGGCCGTCGCCGGAGTAGCTGTACTTGGCACCATCGGCCAGCTTCAGATAGGTCTCGCCGGTCTCGCCCTTGCCGGTCTCGGCGTCCTTATCCTTTTCCACGCGGGTGACCTCGCCGTTGACGGTCTCGGGAGCCATCAGCTCGCAGATGTAGAAGTCCTCGTCCTCGTTGTAGTCCACGGTGAAGACAACGTAGTCGTCCTCCTCATAGCCCTCAGCATAGAAGTCGTTGTCGTCCAGCTTGGGCTCGGTGGAGATGGCCTTCACGGTGACATACTCGCCCTTGGAATCGCTCTTCACCTTGGAGACCTGGCCCAGATAGTAATTGATCTCGACCACGGTCACAGTGGCGTCGGCGTCGTCGATGTAGATCTCGGTGACGGTGCCCTTGCCGGTGTACTTCCAGGTGGAGTCGTCCTTGGAGGTGGGGATGTTGTCATCCACGTCCTTATCTTCCTTGCCGTTGACATAGGCAGTCCAGGTGTAGCCCTCGTCCTTGGCATTGTCGCGCAGGGTGCACACAGACTTGCCCAGGTCCTTGTAGACCTCGTCGATATCCTGGCCGGAAGTATAGGTGTAGGTGGGGGCGTTGGGAACAGTAATGATCTCGTCCTTGTCCAGCATGCGGACCTTGGAGGCGATCAGGCCGCCGTTCTCGGTCAGATTATCGGTCTTGCTGGTGCTGCCGGCCTCGGTCTTGACGTTGTAGGTGCCGGTGCCCCAGGTGGTGGCGGGACGGCCATAGATGGTCTCGGTGTCGGTGCGGTACACCAGGTCGAAGTTCTTGTAGCCCAGGGTCTGCAGGTAGTTGAACTCCAGGGAGTAGATGATGCCCTGGTTCTCGTTGTAGTACACACCCAGCAGCTCGTTGTACTGGACAGGCACGGCCTTGGTCAGGGCATTGAACACCAGCTCAGCCACGTTGTCGCGGGTCAGCCCGGCGTTGGCAGTGAGCTTCAGGTCGCCGTACAGGCCCAGAGCGGTGCCCTTGGCGGTGGCGGCCAGCATCCAGTCACTGCCGAAGTCAGCGGCGCTCTGGAAGTAGCCCAGGGCGCGGCACAGCATCAGCACGGCCTGCGCGGTGGTCACAGTGGCGTTGGGGTCGAACTTGCCGTCGCCCACGCCGGCCACGATGCCCAGGCTGGAGCACAGGTTCACATAGCCCTGCGCCCAGGCGGGGACGTCGGTGAACACATTGGTCTCCGCGAACTGGTTGACGTTCACACCGGCGCCATACAGCATGGTGCAGATGATGACCGCCATCTCGGCGCGGGTGACTACGTTCTCGGGGCCGAAGGACCCGTCCTCGTAGCCCTCGAACATGCCGATGGCAGAGGTGACCGCCACGGCATCCTGATTGACGATCTCGGCCTTGTCAGTGAAATCGTCGATACCCTTAGCGCTGGAACCCACGACCATCATGCCCAGGAGCATAACGGAAGCCAGAGCCAGGCTGAGAGCACGCTTCAGGTTTCTCATTGGATATTCCTCCTTTTTATATTGACAAAAGTCGCTGTTTTCTGACAAACCGGGCCTTTTCCAGAACATTTCGGCCCACTATGCCTGTACAACACTTCTGACACAGGAGGAATTGGTTATAAAAAGGGAGAGATCAGGGGAAAAATCCCCGAGATTCTACCCAAAAAGTTTCCCTGGTAGACATTTGGTAGACACATGAAAACAGGAGGGGCGGCGAGGCCCTGAAACTCCAGGCCCCTGCCGCCCTTTTTTGGTAGACTTTTGGTAGACATTTTGCTTTTTTACATCTGTCGTTACAACGGTGTATTCCCTGTACACTTGAAAAACCTGCATTGGCATAGTATAATCATTAAAAATCTCTAATTTCGGTTTTTGTTTGTGTGTAGAGGTTTTCGCCCCCTAGGGGGCACACAAAAGAATCGGAGTTTTCGGAAATACAGTGTACCTTTTCTGAAGGGTATGCCTCAGTGCATATCTTTTCTGTGGCCAATAGTCTCAAGATCCGGTGTTGTAGGAGGACGATAGTATGAGCAAACGAATCATTACGATCAGCCGTGAGTTTGGCAGCGGCGGGCGCACCATCGGCAAGGAGGTGGCACAGAAGCTGGGATATTCTTATTATGACAAGGAGCTGGTCCGCCAGGTCGCGGTGGAGACCGGCTTTGATGAGAAGTACATTGAACAGGCTGGCGAGTATGCCCCCTCCAAAAACTGGCTCTCTTTTGGTTTTGCTGCCCGGGGGTCCCAGGGAGCCATGGAGGGAATGTCCGCCAATGATTTTCTTTGGGCCATTCAGTGCAGGGTCATTCGGAGCCTTGCGGAAAAAGAGCCCTGCGTCATCGTGGGCCGGTGTGCCGATTATATCCTGCGGGAACGGGAGGATTGTCTCAACGTATTCATTCACGCCTCTATGGCGGCCCGGGCGGACCGTATCGTGCGCCTGTACGGCTCCAGCGAGAAGAGCCCGGAAAAACGCCTGGAGGAGAAGGACAAGAGGCGCCGCGTCTACTACAAGCACTATACCGACGGGGATTGGGGCATGTCCCAGAACTACCACCTCTCTCTGGACAGCGGAATCATCGGCATCCAGCGGTGCGTGGACATCATCTCCGAGCTGGCAAAGACACTGTAAAAAACTGCGGCGGATCTTGATCTTTCCATTGACAAATCTACAAAATCTGATAGAATGATTTTTACAAACTGAATAGCCTTATCAAGAGTGGTGGAGGGAACGGCCCGATGAAGCCCGGCAACCTGCGTTCCGCAAGGTGCCAAATCCGGCGGTAGTGTATCGAAAGATGAGGGTGCATGGACTCTGACGCTCCGCCTCGGCGGAGCGTTTTTCATCCCCCCGACAGAAGAAAGGACGAAATATTATGGCAAAGCGACTGTTTACCTCTGAATCAGTGACCGAGGGCCATCCTGACAAGATCTGCGACCAGATCTCAGATGCGGTACTGGACGCCATCCTGGCCCAGGACCCGGACGCCCGGGTGGCCTGTGAGACCACGGCGTCCACCGGCCTGATCCACGTGATGGGGGAGATCACTACCTCCTGTTATGTGGACATCCCAAAGATCGCCCGACAGGTTGTGAAGGAGATCGGCTATGACCGGGCCAAGTTCGGCTTTGATTGTGACACATGCGCGGTGGTCACCTCCATCGATGAGCAGTCCCCCGACATCGCCATGGGCGTGGACAAGTGTCTGGAGGCCAAGGAGGGCACCCAGGACGACGGCCTGGACAACGGGGCTGGGGACCAGGGCATGATGTTCGGCTACGCCTGCGACGAGACCCCCGAGCTGATGCCGCTGCCCATCTCTCTGGCCCAGCGGCTGGCCCGCCGTCTGACCCAGGTCCGCAAGGAGGGACTGGTGGACTACCTGCGCCCTGATGGCAAGACCCAAGTCACGGTGGAGTATGACGGAGAGAACCGCCCCCTGCGGGTGGACGCGGTGGTGGTCTCCACCCAGCACGGGCCGGAGGCGTCCCTGGACCAGATCCGGCAGGATATGATCCAGCTGGTCATCAAGCCTATCATCCCTGCCGAGCTGCTGGACGATCAGACCAAGATCTACGTCAACCCCACCGGCCGGTTCGTCATCGGCGGTCCTCAGGGAGACTCCGGCCTCACCGGGCGGAAGATCATCGTGGACACCTACGGCGGCAGTGCTCCCCACGGAGGCGGCGCTTTCTCCGGCAAGGACCCCACTAAGGTGGACCGGTCGGCCGCCTATGCCGCCCGCTGGGTGGCGAAGAACGTGGTGGCCGCCGGGCTGGCCCGGCGCTGCCAGGTCCAGCTGGCTTATGCCATTGGTGTGGCCCGCCCCGTCTCCGTCCGCGTGGATACCTTCGGCACCGGAACGGTGCCGGACGAACAGCTCTCCGACGCAGTGGAACAAGTCTTTGACCTGCGTCCGGCTGCCATCATCCGGGATCTGGGGCTGCGCCGCCCCATCTACCGCCAGCTGGCGGCCTATGGGCACTTTGGGCGGGACGACCTGGACCTGTCCTGGGAGAAGACCGACCGGGCAGAGGCACTGAAGGCGGCTCTGTAACGGCGTCAGCGGCCAGGAATCTTTTCAGTTGGCGCCTCATAGACTGTACAGGCGCAAATAAGGGCCGGAGGAGATCCTCCGGCCCCTTCTTTCTGAATGACCGGCCCCGGGGCTGGACAATCGCCGCGCCATAGGGTAAAATAGAGAGAAAACAGCCGAAAATGGGTATCTCTGCGCCCCATACAGGAAGGAGATCATAGAATATGGATTACAGCGAACTGCTTCGCCACGTGGATCACACACTTCTGACCCCCACCGCCACCTGGGACCAGGTCAAGACGGTCTGTGACGAGGGCCTCACCTGCCGCACTGCCTCCGTCTGCATCCCGCCCCGCTATGTGAAGCGGGCCGCCGCCTATGTGGGCAATCAGCTGAAGATATGCACCGTGGTGGGGTTCCCCAACGGCTACTCCACTCCTGAGGTCAAGGTGTTCGAGACCGAGGACGCCATCCGCGGGGGAGCGGACGAGATCGACATGGTGGCTGATCTGGGCCTGGTGAAGAGCGGCGACTGGGAGGGGGTGCTGGAGGAGATCAAGGCGGTCAAAGCGTCCTGTAAGGGACGTATCCTGAAGGTCATCGTGGAGGCCTGCCTGCTGACCTGTGAGGAGAAGCAGGCCATGTGCCGTATCGTCTCCATGTCCGGAGCAGACTTTATCAAGACCTCCACTGGCTTCTCTACCGGCGGCGCTACCTATGAGGATGTGAAGCTGTTCCGGGAGCACTGCAGCCCCGATGTGAGGATCAAGGCGGCCGGCGGCATCCGCACCCTGGAGGAGGCCCAGACCTACCTGGAACTGGGGGCCGACCGTATCGGCAGCAGCGGTCTGGTTGCCCTGGCCCAGGCTCAGAGCAACGGCTGAGCCCAGCCCTTTTCACACCGAAAGGTCCCCGTCCATTGTGAAAATGGACGGGGACCTTTTTGCGTTCTGCAGGCGTATCCCGCAGGAGTGACCTCTCGTGGGGCCCACGGTTCTGGAGCGGTCAGTATTGCAGGCCTCCGTTCACATCCAGCACCTCACCAGTGGTCCAGGATGCGTCATCGCTGCCCAGGTATGCGATGGCGCCGGCGATGTCATCCAGCTCTCCCAGTCTCGGGATGCGGACACCCGCAGAGAGCTTATCCACCTTATCCTGAGAGAGAGAGAGGAACATTTTCCCCTTCAGCGGCCCAGGCGCTACGCTGTTCACGGTAATGTTCCAGGGGCCCAGCTCATATCCCAGGCACATGGCCATGCCGTTGATCCCAGCCTTTGCTGCAGCGTAATTCACCCCCACCCCCGGGCGGCCCGTGCGGCCCCCAATGGAGGAGATCAGTACGATCCGGCCGTAGTTCTGCTCCTTCATGGCGGGGACCACCGCTTTCACCGAATGATAGACCCCTGTCAAGTTAATGTCGATCACATCCTGCCACTGGGCTTCTGTCAGCTCATCGATGGGAAAGTGACGGAGGATACCTGCCGTGGCTACCAAGACGTCGATCCTGCCCCACTTTTCCTTTACTTCGGCTGCGGCGGCCTGGCAGTCCTCCAAGCTTCGGACGTCGCCCGGGATGGTCATCACCCGGTCCTCATCCCAGCCTTCCTCTTTCAGCATCCTGGCCTCCTGGTCCAGTGCCTCCCGGGAAAAATCGGTCAGCGCCACTTTTCCGCCCTCAGACAGCAGCCGCCGGGCAGTGGCGCCGGCGATATCCCCCGCGCCAGTGATCAGCACAACTTTATGTTCATATCGCTTCATTGCATATCCCTCCAGTCTTATCGTTGCTCCCCTAGACATGCCTTTGCCCCTTCCAGGGCCCGTCTGGCATGGGTCTCATAGCCTATCTTTTCCACTCTTGTCAGGTGGGGCACTTCCACACCGCACACCACCTGCGGGATCCTGGAAATGATCTCCGCGATGGGGATTGCACCCTCCCCGGGATACAGGCGTTCCGCCCGGCCGGTGTGGATCAGTGCCGCCTCATCTGTGGGAATTGGAGCCTCACAGTCGCACAGGTGCGCGTAATGGAACCAGCTCTGGGGGCACTCCTCCAGCTCATGCAGCTGGACCCGGGAGCGGTAAAAGTGCAGGCAGTCTACCACCACGCCCACGTTCTCTTTGCCGGAGTCCAGGAGCAGCTGCCTGACCTGACGGAGATCGGTGACACTGGCCCATGTGACGAATTCCACGCTGACCGTCTGCTCATATCGGGCGGCCAGCTCACACAGCCGGCAGAACTGATCGGTATAAAATGAGCGGTCCGGGGTCCAGATGTTGGTCAGGATGTGCCGGATGCCCAGCTCTGCTGCGGCCGCCAGCGCCGGTTCATAGTCCTGCACATCCACTCCAGCCGCGATGCGGGCATTCTCTGTATCGTGTAGCAGGATGCCTGTCTCCTGAGCGGCCCGACGGGTCTCACGAAGCAGATGGGGATCCTTTGCGATGTCATAGGGACGCTCCCCCGGCAGCCCCATGGGGATGGTCCGCAGGCTGACCGCATCATAGCCCGCCCTGGCCGCCACCCGGATCATCTCCGGGGGCGGACAGCTGATGTTTGTCAAATGGACCAGGGAGTAAAGGTGTTTCATCAGTTGCCTCCTAAGATATCATCCTCCGGGAAACGGGGCCCGCGGTGCCCGCTCCCCGGAGGACGAACAGTTTCTATCTCAGACGTTCCGCTCAGGCGTATTTCTCAGCGGTGCTGATCTGCATGTCCACCAGCTCATCGCCGTAGGTGGCGCGGACCTCGTCATAGACACCGGAGCACTTGTCCCGCAGCTGCTCCAGAACGTCGGCGGGGAGTTCCACGATCTCGGTTCCGGTCTGAGCCACCAAGTCCATACGCTCAGAGAGCCGGGCGTCGCACTGTTCTCTGGAATACTGAATGGCGGCCTTGCCCACAGCCATGATCAGCTCCTTGTCTGTATCGCTCAGGCCGTTGTAGACGACCTGGCTGATCAACAGGTTGTGGGATGCGGGCAGATGGTTTGTCAGGATCACATAGTCCTGCTGCTCATACAGGCGGTTGGCGTAGATGACCTCAAAGGGGTTCTCCTGGGCATCGATGGTGCCCTGCTGCAGCGCCATATAGACCTCAGAGAAGGCCATAGGGGTGGGGTTGGCGCCCAGCGCCTGCCAGATGGAGATGTGCAGTTGGTTCTCCATGACCCGGATCTTCTGTCCCTGCATGTCGTCAGGGGACTGGACCTTGATGTTGCTGGTCATCTGACGCATGCCCTGGTCGAAGAAGCCGATGAGCTCAAAGCCTTTATCCTGGTATTTCTCCTCGTAGAAGCGGAAGACCGTCTCATCGTCCATGGTATCCCGGAACTGTTGGGCATCCTGATAGAGGAAAGGGAGATCAATGGCATTCAGCTCAGGGACGAAATTGGCGGTGAATGCGGTGGACCCCAGGAAGAAGGCCACATCACCGGCCTGTGTAGATTCGCACAGCTCAGTGTCGGTCCCCATGGAGCCGTTGAAATACATCTGCAGCTGGATGCGGCCGCCGGTGATAGCGTTAAGCTGATCCGCCATGTAATGGACCAACAGGCCGTCCACGCGGTCCTCGGCGCCGTCGGTGGCAATGATGAAGGAGTAGGAGTCGCCCTGGGTGTAGTCCACAGAGCTGTCCAGTTCAGGCTGGATGTCGTAATCCGCCACGCTCTGAACGGCGCCGGAGCCTGTGCTGGAGCCGGACGGGGGTGGGGTGGAACCCGCGGAGGTCCCCCCTCCTCCACAGGCTGCCAGAGACAGAGACATTGCTGCTGCGAGGGTCAAGCTGATCAGTTTTTTTGTGGTGTTCATTTGAATTCTCCCTTCCTGATTTGACTCGCCGCCTGAGGCGGCCGCTTGTTCTGATGACTCAATCTTATCAGAGCCCTTTTCAGAATTCCAATACCGGTATCACATACCAGAGATCGGTTTTGAACATACCTTTCTTTTTGGTTCTTTTTGGGACTTTTTCCTGTCTTGACGCTGTGGAAAAAGGGGTGCTATAATAATTTTAGACAAAATTTGACCCAAATTCCGGGGAGGGACCGCTGACATGAATCTTCAGCAGCTGTATTACTTTCAGGCCATCAGCAGGCTGAAAAACTATACCAAAGCCGCAGAACAGCTCCTGGTCGCCCAATCCAGCCTGAGCCATTCCATCGGGGATCTGGAGCGTGAGCTGGGCGTCCCTCTCTTCTTCAAGGTGGGGCGGAATATTGATATCACAGAATACGGAAAGCAGTTCCTGATCCATGTGGACCGGATCACCGCGGAGCTGGAGCTGGCCAACCAGGAGCTGAAAAACATGCTCAACCCCAACATGGGCAAGATCCGCATTGCCCTGGCCTACACCGTGAGCAACCGCTTTATCCCCAATATGATCAAGGGCTTTTACGAAAATGAGGACAACCGGGCCATCCAGTTTGAGTTCAGTGAAAAGCAGGCGGCAAAGATCATTGACGCCTTTGCCAACCGGACTCTCGACCTGGGGTTCGGCGCCCGAATGGACAGCGACCAACTGGAATATTTTCACATTTTTGACGAGGAGATCGTCGCCGTGGTCTCCAGCCGCCATCCCCTGGCTCTGCGCGGGAGTGTGAAGCTCCAGGATCTGATTCGGGAGCCTATGGTCTCCTATACCTATAACTGCGGGACCCGGTACTGGATAGACGACGTCTTCCGCCGGTTTCAGCTCACCCCCAACATTATCCAGGAGGTGGACACGGAAAAGGTGATGGCCAGTGCTGTAGCCTCTGGTCTGGGCGTGGCCCTCATGCCCAGAATGACAGAGCTGAGCATCTACGATGTGGTCCCCCTGACGCTGGAGAATTCGGAGCTCCACCGCCCCATGTTCATGTGCTGGCCCAAGGGGGAGACCCTGCGGCCAGTGGTCAAAAATTTTCGGGACTACATTATGGACCGGGTGGGCGAGCTTCCCTCCTGAACCGTTCCCACAGCACAGGGGCGCGATGTCCCGCATATATAGAAAAGCAGAAAGACGCTGCCCGGGGAGAGTGGGCAGCGTCTTTCTGCAAGAGAAGAGGAAACAGAAGTCAGCGGATCAGGCACAGCGAGATCTGTGGGAAGATCACGATCAGAACTAGGCCGATGGCAAACAGTATGGTAAAGGGCAGCGAGACCTTTGCGATCCGGATCACCGGGATCTTGGTCATGGAGCTGGCGACAAACAGATTGATCCCAACGGGAGGAGTGACAAAGCCAACTGCCAGGTTCACCACCATCATGATGCCGAAGTGGACCAGATCCACCCCGATGGCGGTCATGACCGGCGCCAGGATAGGCGTGAGGATCAGAATGGCCGGGGCGGCGTCCATCACCATGCCCACGAAGAGCAGGAAGATGTTGACCACCAGCAGGATCGTCCACTTGCTGGAGAAGGAGGATGTGATCCAAGCACCCACCATCTGCGGCACGTTCATCAGGGCCAGCACGCGGCCGAAGGAGACGGCGGCGGAGAGCACGAAGAGGATGGGGGCGATCGTCTTCAGAGACTCCATAAAAACAGCGGGGATCTCCGAGACCTTGATGGTCTTATAAATGAACACGCTGACGAACAGGGCATAGTAGACCGAGATCACCGCCGCCTCAGTGGGAGTGGCGATGCCGCCGTAGATGCTCCCCAGGATGATGACCGGGGTGAGCAGCGCCCAGAAGCTGTCCAGGAACAGCCGGAGGAATCCCTGTCCCCTCAGCTCCCCCATCACCGCCTTGATGCGCACCCGGTCCTCCCCTCTGCGGGCGGAGTAGTAGACCGCATAGATCATCAGCAGGCCGCCCAGCAGCAGGCCCGGCACGATGCCGGCAATGAACATATCGCCCACGGAGGTGCCCGCCGAGGTGCTGTACAGCACAAAGGGGATGCTGGGGGGGATGATGCAGCCCAGGCCGCCGGCCACCGTGACCACAGCGGTGGAAAACTCTTTGGAATAGCCCAGGTTGACCATGACCGGGATAGTCATGGCGCCCACAGCCGCCACTGTGGCAGGGGCGGAGCCGGAGATAGCCCCGTAGAACAGGCAGGTGATGATGACGGCACAGGGCACGCCGCCGATCACATTGCCCACGAAATAAGTAAAGACGTCAAAGAGCTTTTTGGAGATGCCGCCCCGGGCCATAATGGTGCCGGACAGCATAAACATGGGGATGGCCAGCAGAGTCAGGCTGTTGACGCCGCTCATCATCTGCCGCAGGACCATGACCAGATTGGCCGCGAAGGTGTTGTCCACGACCCAGGGCAGGATGGAGCTGATGCCCATGGTGACCGAGATGGGCAGGCCGAAGAGCAGGATGACAAAAAACAGGACAAAAAGGACCACGGCTGACATACTCACTCATCTCCTTTCTGAAGCAGGGTGCGCAGGTTGCTCCATACCCCCTGAGCCGCCCGGAATGCGGCCAGCGCAAAGCCCACCATCAGGGAGCCCTGGACAAAATACATAGGTATCCCGCAGGCGGCGCTGGTCTGGCCGTTTTCCACTGAGGCGTAGGCGAACTCCCAGGCACTGGGGAGCAGATAGAGGAAAAAGACTGTCATCACAACGTCTCCCAACAGCAGGATGACCGCCTGTACCTTTTTGGGGAAGAGGGAGATCAGAGTGTCGATCTTCAGGGAGATCCCTTCCTTCAGACAGAACCCTATGCTGAGGAAGGTGCTCCAGATAAACATGAAGCGGGCCAGCTCCTCCGACCAGGTCAGCGAGTTGTTGAGCACGAAGCGGCAGAATATCTGGATACCCAGCACCAGCGTCATACCCGCCAGCAGGAGAAACATGACCCAGCGTTCCAGATTCTTGTCGATTTTTTTCAGCAGTTTCATTTTATACCTCCTCATTTCCTTGTGTGCAGGTCAGCCCTCCGGCATGGGAGTGTGCGCCGTACAGACCAGAAGGACGATCAGCGGCGCCCTTCCGTCATTGAAGATCCGGTGGATCTCACCCCGGTCTATCAGGATCAGTTTTCCCTGATCGATATGGGCCTTCACATTCTGCTCCATGTCCTGGATCACACCGGAGCCGCTGATGACATAGCTCAGCTCCTCAGAGGAGGGGTGGTTGTGGAACACGCTCCCCTCCCCAGGTGCGTACACTGTGACATTGGAACAGAAGTCCACCGAGTTTTTGATGCCAAAGCACTGGAATCGCTTGCGCATCGTGCCGGGACTGTCCCCCTGCCAGACTCCTTCTCCATCTAAAAATGGATCGATTACTTTCATGCCGTTACCTCCCGTCGTTTTCCCCTGGGAGGGTCCAGCGGCAGTGTCACCTCCCAACGGCCTGTCTTGTACTTGTATTATCCGAGAAACCTGCACAAAAGACAAATACCAATATCACATAGCATCTATTGCTTTTGACCATGCGTTTTGAGAGGGCGTCCCGCCATCTCAGCAGGGGTGTGGATGGGGCGGCGGTGGGACGCCCAGCGCATGACCCGCAAAGTGCCCAAGGTGTGCTGTATCCGCGGAGGTAAGCTGGGCATAGTTCTGCCAAGCTTCCATAATTTGTATCAAAACATCTCACAAAACAGCGTTTCCCTCCGGTTTTGAACGGGCCCGGATATGACGGGCCCAGTCAGAACAGGAGGGAGTTTTTATGGCAAGCGGACAGACACAGTATTATGAGCTGAATCAATGGGAGGGCCGGGACCAGGTATTGCGCACCGAGTTCAATGCGGACAACGCCAGGATCGACAGGGCCCTCCACGAGCTGAGAGCGAGCAACTGCCAGCTCTACATGCTCACCTATACGGGGACGTGGAGCGGCGGCCGCAGCTTCACCTTTCCCCACAGGCCGGCGGCGGTGCTGATCATGGGCGGGATCGTGACCTTTTTGTGTGCGATCCAGGGGGAATCCTACATCTATCTGCGGTACGGGAACGTGGACAACAAATCCCGGGCTGTATGGGAGGGCAGCACCGTGAGCTGGGAACTGGCCAATGACGACCCGGTGCTTGCCGCAAACGCTGCCGGGGAGCGCTACACCCTGCTGGCCCTGCTGGACGCGGATGCCTGAGCCGTAATAAGAGCACCCCCGGGCTTCGGCCCAGGGGTGCTCTATGATTCCGTAGTAGTTTAAATTTCAGAGAAATCTACTCAGGAAATCGTAGCAGTAACGGTAACATTTCCGCTGGCAGGATCAATGGTCAGAGTATTCTCACGCACCATATCGGTCGCAATAACAGAGAAAGTATCATTATCGCTGGTAACATTAGTACCAGCAATCGCAACCGTCGCGGAATCACCCACCTGCTTGCTAGCACCCACGCCATAGGTCACCTCGAGGGAAGTCTCGTTATACTTGACTACCTCTTCACCGGTGATACCAATGTCATTAGTGTCAACATAGGTCACAGTAACATAGCCACGATACACGACCACATCGCCAGTCATATCGGCAGCGGGGATAGCGCTACTATATGCCAGATAGCCCTTATCAACATCGCCCACAGTGTAGATGAAGCCAGTGCCGTTTGCGCCGGTCACAGCGGCAGGAGCCTCGCCAGCAACTACGTAATCGCTGCTGGACTCGGTATCATCCGCATTCATGATGGTGTACTTCACAAAGCCGGTGGTGACGACGGTATCGGCATTCAGGGCGGCGCTCGCATCGCCATAGGCCACATAGTCAGCGCCGATCTTGGCGGTGGTGGAGCCATCCTTCGCCTCAACGGTGTAGGTGGAGCCATTCTTGATGTACTCAGGCTTTCCTCCATCCACAGTGATCGCCAACATGTCGGTGTCGATCACATCGCCAGCCTCAGGGATGACATCAGTCTGAACACCCTTGCCGTTCACCACGATCCAGTTAGAAGTGTACGTGATCGTCTCGCCTGCGGGAGCGGTCGTCTCTTTTCCGTTCAGGGTGTAGGTGATGACCTCGACCAGATCAGTGTCGACATCCCAGGTGAACTTGCTGTCATAGCCCAGCTTATCCTGGCCGCTGAAGGTATAGGCGGAGCCGGCCTTGCTGATGGTCACGTTCTTGTAACCCTCGTCAGCCAGCTTCTTCTCGATGGCCGCAATGGCCGCCTCCAGAGCGGGCATCTTGCCCTCGTAGGTCACAGTGATGGTGCCGTCACCGTTTAGAGTCACAGTGCCGTCAGCCTTCACGATGGCCTTGGTGGTCACCTCGACCTTCATGTCCTTGGTGACGTTCTTGATGGTGTAGACGCCGTCTTTGGCTGTAAGCACGGTGCCGTCTTCCAGCTTCACGGAGACCAAGTCATAACCGTCAGCAGCACTGATAGAGAACTTGGCATCCATGCCCTTGTCGTTGACAGTGGCCACCTTGCCGTCCACAGAAGTGGTGGCGGACTCGGACTTCACAGTGAAGTCGGAACCGGTGAAGGTGATATCGCGGGTGTCGCCCTTCTCGGTCTCAGTCCAGAAGATGTACACCAGACGGGCAGTCTCGTCATCAACGGTCTTCATGACCCAGGCATCCTTGGCGGAGTAGGTGGTGTTCTTGTCGGACTTCAGGTCCTTCAGATCGTCGATGTCACCATCGTCGATCTTCCACTCCACATTGCCCTTCACGTCCACCAGCTTGCGGACGGTGACATAGATGGTCTCCTCGTCGGTGTCGAACTTGTGCTCCTTATCGTTGGCATCGTCGATCCAGAAGGCATTGTCGCCGACGGCAGTGGGCTCGCCGCTCACCTTAGCGGCGGCCTCCTCCAGCTTGGAGATGTACTGGCCGTCCTCGATGGTCTGGGTGGCCTTATAGAGCACGCCTTCCTTCAGGACAGTTCTGGGGCTGCCGTACAGATCGTTCACGGCGTCATAGGTCACGAACACGCTCTGCTTCTGGCCGTCCACATAGGCGTTCTCATACTCCCAGTAGTAGTCGTCATCGTCATAGTCGCCGGACTCGCGGTCTGTGTCGGCCAGGACGAAATAGGTGGCGTTGTCGTCATAGATCTCGCCGTCCAGGATGAAGACGACCTCGGCGATCTTGCCATCCGCCTTCTCGTTGTTGTCGCCGTCCAGGACATAGGCGATCTCGGCGTTCTCCACATTGGGGACCTCGTCATAGCCGGTATAGGCCACTTCGCCGTTCACATCCACGAAGATGGTCTTGCGGTCCACGATGAGCTTGAAGTCCTCGTCGCCGGCGTCGATGTAGGCCTTGCCGTTGTGAATCTCAGCGCCGTCATAGTAGTACTGATCCTCGGCATAGGTCAGGGTGTACACGTCAGAATTGCTCACAGAGTATTTCCAGATCAGGTTGTCAATGCCGCTGACGGTCTTCTCGTCCTTTTTGACCCACTGGATCTCGTCATCGGCATCGAAGCCATTGGAGTTGAAGTTGGTGGGCCAGAAGTCGCCGGCCTCAAGCTCAGGCAGGTCGCGGACCTTGCTCTTCACGTCCACCTTGGCGGTGGTGCCGTCGGGCAGGTACACGCGGGCCACCCAGTCTTTCAGCTCCTCGTCGGAGTCGTCCACATACAGGTACTGATCGATGGACTCCTCAGCGGGCTCAAAGCCCAGAACATAGCCTTCGGGGGTCAGATACAGAACGTACTCCACGTTCAGCTCGGGGTGCTTATCGCCCCAGGAAGGATCGCTCACATCATAGACCATGTGGGTATCCAGAGCGGTGTAGTAGTACTTGCCGTCATCACCGCTGAGACGCACATAGGTATTCTCGCTGTTGTCCTCATTCTGGACGCGGGTGACCTGGCCGGTGACGGTCTCGGGGGCCATCAGCTCGCAGATGTAGAAGTCCTCGTCCTCGTTGAAGTCCACAGTGAAGACCACATAGTCGTCCTCAGCAAAATCGGTGGTGTAGAAGGTGTTGTCGTCCAGGCTGGGTTCCTCAGACAGAGCGCGGACGGTGATGTAGTCAGCGTCGTCATCATCGGTCTTCACGTTGGAGACCTCGCCCAGGTAGTAGTTGATCTCCACCACGGTCACGTCCAGGGTGTAGTCGTCGATGTAAATCTCCACGACAGCGCCCTTGTCGGTGTACTCCCACTTCTCATCAACATTCTTCCCGGGGATGATCTCATCATCCTGCTCCTCACCGTTGATGAAGGCAGTCCAGGTGTACTCCTCGTCAGCCTGCTGGCCGCGGGCGTCATTGCACACGGCAGCACCCAGATCAGCATACACGTCAGACTCATCAGTGCCGTTGGTGTAGATGTAGTCGGGGGTGTTGGGGACGGTGATGATCTCGTCCTTGTCCAGCATCCGGACCTTGTCGGCGATCAGGCCGCCGTTCTCAGTCAGATACTCGTCCTTCTGAGTGGTGCCGGCATCGGTGCGGGCGTTGTAAGAGCCGGTGCCCCAGGTGGTGGCGGGACGGCCATAGATGGTCTCGGTGTCGGTGCGGTACACCAGGTCGAAGTTCTTGTAGCCCAGGGTCTGCAGGTAGTTGAACTCCAGGGAGTAGATGATGCCCTGGTTCTCGTTGTAGTACACACCCAGCAGCTCGTTGTACTGGACAGGCACGGCCTTGGTCAGGGCATTGAACACCAGCTCAGCCACGTTGTCGCGGGTCAGCCCGGCGTTGGCAGTGAGCTTCAGGTCGCCGTACAGGCCCAGAGCGGTGCCCTTGGCGGTGGCGGCCAGCATCCAGTCACTGCCGAAGTCAGCGGCGCTCTGGAAGTAGCCCAGGGCGCGGCACAGCATCAGCACGGCCTGCGCGGTGGTCACAGTGGCGTTGGGGTCGAACTTGCCGTCGCCCACGCCGGCCACGATGCCCAGGCTGGAGCACAGGTTCACATAGCCCTGCGCCCAGGCGGGGACGTCGGTGAACACATTGGTCTCCGCGAACTGGTTGACGTTCACACCGGCGCCATACAGCATGGTGCAGATGATGACCGCCATCTCGGCGCGGGTGACTACGTTCTCGGGGCCGAAGGACCCGTCCTCGTAGCCCTCGAACATGCCGATGGCAGAGGTGACCGCCACGGCATCCTGATTGACGATCTCGGCCTTGTCAGTGAAATCGTCGATACCCTTAGCGCTGGAACCCACGACCATCATGCCCAGGAGCATAACGGAAGCCAGAGCCAGGCTGAGAGCACGCTTCAGGTTTCTCATTGGATATTCCTCCTTTTTATATTGACAAAAGTCGCTGTTTTCTGACAAACCGGGCCTTTCCCAGAACATTTTGGCCCACTATGCCTGTACAACACTTCTGACACAGGAGGAATTGGTTATAGAAAGGAGGAGATCAAGGGAAAAATCCCTGAGATCACGCCTAAAAAGTTTCCCTGGTAGACATTTGGTAGACACATGAAAACAGAAGGGGCGGCGAGGCCCTGAAACATCAGGCTCCCGCCGCCCTTTTTTGGTAGACTTTTGGTAGACATTTTTATTTTTAACGCTAAGAGACTGAAAAAATATTTGCCGCCCCTCAAAAAACTATTGACATTTTTACGATAGCATGATAAGCTAGATAAGCTTCAAGCGGAGAGCGGAAAAGCGCCGGAGTGGCGGAATTGGCAGACGCCCGGGACTTAAAATCCCGTGGGAGTGATCCCGTGCCGGTTCGACCCCGGTCTCCGGCACCAAGATTTCGCGGGGTAGAGCAGCTGGTAGCTCGTCGGGCTCATAACCCGGAGGTCGCAGGTTCAAATCCTGTCCCCGCAACCAATAAATCGCTGAAATCGTATGATTTCAGCGATTTATATTTTTACAACTTTTTTGGCGGTTTATTTTTGGCCATTGAGAACTGATCCAGATTTTGACCCTCATCGGTACAAGCTCAGGATCCTCCGCTGTGCCTTCTCTCCAAACGGCCCTCTTCGCTGGGCTCATATCTGATTTCAGCTTTTTAGTATGTTGATAATTTTCTCCGTCGTCTTCTGGGCTGCTGTCGTGACATAGGGGTAGGTGTCCAGAGTAAACCCCGCTGAGTAGCGCCCCAATATCCCAGAGGCGGTTTTCATATCCACCCCGCTCTGGAGTGTCAGAGTTACAAATGTGCGATGGAGATTATAGAACCGGACCTTACAAACCTCCAGCAGCATTAGCACCCGGCGGAGTATGTGAAGCACACCGTTGTGGGACATGAAGCCGCTGGTAAGACTGGGGAGCCCCCAGAGAGTACTCCCCCACTTTCTTGGTTTCCTCCTGGATGCGCCCCAGCACATCTCGGTAAATGGCTTTGTCCGTCCCTGGGGCGTGTTCGGTGGTGGCCCTCCCAGCGGCCGTCCCGTTTTCGGAGCTTTCCCTCCCCGTTGGCTCTGCGTTTTGCCATACCGCTCACTCCTTTTGCAGCAACACACGATATTGCAGAAGGAGAAAGATAGCCGGGAAAACGGGGCAGAGCTATCAAAACAATAACAAGCAGCCTCACCAACATGCTTCAGCAATGTTCTGTCTGGGATTGAGTAGAAATCAGCGGATGTATTGCCGGAAAACGACTAAACATCGTATGGTTCGCTCCAGACCGGTGATGGACATTTTGCTGGCATTGGGCAGGGCACTGCACTGCCTGCGGAAACAGTGGCCATATCTGATCTGTTTTCTGGAGGACGGACGGTTGAATCGAGCAACAACCGGGCGGAGCGCAGTGTAAAGCTCTTTGCAGTGAGGTGAAAAAACTGGCTGTTCTCCAACACGGAGGGCTGTGCCCAGAACCGCACAATTGCTGACAGCCCTATTGAGACGACCAAGAAAACCGGCCTTGTCCCAGATCAGTATCTGATCTGACTGTTGAGCGGGGCTCCAAAACTCGCATCAGCTGAAAAGAATTGGGCGAAGAAATTACTGCCAGAGAATACCTCTAAAGCAGCTGCGGTATCCTCGTAAAAATTTAACTGTACACCTAAAGAGGTCCTGCTGATATGCAGGTCCTTTTTTTCTTTAGAGCTTCTGATTTTCCAGTATTTCCTTTTTCTAAAATTGGTAAAAACATTTTTCAGATGGCTGGGCACAATTGCCGTAGCGGCGCTTTTTCCCAAGGAAATACGCAATCAGCTGTTTTGCGGCCTTCCCAGCTTTTGTGAAATTGTATCAGCGGTGCGGAGCAGCATCGCAACCAAGGTCTCTCTTGATTCGCCGCAATAATCCTGGATCCCCCCTGTGACTCCAATCGCTGCTACACAGCGCAGCTCATGATTGAACACCGGTGCCGCCAGACAGCCGATGCCAAGTGCGAATTCCTCGTTGTCCTCTGCATAGCCCATTTGACGCACTCTATCCAAGTAGCTGATGAATTTGCCCACGTCATCAATCGTTTTGGAAGTCATTTTTTGAAACTGTACTTGGCTCAATAACTGGGGCAAGGTACTTTGGGAAGAAAATGCGGCGAGAACTTTTCCGGCGGCGCTGATATTTAGGGGCAATTCTGCATAAGGGGTAGTATAAATCAGCACTGGGTTTGGAGGAAGGATCTGCTCGATGTAGGTGACGTGGTTGCCCTTCAAAATTCCCATTTGGACCGCCTGATGGCTCTCAATGGCCAGATGGTCCAGTTCAGCATGGCAGACCTGCCGCAGGTTATTGATATAGGTCATTCCGTTGGATAATGTCAGAAGCTGAAGCCCCAGATGATAGCAGCCAGGCTGGGATTCAGACTCTTCCAAATATCCCCGTATGGATAATTGCTTAACGATGCGAAAAGCCGTTGTATTTGGCAGCTCCAAACTTTGTGCGACTTGCTTAATGCTGACCGGCTCCCTGGCTTTTGCCACAAATTCCAAAATATTCAAGGCACGATTTACCGCAGGCACTACAGGATTTTCTAAATTTTCCATTTCTATCATCCTTACATATTCCGAATTCTATATGGAAATTCTGCTTAAAACTTGGACGTATATTTCTTATTGTTACATAAGCGGTCTCTTTTTGTCAACAGGCATAACAAAAATAGCCTCCTTCATTTTGTAATAAAAATCAATTTTTGAAATACACAAAAAAATCTTTCGTAAATTATTGACAAACAGGATAACAGTAATATAATTAAATAAATCAAATATGATAATAGCATTTCATATTTGAAATATAGAGGCGGACGGAGGTAATGGTTATGTTGAGAAAACCTATTGTCGGAATTATTGGATTCTCTGACGGTGACCCAGAGGTCCATGAGGAACTCAAGGATATTGTTCAAAAACAGGTGGATGTCATAGAGGAGGCGCTGCGCGGGAGCGGCCAGGTAGAGGTCATCGTAGCGGACAAACTTGTGGCCTCAGAGCGGGATGCCAAAGAACAGGCCGAGCTGCTGCGTAGCCGTGGTGTGGATATTACAGTATTCTCCTATGGCGTGTTCGCCTTCCCCAATTTTTCGGCCATTGCGGCCCGAAACGGGAAAGGCCCCTTTGTCCTTGCCGCAAATTTGAATCCCGATTGGCCCGGGATGGTCGCAATGCTTGCGGCCGGCGGTGCACTCAACCATCTTGGCATAAAGCATTATCGTGTGGCCGGAGACTTCCACGAACCCGCGGTCCTGAACAAGCTGCTGGCGTATGCCAGGTGCGGAGCCGTTGTGACCCAGCTCAACGGACAGAAATACGGACTGATCGGTGGACGGAGCCTTGGGATGTACAGCGCAGTGGTCAGTATGCAGGACTGGCAGAAACAATTCGGCGTCGATATTGAGCATTTGGATCAATCCGAAATTCTGCGCATTGGCGAGACGATCCCTCAGGAACAGGTGGATAAAGCCATGGCCTGGCTGGAAGAGCATGTGAAAAAAATTCATTATGACGGCCGGCAGCTTACGCCTGAAAAGCTCCAGCTTCAAATTCGGCATTATGAGGCCATAAAGCAGATCATACGAGAGCATCACTATGATTTTGTCGGGGTCAAATGTCACTATGAGATGAGCCGGCACTATTGCACTCAGTGTATCAGCGCTGCGTTCTGCAACGACCCTTACGATTGGGACGGCCCGAAGGAGCCGGTGGTATATGCCTGTGAGGCGGACTGTGACGCAGCCCTTACCATGCAGATCCTGAAGCTGCTGACCCACGATCCGGTCATTTTCATGGATGTGCGCCACTATGACGCAGACCATGATGTCATGGTTTTCTGCAACTGCGGCTCTCAGTCCACCTACTATGCAGGAGCCAGTGATGATTACAGGGAGAATCTCAAGCAAGTGTCCCTCTATCCGGCGCTTAACATATATGCCGGGGGCGGCTGCCATGTGAACTGCATGACCCATCCTGGAAAGGCCACAATCGCCCGTCTGAACCGCAAAGAAGGAAAATACCGCATGACCTTGATCCCCGCGGAATTCGTTACACTTCCGGAAGAAAAAATGGCCGAGACGACCATGGAGTGGCCCCATGTGTTTGCCAAGCTGCCCTTTGACCACAACATTTTCCTGGAGGACTTTGATGCCAATCACTGCCATGCCGTATATGGGGATCACATAGAAGATTTGAAAACGATCTGCAGTATGCTGAATATTGACTGCGAAGTCATGGGCGAGTGATCGGACCTGCTGAAATTGAGGAGGGAATTTTCATGAGAGTGACGGAACATCCAATTATTAATGAATTCCCAAAGGGACGGCTGGTGACCTTTGAGTACGACGGAAAGCCCATGGAGGGATATGAGGGAGAGCCCATTGCTATGGCGCTGAAATCCAACGGTGTAGAGATACATCGCTATACCACCAAGCTGCATAAGCCCCGCGGCCTGTACTGCTCCATCGGCCGATGCACCGATTGCGTCATGGTTGTGGACGGAGTTCCCAATGTCCGTACCTGCATGACTGCGCTGAAGGAAGGAATGAAAGTTCAGACTCAGTACGGCGTCTCCGCAAAAAAGGAGGAAGATGAATGAAGCGATATGATCTTGTGGTCATTGGCGCAGGTCCGGCCGGACTGTCCGCTGCCATTGAGGCGGCCTCAAAGGGACTGGACACCATCGTCTTTGATGAGAATGCCAGGCCCGGTGGTCAGCTGTTTAAGCAGATCCATAAATTCTTTGGATCAAAGGAGCATAAGGCCCGCATCCGCGGGGTCGACATCGGCGCTCAACTGGTAAAGCAGGCGGAGGAAGTGGGCGCGAAGGTCGTTCTGGACGCCGCAGTAATGGGAATTTTTCCCCATAAAGACATCTCCATTATGAAAGGAGACGAGGTCTACACCTGTAAGGCGGATAACATTATTATCGCCACGGGAGCATCCGAAAACACCTTGGCTTTCCCTGGCTGGACACTGCCGGGAGTCATGGGGGCTGGTTCCGCGCAGACACAGATGAACCTTCACGGAGTCATGCCTGGCAAGCGTGTGCTGATGATGGGGTCCGGAAATGTTGGACTGGTGGTGGGCCTGCAGCTGATGCAGGCGGGCTGTGAACTGGTTGCTGTGGTCGATGCGGCGCCTCGGGTCGGCGGATACGGCGTCCACGCGGCAAAATTAGCCCGCACCGGCGTCCCGTTCTACCTCGGACATACCATTCTCCGTGCCGAAGGAGAGGACCACGTCAGAAAAGCAGTGATCGCGCAGGTCGACAAGACGTGGAAGCCGGTCCCTGGAACAGAAAAGGAGTTTGATGTAGACACCATCTGTGTGGCGGTAGGCCTGTCTCCGATGTATCAGCTGGCCATGACAGCTGGATGCCGATTGTCAGATGACCCCAAAAAAGGCGGCGTTCATCCTGTAGTGAATCAATTTGGAGAGACCAGTGTTTCCGGCATTTTTGCCGCAGGAGATGTGACGGGTATCGAGGAGGCCAGCTCGGCCATGATTTCCGGGCGCATCGCCGGGGCTGCCGCTGCCCTACGGGCCGGCTACATCAGCCAGGAGGAGCACGACAGGCTTTACACATTATACCAATCCTCGCTGGATCAGCTGCGTCAGGGAATGTTTGCAGGGGCCAATAAGGGGAACCCCAAGATCACGGCGACTGACGAAGGGATCCCTCTGTCGGCCAGCCTGCTGGCTAAGGGGTATTTAGAGGAAGATGAGATCTCAAACTTCCCGGGCTGCGAGGCCGGGGGGAGCGGCTTCCATCCGGTCGTAGAGTGTACACAGAATATCCCGTGCAACCCATGCCAGGATGTTTGCCCCAAGCGTTGTATCACGGTGGGCGACCGGATCACGAACCTGCCTGTTGTGCATTCGGAAGTTGAATGTATCAATTGCGGCCTGTGTGTCAGTGCATGTCCCGGCCAAGCTATTTTCCTTGTAAACGAGGACTTGGAGCCAGGATACGGGGCCGTTTCGCTGCCTTACGAATTCCGCCCGCTGCCGGCAAAGGGAGAAAAGGGCACCGCATTGGACCGAAGCGGCAAGCCGGTCTGTCCGGCCGAGATAGTGGATGTGAAAATTACGGCTCCCTATGACCGCACCCCGATCTTGACGATGAAGGTGCCGGCCAACATGACAGGAAAGGCACGATTTTTTGCCAGGGAAAGCGGAAGCGCCAGATGATACCGGAAACGCATTTGAGGAGGGAAAATAATTCTATGAGTTCCATTTCTGATGAGACCTATCATCTGGGAGAATTTGAGCCTCGTCCCGATGATGATGTCGTTATTTGCCGCTGTGAAGAGATCACAAGAGGCGAAATTCGCCGGGCGGTCCACGCCGGCATGTACACGATGAATGAAGTCAAGCGTTTCCTTCGGGCCGGCATGGGGTTGTGCCAGGGACAGAGCTGCAACAAGACCGTTCGGGCCATCATTGCACAGGAACTGGGCATTTCTCCCACTGAAACGGATGTGATCACTGCCCGGTCGCCTGTGCGTCCGGTCCCCATGGGTGTCTATGGAAACGATACATTTTATCCAAAATTTCTGGGAGGTGGCAGAGATGAATAAGGCCAGTGATGTCATTGTCATTGGAGCCGGCGTCGTCGGATGCGCCGCCGCCTATTATCTGGCAAAGCGAGGGGTAAAGGTAACAGTTCTGGAGCGCAGGGAAGTTGCCTGCGGTGCATCCGGGCGCAATGGCAGCGGAGCCAGACAGTCCGGGCGTGATAACCGTGAGCTTCCTTTGGCCATGTTTGGGGTAAAACATATCTGGCCCACTCTGGGTGAAGAACTGGGAGAGGATATTGAGTATATCCAGAACGGCAATATGCGCCTTGGCAAAACAGAGAAGGATCGGGAGGCGCTGGAAGAGCTGGTGCGGCAGAACAGCTCCTTGGGGCTGGATGTAAGGATGGTCTACGGCCAGGATATCCGGGAGTTGATCCCTGATGTATCGCCGGAGGTCCAATATGCCACCTATTGTCCCACAGACGGTCATGCAAACCCGATGCGCACCACCCTTGCTCTGTATAAGCGGGCAAGGGAATTGGGCGCACAGTTTATCACCAATATCAAGGTCCTCAAGCTGGAAAAGGTGGCTGGAAGGATCCGCAGGGTACATACAGACGACGGGATCTATGAGGCAGACAGCGTCATCCTGTGTGCGGGATTTGGCTCCAGAAAGATCATGCGCACCGTGGGGCTGGATGTCCCTATGCTGCCTCAGCTGACCGAGGCGTTCGTCACAGAGCCCATTCCAGCCGTGACCGACAAGTTTATCTCCGCCGCGGATGGCTGCTTCTATGCCCAGCAGCAGCGCAACGGAACTTGGGTGATCGGCGGCGACAGCAACTACGAGATATATGACGCCACTTACCCGAGGGAGGTTACATTCTCCTTTTCAGCACCACGGATCGCACGCTTTTTCCTGGAATATATGCCCACTTTGAAGGGCGTGAAAGTAATCCGCTCCTGGAGCGGACAGCTGGATATGTGCTGGGACGGCTCCCCTGTCATTTCGCCGGTGGAAGAGGTCGAGGGCCTCTATGTGGGCTGTGCATTCACCGGACATGGCTTCGGGATCGGCCCTGCGGCGGGATATGTGCTGGCCCAGATGGCTGTGGGAGAGGCGCCTGCCGCCGATTTGTCCGGCCTGCGGTATGACCGCTTCCGGCTGCCCAGCCACTAGAGATTGAAAGTGCCGTATCTTCTCGGCCTGAAGTACACAGAAAAGGGATGGATCTATAAAAAATTATTGATCGAAAGGGAGGGACTACTGTGGATTTTTACTCAGTAATTATGGACTTCTTTTGGGTATCCGTTATTCTCTTCGTGGCAAAGATCATTCGCGAGCATGTTAAAATACTCCAGAACTTCTTTATCCCGGTCAGCCTGATCGCTGGTTTTATTGCCTGGGTAGTTGGACCTTATGGCCTGAAGATCGTTCCCCTGACCAGTCTGTGCGGGGACTATGCCGGTGCACTGATCACAGTCCTTTTTGCCACCATTGGCCTCCAGGGACTGGGGATCAAAAAGGGCGAAGGGAAAAAACGGGCCAAGGATATTGCCGGTTACTGTGTCTATCGCCAGATCAACTGGGCTGTACAGTTTTCCGTTCCCATGATCCTTTCCATACTCCTTCTCTCCCGTCTGCATACCGGCGGTGACCTGCATCCTGCATTTGGGTGGCTGATCCCCGTCTCCTTCCTTGGCGGTACCGGCCCAGCCATTGCGGCCGGCCAGGTGCTGGATAAGTATGGATTCTCTGATTTTACTGGACTGGGTATCACAGCGGCTGCCTACGGCATGCTTTTGGGGCTGATCGGCGGCATTATCATGACCAAGCTGGCGACAAAAAGGGGATATACATCTTATATCGAGAATACAGATACGATCAGCCGGGAGCTCCTTACCGGAATTATCCCCAAGGGCAAGCGCGGCTCCATTGGTGAGGAGACGATCGCCTCCATTACGTTGGAGCCCTTGGCGTGGCACTTGGCCCTTATTATGATCCCCACCGGGCTGGCGCATATCATTACGATTTACGGCAGCAAAGCGCTGGGGATCGAGCTCCCTGAATTTTCGATCGCATTTTTTGTGTCCTTGATTTTGTACTATGTTTTCCAGGCGACGAAGGTCAACGACTCGGTGGACCCAAAGGTGATCAACGGATTCGGCAATCTGATCTCTGACTATGTGGTGGTATTCAGCCTGGCGATGGTCCAGGTGGACGTCATCATCAAATATGCGGCCCCCTTCCTGCTGCTGATGCTGGCCTTTACTGTTTGGATGGTAGTGTGGTTCTGGTTCTGCGGCCCCCATCTGATCGGCAAGGATTGGTTTGAACGCGGATTGTTCAACTGGGGTTATGCCACGGGCACGTTTGCTACGGGCTTCTGTCTGCTGCGCGTAGTCGATCCGAATAACCGGAGCACCGCTCTGAGCGATACTGCGATCTTGACTCCCTTTGAACATGTGGTGGAAATTACCGCGCTTTCCTTGGGACCTGTACTGTTGTCGACCGGTGCGGAATGGTCTTACCTGGGCGTGGTTGTGGTTTACGGTCTCCTCTGGGTCGCTTCTATCTTTTTCCTGAAAGTGTGGAAGAGAAAGGTCTGCAAGGTCAGTCCCACAAATCCTATGTATTGTCCGTCGGAAGCACAGAAGGATTCACAACATAGCTCTTGTGTGTGATCCTTTGGCTGTGCCTGTCGGAAGCGCAGATATCCCGCTCCGGCAGGTACAGTCATTCCCAATCTCTATGCTGTTTCCGCAGGGACAGCTCACAAACGGTGCTGGTCTGATACAAGGAGGTAGAGAAAATGGACCGTAAGGAACGGACCCTTCGGGCATTGCAGGGTTTGCCGGTGGACCGTCCGCCTATGGTGTTCTGGCACCACTTTGTGGGGGCCGATATGGAAAAGGAAAACTTTGTGGATTCACATGTCCGTTTTTATCGGGAGACTGGCGAAGACTTTATAAAAATGATGTGTGATGGCTTTGTAGCTCTTCCCAACCTGAATGTCCAGCGCCCATGTGACTGGAGGCACATTGCGCTGCCGAGCATGGACGATCCGTTTGTACAGGATCAGCTTACCCATATCAAGCGGCTTCGGGAAGCAATTCAGGATGAAACGGCTGTTTTTTACAATGTTTTCAATCCGGTGTCCACACTGAGGAGTTCTACGAGCGATGAACTGGTCTATGACCATTTGGAACGGCGCGAGCCCGCCCTGTTTGAGGCGATAACCAGGGTGAACGAGTTCAAAATGGAGTTTATGCACCGGCTGATCTCAGACGCTGGTGTGACCGGCATGTTTCTGCCGATGCAGAATAATGATTTGAACGGCTTTACCGGAGCGTGCTATCATGAACTGCTCCGGCCCTATGACCTGTCACTGGTGCAGGAGGCAAATCGTCTCTCTCCGTATAACATCATTCATCTGTGCGGATATTGGGGAGTGCCCAATAGGCTGGAAAATTGGAAGGACTTTCCCTGTGCGGCAATGCATTGGGATGTCCATACCGATAAATTATCCCTGCAGGATGGACGCAAATATTTCACAAAGAAAAAGGCGGTCATGGGCGGTTTCAATAACAAAGAAGGCAGCCCGATCTATCTGGCAGATCGTAAGGCCGTTATAGAGCACACAAAGGAGATCGTCCGGGAGGCGGGGGCCGACGGATTGATCGTAGCCGCGGACTGCTCATTGCTGGAAACCGTGGATCATGCCCGTGTCCGCTGGGTGCAAGAGGCGCTTGATTCTATGGTGAAGATGTAATCTGCTGCGATTTTTGCCGCGGGGCAATGACTGTGCACGGGGACAGACTTCCTGCTGATGATTGAACACAAGGGGAGGATAAATTATGCAACGAATCATGAACAATCCGGACGATATTGTTGATGAAATGCTTGCCGGCTTCGTAAAATGCCATAGTGATATCGTAAAAATGGTCAAAACCGGAGAAGAAAATCCAAGAGGCGTTGTAGCTGCAGTGGATGCGCCCATCGCGGATAAGGTTGGGATCGTTACGGGGGGCGGCTCTGGGCATAAACCGGCCTTTATCGGTTATGTCGGAAAAAATATGTGTGATGCTGCTGCGGTGGGGGAGATATGTTCCTCCCCGGCAGCGCTGGCTTTCCTGGAGGCTTTCCGCGCCGCTGACGGCGGCCGGGGTATCGCCTGCCTGTACGGAAACTACTCCGGCGACAACATGAATGTAAAAATGGCGGTCAAGATGGCCAAACGTGAAGGGCTGACCGTAAAGACTGTGGTCGCAAACGATGATGTGGCATCTGCGCCAAAAGATCAGCGGGAAAAGCGCCGTGGCGTTGCGGGCGAGATTTTTATGTGGAAATGCGCAGGAGCTAAGGCGGCAAAGGGCGGTACATTAGATGAGGTCATCTCCGCGGCACAGAAGGCGATCGACCACTGCAGAAGCGTTGGGATCGGCCTGACCCCATGTACTCTTCCCGCAGTGGGGCATCCGAATTTCGAGATCAAAGAGGGCACCATGGAGGTCGGGATCGGGCACCATGGGGAACCGGGCATTGAAGTTTGTCCGATCGAAAGCGCGAAGCAGATGGCCAAGCGCATGCTCGACATCGTGCTGCCTGATTATCCCTTCCAGAGTGGGGACGAGGTTGCCGTACTGGTGTCCGGCTTAGGGGCTACACCTTTAATGGAGGTCTATGTCCTCTATCATGAGATCGAATCCATCCTGGAGGAGAAGGGGATTCGGATCTATCGCCATTATGCTGGGAATTTCTTTACCTCACTGGACATGATGGGAGCTACGGTGACTGTTATGAAGCTGGATGAGGAGCTGAAAGAATTGATGGATATGGATGCCTGGACGATGGGTTTCAAACAGAATTGAGGGAACAGAAATGTCGGTGGTAAAAAACAAAAACGGTCGTGGTATTTTATTGGCAATGGTCCACGCTATACAGCAAAACAAGCAGCTGCTGGGAGATGTGGACGGACTAATCGGCGACGGCGACCACGGCATGAACATGAACAAGGGATTTACCTTGTACGAAGAACAGCTGGGGGATCAAGACACTTCGCTTTCAGACGGACTGTTCGATCTGGGATCTGTTCTGCTGAATAAAATCGGCGGGTCCATGGGGCCGATATACGGCACCATTTTCATGGAAATGTCCTCTGTCATAGAAGATGTTGAGGATATTACGCTGGAAACATTCAGTGAAATGCTCCGCTCCGGCCTGGATGGGCTTTATGAGATTGTTGACGCCCGTCCCGGTGACAAGACTCTCGTCGATACGCTTTATCCTGTCTGCCAATATGTCCGTGAAGCAGCAAATGCCCAAACGGATTTTTCTGCAGCATTGGAGGAGATGAAGCAGGTCGCGGAGCAGGGAAAGCAGTCTACGAAAGACCTGACGGCGAAGTATGGGAGGGCGGCACGGCTGGGAGAGCGTTCCCGCGGTGTGCTGGACGCCGGAGCCACCTCCTGCTGCATTCTCCTGCAGGCCATGGCAGACGGAATGAAGTCCGTACTGGAGAACTGACATACAGGAAAGGAATATGGCGATGCTGAAAATTGCGGTTGGCTGTGACCCAAATGCGGCGTCTGCGAAAGCCGCCCTGATGCAATACTTGGGGCAAAAAGGATTTTTGCTTACTGACTTTGGGAGCGATGATCCGATTTATGCAAATGTTGCAATAAAAGTTGCCGAAGCTGTTTCCAGAAAAGAGTATGACCGCGGAATTCTGATTTGTGGTACGGGGCTTGGTGTGTCTATTGCGGCAAATAAAGTAAAAGGCGCCTATGCCGCGCTGATCACCGACGTGTACTCCGCCGAGCGTGCCAGGAAGAGCAACAACGCAAATATTGCCTGCTTTGGTGCCTTTACCATTGGAATCCGGCTGATGGAAAGACTGGCCGAGACCTTTCTCTCCTCCGAGTTTACTCCCGGGTGCGCATCTCAGCCAAAGATAGATCAAATTGCCGCCTATGAGCGGTGATGAAACAGGCTTAGCCTCCTGCCTCTCATAAGGTCATGAGCTTTGATGATAAGTCTCTCATTGCAGCCTGTGGGCAGATGTGGGAAGCCGCTTCGGAGATTAGTCCAGAAATTTTCCGCTGAGTTTTGTACAGAGGCCTGCCGGGATCGGTCTGGCACTGCGCATTAAAGAAATACCGGCTGCCCTGAGCTTTACCAGGACAGCCGGTATTTTTATATTTGGTACAAGAGATGCTTGGAGGAAAGCCGGAGATGAGCTCTCGTTTACTTACAGTCTGGTACTTTGCGTATGATGCAGACTGCATGATGAGGTCTTGAGGTATAATAAGTCTTCAGTAAAAACCATCTCGAAAAGCATTGGGCGTCTGTCCAACCAGTGCTGGGACATCCGGATCGGTGATCAAGCACATCGGCGCTGAGATCGGTGACATCCACGCACCCAGGGATATCATCATCTATCTGGCCTTTTACAGCCATCTCGGCGTCCCCTTCTTCACCGCCATGGAACAGGAGTCCGCCCTGCACGGGTGAAATGGGAGCCGCAGAGAGAAGGAGGAGGCGCGGCGCCGCCATCGGGCCGCCTCTCTCAATACCGGGGCTTCCGCACAGGCGGGGCAGAAATGAGCACAGTTCCGCTTCACTTCCATAATTTGTATTGAAACGTCTCACAAAACAGATTTTCCCTCCGGTTTTGAGCGGGTCCGGATCTGCCGGGCCCAGTCAGGACAGGAGGGATTTTTTATGGCAAGCGGACAGACTCAGTATTATGGGCTCTCCCAGTGGGAGGCCGCGGACAAGGTGGAGCGGGTGGACTTCAACTCCGACAACGCCAAGATCGACGGGGCGCTCCACCAGCTGGCGCAGTGCAACTGTCGGATGTATTTTATGTCCTACACAGGAACGGGAGGAGATGGGCAATCGCTTGTTTTTCCTCAAAAGCCCTTGCTGGTCATTGGAATGGGAGGCGTAGTCACCTGGTGGTGCGGGGTCCAGGGGGTCCCGTTTCTCTATTTGCGGCAAAGCGGCAGTGCCTCAGGGATGCCCGCGGCCGTCTGGGAGGGCAACACCCTTTCCTGGTCCCGTTTTGCTGACAGCGATTCCTTATCTGGAAATGAGCTGGGGAAAAATTATACGGTCATAGCTTTCCTGGAAGTCGGCTCGTGATGCCTTTTTAAATCAAAGCAGGAGGAGAAAGAAGCTGCTCCCCGGGCATACGCCCGGGGAGCAGCCAAATCAAGAGAAATTTTGCGGGAATAGGGATGTTTAGACCAGCTTCAGAGAAACGGTCACGTCAGTCGCAGAAGCGCTGACAGTCAAGGTGACCGGCACCGTCTGCTCACCCATCGAATTGAAAACGGGAGCGCTAGGAGACACAGCAGAGGTAGCACTGTTCTCATCGGTCAGGGTGAAGGAACCCTGAGCAATGCTATTGGTCACAATGGTGACCTCTACATTGCCGCCGGTCTTGGAAACGAACTTCTCAGCGGTCGCAGAACCATCAATGGTATTGATCAGGTTCCCGGCATCGCCGTCCTTCTCAACCGTCACCTTGATAAAGCCCTTGGTGATGGTGACATCGGCACCAGCGGTCACAGTGTACTCGTTGGCGTAAACATCGTAGGTCTTAGTGCCATTCCGGTCGATCTGATAGTAGGTACTACCGCCATCAGTGGTGACACTTACTTTCTCGCCGATCTTCTTATAGTTAGAATCAACCTTGATCAGACCGGTCTGGACGGCGGTATCCTTGGTAGACAGAGTAATGGTTTTAGAGCTGGCATAGGAAGCCTCGGGGCTCGCCCCGACCTTATACCAGTTGCCCTCCTCAGGCACAGTGTAGGTGTCGTTATCCACATACACATCAGTGGCAGTGCCAGCAGCATTGGTCACAGTGACCTTGCGGCCCTGAGTGCTGACAATGGCGCCGTCGGTCAGGTCGCCAACAGTGGCGGCGGAAGACAGAGCGTAGTCATCAGCGGCATCGGCCTTCTGAATGAGGTAGTGGTTGGTGTCCGCGGCGGAGAGCGTTTCGGCTACATTCTTGGTGACCTCTGCACCGTTCAGGGTAAAGGTGCGGGCCTCATAGAAGTTGTTAGCGGTATCCCAGGTCGCCTGAGCGTCCCAGCCGTAGCTGTCCTTGCCGGTAAAGACGTAGTTGACGCCCTGCTTGGTGACAGTGATGTCGCCCTTCCAGCCAGCGGTCATCTTCAGGAAGGTCTTGACATTCTCAACGGCCTCGTCGGGGCCGGGCTTGTTGGTAACGCCATTCTTCCAGGTCACGGTGATGTTGCCGGCGGGGTCCATGGAGACATCGCCCTTGCCCACGACCTGAGCCTTGGTGGTCACGTCGATGGTCAGATCCTTGGTGCCCACCTTGACGGAGTACACGTCGTTGGTGTCAGCGGTCAGGACCTCGTCGCCCAGCTTGACGGAGACCAGCTCATAGGTGGTGGTGCCCACAGTCTTGGGAGTGATCTTGAACTTCAGGGTCTGGTTGTCATTGATGCCCACGGTGCCGTCGCCGTTATCCTGAGCGTTGGTGCTCTGGACGGCCAGGGTGTAGGTGCCGCCGGCATAGTTCGTGAAGGTGACGGTATTGTCATAGACAGCCTTCTCCGTCTTCACAATGTAGACCAGATCGGCAATGCGGCCGCTGTCGGAGGTGTTGGCCACATAGACCACGGTGTTGTAGTCATCGATGATGTTGCCATTCTTATCCTTGGCCACATTCATATCCTTCAGGGAGCCCAGAGAGACCACGGGGTCCTTCAGGCTGCCGTTGTCCTTGCGGTCATAGGTGGCCACAACGATCACGGTATCCTTGTCGGTGATGTACTGCTTGGGAGCGGAAGTGCCCAGGGAGAAGGAGTTGCCGCCCACAGAGACTACATTTTCAAAGCTGGTGATCTTGGTGATATCAGTCACAAAGCCCTTGCCGTCGGTCTTGTTCACGCGGTACAGGCCCAGCCCCACCTCGTCGCCGTTCTGATCCTTATGACCGGCGGGGGTGAAGTTCATGGTCTGCTTCTCGCCGTCCACATAGACATCATGGGTCTTGTAGTTCTCATTGCGGCTGTGGGTCTCGAAGGAGCCAGTAGCGGAGTAGAAGTAAACGTCGTTGCTGTTGCTGGCCTCGCCCTCATAGATGAAGATGACCTCAGCAACGCCGTCGGTGGACCGGGTATCGATGGCCCAGAAGCTCACCTTTCCGCCGTCAACAGTGCTGTCAGCGATGTAGTCGGGAACGTTCTCAAAGCCGGTGTAGACCTGATTCTCATCCACGTCCACGAACTTGGTGTCCTTGTCCACAATGTAGGTCGTGCCATTGGCGGTGATGTAAGCGGCGCCGCTCTTGATGACGGTGTTCTTCGCGTTCACCTGAGCCGCAGTCTCGCCGGGGGTGCCAGCGGCATAGTTCACAGTCACGTCAACAGACACATCGCGGTAATTCTTGTAGTAGTCCTTAGCGGGAGTGCCGGGGCGGCCAGTGTCGCTCATGCTGGGCCACACAGGACGCAGGGTGTAGACGCCGTCGCTCTCAGTGTAAGCGTAGGCACGGCCAACCAGGCCGGGATTGCTACTAGCGTCATAGTCGTTCTTCACATTGTCAACATCGATCTTGCTGCCGTCGATGAACTCGTCGTCGATCTTGACCTGCTTCTCGGTGCCGTCAGTGAAGATCACCTTGGCGTCGATGGAGTTCAGGTAGCTGGCAGCGGACTCCACGTAGAGGTAATTCTCATAGTAGTTGTCCAGAGCCAGGAAGCCCAGCACATAGCCGTTGGGATCCAGGTACAGGCGGTAGTTCACGTCCAGAGTGGGGTGCTCCATGTTGATGTCATCCAGGTCGGAGGCGGTGTACTTGGAGTAGGTGTACTTGTTGCCGTCATCCAGCTTGGCATACTGACCATCCTTGTTGCCCTCGGCCTCGGACAGCTTGCTGACGTAGGACACAGAGCCCTCGGCGGTGGCAGGAGCGTCGATGGAGGCCACGAAGGAGTCGCCATCATCGTCCACGTCCACGGTGATGACCACATAGTCATCCACGGCGAAGCCGTTGGCGGCGATGGTCCGCTCGTCGATGGGGCTGGTCTTGGTGGCGTTGCTGAGCACACGGACCGTGTTCTCGCCGTCCTTGACCTTGGTGACCTCGGCCATGTAGTAGTTGATCATGACCACGGTGACGGTCTCGTTCACATCATCCACATAGATCTCGGTGGTAGCGCCCTTGGCGGTGTAGGTGTAGTCGGTGTCCTTGTCGTTGGCGGGAGCCAGATCGTCGCCGGCCTGCTCAGCGCCGTCCACATAGATGTTCCAGGCGTAGTCATCCACCACGCTCTTGCCAACGGCCTTGTAGATCACGTTCTCCTTGGTGTTGGCGGTGTAGGTGAAGTCGGGGGTGTCGGCCACGGTGATGATCTCATCGTCGGAGGTCATCTTCACCCGCTCGGGGATCAGGGAGCCGTCCTCGTTCAGCACGCCTTCCTTGTTGCCCTCGCCGGAGGGAGAACCGTCCATCCGATAGGAGCCGATGCCCCAGGTGGTGCCGGGACGGCCGTAATCGGTGTTCTCGTTGGTCTTGTAGACCAGGTCGAAGTTCTTGTAGCCCAGGGTATCGGTGTAGTAGTAGGTCAGGGAGTACAGGATACCCTTGTTCTCGTTGTAGTACACACCCAGCAGCTCATTGTACTGGACGGGCACAGCCTTGGTCAGGGCGTTGAACACCAGCTCAGCCACGTTGTCGCGGGTCAGCCCGGCCTCAGCGGTAAGCTTCAGGTCGCCGTACAGGCCCAGAGCGGTGCCCTTGGCAGTGGCGGCCAGCATCCAGTTGTCGCCGAAGTCAGCGGCGTTCTGGAAGTAGCCCAGGGCGCGGCACAGCATCAGCACGGCCTGCGCGGTGGTCACGGTGGCGTTGGGGTCAAACTTGCCGTCGCCCACGCCGGCCACGATGCCCAGGCTGGAGCACAGGTTCACATAGCCCTCCGCCCATGCGGGGACGTCGGTGAACACATTGGTCTCCGCGAACTGGTTGACGTTCACACCGGCGCCATACAGCATGGTGCAGATGATGACCGCCATCTCGGCGCGGGTGACTACGTTCTCGGGGCCGAAGGACCCGTCCTCGTAGCCTTCGAACATGCCGATGGCAGAGGTGACCGCCACGGCATCCTGATTGACGATCTCGGCCTTGTCGGTGAAATCGTCGATACCCTTAGCGCTGGAACCCACGACCATCATGCCCAGGAGCATAACGGAAGCCAGAGCCAGGCTGAGAGCACGCTTCAGGTTTCTCATTGGATATTCCTCCTTTTTATATTGACAAAAGTCGCTGTTTTCTGACAAACCGGGCCTTTTCCAGAACATTTCGGCCCACTATGCCTGTACAACACTTCTGACACAGGAGGAATTGGTTATAAAAAGGGGAAGATCAGGGGAAAAATCTCTGGGATCACGCCTAAAAAGTTTCCCTGGTAGACATTTGGTAGACACATGAAAACAGAAGGGGCGGCGAGGCCCTGAAACTCCAGGCTCCCGCCGCCCTTTTTTGGTAGACTTTTGGTAGACATTTTTATTTTTGAGAGACGAGAAAGAGACGGAATCGGTTGCGTGATTTATGTTTAGAGATTATAATGGGGCCGTAACATTGATCAGAGAAGCTTTCCAAGGGAGAGCGGATCATGACAGAAAAGGAGCAATCTATGTCCATTTTGGTGAGCGGTGGCGCCGGATATATCGGCAGCCACACCTGTGTGGAGCTGATCCAGGCGGGATATGACATCGTGGTGGCGGACAATCTGGTGAATTCCAGCCGGGAAGCGATCCGGCGGGTGGAGCAGATCGTGGGAAGGCAAGTCCCCTTCGTTGAGGCGGAGCTGTGCGACCCAGAGCAGGTGGAAGCGCTGTTCCAGAGCCACCCGGATATCCGGGCAGTCATCCATTTCGCGGGCCTGAAAGCGGTGGGGGAGAGTGTAGAGAAGCCCCTGGAGTACTACACCAACAATCTGGTCAACACCCTGGTCCTGCTCAATGTGATGCGGAAGCACGGCGTGAAGGATTTTGTGTTCTCCTCCTCTGCTACCGTCTATGGGAATCCCGGCCGGGTGCCCTTCCGGGAGGACTTCCCGGTGGGGGGGACCACCAACCCCTATGGGACGACCAAGCTTTTCATCGAGCAGATCCTCACCGACCTGTGTGCGGCGGACAGCAGCCTGAACGTGGCCCTGCTGCGGTATTTCAATCCCATCGGGGCCCACGAGAGCGGACTGATTGGGGAGGACCCCAACGGCATCCCCAACAATCTGGTCCCCTATATCGCCCAGGTGGCAGTAGGGAAGCTGGAGAAGCTCCATGTGTTCGGCGGCGACTATCCCACGCCGGACGGCACCGGGGTGCGGGACTATATCCATGTGGTGGACTTGGCCTGGGGCCATGTCTCCGCGCTGAAGAAGCTGGAGGAGAGGTGCGGCCTGTTCGTCTGCAATCTGGGGACCGGGAAGGGTTACTCCGTGCTGGAGGTCCTGCGCGCTTATGAGAAAGCCTGCGGAAAGCCCCTGCCCTATGTAGTGGATCCCCGGAGGCCGGGCGACATTGCGGAGTGCTATGCGGACCCGGAGCGGGCAGAGCGGGAGATGGGGTGGAAGGCGCGCTACGGCATCGAGGAGATGTGCGCCTCCTCCTGGAAGTGGCAGTCCATGAATCCGGACGGATACGGAAGATAAGAGGGGGTGGAAGTATGGAAAAACCGGTGCTTGTGGTCATGGCGGCCGGAATGGGGAGCCGATACGGCGGTCTGAAGCAGATTGATCCCGTGGGGGCCAACGGCCAGCTCATCATAGATTACTCCATCTACGACGCCAGGCGCGCCGGCTTTGAGACGGTGGTATTCGTCATCAAGCGGGAGCTTGCGGAGCAATTCCGGGCCGCCATCGGCGACCGGCTCTCCCGGGTCATTGAAGTAAAGTACGCCTATCAGGAGCTGGAGGACCTGCCCGCCGGGTACGGGGTCCCGGAGGGGCGGGTGAAGCCCTGGGGGACCTGCCATGCGGTGCTGGCTGCCCGGAAGGAGGTGGACGGCCCCTTCGCAGTTATCAACTCGGACGACTACTACGGGCCGGAGGCGTTCCGGGAGATATACCGCTATCTGGAGGAGCACCCGGACAAGCCGGGGTGCTATGAATTTGCTATGGTGGGTTATCTGCTGGGCAATACGGTGACGGAGCATGGACATGTGGCCCGGGGGGTGTGCCAGGAGGATGAGGAGCACTATCTGCTCCGTGTCACAGAGCACACCCACATCGAGAAGGACGGGGCGGACGCCCGCTCCACGGTGGATGGCGGGGAGACCTGGACCCGTCTGCCGGGGGACACCGTGGTGTCCATGAACCTCTGGGGCTTCACCCCCAGCTTTCTTTGGGAGGCGGAGGCGCGCTTCCCCGCGTTTCTGGACCAGGTACTGGCAGAGGACCCCCAGAAGGGGGAGTATTTCCTGCCCAGTGTGGTGACACAGCTGCTGGAGGAGAAGCGGGCCCGGGTCAAGGTGCTGCGCAGCACCGACAAGTGGTATGGTGTGACCTATCGGGAGGATAAGCCCCAGGTGGTGGCCGCCATTGCGGCTATGACCCAGTCCGGGCTCTACCCGGAAAGGCTGTGGGATATCTGAAACGCAGAAAAATATCCGCCTGATCCGGCTGTTGAGCACCGGTCCGGCGTAAAAGAAGTCCGGCTTCCCAGCAGCAGAGGGGGCCGGACTTTTTGCGCAGTGCGGTAAAAAAGAATTCGACAGATCATCCAGATAACGGAAAATCAAAAAAGAACAGATGTACACACAAAAAGGACAAAAAGCTGCCGAAAGCAAAGCAGGCCCTGCCGGCCGTTCAATTGAAAGATAGAAGGCTCTTTGCTATAATAAGCAATCAGACAAAACGGCGTGCATATTATTGTCCGGGACAGGTCCTGAGAACGGGGGACCTGGAAGAGAGAAGGGGGGAGGAGCCGTGTCAGCGCTGATCCTGCTTCTGCTGGCGGTGTGCCTGGCGCTGCTGATTCTGGAGGACTGGCAGGTGCGGCGGGACCGCTCTGAGCTGGTCCACGTGGTCTATGTGAACGGCATCCGGGGGAAATCCACTGTGACCCGGATGATCGACGGGGGCCTGCGGGCGGGAGGGTGGAAGGTGTTCTGCAAGACCACCGGCACCGTGCCTATGGTTATCGGGGTGGACGGAACGGCCCGGCCTCTGGTCCGCCGGGGGCGGGCCAACATCAGCGAACAGGTGCGGGTCCTCCACCGGGCGGTGCGGGAGGGGGCCCAGATCCTGGTGATCGAGTGTATGGCGGTGGACCCGGCGCTCCAGGCCGTCTCACAGCACCGGATGGTGCGGGCGGACATCGGAGTCATCACCAATGTCCGGCTGGACCACACTGCGGAGATGGGGCCCACGCTGGAGGAGATCTGCGACTCCCTCTCCAACACAATCCCCTGGAATGGGACCCTGTTCACGGCAGACGGAGCGTTCCTGGACCAGCTTCGGACCAACGGACGCAGAAAAAACTGCCGGGTGGAGCTGGCCCAGCCGGACAGCGGCCTGCCGGACTTCGATTTTCCTGAAAATGTAGCTCTGGCCCTGGCGGTCTGCCGGGAGATCGGGGTGGACCGGGATCGGGCGCTGGAAGGGATCCTGAGGTATCAGCCGGACCCCTATGCCCTGTCCCTATTCCGCCTGCCCTCTGGGGCGGCTTTTGTCAACGCCATGTCGGTGAACGATCCACAGTCCACCCAGCTGGACTACCACCGGGTGGCCGGCCGCCCAGGAATGGTGGGCCGGAGGCTGGTGCTGCTGATCAACAACCGACCGGACCGGGGATATCGGACGGAGCACATGATGATGGTGGCCCGGGGGCTGGAGCCAGAGGAGATCTGGCTGATCGGTGCCTCCCAGCGGGCGGTGCGCCGCACCCTGCGGCACATCCTGCCGGACACACCTGTCCGGCTGTTTCCTGGAGCGGAGGCACTGCCCTTGGACAGCCGGGGGGCGGACACTATGATCTTTGCCGCTGGAAACTTGGCCGGCCCGGGTAAGGCACTGATGGAGCGGGTACGGAAGGAGGGAGAGCAGAGTGTATTATGAGATCGTACTGGCGGGGGTGGCCATCAGCCTGCTGTTCGTGGAGCTGACCGGCCTGTCGCCCGCGGGCCTGATCGTGCCCGGCTACCTCGCCCTGTGCCTTCAGACGCCTTGGAGGATCGTCTACACCCTGGCAGTGGCTGTGGCGGCCTGGGGCATCGCCAAACTGCTGGGCAATGTGATGATCCTGTACGGCCGCCGGCGCTTTGCGGTCATGGTCCTGCTCTCCTTTGCCATCGATCTGGCGGTCACCAGCTTGGGCCTGCTGGCCTATGACCCGGGAATGATCGGGGTGCTGGTACCGGGCATCATGGCTCAGGAGCTGGAACGGCAGGGATTTTTGAAGTCTCTTGTCCCTTTGGCGGCGGTGGTGGGCATCCTGGCGCTGATCATGATGTGGCAGGGGATGCAGGTGTTTCCGATATGAGCAGAGCGAAGCGGGAACGGAAGCTGCTGGCCCTCCTGCTGGCCTGCGCACTGCTGGCCTGGGGGACTGCGGCGCTGGCGGCGGGACAGGGCCGCCGAACGGAAACGGGCTATGCCGCTGTGCAGCTGGCAGCGGCGGATCTGCTGGAGGACTGCTTCCGGCAGGTGCGCACCTACAAGGAGGAGCTGGGCATCCCCCTCAGCGAGCTGGACTACCATCAGACCGGTATGATCGGGGAAAGCTACACCGGGATCACCACCACCCTGGGGGCCATCGAGGCGAAGCGGACCACCGCCTGGCCGGAAATGGGTGCGCTGTGTGTCCGCCTGCTCCACGAGGCGGGCGTCCGATCGGGGGACACCGTGGGGGCCGGCTTTTCCGGCTCCTTCCCTGCCATGGATCTGGCGGTGATCGCCGCCTGCCAGGTGATGGGCGTGGAACTGATCTATATCTCGTCAGTGGGGGCATCCACCTACGGGGCCAATCATCCCGCCCTCACCTTCCCGGAGATGGCCCACCGGCTGGTGGAGGACGGGCTGCTGGAGACAGACAGCGCGGCCGTCACCCTGGGCGGGGGAGGCGATGTGGGCGGGGGGATGGACCCGGCCTGCGCAGAGGAGATCCGGGGTCGGCTGGCGGAGGCGGGACTGCTCCTGCTGGAGGAGCCGGACTACCGGCGCAATCTGGAGCTGCGCCAGCAGCTCTACCAGCAGGAGGGGCCCATCGACTGCTTTGTGGCAGTGGGAGGCAACGTGACCTCCATGGGGCGGGGGGAGAGCGGCATCAGCCTGGGGCAGGGCCTGCTCTCCCCGGAGAAGATCGTCCGGCTGACAGAGGACAGCGGGCTGGTGCAGCGCTATCTCAGCCAGGGGCTTCCGGTGATCAATCTTCTGAACATCAAGCAGCTGGCGGCGGACTACGGACTGCCCTATGACCCGGCCCAGTGGCCGGAGCGGGGGACCTCTGCCGTCTACTTTGAGACTGAATACCCCGGGGCGGTGCTGCTCCTGGGACTGGCTGGGGCCGCGGTGCTGCTGGCTCTGTGCCGATGGGTGAGGAGGAGCGCGGGGACCGCGCGGAAGGAGGAGAGAGGATACCATGGACAGACAGAATCGTCCGCTGACCATCCTGACCATTGACGACGAGGAACAGATCCAGTACGCCCTCAGGGCCCTGTTCAACTCCCAGGGCTGGGAGGCCATCTCTGCCCGGGATGTGGAGGAGGGAGTGGGAAAGTTCCGGACCTGCCGCCCGGATCTGGTGCTGATGGACTACCATCTCCCCAAGATCAACGGGGTCAAAGGGGTGGAGATGCTGCGCCGGGAGGACCCGGAGGTGCCGCTGATCGTCTTCACCATCGAGGACAACCAGCGGGTGGCCGACCAGTTCCTGGATGCGGGGGCGAGCGACTTCGTGCTTAAGCCGGTGAAGGCCCTGGACATCATCGCCCGTATCAAGCTGCACGTGCGTCTGGTGGAGAGCCGGCGGGAGAACCGCCAGAGCACAGAGGAGCCGGTGAAGGGCATTGGGCAGGGCACACTGAGCCTGATAGAGGGTTATCTGCGCAGTGTCAGCGAGTACCAGCCTGTGGAGGCTATCGCGGAAGGGACGGGGCTGGCCTATCAGACCACCTACCGATATCTGCAATATCTGGTGTCGGTGAACCGGGTGGAGGTGAGCCAGCACTATGGAAAGGTGGGGCGCCCCAAACAGCGCTACCGGATGATCCGGGAGGCGGGCGACGGGGAAAAGCCCGAAACAGGACTATAAGGCGGGGAAAAAAGCGCCGGTCAGCCATTGGGCTGGCCGGCGCTTTCTCATTGTCCGGGACAGAAAAAGCTGTGGTCAAAATAGACAAATAAAAATATAAAAGGGAAGAGGCCTAAAAAAGAGGGCGGAAGAGAAAAATGAGAAAAAACTAGAAATAAAAGGGAAAAATGACGAATCAAAAAAGGATAAGAGTGGCCTGTTCATAAATTTTTAAAATTTCAGAAATAAATAAGAGAAAAAATTGCACAATGAAATGGGGGCGCTGTATGATAGATTTAGTTAGAATTATGGTGGGCGCAGATGGTCGCTGCCGTCCGTCACAATGGGGGGAGGAATAAGCTGGAACAGACGGAAATAAAACATAAGGTGAACGCACGGCCCTATTAGAAAGGAGAGTCAAAATGGGAAACAGACGCAGACACATTGGATCCTCGCTGGCGGCCCTGACCCTGACCCTATCCCTGCTGACGGGACTGCTCACCGGATGCGGCCCCGGCGGGAGCCAGAGCAGTTCTCCGGAGGCCGGCAGCACGCCCCCGGCGGCCAGCCAGAGCACGCAGACGCCGGAACAGCCCGCCCTGCCCGAGCTGACCACAGATACCTACGGCAACGCCGCGGTGGGCTATCAGGCAGCGGTGGTCAGCGCCAATGAGTACACCTCCCGCATCGGCATGGATATCCTGGAGGCGGGGGGCAACGCGGTGGACGCCGCGGTGGCCATGATTTTTGCCAACAGCCTCACCGAGCCGGGTGCCACCAGCCTGGGCGGCGCCAGCTTCATGACCATCTATCTGAAGGAGACGGGCGAGTACATCTGTATCGAGGCCATGGAGACCGCTCCTGCGGCGGCGGGCATCGACACTCTGGACGAGATCAATGAGAAGAAGGGGGCCATGCTGGTCACCGTCCCTGGACAGGTCCACGGCGCCCTGACCGCCCTGGAGAAGTATGGCACCATGACCCGGGAGGAGGTGCTGGCCCCTGTCATCCAGCTGGCGGAGGAGGGCTTCGATGTCCACATCAGCTTTGAGGAGCGGGCCTCGGCCAGCTTCGACAAACTGGTGCAGAACGAGGAGGCGGCCAAGATATTTACCAACGAAGGCCTGCCCTATGCGGTGGGGGACCACTTCACCAACCCCGACTATGCGGATACCCTGCGCAAGATCGCGGAGGGCGGCATCGACGAGTTCTACAAGGGGAGCATCGCCCAGACCATCGTGGACGAGGTCCAGCGCCTGGGCGGCCTGCTCACCATGGAGGATATGGCCAGCTACACCAGCGTGGAGCGGGAGCCCATCAGCACCACTTATCACGGCTATGAGATCGTGACCCAGGGCCCGCCCTCCAACGGCGGCGCCCCCATGCTGGAGATGTTCAATATCCTGGAGAACTACGACCTGGTCTCTATGGGCTTCAACACCCCGGAATATCTGTTCACCTTCAACGAGGCTCTGCGGCTGAGCATGGCGGATGGCATCACCTACTTCGGGGACCCGGATTTTTATGAGCTGCCCATCGATACCCTGATCTCCAAGGAGTACGCCAAGGAGCGGGTGGAGAACGACATGCCCAAGGACGGCAAGGTCAACCCCACTCTTGTTCCCGGGGAGGGCCTCCCCTTTGAGAAGCTGACCACCGCCACGCCGGAAAGCGGTTCCACCACCCACGTCTCCGTTATTGACGAGTTTGGGAATATGGTGAGCACCACCCACACCATCGGCGGATATTTCGGATCCTGTATCGTGGCTCCGGGTACCGGCTTCCCCCTGAACGCCCACCTGTCCAACCAGAAGCTGGACATTGCAGAAAAAGACAACCCCAACTTTGTCCAGGGCGGCCTGCGGGTCATGAGCACTATGTGCCCCACCCTGGTGGTCAAGGACGGCGAGCCTATCATGGCCATCGGCTCCCCCGGCAGCTGGTGCATCCCGCCTGCCATCGTCCAGATCCTCAATGCAGTGCTGCTGTTCGACATGGACCTGCAGCAGGCCATCAACGAGCCCCGGGCCATCTTCACCTCGTACAGCGCCCCGCTGAAGGTGTACGCCGAGCCCCGGCTGCCGGAGGAGACCATCCAGGCCCTGATCGACGCGGGCTATGAGGTGGACTCCGGAAAGGACTGGAACACCAGCCTGGGCAGTGTGGGCGTGGTCCTGGTGGACCCGGACGACGGCTTTGTCTATGCGGGCGGAGATAACCGCCGGCAGTACAAGTCACTGGCCTATTGAGAAAGCCAGCGCATACAGATACCAAAAGTCTGATGGGCATTTGAAACGGAATGAGAAGGGAGGAAAAGAAGGCCCATGAGGAGATGTATGCGAGGTAAAAAATGTTACATCAATAAGGAGGAGAGCATATGAAACGGAATAATCAGTCCCTGACAACGAAATTCAGCGCACTGGCTCTTGTACTTGCAATGATGCTGTCCCTGCTGGCGGGTTGCGGACAGACCACCCAGCCGGCAGCCAGCTCCACCCCTCCCGCGGCTTCTTCAGAGCCCGCTGCCTCTGAGCCGGAGACCCCCGAGATCCCTGAGACCATGGAGGGCGATGAGTTCGGAAACGGTGCCATCGGCACCCATGGCGGCGTATCCAGCGGCAGCGTGTACGCCTCTCAGGCTGGCCTGGAGATCCTGCAGGCCGGCGGCAACGCCGTGGACGCGGCGGTGGCCACCGCTTTCGCAGTGGGCGTGTGTGAGCCCAACCTGAGCGGCATCGGCGGCTGCGGCATGATGAACATCTATCTGGCGGATAACCACGAGTACGAGATCCTGGAGTACATGGAGACTGTCCCCGTGGCGGTGGAGCCCGGCTGGTACAATCCGGAGACAGACTCTGCCACGGCCAAGAATGCCGCTGTCCCCGGCCAGGTGGCTGGTCTGCTCACCGCCCTGGAGAAGTATGGCACCATGACCCCGGAAGAGGTCATGGCCCCCGCCATCAAGCTGGCCCGGGAGGGCTTCCCCATCGAGGAGCGTCTGGCCAATGCCATCATGGACTCCTTTGATATGATCTCCGCCAATGAGGAGGCTGCGGCCATCTACACCAACGACGGCCTCCCCTATGCGACCGGCGATCTGTTCAAGAACGAGCCCCTGGCCGACACCCTGGAAGCCATTGCCAAGGGCGGCATCGAGGAGTTCTATACCGGCGAGCTGGCTCAGAAGATGGTGGACGGTCTCCAGGCCAATGGCAGCCTGATGGCCATGGAGGACCTGGCGACCTATACCGTGGCGGAGCGGGAGCCCATCCGTACCGAGTACTACGGCTATGAAGTGGTCACCGTTCCCCCTCCCTCCAACGGCGGCGATTGGCTGCTGGAGATGCTGAACATCATGGAGGAGAAGGACATCTCTCAGTATGACCCCAGCACCCTGGAGTACCAGTACATCTTCAACGAGGCCTGCCGCATCGGCCTGGTGGATTCCTACACCTACATCGGCGACCCCGCCTTCTATGACCTGCCTGTGGAGGAGATGATCTCCGACGAGTTCGCCGCCGAGCGGGCTGCCCTTATCGACATGGACAACATGCAGGCCATGGAGTCTGTGCCCCTCAGCGACCTGCCGGTCACCAAGCTGGAGCCCACCGCGGAGGAGAGCCAGCATACTACCCACATCGCCGTCATCGACCAGTACGGCAACATCGTCTCCACCACCAACACCCTGGGCAACGGCTGGGGCTGCAAATTTATGGCCCCCGGTCTGGGCTTCTTCTACAACAGCCACATCGGCAACCTGGACCATGAGAACCCCGACAGCCCCGACTATGTGATGCCCGGCAAGCGGGTGCGCTCCACCATCTCTCCCAGCCTGGTGCTCCAGGACGGGAACCCCATCATGGCGGTGGGCTCCCCCGGCTCCCTGGCCATCCCGCCCGCAGTGGCCACCATTATCAACAACGTGCTGCTGTATGGCATGAATGTGCAGCAGGCCATCAATGAGCCCCGCGCCATGGCCATCAACCGCTCCGGCATGGACTCCCCCGCCCGGGTGAGCATCGAGCAGCCCCGCTTCGATCCGGACCTAGTGGCCCAGATGGAGGGGATCGGCTACGAGATGAAGGACGTAGGCGAGTACAACATGGCGGTAGGCGGCATCGCAGCCATCTATCTGGACCGGGACAACGGCATCTTCTATGCCGGCGCCGACCCCAGACGCGGCTATAAGGCCCTGGCCTATTAAGACCCGGCATTCCGCGGGCCCGGTCCGGCTTCCTGCCGGCTGAACGGGAACGGACGGCCCTCCCCGGCTTTCCGGGGAGGGCACGGGCCCCGATCTCCGATTGGCTGATCCGGTCCGGGGACCCCAGATACCCGGCCGGAATGCGTGTTACAAGGAGTGGTAATGAGTGAATTTGACTGAAGCGTATCTGCTGCTGGCTGTCATGCTGGCTGTCGTAGCGGTGGTCAGCGTTCTGTTCAAAGGGAAAAGCGGCCTGATCGCGCCCCTTATCTTCGTGGCGGGCCTGATCACCGCGCTGGTGGCCGGGCTGGGCTTCCGGCTCAGAGAGGTCACCGAGGGTCCCTTCGTCTTTGTGGACACCCTGATGTGGGTGCTGTGCGGCGCAGCCTTCTCCTATCTGCTGTATGTCAACGGGACCTTCCAGTTCCTGTTCGCCAAGGTGGTAGGGAAGAAGCGCAGCCCGGCCGCCCAGATGTTCATCCTGATCCTGTTCATCGGCCTGCCCGGCATGATCACCGGCACGGCCCTGGCCAGCGTGGCCACCACTGGCCTGATGGCTGGCCGCTACCTGCTGGACAAGGGGATGGAGAAGAGCAAAGTGGTGGAGGTGGTGACAGTGGGCGCTCTGATGGGCATGCTGCTGCCTCCCCTGTGCGTACCCGCCATGGCCCCCACCATTGCCCGGCAGGGGCTCTATCCCGGCGCTTTTGAGGGATATTTTCTCCCCATCCTGATCCTGGCCCTCCCCGCCCTGATCGTCTACTGCGCCCTGGCCGGGCGCCGGGTGCTGGGGGAGTGGGAAGCGGACGGGAACGTGGAAAAGACGGGCAGCGCGGTCTGCCTGATCCCCCTGGCCGTGGTGGCGGTGCTGGTGCTCTGCTACAACTTCCTGTACTTCCTGATCCCCTATTACGGGGGGTATCCGGTGATCTACCTCATCGGCTTCGTGCTGGCCCTGATCTTCAAGTGCAAGGGAGCCAACCCCCTGATCGCGGCGGCGGACGGCATCCGCACCGTGGCGGTGGAGCTGGCCCTGATCCTGGCCTATGCCTCTGTGGTCGAGACCTTCAACCTGGTGGGCGTCAACGGCACCCTCTCCGCCCAGATGGAGATCGCCGGCATCAACGGCGCAGTGATCGCCCTGGTACTGGGACTGCTGGTGCTGGCGGGCGGTCTGCTGCTGGGAACCCCCTTCGCCTATGTGGTGGGGGCGCTGGCCACTTATCTGGTCAGCAACTCCAACTATGGAAGCTATGAGCTGTCCATGATGGCGGTAGGCGCCGCCATCGCCATGAGCATGCTCCTGGCCCTGCGGGGCAGCCTGGCGGAGACGGTGGGCGAGACCCTGGGGGTGACTGGGGTCACCGGAACTGAGGTGGTCAAGCGCAACATCATCTTCACGCTGGTGCTGACCGCCGCCATCGTGGTGTTCCTGGTGGCAGGTTCATCGCTGAAGTTCCTGATGATTTAAGGGGGGACGAAGAATGATTGCTGCATTGTTCATCATCTATCGGATCATCGTCGCTGTCCTGGCCCTGGTGGTGATCTGGGACATCGTGCGGGAGAGATCGCTGGCCCATGTGATGAGTCTGGGGATCATCTGTTTCCCCTTGATCCTCCGCGCGCTGCTGATCAAATGAAGGGGGAACGGAAATGAAAAACAAGAGTCTGATCCCAAACATTGCCGTTCTGCTCGTGGTGGCCCTGGTCTGCGTGCTGACAGGGCAGATCTATCTCCAGCAGCAGAAGGACGACGTGCTGTACACCGAAAATCCCAACATCACCGGTGTGATCCGGCTGAGCGACTACAATCCCAACCTGAAGGACACGCCGGGCGACGTGGATATCTATGTCTTTGACAGCGGGATCCCCGGAGGCAAGGCGCTGATCTACGGCGGCACCCACACCAATGAGGTGGGCTCCATGCTCAACGCCGTGACCTATTTGGAGAACGTGAAGTGTGAAGAGGGCACCCTCTATGTGATGGTGCGGGCCAACAACAGTGGATACAGCCACACCCAGCCCCTGCTGGCCCAGGCCAACAAGATGACCTTCCAGCTGTCCGACGGCTCCACCCGGGAGTTCCGCATCGGCACCCGCATCTCCAACCCGGTGCACCAGTGGCCCGACCCCAACTACCGGCTGAATACCTCCAAGCGGGAACTGCGCCACGACGAGATCGCGGAGATCCGCAACCTGAACCGCAACCACCCCGGACTGGAGGAGGGCTACCTCACCGAGATGGTGTGCTACGCCATCTACAACTTTATCCAGACCGAGCAGATCGACTTCATCTATGACGGCCACGAGGCCGGTGCCGAGTCGGTGAAGCTGGTCAACACCCTGGTGGTCCATGAGAACGCCATGCCTCTGGGCTCCTCCGCTGTGATGAACTGCGTCATCAACAACCTGCCCCTGAAGATGGAGATCTCCGGCCAGACCTCTTACGGCCTGTCCCACCGGGGCCTGGGCGACAATACCGACGCCCTGTGCACCCTGTTCGAGACCTGCAACCCCGCCATGGGCAGCTACCACGACAAGGTGACAGAGGAGCTGGTGAAGGACGGCATCTCGGGCAACTATCTGGCCATGCATCGGGCGGGGCTGTTCCCCAATTCCTACGACTTTGACGAGAACGGCTGGCCCATCGAGAAGCGGACCGCCTACCACATGAGCATGAGTGCGGAGATCATCAACACCTTCGACCAGATGTACCCCGACAAGCCCCTGAAGATCTCCGGCCTGCCCGATGCCAACGAAATGATCGCCAACGGCCTGGAGGCCACCCTGAAGTCCCTGGCCTGAGGGACTCGACTGGTAAGGTGCCAAGTCCCGGAGGACCGGGATCAAGCATAGAACTGAAATGATCTTAGGAGGAACTTAAAATGAAAAAGCGCAACGTATGTATGCTCCTGGCCGCGGCCCTCAGCTGCAGCCTTCTGCTGACCGCCTGCGGCGGTGGCGGGACCAGCACCACCACCCCGGGGACCAGCACCCCGTCCACCAGCACCAGCGCCCCCGCCGGGAGCGGCGGCGCCTCCACCGGTGCTGAGAGCGGCTACACCTTCCGCACCAGCGAGAGCAACCGGGTGGTGACGGAGAACGGCACCTTCACCAAGGACCAGGTCTCCGCCCCCGTCCTGATCACCTCCTTCGGCCAGAGCGCCGACGTATCCATGCTGGACGCCCTGATGAAGAAGGTGGGAGCTGAGTACACCTTCGACGCCACCGCTTCCGCAGAGGACGCCGCCGGATACAAGACCATCATCATCGCCAGCGGAGCCTCCTCCAAGGGGCTGGGCGCGGCCGGCATCTCCCAGGAGGACGAGATCGCCCGCGCTGAGGCCATCGCCCAGACCGCCAAGGACAACGACATCACCGTGATCGTGGCCCACATGGGCGGCGCCGCCCGCCGGGGCACTCTGTCTGACCAGTTCAGCGACCTGGCCCTGGGCTGTGCCGACTACATCATGGTAGTGGAGGAGGGCAACGACGACGGCAAGTTCTCTGACGCCGCCACCGACGCCGGCATCCCCATCACCATGCTGTACACCATCGCCGACGCTGTGACCCCGCTCCAGGAGATCTTCGGCGCCTGAACCCCATTGCACTGCAAGGAGGCCCCGCCTGTCAAAACGGGTGGGGCCTCTTCCCAAAAGCGGACGCTCCGCCGGCAGAGGCGGCCGTCTGCCCGACTCCCGCGAATACTCCGGAACAGGAGGGATTTGATTGGAATTTGAACTGGTAATATTCCTGGTCATGCTGGGCGTGTTCCTGCTGGGGAACTTCCTGCTGAAGCTGCCGGTCAGCTTGTCTATGGCGGCCGGCGCTATCGCCGGCGCCCTGGTGGGTGGGGAGGGTATCCCCCTGCGCCATCTGTTCGAGGGCACCTTTGTCTATATGGATACGGTGCTCATCATCTCCATGGCCATGATCTTTATGACGGTGATCCAAAAATCCGGGGCACTGGAGGCCCTGAACGCCGTCATCGTCTCCCGCTTCCACAAGGTCCCGGCGGTCATGCTGATTCTGCTGATGCTCATCATCATGTTCCCGGGCATGATCACGGGCTCCTCCACCGCCGCGGTGCTTTCCGCCGGCGCTATCGTGGCCCCCATCCTGCTGATGATGGGCATCCCGGCCCCCCAGACCGGCGCCATCCTGGCGGTGGGCGCCATCATGGGCATGGCCGCCCCCCCGGTGAACATCCCCGCCATGCTCATCGCCGGCGGCGTGGATATGCCCTACATCGGCTTTGAGGGCCCCCTGGCCTTCATGACCTTCCCCTGCGCCATCTTCACCGTCCTCTTTGTGGGCCTGCGCTACTGCCGGCACCTGGATTACGACAAGATCAAAGAGGGGCTGAACCTGGAGGTGGGCAAACAGTACGGGCTCAAGCTCTACATCCCCATCCTGGTGGTCATCGTCCTCATGGTGGGCAGCCGGGCTCTCCCCAACGTGTTCCCATCCCTGGGAATGCCGCTGATCTTCTTCATCGGCAGCGTGGTGGGCCTGTTCACCGGCAAGAAGTTCAACGCCATCCAGGCAGTGTCGGAGGCTGTGGAGACCACCGTCCCCGTGCTGGGCAAGCTGATGGGCGTGGGCATGTTCATCCAGGTGATGACCCTCACCGGCGTGCGGGGCTACATCGTGGTCAGCTGCTTCGGCTTCGGCCTCATCGTCCTGTATGCCGCCGTCTGCCTGGTGATGCCCGCCTTTGGCGCGGTGTCCTCCTATGGCGCGGCCTCTGTGCTGGGCGTCCCCTTCCTGCTGGCCCTGCTGGACACCGGCGACCAGATCGTCATTGCCGCCGCCCTGTCCTTCATCTGCTCCATGGGCGACCTGATGCCGCCCACGGCCCTGGCGGGCAACTATGCGGCCCAGATCGTGGAACAGAAGTACTCCCGGGTGCTGCGGCACTGCGCCATCCCCTTCATCGTCTGCATCCTGTACGGCCTGGTCACCCTGCTGGTGTCCGGCAACCTTTCGTTCCTGACTTGAGATAGGAGGGGAAAGCATGTTATTATATGTTTATTTGGGCCTGGTGCTCTTCCTGCTGGTATTCGTCATCAAGAATATGGTGCGGGAAAAGAACCTGATGCTGCAGATCGACGCCGCGCTGGTGGTGGTCCCGCTGGTGCTGCGGCTGCTGCTGATCAAATGAGGGGGTGGACAGAGTGAAGATCGAAGTGAAAAAGAGCTGGTTATCCGCCCTGATCCTGCTGGCTCTGGCCGCCGCCGCCATCGTGTATCTGGCCGGCCAGTTCCTCTCCATGCGGGAGGTGGAGCCCATCTACCCAGGCCCCGGAGTGACAGAGATCAAGATGCTGTCCGACTGGTATCCCGGTCTGGAGGGAACCGCCGGAGACACGGAGGTCTATGTGCTGGAGGGGGAGCAGGAGGGGGACTCCATGCTGGTGCTGGGGGGCACCCACCCCAATGAGCCTTCCGGCCTGGTGGCCGCCGTCCTGCTCATTGAGAACGCCCAGCCTGAGGCGGGCACCCTGTACGTCATCCCGCGGACCAACAACAGCGCCTTCACCTGCACTGACCCCCAGGAGGGGGCCCCCATGCGCTTTACCATCGACACCCCCAACGGGGAGCGCTGGTTCCGCTTCGGCTCCCGGGCCACCAACCCCATCCACCAGTGGCCCGACCCGGAGATCTATGTCCACGCCTCCTCCGGACAGCGGCTGTCCGGCTCCGAGACCCGGAATATCAACCGCTCCTACCCGGGGCGTACCGATGGCACTTTCACCGAGAAAATGAGCTACGGCGTGACCCAGCTCATTGAACAGGAGGGCATCGACATCACGGTGGATCTCCACGAGGCATCTCCCGAGTACCCCACCATCAACACCATCGTGGCCCATCAGGATGCCCTGTCACTGGGCTCCCAGGCGCTGATCAACATGCAGCTGGAGGGAATGAGCATCGGCCTGGAGCCCTCTCCCGAGAACCTGCACGGCCTGACCCACCGGGAGCTGGGCGACTACACCGATACCCTGGCCCTGCTGATGGAGACCTCCAACCCCTCCCAGGGCCGCCTGAGAGGAAAGACCGACGAAAACCTGGTGGTCACCGGACAGGATAAGTACTATCTGAAGGCGGCTGGCTACGGCCGTCTGTACGACTTCGGCTATGACGCGGACGGCGCCCCCATCTCTGAGCGGGTAGCCCGTCATGTCACCGGCGTGGCTCAGTTCGCGGTGGCCTTCAACGAGCTGGGATTGGGCAACCTGGTCATCAACGGTATCCCGTCCTATGTCGATATGGCGGCGGACATCGGGCAGTTCCTCGCTCCCGACTGAGCGCGGAAAGTTGGGAGGTGAAGGCATGAAAAAGCAGATGTTGAGTCTCTTCCTGGCCCTGGCCCTCACCGGCTGCGCCGCCCCAGGGCCGGGGAGCACCTCCGCCCCGGCGGAGAGCGGAGCGGCCCCCGCAGGCAGCGAGGCGCCGGCCTCCGCCTCCCAGGAGGAGAGCGGCTATGACCGCCGGGAGGCCATCGAACGGCCGGAGATCGGTGCGGAGGTGGTCATCGACCCGCCCTATGATTTCGACCCCGCGGAGATGGTGCCTGGCGACTTCGGGGACTACTTCACAGACTGCGATTATCCCACCCAGGTGAGCACCTACAAGCTCGCCGAGGGGACCGACATCGAAAATGAGGTGACGGTGCTCCAGGGGGAGGAGGAGGGACCCACCATCTACATCGTGGCGGGAGTCCACGGGGATGAGATCGCTGGCTGGATGACCGGGAACCTGGTCAAGAAGATCGGCATCCGGGCCGGGACGGTCCATATCCTGTCCCCAGCCAACCGCTGGGGCGCGGAGGCGGACCCCAGAGTCCGCTATGTGACGGAGCAGGAGGATCTGAACCGGTCCTTCCCGGGGGACCCGGAGGGGAATATGGCCCAGCGGGTGGCCGACTCCATCTACCAGGACATCCAGAGGGTGGACCCGGTGTTCCTCTTTGACCTGCACGAGGCCCGGGCCAACGCGGAGAACAAAGATTTCCTGGGCAGTTCGCTGATCTACACCGACCTGAGCGAAATGAGCGACATGTACCTGGAGATGCTGATGGCCACGGAGTCCGGCGAGCTGTGCTCCGAGCGATTCAACTTCTATGGACCCGGCCCCATCGGGAGCATCAACAATACGGTGACCACCCAGCTGGGCATCCCCACCATCACAGTGGAGACCTACCGGGGCTATGAGCTGGAGCGCCGGATCGGAGACCAGCTGGACATCGTGGAATACGTGCTGCGGTACTACGGCCTGATTTGAGCGTGCAGCGGCCTGAAGCCGGACTCGGGATACAAAAGAAAAGACACGGCAAGCCTTGCCCCGGGCATCCAGGGCAAGGCTTGCGGTGTATTCCTTGGGCGGACCGCAGGGGAAGAGGGGGATGGACTTGAAACGAGAGCATGAGCTGGGACAGACGGCAGAGGCCAGAAAAAGAACGGACCGGGACCTGCGGTGCATCGGCTGGGGCCTGGTGCTTCTGGGAGTGCTGATGCCCGCCCTGGTGACGGTGGAGAACACCGGCATCTACCGCACGCTGATGAACGGCATCTATCAGGGGCAGGAGATCTACGTGCTGCTGGCGGCGCTGAAGCTGGTGGTGCTCAATGCGGTGCGGGCCTATCCCCACTACATGGGCGTGTTTTTTCTGGTGGAGACCTTCCGGGACATGGAGCTGAGACGGCGGCTGCTGGCCTCCATCGCTGCGGTGGGCATCCTGATCCCCGGAGTGTATCTCCTCATCAACCGGATCTATGGCATCCGCTATGACTTCGGGATTCCGGCCCTGTCCATGATCGCCATGATCTGGGTGCTGGCCAAGATCGATTTCAGCTTTGTGGGGCTGATGAAGAAGGGGCTCATGGTGGCCTTTTTCATCACGGCGCTGCAATTCCTGGACATGATGCCTCTGCTGTGGAATTTTCCCTTCGGCAGAGGAGAGAGTTCCTATGACATCAAGCTCGTCTCCAAGTTCCTTCAGGCGGACAGCTTTCTCCAGGCCATGGCCACCATCTTTTTTGCCCTGTTCCTCTTCATGTCTGTGCTGCTCCTGCTGCTGGTGGTGGATGAAAACAACATCCGCCGCATCAGCGAGCAGAAGGAGCTCAACGAGCACATGCTGATGGAGACCCGGATGCGCATCCTGGAGAACCGGACCTATATGGAACTGCGCCACCTGGTCCATGATCTGAAGTCCCCTCTGACCAGCATGCAGGCCCTGGTGGGGGTGGTCAAACTGTCCGCCGGCAGGAGAGGGGACCAGACGGAAGGGGAGTATCTGGAGCGGATCGAGACTATGATAGACCGGATGAGCAGCATGATTTCCGAGATCCTGCACGAGGAGCAGCGGAGCGTGGTGACCACCCAGGAGCTGCTGGACGCCGTGATGGCCCAGATATCCAGCGCGGAGTATGCGGACCTGGTCCACACGGAGAACCGGGCTCCAGAGGCGAAGATCCGGATCAACAAGATCCGATTCTCCCGGGTGCTCATCAACCTGGTGGAGAACGCCGCCTATGCGGTCCGGAGGCCGGACGGCAAGATCTGGATCAGGGTCGAGGAGACGGAGGGGGCAGAGATCCGCTTTCAGGTGGAGGACAACGGGACAGGGATTCCCAGGGAGCTGCTGGGCGAGATCTGGGAGAAGGGCTTCTCCATCCGCAGCTCCAGCGGACTGGGACTGAATTTCGTACAGCAAGTGGTGGAGCAGTGCGGCGGCAGTGTCGAACTGGAGAGCGTGGAGCGGGAGGGAACGGTGGTCACCGTCTCCCTGCCCCCCTGTGAGGAGGATGTGTGTGAGACAGGACCAGTATGAGCTGAAGGGAGCGGTGCTGGAGGCACCGCTGGAGTGGCAGGGCCTCCGTCTGGTTCCCGGACGGGGGGGCGTCCTGGTTACGGGGCTGGAGGGGACGGACCAGCGGCGGTTCCAGCGGCAGCTGACCGTACTGAAAGGGTACGCCGCCCTGGCGGCGGACAGGCGGGGGGAACGCCCCCTCCGCCTGCGGCAGGAGGACCTGCCGGAGCGGGAAGGGCCGGAGACCCTGGCCGCAGTCTGGTACGGCCGGGCGGCGGAGGCGGAGGACCAACACGGCACCCTGGTGGCCTGCTACAACGGGTTCGGCGCCCTGCCGGGGGGCTTTGCCGCTGTGGAGGAGAGCCTGGCACGCTGGGCTGGGCGGCCCCTGGGGGAGAAGCTGCTGGACTATGTCCAGGCGGTCCGGCGGGAGGAGGGGGACCTGGCCGAGAAGGCGGAGCCCTTCCAGACCCTGCCCAGCTGGACGGACCGGGAGACGGGGGAGCTGCTGCGCGCGCTGCTGCGGGCGCTGTGTGAGGGATCTGGCGGGCGCGGGAGCGCCCAGGGATAAGGGGGGAGCGGAGTGGAGAAGCGAGCCAAGCAGCTGGAATACCTGATCACCAGCATGATCCTGCTGGGCATCGGGATGCTGTTTTTCTTCATGAACGAGAGCGTCAATACCTATACGGTGCTGCGTTTTGGCCTGTTTCAGATCATGCAGAGCGTGCTGCTGCTGATCTGCGCTATCCTGCTCTGGTATCGGGCATATGTGGTCCGGCGGGAGCAGGAGACGGCCGAAGGGGGGGCGGAGACGCTGGGAGCAGCCCCGGCTGCGCCGGAGGAGGCCGGAGAGGAAAAGCGGGAGGCCAAGCGGGACGCGGTGGACAGCGTCAATGCCACCATGCTGCTGGTAGTGGTCACCGTGCTGGTGGTGGGATTCTATCTCTTCACCCTGAAGCCCCGGGAGGATGTGACTGGGGCCGTGGCTCCCCTGCACATGGTGGTATGCGTGGTGTCCTTCATCCTTTACGCCTGTGTGGAGCGCTGGTGGTCCATGCAGCTGGACACCAACCCGGATGCGGCCAGCATCTGCAACCTGATGGTGCTCAACAAGATCGCTGTAGCTGCCCTGATGGCGGATATGGTCACCTCCTTCACCGGGCTGTTCAGCGTCAGCCAGTATGTGGACTATGTCATCCTGGGCTGCTGGTTCTATGTGGCGGCCATGGCGGCTGTCAGCGTGGCAGTGAAGATGACCCGGCACCGGGAGGAACTGGTCTTCCGTCTGTACATCCTGTTCCCGGTGTACTACTACGGGGGACAAAAGGGCAGCGGGGCCCTGACCTGGCTGGAGCAGCACACCGGCATCTCCATGCGCTCCCTGTGGAGCCTGAAATTCATCAAGATGATCCTGCCCTCCTGCGCAATGGCGGTGCTCCTGCTGGTGTGGCTGTCCACCTGTGTGGTGCAGGTGGAGACTTATCAGCAGGGGGCGCTGTACCGCTTCGGCAGTCTGGCGCGGGAGGATATCCTGGAGCCAGGCCTGCACTTCAAGCTTCCGGTGCCCTTTGAAGAGGTGAAGATCTACAACGTCACCCAGCCTCAGGGGATGATCGTGGGCTATGAGGGGGACGTAAACAACAAGAACAACCTGTGGACCCGCCCCCACGAGGGGGAGGAACAGGCTCTCCTGCTGGGCAACGGGAATGAGCTGGTGGCCATCAACCTGAAGATCACCTACCGCATCAGTGACCTGTACACCTACCTGACCCGGTACAGCAGCCCGGAGGACGTGCTCAACGCCAAGGGCTATGAGGTGGTGATGGGGGAGACCATCCATACGGACATCAACACCATCATCAGTGAGGACCGCAGCCAGCTGTCTCACCGCATCGAGGAGCAGCTCAAGGAATATGCCCGGGAGGCGGAGCTGGGGCTGGAAGTGATGAGCGTCACACTGGCCAGCATCCACCCGCCGGTGGCCATCGCGGATATCTACCAGAGCGTGGTGAGCGCGGGCATCCAGAAGAAGACCAGCGTCCTCACCGCGGAAGGGAAGGCTCTGGTGGCACGGGAGGGGGCCGAGGCAGACAAACAGCTGGCCATCAATGACGCCGGCATCCAGCGGGATGAGCGGGTCTCCAGCGCCAACGCGGAGATCCAGAAATACAATGCCAGCATCGAGGCCTATCTGCTGGACCCGGAGGCCTATCTGCTGGACCGGTATCTGGAGAGTTTCCAGCAGGCTCTGGCCCAGCAGAGAAAGTATATCGTAGGGCCGGGGGTGGACGCCGGAGCCCTGTATGCCAACTTCGGACTGGGCGGCTCGGGGAGCCGGTGGTTCAGCGGCCTTGACGGCGGAGGCGCCGGCGGGGAGCAGGCGGCGGAGACACAGACAGCGGGGACGCAGGCGGAGACCGGCGCAGTGCCGGGTGAGGAGGGGACATGATATGAAAGGGAACCGCATCATCAAGTGGATGTTCGCCCTGATCGTGGCGGCCATCATCGGCTTCTTTGGCTTTGTGTTCAAGGTAAACGAGGGGGAGTACGCGGTGGTGACCCGGTTCGGCGCGGTCCGGTCGGAGGTGACCCAGGCAGGGATGTACCTGCGCCTGCCCTGGCCCTTTGAGGACGTGCAGATCCAGGACGCCAGGAAGCGGTATCTGGACTCCGGCTACCTGGAGACTCTGACCCATGACAAGAAAAATGTCATCATGCAGACCTACACCATCTGGAGCATCGCCGACCCCCTGCGGTACTACACCAGCGTGGGGGATACCGCCCTGGCGGAGACCTACCTCAGCGACCTGGTCACCAGCGCCAAAAATGGGACCATGGGCAACTATGACCTGTCCGCCCTGGTCTCCCTGGACGAGGAGGACATCAAGATCGACGAGATCGAGGCCGCCATGCTCCAGGAGGTGCAGTCCCACGCTCTGGAACAGTACGGCATCCAGGTCCATGAGCTGCGGCTGAAGCGGGTGGGCCTGCCGGCCACCAACGTACAGAGCGTGTTCACCCAGATGCAGGCGGACCGGCAGAAGTACATCGACCAGCTGCTGGCGGAGGGTGAGCGGGACGCCCAGATCATTATGAGCGAGTCAGATGCGGAGGTGGCCGCCATCGTGGCCGAGGGCCGGGAGGAGGCTGCCGCCATCAACGCGGAGACGGAGCGGGAGGTGGCAGAGATCTATGCCTCGGCCCACAGCCAGGACCCAGAGCTGTATGAATTCCTACAGAAGCTGGCTGCCCTGGAGAACTCGGTGGACGAGGACACGGTGATGATCATCACCATGGACACCCCGCCATTCGACGTGCTCTACGGCGATGACTGAAGGCGGTGAGGGAAGATGAAGGATTCTCAGCGGTTCATTGCCATCATCAACACCGCCATCCGCTACTGCAAATGGCTGATCGTCATCCTTGTGGCGCTGATCTGCTGCTCCGGCATCCGGGTGGTCAACAACCACGAGGTGGCGGTGGTGCTGCGGTTCGGACGGCTGGTGGGGGACACCCGGGAGGAGCAGGTGAAGGAGCCGGGCCTGCTGCTGGCATTCCCCTATGTGATCGACGAGGTAATCAAGGTGCCGGTGGGAAAGGTGCATGAGGTGTCCATCACCACTCACGCCGCCTCCGCTGACCCCACCTATGCGGAGATCGAGGACACCGGCTATGTGATCACAGGGGACGAGAATATCATCCACATCGATGCCACCCTGAAGTATCAGATCTCTGACCCGGTGGAGTACGCCCTGTACAACAGCGACCCAGAGACCGAGATCAACGGCGTAGTCAGCGGCGTGATGACCTCCTGCGCGGCGTCCAAGAGCGTGGACGGCCTGCTCACCGACCAGAAGGCGGAGTTCGGAAACGAGGTCATCCGCCAGGCCCAGGCCATCCTGGACGGGATGGAGATGGGGGTGAGCATCGTGAGCCTGGAGTTCAAGAGCATCAAGCCCCCCAGCGCCCTGCAATACCACTTCGACCAAGTAAACGCCGCCTCGGTGGAGAAGGAGACCCGCATCCAGCAGGCCAACCAGTACCGGGAGCGGGTGATCCCGGAGGCCAACGCCGCCGCCGATAAGCTGGTGAGCGACGCCCAGGTGTCGCAGCACGACCGGATCAACCGGGCCAACGACCAGGTGGCGGAGTTCTACGGCCTGTTCCAGGAGTATCAGCAGAACCGGGACGTGGTCTACGAGCGGGTGTTCCGGGAAAAGGTGGTCACCATCTTCAACCAGATGGGCGGCAAGATCGTGCTGCCCGAGGGGACCAACACGCCCCAGATCTTTCTGCCCTGAGGAGGGACGGCTATGGAGAACCTGACGAATACCGCGGTCCACCTGCTGGAGGACAGCCAGGGGGCCGACCTGACCCGGCGGGAGAAGCGAAAGCTCTCGGTGGAGATCACCACCGCCATGATAGCCTTGGTCTGTCTGGTCACCGGACTGCTCTATAAGGGGATCTTCCCGGAGCAGACGGCGGTGGCGGGGCTGATCTATTCTGTGGGCGTGCTGGTGGAGGGCCTGCCCCTGCTGGCGACCGCCATCCGGGGCTTTCTCCAGCGGGACGTGACCAACGCCATGGAGATCCTGGTCTCCATCGCCGTGCTGGCCTGCTACATCACTGGGCAGCACGAGCTGGCCATCCTGATCCCGGTGGTGCTCAGCGTGGTCCACTTTCTGGAGGAGCGGAGCATCATGGGAGGCCGGGACGCCATCGAGGGCCTTAAGCAGATGCAGGCCACCGATGCGGTGCTGGAAACTGAGGATGGGGAGGTGACGGTGGAGGTCCAGGCATTGAAACGGGGGGACATCATCATTGTCCGACCTGGCATGGGCCTGCCCATCGATGGCACCGTAATCTGGGGCAATTCCAACATCGACCAGAAATCCCTCACCGGCGAACCCCTGCCCGCCGCCGTGACCGTAGGGGACACGGTGTACGCCGGCACCACCAACCTGGACGGCATGATCAAGGTCCGGGTGGAGAAGGAATATCAGGACACCTCCTTCACCAAGATCGTCAGCCTGCTGGAGGAGGCCCAGAGCATCACCGTGCCTGAGATCCGGATCGTGGACCGGTTCATGCACTACTACATCCCGCTGGCCCTCATCGTGGCCGCCCTCACCGCTCTGCTCAGCCGAAATATCTCCAACGCCATCGCCGTGCTGGTGGTGAGCTGTCCCTGCGGGCACATGCTGGTCAGCTCCGCCCCCATGATTGCTGCCCTGGCGGTGTCCACCAAGCGGGGCATCCTCATCAAAAACGCCAAATTCGTGGAGCAGCTCACCAACATCACCACTGTGATCTTTGACAAGACAGGCACCATCACCCGGGGGGAGCTTTCCATCAGCGGCTTCTATCTTCAGGAGGCCCAGAGCAGGGAGGAGCTCTTCGCCAGGGGCGGCTGCGTGGCGTGCAGCTCTATGCACCCCATCTCCCGCTCCCTGATGAAGACCTTAGAGGGGGAGGGCATCCCCTATGAGGAGGGGTTCCAGGTCCGGGAGACCGCGGGCAAAGGACTGACCGGGACCCGGGGCGGGGAAGAGATCCTGTTCGGCTCACGGCACTGGATCGAGTCCCTGGGCTACCAGCCGGAGGACCCCCATATGGACACCGGAGGGGGTCCCGCCAACTGGGTGGTGTACAATGGGCGGGTGCTGGGCTGCCTCATGTTTGATGACTCCGTCCGTCCGGAGGCTGAGGAGGTGGTGAGCCGGCTCCACGAGGACGGGATGGAACAGACTGTGCTCCTCACCGGCGACCGGGAGTTCGCTGCCCGGAAGGTCCAGCGGCAGACAGGGATCGACCAGGTATATTTCCACCTGCTGCCGGAGGAGAAGCTGGAGCACGTGAAGCGGCTGAGGCAGGACGCCCATGTGCTTGCAGTGGGAGACGGCATCAACGATGCCCTGGCCCTGGCAGAGGCGGACGTGGGCATTGCCATGGGGGCCATGGGCTCTGATGTGGCCATCCAGAGCGCCGACATCGCCCTTATGAACAACGACCTGAACAACATCCCCTTTGTCATGTCCCTGGCCAGGAGCACCAAGAGCATCATGTATCAGAACATCGGCATCGCCTTCTCCGTCAGCCTCATTATGATGATCCTGGCCGCCGTGGGGGTGATCCCCGCCCTGGCCGGGGCCTTCCTCCACAATATCGGAGCCTTTGTGATCCTGATCAACAGCTCCCGCATCCTCCGGGACAGCGGCGGGGAGGGCTGAACGCCTGCCGCAAAAAATTTTCTCTCTCTGGGTGTACGGTTTCGAGCACATATTCCATGGACCGCGGCATATACTGATGTGTACGCCGGTGGGAGGACCACCGGCGCCGCGATCAGATACAGAGGGAGGAAGTTCTCGATATGGAAGAAAATCAGATGATCCAAGTACAGCGTCCGACGCAGCCTGAGCCCTGGCGCGATCTGGACGATCTCATCTTTCAGGGGGACGGCTGGCTGGCCAGCGACCGCTGAAGGGCCGTCTCGCTGAGCGAGACGGCCCTTCCATTTGTCGAAGCAGAGGGAGAACGCCTCTGCACGGTGGGAGCGGCGGCGCAAAAAAACACTGGAATATCCGGTTTTTTCTTTACTTTCCAGCCGAGTTCAGATATAATAATTGGGCTTTGATTGGAATACTGCCCGTCAGGGCGGGAATTTGATGGAAAGAGTGAGGACCATATGCTCCAATTCGACGAATACAAGGTCAAGCTGAACAACCTGGCTCCCACCCTGGAGGAACTGGGAAAAGCCCTGGACCTGGAATCCGCCGAGCGGGAACTGGACATGCTCCAGGCGGAGAGCGCCGCCGACGGCTTCTGGAACAACCTGGAGAAGGCTCAGAAGGTGCAGCAGCGCATCAAGAATTTACAGGATAAGGTGGACAAGCAGAACAAGCGCCGCCGGGAGTGGGACGACCTGATGGCCCTGTGCGAGATGGGCAATGAGTTCGAGGACGAATCCCTGCTGCCCGAGCTTGAGGAGGGCTTCGCCCAGCTGGAGCGGGACATGGAGGAGGCGCGCTTACAGACCCTGCTCACTGGGGAGTATGACAGCTCCAATGTGATCCTGACCATCCACCCCGGTGCCGGCGGCACTGAGGCCCAGGACTGGGCCCAGATGCTCTACCGCATGTACACCCGCTGGACCGAGCGCCACGGCTTTACCTATCAGATCATGGACTACCAGGAGGGGGACGAGGCGGGCATCAAGTCGGCCACCATCATGGTGGAGGGGGAGAACGCCTACGGCTACCTGAGAGGGGAGCACGGCGTCCACCGTCTGGTTCGGGTATCTCCCTTTGATGCCAACGCCCGGCGGCAGACCTCCTTCGCCTCAGTGGAGGTCATGCCTGACCTGCCCGAGGATGTGGAGGTGGATATCCGCCCCGAGGACATCGAGATGCAGGTCTACCGGGCCAGCGGCGCCGGCGGCCAGCACGTCAACAAGACCTCCTCCGCTGTGCGCCTGATCCACAAGCCCACCGGTATCGTGGTGGCCTCTCAGCAGGAGCGCTCCCAGTTCCAGAACAAGGACAACTGTATGAAGATGCTCCGGGCCAAACTGGTGGAGCTGCAGATGCAGGAGAAGGCGGACAAGATATCCGACCTGAAGGGGGTCCAGCTGAAAATCGAATGGGGCAGCCAGATCCGCTCCTATGTGTTCATGCCCTACCAGATGGTAAAGGATAACCGCACCGCCTATGAGACCAGCAACATCAACGGCGTGATGGACGGGGACTTGGACGGGTTCATCAACGCCTACCTTACCGCTGAGGCCACCGGGAACTGGGCGGAGAAATGACCAACGGAACGGCCGGGGACAGAAGGGCGGGCCGCGGGAGGAGACTTCCGCGGCCCGCTTTTTTATAGTTGCCGCCAAGGAGTGGATACGCTATACTGGAGGCGGCCCCCAGGAGCGGGGAAAAGAGACTGATCGATCAGAAAGGCGGGAAAACCATGCAGTATCAAATCACAGGAGAACCCATGCCGGTGGTGATCTGCCAGCTGGCCAGCGGAGAGAGCATGATCACAGAGAAGGGGTCCATGGTCTGGATGAGCCCCAACATAGAGATGCAGACCTCGGCGGGCGGCATCGGCAAGGCCTTCGGGAGGATGTTTTCCGGCGAGTCCATATTTCAGAATATCTATACCGCCCGGGGCGGCGCGGGGATGATTGCCTTTGCCTCCAGCTTCCCCGGTTCCATCCGGGAGGTGGAGGTCATGGACGACCGCCCGATGGTGGTGCAGAAGGCCGGCTTCCTGGCAGCGGAGGAGGGGGTGGAGCTGTCCATCTTCTTCCAGAAGAAAACGGGCGCCGGATTTTTCGGCGGCGAGGGCTTCATCATGCAGAAGCTGTCCGGCCGTGGCAAGGCTTTCGTGGAGATCGACGGCTCTGCGGTGGAGTACGAGCTGAAGGCGGGGGAGAAGATGGTGGTAGACAGCGGAAACCTGGCCATGATGGACGCAACCTGCTCCATTGATATCCAGACGGTGAAGGGCGTCAAAAACGTCCTCTTTGGCGGTGAGGGGCTGTTCAACACCGTGGTCACCGGCCCGGGGCGCATCGTGCTCCAGACTATGCCCATCAATAATTTTGCGGCGGCGGTGGCGTCTGTCCTGCCCAGCAGCAAGTAAACAAGGAGCAGAAAAATCGCTCTTCCGGACTCAAAGGTCTGGGAGAGCGATTTTTCTGCTCACAGGGGTTCGGCGGCTACCGGATTGATGAGAGAGCCGATGCCCTGGATGCGCATCTCCATCACGTCGCCGGGATGGACCGGACTGACACCGGAGGGGGTGCCGGTGAAGATCACGTCGCCAGGTTCCAGGGTGAGGGCCTGAGAGAGATAGCTCACCAGGTGGAAGGGGTCAAAGATGAGATTGCGGGTGTTGGAGTGCTGCTTCCGCTCCCCGTTGACAAAGCTCTCGATCTCCAGCCCGGCCTGGGGGTCCACATCGGTGACGATACAGGGACCGATGGGGCCGAAGGTATCAAAGCCCTTGCACAGCGCCCACTGCCCGGTGGGGGACTGGAGATCCCGGGCGGTGACGTCGTTGCCCACGGTGTAGCCCAGAATATAGTCCGGGGCCTGCTCCGGGGTGACATGGCGGGCATGCCGGCCAATGACCACTACCAGCTCCGCCTCATACTCTACCTGCCGGGTCAGGGCACGGGGATAGAGGACCTTCTGCCCATGGGCGGCCAGGCAGCTGGGCGGCTTAAGGAAGATGTTTGGGTCGGTGGGAATGGGGGTGTGGAACTCCTCGGCGTGATCCCGGTAGTTGAAGCCCACCGCCAGCATCTTGCCGGGAGAGCAGGGGGGCAGGAGCTTCAGACCGTCCAGGAGAAAACCCTCTCCGGTCTCCTCCCACCAGCCAAACAGGTCACCGGACAGGGTGTAGACCACGTCGTCCTCCACGCGGCCATAGGTGGGGCCGTCCGGCCCCAGAAAACGGATGAATTTTGCCATCTTGCATTACCTCCCGCACTCAGAATGAAGGATGCTTCCTGCTTCTAGTGTACTCCGGACGGAGAAAAAAGGCAAGTGGAAAGGAAGATGCTCCGGGCACGGCGGACAAGGGGACAAAAGTGCGTCTCCCGGATCGGGAGACGCACTCGGCTTTTCGAAAGCTTTTTTCAGGGACAGATGTTTCAGGATCAGACAGGGGAGTTCGAGGGGGCGGCAGCCCGCCTCGAATGAGATCACATCCTCCGCAGCCTTTGTACGTCAAGGGCTGCGGCGAGCAAAGCGAGAACTTTTCCGCCCCAGAGCGGGCGGAAAAGTAGCGGGATGCATGCTGTGGAAAACGTCCATGGAGGATTTCCACACAGAATAAGCGTATCTCCCGGACCGGGAGACGCGCTTGGGCGGGGACAGAGTCAGAAGTCGTCCTGATCCATCAGAGTGACGGTGAACTCCAGGTGCTCCCCGCCCCGCAGGACCTCCAGGAGCAGGGAGTCGCCCACGTCCAGGGTGCGCTTGATCCGCTCCAGGTCGGCGAAGGTCTGGACCTGCTGCCCGTTGGCCGCCACGATGATATCCTGGGGCTGAATGCCCTGCCGGTGGCAGTCGCTGTCCGGATCTACCTCCTCCACCACCAGACCGCCGTTCTCCCCCTGGCCCCGGCGTACGATGATCCCCAGGGAAGGGCGGGTGACCGGCGCTCCAGCGATGAGGCGGTCCACCACCTGCTTGACCCGGGTGGTGGGGATGGCGAAGCCCAGCCCCTCGGCAGAGCCGTCGTCTGCCACGATCTTGATGGTGGTCACCCCCACCACCTGGCCCCGGTCATTGAGCAGGGCGCCCCCGGAGCTGCCATAGTTGATGGCTGCGCTGGTCTGGAGGAGGTACATGGTGGTCCCTTCCACTGATACCGGCTGATCCAGGGCAGACACGATGCCCGGCGTGATGGTGGAGCGGTAGCCCATGGGGTTGCCGATGGCGGAGACGGGGTCTCCGCTGCGGAGCAGGGTGTCATCGCCAAATTGGGCGGGGGTGAGGCCGGAAGCGTCGATCTTCAGCACCGCCAGATCCTCCAAAGGCTCGAAGCCCACCAACTGGGCGGACCAGAGCGAGTCGTCGGAGAGGGTGACGTTGACCTGTTCGGCGCCGGCGATGATATGGGCGTTGGTAACGATATATCCGTCGGCAGTGAGTACGATCCCAGTACCGGTAGAGACCATTCCGGCGCTGTATGCGGTCAAGGCCGCAATGGAGGGGGCGGCCTTTTCATAGACCTGGGTGTAGGTCAGCGCCTCACCGGAGGGGGGAGTAATGGAGAGGATGACGCCGGTGCCGGTCTCCGCCTGCGGAATGGAAGGGGGCGCGGAGAGGTCCTCCTCCTGCTCCCAGCTGCTGTATCCCGGGTCGGACCCAGAGGGGACGGGGTCCGCGGAACGGGGGGCGAGGCCGCCATTGAACAAGACTGCAAGGGCGGTGAGGGAGACGATCAAAGCCAGCGCGATGAGAAAGCCGATCCGACCGCTGTGGCGGTGTTGGGGCGGCCTGGGAGGACGGTATTTCTGGGGCGGGATTACCACGGCGGGCGGCGGGGAGAAGGGGCGGGCAGGCTGCTCCCAGGGGCCGCCCTGCCAGAGCCCATCGCTTCGATTGTCCATAGAAGAAACCTCCCCGCGCCCTGGGGCGCTCAGTTCAGTGTGAAGATTCCTGCTCGGAGCAGGGGGACATGGGGGCGAAGGGCCGCCCGCACGCCCTTCCAGTCAAAGAATATGCCGCAGGGGGGACAAACATACGCGGCCGGACGAAAGGGGCCCGCGCCGCAGGCCCAAAGAAAACGTCACAGAGGAGCCTGGAAGAACTCAGGCGAGGGTGAGGGTGAAGGTAAAGTTGGTGACACCGTCCTCACTGGTCACGGTGATGTTTTCTTTTAGATTGCCCAAAATGGTCTTGACGATATACAGACCCAGGCCCACGCCCTCCCGGTCCATGCTTCTGGAGTAGTCCGCCTTGTGGAAGCGGTCAAAGAGGAGAGAGAGCTCGTCTGGAGGGATGGTGGCCCCCAGATTGCGGATGGAGGTGTACGCCTTGCCGTCCTTTTTGGTGATCTGGACCGTGATGGTGGTCCCCTTGGCGGCAAATTTGGCGGCGTTGTCCAGCAGGTTGTAGCACACCTGGGTCACCGAATCCGGGTCGCCCCACACCTTCAGGGGCTCGTCCGGCATTTTAACGTCCACATCCAGGTCACGTCCGGTGATCTTGCCCTCCAGGCTGACCAATACCTGGGAGACGGTCTCCGTGAGGTCGAACTGCTCCTGAGCGGTGATGTTCTCCGTCAAAGCATTGAGGCGGGACAGGTCCAGCATCCGCCGCACCAGCCGGGACAGGCGGCGGGTCTCAGAGACGATGATCTCCAGGGAGTCCCGCTCCCGCTCCGGGGGGATGGTGCCGTCCAGGATGCCCTCCGCAAAGCCGGAGATGGTGGTCATGGGGGTCTTGAGCTCGTGGGAGACATTGGCGATGAACTCGCTGCGCTGGGTCTCCACCTTGGACAGGGAGGCGGCCATGGAGTTGAAAGCCTCCGCCAGGGTGCCCACCTCGTCGCACCGGTTCTCATAGCCTGTGACCCGCACGTCGAACTCCCCCTGCCCAAATTTCCGGGCGGCCTCTGCCATCTCGTTCAGCGGACGGACCTGATGGGAGGAGGTGATGGAACTGGCAATCACGGCGATGAGCAGCACCGTCACAGCGGTAAAGAAAAAGATGGTGGCGGTGGCACGCCACATCTCGGAGACGCTGGAAGTATCGGAGGAGACCAGCACCAGCCCCTGAGGAATGGTGGCTCCGCCGAAGATGATGCCGAAGGGGTAGGCGGCCAGATACCGCTTCTCGGAGTAGATGCCGTCCAGGTTAGTCAGGCCGTTGTAGGAACCGCTGGACAGCACCTGCTGGAGGACCCGCTGGGGGATGCGGCTGTCGGTGTAATTGGACAGGTCGGAGGAGCTGCCGCCGGAGGCATAGATGATATCCCCGTCCACATCGGAGAGCAGCACGTTGGAGTCGGAGACAGAAGCCAGGGTAGCCACATAGCTGCGGAAGTAGACATCCAGGCTCCCAGACTGCTGGATATATTCGGAAGTAAAGGAGGCGATATAGTCGGCGTTGCGCTCCATGGCGTCCCGCTTTTCTGCGATGATATAGCGGTAGGAGAGCATCATGAAAGCGGCGGACAGCATGAAAAAGGAGAGAAAGACGATGGCCACCATCATGAACAGCTGGCGCTTATACAGGCTTTTCAAGGCAAACACCTGCCTCAGCCGGGCGTCCCGGCGGGGGAGACCTCGAACTTGTAGCCCACGCCCCAGACCGTTTTCAGACGCCACTGGTCGCTGACCCCCTCCAGCTTCTCCCGCAGGCGCTTGATATGCACGTCCACAGTGCGGGAGTCTCCGAAGTAGTCAAAGCCCCACACCTCATCCAGCAGTTGGTTGCGGGTGAATACCCGGTTGGGGGAGGAGGCCAGGTGGAACAGCAGCTCCAGCTCCTTGGGCGGGGTGTCCACCGGCTGGCCGTTGACGATCAGCTCATAGGAGTCCAGATTGATGACCAGCTTGTCAAAGGCCAGTTTTTTGGCGCCCCCCTCCTCCTCGCCGCCGGCGGTGCGCCGCAGCACAGCGTGGATGCGGGCCAGGACCTCCTTCATCTCAAAGGGCTTGACAATATAGTCGTCCGCACCCATTTCCAGGCCGGAGACCTTGTCGCTGGTCTCCCCCTTGGCGGTGAGCATGATGACGGGCACCTTGCTGCTCTCCCGGATCTTTTTCAGTACGGACCAGCCATCCATTACCGGCAGCATGATGTCCAGCAGCACCAGGTCGGGCTGGAAAGCCCGGAACTGCTCCACCCCCTTGCCGCCGTCCTTGGCCACCAGGGGCTCAAAGCCCTCTTTTTCCAGGTAGAGGTTCAGAAGCTCCGCAATGTTGCTGTCGTCCTCTACGATCAGAACTTTTTTTGCCATCATCAGCACCGCCTTTTCCATGTTTCGGGGAAGAGACAGGGCGCTCCCCAAAGTTTATCCTGTGACCGGGAGCGCGTGCCACGGCCCCGCATCACACCGTTCTCCTTCTATTATAAGGGATTTTGCCCCTCTTGGGTGAATTTTTTGTAAATATCCCTCAGTTTTGGACGCTCCGCTGATCGATATAGGAGTGATCCACCTGGATCACCGGGTAGTAGTGATCGGACAGGGCTCGGATCGACCGGGTGAGCTGCTCCAGCACCTGCTGGTCGGTGAGGCGGAAGCCATAGGGGACCACCACGTCAAAGATCAGGTTGGTGTGGAGCGGACCAGCCGTGATGCGGAAATCGTGAATGGTGAGGACCGGGTCCAGCTCCTGAGTGAGCCGGGTCACCTGGTCCCGCAGGGCCAGGGTGCGCTCGTCATTGACCACCGGGTCCACGTGGATGACGGTCTCGATGTGGTGGCGCTCCTTCAGTTCCCGCTCGATGTGGTCCACTACGTCGTGGATCTCCAGCAGGTCGCAGCCGGCGGGGACCTCCACGTGGAAGGACATCATGGCCCGCCCGGGGCCGTAGTCATGGTAGACTAGGTCGTGGATGTTGAGGATGTGGGGGTGGGACAGGACCAGCCGGTCGATATCGGCGGCCAGCGAGGGGTCCATGGGGCGGCCCAGCAGAGGGTCCAGGGTCTCCCTGGCAGAATCCCACCCAGTCTTCAGGATGAACACCGCCACCAGCAGGCCGGCGAAGCCGTCCACCTGGACATGGAGGAAGTGAGAGATCAGAGTGGACAGGAGAACGACCCCAGTGGAGATGGAGTCGGAGAGGGAGTCTGCTGCGGTGGCCTCCATGGCGGCGGAGCCGATGCGGCGGCCAAGGGTCCGGTTGAAGAAAAACATCCACAGCTTTACCAGGATGGAGAGGAAGAGAATGACCACCGCCATCCAGGAGAAGGTGGTGACTTCCGGGGAAAAGATCTTCTCCAGGGAGGACTTGCCAATCTCCACCCCCATCAGAAGGATGGCCAGGGCCACCACCAGACCGGTGAGGTACTCCATCCGCCCGTGGCCGAAGGGGTGCTCTTGGTCGGCGTCCTGTCCGGCCAGCCGGAACCCCACCAGGGTGATGACGGAGGAGGCAGCATCAGACAGGTTGTTGAAGGCATCGGCCACTACGGCAATGGAGCCGGTGGCCAGGCCGGAGAGGAGCTTGCCCAGAAAGAGCAGGGCATTGAGCGCGATGCCCACGCCCCCGGACACAGAGCCGCACCGCTGACGGACCTGGGGGTCTCCGGGATCTGCACCGGGGGGGAGCAGAAGACGAATGAGAAACGCGGTCACGGGGACCCCTCCTGTCATTTCGGAATTTTATTATTATCCCACATCTGGAAGGAGCAGTCAAGAAAAAGGAGGTGGGGACCCTTTTTACTTCGGGACTGATGGGCTCCAACTCCATCGATTTTACTATACATTGAACAGAACAGAAAACTATGCTTTTGTGAACACTATTGACGCAGTTGAGATCATGGATAATCTGGGACAGGTTATAGTATTTCCTGAAAAAATCTTTGAGTCTTACTTCTGCGACTTTGCAGATCCTGTGTATTCTGTAGCTTCTTTGGGGCCTATAGATAAGACAATCTATTTTTGGAAAACTTTATAATCAGCCATACGATACTTTCTATGCCAGAAAATGTAAAGGCAATATACCCATTACTAGTAAAACTTTATGGATGGTTATAAAAAAATATTTTTAATTGTATATGATTGCAATGGTGCGAACCGGAATCGCATGGGTCGGACATTTGCTTCAGACAGCTAAAGCTTTTTTACGGGGCACCTCCACCGGCAGAGCCGGTGGTTTCCGTAACCAATAAAAGAAGGCGGTTATTTCTTAGAAATAACCGCCTTCTTTTATCTCAAATTAGCTGTCTCAACACAGCATCTTACCAACTCAAAGTGCTACCGGAGCGGGAAGTGCCGGAAGCAGATGCCTGTGAGCAGATGGACCTGTTTGTGGACTATGAGACCATGCAGGAGTGGAAACGCCGGAAGGAGGCAGAGCAGGTGCGGGAGAAAAAGATCCAGAGCACCGTGCTGGATATCAAGAGGAGATTCGGCAAGAACGCTATTTTGAAAGGGACCGCGCTGGAGGATGGGGCCACCAGCCGAGAGAGAAATCAGAAGATCGGGGGGCACCAGGCATGAGAGAGAAATACGACGACATGCTCTTCTTGCCCCATTATGTCTCTGCAGTCCACCCTCAGATGCCCCGCCATGACCGGGCGGCGCAGTTTTCTCCCTTTGCAGCCTTGAGTGGGTACGATGCGGTCCTTCAGGAGGCGGGGCGGTTGACCACGCTGCAAAAAGAGCTGGATAAAGGTGTCCAGGCGGAACTGGACAAGCAGCTCCGTGTGTTGGCCGGATTGCTGGATCAGCATCCAGCGGTGACGGTGACCTGGTTCCGGCCAGACGGGAAAAAAGAGGGCGGAGATTACTTGATTGCCACCGGGGCGGTCCGCAAAATTGATGCTTATAGGGAGGTCATGATTCTGGAAGGCGGAGAGCAGATCCCTTTCCGTGATTTGCTGTCGTTGTCGGGAGAGTGTCTTCCCGATAATAAATGAGAGATGGTGGGAGAAGCGAAACAATCTCGGATGGAGAAACCAAAAGAGCCGATGCAGATGAACTGCACCAGTATGTCCTAAGTGTGAGAAGAAACTTTGACCATTGGGGCTTACAGAAAAAACAGCTGACCGGATCTCCGGTCAGCTGTTTATGGTTTAAAGGATGGCAGACCATAATTTCTTAGTTATTCCGCCTGATTTTTAATGCCTTTAAATTTTCTCAAAAATGTTGCATTTTGGTGTGGTGTATCGTATTACTATATAGAAAACTATTTGGCCTGTCTGATATTTTTGAAAGGAGCCGTCTATGAAACAAAAACTTGGATTTCTGTGTGCTGTGCTGCTCTTGTCCTGCCTCTTGGCAGCCCCCTCCTTTGCGGAGGATGCGGAAGAGGAGGTCCCTGTGGGGACCTGGCTGGGTAGCGTCTATACCACCGACATCGTTACCTATATAGACGGGGCCCCCATTGCCTCCTACAACATCGGCGGGACCACCGTTGTCTCGGTGAGCGATCTGGCCGGATATGGCTTTCAGGTGGAGTGGGACCCGGAGACCCGGTGGGTAACGGTCACGTCGGCCCAGCGGCCGGAGTGCATGCCGGAGCCTGACATTACCCGGGAGGCCCCCGGAACGGTCCGGGGCAGCTACTATGCCACTGACATCAGGGTGCTCTTCAATGGCAATGAGCTGGAGCATGTCTATAACATTGGCGGGTGGATGATGTTCCCTCTGTCCGAGGTGGGGAAAGTCGAGCCGGACGGACTCCTCTTTGGTAATCCCAATTTTCAAATCGGATATTTCCGCTTCCTCTGCCGCACAGAGTGGGACGGGGAGACCAGGACGGTCCGTTTCTCCAGTCTGCATCCAGGCGATCCCCTGGAGGTGAACGGGCTCTCCTGCACAGTCAAGACGATCCTCCCTGCCTTCGGGACATGGTCTGCCGGAATTGTCCAATATCAACTCCCCTCCCAGGTCCCGGGGGAAGACCCGGTGGCCCACTGGGACGCATCGGCGTGCTCCTGCGATTTCGGGGAACTCACCTCTATGAGTGCGGTCCAGGACATAGTTCTGGACTATCAGCTTTCTGTGGAAGCGGGAGGGCTCGTCTTGCGGGAACCTGCTTTGGATGTGTATTTCCTCAGTCAAATCGTGCAGGGGGGGGACGGGTATTTCAGCGAGAAGGGGACCACCTGACCCTGAGAAAGCACATCATGCCGCAGAAGGATATGTATCCCGGCTGTGCGCTGGCCTATCTCTCTGTCCCTCTGCGCCTGGTGCGGAATGGACAGGTATTCCAGACGGAACTGGGCGGAGTGCCCCTGTATGGGCCGGACCTCTGCCTGAATGTGAGTGAGCTGCTGGAGATGATCCAATGATTTCAAAAGAGTCGGCAGAGAAGGGTTAAGCCTCATAGGTACATAATGTGAACCTGTGAGGCTTAAGCCGTGTATGGGAAAAGAGCGATTTTGTGGAACTTGTTTTCCACAAAATCGCTCTTATGTATCAAATAAATTCTCTTTTCTTCCATTGTTTATCAGGCGACCATACAAGGACAAATATCATAGCCGCAGCTCAACCAAGATAGAGCAACCGGAAGCCATTTGTGATAATTCCGCATGCGTCGAAATAGCAAAGCGGCGATAAAAAATCCAGAAAATCCATAAGCGAGCAGCATGACCAGCGCCCCAACCCGAACTGAGAAGTGATATTTTTTCACAACAGGAGAGATAAAAGCTCGACAGAAAAAAGATAAGCTGTGTAGGTACATTCCGAGCGTGGTAAAAAGCTCATCCTCATTTTGTGCCAGCCCGACAACGGGTAAAGGTCATCCGGCCAAAAGCCGCGCGCCGTCCCCCTTCTCAATTCCCATACCGCGGCGGAATTTGGTACTCCTTCAGCTTATACTGGAGGGTACGGCGGGAGATTCCCAGGTACTGGGCCACCTTGGAGCGGTTGTTTCCAAACAGCTTCAAGGCTGCAATGATTTCATCCCGGGAGGGGGTTCTGTTCTTTCCATGGGGCGGAAGCAGGGGAACCTCCCGCTGGAGTGTCGTGCTTGTGTCGTCCTCCAGCATTCCCTCCGGGATACTGGCGATTTCAGTGACGGAGTGGGGGGTCATGACCAGGATCCGCTCTACAAAATTCCGAATTTCCCGCACGTTTCCAGGCCAGCGGTAGGTCTGTACCTGACGGAGCACCTCTTCCGAAAAACTTTTGTTCAGGTTGTATTTGCTACAGAAAAAGTCCAGGAAATAGAGACACAGGGGAATGATGTCCTCCGTGCGGTTGCGCACCGGCGGAATGGTCAGGGGGATCACACGGAGGCGGTAGTAGAGATCTTCCCGAAATTTTCCATCCTGCACCAGGGCGTGGAGATCCTGGTTGGTGGCGGCAATCAGCCGGAAATCTACTTTTTTAGGCGTCACCGCGCCGATGCGCTGTACGCTTTTTTCCTCGATGACCCGAAGAAGCTTGCTCTGTACGCTCATAGGCAGGGAGTTGATCTCATCGATAAAAAGCGTGCCTCTGTCCGCCGCTTCGATCAGGCCCACCTTTCCCTCCTTGTTTGCTCCGGTGAAGCTCCCCTTCTGGTAGCCAAACAGCTCTGATTCAATCAGGTTTTCCGGGAGGGCTGCGCAGTTTACCGTGACCATCGGCCTGTCCTTCCGCTTGCTGTGTTCGTGTATGAAGCGGGCGAAGACCTCCTTCCCGCTTCCCGATTCCCCATACAGCAGCACGCTAGAATCCAGGGGAGCAATCTGCTCCGCGATGGTCAGAAGGTTCCGCATGGCTACGCTTTTAGCCACCACCCGCTGCTTGGGCACGGCCTCGGAGCTGGGCCCAAGCTCCATGGCCGGAAGGATCTCCCGCTCAGACAAAAGGGTATGGTAGAGATTCTGAAACTTCTGTACATCCTGAAGCATGGTGATCACATACTGCACGTTGCCCTTGCCGTCAAAGATGGGCGTCCCCGTCACAATGCGCATTCGTTCCGGGCCGGAAATGAATTGAATATCCCGATAGAACTGCAGACGGCTGACACGCTGCTTTTTCTCCATGACCAGGTCAAAGACACAGATGTCCAGATAGTTGGAAAAATCGTGAATGTTCATGGTCAGATACTCGTTGCGGGGAATATTTCTCCAGTTGACCATCACTGTGTTGATGAACACAAAGTTTCCCTTGGCATCATAGATGGCGATTCCAGTATCAATATTATCCAGAACAACAGACAGCGACAAAGGAAGCGGGCTATCCCGCATCTGCGTCTCCTTGCTTTCATCCATTTGGAGCCCTCCTTTTTACTGGCAGATTCAATGGCGGAAGAGACAGCTGTAAATACGCATTTACAGGCCGCGGTATTTCAGACAGCCGTGGGATGGTGTCAATCAGATAGGAGTATTATAGTATGGAGGGGGATTTCCGCGCAATATCCGTCGCTGTGGTTCCAGAATTTGTCTGTTGAACCGCTGATTCAAAAGGGAATCGAAGTCTGGAACTTCGCTTCCCTTTTTTGCAGTTTCCCGTGGAGCGCCGGTTACAGCATCTCGCAGAAGCTCTGCACTCGAGTGCGCACTTGTTCGTAGCTGTGGTTGAGGGGATCAATGTCAATGTTCATAACATGGATCCCCGCCTTGCGCAGATCAGCCTCCAGGTAGGGCTCGTCATACTCCTCCGGGTCACAGAATTTCATCATGCAGGAGATCACGCCCTGGGCGCCGGTCTCCTGGCACATTTTGGCCAGCATTTTGCCTCTCGGCTTTCCCAGCTCGTGGATCAGGCTGCATCCGTACCGGGCATTCCACTGGAGGGCCAGGCGCTTGAGGGCGCCGCCCCCCTTTTCCGGGGTGTCTGTGCGGTACTGGCGGGATTCCTGGGCCAGATCGTCGGCCACCACAGCCAGCTGATTTTCCTCCAGGATATCCAGCACCTCCTCAGGTTCACAGAGAATGCCCGCCAGAATGATTTTATTTCCTGTCCAATGGTGTGCGGGTAGCTCCTTCAGTCCGGCGATGATCTCCTGTACCAGGGCGGTGTGCTCTCCCTTCTCAAAGAAGAAGGCGCTTTTGTGAACCACATGGCGCACCTTCGGGGTGATGACGTCCAGGTGGTCGTTGGCCGCCGTGTCAAATTCCCGCATGGTGGCGTTGTGCTGGTTGTAGACCGCGATTGCCTCCTCCATGGACTTTTCGCTGACCATGTTTCCGGTGATGGTATAGAGTATGGTGAGCACTGTCTCAAATTCGCTGATCAGGTAGTCCACGCTGGCAGGGGAGGTGCGGTTCTGGGGATACACAATGGGGATCATGGGGATGTCCTTCATGCCGAAGCGCCAGTTCTGGGTCATACACCGCAGCGTGTCGCACATTGTGGGGATGATTACTGCGGAGATCCCCTGATAGGCGCCTTTCAGCCCCAGCTCCATATTGGCCTGCATAATAGGACAGGCAAAGGCGGGCAGATAGCTCTTGGCCAGCTTCAGCTCGGTTCGTCCTCCCCACATGCCCATGGGGATCAGACCGGCGGCATGTACCAGCTCCTCCGGGGCGTATGGGGCAAAGCAGCCCACCACCTGCTTCCCCTGCTTCAAGTAGCGATCCAGCTGCTCCCTGGGATTGGCGCAGGCCCGCTGCAGCCGCTCCAGACTTGTCTTCCAATCAGCCATTGCGTTTCGCCTCCTTGTTCTGCTTCATAATCTCCACCAGTCCCTGGATCCGTGTCTCGAACTGGGCCTCGCTGTAGTTGCGGTAGTCCGCCTGATCTCCGTCAAAAGAGGTGAAGGGAACCCCGGCCATTTCAGACAGCTGCCGCTGAACCTCCATCATCTGACAGTCCATGACCTTGCAGCTGCGGTTCACATGATAAATGGTTCCGTCACAGTCAAAGCGCTGCAGGGCCTCCAGACGGCGGGAGAGCATGGTGGTGGCATTGTCTCCGTTGGTGGAGGCGAAGCAGTAGGCCCGGGCCATGCCGTCCAGATCCTCATACTCGATGGCCCATGCCTTGCCGTAGCTGGAGGCCACCATGTTGATGCCGTACTTTTTCAGGGTGCGCAGGTTGTGGCTCAGGTAGGGCCAGCAGGCAATGCCGTCCCAGGACACCCGGTACTCCTGTTCCACCGGGAAGGTGGAGGTGCCCTTCCGGATGCTCTCCTCCATCTCGGCGTTGAGCTGCTCCATGATGGCGGTGGTGGATGGCTTACCCCGGTTGCACACCATGGCGGACATATAGTTGAACAGCTCGAATCCGCCGATGGGGGCGGGCTTGTGATCCAGCAGGTTGTTGGCCCGCTCCCATAAGTAGCTGTTGCGCTGGGAGATGGTCATGACCTCCTTGAAGCGGGCCTCGTCCCAGGTCTTTCCGGTGAAGGCGCACAGGTCTTTGATCAGCTGGTCGATCTGGGTACGGACATAGCGCACCCGGGTCTCGGTCACATAGTCCCAGGGGTTGTAGCAGGTGTCGATGAAGAACACGGGGATATTCAGCTGATAGGCCAGATTCTCGTACCACTTGGTCAGCTGGTTGCAGATGTTGTTGGTGAGCAGCAGGAAGTCCGGCTTGACCATTTTGCCTCCGTCGGGGAGCTCCACCTCGCTCTCCCCGTTGAGGACGGCGGCGTAGGCCAGGTTTAGCTTCGCATAAGCGCACAGGTCATTGTTATAGCCCAGAGGCCCCTCGCACTCCTGAAGGAACGGGTTGGCCTGATGGCGGGCGGCGATGCCGGCGGCGTGATTTTCCGGATAGAGCACATTGAGCCCCAGGGTTTCAGCGATTTCTTGGGGGAAGATGGAGGCCGACCAGCCCACCTTTTCTCCCCGCTCCTTGGCCAGACGGGCATTTTCAAACAGAGCGTTGGTCTGCTCCCCGATCATCAGCATGGACTTGGGTTTGGGGCGCTTGGGCTTGGGGGGCGGAGCGGCCTGCTGCCCGCTGTCCGCCGGAGCGGTAGTGGTATGTTCACTCATAGTTTAAAAACCCTCCTCACAAATTTGATTTTTCCATATTACCAAGCTTGTTTCTCCCAATTCAGGCTTTTTTCTGCGCTCCCGCTCCCGGGGGCGGGAACGCAGAAAAGAATGGGGAGTTCGATATGGACGGCTTATCGGATCTCCTTGGCTTCGTACATGGCGGCGATTTTCTCCGACGAATAGCCCAGCGCATCCAAGACCTGAGCGGTGTCCCGGCCAATCGCTCCGGAGACGCGGCAGGGGATGTTGGCGGGATCCACAGAGGCGAAATGCACCGGGCCGTTGGTGAAGACCGTCTTGGTTCCGTCGGGATATTCATGGAAATAGGTGTAGTGGTTGACCTGTGCCTGAAGGTCATAGGGCACGTCCTTAAAGTGGCGCAGAACCTCGTGGGGCATGTCGTGCTCGTTGAACAGCTCATCCCAGTAGGAGACGGGCTGCTTGTTGAAGATCTCGTCAAAAATTTTGGTCAGCTCGGTGCGGTTGGCGTAGTATGCGGTGTTGGTGGAGTACTTGGGATCCTCCGCCAGCTCCGGATGTCCGATCAGCTGGCACAGCTCCGGGAACCGGCGGTAATCGATGCAGGCCAGATAGAACCACTCTCCGTCGGAGCCCTGATAGGTGTTGCTGCCGGCGTGGCCGCAGTCCAGCCGGGTTCTGGGCAGCACGCGGCCGTTAAAGCCGTTGAGAATGCCGGTGCTGAGAATGAAAATGCCGGACTGATACAGGGACACGTCCACCTTGTCGCCAGTGTCGGTGACGGTGCGGCGGTACAGAGCGGCGCAGATGCCGCCCACCAGAGCCACTGCCACACTGTGGTCACCGATGCCGCCGATGGGCACCAGGGGGCCGCCGCCGGCGGGGGGCAGGTCGGCCATCAGACCGGTGCGGGAGAAGAAGGTGGTGTAGTCATATCCGGGGCGATCCTTATCGGGCCCCTCAGAGCCATAGCCCAGTACTGCGGCGTGGATCAGGCGGGGGAAGCGGCCCTTGAGCTGCTCATAGGAGAGCCCCATGCCCTCCAGGGCCTGCTCCCGGAAGTTGGTCAGCAGCACGTCCGCCCCCTCCAGCAGCTTCATCATGGCCTCCTGCCCGCCCTCTGTACGCAGATTCAAAGAGACAAAGCGCTTGTTCAGATTCTGCATGTCGAAGTTGGGGTTGGCATCCGGAGTACACGGAGAGAGGGTGGTACCCGCCTGCTTGCGCCAGGCGTCGCCGTTGAGCGTCTCCACCTTGATCACGTCGGCTCCCCACTCGGCCAGAACGCGGGCGCACATGGGCCCCGCCAGCATGGTGGACAGTTCCACAACCTTGATTCCTTCCAATGGTTTCATATTAATCAAATCCTCCTTTTATTTTGTTCCAATTCTTTTGCAGCCCTCCGCGGGAGTGGGAATACAAGGGGGAAATTTGGACTTGGGAACACAAATCAGAATGGAAAATTTATTTTTCCCGCGCTTATCGCCCTGTGAAATGGGCGCTTCTCTTTTCCAGGAAGGCCGCAGTGCCCTCTTTCCGATCCTCTGTGCTGAAAGCGATGGTCTGGGCCAGCCGCTCGATCATCAAGCCGGTGTTGATATCCGTCTCCGCTCCGTAATTGACGGCGATTTTGGCCAGCATCAGCGCCCGGGGGCCCTTGGACATTATCTGCCGGGCCAGCTTTTCCACCTCTGACATCAGCGCCTCTCTGCTGTCGTCGGTGACGATGTTGACCAGTCCGATGGCCTGAGCCTCTTCCGCAGTGATGATCTTGCCGGTGTAAATCAGCTCCTTGGCCTTGCTGATTCCCACCAAGCGGGTCAGCCGCTGTGTCCCGCCGGCGCCGGGAATGATGCTCAGATTGATTTCCGGCTGGCCGAACTTGGAGCGGCGGGTGGCGACCCGGATGTCACAGGCCTCCGCCAGCTCACAGCCGCCCCCCAGGGCATAGCCGTTGACTGCGCAGATCACCGGTTTGTACAGATCCTCCAGATCCTTCAGGGCGGTGGTGGCTGTCCCGATCATCTGATCCATGTAATACCGGTCATGGAGCTCCTGAATGTCGGCTCCGCTAGCAAGGGCTTTGTCCCCGGCCCCGGTGACCACCACCACCTGAACGGCGTCGTCCAGCCTGGCCTGACGCACTGCGGCGCTGATGTCCCGCCACATTTCAGGGCTCAGGGCGTTGCGCACCTCCGGACGGTTGAGGGTAAGATACAAAATTCCGTCCCTTACCTCATACAAAATATTTTCAAATTCCATGTACAGCCGCACTCCTTTCCGCTGTCTGCTGTTCTGCCGGCCTGTGTCGCCTCCTGCAAAGGAAAGCGCTACAGCAAAATATTACAGCAATTTCTGTGCCAAGTTTCCAACTGCCGGCCCGCTGATGGCCGGGCCGCCCCTTTGTGGGTTTCTATTAAGGTAAGCGCGGTTTTTCTGCCCGGCGGAGTGTGAGCTGCTCTGCCGGGCATCTGCTAAAGTGCGCAAAACAACTGCGCAATTGCACAGATTAAAGCGTGCAATTGCGCAGTTGTTTTGCGCGGTTTGGACAAATAAAACGGCTCAATTGCGCCGTCCCTTGTATTTTCTAGATAAATCAACTGGGTTGGAGCATCGCAATTTCTTTGCCTTTTCGCGCAAATTTATGAAAAAAGGAACCTTCTTTCTCCAAACAAAGAATCCTCAAAAATTTTTGTCTCTTTCTGAAAAGGTGGCACAAATCTTGCTTTTATTATTTTGCAGTGATGCACCGTAGTTTGGTCACACAGGAAGCTATATCATTTGGAAGGGAGTGTTTGGATGGAGAACATCTACATCATGAGCGGGGTGCGCACCGCCATCGGAAAATACGGCGGATCCCTGAAAAGCGTTCCGGCCCACACAATGGGGGCTCTGGTGATTCGTGAGGCCCTGTCCCGGGCCGGCATAGCCGGCGCCCTGGTGGACGAGGTTATTTTAGGGGAGGTGCGGCAGAGCACCGAAGCCTCGAACATCGCCCGGTGCGCCCTGCTGGAGGCCGGCCTTCCGGAGACGGTTCCCGGCTATACCGTCAATCGTCTGTGCGCCTCCGCCATGCAGGCTGTGCTCTGCGGCTACCAGGAGATCTGGACTGGCCAGGCCAAAACCGTTGTGGCTGGAGGGACGGAAAACATGAGCCGCGCCCCCATCTATCTGCGGGGCAGCCGCTGGGGCGGGAACAAAAACACCCTGGTGGATTCCAACATTGAGGCCGGCACCACCTCCGCTCCCGCGGAGATCTATGGTACCGGTCTGAGTATGCCGAAGACTGCGGAAAATGTGGCGGAGCGCTTCCACATTACCCGGGAGGAGCAAGACGCCTTCTCCGTGGAATCCCAGCGCCGGGCCCATCAAGCCATTCAGGCGGGATATTTTAAAGAAGAGATCGTCCCTGTCCATGTGAAGGAGAAGAAAAACGAGTTCATATTCGACACGGACGAGTTTGTGAAGCCCACCACGACTTTGGAGGTGCTGGCAAAGCTGCGGCCCATTGTGAAGCCTGACGGCACTGTCACCGCGGGCAACTCCTGCGGCCTGAACGACGGAGCCGCCGCCCTGGTGCTGATGTCCGAGACACAGGTCAAGGCCATCGGCCTGAAGCCCATGGCCCGGATCATCGACGTCACCACCGCCGCTCTGGATCCCACGATCATGGGGTACGGCCCCTACTACGCCACCAAAAAAATCCTTCAGCGCACCGGCATGACGCTGGATCAGATCGACCTGGTGGAGCTGAACGAGGCCTTTGCCTCCCAGTCCGTGGCCTGTATCCGGGATCTGGGCCTGGACCCCGCCAAGGTCAACATCAACGGCGGCGCCATCGCCCTGGGCCATCCCCTGGGCTGCACCGGAGCCCGGCTGATCGTCACCCTGATGCACAACCTGAAGCGCACCGGCGGGAAAATCGGCTTGGCTACCCTGTGCATTGGCGGCGGACAGGCCATGGCCGCCCTGATTGAAATGCAGTAACTGTGGTCCCAATTCTTTTGTATGTCTCCCCACAGGGCGGGAACAGCGAGAAACTTTTTGAACGCGGGGACACAAAATCGAATTGAGGACAGCTGAAAAGGAGGGCCGCAATGGTAATCAAGGAACAGTCTGGACTTCGGGCGGTTTTGAAAGATATTCCCATACCCCCCGTGTATGTGGTTCGGCAGAATTTCCCTCAGGACGGCATTCCGGACGTGTCCGCATGTCTGCGGGAAAAGCTGGATCGGGAGGAGCTCCGTTCCAGAATTCGTCCCGGCATGCGCGTTGTGCTGACCGCCGGAAGCCGCCAAATTGCCCACATGCCGGAAATCCTCCAGGAGCTTGCTCGTTTCTTAAAGGGGCAGGGGGCAAAGCCCTATATCATCCCCACGATGGGCAGCCATGGCGGGGCCACCGCAGAGGGGCAGCGCAATATTTTGGAGAGCTACGGCATCACGGAGGAGTTCTGTGAATGCCCCATCTTCTCCAGTATGGAGACGGTGGAGGTAGGGAAAATGCCGGACGGGGATCCGGTTCGCATGGATCGCTTCGCCTTTGAGTCCGACGCCGTCGTTGTGGTTGGCAGGATCAAGGGGCACACCGCTTTCCGCGGCCCCTATGAGTCCGGACTGGTCAAAATGATTGCGGTTGGCCTGGGAAAACGAGAGGGGGCGGATCTCCTGCACCAAAAGGGCTTCCGGGTGTTTGGAGAGCGCCTTCCCCAGTATGCCCGGGTGATATATGACCACTGCAACATTCTGTTTGGCGTGGGAATTATCGAAAATGAGCATGACGAAACCTGTCGCATAGAGGTGCTCCCCTCAGAGGAAATCTTTGACAAGGAGCCTGCGCTGCTGACCTATGCCAAGAGCCGCATGCCCCGTCTGCTGTTCCCGGAGACAGACCTTTTGCTAGTGCGGGAAATTGGGAAAAACTTTTCCGGAAACGGGATGGATCCCAATGTCACGGGCACCTTCGGAACTCCGTATGCCTCCGGCGGGATTCAAAAGCAGAGAACCGTGGTGCTGGATATTTCAGCGGAGAGCCACGGCAGCTTTGTGGGGCTGGGCACGGCGGACGTCACCACAAAGCGGGCCTTTGAGAAGTTGGACACCAACACAACTTATTTCAACATGATCACCACCAAGGTGCTGGGGGTGGGGAAGATTCCCGTGGTCATGGAGGACGACCGGCTGGCGATTCAGACCGCGCTGAAAACTCTGGCCGATGTGGATCCAAAGCGTTCCCGCATCGTGTATCTGAAAAATACCCTTTCCCTTCAGACAATCATGATTTCCGAAGCACTTTTGGACAAGGCAAAAAGCTGTAAGGAGGTGGATATTTTAGAGGGTCCGCGTCCATTCTCTTTCGACGCGGACGGAAATCTCATGGATCTAGCGTAATGCTATCGGCTGAAAATCTGTGGAAAGAAAAGGAGAATTGGTATGAGGGCAGAAGAACTCAAGACAATTGTTGTCATCGGCGCCGGTATCATGGGGCAGCAGATTGCCATGAACACCGCCATCAAGGGCCGCGCCTCCGGCTATCAGGTCATTTTGTGCGACAGCTTCCCCGCTGCCGTGGAGAAAGCCCAGGCCTGGGCTGACAAGTACTTAGCCGGCCGCGTTGCCAAGGGCCGCCTGACCCAGGAGCAGGTGGACGACGTCAAGGCGAATCTCACCATCACAGGTGATGTAGACGGATCCGCCGCCAAGGGCGATCTGGTGATCGAGGCGATCATTGAGAAGCTGGATGTGAAGCGGGAGCTGTTCGAACGCATCAGCAGGCTGTGTAGGCCCGATACGGTGCTGGCCACCAACTCCTCCAATATCGTCAGCTCCAAGCTGGCTGACGTAACGGAGCATCCGGAGCGGTTGATGAATATTCACTACTTCAACCCCGCTTTGGTGATGGAGCTGGTGGAGCTGGTCCGGGGACCTCATACTGGAGACGAGGCTGTGGAACTGGCTCGCACCTTCGCCATCAATACCGGCAAGAGCCCCATCGTTTTGAACAAGGAGATTGCCGGCTTTGTGGCCAACCGCATCAACGCCGCCGTGGTTCACGAGGCCCTGTCTCTGCTGGAGAAGGGGATTGCCTCTGTGGAGGATATCGACACAGCCTGCGAAAAAGGATTAAACTATCCCATGGGGCCCTTCCGCCTGATGGATCTGACCGGTATTGATGTGAACTACTATGTGCGGGTAGACCGCTACGCTGAGAGCCATGATTCCTTTGACGCGCCCAACCCCCTGGTTATTGAAAAGTTCAAGAAGGGGGAGTTCGGCAAAAAGACCGGCAAGGGTTGGTACGACTATACTGACGCAAAGTAAGCCTGTGTCTGTGTATGTGTAATGGAAAATTAAGACGAAAATAGGAGGGAATACTATGGAATCCAGTACCATCGCCATTATTATCACAGTGGTTTCGATGATTCTGTTCTTCAGTAACAAGCTCCCCATGAGCGTGGTCGGCAGCATCACCGCTCTGGCCTGCGGGCTATTGATTCCGGAGATGAGCAAATCCTCTGTCTATTCTAGCTTCGGCGGCAGTACCGTCATTATGGTGGCCGGCATGTGTGTGGTGGGCGACGCCCTATTTGTCACTGGCATCGCCCAGAAGCTGGGTGCAAAGATATGCAATTCCCCCTTTGCAAAAAATGAACGGATTTTTGTAATCACAGTCGTTACCATTTGTACTGTGATGTCCGCTTTCCTGAGCAACTCCGCCTGTATTGCCATGTGGATGCCCATTATCGCCGCTGTTGCCGCAGGCTCCAACGGACGGATCCGCTCTAAGATCGTTATTTTCCCCGCTGGAACGGCCTGCGTCATTGGCGGCGCCTGTACTCTGGTGGGCTCCGTCTCCCAGGGTGCTGCCAACGCGGTGCTCCAGGGCTATGAGGGCTATGAGGTCGGCATGGGCATGTTCGATATGAGCGTGGCCATGGTGCCCGCCGCCATCGTGCAGATTATCTGGTGGGGCACCATTGGTTATAATATGTTGATCTGGGTACTTAAGCCTGACAGCCCCGGCTTTGACAAAAACAACGCCTTCTCCGTTGCCAACTTCAGCGGCAATATAAACGACCAGAAAGAGATTCCTGCCTGGAAGGGCACCCTGTCCATCGTTACCCTGCTGATCTGCATTGCCCTGTTTTTCCTCAGCGGTGTGGCTCCCTTCAGCAGCAAACTGGACATCGCCATTGTGGCTTTACTGGGCGCCACCTTCCTGTTTGTTACCGGCACCGTCCCCGTGAAGGAGTCCCTTGCCAATCTGCCCTGGGACGTTCTGGTGTGTATCGGCACCATCTCCGCTCTGGGCACTGCTCTGGATGTGTCCGGCGGCGGCCAGGTGCTGGCTGACGCTGTGCTGGCTCCCTTCGGCGGTCAGAACGCCTCGATCCCCGTGGTCACTGCGGTAATCTGCCTGCTGTGCTCCGCCCTCACCCTCTTCATGCAGAACAGCGGCGTAGCGGCTATGATTACCCCCGTGGTCATCCCCATGGCAATGTCCCTGGGGATCAGCCCGCTGCCCTGGGTCATCGTTGTGGCCGTCGGCACCAACCTGGCCATTGCCACCCCCATCGGCACCGCCGTCAACATGCAGATTCTCCCCGCCGGCTATACCTTCAAGGACTTCGCCCTGCTGGGCGGGCCTCTGTGGCTGATCATGACGATTGTGGTCACTGTCTGCAGTGTGCTCTTCCTGCTCTAACTCCACTCCCGCATTTCTCTCTTTTGCCGCCCTGGCTCACAGCGCCGATGTGGGCCAGGGCGGCGCTCTTTTTTAGAAGCCTGCGGTGTGGAACTTCCCCACCATACCGCCCTGGAAAGGAAACAACATGCTGGACACCTTTTTCTATGCCTTCAACGCCATTGCCCCCATGCTTTTTTTGATGCTACTGGGGTACTATCTCAGGTACACACATTTTTTTGACCTGTCCCTGCTGAAGCGAATGAGCACCTTTACCTTCCGGTTCGGAATCTCGGCCATGATGTTCCGCAACGTGTACACCCTGTCCGATCTGTCTGAAATCCGGGTGGACATGATGTGCTTCATCCTGATTTGCTGTGTGGCAATCACCGCCGTGGGTTGGGCGGAGGCCATGCTGTTTACCCAGCAGCGCAGCCGCCGGGGGGTGATGATTCAAAACAGCTTCCGCAGCAATTTTTCCATCATTGGAATCCTTCTGGCCACCGCTCTGGGAGGGGCGGAGGGCGGCAGCATCGCCGCCAGCATGCAGGCCCCGACCATCATCTATTTTAATGTTGTCTCTGTCCTGTGCCTGATCTACTTTTCCGATCAGCCCCAGCGGCGTGTCAGTCCGGGCTACATTCTGAAGAGCATTGCCACAAACCCCATGATTCTGGGACAGGTGGTGGGTTTAGCCTGCCTGATTGCCCGTCAATGGATCCCACGGGACGCCTCCGGAGAGCTGCTCTTTTCCATCCAGGGCAGCCTGCCCTTCCTTTATTCAGCGGTGGACAGCCTGGCCTCCATGGCCACGCCGCTGATCCTTGTCCTGATGGGTGGGCAAGTGGACTTCAGCGCGGTGGGAGCCATGAAAAAGGAACTGATCGTGGGCATTGTTCAGCGGTTGATTCTTGCCCCCGTCATTGGCTTCTGCCTGGCCTTTGTCGCCCAGGATCTGGGCGTGTTTACCCTCACCCCCGCAACTGTGGGTACTCTGGTAGGGGTGTTTGGTTCACCGGTTGCCTCAGCCAGCGCGGTCATGGCGGAGGAGATGGGCGGCGACGGAGAGCTGGCCCGGCAGTATGTTGTCTGGACATGCGCCCTGAGTATGCTGACGCTGCTGCTGTGGATTGTTTTTCTTCGGGAATTTGCTTTGCTGTAACAGAAAAATATGGCGAAAAATATCGAGACTATCGAACAAGTGGCAGAAAGAGCTCGATTTCCTGCGAAATTGTCGCCCCTTCTGCTATGAGAAGTGTCATTTCCCAGGTGCATGTTCTGGGAAATGACGGGATTTCAATGAGTTCCTGCGCCTGCGGGCGCAGGAACTCTGCGAGGCATCCCCTGCGGGGGGAGTTTTTCGACTGGCTGAAAAAATATCAGCAGTTTCGAAAGAACTGCTGGTCAACTCGTCAAAAAACTTATGCAAGAATTGGTATGGCAGAAACACCTTTGCGGGCTGGGCAAGAAGGTCGTCTAGGTGGACGGCCTGGACAAGGTGCTCACCGAGTTGAAGGCCCAGGGCCGTAACCTGAACCAGCTCACCACCTTGGCCAACATGGGGAAGAGCACTATGGTGTACGGGGACAGGCTGGCGGAGAGTTACCAGCAGATCAACGAGCAGCTCTGTCGGCTCCTGCGGGAGGTAAGCAAGGGGCCTCCACAAAGGGCGTGACCCTTTGTGGGGAGAGGAGACGCCCCGGAATGAATGAGACTTCAGTCTATCAGACTGGAGGCGAATGATATGGAGGAGGTGTCGACGAGATGGCTACCTTCACCGCCGTTAAGAACCGGGGCGGAGGCCGGGGTGCGCTCGGCGGTGTCACTCGCTATGTCAGCCAAAAGGAAAAGACGCTGTGGGAGAGACAGCGGCTGGTGACCGGCTGGAACTGCACCGCCCAGTCTGTCCTCTCCGAGATGTAGCTCACCAAAGAACGGTTTCGAAAAACGGACGGGCGGCAGTACTACCACTTCGTCCAGTCCTTTGCAGAGACGGATGACCTGACGCCCCAGGAGGCCCACGCCATCGCTTTGGAACTGGCCCAGCGGGAGTTCCCCAACTTCGAGGTACTGGTAGCCACCCACATCGACACCGACCACCTGCATAGCCATCTGATCGTCAACAGCGTCAGTTTCCTGGACGGGAAAAAACTCCACCAGAGCGCCGCTGGCCTGCAAGCCCACCGGACCGTCAACGATGAAATCTGCGCCGCCCACGGTCTGGCGATCCTGCCTCCGCCTGAAAGGCAGGTCGAGCGGAAGCGGATGAGCAGTCGGGAGTACCGCTCTGCCGCCAAGGGTGAGAGCCGGAAGTTCCGGCTGATGAACACCATCGACCAGTGTATGAGGTATGCGTCCACCAAGGAGGAGTTCCTCTCTCTAATGGAGAGCGAGGGGTATCGGGTGCACTGGACAGACGGTAGGAAGAACATCACCTACACCACGCCCACGGGCATGAAGTGCCGGGATGACCGGCTCCACGAAACAAAGTACACCAAGGAGGTCATGGAACATGAATTCCGAATCCGGGCGGAGATTGTCTCTGGAGGAATTGAAGGGGCGGAACGCTCCGCAGACTATGATACCGCAGGACTGTCCCAGCAAGGAGGAGTGACAGGAGTTGCTCCATCGGGCTGGACGAGCTGGAGCGGCACACGGCGGCCCACACAGCCCTTTTGCGGGAGGTTTCCAGCGGGAAGGAACTGTACCCCACCGAGGAGCAGTTGGAGACACTGTCGCGGGGGGGGGGGGGGGCAAATGTGTACAGAACTGAAACGGGCTGGGAGGAAGAAAGAGATATCTATCTTGCCGCCCGGTTTGGATACGGCGCTGTCCGTACCGGCCTGGCTGCTCCTGCTGGGGACGCTGGTGGGCATGGTGGCCTTGCGGACCATCTGGTCCGGCTTGGCCGCAGTCTGGAGCGCGGTCAGGGTGCTGATCCCGTGAAGGACAGCACTACCACGCCCCACCGCTCCGACCGCAAGACCCTGCGCAGAGAGCAGGAAAAGAAGATCGCCCTCGGTCATAAGGAGGACGACCATGAGGAAGAACAGACCTGGCAGCAGACCATGGGCTGAGGCCAACCGTTCCCTGATATGGAAAGAAAGGCGAATATAAAAAAAGATTACGAGGAGTATCGGGACACCGGCGTTCTGGGCAGTTATCACCCTGAGATGGTCGTACTGCTGGAGCAGCGTGGTGGCGAGGTCCTAACCACATTCCGAGACACCAATTATCAATAACAGGAGGACCACCTGGAGAGCCAGCGAAAGATGCTCATCCGGGGAAAAGTGTTCCTTGTGACCTCTGTGTTTCCCTCTGAGGCCATAGCGACGCCCACGGACAAACTGCTCTCCATGATCGACGCGGAGCTTTCCAAGCAGAGCCACAGCACCTGATGTTTTAGTGGACTTGGGGGAGCCGGTTACTGTCCGTACCCCATACCGGCTTGCCCCTGGAAAAAGAGGTTACAGAATATGGAAAGCCAAAAATACAATATCTTATACGGACAGCTCAGTCAGGAAGACGAGCGGCAGGGTGAATCCAACTCCATCCATAACCAAAAGCTCTTTCTCCAGCGATATGCAGATGAAAATGGATTTGACAACACCCTGTTCCTGGCTGACGACGGTTACTCCGGGACCAACTTTGACTGGCCCGCGTGGAAGAAGATCGTGGAGACGATCGAGAACGGCGAGATGGAGACCCTGATCGTCAAGGAGCTCAGCCGCCTGGGGTGGGAGTACCTGCAGGTGGGCCAGCTGACGGAGCTCTACTTCCCTGAGAAGGGCGTCCGGTTTATCGCGGTCAATGACAGCGTGGACTCCCTGGTGGAGAGCAGCAACGACTTTAACCCTATCCGCAACTGGGCCAACGAGCTCCACGCCAAGGACACCAGAAAAAAGGTACGCTCCATCAAAAAAATACAGGCGGAGCGCGGGAAGCGGCTTGGTTCCAAACCGCCCTATGGCTACCGGAAAAAGGACGCACAATCCAAAGAGATTATACCGGACGAGGCGACTGCCCCTGTGGTATGCCCGATCTTCGAGCTATGCGCTGCCGGGAAAGGGCCCAACCAGATCGCTAGGATTCTAACCGGGGAGCAGATCCTGAACCCGACCAACCAGTACTACCAGGCCATGGGGAAAGCCTGCAACCACCTGGACACGCCCCGCCCATATAACTGGTACGGCAAAACGGTGGCAAATATCCTGGAGAATATCTTCTATCTCGGACACACGCTCAGCATGAAACACACGACGCTCTCCTACAAAAACAAGAAGCAGATCCGCAGGCCGGAGAGCGAACAGATCCTGGTGAAGAACACCCATGCGCCGCTGGTATCGCAGGAACTCTGGGCGATCGTTCAGGAGGTGCGCCGGCACAAGCCTCGACCGCCCAAGCACATGGAGGAACCAAACCTATTCTCCGGTCTGGCCTACTGCTCCGACTGCAGAAAGTACCTGGTACTCTGCCGGACGGAGAAGATGCGGGAGGATCAGTATTACTTCCGGTGCTTCACCTACGGCAAGCGGGGAAAGGACGCCTGCACACCGCACCAAATCCGTGAGACGGACCTGAAAGCCATTGTGTTGGACGATCTGCGCAGGGTGCCCCATTTCGCCCGGATGAAGGAGCGGCAGTTTGCGGAGTACATCAACCGGAAGAACACGATGGAACTGCGGCGGGAGATCAACCGCGTGCAGAGGGAGCTGAACGCCATGCACCGCAGGAATAGAGAACTGAGCACCCTGTTCAAGCGGCTCTATGAGGACAATGTGCTGGGTCGGGTGACCAACGAGCAGAAGGAGTTGGCTGCTACGATCCCGGAGAAAAAGGAACGCCTGGAAAGGCTCAAGTCCTCCATGGCCAATGTGGATGCCTTCATTGAAAAGGCCAGGCGGTACACCGAGATCGATGAACTGACTCCGGAACTGTTGCGGCTGTTCATCCAGCGCATCGAAATCGGGGAGCAGACGAAGAAATACTCCCGCTCCGCCGGCCAGAGCGTCCGGATCGTGTACCGGGACATCGGTGCGCTGGATACGCCCATGTGGGAGGGTGACCGCGCACCGTACATGGCAAAAGAAATTGCAGAGAAAGAAGAAATTATGCAGTTGCTGGCATGAAAACACAGAGGCGGACGGCTTCCGCCGTCCACCTCTGTGCCTGACAATTCACTCGGTTCAGAAAATGTATCTATGGGAACTATCAGAGCTGCCGACTCTTTTTACTGAGTAGGGAAACCACCGGCTCTGCCGGTAGAGGTGCCCCGCAAAAAAGCTTTAGTATGAAACGAGCTACTAACAGCAAGTTATCAGGGATGAAAGACCACCATTAGAACAGCGGTTGCCCGTTTACGGGTTGCGGAGCAAGTGATGCGAGTGAAATAAAATTCAGTGCGTCTTGAGACGCATGCCGGTAATAGGCCCTTATAGGGCCAACTCAAGCCACCAGCTTAGCCGGGTGATTATGACTTTCCTAATTTTTGTGCCGACAAGACAGTTGGCTTAAGTATACGTCAGTTGTTTTATTGATACCACAAAAATAAAGGCATACAGAAGGAATATGAGTCTGAAAAAAACGGATAAGAGATCTGGCCTTGCGCGGCAAGCCGTATTCTTACAGAAGTGGGGACCGGCAAGGAAACCCTGATCCATTGCCGCTCCCAAGGTTTTTGTCGTTTTAAAAAGGTGCGTTCATAAATATAGGGCATCAGTTCAAAAGAAAGTAAGTGTGATCATGGATCCTGAACCAGAGACAGCGTTGTAGAAATGGGCACCGAAGATTCCGTCGCTGATATCGTAGAACAGCACGGGCAGAGCTGTTTCTGTGTCTCGGTAAATCGTTGCTGTTTGATTCTCAACACGAATCGCAATGATTCTTGTCTGGCACTCTCTGTTCCTCTCAGCGCATTTCGGCGTATGGGTCACGGTGTGGGTCAACGAAAGGCCGCAGAAATTAACTTACTTAAAAAGTTGCGAAAACAAGAGAAATCCGGACAGAACCAAGCAATTTAAACAGGATTTTCGAGCTGCTACCCAGATTTGAATTGGGAACCTCATCCTTGCTAACCCGACCAAAAAACTTTTCTCAGGCGTTTCTGCTTGCTTTTGGCTATTTTCACTCAGTTTCAATTACTCTTTAGGCCTCTTTGCCCGCGGTGCTTCGAGTGTTCCAAGCGTATCTGTGGCTTGTTATGTGGTCAAGTGCCAGAGATTCCGGCCTTTAGAAATATTACGGTCACGCAGGAAATGCGTTGAATGGGCAAGGGCCTTTGACTCTCTCTGCCCTTACCCATTTCCCTCTCTGTGTCTTTAAGTGCTTAGCAATACCGGCTCCAGGTGTTAAGGAGGATGCGGAGGACAGTCCCCTGTCGCAGGCACTCTACCACTGTTTCCAGCGGCTCGACAAGGACCGCTCCCGTGGTAACATCACAGCAGAGGAGTGGCTCAGGCTGCGGGAGAAAGCGCAGGAGCTCTATCACACGGCGGTTACAGCAAAAACCCGGCACGGAGACGGAACCTTCCGTTCCCATGCCGGGTTTTATATTGAAATACTGTGGAAGCTGGATAACCTTGTCAACCCTAAAACCCACGGAGATGCTCTATCAAAGCACCAGCATGACCGACGAGTGGAACACGTGGGGATCATGGGTGAACTCCACGCCGCCCTCGTACTTCTCCGCGATCATTTCGATGTTGCGCAGGCCCAGGCCGCTGTGGTTGGGCTTGCTGGAGACATATCGCCCGTCCACTTTCTTGATCTCATCGTGAAAGCCATTGTCCACGGTGATGGCCAGCATTTGGCCGGAGCAAAGCATGTGGAACTGGATGAACCGCTCGTCTCCTTCTCCGCAGTCTGCGGCGTCAATGGCGTTCTCCAGCAGGTTGCCCAGGATCACGGATAGGTCGATGTCGGAAACAGAGAGCTGATCCGGAACCTGGATGCGGGGCTGAAACTGAATATCCTTGTGGAGAGCCAAGGACCGATAATGCCCCACCACCATGTTGACCACCGGGTTGCGGCACAGTTCCACAAGCTCGACCTGCCGCGCGGAATCCAGGTACTGCTCCAGATAGTCGCAGGCGTCCTGAACACGTCCGCCCTGCAAAAAGCCCTGTAAGGTGATCATGTGGTGCCGGAGGTCATGATTCATCCGGCGGCTGCTCTCGATGCTGGCGCAGATGTGGCGGTACTGCTCCTCCTGAATGGACAGGAGATGGCGGGCCTGGTCTGCGTCGTGCTGGGACTGGAGCTTTTCATAGGACAAGTACATCATCTTGAAGAAAATGAGGTAGATCACCAGCACCAGGACAAACAGGGCGAAAAACAGGAACAGGGACATGGGGTTGTAGAGAAATTCGTACTCAATGAAGGACAGTCCCGCCGCCAGCAGAAGAAAGAGAAACAGGGGCAGTCCTGCCAGATAGGTACATTCCTTGGGCGTCAGCCCCGCCTCCACCGGGCGGTAGTATCTCGCCAGCACAAACCAGAACAAGGGCAGCAGCAGTCCGGTCAGGACGGCCAAAATGACCAGTTCCCGCCCGTGATAGGGCAATCCATCATAGAGCACAGGCGAGACGAACAGGGTGCAGATGGTATTGTTGATGGAGGTGATGATCAGCCCACCGGTGAGGGCGAAGGAAAAGACGAACAGCTTCTTTTGCCAGATCCCCGGTACCAGATACAGATACCAGCCCAGGCAGGGGAGGATACACAGGAGAAAGACCACGTTGACCGCCTGAAACAGCGTGTGATCCGGGGGAAGCAGGAACCGCAAGTAGCAGCCGCAGCCCGCAAAGAGGGCGGAAAGCCCAAGAATCAGCCACAGCGTCAGGAGAACAGATCGCTTTTTGGAGAAGCGAAGCTGCTCGCAGTAGGGGTAGAGGGTCAGAACGGCGAACGGGATCACTTGCAGCAGGAAACCCGCAGACAGGCGCAGAAAGATCAATGCTCCCCCCTCCTTGTCAGGTCGAATAAAAACCGCTGGTATTGGGCCTTCAGTTCGGCCCGGTTGTTCCGGGACAGAGAGATCTCCGTCCCGTCCTTCAAAATCAGTTTGCTGGACAGAAAGGACCCGATAAATTCCATGTTCACCACAAAGCTGCGCTGGGGCCGGAGGAATTGGTTGCCGTCCAGCTGCTCAAAGAGGGTGTTCAGCGCAGTATAGGTCTGGAACTGCTGCTTGGCCGTGTGGACGATGCACAGCTTGTCGAAGACCTCGATATAGGTGATCTGGGCGGCGGAGACGGGGACGCTGCCGTAGCTGGTCTGGATATGCAGGACCGGCCCGGCGTTGGTGCCCAGGCGGGAGAGGCAGCGGTCCATGGCCTCCCACACCGCAGCCTGTTCGATGGGTTTCAGCAGATAGTGGACGGCCCCCAAGCCGAAGGCCTCGATGGCGTGCTCCCGGCTGGTGGTGATGAAGACCACCTGGGCTTCCCCGCCCAGCCGCCGGATGGCCTCCGTTCCCAGAAGTCCGTCCAGATAAATATCCATAAAGACGATGGAAAATTCCTCAGGCGCGGCCAGAAGCGCCTCGCCGCTGGAGAAGCGGGTGAGCGTGAGGTCCATGCCGTGTTCGGCTTCGTATGCCCGAAGAAAGCCCTCCAGCAAATCGAGCTGCCGTTCTTCATCGTCGCACAGGGCGATCTGCAAGGGGCACACATCCTTTCACGTGGCGGTTCATTTGTTTTATCATAACAAGAAATACCGTCCAGCACAAGGCCCCGCCACGCTGCCGCTTCGTGAAATGCAGGTTTTCAGCGTGAACTGCACTTTATCCCATCGGGGCGGCCATGTATAATAAACGATGATGTATTTTGCACAGCATTCTGTCAGGAAACGATCAAGACAGGGGGGCATGCCCCCCTGTCCCGTGGATATCCACGGGACAATAAGGACTCAGGAGGAAATGCAATGAGAAAACAACTTTGGACCCGGCTGACTGCGGCTGCGCTGGCGGCTTTGTTGACCGCTGCGCTGCCCACAGGGATCTCGGCCGCAGCCCAGGAGGATACCGCCCCGCCGGTGGAGGAAACCCCGCTCACGGAGATTCTGCCTGCGGAGCCCCAGAGCCCGCAGGAGACGCCTGACGAGCCGGACACACCTTCGGCAGAGGAACCCACTCCGGTACCGCAGGAGATCCCCCTCACGGAGATCCTGCCTGTGGAGTCTCTGGCGCAAGCCACGGCAGAAAATGCCGCAGGCGCAGAGGTGCCCTATTTGGATGAAGATGGAGCGCCTCAGAGTGTCCCCAGCGCCACTCCGGTGACGGATAACGACACGGCGTGGGACAATGGCTGGTATGTAGCACAGGACAGCATCACCATTCACAGCCGTGTCACTGTCTCTGGAGACGTCCGCCTGATCCTCGCTGACGGCTGTGAGCTGACGATCGATGGCGGCATCCAGGTCGCACATCCCAACAGCCTGACTATCTATGGTCAATCGGAAGGGAATGGTGAGCTGACAGCGACAGCGCCAGCAGAGTCAAACATTTACCACGCCGCTATCGGCGGCAGCACCAATGTCCAGATTTGGGAAGTTAATTATTGCGGCAGTGTTACCATCAACGGCGGCGATGTGACCGCAACCGGTGGTGATGCCTCTAGCGGCATCGGCGGTGGGCCTGTATCAGGCGGCAAAATCGTCATTAACGGCGGTACGGTCACCGCAACCGGCGGAAACAATGCAGCCGGAATCGGCGGCGGGATGCAGGGAAACGGCGGCAGTGTTACCATCAATGGCGGCGAAGTGACCGCAACTGGCGGTAATCAGGCGGCGGGCATTGGCAGCGGAACCATGGGAGGCAGGATTCAAATTCAGATCAACGGCGGCACCGTGAATGCAACTGGTGGCTCGCAAGGCGCAGGTATCGGTGATGGAATGGAATGCTCTAACGATGGAAGCATCACCATCACTGGAGGTACAGTAACCGCCACCGGCGGCTATCAAGGCACGGGCATCGGCGGCGGGGCGAAGACTCCTGGCGGCAAGATCACCATCAGCGGCGGCACAGTCACGGCCAACGGCGCAGACGGCGCATCTGGCATTGGTCACGGCGGACTCGGCGCCACCGGCGGCGAGATCACCATTAGCGGCGGTACGGTAACGGCCACCGGCGGGTCTGGGAACCCGGGCATCAGCTGCCAGGATGCCCCAGAAAACGATAGACCTATCGGTGAAGCAGGTTGGATCTTGATCAGCGGCGGCACCGTGTACGCCTCTCCCAAGGCCGGAGAAGAAAATGGATCTGCCATTCGCGGCAGCTTTAAAACCGGGATAGATGGAGATGCCTTTGTTGTGGCAAATGGCACAGGTATCACAGATGAAACGAACCAGGACGCCTGGAGCGGTGTGATTTTTGACGGCGATGCCGATGGAAAAGTTTACGGAAGCCCGACGCTGAAAACGGATGCAAAAATTCCGGCTGGTAAAAAACTGACCATCCCGCAGGGCAGCTCACTGACCATTTCCCGTGGGAAGAAACTGGAACTTACTGACTCGACCCTGACCGTTGAGTCCGGCGCAACTCTGACCAACAACGGCACCATCAGCGGCAATAGCAACAGCAAAGTGGAAAGTAATGGAAGCTTAGGCGGCTCTGGAACGGTAGAAGGCGATATAACTGTACCCGATCCAAAAGATTCTGCGGTTTCCATCAGCCCGTCCAGTGCGGCTTACGGCTCCGAGGTCACCTTGACCGCTCAAATCTCTCAAGCCCCAGCTGCCAACGCCCGTGCGGATCAAGGCAAGGTGGACTTTTACCTTGGAACGCAGGATTCCGGTACGAAATTGGGAACTGCGGACGTCATCAACAATACGGCCGAACTGACGATCACCTTGTCTGAAGAGAAAGGCTTCAAAATCGGAGAAAACACCATCACCGCTGATTTTGGCGGCAGCATGGTACTGGGATCGAAAATCGTCAGCGCCCAGCTTACGGTAACGGGAAATTTGAACGATGCTGTTGTGACGGTGAGCGGCAATCATGTTTATACTGGTTCTCCTATTACCCCCGCGGTAAGCGTAACGTGGAACAATACACCGCTTACTAAGGACACCGATTATACGCTTGCCTATACGGATAACACCAATGCGGGCACGGCGACCGTGACCGTCACCGGTACAGGCAACTATACCGGCACAAAAACGGCAACCTTTACCATCGAAAAGGCAACGCCTACACCGACCACGCCGACTGGCCTGACCGCCACCTACGGCCAGACGCTGGCGAATGTGAAACTGCCCGCCGGATGGGCTTGGGACTCTCCCAATACTTCTGTTGGCGATGTGGGAGAGAAGGAGTTCTCTGCTACTTACACCAAGGACAACAGCGGCAACTACAACGAGGTAAAACAAAACCTTACAGCGAAGGTAAACCCCGCCCCTTACAAGATCACCCTTACCGGGCAGGCGGACAGCCCCACCCAGATCACCCTGGACAAGGCTGTGGTAGAACCCGGCAATACTGGTACAACGGTTACTTACGGATACAACAACACGAATAGTGTCCCTGGCAGATGGCAGACGGAGCGTGTGTTCTCTGGTTTGACCGCTGATACCACCTACTACTTCTTTGCAAAGGCGGCAGCCAGCGGAAGCTATGCGGAAACTATCAGCCAGGGTGTAGCGATTACAACTCCTAAAAAGTCTGTGAACGGGATCGAGATTATCGATCAGCCTGATAACCTGTCCTACACCAGCGGACAGACGCTGGATCTGAGCGGCCTGTCGGTAAAGGTGGACTACAACGACAATACAAGTGAGACACTCACAGGGGAAAGCGGCAAGCTGACCGTCGCCCCTGCTCAGGGAACGGTGTTGACGGTTGCAGAACATCATGGCAAGGCCATTACGATCAGCTACGGCGGAAAAACAGCCGAAACCAATGCACTTACCGTGGGTAGGGCAGAGCAGGCGCTTCTTTCCATCACCGGCGCACCTGGCAAGATCTACAAGGGAAGCAGCTTTGCGCTGCAAACCTCCGGCGGCTCTGGTGATGGCGCAGTCACATGGTCAGCAGTCAGCGGTCCCGTAACAGTGGATGCAGACGGCACTGTGACGGTAACAGACACAGGTGAGTTCCAGATCAAAGCAGTCAAGGCCGAAACTGTGGAATATGATCAGGCCGAGGCGGTCATTACGCTGACAGCGGTGAAGAAACCCAGCAGCAGCGGCAGCTCCGGCGGCGATTATACCATCAGCGTGGATGCTGATAAGCACGGCACCGTGACCGTCAGCGCCAAGCGGGCCGACAAGGGCGACACCGTCACCATCACTGTGAAGCCTGACAAGGGCTATGAACTGGACGAGCTGACCGTCACCGACAAGAGCGGCGATACCATTAAGATTAAGGACAAGGGCAACGGCAAGTTCACCTTTACCATGCCTGGCTCCAAGGTCACGGTGGAGGCCGGCTTCAAGCAGATCGTCGCCGAGCCGGAAGTCCCCGCCTTTGCGGATGTGCCCGCCGACGCCTACTATGCTGACGCGGTGGCATGGGCTGTCAAGGAGGGTATTACCACCGGCACCGGGACCAATACCTTCAGCCCGGACCTCTCCTGCACCCGTGCCCAGATGGTGACGTTCCTGTGGCGGGCCAACGGCTCTCCCGTGGTGAATTACGCCATGTCCTTTACGGATGTGCCCGCTGATGCTTACTATGCTGAGGCGATCCGCTGGGCAGTTTCGGAGGGCATCACTACCGGCACGACGGCCACCACGTTCAGCCCCAATGCAATGCTGACCCGCGGCCAGACCGTCACCTTCCTGTGGCGGGCCAATGGCTCTCCCGCCGTCTCCGGCAGCAACTTCGGCGATGTGGCTTCTGACGTCTACTACGCCAACGCTGTGGCGTGGGCTGTGTCCGAGGACATCACCTCCGGCACCGGCGGCAATAACTTCAGCCCCGCAGCCCCCTGCACCCGCAGTCAGATTGTCACCTTCATGTATCGGGATGCGAAGTGATTTTTTCGTGAGATGTAAACTGAACATCACCCCTGCATAAAGTGGAGGGCGGAACAGCACAGCTGTTCCTCCCTCTTTCTGCTGCGATGACGCGTCAATGATAAAGTTACCGTACAAGTTATCCCAGCTTGACTTGCAGCGCCTTTTGTCCTTCCCTGTATTTCGTCCGCAGGTTTGGGGGTTCCTTCTGGTCACAGAATTGTTTGAAAGTCAAAGAAGGCTGATAAAGACCAGAGCACTTGACCACGCCGCTGTGAGCCTTGCGATGAGTTGTGTGCGGCAATGCCGGTGCGTGTAGGGCACAGGGCACACGCCTCACTCAAGATGCAGGGCACGGTGTGCGAGTTGTGTGCCCCAAGCGTCTAACTCTCCTGAAGCAAAATGTGCAGGCATAGTAGCCGGTCGATTTTAGTGCTGGATAAAGACAGGGGGATGCAAGCCCGCTGAACTCAAGGGGATCGGAGGTGCACCCACGGAGGTCACCTCGGGGATTTGGGCCCGTTTTTGAGCCGATTTGAGCACTGTCTAAAATTGTGAATGTTCTGATAACAAAACGTGGTCCCTGTGGCTGTTTTTCGTTTCTGGGGTATGGTGTGTTGTTGACAAGGAGGTGGAACACCATGCGAGAAATACTGGAAGAACTGGTACTATGGGAACACCACGCCATGCGACCGCCAGATCCGTTCTGGTACTTCCCTGATGAAAGCGATGGAGCAGCCGCAGGAATGTGAGGAGAAGCTCACCAAACTGCCGGAGGGCGAGGCCCACAGTCTGCTGCTGCGGCTCATCAACGCGGAGAACGAGATTGGAAGCACTCTGGCTCTGGAAAATTTCATCCTGGGCTTCCGTCTGGGGACTCGTCTGATCCTGGAGTCACTGGATGTGAGGACGATGGCAGTCTAGTGGAACTGTTCCAAGCACCCGGTGGGCCGCGCAAGACCTGCGACGCAAATCAAAGATAAAACCTCGGAGATGAAACCTACAATTTCCGCCTGCGGTGTCTGAATAGGATCAAGCGGTGGTGGGTATTCACGGTGGAAAGATTTAGATTTATTTTTGAATATTAAGGCTTATAAAAAGAAGGACGGTTGGCCAGGATTCTGGTCAGCCGTCCTTCTCCATTTAGAGATTGGAAGACTTTGCCCCTTTATAATAATATTTTAGGTGATTCCTATGGGTAAATGATACGCAGTTCCACAAAAGTGAATTGGTAGGGGCAATTAGGAGGTTGACGGATTTTATTACAGCACGACTTATACAGGTAGTTTCCGATGTGTGTTGCAATCAAAAATGTAGAGCAGGAAACCAACAGATATACAGGAACCCTTGATATGATTAGTTGACACATAGTTAAAGGGGGTATCGGAGTGAAGGCACTGGTGTACTAGTATTGGTGTCTATCGCGGCGTTGTTCTACGTTGGGTTCAATATCCAAAATGCAGAGGCGGAGGCACGGCATGGATTCCTCACACCATAGGCAGCAATCCTTCCGCATGGCAGGATGCATTACAGTTTTTGGCAAAACTCAATTTTTTCCGCGTTGGGTCCCTCAATCGTGAAAAAGCGAATCCCGTTTTCCCAAAATGGCAGGAAACGGATGCCTTCATTGAGCATGTGGAGATTCAGTTTCTTAGCCGAGGCATATGTAGCCTCAATATCCGTCGTGTTCAACGCAATATGGTCGATGGCACCAGGGTGTCCCGCAGCGCAACCATTTTCATAGCTTTCGATAATCAGGTTACCAAGCTGAAGGAAAACAGCTCTGTGTTTGGCGGCCTCATTGTAGGTTTCCAGGGCTGTCGTAAACCCCAGGCTGTGGTAAAACTCGATGGTTTTCTCCAGATCATTGGTGGGAACTGCGACGTGCTGTACTCCGGTAATCCATTCGTTGAAATACATGTGATATACTCCTTTTAATCATTTCTTTTTTGTTGTCTGGATTCCATGGATAAAAACATAGGAGAGGGCAGGCGTCAAAAACGCACAGAACGCCAATGGTGCCGCCTGTAAACTGCTGACTCCCAACAGATCGGCAATATAAAGCCCGGAGACATTCCAGGGAATGAGCGGGCACAATACCGTGGATGTGGTGGTAATGTCACGGGACAGATTGTACCGATCCAGCCCTGGCATTGGCCATAAATGAACCCGCCATTAGAATGGAAAAGGTGTTCGTCCCCAGCATATTGCCCACCACAGCGACCATCTGTGCCGCGGCGGTCAGGCGGGCTGGAGAACTTGCCCGCTTAGTGACTGGGGCAATCAGCGCCTCGATTATCCCTGCCGTGTTGAACGCGCCGATTATTCCGAAGATAAAAATCGTGGTACAGACCGTATTGGCCATGCTCCTGACTTCGCCATGGCTGAGAAGCGCCTGGAGAAATTCACCGTCTCCTGCTATAGAGGCACTGTTCCAGAACACCGAGGCGATACTCTGAAGCTCCACGCCCTGCACCAGTACAATTACCGTGCAGGCGGTAAGCACTGAGATCAGCATGGAAAACGCGCGGGAACCTTGCAGACTATCAAGAGCAGCAGAACCAGCATGGGAAGAAAAGATGCCGTATAAATGTGAAAACGACCGGTTAGCTCATTGCACAAATCAGCAATGGATGTTTCCGATAGGCTGCGATCCGCAAATTTCTGTCCCAACAGAAAGTAGAGTCCGGACGCAAAGGCGGCAGGCGGAAGGGCAAGCTCTGCCGCCTTTTTACAGTGATTCATGGTCGAAACCCCGCAGACGGCAGCGCTCACATTGGCTGTGGCGGCCATAGGGGTACAGGTTTCTCCCAGAGAAGCACCGCTGAAACCTGCGCCTACTGTCAGCGCCGGTGTGATTCCAAAGTTTTCGCCCACCGCGAACATGGCAATACCAACGGTCCCCAGCGTACCCTAAGCGGTTCCGCAACACGGAGAAAGGAGCAAGTTCAGAAAGAAGGCCGCCATCAAGAACGTGTCCGGCTTGATATACCGCAGGCCATAGTAGATGATGGAGAGATCAGTTCTTGCCACGGTCCAGGTACTGATGGTCCCTCCGACCAATAGACTCAACAAGACTGCACTCATGCCTTTTTTGATGTACTCTAGTGCACCCTGTTCCAGTTCCGCATAGCTGTAACCCAAACCCATGCAGGCGGGAGACACCAGCAACCAGGAGAACAGAAACATCACTTCCAACCGGTCCGAAATGGTCCCAGTATGATGCCACCACACGTTTCTCCCTTTGAGACAGCCAAAATATTTTCCGTATTTATCCGTCCCATCTCCTCGATAGCTCCGGCAGAAAGTCCGGCACAATGGGGAGAGAGGACTGTATTTTCCAGTTCAAACAGTGCCCTATTCCCGGTGGGTTCCATCTCAAACACATCCAAAGCTGCGCCCCGGATAGTACCGCTTTTCAGTGCCTCACAGAGGTCCTCCTCCTGGACTAGGGCTCCTCGGGAGGTATTAATCAGATAGGCAGACGGCTTCATCATATTCAGTGTTTTCCGATTGATGATGCCCCGCGTCTCAGGCAACACCGGCATGTGTAATGTTACAAAATCGCTCTCCCGCAGGATATCCTCCATGCAGGTATCCCGGACAGCGTATTGCTCGGCAAACACACGATCAAAATCTTCCGGCGGAGAATAGGCCAAAACCGTCATGTCAAATCCCCGTGCCCGTTTTGCCACCTCTTTCCCAATGGCGCCGAAGCCCAAAATCCCCAGTGTCTTGTGGTTGACATCGTCGGCGACCCAACCGTTCCAGCCTCCGGAACGAACCGAACGGTCCGCAGTGGGCAGATGGCGAGCGACAGCCAGCATTAGCGCCATGGTTCCGTCGGCCACAGCTTTTGAGTTGGCCCCCCTCACGGTGGTAACCGCGATTTTTCTGTTCCGTGCTGCGTTCAAATCTATATTTTCATAGCTTACGCCGTTTCGGGCGATCAGCTTTAGGCTTTTCGGTGCGTGAGCCAAAAGCCGAGCGTCGTAGTTCTCCGTTCCGGCGATGATTACATCAGTGTCATCCCAGAGTTCTCTGATCTCCCCGCTTGTGAGCTTTCGACTCAGGGGATTGAGAACCACATCTCCCAAGCAATCGGCAATCTTTTCCGCCGCTTGTCTTCCCGCTTCTGTGCAGTACATGGTATCGGTAATAAGAATACGCATGATTGTTCTCCCTAAAAAGGGCATCCATTCTTTTCAGTGGATGCCCTTTTTGTGATTCTATCTGGCAGGCTATTCACTGTTTTAGCAAAAAAATCCTCTCCGCTGGATGTAGTTCCATTTTTCAAACAGCGCCTAACTGGTCAGACAGATACGTCCCGTATTTTTATACTCCGTTTCTCCTGCGGCACTCCGCAAGATAGTCCTGATTCAGCTCCAGACCCAGGCCGGGCTTGTCAGGAATTGTCAGATAGCCGTTGACCGGCTGCGGTGCGTCCAGATAGACGTTATTGACTAGATCCTCGAACATGAACAGCCGCTCCAGCATCGTGCCGTTAGTGGCAGCGGCCACCAGATGCATATGGATGTGCTCCATACCGTGGGGGGCATAGGCCTTGTTCCAGGCCTGAGACATGGAGATGGCACGCAACGTCTCTGTATATCCGCCGATACGGGTGGTGTCGCACTGGATGACGTCTGCGGCATTGTTCAGCAACAGATCGCGAATGCCGTAGCGGGTATATTCGTGCTCACCGGTAGCCAGAGGTATGTCAGTGCCGCGCTTGAACTCCGCCAATCCAGGGATGTCATCGGCAAAGACGGGCTCCTCGAAGAATTCGATGTTATAATCGCGGATGTTGTTGGCAAATTGGATGGCGGTACCGGCTCTCCAGACGTTGTTGGCGTCCAGCATGAAGCCGATGTCGGGACCGATTGCCTCGCGCACGGCGGCCACACGGCGGACATCCTCCATAGGATTTCGACCGCCGTCCACGCCGACCTTCAGCTTGATTTTCTTGTAGCCGCGGGCCACCATCATCTTGGCCTCGTCCACCAGCTCCTCAATGGAATAGCTGGTCCAGCCGCCCGAAGCATAGATAGGCACCACGGGATCGTTGCCGCCCAGCAGACGAAACAGAGGCATATTCAAGACCTTGCCCTTAATATCCCACAGAGCAATATCCACAGCACTGTATGCGCAGAAGGCCAGGCCCTTACGGCCCACGCCGCGCATATAGTGGAAGGTCTCCTCATACAGGGCCTCCGTCTCAAAGGGGTTGCGTCCGATAAACTTGGGTTTGATGGCGTGGCGGATAAATTCACGGATGGCCTCGCCGCCCACCTCATGGTAAGTGACGCCGATGCCGGTAATTCCAACATTGGTCTCGACCTCCACAACGGCGAAGCCGATGGTCTCCACCTGGCGGGTGGAGTCGGCAAAGTTGCCCTTCACACGGGTATCGCACAGGGTGACCTTAATGTCAGTGATCTTTACGTTATTCATATCAATATGCTCCTAGAATACAATTTGTTTATTTTAAGAGATTGGGGATAAAGGTTACGATCTGGGGGACATAGGTAATCAGGAACAAAGTAGCGTAACCTAGGACAACAAATGGAATCACTTCCTTAAACAAGGCCGTCAGTTTGACCTTTGCCACATTGGCGGTCACGAACAGAGTCATGCCGACAGGAGGAGAGATCAGGCCGATGGTCAGGTTGAAGCAGCACAGAACGCCGAAGTGGACGGGGTCGATGCCGAACTGCGTGGCGATGGGCAACAGGATGGGGACCATCATCAGCAGAGCGGGGCTCTGGTCCAGAACACAGCCCAGAATGATCAGGATGATATTGGTGATCAGCAGGAAGACGTAGGGACTGTGAACATTTTCCATGACCACAGAGACGATCTCCTGAGGGATCCGCAAGATGGTGATGGCATAGCTCATTGCGGTGGCAACTGCGATGATGAACATGGTGTTGGCCGTAGTCTTGGCCGTGTTCAGACAGCACTCAACCAGACTTTTCCATGTAATCTGCTTCTTGCAAAAGGCGACAATCAAGGCATAGAATACGGCGATGGCGCTGGACTCAGTCGCGGTGAAGATGCCCGTGGTGATACCGCCCATGATAATGAGGGGCATACCCAGGGCGGGCAGAGAATCCCAGAAAACGACCAGGACGTCCCTGACGGGGGTGCGCTTCTCCCGGCGAGGATGCTTATGCTTCACGGCAAAGTAGTAGCACAGGGCCATTTCGCAAATGCCCAAGAGGACTCCGGGCCCGATGCCGCCCAGGAACATATCAGAAATGGATACGTTGGCGGCACACACGGCGTAAATAATCATAATTCCGCTGGGCGGGATGATGGGACCGATGATGGCGCTTGCCGCAGTGATCGCGGCAGCGTATTCTTTCCGGTAGCCGGCCTTCTCCATCATTTCGATCTCGATCTTACCCAGACCGGAGGCATCGGCGGTAGCAGAACCGGAAATACCGGCAAACAGCATACTGCCCAAAATGTTGACATGTGCCAGACCACCGCGGATGTGCCCAACCAGGGCATCACACAGCTTAACGATGCTCATGGTCAGGCCGCAGCGGCTCATAATCTCTGCCGCAAAGATGAACAGGGGGATGGCCAGATAGGTAAAGTTATTGATGCCCGCATACATCTTCTGTGCAAGCGTGATCAGAGGACCGTTCCCGACCTCAAACGCGGCAATGGTCAGAAAACCCATGGAAAAGCCGATCGGAACACCTAAAAGGAGCACGACCAGAAACAAACCAAATAATACTGCAGCGAGCATACGTTACTCCCCCTTCCCCGTGGACTGCGCAGCGGCCTCATGCTCATGGATGAATTTTTCATAAGCAAGCTGCTCTTCAGCGGTCAGTTCGCCATCCGCCTCTTCGACCTGTCTGCCCACGAAGGGGAGCAGCTCGCCACAGATGACACCCAGGACATCAACAATAGCCTCGTAGGTCATCAGAATACAGCCCAGAAACGGTGCGCCATACACCATGTATCCAGGCAGATGCAGGCTGGCGGTATGGTAATTGCTGACGGACTGAATGGATTCCCAGCCGAACCTCAGGCCCACAAACAGGAAGATGAAAACGACCACTCTGGTGAGCAGATACAGGACCATCTTGCTGCGGGGCTTCAGACGGTCATACAGGAAATTGACGGATGCCATGGAATTTTCTTTATAGCAGATCCCCACGGCCAGATAAGTCATCCACACCAGGAAATTCTGAGCCAGCTCATTTGTCCAGGTCATAGAGAAGCTGACAAAATGCACCAGAACGAAGCGGTACAGGACCTGCAAAAACAGATCCAGCGCGCTGCCCAACACCAAAAGGACCAGGATGACTTTCAGGACCTTATCGATCATGTCAGACACCCTGCTGCAGGAGCGATAAAGTGTTTTGATGATATTCATTCGCAATAATCTCCTATAGTTTTGAAGTCCATAAAGCTTGAAAAGGCCCGCCTATCAACCGGCGCAATGATAGACGGGCCTTTTCAGACATTACTTTACGAAGTGAAATTTCTTATGGAACGGGCGATCAGCCGCGAACTGCGTCAATGGCGTTCAGCAGCTCGTCCACGATCTCGTCGCCCAGCTGGCTCTTAACGTACTCGACGCAGGGATCGCGCATAGCGTCGTGCCAGTCCGCAAGTTCCTCTTCGGTAGGCTCATAAACACTCATACCCAGCTCCTGCAGCTTGGCAACACCATTGTCGTTCAGCTTCGTGCAGACGGCAGCGGCCTCAGGGGTGACGGTGGCGGCGGCATCGGAAACGACCTTCTGCAGGTCCTCAGGCAGGTTCTGCCAAGCCGCCTCGCTGATGCAGAAGGTCACGACGGAGGCCACATGCTTATCCAAGACCATGTATTTCTGGACTTCATAAGTTCTGTCGTTCAGGATGTTGACAGGGGGGTTCTCCTGGCCGTCAACGGTACCGTTCTGCATAGCAGTGTACATTTCACTGCCAGGCATGGGAACGGGGTTGGCGCCGATGGCCTCGACCATTTTCTCATATACGGCGCTGGGCATAACACGGAAGGTAACGCCCTTGGCGCTGTCAACGGTGGTCAGTTCCTTGTTAGAGGTAGTGAAACTGCGCATACCATTACAGAATGCGGACAGAACACGAACGCCGGACTCCTTGGCCACGTTGTCCCAGAAATTCTGGCCCCACTCGCTGGCGAGAACGGCGTCACACTCCTCCTCGTTGGCAAACAGGGCGGGGCAGGCCAGCATCATGGTGCTCGGGCTGATCGTATTCAGGATAGTACTGTTTACACAGGTCATTTCCAGAGAGTTGTTGGCCAGACTGGCCACGTTATCCTCCTGGGAGCCCAACTGAGCGGAGGGGAAGATCTCCACGGTAATCCGACCGTTACTGTTGGCCTCGACCTCCTCCTTGAAGCGCTCGACCCAAGTAACCTCGGCGCTTTCGGAACGGTCAACGTTGCCTTGCTGCATACCCAGCTTCAGAACGTAGGTTTCCTCTGTGGAAGCAGTCCCGGAGGAAGCAGTGCTTTTGTCAACGGAAGCAGGGGCGTTGGAGGAAGGGTTCCCGCCGCAGCCGACTAGAGTGAAACACAGAGAGAGCGCCAGAGTAAGTGCAGTCAGTCTTTTCATTTTTTGATCTCCTCCCAATCTTTTTGTAGAATGATCATATGATTTTGATTTTATTGTCCGACAAACTAATCACAGGATTAAGATACTATAAATTCAATCTTTTTCATAGTGTCAAAAATTCTAAATTTTATCTTCAATTTTTGTGCAAAATATTTTTTATATTAGAAATTAAATTTAAAATTGCAAGATACTGGAAAATTACGGCTATTTATTTTGATAAGATTGTTTGACAATTGATTGTTCTTATTGTAATATAATTCTATTCCAGTCAACCAACATAAGGGGCGATACATGATATGCAAGCAATTGACAAAGTTTCGGTCGTCCAGCAGGCAGTTGAACAGCTGAAAACATATATCAGCTCAAATGATCTGGAGGTGGGACAAAAACTGCCTACCGAGAAGGAGCTGTGTGCACAACTGGCCATTGGCCGGGGCAGCCTCAGAGAGGCCCTGCGGATCCTCGCTGCCACAGGATATGTCTCTCAGCAACCCGGCCGAGGTGCCTTCGTCATGCGCACCAAAGACGTCAGTCACGACAAAGACGTGATCAACTGGTTTGAGACCCACGAAGTGCAAATGAAAGATTATCTGGAAGTGCGCACGGTATTCGAGCCTCTGGCCACCAAGCTGGCCATCAGCCGCTGCACGGACGAGGATTACAAGAAGCTCGAGGGCATCCACAAATGTTTTAAAGCAGCTGTAGAGGCCAATGACTTTGACCACATTTTGCTGGAAGAAGGCAATTTTCACGAAACCATTATCAAGCTGTCCGGCAACGAACTGCTGATCAATATTTTCAAGCTGATGCAGCAACCCATGATGAATTTCCGTTATCGAAGTCTTTCTCTGCCCAATGCACCTCAGGATGCGTTAAAACCCCACACGCAGATCCTTCAGGCTTTCGATCTCCGCGATCCCGATTATGGAGAAGCATGCATGCGCAAACACGTCACATTGGGCATCAAGAATCTGAATCTCTCCAAAAAAAATTACCACAGGGATACCACTCCCCCATCAACACAGGAATGACAGGAGGAGGCTATATGTTGTTGAAGGATAAAATCGCAGTTGTCACCGGTGCTAACCGCGGCTTAGGAAAGGCGGTCGCCCTTCGCTTCGCGGAAGAGGGGGCCAAAGTTATGCTAGTGGGACGAAACACGGAGGCTCTGCAGGCCGTCCAGAAAATGATTGAAGCAAAAGGCGGCGCTGCGGAAGTGTTCTGTGCGGATGTAACAGACCCGGCGGCAGTTGATAAAATGGCCGCGCAGATCGACCAGTCCCACGGCAGGACAGATATTCTGGTCAACAATGCGGGGATCTCCATCGAACAGCCGTTGAACGACATGAGCATCGAGACCTGGAAGCAAATCATTGACACGAATCTTAACTCCGTCGCGGTGGTGATCAAAGCGTTTTTGCCCATAATGATCCGTCGAAATTCCGGAAATATCGTAAACGTCGGTTCTGGAGCCGGGCTGCGCGGCTTGCCCGGAAGTTGTGCATACTCTGCGTCCAAGGCCGGCGTTATCTGCCTGTCCCAGGCTTTGGGTGACGAAGTCCGCCGCTATGGCATACGAGTCAATGTGATTTGCCCTGGTCCCATTGACACGGAGTTGTTCCAGCTGTCTGAGCGGCGGGAATACCTCTTGAAAAATGGCGGGGATGTCTTCTCACCAGAAAGCGTGGCGAACAGCATTCTATTTTTGGCCTCTGAGATGTCCGGCGGCATGAACAGCCAGATACTGACCATGCGCGGCATCAACCGCTGGTAAGCGCCCATGAGCTTTCAGATCACCACCATGATTGAAAACGAATCCCCAACAGATCGTTTCTCTGCTGAGCACGGGCTCAGTCTGCTGATTGAAACGGACGGTTTCCGGATGCTGTACGATACCGGGGCATCCCCGCCTTTCTGCCCAACGTCCGGGCCATGGGAAAGAGCCTTGACGGTTTGGATGCCGTGGCCCTCAGCCACAGCCATTACGACCACACTGGCAGGATCTTTTCCTTGCTCCTGTCTCCATATTGCCCCCGTCGTCTATTACGGCGCACATTTTTTGATGGGCGTTACGTCAAAAAGCAGGACGGCATGCTGGATATTGGCGCTGACATTATGCCCGAGCTGTTTCCCTGTTGCGGCGTCTCCGGTGTCATTGTGGGCTCTGCGCCCGTGAAGCTGCACGAAAATAGGCGCCATACCACAAAGAGAGCGGCGGCAACCAGGTGCCCCTCAAGGATCGGTAAAGATCACCGGGAGCGGTTATATGCTCCCAGTCTTTTTATGCAGCTTATGAAGCATCGTTTTTTTCGGTATTTCTTCCGTAAATTTTGATGCCCAAGTCTGGATGGCCTGATGAACAGTACATTCGCAGCCACCTTTTCGCTGACAGAACTTATGCTGACAACCATTCTCTACCTAGCAGGGGGACCTCCACATTTTACAAATGAGGCGCTAAACGCTTGTTATACTAACGTGATTTACCTATCCTGACCCATTGACCCGCCGTATTAGTGGGCAACTGGTGCTCAGTAAACGCAGATACATAGCGGGAGCAATTGTAGGTTGCCATTATCTCTCCCACGCCCTGTCCTTCGTTTTTTTCTGCTGTTCCACGTTCTGAGGCTGTTGTTCCCGCTGTGTCTCCTTCAACTGATCCCAACTAGATCGTGCATCATAGTTAGCTTTCGGTACAGAGTAAGCATTGATAGAAGTGTGTACAAATACTTTGAAAATGCTAAATTTGACTATTAAGTAATTGAAAAATCTTTTCAGGAACGAAATGCACACGTATATGGTCTAACAGCCATGTATGTGTGCTCTGGGAGGCAGAGCGACGGATTGCCAGATGGCATAATCTGCTGTTTTGGGTTGCTGCGCTCACTCCAAAAGGCTGCCACGCCTGGCGGCTCGGTCGGCGCCTCAAAGCAGTTCACACTTTGAGGCTGCCACCGGCGACCCGCGCCTCTTGCGCCTTGTTGCCGCAATGCCCACTTTTATCACCCTCTCCTCATACCCCTTTTGTTTTCCAGGGGGACACTCAGAAAAACGTATTAAAAAGGGACACCGCCTTACCGCAGTGTCCCTTTTCGCCCATTTTGCTGAAACTCTCGCCCATATGGCAGTCAATCCGATTTTTTCTTCTTTCCTGATCCAGCTTTGGCTAAAACAAGGCGGGGGTGCAAATCGCTCAAGTCTTAACTTCAAAGCATTGCCCTACTGCCACTTTGCTTTATACGTATATGAGCTCCTTATCTACAGCTTCCATCGCACTGACTCGAATATTGTTCATCTTACCGATCCATGCCATTTGGTCGGTGGCTTTCATTGTTTCAGTGATCTCCTGCGCCTCGGCCATCTGTTGGATGATAGTGTCCATCAGCTCTTGCGCTTGCTGGTCAATGCCGGCGAGATAGGCATTCAGTTTCCCGCTCAGCAGCAAAGCATTATATAATGCGGGACGGTACTCTTTGAGATACCGTTTGTGCCGCTGCCCCCATACGCCGACAGCCTGTTTTTCTTCAGTAGGTGCAGTCACGCATGGGAGATAATAATCGCCGGTCAGTTCATACCACAAGCCGTTATCCTCGTTAAAAATATACTTATCCATATTGAGATCCTCCGCTGTCATATATTCGCACATACATCACAGTTCCCCGATTGCCACAATTTCTTATATCTTGTTGTGGGATTTTCCTGCCCTTGTTTCTGCCCTTATGGACGGTCAGGGCAAGAGTAAACTCGTGTGAAATCGAATAAAGGGATAAGGCGAACACACTGCGGAAAATCCTTTATTTTCAAGGCTTTCAGCGGATTGCATTAAATACCTATGGCGAACGATAATCGATCATAAAATAGTGGTATTCAAATCAGGATTTAACAGAGGAGCATGGTAGTATGAAAAAAACAATAGCTTTGATATCCCTACTGGTTTTAATGCTTTGGCTGGTCGGCTGCAACAAAAAAACGGTCAATATCAACTTTCCATTTGAGGTTGGAGATGTTGAAACCATTGAACTGTACCGCTATGCGGGAGCGCCCGTTTCAGCAGAAAAGAAAGTTGTTGATGCAGAAGAAACTATAAAAGACCTGTATGATATGTTCGAGGGGCTGACCTTAGAACTCAAAGAAGTAGAAGAAACCACAGGAGCAAAGATAACCAGTTTTAGATTTAATCTATCCGACGGAACGACCTACGAATTGATTTATGGCTGCTATGGAGTAAAGACTGGCAATCTAAAATCCTCAACAGGTAATTTTGAATACTTTACGAGTGCAGACATTGGAGCTTATTGGAGCGATATTGACCTTGAAGCAGTTGCCGTTGAAGAAAGCGAGCTGCCGAAGTAAGCTGCCTCGTTTTAATTTTTGGACTGGGCTTGTATTGAAAAAGTGCATACTAAATTTTCATCATCAGTGTGTTGGTATGTGCCTTTTGAGGTTTGCAGCATGCAGGTCAAACATAGACTAGGGAAAAGCTCCACCTGTTCAAGGGTGGAGCTTTTTCTGTGCATTTCGGTGAATAAAGCGTTGGGCAGGCCTAAATCAGTCCAAATGGGACAAGGGAAAACCATGTGTTGCCAACCGCCCGCGCCGGGGGGCGGGGACGGGGAGATCAGCCCCGGGGGGAGGGGCAGCGGGCCTCCAGGGCCACCCAGCCGTTCTTCTCCCGCCGGCCGGTGAGGGTCAGCCCCTGACGGACCAGGGCCTCCTCCACCTCGTGAGCGCGGGTGTCGATGATGCCGGAGCACAGGAACACCCCAGCCTCCGCCAGCAGAGCGGGGACCTGAGCGGACAGGGGGATGATCACGTCGGCCACGATGTTGGCCAGCACCAGATGATAGCGCTGACAGGCCAGCTGGGCCGCCAGCGCCCGGTCGGAGAGGATATCTCCCGCCCGGACGGTATAGCGGTCCCGGCCGATGCCGTTGAGGGCGGCATTCTCATAGGCCACATCCACCGCTTTGGGGTCGATGTCCACCGCGGCGGCGGTGCTGGCACCCAAGCACAGAGCAGCGATGGAGAGGATGCCGCTGCCGCAGCCCAGGTCCAGCACGGGCCGGCCGGTGAGGGTGTGCTCCTCCACCCCCTCCAGGCAGAGCTGGGTGGACGCGTGGGAGCCGGTGCCGAAGGTGAGGCCGGGGTTGAGGTACAGGGGGCTGCGGCCCTCTGGAACGGGATCATCCCGCATCCACTCGGGTACCACATAGAGGCGCCGGCCGACCTCCAGAGGTTTATAGTACTTCTGCCAGCTGTACGCCCAATCGTTGTCCGTCAGGGGGGTGACGGTGTACTCCGCGTCCAGGCCACGTGTGTACTGCTCCAGCTGGACCCGGCCGGCCCCGTCGTCGGTGACGTAGAACTTCACCCGGGTGACGCCCCGCATCCGGTCCATCAGCTCCTGGTCCACATAGTCCCAGTACTGCTGGTTCTGCTCCAGAAACTGCTGGAACTCCCCCTCATCCTCGATGACCAGCCCGGTCATGCCCGCGGCGGTCAGCTTGGCGGTCACCTCGTCCAGGCGGTCCGGGGTGGTGTTGACGGCCACTTCCAGCCATTTGATCTCGTCCATGGAGACGCTCCTTTGTGATGAAAATAGAAGTTGGCTCAGCGCTGAGTGCCCAGATAAAACAGGGCCAGGGTGCCGGGGCCGGAGTGGGCGCCGATGACGGGGCCCACATAGTTGATGCGGATGTCCTGGGTGCCGAAGCGCTCCCGGACCATCTGGGCCACGGCCTCCGCGTCCTCCAGGCAGTCGCCGTGGCTGATGAAGACGGTCTGTTTCCCCGCCTCGGTGACGGTCTTTTCCATCTTGTCTACCAGGGCCTTCAGGGAGGACTGCCGGCCCCTGGCCTTGCCGATGTTGATGAGGTGCCCCTCGTCGTCCACGTGGAGCACAGGCTTGATCTGGAGCATGGAGCCCACCACGGCGGTGGTGGCGGAGATGCGCCCGCCCCGCTTGAGGAAGTGCAGGTCATCCACCGTGAACTGGTGGCAGAGGGAGAGCTTGTTGGCCTCGGCCCAGTCCCGGACCTCCTCGATGGTGCGGCCCTTCTTCCGCTCCTGGGCGGCGTACCACACAAGCAGCCCCTGGCCCAGGGAGGCGCACAGGGTGTCCACAGTGTACAGCTTCCGCTCCGGGTACTTCTCACTCAGCTCCTCCACCGCCAGCTTGGAGGACTGGAAGGTGGCCGACAGACCGGAGGAGAAAGCCAGTACCAGCACGTCCCGGCCAGCCTGGAGCAGGGGCTCGATGGCCTCCACATACTGGTTCATGTTGACTGCGGCGGTGGTAGCCACCTCGCCGGCACGGAGGCGCTGGTAGAAGAGATGGGGGTCCATCTCCCGGTTGTCGGGGTAGTTGTGGTAATCGGCCCCGCCGATGGTGAAAGTGAGGGGAAGTACCTGCACGTCCGCAGCCTGGGCCATCTCTCCGCTCAGGTCGGCGGAGGAGTCGGTGAGAATGATGAAGTCGGACATAAGATTGACCTCCTGATATTTGAACTGGAGCGGTGCCGCTCCGAAGGGATCGCGATGAGATCACTTTTTTGCCTTTTTTGGGGCCTCCTCGCACGGGGGCTGGAGGATATCCAGGATGCGTGCACAGGCCAGCTGGCTGGCATAGCTGCGCAGGGCCAGGTCCAGGGCCAGGCGGGGCAGGTCCTCGGGGGCGGCCTGGGGTGGCAGGGATTGGGCGGTCTCATTCAGCGCCCGGTCCAGGGCCTGGAGGAAGTAGGCGTACAGCTCCTCCGGCGGCTTCTCCCGCTTTTCCCCGGCGGAGACGAGCACCTTCATGTCCCGCACGGAGAGCACCCGCTTCAGGGCGCACACGGCGGTGAGGTAGCCCAGATGGATGGGACCGTACCGCTTCCCGTCCGCCCGGGGGACCAGACCGTCCTTGATATAGTTGTTGACCATGGCAGAGGTGAGGACCTCGCCGTCGTCGAAATGGATCAGCTGGCGGGGCATGTAGGAGATGATCTGATCCATGTAAAGGGCCAGATCAGGCAGCTCCGCCCAGGGGGTGGGACGCTCCTGCTCCAGCCGCTGCTTCAGGTCCAAAAGCTCATCCAAGGGAGAGCCCCCTTTCAAAAGTGGTTATCGTTAGTATATCACAAAATAACAGATACTGCAAAGGAAGATCACACAGACCCGCCTTTTTTCTCCTGACGCTCCTTCTGACGCTGGCGCAGCCGCTCCAGGGCCTGCTTGTGGTCGATGGAGCGCATCTGGGGGAAAGCCCGCAGCAGGCGGCGTTGACCGAAGGTGTGGCGGTCCAGCAGCTCGCTCAGGGATTTGCGCAGCTGTTCCAGCTCCTCCAGACGCTGGGCCCGGCGCAGCGCCAGATCCAGCTGATATTCGCTGCGCTGCTCGGCCAGCTCCTCTTTCCAACTGGCCAGATCCTCCATCAGGTCCTCACGCCGGTCGGCCAGGGACTCCTTCCAGTCCGCACCTTTCTCGGCTGCGTCCAGCACCCGGTCAGCCAAATTTTCGCCCAAATCATTGGAGAGAGCCTTGATACGGCCGGCCAGCTCGTCGATTTGGCCCAGGCTGCGGTTGATCCGGGCGATGGTGCGCACGGTGGCGGTCAGGTCCACCGCCATGACGGAGACGAAGCAGGCCAGCAGGACCAGGCCCAGGGTGTGGGGGATGTGGCGGATAAGCCATAGCACCGAGGGGTGGATGATCTCCATCACCAGCAGGCAGGCCAGCCCCCAGGCCAGGGAGAAGCGCAGGCAGATATAGCCGCCCAGGTTGAAAGGCTCGTTGGTGTAGTCCCACCAGCGCTGATGGAAAAGCTTCTCCAGCGCGAAGCCAACCCCCAGTTCCAGCAGGGAAGTGAGGAGCACCGAGCCCAGAAAGAGCAGGAGTGTGTTCTCCATAAGAGGGGTGAGGCAGAGGACCACGATGACCACGCCAAAGCCGTAGATGGGACAGACCGGGCCGTTGAGAAAGCCGCGGTTGACAAATTTACCGGTGTTCAGGGCGAAAAAGCAGACCTCCAGGCACCAGCCGAGAAAGGAATAAATAAAAAAGATCCATAAAAACAAATAAAAAGAATGCAAAAGATACCTCCTGCCCTCAGGCTGCGTGGGATGCGTCCATGTCTGTCTGTTAAGAAGTATAGCCGATTTGCCGGGGAAAGTCCAGAAAATTTGTGGGAATACTTGACAGGACGAAAAGGACAGAGTAAAATAATTAGAACTTCAAACTATTTGAAATTCAAAGAAAAATACTTGTCGGCGGAGAGGGGGAGAGCCCGGTGACAGCGGAGCAGGAGCGCTATTTCAAGAGCTTTTTGGACCACATGTTCGACCATATCATGGATCTGGAGGAGCGGGCCCTGCACCACGTGGGGGCGGATGACCTCTCCGTGCGGGAACTGCACGTGCTGGATGCAGTGGGGGAGCGGATGGCGGACGGCCGCAACACCATGACAGGCATCGCCGACGGCCTCTCCATCCAGGTCAGCTCGCTGACGGTAGCGGTGAACACTCTGGTGCGGAAGGGATACCTGGTCCGGGAGAGGGAGAACCGGGACCGGCGGGTGATACGGGTCCTGCTGACTGAGAAGGGGGCGGAGGCCAGCCGGGTCCATACCCAGTTCTATGGCCGGGTAGTCCACCGGGTATGCAGCCGTCTGAATGAGGAGGAGTCCCAGGTGCTGGTCCAGTGCCTGCGTCAGCTGGACGAGCTGTTCGACTCGTTGAAGCGGCCGGGGAAGACCGGCGTCAGTGAAAAAAAGGGAGGTTCTTGACCATGTCCGTTCAGATCCTGACCGACAGCACATCCGATATCCTGCCGGAAGAGGCGGAGCAGAAGGGGGTGCGAGTGGTCCCGCTGCTGGTGAACTTCGGGGAGGAGGCCTTCCGGGAGAATGTGGAGATCACCCACCAGGAGTATTTTCGACGGCTGGCCCAGGCGGAGAGCCTGCCGACCACCAGCCAGCCCACCCCCCAGGACTTCCTGGCCCATTTTGAGCAGGTACGGGACGCGGGGGACAGCCTGGTGTGTGTGCTGCTGGCTTCCAAGCTCAGCGGCACTTTCCAGAGCGCTCAGCTGGCCAAGGAGCTCAGCGGCTACGACGAGATCTATATCGTGGACTCCCAGCAGGCCCTGTGCGGGCTGCGAATGCTGGTAGACTTTGCCTGCGTGCTGCGGGATGAGGGGCTGTCCGCACGGGAGATCGCGGAGCAGGTGGAATCCGCCAGCCACCGGGTGCGCCTGTTCGGCATCGTGAACACCCTGGAGTATCTGCATAAGGGGGGACGCCTGCCCGCCTCCATGGCGGTGGTGGGGACGCTGCTGAAGGTGAAGCCCCTCATCACCCTGCGGGAGGGAGAGGTGGGCATCCTGGGCAAGGGCCTGGGGGTCAAGAACGGCCTGGACAACCTGCTGAAGCTGATGGGGGACGAGATCCATCCTGAGCCCCGTCTGCCCCTGTACTTTGGATATACCCAGACCCACAACCTCTGTGACCAGCTGCGGGAGCGGGTGGTGGAGAAGTATCACCCGGCCCGGGTGGAGCAGAATTCTGTGGGGGCTGTGGTGGGTACCCATGTGGGCCCCGACGGAGCCGTAGTGGTCTACCTGGATCAGGAATAATATTTTGCGGGATTGCGGAAAAAGCCGCCCCTTTCGCCAGCTTGGCGGAGGGGGCGGCTTTCGCTGTTCCCTGCAGGCCTGCATTTCCATGGAAGGCCGCCCCCCTCATTTATGGAGGTATGCGCCGTGCCGCCTTTCCCGAGAGAAGGCCTTTCGGGCGGCCCACAATTTTTTCAAAAAAATAGGGCCGGCCTATTGACAAAAGGAAAATGACTGTTATACTGTGCATATAGTATATATACAATATGACCCGAGAGAAAGGATAAGCGCTCCCCTGGGCGGGCCGGCGGCGGTCCGGACGCCGCACGCCTGGTCTGGCGGGGTGCTTATAAGGTGCCGCAAGTGGACATCATCATCAGTAATTCCAGCGGAAAGCCGATCTACGAACAGATCGCGGACCAGGTCAAGGAGCAGATCATGGCAGGCGCGCTGGCGGCAGGGGACGCCCTGCCTTCCATGCGCCTGCTGGCCAAGGAGCTGCGGATCTCCGTCATCACCACCAAGCGGGCCTATGAGGAGCTGGAGCGGGACGGATTCCTGGAGAATGTGCCGGGAAAGGGGTGCTTTGTAGCCCCTCAGAACCGGGAGCTGCTGCGGGAGGCCCAGCTGCGCCGGGTGGAGGAAAAGCTCACCCAGGCCATCGAAGAGGCCCGACGCGGGGCGGTGTCTCTGGAGGAGCTGAAGGAAATGCTGACAGAGCTGTATCAAGAGGTGTAAAGCGATGGAAAACATCATTGTCGCAGAGGGACTGCGGAAGGAATACGACGGATTTGCCCTGGAGGATGTCTCCTTCCGGGTCCCCGGCGGAGCCATCATGGGGCTGATCGGGGAAAACGGGGCGGGCAAGACCACCACCATCAAATGCCTGCTGAACCTGGTCCGGCGGGACGCCGGGACCGTCACCCTGCTGGGGATGGATGATCTGGAGGGGGAGAAGGAGATCAAGCAGGATGTGGGAGTAGTGCTGGACGAGTGCTTCTTCCATGACAGCCTGCGGGCAAAGGACGTAGGCGTCATTCTGGCGCCGGTGTACCGGGGTTGGGACGAGGAGCTCTACCGCCGGTATCTGAAGAAATACAAACTGCCGGAGAAAAAATTTATCAAGGAATACTCCCGGGGCATGAAAATGAAGCTGTCCCTGGCGGCGGCCCTGGCCCACCGGCCCCGGCTGCTGATCCTGGACGAGGCTACCGCGGGGCTGGACCCGGTGGTGCGGGATGAGATCCTGGACGAGTTCCAGGGCTTTATCGAGGACGAGGAGCACGCGATCCTTATTTCCAGCCATATCACCAGCGACCTGGAGAAGATCGCAGACTATATCACCTACATCCACCAGGGCCGCGTGGTGCTCTCGGACAGCAAGGACGCCATTCTGGAGCACTATGCCAAGCTGGGCTGCACCCAGGCCCAGCTGCGGGACATCCAGCCCGGAGATCTGGTGCGGGTGCGGAAGGGCAGCTTCGGCTGTGAAGCGCTGGTACGGGACCGGGCGGCCTTTGCCCGGAAATACCCCGGCCTGATGCTGGACCGGGTGACGCTGGAGGATATCATGCTCTTGATCGGAAAGGGGGAGTCGGCATGACCGGCCTGATGATGAAGGATGCCCTTGTGATGCGGAAGACCCTGAGGCTCTATGCCCTGTTCCTGTTGTTCTACTCCGGATTGGCCGTGCTGGGCGTTTTCCCCATGTCCATGGCCCTGGCTATGGTGGAGGTGATCGTGATGGTGCTTCCCATCTCCAGCTTCAGCTATGACGAGGCGGCGAAGTGGGACCGGTACGCAGCTGTGCTGCCCGTGGGACGTACCGCTGTGGTAAAGGCCCGGTATCTCTTCCTGCTGCTGGTGCTGCTGGCGGCGGCGGCCATCGGGCTGGTGGGGAGCATCCTGGCCTCCCTGCTGGCACGGGAGGATCTGGGGGAGCTGCTGGCCACCCTGCTGGTCTCTATGGGTTTAGGGCTGATGATCGCGGACATTATGCTGCCGGTGGTCTATCAGCTGGGGCCGGAGCGGGCCCGGCCTTGGATGTATGTCATCATTTTTGCCCCTATCGTGGTGCTGCTGGGGGGCGCCAGGCTGGGCCTCTTCGATGGGATAGACCTGTCCTGGCTGGATCAGCTGCCCGAGCTTGCTGTCCTGGGGGTCTTTGCCCTGGTGCCATTGGTGCCCCTGGTGGGGATGCTCCTGTCCTGCTGGATCTCCTGCAGGATCTACGCCAGGAAGGAGTTCTGAGGTGGACTGGGCGCGGGCGTCCCTGTGGGGCGGAAAGGCGCTGGGGCTGGCGCTGGCTCTCCTCTGTCTTACTAGGAGCATTGAGCCGGACGGTCCGGCGGCCTGGGGAATAGCGGCCGGGGGTGTCCTCCTGATCCTCTGGGGCGGGGGCCGGGGCGGAAAATGAGCGCGCCGGAACGGCGGGCCCCTTGCGCCCGGCCCGGACCCCGTGGTACAATAAAAGGAGAATACAGGGAAAGGGAGCGTGAGCGCCGTGACGACACAGGAGGCGATCCGAGAGCTGCAGAATATCCGCCAGTACTGCGCGGCCAAGTCCATCCCAGCGGTGGATTTTGCCCTCAAAGTGCTTCGGGAGAAGCTGGAGCAGGAGGAAAAACAGTAAAAAGACAGGAAAAAGCCCCGGCATCCGAAAATGCGGATGCCGGGGCTTTTCACTTGAGGGAAATAAGATGGCCGGAAAAGAGCTGGGTCATGCGGCGCGGTGGGACTGGCCGGGGGAGAGCTGCTTCATGATAAACAGGAAAGCCAGCATGAGTACGATGCCCACAGGCAGGGCAATGAAGGGGGTCTGCACGAAACCGGCCACAATATAAGTGACAAAGGAGATGACTGCACAGGAGATGGCGTAGGGAAGCTGCGTGGACACGTGGTTCACGTGGTCGCACTGAGCGCCGGCAGAGGCCATGATGGTGGTGTCAGAGATGGGGGAGCAGTGGTCGCCGCACACAGCGCCCGCCATGCAGGCGGAGATGCAGATGATGCCCAGGGGATTGTCCAGGGGGAAGACGTTCTGCACGATGGGGATCAGGATGCCGAAGGTGCCCCAGCTGGTGCCGGTGGCAAAGGCCAGGCCGCAGCCGATGAGGAACACAATGGCGGGCAGGAAGTTCTGCAGGCTCTCCGCATTGTTGTACACAAAATCACGGACAAAATATTTGGCGCCCAGGGAGTCGGTCATGGACTTCAGAGACCAGGCAAAGGTGAGGATGAGGATGGCGGGGACCATGGCCTTGAAGCCCTCAGGAACGCAGGACATCATCTCCTTGAAGGACATGGACCGGCGCACGGTGTAGTAGATCAGGGCGAAGAGCAGGCCGAAGGCAGAGCCGAACATCAGGCCCACGGAGGCGTCCGAATTGGAGAAGGCAGAGACAAAGTCGGTGCCGGAGAAGAAGCCGCCGGAGTAGATCATGCCGATGACGCAGCAGACGACCAGCACCGCGATGGGCAGCACCAGGTCCATGACCGTGCCCTTGGTGTCGTCGATCTCCTCATCCAGCATGGCATAGGGGTTGGAACCGGAGAAGAGGTCGTTGTTCTCAATGGCGTTGCGCTCGAACTTGGCCATGGGGCCGAAATCCACCTTCATCAGGACCAGACCCAGCATCATTACGATGGTGAGCAGGGCATAGAAGTTATAGGGGATGGCCCGGATGAACAGGGTCAGACCCTGGCCGTCCTCCGCAAAGCCAGAGACGGCGGCCGCCCAGGAAGAGATGGGGGCGATGATGCACACCGGGGCAGCGGTGGCGTCGATGATATAAGCCAGCTTGGCCCGGGACACATGATGCCGGTCGGTGATGGGGCGCATCACACTGCCCACGGTGAGGCAGTTGAAGTAATCGTCGATGAAGATCAGGCAGCCCAGCACGATGGAGGCCAGCTGAGCGCCCACCCGGCTCTTGATGTTCTTCTTGGCCCAGCGGCCGAAAGCGGCGGAGCCGCCCGCCTTGTTCATCAGGCACACCATGGTGCCCAGGATGACCAGGAAGATCAGGATGCCCACGTTGTAGCTGTCAGACAGAACGGAGACGATGCCGTCGCTGAACACGTGGACGAGGGTGCCCTCAAAGGCAAAGTTGGAGTAGAGCAGGCCGCCCACCAGGATGCCGATGAACAGGGAGGAGTAGACCTCCTTGGTGATCAGGGCCAGGGCGATGGCGATGACCGGGGGCAGCAGGGAGAAGGCGGTGTTGTAAAAGCTGCTGGGGGACTGGACATAGCCGGTCCCGCCGCAGGTGGCACACACATTGGTCCCGCCGCAGGACTCGCACTGTGGGTCCAGGCCGTAGCACACCATACAGGCGGTGCTGGTGCCGCAGTCGGGACACTCGATCATCTTGCTGCCCGGCTCGTCGGTGGGGTTGGAGGCGAAGACGGAGGTGGTCAGGGCCAGCAGCAGCATGACCACCAGCACCGCCCGTGTGATCCAGGTGCGTCGCGTTCTCATAGAAATCGTTCCTTCCTTTCTTTTGATCCACACACATCCCAGCTGAAGCGGCGGTCAGACAAAAGAAAAGGCCATGGCGCGCGATCCCGGAGCGGCCATGGCGAAGGGGGGCGGTCTGGCGGCGAAAACAGGCCAGACGGCAGGCCCCCCTGGATAGCGCTCCACTTGCAGTGACAGTCCGGGGGATCTTCTCCCCCGGCCCAGGAGGGGACGCCCAGGCAGGCGGCCCGACCTTCGGCGGCGTTCCCTCTCCCCCGGGACGGCTGCCTGGCCTCTGTCCCGGCGTACGCATGAACGCCGCGCCTCTATCCGACACGATTCAGTTGGAAGTGCAAGTATCCTACCACGCCTCTGTCAAAAAGTCAAGGCATTTGACGGGCGGTTTGGGAAAAAACGAGAAAAAAGTCAGCTGTGGGACATGAAAAAGGTGAAAGTCCCGGTGGCCACGGTTTCACCGGACACATTGGTCAGCTCCACCTGGATGACGGAGAGGTGGTAGCCCATCTTCTTCGGGGTGGCAGTGCAGAAGATGCGGGGGCCATCGGCGGGGCGGAGGAACTCCATGGTGCTGCTGGAGGTGACGCAAAGCCCCCCTTTGGAACAGGCGCAGCACCCGCCCACTGTGTCCGCCAGGGTGGCCAGGGCGCCGCCGTGGACCTTGCCGTGGGGGTTGATGCTGTTGGGGCCCACCTCCAGCACCCCCTGGGCAAAGCCGGGCTCCACCCGGGTGACCAGAACGCCGCTCTCATAGGAGAACTGGTGGGGGGCGTTGACCACGGAGTTGAGGTGGACTCCAGGCAGGTCGGCGTTGGAAGAAGAGAGAGACAAGGGAAACACTCCTTTTTCACAAAAAGTCTGAAAGACGGGAAAACGGGGAGAGTTGTATCCATCCGCCCCTCCGGCGCATAGGATGGGGAGAATCCAGGCGGGCGCAGGCCCGAAATAAGGAGGGAGCGACTGTGGAACAGAGACAGACCGCCCCGGCCCAGGACACGGAGCGGGCGGTGGTGGATTTGGAGACCTTTGAGCGGGTCTGGCGCAGAGTGATGCCCAACCAGGACATGAGCCCCATCCAGGTGGGGGCGCCGACCGGGCCGGGGACCGGGGCGGAGCGGCAGGCGGAACGGATACCCGCCCCGGCGCAGCTCCAGAATCAGGATCAGGGGGCCGCCCCGGCGGCCCAGATCCAGAGCTCGGCGCAGCTCCAGCCCCAGAGCCAAGTTCCCGCTCCGGCGGAGCAGGCCGCTGGGCAGGTCCGGCAGCTGGAGGAGTTGATGGAAGGGGCCTGGATGGGCCACAGGATCTATCTGGAGCTGGCCCGGCGGGCCCGGGGCAGCGGGGCCCGGACCCTGAACGCCCTGGCGGCGGAGCAGCGCAGGACGGCCCAGCGGCTGGCGGCCTGCTGGTTCCTGCTCACCGGCGCCTGCTACCACTTCTCCAGCCCGCCCATCCCGCGGGTCTGCCCCCTGGCCGCAGCGCTGCGGGAACAGTTCCTGCAGGAGCAGAAGTGGAGACGGTTATGCCAGCGGGCGGCAGCGGAAGGGGACAGCACCGCCTGCGGGGGGCTGTATGAGACGCTGGACGGGCAGGCGGAGCACCGCATGGAGGCCATCCGATGCCTGCTGGAGCAGATGCAGCCCCTGCCCAGCGGGGGTTGACGGATGGAGAAAATCTGATAGACTTGAGCCATAAGGACCAGAGGGTATCTTAACACGAAAGAGGGCCGGTGTCATGTGTCAATTTCAACAGTTCCGATTTCCGTCCAGCGATGGGAGCAGCTCCTGCTACGCCGGGGCGTGGCTGCCCCCGGAGGAGCCTCGGGGCGTGGTGCAGATCGTACACGGGGTGGGGGAGCACATCGGCCGCTATGAGACAGCGGCCCGATTCCTGACCCGACAGGGCTTTCTGGTGTGCGGCGAGGACCACCTGGGACACGGGAACACGGTCCAGGACGGCCGCTACGGCGCCTTTGCCCCCCAGAACGGGTGGAAGCTGGTAGTGGCCGACATCGCCCGACTGCGCCGCATCCAGGGGGAGAAGCATCCGGGCGTCCCCTACTTCCTCCTGGGCCACTCCATGGGCTCTTTCCTCACCCGGACCTACCTCATCGACCATCCGGGGACGGTGGACGGAGCCATCCTGTCGGGGACCGGGCAGGAGCCCGCCCCCCTGGTGGCTTTCGGAAAGCTGCTGGCCGGACTGGAGTGCCGCCGGCTGGGGTATGACGGGGTGAGCCCGCTGGTGGACCGCCTCTCCCTGGGGGCCTATAACCGCAGGTTCCGGCCCAACCGGACCAGCGCGGACTGGCTCTCCCGGGACGAGGAGCAGGTGGACGCCTATCTGGCCGACCCGCTGTGTAGCCACAAGTCCAGCGTGTCCATGTTCCGGGACATGATGGGCGGTCTCCAGTACATTGCCCGCCGGGAGAACCTGGCGCGGATGGACCCGGACACGCCGGTCTATTTCTTCTCTGGGGACCAGGACCCAGTGGGCGGCATGGGAAAAGGGGTGCGCAAAGTGTACGCCATGTTCCAGGCGGCGGGCTGCCGGGACGTGACCCTGAAGCTGTATCCAGGCGGCCGACACGAGATGTTTAACGAGCTGGACCGGCAGCAGGTCTTTGACGACCTGCTGGCCTGGCTGGAGGCCCACATGCCCCGGGAGGGACGGGCGTAAAGAGACCGGGCGCGCCGCGCAGAGCGGCGCGCCCGGCTTTTCAATACCGGTGGACCCAGCCGCTGAGGAACCACACAGGCAGCAGCCACATCAGCAGATAAAACAGCAGGTTCAGGGGGGAGAGGGAGGCGTAGGCGTCCACAGAGGTCAGGTAGTAGGCCAGCAGAACCCCCAGGGTGGAGCCGGCGCAGGTGAGCACCGCGGAGGCCCGGACGGCCCGGCGCAGGCGGCGGGCCCCCACCACCGACTCGGCGAAGGGGAGCAGCCCCTCTCGACAGAGCACGGCGGTGAGCACGCCGGTGTGGTCCTGCTCCGGATCGGACAGCTCCCGCCGGCGTTCCACCGGAGGAAAGTCCATCCGGTCTGCCGCCAGCTTGAACCGCTGCTGGAGCATGGCCGGGATGAGATTGAAGTCTCGGGTGGCCAGCACCGGCCCAACCCGCTCCCGAAGCAGGGAGGTGAGGGAGGGAAACACGGTGTCGGGCAGGGTGTAATTCAGGGCGAAGATGCCGGCCAGCTCTCCATCGATGGCACAGAAGACCGCGTTTTTCACGTTCAGCCCCTGGGGCAGGGGCACCTCCATCAGGTTCATGAAGGCGGCGGAACCCACCAGCACCTGGTCCCCCCGGATGTTGGCGGAGAGGCCTCCGCCCTCATAGCAGCACAGGCTGTCCGCCCTGCGGAAGATGGCCCCCTGGGTGCGGAGCAGGTCGTGGAAGAGCTTTTCCAGCCCACAGCCCGAGTCCCGGATCAGGGTGGCGGTGTAGCCCACCACCCGTTCCACGGAGAAGTCCCCAAAGACCTTGATGCCGTTGAGCTCCACAAAGCCGGGGGGGAACAGGTCCAGATCGGTGATGAGGACCCGGTTGCCCCGCCGGGACCCGGCCGCGCCGGGCCAGCCGGCCAAGGCACCGCCGCTCTGGGAGACCCGGCGGGCCACCTTGTGGAAGGAGCGGCCATAGGCCAGTGCCCCACCGAAGCCGGCGGCGGCAGTGAAGGTGGCGGAGAGACACCACATCAGGTGCTCCCCCTCCCCGATGCCGAAGGAGGCCAGCAGGGAAAAGACTATGCAGGCCAGCAGCAGGACGGGACAGAACACCCGGTAGATGCGCTGGGCGCCGTCGTCCATCTGGATCTGGCTGCCAAAGCCGGCGGGGGTGCCGGACCACTTGGCGTAGGTGTCCTTCCCGTTCCACTTGCCCTCGTCCAGAGTGACCAGATAGGGCTCCGCGGCAGCCGCTGCGGTGCGGCAGGACAGGCGCAGGGCACACCGCTTGTGATAGGTGCCGTGGAGCAGGAAGAACAGGCCGAACAGGGCGGCGGGACAGTAGGAGAGCTGCCCGCCCCGGTCTTGGCTCCCGGCCAGCAGCAAGGTATCCGCCAGGGTGAAGGCGCAGGAGAGGGCGGCCAGGGTGTCCATCCCCACCTTCAGCCTCACACCGCGCCACAGGCCGGCGGCCAGCACGTCGAGAGACAGCAGCATACCTGCCCCCAGAAGCCCGGCGGAGATCCAGAGGAGGAGGGGATATCCCACCGCCAGCTCCGGGGGGAGGGAGACAGGGAGTGAGGGGAGCAGGCAGGGGACCAGAGCGGCGGCGGCCAAAAGAAAGACCAATAGGGAGCGGACCCGGAGCCCCTTAAGGCCCTTGCCGTAGGTGCGGGCCAGCTCCTGGGGGGGGAGGTCGGGGGGCGGGGGCTCCTGCCGGCGGGGCCGGCGGACATAGCGCAGGTCCTCCTCCGTCTCCTGGTCGGTGCCGGGGATCAGGGTCTCCAGGCGGCGGACCTCCTCTGGGTCCATCTGCTCCGACTCCTCAAACATACGGTCGGCGTAGTCATCCGCCTTTTTGCTGATGTCCTTGAGGAAGGAGGCCAGAGGGCTCTCCTCCTCGGGAAACTCGACCACCTTGTCTCCATTTTCTTCGGCATCCAGGACGGCGTCTGCCTCCGGGGCCTCCCCTTCGGGCTCCGAAGGGCCCTTCTCCGGCTCGGACTCATCCTGGGGGGCGGGGCCGTCCTCCTCCGGAGGTAGAGCTCCTCCCCCTGGGAAGGCCACCACGTTGTCTCGGTTCCGACGGGGACGGGGGGCCTCCGGCCAGGGCAGGTCGGGGCCGTCGTCCTCCGGGGGCGACGGGCGCAGGGGGATGGCGCTGCGCCCCGGCGGGCTTTTGACGCCGTACTCGGCCAGAATGTCGTCCAGGGAGAAGCCGCCGTCCTCCGCACCGGCGATCAGGGACTTGACATCGGCCAGCTCGTCGCCGAGATTCAGTTTTTTATCCTCACGGTCGCTCATGGTCATTCCTCTGTGATGTGTGAAATGGGAATTCTGTGCCGCTGACCCCTGGGGGCGGCAGGTACGTTATCCGCCCAGGCGCTGACGCACCGCCTCGTAAAGCAGGACAGCAGCGGCAGCGGAGGCGTTGAGGGAGTTGATCTTGCCAAACATGGGGATGGAGACGGTGAAGTCACAGTTCTCCGCCACTAGACGGCCCATGCCGTCCCCCTCGCTGCCAATGACGATGGCGGCGGGGCCCTTTAAATCGGCCTGATAGAGCTGGGTGGTACCGCCGGCAGCGGTGCCGAACACCCAGACGCCCTCCTCCTTCAGCTTCTTGAGCAGGGAGGGCAGGTTGGGCACCCGGGCTACCGGCACATGGGCCACCGCCCCGGCAGAGGTCTTGGCCACCACGGCGGTCAGGCCGGCGGAGCGGCGCTTTGGAATGATGACTCCGTGGGCACCGGCGGCGTCGGCGGTGCGGATGACCGCCCCCAGATTGTGTGGGTCGCTGAGCTCGTCGCAGACCACGATGAGGGGGGCCTCACCCCGCTCCCGGGCAATATTCAGGATGTCGTCCACAGTGGCATATTCCCGCACGGCGGCCAGTGCGATGACCCCCTGGTGGGAATGGGTGCGGCTCATGCCGTCCAGCTTCCGGCGGTCGGCGTCCACTACCACAATGCCCTTCTCCCGGGCGGCGGAGGCGATGTGTCCCAGGGTGGGATCGGTGTCCCCCTTCATGAGAAAGATCTTGTCGATGGCTACGCCGGCCCGCAGGGCCTCGGTGACCGCATTGCGGCCTTCAATGACGCCGTCGTTTTCCGCCTCCACAGGGGCGGAGCGGCGCAGCGGGGGTCGTTTGTTCATGGAGCAGTCCTCCCATCCGTCGTTCCAGTTTGCATAATAAAATAATATATCACAATCCGGCAGGGAGGGGAAGGGTCAAATTGCGGGGATCGGAGGAAAACGGCCGAAAAGAGAGGAAACCAGGAAAAAAGACGGGCGATGGGGCAGCATCGTCAACTTTCACAAAATGTTTACAGCGCTCTTTCTTGTTTTTAATAAGGAGATATGGTATGATACTAATCAATGTACCCCGCACACCCGGCCGGAGCAGTCCGAACGATCTTATGGAAAAGGCAGGAGGTTTTCTCCTTTGAAACCAGATAAAGGAAACAATAACGGAAATAACAACAAGAGAAACATCATGGGCCTGGTCAGCATCATCTTTTGGGCCCTGCTGTTCACAATGATGATCAAGAGCTGCACCTCAAGCTATGCCAACATGGGTACTGTGGAAGTGCCCTACACCACCTTCAAGGAGTGGCTGGCGGAGGACAAGATCGACACCGTCAATGTGGAGAACGGCAAATACACCTTCACCCTGCGGGACGGCGTGGAGGTGGAGCTGCCCCGGGAGGAGACCTCCGGCGGGAGCGGAAGCCTGATGAACTCCCTGATCCCTGTTCCCGCCCAGACGGAGGAGGAAAAGCAGTATATCACCGTCCCCCTGGCCGGGGTGGACGACCCGGAGCTGCTGGCCATGCTGGAGGAGCACGCCGATCACGCCTACACCGAGCCGGTGGACGAGTCGGCCTATTTCCTCAGCCTGATCCTCTCCTATGTGCTTCCCCTGCTGCTGATGGTGGGACTGATGATGTTCCTGTTCCGGGGCATCGGTGGAAAGGGCGGCATGGGCGGACTGGGCGGCGTGGGCAAGGCCAACGCCAAGGTCTATGTGGAGAAGAAGACCGGCGTCACCTTCCGGGATGTGGCTGGCCAGGACGAGGCCAAGGAATCCCTCCAGGAGATCATCGACATCCTCCACAATCCCCAGAAGTACACGGAGATCGGTGCCAAGCTGCCCAAGGGTGCCCTGCTGGTGGGCCCTCCGGGCACCGGCAAGACCCTGCTGGCCAAAGCGGTGGCTGGAGAGGCGGGCGTGCCCTTCTTCTCCATCTCCGGCTCTGACTTTGTAGAGATGTTTGTGGGCGTGGGCGCCAGCCGGGTCCGCGACCTGTTCAAGGAGGCCAGCAAGATGGCCCCCTGCATCATCTTCATCGACGAGATCGACACCATCGGCAAGTCCCGCGACAACCGCATGGGCGGCAACGACGAGCGGGAACAGACCCTGAACCAGTTGCTGGCCGAGCTGGACGGCTTCGACCCGGGCAAGGGCGTCATCGTGCTGGGGGCCACCAACCGGCCCGAGGTGCTGGACAAGGCCCTGCTGCGGCCCGGCCGGTTCGACCGCCGCATTACCATCGACCGGCCCAACCTGGCCGGCCGTCTGGCCACCCTCCAGGTCCACACCCGGAAGATCAAGCTGGGAGAGGACGTGGACCTCAAGAAGATCGCTCTGGCCACCGCGGGGACCGTGGGCGCAGACTTGGCCAACCTGGTGAACGAGGCCGCCCTGCGGGCAGTCCGGCACGGCCGAAGAGTGGTCACCCAGGAGGATCTGCTGGCCTCCTTCGAATTCGTTATCGCTGGAAGCGAGAAGAAGAACAGCGTCCTTACCGAGTTTGAGAAGAAGCTGGTGGCCTACCACGAGGTGGGACACGCTATGGTGGCCTACAAGCAGAAGAACGCCGAGCCCGTGCAGAAGATCACCATCGTCCCCCACACGGAAGGTTCCCTGGGCTACACCCTGCTGATGCCCGAGGAGGACAAGACCAACCTGCGCACCAAGGAAGAGCTGATGGCCAAAATCACCGTCTCCATGGGCGGTCGGGCCGCCGAGCAGGTGGTGCTCAACACCATGACCAACGGTGCCTCCCAGGATATCCAGGAGGCCACCAACCTGGCCCGGAACATGGTAGCCATGTTCGGCATGAGCGACGAGTTTGGTATGATGGCTCTGGGCTCCATCCGTAACCAGTACCTGGACGGGGGCTACGGCCTGGACTGCGCCCAGGACACCGCCGCTGTCATGGACAAGGCGGTAAAGGCCATCCTGGACCAGTGCTATCAGGACGCAGTGGAACTGATCCGGGAAAACCTGGAGGACATGCACAAGGTGGTGGCCTACCTGCTGGAGAAGGAGACCATCACCGGCGGCGAGATGGTGGCCATCATCCAGGGGCGGGACCCCGCCCTGGTGGAGGACGCTTACGCCTCCACCCACGGCAGGAGCCGTTCCCTCACTGGGGACATCGAGCCCCCCGCCAAGAACATCCACATCGTCAGTGAGCCGGTGTCTGCGCCGCAGCTCCCAGACGGAGAGCCGGAGCAGAGCGGTCCGGAGGAGCCGCCCGCCCAGCCCCGGGATGACGAGACACCGCCCCCTCAGGACGGGGAAGGGCCCAATGAGAAGCCGGAGCAGGACCGGCCGTAAAGCAGAAGACCGGGGCGGCGCTGAGCCGCCCCGATTTTTTCAAGATCGACAAAGAGGGAGAGAGAAGGTATGATCCGACTGGCGACAGAGCAGGACCTGCCCCTGGTGGGGAGCATCTATGAGGAGATCCTGGCGGAGGAGGAGAAACGGCCCGCCTCCTTTACCAACTGGCAGCGGGGGAAGTACCCCACGGTTGAACACGCGCGTGCGGCCCTGGAGGCCGGCACCCTGTATGTGGCGGAGGAGGACGGAGAGGTGTACGGCTGCGTCAACCTGAACGGAGAGCAGCTGGCGGAATATGCCGCACTGAACTGGTCCGTCCCGGCGGATCCGGAGGATGTCATGGTGATCCACACCCTCTGCATCAGCCCCCGGTGGGCTGGGCGAGGGAAGGCACGGGAGTTTGTGGCCTTCTGCGAGGAGGAGGCCCGCAGGAAGGGGAAAAAGGTGATGCGCCTGGACACCTATGAGGGGAATCTTCCGGCCAACACCATGTATCCCAAGCTGGGCTATACCTTTGTGGGCGGGACGGAGTTCTTCTTCCAGGGCTTTATCCGGGAGATCCTGAACTGCTACGACAAAAAGCTGTAAATGGGAGCTGCGCCCACCTCAGTTGAGGCGGGCGCAGTTCATATCCGGGACCGACACCGGCAGAGCGGGGAGAGGAGGGGGGGCGCGGCGCAGGCCGCGGGCCCCCTCAGCTCGTGGGAAGCGATCCGCAGAGTCCCGCACCCGCAGGTGCGAAGGAATTACAGGCTGCCAAAAGGTCCCTGAAGGACTTTTTGACAGAGTGAATTAAATCTGCTTTTTCGGCGGCATGTATGTGAAAAAATACGACTTGTCCTGCAAGTGTGAACTTTGCCTGTCGTGAGTGGACAAGACGTGCGCACAGCGGGGACAGCCTGCTCCAGGCATATCAGGGCGCCAGCCACCGCCACAGAAAGAAGAGCAGGAGCGCCTGGAACAGAAACAGGAGAGGGAAGCCTGCCCGAAAATACCAGTGGCGGGTCTTGTGGTGGAAAAAGTACATCCCCAGCATCCCCCCCAGGGAACCGCCCAGGACGGGAAAGAAGAACAGGGCCTTCTCCGAAATGCGCCAACAGCCCCGGCGGGCCCGGCGCTTGTCCAGCCCCATCAGGGCGAAGGCCAGCAGGTTTGCAGTGGTCCAATAGAGGCAGGCCAGCTGCCAGAGTTGTGTCCGCATGATTGCTCCTTTCTGATAGGCGGCAGGGGGGACAGAGAAGGATCCCTATCAGAGGATAGCATGAAAGGAAGCGATTTTCCAGCCCCCAAAATAGGTGGAAATAAAAATTCAGGAATGTGGGGGCAGGAGGTGCAGAAAAAGGGGGGAATGTGGACAGCGAGTGTCGAATATAAACGAATCTAAGCGCATATCGTCGGATTTGATATAATTGCTTCCATTTTGTCGTATGATTTCCTTAAAACTAAATTGGGAGGAAATGTCGATGAATGAAATAAATGTAATTCGACGGGAACTGCGCGCCCTAGGGATCACGAGGCGATGCCGCTGTTATGGCCGCATCGTAATGGCCATTCAGCTGGCGGTGGACCAGGAGGACAGCCTGGAGGCAGTGACCAAGGAGATTTACTGGGAAGTGGGCAGCCGCTGCGGGCGGAAATGGACCGCGGTGGAGCGGAACATCCGCACTGCGGTGCAGATCGCGTGGCGGACCAACCCGGAACTGCTGCGGGAGATGGCGGGGTATCCCCTGGACGGGCCGCCCACCGCATCGGAATTTTTGGAGATCCTGTCCAACGATGTGCAGCGGGCGATGGAGAGAAGAGAGGAGGGAGTGTCTTCAACTCCCGGAATATGACAGAAAAAGGGGGAGAAAGCCGGCCCGTGCATTGCACCGGAGAGAGAAAAACGGTATAATGGAGGGGATCCTTGTGAAAAGAGGGGGACATCCATGTATATTGCTGATCTTCATATCCACTCCAGGTTCTCCCGGGCCACCAGCCGGGACTGCGACTTGCCCCACCTGGACTGGTGGGCCCGGCGCAAAGGCATCCAGCTGATAGGGACAGGGGACTTCACCCATCCGGCTTGGCGGGCGGAGATGCGGGAGCAGCTGGTCCCCGCGGGGGAGGGGGTCTATGCCCTGCGGGAGGGGCTGACAATGGAGGGGACTGCGCCCGGGGCCGCCCCCCGTTTCGTGGTCACCGGGGAGATCAGCTGCATCTACAAGCGCCACGGGCGGACGCGGAAGGTGCACAACCTGATCCTCCTCCCCAGCCTGGAAGCGGCGGAAGAACTGTCCGTCCGGCTGGAGGCCATCGGCAACATCCACTCGGACGGCCGCCCCATTCTGGGGCTGGACAGCCGGGATCTGCTGGAGTTGACCCTGGAGACCTGCCCAGAGGCCGAATTCATCCCCGCCCATATCTGGACGCCCCACTTTGCCATGTTCGGTGCCTTCTCCGGCTTTGACACCGTCGAGGAGTGCTTTGGGGACCTGGCGGACCAGATCCACGGAGTGGAGACCGGACTGTCCTCTGACCCGCCCATGAACTGGCGGGTATCGGCGCTGGACCGGCTGAGCCTTCTGTCCCACTCGGATGCCCACTCCCCCTCCAGGCTGGGCCGGGAGGCCGACCTGCTGGACACCGGCCTCTCCTATCCGGAGCTGGTCCAGGCTATCCGCACCGGGGAGGGGCTTCTGGGCACCCTGGAGTTCTTCCCGGAGGAGGGAAAGTACCACCTGGACGGACACCGGAACTGCGGGGTGTGCCTCACCCCCGCCGAGACGGCGGAACGGGGCGGACTGTGTCCGGTGTGCGGGAAAAAGCTGACCATCGGGGTGGAGCACCGGGTGGAGGAGCTGGCCGACCGGCCGGCGGGCTTCCGGCCGGAGGAAGCCAAGCCCTTCGAGAGCCTGGCCCCCCTGCCGGAGGTGATCGCCGCCTCCACCGGCGGCTCGGCCGCCGGGAAAAAGACCCTGGAACAGTATGAGCGCTTGCTGCAGACCCTGGGGCCGGAATTCACTATCCTGCGGGACGTCCCCATAGAGGACCTGCAGCGGGAAGCGGGCCCCTGCGTGGCGGAGGGCATCCGGCGCCTGCGGCTGGGGCAGGTGGAGCGCCGTCCCGGGTTTGACGGGGAATACGGTGCCATCTCCCTCCTTGCCCCGGCGGAGATCCAGCGCCTGAGCGGACAGGTCTCCCTGTTTGGGGCAGAGGAGACCCCAAAACAGGGGGAGAAAAAGCGGGGACAGCTCCCAAAGCGGCCGAAGGCGGCGGAGCGGGAGGGGGAGCAGGGCCTCCAGCGCTCCAATTCCCAGCAGCAGGCGGCCATCTCGGCGGAGGAGCGAACCGTAGCGGTGGTGGCCGGACCTGGCACAGGCAAGACCAAGACCCTGGTGGACCGAATCGCGTGGCTGGTGGAGGAGCGGGGGGTCCGGCCGGGGGAGATCACTGCGGTGACCTTCACCAACCAGGCAGCCGCTGAGATGCGCCAGCGGCTGGAGGAGCGCCTGGGGCGGCGGGCCGCCTCCCGCATGACTATCGGGACCTTCCATGCCATCTGCCTGGCTCTGCTGGGGGATGTGGGGCTGATCGGCCAAGGGGAGGCCCTGTCCCTGGCGGAGGAGACCCTCCGGGTGCTGGGCCGGAAGGGGAGCGCACGGGCGCTGCTCCAGGGGGTGTCCCAGGTGAAAAACGGCGCGTCTCTGGAGACAGCTGGACTGGAAGAGGAGATCTGGCAGGCCTACTGTGCCCGGCTGGAGGAGCGGGGGATGCTGGACTTTGATGACCTGCTCATCCGGGCGCTGGCGCTGGACACTGGGGGCCGGACCTGCTTCCGGCACCTGCTGGTAGACGAGTTCCAGGACATCAACGAGACCCAGTACCGGCTGGTCCGGGCCTGGAGCGCCAGCGGGTCTCTCTTTGTCATCGGAGACCCGGACCAGTCTATCTACGGTTTCCGGGGGGCGGACGGGAAGTGTTTCCAGCGCCTGCGGGCGGAACGGCCGGAGCTGCGGGAGATCCGGCTGGTGGAGAACTACCGCTCCACGCCGGAGGTGCTGGAGGCTGCCGCCCCCGTGATCGAGAAAAATCCGGGCGGTTGCCGCCGCCTGCGCCCCAACCGGCCCTCCGGCCCGGCGGTACGGATGGTGAGGAGCCCGGATGCCTTCTCTGAGGGGGTGTTTCTCGCCAAGGAGATCGGCCGTATGACCGGCGGGGTGGACATGCTGGAGGCCCAGGCCCTGGGCCACGAGCGGACAGTGCGGGCTTTCTCTGACATCGCCGTCCTCTGCCGCACCCATCGGCAGCTGGAGCTGGTGGAGAAGTGCCTGCGTCACGACGACATCCCCTGTGTGGTCAGCGGGCGGGAGGACTTTCTGGAGGACCGCCAGGTGCGGGGAGTGCTGGCTTTCTTCCGCTCCCTCCAAAGCCCGGCGGACCCTGCAGCCCTGGAGACCGCGCTGGGCCTTCTGTGGGACTGTCCCGCCGACCTGGCCGGAAGGGCCCGCCGCCTCTGGACACAGGGGGCAGACCTGGCGGCCTTGGAGGAGGCGGTCCGAGGCTATGGCCATCTGGAGCTTTGGCTGGACCGGGTGAAGGAGTGGGAGCCAGCGGTGGAGAAGGAGAAGCCATGGAAACTGGTAGAGGGCTGGGAGGAGCGGTACGGGACCTCGCCGGCCTTGGAGAAGCTGCGGAATACGGCGGTGTTCTACCCAGCCTTCCGCTCCCTCTGGGAGGCCCTCACTCTGGGGGAGGAGGCGGATGTGCGCCGGGCTGCGGGCCGGGGCTGGGAGTCCGGGGCTGTCCGGCTGATGACTCTCCACGCCTCCAAGGGACTGGAGTTTCCTGCCGTCTTTGTGGCGGGACTGACAGAAGGCACGCTTCCCCTTGAGATGCCCGGCCGTCCGGCGGATCTGGAGGAGGAGCGCCGGCTGCTCTATGTGGGGATGACCCGGGCCCGGGAGGAGCTGATCCTCAGCGCCGGGGGCGGACCCTCTCCCTTCCTGGACAGCCTGCCGCAGGGTGTGGCCCAAGAGCAGGCGGGCCGGAGGCAGGAGCGGAGACTAGAGCAGCTGAGCCTCTTCTGAGACGGGGAGCCCCCAGGTCCGGCAGAATCAGTATACTGGAAAAGAGAGACATCTGCGGCTGCGCCCTTGACAGTGGGTGTGTGTCCCATTAGTATGGAGGAGCGGGGACGAAAAAATAAACGGTCCGGGATGGAACAAAATCCCGTGTCGGGTCGTCTATACAAATAGAAGGAACACTTTGGATACCAGGAAAGGAAACGCGACTATGAAATGGAATCGGCTGTTGGCCGGCGCGGTGTGCGCCTCCCTGCTGAGCGTACCCGTCTGGGCTGTGGAGGGCGGGGAGGCTCCGGCCGCCGGGGCGGGCCAGACATCTTCCACGGCCTGCAGGGTGACGCTGGACGGAGTTTGCCTGGACCTGAGCGAGGCGCCCGCCGCGCCCTACCAGGAGAACGGACAGGTGATGCTCCCACTGTGGAAGGTGGCCCAGGCCCTGGGATGGACTGTGACCTGGCTGCCGGAAGAGAACGGGACCCGCATCGAAAATGAGGATCAGGTCATGAACCTGACCTACGGATTGGACCGCTATGCCTGCGCCAGCAAGTCCTCCATCGGGGCTACCTCGCCGGAGCACTATGGAGCGGCGCCGGTGGTGGTGGCGGGACGTACCTACGTCCCCGCCTCCATGTTCCAGCTGCTCTCCTGCACCGTGACGATGGAGGGGGGGACCGTGGCCCTGCGGACAGAGGGCGCACCACCCACGGAGGACGAACCGCCCTCCGGCGGGGCAGTGGAGTATCAGACCGCAGCCGAGGCGGAGCAGGCGGTGGGGTTCCCATTGAAAGCTCCCGGGGAGCTGGGAGCCCCTGAAAAGATCCAGGTGATCAGCGGAGCGGTGGCCCAGCTGAACTGGCCGGAGGGCATCAGCTATCGGGTGGCCCGGGGGAGCCAGGAGGTCAGCGGCAGCTACACTGCCTACGGCTGGGAACGGAGCCAGAGTGCGGGAGAACAGATGGTGACCATCAAGGGGAATGGGGACTGGACCTATCTGGCCGCGTGGAAGGACGGGACATACAGCCATGCTCTCGCTTTTGAACAGGGCGTGAGCGCCCAGCGGGCAGTCAGCCTGGTTGGGGACCTGGTCCCGCTGTCTGGGGAATAAGCGCATCAAAAAGGAGGGAGCCCCGCTCCGCCGGCACCATGGCCGGCGGAGCGGGGCTCCTTTGAGAAAGAAAGGGGGCTCAGTCCCCCTGCATCACAGTCAGGGCCTGGCGGCAGTTCTCCACTACGTTGATCTCGTGGCTGCCCCCGTACTCCCCATCCAGCGTCCAGGGAATGGGCTTTTCGGCGGTGAACTTCAGATGGGAGGCGTGGAAGGAGAGCACGGCCCCTGACTGGGGGGGCTCCTGTCGGATAAGGGCCTGGAGGCTGTCAGTGAGGTCGGTGATGCTGGTGGGCTTGCGGACCAGAATGACCTCAAACAGCCCGTCATCCAGCACCACCCGGTCTGTAGGCAGGGCCTTCATTCCGCCTACGGAGATGGTGTTGCACACCATTCCGTAAAAGAAATCGTCCTCCAGCACCTGGTCGTCGCACTCGATCCTCAGGTGGTAGGGGGTGATGGAGGGGAGGGAGGCGATGCCCGCCATCACATAGGCCAGATGGCCGAAGGTGTTTTTCAGATCCTGGGGGGTGTCGTAGGATACCTCGGTGAAGGCGCCGAAAGCGGCCACATAGACGAAGGGGCGGCCGTTGAGCCTGCCGATATCCCAGGGGCGGGGAACGCCGGTCTCTGAGGCGGTCTGGGCGGCTTTCACCGGGTCCCGGGGCAGGCGCAGGGTGGTGGCGCAGTCGTTGGTGGAGCCGAAGGGGATGTAACCCAGCACCGGCGGATGGTCCAGCTGCATCAGGCCGGACACCGTCTCGCTGAGCGTGCCGTCCCCGCCGGAGCAGACCACCCGGTCGAACTGGCCGCCCAGCTCGGCGGCGATGCGGGTGGCATCCGCCTTCCCCTGGGTGGGATAGACGGTGGTCAGGTAGCCCGCCTTGGTAAAGACATCCAGAACAGCGGCCAAATCGGCCGTCACCCGCCCCTTGCCGGCGGTGGGGTTGTAGAGAAAAAGCATGGTTTTCAAAGCTGGGGCCTCACTTTTTTATGAGATTGGCGCCCGGAGCGCCCCGTCCTTGGACTCCCCGGATGCTACTGATTACGAATTATTATAAGGAATGGGACGGAAAAAACAAGGGAAAATTTGTGAATCTTTATGTCATCTGTACAGGAGAGAAGAAAGGAACGGGCCCGTTCCCGGAAAATGGCGGAAAAAGTGGGAAAATCCCTTGCGTATCCGGCCAAAAACGAGTAAAATGTGGAACGCAACAAACTTGGTGCCCGGCGGAGGTGTGTGCTGCCCCGTCTCAGCAGACGGCACCACCGCTATGGGGTGAATGAGAGAGATGGATCGAAACGTCCTCTCCGCCGCTTTCCATGTCACCATTCCGGTGCTGATGGGCTATCTGGCCATCGGGATGGCCTTCGGCCTGATGATGGATTCGGCGGAATACAATGTGTTCTGGGCCCTGCTGATGAGCCTGATCATCTATGCCGGGGCCGGACAGTACATGGGGGTGACTCTGCTGGCTGCGGGGGCCTCCCCCCTTCAGACGGCTCTGATGACCCTGCTGCTGAACTTCCGGCACATGTTCTATGGCCTGTCTATGCTGGAAAAGTTCCGGGGGATGGGGCTGCGGAAGCTCTATATGATCTTTTCCCTCACTGATGAGACTTATGCGCTGCTGGCGTCCGCCAAGGCGCCGGAGGGGGTGCGGGAGAAGGACTACTACCTGGCCATTGCCCTGATGGACCACAGTTACTGGGTGCTGGGCACGGTTCTGGGCTCCCTGCTGGGCAGTGCCCTGTCCTTTGACACCACCGGAGTAGACTTCGCCATGACCGCCCTCTTCATCGTCATCGCGGTGGGCCAATGGAAGGGGACCCGGAACCATCTGCCAGCTGCTATCGGCTGCCTGGCCACCCTGGCCAGCCTGCGGCTGGCGGGGGAGGATAATATGCTGATCCTGGCGCTGGTGGTCATCGTGGCCGCCCTGCTGGTATTTTCACCTAAAATGCCGGAGGGACAGGCCCTGCACAAGGCCGGGACAGGAAAGGAGGAGCGGACGCTGTGAACGGAGAGACCACACGGGATCTGCTCCTGATCCTGGTGATGGCCGTGGTGACCTTTGCCACCCGGCTGCTGCCCTTCCTGCTCTTTGACCGGGGGGAGGAGCCCCCCAAGGCGGTGCTCTATCTGGGGCGGGTGCTGCCCCCGGCCATCATGGCCATGCTGATCGTCTACTGCCTGAAGGGCGTCAGCTTTGCCACCCCGGCGGGGTGGGTACCCGCCCTCCTCTCCTGCGGGGCGGTGGTCCTCCTCCATCTGTGGAAGGGGAACGATCTGCTCTCCATCTTTGGAGGGACGATCCTGTATATGGCCCTGGTCCAGGGCGTGTTTGGGTAAGGAGGAGCGGAAATGGAAGACTGTTTGGCCGCCCTGCGGCAAGAGGTGGACCGCCTGGACGATCAGATCGCGGAGCTGTTTTTGAAGCGCATGGAGGTGACCGGCCGGATCGGGGCCTGCAAGGAGGAGCTGGGGCTGCCCCTGATGGACCCCCGGCGGGAGCTGGAGGTGCTCCGGAGCGCAGCGGCGGAGACGTTGGATGAGGGCCGGAAACTAGAGCTGGCCCACCTGTTTGAGACTGTGCTGGCCCTCAGCCGCCGGGACCTGCGGCGCCGGGTGGGAGGGAACGATCCCGGTCCGGGATACAGCCGATGCCGGAGGGCCGAGGCCGCCGCGCGGCAGCCGGTGGAGAGACCCAGGGTGGTCTATCAGGGCGTGGCGGGGGCATACAGCGAGATGGCCTCCCTGCGTTTTTTTGGAGAGGACTGCCGGTGCCAGGGCCTGCCCACCTTTGAAGAGGTGTTCCAGACAGTGGCCCAGGGCGGGGCGGACTACGGCGTGGTGCCCATCGAAAACAGCTCCACCGGGGCTATCCGCCAGGTGTACGAGCTGCTGGGCAGGTATGAGTGCTACATCGTGGGGGAGAATACCGTCAAGGTAGAGCACTGCCTGATGGCTCCCCATGGGGCTACCTTGGATACCATCACCCATGTCTATTCCCACGAGCAGGGGCTCTTCCAGTGCGAGCCCTTCCTGGCCCGGCATCCCGGCTGGGTGGGGGTGGCCCACGGGGACACGGCGGGCAGCGCTCAGTATGTGGCCCAGACCGGGGATATCACCAAGGCGGCCATCTGTTCCAGCCGGGCGGCGGAGCTGTATGGCCTGGAGATTCTGGCCCGGGGAGTCAACTACAACAGCAACAACACCACCCGCTTCGTGGTGGTCTCCCCGGTGATGGAGCTGCGGGAGGGGGCGGACAAGATCTCCGCGGTCCTCAGCCTTCCGGACGAGGTGGGCAGCCTCCATGAGGTACTCACCATCTTTGCCGTCCACGGGCTGAACCTGGTGAAGCTGGAGTCCCGCCCTCTGCCGGGACGGAGCTGGGAGTATCTGTTCTTCCTGGAGTTTGACGGGAGTCTGGCGGACCCGGCGATGGACGGTGCCCTCCAGGAGCTGTCCCAGGCATCCGCAGAGATGCGGGTCCTGGGGAACTTCAAAAGCAATCTGTAAGGAGGAGAGGCGATGGACAGGGCTGTGCTTATCACCGGAGCTTCCCGGGGCATCGGGGCGGCGGTGGCCCGCCGCTTTGCCCGGGAGGGCTGGCGTGTGGGGGTGAATTACCGCACCTCCCGTGGCCGGGCGGAGGCCCTGGCAGCAGAGATCGCCGCCGCCGGGGGACAGACCGCCCTCCTGCCCGGCGATGTGTCTGACCCGGCCCAGGCGGCCGCTCTGGTCCGGGCGGCGGAGGAACAGCTGGGCCCCCTGGACGCCCTGGTGTGCAACGCAGGGGTCGCCCTGCCCCAGCAGTTGCTTACCGACACCACGGACGAGCAGTGGCGCCAGGTGATGGGGGTGGATCTGGACGGGGTGTTCTACACCCTGCGGGCGGCGGTCCCCGGCTTTGTCCGCCGGCAGCGGGGGGCCATCGTCACCGTATCCTCCATGTGGGGGGTCACTGGCGGCTCCTGCGAGGTGGCCTATTCCGCCGCGAAGGCGGGGGTCATCGGCCTGACCAAGGCGCTGGCCAAGGAGCTGGGGCCCTCCCACATCACCGTCAACTGCGTGGCCCCCGGGGTCATCGACACGGAGATGAACGGGGGACTGGATAGCGAGGCCCTGGCCGCTCTGGCGGAGGAGACCCCCCTGGGCCGGATCGGCACGGCGGAAGAGGTGGCGGAGAGCGTGTGGTTCCTGGCAGGGGGCGGCGCCCCCTTCCTCACCGGACAGGTGATCCAGCCCAACGGCGGGATCGTGATCTGACCGCGGGAGCGGGAGAGAGGGAATAGCGCCGCCGAAAGGCGGCATACTGAAATGAGACGACCCCCCGAGGGAGAGGGCGGACCCCTTTCACGCCGGGTGGGTGGGAAAGGAGGTCCGTGATGCGCGGGAAGCGGTTCGTGTACGGCTCCTACCGGGGACGGAGGAGCACCACAGACGTGTTGAAGACCGTAGCCCTGATCCTGGCGGTACTGGTGGTGCTGGCCGTGGCCGGAGTGTGGATGGCGCAGAAATACATCGTCTACGACGACGGGGGTTATCACCTGGAGCTGCCCTTCTTTCAAAAGGAGGGACCGGCCCAGGAGCCGGAGGACTTCCGGGTGGCGGTAGAGCCTGCCGCCTCCCAGCCGGAGGAGACACCGGAGGAGGGAGAGCCCCTTCTGGCGGCGGTGACTGTCCCCCTTTCAGCGGTGGAGGACGGCTCGGCGGAGGCGCTGGCCGCCCAGGCAGGAGCCAACAGCGTCCTGCTGGACATGAAGACAGACCGGGGCCAGCTGGGCTTCGTCTCCCAGCTGGCCATGGCCGCCTCGGCGGGGGTCAACGCCGGACAGGCGGACATCAACCGCCAGCTCCAGGCCCTCAACAGCGGGGAACTGTACACGGTGGCCCGCCTGTCCTGCTTCCGGGACCACGCCCTGGCCAAGGATGAGACATATGCCATCCGGACCAACAGCGGCTACCGGTGGACCGATCCGGAGGAGCTGCGGTGGAGCAGCCCAGCCAGTCAGGCGGTCCAGGACTATCTGGTCGCTCTGATGGTGGAGCTGGCCCAGCTGGGCTTTGACGAGATCCTGCTGGACAACTGGGGCTATCCGGCGGAGGGAAATCTGGGCTATATCAAGCAGGGGAATGCCTACGACCTGGAGCACCTGTCTCAGCCGGTGGAGGAGTTCCTCGCCAGAGCGGAGGCGGCTCTGGAGCCCTACGGGACGCGGCTGGCCCTTCGGAGCACCTGGGCGGTGCTGGAGGGGGATGAGAGTCCCGGCGGCCAGACGGCCCAGCTGCTGGAGCGGTATGCCCAGCGGGTCTGGCTGGAGGCGCCGGAGGACGGTATGGCGGACCTGCTTTCCCAAGCGGGGCTCCCAGAAGGAGAGGAGCGGCTGGCCCTGCTGGTGGAAGAGCTGGACCCAGACCTGGACTGTTCCCAGGGGATCTGGGACCCGGAGGCGTGAACTCCGTACGAGGAAACAGGCAAGGCGTCTGAGTGAGAGCTCAGACGCCTTGTTTTTCTCCCAAAGAGGGCGGAGCCATGTAGCTCCGCCCTCTGGAAGATAGAATTTACGCGTGGGCCCCAGCGTGGGTGTAGGAGGAGGGGGTGGGGGCCGCCTCCCGGGCGGCGGCGGGGGCTTCCCCGCCCTGCTGCTTGGCCAGCGCCTTGGCGTTGGCCAGCATCAGCTTGATGCGGTTCTCCTGGTTGATCTTGGTGGCGCCGGGGTCGTAGTCGATAGCCACCACATTGCTGTACGGATAGTCGTCCTTCAGCTTGCGCAGCATGCCCTTGCCCACGATGTGGTTGGGCAGACAGCCGAAGGGCTGGGTGCAGACGATGTTGGGGGTGCCGGTGTGGATGAGCTCCAGCATCTCGGCGGTGAGGAGCCAGCCCTCTCCCATCTTATTGCCGTCCCCCAGATAGCCCTGGATCATTCGGTGCAGGTCCTGGAAGGTGCCCGGTGCACGGAAGCGGCCGGAGCGCTCCAGCGCCTGGATCATGTCCTTCTGACAGGCCTCGATGTACTTCATAAAGAGCTGGCAGGTAGCCTTCTTGATCCACTTGCCGCCGTACAGATCCACGTCCACTACCCGGTTGTAGATCTTGAAGATCATGAAATCGGTGAGGCCGGGGACCACGGGTTCGGCCCCCTCGGAGAGCAGAAAGTCCTCCAGATTATTGTTGCCCAGGGGAGAGAACTTTACATAGATCTCACCCACGACGCCCACCCGCACCTTCTGCTCCCTGGTGACGGGGATGGAGGCAAAGTCGGCGCAGATGGCGTCAAAGTTGGTCCGCATCTGGCCGCGGCTCATCCCCTTACCCTGCTGGAAGCCCTGGATCAGCCGGCCCTGCCAGGTGGAGACCATGGCGTCAGTGGCGCCCCGCTCCCGCTCATAGGGCCGGACCTGGTTGGCCACATTGACGATGATGTCCCCGTACATCATGGCGTAGACCATCTTGCGGATGATGGGGAGAGTGAGGGAGAAGCCGGGATTTTTCTCCAGACCGGACAGATTCACCGAGATCACCGGCACAAAGGCCAGGTCCGCTTTTTCCAGCGCCTTGCGCAGCAGGTGGATGTAGTTGGAGGCCCGGCAGCCGCCCCCGGTCTGGGTGATGAACAGGGCCACCTTGTGGGGGTCATAGCCGCCGTGCTTGATGGCGTCGATCAGCTGTCCGATGACCAGCAGGGCGGGGTAGCAGGTGTCGTTGTGGACATATTTGAGCCCTTCATCGATGATGCCCCGGTGGTTGGAGGTGAGCATATCCACCTTGTAGCCCTCCAGCTCCAGCAGACGCTGGAACATCCCGAAGTGGACGGGCAGCATCTGGGGCATGAGGATGGTGTACTCCTCCTTCATCTCCTTGGTAAAGAGGAGACGGCCGGTGTCGTCATATACTAGCTTCGCCATATCAAAATCCCTTTCTGCCGATAGTCGCAATAAAATCAGGAATGGGGAAAGAAAAGTCAGGAATTGAGGGGGCCGGCTGCGCCGGCGCGTTTGAACCGGTCCCGCCGGAGCGGGTCGGTCCCAGTTCCCTCATTTCTGATTTCTAATTTTCTTTTCGCGCATCAATGGCCGCCATGAGGGAGCGGATGCGGATCTTGACGGCGCCCAGGTTGCTGATGTCGTCGATCTTCAGCTGAGTGTACAGCTTATCCCCGTCCTCCAGAATGGAGCGCATCTCGTCGGTGGTGATGGCGTCGGTGCCGCAGCCGAAGGAGACCAGCTGGACCACCTGCATGTCGGGCTGGGTGCACACATACCGGGCGGCGTTGTACATCCGGCTCTGGAAGGTCCACTGGTTGAGCACCTTCCGGGGGGCGTAGCCCTCCAGATAGCTCAGGGCGTCCTCCGTGACCAGCACGAAGCCGAAGGAGGTGATCAGATCGTTGATGCCGTGGTTGATCTCCGGGTCGATGTGATAGGGGCGGCCGCACACCACGATGATGTTCAGCCCGTGGGAGCGGGCGTAGTCGATGTATTCCTGGCCGGTGGCGCGCACGTCGTGGACGTAGGCCTCATAGGCCTCGTAGGCGGCCCGGGCGGCGGCTGCCGACTCCTTTTTGGGGATGCCGAACTCCTGATGCATCAGCTGGGCAATGCGCTTGCCGAAGTCCTTGTGCCGCCACAGGCCCACATAGGGGTCCAGGAAACGGGTCTGCTTTAGAGAGGGCACGTTGGCGGCGATCAGCTCGGGGTAGTAGGCCACCACCGGGCAGTTGTAGTGGTTGTCTCCGATGCCCTCGTCGTTGTTGTAGGACATGCAGGGGTACCAGACGGCGTCCACCCCCGCCTCCACCAGGGCCTCTACGTGGCCGTGGAGCAGCTTGGCGGGGTAGCACACTGTGTCGGAGGGGATGGTGCGCTGCCCCTTGAGATACAGCTTGCGGGAGGACTCAGGGGAGAGGACCACCTCAAAGTTCAGCTTGGTGAAGAAAGTGAACCAGAAGGGGAGGTTTTCGTACATGTTCAGCCCGAAGGGGATGCCGATGCGGCCCCGGGAACCGTCCCCCTCTCCCTTGCCGTGGAGAGCACGGAGCTTCTGATACTTGTACCGCATCAGGTCGGGCAGATGGTGGGGCTCCTCCCCCAGGGGGCGGGAGCAGCGGTTGCCCGAGATAAAGCGCCGCCCGCCGTCGAAGGTGTTGACAGTGAGGGAGCAGTGGTTGGTGCACAGACCGCAGGTGGCGGGCTTGGCGGTGTGGGTGAACTTCTCCAGGTCCTGGGAGGAGAGCAGGGCGCTCCGCTCCAGGTGCAGGTCCCGGGCGGCCAGAGCGGCCCCGAAGGCCCCCATGATGCCGGCAATGGTGGGCCGGGTCACCTCCCGCCCCAGCTCCCGCTCAAAGGAGCGGAGCACCGCGTCATTGAGGAAGGTCCCGCCCTGGACCACGATGTGCTGGCCTAAGTCGTCAGCGGAGGCGGCCCGGATGACCTTGTAGATGGCGTTTTTCACGATGGAGATAGACAGGCCGGCGGAGATGTCCTCCACGCTGGCGCCGTCCTTTTGGGCCTGCTTGACGCTGGAGTTCATGAACACGGTGCAGCGGGAGCCCAGGTTGACGGGCTTTTTGGCAAACAGGCCCATCTTGGAGAAGTCGGCGATGTTGGAGCCCAGGGCCTTGGCAAAGGTCTCGATAAAGGAGCCGCACCCGGAGGAGCAGGCCTCGTTGAGCATGATGGAGTCCACCGCGCCGTTGCGGATCTTGAAACACTTCATGTCCTGGCCGCCGATGTCGATGATGAAATCCACATCGGGGTTGAAGTGGGCGGCGGCCTTGTAGTGGGCCACCGTCTCCACCAGGCCCAGGTCACAGGAGAAGGCGTTTTTGATCAGGTCCTCGCCATAGCCGGTGACCGCCGCGCCTTTGATCTGGATGCGGTCGCCGCACAGCTCGTAGATTTTTTTCAGCTGCTCCAGGACGATGGAGACCGGGTTGCCCAGGTTGGAGTGGTAGTAGGTGTAGAGCAGTCCGCCGTCGGCGGTGATGAGGGCCAGTTTGGTGGTGGTGGAGCCTGCATCCATCCCCAGCCAAGCGGGGCCGGCGTAAGTGTGGATGTCCGCCTCTGGGGGCCGGCTGGCATTGTGCCGGACCAGAAAGGCGTCGTACTCCTCCTGCGTGTCAAAGAGAGGGGGCATGGTGTCCGCCGAGGTGTTGGTCTCCCGGCTCTCCTCCAGCCGCTTCAGGGCGTCCTCAAAGGGGACGGGCTCGTAGTCGGTGGCGCACAGGGCCGCGCCCATGGCGGCGAAGCAGTCCCCGTCTTCCGGAAAGACGGCGTGCTCCCCGTCCAGCTTCAGGGTCTCCACAAAACGCTGCCGCAGGCCCATCAGGAAGTGGAGGGGCCCGCCCAGAAAGACGATCTTTCCCTTCAGCTCCCGGCCCTGGGTGAGGCCGGCTACCGTCTGGTCCACCACCGCCTGGAAGATGGAGGCGGCTACGTCCTCTTTCCGACCGCCCTGGTTCAGGATGGGCTGGATATCGCTCTTGGCGAACACGCCGCAGCGGCTTGCAATGGGGTAGATCTTCTCGTGCTTCAGGGAGAGAGAGTCCAGCTCGTTCACCGACACATTCATCAGGGTGGCCATCTGGTCGATGAAGGCGCCCGTCCCGCCGGCGCAGGAGCCGTTCATCCGCTCCTCCAGCGCGCCGCCGAAAAAGATGATCTTGGCGTCCTCGCCGCCCAGCTCGATGACGGCATCGGTGTCCGGAATGTAGGTGTTCACCGCGGCGGCGGTGGCGTACACTTCCTGGACGAAGTCCAGGCCGGCAGCCTTGGCCACCCCCAGGCCGGCGGAGCCGGTGATGACCAGCTTGACCCGCTGGCCGCTGAGCTGGCCCGAGATGGACTTCAGGGTCTCACAGGCCCGCTCCCGGGTCTTGGAGTAGTGCCGCTCATAGGAGCGGAACAGCAGCTTGTTCTGTTCATCCAGCACCACCACTTTCACCGTGGTGGAGCCGATGTCGATACCGATGCGCAGACTCATAAATCAAGAAACTCCTACCGTTGGGACGCCATAAGGACCCAAAATAATCACTTCTAATGATAGTGCAGGCGCAAAAACTTTACAACAATCTTAACGGATTCTTAACGGCTGAAAACGCAGGAAATACGACTTTTTTATGCCGGAAATCCGTCAATTTGACAACAGGGGGAAAATATGCCGCCTCCCACAGGCACAAGGGCCGGGGGGAGGCGGACGGGGTGGCGTCAGGATATCTTTACGCCCACACAAGAGGCGCGAGGCCAGGAGACGGTGGCTGTCAAGCGGCCCGATCCCGATCCTCCTGCCGGTCACTGATCTGCACCAGAGCGTGGCACATTTCCCTGCTGGACAGGGAGAGACGGCCCAGTTCCCCGCCGCCTTCGCCGCAGAAGATCAGGCAGGAGTCATAGTACAGCTCCGCAGGGTCCAGGGTACCGTCCTGGGGATTACTGGAGGACAAGAGCTGCCGCACCTCCTCCACCAGGTCGGCGTCCCGGATGGAGGCGTACCGTCCGGTGAGAGAGCCGAAGTATGCCGCAAAGGAATGGGCTTGAGCAGCCACGGTGGAGAGGTCCTGGAGCCAAGACAGCTCCTGGACCCATTGGGCAGTTCCGCTGGGGAGAAGGGCCAGGGGAAGCGGACCGTTCTCTTGGGCAAGGATCAGACAGCAGTTCCGCTCCTGCTCAGCGAGATAGAAGACTGCGCCGTCTCCTGGCCCGCCGGAAATGCGGAGAAAGGGAACCGTATCCGGGTCAAAGTTCACGGAATCGGTGGGGTGCCCACCGCCGGAAAGGAGGGTGACCAGCTGTGCCCTGGCCTCTGGGGAGGAGATGAGGGGCGCAGTGCTGCTGTAAGCGCGCCCCTTGCAGCACTGGACAGCGTCGGCCTGCCGGATGGCGGAGAGCAGGGTCATCCTGGGTCTGAATCGAGGGAGACTGAGCTGAGAGACGGAGGAGCTGAGAAATGGTGCTGCTGGGCAGGGCAGCCACGGGGACGGCCCCGCTGGCCGCCCCGTCCAGATAGGGCAGGACATAGACCGGGCCGTTGGATGAGGGATAGAGGTAGAAATACATCCAGTCCTCCCTCATGGAGAGGGCCAGTTGATAGGAATATGGAGCCATGTCCGAGAACCCGAAAGCTGTCGCATCCCTGCTGTCGTCATACTCTACCGCCTGGAGCAGGAGCGACCGGGCCTCCTCCAGGGCACCCTCCTCCTCTATGGGAGGATACCCCGCGCTGGAGACTGGCGGCGCTGTGAGATGGATGGACCGAGCGCCCTCCACGGCCGCCGCATACCCGGCGTAGCTGTATGGGGAGGGGGGACCGCCCCCGAAGGCGAGCACCGCCGCCAGCGTCAGGAGCACCGCCGCTGCGGCCAGAGCGGCTTTTTTGGAGCGGTCCCCCTTCCCCAGCCGGGCCACCCGCTGCTGGATGGCCTGCCTGCCATCCGCCATGGCGGACACCATCAGCCCCACACTCCCCCGATAGATACGGTCCAGGAAGGAGCAGACCTCCGACTTTGCTGCCTCCTCCCGCCGCACACATGGGTGATACTGCGTGTCCCGGCCCACGGGTGTGCTGCGGACCAGTCCCTTGGCCTCCATCTGCTCCAGAGTGGTGATGGTGGTGCTCTTGGCCCAGCCTGCCCGCTGGGAGAGATCGGTGGCCAGCTGCATCACTGTCTGAGGCGCATACGCCCACAGACAATCCATCACATACCATTCGCTCTGAGTTAGACAGACTTCTTTCCGCACCACCATCCTGTAGACCCTCCTTTTGTCTATTGTATAGACTGATTATAGTAAGGAGGGTAATAAAGTGCTAAGTAAAATACATGATACCCCTCCGCTTATTTCTATTTTTTAATTATACCACAAATAAAGGAGTTATGTCGAATTATTCATGTGCGTTCCAAGGTATAGCTAAAAAGCAAGTGTACTTTTTGTTTAGTACACTTGCTTTTCGCAACCTTGTTTGTCAATCGTCAAGTTAATGATAATTTCTACTTCCTTATCACTATAAAGTCAGGCTTTTGGAGCTTTTTCTTTGCAAAGGACGGTTAAAATCGATATTTTGAAATTTTAAAGAGGTATAGGAGAACCACCCAACCGGCCCTCTGAGCCGCGCCGCTTTTTTGCGCAGACGGGACAGCCGCTTCCGCAAAACCTGTTGTCGGGGGATGCTTGCCACGCATGGCCGCAGACGCTGCATTTCCACCATACTTTTTTGTTGGACCGCGCAGAACAATCTTGCGGTGTTTTGGTGTTCTTCCCATAATTCCATTCCCCAAGCAGGTCAGGCCGTGCTTCCGCGACGCTGCCCAACCTTTTGGAGCGATCCGCACAATAGGGACAGTTATGTCCTCTCCGGCTCCGGTTGGAAACAGAGGCTTTCCATTCATGCCCCTTCTCACATTGCCACCAAACATTTCTTCCGCTTCCCGGCGTCACATCCCGAGGTGTCAGCCCCTTATTTCTCTCCGGGTGCCACTGGGCGGCAATGGCAGGGTAACAGGTCTGCAAACAATATTCCTTGCTTGGGCGATGGCCTGAGCAATATGGGCAGCCATCCCCGCGGATCCGCTTGTTGATGGTACTCTGCCAAACATGCCCCTTTTCACATTGCCACCAAATCTTTCTCCCGGACTGCGCAGAAACCTGATCCGGTGTCAGCAACGCGTTTTTTGAGCCGTCCCACTGGGCGGCGAGCTCCGGATGAGTCACAGACAGGCGCAGGTGCGGGTAGCACTTGAGGTATTGGCCACGGGGAATCCCCTCCCCTTTCCGCTGACGATCTTTGATGCTCGCCTGCCACACGAACTCCCCGCGCCGCCACCAATACTTTTTGCCGGAGCAATAGAGCACTTGATCCGGTGTCAGTGGAAAATTGAGTTTGTGGTCCCACTCCCGTGCCAGCTCCGGATACCGCGCAAGCAGGGAATTGTCCCCGCAAACAGCCCGGTCATTGCAATAGGGGCAACGCTTTAAAGGTACCAGCTTGTTGAGATGGCTGGGATCACATTGCCACTCATGACCTTTTTCGCATTTCCACCAAAATTTTTTATTTGATTGACACGCTATCTCACTGGGCATAACCGGCAAATTTTTTGTGGGGTGCCAGATCTGAACAAGCGCAGGATCCATCGGCCGCATTGGGCCGCATCGCGTCACGGTCCTCGGATGACATATGGGGCATCTGCTTTCGCGGGGATTGGTGCGGGAACAGATGGCTGCCTTCCAAACATGTCCTTCTGAACATGCCCAGTATACTTCTTTTTCAGAGCCGGGAACTACATCATAAGGCGTCAGGGGGAAATTCAACTCGGGATGCCATTGAGCGGCAATTTCCGGCCGGAGTACTGCCAGGCAGTTTTTCTCATATGCCCGGAGATTGGCACAGAAAGGGCAATTTGATTTATGTTTCGTTCGATTGGAAATCGTTGCTTGATACTCCTGCTGACACTTTGGGCAGTGCCACCAAACTTTTCGAGGCGAGCCGCTGAATACAGTATCAGGCTTGTCAGTATTGCGGGCGCTCCACTCCCTCGCAATCTCTGGATATTCTACCGCCAGGGTGCGTTTCTTTCGCTCATGAAAATACATTTGGTTGATTGCATATTGATCCCGCCGGTGGTGAAAATCAAGCGGCGGCAAATCAAGATAGGAAAATACAGCAGCGATCATTTGGTCAAGATACCGGTCTCGCTCGTCAAACCTGTACAGAATTTCCGCCTTTTGAATCACAATCGGCCCAGCCAGTTCCCTGCTGTCACAGATGCGAAGCACCTGATACCCCGCCTCCCGCAGAGCGCGGTCTTTCCGTTCCGCCCTCTTTCTGGCTGCCAAACTGCTGTGGTAATAATACCCATCATGTTCCAGCACCAATTCGCGTTCAGGCAGAAAAATATCCATTTTATATTTTCGGAATGGCTCCTCACAGGTGCAGCTCGGGCAGGCCTGCCGCAAATAATAGAATAATGCGCGCGCGGGATAGGACATTTTAAAGTCCTTTGCACATTGGGGACAGCCTCGTCCCAACGACGTCCGATTGGAGATTCTTGCCAACCATTTGTGCGAGGGATTATACATGCATTTCCACCAAGCTTTTTGGTTGCTGTGCGGTAAAAAATCTTCCGGCTTTTGCCCGCTGTTTAATACATAGTCCCACTCCACGGCAATTTCCGGATATTTTTCAGCCAGATTATAGGTTGTGGACACACGCTCTCCGGAGCAGTAGGGGCACACCGGGGCTCCTGATTTTCGTGCTTTCTCTGCTGTTTCAGCGCGATCACAGATTATGGCCTTCCACCGATGGTTTTTTGCACAGTGCCAATAGACGTTTTGATTTGAATGGGGCAAACAGCTTTCCGGCGGGAATGGGTTTTTTTCGCTGTCCCATTCATCCTTCAATTCCGGGTACTCCGTCGCCAGATTGTAAAACGGGCTGGGTTTTCGGTGTTCGCAGAAGGGACAGGTTTGGACCACCGGATGCCTTGTGGCATGATTCAACGTGCGCTGCCATGACAGCCCACAGACATGGCAGCGGAACCTCACACGCTTTCCGGCGGAAAATCCGATTTCTTCAGGAGCGCACGGGTTGTTCCCTTCCTGATAAAAATGGAGCAGCAGATAGGCGTGATTTTGGATGCACCAGTCTCGAAAGCTCATTTTAGGCTTCATTCAATTTGCTCCTTCATCTAATCTGATTGAATACGGGCTTCTTTTCGCCGCTAAACCGCGCCCTTAGATCACAACAGTTTGTTGAAAAAGGGAGTTTATTTGCGTATGCGCTACAATCCGATTTATTGTCTCAGAAGAAACCTTATATTGGCTTGCGTAGGCCTCCTCACAAAATAGTTTATATTCCGACATGCCTCTTCTATTTTCTAGAACCATTTTAACGAATAGACCGCAGCAGGTCAAGGCAGAGTGAAGCCGCCCCCGGACGGTGAAGCCCAAAAAGAAAGACATGACCTGTTGGTCATGTCTTTCTTTTTGGTACGGCCGAAGGGACTCGAACCCCCAACATTCAGAACCGGAATCTGACGCTCTATCCATTGAACTACGGCCGCATATTAAGAAGCATTTTCTCAATGCGCTCCGTTATTATAGCAGGGATCTTCCAAAATGTAAAGGGGATTTTTCACTTTTGGGGGATTTTCTTTCCCACGGGAGGGAGTTGCCCCGGCGTGAGCCAGCGGATGGAGGAGGCGCAGCGGGCAGGAGAGCAGACGGCGGCCCGCCAGCCGGGGCCGGAGAACAGGGTGAAGCAGACGGAACCGAAGGGGAGACAGGCGCCGGAAGGGAGGATCTGCCGGGGAAGGGGGACGGGGATGGCGGAGACGGGCCGAGTCAGACCCAGACCGGTGAATTTGCAGAAGCTCTCCTTCAGGGTCCAGAGCTGGGTAAAGGCCTCCGGGTCGTCTCCCAGCCCCAGCAGCCAGGCCCGCTCCTCTGGGGAGAGCAGGCGGTCGAGAAAAGCGGAACGCCGCAGGGTGATCTGCTGGATGTCCACCCCCACCTCGTCCCGGTCCAGGGCACACAGGGCCCGGGGTCCGCTGTGGCTGAGGTTGAAGCGGAGCTGGGGGAAGTCCGGAAAAAGGGGCTTTCCCCGCTTTCCACGGGCGATGGAGGGCAGCTGCTCCAGATCCCAGTGCTCCCGCAGTCCCACAGCCAGAAGCCCGTAGGCCTGGCTCCGGTGCGTCATGCCGTCCAATCCGTACAGCACCATGGTCCTCACCTCCTGAGAGGGATTTTACCACACCGGCCCCCAAAAGTCATGCCGAAAATCAGGACAGGTCGGCAAAGAGCACCCCGGCAGGCGGGAAAAAGGTGAACAGGAGGATCAGCGCCCCCAGAAGGAAAGCCAGGATTGCGGGGATGCGCCACCGCCAGCCCCGGAAGGGACCGGAGAAGCGGACAGGGAACCAGAATCCGAAGGCCATCAGCCCCAGATACAGGGCGATGTCCAGCCACAGGGCGTGGAGGGCGAGCGCCGCATGGAGCAGCAGGCCCAGGACCAGCATCAGGGGACACAGGATGACAAGGGACAGCAGCCAGGGGCGCATCCCGGTGGGACGCCCCCAGGCGAGGAAGGCGGATGCCGCCAGATAAGGCCAGTACAGGATCTTGATATGCTCCCACAGGCTCTCACAGACGGGAGACAGAAGGGCGGAGAGGGTACAGGGAAATCTGGCATACAAAAAGTGGAGGCCCACGCCCGCCAGAACGGCGCAGACAAATACCGGGACGATCAGCTTTTTGGGATAAAACATGGATATGCCTCCTTCCATGAGAACGGTTCTGGTGCATTGTATGGCGCGTCAAAAAAATTATGCAGATGCCGCCGTATAATCCATGAAAAAAAGGGGAGATTAGGAGCGAGAATTTTTTGGATCGCGGAGGTGTGCCATGGATATGACGAATCAGGACTATGGAAAACTGGTCAACCAATACTCTCAGTCCTCCCCTCTGGGGAAAAATATGGTGTGGGCCTTTTTGGTGGGCGGCGCTATCTGTACCGCGGGGCAGGGGCTGTCCAACCTCTATCAGAACTGGGGGATGGATCAGGATGCAGCCGGCGGCGCCGTCTCCATCACCCTGATCCTGGCGGCGGCGCTGCTGACCGGGCTTGGGTGGTTTGACAAGCTGGCCAAGCGGGCGGGGGCCGGAACCCTGGTGCCCATCACCGGTTTTGCCAACGCCATGGTCTCCCCCGCTCTGGAGTTCAAAAGCGAGGGGCTGATCACCGGCACAGCGGCTAAGCTGTTTGTAGTGGCGGGGCCAGTGCTGGTGTTCGGAATCAGTGCATCGGTGCTTTACGGACTGATCTTGTGCATCTTCCGCGGATAATATCAGCAGACGCCGTCCCAATCGAGGGACGGCGTCTGCTGTGTGCGCAAAAGAAATTTTTGACAGTTCGGGAAGAGAACTCCCTGTAAAAAATGGAGGTCCCTGCGCCTGAGGCATTTCCGCATTTTCCATGGAAGGAGTGGAAGGTCCCGCCATGGTTTTTCGGCGGAAGGGATGGCCATAATGAGTGTGTGGACGGCGCCAAGGGCAGTCCACGACATGATTTTTGAAAACAGGGGGTGAAATTGATGGAGCAAGAGACAAAGCAGAAGCCATGGACCGGGATCGCTGCCGGGGTCCTGGTCCTGTGCCTGATCCTGAGCCTGGCACTCTCCGACGGCGGAGCGCGGGCGGCCTCGGCGGGGGCGGTGCTGGAGCTCCCCCGGAGCGGCGGAGGGGCTCAGCCGGTCTCAGGCGCCCAGGTGGGGGACAAGGTGGTCCCCCTGGGCCGGGCGGTGGGAATCAAGCTGTTTTCCGACGGCGTGCTGGTGGTGGGCCTGTCGGCGGTGGAGACGGACAGCGGTCCGTCCAGCCCGGGCCGGACCTGCGGCCTGAAGGCGGGTGATATCATCACCCACATCAATGGTCAGGAGGTCAACACCATCGAGGAGGTCCAGGACATCCTGGGTGATGAACAGGGGGATGCCATGACCCTGCGGGCCACCCGGAACGGAAAGCCGGTCCAGCTCTCTGTCCAGGCTATTCAGAATACCCAGGGCAGCTATCAGCTGGGCGTCTGGCTGAGGGATTCCATGGCCGGAATCGGTACCATGACCTTTTATGACCCGGACAGCGGGGTGTTCGCTGCCCTGGGCCACGGCATCAACGACGTGGATACGGCCACGCTGATGCCCATGGAGTCAGGGAGCATTATGTACGCTTCTGTGACCGATGTAAAAAAGGGAGAGAGCGGCGCGCCCGGAGAGCTCCATGGCAGCTTTGACGTGAACCGGGATCTGGGCGATCTGTATGCCAATACCAATCTGGGCATCTATGGCGTCCTGCGGGACGGAGCGCTCTCCCCTCACGGGGAGGCTGTGGAGGTGGCCGCCCGGGAAGAGGTGCATGTAGGAGGCGCCACCATCCTGTCCAACATTGCCGGAGAGCAGGTGGAGGAGTATCAGGTGGAGATCACTCACGTTTACCCCGCAGCCGCGGGGGATACCCGGAACCTGATGGTGCAGGTCACCGACCCCCGGCTTCTGGAAACCACTGGAGGAATTGTCCAGGGGATGAGCGGCAGTCCGATCCTTCAGGACGGCAAGCTGGTGGGGGCGGTGACCCATGTCCTGGTCAACGATCCTACCCGGGGATACGGCATTCTGGCGAAAAATATGGTCTCCCAGTGTGTGTGGGAGGAGCAGGCCCAGGTCTCCTGAGTGCCGGCGTTCTGTCGAAAAAAGCGGAAGATACCCGAAAAGTTGATTTCCAAAAAATACCAAAAACATCTTGCATATGCTGTCTGATTATGATAAATTATTGGTGACCGGTCGAAACCCCATAAGGGAAAAACAAGGGCAGGTGCGGAAGCCTGTCGGAAGGGATTTGATTGTGAAAATGGGTGCAAAACGGATTTTGGTCGCCGATACCGGGGAAGAATTTCGCCGGAGCTTTATCGAGACCGTGGCCAGCGAGCCTGACATCCAGGTTTTGGGAGAGACGGGAGACGGGCAGGAACTGGTCCAAATGGTAAAGGAGATGGCTCCGGACCTGGTAGTCATGGAGATCGTGCTGGCCCAGATGGACGGCATCGAGGTGTTGGAGGAGCTGGGAAAGCTGGAGCATCGGCCCAAGGTGCTGATCCTGTCCAGTTTTGCCAAGGGAAGCATGGCCGAGCTGGCCGCCGCCAAGGGAGCGGACCACTATATGACCAAGCCCTGCCGGGTGAGCACGGTGTGTGAGCGCATCCGGCAGCTGACCGGCGAAAATAAAAAGGAAGAAAATGGAGATATCCCCTATAATTTGGAAAATACTGTCACCTCCATCATTCACGAGGTGGGGGTGCCTGCCCATATCAAGGGCTATCAGTATCTGCGGGAAGCCATTCTGATCGCAGTGGCCGATATGGATGTCATCAACGCGGTGACCAAGGTGCTCTATCCTGAGGTAGCCAAGCGGTTCAATACCACCGCCTCCCGGGTGGAGCGGGCCATCCGCCACGCCATTGAGGTGGCCTGGGACCGGGGCGACTTGGAGACGCTTCAAAAATATTTTGGCTATACTGTATCCAATGTGAAGGGGAAACCCACCAACTCAGAGTTTATCGCAATGATCGCCGACCGGCTCCAGCTCCAGCAGAAGGAGATGTGATGCGGGGCGGCAACAGGCGGGGGATCGCAGGGAAAGATCCTCCGCTTGTTATTTTTTCCGCCGTCTGGTATAGTAGCAGGAGCGGCCCGGATGAAAGAGAGCCCGGGCCGGAAGATCAGGGAAGGGAGGTGGGAGTCCATGACGATCCGCTATCAGCCCAGGGGCGTGTGCGCCCGGCAGTTCGAGATCCAGGCGGAAGATGGAATCATCCAGTCTGTACAGGTGACGGGGGGATGCAGCGGGAATCTCCAGGGCATCTCCAGTCTGCTGAAAGGGATGCCGGTGCAGGAGGCGATCCAGCGCATGGAGGGGATCCGCTGCGGGATGAAATCCACATCCTGTCCCGACCAGATGGCCCAGGCGCTCAAACAGTTCCTGTAAAAGAGAAAGGTCCGCGGATCCCGTCTGTGAGACGGGCCCGCGGACCTCTTTTTTTGAATCGGTCGGCAGGTCAGCGGCGCCGCCGGCCATGATAGCTGCCCCGGCGCCCGCCTGCTCCGGCGCCCGCTCGGTAACGGCGGCGCTTACGGAAGACCAGCAGGCGGAGCAGGACGAGGACGGCCACGACCAGGACTGCGGCTAGGATCAGCTTCGTACCGGAGTTGGCAAAAAACTGACGGATCTGCTCCTGCCGATAGAGCAGCTCGGAGCGATCCACAGAGGTGGTGGCCACCAGGTCCAGGGTGCCGAATACCTCCCCGTCGTAGGTGAGGGTCATGGTCCCCATCACCTGCCCCTCCTTCACCGGGGCCTCTACCGTGTCTTGGAACAGGGAAATGGTGGGCTCAATGGCCTCCAGGTCCATATCCACCGGGAGGGTGCGCTCCAGGGTGCCCACCGGCTTGACCAGGACTTGGTTGGCGTCTTGGGACAGGGTGACGTTCACTGCGGCCACGGGGGTGTCCTCCTGGGAGATGGTGGTGCGCTGGAAATTCCGGAAGCCCCATTTCAGCAGGGCGGTGCTCTCCGAGAACTGCTTCAGGTCGGTGGAGCCATCCTCCCGGACCGCCGGCTCCGCTCCCAGGATGACAGCGATCAGATACTCATCCCCGTCCACGGCGGCAGAGACCAGGCAGCGTCCCGCCTCCGGCGTGGTACCGGTCTTGACGCCGATGGCCTTGTCATAGACATAGCCCATGTAGTGCCAGTTGGAGAGGAGGGCGTTGGTGTTGTAGAACTCCCGGGGCTCAGACAGGTTGGTGGCGGGGACGGTGTAGACCGAGGTGCCCACCACCTCCCGGATCAGGTCGTGCTTCAGAGCCTCGCGGGTGAACAGGCAGATGTCGTAGGCGGTGGTGTAATGGTCGTCGTCGTGCAGGCCATGGGTATTGGCGAAATGGGTGCCGGTGCAGCCCAGCTCCCTGGCCCGCTGGTTCATCAGCTCGATAAAGGAGGCTACGTCGCCGCACACGGCCTCGGCCAGGATGTTGGCTGCCTCGTTGGCGGAGGGGAGGAGAAGACAGTACATCAGGTCCTTCACCGAGATGACCTCCCCCGGCTTCAGGTTGGCGGTGGAGCCGTCGGCGGAGAGGTCGAACTGGGAGGTGCTGCTCACCGTGATCATCTGATCCTGGGACAGCTCGCCCCGGTCGATGGCCTCCGACACCAGCAGGGCGGTCATCACCTTTGTGATGCTGGCCGGGTAGGCCTTCTCCCGGGCAGCCTTCTCGTAGAGGATCTCACCGTAATTGGCGTCCATCAAAACGGCATGGCGGGAGGTGATGTGGGGGGCGTCGGCCGCCAGGGCGGAGAAGGGGGCCAGCAGGGTGAGGGCCAGCACAAAGGTGACCAGCAGGGAAGAAAGACGATATTTTTTCATAGGAAAATCCTCATATTTATGATATACTACCATCAGCGCGGGAGCAGAGCGCTCCCGCTCCTGGTGAGATTATAATTACAATCATTATAGCAGGATCTGACGAATTCCGCAACAGCTGGGAGGGAACAACTTGGCCGCCATGACCAGATTTGACAAGATCGTTCTGGGGCTCACCGCCGCCTTTCTGGTGGTGACGGGGGGCTATTTTGTCTCCGGACAGCTGGGGGAGGCGGAGTACCAGGTGACCGTCTCAAAACAGGCGCCTGCGGTCAGCGCCTCCTTGCCGGAGGTGGAGGACGGCTATCCGGACAGCCTGCTGGAGGGAGAGGTCATTGATCTGAATACCGCCTCCGAAGCCGACCTGACCCGGCTGCCGGGGATCGGGGAGAAGCGGGCCCAGGCCATCGTGGACTACCGGGAGAGCAGCGGCCCCTTCCAAAGCGTGGAAGAGCTCACTGAGGTGAAGGGGATCGGCGAGGGCATCCTGGCCCAGGTATATGACTATGTGACAGTGGGGGGACCGGACTCACCCGCTGAGTAAGGAGAAAGACGCAATGGCAAAGATTCTGATCGTGGACGACGAGCGGGTGCTGGTAAAGGGCATCAAGTTCAATCTGGAGCACGAGGGCTACCAGGTCCAGGACGCCTATGACGGAGAGGAAGCGGTGGAGCTGGCCCGGGAGGGGGGCTTCGACCTGATCATCCTGGACGTGATGATGCCCAAGATCGACGGCCTCCAGGCATGCATGCGCATCCGGGAGTTCTCCAACGTGCCTATCATCATGCTCACCGCCAAGGGGGAGGACACGGACAAGATCATCGGCTTCGAGTGCGGGGCGGACGACTATCTCACAAAGCCCTTCAACATCTTGGAGCTGAAAGCCCGGGTGCGGGCTCTGCTCCGCCGGGCCGGGGCTGCCCAGCAGCAGCGAAGCGGCAATGAGCTGGCCGCAGGCCACATTATCCTCAACACGGGGGAGCGGACGGCCAGCCGGGACGGGGTCTCCGTGGAGCTGACCGCCAAGGAGTTCGACCTGATGGAGCTGCTGATGCGCAACCCTGGCCGGGTGTACAGCCGGGAGAACCTGCTGAACGTGGTTTGGGGATATGAGTATATCGGGGATTTCCGCACCGTGGATGTGCATATCCGCCGCCTGCGGGAAAAGCTGGAGCTGGACCCGGCCAACCCGGAGTATATCCGGACCAAGTGGGGAGTGGGGTACTATCTCAGCGCCCGTGGCCCGCGCCGCCTGGAAAACGTTTGAGGAAAGGCGTGTGGAAGAGATGTCAAAGCGAGAAGAACAGGGCAACCAGGGTGAGCCATCCCTGGAGGAGCTGGGCCATGGAGTGGGATCGCCCTTTTGGGGGGAGCTGCACAGCTTTCTTCGGGAGTCCTATGGGGTCTCCCCCACTGTGGAGTACAGCGGGTGCAGCCTGGCCCCCGGCTGGAATGTAAAATATCGAGCCAGAGGACGAGCGCTGTGTACCATCTATCCGGATACCGGCACCTTTACCTGTATGATCTCCATCGGACAAAAAGAAGCCCCGGCAATGGAACTGGTGCTCCCTGGTCTGACCGCCTATGTGCGGGAGGTCTATCAGAATTCCAGACCCAGCCGAATGGGGCGCTGGCTGATGATCCGGGTATCGGGACCGGAGATCCTGGAGGATGTCAAAACATTGCTGCGGATCCGGATGCCGGTCCGGGGAGCGGGAAACAAAGGCTGAAAATATCCGGCTTGCGGGAAAAGGGAGGGAGCGCTGTGCGGGAGGAAAAGAAGAAAAAGAGGGGCAGAGTTCCGTTTTTTTCCTCCATCCAGATGAAATACGCCATGAGCTACCTGGCCATCGTGTCAGTGGTGCTGATTCTGCTGAACACCTACCCGGTGCTGGCCTCCCAGGACCTGCTGTTTGGCTCCAAGCGGGATTCGCTGAAGAGCCAGGCTGCGGTGATGGCCTCTGCCCTGATGGAGCTGGAGCTGCTCACCTCGGACCAGGTGGAGCGGGTCATGACCATGCTGGACAGCAGCGGCCTGACCCGGGTAGTGGTCACCGACCCCGCAGGGCTGATTCTGTACGACAGTACCCAGCCCAGGGAGAAGCGTGGGGAGACAGCGGAGACCGCCCCGGTCCAGGAGGAGCCGGAAGAACCCCAGTACCGCTATGCCCTCTATCAGGAGGTGGTGCTGGCCCTTGGGGGGAATGACGTGACCTGCTCCGAGTTCAGCGGCCAGGTGTTCCGTTCCACGGCGGCGGTCCCCATCGTGTACCGCAATATGACCATCGGCTGCGTCTATATCTGTGAGGAGGACGCGGTCCAGGGCGCGCTGTTGTTGAACTTACAGAAAAATTTGCGGAGCATCTCCCTGGTGGTTGCGGCGGTGACCCTGGTGATGAGCCTGTTTTTCGCCCAAATGCTCTCCTCCCGCTTTACCGCCCTGCTCAGCGCCATCCGCATTGTGGGGGAGGGGGAGTATGGGCACCGGCTCCAGCCCTCGGGCCGGGACGAGCTGGCCCTGCTGGCGGAGGAGTTTAACCAGCTCACTGACCGTCTCCAGACCACGGAGGAGGTGCGCCGGCGCTTCGTATCCGACGCCTCCCACGAGCTGAAGACCCCTCTGGCCTCCATCCGGCTGCTGGCAGACTCCATTCTCCAGAACGAGACCATGGACCAAGTGACCCTGCGGGACTTCGTTTCCGACATCGGGACAGAGGCAGACCGGCTGACCCGGATCACCGAGCACCTGCTGGCCCTGACCCGGCTGGACAGCCTGCCGGCGGCAGAGACCTTCCCGGTGGACGTGTCGGCGGTCACCCGGCGGGCGCTGTCCATGCTGGCGCCGGTGGCGGACGCGGCTGGGGTGGCCCTGGGATCCAATTTGAAGGATAAATGTGTGGTCCAGGGGACAGAGGACGACCTATACCAGATCTGCTTCAACCTGCTGGAGAACGGCATCAAGTACAACCGGCCAGGCGGCCGGGTGATGGCGGACGTGTACCGGGACGGGGACCAGGTCCTTCTGGAGGTATCGGACACGGGGGTGGGCATCCCGGAGGAGGACATGCCCAAGGTGTTCAACCGGTTCTACCGGGTGGACAAGGCCCGCTCCCGGGCCGCCGGCGGCACCGGGCTGGGGCTGTCCATTGTCCGGGACACGGTGCGCCGCCACGGGGGATGGGTCACCGTCCGGGCCCGCCAGCCGGAGGGCAGCGTGTTCACGGTGGGCTTTCCCGCTGTGCCGGAAAAACGGAAGGAGGGAGACCGGGGATGAAGCGGTGGACGATGTGCCTGCTCCTGGGGCTGCTGCTCCTGCTGGGGTCCTGCAGCACTGCCGCGGAGAAGGGCGGATACCAGCTCTATTTCGCCTCCGGTCTGGAGGACGGCAGCGCCATCCTCAGCGAGCCCTACCAGGGGGAGGCGGACCCGGGCCCTCGGGAATTGATGGAGGCTCTGCTCTCCGGTCCCACGGAGGAGGAGCTGAACAGCCCCTTCCCCAGCGGGGTGTCCCTGCGGAGCTGGGGGCTGGAGGAGGGGGTGCTGGTCCTGAATCTGTCGGAGCAGTACGGCGGACTGACGGACATCTCCCTCACCGTGGCCGACTACTGCATCGTCCTCACCATGAGCCAGCTGGACGGAGTGGAGGCAGTGGAGATCAATGTGGCCGGACAGCCGGTGAGCTACCGGAACCACCAGATCCTGACTCGAGAGGAGGCGGTGCTCTCCCAGCCGGGGCAGGGGCAGGAGGCCACGAATGAAGGGGCTTGACAAAACGGGCGGACCCGTTTAATCTAAACTACATTGTACCGAAGAGCGGCGCCGCCGCTCCGGAGAGAAAGAAGGAATCAGAGCATGAGTCACTATCAGATCGGCACCAACTGCCTGCATGCGGGCTACCGCCCCGGAAACGGGGAGCCACGGAATTTCCCCATCGTACAATCCACCACCTTCCGCTATGAGACCAGCGAGGAGATGGGTAAGCTGTTTGATCTGGAGGCCAGCGGCTATTTCTATACCCGCCTCCAGAACCCCACCAACGACACCGTGGCGGCCAAGATCTGCGCCCTGGAGGGAGGCACCGCTGCCATGCTGCTCTCCTCCGGCCAGGCGGCCTCCTTCTACTCCATTTTCAATATTGCCTCCTGCGGTGACCATGTGGTGTCCTCCTCCACCATCTACGGCGGCACCTACAACCTGTTTGCAGTCACCATGAAGCGCATGGGCATCGAGTTCACCTTCGTGGACCCGGACTGCACCGCCGAGGAGCTCAATGCGGCCTTTCGGCCCAATACCAAAGCCGTTTTTGGGGAGACCATTGCCAACCCGGCCCTGACTGTGCTGGACATCGAAAAGTTTGCCGATGCGGCCCACAGCCATGGGGTCCCCCTGATCATCGACAACACCTTTGCTACCCCGGTGAACTGCCGACCCTTCGAGTGGGGGGCCGACATCGTGACCCACTCTACCACCAAGTATATGGACGGACATGCCCTCCAGGTGGGGGGGGCCATCGTGGATTCGGGCAACTTTGACTGGACCCGCTATCCAGACAAGTTCCCCGGCCTGTGCACCCCGGACGAGAGCTACCACGGCGTGACCTACACCGAGCGGTTCGGCCTGGGCGGCGCCTATATCACCAAGGCCACCGTCCAGCTCATGCGGGACCTGGGCTCCATCCCCTCCCCCCAGAACTGCTTCCTGCTGAACATCGGTCTGGAGACCCTTCCCCTGCGCATGGCCAAGCACTGCGCCAACGCCCAGGCGGTGGCGGAGTACCTGGAGAAGCACCCCAAGGTGGCGTGGGTCAACTACGCCGGCCTGCCGGGCAACAAGTATTATGAGCGCGCCCGGAAGTACCTGCCCAACGGCAGCTGCGGCGTGGTCTCCTTCGGGGTCAAGGGAGGCCGGAGCGCAGCGGAGACCTTCATGGCCGGTCTGAAGCTGGCCTCCATCGCCACTCACGTGGCCGATGCCAAGACCTGCGTCCTCCACCCCGCCTCCTCCACCCACCGCCAGATGAACGACGAGGAGCTGGCTGCGGCTGGGGTAGCCCCCGACCTGGTTCGCTTCTCAGTGGGCATTGAGGATGTGAAGGACATCATCGCGGACCTGGAGCAGGCGCTGGCCGGGGTGTGACAGGCGTCCCAGCTGGACCCTGCATGCGGAAGGATGGGAAAACTGCCGGAGCCGGATCTTCCGGCTCCGGCGGGACCAGAAGGAGGGACTGTCATGGCAAAGGAAACAGTTTTGCTATACAACTGCGGGGGCGATGAATTTAAGACGCTGCGGGCCCTGCTCATGATGCTCCGGGTCCGGGTCCGCATGGTGGAGCCTTCCCGGTACCACCTGCCCCTGGAGCAGGTGGCCGCCGGAAAAGGCGAAGAGGACCCGAAACAGCAGGCGGATATCCCGGAAGCGATGATGGTCTTCTGTGACCTGGGGCCCGGCAGGCTGGACCAGCTGCTGAACACCATGCGCAGGACGGAGTTTCCGCCTGTGCTCCTGAAGGCAGTGCTGACTCCCACCAACCGGACGTGGGATTCCCGCCAGCTCTGGCAGGAGCTGCGCCGGGAGCACGAGGCGATGCGGGGCGGTCAGGAAACCCAGTAAAAATCCATTGACAAACCCCTGTAAAAATTGTATAATAACCAAGCGGTTCTGAAAGAGCCGCTGATTTGCGGCTGTGCTGGAATTGGTAGACTGGCAAGCTTGAGGTGCTTGTGTCCTATGGGCGTACGGGTTCGACTCCCGTCAGCCGCACCACTCTTTGAGTCCCCGGAGTCCTTGTATCGCAAGGGTTTCGGGGACTTATTTTTTGTTATGATGAAATTTCTGAAAATTTATCCGAAATAGAAATGCCGCCCTGGAATGTTCCAGAGCGGCATTTCAAACAATATAGGGACTTACTCCAAGTCTCCGTGATAACCAAGTTGCTGTGAAATTTCCTTTGCTCCTTGCTTGATTAGGGAGACAAAGTAAGAAGGATCATCAGGAAAGCGAAACTCAGGGGTAGAAATACCGAGACAGGAAGTGACAGATCCATCGGCATTATAGATCGGGGCAGCAATGCAACCCACGTGAGTGCCGTCACTGTCTCCTTTTTTTAGACAATAGCCCTGATCTTTTGTAATGGCAATTTTCATCAACAACTGCTGCAGATTCACATCTTTACAGTAGTCCTTCATTGCGGCCAGAGACTGTCCCAGCTCTTCCGGCTTCTGAAAGGCGAGCAAAACTATTCCTGTTGCGCCATAGCACAGAGGCTCGTGGGTCCCTAATTTCGTTGACTGGCGGATGCTTTGTGTTCCTTCTGCTTGCGCGAAACATACCCGCTCGATCCCTTCACGGATAAAGATATGAGCCGTCTCCTTCGTTTCATCCCGAATCCGTTCCAGAATAGGTGTACAAATCTGGCCGAGATCCGCACTTTTTTTTGCAATCTGTCCCAAAAAGTACAAAACACCACCTAATGTGTACCGTCCTGTAGATGGGTCGCGGATCAAAAAGCCCTTGTTTTGAAGGGTGTTCAGAAGCCGGGATGTGGTGGCAGTGCTCCACCCCATCGTCTTGGCAATATCTGTATGGGAGAGCTCTGGAGTTTCTGGGGTGAACAGCAAAAGAATATTTAGAGCTTTTTCAATGCTTTTGACATTTTTTTCATCAGATTGAGCTTGGTTGCCGACTGTCATGATATCACGCTCCTCATCCACAAATAAGGTAGTAAAAATTAAAAATGATTCACATTGCGGATGTTAAACTCAATTTTAGCAGAAGGATTAGAGAGTGTCAATTGTTTCGGCAAAAGATAAGTTGTAATTCAACTGCTATAACTAGATAAAATTTCCAGGATGATGAAAGCATATTACTGTACAATTAGACAAAAAAATCGAGAATTTCTTTTTCTCTTAAAAAAATTTACATAAAAAGCGAAATAAAATCATTAAAAATTAAAAAATACTCATAAAATTCAGCAAAAAAAGTTTTTGAATCAAATTCTACATAAAATTTGATTTGTAAAAAATCTATATTGACAAAAATGAAAAAATAATGCTATCATGACCGCATAACGGATTCAATATCCATAATGCGGATATAAATATGGATTTGGATTTGAAATTCGAAAATGGAGGAATTGAACATGAAAAAATTAATTAGCCTTTGTTTAGCGATGACAATGCTGCTGGGCAGCATGGTCGGATGTGGAAAGACTCCCACTTCAAGTTCCGGTAATCCCTCCAACAGTGAAGGGGGAGGGTTAGGGACACCGCAGACCTTTAAATTTGGGTTAACTGTGGCCAGCACTCACCCCTATTCTATTGCTGCTCAAAATTTTGCCGAGCTGGTGGAAGAAAAAAGTGGGGGCAATATGACGGTAGATCTGTATTATGACAGTTCTCTTGGAGATGACGCAGCCTTGATGGAGTCTATGCAGATGAACGCCGTGACCTTTGCATTGGTCGGACCGGCCGGAATTGCACCTATGTGCCCGATTTATGAATTCTTTGACTTGCCCTGCTTATTTGCGACTCGAGATGCCGCTTACGCATTCCAGGAAAGTGAGCCCGTACTGGAACTGATGGATAGCCTGAGTGCCAATGGTTTGCGTGGACTGGGATTCTATGAGAATGGATATTATGCGATCTCCAATAACGCCAAGGAGATCACAACGGTTGATGGGCTGAACAATTTGAAACTGCGGTCCATGACTTCTGAAATGGCGATCAAGTCTTGGGAGTGTCTGAATGTACAGCCTGTGGCCATGGCCTTTGGTGAGCTGTTTATGGCGATGCAGACTGGCACCGTGGATGGCCAGGAGACTACAATTGGTTCTTTCTATACCTCAAAATTCTATGAAGTGCAGAAATATCTGACTTTGGCGAATCGAATCTATCACACTATGACCTTCCTGATGAGTGATGCTGCGTGGCAGGGGTTGACTGAGGCACAGCAACAGATCCTGCTGGAGGCGGTGAATGAGTCTAAGATGGCCCATAAGGATTATATGACCACCTATAATGAGGATGCACTTCAGGATATGATAGAGAATCATGGCCTGGTGGTCAGCGAACTATCTGAAGGCGAATTTGAAAAAATGAGAGAAATGAGCCAGCCTGTCTATGATTTGGTCGAGAGCTACGATCCTGAGAGGTATGCTGCACTGATGGAAGCTGCCGAAGCTGCCAATACCCAGTTTCCCACCGAGTAAACTTAACACAGTCCAGGTGCGGGGTTATTCCCCGCACCTGGGATCCTCACCCAAGGAGGTGTCATAAATGGCCAGGTATATTAAGTTTGTAGACGCACTTAACAAGGTTGTCAGGGTAATTCTGGTAGGTATGTTCATCATGATGTTTTTGACCGCGTTTCTGCAAGTGATTATTCGCAATATGACAACGGGTTCCATCCCATGGAGCGATGAGCTGTGCCGGTATCTGATTATTTTTATCGTCTGGCTGGGGGCGGGGTTGGCAGCGCGTTCCAACCGGCTGATTAGGATGGAGGTGCTTCCATCTCTGACAAAAATGTCCGAGAGAAATCTCCATATTATGTACTGGATCTCTACCATTATTTCTTTGGGATTCGCAGTCTTGACCATATATTGTGCAGTAGGCGTGATTTCTGTTAATTATAAAACAGTTTCCCCCGCACTTCAACTGTCTATGGCAGTTCCTTATGCTGCAATCCCGGTTGGATGTGTGTACTTGATTTTAAACATGCTGGCCAGTGATATGGAACGCATGCTGCAGGCAAAGGAGGAGAAACAGGTATGATTGTCTTGATGTTTGTGCTCATGTTCCTGCTTTTTGTTTTGACTGTGCCAGTGGCTACTTCACTTGGGCTTGCATCAGCGATTACAGTTCTCGGTCTGGAAATGCCGGCAGGACTGGTAGTTCAGCGCTTTTTTTCCGGACTAAATTCTTTTACTCTGCTGGCGATCCCCTTCTTTATCCTTGCTGGAGCGCTGATGGAGAGTGCGGGTATTTCTCAGCGGATCGTAGATTTTGTCGCCACTATGGTCGGTCATTATCATGGTGGGCTGGCTACCATATTGATTATATCCTGTATGTTTTTTGGGGCATTGAGTGGTTCCGCGGCAGCTACTGCGGCGGCAATCGGTTCTATTATGATTCCCAACATGGTAAAACGGGGCTATGATGTCCGTTTTTCCGCAGCCACACAGGCATCAGCGGCGGGACTGGCTGTTATTATTCCACCTAGTATATCCATGATCTTGTATTGTGTTGCCACCAATGTCTCCATTACCAGTATGTTCGTGGCGGGTGTAATTCCCGGAATGCTCCTTGGATTGACAGAGATCCTGTATGCCTGGTATGTCAGTCGGAAAAAGGGATATGCCGGTGACCGCAAATATACCTGGAAGGAGCGCGGGACCAGCTTCCGTAAGGCTATTTGGGCCCTGTTCATGCCGGTCATCATCTTAGGCGGCATCTACAGCGGACTGTTTACTGCCACTGAGGCATCTGCGGTTGCCGTCGCTTATGCTATTTTTGTTGGCTTTGTGATATATAAAGAGCTGACCTGGAAAAAGCTGATGAATACCTTTGCAGAGGCAGTCATTCTGGTAGCGGTCATTATGCTGGTCCTCTCTACAGCTGACCTCTTTGCATATGTGCTGACATTTGCTCAGATCCCCACAATCGTGGCCAATTTCTTTATCAGCATTGCGGGGAACAAATATATATTCCTGCTGCTGATTAATCTTTTCCTGTTTTTGGTGGGAATGTTTTTTGATCCGGGGCCCGGCATGATTATTCTGGCGCCAATCCTCTCTCCGGCTGCGGTTGCATTGGGGATCGATCCCATTCATTTTGGATTGATCATGGTCATCAACTTCTCCATCGGGGCCATTACACCGCCCTTTGCGGTCAATCTCTTTGTCTCTTCTCAGGTTGCCGGAATTAAATATGAACAGATTGTCAGGCCGATTTTGCCATATATCGCATTGTTGGCGATCGACCAGCTGATTATATCTTATGTGCCGCCGCTGAGTCTGCTTTTACCTGGCCTGCTGGGATAAGTTTAGCGGAGCAGAAATGGTATGGAATACAATAAATGAGGTTAGAGCGATATGAATGAGTATGGACTGAAAAAGAAAACACGCGGACAGGCGAGGCAGATACGCCGAGTTCCAGTTATGACAGCTGCAGAGGCAGTGAAACTGGTCAAAGACGCCGATGTGGTGGCCATGTGCGGCTGCGGGGGCGGGATCAATGAGGCCACAGAGCTGATCTGTGCCCTGGCGGAGCGCTACCGCCAGACCCAGACACCCAGAGACCTGACCTTTTACCACTCTACCGGACTGGGGGACCGGGGGGACAAGGGAATGTCCCCTCTGGCACAGAAAGGGCTGGTGAAGCGGGACATCGGCGGCCACTGGGGCCAGTCGCCCCGCCTGTGTGAAATGGCGGAACGCAATGAGATTGAGGCATATAACTTTCCAATGGGAGCGATGGCGCAGCTGATGCGGGCCGCGGCAGCAGGAGCTCCCGGAATTCTGACCCATGTAGGCTTGGGCACATTTCTGGATCCCAGGCAGCAGGGGGGGCGTCTGAACGATGTGACAAAGGAGGAGCTGATCAAGCTTCAGGTCATTGATGGAGAAGAGTGGCTGTTTTATCCATGCATCTATCCGGATGTAGCCTTTATCCGGGGCACCAGTGCGGATACCGAGGGTTATATCACCATGGAAGACGAGGTGCTCTATACAGATAGTTTTGCTACAGCTATGGCCACCCATAACAACGGCGGGATCGTAATCGCGCAGGTGGAACGAGTGGTGAAGGCAGGGACCCTGCCAAGCAAAGAAGTGAAGATACCGGGCTACTTGGTGGACGCTATCGTGGAGGTCCCCGGACAGCCCCAGCTGTACGGTGTGCCGACCAGTGGCTTTGTTTCCGGCCGGTATATCCAGGACTTCTCGGAGGACCGTACTGTGATTCCCCTTAATGAGCGAAAGGTTATTGCACGGCGCGCACTGATGGAAGTAGAGCCTGGTTACATCGGGAATGTAGGTGTGGGAATTTGTGACGGTATAGGAGTCGTAGCTAAGGAGGAGGGGGTAAGCGATGAGTTCACCCTCACCGTGGAGACGGGGATCATCGGAGGAGTTTCCGCCCAGGGAATTTACTTCGGGGCCAGTGTCAATGCCCGGGCCGTAGTCGACATGCCGGCTCAGTTCGATTTTTATGATGGCGGCGGTTTGGATATCTCCTTCCTCAGCTTTGCGGAGTTCGACCGGGACGGAAATATCAACGTACATAAATTCAACGGGAAAATCATGGGGACCGGTGGCTTTGTGGACATCTGCCAGAATTCCAAAAAGGCTATCTTTGCTGGAACGTTGAAGGCGGGGGGACTGAAGGAGTCTGTGGAAGGAGGAACCATTCGTATCCGGCAGGAAGGAAAGTTTATCAAGGCGGTGGAAAAGGTTCCTGAGATTACCTTTAACGGTCGGAATGCTGTAGCGAGAGGCCAAGAAGTGGTAATTATCACGGAGCGGGCCGTGTTCCGCCTGGCGGAGCAGGGGGTTGTGCTTACGGAGATTGCTCCTGGTATGGATCTGGAGCAGGACATCATTGGCCAAATGGCTTTCCGTCCCATCATATCCGAAAATTTGAAGGAGATGGACCACAGACTGTTTCAGGAGGAGGCCATGGGGCTGCGCAGAACACAGTTCCATCTGGAATAAGCTGTCCGGAACGCCAGGAGAAAGGAGAAACGATCATGCAGGATATGTACCATAAATATTTTGAGGATTTCAAACTGGACGAGACTTGCAGAAGCAGTGGACGGCAGATGACCGAGGCGGATACACGGATCTCTATCGGGGTGATTGGAGGCAGCCACCCCCTGCACATTGACCCAGAGTACTGTGCGTCACGTCCGGATGTAGGACGGCCTATTGTACAGGGGTCCATGGTTTTGGGATTTATTGACGCAGGCATGTATGATGCACTCTGCCCCGGCGGCGAAGTGGTAGTTATCCCCCGCGGCTATGACAAGATCCGTTTTATGAAACCGATTTATATCGGAGACATTATCAACTGTGAGTTCCAAGTTAAAGGAGTATCAGACTTTAATGATCGATACGGTCAAGTGACGGTGGCTGCTACAGTATATAACCAGGAGAAGGTGCCAGTCACCTTTGCGCTGGAGCATTTTCTGGTGGAAAAGGAAGGGGGACGCTGAAATGGGGATGACCCGGTATTTTGAAGAATTCCAGGTGGGGGAGCGGATCATCAGCCGTAGCCGCACCTTGGAGATGGCGGATATTCGAATGTATTCTGCCTGCACCAGCCTGTGTGCCCGCATCCACAGTGATCCGGTGTACTGCCGGGGAATTCCGGCGCTAAAGAGAATCACGGTGCCTTACTCTCTGGTGCTGAATGTGGTGGACGGATTTTATGCCCAGAGCGTCAGTCCAGACGCTGTCCCGACCTTTCACTACGGCTACGACAAAACGGACTACTGTGCACCCATTTATCCAGGGGACTGCATCCATACAGAATTTGTACTGGTGGACAAGCAGGAAAAGAACCAGCAGTTCGGAGTGTTGACCTTCCAATGCAGGACCTTCAATCAAAACGGAGATGTGGTCATCGAGCATATTGATAAGCTGTATGTAGGAAAGAAGAGCGCGTTCTGTGCTGGGCAGGCCGGCTGAGAGGACAGAAACGGGGGAACACAATGGCTTATATTACAGTAGACACCAAGCTGGTGGTCCTGTTGGGGACGCCTCTGCGTCAATCCGTCTCCTATCTGGCCCAGAACAGAGTGTATGAGCGGCTGGGGCTGGATTATTATTATATTCCGGTGGAGGTAAAATCGTCAGACCAGCTCCGTACCGTGGTGGCGGGATTGAAGCAGATGAATCTGGGTGGACTGGCCGTGACGAAACCTTACAAAGAGACGATTCTGCAGTATTTGGACGGCATGGATGAGACAGCCCGCCAGATGGGAGCCTGCAATACCGTGGTGGTAAGAGACGGTGCCTGGATCGGCTATAACACCGATGGTATGGGCTGTGCCAGGTCTTTGAAAGAGGAACAGGGATTTGATCCAGCGGGAAAGCACATTTTTTCCTATGGAGCGGGAGGAGCAGCCCGGGCGGTGTTGTTTCAGCTGGCCGCCATGGGTGCCAAAACCATTGTTACAGCGGCGTTGGACGGAATGGCTCTCCGGCTGGCCGAGGAACTAAACCAGTTTTATCCAGGCGTCTGCCGGGGACTGGAGATAGGGCAGAGAGATCAGCTGGCTCGAGAGACAGAGAAGGCCGATTTGGTCCTCAACCTGACCGGGCTTGGAATGGCACCTCACTTGGAGGAGACCCCCATGGACTGCCGCTGGCTCCGTCCCGGACAGCTGTGTTATGATGCTATTTATCAGCCGAAGCAGACCAGATTCCTGCGGGAAGCGGAGAAAATGGGATGCAGGACGCTGAATGGGCTGGGGATGGTGATCTATCAGGGTGTAGAACAGATCGCACTTTGGACAGGACGGGAGATCCCTTCTGAATTGATGTATCAGGTGCTGGAGAATGACGAAAAAAGGTGGCAGGACAAGTGAGAACAATTCGGTTAAGAGATGTGGAAATTGGCAGCGGCAGTCCTAAGGTGATCGTCCCGATTGTAGGCAAGAATCGGGGGGAGATCCTGACCAAGGCCCAGGAGCTGACAAATATCCCACTGCATGTGGTGGAATGGCGGGCAGACTTTTATCAGGATGTAAATGATCTGCCGTCTGTGCTGTCCACACTACGGGCACTGAGGGAGGCTCTGGGGAACATTCCGATCCTCTTCACATTCCGTACCAGAAAGGAGGGCGGTGAGCGGGAACTTCCACTGGATCGTTATACTCAGCTCAACCTGGCGGCAGCCCTATCTGGAGACGTGGACGCTGTTGATGTGGAGATTTTCTCCGGGGACAGTGTGGTGCGGGAGAATATCGACGGGATCCATCAGGCGGGCAGGATCGTGGTGGGTTCCAATCACGATTTTCAAAGAACACCCAGCCAGGCGGACCTGATTTTTCGCCTGAGGAAAATGCAGGATATGGGGGCCGACATCCCTAAAATCGCTGTGATGCCCCGGAGTGCAGGGGATGTGCTGACGTTGCTGTCAGCCACAGAGGAGATGGCGCGCTGTTATGCGGACCGCCCTATTATTACCATGTCCATGTCTTCCCAGGGGGTGGTCAGCCGCCTGTGTGGCGAAGTGTTCGGCTCCTCCATGACCTTCGGGGCGGTGGGACAGGTGTCTGCGCCGGGACAGATCCCAGTGGATCAGCTCCGCCAAGTCCTTGAGATTCTCCATGGTTCTCTGTAATGTGCGTTTCCGGAGCCCTGCTGTTTTTAGGACGGGGATGTCCGGTTGACGATACCTCCTCTTCGAAAGGCCCGCCGCCATGAGCGGCGGGCCTTTCCTATGTATATATGACGACTGGAGAGCAAGGCATAGAAAAACGAAGGCCCGTGAGCACGACTTGTCGTGCCCACGGGCCCTTTTTCTATGGGACAGAGGGAAGCCGGGATCAGTTGTTGATGCCGGTCCACTGCTCGGAGCCGCCGGCCTTGATGTGGTCGTGGCTGTTTGAAGCCTCCATGATGGGGTAGAAGGCCCAGTGGCTGCTGTTCAGGTCAGAGAAACTGACCAGCCGGTCCAGGCTGCGGTCCACGAAGCTCTGGTCCGGGGTCCGACCCAGCATATGGTTGACGATCACGGCCACCTCGGCCCGGGTGATGGAGCCGCTGGGGCGGAAGGTGCCGTCGGGGTAGCCGCCGATCCAGCCGTACTCTGCGGCGCTGGCCACATAGGGGTAGAACCAGTCCTGCGCGGACACATCGGGGAAGCTGCACCGGGCACTGGGAGCCATATCGGCGAAGGAGAGGGCCGCCGCCGCGAACTCAGCCCGGGTGATGGTGCTGTTGGGGTGGAAGGTGCCGTCAGGATAGCCGGTGAACATGCCCAGGGAGGCCAGCGTCTCCACCGCGTCAGCGTACCAGGCGCCGTCGGGCACATCGGAGAAGGAGACCGTGGCGGGCACATTCTGGTCATTCAGAAGGGCGTAGAACATCTGAGCCACCTCGGCCCGGGTCATGTTCCGGTCAGGGCCGAAGGTGCCGTCGGGATAGCCGCTGAGGTAGGCGATGTGGTCCCGGGTATTCAGCCAGCGGTCCACGCCGTTCAGCTTCTGGCTGGCGGTAAAGACAGCGGTGATGGTGTGGTTCTTATGCACCTTCTCGAAGGTGTAGCGGCCCACGGCTCCCACGCTCCTGCCGTCCACCAGCACGTCCGCCAGCTCATAGCCCTGGTCCGCCTGGATGATAAAGCTCTTGTTCCGGTCATAGGCCACCTGCACCCGGCCGTCCGGGCTGATGGAGCCGCCCTCGCCGGCCGTGGCGGTGATGGTCAGATAGGTGATGCCGCCGTCGTCATCGTCGTCGTCATCATCGTCACCGCCCTCGTCGGTCTCCGTAAAGGTGACGCGGATGGTGTGGTTCTCCGTCACCTCCTCAAAGGTGTAGGAGCTGCGGACACGCTCACTGTCTCCGTCCACCCGGACACGGTCGATCTCATAGCCGCGGTCGGGGTCAAAGTCAAAGCGCTGGTCCCCGCCGTCCGGGACGAACACATCCCCCTCCGGGTCGATGCCGCCGCCGCTTCCGGCGGAGGCTTCGATGGTCCAGTAGGAGGGCTCGTCGGGCACGCCGTCTTCGTCCTCATCTGCACCGAAATAGGCCACCACTTCGCTGTCCTCCCGGATATCCTCCAGGGTCCAGCTGCCGGTAAAGGCGTTCTCCGGGTCGTTGTTGGAGTAGACCACATCGTCGTTGACGGTGATGTAGTCCAGGGCACAGCCGTCCTCGGCGTGGATGGTGAAGGGCAGATCATCTCCGGCGTCTACGGTCGCCTCGGTGGGATCGATGGAGCCCTGCTCCTCGCTGTCCGAGGAGGCGGTGACGGTGTACTGCTCCTCCTCCGGCTCCTCCTTGTCGTCGGGCACGCCGTTGTCATTCTCGTCCTCGCCGAAGGTGACCACAACTTCGGCCGCTTCCTGAACATTTTCCAGCGTCCAGGTGCCCTCAAAAGGAGCGGTTATATCGTCGTTGGTGTACTCAGTTTTACTGTTCACCTGGATGGTGTCCAGGGCATAGCCGTCCTTGGCGTCGATGGTGAACTCCACGTCCTCTCCGGCGTTTACGGTCTTGCTGGTCGGATCAATGGAGCCGCCCTCGCCCTCCACGCGGGCGGTGACGGTGTACTGGGTCTCAGTGACATCGGGCTTGTCGTTGCCGTCCTCGTCATAGCCCCAGGCGGCCCAGACCGCCTTGTCCTCATCCATAGCGACAGAGGTCACGGTGTTGGGGGCGGTGTCCTCGACGCTGTAAATGGTTTCGTGGTCGTCCTCAGTCATCCAGCCGATGAAGAGGACGGGGACATCCTGCTGTCCGTTGTACTCCACAGCGTCGTGGGTGGGAGCAGCGATGTCGCTCAGAGTATGCGGGCCTGCCGCCACATCGTTTACCACATATGGATCAGTTTGACCGTCGAACGCGCCGCCGTTGGCGTGGTAGGTCAGGGTATAGGCGGCCTCCGGCTCGTTGGCGTCAGGCACACCGTTGTCGTCCTCGTCCAGACCGAAGGTGACAGAAATCGTGTGATCCTCCGTCACATCCTTAAAGGTGTAGGAAGTCCAGCTGGTGCCGGGGGCGGGAGCCGTTCCGTCATTTTTATGCGCTGTGCTGTCAATGGTGATGGTGTCCACGGCGTAGCCGCTGACGGGGGTGATGGTGAAGGTGGCGCTTCCTCCATCGGACACATAGGCTTCTTTGGGATTGATGGAGCCGTTGGGCCCGGCGGTAGCGGTGATGTGGTGGTCATCTTCGGTGACATCCGGCGTGCCGTCGTCGTCACTGTCCAGGCCCCACACTGCGTAGACCGTCATATCGCCGCTGATGGTCAGGCGCGTGGAGGTTTTGGGCGGAGTATCGCCGCGCTTATAGACTTTATTCTGTGCGGAAGTATCTGTTGTCCAGCCGATGAACAGCACCTTATGGCCGTCCTGGTCGGCGTGGGAGGGATGATACTCGTCTGTGGATTTCAGAGTGTGTCTGTCCCCGTCGTTCAGGCCGGTCTCCGTCTTTTCGGTCGTGCCCTCACTGCCGAAATATCCGCCGTTGGCGTCATAGGTCAGGGTGCGGTCGTACTTGTCCGGAGTGCCGTCTTTGTCCGCATCCTCCGCAAAGGTGACGGTGATGGCATAGTTGGACCGGACATCACTCAAGGTGAGGGTTCCGCTGGTATAGCCGGGGATCTCGGTCTCCCCGTCGTTGCGGTAGGTATTAGTTTCCACTGTGGTATCGTCGATATTCTTCTTCACAATGGTGACGGTGTCCAGGGCGTAGTTTTCCTCGGGCTGGATGGTAAATTCGGCATCCGTCCCGGCGAGCACATAGCGGGTCGGGGGCGTGATGGAGCCGTTGCCTCCATCAACAGAAGCGGTGATGCCATAGGACTCATCCTGCACGTCGGGTTTGCCGTCGCCGTTGGTGTCATAGCCCCATACGGCGTAGACGGTCTTATCCTCCGAAGAGACATCCACCGTGTCGGCGAGGATGCTGTCATCATAGTTGTCATTCAGTCCGTAAATGTCGCTGTGCTGAGTCTCAGACCAGCCCACAAAGGCCACCTTTGTACTGTTATGATCCGCATGGGTGGGCTTGAATTCGGCGGTGGTGTTCAGCCTGTAACTGGGCTGCGCCGGGACCGTCTCGGTTTTGGTCTCATCACTGCCGAACGTGCCGCCGTTGGCGTTATAGGTCACGGTGCGCTTGTCCTCTGTAACGTCGGGCTTGCCGTCACCGTCGGTGTCGTAGCCCCAGGCGGCATATAGGGTGGTATTTTGGGAGATGGTGTATTTTTCGCCAGCGGCGTAAACCGTGCTTGAGTCGAGCGTGTCCCCCACACTGTAGATTTTGTCTACGGCTGTCTCAGTCCAGCCCACAAAGACGGCTTTTTTGCCTGCTTCATTCAGCGTAATGGTGGGGACCTGAGAAGAAAGTGTGACCTCGCCGCCGGTAACAGTCTCGTTGCCGGGCATATTAGCGGGGGTTCCCCAAGTCCTCGCGTTTGCATTATAAGAGAGGGTATAGCTGCTCGCTGTGGGATCATAGGCATAAGTGATGGTCAGGGAGGCTTGGGGGTCAGTCTCTCCCTGAACATACCGGATCACGCCGTAAGATTGACCGGTAAATTCGCTGTCGCCGTTGGTATAGGAGGGGGTGTACTCTGGGGGAGAGTCCTCCGTGATTTGATAGGCCGTACCCACAGGCAGGCCAGAGATGGTGGCTGTCTGCCCGGCCTTCAGCTTGAAGATCCCGCCGTTCTGGATTTCAACACTGCTGGAATCGATCGTGATGGAATATTTTCCGTCCAGGGGATCCACAGCGCCTTGATTGTTGGAACTGGCGTTGTACAGGCCGAGGGTATAGGTAAATTCCTGATCTGGGTCCGCGTCGGCTATGTCCCCATTTACCTTCACCGTCAGCGTCCCGGTGGGGGTCTTTTCGGTGCGCAGGCCGTTGTTGCCCAGGCGGACGGTGACTGTGGTGTCGTCCACATTATAGACCGGGTGGCGGTAGTGGACGGCGGTGCCGGTCACGTTGCTGGTCTTGTCGGCGCTGCCGTCGGACACACGGCTCAGCTTGGCGGAGCCTGCTTTAATGTATAGGCCGTCGGCGTCTCCATCTGTGTGGCCGATGAGCGCCTGGGGGTTGAGCACCAGATGGTAGTCGGTGAGCAGGTCGGCCTCAAGCACGCCCGCGTCCCCTGTGCCTTGCGCCTGATAATACCGGTGCTCATAGAAGAAGGCGGCGCCTTTGCCTTTATGCTCATCCTTGGCGCGCACGATATTATAGGTCGTTCCATTGATCACAACAGTCCCTCGCTCGGGAATAACAGTGGACTGGAGCAGGTGATCCAGGGCCTCCTGGTGCGTCAGCAGCTTCTGGTTGCCGCCTGCAACATTGTCCACCAGCACATACAGGGGGGTGTCCTCGGTGTAGTGGTAGAAGGCGTTGGAGTCGGCGGGGGTGAAGACGGCGGTGGCGGTGCCGTACTGAGCGTCATCCTTGGCGGCGGCATCCCAGGCGTTGCTGTAGAAGCTGGTGGTGCCGTCTTTGGAGTGGGCGATCAGGTAGTCGTTGTCGTCCTGATCGAATGTGACGGTCTCATCCCGGTCCACCGAGTAGAACAGGCGGATGGGGTAGGCACCCCGATCCTGCTGGATTGTATGGCTTGTAACTCCGGTGGAGTCGGTACTGCTGGTCGCTGTAAGAGTACGCAGGGGCAGAAGCGCGGCAGGGATCGTCCAGGTCAATGTCTGCTGGCCGTTTTGATCCGTTGAGACCTCAAGCGTCATATACTCAAGGCTGGCCGCCCCGGGATAGATCTCGTTGGCGTCAATAGACCCCTCAAATATGTAGGTCTTTCCACCATCTGTGGTCTTTCCTTCGAACTGCTGGTTTGCGAAGACAAGGCGGGGAGTCCCCGTGACTTTCATATAAGCGCCGAGCTTATCTGTGAAGACAAGGGTGCCCTTCTCTCCGCCGGTGCCATCTGCCCCCTCGGGGGTTTCTGTGGGGTATTGCGGGGCGGAGGTCAAGATGCTGTTTGCGATCTCCTCAAAAATGCTTTCCCAGGCAGTGCTGTCGCCTACATCCGACACCTCATAATAGGCATCGTTATAGGCGAGGCTGGTGACGGATGCAGGGAAGTCATTAAATGTAACGCGGTCAGTACGACTTGCACCTCCGCCATATCTCATGATATCAACGCTGGTGTTTGTTTTATACTCGTTGAAATAATTATTAAAATCATTGGCGTGCGTATTGGAGGAGAGCTCCTCCTTCGGATTCAGGCAGAGACGGGCCAGGTTGGGGGCATCGGCACTGCCTGGGTCCACACCGATGGTGATAAAGCTGGCGCTGGAACTATAATGATCTTCCACCTGCCCTTTCATATAGGCGGCGGTCATCATCATAGCGAAGGACTGGGCGTGGCGGGATTCATCACTGCCCGCACCATCTCCAACTACAAATTTTTGGATATTATTACTGTTAGTTGTTGGGGGAGCGGTGATGTTGGTATCGCCGTCCTTCGGCTCGCCTTCAGATAGCAGGATGATCTGGGGTGCCCGGTCGACCTGGGCCCCGCCCACCCTAACGGTGGTGTCGGCATTGAGAAGCTGCTGTGCGCCCAGATAAATACCGGACTGGGTGTATTTATCGGTGCCGGAACTCTGCCGATCGATATCAAATGTATTTTCAACGGGATTTGTACTGCTGTTGATCCCATAAGCGGTTACTTTGCCGCCAGTTCCTATGGTGTTGGGATCATAATTAAAATAGTCAGCTTGCGCCCCGTTCTGATAGTGATCCAGAGGCAGCAGCACAGAGGCGTAATCGGAATATCCGATCACCGCGACCCGGTTGTTGGGATTTGCGGCCATCAGGGTGCGGATAGCGGATTCTGTCGCGGTCAGCATGGCTTCCGCTTTTGCATCCGGGTCTCCCATTTTAGGAGACATATCCAAAATAAACACAGTATCAACGGGCACGCTGGCCTTATCCACGATGGTGGCCGCCGAGCCCAGGGCGGACAAGCCGACCAGGAAGTCGGCATCAGTCTCCTTGGAGACCGTCACATCCTGGCCGATATCACCGCTGAGGACGATATCCTCGGTGGACACAGTTTTATCCGTCCAGATGCGTCCGATGTCCTTGGTGGAGAGGTGTTGATCAGCTCCCACCCCGAAGACATCCTGCCAGCTGGTCAGGGTGCTGGTGTCCGCCGTGGTGGATCCAGGGTCCGCCGCCAGGGCCGTGCCGGGCAGCAGGCTGAACAGCATACAGACCGCCAGCAGCCAGCTCAGCGGTTTTCTCAGTTTTCGCATGTCGCATTTCTCCTTTTCTCATCTCGAACAGAGTGTAGTCAGCCCGCCCAGGGCGGGCGGTGTGTTCAGGCGCCCCTCACCTCCCGACAGCCGCCCCAGCCGACGGCGGCCTGTTCCGCCTCCAGCAGGCGCTCATGGGTCTGCTCCACCAGCTGGGCCACAGTGGCCTCGATCTCCGCTCGGGTGGTGTAATACAGCTTCCGCAGGCACCGCGGGTTGCCCTTTTCCGGGGGGACCTGGGCATCCCGGCAGAGCCGGCGGATGCTGACAGAGACCCCGGCCCGGCCGCAGGGGCGGCCGGTGCGGGTGACAAAGATGGGGCCGGAGGAGATCCCCCGCCTCCGGGCGTAGTCCAGCAGCTCCCTCCGGAGACAGTCGGGCAGGCGCTGGGGCATCGCCTCCCCCGGGAGGAGCAGGACCCCCTCGCCCGCCGCCTCCACCGTCACCTGTTCCAGCTCGTGGACCGGCAATCCGGTGGAGGTGAACAGCTTGATCAGCAGATAGACCCGCTCCTGTCTCAGAGCCCGGGCGGTGGACAGCAGGCGCAGGTATTCGCTCCGGGTCAGCTCCAGCTGGGCATCCCTGCCGCAGGAGAGCCGCCCCGTCAGCTGGAACTCCCTGCAGCCCAGCCACTCCAGGAAGCTGTTGGCCGCGGACACGCTGGTGTTGACCGTGCTGGGGGAGTATCCCTGGTCCAGCAGCTGCTCCCGCCACTGGCGCAGGGTGCCCCGGCCGATGCGGCCGCCGGGCAGGGCGGCATACAGCAGCTCCAGCTTCTTTCGGTAGGAGGATACTGTGCTGGGGTTCCGCCCTCGTTCCCCCAGGCTGGACAGATAGGAGCCGATCTGCTCCCGGGTGACCGTGATCCCCTGTGTCTGGGGCTCCTGCAATGCGTTCTCCCCTTGGGAGATGCGGCTCTCTTTCGTTACCCCATACGACCCCCTCCCATTTATAGACAGAATCGTTCTTCTGTCATTAAAATTGCTCCAAAATTTCAAAATACATAATTGGAGTAGTTTATATTTTACCATTTTCTGAAATAGAAATCAATCTTTTTTCCAGATTCAGGCATGACAAATCAGGCCAAAAAACATTTTTTCTTTTTGGCCTGATTTGTCGTGCCTTTTTTCAGAAAATCCTGATGTTTTAGACACTTTTTTCTTCTGCCTGGAAAGGAGGAAACTGTCAACGCCGCTCTATCCCGCATATTTTTGATGACGGAAGAACGATTTTGTCATAAGCTAGGAGATCAGCCGCAGCTGATCCAGGGTCCGGGCATGCTCGGCGCCGGTGGAGATGAGGTAGATGCGGGTGGTCTCGATGCTGGAGTGGCCCAGCACGTCAGCCAGCTTTGCCACATCCCGGCTCACCCGGTAGAAACACCGGGCAAACAGGTGGCGCAGGTTGTGGGGAAAGACCTTGGACGGAGCGACCCCGGCCGCCCGGCACACCCCCTTCATCTCTGCCCAGATCTGCTTCCGGGACATGGGCCTGCCGCTTCTGGTGAGGAACAGCTCGCCGGAGGTGATTTTTTTTTGCCGGGCGTACTTCTCCAGCTTCCGGCACAGCTTCCCCGGCAGAAGGATGGTGCGGATCTTCCCCTTCAGGGCGATCTCCGTCCGGCCCTCCCGCACTGCCTCCGCCGTGATATAGCGCACCTCGCTGACCCGGATGCCGGTGGCACAGATGGTCTCCATCAGCAGGGACAGCCGACCCCGCCCCAGGCGGCGGGCCGTCTCCACCAGCCGGGCGTACTCCTCCCGGCTGAGCTCCCGGGCGGAGTCCCGGAACAGCTGCCGCTGCACCCGCAGGTGCTTCACCCGGCAGTCCTCCCAGCCCAGAAAAGCCAGCAGGCGGTCCAGGGCAGTCAGCTTGCCGTTGACCGTGGCGGGGGACTGGCGGGCGGCCAGCTCCTCCCTCCAGGCGGCGGCCAGCTCCCGGGTCACCTCACGGCCGCCCAGGAAGGCGGCGAACTGGCGGACCTCCCGCAGGTATTTTTCCAGGGTGGCGGGGCTGCGCTCCTCCTCTCCCAGCTGTCGGGCAAAGGCCGCCAGCGTCTCCTCTGTGATCTTCCGTGGTTCCATATGATTCCTCCTGTGTCTAAAGGTCTTTCCTTAGTTTACCTTGACAGAGGAGGATTATTGCTGTCTGCACTGCAAAAACATCTTCCTTGTGCGGCCGCAGCAAAACAGAGAATGGAAATCTTGACAAGCAGGGGATGCATCTATATAATAAATATGTTTCGCATTTGGACGAAAACACTCGAATCGGATCATAAAGGAGGCAGTCGGGTTGAGTACAGAAAACCAGGCGCAGGAAAACAAAATGGGGGTCATGCCGGAAAACCGGCTGCTGCTGACCATGGCGATCCCCATTGTCATATCCATGCTGGTCCAGGCGCTTTACAATGTGGTGGACAGCGTCTTTGTGGCACAGCTGAGCGAGGACGCGCTGAACGCCGTGTCGCTGGCCTTTCCGGTGCAGAATCTGATGATCGCCGTGGCGGTGGGCACCGGTGTGGGCATCAACGCCCTGCTGTCCAAGAGCCTGGGCGAGGGCAACCAGGCCAAGGCGGACCGCACCGCGATGAATGGACTGTTCCTCAGTGCCCTCAGTTTTCTGGTGTTCGCAGTCATCGGCCTGACCTGTTCCCGCCTGTACTTCACCATCCAGACGGACATCCAGCGGATCGTGGACTACGGCGAGAGCTACATGATGATCTGCTGTGTGTGCTCTTTCGGCGTGTTCTTCCAGATCACACTGGAGCGGACCCTCCAGGCCACCGGCCGTACGCTCTATACCATGTTCACCCAGGCCACCGGCGCCATCATCAACATCATCCTGGACCCCATCATGATCTTCGGCCTGTTCGGCTTCCCCAGGATGGAGGTGGCCGGAGCGGCGCTGGCTACTGTTACCGGACAGATCGTGGCGGCGATCCTGGGCCTGTTCTTCAATTTAAAGAAGAATCCGGACCTCCATCTGTCGGTGCGGGGCTTCCGGCCCAGCCGCACCATCATCGGAGGTATTTACAGCGTGGGCATTCCCTCCATCGTCATGCAGTCCATCGGCTCGGTGATGGTCTTTGGGATGAACCAGATCCTGATCGCCTTCACCCAGACGGCCACCGCCGTCTTTGGCGTGTACTTCAAGCTCCAGTCCTTCATCTTCATGCCCGTCTTTGGATTGAACAATGGGATGGTGCCCATCGTGGCCTATAACTACGGCGCGCGGAAGCCCGCCCGGATCATGAAGACCATCAGGCTCAGCGTCTGCTACGCAGTGGGCATCATGCTGGTGGGGCTGCTCATCTTCCAGTTTGCCTCCCCCGCGCTGCTGCGGCTCTTCCAGTCCGGGGAGAGTGCCTCCGGCGATCTGCTGCGCATCGGAGTGCCGGCACTGCGTATCATTTCTTACAGCTTTTTGTTTGCAGGCTACTGTATCGTGGCCACTGCCGTATTCCAGGCACTGGGGCACGGCGTGCTCAGTCTGGTGGTCTCTGTTGTCCGGCAGCTTTTCGTACTGCTTCCAGTGGCTTTCCTGCTCTCCAGGGTCGGCGTGCTGGACTGGGTCTGGTGGGCCTTCCCCATCGCGGAGCTGGTGGCGGTAGTCCTGTGTACGGTGTTCCTGAGACATGTGTATCACAAGGAGATCGCCCCTCCAGCAGGAGAACGGGAGGCCGCCTGAGCAGGGGGGAGTCCAGAGGATCAGCCCCGCTTTTTTCTGAAAATAAAAACAGTCCGTAATTCTTCCGAGAAGAATTACGGACTGTTTTTGCGTTGGGGTTTAACCCAGCAGATGGAAGGCCACGATGAGACCGGAGAAAACGATGGACACGGTGGAACACAGCTTGATGAGGATGTTCAGGGAGGGGCCGGAGGTGTCCTTGAAGGGATCGCCCACGGTGTCTCCCACCACGGCGGCCTTGTGGCACTCGGAGCCCTTGCCCCCGTGATGGCCGGATTCGATGTACTTCTTGGCGTTGTCCCAGGCACCGCCGGCGTTGGACATGAACACGGCCATGGCAAAGCCGGTGACGGAGACGCCGCCCAGCAGGCCCGCCACACCGACGGGGCCCAGGATCAGGCCGGTGAGGATGGGGACGATGATGGCCAGCAGGGCGGGCTTCACCATCTCCCGCAGAGCGCCCTTGGTGCACAGGGCCACGCAGGAGGCGTAGTCGGGGTCTGCCTTGTACTCCATGATGCCGGCGATCTCCCGGAACTGGCGGCGGACCTCCAGCACGATGGACTGGGCGGCGGTCTGCACCGCGCTCATGGTGTAGGCGGAAAAGACGAAGGTGAGCATGGCGCCGATGAACAGCCCCACCAGCATCAAGGGATTGGTGAGGGACAGGTCCAGGGTCTCCGGGGTCTTCTCCTGGACGATGCTCACATAGGACACCAGCAGGGCCAGGGCGGTGAGGGAGGCGGAGCCGATGGCGAAGCCCTTGCCGGTGGCTGCGGTGGTGTTGCCCAAGGAGTCCAGAGCGTCGGTGCGCTCGCGAACGGCCTCAGGCAGGCCGGACATCTCGGCGATGCCTCCGGCGTTGTCAGCCACGGGACCGTAGGCATCGGTGGCCAGGGTGATGCCCAGAGTGGAGAGCATTCCCACTGCGGCGATGCCGATGCCGTACAGGCCCAGGTTGAAGGACTGGCTGCCGCCGGCGGCGTAGAAGCTGACGATGACCGCCGCGGCCACGATGAGGATGGAGGCCATGGTGGACTTCAACCCCAGGGAGATGCCGCCGATGATGATGGTGGCGGAGCCGGTCTCAGAGGCGTCGGCCAGCTGCTGGGTGGGCTTGTAGGTGTCAGAGGTGTAATACTCGGTGAAATAGCCGATGGCGCAGCCGCCCACCAGCCCGCAGAGGATGGCGATGTAGACCCCCCAGTTCCCCAGCATGAGATAGGTCAGGGGGGCGGCGGCCACGGCGGAGAGGGCCGCAGCCAGATAAGTTCCGGTGCGGAGGGAGGTGAGCAGGGACTTCTGGGTGGCATCCTCCTTGGTCTTGACGAAGAAAGAGCCGATGATGGAGCAGACGATGCCGCAGACGGCCAGCATCATGGGCAGGATCATGCCCGCCCAGCCGTACCCGGCGATGGCGCCCAGGGAGAAGGTGGCCAAGATAGAGCCCACATAGGACTCGTACAGGTCGGCACCCATGCCGGCCACATCGCCCACGTTGTCGCCCACGTTGTCCGCGATGGTGGCGGGGTTGCGGGGGTCATCCTCCGGGATGCCAGCCTCCACCTTGCCCACCAGATCGGCGCCCACGTCGGCCGCCTTGGTGTAGATGCCCCCGCCCACCCGGGCGAACAGGGCCATGAAGGAGGCGCCCATGCCGTTCATCACCATGATGTTCCCCAGGGTGAGGGGGTCGTCGATGCCGGCCACGAAGCGGAGGATGACGAACCAGATGGAGATGTCCAGCATGCCCAGACCCACCACAGTGAAACCCATGACAGAGCCGGAGGAGAAGGCCACCCGCAGGCCCTTGTTCAGACTCTCGCTGGCGGCCTGAGCGGTGCGGGCGTTGGAGCTGGTGGCAATTTTCATGCCCACGAAGCCGGCCAGCATGGACCAGATACCTCCGGTGAGAAAGGCGAAGGGGGTGAACTGAGAGAGCATCTCTCCCCCAGTGGCAAAGGCCATCACCAGCAGGACGAGGAAGACCACCAGAAAGACCTTCGCCACAGTGGTGTACTGGTGCTTCAGATAGGCGTTGGCCCCCTCCCGAATGGAGGCGGCGATCTTGGCCATTTTGTCACTGCCTTCGGAGAAGGTCATGACCCTGCGGCTTTGGAGCCAGGCAAACGCAATGGCAATGGCCGCGCCCACGAAACCGATCCAGAACAGATTGTCCATCATTCAACACACTCCTTCGCGCTTGGAAAAAGGGCCCCCGCCAGAGCGGAGGCCCTTCCATGCAACCGCTGTTATGGTCATATTGTACCATACTAGACGGGCTTTGCAATAGAGAATTTATCGTTAAGTAAAAAACAAACCGCGGGAATGGAGAAAAAACGCAGAGATCTGCCTAGACCCGGCGCCAAGTACTGCGGCTGAACATGACTAAAATTGGGAAGATCTCCAGGCGGCCGATGATCATGCACAGGGAGAGGACCAGCTTGCTCAAGGGGGAGAAAGCGGAGAAATTGCCGGCCGGTCCCACCGCGCCCAGTCCCGGGCCTGTGTTGCTGATGCAGGTGATGACGGAGGTAAGGGTCTCGGTAAAGGGAAAATCGTTCAGGGCGACCACCAGGGAGGCACCTAGGGTGATCATGGCATAACAGGAGATAAAAAGGAGCACGGAGGCGAGCGTGGACTCGTCCACCGGCTTGCCGTCCAGCTTCACGATCTCCACAGAGCGGGGGTGGATGATGCGGTGGACCTCCCGGCGGATGGCCCGGCCAGCCAGCAGGATGCGGGAGCATTTGATGCCGCCGCCGGTGGAACCGGCACAGGCGCCGCACAGCATCAGCAGGATAAAGATAATTTGAGAGAACTGAGGCCACAGGCAGAAGTCTGCCGTGGCGAAGCCGGTGGTGGAGATGATGGAGGAGACCTGAAAAAAGGCATAGCGCAGGCACTGGAGAGGCCCCTGATACAGGTGCCGGATGTTGAAGGCGATGACGGCGGTGGACAGGCCCACCACCACCAGGAAAAAGCGCAGCTCATCGCTCTGAAGCACTTCCCGGAAGCGGCGGCACAGCAACAGGAAGTACATGGCGAAATTGATGGAGAACAGCAGGGCGAAGACGGCGATGATCATCTCCAGCACGGGGTCGCCATAGGCGCCTACACTGGCATTGCGGTTGGAGAAGCCGCCGGTGCCCGCAGTGGAGAAGGCGTGGATAAACGAGTCGTACAGAGGCATGCCGGCCAGCTTCAGCAGGGCGACCTCGGCCAGTGTCATGGCGCAGTAGATCCCGTAGAGGATCTTGGAGGTCTGGGACTGCTTGGGGACCAGCTTGGAAAAGACCGGGCCCGGGGTTTCCGCTTGGGTGAGGTAGTGAGAACGGATGCCCAGGGAGGGGAGCAGAGCGGTGAGCAGCACCAGCACGCCCATGCCGCCCATCCAGTGGGTGAATGCCCTCCAGAACAGGATGCCACGGGGCTGGGCCTCGATGTCGGTGAGGATGGTGGCACCGGTGGTAGTGAAGCCGGACACCGACTCAAACAGGCAGTCCACAAAGGAGGGGAAGGTGCCGGAGAAGTAGAAAGGGAGCGCCCCCATCACGCCGGTGACCAGCCAGATCAGGCCCACGGCAAAGAAGCCCTCCCGGGCGTAGAAATGCCGGGTGGCGGGTACAGCGGACAGGGCCAGTCCCAGAATGGCCATCAGCAGGATGGTCAACAGGAAGGGGGCGGGGTCCTCCTGGTACAGCAGGGCGACCGCCAGCGGCAGGAGCATGAAGAATGCCTCGACCAGCAGGACGCGGCCCACCAGCCGGGATACCAATTTCAGATTCATGACATGCCCCCCGGGGCAGAGAAGGTGTGCTCGCCCTCGTCATAGATGTCGTTGAGATCCTGAAGACGCCTGTCTCGGGAGATGAGGATGACAGAGTCCCCCTCTTGGATGGACGTGGAGCCTTCCGGGATAATGATCTCGCCTCCCCGGGCCACCACGGCCACCAGAATACCGGGCTTCAGGGACAGGTCCCGCAGGGGCGTGCCCAGATGGCGGGTGGAGGCGGTGACGGTAAACTCCATGGCCTCGGCGGCCCCATCCGCGATGCGGTACAGAGCGTTCATCACGCTGCCCTGGGAGTTCTGCATCCCCCGGACCACCTGGAGAATGTGGGAGGTGGCCAGCTGCTTGGGGGAGATGATGCTGTCCAGACCAACGGCCTGGGCGATACGGTTGTAGTTCTGCCGGTTGGATTTGGTGATGACTTTGGAAAGGCCCAGCTGGGCGGCGTACAGGGAGATGATGAGGTTGTCTTCATCCCGGTCGGTGAGAGCCACGAAGGCATCACAGGAGGAGAGGTTCTCTGAGTCCAGAAGCTCCTGATCGGTGCCGTCGCCGCAGATGATGGTGGAATGGGGGAGCAGTTCACTGAGAAAACGGCAGCGGGCCTCGCTGAGTTCTACGATCTTGACCTGCATCTGCATCTTCTCCAGCAGGATGGCCAGATACAGAGAGATCTTACCGCCGCCCACGAGAAAGACCCGCCGCACCTTGGGGGTGTAGCGGCCCAGAAGGCGGAAGAACTGATCCAGGCCGGTGGGACGGCCGATGAGGTAGAGATTATCCCCTGCCTGGGGGACAAAGGAGCCGTTGGGGATGATGACCTCGCCGTCCCGGTCTACGGCGCAGAACAGGAGGGAGAGCTTTTTGACCTGGCTGGACAGGTCCTGAAGCGGATTGCCCACCAGAAAGTCTTCCTCCATCAGGCGGAAGCCCATCAGCTCCACCCGGCCCCGACAGAAGGTCTCGATATTGGCGGCGGAGGGGAAGCGCAGCAGCCGGGAGATCTCCACAGCGGTGGCATTCTCCGGATTGATGACCATGTCGATGCCCAGGTCCCGCTTCAGCTCCGCCAGGCCAGAGGTGTACTCCTGGTTCCGGATCCGGGCGATGGTGTAGCTGGTGCCCATTTTTTTGGCTGTGAGGCAGCAGACCATGTTGACCTCATCGGTGCTGGTGGCAGCGATCAACAGATCGGCGTGCTCTGCCCCAGCTTCCCGAAGGACGGCGGCAGAGACACCATTTCCCTTGACGGACATCACATCCAGCGTGTCAGAGGCACGGCGCAGGGCGGCCTCATGGGTGTCCACGATGGTGATGCTGTGGTCCTCACTGGCGAGCTGGTCGGCCAGGCTGAAGCCCATTTTTCCATTGCCAACGATGATGATATCCAAAACGCAGCACATCCTGGAAAAGATTTACGGCAAAAAGCAAAAGAATATGAGGCCCAGCCGTATCCGGGCCCAAGCAAAGAAAAATGCGCCCTCGACCGAACCGGAGCTGGAGAGGGCGCGTTTTAAAAGGGACTAGATCGTCCACTGACTGTGGATGATGCCTACCAGCTGCCAGCAGGAGTCGGAAGGGGAGAAGACCAGCTTCAGGGAACACCAGTCCAGCCCGGCGTTGGCGGGATCCAGGCCGGGAAAATGAAACTCAACGAAACGGCAGCCGGGGTATGCCTCGGTCAAATTTTCCAAAGCGTTGCCGCTCTGCAGAATACGGTCCACTCCGATCTCAGGAGCCTGGGTGTAGTCGGTATTGAACACATAGGTGGAGAAATATTCGGCTGGAGTCAGCTCGATCAGGCTGCCCAAGCCGTCGGACACGCCCCAGGTGTACACCGTCTGATCAGTGGAGAACTGCCGGACCTGAGCGGCAGTGAAGCGGAGGTCGCTGTCCCGGTCAACAGTGGAATAGGGCGTAAAGGTAACGCCCTCCTCCGGGTGGACGAAAGCGGCCAGAGTATCATAATCCCGCTCCTGAATGGCGCGGACCACTGCACAGGCAGAGCTGAGCAGGGGAAAGTTGTCGCTGGAATTGAACGCTGGCAAGGTATTTGCAGAGCTGCTGCCGGAAGCGGAGGCAGACCCTGCGGAGACAATAATGGAGTTGACCACAGACGGGGTCATGGCCGTCTCCCGCTCTTTCCAGGGAAGGTACTGGGCGGGGCACAGGGTGCCCACAAAAAATCCGAGAAAGAGGGCTAAGAAGCCAGTTATAATGGCAACGCGTTTGATAAAACTCATCTCCTTGCGGCAGAATGAAAAGCATATGAGATCCCCTCTATCCCCGCTCGAGTATCTTTCAGACGGGGAAGAATAGGATAAACTGCAAATTCAAAATAGATTCTGGGAAGCTATTGTAGTACAAAATTGATAAGACGTCAAGCATGGCCTGTCTGAAAGCCGCGCTTTCCGAAAAAACGCAAAGAAAAAATGGAAAAATAAAAATAAAAAAGAATAAAATGGAAGATAAAATTCACGATTTAAAATAAAAACGACTGGGCGCCGTCCTGCGACGGCGCCCAGTCGATCGATAAGGTACGAGAGAAAATAGGATCGGAACAGCCTGTCAGGAGAAGGAGCTCCCTTGGACGGAGCCTAGATCCTCCCAGCTTGCCGGCAGTTCGCTAGGACTGTACGCGTTCCTATCCTGACGGGAACGCCAGACGCGTCCGCCGAACACACAGCACTCTCCCGTCTGCCACAGTCCCCGACTGCCCTGAGGCGGGAGGTAGTCCTTGGCCCGGGCGGGGTCCGTGGTGTGGCAGATGTCCCACAGGGAGAAAGCCAAGTCCGGGCTCCAGCCCGGCTGACCGGTGGCGTCGTGCTGCTGCCAGAGGCGGTAGACCTGTCCGTTCCACCGGTAGGGCTTGCCCACCGGAGTCTCTTCCGTGAGATAGGAGCGGGGGCGCCAGGTGGGGATGGCCTGCTCCTCCGCGATCAGGGCGGTGCCGTCGGCCTCGCCGGACACAGACCGCCCTGCCAGGGCCAGGGCGTCTGCCCCGCCCCGGTGTTCCAGCTCCTCCAGGGCCAGGGTCACGATGTCAGCCACAGAGCTCCACCCCCTTCTGATAGGCATCCTCCAGCTCTGAGCGCAACTGGGCGGCGCTGCCTGCCTGCTCAAGCGCCGCGATCATCGACTCCTGCTCTTGGAGGAGCGCCTGCTTCTCCTGAAGAGTATCCTCCAGCTCCCCCAACTGGGCCTGGAAGCCGGCCACATCCCCCAGATACTGCTCCGCTGTCTGGAGAAGCACCGTGTAGCTGCGGGTAGCGTGGGCGTACCGGATGTCCCGGACCTGAAAGCCATACCCTGCGGGCAGCGGGCTTTCCCCCACAACGGCGGGGCGGGACCAGTCGATCTGCTCGATACGGGCCAGCTCCGCCATCTCCCGCTCAAAGACGGCCAGATAGGTCCCGTTGGCGCTTCCCCGCAGGATCAGCCCGCAGGGAACGCCGTCCACCTGGATCTTGTTTGGATACAAGCTCATTGTGTTCTCTCCTCTCTGAACTGTTGTGCCGCCATGCGGCCGGGAATATCCCCCTAAGTGTGGCGGGACGGCCCTCTCAGTTGCCCGGTGCCGTACACCTTGCCCCAGGATCTCCTGGCGGGCCCCGGGAGGCACACCCGTCCGGCTCCGGCATATAATGGGGGTGCATCCACTTGATGTGAGGTGATCCTTTTGACAACGATGCAAGCCACCGTCCTCCAGGTGGGGAACGGTCAGCTCCTGGTCCAAGACCAGAGCACATCCCAGCAGGTCCTTGTGAATACGTCCATCGCGGGCTGTTTTGCCGTAGGCAATCAGGTGTTCATCACCTATAACGGTGTGATGACCGCCAGTATCCCGCCCCAGATCAGCGCGATGAGCATCTGCCTGATCCGCAGCTGACGCGGTGATGGGAAAAGCGCCCCGGACGCCTGAAAAGGCGTCCGGGGCGCTCAGCTTGTGGAAAAAGACTCGCGTAGTTCGCGCCCGCAGGCGCGAATCAAGTTCTGACCTGTTTTCCCCGGCGGCATGTGCGTCAGGGGAAACACTTGCAGCCTGAGACTTTTTCGACAGTCTCTTTTTCGGCCGCGGGTCAGGGGGTCCCCTGCTGGGAGAACCAGGAGCGGGCATACTCCGCCACCAGGGGGGCCAGCGTCTTCAGGGACAGGCCGGTGGTGTTCACGCACAGGTGATACCCCTCCCGGCTCCCCCAGGGCAGGTCGGAGAGCATGGCGTGGTGCCGGGCCCGGTGCTGGTCCACCTGCCGGAGCTTCCGCTCCAGCTCTCGGGGAGTGAAACGCTCGTCGTCGGAGCTGCGCTCCCGGCACCGCCGGAGCCTGGACTCCAAATCGGCGTAGACGAACAGCTTCAGGGGGCGGTGCTCCGCCAGGATCAGGTCCGCGTTGCGGCCCACAATGATGCAGTCCCCGTGGGCGGCCAGGGCCCGGAGGACGCGGCGCTGCTCCTGAAGCAGCTGCCGGGAGTCATGGGGCATGGAGGGGAGATAGGCAAAGGTGCGGCCGATGGTCAGTGGGACGCCGCGAAAGTGGCCCTGCTCCAGCGCATCCTCCACATAGCCCTCGTCCAGTGCATTCCTCCGGGCAACGGCGGAGATGATCTCGCGGTCGTAGTAGGGCCAGCCCAGGCAGTCGGACAGCCGCTTGCCCAGCTCCCGGCCGCCGCTGCCGAACTCCCGGCTGACGGTAATGATCTTCATGGATCGGCACTTCCTTTCAAAGAGGCATGGCTCTGTCCAGCGGAGCGGCGCTCCAGAAAGAGGAACATGGACAGACAGAGCAGGATCTGGACCACAGAGGAGGCAGGAGTGCTCAGACCGATCTGGAAGAGGGTGGCCCCCGCCGTGCGGCTCATGAGATAGGCTACAGGGATGCGGACGAAGAAGGCACCTATGATACCCTGGATCATGACGAACAGGGTCTTTTCACAGCCATTGTAGTAGCCGGTGAAGCAGAAGAGAAAGGGAGTGAGCATGCAGTCGATGGCATAGGCCTTCAGATAGCTGTGGGAGGCCGCCACGACCTCCGGGTCGGGGGAGAAGATGGCGGAGAGAAGGTCACCGTGGAAGAAGGTGAGCAGGGCCATCACCAGGCCGGCCGCCACAGAGGTGAGGATGCCATACTTCAGGGCCTTTTTCGCCCGGATCGGGTTGCCCGCCCCCATGTTCTGGGCCACAAAGGAGGACATGGACTGCATATAGGCGGAGGGGACCAGCATAATGAAGACGCACACCTTTTCCGCCACCCCCACGCCGGCGGAGGCCGCCACGCCGAAGGAGTTGACGATGGCCTGGATGAGCAGGAAGGAGGTCCCCACCAGCAGCTCCTGGAGGGCCACCGGCGTGCCCAGCCGCAGCTCAGCGCCGATAATGTCCCGGTGGAAGCGCAGGTGTCGCCGGGAGAAAGCGAAGGGCAGAGACCGGCGGCGCAGGCGGATCAGGAACAGGGAGACAAGCACGCTGACGGTCTGGGCGGCCACGGTGGCCAGGGCGGCCCCGGCGGCCCCCATGTGGAACCCGGCCACCAGGAGCAGGTCCCCGAAGATATTGATGACGCAGGCGATGGCAACGGTGAGCAGAGGGGTCCTGGAGTCGCCGATCCCCCGGAAAATGGAGCCCAGGACGTTGTAGGCCACAATAAAGAGGGAGCCGGCCCCGCAGAGGCGGATGTACAGCACCGTCTGATGGAACGCGTGCTCAGGCGCGTGCATGAGCCGGGCCAGTACCTCGGCTCCACCCACCAGGACGGCAGTGAGCAGGACAGCGAAGCAGGCGAACAGGCAGATGCCGCCGCCGATGGCGCGGCCCGCATCCTCCGGCTCCCGCCGGCCGATCCGCTCCCCCACCAGAATGGTGATCCCCATGGACAGGCCGGTGACAACCATGGTGACAGTCTGGAGCAGCATGCTGCCGGTGGCTACGCCGGAGACGTCCGCCGTCTGGGCAAACTGGCCCACCACCAGCAGGTCCACGCCGCCGTAGAGCGCCTGCAGGAACAGTGTGAAGAGAACCGGAACGGCAAAACGGATCAGAGAGCTGAAGATGTTCCCCTCCGTCAAGCTGCGCGGTCGTCCCATTTTATCATTCCTCCTGAGTATTTTGTCGCGGCCCGAAGAAAGGCTGTGCCCCGGCAGTCCGGGTGGTCCGCGCTATAACAAAAGCCGGATAAGTTCAGCAGACATCTCAGTCTGCCGCCTTATCCGGCTCATCATTTCCAGCGAATGACTTGCCCTCCGAGCGAGCGGCATTTATTTTATAACAGGTTCCGAGGAAATGTCAAGGGCGAAAATGATGCAGTTTCCGGCCCCGGGCCAAGCGCCCCCAGATCGAGGGAGCGCCCGGCGGTCTTCCGGGGGCCTGCGCAGGGGAGCATATCATGCGCTTATTATACTGGGGGGCGGCTCACTGGGGAGACCGGCCTCTGCATGGTGCGTAGCCTTCCGTTCACCGTGCGGCGGGGGACACGTCCGTTCTGCTGACCTGACTGGATGGAAGGGGGCCCCTGCGGCGGCACGGTACACCAGAGGTTTTTTAGATCTTTCCGGAAATAAGAAGACATGCGGAAACGGGTCATCAGAGCGGAGCTCTCCATTTTGGGCGATTTTCACAAAAAAAGAGAAAAGATATCATGGAAATCTCCTCTTTACAAATGACAAAATGTTTGTTAAAATATTGACAATAGAATCGTTAAAAAATTAACGATTCTGAGGGGCGGGCCACCGCTCCATTTGGAAAGGAGATACAGCGATATGGCAAAGAAAGCCCAGTATTCTGTGGTAGACAGCAAAGAGAGCTTCGAGGCACTGTTGACCCGGGTCCGTCAGGCCCAGCAGGAGTTTGCCCGCTATTCCCAGGAACGGGTGGACGCCATTTTCAAGGCCGCTGCCATGGCGGCCAACCAGGCCCGCATCCCTCTGGCCAAGGAGGCTGTGGCGGAGACCGGCATGGGGGTCGTAGAGGACAAGGTCATCAAGAACCACTACGCCTCAGAATATATCTATAATACCTATAAGAACGTGAAGACCTGCGGCGTGGTGGAGGAGGACCCCGCCTTTGGCGTGAAGAAGCTCCTGGAGCCTGTGGGGGTGATCGGTGCGGTGATCCCCACCACCAACCCCACCTCCACCGCCATCTTTAAGGTGCTGCTGGCCCTGAAGACCCGCAACGGCATCATCATCAGCCCCCACCCCCGGGCCAAGGGATGCACTGTCTCCGCCGCCAGGCTGGTGCTGGAGGCGGCGGTGGCCGCCGGCGCGCCGGAGGGCATCGTGGGATGGATCGACGTGCCCAGCCTGGAGCTCACCGGCCTGCTGATGGCGGAGGTGGACCTGATCCTGGCCACCGGCGGACCAGGCATGGTGAAGGCGGCCTATTCTTCCGGCAAGCCCGCCGTGGGCGTGGGCGCTGGCAACGTCCCTGCCATCATCGACAGCTCCTCCGATGTGGCCCTGGCGGTCAGCTCGGTGATCCACTCCAAGACTTTTGACAACGGCATGGTGTGCGCCTCGGAGCAGAGCGTCATCGTCCTGGACCCCATCTACGACCAGGTGAAGGCGGAGTTTGCCGCCCGGGGCTGCTACTTCCTGAAAGGAGAGGAGACGGACAGGGTCCGAAAGACCATCCTCATCGACGGCTCCCTGAACAATCAGATCGTGGGCCAGAGCGCCCACCGCATCGGCGAACTGGCCGGCATTCAGACGCCTGAGACCGCCAAGATCCTCATCGGCGAGGTGGACAGCGTGGAGCCCTCTGAGGAGTTCGCTCACGAGAAGCTCTCCCCCGTGCTGGCCATGTACCGGGCCAAGGACTTTGACGACGCGCTGGACAAGGCCGACCGCCTGGTGGCCGACGGTGGCTACGGCCACACTGCCTCCATCTACCTCAATGCGGTGACTCAGCGGGAGAAGCTGGACCGCTTCGCCCAGCGGATGAAGACCTGCCGCATCCTGGTGAACACCCCCTCCTCCCAGGGAGGCATCGGCGACCTGTACAACTTCAAGCTGGCCCCATCCCTGACTCTGGGCTGCGGCTCCTGGGGCGGCAACTCCGTGTCGGAGAACGTGGGCGTCAAGCATCTGCTGAATATCAAGACCGTGGCGGAGAGGAGAGAGAACATGCTCTGGTTCCGGGCACCTCAGAAGGTGTATTTCAAGAAGGGCTGCCTGCCCGTGGCCCTGCGGGAGGTGATGGACAAGAAGAGGGCGTTCATTGTCACCGACCAGTTCCTGTACGCAAACGGTTACGCTAAGCCGGTCACTGACCAGCTGGACCAGATGGGCATCGCCTATGACGTGTTCTATGACGTGGCTCCCGACCCCACCCTGGCCTGTGCCAAGACGGGCGCGGAGCGGATGCGGGCCTTCGGACCTGACTGCATCATCGCCATCGGCGGCGGCTCTGCCATGGACGCGGGCAAGATCATGTGGGTGATGTACGAGCACCCCGAGGCCGATTTCATGGACATGGCCATGCGATTCATGGACATCCGCAAGCGGGTGTACACTTTCCCCAAGATGGGGGAGAAGGCCGCCTTCATCGCCGTCCCCACCTCCGCCGGTACCGGCTCTGAGGTGACCCCCTTTGCCGTCATCACCGACGAGCGCTCCGGGGTGAAGTACCCCCTGGCGGACTATGAGCTGATGCCCACCATGGCCATCGTGGACGCGGACATGATGATGAACGCCCCCAAGGGGCTCACCGCCGCTTCGGGCATCGACGCTGTCACCCACGCCCTGGAGGCCTACGCCTCTATGATGGCCACCGACTACACCGACGGCATCGCCCTGCGGGCCCTCCAGATGATCTTCACTTACCTGCCCCGGGCCTATGACAACGGCCCCAGCGACCCGGAGGCCCGGGAGAAGATGGCCAATGCCGCCACGATGGCGGGCATGGCCTTCGCCAATGCCTTTCTGGGAGTGTGCCACTCCATGGCCCACAAGCTGGGTGCCTTCCACCACCTGCCCCACGGAGTGGCCAACGCCCTGATGATCTGCCACGTGCTCCGGTTCAACGCCGCTCAGGTCCCGGCCAAGATGGGCACCTTCCCCCAGTATGACCACCCCCACACCCTGGAGCGCTATGCCCAGGTGGCGGACGCCCTGGGCATCCGGGGCGGGAACGACCAGGAGAAGCTGGATAACCTGTGTGCCGCCATCGAGGAGCTGAAGGCGCGGGTGGGCATCAAGGCCACCATCCGGGACTACGGCGTGGACGAGACGTATTTCCTGGACCACCTGGATGAGATGGTGGAGCAGGCATTCGACGACCAGTGTACCGGAGCCAACCCCCGCTACCCCCTGATGAGTGAGATCAAGGAGATGTACCTGAAGGCCTATTACGGAGAATAAGAAGACAGAAAGGCCGCCCGGCGTGAGCCGGGCGGCCTTTCTGTCCAAAAAGCGGAGAAGCCACGTTCCTGAAAAAGGCACAGTCCAGGAGGCCGCTTCCCCCTTTGGTACTGTGCCGGAGGGATCAGCGGTTCCGGGTGCGCCAATACATGAGGGAGTGGAAGCTCACCACCAGCACCCAGCCCAGGCCGGTGGCCAGGGCCACGCCGGACAGGCCCATGGGGCGTATCAGGGCGTAGGAGAGGATGACCCGGGCGGAGATCTGGATGATAGTGCCGTAGACGGGGACGGTCACCTGTCCCCGGCCCCGGAAGTAGCCCACGAAGGTGTTTCCCAGGAAGCAGAGGATGTAAAAGCACCCCACCATCCGCAGGTAAGCCACACCATTGGTCTGGGTGAAGGAGGAGGTCTCCCCCGCCAGCAGGGCGATGGCGGCGGGGGCGGCAGCGTACAGCAGCACAGACATCACTGCGCCCAGGGCCAGCATCATGAGAAAGCTGGTACGGAACCCCTCCCGCACCCGCCGCTCCTCCCCGGCTCCGGTATTCTGGGCGGTGAAGACAGAGACGGCCTGGGCCCCGCTGTCCCCGAAGGAGTTGGCGAAGCCCTCGATGCGGGTAGTGGCGGTGTAGGCGGAGATCATGGGGGTCCCCATGGAGTTCACCGCCCCCTGGACCAGCAGCTTGCCGATGTAGAGGCTGGACTGGTGCAGGGCGGACACCGCCCCATAGCTCACCGTCCGGCGGAGCAGGCCCCGGTCCAGCCGCCGGTCCTCCCGGCGGAACAGGAGCTGGGGATAGCGCCGGGCCAGATAGAGCAGGCACAGCGCCACGGAGAGCAGCTGGGCCAGCACCGTGGCCCAGGCCGCCCCGGCGATGCCCATGCCCAGCCGGGCCACGAACAGCAGATCCAGAGCCAGATTGGCGGCCATAGCCGCCAGCAGGGCCAGCAGGGCGGAGCGGGTGTCTCCCACAGAGCGCAGGGCGGCGGCGCACAGGTTGTAAAAGAAGGTGGCCAGCAGGCCGCCGAAGATGACCACCAGATAGTCCGCGGCCAGCCGGGCCACGTCCTCCGGGGTCTGCATCAGGGTCAGCAGGGGCCGCAGCAGGAGCAGGGCGGCCAGGCTCAGCACCAGGGTGAACAGGCCGCCGAAGACAGAGGCCAGAAACCCCTCCTGCCGGAAGCCGGCCAGATCCCGGCTGCCATACTGCTGGGCAAAGAGGACGGAGATGCCTGTGCAGCAGCCGCTGAGGAGAAAAAGGAACAGGTTCATCACCGTCCCCGCCACCCCGATGGCGGCAAAGGCGGTCTCCCCGGCGAAGCGGCCGATGACCATGGCGTCTATGGTGTTGTACAGCTGCTGGAGGATGTTCCCAAAAATCAGGGGGAGGGCCAGCGACACCAGCTGGGGCGGGATGGAGCCCCGGGTCAGGGCGGCGGTCTCCACAGCGTGTCACCTCACAGTTTCATCAGGTGAGATCAGGATAGCACAGGGAGAAACAGTTGTAAAATAATTGTTTTCTCCCTATAATATATAAAAAAGTTGTATTTTGGGGTGAGACAGGTGACAGAGCTGGACACCCTGCGGGCGGAGCTGGTCCAGGTCGAGGGCATCGAGCTGTGCTGAGGGCTCAGGGGGCCAGGTAGAACTCCAGGGCCTCCCGGACCACCAGCTGGGGCATGCCGGGGCCGGACAGGCTGTGGTCCCCGCCGGGCACTTGGATGAGACGGGCGCCGAAGGTCTGGGCAAAGCGCCGGGCCGCCTCCGGCGAGGCGGTCTGGTCCTCATCCCCGTGGATCATACAGACCCGCTCCTCCCCGGAGCGGTACAGTTGAAAGAGGTCGTGGGCATCCAGATCCGCCAGGAAGGCAGGGGTCAGCTTCAGGGGGCGGACGTAGCCCTGGTCCAGCATGAGGAAGCCCTGCCGCGCCAGCTCCTCCGCCTGCTCCGGCGTGGGGGTATGGAAAAGCAGGGGCATCTCCACCGCCGCGCTGCGCAGGAAGGACCGCGTCCCCCGGTGGGGGCGGGTGGACAGGTAGATCAGATTCAGGTAGGCCCCGAAGCTGGAGGAGAAATAGACCACCCGGGCCCCGGGGGCCAGCTCCAGGGCCCGGGCCTCTGCCCGGGCCAGGTCGTCCAGGCAGTGGCGGATGCTCAGAGCGTCCCCGTCCACCGGGCTGTCCCCGTGAGCGGGGAGGTCCAGTGCCAGGGTGCCGATGCCGTGCCGGGGGAGCTCCCCGGCCAGCAGCTGGGCGGTGGGGCTGTCCTTGCTGCTGCCGAAGCCGTGGGTGATGAGGCAGACCATGGACTCGCCGCCCTGGATGGTATGCCGGCAGGGGATGTTATATCCGTTGAGTCCGGAGAGAAGTTCCTGTGTCATAAGCGCTCCTTTCAAAGGGCGAGGGCCCCTTTTTCTGCTGCACTGCCAAAAGCTGATTTGAAAATACCACAGCAAAATGACCAGGCGGGCAACTGACGGTCAAACTGGCAGTTATCATTCTGTTTTTATCTGAATTGTATCGTTTAGAAATACCAATTCTCCTGATTCAATGAGTTCATCTTGCATATAAGCGCGCTTTTCAACAATAAGAGAATCCTCTTGCATATTAAGAACATAGTCAAAATTGCCTCTGTCTGAAAGATCATAACTTGCACCGCCGGCATAGTCGTAAATTATGATTCGATCATCGATGATTCCTGAACCAAAACTTATGGTTGAACAAAGCTCTGGATTGCCATCACCTGTTAAATCATAGAAATAAACGCTCCAAATTGGCATTCCATCATAGAGCGGAATTGTTGTCCCATCTGCCACAGCCTCTAATCGCTCTGGATGCCAGCGAAAAGTAACTCCTGAAAATTCGTCCAAATCATACTCTTTAACGCCATCCCAAGCCATTTCATCCCCATTAAGGCAATCAAACCATTTGATGACATTGTTAGAGTTCAAAGGTTCACTGCTCTCAGATACAGGTACTTCCTCACAACCTGCCAATAGCAGAAAAAGCGCAAAGAAAAGCATGATTGAAACTGCCTTTTTCATTGCCGCTCCCCTCCCTGATTTGAATTTATTCCTCTGAATTATACCACGGTCAACTCTATCACTTCAACATGCAATGAGCGAGATTGCCAGCGTCCAAATTCAGTGGGACTTAAAATAAATTCCCAATTCCACCTTGAGTTCCTGTGGCTATGGAGCCATTTGAGACACAAGGCTCAGCCACATTTAAAAATGAAAAATAAGAAGGAGAGGCGGGACCCGCCGTTGTCAGCCAGGACAGACTCTGCTAGAATAGGAGAGAGACCGACCGGGGCTCTCTGGAGAGGAGGAATGGAGATGGAGGGATGGGACCTGCGGGCGCTGGCGGTGCTGGAGCGGCTGAACGCTGCGGGACACCGGGCCGTCCTGGTGGGAGGCTGCGTCCGGGACAGGCTGATGGGCCGGACGCCCCACGACTATGACGCGGCCACCTCCGCCCGGCCGGAGCAGATCCGGGAGGCCTGTGCCCCCATGCGGGTGGTGGAGACCGGCGTGCGGCACGGGACGGTCACCGTTCTGTCCGGCGGCCTGCCGGTGGAGGTGACCACCTTCCGCCGGGAGGGGCGGTACACCGACCACCGCCGCCCGGACCGGGTGGAGTTCACGGGGGATCTGGGGGAGGATCTGGCCCGCCGGGACTTCACCATAAACGCTATGGCCTGGGAGCCCTCCGGCCTGACTGACCCCTTCGGAGGCCGGGCCGACCTGGCGGCGGGGGTCATCCGCTGCGTGGGGGAGCCGGAGCGCCGCTTCGGCGAGGACGCCCTGCGTCTGCTGCGTGCTCTGCGGTTCGCTGCCCAACTGGACTTCCGGATGGAGGAGGGGACGGCCGCCGGCGTGCGTGCCTGCGCCCCCCAGCTGGCCTGCGTCTCCCGGGAGCGGGTGGCGGAGGAGCTGAAGCGGCTGGTCTGCGGCCCGGCGGCGGGCCGGGTGCTGCTGGACTGCCCGGAGGTCCTCACCGGGCAGGTGCTGCCCGAGCTGGCTCCCGCCGTGGGCTTTGACCAGCGCAATCCCCACCACAGCTATGACGTCTACACCCACTGTGTCCGGGCTCTGGAGCGGGTCCCGGCGGAGCCGGGGCTGCGGCTGGCGGCCCTGCTCCACGACGTGGGGAAGCCGGGGTGCTGTACCGTGGACCGGGAGGGGGTGGGCCACTTTTACGGACACGCCGCCGCCGGGGCGGAGCTGGCGGACGCCTGCCTGCGCCGCCTGCGGCTGGACAATGCCCTGCGGGAGCGGGTGGTCACCCTGATCCGGCGCCACGACCTCCAGCTGGAGCCGGAGCCCCGGCTGGTGAAGCGGTGGCTGGGGCGGCTGGGGCCGGAGCTCTTCTTCCAGTGGACCGCCCTGGCCAAAGCGGACGCCGGGGCCAAATTTCCGGACCGGGCTCCGGGGGCAGCCCGCTGGGAGCAGGTGGAGGCATTGGCAAGACAGATCCTGGCCGAGAGGCCCTGCCTCACCCTGCGGGACCTGGAGGCGGACGGAAACGACGCCCTGGCCCGGGGCCTGCGGGGGCCCGCGGTGGGCCGGGCGCTGGCCGCCCTGCTGGAAGAGGTGATGGAGGGCCGTCTTCCCAACCACCGGGCCGAGCTGATGGCCGAGCTGGACCGTTTGGCGGGGAGGAAGCGCTGAGCGCTCCGTTGCCTGCTGGGAGCACAAAACAGGACCGGGGGACAGCGCGGGCTGTCCCCCGGGGCATTTATCCCAGCATCACATCCAGCAGCATCATCACCAGGAAGCCGCACATGACGCTGGCGGTGCCCACATGGGAGTGCTCCCCCAGGTGGGCCTCCGGGATCAGTTCCTCCACCACCACATAGATCATGGCCCCCGCGGCGAAGGAAAGGACCCAGGGCATCACCAGGGAGACGCTGCCCGCCACCAGTACAGTGAGCAGGCCGAAGATGGGCTCTACCACGCCGGACAGGGCGCCCGCAGCGAAGGCCCTGCCGGTGCCCACGCCGTCGGACCGGAGGGGGAGGGAGATGGCGGCCCCCTCCGGGAAGTTCTGGAGCCCCATCCCGATGGCCAGGGCCACTGCCCCGGCCAGGGCGCCGCTGCCGGTGTCCTGGGCGGCCATGGAGAAGGCCAGCCCCACCGCCATCCCCTCCGGGATGTTGTGCAGGGTGACGGCCAGTACGATCATGGTGGTGCGGCTCAGATGGGCGGGCAGCCCTTCCGGATCGCTGCTGCCGATGTGGAGATGGGGGGTGAGCCGGTCCAGGACCATGAGGAAAGCCCCGCCCAGCAGGAACCCGCCGCCCACCGGAAGGGCGGGGGACTGCCCCATCTCCTCCGCCATTTCCATAGAGGGGATGAGCAGGGACCACACAGAGGCAGCCACCATCACGCCGGCTGCGAAGCCCAGAAAGATCTTCTGGGTGGCGGGTTTCAGGTCCTCCCGGAAGAAAAACACCATGGCGGCTCCCAGCACGGTGGCCAGACAGGTAAAGCCGGTGCCGATGGCGGCAAAGGTAAGTTCTCGGATCAGCATAGCGACCTCCTGCCCCAGGGACTGGGGCACGTTCAGTTTATGTAGAGCGGGGCCATTCTATTTGGGCGTCCCCGCTCCTGGGGCGGGTCAGAACAGAAACCCGGGCTCCAGGCCGGGCAGGAGCTCCAGCTCCCGGAACATCCCGGCAGTGAGGGCCTCAAACTCCGCCGGGTCCGCCGCCTTGCGCAGCTTTTTGGCATAGCTTTCCGGGTCCCGGAAGAGGTGGATGAGATAGGACCAGAGCTCCTTCATCCGCAACATGGCGTTGCGCCGGCTGCCGAAGTCACGGGCATAGCCCTCATAGAGGGCGTCGTGGAACGCGCGGAGGGTGTCCCGGTCCGCGCCGGGCCCGCCCTTGGCCTTGGAGGCCAGCGCCGGGTCGGCCACCAGCCCCCTGCCCATCATCAGACCTGCGCCGGGGAAGCGGACAGAGAAAGCTCGGCAGTCCGCCGCTGTCACCAGGTCTCCGTTGTAGCACAGGGGGGTGCGGCTGGCGGCCAGGATGGCGGGGAACAGCTCCGGCCGGGCGGGGCGGCGGTACAGGTCCTCCCGCACCCGGGTGTGGACAATGAGCTGGGCGATGGGATACTTGTTGTAGATGTCCAGGATGGGCCAGAACTCCTCCGGGTCCTGGATACCCAGACGGGTCTTGACAGAGACGGCAGTGGGGGAGGCGGAGAAGATGTCCTCCAGCAGGTGGTCCAGTTCCTCCGGCCGCCCCAGCATCCCGGCCCCCTTCCCCTTGGCGGTGACGGTGCCGGAGGGGCAGCCCAGGTTCAGGTTGACCTCCCGGTAGCCCATCCGGGCCAGCTCACCTGCCGCCCAGAGAAAGTCCGCCCCGCTCCGGGTGAGCAGCTGGGGCACCGCATCCAGGTCCCCGTCCTGCTCCGGCAGGATGTCCCGCAGCTCCCGGCGGGTGAACACGTGGTGCTGGCTGGGGGAGAGAAAGGGCATGAAATACCGGTCCACCCCCGGGAAGAACCGGCGGTGGGTCCGGCGGAACAGGGCTCCTGTGATCCCCTCCATGGGGGCGAAAAAGCAGCGCATAGCCTGCAATTACAGACCCGCCGCAGCCAGCAGGGCCTGAGCATCTCTCTCATCAGGGCGGGTGCGGACCGCGTCGAAGTTCTTCAGCAGAAGCTCTGCCTGTCCGGCGGAGACGGGGTCCTGAAGCATGGCCTCATAGCGGCGGCGCACTCCCTCTCCCATGCGCCCAGGACACATGTACCAGCCAATCACGGTGCAGTTCTGGGGGAGTTCACCCTCAAGGCGGCGGATGATCTGAGAAAAATACGCCTGATCCGCACCAAAGCCGGCGGTGCCGAAGAGAAAGATCTGCTTGCCTGCCAGTGAGGGGAGAACAGCCCGCAGACGGTCGGAGCAGGTGCCCTTGTCCGTCCAGAAACCCAGATAGACCAGCTCGGCTTTAGAGCAGTCCAGGGACCCGACTGGACCGCATGGGACGTTGGGCAGGGCATGGGAGAGGGCTTTGGCCAGATATTCTGTGTTTCCTGTGGCGCTGTCATATAAAATGATCTGCTTCATCATTGGGCTCCTTTTTATTCTAAGCAATAGGGACTGATCCTCATGGTGATTATAGCATCCCGGCGGGGCTCTTGTCGACAGCAAGAGAAGGAAAATCATAGCGGTAGGGAGGGAAAATGTTCATGGTAAAATCTTCACAAAATGAAGGAGGCCAAAAATTAAAATTTCATAAATATGCAAGGTATGTTTTGACTTTTGGACAAAAACACAGTAAAATAAAAAGGGGGCTTCTGCCCGATTTTCCGTGGCACGGGGTGGCCGCCCCCAGAATTTTAGGATGACAAAACGCAGGAAAAGGAGAATAGAATGATGAAGACAGGTTTGCGGCGCCTGTTGGCGCTGGCCCTGGGAGCGGGGCTGCTGACCGCGAACACCTACGCGGCCGCCACTACATTCACCGATGTGCCCACCACCTACTGGGGCTATTATTACATTGACCGGGCCGCCACAGAGGGGCTGGTGTCCGGCATCGGAGACAACCAGTATGGACCGGAGCAGACCCTGTCCAACGCCCAGTTCGTCACCATGATCTGCAACATGTTCTATAAGACGGCGGTGGCCGCCAACCAGAACAGCTCCGGCCAGTGGTGGTATCCCTACATGGCCGCAGCCTACTCGGCGGGCATCCTGAGCAACACCACTGTTGCCCAGCGCCGCGCCGCCGCCGGCGGCTGGACCGAGGCCATGGTGAACGCGGAGATCAGCCGCTATGACATGGCCCAGATCATGGTCAACGTGGCCGGCTCCAAGGGGTGGGAGAACCCCAGCGCACTGGATCTGATGGCCGCCCGGATCAGCATCAAGGACTGGAGCACCATCCCCAGCAATTACCAGAATGCGGTGGCCGGGGCTTATGCCAGAAAGCTGCTCAGCGGCGATGAGAACGGCAACTTCAACGGCGCCGCCAGCACCACCCGTGCCCAGGCAGCTGTGGTGCTCTGCTCCCTGTATGACGCCTCCACCACCATCCAGGTGCCCACCTACGTCAACTCCAACCGGCTGGTGAGCGGCAAGACCCCCTCCGAGTCCAACGTGTATGACGACCTGGTGGCCCTGAAGAGCGACTATCCCGAGAACTACCTGTGGGATATGACCCGCAGCTACACCTCCAAGGAACTGGGCACCGCCACCGGCGTGGAGGCCTTTGCCTACATGCTCAGCGACAAGGTGTTCGGCGCCATGGCCGCCAGCAAGCTGAAGGACCCCGCGGACCTGCGGGTGGGCGACGTGGTCAGCTTCGACTCCGGCAGCGACTTCGGCGTGGTGGTCTCTGTGGACCGGAATGACTTCACCTATGTCACCTGTGACAACAGCGGCTGGATCACCTGGAAGGAGACCGCGGACCTGGACGACCTGGACAGCAGGGATACTGTCTACACCCGCTATCTCACCAAGGCCTCCGGCGACGACACCCTGAGCAACGGAGAAAAGGCCACTGAGTCCAACGTGGAGGACCTTCTGGACGACCTGATGGACGACTATGAAGACGGCGACGACTGGGATATGAGCGACCGCTACACCTCCAACGTGTTCGGCTCCGCCAAGGGCGACGAGGCCTTTGCTTACACCATCAGCGACGAGATCTTTGACGAGCTGGATTACAAGAGCGTGAAATATGCCGAGGACCTGCGGGCAGGCGACGTGATCTATGACAGCTGGAATGAGCTGTGGGGTGTCGTGGTGGATGTGGACACCAAGAACGAAGTCTGCACCTACGGCAGCATTGATTCCAAGGACAGGATCGCATGGGATTTCGAGGCTGATTTCGATGACCTGGACGAGATGTACACCCGCTATCCCAGCAGCTCTTCTTCATCCTCTGACGATGAACTGACCAACGGCAAGAGCATCACGGAGAGCAATGTTGAAAAATATCTGAGCGAGTTCGAGGACGACAGGGATTACGGCGATGGCAAAGAGTGGGATGACGATGATGAAGACTTTGCCTGGAGCCTGAGTAATGAAATCTTCGGTGATTTGGATGATACCCGACACAGGCACTCCGATGAGCTGAAGATTGGTGATATCGTGGAGTTGGACGATGGCAGTTATGGCGTGGTCATTGGCATCAGCAAGAGTGATTTCGATTATGTGGGCCTCTATTCCGACGGCGAGATTTGTTGGGACTTTTACGCAGATTTTGATGACATTGATTATATTTATACCCGTTATCCCGACAGCACCTCTTCTGACGACACCTTGAGCAATGGAAAAAAGGTTAATGAGAGCAATGTAGAGGCCCTTTTGGAAAAGAAGCTGAAGGATATTGACTCCTGGGACATGAAGGAATACTATGATTCCAAAGTCTTTGGAGATGATCTGTCTGGAGCCGAAGGGTTTGCCTGGATGCTCAGTGATAAAGTATTTGGAAATTTGGACTATGAGCGTTTGAGCGACAAAAAGGAGCTCCAGGCAGGGGATGTGATCGAGTTCAAAGACGATGATTCCTATGGTGTCGTGACGGATTCGCAGGGAGATAGTGACTACGATTTCTTTTATGTGACTGTAAACAGTAAAGGAAGAATTCAGGAAGACCAAGGGGCAGATTACGAAGATATTTACCGCGTCTACACCCGCTACCCCGACTGATACGCGAACGACAGACCTGACCTCACAGGCGCGCGGCTCAAAAAGCCGCGCGCCTGTTTCATCTCCTTCCCGTCCATCTTCATGCCCCATCTCAGGGGCGTCCCTCCACACGGGCCAATAGGCCGGGCGAGCCTGGGACCTGCCCCTGCATGGAAGCTGGGAACAAATATACCCCGCATGGCGCGCATGCCCTGATCCCGATGTAGGGGCGGGCTGGCCCCGCCGGCCCCAAAGGTATCCCGCCCTGTCACCAGCTTTCCTCAAAAAAGAGGTATATTTTTTCCCAAAAAGCTGGTAGAATAAACCGAAAACATACACAAGGAGTGAGCTTATGGTCCATCTTTACTGCGGAGAGGGCAAGGGTAAGACCACTGCCGCCATGGGGCTGGCCCTGCGGATGGCGGGCCGGGGAAAGCGGGTGGTGGTGGCCCAGTTCCTAAAGGGGGCGGACAGCGGCGAGCGTTATGCCCTGGCCATGCTGCCTCAGGTCACCCTGCTCCCCCTGCCGGAGCGGGTGAAATTCTCCTTTCAGCTCACCCCGGAGGAGCGGGAGGCGGAGCAGGCCCGCTATCTGGCCTTGGCGGAGCAGGCCCGGACACTGGGGGCACAGCCGGACTGCGGACTGCTGGTGCTGGACGAGGTCTGTGCTGCGGTGAACACCGGCCTGCTCCCACTGGAAGAGGTGATCTCCTGCCTGGACCGTGCGGCGGGGGAGGTGGTCCTCACCGGGCGGGACCCCGACCCGGCCCTGGTGGGACGGGCGGACTACATCACTGAGATGGGCAAGCTGCGCCATCCCTTTGACCTGGGGACGGCGGCCCGGCCTGGGGTGGAGTACTGAGGGCAACATCGCCATAAATGTGAAAAAATCGTGAAAAACTCCCGCCGGACAGTTGCAATATTTCGTGCAAATAGGTATAATATTTCCGCGACTGTCAAAGGAGGCCTGTGGGGGCCCCCGGAGGGCGGCGGCGACTTGGGCTTGTTTGAGACATGCCGGTACGTCCGGTGCCGCCGTGTTTCAGACAAGCCCCAGGATTGAAGAAAGGAATGAAGTAAATGGCAACAAAGTATGTGTACCTCTTCTCTGAGGGCAACGCCAACATGCGTGAGCTGCTGGGAGGCAAGGGCGCCAACCTGGCCGAGATGACCAACATCGGCCTGCCCGTGCCCCAGGGCTTCACCATCACTACCGAGGCGTGCACTCAGTACTATGAGGACGGCCAGAAGATCAACGACGAGATCCAGGCGCAGATCATGGAGTATATCGTCAAGATGGAGGAGATCACCGGCAAGAAGTTCGGCGATCTGGACAACCCCCTGCTGGTCTCTGTCCGTTCCGGCGCCCGGGCCTCCATGCCCGGCATGATGGACACCATCCTCAACCTGGGCCTGAACGAGCAGGTGGTGGAGGTCATGGCCCAGAAGTCCAACAACCCCCGCTGGGCCTGGGACTGCTACCGCCGCTTTATCCAGATGTACTCCGACGTGGTCATGGAGGTGGGCAAGAAGTACTTTGAGCAGCTCATCGACAAGATGAAGGAGGAGCGCGGCGTCACCCAGGACGTGGAGCTCACCGCTGATGACCTGAAGGAGCTGGCCGGCCAGTTCAAGGCCGAGTACAAGGCCAAGATCGGCGTGGACTTCCCCACCGACCCCAAGGAGCAGCTGATGGGCGCCATCAAGGCCGTGTTCCGCTCCTGGGACAACCCCCGCGCCAACGTCTACCGCCGGGACAACGACATCCCCTACTCCTGGGGCACCGCCGTCAACGTGCAGTCCATGGCTTTCGGCAACATGGGTGACGACTGCGGCACCGGTGTGGCTTTCACCCGCAACCCCGCCACCGGCGAGAAGAAGCTGTTCGGTGAGTTCCTGACCAACGCCCAGGGCGAGGACGTGGTGGCCGGTGTCCGGACCCCCATGCCCATCGCGGAGATGGCCGAGAAGTTCCCCGAGGCCTTTGCCCAGTTCGAGGGCGTCTGCAAGACCCTGGAGGACCACTATCGGGATATGCAGGACATGGAGTTCACCGTGGAGCACGGCAAGCTCTTCATGCTCCAGACCCGCAACGGCAAGCGCACCCCCGCCGCCGCCCTGAAGATCGCCTGCGACCTGGTGGACGAGGGCATGATCGACGAGAAGAAGGCCGTGGCCATGATCGAGCCCCGCTCTCTGGACACCCTGCTCCACCCCCAGTTTGACGCCGAGGTCCTGAAGAAGACTCCTGTCATCGGCTCTGCTCTGGCCGCCTCCCCCGGCGCCGCCTCCGGCAAGATCGTCTTCACCGCTGAGGACGCCAAGGAGTGGGCCGCCCGGGGCGAGAAGGTGGTCCTGGTCCGCCTGGAGACCTCTCCCGAGGATATCGAGGGCATGAAGGCCGCCCAGGGCATCCTCACTGTCCGCGGGGGCATGACCTCTCACGCCGCCGTCGTGGCCCGCGGCATGGGCACCTGCTGCGTGTCCGGCTGCTCCGCCATCGTTATGGATGAGGAGAACAAGCAGTTCCAGCTCGCCGGCAAGACCTTCCACGAGGGCGACTGGCTGAGCTTGGACGGCTCTACCGGCAAGATCTATGACGGCGCCATCCCCACTGTAGATGCCTCCATCGGCGGCGAGTTCGGCCGGGTCATGGCCTGGTGCGACAAGTACCGCCGCCTCCAGGTCCGCACCAACGCCGACACCCCCCACGACGCCGCCCAGGCCCGCAAGTTCGGCGCCCAGGGCATCGGCCTGTGCCGCACCGAGCACATGTTCTTCGACGAGGACCGCATCCCCGCCATCCGGGAGATGATCTGCTCCGACACCGTGGAGCAGCGCGAGAAGGCTCTGGCCAAGCTGGAGCCCATGCAGCAGAGCGACTTCGAGGGCATCTATGAGGCTATGGAGGGCTGCCCCGTCACCATCCGCTTCCTGGACCCCCCGCTCCACGAGTTCGTGCCCACCGAGGAGGCTGACATCGAGAAGCTGGCCAACGACATGGGCAAGACTGTCGCTGACATCAAGGCTATCATCGCCGGCCTGCACGAGTTTAACCCCATGATGGGCCACCGGGGCTGCCGTCTGGCCGTGACCTACCCCGAGATCGCCGCCATGCAGACCCGCGCCGTCATCAAGGCAGCGCTGAATATCCAGGCCAAGCACCCTGAGTGGAACATGGTCCCCGAGATCATGATCCCCCTGGTGGGCGAGGTCAAGGAGCTGGCCTATGTGAAGAAGGTGGTCACCGAGACCGCCGACGCCATCATCGCTTCTGTCAAGTCCGACATGAAGTATAAGGTGGGCACCATGATCGAGATCCCCCGTGCCGCTATCACCGCTGACGAGATCGCCAAGCAGGCCGACTTCTTCTCCTTTGGCACCAACGACCTGACTCAGATGACCTTCGGCTTCAGCCGTGACGACGCGGGCAAGTTCCTGGATGCCTACTACGATAGGAAGATCTATGAGAACGATCCCTTTGCCAAGCTGGACCAGAAGGGCGTGGGCCGTCTGATCGAGATGGCTGCCAAGCTGGGCCGTACCGCTAACCCCGACCTGCATCTGGGCATCTGCGGTGAGCACGGCGGCGATCCCTCCTCTGTGGAGTTCTGCCACCGTGTGGGCCTGGACTATGTTTCCTGCTCCCCCTTCCGTGTGCCCATCGCCCGTCTGGCCGCCGCGCAGGCTGCCATCAAAGAGGGCTGATCCCAAGCGATCCTCTGTGAAAAAAGCGCCCCGCTCATATGAGCGGGGCGCTTTTTTCAGCTCAAAGGCGGGAGAGAGCACAGGGAGTGCCTCAGAACAGGCCGAGGATCAGGATGGTGTACCGCTTCAGGTCCAGCATCCCGCACCCGAGAGCGATGTGGTAGTTTTCTGATGCGCCCCATCCCAGCTCGCGCAGCAATGTGCTGGATCTGCTGACTATGTGGAGTTGGACTCCTCGAAAAGTCCGCGTCCCCAAGGGCTGAAAAGGGACACTGGGAACGCTTTAAGAACAAAAAAGACGAGTAGCGTTTCAACCGGAATTACGCGGTAAGACGCTGTACGTTGTATCCATATTATCTAAAACTGCAAAGGGAATTTTGCAAAAAATGCAGAGAATAGAGCAAAGAAGAGCGGCACAAAACCACTTTGATCTTGAAAAAAGGTTATGCTGACATCAGATGCCAGACCTCGGAAGGAGTAAGGCCCACGTATCTCTTAAAAACACAGTAAAAATAGTGAGCAGAAGAGTATCCAAGATCTGTGGCCAGATATTCCAGTTGAGGCAATTTTTTAGAGTTAGAGAAATATTCCAGCGCAACAAAAATGCGTTTTGTATGAAGCAAATCTAAAAAAGTAACGTGAAGATTTTGGGAGAGAACACGGGAGAGATAAGACGGGTTGATTTTAAGGGCGGAGGACAAATCGTGAAGACAAATTTTCTGGTAATGCTGTTCAATTTGCCGGATGGCATAGGAGCACAGGGCAGGATTTTTCCAGCGATCCAAGGATTCATGGGTTGATTCGATCATATGGCAGGTGTCCTGAACCAGTTTTTCACAATGATGGAGCTGCGCTTTGGTGTAGTGATCATTCATCCAGATCAAGAGATGAGCGGCTTGGCCCAGGTGGAAGATACGCGCCCGGTATTGCTTTTTTATATAAAGCAGGATCAAATAGCGGAACAACATGGATTTGCTGGGAATGTCCTTCTTCAGAAGCAGATCCAGCCCTTTTGAGATCTGTTCTTGAAGCAGGGCGGCATATTGCTGAGAAAAAAACGGGTCTCCCTGATAATGGTCCAATGCACGCAGTATTTCATCAATATCATAAAAAAAGTTGTCATTCATGTTCTTCCTCGCTGTGAGGCGGTTCAGACTGAGAAGTGATTGGGTGCAGACTGAAGGCGTTTTGGACATGGAGAGAGATCAACCGGGTACCTTCTTCCTTGTCACGGTTGCAGATTGCCTGGAAAATGGCGGCATGCTCTTCGCAGGCAACATCCATGCGGTTTGGACGGGAAATAGCATATTCTCGAAAAACAGAGGTGTACGACAGAAGGCGATCCATGATGTCTAAGAGCCAGATATTCCCGCTTGCACGGGCAATTTGGGAATGGAAACGAGAGTTGTATTTGTGAAGATGGTGGAAGTCTTTGCGCTTTGTATAAAAACTGATGAGAGCAATGGTTTCCTCCATATCGTTGAGGTCCTCTTTGCTGGCATGATCAATGCAGAGCATCAGGGCGAGATGGTGGATGCTGTCCAAAACGATGGCTAAATCGGTAATATCTTTTTCTGTCAGAGAACGGATCTTTGCTTTTCGTCCATGGTTGATTTCCAAAAGGCCATCATTGCTTAGCTGTAGCATAGCCTCCCGTATAGGGGTCCGGCTGATGTGAAGGAGTGCGGAGATCTCGGTCTCTGTGATCTCACTGGGAAACATGTTAAGTAGGATGGCATCTTTGAGGGCCGCATATGTAGCGTCCTTCAGTGTAGAATACTCCTTAGAATATGACTGAAATCGCTCTATAAAACCTGAATACTGCGCTTCTGGTTTCATAAAATCCACCTCTTTTTGTTAAGATGCCCCAGAGCTTGGCTATATTGTATCAGAAGATATTTCTGTTTACAAGTATTTTTTATGTAAAAAAATAGACATATTGTAAAGAAAGTAAAAAGACGGATGCTTTTTTCTGTGTTATGATGGCCCCATCAGAAGGAGGGGGACCGAGTATATGAACAAAACTACGCAGTTGAAAAAACTATTGCTGCAGCGAAAAGCATTGCCCTGTCCCGGAGTATATGATGCATTAAGCGCGCGGATGGTGGAATACTGCGGATTTCAAGCATGTCAGATTTCCGGGTTTGGAGTTTCGGCATCTTCGTTGGGGATGACAGATGCCAGCTTTACCTCTTTGGAGGAAATCGTCCGGATCACATCCAATATTGTGCGGGCAGTAGATATTCCTGTCATGACGGATGCTGATACCGGCTATGGGAATGCAGTCAATGTCTGGTGGACGACAAAACGGCTGGAGGAGACCGGCGCAGCCGGTATGAACTTAGAAGATCAATGTTTCCCTAAACGCTGCGGCCATATGGCTGGGAAACAGCTTATCTCTTTGGGAGAGATGGTGGGCAAGATAAGAGCGGCAGTAGATGCCAAAAGAGACCCGGATTTTGTGATCAATGCCCGTACTGATGCAGCTTACGTATGCGGAATTGAGGAAGCAATCCGCCGCGGAAATGCATATTTGGAAGCTGGTGCTGACATGGTTTTTGTAGAATCCCCTGCTAGTGCAGAAGAAGTAAAGCGGGCTATTGAACAGATCAAGGGGCCGGTCAGCATCAACATGCTGGAAGGAGGCCGTACACCGATGTTGACTTTTGAAGAGCTGAGACAGCTTGGCGCTGCAAGGGTCAGCTGCCCCATGTTTACCTCGCTGATAGCTGCATATGCGTTGCAGAAGGGCTTGAGTTATCTGATGGAACACGGGACCAGTTCCGGCTTCGAGGAACACATGTCATTTGAGGCGTTCAAAGTATTTACAGATACTCCCTCTGTCCGCGCGATGGAAGAAAGGTACATTCCGAAAGATTGAATCAACAATAAATGAATAGAAGGAAAGAATATGCGTACTTCAGAACAATTTCGAAATATGATAAAGGCATCAGGGGTCATTCAGATCCCGGGCTGCTATGACTGTATTACAGCCACGATTGTGGAAAGAGCAGGATTTCCAGCCGCATATTTGACCGGATCTGGTATTTCCTTGACGCTCTCTGGTATTCCTGATCTCAATACGATCAGTTATCTAGAACTTCGGCAAGTGGTACAAAACATACGCAGTGCGATCCAAATCCCTATGCTGGTCGATATTGATACTGGATTTGGTGCACCTCTCAACCTCTACCGACTTACCAAAGAATTTGAACAGCTGGATATCGCGGCAGTCCAGATTGAGGATCAAAAGGTTCCCAAAAAATGCGGGCATGAGCTGGGGAGAAGACTTGTTCGGGACGAAGAAATGGTAAAGCGGATTCGTACCATCCATGAGAACCGGCTGGAAAACGGTCTCGTTATTGTTGCCCGCACAGATGCCCGTACAGTCGTAGGGCTGGATGAGGCGATTCGCCGGGGCAGACTGTATTTGGACGCAGGTGCAGATGTAATTTTTGTAGAGAGCCCAGAAAGCTATGAAGAGGTCAAAAAGATTGCATCCGAGATTAAAGGCCCTGTCCTCTTCAACAACGTAGAGGGAGGGCGCAGCCCATTCCTATCCAGACAGGAGCTGGAAGAGGCGGGGGTCAAGATGACGATCTATCCCAATGCCCAGACTAGGGTGGTCGCAAAAAAATGCATGGAGCTTCTCAATACGCTTCAACAGACCGGGACAACAGCAGGGATGGAAAATGAGATGCTTTCCCACAGAGAATTGTGGAGCATGTTTAACAGCGAGAAGTGGGTAGCAATCGAGAAAAAGTATATGCCGGATTAAACGATATGCCCGAAAGAAAACATCTTATATAGAAAAGAAAGCGCAATATTGAGGACAGATGTCCCGTTCAGACAGCGTGCTGATAACACGGTCAGGTTGGATAAGGAGGATATGAGGTGTATAAAACGATCCAGACTACAACAGGACAATTTTCCATTCAAAAGCTGGAAAAGGTACTGATGCACGAGCATATCGTATTGGGCTATGCAGGGTGGTTTTATGATCCGCGCTATGCAGAATTTGACCATGCGAAGGCAGAGGAAAAGACGCTGGACAGGCTGAAGCGCCTGCGAGACTACGGTGTAAATTTGGTGGTGGATCCCTGTCCAATCGAGCTGGGAAGAAATCCAGTGTTTATGCAGGAAATGTCAGTCAAGAGTGGAGTCCAAATCATGTGTTCGACAGGGTTTGATTTAGAGGCCCGCGGATATTTGTCGGCATTCCGGACCGCGACGGCGGAAGAGATTCGAGATATCTACCTCTATGAGATTGAAAATGGAATTGGCCCGGAGCGGATAAAGCCAGGGATCATTAAAGTTGCGACCGGATACGGACAGATTACAGATTATGAGGATCGGTGCATCCATGCGGCCTGTATGGCGAGTATTCAGTCTGGGCTTCCAATTATTACCCATACAGAGAAGGGGACGATGGGGCCCGAACAGGCTCGTGCTTTCAAGCGGTATGGAGTTGCGGCTGACCGGTGCTTGATCGGCCACTGCTGTGCAAATCCGGATCTTCGGTACCAGAAATCTATATTGGATGAAGGCGTATATGTCGGATTTGACCGCTTTGGAAACGAGTGGCACGGCGATGATTACTTCCGAATGGCTACATTGACTGCGTTAATTCATATGGGATATTCAGATCACCTTTTTATTGGCACGGACTCTGTGGCGTTTTTGTTAAAAGAACTTCCGGGAAATCGGAACTTTGAACATTGGGACCCGGTGCGCTTATTTGACACTATTATCCCTGAGCTTGAAAAACGGGGAGCAACAAAACAGGATATTCGGAATCTCGTAACTGAAAACGCAAAACGGTTTTTTACCGGGAATACCTCTCTAGGCCCACAAAAGCAAAGCAAACAATAAAATGAGGAGGAAAGACAAATGAAAAAGCAATTCACATTCATTCTTGCCCTTGCAATGCTGATGATTATGTTGGCGGGCTGTAGTGGGAATACGTCGCCAGGGACTTCTGGAGTGAGCTCCACCGGAACATCGGCAGTTACAGATGACAGCAATCCGTTGGGGCTGGATGAAAAGATCACCATCAGCTATTCTCATGTGCAGTCTACGTCGTCTCCAACTCATCTTGCGATGGAGGACTTTGGAAAATACCTGGAGCAGCAGTCCAACGGCTGGGTTACCTTAGAAATCTTCCCGGCTGGACAACTGTATAATGACGCCACTGAGATCGATGCAGTGGTGGGCGGAAATATTGATATGGTATCTACCTATATGAGCAAACTGACCAGTGTGGATACTGACACACAGTATTGTTTGGCTCCTTATCTGTTCAATGATGTGTATGAGATGGAATCGTTCTATACTTCTGAGTATGCACAGCCCCTCTATGAAAAAATCAATGCATTGGGACTGAAAGTAGTCGATGTGATGTTCGGAGGGGAACAGTACTTTATGAGCAATGGGGATTCCATCCGAAATATTGATGGATTCCAGGGGAAAAAGGTGCGGGAAGGCGGTGGAGCGATGACACAGGCGCTCTATGATGCGCTGGGTGCCTCGGTGACTACGGTCTCCTTTAATGAGCTTTACACGGCTATGCAGACAAAATTGGTGGATATTGCAGTGACCTCTATTGACTCCGCTGTAAATATCCAGCTACAGGAAGTGCTCGAGAGCGTTTCTGCTTACAAGATCCAATACGCTCCGTACCTCATTATGTTCAATCAAGCTGTCTGGGACTCCTATCCTGAGGCGTTGCAGAATGTAATCGAGGAAGGACTGGAAATGGCAAGGGAGAAGCAGCTGGAATACACAGACGAGACCTGTGCTGCCGCCATTGAACTGGTTAAGAGCAGCTGTGATTTTTACGAAGCGTCTGATGAGGAGATCGCAGAACTGAAGGCACTGTGGCAGCCGATCGTGGAAGAGTATGTCTCCAGCAAATGGATTGATGCCATTGCCGAATTTAGGGAAGCAAACCAATAAAATGGATTGGATATCTGCCGGGAGAATGTGGGCCTCCCGGCAGATATCTCCAAAAAATACGGAGGGCGTGAAGTTATGTGGAAGAGATTTCTTGCTGTCTACGAAAAAATAGAGGATATCATTGCCGGGATTGGACTTGTCTGTGGTGTAGGGATTATGTTTGTCGGCGTTGTGGCTCGCTATATCTTCCATCATCCCCTGACATTTGTGGATGAAATAGGCCCGATTTTTATCGTTTGGAGTACCCTGATCGGATATTCCATCGCATTACGGAAAGATGAGCACATAAAGATGGATATCCTGTATGCCGCGATTCGGAATGAAACATGGAAACGCGGGATAGAGTTTTTTGGTTATCTCTGTGGGGCTGTTTTCTCTTTCTTTATGATGCGATACGGATATCTTGCCATGATGATGCAGTATGAGATGGGCCGTGTGACGCAGATTTTGGAATTCCCCGTTTGGATTTCCTATCTGATTATTCCATTCAGCGGCGCGGTCCTAATCGTACGGTATATCGGATTGATGATTGCTCTGTTCAGAAACAAAGCAACTGACGATGTTGTGGAACAGAGAGGCGAAAGTTCGGGGGAATAAAAGATGGAAAATGTATGGATTCTTCTGGCGATATTTGTGGTACTCATGATGATGCATGTTCCCATTGCTGTTGCCATGGGTTTGTCCAGTCTGATCGGATTTATGATGATCGGCTACAATCTTACAACAGTTGGTTCACTTCTATATACTGCGGTAGCCAGTACCTCTATGATCACCATACCAGGGTATATTTTTGCGGGGGCGATTATGGCGAAAGGCGGGATTTCGAGACATCTGCTGAATGCTCTGAATGCTTGGATTGGACATGTTCCGGGGGGCGTGGCCATTGCGACCGTTCTTGCCTGTGCCATGTTTGCAGCGATCACAGGCTCTGCTTCCGCAACCATCGCAGCGGTCGGCGGGCTGATGATCCCTGCAATGATAGACTCCAATTATCAGAAGTCGTTTTCTATGGGGCTGGTAGCCAGTGCGGGATCTTTGGGAATCCTGATCCCCCCAAGCATCCCAATGATTCTCTATACGACGATAGCAGGAGTATCGGTATCAAAATTGTTCGCTGCTGGCATGCTTCCCGGGCTGATCGTGGTAGGTGTGTTCTCAATCTATATTGTTATCTTTAGTATTATTCATAAGCAGAGAGGCGGAGAAACAGAGCATACCGACCGCTGGAAAAAGACGCTGAAAGCTTTGCCGGCGATCCTTCTACCGGTTGCCATTTTAGGTTCCATTTATTCCGGAATTATGACGGCTACAGAGGCATCTGCGTTTGCTTGTGTCTATGCGGTTTTGGTATCCACGCTGATTTACCGGGAATATACATGGGGACAGTTCATTGAGACGATCAAGGAGGCTACGAAATCGACCGCTACAATTTTGTGGATCGTTACTGCGTGTTCGATGTTCTCCATGTTTTTGACTGCCACAAGAGTGCCGCATCAGATACTGGAGATTGTAGCGGCCTCCAACTTCTCGGCGATCCAAATGGTAGTCATATGCGCCCTAATCTTGATTTTTCTTGGCTGCTTTATGGATGGCGTCTCCATTATGCTGATTGCAGCTCCGCTGATGGTTCCGGTTGTGGGCGGGCTCGGGTATGATTTGATCCAGTTCGGAATTGTTATGACCATAGGAATCCAGGTCGGACAGTTGACGCCTCCCGTAGGGATCAATCTGTTTCAGGTGGCAGGAATGCAGAAGGAATCTGTTGCATCCGTGATCCGGGGAGCTGTCCCGTTCCTTCTGCTGCTGATGGCGGTATGGGTGCTGGTCATTTTCTGTCCTGGGCTCACGGCAGTAGCTACGACTCTATTCACATAAGAGGAGAAAGGAGTATCACTTTGATCACGGTATATGCTCCGCTGGGGATGTTAGGGTATGGATTTCCGATGCGTTCTTTAAAAGCGGCGCTGGAACATGGATTCGATGTCATTGCGCTGGATGCGGGGTCGGTAGACCCGGGGCCTTATTATCTGGGGACGGGGAAAAGCTTTACATCGCGGACGATGGTCAAACGGGATCTGAAACTGATCGTCGAGGCAGGACAAACGGCACATGTTCCGATTTTGATTGGGACGGCGTGCGGTTCGGGAGCCACACCTCATCTGGATTGGGCCATGCGGATACTGGATGAAATCGTAGAGGAGCTGGATATCCACCCTAAGGTAGCGCGGATCGACGCAGAGCTGGACAAGCAGGAAGTCATTCAGGCGTTTCGCAACGGGAAAATAGAAAATTTCGAAACCAGAGATCGACTTTCGGAACAAGATATTGACGACTGCATTCATATCGTAGCCCAGATGGGGATACAACCTTATATGAAAGCGCTGGAAGGGGGAGCGGACATTATTGTAGGCGGACGAGCCTATGACGCGGCTGTAATTGCGGCCTATCCCATTTGGAAGGGCGAGGACCCCGGCCTGAGCTACCATATGGGGAAGATCATCGAGTGCGGCACAGCGGTGGCACTGCCTCGGGAATCAGATGGTATGCTGGGGGTCATCGATGGAGATTCGTTTATCGTGACGCCTGCTGATCCCGAAAAGATTTGCAAGCCCGATACGGTAGCAGCCCATACACTTTATGAAAGAAGCACGCCCATTACCACCGAGTTTCCAGGGGGAGGCCTGGATATGAGCCAAAGCAGCTTTATAGGTGAAAATGGAGGGCGAAGTGTTCGGATAAGAGGGACAAAATTTGTGGAACCCGCTCGGCTCACGCTGAAGCTGGAAGGTGTGCGGCGGACTGGATATCGAACAATCTGCCTTGCGGGGATTCGGGACCCTTTTGTGATCGAGCATCTTTCTGAGGTGGAGGAAAAGGTACGGGCCAAAATAAAACGGGACCTGCCGCAATTTGAGGCGGAAAAAGCGTACAAGATTCTGTTCCGGCATTATGGGGCAGGGGAGATTATGAAGGAACGCGACCCAGAGACTTGGACGCCGAAGGAGATCGGATTGGTGATTGAGGTGCTCTCTCAGGAACAGGAAACTGCCGACACTGTCTGCGCACTTGCCCGATCAGCCATTCTGCATATGGGATTTGTGGGCCGCCGAGCAAACAGCGGAAACCTGGCATTTTTGTACACACCGGCCGAATTTCCCGCTCCGCCATGTTACGAGTTCGCCCTCTACCATTTGATGGTGGTAGAGGATCTGGTAAAACCATTTCCGATCACTTGGATTCAGAAATAGGTGAGGAGATATCATGAAGCTATTCAATGCCGATGCAATTGTCCGCAGCAAGGATGCGGGCCCTTTCCGATTTACATTGGATGTCATTTTCAATGATCGGAATCAATTTGAGGCAATGAAAGATTCCGGAATATGGAATAGAGAGTATCTTTGTAAACTGTGCCGTATCCCAGACTCAGAGGTCGATGAGTGCCTGTGCTACGAACCGGCCATGGCCTTCAAATTTACTTATCAGCGGCCTGTGTCTTCGGGCGCTTTTGGAGATAATGATATCTACGGATCTCAACAGCATGTTCCCCTGTATGAGATCGAATTTTAAGCAGGGAGGAGTGGTTGTCATGTATATGAAGGAGCCTGAAAAATGTTACAGATATAATGATGCGGAAGATGCTGATTTCACAAAAATTGTTGACCCAAAACATACTGCGCTGCTGATGATAGACATGCAAAATGATTTTTGTTCCCCAAAAGGAAAATTTGCACAGGCGGGGCGGGCTGCAGACAGCATCATTGAAATTATTCCAGCTTGCAGGAAGCTTCTGGAAGCCGCCAGACAGGCCAATGTATTCGTCGTTCACATTCAGCAAAGTACGCTGCCGGGGGAGCAGAGTGATAACGGAGGCTGGATAGCATTTAAGACGAGAGATGGGAAAGCGCCCACCTATGCAACGGTAAATACATGGGGATGGCAGCATATTGAGGAACTGGCGCCCTATTGTGACGGAGAAAATGGAAGCTGCTATGAACCAATTATCACAAAATATCGGCCAGATGCATTTTTGAATACAAGTCTCGATTTGATTTTGCGGGCCAATCATATAAAGAGCGTAGTGTGTTGCGGCTGTACCACAGAGGGCTGCGTTTTGGCCACCGTCATGGGGGCTGCGTTCCATAACTACTATACCTGCGTCGCGGAGGATGCGGTAGCCACATCTGTGGATGGGGCTCATGAGCGGGCAATTTGGTTGATGAAAAAACGCTATCTGGTTCGGACCGTTGAAAAAATCTTGAGCTGCTGGCAGGCGTGACAGAAGACCAGCTGGATGCCCCAGGAAGTAAGAGCATTTCTTGAAAAATGCTTGTTGAAAATTGAAGCGGTGCAGCTTTTGCTGCGCCGCTTCGGCTTATGTGGATCACTTAGCACAAAAGGGGCTAAGTATAGCGTTTGGAGGAACAGAGAGAAATGCCCAAGTTATCCAGCGATACCTTCACAAAAGCGCATCAGGATCACGGGCATCTGGACGCTGGTGGTGGAACTGGCAGGCGTCAAGAAAGTGATGCTGGTGCCATTGATCAGAGCTTTGGCATCGGTCCATTGCGAAGAGGGGAGGGCGTGGTGCAACTGGATAGATCCGTGCTGGACGAGTATCATACCCCTTGTTATGGGGGCAGCGCAAGGCCAGCTGCGCACAAATGAGCGGGCTGTAGAGAGCCAAATGGGCATCATCCACTCAGAGACCACGCCATTTGCCGCCGCACAGTTTACTGCGGAGGCAAACCAATCTGCTGGAGCTGCATCCGCAAATTTAACAGAAGAGGATAAAGTAGGACAGCCCTCCAAAGCATAAGTGCTTTGAACTGCCTGAGCCCAAGTGAAGACCGCGTCCGGAGCAAGCAAGTCAGAGGAAACACCGGTCATTAGACTATTTTCTGCTGTCTAGATCACAGTGTCATAGTACCAAGCTGTCCGGGCTGCATCAGCAGAAACGGGCCAAATGGTTCCAGCACTGGCTCGTGAGTACTCAGTTGGATGTCTCCTTCCTGGCTGAAGATGGCGTTGGGGAACAGCGGTACTCGGGCGAAGCGGCCACTGATCTGCGGTCTGATCCCTTCCGCGTCCAAAGTTCTCAGCTCAGTGTGTGATAGGACGCTTCTATAATTTTCACTGCGTTTTCAATTCCCGGTTTTCCGCTGTCGATGCAGAGGTAACAATTTTCTGCTACTCCAAATGCCTGACCGGTATCATGCTTCAGGTAAGGGGCGCAGTTTTTATCTGCGGAATCCAGCAGCTTTTCCGCCTGTGCCGCAGGGACACCGTAGCCCTCCTCCACCCGCTTCAGTCGGATGTTCGGGGCCGTGCAAATGAAGAGATTCAGCAGATCTTCGTATCCCTCCAAAACACGGTTCGCGCCCCGGCCCACGATGGTGTACGAGCCCTCCAGCTCTTGGATCGTCCAGACCTGAGCCGGATAGATTTGGTCATCCAATGGCATAACCCAGCTCCCGGCGCTTGTTTGATACAGAGTGGAGAGAAGCCAATCCTTCCGGTTCTCCGCCCATTCAAAGAGATCCGGGGGGATGCCGAAAAAGGAATGTTGAGCCTATCCACTGATTCCGCACCGATTTGTCGGACACCGCTCCCAAATTGACGGCTGATTGTGATGATAGAGGGGCTCACAGCTCGTCCGCTCCTTTCGGCGTGCCGCGCATACTTGCCGATGAGATCCGTTTCATAGATCCGATCGAAAGCATACAGACTAAGATAGTCAAAATGTCGGCTGCTGGTTGGGAAAAGTAGATCCCTGTGACCCCAAACAATTTTGGCAGGGTCAAAATAAAGGGCACATAGAATAGTCCCTGACGAATCGTAGACAGGAACAGGCCATATCCGGAGGCTCCGATGGTCTGATAAGTAATGGTCATCATGTAGCACAGTCCAAAAGCGGGATAGAGCGCCACTTGGGAGACCAGCAGCCATCTGCCGTAGTCCACGATGACCGGGTTTTGATTGAACAGCAGAATCAGCGGCCGGGACAGCAGGATATAGACCACCGCCACCAGCACGGTTAGCAGCAAAGAGGCTTTTAGGGCGAAACGAACCGACTGATGAAACCGATCCTCGTCTCTGGCGCCAAAAGCAAAGGAGGCCACTGGCTGATAGCCTTGCATGAAGCCCATGACCACATAGCAGCCGATGAGGACCAGCCGTTGGACCACACCGTAGGCGGCAATAATGTTGTCCGCGTCCGGCAGAGGGGCTGCGGCGATGTTGGTGAGGGAGGAGGCCACCGACAGGCAGATTTGGATGACAGCTGTGGGGATGCCGATGACGGTGACGGTCTTGATGAGTTTCCAACTGGGGTGGAAGGAGCGCAGGCGCAGCTTGATGACGGAGCGCCCACTGAGATAGAACCAGGCCAGGATAAAGAAGGTGACGAACTGAGAGATGGTGGTGGCCAGGGAGGCCCCCTCCACCCCCATGCCCAGGCCCCAGTCAAACATGAATACAGGGTCCAGCACCACATTCAAAAGGGCCCCGGTGATGACGGCGATGGAAGAGATCTTCACGGAGGACTCTGCCCGTGCCGCGCAGTTCATGCTCTGGGCAGGCAGATTGGCCAGGGCCGCCACAAACATCCAGAAGGCGTAGTCTTTGGCCAGAGGGAGGGAGGCGTCAGAGGCGCCGAACACCCGCATCAGCGGCTCGATAAATGCAATGCCGCCCACGCACAGCACCACGCCGATGACGATGGACAGGCCGATGATGGTGGTGACAGTGCGGCTGGCACCCTCCTCGTCCTTAGCCCCCAGATGCCGCCCCGCCAGTACAGCGGCTCCGGCGGCGAAGATGTTCTCGATGGACACCATGATGAGGAGCAGCGGCACGGTGACGCCCACCGCTGTCAAAGCAATATCAGAATCCAGCATCCCGATGTAGGCAGTGTCCACGATGTTGTAGACTGCCTTCGCCAGCAAGGCCAGTGTAGCGGGAAGGGCGAGCTTGATGATGGCTTTCGGGGGATTTATATCTCCCAAAATAGAAGTTGAATTTTGTTTAGTAGCCATATCTATCCCCCCTTTCGGTGACGCCGTAGAGCAGGACAGTCAAAAGCCGGCGGCACTGGGCATCCCGAAGAGCAAAGCACTTCCTGGCAGGCATGGAAGATGCTTGCGCCTGCGCATTGATAAAGTCCTGAAACTGCCGGAATAGGTCCACCACTTCCTCCATGGTAATGTCCGTACGCAGCGGAAGCTGGCGCAGTAGGTGCTTCAAAGTGGATATGGTCAAGGCGTCAAACGCCTTCCGACGTGCTTGGATCTGTTCGAACAGCCGGGCGGGAGGAGAGATGACTGCTTCGCAGAAGATGGGTTGATAGACCGGATTCTCCTGAAAAAAGGTCATGCGGGCAGTAAAATACCGCCCCAGCTGGTCCTCCACAGAGCCGTCGTCCTCCTCCGGCAGAGCAGCGCTGAGATGGGCGGTGAGGCGCTGAAAGCACTCCTCCACACAGGCCAGATATAATTCGTCCTTGTTCTCAAAATAGTGGTAGATGATCCCTTTGGAAATTCCTTGGGCGGCACAGATGGTGTTTACCGAACTGCCGCCGTGACCCTTTTCCGCAAATTCCGCCAGTGCGCTGTCCATAATCCTACGCTGGGTCTGTTGATTTTTTTCTTCCCGTTTCATAGGTTTGCCTCCGAAATAATTGACCACAAGGTCTATTTTTAAATTATAGCATAAATAGACCTCGTGGTCAATATTGTGCATGTAAACTTTTGTGTGAGACTGGTAGATGAACCGACGTAAAGATAGCTTGCGTTTTGAAAGAAGAAACATGAAAAGGACCCTGCATCCACAGTTACGGATGTAGGGGAAGGGAATATCTATGCCGCATTGGCCGGTGGCATTCAGTTTTCTGATCAGTAAATTTTTGCATTGATGCAGATGATGCTTTAGCTGCCGCGATTTTCTTTGATGATAGACTTCGATATTTTCCTTTCCTTATAACAGAGTCCCTCTGATACAGGAAAGCACCCTGCATCAGAGGGATATTTTGTTACGATCTAGGTTTACTGGACCGGTTCGGTGGATACGGATAGTCCTTTCAAATCAAAGATTGTACAGCAATTATGCATTTGCGTTAGATATGCTGCGCCGGATCTGAAGTAACAAGAGAACCAAGCTTACTCCCAGAAGGATGTGTCCGATGCCAGCCATACCGGAGATAGCAGCGTCCATGCCGGAAGAAAGAGCGGTTCCTAGTACCTGAGTCACTCCACGCACCATGAGCATCACAGCGGTCAAATTCAGACCTGCATGATAAACCACCAGGATCCGATCTGTCTTCGGACTGGTGAAAGAAAAATTCTTTTCCAGAAGAAGGAGCAGCAAGAGAACGATCATACCGAGTATGAAATAATGCGTATGTACCACCTCCAGAGTGGTTTTCTTAACAAATCCATGGATCTTGGTAAATTCCCGATAAAATACCCCGCCGACCAGTGAGAGGACGGCATATAGCAGAGCCTCATTCAAATAGCGTTTCATTTGTATTCCTCCTGATTTGAATTTTCAGTTTTATTTTGAACTGCAGCAGAAAAAACGGTGCCCTTACAAAGTTCTGGCCGAACAATAACCCAGCAAGAAGCAGGGACGCCCCTAGTCCGGAATAAAAAGACTGCGATGAAACGCTCTGATGCCAGACCGCTTGCCTGTAGGCCAATGCCGCCGGTCATCATCACAGCTTCGAGTTCTCTGCGGTTTGTTTGATTTGAAGGGATGAAAATTTGGTGACTCCCTGCCGGTAAGGATAAAGTCAAAACTGCATCTAGATTAATATCTTGAAACAGGCTCAAAAGAAGGGCCGTCTCTTTGCTCGAACCAGGAAAATTACTTCATTTATATATGAACTGTAACATATTTGTGAATTGATTGTAAAAATGCTTGGACACCAATTGACAGAACATTGTTTTCGCAATATGCTACTGCACAGATAGTTTAATAATAAACTGTCTGCAATAAAAATGAGGAGACTATTTCACTATGGAAGCGTATGATCGATCCTCGCAAGATGTATGCAGTGAATTGAAAACGGAACCACGATCGGGGTTGACCTCCACCCATGCTGAGGAGATATTGACCCAAGTAGGGGAGAACCGCTTGAAGGCAAAGAGAAAGCAAACCGTTGTTGAACGATTCTTCAGCCAGTTCAAAGATGCCATGATTCTCATCCTGCTGGCTGCAGCGGCTATCTCCTTCTATGTAGCATTGCAGGGTAGCGATCCAACGGAGTTTTTTGAGCCGGCTCTGATCCTGCTCATTGTCATTTTGAATGCCATCATGGGTACGGTTCAGGAGAGCAAGGCAGAAAGATCACTGGAAGCACTTCAAAATATGTCTGCTCCCCATGCGCGAGTGCGTCGTGATGGACAGGAATCCATCATTGACGCCAGCAAACTGGTGCCCGGGGATATCGTTTTGATCGAAGCGGGCGATTACATTCCCGCAGATGGGCGCCTGATCTCGGCTTTCAATCTGAATGTGGAGGAGTCTGCTCTTACTGGTGAATCCGTTCCGGTTGAGAAGGACGCTCAGGCTGTGGTGGCCTCCAGTGCGCCTCTGGGAGACCGGCTGAACATGGTCTACTCCGGATGCAGCGTGACCTACGGCCATGGTGAAGCAGTTGTGACAGCTACTGGCATGAACACCGAGATGGGCCATATTGCCGGGATCCTGAACAACGAGAAACAGACTCAGACACCTCTGCAGAAAAAGCTGGCCCAGCTTGGGCGGATGCTGGGTGTTCTGGCGATCATCATCTGCGCAGTGATTTTTGCGATCGGTCTGGCCAGTGGCATGGAGCTGATGGAGATCTTCATGGTATCGATCTCTCTGGCGGTTTCTGCCATCCCAGAGGGCCTTCCCGCTATCGTTACCATCGTGCTGTCCATCGGTGTTACCCGGCTGGCCAAGCGCAATGCCATCATTCGAAAACTCCCCGCTGTAGAGACACTGGGCGGTGCTTCGGTGATCTGCTCAGATAAAACAGGTACTCTGACCCAAAACCGTATGACCCTCATTCAGGGCTACTGTGTCCAAGGTGATCTCAGAGAAGATATCTCTTCCGCCAACACGCCTGAGATCCAGACTCTGCTCAAACTTGGGACCCTGTGTTGTGACGGCATAGTCACCATTCAAGATGGGAAAGAAGTGGATATCGGCGACCCAACGGAAACCTGTATCGTTGCTGCCGCTCTGAAAAATGGCTTTTGTAAAGACGACTTGAACAAGGCGTGCCCCCGTGTAGCTGAGGTCCCCTTCGATTCCGACCGTAAGCTCATGAGTGTGGTCTGTCGGATTAGTGGCAAATTAGTTGTCATTACCAAGGGCGGTTTCGACACCCTAGCCTCACGCTGTACTGACGGCTTGACGGAGAAGGCCGCCAACGTGGTAGAGGAGATGAGTCGGCAGGCTCTACGTGTGTTGGCGGTGGCCTGTAAGGTCATTGATGAGGTGCCGGAAGAAGTCACTTCGGAAACTTTAGAGCACGATCTGACACTGATCGGACTGGTCGGCATGATCGATCCGCCTCGTGAAGAGGCCAAGCAGGCGGTGGCTGTTTGCCGTCAGGCAGGTATCAAGCCGATAATGATCACTGGAGATCATGTGCTCACTGCGTCCGCTATTGCCCAGCAGCTCGGCATCATGGAGCCTGGTGACCGGGCTGTGACTGGAAATGAGCTGGCCAAGCTGAGCGAGGAAGAGCTGGATCAGCAGATTGAAGATATCGCAGTTTATGCCCGTGTGTCTCCAGAGGATAAAATAAGGATCGTCAAGGGCTGGCAACGCAGAGACGCGATCGTAGCCATGACGGGTGACGGTGTCAATGATGCCCCCGCTTTGAAGGCAGCAGATATTGGCTGCGCGATGGGGATCACTGGTACTGATGTTGCCAAGGGCGCCTCTGATATGACGCTGATGGACGATAACTTTGCCACTATCGTTTCTGCTGTTCGAGAGGGCCGAGGTATTTATGACAATATTAAAAAGGCGGTCGCGTTCCTTCTGGGTACCAATATTGGCGAGGTGCTGGTCACTTTTATTGCCATGCTGCTTTGGAATCAGGCCCCCTTCCTGTCCATGCAGCTGCTGTGGATCAATCTAGTCACTGACTCTCTGCCTGCTATTGCCCTGGGAATGGAGGCCATCGACCCCAATGTGATGGACCGTCAGCCAAAGCCCAAAAAGGAAGGGATTTTCGCCAACGGGCTTGGAATTCAAGTTGTTTTGCAGGGTGTCATGTTTGCGATCCTGTCACTGATCGGATTCCGTGTTGGCAGTCAGGTCACCGGTGCCATTGAAGGTGGCCGAACCATGGCTTTCCTTGTGCTGGCCTTTGCGCAGATCCTGCATGCGTACAATATGCGCTCCCATAAATCGCTGTTTAAGACCGGACTATTTACTAACAAATATCTGAATCTAGCCAGCCTTGTTTCCACTGCTTTGATGTGCTTGGTGCTTTTTGTTCCTCCGATCGCCTCCGTGTTTGGCCTCATCCGTCTTCCTATGAAGCTGTATATGCTGGGCTTTGGGCTGGCGGTCGTTCCCGTGGTCGTACTGGAGATCGTCAAGGCGTTTGGGCTGGTGAAACATCATAAGTGAGTTGATATTCGATGAAGAACGTCGTAGGAACATTCCATAAAATACAGAAGGCGTATTATCAATACTGCTATCAGGCGGTAGAACCAGACGGGATCAAAATGAGTGAGATGGCTTGTATATTGTCTCTCTACAACAGTGCGCCTAAAGATACTGCACGGGATATCATTGAGTACTCCTGCCTCTCTCCCGGCATGGTAAGCAGGAGCTTAGAGTCACTTCGTAAGTCTGGTTTGGTTGAAGGATATCGTGACCAAGAGGATAGCCGATATATCCATCTGCGTCTGCTGCCGAGAGCGGCCCCGATTTTGGACAAGCTCACACAGGCTCAAACCAAATTCATTACTTGTATTGCGGAAGGCATTTCAAAAGAGGATTTTGCGCAGGTCTGCCAAATTGCAGAGAAGATGGCTGAAAATCTGGATGCGAATCCGAAACTCAAAGAGCCCCTCACTTAAAAACAAGAGGAGTGCATGGAGAGTAACTCCTTGCACTCCTCTTATATGTATAAAACAAAACCAAAAGCAGATATCTTGGCATCTAAATATCGGGCGACAGAGGAGGTTTCACAATGCAAGTGTGGTTCAGCAAATTTATTAGAGGGCGTGTGTTCTCTGTCCTCTTTTGTATATTAGGTTTTGGGCTGACGATTTATCTGTCCAGCCGATTGGGCATACTGATTGAGGGATTTGCCGGCCTTGACCTCCAACTGGCAATTTTTTTGATACTGACAGTGTTTTGCACCTATATGCTCATCTATGTGAATACCCACAGAGAGAACAAGAAAACACAGAAGTTATTCAACCTATGTGGAATCATATTTTCTTTTTTTCCAAGCACAGTGATCTGTTTTTTCTTGTTCGACCTGATAAGATCCCTTTGCGGAGCCTCCGATGGGCGGCTATACCTCATTCCACTGCTGTTGGCTGCTGTTCTGTCTGCCTATGGATTTGTCCATGCCAGAAAGATCTTTGTGAAAGAGTATTCGATACCCATTGCTGCCAGCAGCAAGCACCAAAGATCTGAGGTAAAGGCAGTACTGCTCAGCGATATCCATACCGGGAGCTATGTGGATCGGAAACAACTCCACAAAATAGTTGATGCAGTCAATCGGTTGCAGCCAGACCTTGTCATCATGGCCGGTGACACCTTTGATCAAGATGCCTTCGGGCATTGTGATATGGATGGTGTCAAAGCAGAACTACAGAGGCTCCAGCCAGAGGGAAACGTCTACGCTGTGCTGGGGAATCATGATCCGGATTCGAGCCATAAAGAGGTCAAGGAATATTTCGAGGAGGCTGGAATACATCTGCTGATTGATGAATGTGCAGAAACAGAGGACTTCTTGATCGTCGGTCGGGATGATATCTTGGGGAATCCTGCCCGCAAGGGCATTTCTGAACTGTTCGCCGGTGTGGGTACGGAGAAGCCGAAGATCGTAATTGACCACAACCCTTTAGGCATCGAAGATGCCGTCAAAGCGGGGGCCGCTTTGATCCTTTGTGGGCATACCCATAAAGGACAGTTTTTCCCCGCCACACTGTTTACCAAGTGGGCATACGGCAGACGCGGATTCTATGGGCACTTTCAGACTGGAGAGACCCATAGCGTTGTTTCATCTGGGACCGGTTATTTTCAGCTGCCAGTCCGTTTGGGGACGAACAGCGAAGTCGTTGTTTTACATATTAAACTTCACGGGATAGGGGGCGGCGCGGGTCACCTTTCATAGGTATCCACCGGGGCTTGAACATCTGTTCCCTGGGCCGGTCACAGCAGCGGCGCGGCGGCTTTTGCAATAAAGCCCAGCAACCGGCGCTTGAGTGGCTCTGCTGGGAGCAGATCCAGCGTGACTTCCCTGCATTTACCCTGTGTCTTTTCAAAATCGTCTTGGATCTGGGGGATACAGTCCGTTCCCCACAGATAGGTCGCGCATTCAAAGTGATGATAGAGGCTGCGGTAGTCCAGATTGATGGTGCCGACAACAGCCTCCCGGTCGTCACAGACAAAGACCTTAGCATGTACGAAGCCGGGGGTGTATTCGTAGATCTTCACCCCGGATTCCAGCAGGGATCTGTAATGGGTCAGCGCAAGGGCAAAGGGGATGTACTTATCTGGAACACCAGGCAGGATGATCCGCACATCAACACCGCGCTCGGCGGCATACTTGAGCGCATTTTCCAGCTCACCGTCCAAAATCAGATATGGCGTCATGATATGGACATACTTCTGGGCCCGGTTCAGCATATCCATGTAGACCTGCTCGCCCACCTTGTCCTTGTCCAAGGGGCAGTCTCCGTAAGGCATGACAAAACCGTTTGCAGACTGCTGCTTTGCCGGTACATTCAGAAATGTGTCAAAATCCGGTGCCTTTTCATCCAAGTACCACATGTGCAGGAACATCCTGGTGAAGCTGCGGGCTGCTTCGCCCTTTACCATCACGGCGGTGTCCTTCCAGTGACCGTACTTTTCATAGGCGTTGATGTATTCATCCGCCAGATTGATGCCGCCGTTGAAGGCGGTCTCCCCGTCGATCACCAGGATCTTCCGGTGATCGCGGTAGTTATAATGGGTGGAGACAAAGGGCTTGATGGGGGCAAACATTTTGCTTTGAATGCCAAGAGATCGAAGCCGCCTGGGGTAGTCATGGGGCAGGGTAGACAGCTCACAGGTGCCGTCGTAGAGCATACGGACCTCCACGCCCTCTTTGGCCTTCCGCGCCAGGATCTCCAGGATCTTGCCCCACATTTCCCCCTCATCCACGATGAAGTACTCCAGGAAGATGAACCGCTTTGCCTGCTCCAGCTGGATCAGCATCTCCCGGAACTTGTCCTCGCCTAGTGGGAAATAGGTGACGGCAGTATGGTCATAGACCGGATAGCATCCACTGCGCTGAACATAGCGGGCAAGCGCCGCGGCTCCGGGGTCGGACTGCCCCAGGGCCTGAGCTGTCTCCGGGGACTGGACAAGGGTTTCCGCAGTTTCCGTATTCAATTCCGCATAGCGCTTTTTCAGAGCCCGGTGGCCAATGTTTTTCTGGGTGTAAAGAAACAGCAGGGCGCCGAACACCGGCAGGAGCATGACCACCACCAGCCACGTGATCTTGGCGGTGGGGTCCATAGCGCTGTTGAGCAGATACAGTACCATAAAAAACGTGAAGATTACAACGCCGCCGTAAATGTGGGGCAGGAAGGCCTCGAACCAGTGAAAGATGCTGAACAGGAACAGCACCTGCATGGCCAGCAGGACGAGGATCAATCCAGAGCGGCTGAAGATCACCCGGAAAATCCCCCGCTTGCCCTTTTCCAAAAGGTGTATCCCTGCTTTTTTGGAATTCTCTTTCATAATAAGCCCTCTCTTTTGGAAATTACAAAAATTTCCGCAAACCTTATGCAACAGCAGTTCTTAACTTTTATTATATCATTGAAATCTCCTATTTGAAATGGAAGTCACCAAAAGTTAACAAATGCGCTTGCGGGGTGTACAAAATTTTATATTGGATAGGTGGAAAAAATACGCTTTAGTAAACGGGGACAAAGATAAGAAAACGATTTTGTTTCAGCAGTTTAAACATGTCTGTCGGTTCATTTTGGAGGCCGGTCATTCTGGGCTTTATTTCATAGGGGAAATTATTGAAACCTACATTGTATAGGTGTTTTTGAAGAAGGGGTGGCTCTTTGCTTTGTGTTACGAGCTATAATAAAGGAGCACCAATTTGGATAGGCAAGTGTACAGAATGAAGGCCAGTTCTGGATATTCTAACTTCGGCAGTCCAAAAGTGAAAAAGATACCGCCGGCTATCAGCAAGACAGCCAGCGGTATCTTTTATCAGATCTCTGTGCTGGCCTTCATGGCCTTGAAGCCGATCAGGACCGTCCAGACATAGGCGCAGGTCTTGGGGATCATCAGCATACCAATCATAGGGACGACGTCTGCCCAGAGGACCACGGGAATGTAGAAACCGAAACTGAGCACAATGGTCAGCCACATATTGCGGAACGCGCGGTCCTTTGCTTGCCGGGCGCTCCTGTAGAACAAGACGATGATCAGCAGGCCCAAAAGCGCAAAGGGAATGTTCCGGTAAATGCCCCAGGAAAGCGGCGCATTGGCGCTCAGCCATGCATTCTGAGGGAAGAAGCAGAGGGCGATCCGCAGGGCAGACAGCAGATACACGGCGGCGGTAATGCCGTTTTGACCATTGACCTTGTACCGGACCCGCCACACATAGTAGAGGATGATGTAAAAGATCGTCATGGTAATGGAGGTGATGAATTTGCCTATGCCCAGGGGGACGATAAAGTTTTCCAGACCAGTGGTGCAGAGAGCCAGAGCCCGGGGGACCAGATGGAAGGCGTCGCCGGCGCCAAGGACGACGGCCATGATGCCGAACAGCCAGTACTCTTTGTTTCCCCTGCTCTTTACGATCATGGTGACGCCAATGGCGATCACGGAAGTCAGATAGACTGCATCAAACAGTGTTTCAACAATAGCTTGCATAAAGAGGCCTCGCTTTCCTACTTGATATGAACTTTGTTCATTTTGCTGGATAAAGAATTCCCGCATGAACGGGAATTCTTTAACGGTAAAGGATCCGTTCCACCATCCTGACAATGCCGGCACAGTCATAGTCGTGCCGCAGCAAAGAGGAGATGATCAGAGAGAAGATGATCTCAACAAATTTTTGAGGAGTAAAGACGTCGTCAAAAACCGCCGGATCTACATTTTTATCCCGCATCAGGACCATGTGGAAGCCCTCCTGAATGTGTTTCCACGATTTTGCCATCAGCTCCTGCCCACTGGACTTATCTTCACCGACAAAGCTCATGGAGTGCATGGAGAAGAAACCGGGATATATTTCATTCCCACGCCGCATACGTTCATAGGCCCATTCAATGCAGTCTGGAAACCGTTTGAAGGAGGTCTGGCCATCAGGGATGTGGAAGATATCGCACCAGACGCGTTCCACCGTTGCGGCGATCAGGTCAGATTTGCTGTCAAAATAATTATAGACGGAGCCGACGGAGATATTGCAGGCCTGCGCCACGCTGCGGATGTTGACGGCCGCCCAGCCGTTCTCCTGGATCAGCTTACGGCTGGTCTCCAAGATGGCCTCTTTGGAAGTGATGACCGTGTTCACGTTTTCACGCCCCATTCTGAACGATGTTCACTATAGCATCCCACCCTTGATTTGTCAAGACTTTTTTGTGTCAGGTCTCTACCCTGTCAATGGTCGAAATGGACGGCAAAAGCAGCCGTTGACGGGGGCCGCAGGCTGTGCTTTGTCTGTTATCAAGGTGGGACAGCCGCAGGCTGGCTGCCCCACCGCTGAGATATTAGTTTGATTTTTTATCAGCCCGATAAGCTGGGATTACAGGTCCATTAACATTTGCGCAAAATGTTCAATATGTTCAGAGAGATCCTGTTCTCCATAGTAATCGGCAAACAGGACGGTATCTCCGCGACGCAGCACGAGGATGCCGCCGGGCAGAAAAACACGCGGTTCCCCGGTTATCTCATTGACATGAGTTCGCCCTTCGCGTTTGGCGTACAAGCATTCATCGAGAACATCAAACTGCTGATAGTCACCGGAGTTGTTAAATTTCTGCCTGCTCCATTCCTCTGCCCGCATTTCGGCGAGTATATCCAATGGGTAACGAGTGATGATGACCTCCAGATGAGGTACGTCATTTGGGCGGTCATCCTCGTTGAATGCACCATACTGATGAAAATACCAAGATTCCGGGTCGAGTAGCGTTCCACCATGAGAGATATAGTCCATGCTGTAAAACACATCCCGGGAGAGCGGCAGATCTTCTCCCTCAATGTCCGTCAGAGTGATGAAGCCGGAACCTGCTAGATCATAGGGGCGGTAATCTGTTCCCGCAAACAACTGTATGGTATTGATAAAGACCGGAAGCAAAAACGCGAATCCTATCGCCAACAACCAGCCGACTCTTTCGTGTCTCTTTGGAACTGTCCCGCTTTTAATCGCCTTTCGGTAGCACAGTAAATGGAAAAGCCCCAACAAGTACGATAAGTCAATCAGCAACAACCCAAACGCTGTCAGTAGGAACGGGAGCACAGGTCGGTTGGAAAAGGTCTCAACGGGATAATATCTGAGCCATGTCCAATCAATTTCCCATGGGGAGCCGTTTTGATAAAGGCTGAGCAAAAGCACATTTCCGAAGGCAAGCAGTACACCTCCAATCACTTTCTCTTTGAAAAAGCGCTTTAACGCATAATCCTGTGTTTCCGAGTCTGTATGTGCCTGCGCCGTCAAGTCGTCAGAGGCAAAGACATAGAAACTTCCGCGGAAGATCCCCCAGTAGTGCCAGCCTGCATCTTCGTAAAGCGCATTTAGCTCTGGATCATCATTTACTGCTCCGCGAATCGGCTCTAAATGGATTTGTACCGTTTGTTGCGCTGTCTTTTCAAAAATGGTGAGGGGGCCAGTGGTCATGGAAAAGCGCAGTCCTTTCCCAGCCATAACAGCGAACCAGTTTTCTAACCCTGGAATATCAAAACCGCCAACTGGTGTTATACGGATCACAGTCTTGCTCATAAAAATTCCTCCTCTCCATCAAGGACACAGGCTTTTAGGCGTGCCAGCTCGTCCTTAAATACTGCTCTGCCTCTCTCAGTCAGCCGATAGCTGCGTTTGCGGCCATCGGTTTGTGTTTCTTCGATCAGGTGCTCATCTTGAAATTTGCCTAACAATGTATAAAGCGTACCGGGACCAAGACGCACCCGTCCATTGGTCTTCTGTTCTACAAATTCTGTGATCTCAATACCACACATTTCACGGTGCAGGAAAGACATCAGCACATAGAACATTGACTCTGTCAGTACCCCTCTATCTTTCATATCGATCATGGCACCTCTTTCTGCAATATCGTCTCACGATATTGCTTTTTCCCATTCTAACATCGCGGCACGATATTGTCAAGCAGCTCCTCTTGTATATGTGGATATGGAGTTGTGAAATTTAATGTCTTTAAGATTTAGCAGAACAAAAGAAAAAGCCGACACCTACAAAACTGTAAGTGTCGGCTTTGGTTCACCCTGTTACGCGCTTTTATTTTTGCGTTTGTGGAGTAAGCTTGGCATAAGGGCTGCACTCCTGTGTTGCAAAAGTTCAGCGTTTTCAAGAGGTCGAGGCATGTCTTAGTACATGCCGCCCGCCCTTCCCGGGGATTTTAAGGCTTGCCCACGCAGGTGTGTACAAGCCTCCGTATCCCTTCTGCCGCAGGGATTTTGCGGGATTTTGGGGTGCGCGTCCGAAGTTCGGATCTCCCGTAAATCTACACAGATATGGATAAGTCTCGACGCAAATGGTGTAAGAAGCGGTGTATGGAAAATGTCCGGTTTTGATCCTGTCACAGGTTGGCTGCGATCTGATCAAAGGCGTGCTTGACGGAGTTGTAGTCCGTGTGGGTGTAGACATCCAGGGTGACGCTGGCGCTGGAGTGTCCCATGAGGTACTGCAAACTCTTGATGTCGATGCCCGCCCGCTGCAGATTCGTACAGAAGGTATGCCGCAGCACATGGGGCGTGACCACGGGGAAATCCTCCCCCAGGGCCCACCGGTGCTTCCGCTGGAGAAGACGCATGTAGTTCTCCAGATGCATGGCCACCTTTGGCCTGCCGTCCTTATCCAGGAACAGGAAGCCGCTGCACCCATCCACCACCATTTCCGTCTTAGGAGGCATCCGATCCTTCAGCACCCGCTTAAGGGCCATGTAGACCATGTCCGTCATGGGGATGGTGCGGATCCCGCTCTTGGTTTTGGGGCTGGTGATGAAATAGGGCCGGTTGGCTGTCCTGCACAGCTGGCGTCGCACATAGAGACAGCGGCGGGTAAAATCCAAATCCGCTTTGGTGAGGCCGTACAGTTCGCTGACCCGCAGCCCGGTGCCCAGCAGGATCACGATGTCGTCGTAATAGTTCCCGCCGCCGTACTCCTGGAAAAAGTGGAGATACAGGTTCTGCTGCTCCCGGGTGAGGGCCGTCCGCACGAAGGCGTCCTTGGGGATCACGTCTGAGAGCTTGAATTTGAACGGGTTCTTGCGGATCATGTCATCATCCACAGCCATCTCAAAAGCGGGGCGAACCACGCACTGCACCGTGCTGATGGTACTCTGCTTGTACCCCCGGTCGTGGAGGGAGACGAACCAGGTCTTGGCGTCGGAGGGCTTGATCTGCCGGATCTGCTTTTGGCTGAAGGGGTCCTTCCGCATACGGTTGATGACCGTATCATAGGCGCGATAGGAGTTTTCCTTCAGGGTGCGCTTCAGATCCATATACCGGGTGACAAGTTCGAGTACTGTCATCTCCCCGGCGGCATAGTCGATCCCGTCCGCCAGGTCCCTCTGGATCTCGGCCTCCTTCCGGCGCAGCTCCTCCAGTGACCTGGCATAGATGTATCTGCGCTGCTTTCGGGTGTCGGTATAGCGAAACATATAGAGACCGTCTTTCCGGTGGCTCTCGCCTGTTTTCAGAATACGGCCTCTCTGATCCCGGCGCTTTTCGGACAAGTTTTGATCCTCCTTTCTCGAAAAGCGCTCGATAGGCTGTATCTGATTTTACCATACAGCCTTGGAATTTACCACCTATATGGAATAGGCAGTCTCCAAATATTTCTCCAGCGCTTTTCGTTTGATCAGCCGTTTGCTTCCATTCCAGAGCACGAAGGGACAGCTTTCCTCGTTGGTCAGATCCCGGAGCTTGTTGATGCCGATGCCGAAGTAGGCCGCGGCCTCCTCCAGGGTCAGGTTGGCCTTCTCCCAGACTGGAACCATCTCAGCCATCCCCATCACCGCCGCTCTCTGATCCCAATGACGGTAATGACGGTATTTCCCTCGCGGGGGCGGAATCGTCATCATCGTCACGCTCCTCATCTTCCTCCTCGTCCTCTGTGCGCAGGAAGGTGAGCTGCCGGCTCTCCGGTCTCCGGGACTTCCAGTATTCGATGCCCTTCTCCTCCTTGAGCCGGCGGGTGAGGGCGTTGAGCTTCCGGGTCAGCGTGTTGGCCCGGTAAGGGAGCTCCGGGTCCAGCCGGCGCAGCCGCTCCAGCAGCTCCGTGGCTGTCCCCTGCCACCCCCCGCCGATCACTTGGTCGATAAGATCCAGCAGCGGCTCAGGCGGCTCCGCGATCCCCGCCTCCCGGCTCACCACCGTCCACAGGCAGCGCTGCGGGTCAAAGTCCAGGATCATCCGCTGTCCCGGCAGATCCTTCCCGGTCTGGTCCAGAATCACACGGCCCTTTTCCCGGTACAGCAGGAAGGCCCCGTCCGCCGCCCCCAGCAGGCCGTTTGTGCCGCTGATCCGGTCAAAGGAGTTCTCGCTCTCCGTGTTCTTCCGGGTGTGGTGGACCAGGATTAGCGCCACGTCGTGGATGTCGGTAAATTCCTTGAAGGGGCGGATCTCCTCATAGTCGCTCTGGTAGCTGTACTGAGCGCCGCCGCCCTCCCGCACCCGCTGGAAGGTGTCTATGACAACGAGGCGGACACTTGGGTGATCCATGAAGAAGCCCTCCAGCATCGCCAGCAGGTCTCTCCCACGCAGGTCGGTTTCAAATTTCAGATGGAGGCGTCCCACTGGGTGCTCCACACCGAACATCCGGATCAGCCTGCCCTGGACGCGCTCCCCCGTGTCCTCCAGAGACAGATACAGCACCTGGGAGCGGTGGGTGGGCTGTCCCAGGAAGGGGGTCCCTGTAGCCACACACCAGCACAGCTGGGCCATGAGGAAGGACTTGCCCACCTTGGGGGCTCCCGCCAGAATGTAGCACCCGGCGGGGAGCATCCCGTCCACCACCGTGGAACGGGGCAGGAACTGCATATCCATCAGCTCGGCGGCGGTGATGATCTTCTCACGATCCATTCCGCTCCCCCTCCTTCCGGTCCAGACCGGCCAGCAGGCTGCCGGGCAGGGAGACCAACTCCGCCCCGGTGTTGCACAGCCGCTCTATGGCGGGCATCTGGAAATCGAAGAACCAGCCCAGACCCGGCCGGACGTGGTATTGCCGCTCCCCCGGTAGCTGATAGAATCCCGCCAGCAGCTCCAGGGGGAACAAGTACACAGGCTCGTTGGTGACCGGGCAGTGCGCCTCCCGCAGCAGGTACTGCTGGAGCTGGTAGAGGCAGTGCTCGTCCAGGATCGCTCGGAGCAGCCGGCGTCCGTTCTCGTCAAAGGCGATGTAGTAGAAGAAGTCCTCCCGGGCAAAGCGGATCAGGCGGCTGCGCGGATTCAGTGCATGGGGCACCAGGTCGGCGGCCTGCTCCCACGCTTCCCCCAGCAGGATGCTGCCGCTGTAGGAAAAGCCGGCCCCGGCCTCCGACTGCTCGAACTGATCCCGGAACAGCAGTTCCGTCTCGGGGTTCCACCGCATATTCCGGCGGCCCAGGTAATAGAGGGCGTAATAGCGCTCGCCAGGCGTCAGCAGCACCCCGGACACCCGGGCGGACTTGTTGTCCTTGCCGCAGACCTTGTTCAGCTCATAGGCGCTGTAATAGACCAGCTCCTTCCGCCTGGCGTCGTCCCTGCGCCTGCCCGGGACCCATCGTGCCCCCAGCTGGTGGGCCAGCAGCAGGCAGGCGGCGTTCCGGTGGAGCCGCTGGGTCCGTCTCCAGTCCCCCTGGCCGTCGGCCGGAGCCAGCAGGCGTGCCCGGATCTGTTCCGCCCGGCCGGGAGAGAGGTGTTGGATCTGGTTCAGCCCCCTGCTGGTCAGAGACAGGGAGCGGACCACACGGCGGCGCTCTCCCCGGAACTTCCGCTCCTTCAGATATCCCGTCCGCACCAGCTCCGTTACCACCCGCCGGCGATAGTCATAGCAGCCGCCCGCCTTCCGCAGCAGCGCCACCGGCACCTCGCCGCAGAACCCCACGAACACCAGCAGGCGAAAGCCAAAATATTCTGTATTCCATTTCATCTTGTATCATCCTCATATCTTAAGTACTGCGATCTCTACAGCCCGCGGCTCTTTTCACACTGAGCTCCTTGCCCAGACTGCCGCCATTCCCCGCGGGATCTGTCCGGCACAGGCTCTGTCCGACAGACTGCCGCTGCCGCACTGCCTCAAAACCATAAAGATCCCAACGGCGTTGGAAGTCCGCGGCCGGCCCCCTTGGGGATACTGGCTTTCCGGCCAAAAAGCGGCACCGAAAATCTGCAGGCGCGAAAAATCAGAAATCGGTATGTTTTTTCGGATCATTTTTCCGCTATTGTTTCAGGTTTCCGGTGGTCCGGCCCAGGACTCCCGATGGCTCTCCAGCCACTTGGGGAACGCCTCGGCGGGCAGGACCCAGATGCGGGTGGCGTTCCGTTCGCCCCGGTGGCTGCACTGGAAGGCGGAGCAGAGGGCGGAGGTATCGTTGGTGAGGAACGCCGCCTCCAGCACATCCTGGCAGTGCTTCAGCTCCAGGTTGTCGTGGTCCAAAAAGCGGCGGCCCGGGCCGTAGATATGTTCATAGGCCAGGACGCAGATGTGGAACTTGGGCGGCAGCCGGTCCGGGAACGCCCGGCGGATGGCTGCGCGCAGGGAGTGGGCCAGGAAGCGGCTGCGGTCGCTGTCGCCCCGGCGGGGCAGGACGGCCTCCAGGGTGACGGCCAGCCAGCCGCCCTCCAGCAGCTCCACCCTGGCAGGCGCCTCCTCGCCGATGGACGGGCCTCCCGCTGCGGGCGGTCCCGGCGGCAGGACGGTGGCGGCATAGTCCCGCAGGGCGAGCGTCGCCGTCTCCGCGGCTCGGAGAGCCTCCAGCAGGCGCTGTTCACTGCGGATCGGATCGTGTGATTTCATGGGAAAGACCTTCTCTCATAACAGGATAAGGGCTCGGGGCGGGAAGCCTCCTGAAAAGCCCCTTCATTAAGCATGTAGAAATGAAGGGGGTATTTTCACCCCCTCCCGGCAAAAATTTTTCAAAACTCCTGCCGGTGGAGGCGCCCGTGATTGCCCTTTCATAATAAATGGAGAAAAGGCTCCCTGTTTTTGCCCCCCTTAGAAAAACTTTTTTGGGAAATTTCAGCCGGGCGCAAAAATACGTTCAGCGCAAACCTTCGGCGGCGCGGAAAACCGCGGCTCGACATTAGGTCTACGCTGAACGCAAATCAGAAAACCAGATACGCTGTACGAGGACTTTTGCGTTCACAGCCTGAGCGGCATGGTCCAATAAAATAGCTCCATGGAGACAAAATCCCCTTGCAATCCCGCGGAAATCTAATATAATAATTATCAGATTATTAGATTGCTTGTGGGAGGTTCATCATGTTCACGGAAAACAAAACGACCGAGCTGAAGCGGGAGTATGTGGACGACATCAAGAATACCGCCATCGCCTTCGCCAACTGCGACGGCGGCACCCTCTATGTGGGCATTGAGGACGACGGCACGGTGCGCGGCGTGGACGACGCAGACGGCACCATGCTCCGGGTCACCAACGCCATCCGGGACGCCGTGCGCCCGGACCTGACGATGTTCCTGGAGTGCCGCTGTGAGACCATGGAGGGAAAGCCGGTGATCTGCGTCCGGGTCCAGCGGGGAACGGCCCGGCCTTACTACCTCCACAGCAAGGGTATCCGCCCGGAGGGTGTCTTTGTCCGTCAAGGGGCCTCCACCGTCCCCGCCAGCGAAGCGGCAATTCTGGACATGATCAAGGAGACCAGCGGCGACAGCTACGAGGCCGCCCGCTCCCTGGAGCAGCGACTCACCTTTGAGCAGGCCTCGGCGTTTTTCCGGAGCCGGAACGTGGCCTTCGGCCCGTCTCAGATGCGCACGCTCCATCTGATCGGTCCGGACGGTACATACACCAACCTGGCATTCCTGCTCTCAGACCAGTGCAACCACACCGTCAAGCTGGCGGTCTTCGAGGGCAGCAAAAAGTCGGTCTTCAAGGACCGGCAGGAGCTGACCGGCTCTCTGCTCCAGCAACTGGAGGATGCCTACGGCTATATCGACCGATTCAACCGCACCCGGGCGGAGTTCTCCGGCCTGGACCGGGTGGATATCCGGGACTACCCGCCCGAGGCCGTGCGGGAGGCGCTGCTCAACGCCCTGGTCCACCGGGACTACGCCTTCAGCGGCCCCACCCTCATCAGTATCTTTGAGGATCGGATCGAGTTCGTTACCATCGGCGGCCTGGCCAGGGGCATCGGGCTGGAGGACATCCGCCTGGGCGTATCAGTGCTGCGTAACCCTGACCTGGCCAACATCTTCTACCGCCTGCGGCTGATCGAGGCCTACGGAACCGGCATTCTCCGTATCCACGAGTGCTACGCCGGGGCGGCGGTGCAGCCGGCTATCGAGGCCACCGACCATGCCTTCAAGATCACCCTGCCGAACCTGAATTTCAGCCGCGAAGCAGAAAATACCCCGCCTGCCCGGCCAGCCACCAGTTTGGGCAAGAGAGAGGCCCGGGTGCAGAAGGTCATCGGGCTGTGCAGAGAGAACGGCTGGGTCGTCCGGAAGGACGTGGAGGCGGCGCTGGGCGTCTCCCAGGCCACGGCGATCCTGCTGTTGCGGGAGATGACCCGGGACGGCCTGCTGGAAAAGCAAGGAACGGCGAAGAACCTGCGGTATTATCTGGCGGAAATGTGACAACGGTGAAATTGCAATCAGGCCGCCGGTTCCTTTCGGAACCGGCGGCCTGATTTTTTCGTTTATCAAGCACCAAATTGGCGTGGATCTGTTCTGAAACGCATTCCATGTTCTTTCCCTGCGTCACTCCACCACCGCCGCGGCCTCATCCTGCCGCTCCCTTGCCGCCTCCAGGTCGTCGAAATCCCCCAGCGCCCGCAGATCCACATGGGAGGCGTCCACCCCCGCCCCCGGTTGCGCCCCCTGCTGGGCCAGGGTGATGGGATAGTCCCCCTCCAGTTGTCCCCGAATGCTCTCGGAGCGCAGGCGGCACACCTCCAGCAGGGTATCCACCGCCAGCAGGTGGTCCTCATAGGAGCAGAAGGCGGTGGGGTCGGCCTGGACATAGGGGGCGATCATGGCCTGGGTCTGCCGGATGACCGCCTCATACCGGCCGCTCTCGAAATACTCCGTGAGCAACTGGTCGAAATAGGCGTGATACCGAGCAAAATAGCCGTTGTTTTTCATCAGATTGTGATAGAGGGGCCGTTTCAGCATGGTCTCCCCCCGGGCGGGGGTGTTGATGGGCCAGTTGATCAGTACGTCGGGGTCCCGGATGGGATCGGTCATGCCCAAGGCGTAGGTGCCAAAGGCCAGGTTGTAGTCCCAGGGCAGGATGGAGAGTACCCCGTCCTCCTCGTAGAGGAAGTAGTTGTGGCCGGTATGGCCCAGGTAACTGTCCCAGTTCATCACAAAGACCTGCACTGTAAAGTATCGCAGCACCTCGTTCACGTTGATTGCCGTCTCCAGATCTTCCCCGGTGGACAGCACCCGCAGGGCCTGGATCAGCCGCTCCCGGTCCGCCCCGTCGGTGGAGAACTTGGCGTTGTCGAAAATATTGGGGTAGAGGGCGGGATCGTCCCCTGTGTACCGCAGGGCCACGTCGGCGTTCTCTGCGTTCAGGGAGCGGTAGTCCGGCTTGTAGAGCTGACCGTGATCCGGGCTGAAGTTCCGCCGGGCAAAGGCCTCCTCCGGCTCCTCGATGGCCAGAAACAGCCCCCAGGGGGCGCCGTTCACCGTCACCCAGGCATAGCTGCACAGAGGGGCCGGCACCTTCATATAGGTCATCATGTGGTAGACCAGCCAGGTCTTGAGGTAGCTGTTGTCCTGGAAGGAGGCGTCCAGGGAGAGCTTGTCCAGGCCGTGGTAATTCCCGCCGTCCACATAGTGGTCGAATTCCAGCTTCAGGCTGTACCGGGGCAGGCCGTACTCCTCCGTCAGCCGGAGGGAGTTGTTCCCCTTGGCCCGCAGGCCCACCTGGTAAAATTCCTCTCCGTCGATGACCGCAGTGCAGGGGATATAAGCCTCCGCCGGGGCGTTTTCCAGAAAGGCCGCCCAGTCCTCCACCCGCAGGTCCACGGTGTGAACCCGGTCGTCGTCAAAGAGGCGGGAGGCATACCCGGGCGCGGCGCTGGCTGGCCGGAGGCCAAGAACCTCCCCGAAGCAAAGCAGGCCGGTGAGGATCAGGGCCAGCAGGATGGCCGCGGCGCAGATGCGGTCGATATGCCGGTGGCGGATCATGGCCTCACCCCATGTAGTCCCCGTTGTAGGAGACCAGCACCACGTTCCCCACGCCCTCCATGGCCCCCAGCTCATTGACGAACTCGGTGTCGGCCTCCCGCAGGCGCACCTCGTAGTTCAGCTCGATCTGGCCCGGGGCCACGCTCTTGCTCTTCAGGTTCAGCCGCCGGACCCGGGCCTCCACCAGGGCCCGCACCTGCCCCTCCACAGCCTGGTCGGCGCAGTGGACCACCAGGATGTAGGGGGACTCCCCGTTCTTCTGCCGGGAGAACACCAGCAGCACCACCCCCACAAATAGGCTACCCACCACCGCCAGGGGGATGAGCCCCGCCGCCAGCACGATGCCCGCCGCGATGGCCCAGAACAGGAAGGCGATATCCATGGGCTCCTTGATGGCGGTGCGGAAGCGGACGATGGACAGGGCGCCCACCATGCCCAGGGAGAGGACGATGTTGCTGGTCACCGCCAGGATCAACAGGGTGGTGATGAGGGTGAGGGCGATGAGGGTCACCCCGAAGCTGGGGGCGTACATGACGCCGGCGTAGCATTTTTTATAGACCAGGAAGATGAACAGGCCCAGGCAAAAGGCCAGCGCCAGGGCGATGACGGCGTCCGGCAGGGAGACCGCGTCCAGCCGCTCCAGAAAGCTGGATTTGAAGATGTCCTGAAAGGTGAACGTGGGCATGGCAGCCACTCCTCTTTTCTTCGTTTTCAGTCAAACCGCCGGCACAGGGCGTATTTGGAACAGGCCACCGCCCGGCGATCCGGTATCTGGACGGCCAGGCGCACCAGGTCGGGGAGAAAGGCGTCGTACTTGACCTCCAGCACCGTCAAAGCGTCCAGAGGTTTCAGGGGGAACGAACCGGGGGACAGGAAGCCGGTGCTGTCCCCGCAGGTGCGCAGGTCCCGGTCCAGGGTCACCCGGACATTTCCGGGGGCGTACAGGAAGGCCTCCCGGTCATAGCACACCACTGTCCTGGGCCGCAGCAACGTCCCCCGGAGCTTGTGGTACAGCTCCGACAGCAGGGGCTCACCCCGCTCCAGAAGGAAGGCGTCCTCCCCGGAGAGCAACCGCTCCGCCTCCTCCAAAGTCAGGCGGGCGGAACGCTTGCCGCACAGGCCGTCCACCTTAAATTTTTTCTCCAGCTTGAGAAAACCCGGGAGCTCCCCGTAGTACCGCAGGCGGAACTTCTCCCGCCGGTCCACCCCGTCCAGCTTCTCCCGGAGGGCGGTATCGTAGGGGGTGTCGAAATACAGGCTGGTCACCCGGTAGGAGCCGTCCGGCCCGGCGTGGCCGTCCCGGGGAAAGAGCTTCTGAAGCCGGGAGGTAAGCACCAGATCCTCCTGGGGAGAGAGCTGGTGCTTGACCTCGTGGCGCAGGCGGAGGGGCTCAGTCGTCCCAATCGTCGTCCCAGTCGTCATCGTCGTCCCGGTCGTCGTAGTCCGTGTCGTCCCAGTCGTCGTCATCACCCCAGTCGTCGTAGTCGGTGATGCCATCGGCATTGGGACCGTAGTCGGTATCGTCGTAATCGGTGATGCCATCGGCATTGGGACCGTAGTCCGTGTCGTCGTAGTCGGTGATTCCGTCCGCGTTGGGGCCGTAGTCCGTGTCGTCGTAGTCGGTGATCCCATCCGCGTTGGGGCCGTAGTCGGTATCGTCGTAATCGGTAACGCCATCATTGTTGGGGCCGTAGTCCGTGTCATCGTAGTCGGTGATACCGTAATCGGTGATCCCGTCGTTGCCCGGGCCATAGTCGGTGTCGTCATAGTCCTGGAACTCCGCGTCCATCTCAGTGACCTTGCCGGTGTAGGCGTTCACCTCGTACTCGTACTCCACGCCGTCCAGGACGAACTCCACCTCGTACTCCCCGTCGTCCAGGTCGTACTCCTTCTCCACGAATTGCAGGTCGTCCCGGCCCAGTTGGGTGGAGAGGATGCTCTGGGCGGCGGAGGCGTTGATGTACCCCTTGTCGCCGTAGGCATCGTCGTAGTCGTCCTGGTCCAGGGTCACGGGCTGAGAGCCGATCTGGTCGGTCTCCACCACCAGCCGGACCGCCTCGGCCAGTTCATTGAGGAACTGGTCACTGGGATAGGCGGAGCCCCGCTCCAGCTTCAGGATGATGTTCTTCTCGTGGCCGCCCACGGTGGCGTCGAAGTAGCCCAGGGCATTGATCTCGTCCACCAGCTCTCCCACCACCTGGGTACAGGGCCGGCCCTGGTAGCCGGTGTAGGAGGCCAGCAGAGTCTGGGCCTCCTGGTTGCGGCCGGTGAGGGCCACCACGTTGCCAGCGTCGTCATAGTCCATCTCGATCTCCGGGTTCACACTGAGCAGGACAGTGCCCACGGCGCCGCCGCTCTCTTCCAGAAGGGGGGCGCTGGTGCCGGGGGCCTCGGGGAGGGACGCCGTGCCGGCGCCGTTCCCGCAGGCGGTCAGAGCGGTCAGGGCCAGGGCGGTGGTCAGGGTCAGGGCAAACCATTTGGTGTGGATGTTCTGTTTCATGTCTTTCATCTCCTTGAACATGGTGTTTGGTTTTGTGTTCTGATTTTAGATTACGGAGCTGCTGCTTCAAAACCGGGGTCTGGGAAAACTTTTTTATGTTCCAATTCTTTTGTGTGTTCCCGCCCCCGCAGGGGGCGGGAACACTATGGAAAATTTTGAATTCAGGAACACAAAAGGGAATTGGGAGTTTTTGATTTTCCTTGACTTACACTGGAAGGATACGGCGGCTGGCCTTCAAAACCGGGGCCGCGTCGGAAATTTTTTGCTTTAATCGTCGTCATCCCGATCTCCGTCATCGTCATCATCATTCCAGTCGTCCTCATCGTCTTCCCAGCGATCATCGCCGTCGTCCTCCCAGCGGTCATCACCGGTATCCCGGTCATCGTCCCGGTCCTCATAGTCAGTGTCACCGTCCACATAAGGGCCATCGTTGTGAGACTCATAGTCGGTGACGCCGTCGCTGTAAGGACCGTAATCCGTATCCTCATAGTCGGTGATCCCGTCCGCGTCAGGGCCGTAATCGGTATCCTGGTAGCCGGTCGCACCGCCGCTGCCGGGTCGATCGTCCGTGTCATACGGGACAACGGGCGGATCGGTCTGCTCCGGAAGTGGTTCTGGGGTAGGTTCCGGTTCAGGGGGCGCCACCGGGATCACCACCTCGGTGGCCGGCGGCTCCTCCGGGGCAGGGCCGATTTGGATCACGATGGTCTCCCCGTACCGCTCCTCCAGATCCTCCCGGGCCGCCTGTTCCTCCCGGGCCTGCCAGTCGGCGTCGGCGCTGGTAACTGTGATGGACACCGTCTCCCCGCCAGAGAGGTAGCCCATATCGATGGCCCGCTCCACCAGCTCCTCCGTCACGTCCTCCCGATCCTTGCCGCCATAGTCGTAGCCCTCGATCAGGACCCGGCCGTCCGCGTTGAGCCCCTCCAGCTCCAGCACCCGGTCGGTGCGGCTGAGGGTGAGCTCCACATCCGGGTTGATCTGGATGCGCAGGGCGCCGTAGGGAACGAAGTTGGGCTGGTAATAGCCGAAGAACACGATGCACAGGCAGGCGGCCAGGCCGGCAACGCCGGACAGGGGCTTCCACAGGGCGGGGCGTTTTTCCCTGGGGCGCCGCAGCTCCACGATGTCCCGCACCGTGTCCCCCACCTGATAGCGCAGGTTGGCGGCCTTCAAAAAGCGGCCCTCCTCGTCCAGCACCACCGCGTAGGCCGGGTGTACCTCCATGACCAGATAGTTCACGCCTCGTCGCCCCCTCTCTTGGAGCCCACCTGGCACAGGTGGCCCCGGATGATCTCATAGCCGTTGGTGAAGGCCAGCAGAATGGCCACCAGGTACTTCCGGTGCCGCTCCATGGTCTTCTTGTCGGTGCCGGAGCCGGCGGCAAGCTCCCCCATGGGCAGCTTGCCCGTGTCCTCCACCCGTTTCAGCAACTCCGGCTGGGTCCGGGCGAAGTCCAGCACCCGGCGGCAGGCGGCGAAGGTCCGCTCCTGCCGGGGGCAGTTGTCCGCCACGTCGGAGAAGGTCAGGCCGAACTGGGCCAGCTTCTCGGAAAACTCCTGGATCTCCCGCCGGCTGGCGGTGCGCACCGCATAGTCCGACCCGTGGTCCGCGGTGTCGGGGATGGTGTCCAGCAGCTCGCCGCCGTCCTCCTCCCCGCCCAGGGGGGTGTGGAGGGAGATCACATTGCCGTGGCGCTTCTCCGTCCGGTAGTGGTCGATGAGCCGGTTTTTGATGGCCCGGGCGGCGTAGGGCAGAAAGGCGCCCCGGCTCTTCTCATAGGCCAGCACCGCCTCATAGAAGGCCAGCATGGCGATGCTCAGCTCGTCCTCGTGGCCGTTTTCCGGGGCGGTGTGGAGAAACTTCACCGTCTCCGAGCGGATAAAGCCCATGTACTGCCGGATGAGGGCGTCCGCCGCCTCCGAGTCCGTCTTGGCCGCCTGTACCTGGGAAACGATGTCGTGCTCTGTGCGCACCATTGCCATCCCTCCATCCCCCTCCGGCAGAAGGATACGGACACGCCGCCGGATTTTCGGGGTCACAGCAGAAAATTTCAAAGGGTAAAAAACGCTATTGTAAAGTTTAGCGGCTGCGAAACGGAAACGCGACCGTCTGGATGTCAAATCTTTGTCAAATGTATGTAAAGAAATGGATGGGGCGGTCTTGCGTTCCCTTGGATGGGTTGTGTATCGAAGCCCTCTGTGATAGGATAGGGACACAAAAGCAGAGAGGGGTGCGCAGGATGAAACAGATCATTTCTTTCGGTTTGACAGCGGCGCTTTTGCTGGCCTGCCTGACCGGCTGCGGCGGACAGGCGGGCGATACCGCACCCGGCGGGACAGCTCCCTCCGGCGGCCAGACTCCCCCGGCGTCCTCCGTTCCGGAAACGCCCGCCGGCCAGGGGCAGACGCCACCTGTGTCCCCCGCCCCGGAGGGGGAAGTCGCCGCCGGGGAAATCAGCCGGGAGGAGGCCCTGGCCATCGCTCTGGCCAACGCCGGGGTGCCGGAGGGGGACGCATACAACGTCAAAACCGAGACCGACAGCGACAACGGCATCCCCCTCTACGACATCGAGTTCGAGACGGACTACGGCGACTACGACTTTGAGGTGGCCATGGCCGACGGACGCATCGTGGGGGCGGACTACGAGGTGGACGAGGAGTGGCTGGACGCTCTGGACGGCAGCCCTGTCACAGCGGAGGAGGCCACTTCCATCGTGGCCGGCAAGGTTTCCGGCGCCAGTGCGGCGGACGTATCTGTCTGGGAAGAGTCCGGCGACGGCCGGGGACGTTACGAAGGGGAGCTGTTCCTGGACGGCATGAAGTACGAGTTTGAAATCGATCCCCAGACAGGGCGGATCATCGACTGGAATGCCGATCTGCTGGACTGACCGGCAACACAAAAACCGAGGCAGGAAGAACGCAAGTTCCACTCCTGCCTCGGTTTTATAATTGGTAACTTTTGCTGTTCTCGGTCAGCCCGCCATCTGGGACAGGGCCAGCAGAGCCTGGGCGGTCTGTACCCGAGTGGCCGCCTGGCCGGGGGCCAGCGTATCCGAGGAGTTCCCGGTGAGCAAACCGGCCTCCACTGTCCAGGCCACGGCCTCCAGGGCGTAGCCGGCGATTTGGTCATAGTCGGCGAACTCCCGGACGGTCATGCCGCCCTGGGCGGTGTCCATCCCCGCGTACTGGGCGTAGCGCAGGAGCATAAGGGACATCTGTTCCCGAGTGACGGGGTCAGCGGGTCCGAAGCGGCTGTCGCCGTAGCCGCTGACGACGCCGTTGTCGGCGGCCCAGGCCACCGCTCCGGCACAGTCCGCTCCGGCGGTGTCCACAAAGCCGGCGGCGTCCGCCGCCACCTGGGGACTGCCCGCCAGCTTCCACAGGATGGAGGTCATCTCCCCCCGGGTTAGGGTCTGGTCGGGGGCAAACTGGGTCTCGGTGATGCCAGCCATCAGGCCGTTCTCACAGACATAGCGCACCGCCTGGGCATCCCGGGCCTCCACATCGGTGAAGGGCAGGACGGACAGGGGCTCGCCGCCCACCTGATAGACAGCCACCGTGCCGGATACCTCACAGGCTGCCAGCAGCAGGGCCTCTCCGGTGGGGCTGACGGCATCACTCAGGAACAGCAGACCCTCGGGGGCCACATCGCCGCCGGTGACCCACTTGTCCAGCTCCCCGTCCTCATACTCCTCGGAGCCCTCCACTATGGAGGCGAAATCCCGGGTGTTAATGTAGTTCACGTACTGGGCGGAGGCAGGCTCGGTCACGTCATAGACCATGACGCCGCCGGTGCGCTCCAGAGCCACAAAGGCATAGGTACGGCCGTCCACCGTGCCCACGGTGACGCTCTCCGCCTCCGGCCCTTTCTTGCCGGAGCGGTCGTCCACCACGGCGTTGTCGTTGGAGCAGTTGTAGTAGTCGGGCAGGTACTGGGCGGTGAGGGCCTCGAAGTCGTCCCCGCTGGTAAACACCTCGGTCAGGCCGTCCGCACCGGCCTCATAGAGGGTGAAGGTGCGGCCGCCGAAGAGGTAGTCCTTACCGGTATCCAGACCGTCAAAATCCCCGCTCTTGAAAAAAACCACCTTGCCGGTGAGGCCGGAGTTCTCCGCTGTGATGGCCCCAGTGGGGGAGGTCACGCCCTCGTCACCGAAGTCCCGCTCGTCCTCATTGAGGTAAAAGGTGCCCAGATCCTTGTCCCCCCACTCCCGGGCGTCCCCCTCGTTGGCAGTGACCAGATAGGTTTTGCCCTCCGCCTGGAAGGCGGCGATGGCATCGGGCATCCGGATGCCCATGAGGCCGCCGTAGGTCTTGGGGGCGTAGGCGTCGTCCTTCTTGTCGATGTCGACGGGGGTGACGCCGTAGTCCTCAAAGCCCGCGGAGTAGATCCCGTCAAAGGTCCGGGAAGCCAGATCCAGCACGGCGATGGCGTTGTTCTCCTGCAGGGTGATATAGGCCTTGCCGCCAGAGACGGCGATGTACTCTGGCTCCAGGTCGGTGGAGGGGTTCACGCCCTTCTTCAACACCACGCCGGAGGCCGCCAGCTCGTCCCGCCGGCCGTCAAAGGCGTCAAAGCCCACCACCTCACTGGTGAGAGCAGACACGTCCACCACGGTGACCGAGCCTCTGGGGTCGGCGATCCCGTCGCCGTACCCCTCCCGGGGCTCTCCCTCGTCGGCGGTGAGGACGGTGTCGTTGTCGGCAAAGGTCACCATGTCTGGCTGCACGCCGGTCTCCACCAGCCCTTTCAGGGTGAGGGTGCCGTCGGCATTACAGGTGAACAGGGCCACCCGGCCGGCGTCGTTGTACCCCTCCGCCTGAAGGGCGGCGGCCAGGGTGGCGCTGTCCGGAGAGATGGCCACGGAGGTCATGTCCCCATAGCGGAATGAGCTGTCCGCCGCCTCCACCAGGGCCTTCACGTCAATGTCTGTGCCGCTGAGCCGGGCGACGGAGCTCCCGGCTGCGAGATTTTCCAGAGAAATGGCCGCCAGCAGGCCGCTCTGGCCGTTGATGGCGTAGGCAAAGCCGTTGGCCCGGTTGTAGGCCACGATTTCCATGACGCCGCCGTCCACGTTGAACTGGCCGGAGGTGTACCGGGCGATCTGGGTCAGGTTCAGGGAAGAATTACCGTTTTCATATCCGGCGGTGGCGGTGATGTCCGCCGCTGCCGCCGGCACTGCGGCGCCCAGCTGGAGCGCCAGAGCGAGGGCCAGGGCAATGGCCGCCGGCCTTCTTGCTTTTCTCATGCTGTTTCCTCCTGCGATTTTGTTTTGGACAGGGAGCCGGGTATCCTCCCAATTTAGATTAGTGTAATCCCAGCATTGTAAAATCCGAAAGTAGCGGCATGTAAATTCTTTGTAACCGCCTGCGGGCCGGAACGATACCTGGCCCGCAGGCGGCGCGCTTCACATAGATTTAGCGGTCTCTTCATGGAAACACCGTCGCGCACCGTGAGCGACGTTTGCTATACTGGATACGGATGCGGCAGGCATCGGTTGGGAGCGGCAGTATGGAGCACAGTTGCAAAAAGTCCGATCAAAGTCAACAGAGCATGATCAGCGCCGGTTTGCGCCCTTGTGGGGCGAACCGGCGCTGTTTTTCCGGGCACCGCTCCCAAGCATGAAAAAACAGAAAGGCAGGCGCAACGTATGCAGAAGACCTATGTGCTGGACGCCAATGCCCTCCTCCAGGCCCCCTACGCTCTGGAGTCCTTCGAGGACAACCACATCGTGCTGCCACTGGCGGTGCTGGAGGAGTTGGATAATCGGAAGGGGGCTGACGGTGAAGCGGGAAACAACGCCCGGCATGTGCTCCGCTTCCTGGAGAGATTACGGCTCCAAGGAGACCTGGTAAAAGGCGTGACCCTGCCCAGTGGAGGCACCGTGCGCCTGGAGGTCAACCATGTGGACGCGGCCCTTCCCCAAGGGATAGAACCCGGCAGCCGGGCGGGAAGGGTGCTGAAGGTGTGTCGGGGCCTCATGGACGAGGGAGCGCCGGTGACGCTGGTGAGCCGGGACATGGTCGCCCGCATCCGGGCCCAGATGATGGAGGTGCCGGCGGAGGACTTCACCACCGACCGGCTGCCGGATGGAGCCCAGCCCTACACCGGCCGGGCGGAGGTCTACATCTCGGACGGCCTGCTCACAGCGTTCAAGAAAAAGGGAGCTCCGGCGGAAGAACTCTATACCGTGGACGGCGCGGGGGAGCGGAAGCCGGTTTCCTTGACCGAGAACCAGTTTGTCCTTCTGCGCTCGGATACCGAGCCGAAAAAGACCATGCTGGGCCGTTTCCGGGAGGGGAAGGTCACCGCCCTGCGCTTTGGCGGCGTCCGCCCATTCGGCGTCAAGCCCCGGAGCGTGGGGCAGCAATTCCTGCAGGAGGCCCTGCTGCTGCCGGTGGAGGAGGCGCCCCTGGCCATCATCCAAGGGCCGGCGGGCACCGCCAAGACCTTCTACGCCCTGGCCGCCGGACTGGAACAGGTACTGGAAATGGAGGCGCGCCGCTACCGCAAAATCCTTGTCTGCCGTCCCAACGCCCAGTTTGATGCGGATATCGGCTTCTTACCGGGCAGTGAGCAGGAGAAGATCTCTCCCCTCATGCGGCCCATTGTGGACAATCTGGAGATCCTGCTGGATCTGGAGGGGAAGAAAAAGGACCGGCGCAGCGAGGAGGAACTGCGGGGGCGCATTGACTACCTCTTCGATACCGGCATCATCACCGCCGAGGCCATGAACTTTATGCGTGGCCGGTCCATCACCGACACCTGGCTCATCATCGATGAGGCCCAGAACCTGACCCCGCGGCAGGTCAAGGGTATCATCACGCGAGTTGGAAAAGGCACCAAGGTGGTGCTGCTGGGGGACCCGGCCCAGATCGACCATCCCCTGCTGGATACCCGGAGCAACGGATTGACCTACGCCAGCGCACGCATGAAGGGCAGCCCCCTGTGCGTCCAGCTGACCATGCTCCCTGACGAGTGCGAGCGTTCCTCTTTGGCTCTGGACGCGGCGATGCGGATGTAAATGAGGGCAGAACTTACATAACACGGCAGACAAGAAAATTTATTTACATTTTACAGGACTTTGGGGGAAGAATTTACATCCCGGTGGTACACTGTGCCTGTGTGAGCGAGAAACACACCATCATAGGGAGGAAAATATACTATGAGTATCGCACAGAAGCAGACTGCCACACAGTCCCAGAAGCTGATGATCTTTGTCCTGTCCATGTCCCTGTACGGGCTGGCCACCCTGTTCACCGAACTGATCCCCAAGTTCCAGGTGGGGGTCGTGGAGTTCTCCGTGGAGTACTTCCTGTTCATTCCCCTGACCCTGGCCATGCTGTTCGACCCCCTGTCCGCCGCTTTGGGCGCCGCCACCGGCGAGCTGGTATTCAGTGAGATCATGCTGGGCCAGTTCGGCGGCCTGGGCGAGCTGGAGAAGTTCCTCACCGTCACCATCGGCGTGTACATCGCCGGCCGGCTGGTGAAAAACCCGAAGAACCGCGCCATGGTGGGTGTAGCCGCCATCACCGGAACCGCCGCCCAGCTGCTGATGGGCACCGTGGTGGACATCCTGAAGGTCCAGCTGGCGGTGGAGGACTTCGAGGCCGTGGCCGGCCTTCCCGAGAGCGTGTTCGCCACCGAGGGCTTTGCCTTCCTCAACGATCTGCTGTTCTCCGGGATCCTGTTCTGCCTGCTGCCCACCCTGTACCTGGTGCCCAAGCTGTACGGCAAGATCGAGCCCCTGCTGGGCATGGCCCCCCGCACCCCGGAGAGCGCCGTCAGCGGTATCAGCCCCAAGGCTCTGATCGTGTGCGCCGTCGGCTTTGTGTGCGCCATCGTAGCCGAGCTGGCCGCCACCGCCGGCATGTCCCTCATCGACTGGGAGGCCGAGTGGGCCGAGAGCGGCACCGCCCTGGCTGTAGGCATGGTCGCCGCCGCCGCGGTGGCCATCATCGCCCTGCTGGTCATCAAGAAGAACGCAGGGAAAAAGTCTGCGGTGAACTGAGATGAACGCGGTTGAGATCGGCGGCCTGACCTACACCTACCCAGGCGTCCCTCAGCCCACACTCCGGGACATCAGCCTCCAAATTCCCAAAGGGGACTTCCTGGCGGTCGTTGGCAACAACGGCTGCGGGAAGTCCACTTTGTGCAAGGCCCTCAACGGCCTGATCCCCCACTTCATTACGGGGACTATGGAGGGGAGCGTCCAGGTGTGCGGCCTGAACACGCTGGAGAGCGACGTGGGTGTCCTGGCCCAAAAGGTGGGCTATGTGTATCAGGACTTTGAAAACCAGATCGTCCGGCCCACCGTGCTGGACGACGCCTCTTACTCCTGCCTGAACTACGCCTTTCCCGATTACCTGGAGCGGGGCAGAACCGCGTTGAAGCAGTGCGGTCTGGAGGGCCGGGAGGAGGAGTACGTCTGGCAGCTCTCCGGCGGCCAGACCCACCTGCTGGCCCTGGCCGGCGCGGTGTCCCTCCAGCCGGACATTCTGATCCTGGATGAGCCCATCGCCCAGCTGGACCCCATGCACGCCGACCGGATCTATGAGGTCCTTCGGGACTTGAATGAGAACCACGGCAAGACCATCCTTGTCATCGAGCACCACACCGAGTATATCGCCGACTTCTGCAAGCACGTGATGCTGATGAAGGACGGCCAGGTGCGCTGGATGCTGCCCACGGAGGAGGCCCTCCAGCGGGTGGAGGAGCTGGAGGAATGCAACATCTTCCCGCCCCAGGTGACCCAGGCGGCCCACCGGCTGCGGAGGGCAGGCCGTCTCCCGGCGGACATCCCCCTGCCCACCACCGTGGAGGGAGGAAAAGCCGCCTTCGCCGGACTGCATTATATCTCCCGGGAACGTCCGGCGCCAGCTGTCCCGGACGGAGAGAGCGCAGTCTCCTTCCAGGACATATCTTTGGCCTACCGCTCGGTGAAGGGGGAGCCCCACACCGTCTTTGACGGGCTGGATCTGGACATCCGCAAGGGGGAGAAGGTGGCCCTCATCGGCTCCAATGGGGCGGGCAAGTCCACCCTGATGAAGCTGATGGTGGGCCTGCTGAAGCCCAATGCCGGCACGGTGTCCCTGTTTGGGGAGGCCATCGGAGACAAAAAGGCTGAGGATCTGTCCCGGCAGATCTCCCTGGTCTACCAGAACCCGGAGGAGATGTTCATCAAGGACTCCATCCGGGCCGACATCGCCTATGCCATGGAGGCGCGGAAGGTCCCGGAGTGGGAGAAGCGCACCGCGGAGCTGCTGGAGCGGTTCCGGCTGACAGAGCTGGCAGACCGGGACGGCCGCCTCATGTCCGGCGGCCAGATGCGCCGGGCCAGTTTGGCCATCGGCATCGCCCTGAACCCGGGCATCCTGCTGCTGGATGAGCCCACCGCCAATCTGGACATCGCCACCCGGCGGGAGATCATGGCGGTGCTCTCGGATATGAAGGACATCATCCAGACCGCCGTCATCGCCACCCACGACATGCAGCTGGTGTGTCAGTGGGCGGAGCGGATCATTGTGCTGCGGGGCGGGCGTGTGGTGGCGGACGGGTCCCGGGACGAGATCTTTGCCCGGGCCGATGTGGTGGAACAGGTAGGCATCCGCCCGCCGGAGATCTTCACCATGGGGCAGGCTTTAGACAGGCGAGCCCTGTGCTATACCATCGACGAGTTCCTATCGTCTTTTCAGGAGGCGTGACCGCTGTGGAAAAATTGACCGCAAAACTCTCGGAGAGCATCCTGGATAAGCTCTCCATGGACTTCCTGCGCAATCAGGTGCTGAAGAACGCCTATGGCAACGATGACACCGTGATCGCCGGCCTGGACCCCCGAATCCTGCTGGCCTGGTATCTGTTCTTCGGCCTGGTGCCCTGGTTCGTGAGCGACATTCCCTTCCTGCTGGGGTGCTTCCTGCTGGTGATGGCCACCACCCTCCTGGCGAGAGTGGCGGGGCTGGTGCTGTTCCTCTTTGCCCTGGGGGTGTTCTCTCAGACAGGGTATCTCTTTATCGTGACGCTGCTGTTCGGAGGCGACGCCTCCGCAGTGGCGCCCCTGCTGATCCTCACCCTGAAGGTGGCCACCATCTCCCTGGCCTCGGTGACGGTATTCTCCGGGCTGGACCCGGACAAGCTGTCCAACGGCCTGATGTGGTACGGCTGCCCAGAGCGGCTGAGCTTCTCCATCTCCTACGCCTACCGGATGCTGCCCATGCTGATGGAGGAGTTCCAGAATGTGCTGCTCTCCTACCGCCTTCGGGGCAATCCCCCGGCTCACGAGACCTTCGGCGGCAAGGTGAGGTATCTGATTTATCAGGTGAAGATCATCATGCAGTCCTTCTACCCCCTGATGCTCAACACCGCCAAGCGCTCCCGCACCACGGTGGAGGCCCTGGAGCTGCGGGGCTACCGGTACGCGGCGGTGAACAAGTCCGTGAAAAAGATCAAGCTGGCCGCCCTGAAGGTCACTTATAACGATGGACTGTTCCTGGCCATCTCCTTTCTGGTGGTGGCGGTGGCCGTCCTGATCTCCACACTGCTGTAAGAAAGAAGGTCATTTCTCTTGCGCCTGGATTTTCACACCCACGGGAAGCTGGCCAAAAAGCTCCCATTTTCCACCGCCTACACCGACTGGCTCTTCGGCGAGGCCAGACAGGCCGGACTGGACGCCCTGTGCTTGACGGAGCACTTCAACACCCTCCAGTTTGCCGATGTGTACGGCTACATCACCTCCGTGAGCCGGAGAACCGGGGACGCTCTGGAGCTGGAGAACGGCCTGAAAATTTTCCCCGGCATGGAGACCGATGTGGCCGAGGGGGGCCATATCCTGTCCATCGGGCCCCTGGAGGCCATTCTGGAGCTGAACCGCCGGCTGGAGAAACACAAGGAGAAGGGCTCCTTCCTGCCCTTCGAGGGGCTGATGGACCTGTTCGGGGACTATCCGGTGGTGGTGGGCTGCGGCCACCCCTTCCGCGCCCCCGGCCATGTGCCCGATCTGCCGGAGGAGCAGCTTCACCGCCTGAAATTTCTGGATCTGAATGGGAAAGACCTGGCTCTTGACCGGGAGAGGACGGAGCGGCTCACCCATGACCTGGGGAAAAAGCTGGGCATCCCTGTGGTGTCCGGCAGCGACACCCATCAGGCGGTGCAGTACGGCTGCGTCACCACGGTCTTTGAACGGGAGGTGGACACCGTCCCCGCCCTCTATGGGGAGATGACAGCCGGCCGCTACGCCATTGATCTCTCCGACACCGCCGCCTTCCAGGTGCGCACCGCCTGTCTGCTGAAGCGGTCCTTGAAGGAGATCCATGCCCTGGGAGGCGACTACGTGGCCATTCTGACCCGGGAGGCCACCGCATGACCGCCCTGACGGATTCCCTGGCGGAGGGGGCCGTCCAGACGGTATTGGAGGCGGGGGAACTGCTGACCGATCCCGCCGCCGTTCAGAGCATCCGCTCCAAGGGCGAAACGGACTATGTGACCAATGTGGACGTGGCGGTACAGGCGTTTCTGCGGAAGCGTCTGGCCGCCCTGGCCCCGGATGTCCAGTTTATGGGAGAGGAGCAGGACAATACGGGGCTGGACTGGAGCCGCCCCTGCTGGATCCTGGATCCGGTGGACGGCACCACCAACCTGATCCACAGCTTCCGGCACAGCGCCATCTCCTTGGCTCTGGCGGAGGGTGGACAAGCTGTCTTTGGTGTGGTATACAATCCTTATACGGAGGAGTACTTCACCGCCCGCCGGGGCGGCGGAGCGCTCCGAAACGGAGTCCCGATCCACGTCAGCGATGTCTCCCGGCTGGAGGACAGCCTCCTGTCCACGGGCACCGTCCCAGGCCGCCGGGAGCTGGCGGATGCGGCTTTCCGGCAGATGCGGGCGCTGTATGACCGGTGTCAGGACGTGCGCCGCACCGGCTGCGCCAGCCTGGACCTGTGCTGGGTGGCCTGCGGACGGCTGGACGGCTATGTGGAACTGTCTCTCCAGCCCTGGGACTACGCCGCCGGAATGCGCATCGCGGCGGAGGCTGGAGGAAAAGTCACCGCCCCCGACGGCAGCCCCCTATCCCTCCGGGAGGGCGGGCCTCTGCTGGCCTCTAACGGGCGGCTCCACAGCGCGCTGCAAGCAATTTTGAAAGAATGAGGGGGTTGTCATGGACCTGCACCTTCCCACCCCGGCCGGGGAACTGACCCGGGCGGAGCAGAAGATCCTGGACTATATCAACACCAACACGGATGCTTTCCTGTTTTCTTCCATCGGCCAACTGGCCCAGCGGCTGGAGCTCTCCGACGCCACGGTCTCCCGCTTCGCCCGCCATGTGGGCTGCCGGGACTTCAAGGCGCTGAAATCTCTGGTGCTGGAGCAGTCTCCAGGCCCGGCGGTAAAGCTGGCGGCCACACTCAGTCAGGGAGCGCGTTTTTCCCCACAGGCCTGGCTGGAGCGGCAGCGGGCGTACCTGGAGACGACCATACAGCAGCTCTCCACCGGGGAATTTGACCGGGCGGTGGAGGCTCTCTGTTCTGCCCGGCGGGTGTTTCTTCACGGAAAAAACGCCTCCGCTTCCATGGCACAGCTGCTCCATTTCCGCCTGCGGCGGCTGGGCTTACAGGTGTCTCTCCTTCCCTCCGGCGGTTCTGAACTGCTGGAAGGACTCGCGCAAGCGGCGGAGAACGATCTGGTGGTGCTGTTCAGCTTCTCCAAGCTCTCCCGGGAGGGCCGCATCCTCCTGGAGCACAGCCGGTCCGCCGGCTATCGGACCTTGGCCTTTGTGGGCCGCACCTGCCTGCCCGCGGAGGAGCGGGCGGACATCAGCCTCTTTGCCTACCGGGGGACAGAGAAGGAGTATCACTCTATGGCAGCTCCCGCCGCCCTGCTGGATGCTCTGGCAGTCGCTGTGGCGGAACGGTTGGGAGACGAAGGTACGCAGCGTCTCCAGTCGCTGCACCGGATGAAAAAGGACTATTTTCCAGACGGATGAACGCATCCCCCATGCCCGCACATGGGGGATGCGTTCATTTTCCAGGATGATGCACAAATTTTACACGCATTTTACTGCGCCGCGGTAGTGGGCGCAAGCCGGCTGTGATATGGTAGATTAGGATTATTTTATATATTCCGCGCATAGGCTTGCGCTGCCTGCGCACCACATCTGAAAAGGAAGGATCTGCTGCTATGAAACGCGCAGTTTTATCCGCATGTATCCTGGCATTTGCATTGCTTTTGACAGCCTGTGGCCCGGCATCGTCTGACAGCACCGCCTCCGCCAGCGATCCCGCCAGCGGAGAGCAGGCTTTCAACTACGGCGGGGACGTGACCCTGCGCATTCTCTCCGGCTCGGAGAACCAGGAGCTGGAGGGTATCCTGGATGACTTCGTCCGGGAGCGGGGCGTGAACATCGAGATGGACTACCAGGGCTCCCTGGACATCATGCGCGCCCTCCAGGGGGAGACCATCGACTACGACGCGGTGTGGCCGGCCAGTAGCCTGTGGCTCACCGCCGGGGACACCCAGTACCGGGTGAAGCACGCCCAGTCCATCTCCATCACCCCGGTGGTCTTCGGCATCCGCCAGAGCCTGGCGGAGGAGCTGGGTTTTGTGGGCCGGGAGGTGTCGGTCAGCGACCTGCTCTCCGCCATCCAGGCGGGGGAGCTGGAGTTCTGCATGACCTCCGCCACCCAGTCCAATTCCGGGTGTAGCGCCTACATCGGCTTCCTCTACGCCCTGCTGGGCAATCCGGATGTGATCACGTCGGAGAGCCTCCAGACCCCCGGCCTCTCGGAGCAGATCACCCAGTTGCTCTCCGGCGTGGACCGGTCCTCCGGAAGCTCTGACTGGCTGAAGGACCTGTTCCTCACCGGTGGCTACGACGCCATGGTGAACTATGAGTGCCTCATCATCAGCGCCAATCAAGAGCTGGAGGCGCGGGGGGAGGAGACGCTGTACGCCGTCTACCCCTACGACGGCCTGTCCATCGCTGACTCCCCCCTGGGCTATGTGGACAACGGGGACGCCGAGAAGGAACAGGCCTTTCTGGATTTACAGGAGTATCTCCTGTCCGACGAGGTGCAAAACGAGATCCAGCGCACCGGCCGCCGCACCGGTTACGAGGGGGTGTCGGCGGAGAACGCCGACGTGTTCCGCGCCGACTGGGGCATCCAGCCGGACCGAGTGCTCTCCCCCATCCGGATGCCCTCCACCGATGTGCTCATGGAGTGTCTGAACCTGTACCAGACGGAGTTCCGCAAGCCCTCCCTCACGGTCTACTGTCTGGACTACTCCGGCAGCATGGAGGGGATCGGCCGGGAACAGATGGTGGAGGCCATGAGCCAGATCCTGATCCAGGAGAACGCAGAGCAAAATCTGCTCCAGGCCTCGGAACACGAGGTCAATATCCTCATCCCCTTTGAGGGCTACCCCCGGGACGTCTACACCGCCGAGGGCAACGGGGCGGAGCTGGAGGATCTCTACGACCAGGTGGAGGCGGAGGTAGCCTACGGCGGCACCGACATCTATTATGCCGCCATGGAGGGCCTGCGGCAACTGGATGACTACGACCTGAGCCAATACACCCCTGCCATCATCCTGCTGACGGACGGGGTGTCCGACGGGAGTTTTTCCGACTTCCGGGACGGCTACGAGGCCTTCGGGGCGGATGTGCCGGTGTTCTCTATCATGTTCGGCTCCGCCGATCCCACCCAGCTGGAGGAGCTGGCGGAACTGACCCACGCCCGGGTCTTCGACGGTCGGGAGGACCTGATCGGGGCCTTCCGCAGTGTGAAGGGGTACAACTGAGATGAAGAAAGGACAGCTCCGGCAGCTGGGACTGTCGCTGGGCGTGGGGGTCGCGGCCTTTTTTGTCCTGGCCCTGGGGCTACGCTGGAATTTCCTGTTCAGCGCCGCGCTGGGAGTTGGAATCTATCTGGGAGTGTGGTTCCTGCTGGCCCCAAAGGCGGATCCCATCACCCTCTATTTCGCCCAGCGGCCAGACGGCGGCGAGATGCGGGCCCTGATGGAGGAGGCGGAGCGGGATCTGAAGGCCATCCGTTCGGCCGCCGGCCGCATCACGGACGTCCGGACCCATGAGGACGCCCTGGCCCTCACGGAGACGGGGGATCGCCTCTATCGGTATCTCCGGGAGCATCCGGAGAAGATTTCGTCGGCCAACCGCTTCCTCATCTACTATCTGGACACGGTGGGCCGGATCCTGGGGCAGTATGTGAACTTCCAGGACGCGGGGCTGGGGACTTCCGAGGTGCGGGAGTTCCAGCGGAAGGTGCGGGCCATTTTGCCAAAACTGAAGACCGGATTCGAGGAACAGCTCAGCCAGCTGATGGCCTCGGAGCGGTTCGACGCGGAGGCGGACATGAAGGTCATGGAGGGCCTGCTGAACACGGAGGGATTCCAATGGGAAGCAAATCAAAATGGATCGGTCTGATCATTCTGCTGGCCGTCATCGCTGCGGCGGCGATCTATCTGCTGCTGGGCGGCGGCCCCCAGCCGGAGCCCACCGTTCTGCGGGGCTACGTGGGGGGCGAGAAGATCGGCCTGCTGGAGGATGAGGCGGTACAGGACATCCTGGAACGGGAGTACAGCCTGACGCTGGACTATGCCAAGGCGGGCTCCCTGGACATGGTGGCGGCGGACCACGAGGGCCGGGACTTCCTCTTTCCCTCCAGCCAGACCGCCCTGGAGTACTACCAGCAGCTCTACGGCGCGCCGGACAAGAGCCAGATCGTGTTCAACACCCCCATCGTCCTCTACACCCACCGGCCCATCCTGGAGGCGTTCCAGAAAGAGGGACTGGTGACAGAGCGGGACGGGGTCTACTACATGGACATGGCCGGTCTGGTGGTGGAGATCGAGACGGGCACCGCCTGGGCGGATCTGGGGTTGCCGGAGCTCTACGGCACCGTGGCGGCCAACACCACCGACCCTGTGCGCTCCAACTCCGGCAATATGTTTGCGGGGCTGCTGGCCAATGTGCTGTGCGGCGGGGTGGCGGATGCGGACAGTGTGGAGGCCGTGCTGCCCCGCCTGAAGGCCATCTTCGAAAAGCTGGGCTATATGGAGGCGTCCTCCTCCGACCTGTTCGACCAGTTCCTCAAGACCGGCATGGGGGCCAAGCCTGTGATCGCCGGCTATGAGAACCAGCTGCTGGAGTTCGCTGTGGAAAACCCGGAGGACTGGGCGCAGCTGAAGGATGACATCGTGCTGATCTACCCCACCCCCACCGTCTGGTCCTCCCATATCTTCATCGCTCTGGATGAGGCAGGAGAGGCGGGCATCGACGCCCTGCTGGACGAGGAGGTCCAGCGCCTGGCCTGGGAAAATCACGGCTTCCGCACCGAGGTATCCGGCACGGACGCCGACGAAGACCACTTCGGCGTCCCCCACCTGGCCGCGGAGATCACCCAGGTGGCCGCCATGCCCAGCTACGCCGCCATGGAGAAGATCATCGCCGCTCTGTCGTAAACGTAAATTTTACCGCAGGGCTGGATAAATGCGCTGTGCAAAGGGAGGCATTTTCACAGATGGATGGGCTCATCGTCTATGGCAGCAAATACGGCACGACCCGCCGGTATGCGGAGGAGCTCTCCCGGCTCACCGGCCTGCCCGCCATCCCCTGTGGGGAATTCCACAGGCTGGCTGAGGGGAGTATCCTTGTCTATCTTGGGGCGCTCTATGCCGGCGGGGTGCTGGGGCTCAAGCAGGCAATGAAAGGACTTTCCCTCGGGGATGGCCAGCGGCTGATCGTGGCCACTGTGGGTCTGGCCGACCCTGCGGAGCCGCAGAACCGGGCGCATATTCGCGCGGCACTTCAAAAGCAGCTGCCGCCGGAGCTTTCGGAGCGGGCCGTTCTCTTCCACCTCCGGGGCAGTATTGACTATGCCGTTCTGTCCCCACGCCACCGGGCCATGATGGCCGCAATGTGCTTCTCCCTGCGCAGGAAGCCGGCGCGGCAGAGGTCCGCTGAGGACCAGGCGCTGCTGGAGACTTACGGAAAACAGGTGGACTTCACGGATCTCTCTGCGCTGGCTCCCATCGTCAGAGAGATCCTGCGCGGATATGATATGCTGGGAAAGAAGTGCCTTCGACCAGAGCGGCCGATGGGCATCTGATCGCGTACAGGGGTCAGTGATCCAAACCCGTTAGCAGCTATCCCCAAAATGGCATTGAGTGATTTTCAGATACTTACAGTCTGAAGAATTTACGACCAGAGTTCTTGTGGTCACGACTGAAAAGTAGATACATAAACATGATCAGCCCGCCGGCTCCGAAAGGAACCGGCGGGCTGATATTCTGCCTATCAAGCGCTGAATTGGTGTAGATTTGGTGTAAATCGGGGACACCAGCCACAGAAGATCCAGCGGTATCAAGGGTCAGGGGCTATTTTTTAGTACATGCCGCCCATGTCGGGAGCGGCGGGGGCTGCAGGTGCGGGAGGCTGAGGCTTATCGGCCACCAGGGATTCGGTGGTCAGGAGAGTAGAGGCAATAGAGGCGGCGTTCTCCAGAGCGGAGCGGGTCACCTTGGTGGGGTCAACAATGCCAGTGGGGATCATGTCGCAGTAGACCTCGTTGTAGGCGTCGAAACCGTAGCCCACCTTGCCGGACTCGCGGATCTTCTCCAGCACCACAGAGCCATCAATGCCGGCGTTGGCAGCGATCTGCTTCACGGGGGCGGTCAGTGCGCGGGCCACGATCTGCAGACCGGTCTTTTCGTCGCCCTCAGTCTCAGCGTAAAGCTTCTCCACGGCGGGGATGGCGTTCAGATAGGCGGTGCCGCCGCCGGCCACGATGCCTTCCTCCACAGCAGCGCGGGTAGCGTTCAGGGCGTCCTCGATGCGCAGCTTCTTCTCCTTCATCTCCACCTCGGTGGCAGCGCCCACCTTGATAACGGCTACGCCGCCAGCCAGCTTGGCCAGACGCTCCTGGAGCTTCTCCTTGTCGTAGTCGGAGGTGGTGACTTCGATCTGGCTCTTGATCTGGCCGATGCGGGCCTTGATCTCTTCGGAACTGCCGGCGCCGTTGACGATGGTGGTGTTCTCCTTGGTGACCTTCACCTGGCGGGCCTGACCCAACTGATCCAGAGTGGCCTCCTTCAGCTCCAGGCCCACGTCGGAGGAGATCACAGTGCCGCCGGTGAGGATGGCGATATCCTGGAGCATCTCCTTGCGGCGGTCGCCGAAGCCGGGGGCCTTGACGCACACCACGTTCAGGGTGCCGCGCAGGCGGTTGACGATCAGGGTGGACAGGGCGTCGCCCTCCACATCCTCAGCGATGATCAGCAGCTTCTTGCCGGACTGGACCACCTGCTCCAGAACGGGCAGCAACTCCTGGATATTGGAGATCTTCTTGTCGGTGATGAGGATGAGGGCGTCGTCCAGGTTGGCCTCCATCTTCTCAGTGTCGGTGACCATGTAGGGGGTGACATAGCCGCGGTCGAACTGCATGCCCTCCACTACCTCGGAGTAGGTCTCGGCGGTTTTAGACTCCTCGATGGTGATGACGCCGTCGTGGCCCACCTTCTCCATGGCCTCGGCGATCAGCTGGCCGATGGCCTCGTCGCCGGAGGAGACAGCGCCCACGCGGGCGATGTCAGCGGAGCCGTTGACCTTCTGGCTGTTGACCTTCATGGCCTCGATGGCGGCGGCAGTGGCCTTGGCGATGCCCTTCTTCATGACCATGGGGTTGGCGCCGGCGGCCAGGTTCTTCAGGCCCTCCTTCACGATAGCCTGGGCCAGCAGGGTAGCAGTGGTGGTGCCGTCACCGGCCACGTCATTGGTCTTGGTGGAGACCTCCTTCACCAGCTGGGCGCCCATGTTCTCAAAGGGGTCCTCCAGCTCGATCTCCTTGGCGATGGTCACGCCGTCGTTGGTGATGAGGGGGGCGCCGAACTTCTTGTCCAGCACCACGTTGCGGCCCTTGGGGCCCAGAGTGATCTTGACGGTGTCAGCCAGCTGGTCCACGCCCTTTTCCAGAGCCTTGCGGGCTTCCTCGCCGTAGCAAATGATTTTAGCCATAACACATTACCTCCAATTTAGAGAAGACTTAGTTTGAATCAGAAATTAGGAGTTAGAACTTAGGAATTGCGGCGGTCCGGCTTTACCGTAGCCATTGGGATCGACTGCCGCCTCAGGCAATTCATCGATCCGACGTTTCTCATTCCTAATTGCCGTCGCTGAATTTCACTCTACAATGGCCAGGATATCGTTCTGACGGACGATGGTCACCTCTTCGCCGTCGATCTTTACCTGGGTGCCGGAATACTTGCTGGTGATGACCTTGTCTCCCACCTTCACGGTCATAGTGACCTCCTTGCCGTCCACCATGCCGCCGGGGCCCACAGCCAGGACCTCGGCCACCTCGGGCTTCTCCTTGGCGGCGCCGGTGAGGATGATGCCGCCCTTGGTGGTCTCCTCGGCCTCCACCATCTTCAGAATGACGCGGTCAGCTAAGGGCTTGAGTTTCATAACAGGTTCCTCCTTATATGATATTGGTATTAAACGAGTTGGGGAGAGTGCGCCGACACTGTGGCCGACAGGACTCTCGGAATGTTAGCACTCAATAAAACTGAGTGCCAACCACGAGTATGATAATAAACGTTTTAAAACAAAAAATCAACCCCCAATTTCAAAAAATTGCGGGCAATTTCGTAAAAGTTTACCGTCCGTTCACAAAGTGGAGAAAAGAGTGCTAAAATTCGGGGGAATAATCGGCACCCGCAGGGAAGAAAAAGTTGATTTTCAAGGGGGAGAGGCGGACGGTGAAGCGGGTCCCGCGCATGACCTCGCCGTCCACCACCACGGTGATCTCCCGGGGGGAGGAAAAGGAGAGGGACTGGCCGTGCCAGTCGGTGATAAGTTGGGGGTACTGCCGGTAGAGCCCCTGGGCGTACTTGCCCACCAGGCGGAAGAAAGTGAGGCGGCTGATCTCCCCCACGGCCAGGACATCCAGCACACCGTCGTCCGGCATGGCGTCCGGCACGGGCATGAAGCCGCCGCCGTAGTGCCTGCCGTTGCAGATGCACAGGATGGCGGTCTGCCGCTCCTGCCAGTCCAGGCCGTCGGCACGGATGGTCAGGGGACGGCAGAGGCCGCGGAAGATGACCTGCTCCGCCAGGGATAGAAGATAGGCGCCGATACCGGAGACAAAGCGCAGGTCCTTATATCGGTGCACCCCCGCGGCGATGCGGGCGTCCACGCCGGCACACACCACGTCCAGGCCCAGCTTGCCGTTGCAGTCCATCAGGTCAAAGGCACGCTGGGGGCCGGCGGCCAGGGCCTCCAGGTCGTAGAACAGCTCCCGGAAGCGGGGGCCGAACAGCTTGAGAAAGTCGTTGCCCGTCCCCTTGGGCACGCAGGTGACCGCGGCGTTGTCAAAGCTCGCCGCCCCGTTGACCACCTCGTTGAGGGTGCCGTCCCCGCCGCAGGCGTAGATGCGCACCGGCCCCCCCGTCCGGGCCGCCGTCGCCGCCAGCCGTTGGGCGTCCCCGGCCTCCCGGGTATAGGCCACCTCGTGGGGAAAGGACAGCCGGGACAGCAGGGTCTCCAGCCGGGCGGTGCTCTCCGGCCTGCCCGCCGCCGGGTTGATGATGAACAGGTGCCTCATAAATACCTCCGATGGGTCAGGGCAGCTCCCCATAGCCCCAGATCAGCGTCCGCTCCACATAGCCCGCCCAGTGGAACTCCTCCAGCACGCACCGCTCCGGGAGCGTGGAGGACAGCCCCAGCTCCGTCAGCAGAGAGCGGTCCTTTTGGAGGGTCCAAAGCCCGTCCGCCGGGTCGGTGCGCAGCCAGAAGGTCTCAAACCGCTCCCGGTCATAGATGAGGACGATCTCCGCCTGGCCCAGGTCTCCGCCAGGCATAAAGAGGAATATTTTGCAGAAGGGCAGGTCCGCCGGCTTGGCGGCGATGAGGGCCTCCGTCTTGCGCAGCAGGGCGGAAAACAGGGCCTTCCGGCCCTTTCCACGGGGGTGGAAAAACCGGTAAGAGTACAGGTCCAGCTCCAGAAATTCTTCCCGACCATCCGCCTCGTCCGGGCGCCAGTCGGGCTGGTAGTCCTCTACCACCCGGATCAGCTTCCTGAGCATCCGCCGATAGCCCCGGAATTTTTTGACACGATATGCCATGATGCACCTCCTATTTGACGCCGTAGAGGAACAGGTCACATTTCAGCATTCCGTTATATAACTTCCGCTTCCGGTCCGCCGTCTTCCCAAAGGTGCGCTCAAACTCCGTATGGGAGGAGAGCAGATACAGCTTCCAGGTCTCCGGGAACTTGGTCCAAGCCTTTCCGAAGGCGCGGTACAGCTCCTCTGCCTCCCGGCGCTCCATAATGCGCTCGCCGTAGGGAGGATTGGTGACGATCCGGCCGTACATCCCGCCCCAGTGGAAGGTGCGGGCGTCCGCCGCTTCAAACCTTACAATGTCGTCCACCTCGGCCAGCTGGGCGTTGTGCCGGGCCAGCTCCACGGCGGCAGGGTCGATATCGCCGCCCCAGATCTCATAGTCCCCGTGGAACTCCCGGTCCTGGGCCTCATCGGCGGCATCCATCCAGGCCTGAGCGGGGAGCCAGCTCCACTTCTGGGCGGAGAAGGAGCGGTTCAGGCCCGGAGCCCGGTTTTTGGCGATGAGGGCGGCCTCGATGGGGATGGTGCCCGAACCGCAGAAGGGGTCGCACAGCGGGTCCCGGCCCCGGTAGCGGGAGAGGAGCACCATGGCGGCGGCCAGGGTCTCCCGCAGGGGGGCGTCCACCCCGTGGGCCCGGTAGCCCCGCTTGTAAAGGCCTGGTCCCGAGGTGTCCAGCATCAGGACGGCGGTGTCTTTCATGATGGAGAACTGGATCTGGAAGAGCGCTCCGGTCTCAGGGAGGGTATTCAGGCCGTAGGCATCCCCCAGACGGGCGGCGGCCGCCTTTTTCACAATGGATTGGCAGGCAGGCACGGAATGGAGGGCGGAATTAAGGCAGTGCCCCTTGACAGGGAACCGGCCCTCCCGGGGGATGAACTGCTCCCAGGGGAGGGCACGGGTCCCCTCAAACAGGGCGTCGAAATCTCCGGCAGGGAAGGTGCCCAGCACCAGCAGCACCCGCTCCCCGGTGCGCAGATTTAGATCCATCCGCGGGATGTCGCCGGGCCGGCCGGAGCAGAGGACGCGGCCATTTTCCGCCCGCACCTGGTCCAGCCCCAGGCGGCGCAGCTCATCCGCAGCCAGGGCCTCCAGGCCGAAGAGGGTGGGGATCGCAAAGTTCAGAGTTTCCATGGCAGTTCTCCTTATTCCTGGGGGGCGGGCGCCCCGAGATCAGTGTAGATGCCCGAGATGCCCTGGCGGACCAGGGCGGCCTGATCCGCCGGGTCATTGACCGTGTGGACGAAGAGGGGGACCTGGGCCTCCAGGAGCGCCTCCACATAGCCTGGGGTGTCCGCCAGCTCCGCCGGGAAGGTGATCCCCTCCAGGGGATGTTCAGCAGCAAAGCGGACCAGGGCGGCGGTGTCCTGCTTTTCGGACCAGGACATCTGATACACGGTGAGGATGATGTGCTCAAAGCCCAGATCTGCCACCTGGTCATATTCTTCCGGGTGGTAGATCTGAATGATGAAGCGGCTGCGCAGATCCGGACAGCGCTGGGCGATCAGGGCGGCGCCCGCCGCGCAGTCCTCCTTGATGTCAGTGACGATGGAGACGCCGGGGTGTTCCCTCAGCCAGGCGATCAGATGATCCAGGGTCAGGGAAGTGAAGCCGTAGGTGCTGTCCCGGACGGCCTCGAACTGGGCCAGGGTGGGGGAGTCCGTGTCCAGGATGCGGCCATAGAAAGCGTTCCAGTCGTGGACGCAGACCAGCTCCCCGTCGCAGGTCCAGGAGAAGTCCAGCTCCAGCAGCCGGAAGCCGTTTTCGTAGGAATGTTCCAGCGCCTCCAGACTGTTGCTGCCCGTCACTCCCTCCGGGGTGACGCCGCCGGCGTGGAGGATCATCAGGGGGGTGTGGAGCTGCTGCGCCTGAGCGGTGATGGCAGGAAGGGAGACGGCCAGGCCCGGCGGAGCAGAGAGGGGAGCTCCGGCGGACAGGGAGGCAGTGAGCATGAGGGAGAGGATAAGTTCTGAAACGATGGGCATGGGCGGGATTCTCCTTTAAGCGTCGAGAGAGATTGGTAAAAAACAGTATATCGGATTTTTCGCCATTAGGCAAATACTTTATAGAGCGGAAAGGCGGCGCTCCCCCGATCCTGAAATTATTTACAGAAAAAAGAGAGAAAACCATAGCAATTTTTTGTAAGATATGATATCCTGTCATCCAAGGAAAGAAGTTTTCTTTCCAGCCCCCCGGGATGGGAACAGAAAGGAGTGTGCTATGATACCCATACCGTTTACTGTGCTCTGGCTGATCGCCCTGATCGTGTTCGCGGTGGGGGAGGCTATCACTGTGGGCCTGACCTCCGTTTGGTTCGCGGTGGGTGCTCTGGGTGCGCTGATCGCGGCAGGCTTTGGCGCGGCGCTGTGGCTCCAGGTGGTGGTCTTTCTGGCTCTGTCCGGGGTGACCCTGCTGCTGGTCCGCCCCTTGGCAAAGAAGTTCCTGACGCCCCGCTACCAGGCCACCAACGCGGACCGGGTCATCGGCGCCACAGCACTGGTCACAGAGGAGATCGACAACCTGAAGGGGAGCGGCCTGGTGAATATCTCGGGACAGGTCTGGACCGCTCGCTCCGCCCATGACGTTGTCATACAGCCTGGGCGGGAGGTCAAGGTGCTCCGCATCGAGGGAGTCAAGGTTTTTGTAGAGCTGTTATAAGGAGGAGAGATCATGGATAGTATTCTTTCGTTTTTAGTGCCCATCATCCTGGTGGTGCTGGTGCTGCTGGTGCTGGCCGCCAACGTCCGGGTGGTCCCGCAGTCCCGCGCATTTGTCATTGAACGCCTGGGCGCCTTTCAGGGCGTGTGGGGCGTGGGCCTGCACTTCAAGATCCCGTTCATTGAGCGGGTTGCAAAGAATGTTTCCCTGAAGGAGCAGGTGGTGGATTTTCCCCCCCAGCCCGTCATCACCAAGGACAATGTTACCATGCAGATCGATACGGTGATCTATTTCCAGATCACCGACCCTAAGCTGTACACCTATGGGGTGGAGAATCCCATGTCCGCCATTGAGAACCTCACTGCCACCACCCTGCGCAACATCATCGGTGACTTGGAGCTGGACCAGTCCCTCACCAGCCGAGACCACATCAACGGTCAGATGCGGGCCATTCTGGACGAGGCCACCGACAACTGGGGCATCAAGGTCAACCGGGTGGAGCTGAAGAACATCATGCCGCCCAGAGACATTCAGGAGTCCATGGAGAAGCAGATGCGGGCCGAGCGCGAGCGCCGTGAGTCCATCCTCCAGGCCGAGGGACAGAAGCAGTCCCAGATCCTGGTGGCTGAGGGCGAGAAGCAGTCCGCCATCCTGCGGGCTGACGCGGCCAAGCAGGCCGCCATCCTTCAGGCTGAGGGCGCCAAGCAGGCTAAGATCCTGGAAGCCGAGGCCCAGGCCCAGGCCATCATGAAGGTGCAGCAGGCCACCGCTGACGCCATTAAGCTCATCAACGAGGCCAACCCCGGCGACGGCGTGCTGAAGATCAAGGCCCTGGAGGCGTTCACCGCCGCCGCCAACGGCAAGGCCACCAAGATCATCGTACCCAGCGAGATCCAGGGCCTGGCGGGCCTGGCCGCCGCGGCGAAAACGGTGTTCGACACCGAGGACCCTAAGCCGGCCGCCCCCAAGACCACCCTGCCCAAGCAGTAAGACACAGACACGATCCAGGCGCCGCCCCATGGGGCGGCGCCTGTTTTTATGGCCGGCGGTGCGGTCCGGCTGACAGAAAAAAGGAACGCTCCGGACGCCGGAAGGGCGGCCGGAGCGTTTGCTCAGGGTTGTGAGAGATAGATGTGGAACTGGGCCCCCTCCTCGCCGGAGAAGACGATCCAGCCGTTTTCCGGAAGAACAACGGTGGTGTCTCCATAGAGCCAGGAGCTGGCCTGGAGGCCCAGAGCGGCGTCATACACATAGAAACCGCCGTTTTCCGGGACCTCCACCGTCATCTGACTGCCGGCGGCCTCGCCTGTCCGGTACCAGCGGGCTGTCTGCCCCGGGCGGATGATGCACCAGGACTCCGGCCCGGAGAAGATGGGGGAGACGGAGCTTGCGTCCTGATAGAGGGAGCCGTTGAGCTCCAGGGTCTCGCAGCCGTCTACATCCAGCACACGGATCACGGCACTGTCCCGGCTTCCGGTGCCGGGGATCTGAAGGACTGGGGCAGCGGTGTCAGGGGCGGTGAGCTGATTGGTGAGCAGATAGCCCTCCGGGCTGCCCTGAAGGGTGACGGCGGCAAAGACGCCGCTTAAGGCGTAGTAGGCGGAGGACCAGCGCTCGTTGGTTTGAACGTACATCTTGCCCTCTCTAGCCTCCCAGGCGGCCTGAGTGGCCTCGTCCGGCTGGGAGCTGGGCAGGCGCTCCATGGCGTAGGAGGCCACACAGAGGGTGGTCAGGCCGGGAATGGAGGCGTAGCTCTTCTGATAGAGGTAGGTCTCCCCGTTGTCCTCCTGGACCAGCTTGAGCAGGACGGAATCGCTCTCGTCCCGGAAACTGCCGTCCTCCCGGTAGGTGAAGGTCCCCTCCATCCCGGTAAGGGTGAGCACGCCCTCGTCGGTGATCTGGAGCTGGGCGGCGGCGGTGGAGGTGCCGTACCAGCCGCTGAGCTGGGTCAGCTCGGCGGGCATCTGGGCGGGCTGGGCGGGGGTGAGGGCGGCCTCCTCCTCCACCTCGACGCCCTGCTCAGCCAGGGCATCCAGAAGGATACGGGCGGCGGCTAGCTGATTGTAGGTGCTGATCCCGCCGGAAGTGAGCACCGCGGCGGCCATGTCATACTCGGGCAGGATGACCAGTCCGGCATGATAGACGATGGTGTCGCCCCCCTTGACCAGGGCCTGGATGCCGTTCTGACTGAAGGGGAACATATGGACGCTGTCCCAGCCCAGGCCATAGGCGACGGCGTCGCCGTCACTGTCCTCGGGCCACATGCCCAGCAGATACTGGTCGCTGGCCATCTCATCCAAAGACGCCTGGCTCAGCAGACCTTCCCCGCACAGGGCGCCGCCGAAGGCGGCCAGATCGCTGGCGGTGGAGTAGATGCCTCCCGTGCCCACGATGGTCAGGTTCTCGGCGGGCAGGGCCCGGGTGTCAGTCCCCAGATAGGTCTTGACCAGCCGGCTGGTATCGAACTCCTCCATAGGGGTCAGGGTGTTCTCCAGTCCCAGAGGCTCCAGCAGGTACTGGTTTAGAAAGGCGGTGTACTCCATGCCGCTGACCCGCTCGATGACCAGCTGGGCCAAGGTGAAGCTGTCGTTGGAGTAGACGCTGTAAGCGCCGGGCTCGGCCTGAAGGGTCTGCCCGGCCAGCCGCTCCAGCAGGCGGGAGGGAGCGTCATCGTTCCCCTGGTCCCCGAACAGGAAGGCGTCATTGGTGGTGCCGCCCATCAGGCCGGAGGAGTGGTTGAGGAGCATGCGCACCGTGATCTGGGTGTAGCGGGGGTCTGCCATGGTGAAATCAGGGAGATAGGCGGTGACCGGCTCATCCAGGTCTACTTTCCCCTGCTCCACCAGCTTCATCATGGCGGCGGCGGTATAGGTCTTGCTGATGGAGCCGATGCCGTACAGGTCATCATCGGTGAGCGCGCGGTTCTCCGTCTTGGAGTAGACGCCGTCGTGCCCCTGGAGGGTGACCTCTCCGTTCTCCCAAAGGGCGTACTGGACACTGACGGCGCCGCCATACTGCATGGCGTACTGGGCGGCCTCATGGGCGGCCTGGGCCCGGTCCTCCTGTGCGGCGGAGGCGGGCAGGGCCAGAGAGAGGGAAAGGACCAGCGCCAGGAACAGGGCGGTCCATCTGCTGCGAAGGTGTGTCATAGGATCTTCCTTTCTGATATGGAGGTTGGTTTCATTATAGCGGAAGCAAGGGCCCTGTCAAGGGAATGGAAAGCGGAAAATTGTGCATATTTCAGCACAATTTTGTCCTCTGACCACAGTCAGAGGACAATTTTTCTGAAAACAGAAAAAATATGAACAGCGGTTAATTTTTTTGAAGGAAAGGTGAATACCCTTCGGTTGCGGAGAAAAGGTCTCCTCTGATACAATGGGCACACCAAGGAAAAGGGGGACGGAACATGAAATTTCACGAGATCCTGCGGCAGCGGCGCCTGGCACTGAGGCTGACCCAGGAACAGCTGGCCCAGCGGCTGGGGGTGTCAGCGCCAGCTGTCAACAAGTGGGAGCGGAACAACTCCTATCCGGATATCACCCTGCTGCCCCCGCTGGCCCGTCTGCTTGAGGTGGACCTGAACACCCTGCTCTCCTTTCAGGAGGAACTGACAGAGGAGGAGATCGGAGCATTTGCCAATGTGCTGGGGGAGAGAGCCCAGCAGGAGGGCTGTGAGGCCGCCTTCCGTCTGGCCCGGGACAAGCTGCGGGAGTACCCAAACAGCGACCTGCTGGCCTATACGGCGGCCCAGATACTGGATGGGGCACTGGTGCTCTGGAAGAGGGGGGAGAACGACCCGGAACGGGAGCAGGCGTGGAAGGGGGAGATCCTGGCCCTCTACCGCCGGTGCGCGGACAGTGGAGACAGGCGGGTGCGGGAGCGGGCGGAGCGGATGCTCATCTCCCAGTACATGGCCCAGGGAGAGCTGGAGCAGGCAGAGGAACAGCTGGCCCGCCTGCCCCAGGAGGACCGGGAACGGCCCATGCTGGAGGCCATGCTCCGCAGGAAACAGAAGCGGTCGGAAGAGGCGTGGCCCATTCTGGAGCGGGAGCTGTTCCGGCAGGCATCAGATCTCCAGTCTACCCTCATGGCTTTGATGGACCTGGCGCTGGAGGCGGGGGACAAGACGTGCGCGCGGCAATACAGTGAGACGGCGGAGCAGGCGGGACGGGTGTTCCAGCTCACCGCCTACGCAGTGGCGTCTGCCCCGCTCCAGCTGGCGCTGGCGGAGCAGGACGGCCCCGAGGCGCTGGCGGTGCTGGAACGGCTCCTGCGCAGCCTGGAGGAGCCCTGGGACCTGAGTGCGTCCCCTCTCTACCGCCACTTGCCCACAAAGGAGGCTGCGAGGGAAGTCCAGCAGATTATGCTCCAATATCTGCTGGAGGAACTGGAGCGGGACCCGGAATCCGCTTTCCTCCGGGAGACCCCCGGATACCAGGAGATGCTGGAGCGGGTCCACCGGGCAGAAATATAGATAAAATCAATTATTTTATAAGAAAGATCGATTTGAAAAATGGATTGGGGAGGAGTATGATGGGGACAAGATGAGACAGGTTCACGGCAGCGCGCCGGGCGGGACAGGGATACCTCCCCCCTGCTTCCCCCGGGGCGGCCGAAGCGTGGTGGAGCCGTGTCCGTCTGCGACAGAACAGAGCACAGAGCCAGCCCGGTGGTCCCTGGACCACCGGGCTGGCGCGCTGTATGGGGCCGGACCGGGGAACTGCCCGCAAAAGGCACCCGCTCCCTGTGGGGAAACGGGTGCCCGGGATGATTTATTCTTCCGCCAGGGCCTTGGCTTCCTCAATGGCCTTCTGCTGGGCCGCGGGAGGGCAGTCCTCATAGCGGACAAAGTGGAAGGTGAAGGAGCCGCGGGACTGGGTCATGGCCCGCAGGTCGATGGCGTAGGTAGACATCTCGGCCATGGGGACCTCGGCCTCCACCACCTGCTCGCCGTCCTTAGTGGGATTCATGCCCATGATGCGGCCGCGGCGCTTGTTCAGGTCACCGATGACGTCGCCCATGTAGCTGTCTGGAATGGTGACCTTCAGCTCGCCGATGGGCTCCATGAGCACGGGGTTGGCCTCAGGCATGGCGGCCTTGTAGGCCAGCTGGGCCGCGGTCTTGAAAGCGATCTCGGAGGAGTCCACGGGGTGGTAGCTTCCATCATAGAGGACAGCCTTCAGGTTGACCACGGGGTAGCCCGCCAGAGGTCCGTGAACGCAGGCTTCACGCAGGCCCTTCTCCACAGCGGGGAAATAGTTCTTGGGCACGGAGCCGCCGAAAACCTCCTCGGCAAAGACCATCTGGTCGCTCTCCGGATTGGGCTCAAAGCGGACCCAGACATCGCCGAACTGGCCGGCACCGCCGGTCTGCTTTTTGTGGCGGCCCTGTTTGGAGACTGTCTTGCGGATCTTCTCACGATAGGCCACCCGGGGGGCCTTCAGCTCCGCCTCCACATTGAAGCGGCTTTTCAGCTTGGACACCAGCACATCCATCTGCATGTCGCCGGTGCCGCTGAGGACCATCTGGTGGGTCTCGCCGTTGTTCACCAAGGTGAAGGTCGGGTCCTCCTCGTTCAGGCGGGTCAAGCCCTGGGCGATCTTGTCCTCCTGCCCCCGGGTCTTGGGCACGATGGCCACGGAGTAGCAGGGCTCAGGGAAGGGGATGGGGGGCATGAAGAAGACCTTGCGGGCGTCACACAGGGTATCGCCGGTCTTGACCTTCTCCAGCTTGCCGATGGCGCCGATATCGCCGCAGGAGAGCTCCTTGACCTCCACGGCCTTCTTGCCCCGCATGGTGTACAGCCGGCCCAGCTTCTCGGGGGAGCCGGTGCGGGCGTTGACCAGGGCCAGGTCGGAGGTGATGGTGCCGGAGATGACCTTGATGAAGGAGTACTTGCCGTACTGGTCGGAGACCGTCTTGAACACGAAGGCGCTGGGTACGCCGCCGGGGGAGACGGCGTATTCCTCCTTGTCGCCGCTGGGGAGCATGCCCTTGCGCATGTTGCCCTCCACCGGGTTGGGCAGAAGCTCCACGATATTGTCCATCAGCATCAGGGAGCCCATGGTGGACACGGCGGAGCCGCACAGCACGGGGAAGAGGGACAGCTCCCGCACGCCCTGGCGCAGGCCCTGGATCATCTCCACATAGGTGAAGTCCTCGCCGGAGAAGAATTTGTCCATAAACTCCTCGCTGGTCTCGGCCACGGATTCCTTCAGAGCGTCGTTGAACTGGGTGACCACGTCCTCTTTGCCCTCGGGCAGCTCGATCTCCACCCGTTTGCCGTTCTGCATCTCGTAGGCGCGCTTGTTGAGCACGTCGATGATGCCGGTGACCTTCTTGTTGTCGTCCCAGATGGGGACCACGATGGGGGCGATCTTGTTGCCGAAGCGCTCACGCAGGGCGTCGAAGGTGGCGTTATAGTCGGAGTTTTCCTCATCTGTCTTGGAAATATAGATAAAGCGGGGCATGTCGCGCTCCTCGCAGTAGCGCCAGGCTTTTTCCAGCCCCACAGAGATGCCGTCTTTGGCGGAGCAGACGATGATGGCGGCGTCAGAGACCTGGAGGGCCTCCAGCACCTCACCTGAGAAGTCGAAGCTGCCCGGGGTGTCCAGAATGTTGATCTTGCAGCCCTTATATTCCAGGGGAGCCACGGAAGTGGAGATGGAGATCTGGCGGCGGGTCTCCTCCGCATCATAGTCGCAGACGGTGTTGCCGTCGGCGGGCTTGCCCATGCGGTCGATAGCGCCGGTCATGTAAAGCAGGCTCTCCGCCAGGGAGGTCTTTCCGCTCCCACCGTGTCCCAGCAGACAGACATTGCGGATGTTTTGTACAGAATAGCTCATTGTTACCACTCCTTATGTTTGGACTGACTCATACAGACTCCCCAGGCGGAAGCCGCCGTGGCGAGGTGATCTGCTATTGGCTATTATATCGTAAAAATGCACATCTGACAACCTCTTTTTTGTCGCAGACGTAAAATGAAACAAAAATGAAGAAAAAGCGGCTCTCCCACGAAAAAAAGCAGAAAAGAGCCCTGGACCGGGCGCAAATCGCGCCCGGTCCAGGGCTGAAGTAAGATTCAGGGATACACCAGAGCCACTGCGGGGCCCTCCGCCCCGCTCTCCCACAGGGCGGCGGCCTGGGCGGTCAGGGCGTCCAGCAGGGAGTGGTCCCCCTCCGCTTCCAGGGCGGTCCAGCGAAAGCCGTCCGTCTCCTGCCAGTCCCGGTCCTCCAGTTCCTCTGGAATGGTGGAGAACAGGAGCAGCCGGCCGGGACTCTGGCCCAGCTGTCCGGCCAGGTCTTCGGACAGGGCGGGGGCAAGGGCGGAGAAGTCCTCCGGTGCGCCCGCTCCCTGTTCCTGCAGGGAGAAGGGAGCGATGGAGGCGGGGGACTCCGCCTCCTTAGGGGCGGTGTCCTCGGCTTCCGGACGGCCCGCATTGCTGGAGCGGACCTCGGCAGAGGGGGAGGTCTCCCCGCCGGCAGCATAGGCACCGGCGGCGGGGGTGGAGGAAACGGCCTGGGACTCCGAGGCGCTGGCAGGGGCGGCGCCGGTGCTGTTCCCGCCGCCGGAGGAGAGACCCGCCATTTGGGGAAGCAGGCCGATGCACAGGGCGGCGCAGGCCGCCATGCCCAGTGCTCCCCGGAAGGCAGGGCGTTTCCAGAGCGGGACGACCTTGGCGGGGGCGCTGTCGGCGCGTACCCGCTCCATCACGCCGGAGACGAGCTGGGGCGGGGGATCGCACTCACCCAGCTGGACGAGGGCCCCCTCCAGCTCCTCCAGCTCCCGGGCGGCGGCCCGGCAGGCAGGGCATTGTTCCAGGTGGGCGTCCAGCTCCCGCTGCTCTTCCGGGGACAGGGGGCCGTCAAGACGCAGGCCGATCAGGTCCAGCGCACGTTCACAGCCTGACATGCCGGGTCACTCCTTTCTGTGTCGTTCTATCTCCATAGACGCCGGAGAGTCAAAAAAGTTCCCATCCTCCAGCAAAATTTTTCGCAGGGAGAGACGAGCCCGGGCGATACGGGATTTCACAGTTCCCAGATCCAGGTCCAGGACCTGGGCGATCTCCTGGTAGGAGAGTCCGGACAACTCCCGCATGATCAGCACCTGGCGGTGGTGATCCGGGAGGGAGGCCAGCCCCCGCTCCAGGGCCCGGCGGCGCTCTGAGCGCTCCACCGCCTCCTGGGGCTGGAGCTGCTGGTCCGCCACCTGGACGGGACCGTTTTCCTCGTCGTCCAGGGAGAGGGCGGGCCCCATGGACTGGGTCCGCCTCTTCTGAGTCCGCAGATGGTCCAGGCACAGGTTGGTGGCCAGGCGGTAGAGCCAGGTGGCAAAGCTGCTCTCCCCCTGAAAGGTGGGGAGGGCTTTCCACGCCTGGAAAAAGGCATCCTGGGCCAGATCCAGAGCATCCTCACGGCTGCCCGTCATCCGCAGCGCAAGGGTATAGATCCGTTTTTCGTTGTCCCGGACCAGCTGTTCGAAGGCGTCCTGGTCCCCGTCCCGGGCGCGGGCCGCCAGCTCCTGGTCAGTCATACCTTCACCCCTTCCAAATCCAAACCCTCCGGCCCCGCGGCCGGGGTCAGCACAGGTCCCGCTTGATCCCCTTTGTCACCCGGTACACGTCCTCCAGGGTAGTGATCTTCACGATCTGCTCCTTATAATATCCTGCGTGGGGGACCCCCTTCAGATACCATGCGTAGTGGCGCCGGGCCTCCAGACAGGCGATCTTCTCCCCCTTGTTGGCGGCGGAGAGCTGGAACTGGCGCACCGCCGTGTCGCAACGCTCCGCCAGCGGCGGCATGGGAGGGATCTCGCGGCCCTCCAGAGCTGCCCGGCACTGGGCGAACAGCCAGGGGTTGCCGAATACCCCCCGGCCGATCATGGCCATGTCCGCCCCAGTGTAGGCCAGGATACGGGGGGCGTCCTCCGGCTTGAACACGTCGCCGTTGGCGATCACAGGGATCTTCACCGCCTCCTTCACGGCGCGGATGTGGTCCCAGTCCGCCCGGCCGGCGTACATCTGGGCCCGGGTCCGCCCGTGGACGGCCACGGCGGCCACGCCGGCCTCCTCCATGGCCCGGGCAAACTCCACGCAGTTGATGGAGCCCTTGTCCCAACCCAGCCGGAACTTCACCGTCACCGGACAGCCGGCCCCCCGGATGACCGCCTCAGCCACCCGAACCGCCTTGTCCGGGGTACGCATCAGGCCGGAGCCGTCCCCGCTGTTGGCCACCTTGGGCACCGGGCAGCCCATGTTGATGTCGATGAAGTCGGCGCCGGAGACCTGGCGGGCGATGGCGGCCGCCTCCTCCATGCAGACCGGGTCGCTGCCGAAGATCTGGGCGGCGGCGGGATGCTCGCCATCCCCCAGCTGGAGCAGGGGGATGGACTTCTTATCCTGATAACACAAGGCCTTGGCGCTGACCATCTCTGTGCAGGTCAGGGCGGCGCCCTGCTCCCGGCAGATGGTGCGGAAGGCCATATCAGTGACCCCGGCCATAGGGCCCAGGGCCAGAGGCGCTTCGATGGGGATGCCTCCAATGGACAGCATATGGGCAAGGACAGCGGGGCGGGGCCCGAGCAGGCCGCCGTTTCACGCGCCGCGTCCTCTGTCTTCCTTTCCTGAGTCAGATTTATTTATTGTATCATACCCCCACCCGGTTGACAAGGCCGCCCTGTCCGCTTTACAATGAAAAGAGATCACCTGCGGAAGCAGGGGGAACTGGGAGAAATAAGATGGAATTTGATGTACTTTGGGCGGCCCTCCATGGCGTATCTGCCTATGCGGAGCTGCTGAAGACGCCGGTGATGGAGCAGAGCCGGGCCCTGGTGGGCAGTCTGGCCCAGGGGCGTGGAACGGAGGCCCTGGAGGCCTATACGCAGCTCTTCCACCTGCTGCGGCGGGAGGGATACCAGGGACTGGGTGACTGGCTCTGGGACGGCCTGCGCTATGTGGAGAGCCCCTATGGAACGCTGGCGGAGCGAGGGGACAGCGACCCCGCCCTGGAGAACGCAGCCCGGCGGGAGGTGGAGACCTTCCTCCTTCTGGCCCGGATGGACTGCGACCGGTATGTTGGGGAGCTGTCCAATCTGCTGCCCCCGGTGTACGCTCCGGTGCTGGCTGGGCTGCCCCGGTGGCGGGCGTCTGCCCCTTTTGACTTTGACGGCCTTACGGCGTTTTACCAGGAGAATGGCTGCGGCCTGTTCGCCCGCTACCGGGCCTTTGTCTGGGACAGCGGGGAGCTGATCCCGGTGGCCGACCCGGACTGCCCCCGGCCGGAGGAGCTGATGGGCTACGAGCTGCAGCGGGGACAGGTGGTGGCCAACACCCAGGCCATGCTGGAGGGGCACCTGGTGAACAACGTGCTCCTCTTTGGCGACGGCGGTACTGGCAAGTCAGCCACTGTAAAGTCTATGCTGTTCCGCCCCGGCTTCGGGGATCTGCGGCTGATCGAGGTGCAGAAGGAGGGGCTGGCCCAGATGCCCCGGCTGATCCGCTCCCTGGCGGGACGGCGGCAGAAGTTCATCCTCTTCATCGACGACCTGGCTTTCGACCAGGACGACAATACCTATTCCATCATGAAGACTATCCTGGAGGGCGGGCTGGAGCGCCGCCCGGCCAATGTGGCCATCTACGCCACCTCTAACCGCCGCCACCTGGTCCGTCAGTCTTTCAGCGACCGGGCAGGGGACGAGGTGGACGCCTTTGAGACGATCTCGGAGAAGACTGCCCTGGCGGAGCGGTTTGGACTGCGTATCCCCTACCTCACCATGAGCAAGGCGGATTATCTGGCCCTAGTGGACCATCTGGCTGCCCGGGCCGGGGTGGCCATGTCCGCTGAGCTGCTCCACGCCCAGGCCATGACCTGGGAGATCCGCCACGCGGGGCGCACCCCGCGCACCGCCCAGCAGTTCATCGCCAGCCTGTCCCTCCAGGAGAAGCAGTAACACCGGGAACGGAAAGAGAGCTCCCCCGGACGCGCCTTAGGGCGTGTCCGGGGGAGCTCTTTGCACGGGCAGGTGGGCCGGAACTTTCGACAGAGGGGAAGGACCGGGAGAATAGGGACTTGCGTGGGGGGAATAGAGTAGGGCGGAGGTGTTGGCATATGTTGTCGCCATGGATCTATCTAATGATGAACGGTCTGTTTTTTACTCTGCGGCTCTCGGGTGGGAGCGGGTCCTTCCCACGGCCGCTGAAGGCCGCGGAGGAGCGGGAATACCTGGAGCGGGCCGCCCAGGGGGACCTGGAGGCCCGCAACCTGCTGGTGGAGCATAACCTGCGGCTGGTGGCCCATATCGTGAAAAAGTACTATGCCCAGACTGGAGACCAGGACGATCTGATCTCCATCGGGACTATCGGGCTGATCAAGGGGATTTCTACCTTCAAAAGTGATAAAAACGTCCGTCTGGCTACCTACGCCAGCCGCTGCATCGAAAACGAGATCCTGATGCACTTCCGGGCGCAGAAAAAGCTGGCAGGGGAGGTGTCACTGGCGGACAGCCTGGATGGCGATGACGACGGCAGCTCCCTGTCGCTGATGGATGTGATCGCTGTGGACGACAACATGCTGGAGGAACTGGACACCCGGGACGCCTGCCGCAAGGTACGGCACTGCGTGGCCACCTGCCTGACCGATCGGGAGCGGTCCATCATCACCCTGCGCTACGGCCTGGATGACCGCCCTCCCAGAACACAGCGGGAGATCGCCTCCCGCTGCGGCATCAGCCGGTCCTATGTATCCCGCCGCCGCTAATGTAAACGAAGCCCGGAAAGCCTTGTGGGACAAGACTTCCGGGCTTCAAGTGCAACTGGGAGTAGCGCCGCGGTTATTGTAAACCGTAAGAATATTTAGGAAGATAAGCGGCTATTCATAAACTTCTTTAGGGTGCATTATAGTGAGGGGTTATTTAAATCTTAAATGGGGCATTTTCATCTAATAATTCTGCGTTGTATTTTTCGATTGCAGCTCTATATAACGATGTACTTTCATCTTTGAATCGGGCCCTGTTTTTTTCCAGTTCCTTAAACTTTTCGAATAAGTTCCGATAAATTATTTTGTGAGCTGCATGTGATAATGCTGCTTCGTCGTATGAATCCATTTCCACGTCTGATTCAATGATAATATTAAGAATTGTCAATAAATCGTCTTTGGTTATCTTGTCCAATGGTGTTTTTGTATCGCCATCAATGGAAAAGTATCCTTTTCCATTTTCAATTATCAAACATTTCATATGTTATCCTCCGTTCAACATAAGCAGATTCACCAGCCTCTAGGCAATCAAGAAGAATATCATGTTTTCGCAATGTCTCACCTTTTAATTCTACTAACATATCGCTTGTGGGAAGGCCTGAATAGATTTTATAATTTACTTTTCCGTTTTGGTCCACTTCCTTTTTTGTGTATATAATGTAATCGGGTTTGACGGAAGCACCGATGGTGTTATTATGGGTTGCAACGATTACAGGAATAATCTTTGAAATATCTTTTAAGAGAGAATTAACATCCTTTTTAAGAAAAAGATTATCAAATGATGATTCAGGCTCGTCAATAAGTAGCATGTCATACTGGGTAGCATTTGATAACTGATCTAATAAGTTGTATTCAGCGCGTTCTCCACCTGATGCCTTAAAGCCATGTTTATTTAATACTTCATATTTAATTGCAGCAAAATATTTAAAATAATCCGAACCTGGCAATTCGGCTTTTTTGCGCAACTCACAAAGATATTCATAAGGATCCTGATACTTTTCAAATGCGTCTGAAAAAGCCAGAACCCTTCCGCTAAGATTTTTTAATTGTTGTGCGCCGGTAAAGGGACAAACGGTAGCAACGACCTTGAACGAATGCAAATCTTTTGAGTATATAATATGTTGGGCCTTTATTGATTGTGCGATCTCAATAAATTTCTTGATTTTCTTTTTGTTCATAAGAATATTATAGAAGTCAATCTCTGGAACAGGGGTTGAGGCTGTGCGGACTCTCAATTCTGCTTTTATTGTTTCGATAATATCATTTAAGAATGTTTTTTTAAGCGACTGTTCTTTTTCTATTATATATTTTTCCATGAGGGCTATCGACAGCCGAATTAAACTTTGTTTATCTACATATGTATCAATGATTGATCGATACTCTTCATTTTCGATTAACATAGTTGTGGAATCGATCAGTCTTATTAACATATCTAAGTCATTTTGGCCAAATAAAGACTCACTAAAAAGAGCAGTTTTTGCGAAAACATCTTCTTTATCAGCGTCTTCAGCTGATTTGAGCAATAGTCTAAGATATTCTTCAATTTGTTTTTCATCCATGTCTAAATGTATGTTTTTTACGTTATCAACCACCCCCTTGAACTCTGAGAAGTATTCTTCCGATACCGACGAACAACGAGTCTGTAATAATTCCTCAAATCGCCTTTGGTCAAGTTCATTATCTTTTGTAACCAAAGTAAACTGTTTAATGTACTTTACATTTTCTAAACTTTCGAAAATAGCATTAAGGGTATGTGTTTTTCCAGAGGAACGCTCACCTAAAAGAACATTCAAACCAGTTGATATCTTTAATCCATTACTCAAAATTTGAATAATAGAATTACCATTTTCCTGCGACAGAGATACTTTGCCTTTATCGCTTAATGCCATTTTTATGTTTGCAAGCGACAATGTGTCAACATCAACAAAGGTATACCGTGATGGGAAAGTATTGATATCTTTTCTTATTCTAATATCACTAAAATAAACGGGAGTAATGCTACCCTCGGCTTTTTTTAGACTTTCAAATTTTTTGATACTATTAACTTCTCCGCAGGTGATATAAGGAATCAATTTAGGAACCTTTTCCATCGACAAAGCGGGAGCTTTTCCCATGTGTGGAATAATTAAATACTTATCTATATTTGGGAATAGTTCTAAAAACTGTGTCTCTGATAAGTAATCTGTTTCTGATTGTATTTTTTGTTGAACACTTTTGCAACGAGCGCTAAAATCTATTAGGTCAAGCTTGGTAGTAATTACCAGTAAATGTCCCTTTTCAATATCGATTTCGATACCCGGGAAAACAGGAATATTTACTGCTTCGCAAATTTTATCGTACTGCTCTTTATCAAAGGTATTGTGGTTTGTAATAGCAATCGCATCCAACGATAGTTCTGCTATGTACTTTTCTAATATTGTTTGATTATATTCGAAATATTGGTCACTTACTGTAGGCACTGTGTGAATGTGAAAATCGATTTTTTTCATTCTACTTCCTTCTTTCCATGCCTAAAAATAATATGTAAAAACAATAACTTCTGCCATATCGGCAGTAAACAGGTCTTAACAGAAACTTAAATTTATGTACTGATATACCCAATGGCCTAATTGCGATACATAATGTTTTCCCTCAGAGACATAAGTAGGCAAAATGCTATTCGCTGTAACTGTTGATATCTCCATGTAATCCAGTACATTAACGCTCATGATATAATCATGTGTTTTTAAGTACTCCTGAATCTTGTTCCAGCGGAACGTTCCTTTATCAATCTTTCTATCGCCCATTTCATCCATCATGTTGATGGCCTCTATAAGGGGTGCTTTGGTGGCTTCATAGTACCCCTGCGGGCGGTCATGGGTATAGAATCCACGGGTAGCTAAGCGAAGGCAGAATTCCGTTTGGAAGTAGCGTATTCCACAGATGGTCGCACGCGCCTTTCTATCGCAAAGGGATGGATCAATTTCAGTTCATAGTGGAATACACAATTGCGAATCAGTATGTGTACCGTACTAGTTTTTAAATAGTCCAGCAGTTTGGCAATTTCGGTCACATAGACAGTGACCCGATTTGTTTTCAGAAAAATGAGGAAGCCTGCTCTTCGAGTGAGTATCGCATATCTGCAAATGTTTGGATTTATTTTACCATATACTGCTCATATCTTCAATGAATATGAAACTTAATGCGACAGATATGGTGTGATATGCCAGCCCTTTATCCTCTGGATATTGCTTTCTGTTCTGTACATAACCATTTGCATATTAGCAAGGAATATATTTTTTGCGACATATTTTTTGTTGACATTATGTTTGATGTGACATATTATAAGTTCGGAGGGATGTAGCATGAGCGATTTTCAAAAATTACTGGATCAGGCGCTTGAGAAAGTAAATTTGACGCCTGTTGACGACACTCCTGAGGTTGAAGAATATAATATCGACGCCGAAGTGCGCGACTTGGTAATCTCTACCCGCAGCGCGGCCAATCTGACGCAGAAACAGTTGGCGCAGCGTTCGGGTGTATCCCAGTCGAACATCAGCAAAATTGAAAATGGGAACTATCAGCCCAGTTTGTCCACATTAAAGCGAATCGCGGGCGCGTTGGGAAAACGGCTGGTGGTCAGTTTTGAGGATCCGGAGGTGTAACTGTGGCGATCCATATTGAAAATTTGAAGATCGAACAATTCCGCGGGATTCGGCAGTTATCTGTTCCACACCTGAACCATATCAATCTGATTGTCGGCGACAACAACTGCGGCAAGACCAGTTTTTTGGAAGCCCTTCTTCTGCTGCGCGATCCCGGAGATTTTACCAACACCTTGCGCATTGCGCGTATGCGGGACAGCCTGGCCATGTACGGCGGAATTTCTGCTTATGAAAATCTGCTTACCCTGTTTCCACACAGCAGCAATGAGGAGGAAACCGCCCGTACGCTTTCCCTACAGGCTCGCTGCAGAGGAGAGGACATCCTCTATTTGCTGGAGGGCAACGTGAAAACCATTATGTTGGATGCGGAGGAGCAAAACCGGATTCCTCGCTATTCGATACGGAATTTCCGTAAGTTCAAGGATTCCATTCCCTCAGAATGTCAGGCGTTTCAGGGAAACTTGCTGGTTCGCACAGGCAACAACCAGGAGAAAACTGAGATAAGATTCCATGAATATTCCACCGTATCTGGGCTGGGCATTACCAACCGCCATCTTCTGAACATGGTCTATCTGGCGCCGTTCGACCATCTGCGGGGCGGGAATTTTTCCCGTATCTTAACAAATGATCCCTATAAGGAACTCTGTGTACAGATCTTACAACTTTTTGACCCCGGCATTACAGACTTGCTGATGCTGAAAAACGAAAATACCAACCGCCCCATCGAATGTGTCAAGCACAAGGAGCTGGGGATAATGCCTCTGTCCAGTTACGGCGACGGAATCAAGAAGGTTTTGTCTATCGCCAGCGGGATCGCAAGAGCTGTGAATGGTGTACTGCTGATCGATGAGGTGGAGACAGCCATCCACTCCCGCTACTTTGAAGATATTTTCCGTTTCATTGCCTCAGCATGCCGCAAATTCGGTGTGCAGGTCTTTATCACCTCTCACAGCATCGAAGCGATTGACGGGTTCCTATCCATTATGGATTATGAGAAGACGACCGAACAGGAGGACCCTATCAGCGTTGTGACGCTCAAAAAAGATTGGAGTTCTTCCCTCAGTTATGCCCGGGTCCTGTCCGGCTGCCACGTTCACCAGAACCGGGAGCAGTTTGGCTTCGAGGTGCGCCTATGAACAAATTGATTCTGTGTGAAGGCAAGACCGATGCCATTTTGCTCAGCTATTATTTGGGATGCGTTCGGCAATGGACTCCCTGCAAGCGGAGGCCCAAAAACTTCCAAATCTCTGTGGATGAAAAATCTGGTGAATCGGCTTACTGGTATCAGCGGGGAGAGGATCGCCTGCTGATTTGCGGTGTGGGCGGGAAGGATAAGTTCGGCGGATTTTTTGCAGATAAGATACGGGCGGCGATCCTTGACGCCCAAGTGTTTTCCAAAGTCGCTCTGGTCACCGACCGGGATGATCGGCAAGAGGAGGATATTACGGCAGAAGTGTGTCGGATTTTTGCTCCGGCCATCACACAGGCCAAGCAAAATCACTGGGTCGAGAATGCTTATCAGGATGGTTTCGGTCAAGAGCAGACGCTGTCGTTTTTGCTGTTGATTATCCCGACCAACCAGCAGGGCGCTTTGGAGTCGCTGTTGCTGGAGGCGATTTCGGAAGACCCATATGACCGTGAGATCGTTACGCGCAGTACAGCGTTTGTGGAAGAAATCGGACCTTATGCGGAACGCTATATTGGACAAGCCCGTTTGAAACTGAAAGCCCGTCTGGGGGTCACCTGGGCAATCCAATCACCGGAGAAGGAGTTCCATTTTATTGATGAACAGATCCGGGCCGTTCGATGGGAACGCTCAGATGTTCTGGCAAAATGTTTTTCGCAGTTGGTTTTCATTTAACAGTGACAAAGAGGGACACTGCAGATGCTGTTCTGCAGTGTCCCTTACCACATTTTTAGATTTTGCCGGCCTTCCAATAGGAGGAGGCTTGTCCACCCGGATAGACTATGATTGAAATGAAAACAGCATACCAATGTGAATAACCTCACCTATTCAGCTTTCCACTACAATGCAATTTACAAAGCCGCTGACAGCGGTGCAGGCATCTAAAGCAATGATGCCTGTGCCGTAAAAGGGGCGGAAATTGGCATCTGGGCCGAATTGAGAACCGGCATGGTCGATTGTAGAATGACCAAAAGAGGTGTGCCAATGGCCACAGATGATGGTTTTGTCATCCTCATAGGCATATCGAAAGGCAGCCATGCCGTTGATCCAGCGGGCCTTTTCCCAAAGATCCGCAGAGGCATTGCGCCAGTCACCAATACTACTATAGCCATTGCGCTCCTGAATGCAGGGGATCCAGCCGTGGACAAATATGTGGTGCTCTGTTTCAAAATAGTCCAGCATGGCAGGAATGATTTTTTGATAGAACACGGTATTCCGGGCAGCTTCAGCGAAGTCATCGTGCAAAGTAGGGGCGAGGTGAGGATCGAAACTGGTGAGTTGAAGAGCGGTATCGTAAGTGCCATTGTCGACATGGTGGCGATATGGCAGACCTGTGTCAATCGTGACAAGTTCTTCAAACAGATCTTCGTGGTTGCCGCGAATCAGGATGACCTTATCTTGATCCAATAGTTCAGAGAGAAAAGCCTGCAGTTTCAGCGTTTCCTTACCGCGGTCAAACAGGTCTCCCAGAATGACCAGTTTGTGCGGTGCAGAGTCGGCGAAGAAGCCGGCCTTGGTTAAAGCAGTGATCAGCGGCGTATAAAATCCGTGGATGTCAGCGGTCACATAATAACGCATCAACGAGCCTCCTTTACGACTGAAACGTAGGCAAGTCAATTTGCGGGCGAAATCGCTCCCTTGCCATATGTTGTATGCGAATTGGGTATGGTGATACCTCTGTGCTCGGGTGGCCCTGCTCCGTTACCATCCGGATGGATCCAGCCTTGAACGCATCATCGCACCGCGGCGGTGCCACCCCTTTTTTACATTTTATCTCCATGGTCTTTGTCCCATTTCCTTTCCATTATAACGAATGTTTTTCTGTTCATCAATTCGGGAAAGGGGACATTCTGCTTTTTTCCACACCCGACAGGTTCTGTCGTGGGAAGCTCCCTGCCACTCCTTTACAATTTTAGACGGGGCATGTTCCCGCAATAATGAAAGGAGGAAGCAATCATGAAACAGAAAAAAGAATCTGCGCAAATGGGTGGGCGGTAAATACCCTAATAATGCGGACTATTTGACAATTATCACACTTTTCCGGTTGACTATTTGATGGAAGATGATATGCTGATACTATCAAACGGTCCAGGAGTGGTGTGGCAATGAAGCGATATGCAATCAGCCGCCTGCAAGAGTGGAAGGAGGATCCTAACCGTCTGCCCATGCTCATCCGCGGTGCGCGCCAGGTGGGAAAGACCTGGCTCATGCAGGAGTTTGGCCGAACCGCATTTGAGCGGTGTGCCTATATCAATTTTGACCGCAATGAGCGGATGCAGAACCTGTTTTCTGGCGACTTTGATGTGGACCGCATCCTGCGGGGCCTTGCCATTGAGAGTGGTATGGAGATCGACCCGGAGAACACACTGATTATTCTGGACGAGATCCAAGAGGTGCCGGCTGCGCTACAGAGCCTGAAATATTTCTGTGAGGACAACCGGCACAGTTATTATATTCTGGCTGCGGAGTCGCTGCTGGGAATAGCCATGCACGAAGGTACATCGTTCCCTGTGGGAAAGGTGGACAGCATGGATCTGTACCCGCTTTCCTTTACCGAGTTCCTGTCCGCTACAGGCAATGACCAACTGCTCGAACTCCTGGAGCAGCGGGACTTCGGAATGGTTACCGCATTCCGGGATAAATACATCGACTTGCTCAGAACGTACTACTTTGTGGGTGGGATGCCGGCGGCTGTAAATGATTACCTGCCCAAGCAGAGTCTTACTGCCGTACGCCGTGTGCAGAAACGTCTGATCTCAGACTACGAGCAGGATTTTTCCAAATATGCCCCAACGGCCGTCATTCCCCGCATCCGTATGGTGTGGGATAGCATCCCCTCTCAGTTGACCAAGGAGAATAAGAAATTCATTTACAGTGTCTTGCGGGAAGGGGCGCGGGCCAAGGACTTTGAACTGGCCATTCAGTGGCTGATCGACTGCGGATTGTGCTGCAAGGTCGGCCGTGTGACCAAAGGGGCCGTTCCCCTGAAGGCGTATCAGGACATCCCAGCCTTCAAGTTGTATCTGGTGGATGTAGGTCTACTGGCGGCTATGATGGATCTGGACGCCAAGATACTACTGAAGGGCAATGCCATCTTCACGGAGTTCAAAGGTGCGCTTACGGAGCAGTATGTCTGCCAGCAACTCATTTCCGACTTGGGTGCCACGCCCTATTACTGGTCGGCGGAAAATTCATCCGGGGAGGTAGACTTCGTTCTCCAGCACAGCGGGAATGTGATCCCGCTGGAGGTTAAGGCGGAGGAGAACCTGCAGGCCAAGAGCCTGAAATACTTTGTCTCCAACAACGACCTGTCTTTTGGTGTCCGCACCTCTATGTCCGACTACCGCAAGCAGGATAAACTTATCAATCTGCCTCTCTATGCGCTCTCCCAGTTCTGGGAGGTCTGCAACGCATTTCACTGAAATAGGCCGCTCCCATCAGGGCTGAATTTGTCTCATTCTTGGAATGCCCGAGAGGTGATGCACACGATGGAAAATGAAAATATACTGCGTGTCTAAGGGACGCTCCAGGAAAAAGAGTTCCGCTTCATGGATGAACAGAATCGTTCTGTGCAATAGGAACGTTCAGAGATTCTCGCAAAATGCTATTCTCAACTGGTTTTCATCTAACAGTCACAAAATAGGGACGCTGCGTGTGCTATTCTGCAGCGTCCCTTGTCGGTTTCCGTTCCATAATCTTGTAGTCTAGCAGGACCCAAATAGGAAAGGGTATGTTTTCGCTTCATTTGAATGATTCAACATCGTGATCACGCCCGCTGCAAATGCTGCTGATTACTTCATATACCATCCGTGATATCAGACTGTTCCCCACCATGAAGCCACTCTTAGGGAAGAATTTATAACAACTTATAAAGAGAAATAAAAGGTGAAAACCTCCGCATACATCTGTGCGGCCACCGTAAACCTGCTTTCACAACAGGACGGAGGCCGCTTTATTTTTTGCAAACAGAGACGGATACTTAGATAGCGGAGGTGATCGCCATGACATAAAAACGATCTCCAATCCTGAAAAATAAAAGTTATAACGATGAAAAGGAGTATGCAACATGGAGAAAAAAGTGCCGATTTGGGAAAAGGCCAATCTGACCATAGAAGAAGCCGCTGCATATTTTGGCATTGGTGAGAACAAACTGCGGTCCATGACTGGTGGGGAAGACTGTGCATTTGTGCTGTGGGTGGGCAGCAAGCGGCTGATTAAGCGGCGGAAATTTGAAAAGTACTTGGAAGACCAATATTCTATTTGACAGTATTGACAGGTGATGACGATGAGTGAAAAGAGGCGGGATCGCAAAGGCCGTATTCTGAGGCGAGGTGAATTACAGAGAAATGATGGGAAATATGAATATCGCTATTATGATGAGAAAGGGGTTAGGCGGAGTATATACAGTTGGAAGTTGATCGAAACAGATACTGTCCCTCAGGGGAAACGGTGTAAACAGTCTCTGCGGGAATTGGAGCGGCAGATCCAGCGAGATCTGGAGGACGGGATCCAGACGCACGCAGCTAGGCAGATGACCTTAAACGATATGTTTGACTACTACATGGCATTAAAATGCGAGTTAAAGACATCTACCCGGACGAATTACCAATATATGTACGACCACTATGTGCGGGAAACCATCGGGCACAGAGACATCACCTCCTTCCGGTACAGCGACATCCGGACCTTTTACAACTCCTTGCTGAGGGAGCACAGTTTTAGGCCCAGCACCATGGAAACAATCCACTCCCTTTTGCACCCGGTTTTCACGTTGGCAATCCGTGACAACTTGATCCGCACCAATCCATCCGACGGTGTTCTGACTGATATCAAAAAGGGGAAGCAATGGGAGAGACCCAAGAAACATGCACTGACAGAGGCGCAACAGGCTGTGTTTATGCAGTTTGTTGCCAACTCCGCCCGATACCGGCAGTGGGGACCGCTGTTTACAGTCATGCTGGGGACAGGCTGCCGCGTGGGTGAGGTTATCGGCCTGAGGTGGGAGGACTGCGATTTTGCGGAGGAAACCATCTCCATCAATCACAGCCTGCTTTACCGTCAAAAGGAGCCGGGAGGAGCCTGTGAATTTCTGGTTAGCACGCCCAAGACAGAAGCTGGAATCCGGGTGATTCCCATGGCGACAAAGGTCAAGCGGGCATTGGAGCAGGAGCGCCAGTTTCAGACAGAGGTATGCCCGGCAAATATCATGATCGACGGGTATTCCAACTTCATCTTTACCAGCCAGACGGGCGGGATTCTGAGTCCGCACACAGTCAACCGCGCCATTGAGCGGATTCGAACCGCATACAATAACCAGGAAACGGAATTGGCAAACCAGGAGCAGCGGGAACCACAGTTGCTGCCCCATTTTTCAGCGCATACCCTGCGGCATACCTTCTGTGCCCGGTTCTGCGAACACGAGACCAACCTGAAGGTAATCCAGGAGATCATGGGCCACGCCAGCATCACGACCACCATGGACGTCTACAACCATGTGACACTGGAGCAGAAAATTGCCAGCTTCAAGCGGCTGGGAGAAACATACAAGATCATTTGATTCATTTTAGGCGTCCTCTCCGCAGCCGGGGAGGACGCTTTTTTGTAAACTCACGGATGCCTTCCGCATATCCTTTACTGATTTGAGGTAAGGAGGCGGTCAAATGAGAAGCGAATTGATTGTGACCTGTGTTTATACAGAGGACGGCAAAAGTGCCCAGGAATTATTGCTGGAATCTTTTCAAATATTCCTCCGACGGGAGATGGAATCTGTTGCAAAGGGGTGAACGATGGGGTGTAATCCATATGATGAATAGCCGCTTATCTCAGGAGGTATAGCATGTACTTAGAGATAAGCAATCCCATGGATTACCATGCGGCTTTATACATCAGACTGTCAAAGGAGGATGAAAGCGAGGGACCATCCCAGAGCGTCCAGAACCAGGAATCCCTGCTGCGGGAGTTTGTACAGCAGCACCGATTGATCGTCTATGACACCTATATAGACGACGGATGGAGCGGTACCAGTTTTGACCGCCCGGCCTTCCAACGGATGATTACGGATATCGAAGAAAAGAAGGTCAACATGGTCATCACCAAGGACCTCTCCAGACTGGGCCGGGACTATATCCTGACCGGCCACTACATGGAGCGGTATTTCCCGGAGCACCGGGTGCGGTACATCTCGCTGCTGGACGGCATCGACACCGGTGTGGACTCCACTGCCAATGATATCACGCCCTTCCGTGCTATCATGAACGACATGTACGCCAAGGATATCTCCAAGAAGATCAAATCGGTCAAGCGGGATAAGCAGCGGAAGGGGCAGTTCATCGGCGGCAAGCCGGTGTACGGCTACAAGATGCACCCAACGGAGAAAAACAAGATCGTCATTGATGAGGAAGTGGCGCCCGTCGTACGGCGAATTTTTGCCCTGGCCCTCTCCGGTATGAGCTGCCGGAACATCGCAGCCCTCCTAAACCAAGAGGGAGTGCCCACCCCGGCTACCTACGCAAACCTCCCGGTGGCAAGACCCGGTCCCTATACCGGCTTGTGGAGCAGCGAGCGGATCTCCGACATGTTGCAGAACGAGACCTACATCGGCAATATGGTCCAGGGGCGCAGTGTGAAGATCAGCTACAAGTCCAAGAAGTGCCTGAGGCAGAACCCGGCCAACTGGGTGGTGGTGGAGGGTACCCACGAGCCTCTGGTGGACGCGGAGACCTTCCGGAAAGTGCGCCTGCTGGTCAACAGCCGCAAGCACACCCGGAGCCGAACCTATGACTTCCTGTTGAAAGGGTTGATCTTCTGCCACGAGTGCGGATACCCTCTGGCGGTGCTCAACCGGAAAAATGCCAAGGGAGAGGATGTGCTGTACTTCGTCTGCCGTACCTACCAGCGATTTACCAAAGCGGGCGTCTGCACCTGCCACTCCATCAAGGAGAAAACTGTGACCGACGCGGTGATCGCCAAGGTACGGGAGGTCTGCCAGTCTTATCTGAATCCTGACGAATTATTTCCTGTGGCTCGGGAGGCCGTGGAGAACGCCAGAAAGCAGAGCGGTCTGGAGATGGAACTCCAGACACTCCAGGCCAAGATCGATGGCCTCACCGCCAACTTGGATCGGATGTACACAGACCGGCTCAGCGGACTACTGCCGGAGGCGGACTTCCAGCGCATCTTCGGCCGGATCAAACTGGAGCGGGAGCAGTTGGAGGAAAAGCGGCAGGCCCTGGAGTTTCAGAAAAAAAGCCCCGTCCGCAGTGAGGACAGGGCCAGGGAACTGGTACATAGGTTCATCGAAACTGCTGGAGAGAGCCGGGAACTGCTGGTCAGCCTCATCGAGCGGGTGGAACTGACCGAGGACAAGAAAGTCATTATCAAATTCCGCTTCGCCCAGCTGGACGAAACGGTAGAGAGGCAGACACCGCAAGGGATTGCGCCGTTTGAGACGGCGTAATTTTCCGGAGCCAATCGCTTACAATAGCCGGGGTGCTATGTATCGCGCATTGAGAAGCGGGCGCTGGAGAAGCTGGAACAGGCTATGCGGGAGTAAGGGCGTCGGAATGCAGGGGGAAAATGTTAAAAACGGAATGATGCAAATACTGCATCATTATATTGAAAAGAAGGAAAAATGAGGAAATCCGAAAGAAAAAAGAGAAAAACAGAGAAAAAACTGCGAAAATGAAGGAAATTATGCAAAATGACCGAAAATAAAAAAAGCGACTTGCAATTATAGGCAAAATGTAATATAATAACTCTGCAAATAGGTCGGCCGCATCCCTCGGGCGGAAGGCCGAGTAAAGCTTGAAATGGAGGAAAGAGAATATGAAGAAAACACTTGCTCTCATCCTGGCGCTGTCTCTGTCCCTGGCGCTGGCCAGCTGCGGCAATCCCAATCAGCCCAGCAATTCCGGTACCACTTCTACTCCTGCCGCTTCTACCGGCACTACTTCCACCACCACACCTCCGGCCGGCGGCTCCGGCGAGACCGTCACCCTGGCGACCGGCGGCACCTCCGGCACCTATTACGCCTACGGCGGCGTGATGCAGACCACCCTCAACCCCCTGCTGACCACCGGCCAGCTGAATGTGACTTCCACCGGTGCCTCTTCCGCCAACATCCTGGAGGTGGCTGACGGCAATGCCCAGATGTCCATCCTGCAGTCCGACGTGCTCTCCTATGCCCACAGCGGCACCGACCTGTTCACCGAGGCTGAGACCAGCAGCCAGTGGGTGGCCGGCCTGTACAACGAGACCGTGCAGATCATCTCCGCCCCCGGCATCAAGGACGTATCCGAGCTGAAGGGCAAGACCGTCTGCGTGGGCGACGTGGGCTCCGGCACTGAGGTCAACGCCCGCCAGGTCCTGGAGGCCTACGGCATGACCACCGCCGACATCACCGCCACCAACGGTTCCTTCGGCGACGCCGCCAACGACCTGAAGGACGGCAAGATCGACGCCGCTTTCACCGTGGCCGGCGCCCCCACCACCTCGATCACTGAGCTGGATGCCACCGCTGAATTCGATATGATCAGCCTGACTCCCGAGGCCGTGGAGTATCTGACCACCAACTACCCCTTCCTGGTCCAGGAGGACCTGCCCGCCGGCACCTACCCCAACAACATCGACTATGATGTGACCTGCGTGGCCGTGAAGGCAGTTCTGGTGGCCTCTGAGGACCTGTCCGAGGACTTCGTCTATGAACTGCTGACCCAGATGTTCGAGAATCAGGAGAGCATGGCCGCTACTCAGGCCAAGTTCCAGTTCCTGACCCTGGAGAACGCGGTGGCCGGTGTGGGTGATGTGCCTATGCATCCCGGCGCTGAGAAGTTCTATACCGAGAAGGGTGTCCTGTGAGGGAGGACCGACCTCGCCGCACGGCCCGCCGGTCAAGTTCCGGTGACGAGTGACACCGGGATCTGATGAAAAAAAGGGTAATGGGAGCCGCCGCGATAATCATCATTATTGCGGCGGCTCTTCTAGTAACAGTCAGCATGCGGGCGGGCTGGTATCTCACCCTGCGCGGCGGGGAAAACGGTGAGACCTGCGTCCGCTACCGCCTGGACGAGGGAGACTGGTTCTGCGTGGGCTTTATCCACTCGGTCCATAAAAATCCGCTGATCGACTGCTATCAGATCCAGGAGCACAAGATCTATGTGGAGCAGACCTACTATTACAGCTTCGGCGCCGGGGTACAGAGCCAGCTGAACGAAGGGGAGTCCATGACATTGGGCGAGGACGGCTCCATTGTAGTGAGCAATATCCACAAGGATTTTGAGACGATCCCCCTGCAATATATCGTAGGCTCCCGATCAGATCACACGCTGATCCTGGGCGACATCCGGGAGGACTATGACCAGGTCCGTGATCTGGTCGGGGTGTTCCCGGAAGATGGGATGGAGGAGGTGACTCTGGAGAGCGGGATTCGAGTCATCAGTTTGAGCGCACTGTTTGGAAGAAGCTCGGTGGTCTCCATCGGGTACGAGTATCGGCTGTTCTGACCGCCTTGTCCGCTAGGGGCGGCGTCAGAACGATGCGACTAAGGAGGAGAATAATGGGCGATTTGGAAGATCGCAGCGTCAACACGGCTCCTGCCGGTGATCCCAGCGTAGACGTGGGAACGGCGGAGGACGTGGAAGCGGTCATGAAGAAGTATGACCGAGAATCCAACACCCGGATCTGGACCGGGGTCCCGGAGCTGGTCATTCGGATCATGCTGGCTCTCTTTTCCCTGTTCATGGTATGGATGAACCTGTTTGCCAGCTTTGACAACCGCGTCCGGCACTGCCTGTTTTTGGGCTTTATCATTTTGTTTGTATTCATTCTGTACCCTGCGAAAAAGGGAACACAGAAGGTGAATCACATCCCCTGGTATGACATCGTACTGGCAGTGGTGGGCGCGGCCTGCTACTTTAACTATGTCATCAACCTGAAGAGCATCGTGGCCATGATGACCCGGATCGGCACCACTGAGGTGGTGCTGGGTATCATCGGCATCCTGATCCTGGCGGAGTGCTGCCGCCGGGTGGTGGGCATCCCCATCCTATGCGTGGCCACGGCCTTCGTTCTTTATGCTTATCTGCCCATGTTTGCCGGAAAGACGGTGCAGAGCATTGTGTACAACCTGTTCTACACCACCAACGGCGTCATTGGCACCCCCATCAGCGTGTGCTGCACCTACATCGTGCTGTTCATCATCTTCGGCGCTTTCCTGGAGGCCACTGGCATCGCCAACTTCTTCATTGAAGGGGCAAACGCCATCGCAGGCTCCGCCTCCGGCGGTCCCGCCAAGGTAGCCGTCATCTCTTCCGCTCTGTGCGGCATGGTGTCCGGTTCCTCTGTGGGCAACACCGTGACCACCGGCGCCGTTACCATCCCCCTGATGAAGAAGACTGGCTATCCCCCGGAGTTCGCGGGTGCCGTTGAGGCCGCCGCCTCCACTGGCGGACAGATCATGCCCCCCATCATGGGCGCCGCCGCTTTCCTCATGGCCGAGATGGTCGGCGTCCCCTACTCTGAGATCGTGATCCGGGCCATCCTGCCCGCTTTCCTGTACTTCGCGGGCATCTTCCTTATGGTCCACTTCAAGGCCAAGAAGATGGGGCTGCACGGTCTGCCCAAGGACTCCCTGCCCAAGGCCAAGGATATCCTTCCCAAGATCTACCTGCTGGTGCCGCTGATCGTGCTGGTGTACATGATCATCGTGGGCTTCACCATGTCCCGCAGCGCTGTGTATGCCACCTTCGCCGCTATCACCATGGGTATGGTGGACCGGGAGAAGGGCGGCAAAAAGCTGCTCATGGCCCTGCCCCTCATCCCCCTGGCTGTCATCGTGATCCTGGGCAACAAGTCCTACGAATGGATCCCGGAGAACCTGGATAACATCTGTATGGGCCTTTGGGTGGTGCTGTTCGTTCTCTTCACGGTAATGAGCAAGCCCAACCGTGAGGCGGCCCCCTCCTATGTGGACGCCTTGGCCGCCGGGACCCGGAATACCCTGTCTGTAGGCGTAGCCTGCGGCATCGCGGGCATCATCGCCGGCGTGGTGACGATGACCGGTCTGGCCAATGTGCTCATCACCGCCATCGTACAGGTCGCCAACGGTCAGCTGATCATCGCCCTGTTCCTCACTATGCTGTGCTGCATCGTGCTGGGCATGGGCGTCCCCACCACCGCCAACTACGTCATTATGGCCACCACTTGTGCCCCTATCCTGGTGCAGGGCATGGGCATGGATCTGATGGCTGCCAACTTCTTCGTGTTCTACTTCGGCATTGTGGCCGACATCACCCCGCCCGTGGCCCTGGCCGCCTATGCCGGCTCCGCCATCGCCAAAGCGCCGCCTATGAGGACGGCCTTCAACGCCACCCGTCTGGCCATCGCGGCCTTCATCGTGCCCTACATCTTTGCTTTCAATAACACGATGCTGTTCATTGGCGATTTCAGCCCGCTGGACGTGGTGCAGGTGGTCCTTACCTCCTCGGTGGGTATGTTCCTCATCGCCGCCGGCATGATCGGCTACATGCTCCGGGATCTGAACTGGGGCGTGCGGATCGTGTGTATCGCCGCCGGTCTGATGCTGATCCATCCGGGCACTCTGACCGACATCATCGGTATCGGCGTTCTGGTCGTGGTGCTGGTGTTCCAGATCATTACCGGAAAGGGCAGTAAGGCTGTCAAGGCGGCCTGATTCTGCAGAAAGAGCAGAGCCTGGATCTTTGCCAGTCAAACACAGGACCCCCTGCGTCTTATGGCCGCAGGGGGTCCTGGTGTATCTTGGGGGGGATCTAAAAGGCAGCATTGCGCTTGGGCGGTAAATGAGATATAATAAATATGATATTCATTTCTGACAGGGAGCACCGGCTGCCGGACTCCGCAGTCAAAGATTTCGGAAAGGGAGGTCCCCGTGACATGAACACACTTTTAGAGCTTTTGGAACAGGACTGCACACAGTCTCCCGCACAGCTGGCAGCACAGGCCGGCATGACCGAGGCAGAGGCAAAGGATGAGCTGCGCCGGCTGGAAGAGGAGGGCGTGATCCTGGGATACCAGGCTGTGATCGACTGGGACCGGGTCAAGCGGGAGAATGTCACCGCCCTGATCGAGGTGAAGGTGACGCCTCAGTCCCTGGCCGGATTTGACCGCATCGCCGAGCGCATCTATCAGTATGACGAGGTGGAGAGCATGTATCTGATGAGCGGCTCCTTCGACCTGACAGTCATCATCTCTGGACGCAGCCTGCGGGAGGTAGCCCAGTTTGTGGGCGAGCGCCTGGCCCCACTGGAGGGGGTCACCGGCACGGCCACCCATTTCATTTTGAAAAAATATAAGGAGAAGCACCTGATTTTCCGGCCTCAGGAGCCCCAGGAAAGGGAGTATATCTTTGTATGAATTATGAGACGATCTTGAATCAGAAGATCCAGGGCATCCAGCCCTCTGGCATTCGGAAGTTTTTTGATATTCTGGAGGAGATGAAGGACGCCATTTCCCTGGGCATCGGGGAACCCGACTTTGTGACCCCCTGGCACATCCGGGATGCGGGTATCTATTCCCTGGAGCGGGGGTACACCAAATATACCTCCAACGCGGGCATGGCGGAGCTGCGGCGGGAGATCGCCAGCTATCTGGACCGCCGGTTCGGCCTGAAATACGACTACGCCAGCCAGATCTTGGTCACAGTAGGGGGCAGCGAGGCGCTGGATCTCTCCCTGCGGGTGCTGCTGAACCCGGGGGACGAGGTTATCATCCCCGTCCCATCCTTTGTCTGCTACGGACCGCTCACCGAGATGGCGGGGGGTGTCCCGGTCTATGTGGAGCTGAAGGCAGAGAACCAGTTCCGCCTGACGCCTGAGCAGCTGAAGGCCGCCATTACCCCCAGGACCAAGGCGCTGGTGCTGCCCTTCCCCTCCAACCCCACCGGCGGCATTATGGAGCGGCAGGACCTGGAGGCTCTGGCCCAGGTGCTGCGGGACACGGAGATCATGGTGGTCTCCGATGAGATCTATGCCGAGCTGACCTACGGCCAGCGCCATGTGTCCATGGCCAATCTGGAGGAGATGTATGACCGCACCATCGTGGTCAACGGTTTCTCCAAGAGCCACGCCATGACTGGCTGGCGGATGGGCTATGTCTGCGCCCCCAAGCCTATCATCCAGTGCCTGACCAAGCTGCACCAGTTCGGTATCATGTCCGCCCCCACCGTCAGCCAGTATGCCGCCATCGAGGCCATGCGCAACGGGGACCGGGACATCGAGCACATGCGGGAGGAGTACGACAGCCGCCGCCGCTATCTGGTGGAGAATCTGCGCCGCATCGGTCTGAGCTGCTTTGAGCCCAAGGGCGCTTTCTACGTCTTCCCGGATATCCGTTCCACCGGCCTGACCTCCAACGAGTTCTGTGAGCGCTTCCTGCGGGAGGAGCGGGTAGCGGTGATCCCCGGTTCCGCCTTCGGCCCCGGGGGCGAGGGCTTCGTCCGGGCCTGCTATGCCGCCTCGATGAAGGATATCTCCGAGGCCATCACCCGGATGGACAACTTCCTGACCAACCTGCGCCGCAGCCAGGGCAGGGGTTGAAAATGAACTTAAATAGGATATTATTCGAAAAAAATTACAAATCGTATTGAAAAGCGCCCGGCTTTGGTCTGCCTCTGGGACGAGCCCCATGTAATCCCTGCACCCTGTGGGTCGGGGACCACACAAGAGAAGGGACTCGGTCGGGGACATCAGGCCGGGAAACAGAGAGGAGAATCGACCATGAATATCGTATGCCTGGATATGGAGGGGGTCCTGGTCCCGGAGATTTGGATCGCCTTTGCGGAGGAGAGCGGTATCCCGGAGCTGAAGCGCACCACCCGGGACGAGCCGGACTATGACAAGCTGATGAAGTGGCGCTTGGAGATCCTGAAGGAGCACGGCCTGGGCCTGAAGGAGATCCAGGCCACCATCGCCAAGATCGACCCCCTGCCGGGGGCCAAGGAGTTCCTGGACGAGCTGCGCACCCTCACCCAGGTGGTCATCCTCAGCGACACCTTCGAGCAGTTTGCCAAGCCCCTGATGGCCAAGCTGAACTGGCCCACCATCTTCTGCAACACCCTGGAGGTGGCCCCCGACGGAGCCATCACGGGCTATCGGATGCGCTGCCCCCAGTCCAAGCTGACCACGGTGAAGGCCCTCCAGTCCATGGGCTATGAGACGATCGCCAGCGGGGACAGCTTCAACGACCTGGGGATGATCCAGGCCAGCAAGGCGGGCTTCCTGTTCAAGAGCACCCAGGCCATCAGGGCCGACCACCCGGAGCTGCCCGCCTTTGAGGAGTTCGGCGAGTTGTTGGAAGCCATCAAGGGGGCCATAGGCTGATAGCTCTCTGTCTAAAGAACGGAGAAGACGAAATCAGACCGCACTTCAAATCACATTGAGGAGTGCCCCCAACAGAGCAGAAGCAAAGATAGGTGTTGCGAAAGGAGCGGGCCCTATGAAGACCGTGGCGGTCATTTTTGGACTTATTTTCCTCGTCTACCTGGCGGCCTGGCTGGGCAGCCTTGACATGGCGGCCCGCATCGCGGCCCTGCTCCTGATTGCTGTGAAGGCTGTGGGGCTGGGAGCGCTGGTGGTCCTTTGCTGGAAGGTCAAGAAACAGTGGGACCGGATGGAAGAAAAGCTGGATGCCATAATCTCCCAGCTGGAGGAGTGGCAGCGTCTCAAAAAGTAACCTTTCCCACAGCGTGCCGTCCAAGTGTGCCGCTCCTGCAAAAAGGGGCCTCTTTGGTGATGCCGTAGAGGCCGGTCCCAGACCGGCATGCCAGGATTCGCACCGGGAGTGTCGGCTTAGCAAAGCCAGGCGCAGTTGTGGAATTGCATGCGCCCTGAATTTCTGCAGACCAGGGCCCAGTGGCCCGGTGGGAATTTAGACCATCCACTCAGATTTTGCGAGCCGGAAATAACGTATGACCAAACAGGAGCGTGTCCCCGTAATGAAGGACCCGGGGTAAGGCGGATATGAGCGTGAAGCGATCATCCTGAGCTGCCCCCCGGCGATCCTTTGGTGACTTTCCCGGCGCTGGGAAAGTCACTTGCCGCCCGCAGGCGGCGACCCACCTGCGAAAACTACCCAAGACGGCGCGCCGCGTCATCGCGCCCTGCGGAAAGAACCAAAACTGCCAAGGCCGGCAAAATCCCCCTGCATCAAGAGAACGATTAAAGTGAGTGACCATTGATGAATGATTTATTTGAAACCCTCCCCTTTCGTCCGGCGGATATCCTGCTCCCCCAAAACTGCGACCTGGGCCTGTGGAGCGTGGTGGCCTGTGACCAGTACACCTCACAGCCGGAATACTGGCAGCGGGTAGAAGAGAGGGTGGGGCGGGCCCCCTCATCCCTGCGGCTCATCCTGCCGGAGAGCTGTCTGGACGGTCCCAGCGTGGAGACCGACATCATGGAGATCAACAACACCATGTCCCGCTATCTGCGGGAGGAGAGGTTTGCCCTTCTGCCCCAGACCATGATCTATGTAGAGCGCACCCTGCACAACGGAAAGCTCCGCAGAGGACTGGTGGGCATGGTGGACCTGGAGCAGTACGACTATGAGCCGGGCTCCCCGGCCCAGGTGCGGGCCACCGAGGGCACCGTCCTCTCCCGTATCCCGCCCCGAGTGGCGGTGCGGAAGAACGCCCCCATTGAGCTGCCTCACGTCATGCTCCTCACTGACGATCCGGAGCGCACCGTCATCGAGCCCCTGGCCCGGGAGAAGGCGGGCATGGAGCAGGTCTATGACTTCGATTTGATGGAGCGGGGCGGCCACCTGGCCGGCTGGAAGCTGGGGAGGGAGCAGCTCTCCGCCGTGGCCGGCGCCCTCCAGGCTCTGGCTGATCCCGCCGCCTTCAACGCCCGCTACGGGACCCAGGACCAGCCTGTCCTCCTGTTCGCTGTGGGAGACGGGAACCACTCCCTGGCCACCGCCAAGGAGTGCTATGAGCGGCAGAAGCGCATCACGCCCCAGGATCAGTGGGAGACCCTGCCCTCCCGGTACGCCCTGGCGGAGCTGGTCAACCTCCACGACGAGTCCCTGGAGTTCGAGCCCATCCACCGGGTGGTCTTCGGCGCGGAGCCGGCCCAGGTGCTCTCCGCCCTGCGCATGGCTTACCCTGATGCCCGGGAGGGGGAGGGGGACGGACATGTGATCCGCTACCTCTACGGGAACGCCCGGGGGGCCCTCACCGTCCCAGACCCCGCCGCCCAGCTGGCGGTGGGAACCCTTCAGTCCTTCCTGGACCGGTGGATGGAGGGGCGGTCCGGCGTCAGCATGGACTATATCCACGGGGCCGAGGTAGTGGAAGAGCTGACCCGGCGGCCCAAGGCCATCGGCTTCCTCCTGCCGCCCATGAAAAAGGAGGAGCTGTTCCCCACCGTGATCCACGACGGAGTGCTGCCCCGAAAGACCTTCTCCATGGGGGAGGCCCACGACAAGCGCTTTTACTTAGAGGCCCGGAAGATCCGGCTGTGAACCGGTGGAGGTGCGGACGATGGAACGATTTGCCCCCGCCAAGCTGAACCTGACGCTGGATGTGCTGGGAAAGCGGCCTGACGGCTACCACGACCTGAAGATGGTGATGCAGTCCATCACCCTGGGGGATACCCTCACCCTGGAGCCGGGCGGGGAGGGCGTGCGGGTGCAGACCGACCTGCATTTCCTGCCCACGGGGCCCAAGAACCTGGCCGCCGCCGCCGCGCTCCGCTTCTATGAGACGCTGGGACGACCGGTGCCGGGACTGGAGATCTCCATCCGCAAGCGCATCCCGGTGTGCGCCGGGATGGCCGGCGGCAGCACCGATGCCGCCGCTGTGCTGCGGGCCCTGAACGAGAAGGAGGGGAATCCCTTCTCCATGGAGGAGCTGGCACGGGTGGGGGAAGGGGTGGGCTCCGACGTCCCTTACTGCGTACTGGGCGGCACCGCCTTGGCCGAGGGGCGGGGGGAGATGCTGACCCCGCTGCCCCCGCTGCCCCGGTGCTGGGTGGCTGTGTGCAAGCCGGATTTCCCCGTCTCCACACCAGAGCTGTTTGCACGCATCGACGGGATGCGGGTCCGCTGCCGGCCCGACACCGCCGGACTGCTGGCAGCGCTGGCGGCGGGGGACCTGCCTGGTGTGGCCCGACGCATGTACAACGTGTTTGAGGAAGTGCTGCCGGAGCGGCAGGAGGTAAGGGTGGCAGAGATCAAGCACACACTGATCCAGTGCGGAGCCCTGGGCGCCACCATGAGCGGGACGGGCCCCACCGCCTTTGGCCTGTTCCAACGGAAGGAGCTGGCAGAGGAGGCCTGTGCCCTTCTGTCAGAGCAGAACCGGGATACATTTTTGGCGGAAACGGTTTAAGAAGGAAAGACACTGTCCATACTCTTCGTAGAATTCCACTCGGAAAATACGAAAGGTATGGATGGTGTTGTATATGGACCGAAAAATGAAGCGCTGGGAGTTGGCGCTGATGTGCGGCGTGCTGTGCGCACTGGCACTGGGGGGATGGCTGGACCGGGAGCAGGAGCGGCTGGCGGACCAGGTGATCCGCCTCCATGTCATCGCCAATTCAGACAGCCCGGAGGACCAGGCACTGAAACTGGAGGTTCGGGACCAGGTCCTGGCCCACGCGGAGGAGCTGTACCCGGCGGGGGCAGACCGCACGGCGGCGGCGGCGGCCATCCAGGAGCATCTGCCTGAGCTGGCAGCGGCAGGACAGCGGGTGCTGGAGGAGCGGGGCTGCGACTACGCGGTCCGGGCGGAGCTGACAGAGACCTGGTTCCCCAGCAAGGAGTATGAGGACTTTGCCCTTCCGGCAGGAGAATACACGGCCCTGCGGGTGGTCATCGGCGAGGGAGCGGGGCAGAACTGGTGGTGCGTGGCCTTCCCGCCCCTGTGCTTGGGTGCGGCCAGCGAGACAGTGGAGGAGGCGGCCCAGGCGGGACGCTTCACCGATGACCAGGCCGCCCTGATGACTGGCGAGACCCAGGGATATGTGCTGAAGTTCAAGGCCATCGAGCTCTGGGAGGGTCTGAAAAGACTGACCGGGGGTTGAAAGGGAACGGGCGGGGGAGGCCGGAGGGCCTCCCCCGCCTGTCATTTGCAAAAGATTCAATGAATCTTTTGCATGGTACTATCTATAATTTAACACTAGAAAAAATGTATTGAACAGGATATAATGAAAGACATCAGTCCAAGCAGCAAAAATTATGGAAAACAACGAAAAATGGGAGGCGGTAAAGCAGAGGAACAAGATATCTATTTTGCAGAGCGTGAACAAATTTAGGGAGGAAGCAAACAAGATGAAAAGAAAGATGCAGAGATTTGTGACTGTGTCCACTGCGGCGGCGCTGTCTCTGGCCATGGCGGTGCCTGGAAGCGCGGCGTATCAGCCGGAGCAGAAGTTCCAGGACGTGAGCCGGAGCGCATCCTACTACGAGGATGTGATGGACGCCAACTACTACGGCCTGATGGCGGGCGTGAGCGGGAAGACCTTCGATACGGAGAGCACCATCACCCGGGCCATGTGGGTGACGATGCTGTACAAGATGGCGGGACAGCCAGCGGTGCAGAGCAAGGACACCTTCACTGACGTGAAGACGGGCGACTGGTTTGCCCAGGCGGCCACCTGGGCGGTGGAGCAGGGGATCACGGCGGGCTACGAGGACGGAAGCTTCGGTGTGAACCAGACCATCACCCGCCAGGAGATGGCGGTGATGGCATCCAAGTTTGCGGCGCAGTATAAGGATGCGGCGGTCAGCGCCTCTGCGAACCTGGCCGGTTACGCCGATGCCGGGGAGCTGGACAGCTGGGCCAGCGAGGCCATGTCCTGGGCACTGTCCAGCGGTGTGATGCAGGCGGTGGACGGCAAGCTGTCCCCCAAGAGCACGGTGAGCCGGGCCAACACGGCGGGTGTGGCCGTGCGGCTGTATGAGCTGGGCGGCGTGGATCTGGACACGATCACGGCGCTGGAGAAGGACTGGACCCAGGCGGCCCAGCTGCCGCTGACCGGCTGGTTCACGAAGAACATCGATGTGGAGGGTGACCGCCAGGTGACGGTGTACATCTCCGAGGAGGCGTCCATCCGCTCCTACTTCACCGTGATCGCGGTGCCCAATGGTGTGGATACCCAGCAGTTCCTGGAGGACGAGGGGTGGATCGACCTGATGGACCAGAAGGGCGAGGCTCTGTTCGTGCTGGAGCCCGGCGCGGAGGGCTGGGGCAGCGCGGCGGAGGAGAAGGCCTACATGGACGCCGCCATTGCCTTCCTGAAGAGCGGCAGAAATGAGGCTGGCATCAACGTGTTCTCCACCTTTGGAGAGTTTTATCTGGCAGGCTACGGCGAGGGCGCCGCTCCCCTGGAGGCATGGGCCGCTGAGAATCCCATCTTTGTCATCAGCCAGGCCTTTGTAAATGCCGCTTCTGCCGGGAAGGCTGTTCTGGAAGAGGCTGGTTCTGCGCTTTATGACGGCTCTAATACCAGTGGCTATGATGCTGGCTTCAAGACCGACGCAGAGTTCCAGGCGGTGCTGAAAGAGTGCGGAATGGAGCAGATCGCCCGTAAGGATGTGCCTGTACCCACCTGGTTTGCCGGAACCTCCTCTGCTGACAGCGTAGACTATTGGAAAGAAGCCAATGACTGCGTTTCCAATGCAGACGGGGAGGGCGTATATCGTCAGGATAAGGACTCGGATGCGATCCAGACTGCTTTTGCCAATGCGCAGCTCCCCGCCAGTGAGCGGTACGGCATTTCTCAGGTGAAGGTGAGCTCTGAGACCCCCAGCGCCGCTGAGATCTATGCTTTCCTGTCTGTCTACACCCGCTACGACAACACCTTCGCGTATAGCAACGCGCTGACCTACCGCCTAGACTATACCTCCGCCCGAGTGGCTGCCCAGCAGGCGGCTAAGGCCGGACAGGTGCAGAAGACCCTCAGCGACGGGACCCAGATCCTGGCCCAGGAGGATGTGGCCATTGACGGACACGGCACCGTCCAGGTGGGCGTGATCGCCTTCAGTGACAACAGCGGCGACGGGCTGTGGGATCCCCGGGAATATATTGCCTATGTGCCCGATGGATTTGAGGGTAAGGAACTGCCTGTGCTCGTGCTCTACCCTGGCAACAGCCAGACTGACTCCATTTTTATGGATTCCACCCTCTGGTGGCAGGTGGCGGACAAAGAGGGGATCGTGCTGGCTTTCGTCTGCGAGACTTATAGTGCCAGCCCCAGCAGTGTGTCTCACGCTGACTCCGACAAGTTCTATAACTCCCTGATGGCCGTGCTGGAAGAGACTATTGACGGCACTTATGCAGATCTGGACTTCACCCGGATCTACGGCTCCGGACAGTCTGCAGGCTCCATGGCTACACAGGGCTTTGTCCGCACTAACCCCGAATTCTATGCGGCTGCTGCCTCCACCTCTGGACTGGCCGTGCCTGATGGCACTTCTCAGCTGCCCGAGGGGGCTGGCGGGGCTATGCCCGACTTTGTCATCACTGGCCAGAGCGACCTGGATAACCTGATGCCTGACCTGTGGGGCTCTGAGATGGCCAATGAGTGGATCACCTACCTCTTTGATGTGAACAACATGCCTGACGCGCAGATTGGTACTGCCGATGATGAGCATGAGTTTATCAACGACCGCACCAAGGTCTATACTTGGGAGAATAGCGACGGGGTGCCCGTGGTCAAGTATGGATATACCCTGCTGCGTGCCCATAACTGCAGTCCCTATGAGATGCCCATCCTGTGGGATTTCATGGAGCACTTCAGCTTTGAGAAGGCCGAGGACGGCACGATCACCCGCTATTACAGCGCCTCCGCGTTTGAGAGAGACGACGCGGTGACCCTGAAATAAGAATCAACTGTAGCAGAACGACCGGGAGCCCCATGGGGCTCCCGGTCGTTCTGCTTGCGGAAAAAGCCTTGCGGAGTTGGCGCCCGCAGGCGTGGACCAAATTCTGATCTGGTTTCCCCGGCGACATGTGCGTCGGAGAAAACCTTCTGCGAGATATTTCCGCCTGGATAGACGCTTCACAGCTCCAGGGAGCCGGTGGCGATGCAGGCGCCGCTCTTCCGGTGGAAGAGCATGATGTTGTCCCCGGAGACGGTCACAGGCACCTTCTCCCCGATGGTGAACAGGGAGCTGCCGAAGATGACGCCGGTGAGCAGGAAGTCGTCCACCCGCACCTTGATGGTGGACTCCATGCCGGTGGGCATGGCGCCATAGATCTCCCCCTCCAGGGGACTCTGGTCCGCAATATCCAGAAACTCCGGGCGGATGCCCAGCACCAGGTCCTGGTCGGTGAGCACTGGATCGTCCTGAAGGGAGTCGTCGTCCTCCACCACCTTGGCGATGTGGTAGCGGAAAGCCTCGTCCTTATTGCCCTTCTCCACATAGGACTTCTCTGCCGCGCGCTTCCGATGGGCCTCCTCCCGGGCCGCCGCCTGGGCGGACCGGTCCCGGAACCACTGGGACAGGTCCAGCGGGGTGCTGGGGCGGAAGAGTGCTTTCCGGCCCTGGAACACGGTGAGCTCCACCGCGCCGTCGGCCCGCTGCGCCCCCTTGGCCTCCACGAAGTTGATGGAGGGGTTGCCTACGAAGTCGGCCACAAACAGGTTGTTGGGCTGGTGGTACACAGTGAGGGGGGCGTCGTACTGCTGGAGCACGCCGTTTTCAATGAGGCAGATCTGGGTGGCCAGGGTCATGGCCTCCATCTGGTCGTGGGTGACATAGACGAAGGTAGAACCGGTCTCCACGTGGAGGCGCTGGAGCTCATAGCGCATCTCCAGGCGCAGCTTGGCGTCCAAATTGGACAGGGGCTCATCCATGAACAGCACCGAAGGCTCAGGGGCCAGGGTGCGGGCGATGGCCACCCGCTGCTGCTGGCCGCCGGAGAGCTCTGCGGGGTAGCGGTCCATAAACATGCCGATCTTCACGATGCGGGCCACCCGGCGGACGGTGAGGTCGATCTCCTCCCGGGTGAGCTTGCGGGTCTCGGTGATCACCTGGCCCCCTTTTACCAGGCGGAACTCCCCGTCCAGCTCGCCGCCCGCCGCAGCGGCGGACTGCCTGGCGGCCTCCACCCTGCCCCGGAGGGAGGCGATCTCTCCAGACAGGTCGGGGGACTGCTCCAGGCGGTAGGAGAGGAGCTGCTTGGCGGTGTAGATGGAGATGGTGAATGTGTCCACCAGCTTCAGCTGGGCCTTCTTCTGGTCCAGCCTGCCGTCCTTGTCCCGGCACTCCTCCAGCACCCGGACCACCTCGGCGGGCTGCTCCAGGATCTCCGCTAAACGGGCGGCGTTCTTGGCTTCGAAGTCGACCTTGGGCAGGGGCTCCTTGATGTTTTTCAGGCCGAAGGAGATGTTCTCATAGACAGTCATATTGGGCCACAGGGCGTAGTTTTGAAAGAGAAAGCCCACTTTGCGCTTGTTGGCCGGGATGTTGATGCCCAGGGCGCTGTCAAAGACCACCTGGTCGCCGATGGTGATGCGGCCGCTGGTGGGGGTCTCCAGACCGGCGATCATCCGCAGGGTGGTGGTCTTGCCGCAGCCGGAGGGGCCCAGCAGAGTGACGAAGGCGTTGTCCTGGATGACCAGATCCAGGTCATCCACGGCGTAGAACTTGCCCCAGCGCTTGGTCACATGTTCTAATTTGATCTCAGGCATGGTTTAACCTCCTATTCCCTCGTCCAGACTGGCTCCGGTGACCTTGTTGACCACGGTGTTGAACACCAGGATGGTGATGATCAGGATCAGGTTGATGCCGCTGGAGAAGGCGTATAGACCCATCTCGTCGAAGTAGTCCAGGGTGGTGGACAGGATGAAGCCCTGGGTGCACAGCAGCATGAACAGGGACAGCTCCCGCAGGCAGGTCATGAAGGGGAGCATATAGCCGCTGATGATGGAGGACTTCTGGATGGGGATGATGATGCGGGTCATCCGCTTGACCCAGGGCACATCCTGGATGATAGCGGCCTCCTCGATCTCGCCGGACAGCTGGAGCATGGAGTTGAGGGAGCTGCGGCTGGCGAAGGGGATGTACTTGATTGTGCCTACGACGATGAGCAGAGTATAGGTATTGAAGAGGTTGACGTGCTCATTGGAAAACAGGACGAAGAAGGCCGCCCCCACGGCGATGGAGGGCATGAGGTAGGGGAGGAAGGCCATGGAGTTCACATAGCTGGCCGCCTTACTTCGCCGGTTCTTGGACACGGCGTAGCCGATGAGGGTGCCGATGGTGCCCGCCAGCAGGGCACAGGCCACGCTGACCAGCAGGGTGCCCTTGAATGCGTTCCAGATAGTGTCGTTGTGGAGGATGCCTTTCTGTCCGTACATGCCGTTTTCGGTGATGTTCTCATCGGTGACCCACCACTTGGTGGTCAGGTTGTCCGGGTCCCCGGTGTATAGGAAGGAGTAGTCCCCCGGATTGGGGAGGAAGGTCTCGAAGGCGAAGGAGACGATGGGGAAGATACTGGTGAAGAAGGTGACCACCACCAGGACCAGGGCGATGATGTATTTGCCCGCCCGGCCCAGATTGATCTTGGAGATCTGTCCCGACTTGCCGGTGACGGTGGTGTAGTTTTTCCGGCTGTGGAGGGACATCTGGTTGAGGAGCATGATGGCCACGCCAAAGATCATCATGATGATGGCCAGGATGCTGGCCTCGCCGGTGTACTTGGAGTTCATGGACACGTACTTGGTGGACAGAGTGGTCAGGCCCAGGTAGTGGGGCACGGGGTAGGAGCCCATGGAGCTGCCGAAGACCAGCAGGATGGTGGACAGAATGGCCGGCTTCACCATAGGCAGGGTGATCTTGCACATGGTCTTCCACTTGGGGGTGTCCAGAATGGTGGCTGCCTCCTCCAGGTTGGCGTCCATGTTGCGGAAGATGCCCCCGATGAGGATATAGGCGAAGGGGGCGTAGTGCAGGCCCAGCACCACCAGGCTGGGAAAGAGGCCCTTGCACCACCACAGGGGCATCTGGATGCCCGCGGTAGCGGCCAGCAGGCCGTTGGAGGTGCCGGTGACGGCGTTGGAGTTGAACAGGTTCTGCCACACCACAGCCAGGGTCCATTGGGGCATGATGTAGGGGAAGATGAAGATGGAGCTGAGGTATTTCCGCCAGGCCAGGTTGGTGCGGGTGACCAGGAAGGCGAACACTCCGCCGAAGAGGATGGACACCAAGCAGGTGCCCACGGCCAGATAGATGGTGTTCAGCAGGGGGGTCCACAGGTTGGTCTTGGCCAAGGTGCTGGTGAACAGGTCGATGTAGTTCACCAGGGTATAGCCGGCGGTCTGGCCGGTGAGATGGGCATCGATGGTGCCGGGGTGGATCTTGAAGGTGTCCTCCACAATGGCCACGATGGGGGCGATGGTGGTGATGGTCACCACGATGCCCATCAGCAGCAGGATCACGTTGTGGGGCTTGGACAGGAAGGTCCTGAGCCTGTTCCAGAGGATGGCGGACCGTGCGGCGCCGGGGGTCGTGGTTTGGTTCATATGCGGCACTCCTCTCATGCGGGAATGGAGGGGCGCCCTTGGAGGCAACTCGGCTCCAAGGGCGCCCTGCTCTGCGTTTCGTCAAAACCGGCGCTCAGCGCCCAGAGGTCCGGTGACGCCGGGGATGGGGCTCAGCCGGCGCTGTACTTGTCCAGCATCTCGATCCAGCTGCCCACGGTGAAGGAGACGGAGGCGCAGTACTCGGGGTCCTCCAGGACCAGCTTGCCCTCGTTGGTCCACCAGTCGTAGCCGTGGTCGTTCAGGGCGGCGTACTCCACGGTGGTGCCGTCCTCGGCCATGCCGCCGGTCTCGTGGTGATAGATGGCCTCGTTTTCCGCAGCCACCTCGGGATTAGAGGAGTAGCCGCCGATGTCCTTGCCCCAGGCGGAGAAGCCGTCGGCGGTGCAGGTCATGTAGGCGATGAAGGCGCAGGCAGTCCAGGGCAGAGGGCTGTTGTCGGTGACGAACAGATAGTGGCAGTAGCCGAAACCGCCCATTCCGGTGTAGCCGTCGTTATAGGCCGCCACGGTGATGTTGTTCTTGGAGACGGAGGCGGACTCCTCCACGCTGCGCAGCTTGGAGTAGACGATCAGGCCGAACTGGTCAGTGGCGGACTGGTCCACCAAGGTGTTGCAGATGGGGCCGTCGTCAGTCTGGGCATTGTAGCTGCCCACCCACAGCTTGATCCAGGCCAGGGCGTATTTGCCGTTCTCCCCCAGGCCCAGGCTCTCGGCCTCGGAGGCCATCTCGTTGATGGTGGGCTGGAAGTAGGCCTGTTCCTCGGCGGACAGGGCATCGAAGGCCTCCTTCAGCATGGCGGCGTAGTCATCCCGGGTGAGCATATACAGGAAGTTCTTACCCACGATTTCAGAGTCGATGTCCATAAACAGGCCGTGCTCGCCCTCGGCCACGAAATCCCAGCAGTTGTCATAGGATTTGGAACCGGTGTTGTTGTACATGAAGATCTTGTTCAGAGTCTGAAGGGGCAGATAGCCCTGGTACTCCTCGGGGGTGGTGCCGTTGGCCTCCGCCCAGTCCTTGGGGATGAAGGTGTCCAGAATGCCGGTCTGGACCATCTTGGACTCGATCTGGTTGCCGTCCTGGATCAGGGTCATGGCAAAGGTGCCGGTGTCCTTCAGGGAGTCGGCGGTGAGCTGATCGAAGATCTTGTTGTTCTTGGGCTGCTGCCACTCGAACTCCATGGTGTAGCTTGGGTCGATGGACTGCAGATACTCGATGAACAGGGGCAGGGCACTCTTGCCGCGGCTGGAGTTGCCCACGCCCAGGAAGGTTTTGCCGTTGGACTCCTCGATGGCCTTCTGGGCCAGTTCCTCCAGGGTCATCCCCTGGGCCTCCTGGATGATCTGCTGGGTGGGTGTCAGATCGGCGGAGGGCTGGGGCTGGGGTTCGCTGCCGGCAGGGGCGGAGCTGCCGGCGCTGGTCCCCGCAGAGCTGCCGCCGCCCTGGGTCCCGCCGCCACCGCCGCAGGCTGCCAGGGAGAAGCTGAGGGCACAGGCCAGGAGCAATGAAATGGTACGTTTCATTTTGGTTCCTCCTTCATCATTTTTCATAAAATTGAACCTGATATCCCAGGTCCTGTGTGCAATTTTATTGTATCGCCTCCGTGATGGAAAAAACAGGGGACAAATCTGCGCTTTTTTGTTATCTTCTGCAATTTCTGTGGAAATTAGATGAAAAGAGGAGGGGGGGTGTGATATAATTATGCAAAACACCAAACTGAGCACAAAACAGGCGAGGGGGGAGCGGAATGAGAGGACGGCTGGCAGCGCTGGCCCTGACATTGGGGCTGCTCCTGACCGGGTGCGCGGCCGGGGAGAGGGCCTCCGCATCGGAGTTCGCCCCGGAGGAGGGGGAGCGGCTGGTGGTGTACACCTCCCACAAGGAGGAGGTCTACTGGCCCATCATCCAGGAGTTCGAGGCGCGCACCGGCATCTGGGTGGAGGTGGAGGCGGGGGGCACCAGCGAGCTGCTGGCCCGCCTGCGCCGGGAGGCGGACGCCCCGGCGGCGGATGTGATGTTCGGCGGCGGCGTGGACAGCCTGGAGGCATATCAGGACTGCTTCTCCCCCTACTTCTGTGCCGGTTGGGAGGGGCTGGACCCGGCCATGCGCTCGGAGGAGGGACTGTGGACTCCCTTCTCCGCCCTGCCGGTGGTGCTCATCTACAACACCAAACTGGTGGTCCCGGGGCAGATCACCGGCTGGCGGGATCTGTTCTCTCCGGCATGGCAGGGGCGCATCGCCTTCTGCGATCCCAGTGTGTCCGGCTCCTCCTTCACCGGGCTGATCACCCTGCTCCGGGCGGTGGACGGGGATACGGACGAGACCCTGATGCGCTTTGCTGTCAGCCTGGACGGCCGGCAGCTGGACAGCTCCGGTGCGGTGCTGGACTCGGTGGCCGGGGGGACGGACCTGGTGGGGATCACCCTGGAAGAGACCGCCCTGAAGCGGGCGGCGGCGGGAGAGGACATCGCTCTGATCTACCCCGATGATGGCACCAGCTGCATCCCGGATGGAGGCGCCCTGGTGCAGGGAGCGCCCCACCCGGAGAACGCCCGGAAGTTCCTGGACTTCATTGCAGGCAACGATGTGCAGAACCGGCTGGAGACGGAGTTTTCCAGACGCCCCGTACGGGAAGGGGTGGAGAGCGGCGGCGTGCTGCGGCCGCTGGAGGAGCTCGTCCTGGTGGACTATGACCTGGCCTGGACCGTGGAGCACCACGACAGCATCCTCATGTCCTGGGCTTTCTATCTGGGGGGAGGGGAGGAGCCGTGAAAAAACGCCATTCCTTCCGCAGAAGGCTGTTCGCGGGGTTCCTGCTGGCCTCCCTGCTGCCGCTGCTGCTGTGCTCGGCCATGCTGCTCCAGATCTTCCGTCTGCGGCTGGACAGCCAGTTGGAGGAGGAGTCCCGGGAGCAGCTGGACCACGTGATAAGCTCCCTGGACGGCCTGTACCAGGGCTTTCAGCAGACAGCCCTGGCCCTTCAGGCAAGCCCCTATGTGGCCCCTGCACTCTCCCGGGGACAGCGGGACAGCACTACCGTCTATAGCGAGCTGTACAGCGCCACCGAGGGCAGCCGTCTCAGCGCCCAGTTCGACCTGTATGACCGGGACGGGGTCTGGATGTACTCCACCGGCAGCGGCCCGGTGGAGCCGGTGATGCCCACCCAGTGGGGCGTTCTCTACGCCGCCCGGCAGAGCGTCGGGCTGGCCTTCACACAGGTGGACGGCGGGGAGGGGAACAGCGCGCCCCTGTTTCGGGGGGCGGCCCGGATCGCCGGTGAGGCGGGGGAGGACGCGGGCTATCTGGTCATCACCCTGACCCGGGCGGACTTCCAGCGACTGCTGGAGGGGACCTACGGCGGACAGAGCGACCTGCTGCTCCTCGACCGGTACTGGCGGCCCGTCTACGCCAGCCAGACCGCCCTGGCCGGCCGCCTGGCTGTCCAGCTGCGGGAGCAGCTGCTGGCGGGGGAGGAGCTGGGCCAGGAGGGGGAGGAGTACGCCTATCGGGCGGCCTTTCAGGAGGAGATGGGGCTGTACGCCGTCCTCCAGCGGCCCCAGGCACTGAACCGGGATACCCGGGGCCTGCTCACCACGGTGACGGTGAGCAGCGCCCTGGTGTGCGTGGGCCTCTCCGTGCTTATGAGCCTGCGGCTGAGCAGGCAGATGTTCTATCCCATCGAGCGGCTCCACAGCGCCATCGGCGAGGTGGTCCACAACAACCTGGACGTCTACGTCCCACCCTATCAGGATGACGAGCTGGGGGAGCTGGCCCAGCGGTTCAACGGAATGGTGGTGGCCTTGAAGCGCAACCAGGAGCAGCTGGTGGAGAACCAGAGGGAGTTGAATGAGGCCCAGATCCGGATGCTCCAGGCCCAGCTCAACCCCCACTTCCTGTGCAACACGCTGGACACCATGAAGTGGATCAGCAAGATCAACCAGGTGCCCCAGGTGGCCCTCATGTCCACCGACCTGGCGGACATCCTGCGCTTCTGCATCTCCCCGGACGAGTTCGTCCCCCTGCGGCGGGAGGTGGAGATCCTCCGCCGGTACATGGAGATCCAGTCCATCCGCCTGTCGGGCAAGTGCCGCCTGGAGGTGGACATGCCCCCGGAGCTGGAGGAGTGCCGGGTGCCCAAGATGATCCTCCAGCCCCTGGCGGAAAACGCCATCCTCCACGGTCTGGACGGGGTGGAGGACGGGGTGATCTGGGTCCGGGTGCGCAGTCAAGGAACCCAAACCCTGACCATCTCGGTAGAGGACAACGGCCGGGGACTGCCCCCGGAACTCATGGGACCCTATACCGGCCCCCCGGAGACCTCCGGGCGGGGCCATCTGGGACTGTATAATGTGGACACCATTCTGAAAAAGCACTACGGGGAGGCGTATGGCCTCCGCCTCGGCTCCCGGCCCGGCGGACCGGGAGCGGCGGTGACCGCCTCGCTGCCCCTGCGGAAGGAGGAAGAGATATGCTGAAGGTACTGGTGGTAGAGGATGAGGAGATGATACGGAAGGGGATCGTCCTGGCTGTGGACTGGGCCGCGCTGGACTGTGTGGTGGTGGGGGAGGCTGCTGACGGCCTCCAGGCCCTGAAGGCTGTGGAGCGGTACGACCCCTCCCTCATCATCACTGACCTGAAGATGCCCAATATGGACGGCATTCAGATGATGGAAGCACTGCGGGCCCGGGGCAGCCGGGCCTATGTGATCATTCTCACCGCCTACGACAGCTTCACCTATGCCCGGAGCGCCCTGCGCCTGGGAGCGGTGGACTTCCTGTTGAAGCCCTTCCACGACGGGGAACTGGAGGCGGCGGTGATCAAGCTGCGCCGCCGTATAGAGGCGGAAGGGAGCGGGACCGCCCCCGCCCTGCCGGAGCGGAAGAAGGGGGACAAGAGCAAGTATGTCCTCCAGGCGATGGATTACATCGGCCAGCACTACGGGGACCAGAACATCTCTGTGGGGGAGATCGCCCAGCACCTGGGGCTGAGCGAGAGCCATTTGAGCCACCTGTTCCGCAAGGAGACCGACTACACCCTGCTCAACTACCTCACCCGCTACCGCATCCACAAGGCTATGGAGCTGCTGCGGGACTGCCGCACCAAGGTGTATGAGGTGGCCGAGCGGGTGGGCTATCGGGACATCGCTTACTTCTCTGCCACATTTAAAAAAGTGACGGGCATGAGCCCGTCGGAATTTCAGGATACCTGCCGCTAGGAGGCTGTGAGACATGGTGAGAGGCTTGGTCTTTGATTTGGACGGGGTGCTGGTCCATACCGATGAGCTCCACTACCGGGCCTGGAAAGCCCTGGCCGGCCGGCTCGGCCTCCCCTTCACTCGGGAACAGGGGGACCGCTGCCGGGGTGTCTCTCGGATGGGGAGCCTGGAGATTTTGCTGGAGGGCAGCAATCGGTCCTATACGGAGCGGGAGAAGCTGCGGATGGCGGAGGAAAAGAATGACTGCTACCGGGCCCAGCTCCAGGAGCTGACCCCTGGCGATGTGCCGGAGAGGACGGTGGAGACCCTGAGGGAGCTGCGCCGCCGGGGCTATCGGCTGGGCCTCGCCTCCAGCAGCAAAAACGCCGGGGTGATCCTGACACGCACCGGCTTGGACGCCCTCCTGGACCGGGTGGTGGACGGGAACCAGATCACCCGCTCTAAGCCGGACCCGGAGGTATTCCTGCGGGCCGCCCAGCTGCTGGAGCTCCCGCCCGAGGACTGCGCAGGGGTGGACGACGCCCTGGCGGGGGTGGAGTCGGCACGGACCGCCGGCATGACCGCAGCTGCCATAGGTCCCGCCGCCTTGGCAGGGGCGGGGGACTGGAATCTGGAATGCCTCTCCCGGTTGCTGGACCTGTGCCCGCCTCTGGAAGGGGGGCGGGACCTGTGATCCGGCTCATCGCCTGCGACATCGATGGGACCCTGCTCCGGGGGACACAGCGGGAGATCAGCCCTGCTGTATTCCGGGAGGTGGTCCGTCTGGGGAAACAGGGGGTCCGCTTCTGCCCGGCCAGCGGGCGGCAGTACCACAGCCTGCGGGGGCTGTTCGCCCCCATAGCTTCCCGGCTGCACTATGTGTGCGAGAACGGGGCGGTGGTGTTCGGACCGGGCGACCCGGGACCGATATTGGCCAAGGAGACCATGGAGAGGGAACAGGCCCTGGAGCTGTGCCGGGAGATCCTGGATATGGATGGGTGCGAGGTGTTGATCTCCGGGGCCGGCATCAGTTATCTGTGCCCCAAGGAAGGGGACATCGTGGACCATGTGCGCTATTTTGTGGGCAACCGCACCGCCCTGGTGGACCGCCCGGAGGAGATCACGGAGGATATCGTGAAGGTGTCCGCCTACTGCCGCCGGGGGTCCGCGGAGGCGGAGCCCGTTCTGGCACCCCGGTGGCGGAGGATTTGGCGGGTGGCGGTGGCGGGAGAGAAGTGGCTGGACTTTACCGCGGCGGACAAGGGAAAGGGGGTGCGGGCCCTGTGCAGGGCTCTGGGGATCGGGCTGGAGCAGGTGCTGGCAGTGGGGGACAATTACAACGACGTGCCCATGCTGGAGCTGGCGGGAGAGCCCTGGATCATGGAGGGGGCGGACCCGGAGCTTCTGCGCCGCTTCCCCCGGCACTGTGCCCGGGTGGAGGGGGTGCTGGAGCAGATCGGACAGCGGATGGAGAGCTGAGCGGGAGGTTCCTGCTCCATATGGAAAATCAAGAGCCCCCTGCGCCCGTCTGAATATTCCAGACGGGCGCAGGGGGCTCCCCCGTGCGGTCAATCGGAGATCTTTTTCAAGTCGTAGGGAGTGGTTTGGTAGACATAATAATTGAGCCAGTTGGTATAGAAGAGCTGGGCGGCGGAACGCCAGCGGACGACAGGGGGGCGGGAGGGGTCGTCCTGAGCGAAGTAGTTTTCCGGTACGGCGATATCCAGCCCCTTGTTGACATCCCGGAAATATTCGTTGGCCAGGGTGTCCGGGTCATACTCCGGGTGTCCGGTGATAAAGAAGCGCCGATTGTCTGAACTCTTGACGGCAAAGACTCCGGCCTGCTCTGAGATGGCCAGTAGCTCCAGCTCAGGGACCCGCTGGATATCCTCCAAGCGGTTCTCGGTATAACGGGAGTGGGGGATGTAGAAGATATCGTCAAATCCCCGGAACAGCGGTGACTGGGTGCGCACCACCCTATGGGGGAAGACGCCGAAGAGCTTTTTGCCCAGATCATATTTGGGGATCTGGTAGTGGTAATACAGCCCGGCCTGGGCCCCCCAGCAGATGTGGAGCGTGGAGTGGACATGAGTTTTGGTCCATTCCATGATCTGGCAGAGCTCATCCCAGTAGTCCACGTCGGTGAAATCCAAATTCTCCACCGGTGCTCCGGTGATGATCATGCCGTCATACTTCTTATCCTTGATCTGATGGAAGGTTGTATAAAAGGAAGACAGGTGCTCGGCGTCAGTATTTTGGGAAATGTGGCTCAGGGTGTGGAGCAGTTCTACCTGGACCTGGAGCGGAGAGTTGGAGAGCTTGCGCAGCAGCTGGGTCTCGGTGACGATCTTAGTGGGCATCAGATTCAGGATAAGCAGGTTCAGCGGGCGGATGTCCTGATGGATGGCGCGGTATTCAGTCATGACAAAGATGTTCTCGCCCTCCAGAATGGCCCGGGCGGGCAGAGAGTCGGGGATTCGGATCGGCACAGAAAGGCCCCCTTTTATTATAGTAGCAGAGATAAAATAAGGGTATCACAAGGAGTGTCGTTGTGCAAGAAGGAATTAGACAGATAGATGTCCACTGAAGGCGGACACATTCTTTTATAGAGAACAAAACTGGACTGCTCGACAGAGAAAAGCAAAAAAAGTCGAAAAAAAGAAAATTAAGTGTTGACAACTGAGGAAGTGTTTGGTATAGTAATCAAGCACTTCACGAGAGCGCCTTTGAGAAAAAGGCGGGCGGATTTGAAGTGCGGTTATCACAAGGGAAGCGAAGCTGAGGACTTTGAGATCGACTGAGAAGTTCGAAAAAAGTTCTTGACAAAGCGAGAAAGATGTGGTAACATATCAAAGTTGCCGAAAGGCGGCGGGCGCACAGCGCTGCGGATGAGAGAACAAAAGAGCTTGAAAAAACTCGAAAAAAGTTCTTGACAAAGCGAATGAGATGTGCTAAAATTTAAAACCGCCGCTGAAAAGCGAGCGGGCCGCGCAAAAACAAGTTAAAAAGAATTTGAAAAAAGTTCTTGACAAACAAGTTTGAGTGTGGTAAAATTAAAACCCACCGATGAACGGCGTGCACCTTGTAAATTAAACAACGTAACGAAAACACGAAGCACCAGATTTGGATTTGGTTGTTCAAACAAGCTTGAGCTTGAAGGACGACCGTTAAATTTCTTTGAAGCTGGAATGAGCTTCAATAAAGTGATTTGAAGAGCCTCGGTTCTTTAGATACCATTTTATTGAGAGTTTGATCCTGGCTCAGGATGAACGCTGGCGGCGTGCTTAACACATGCAAGTCGAACGGAGTGCCTTAGAAAGAGGATTCGTCCAATTGATAAGGTTACTTAGTGGCGGACGGGTGAGTAACGCGTGAGGAACCTGCCTCGGAGTGGGGAATAACAGACCGAAAGGCCTGCTAATACCGCATGATGCAGTTGGACCGCATGGTCCTGACTGCCAAAGATTTATCGCTCTGAGATGGCCTCGCGTCTGATTAGCTTGTTGGCGGGGTAATGGCCCACCAAGGCGACGATCAGTAGCCGGACTGAGAGGTTGGCCGGCCACATTGGGACTGAGACACGGCCCAGACTCCTACGGGAGGCAGCAGTGGGGAATATTGGGCAATGGGCGCAAGCCTGACCCAGCAACGCCGCGTGAAGGAAGAAGGCTTTCGGGTTGTAAACTTCTTTTCTCAGGGACGAACAAATGACGGTACCTGAGGAATAAGCCACGGCTAACTACGTGCCAGCAGCCGCGGTAATACGTAGGTGGCAAGCGTTATCCGGATTTACTGGGTGTAAAGGGCGTGTAGGCGGGAAGGCAAGTCAGATGTGAAAACTATGGGCTCAACCCATAGCCTGCATTTGAAACTGTTTTTCTTGAGTGCTGGAGAGGCAATCGGAATTCCGTGTGTAGCGGTGAAATGCGTAGATATACGGAGGAACACCAGTGGCGAAGGCGGATTGCTGGACAGTAACTGACGCTGAGGCGCGAAAGCGTGGGGAGCAAACAGGATTAGATACCCTGGTAGTCCACGCTGTAAACGATGGATACTAGGTGTGGGGGGTCTGACCCCCTCCGTGCCGCAGTTAACACAATAAGTATCCCACCTGGGGAGTACGATCGCAAGGTTGAAACTCAAAGGAATTGACGGGGGCCCGCACAAGCGGTGGAGTATGTGGTTTAATTCGAAGCAACGCGAAGAACCTTACCAGGGCTTGACATCCTACTAACGAAGCAGAGATGCATTAGGTGCCCTTCGGGGAAAGTAGAGACAGGTGGTGCATGGTTGTCGTCAGCTCGTGTCGTGAGATGTTGGGTTAAGTCCCGCAACGAGCGCAACCCTTATTGTTAGTTGCTACGCAAGAGCACTCTAGCGAGACTGCCGTTGACAAAACGGAGGAAGGCGGGGACGACGTCAAATCATCATGCCCCTTATGTCCTGGGCTACACACGTACTACAATGGTGGTAAACAGAGGGAAGCAAGACCGCGAGGTGGAGCAAATCCCTAAAAGCCATCCCAGTTCGGATTGCAGGCTGAAACCCGCCTGTATGAAGTTGGAATCGCTAGTAATCGCGGATCAGCATGCCGCGGTGAATACGTTCCCGGGCCTTGTACACACCGCCCGTCACACCATGAGAGTCGGGAACACCCGAAGTCCGTAGTCTAACCGCAAGGGGGACGCGGCCGAAGGTGGGTTCGATAATTGGGGTGAAGTCGTAACAAGGTAGCCGTATCGGAAGGTGCGGCTGGATCACCTCCTTTCTAAGGAGAACTCAGCAGACGATAGTTTGCTGCAGTGTCCTAGGTCAGTAATGGTGGAGCGTAAAGTCGTTACGTTGTTTAATTTAGAGGGCGCACGCTGGAGGGGCGGCGAACCTTACGGGCCCATAGCTCAGCTGGCTAGAGCGCACGACTGATAATCGTGAGGTCGGTGGTTCGAGTCCACTTGGGCCCACCACTAAAAAGCTCTGAGGTATGGGGGTATAGCTCAGCTGGGAGAGCGCCTGCCTTGCAAGCAGGAGGCCAGCGGTTCGATCCCGCTTATCTCCACCAAGATCGGATTGAAGTGTTTGGGCAATGGTCCGAGCATTTCAATCTGACCTTGAAAAAGGTTGGAAGCCTGCACCTTGAAAACTGAACAGTGAAGCAAGCAAGAAATTGCGAGCAAGCAACAGAGAGGTAACAAAGTAAAATTTGTGGACTTTTAAATAAAGGGTAACACAAACTACAATGAACCAAATCTGAAGCCTGCATAATTCTAAAATGACGATAGAGAACAGCTGAAAGGCTGTTCTACGAAGGTCAAGCTAGAAAGAGCGCAAGGGGAATGCCTTGGCATCAGGAGCCGATGAAGGACGTGACAAGCTGCGATAAGTCTGGGGGAGCTGCACATAAGCATTGATCCCGGAATTTCCGAATGGGGAAACCCGGCGGAGCAATACTCCGTCAACCTGCGTTGAACAAAATAGGCGTAGGTAGGGAACCGCCTGAACTGAAACATCTAAGTAGGGCGAGGAAGAGAAATCAACAGAGATTCCGCTAGTAGTGGCGAGCGAACGCGGAAGAGGGCAAACCGGTGGATTTATTCACCGGGGTTGTGGACCGGCGCACGGCAGAATAAGTTAGCTGAACGGTATGGGAAGGCCGACCATAGCGGGTGATAGTCCCGTAAGCGAAAACTGAGTTCTGTCAGCTGGGATCCAGAGTACCGCAGGACACGTGAAACCCTGTGGGAAACCGGGGGGACCACCCTCCAACCCTAAATACTACCTGATGACCGATAGAGGAGCAGTACCGTGAGGGAAAGGTGAAAAGGACCCCGGGAGGGGAGTGAAATAGAACCTGAAACCTTGTGCTTACAAGCACTCAAAGCACGTTAAGGTGTGATGAGGTACTTTTTGTAGAACGGTCCGGCGAGTTATTGTATGCAGCAAGCTTAAGGTGTTCAGCACCGGAGGCGAAGCGAGAGCGAGTCTGAATAGGGCGTATGAAGTTGTATGCAATAGACCCGAAACCAGGTGACCTATCCATGGGCAGGTTGAAGTGGGGGTAAAACCCCATGGAGGACCGAACCGACCCCCGTTGCAATGGTGGCGGATGACCTGTGGATAGCGGAGAAATTCTAATCGAACTTGGAGATAGCTGGTTCTCCCCGAAATAGCTTTAGGGCTAGCGTTGATTTAGATTACCGGAGGTAAAGCACTGAATGGGCTAGGGGCTGATAAAGTTACTGAACCCTATCAAACTCTGAATGCCGGATAATTGATGGTCAGCAGTCAGTCTACGTGAGATAAGTCTCGTGGACAAAAGGGAAACAGCCCAGACCCACAGCTAAGGTCCCAAAGATACGCTAAGTGGAAAACGATGTGGAATTGCGAAAACAACTAGGATGTTGGCTTAGAAGCAGCCACTCATTAAAAGAGTGCGTAATAGCTCACTGGTCGAGTGATTCTGCGCGGAAAATGTAACGGGGCTAAGCGTAACACCGAAGCTTGGGATGCAGCAATGCATGGTAGGGGAGCGTCGAATACGGGGTGAAGTCGCAGCGGGAGCAGCGGTGGACTGTATTCGAGTGAGAATGCCGGAATGAGTAGCGAGAATTATGTGGGAATCATAATGGCCGAAAATCTAAGGTTTCTTGGGGAAGGTTCGTCCGCCCAAGGTAAGCCGGGAGCTAAGGCGAGGCCGAGAGGCGTAGTCGATGCACATACGGTTGAAATTCCGTAGCCACCGAAACTTAAGCTAGAAGGACACTTGGAGCTATCCAGACCCGGGCGTTGGTTGACCCGGGCGAAAGGGACCGAAAATAAGTAGGGAAGCTGGAGAATGACGAGGCGAGAAAAGTTCTAGTGTATGCTAAGGTGCCCGTACCGCAAACCGACACAGGTAGATGAGGAGAGAATCCTAAGGCCAACGGGAGAAGGGTTGTTAAGGAACTCGGCAAAATTACCCCGTAACTTCGGGATAAGGGGAGCTCCCTAAGGGGAGCCGCAGAGAATAGGCCCAAGCGACTGTTTACCAAAAACACAGGTCTATGCTAAATCGAAAGATGACGTATATGGGCTGACGCCTGCCCGGTGCTGGAAGGTTAAGAGGAGGGCTTAGCGCAAGCGAAGGTCTGAATTGAAGCCCCAGTAAACGGCGGCCGTAACTATAACGGTCCTAAGGTAGCGAAATTCCTTGTCAGGTAAGTTCTGACCCGCACGAATGGCGTAACGATTTGGGCGCTGTCTCAACAGCCCACCCGGCGAAATTGTAGTACCGGTGAAGATGCCGGTTACCCGCAACTAGACGGAAAGACCCCATGGAGCTTTACTGTAGCTTAATACTGAGGATTGGTAAATCATGTACAGGATAGGTGGGAGACATGGAAGCCTGGGCGTCAGCTCAGGTGGAGTCACCCTTGGGATACCACCCTTGATTTACTGGTTTTCTAACCTGCGGCCGTGAATCCGGCCGGGGGACACTGTTAGGTGGGCAGTTTGACTGGGGCGGTCGCCTCCTAAAAGGTAACGGAGGCGCTCAAAGGTTCGTTCAGCACGGACAGAAATCGTGCAGTGAGTGTAAACGCATAAACGAGCCTAACTGCGAGACCGACGGGTCGAGCAGTAACGAAAGTTGGAGTTAGTGATCCGGCGGTATGTGAGTGGAAATGCCGTCGCTCAACGGATAAAAGCTACCCTGGGGATAACAGGCTGATCTCCCCCAAGCGTCCACAGCGACGGGGAGGTTTGGCACCTCGATGTCGGCTCGTCACATCCTGGGGCTGAATTCGGTCCCAAGGGTTCGGCTGTTCGCCGATTAAAGTGGCACGCGAGCTGGGTTCAGAACGTCGTGAGACAGTTCGGTCCCTATCTGTTGCGGGCGTAAGAGATTTGAAGGGAGCTGTCCTTAGTACGAGAGGACCGGGATGGACAGACCTCTGGTGCACCAGTTGTCCTGCCAAGGGCACAGCTGGGTAGCTACGTCTGGACGAGATAAACGCTGAAAGCATCTAAGCGTGAAACTCTCCCTAAGATTAGATCTCTCATCCTTTATGGAGTAAGGCTCGACGTAGACTATGTCGTTGATAGGTCGGAGGTGGAAGTGCTGCGAGGCATGTAGCTGACCGATACTAATAAGCCGAGGGCTTGACCTTAAGGTCAGGGAAGAAGAATGCAGGCGCTTGTGAGCGAAGGAAAAGCGAGTTTCACTGTTCGGTTTTGAAGGCGCAGGAGATGCACCTTTAGCTCAGTTGGTAGAGCAACTGACTCTTAATCAGTGGGTCCCCGGTTCGAATCCGTGAAGGTGCACCAAGTGGTCCTGTCCAGGACGCTGGGTGCGTCCTGGGCGGGGACTGCTGAAAGAGGAGCGACGATGGCCCGTTGGTCAAGCGGTTAAGACGGCGGCCTCTCACGCCGCAAACATGGGTTCGATTCCCGTACGGGTCACCAAATTTCTCTTGACAAATCAAAAATAGCGGATATAATACTTACTGTTGGGAAGACGGTAAGGAGAGAAAAGGCGCAAGAACTTTTCTTTGCTTACTTTCTTTTCGGAGAAAGTAAAGTAGGTGCTGATTAGAGCGAGGGTCCACCCGTTCCCATTCCGAACACGGAAGTTAAGCTCGCTTCTGCCGAAGATACTTGCCTGGAGACGGGCTGGGAAAATAGGTAGTGCCTACACAGACGAGGAGCAGTTTTATCTGCTCCTCGTTTTTATTTTTAACTGTGTTTTTTCCTTGACAAAGGGGCAAAATATGATATACTGAAGGCAATAACAGGAATGATTCCTATTAAATGAGTGATGAGTGCGGAGGGAATATTATGAATCGAAAGGCGTTTAACCGGATCAATTATGGACTATTCATCGTGGCGGCTGCCGCCGATGGGAAGCGCAATGGGTGCATCGTCAACTCCCTGCATCAGGTGACCTCTTCCAGCCCCTACAAATTCTCGTTGACGGTCAATAAGAGCAATGAGACCTTCAAGACCATCGAGGCCGCGGGCAGCTTTGCCGCCACTGTCTTGGCCAAAGATACTCCCAAGGATCTGGTGGACCTGTTTGGCTACAAGTCCGGCCGGGTGGTGGACAAATTTGAGGGCTTTGATGTCCAGACCGATGAGGCGGGCAACCCCTATGTGAAGGACCACGCCCTGGCCCGGATCAGCTGCAAGATCGTGGAAAAGCTGGATTTGGGGACCTATATGCTTTATATCGGAGAGGCTGCCGAGGCGGAGACCTTGGGCGAAGGCCCTGCCCTGACGGTGGATGACTTCAAGAACGGCGGGGGCTCCACGCCTCCGGCCGCTACCGTGTACCGCACCCTGGAGGGCAATGAGGGCTGGAAGTGTACCATCTGCGGCTATGTGGCTGAGAAGGAGACCCTGCCCGAGGGGTATCAATGTCCCATCTGCCGGGCCAATCGGGACAAATTCGTCAAGCTGTAAGCGGGCCGGAGAAGAGAGCATAAAAGAAGGGCGGCTCCCATAGGAGCCGCCCTTGCTCGCGTAAGGTGGACAGACAAAGTGACGGGCCGGTTCAGGGACGGCGGTTCAGGATCAGAATCGCCCCGAAGATGGCGGCCATACCCAGCAGCTTATAGGGGGTGACTGCCTCATGAAACGCGAAAATACCGATGAGGGCGGCCACAAAGGGCTCCACAGTGGCCAGAATAGCGGCCTTGCCGGGCTCTGCCCAGCGCAGGCCCTCCGTATAGAGCAGATAGGGCAGGATGCAGCACAAGACGCCTATGCCAAGACCGCCCAGGATGGCCCTGGGGTCTAAAAGGAGGGAGGCGTCCTCCCATAAACGAGACAGGGGCAGGGAGCCCAGAGCGGAGAAGAGAAAAGTATAGAAGGTAATGGTGGAGGGGGAGTACCGTTTCAGGGCCAGTTTACTGAAAATGCTGTACAGGGCATAGCCGAAGCCGGAACCCAGGCCGAAAAGCACCGCGGCGGCAGAGATGCTCCCCACCCCGGCGGGAAACAGGCCGGCCACCAGCACACAGCCGCAGAAGGTGAGCAGGAGGGCGCCGATCTTGCGGGGGGTGATAGGTTCCTGGAAGCAGAGCGCAGAGAGCAGCATCACAAAGACGGGAGAGGTGTACAGCAGGACGGCGGCCACGGACAGGGCACTGAGTGAGATGGCATTGAAGTAGCACCAGTTGAAAAAGAGCACGCTGAAGATGCCGGTCCCCACAAAGTACCAGAGATCTTGCAGGCGTACCCGGAAGGCGGCCCGGTCAGTGAAGAGCAGCCAGAAAAAGTAAAGGATGGCGGCCACCGTGCTGCGTACTGCCACCGACTCCATGGAGTCCAGGCCCGCGGCGGTGAGCAGACGGAGAAATACACCGATGCAGCCCCAGAGGGCGGCGGCGGAAATAATAGAGAGGTAAGCTTTCTTCTGCATCGGGAGACTCCATTTCCTCGTTGTGACGGGCGGCGGGATGCCGGCGGTCCGTCCCTATCATACCATGATAAAGACAGGAGCGGCAAGATGAAATATGAAAAGATACGGCCCGGGACCTTCCTGGACCGGCCAAACCGGTTCGTGGCTCATGTGGAGCTGGGCGGTACGGCGGCTGTGTGCCACGTGAAAAATACAGGCAGGTGCCGTGAACTGCTGGTCCCTGGCGCGAAGGTCTATCTGGAGGAGAGCGGGAACCCGGCCCGAAAGACCCAATATGACCTGATCGCAGTGGAGAAGGGGACAAGACTCATCAATATGGACTCTCAGGCCCCCAACCGGGTGTTCGAGGAGTGGGCCCGGGGCGGAGGATTCCTTCCGGAGCTGTCTCTGCTGCGTCCGGAGACTACATATAGGAATTCTAGATTCGATTTCTACTGGGAGTCTTCAGCAGAGCGGGGATTTGTGGAGGTGAAAGGGGTCACATTGGAGGAGGACGGGGTGGTCCGCTTCCCCGATGCCCCCACGCTGCGGGGGGTAAAGCACCTTCAGGAGCTGGAGGAGGCCCGCCGGGCGGGATACCGAACGGCGGTGTGCTTTGTTATTCAGATGGAGAACGTCTCATGGTTCGAGCCTAACGACCGGACCCACCCCGCCTTTGGGGCGGCCCTGCGCTACGCGGCAGAGGCCGGCGTGGAGGTGCTGGCCATGGAGTGCCGGGTGACGCCGGAGGAGCTGCTGCCCGGCCGGCCGGTGCCGGTGCGGCTGTGAGCCTGGGCGGAAACAACGGCATCAAGACAGCTCCCGCCACGGTCTGCCCGCGGCGGGAGCTGTCTTGATGGGAGGGTCACATGCCCAGGGCCTCGGTCAGATCCTCCACGGCCTCATTGACATGCTTGGCCACCTTGTGGGCGGTCTTTTTCATCTCCCGGCGGGAGGGTGCCACGCTCATGCCCACGACGGCGCCGGCCACCAGTCCAGTGGTCATGCCCCACCAAAATTGTCCGCTGCTCATATCCATTCCTCCTTTTTTCCAAAACGCACCGTGGACGGGCGTTTCGGTCATACGCTATTCTTCCCCAAAAGCGGGAAAAATCCGTTGCTAAATCCTGCTGGTTTCGCTATAATAAAGCCGGTATCGAGATGCGGCAGGCTCCGGTCTGAGGCAGTGGAGCTGAGAAGGAGGACCTGGGCCGGACCGCAGGGGCATACAACACAGAGAAAAGCTGACAGTGGTGCCCGGGCATTCCCCCCGCGGTCCCCGGAGGAGTTTGACATGAAATTACTGATTCAGAACGGAAGGGTCCTGGACCCGGTGAGCAAGACCGTGACGCTGACCGACCTGCTGGCGGAAAACGGCCGGGTGGCCCTGCTGGAGCGGGGTCTGGAGACGGAGGCGGACCGGATCATCGACGCCTCGGGGCTGGTGGTGAGCCCGGGCCTGGTGGACATGCACGTACACCTGCGGGACCCGGGGTACACCTATAAAGAGGACATCCGCACCGGCACGGCTGCGGCGGCCCGGGGAGGGGTCACCTCCCTGGCCTGTATGGCCAACACGGACCCGGTGCTGGACTGCCCGGAGCAGCTGCACTATGTGCGGGAGCGGGCCAAGGAGGGGAGCGGCGTCCACGTCTACCCCATCGCGGCGGTGTCCGTGGGGCTGAGAGGGGAGGAGCCCACCGACGCAGAGGCGCTGAAAAAGGCGGGGGCGGTGGCCCTCTCCGATGACGGCTGCAACGTGGACAACGCCAACCTGATGCGGGACGCCATGATAAGGGCCAAGCGGCAGGAGCTGCCTGTCCTCTGCCACTGTGAGGACACCTCCATGGTGGAGGGCCGGGCGGTGAACGAAGGCAGCGTATCCCGCCAGCTCTGGCTGGAGGGACGGCCCGCCATCGCTGAGGAGCTGGAGGTGATGCGCGCGGCCATGCTGGCGGAGGAGACCGGCGCCCGGGTCCACATCTGCCATATCTCGACGGCAAAGGCGGTGGACATCGTGCGCCGGATGAAGGAGCACGGGGTGCCCGTTACCTGCGAGACCTGCCCCCAGTATTTTACCCTCACAGAGGACGAGATCCTGACGCAGGGGTCCCTGGCCAGGATCAATCCCCCCCTGCGGACACAGCAGGATGTGAAGGGGATCATCGCCGGCCTGCAGGACGGCACCATCGACGCCATCGCCACCGACCACGCCCCCCACTCCGCCGAGGAGAAGGCCAGGCCCCTCACCCGGGCGCCCAGCGGCATGGTTGGGCTGGAGACCTCCCTGGCAGTCACCCTGACCGCCCTGTATCACACCGGAAAGATGGAGCTGACGGAGATCGTCCGCCGGATGACAGTGAACCCCGCCTCTATCCTGGGGCTGTCGAAGGGACGGCTGGCTCTGGGAAATGACGCGGACATCGTCATCTTCGACCCGAACGAAGAGTGGACGGTGGACCCGGAGCAGTTTGCATCCAAGGGGCGCAACACCCCCTTCGCCGGATGGAAGGTAAAGGGGCGGGTGAAGTACACCATCGTGGGCGGAACGGTCATCTACGAGGCCCCCTGAGAGCCGGCCTGCGGCGGAGGGGGAGCAGAAGGGTGGGATCGGCATGAAGACGCGGAAGAGCGTGTCCAGCTGGGTGCCGACGCTGTTTTTTGTGATGGGGAATCTCCTGATCATAGGGGCATCGGCCCAGCTGATCCGGCTGGGATGCATCCCTCTCCCAGGACTGATCGCGGCCTTCTTTTGGGGAGAGACCTGGGTCTTCTGGGGGATCACAGACCTGCTGGGATGGCCCTGGCGGCTGAAACGGTCGGTGCGGGAGGCCCCGTGGAGGAAAGAGTATCAGCGGCGGATCGGGCCCATTCAGATCATCACAGGGGGGCTCATCATGCCAGCCTCTCTGCTGGAGCTCATGCCGGCCTTTCTGCTGTCCCTGTTGGTGACTGTGGCGGGGGGCCTGGCCGCATATAATATCCGCTGTCAGTATCCGGGAAGCTGGTGAGACCGGCCGGAAGAGGGGCCAGGCCCCCAAAATGCAAAACAAATAGTAGAAATAAAGATGAAAATAACGAAAAGGAATGATATTTGATGTCTTTTGACGTTCTCCAGGACAAGATCCGGGCCATGAAGAACCCTACAGTGGCCGGGCTGGACGCCCGGATCGACTATGTGCCCGAGCACATCCGCCAGGCCGCCTTCGCGGAGCACGGCACCGGGCTGGAGGGAGCCTGTGAGGCCATCTATCAGTTCAACGTGGGGCTGATCGACGCCCTGTGCGACATCGTCCCCGCAGTGAAGCCACAGTCCGCCTACTATGAAAATCTGGGCTGGCGGGGGATGGAGATGCTGGAGCGCACCATCCGCTATGCCAAAAGCAAGGGGCTGTTCGTCATCGCCGACATCAAGCGGGGAGACATCGGTTCCACCGCCTCCGCCTACGCGGAAGGCTGGCTGTCCGGGGTGAAGATCGGGGAGGAGACCTTCAAGACCTTTGACGCCGACTGCGTCACCCTCAACGGTTATATGGGCTCTGACTCTATCAACCCCTTCCTGAAGGCAGCTCAGGGGGAGGACAAGTGTGTCTTCGTGCTGGTCAAGACCTCCAATCCCGGCTCCGGAGAGCTCCAGGATATGGTGGCTGGGGACCGGCTGGTCTATCAGGTGATGGGCGACCTGAATCAGCGGATCGCTAAGGGGACCGAGGGCAAGTACGGCTATACCATGGCTGGGGCCGTCACCGGGGCCACCTACCCCTCCGACATCCGGGCCCTGCGCAAGCGCCTGGAGCACACCTTCTTCCTGGTGCCCGGCTACGGCGCCCAGGGGGGGACTGCGGAGGACGTACAGTATGCCTTTGACAAGTACGGCCACGGGGCCATCGTCAACTCCTCCCGGGGCATCATGTGTGCGTGGCAGAAGACCGGCGGGGACGGCCGGGATTTTGCCCAGGCGGCCCGGGATGCGGCCATCGCCATGCGGGACGACATCAGGCGTTTCGTCACCATCGTGTAACAGCTCCCGCAAAAGGGCGGGGCTGGGGGAAGGAGGAAGGACTATGGCAAAGCGGGCCTGTGTGCTCTGCGGAGAGATGGCGGGAAGTTGGTCCCTGTGCTACATCACCCTGTGCGGCACCAGTCAGACCCTGTGCGAGAAGTGCATGCGGCGATACCAGGATGCGGCGGGGGAGGAGAAGATCGCCCTCAGGGAGTATATGGCCCGGTCCCCTCACCTGAGAGAGGGGGAGGAGGTGCGGGAGCGCCTCCCCCAGGCCCGGGTCCAGTGGCAGCGGGAGCTGGAGCAGGCGCGGGAGCGCCGGCAGCAGGAGGAGCAGCGCCAGGCCCAGGTGAAAAAGACCGCCCGCTGCTGCGGCCAGGACATGACCAAGCTGGGGGTATCCACCTTTCAGCTGGGGGAGCACACCTTTTTGGGCGGTGACCTGGACCATCTGCTGTCAGGCAGCATGAAAATGGCGGTGTTCCGCTGCGAGGTCTGCGGCCGGCTGAAATTTTTTGACCCGGAATGGGTCCAATAAGGGCCGCCCCAGGTGTGCCCGCGAGACACTAAACTTTCCACAGAGGGTGTGACGCCATTATGAAAGTAGAACAGAAATGCGGCATCATCAGCAGGACGATGCTCAATGACGCCGCCATCAGCCTCACTCTGGAGGCGGGGGACATGGTCCGGACCGCCTTCCGGGCCCCGGGGCAGTTCGTCCACATCAAGTGCGGACATTCCCGGCTGCTCCGCCGGCCCATCTCCGTCTGCTCCTGTCAGGCGGGGGAAGGGGACGCCCCCGACCGGCTGACCGTGGTCTTTGAGGTCCGGGGAGAGGGGACCGCCTGGCTGGCCGGCCGCCGTGAGGGACAGAGTCTGGACGTGATGGGCCTGCTGGGCAACGGCTTCCCCATGAAGCGGGAGGGCCGCTATCTGCTGGTGGGGGGCGGCATCGGCGTGCCCCCCATGCTGGGCTGCGCCCAGTATGCCCCCGGGCGGTGCACCGCCATCCTGGGGTTCCGCTCCGGGGACAGGGTGATGCTGGAGGAGCAGTTCCGCTCCGTGTGCTCCCAGGTGCAGGTGGCCACAGATGACGGCTCCTACGGCTTCCACGGCTATGTGGATGCGCTGGTGCGGCGGGAGCTGGAGGGAGACCGGGGCTATGACGCGGTGCTGGCCTGCGGCCCCCGGCCCATGCTGAGAAACGTGGCCCGGGCGGCGGAGGACTTCGGCGTGCGCTGCCTGGTGTCCATGGAGGAGCGGATGGGCTGCGGCGTAGGCGCCTGCCTGGTCTGTGCCTGCGACATGGCGGACGGCAGCCGGAAACATGTGTGCAAGGACGGACCCGTCTTTGAAGCCAGGGAGGTGGATTGGGATGCCTGATGTGGATATGAGGGTGGAGCTGGCTGGGGTGACTCTGAAAAACCCGGTGTGCGTGGCCTCCGGGACCTTTGGCTTCGGCCGGGAGTACGGGGCGTTCTATGACCTGGGCGAACTGGGCGCCATCTGCGCCAAGGGCCTGACCCTCCACCGCCGGGAGGGCAACCCGGGCCCCCGAATCGCAGAGACTCCCATGGGCATTCTCAACTCGGTGGGCCTCCAGAACCCGGGGGTGGACGCCTTTGTGGAGACGGAGCTCCCCTTCCTGCGGCAGTATGACGTGAAGGTGATCGCCAACATCTCTGGGAACACCCCCGAGGAATACGGCATCATGTGTGAAAAGCTGGCCCAGGCCGGGGTGGACCTGATTGAGGTGAACATCTCCTGCCCCAATGTGAAGGCGGGGGGACTGGCCTACGGCACCAGGCCGGAACTGGCCGCCGAAGTCACCCAGGTGGCCAAGGCTCACGCCGGCTCGGTCCCAGTGATGGTGAAGCTCTCACCCAATGTGACGGACATCACGGAGATCGCCCGGGCGGTGGCCGGAGCGGGGGCGGACGCCCTCTCGCTCATCAACACCCTGCGGGGGATGCGCATCGACGTGAACACCCGGCGCCCTGTGCTGAAGATGAACACCGGCGGCCTGTCCGGCCCCGCCGTCCTGCCTGTGGCGGTGCGGATGGTCTGGGAGGTGGCCCAGGCGGTGGACCTGCCCATCCTGGGGATGGGCGGGGTGTCCAAGGGGGAGGACGCGGCCCAGATGATGCTGGCCGGGGCCTCCGCCGTGGCGGTGGGCACCGCCCTCTTTGCTGACCCCTACGCCCCCATCCGGGTGCGGGACGAGCTGGCCGCCCTGGCGGCCGGCCAGGGCCTGGAGCGGGCGGCGGAGCTCATCGGCGGAGTGAAGCCCTGGTAAGGATACGCGGCAGGCGGAGCCCCGGCGGGGCGTGCCGCGAAACTCAAAAGAAGGAATACCGAATATGACGACCATCTATCTGATCCGCCACGCTGAGGCGGAGGGAAACCTGTACCGCCGCATCCACGGCTGGTACGACGCCCTGGTGACCGAGAACGGTCTCAGGCAGATCCAGGCCCTGGAGCAGCGCTTCCAGGGGGAGCACTTCGACGCGGTGTGGTCCAGCGACCTGTACCGCACCTGCACCACGGCCCGGGCTGTCTATGAGCCCAGGGGCCTGGAACTGCGTACCGACCCGGAGCTGCGGGAGCTGAACATGGGGGACTGGGAGGACCAGACCTGGGGCCAGGTGCGCCGCACCCAGCCCGGGGAGCTGGACCGCTTCAACCGCAGCGACCCCACTTGGACGGCCCCCCGTGGAGAGGGGCTGGGGGAGCTGGGGGAGCGGGTGGAGCGGGCCCTGCGCCGCATCGCCGCCGCCCACCCGGACCAGACGGTGGCGGTGTTCAGCCACGGCACCGCCATCCGGCAGGCTCTGGCGCGGATCAAGGGCATCCCGCCGGAGGAGTGGCACGGCCTGCGCCACAGCGACAACACCGCCGTCTCCTGCCTGAAGTGGGACGGAGCGGCGTTCCAGCTGGCCTTCGAGGGGGACAACTCCCACCTGGACCCCGCTATCTCCACACTGGCCCGCCAGTCCTGGTGGCGGAGGGACGGGGAGCGGGCGGAGGACGTGAACCTGTGGTTCCGGCCCCTGGACTTGGAGCGGGAGAGCCAGACCTATTACGAGGCCCGGCGGGAGGCATGGATCACCGTCCACGGAGAGGACACCCCCTTTGATGGGGAGAGCTTTCTTCAGGATGCCCGCCTTCACTGCGGCCGCACCCCATGGGGGGTGACCTGCGCCATGGCGGGGGACCGGATGGCGGGGCTGATCCAGCTGGACCCAGAGCGGTATGCCAAGGACGGGGCCGGCTATATCCCATTCTGCTACATTGTGCCCCAGCTGCGGGCCCAGGGGCTGGGGGTGCAGCTCATCGGGCAGGCGGTGTCCTTCTACCGCCCTCTGGGGCGGCAGTATCTGCGCCTGCGCTGTGCCAGCTACAACACCCCCGCCCAGCACTTTTATCAGCGGTACGGCTTCTATAAGATCGGCGAGGAGCAGGGGAGCCGGGTGCCGCTGGATATCCTGGAGAAGTACATCGGCTATGACCGCTGAGCTGCGGCCGTTCAAAAGGAGGGACATGGGATGGACCATATTGCCCAGATCGCAGGAAAACTGGCGGACCATCAGCTGGACGCCATGCTGCTCGCCAGTCAGGCCGGGGAGCGGTACGCCGTGGGCTTCCACGGGGAGGGCCTGGTGCTGGTGACCCGGGAGGGGGCCCACTATTCCACCGACAGCCGCTACATCGAGGCGGCCCGGCAGGAGGTGCAGGGGGCTCAGGTGGAGCTGGTGACCCGGGAGCGGGGCCATCTGGCCCTGGCCGCCGGCTATCTCCAGGAGCACGGCCTGAAGCGGGTGGGCTTTGAGAGCGGGGCCGTGAGTGTGGACGCCCTGGCCCGGTATGAGAGGGCCCTGCCCTGCACCCTGGTCCCGGCTCAGGACCTGCCGGACGGCCTGCGGGCGTCCAAGGACGGAGAGGAGCTGGCCGCCATGGAGAAGGCCCAGCGCATCACCGACGAGGCATTTCAGGCGATTTTGAATTTTATCCGCCCGGGGCAGACGGAGCGGGAGGTGGCCGCCCGGCTGGTGTATGAGCTGCTGCGCCGGGGCGGGGAGCGGGTCTCCTTCGACCCTATCGTGGCCGCCGGCGCCAATGGCTCCAAACCCCATGCCGTCCCCGGAGACACGGTGATCCAGCCTGGGATGTTCGTCACCATGGATTTCGGCTGTGTGTGGAGGGGCTACTGCTCCGACATGACCCGCACCGTGGCGGTGGGAAAGCCCGCACCGGAGATGGAGCGGGTATATCAGGTGGTGCTGGAGGCCCAGCAGGCTGGCATCGCCGCCGCCCGGGCCGGGCTGGCCGGGCGGGAGATCGATGCCGCAGGCCGGACGGTGATCCAGGCGGCGGGGTATGGGGAGGCATTTTCCCACAGCTTCGGCCACTCCCTGGGACTGGAGATCCACGAGTCCCCCAATGCCGCGCCGGGGGAGGAACGGATCATGCCCGTGGGGGCAGTGGTCTCCGCCGAGCCGGGCATCTATCTGCCCGGGCGTTTTGGCGTGCGCATCGAGGACGTGATCGTCCTGTCGGAAACGGGATGCCGTGACCTGACAAAGTCGCCAAAAGAGCTGATCGTCCTGTGATTTTACAGAAAACCTCTTGTCAAATCCAGAAAAAAAGGGTAGAATATATCAGTTCATAAAAACATTTGGAGGATGATTCCTATGGCAATGATTTCCGCCAGTGATTTCCGCAACGGCGTGACCTTTGAGATGGACGGCAAGGTCATGCAGGTCGTCGAGTTCCAGCACGTCAAGCCCGGCAAGGGCGCCGCCTTTGTCCGCACCAAGATGAAGAACATCATCACCGGCGGTGTGACCGAGACCTCCTTCAACCCCACCGCCAAGTTTGAGCAGGCTTTCGTGGAGCGCAAGGACATGGAGTACAGCTACAACGACGGCGATCTGTACTATTTCATGGACATGGAGACCTACGACATGCTGCCCATCAGCAAGGATATGCTGGGCGACGCCTTCAAGTTCGTGAAGGAGAACATGAGCTGCAAGGTCATGTCCTACAAGGGCAGCGTCTTCGGTGTGGAGCCCCCCAACTTCGTGGAGCTGGAGGTCACCGAGACCGATCCCGGCTTCAAGGGCGACACCGCCACCAACGTGACCAAGCCCGCCACCCTGGAGACCGGCGCCGAGATCAAGGTGCCCCTGTTCATCAACCCTGGTGACAAGATCAAGATCGACACCCGCACCGGAGAGTACCTGGAGCGCTGCAAGGGCTAATGGCAGAGACAGATGTCCGGCCCCGCAGAGAGCGGGGATGGGTATCGATAAGATTCTGCAGAGGCTGAAAAGAACAAAATCAGGTCGGGAGAGACACTGGGGCAGAGGGTACGACACAGAATTGAAGGAGGCTTAGCCTCAGAAAGGGAAACTGCTATGACTATTTCCGAGAAAGTTGCTTATCTGAAGGGGCTGGCTGAGGGCCTGAACCTGGATGTGGAGAAGTCCAAGGAGGGCAAGCTCATCTCCGTGATGATCGGCATCCTGGAGGAAGTGGGGCTGTCCATCGAGGACCTGGAGGAGAACGCTCTGGCCCTCGGGGAGGAGATCGACACCATTTCCGACGACCTGGCGGATGTGGAGTCCGTGGTCTACGGCGAGGACGAGGACGAGGATGAGGACGACTACTTTGAGGTTGAGTGCCCCAATTGCGAGGAACCCATCGTCATCGACGACAAGGCGCTGGCGGAGGGGGAGGTAGAGTGCCCCAACTGCCAGACCAAGTTCTCTCTGGACCTGTCGGATGACACGGTGGAGGGAGACGAGGAGTAACTCCCTGCCCGAAAGCACAAAACAGCGGCGTGACGATTTCGTCACGCCGCTTAAATTGTCCAAGAGATTTTTTCGGAGACAGGTATTTTAAGATCAGGGGGAGCTCGAGGGGGCGGCAGCCCGCCTCGAATGGGATCACATCCCTCTCAGCCCTTGCGTGGCAAGGGCTGAGGCGAGCAGAGCGAGGACTTTCCCGCCCCTTTTGGGGCGGGAAAGTAACGGGAAGCAGGCTGTGAAAAAAGCACTTCAGGACTTTTTCCACAGCCTGAGCGGCGTGACGATTTCGTCACGCCGCTGTTTTTCTCTCCGCCCCGCCGGACAGGTGTTCAGGGCAGGGGAGCACTGCCCATGGCCGCTTCCAGAATCTTATCCGCTCCCCGCCGGTAGCCGCCGGCGGCGCGGAACCCTTCAGAGATGTGCTGGGCGCTGTGCTGAAAGGCAGGATCAGCCAGGACGAGGGAGAGGGCCTGATGGATGGCGGCGGGGGTGGGAGCGGGCAGCGGGACGCCCGCCCCCAGCTCCTGGACCCGGCGGGCCACCATGCCCTGCTCCTCCTGCTGGGGGAAGAGGACCAGGGGGACCCCCAGGTAGAGGCTCTCACTGACGCTGTTCATGCCGCAGTGGGAGAGAAAGACGTCGGACTGAGACAGGACGGCCAGCTGGTCTACCTGGGGAAGGACCTGGACATTGGGCGGAACATCTCCCAGCTCTTCCGGCCTGCACCCACCGCCCAGAGAGAGAACGGCCCGTACCCCCTCCCAGCTCCGCAGGGCCTCCAGGCAGGCGCGATAAAAGGAGCGGCTGCGGTTGTTGACAGTCCCCAGGGAGATGTAGATCTGCCTGTCCCCGCCGGAGCGTGGGGCGTGGGTCAGCTCGGGCACCGAGGGCCCGATAAAGGCATACCGGCTGGAAAAGGTGTCGGCCAGGGGCTGGAATTCCCGGGAAGTGTAGACGATGGTGTCGGTGTGTCCGTCGTTCTCAATGAGGGAGAGCAGTCCCTTCACCGGATAGCCCGCCTGGCACAGCTGGGCCATGCAGCGGCGGATGCGGCCCCGACCCGCAAGCAGCCGCAGGAACTGCCCCGGCGTCTGCTTCATCAGCTTGGCGGTATGGCGGTTGAAGGCGAAGGTGGTGGTGGAGCAGACATAGGGGCAGGCCAGCTTGGCGGCCCACAGCTTTCCCCAGAAGCACAAGGAGTCGGATACCACGCAGTGGGGCTGGAATTGGGCCAGATCCCGGCCCACGGGGCCATCCATGGCCAGGAGGGTTTGGGTGATCATCTCCACCAGGGCGGCGAAGTCGCGGCCCACCCTTCGCTCCAGATCCGGAGGCGCCGGAGGCAGATAGGAGTCGCAGGGGACGAATTGGGCGCCGGCGGCCTGGATCTTCTCCCGAAAGGGGGCGAAGGAGTAATAGCGGACCTGGTGCCCACGGCAGGTCAGCTCCCGTACCACCGGAAGAGTGGGATTGGTGTGCCCGTGAGCATAGATGGAGAAAAAGGCGATCCGGTACATGAAGTCCCCTCCTTTCCCTGGCAGAGCTTACCGTTCCTCAGGCTCTTCCGGTGTGCTCAGCTGCCGGATGGCCTGGGCAAAAGCCTTGGACTCCGACTCGCTGTGGTCAGGATAGATATCCCGGGCCCGCCCCTGGAAGATGGACTCGGCGATCTGCTCAAAGACCTGGTAGCGTTCCAGTGCGATGCCCCGCTGTGCGTCGGCCAGGATCAGCAGGGTGTCCCCGGGGCTGATCTGGAACATGTCCCGGATCTCCTTAGGAATGACGATTTGGCCTTTCGGTCCCACCTTGACGGAGCTCATATACTTCTCATTGTCAGACATCTTGATCCCTAAATCTCCTTAAAGTAATACTTGTATAACTAATCTTACCTTTGAAAGGCGGAAATGTCAAGAAAAATCTGTCCCCTCTCCCGCGCGGGGGTGGACGGCCGCCTGGCGCTCTGCTATAATGCACCTGTTGATCCAAAAGAGCGGCCCCCGGCGGGGCTGGCCGATTCAGAAGAAGGAGCGGGTGAGAACTGATGAAGACAAAGACCGTACTGCTGCGCGGGGTGGAGATCGGTGCAGGCAGACCGAAGATCATCGTCCCCATTGTTGGGAAGACGGAGCAGGAGATCCTGGACAAAGCCGCCGAGCTGGTCCAGGCCAAGCCCGATGTGGTGGAATGGCGGGTGGACTACTTCCAGGGCGTGGGCGATGTCCAGCGGGTGGTGGATACTGCCAGAGAGCTGAACGAGGCACTGGGGGAGATCCCCATCCTCTTCACCTTCCGCACCAAGCGGGAGGGCGGCGAAAAGGAGATCGGTATGGAGGACTACACCGCTTTGAACCGGGCCGTCGCCCAGTCGAGCTATGTGGACGCGGTGGATGTGGAGATTTTTTCCGGTGACGAGGTGGTGCGCAAGAACATCGCCGCCATCCATGATGCCGGCGCGGCGGTGGTGGGGTCCAGCCATGAATTCCACCGGACACCGGAGCACGCCGAGCTCATCTACCGGCTGCGGAAGATGCAGGATATGGGGGCCGACATCCTGAAGGTGGCTGTGATGCCCCAGAACAAGGCGGACGTGCTGACCCTGCTCTCCGCCACCGAGGAGATGTATCGGCTGTACGCCCAGCGGCCGCTGCTGACCATGTCCATGGCGTCGGACGGCGTCATCAGCCGCCTGTGCGGCGAGGTGTTCGGCTCCGCCGCCACCTTCGGCATGGTGGGCCAAGGCTCCGCCCCCGGCCAGATCCCGGCGGATCAGCTGGAACAGGTGCTGGAGATCCTCCACAGAGCGCTGTGAGGTTTGACCGGCCCGCCTGTCTCCAGGCGGGCCGGTGATTTTGCCAGGGAAAATGGACTCACCAGCATAACGGACGAGCTGCGCTGCCCCATAATGCTGCTGATCTGTGCAAAAAAATTGTAAAACACAGCCATGTCTGCCCCGATTTACCGGCAGTAAAGGGCAACGCTGTGGGCACAATAAAGCTCGGATGGAACTTCCGTATGAGAAAAGTGTGGGATCAGGTCCCGTCTGGAACGTGTGCCAGGCGGGACCTGACAGCCCCGGCCGGACCGGCCGGGCTGGAACGGAAAACGGGAGGATTTGGAATGAAAAAAGAGCTGATCGCCCTGGGGGCGGCTCTGGCCCTGGTGGGGACCCTGACCGCGTGCAGCAGCACGCCGGCGGACCAGAATAAGGGGAGCGCCGGCAGCGGCGCTACCGGCAGTACTACCGGCAGCGCCGCCGGGACTGCCTATCCCCGGTCTACCCGCTACGGGATGAACGGGACCGCTGGCGGCCATGGCTACACCTATGACGGCCGCTATACCGCCTTCCCCGACGGCAGAGTGGCACCGGGCCGGGGCAATGCGGCCCGGGACATGGAGCGAGTGGGAAAAGGCGTGGCTGACGGGACCCGGGACTTGGTGAACGGCGTGGGCGACGTGGTGCGCGACGCCGGGAACGGTCTGCGGGATGCCGGCCAGGCAGTGAAAAACGCAGCTGACCGGGACATGTGACCCATAAAACGCTGAGAAAAGACCGCGCGGAGATCACTCTCCGCGCGGTCTTTTACTTTGGAGGCCGCTTGCCCCGCTGGTGCGCCGGCTTTGCCCGGCGGCCGGTATGGGAGGCGCGGCCACCGGCTGCCGGGGCCGGGCGGCCCTTCCGTGGGGCCTGCCTGCCTTGCCGGTTTTCCTTCCGGCCGGAGCTGCCCCGGGCCTGCTTGGCGGGGGCATCCCCCCGGCGTCCCTGACGGCTCCCCGCCCCGGAGGCGGGGGCATCCGGACGGATCAGGCACCGCTTCCCATAACCGATCAGATCCTCACGGCCCGTGCGGTGGAGAGCCTCCAACACCAGCTTCCGGTTTTGGGGCTTGCGCCACTGCATCAGTGCCCGCTGGAGGGCCTTGTCGTGGGGCGTGCGGGGGACGAAGACCGGCTGCATGGTGCGGGGGTCCAGGCCGGTGTACCACATGCAGGTGGACAGGGTGCCGGGGGTGGGATAGAAGTCCTGCACCTGCTCCGGCATGTGTCCCTGCCGGTTGAGCCACTCCGCCAGCTGGACCGCATCCTCCAGGGTGCAGCCGGGGTGGGAGGAGATGAGGTAGGGGACCAGGTACTGGTCCTTGCCGTAGCGGCGGTTGAGCTTGAAGTACTTCTCCCGGAACTTTTCATAGACCTGGATGTGTGGCTTACCCATATAGTCCAGGGTGTGGGCGGAGCAGTGCTCGGGCGCCACCTTCAGCTGGCCGGAGATGTGGTGCTGGATCAGGTCGGTGAAGAACTCGCCGCTGGGGTCCTTCATCAGAAAATCGAACCGGATGCCGGAACGGATGAAGACCTTTTTTACCTTGGGGAGCTGCCGCAGCTTGCGCAGGAGCATCATATAGTCAGTGTGGTCGGCGTCCAGGTTGGGGCAGGGCTCCGGCGCCAGACAGGCCCGGTTCCTGCACATACCATGCTTGAGCTGTTTCTGGCAGGAGGGACGGCGGAAGGTGGCAGAGGGGCCGCCCACGTCGTGGATATAGCCCTTGAAGCCGGGGTGGCGGGTGAGGGCCGCTGCCTCCCGGAGAACAGACTGGTGGCTGCGGGCGGAGATGGTGCGCCCCTGGTGAAAGGCCAGGGAGCAGAAGCTGCACGCCCCAAAGCACCCTCGGTTGTGGGTGATGGAGAAGCGCACCTCCTCAATGGCGGGGACGCCCCCCATGGAGTCGTACATGGGATGGGGCTCCCGTACATAGGGAAGCTCGGCCACCGCATCCAGCTCCGCCGTGGTCAGGGGATAGGCGGGGGGATTGACCAGCAGGAACTGGCGCCCGTGCTTCTGAAGGATGGCCTTTCCCACGAAGGGGTCGTGCTCGTCATATTCCACCATGTTGGCCCGGGCGTAGGCCTCCTTGGAGGCGGACACCTCCTCAAAGGAGGGGACCTCCACGAAGGGGTAGGCACATGCGCCGGGGTGGGGGACGGCGGCGCATGTGCCGCGAACATCGGTGATCTCCCCCACCGGTGTGCCGGAGGCCAGCCGGGCGGCGATCTCCCGGGAGGCGGTCTCCCCCATGCCGTAGGTGAGAAGGTCCGCCTGGGCATCGAAGAGGATGGAGCGGCGCACCTTGTCTTCCCAGTAGTCGTAGTGGGCGAAGCGGCGCAGGCTGGCCTCCAGCCCACCGATGACGATGGGGATGTCGCCGAACACCTCCCGCACCCGGTTGGAGTAGACGATAGTGGCCCGGTCGGGGCGCAGGCCCGCCTTCCGGCCGGGAGAGTAGGCATCATCGTGGCGGCGCTTTTTCGCCGCCGTATAGTGGGCCACCATGGAGTCCAGGTTCCCGCCGGAGATCAGCACCCCCAGCCGGGGGCGTCCCAGGGCGGAGAAGGCCTCCGGCCGCCGCCAGTCGGGCTGGGAGAGAACGGCCACCCGGTAGCCCTCCGCCTCCAGTACCCGGCCGATGATGGCGGGGCCGAAGGAGGGGTGATCCACATAGGCATCCCCGGTGATGAGGAGAAAGTCGTAAAAGTCCCAGCCCCGGCGGGCCATGTCCTCCCGGGAGACCGGGAGAAAAAGATCGCGGTCAAGTTCCATGGTGAACCTCGTTTCTCAGTGTGATCAGGCATGGGTCCCTCAGAACCAGAGGGCCCTTTCCTCCCGGAACATGGGCGGATCTCCGTTCCGGTAGGGGTCATAGGTGTCCAGGTTGCAGCCGAACTCCTGGAGACGGCGGATGGTGCCCTCCTGGGTCCACTCCACCAGAGAGAGGCCGTCAAAGGTCTGGACCGCGCCGTCGTTCATCACACAGCGGAAGCGCCACTCCACAATGGTGGCGTCCTCCCGGTGGAAGAAGCGGCCGCTGTCCCAGACCTCCACCCGGCCCCGGGTGTTCCACTCCTGGAACCAGTGACGGATGGCGGCGGCGCCGTGGTACTCGGGGCCCCAGCTTTCAAGATAAACGGCATCAGGAGCAAAGAGCTCCAGAATACCCAGGTCTTCCCGCCGCAGCCACATGTCCAGCCAGAGGCGGATCTTTTGTTCCCGTTCCTGCGTATGGTGCATATGGGTCTCTCCTGAAAATATAAAGATTTTTGAGATCGGGGTCCCGGGAGCGTCCTTATCCCTGTGCAGTCAGGACCTCCTGGTAGATGCGCTTCATGGTAAGGGCATCTTTGGCCTGCGTGCCGGCGCTCTCGCAGATGAAAGTGGGGGACCAGCCCCGGCGGGCGATCGCCCGGGCCAGCGGAGCCCAGTCAGGGCCGTATCCGTCGTCGTCGTCAAAGGTGCGGTGGCACTTTTCTCCCCCGCCGGGGGTGAACTGGATGTGGGAGAAATGGCTGTGAAAGACGCTGGCCCTGGACTGCCCCAGAACGGACTCCACCCGGTCCAGCATCCGCCCGAAGGCCTCCGCTCCGTCATCCGCCCCAAGGGAGCGGGCGTACAGGTGGCCGAAGTCGATGCAGGGGATCAAGCGCTCGTCCAGGGTGCACAGCTCCAGCACCTCCTCCAGATCTCCCAGTTGGTTGATCTTGCCCATGGTCTCGGGACACAGGGCGATGTGGCCGAAGCCCTGGCCGTCGCAGGTCCGGATCACCTCCCTCAGGGAGCGGAGGGCAGTGTCCAGCGCCTCCCGACGGGTGCGCTTCATCAGGGCGCCGGAGTGGATCACAACCCGGGAGGCCCCCATCTGACTGGCCACCAGGCAGGCGGAGGTGATATAGCCGATGGCCTTTTGCAGGCTGTCCGGGTCCGGGTTGGCCAGATTGATGAAATAAGGGGCATGGAGAGAGAGGGAGATCCCGTGCTTCCGGGCGTTCTCCCCTACCCTCCGGGCGGTGTCCTCCCCCACATGGACCCCCTTGCCGCATTGATATTCGTAGCAGTCCAGCCCCTGCTCCGCGATCCACTGGGGGGCGGCCAGGGAGGACTTGTGGACGGCGGAGAAAGCGTCGCTGTTGCCGGCGGGCCCGAATTTGGCGCTCATAGGAAGGGCCTCCTTTTGCCCAGCAGGCGGAAGGGGGTCTCCGCCGCGTAGCGGAGATAGCGCCCCGGGTTGCCCGCCAGCTGGATGGGTTCCACCAGCAAAGGGGTAACTCCGGCGTTGTTGGCCCCCAGAGTGTCGGTGAAGATCTGGTCGCCCACCATCACCGTCTGAGCGGGGGTGCAGCCCATGCGCTCCATGGCCTGAAGATACCCCCGGCGGCGGGGCTTGCCTGAGCGGCCCTGAAAGGGCACACCCAGGGCCTGGGCGAAGTTCTGGGCCCGGCCCGGCTTGCGGCTGTTGGAGAGGATGAACAGGGCGATGCCCTGGGCGGCCAGGGCGTCCCGCCAGGCGGTCAGCTGGGGGGAGGGCTGGGCGACCCGGTAGGGGACCAGAGTGTTGTCCAGGTCAGCCAGCACCAGCCGGATGCCCCTGGCGGCCAGGGCCCCTGGGTCCAGGGCGGAAAAACCGGGGTAGACCCCCCGGGGAATGGGTGAGAATCGCAATGAAGGTCGTCCTCCTGTCGGTGTTCTAGGATGGAGCGGGACGGCATAGAGTGGGGGTGTGAGGCGGCGGGGCCGGGCGGAAGCCCGGGCCGGACCGCTCCGTTGAGGTTGAGATCGTATCATTATATCATTTCCAAAGAAAATGGACAAGGGGGAGCTAGATATGAGCATGGAACCGCTGATCGTCACCGTCCCGCCGGCCCGGATCGGGGAGCTGAGGGGGCTGCGGGCCGTGCCGGCCCACCAGGGCTACCGGATCGGCCGGGGGCCCCACCTCTTCCGGGCGGCGGCGGGGCCGGTCCCTCAGGGCGGACTGATGGCCCTGGACTGCGTGGGCTTTGACGGCAGAGGGGAGGCCGCTCCCCTGTGTGATGAGGTGGTGCGGGAGTGCGCCGCCAGGGGCTTCCGGGGTGCGGTGTGCGACTTTGAGCAGGGCGGGGTGCCGCTGCTGGATCAGGTGGTGCGGCGGCTGGGGGAGGGCTTCGCCCGCCGGGGCTGGACGTTGTATGTGACGGAGCCCTATGGACACAGTTCTCCCCGGGCCCGGGTGATGATCCCGTCGGCCCTGTCCGGAGGCTCGCTGTCCCGGCGTCTGGAGGAGGCGGCGGAGCGCTTCGGCCGGGAGCGGGTGACCCTGGCGGTGCAGCGGGTGGCGGAGGACTTTTTTCTGCCCTCCCCCACAGGGAGCGGGGTGCCCCTGAGCCGGCGGGAGCTGGAGGAGAAGCTGGAGCAGCTGCACCCCTCGGTGTTCTTCTCCCATGAGCTGTGCGCCCGCTACTTCACCTACATGAGCCGGGAGAGCGGGGCCCACTTCGTCCTCTTTGACGACAGGGACACCCTGCGCAAGAAGCTGGAGGTTGCCCAAGAGCTGGGCATCACTTCGGCGGTGGCGGCGCTGCCTGAGGTGCTGGACGCGGCGGGGGAGCTGGGAATTCGGAATTGACGGCAGGGGGGCCAGGGAGTAAAATTGGGGTACAACAACTGTGAGGAGGCGGCCCCAATGGTACGTCATATCGTGTCCTGGAATTTCAAGCCCGAGCTGAGTGAGGAGGAGCGCAGGGCGGCGGCGGAGACCCTGGTGGCCCGGATGACCGCACTGCGGGATCTGGTGCCCTGCGTGGAGAGGCTGGAGGTGTTTCAGCCCCCCATCGGTCTGAGCAACTGCGACCTGTGCATGTACACGGAGATCGACAAGGAGGAAAATCTGGTGGTCTACCGGGACCACCCGGAGCACCAGAAGGTAGTCAAGCTGATCCATCAGTGGTGCTGTGACCGGCGGTGCACCGACATGCCCATGTGATGGGAAAAAGAGAGGCGGGCGGAGGGCGTGAGCCCTCCGCCTGCTGGCAGTTTTGAGGGGATGGATATGATGGGGAGCGGGGCCGGGTCTCTGTACTACATGGGGAACGGTGCCCTGCCCCGTCTGGGTGTGCGGCCCGATGGGGGATGGGGCCCTGTATGGCGCACAGTTCTCCCTCAGTCCTTTGCAGGGGCGGGGCCTGCCCCCGCCCGCAGTTCCTGGATTTGCGGCGTAGCGTAGGGGCGAGTCCCAGACCCGCCCCTTCCGTCGATGCCGGCGGAAGGACACCCCTCATCCGTCACGGCTTCGCCGTGCCACCTTCCCCCCAGAGGGGGGAAGGCTTTGGGGGCGGCTCTGGGGGCCGCCCCTGCGGGGTATCTCCGCCCTTTGCGTGATCCTTGAGGTGCAGGGCCCGATGGGGGCATCGGGCCCTGCATGGCGGGCATTTCTCCTGGTTTTGGTGTAGAGCGGATTCGGGGTCATTGAAACGCTCAGGCGAGGTCCTGGGCGTTTTCAGCATTTTGGCTGTCCATCATCTCCTGCAGGTGGCGGAAAAATTCCTCTGGAGGCATGATGGATTTAAAGCGGCGGTAGAAGGCCACGCCGAACCCCATGGACAGAAAAAGACTGACCTCTTTGTTCTCCTCGGTATTCGGGAGCATCTTGACGGCGGACAGGATGGTGGAGCCCAAAATGTCCACGATCTCCCCCGCCTCCTCCATTGTGGCGGGTCGTTTCAGATATGTTTGGAATTCTTCCAATGTCATAACACTCACCTCAACTCCTAACATACCAAAAACAATTAGAAAAAACAAGTTGTAATTTTGATTATATTAAACATCAAAAGAACAAAATATAATTTCCTCATAGAATAGTGAGGAGAAAGTGCAATGGCCTTTACGATAAAACCAACAAAGAGGAAAAAGGAATCCGTAAACCGTTCTATTTATTTGAGCAAAGAAGTCCATGACAAGGTGTTGAAAATTGCGGCAGAGAACGACACCAGCTTCAGCAACGTGGTGGTCAGCATGATCGAATACTGCCTGAAGGAGCAGGAGTCAGAGCAGGAAAGAGAGACATAAAACAGCGGGCGCCGGGATCTCCGGCGCCCGCTTCAATTTGCCAAAATTCGCGCCCGCAGGCGCGGATCAAGTTGAGAAGTGTTTTCCCCGGCGGCATGTGCGTCAGGGAAAACACTTCTCAGGCTACAGGTGTGGGGTTTGTCCGCCTGCGGCGGACAAACCCTGCGCGCGGCAGACTGCATCTTTCTCGAAAAAGCGGCAAAGCCGCTTTTTCGACAGTTTCCGGCGCCCACTCCAGCTTTTGGAAAAACCTCGCAGAGTCCGCGCCCGCCGGCGGGGCGTTCTCAATAGGTGTGGGTGCACAGCTCCTGGATCTTGGCCTGGAGCTTTTTCAGGTCCTCAAAGGTCTCGGGCCTGCGCCGGGGGTCCCGGAGGATGGCGGCGGGGTGGAACAGGGCCATCATCTGGACGCCGGACTTCTCGAACCACTGGCCGTGCTCCTTGGTGATTTTGAAATCCTCCTTGATGATGCGCATGGCGGCGATGCGGCCCAGACATACGATGATCTTGGGGCGGATCAGGGCCGCCTGATTGCGGAGATAGCCGATGCAGGCATCCTGCTCCGTATTCAGGGGGTCCCGGTTCTGAGGCGGACGGCACTTGACGATGTTGGCAATGTAGACGTTCTTATGCCGGTCCAGGTCGATGAGCTCCAGCATGTCGTCCAGCAGCTTGCCCCCCCGGCCCACAAAGGGCTCGCCCTGAAGGTCCTCGTTCTCGCCGGGGCCCTCACCGATGAACATGACCTCGGCGTCCCGGGGGCCTACGCCGAACACCACATTGGTGCGTTTATCCGCCAGGGCGCACTTCTGACAGGAGAGGCACTGGGCCTCCAGCTCGTTCCAATTCAGCATCATGAAAAACCTCACTCCAAATGATCCGGGTCCGGGGGCGCGGCCCCCTCCTTTGTGCCAGTCTAGCATAAAATTTCCTCGTGTGCAACCAAAAATCGGACACGGATTCTGTATAAAATGACCATTGACAGGGAAAAGTGAAGAAGCGTATAATCCGACCATAAAAAATCCATATGGCAAAAGCGCTGATGAAGACCGCGCTCCAAGGCGTCCAACAGAGAGACCGGGTCACCGACTGAAAGCCTGGTTGGGAAAGACGGAGCTGCGCAACACTTCTGAGCTGGCGGTTCGAACCGGAGAGATCCGGCTGAGGGCCGCACGTATTCCCCACGTTAGCGGGGCTCGAAAGAGGTTCCTTGTTGGAGGAGCAACGCGGGTGGCACCGCGGAATGATTTGAAATTCCGTCCCGGGTCGTATCATTTTTAGATACGGCCCGGGATTTTTGCGTTCCTCCGGAAAGATCGATCAGGAAAGGATGAGATCAGCATGAAGTATGTCACGGAAACAAAGCACGTCCCCCTGGGGTTCGGGGAAATCGCGGGAGGAGCGCTGGACGGGCAGGCCGTCACCCTGAAGGGGGCGGTCCACAGCCTGCGGGCCATGGGCGGGATCACCTTCCTTGCCCTGCGGGTGCGGGACGGGGCGGTCCAGTGCGTGTGCCGGCCGGAGGAGCTGCCGGAGGGGCTGTGTGAGGAGTGTGCCGCGGTGGTCACCGGGACGGTGCGGCGGGAGGAACGGGCCCCCGGGGGCCGGGAGCTGGCGGCGGAGGAGGTGCGGGTGCTGTCCCGGCCCGCCGCGCCCATGCCGGTGGCCGTCTCCAAGCGGCGGCTGAGGCTGAACCTGGACACGGAGCTGTCCCTGAGGCCCCTTGTGCTGCGCAGCCTGCGCACCCGCTCCGTCTTCAAGGTGCAGGAGGGAATCAGCCGGGCCTTCCGGGAGTACCTCACCGCCCAGGGCTTCACCGAGATCCACACCCCCAAGATCGTCCACGCCGGGGCCGAGGGGGGCAGCAACATCTTCCGGCTGGACTACTTCGGGCGCAAGGCATTTCTCGCCCAGTCCCCCCAGTTCTATAAGCAGACTATGGTGGGCTCCTTCCAGCGGGTCTTTGAGATCGGTCCCGTCTTCCGGGCGGAGAAGCACTCCACCCCCCGGCACCTGAATGAGTACACCGGCCTGGACCTGGAGATGGGCTTCATCGACTCCTTCTACGATGTGATGGAGGTGGAGGCCGGGTTTTTGAAATACTGCATGGAGCTGCTGGCGCGGGAGTACAGCGAGGACCTGAAGCGGCTGGAGGCGGAGCTGCCCCGGGTGGACCGTATCCCCTGCGTGCGGTTCGATGAGGCCAAGCGGCTGGCCGCGGAGAAGTATGGCCGCCCTATCCGGGACCCCTTTGACCTGGAGCCGGAGGAGGAGGCCAACATCGGACGCTATTTCCAGGAGGAGTATGGAGCGGACTTTGTCTTTGTCACCCACTACCCCAGCAAGAAGCGCCCCTTCTACGCCATGGACGACCCGGAGGACCCACGCTGCACCCTGTCCTTCGACCTGCTGTTCCGGGGGATGGAGGTGACCACCGGCGGCCAGCGGGTCCACGACTACCAGGCCCAGGTGGCCAAGATGGAGGCCCGGGGGATGCACCCGGAGAAGTTCCGGGACTTCCTCACCATCCACCAGCACGGCATGCCGCCCCACGGCGGCCTGGGCATCGGCCTGGAGCGGCTGACCATGAAGCTGTGCGGCCTGGAGAACGTGCGGGAGGCCAGCCTGTTCCCCCGGGACCAGAGCCGCCTGGAGCCGTGAGTTTGAAAACATGCAGAGAGGTGAAACAGAATGAAGATCACAACGGAAATGGCGGCCCATATCGCCGCCCTCTCCCGGCTGAAGCTGTCGGAGGAGGAGGCCGGGCGGATGGCGGGGGAGCTGGAACAGATCCTCTCCTATATGGATGTGCTGGACGGCCTGGACACCAGCGGGGCGGAGCCCATGAGCCACATCGTCCCCCTGAAGAACGTGCTGCGGGAGGATGAGACAGCCCCCTCCATGGACCGGGGGGAGCTGCTGAAGAACGCGCCGGCCACCGACGGAGGGACCTTCCTGGTCCCCAAGGCCGTGGAATAGGAGGGAAGGACGATGCAGGAGATCATGAAACTCACCGCGCTCCAGCTGGGGGCGGCCATCAGGCGGGGCGAGGTCAGCCCCACGGAGGCGGTGAAGGCGGCGCTGGAGCGCATTGAGGAGACGGCGGGGGACAACGCCTTTACTGAAATTACGGCGGAGCGGGCCCTGGAGCGGGCCGCCTGGGCGGAAAAGGAGCTGGCGGCGGGGCGGCTGGCGGGCCCCCTGGCGGGGGTCCCCATGGCCCTCAAGGACAACATCTGCACCAGAGGGGTGTCCACCACCTGCGCCTCCCGGATCCTGGCCGGGTTCCGCCCCCCTTATGACGCCACCCTGGTAGAGCGGCTGGAGGGGGCGGGGGCCGTCTCCCTGGGCAAGCTGAACATGGACGAGTTCGCCATGGGGTCCACCAGCGAGACCTCTTTCCTGGGGCCGGTGCGCAACCCCTGGGACCGGGAGCGGGTTCCCGGCGGCTCCTCTGGCGGTGCCGCGGCGGCGGTGGCCGCCCGCTCCAGCTGGTACGCCATCGGGTCGGACACCGGCGGCTCCATCCGCCAGCCAGCCGCATTCTGCGGCGTCACCGGGATCAAGCCCACCTACGGGACCGTGTCCCGGTACGGGCTGATCGCCTACGCCTCCTCCCTGGACCAGATGGGTCCCCTGGCCCGGGACGCGGCCGACTGTGCTGCCGTGCTGGACCTGGTGATGGGCCGCGACCCGAGGGACGGCACCTCTCTGGATGTGCCCGCTGGGGGGCTGCTGGCCTCCCTGACCGGAGACGTGAGAGGCCTGCGGATCGGGCTGCCCCGGGAGTGCTTCGGGGAGGGGCTGGACAGTGCGGTGCGGGCCTGCGTCCTGGCGGCGGCGGACGTGCTGCGGGACCGGGGGGCAGAGCTGGTGCCCCTGTCCTTCCCCATGATGGAGTATGTCATCCCGACCTATTATATCATTGCCTGCGCGGAGGCGTCCTCAAACCTGTCACGGTTCGACGGGGTGAAGTATGGCTGGCGGGCGGAGGGGTACGGGGACCTGCGGGAGCTGTATCAGCAGACCCGCACCGAGGGCTTCGGCCCCGAGGTCCGGCGGCGGATCCTGCTGGGCACCTTCGTGCTCTCCTCCGGCTACTACGACGCCTACTACCTGAAGGCTCTGCGGGCAAAGGGGATGATCAAGAGGGCCTTCGACGAGGCATTCTGTCAGTGTGATGTGATGCTCACTCCCACCGCGCCTGCCGCGGCCCCCCGGCTGGGGGAGAGCCTGTCCGACCCCTTGCGGATGTACCTGAGCGACATCGACACCGTGCCGGTGAACCTGGCGGGGCTGCCGGGGCTGTCTATGCCCTGCGGCTTTGACGAGACGGGGCTGCCGGTGGGCGCCCAGCTCATCGGCCCTCCGCTGGGGGAGAAGAACGTGCTGAACGCCGCCCACGCCTTCCAGCTGGAGACAGACTGGCATACGCGGGCTCCGGCGGAAAAGGAGGTTGGATGACATGACCTGGGAAACTGTGATCGGGCTGGAGACCCACGCGGAGCTGGCCACCCGCACCAAGATATTCTGCTCCTGCACCACCCGGTTCGGGGGAGAGCCCAACACCCACTGCTGCCCCATCTGCACTGGAATGCCTGGGACCCTGCCCATGGTGAACCGAAAGGTGGTGGAGTACGCCTGCCGTGCCGGGCTGGCGCTGAACTGCGAGATCACCCGGCGCAGCCGGTTCGACCGGAAAAACTACTTCTATCCCGACCTGCCCAAGGCGTACCAAGTGTCCCAGCTCTACCTCCCCATTGCCCGGAACGGGCGTGTGAGCATCGCCACGGCGGCGGGGGAGAAGGTGGTCCGCATCCACGAGCTGCACATGGAGGAGGACGCGGGCAAGCTGGTCCACGACCCCTGGCTGGACCAGACCCGGGCGGACTACAACCGCTGCGGCGTGCCGCTGGTCGAGATCGTCACCGAGCCCGACTTCCGCTCCGCTGAGGAGGTGATCGCCTATCTGGAGAAGCTGAAGTCCATCCTGGAGTATCTGGGGATCTCGGACTGCAAGATGCAGGAGGGCTCCCTGCGCTGTGACGTGAACCTCTCCGTCCGGCCGGCGGGCTCCCGGGAGCTTGGGACCCGGACGGAGATGAAGAACCTGAACTCCTTCAAGGCCATTGCCCGGGCCATCGCCTACGAGGCCCGCCGCCAGGCGGAGCTGCTGGAGGAGGGCGGGCGCGTGGTCCAGGAGACCCGGCGCTGGGATGACAACAAGGACGCCACCTTCTCCATGCGCTCCAAGGAGGACGCCCAGGACTACCGCTACTTCCCGGAACCGGACATCCCGCCTCTGGAGCTGTCGGAGGAGTACCTGGAGGGGCTGCGGGCGGAACAGCCCGAGATGGCGGAGGAGCGGAAGCGGCGGTATCAGACCCAGCTGGGCCTGCCGGAGTACGACGCCGGCATCATCACCGGGCAGAAGGCCCTGGTGGACTTCTTCGAGGAGGTGACGGCCCTGGGGGTGCCGGCCAAGGAGGCGGCCAACTGGATGCTGGGGGACATGATGCGCCGCCTGAAGGAGGAGGAGCTGGAGCCAAAGGACATGAGGCTGACCCCCGCCACCCTGGTTAAGCTGATCGGGATGGTCCAAGCGGGACGGATCAACCGAAACACCGCATCCAAGGTGTTCCGGGGCATTTTCGCGGAGGACCTGGACCCGGAGGAGTGGGTGACGGTCCACGGCCTGGAGCAGATCCGGGACGAAAGGGTCATTGCCGGCGCGGTGGCCCGGGTCCTGGAGGAGCATCCCCAGTCTGCGGCGGATTATCGGGCGGGCAAGGAGAAGGCCCTTGGTTTTCTCATGGGCCGGGTGATGAAGGAGCTGAAGGGCAAGGCGGACCCGGGGGCGGTGAACGCTCTGCTGAAGAGCCGCCTGGAGACAGGAGGATCGGAGGGGGGATAAAAGAGTGCCCCGGAAAGGGAAAAAAGCCCGGTGTATCCTGAACGGAGGGGCGGTGCCACATATTGTGCGCTGAAAACCGGTCTATACAACGCCTTGCATGGGTCAAAAGATGTAAACCAAAATCGGGCGGCGGAAACACAGTTTCCGTGCCGAAAAAACCGCTGATTTTCTGAAAAATCAGCGGTTTTTTTTCTGTGGCAAATTGAAAAAAAGTCTTGCATTTTATGTAAAGTGCTTTTATACTAAAAGGCAGAGTGGGGCAAAGTGGAGTAAAATCCCGCTGAGATCCATCAAAGTGGGGAGGGAGAGCGATGACCGGCACCTATGAACACAGCATCGATGCCAAGGGCCGTCTCTTTATCCCTGCCAAGCTCCGTGAGGAGCTGGGCGTGACCTTCTACCTGGCCATGGGGGTGGACGAGTGTCTGGCCATCTACCCCCAGGAGACCTGGAACCGCTTTACGGAAAAATTTGCCTCCCTGCCCATGAGCCAGTCGGCCGCCATGCGCCCCCTGTTTGCCAACGCCTCGAAATGCGAGCTGGACAGCCAGGGCCGCATCGTCATCCCCCAGAAGCTGAGAAAATACGCGGGCTTGGAGAAGGACGCCGTCATCATCGGCGTCAACGACCGGGCCGAGATATGGAGCGCTGAGACTTGGAATGCCCGGGAAGAGGAGGAGATGACCCCGGAGAAGATGAAGGCCTGTCTGGCCGCACTGGGGTTCTGACGAAATGAGTGAGACCTTTACCCACCGCCCGGTGCTGCTGAATGAGTGCATCCAGGCGCTGAACATCCGCCCGGAGGGCGTCTATCTGGACGGGACCCTGGGCCGGGCAGGACACAGCCGGGAGATCGCCCGGCGGCTGACCACCGGACGGCTGATCTGCGTGGACCGGGACCAGGCCGCCCTGGAGGCAGCGGAGGAGCGGCTGGCCCAATGGCGGGACCGGGTGACCCTGGTCCACAGCAATTTCGACCAGATCGATAGGATCTTGAACGAGCTGTCCCTGTCCGGCGCGGATGGGATGCTCTTTGACCTGGGGGTGTCCTCGCCCCAGCTGGATGACAGCACGAGAGGATTCTCCTACATGGCGGACGCGCCCCTGGACATGCGGATGGACCAGAGCGGCGGGATGACCGCCGCAGAGGTGGTCAACCAGTGGCCGCAGGAGGAGCTGCGGCGCATCCTGTACCAGTATGGAGAGGAGCGGTATGCCCCCCAGATCGCCGCCGCTATCGTCCGGCGTCGGCAGGACAGGCCCATCCAGACCACCATGGAGCTGGCGCAGATTGTCCGGGAGGCCATGCCTGCCCGGGCACTGAAGGAGAAGCAGCACCCGGCCAAGCGGTCTTTCCAGGCCATCCGCATCGCGGTCAACGACGAGCTCGCCTCGGTGGACCGGATGCTCCAGGCGGCTGTGCCCCGGCTGAATCCGGGGGGACGGCTGGCCGTTATCACCTTCCACTCCCTGGAGGATCGGATCGTCAAGACCGGCCTGGCGGAGTTTGCCCGGGGCTGTACCTGCCCGCCCGATTTTCCGGTATGCGTATGCGGGAAAAAACCCCAGATCCGGTTGGTGAGCCGCAAGCCGATCCTGCCCTCGGAGGAGGAGGTCCGGGACAATCCCCGGGCCCGCAGCGCCAAGCTCCGGGCAGCGGAAAAGCTGTAAAAAACGACTCTGCGGTCGTCTGTGATATGTGTGTTATAAAGGATACTGAAGAGAAATGGAGTGAATGCCATGGCCACCCGCCGGCGCAGTCAGCTAAGCTCATACCGAACCTATGGCAGTGTGGCCTACGCCCCCGCCTATGACGGCACCGCTGTCCGGGCGCCGAGGCGGGAGGAGGTGCTCCGTCCCAAGCCCCGGGTCCGCCCCAGGGAGCGGGTCCTCACCCGTACCCAGGTCCAGGTCCGAGAGGCGGGGCAGGCCTCGGTATTCGCGGTGATCGGCTTTTTGGCAGTGGGGGTGTTCGCCGCCCTGCTGCTGCTGAGCTACACCCAGTACGCCGTGCTGACTGACCAGGTGGTGACCCTGCGCAGTGAACTGACCACCCTCCAGACGGAGAACGCTACGCTCAGCGCAGAGTATGAGAAGGTATTTGACATGGAGCGGATCCAGGCGGCTGTGGGAGATACCATGATCCGGCCCACCGGTGACCAGGTGGAGTATATCGATCTGTCCGAGCCTGACAGCGTGGTGGTGTACGGGCAGGAGGACGCCAAGACCGGCATCCCGGGCCTGCTGGCGGGGCTGGAGGAGATCATCTCCAGTCTGATCGAATATTTCCGGTGACCCGCCGCATATAGTGATCCATGGGTGGACGAAAGAGATAGACCGGGCGGAAGGGGCTCCCCCCGCGCCCGGAGCAAGGGGGCGCAAGAAAAGAGAGCTTTTCTTGCGCCTCAGATTATCAAGGCAGAGCGGAACGCACGGCAAAGCAGGGAAACGGACCCAGAGGAGGAGACCCCAGGATGGACGATCGCAGAGAACGAAATACCGGCCGCAGTGGACGGGAGAGCGGCTCCAAGCGCAAGATATTCCGTCGCACGGTCTTTCTGATGCTGGTGTGCGGCGTGGGTCTGTTCATCCCGCTGATCGGCCAGCTGTGGAACATCGCCATCGTCCACCATGAGGAGTATCAGGCTGAGGCGGTGGAGCAGCAGACACGGGATGTGGAGGTAGCTGCTTTCCGGGGGAGCATCTACGACAGCAGCGGAGACGTGCTGGCCATGTCAGCCACCGTCTACAACCTGATCCTGTCTCCCAGGGACCTGGAGGCCAGCGTGGACGAGTCCAAATACAAGGATGAGGAGGGCAATGCGGACCTGACGGCCTATCAGGCGGCCCTCCAGGCCAAGAAGGACCTGGTGCTGGACGGCGTGCTGGCCGTGCTGGACCTGGACCGGGAGGCTCTGGCGGACCGATTGGAGCGGACCTACTCCCAGTATGAGGTCCTGAAGACCAACATCGAGAAGGAGCAGGCGGAACAGCTGCGCGCCTTTATCACGGAAAACAAGCTGTCTCATTTCCTGTACCTCACCCCCACCACCAAGCGGTATTACCCCTACGGCGACTTGGCGGCCCATGTGCTGGGCTTCTGCAACAGCGAGGGAGGCGCCTACGGTGTAGAGGCCATCTACAACGATGTGCTGGAGGGCACGGTGGGCCGGGTAGTCACCACCCGCACCGGGACCGGCGTGGAGATGTACGACAGCTACTCCGAGTATGTGGACGCAGAGGACGGCTGCGATCTGACCCTGACCATCGACACCACCATCCAGTCCTATGCCGAGCGCATCCTGGAGGAGGGAATCAAGGCCTATGACGTCCAGCGGGGCGGCTGGTGCGTCGTGCTGGACCCCCAGACCGGGGCAGTGCTGGCCATGGCCAGCTCCCCGGACTACGACCCCAACCAGTACGGGACCATCCGGGATGAGAGCCTGCGGGCCCAGGTGGAGGCTGATGTGCAGGCCGAGCTGGAGAAGCGGCAGGGCGAAAAGGCGGAGGGCAAGACCGACGAGGAGATCTACCAGGAGGCGGTGAACGCCGCCACAGGCACGGCCCAGAACAAGCAGTGGAGGAGCCAGGCGGTGAACGACACCTACGAGCCGGGCTCCACCTTCAAGGCCCTGGTGCTGGCCGCAGCACTGGAGGAAGGCGTGGTGTCAGAGAGCGATACCTTCTACTGCCCCGGTTATTACATGGTGGAGGGCTGGCCAAAGCCTATCAGCTGCTCCAAAAAGGCGCCGGGCCACGGCACCCAGACCCTGGCGGAGGCGGTGCAGAACTCCTGCAACCCGGCCTTTATGCAGATCGGCCAGCGGCTGGGCATCGAGAAGTTTTATGAATATTTCCAAGCCTTCGGTCTGACAGAGCCCACCAATATCGATCTGAACGGGGAGGGCGTGAGTACGGTCTGGCCCCTGAACACGATGACCGGCGTGGACCTGGCGGTAGGCTCCTTCGGCCAGCGATTCACCGTCACCCCCATCCAGATGATCACAGCTTTCGCCGCTACCATCAACGGCGGCAAGCTGCTCCAGCCCTATGTGGTCCAAACGGTGACGGCCGCCGACGGCACGGTGGTGGAGAACACGGAGCCCACTGTGGTGCGGCAGGTGGTCAGCCAGGAGACCAGCGACAAGTGCCGGGAGATCCTCACCAGCGTGGTGATGGCCGAGAAGGGCACCGGCAAGAATGCCCGCCAGGCGGGCTACACCATCGGCGGCAAGACGGGCACCTCGGAGACCACCGTCCCCGGCGAGGTGGTGGTGTCCTTCATGGGCTTCGCCCCCGCCGACGACCCCCAGATCCTGGTCCTGCTGGCCTACAACACCCCAGCCCGGTCCGCGGAGGGGAGCAGCATCGGCACCACCGGCACCTGGATCAGCGGCGGCAACATGGGTGCCCCCATGGCGGGCAAGCTGATCGGCGAGATCCTGGACTATCTGGGAGTGGAGAAGGAGTACACCGCCGACGAGGCGGCCCTGGCCGACCTCCAGACTCCCAAGGTCACCGGGATGACCCCCGCCGACGCGGAGGCTGCCCTGGAAAAGAAGGGGCTGGACTCCCGCACCGTGGGTGAGGGCGAGACAGTCACCGCCCAGGTGCCCGCGGCCGGCTCCGTCATCCCCGGTGAGAGCACTGTGATCCTCTATCTGGGCGGCGCAGAGCCGGAGGAGACGGGCACCGTGCCCGACGTCACCGGGATGAGCTTCGCAGCGGCCCGCTCTAAGCTGGAGTCCGCCGGGTTCTTCATGCGGGCAGCAGGAGCGGCCACCTATCTGGGCTCCTCCAGCAAGGCTCAGGGCCAGAGCGTGGCCGGCGGAGAGACTGCGGCCATCGGCACCATCGTAGACGTCACGTTCAGCACACCTCAGGTGGAAGACGGATACCTCTACGACGGATAAGAAGACACAGGCGGAGAAAGACCTGATTTTTTGCGGCGGTCTTTCCTTATTTCGCACCTCTTAAAGAAAATGAAACCCACCCTTGAGGGGTGACACCATGAAGCTGCGAGATCTGCTCGCCGGCGTCCCCCTCACGGGGGGCAACGCCGACCTGAATATGGAAATAAATTCCATATCGTATGACAGCCGGACCCTGGAGCCGGGCGCCCTGTTTGTGACGCTCTCAGGGTCCAAGACAGACGGACACCGGTATGTGGCCCAGGCGCTGGAAAAGGGCGCCGCCGCCATCCTGTGCCGGGAGCCGCCCCGGACAGGGAGCTGGCTCTCCACTCCAGACCCCAGGGCCGCCCTGGCCCGGGTGTCCGCCGCTTGGTTCGGATACCCGGGGGAGGAGATGACCCTGATCGGGGTCACCGGCACCAACGGGAAGACCACCACCACCTATCTTATCAAGGCCATGCTGGAAGGGGCGCTGAAGACCCGTGTGGGCCTGATCGGCACCAACCGGAATCTGATCGGTGCCCTGGAGCTGCCCGCCCACCGCACTACACCGGAGCCCTATGAGCTCCAGGCGCTGCTGCGGCGCATGGCAGACGCGGGATGCACCCATGTGGTGATGGAGGTCTCCTCCCACGCCCTGGCCCAGAGCCGGGTGGAGGGACTGACCTTCCAGGCGGGGGTGTTCACCAACCTGACCCAGGACCATCTGGACTACCACGGGACCATGGAGGCCTACCGGCGGGCTAAGGGGAGGCTGTTCCGCCAGTCGGAGCGTGCGGTGCTCAACCTGGACGACGAGGCGGGCCGGTGGTACCGGGAGCGGATCGCCTGCCCCTCCCTGACCTACTCTGAGAACAAGGACACGGCGGACCTGACCGCTAAGAACATCCGCCTCTTTCCCGGCCACGTGGAGTTCGAGGCGGTGGCCCGGGGGCAGATCACCCGGGTCCATCTGCCCATCCCCGGCGGCTTTACCATCTACAACGCCCTGGCGGCGCTGGCATGCGGGCTCTGCCTGGACATCCCGCTGGACAAGGCGGCCGCCCCCCTGCGTGCGGTGCGGGGGGTGAAGGGCCGGGTGGAGGTGGTGCCTGTCCCCACGGCCTACACCGTCATCATCGACTATGCCCACACGCCGGATGCCCTGGAGAACATCCTTACCACCGCCCGGGACTTCACTGCGGGCCGGCTGATCTGTGTGTTCGGCTGCGGCGGAGACCGGGACCGGGGCAAGCGCCCCCTCATGGGGGCAGTGGCCGCCGAGCTGGCTGACCTGGTGGTGGTCACCTCTGACAACCCACGCACCGAGGGGCCGGAGGATATCATCGAGGATATCCTGCCGGGCATGGAGGGGATGGACACCCAGTGCCACGTGGAGCCCGACCGTCCGGAGGCCATCTGCTGGGCCCTGTCCCAGGCGCGCCCGGGGGACGTGGTCGTGCTGGCTGGAAAGGGGCATGAGACCTATCAGGAGATCAACGGCGTCCAGTACCACCTGGACGAGCGGGAAGTCGTGGCCGGCTATTTCCGCGGCCAGCGGGAAGGCGCGGGAAAAAAGCAGGGACAGGGGACAGAAAACGGTGGAAAAGTCCCTGCGTATGTGGTAAAATAATACGCCATTGAGCACAGACCTGTGTGTGATACCCAAGAGAAAGAATGCCTGGAGGGTGGCAGCTATGTCATATATTCTCAGCTTTATCGTGGCCTTTGGAGTGACCTTTATTGCGGGACAGATCTTGGTCCCCCTGCTGCGCAAGTGGAAAGCGGGGCAGAGCATCCGGGAGGACGGACCCACCTGGCACATGTCCAAGCAGGGAACGCCCACCATGGGCGGACTGATGTTTATCCTGGGGATCGGGGTGGCCATTGTGACCGCGGGCTGGGAAGAGATCCAGCGGGGGAACTTTATCTATCTCTTCGTGTACCTCTTCGCTCTGGTGTTTGGAGCCATTGGCTTTGTGGATGACTTTCAAAAGCTGCGCCATCACGCCAACGAGGGGCTGACGGCCCTGCAGAAATTTCTCCTCCAGCTGGCGGCGGCGGTGGCGTTCACCGTGCTGCTGCGCAACTACGGATATCTGACCCCGAGTCTGTACATCCCCTTTTTTAATGTGGAGCTGGCCATGCCATGGGTGGTCTATATGATCTTCGCCGCCTTCGTCATGGTGGCTACCGTCAACGCAGTGAACCTGACGGACGGCATCGACGGGCTGGCCACCGGGGTCACCATCCCCGTCGCCCTCTTCTATGTGGCGGTGTCTGCCTGGTTCAACCGCAGCGACCTGACGGTGGTGTCTGCGGCCCTGGCGGGCGGCCTGTCCGCCTTTCTGATCTATAACTTCCATCCAGCCAAGGTGTTCATGGGGGACACCGGCTCCCTGTTCCTGGGGGGGGCGGTGTGCGGTCTGGCCTTTGCCCTGGACGTCCCCCTGGTTATCCCTCTGGTGGGACTGATCTATGTGCTGGAGACTCTCTCTGATATCATCCAGGTGATCTACTTCAAAGCGACCCACGGCAAACGCTTTTTCCGGATGGCGCCCCTTCATCACCACCTGGAGCTGGGGGGCTGGAGCGAGACCAAGCTGTTCTGCGTTTTCTCCGGCGCCACCCTGGTCCTCTGCGTGCTGGCCTTCCTGGGCGTCATGAACCGATATCCCATGTGACGGGCGGGGCGGAGCGCTTTTCTCTCCGGCGGGTCACTGTCACAGTATCTCAGAACAGGGGGTGGTCCTCGTGGCCCGAAAACCAAAGCGCGACCTCACGGTGGAGGAACAGCTGGCCCGGGGGCCGCTGGATCTGCCCTTTCTCATGCTGACCATGCTTCTATTGGGCGTGGGACTCATCATGATGTTCTCCGCCTCCTTTGCCACGGCCTATTACAACGACGGCGACCCGCTGGTATATATCAAAAACCAGGCGGTCTATGCCGCGGCTGGGGTAGTGGTCATGTTCCTTGTCTCCAAGATCAACTACCAGACTTTCCGACTGCTGTCCGTACCTGGCATCGTGGCCGCTATCCTTCTGCTGGTGCTGGCCCTCAGTCCCCTGGGAGTGGAGCTCAATGAGGTGAAGCGCTGGGTGCGCATCGGCCCTATCCAGTTCCAGCCCTCGGAGGTGGCCAAGGTGGCGGTGATCCTGTTTTTTGCCACCCGCCTGTCCAAGCGGGACACAGAGAAAAAGAAGAAGTGGAGCCGCCGCACCCTCACCGGTCGGACGCTGGAGCGGCTGGACCGCATCGGCTTTCTGGAGCTGGTGCCCTATGGGGCCATCCTGATGGTGATCGCCCTGCTGATGCTGATGGAGCCCCACATGTCGGGCACCATCCTGGTGCTGGCGGGGGGAGCCTCGGTCCTCTTCGCCGCCGGGATCAGCCTGGGCTGGTTCGCCGCCGGCGGGACCCTGGTGGCGGGAGCCATGTGGTTCATCATCACCCAGACCCCCTATATGACGGCCCGCATCAATCTGTGGCTGGACCCATGGGCCCAGCGGCAGGGGGACGGCTTTCAGACGGTGCAGTCCCTGCTGGCCATCGGCTCCGGCGGCCTGCTGGGCCTGGGGCTGGGCAAGAGCCGACAGAAATTCCTCTATGTCCCCGAGCCGGAAAACGACTTTGTATTCCCCATCGTGGCGGAAGAGCTGGGATTCATCGGGGCGGTGGTGGTGCTGCTCCTGTTCTCCCTGCTGATCATGCGGGGGTACTGGCTGGCACTCCACGCACGGGACAAATTCGGAGCACTGACCATCGTGGGCATTATCACCCTGCTGGCGGTCCAAGTTTTCCTGAACGTGGGCGTGGTCACCAATCTGATCCCCAACACCGGAATCTCCCTCCCCTTCTTCAGCTACGGAGGAACAGCGCTGATGATCCAGCTGGCGGAGATGGGGATCGTATTGAGCATATCCAGACAGATCCCTGCACCCAAAAATGACTGATCCGGAGGGAGACAGGCGGCGGGGCAGCCCCGTCGGAGCGCGCGCCTTCGGCCTAAACGAGAGAGTGGAGTGATACCATGAATATCCTTTTTACCTGCGGCGGCACGGCGGGACATGTCAATCCGGCGGTGGCGCTGGCCCGGATCTTCCAGGAGCGGAACCCGGACTGCAAGGTCCTGTTCGTGGGAGCGGATGGCGGGATGGAAAACCACCTGGTCCCCAAAGAGGGCTATGAGATCCGCTCGGTGACCATCACCAATTTTCACCGCTCCTTCGCGCCGGCGGATATCGCCCACAACCTGGGCACGGTGCGGAACATGGTCCGATCCAAGCAGCAGGCGGCCCGCATCCTGGACGAATTTCAGCCGGATCTGGTGGTGGGCACCGGGGGCTACGCCTCCTACCCCGTAGTGAAGGAGGCCGCCCGGCGGCACATCCCCACCGCCATCCACGAGTCCAACGCCGTGCCCGGCCTGACCACCAAGGGATTGTCCAAGGTGGTGGACCGGGTGATGGTGGGCTTTGAGGAGAGCCGGAGCCACTATGACCACCCGGAGAAGGTGGTGGTCACCGGAACCCCGGTGCGGGGCGACTTTTTCCGCTATACCCGGCAGGAGGCCAGGGAAAAGCTGGGGTTGACCGATGAGCGGCCTCTTCTGCTGTCCTACTGGGGTTCCCTGGGGGCGGAGGTGATGAACCGGAAGATGAGCGAGTTCATTGCCCGTGAATGCTATGACGGAGCCCCCTTCCACCACATCCACGGGGCCGGGCGGGACTATGGCTGGATGCAGGAGGAGATTGGCCGCCGGGGCCTGGCTCTGGAGGGCACGGGCATCGAGGTTCGGGAGTACATCTATGATATGCCCCTGGTGATGGCCGCCGCCGATGTGGTGCTGTGTCGGGCAGGCGCCTCCACCATCTCGGAGCTCACCGCCATCGCCAAGCCCTCGATTCTGGTCCCCTCCCCCAACGTCACCGCCAACCACCAGGAGAAGAACGCCCGGGTGCTGGCCGACCAGGGGGCCGCGGTGCTGCTGCTGGAGCGGGACTGTGTGGAGAACACCCTCTATGACGCAGCGGACCATCTGCTGCGGGACCGCCGCCGCCGGGATGACATGGTCCGGGCACTGACGGCTATGGCGGTGCCCGACGCAGGGGAGAAGATCTACTGGACCCTCCGGGCCCTGATGAAGTAACCAAGATCCTCTTTTTTCCATAGAATGACCTGAATCCATAAGGATTGGAGGCCATTCCATGAGCTGTTATCAAATCAACGGCGGAACCCCCCTGCGGGGGCGGCTCGCTGTTCAAGGGGCCAAGAACAGTGTGCTGCCCATCCTGGCCGCCGCCCTGCTGGCCCCCGGAGAGAGCGTGATCCACAACTGTCCGGACCTGTCCGACGTGACCGCTACCCTGGACATCCTGCGCCTGCTGGGCTGCGGGGTGAGCAGGGAGGGGGACACCGTCGCGCTGGACGCGAGGGAGCTGGATGGGACGGTGATCCCCGCTTCCCTGATGGGGGAGCTGCGGTCCTCTGTGATCTTCCTGGGGGCGCTGCTGACCCGGATGGGGGAGGTGGAGCTGTCCTACCCTGGGGGCTGCGAACTGGGCCCGCGGCCCATCGACCTCCATCTGGGCGCGCTGCGCCAGCTGGGGGCGGAGATCCGGGAGGAGGGGGGCAGCCTCCTGTGCCGGCGGGGAAAGGAGATGCGGGGGCGGGAGCTGTGCCTCTCCCTGCCCAGCGTGGGGGCCACAGAGAACATCCTGCTGGCCGCCTGTGGCTGTCCTGGCCGGACCACTCTGGTGGGGGCCGCCCAGGAGCCGGAGATCGTAGACCTTCAGGAGTTCCTGAGGGCCATGGGTGCACAGGTGGAGGGGGCGGGGACGCCGGTCATCTCCATAGAGGGCGGACTGCCCCTCCACCCCGCGGAACATACCGTAATCGGAGACCGAATTGCCGCTGCGACCTATCTGTGCGCAGTAGGAGCCGCGGGGGGCGAGATTGTGACCACGGGAGTGGACCCGGACCACCTGACAGCGGTGCTCTGCGCACTCCAGGAGGCGGGCTGCCGGGTGGAGACCGGGGCGGGGGAGATCCGTCTGACCTGCTACAGCCCCTTGAGGGCTATCCGCCCAGTGCGCACCGCCCCCCACCCGGGCTTCCCCACCGATGCCCAGGCCATCCTCATGGCCGCCCTGGCCGGCGGGACTGGGAGCACTATGTTTGTGGAGAACATCTTTTCCAGCCGTTACCACCACGTAGATGAGCTGTCCCGTATGGGGGCTGACATCCAGGTAGCCGGCCGGGTGGCAGTGGTCAACGGGCGCAGGCTCCACGGGGCACGCGTCCGGGGCTGTGACCTGCGGGGCGGCGCTGCGCTGGTAGTGGCCGCCTTGGGGGCGGAGGGGACCTCCCGAATCTCGGGGCTGAAGTACATCCGGCGGGGCTATGACGGACTGGATACCGCCCTGCGCGCCCTGGGGGCGGAGATCACCACGATTTTGTAAGAGAAGGCCGGGCACCCGCTGCGGAGGGCCCGGAGGAACGGAGAGACCCATGTCATCCAGAAGCAAACGAGGGAGAAGGAGAAACCGGGGCCGCTTCAGCCTGCTGTTCAAGCTGCTGGCCGGAGCGGCACTGGTGGCTGCCCTGACCTTCGGGGCCACCGTCTTCTTCCAGGTGGAGCACATCCTGATCGCTGGGAACAGCCGCTACACCGCCCAGGAGGTGGAAGAGGCGTCCGGCATCCAGCTGGGCGACAACCTGTTCCGGCTGAACAAGGGGCAGATCTCAGAGGATATCCGGCGAAAGCTGCCCTATGTGGAGGAGCTGACCATCGTCCGGCACCTGCCCAGCACCATTGCCATCGAGATCCGGGAGTGGGACGCGGTGGCCAGCATCCTGCCCTCCAGCGGGACTTCAACGGCAGAGGCACCAGCGGCGGAGGAGGCAGAGGACACTGAATTGCCCGAAGAGACCGGGACGGCGGCCGGGGAAGCTTGGCTCATCAGCGTGGGCGGCCGTCTGCTGGAACCCGCTCCGGAGGACAGCACAGCGCTGACCGTCACTGGCCTGACCGTCCTCTCCCCCCAGGCAGGGACCCAGATGGCGGTGCCTCAGGCGGAGGAGACACGGCGCCAGGGCCTGATGGCCCTGCTCGCTGCCCTGGAGGAGCGGGGGACCCTGGAGAAGGTGTCCTCCATCGACCTGTCTGCGGGGACGGAGATCCTCCTGCGCTACGACGGCCGGTTCGATGTGAAGCTGCCCATCAGCGGCGATTTTATTCACAAGCTGCGGGCACTGGAGGCGGTGGTGGAGAAGCGGGAGAGCTATGAGACCGGGACAATGGACCTGACCCGACAGGACTATGATGTGGTCTTCAGCCCCGGATGAAGAGAATTACTGGAAAGTTTGCGAAAAATCCCTGTTTTCTCTTGACCTGTCTGAAAAAGAGCGATACAATGTAACAAAATATAGACTGCGATAGGGCTTCCCCCACAACATGTCAGATCGTGGGGCCCCTAGTTTTTTACATAGGAGGAGCGATCAATGGCCTTCGGATTGGATATGGGTCCCGACAGTGTGGTAAATATCAAAGTAGTGGGTGTCGGCGGCGGCGGAAACAACGTGGTCAACCGGATGGTAAAGACGGGGACCAAGGGCGTGGATTTCATCGCGGTGAATACGGACAAGCAGGCGCTGGCCGTATCCAGCGCAACCTATAAGATCCAGATCGGCGAAAAGCTGACCAATGGCCAGGGGGCGGGCTCTGACCCCGAAGTGGGCCGCAAGTCCGCAGAGGAGAACCGCACGCAGATCTCCAAGGCCCTGGAGGACGCGGATATGGTGTTCATCACCGCCGGCATGGGCGGCGGCACCGGTACGGGAGCGGCTCCCATTGTAGCCGACATCGCCAAGGAACTGGGCGTGCTCACCGTAGGCGTGGTCACCAAGCCCTTCCGCTTCGAGGGTATGCGCCGCATGAAGCAGGCGGAGGGGGGCATTACGGAGCTGCGCAACAAGGTGGACTCCCTGGTCATCATCCCCAATGAGCGGCTGAAGCTGGCCACCGATCAGAAGATCACCATGGTCAACGCTTTCGAGATCGCTGACGACGTGCTTCAGCAGGCCGTCCAGTCCATCTCGGACCTGATCAAGAATACCGGATTCATCAACCTGGACTTTGCTGACGTGTCCGCTGTCATGAAGGACGCCGGCCGGGCCCACATGGGCGTGGGCCGCGCCGCGGGCAAGAACAAGGCGGAGGAGGCCGCCCGGATGGCCATCTCCAGCCCCCTGCTGGAGACCTCCATCAACGGCGCCAAGGGCGTGCTCATCAACGTCACCGGTTCCATGGATATCGGCCTGGAGGAGGTGGAGACCGCCGCCAACCTGGTACAGGAGGCCGCCCACCCCGAGGCCAACATCATCTTCGGCGCCGCCTTCGACGACACCTTGGAGGACGAGCTGCGGGTCACTGTCATTGCCACCGGCTTTGACGAGGTGGAGAGCTCCATGCCCAGCAAGCCCTTCACCCAGGCAGGGGCCAAGGTGGAGGAGAAGAAGGCGGGAGAGCCGGCCGCCCCTGTGGAGGAGCCTGCCCCCGCCCAGGAGAAGGCCGTGGTCAGCGACGACGACTGGGACATCCTGGAGCGTATTTTCAGCAAAAAGCGCTGATCTCATCCCGTTTTATGCACAGCCGCCCGGCGGAACTTTCCGCCGGGCGGTTTCTTATAGATAGATCAGCATTTATAAGGAGCGCATGCGCTGCATAACGACACGATCCTCTCCCTGGTCAGGCTCGTCCGTGCTGTGCTTCTGCCCCTGTTACATTGTCCACCTCATCCTCTATATCCCTCAACTGAAACTTTGCGGTCAGCTCTTTCAGAATTCGGGACTGGTTCGCCATCTCCTGGCTTGCTGCGGCGCTCTGCTCTGCTGTGGCGGAATTCGTTTGGACCACACTGGATATCTGGTCCACGCCCTGGGTGATCTGAGCCAGAGCCTCAGCCTGCTGATCGGACGCCTCGGATATCTGCTGGATCGTCTCTGTGATCTCCTGTGCGCTCTGGACTACCCTCTGCATATATTCCGCCGTCTCATTCATACTGGTTGTGCCCTGTTGGATCGCTGACAGAGACCTTTGGATCAGCTCTGCTGTGTCCTGGGATGCAGCAGAGGACTTCTGCGCCAAATTTCTTACCTCTTCTGCCACCACGGCAAATCCCTTCCCGGCAGTGCCGGCTCTGGCAGCCTCCACCGCTGCATTCAGGGCCAAAATGTTAGTCTGGAAGGCAATGTCCTCGATCGTCTTGATGATATTTCCGATTTCGCCGGAGCTGCGCCGGATCTCTGTCATTGCGGACAGCGACTCCTGCATCTTCTGATTGCTGTCCACGATTTCACGGCCCACCGTCACCGCCTTTTCGCTGACATTCCGCGCATGCTCCGCATTGCTTTGTACATGCTCCAAAATGTCAGAGGCTGTGGCCGCCAGTTCCTGAATGGCGGATGCCTGCTCCGTGGCGCCCTGCGCCATAGACTGAGCGCCTACAGATGCCTGCTCTGACCCAGAAAAGACATGATTGGCCGCGCCATCGATTTGCCTCAATGTGTGGCTGAGTGTCCGGTTGATACGCCGTATCGAATCCAGGATACGCCCGTACTCCCCGACATAGCGCGCTTCCTCCCGGGTATTGATGCAGAAATTTCCCACGCTCATTTCATCCAGCATATAGTCGATATCCTGAATGATCGCCCTCAGGTTTTCTGTCATCGTCTGGAAGGAACCGGCGAGCAGTCCGATCTCATCATGACGGCTGACATCCAACTGGATCTCCAAGTTACCGCTGGCGATCTCATCTGCGGCCCTGGCCACCCTCTGGACAGGCCGCAGCATTTGCCGGAGAACTACGATCACAACGGCCAGGATCAGCAAAAGGCTCGCCAGGGAGAGGAGCAGGAGCAGGCGCGTCGTCTGGACCAGGGTGCTCTCCGCGTCGGCGGTGTAGAGGCCGGTCATAGACCACCAAGTCTCGTCCCCGGCCTGAAGTGGGTTAAAAAAGCAGGAAATATTTTTTCCTTCCTCAGCGGGTATCTCTGCCTGAAAAGCAGTTCCCTGGGCCATCAGGGACCTCAGCTCCTCCAGCCGGTCAGGGTCTGGCACCATATCAGACAGATTGAGCCCGGTGGACTCCGCGCTTTTACTGTTCCAGACAATGATCCCATCCTGATTGAACAGGGTGGCCCACATGGAATCATAATTCGTACTTGTGGTTTTTACAGAAGAAAAGGCGCCCAGGTCCACACTGGTGATCACCACACCTACGACCCGTCCCCCGTAGGTGATAGGCGTGCCATAGGCCACCACCATGCCATCTCCATCCTGATAGGGCTGGGAGATGTAGGGATGTCCCTCTCCAGCGGGAATGCGGTAGGAGTCCTCTTTCGCATATCCCTCGTAGGCGTCATAGATATGAATGGAAGTATCCGCTGTATCCATGGTGATGTAAAATCCGTATTCTTCCATATCGCTCTGAAGCTGGTAGGGCTCAAACATAACGCCGAGCATCTTGATCTCGGGGGTGTTTTTCACTGTATTTCGGGCGGTCTCTACGACAAATTGTTCCAGATTATAGGCGGCGGACGTCAGAGCTCTCCCTGGATAAAGCGTGCTCTGCTGCAGGTCAGCGTCGCCTTCTTCCGTGACCTGGCCGCTGTAAAGTCGTCCTATGTAGTCCTGGATGCCCAGGGCCGCCCGCTCCACTGTGTCAAACCCGCTCTGGATCTCCCCGCCGTTGAACTCCGCGATTGAGGCAAGCTCGCCGGAGATCCCCGTGTAAATGCTGGCCCTGGACGTAACGACAGTTATGGTGATGAGGACCGCGAATACCACCATCACGACCGCGCTGATGACCAGAGTCAATTTTGTCGTGAGCTTCAATTTTTTGAACAATTTTTTCTTCTCCCCTCGTGCTGCCATCGATGATCCATACAGACCCCCATGGCAACTGATCTGTTTCTCCCATGTTTTATTTATTATATCGTCCCCTATTTTAAAAAAATAACATTTGTCATCAATTTTCTTCCTGAAAATGCGTTTTTTTCCGCTGCTTCAAAAAATACAGCAGAAGGGGACGGAGCAGCGCTCTTTCTGCTGGCTTCTTGCGTATTCCGTTCCTGTTCTGTATAATTAAGATATATTGAGTTTTGGGGAGATCCTATGTGTGATATCATTGAGGTGACAGACCTGGACGCGCCGGAGCTGGACGTGTACGCCCGGCTGACACAGGCTCAGCTGCGCAGCCGGCGGGAGCCGGAAAAAGGTATTTTTATTGCGGAAAGCCCTAAGGTGATCGGACATGCCCTGGACGCGGGCTGCGTCCCCCTCTCCCTGCTGATGGAGCGCAGGCAGCTGGAGGGACAGGGCCGAGACCTCGTAGAGCGGTGCGGCCAGGTGCCGGTCTACACCGGGGACCGTGCGGTTCTGGCCGGGCTGACCGGCTATGAGCTGACCCGGGGCATCCTGTGCGCCATGCGCCGGCCCAGGCTCCCCTCTGTGGAGGAGCTGTGCGCCCGGGCCAGCCGGGTGGCGGTGCTGGAGGGCATCGTGGACCCCACCAATGTGGGGGCTATCTTCCGCTCCGCCGCTGCCCTGCATATGGACGCCGTGCTGGTGACCCCCACCTGCTGTGACCCCCTCAGCCGCCGGGCGGTGCGGGTCAGCATGGGCACCCTGTTCCAGATCCCCTGGACTTTTCTGGGCACCGACGCATCCCAGTGGCCCCAGCCGGGGCTGGAGAGGCTGAAGGAGCTGGGCTTCCAGACTGCGGCCATGGCCCTGGACAGCACCGCCCTCAGCATCGAGGACCCCCGGCTCCGCGCGGCGGAGAAGCTGGCCATCCTCCTGGGGACAGAGGGGGACGGCCTGGCCCTCCGGACCATCGCCCAGTGCGACTTCACCGTGTGCATCCCCATGGCCCGGGGGGTGGACTCCCTGAACGTGGCGGCGGCCAGTGCTGTTGCCTTCTGGGAGCTCCGGGCCCGGTAGCGTCCCCATTGTATGGAAAAACGGCGGACCGTCTGGCGGTCCGCCGTTTTCCGGCTTGTGAAAAAAGCCTCGCAGAGTTCGCGCCCGCAGGCGCGAATCCAGTTTTGATCTGTTTTCCCCGGCGACACGTGCGTCGGGGAAAACACTTCTCAGGCTGCAAGTGTGGGGTTTGCCCGCCGCAGGCGGCCAAACCCTGCGCGCGGCAGACTGCTGTTTTCTCGCAAACGTGGCACAGCCGCTTTTGCGACAGTCTCAAAAACGGCGGACCGTCTGGCGGTCCGCCGTTTTTCTCATTTGATTCAGATCACGCCCGCCAGCACCAGGGCAAAGACCACGAAGGTGGCCAGCAGGGACAGGGCAAACAGCACGAATCCGGCGTTGATCCGCTTCTCCTGGGTGCTCTGGGAGGAGGGCACCACTCCGGCTCTCCGCATGGCGGACACCACCGGGGGGTAGAGCAGCAGGGTGGCCGCCATGTTCATCCCGCCCTTGGCCAGATTGAAGGGGAGGAACAGGGTGGGCAGCAGCCCGGCCACGTCGGCCCGGGAATAGCCGGTCATATACAGGGGGGTGATGAGGTAGTTCCACAGCAGCATCACCGCGACCAGGCACGCCACGCCGCAGGCCAGGCCCAGGACCGCGCCCTTCTTGGAATGGACCTTCTTGTAGATGAAGCAGGCGGTGCAGGAGAAGGCGCAGGTGGCCAGGACATTCATGATAAAGCCAATGGGGCCGGTGTGGCTGATGGTGAGCATCTCGATGAAGGCCACCAGGATAGAGATGATGGCGGCGGCGAAGGGGCCGAAGGTGAAGCCGCCGATGCAGACCACCACGTCCTTGAAGTCGAAGTCCAAAAACATGACGCTGGGCATCAGCTTGGACAGGAGCATCACGATGTAGGCGATGCCGGTGAGCATGGCGATGCTCACCATGGTCTTGGTGTCCATCTTGGGACGGGAGGGGGTCTGGACTGCGGAAGGTGCGGACATAAAAAACACTCCTTTTTGTTTTGGTACACCTGAAAGCCCATGTCTTCCAGGTGTAAAACAATAAAGGAGGTGCGCAGGACCGCGCGCCTGACGGCGCACGACATTGTTTTGACACACATCTTCTTCCATCCGGACTTTAACCGTTGGTCCCGGAGTTTCACCGGGTCAGCGGGCGCATTGCTGCGCCCGGTCGCGGACTGTACCGCCAGTGGGGGATCTCACCCCGCCCTGAAGACATTCGATTCAGTTGTCCGAACTCATTATAGTGCATCCCCGCGCCAAATGCAACAAAAATTTTGTTCCCCACTCCCACAGCCCCTGCGGTTCCGCGCCTCCTTCCATATGCCGCTTCCTTTTTTCGTCGAAATCTGATATAGTAGTCAGGTCACAGCCCCGGCCCTGCCGGTCTGGGGCCGCATGGGAGGGATCTTATGACCGGCATCGGTACGCTCGTCAATGTGTGCGCCATTATTTTAGGCGGATTCCTGGGCCTGCTTTTTAAAGGCGGCCTGAAGCAGCACTACCAGGATGCGGTCCTGCGATGTCTGGGCCTGTGCACCCTGTTCATCGGCGCGGCCGGCGGTTTGTCCGGCCTGCTGTCCGTCTCCGGCACCCGCCTGGAGTCCGGCGGCTCCCTGGGGATGATCCTCTCTCTGGTGCTGGGCACCCTGGTGGGGGAGCGCTTGAACTTGGAGGGCCGGCTGGGGCAGTTGGGCGAGTGGCTCAAGGCCAGGGCCTCCCGCGGGGAGGACAGCCGCTTTGTGGAGGGCTTCGTCACTGCCTCCCTGGTGGTGTGTGTAGGCGCCATGGCTATCGTGGGTTCCCTTCAGGACGCACTGGACCACGATCCCTCCACCCTTTTCACAAAGGCCATCCTGGACTTCATGATTATCATGGTATTCTCCTCCACCTACGGCAGGGGGGCCATCTTTTCTGCCCTTCCCGTAGGGGCCCTTCAGGGGAGCGTCACCCTCTTTGCCGGCCTTCTCGCACCCCTGCTCAGCGGCACCGTTATCGACAGTCTCTCCTTTATCGGCTCCCTGCTCATCTTCTGCGTGGGCGTCAACCTGGCTTTCGGGGATCGGTTCCGCGTGGCCAATATGCTCCCCGCGCTGATTTTCGGCGGCATCTGGGCTTCCCTCATGGGATGATTTAAAAAATGGCATGCCGGCAGACTGACCCAAACACTTGTTCAGTAACATGAATCATTCAAATCGCTCCAATCTTGTACTGAATGGGCTGAATCGCTCTTATCATGTCCCATACGAATGACTTCTTTTGCTCATGTATGCTGATAAGAATATTTTTCTGGATATCGCTAAAAAATTTTGAACACCACCGATACAGCCGGTGGTGTTCATTTTGGGCGGCTTCCAGAGCCATCTCTACAAAAAATTCGGACGGCCGTGGCATCGGACCCTGCGTGGTTTGTACCATTCCTGCTCCCTGTCCGTGATATTGCTTTAAATTTTCTTTCCGTCCAGCTACATGGACCATTCTCTACCTGTACCGATATATAATGCATAACAGAGTCCTGTCTGTGTACAAGTATGTACTCGAACAGGCACACCGGAAAAGTCTTTTTTGTACATTACCTTAGTTTGAAAAGTATGGTAAATTGGATGCAGAACATGTCGAAGCGGGTGATTTTATGGATGATTTTTGGATCGAGCGGGCCCCGGAGAAACTTTCCAGCATCAGCCGGACCATCCGCTTGGATGCGGCGCTCTTTGAGCGCATCATGGAGGAGAGCGAAAAAACAGGGGTCTCATTTAATAAGATAGTCAACCAGTGCATTACATATGCGTTCCAGCACTACCGGGAACCGAAGGTAACACCGGATGGAAGATAAGACGATCCTGTATTCTGTGCGCTATCCTTCGGCCCAGGAGGAGGGGGAGCGTATCAAGGTCCGGGGGGACAGGCAGGCGGCAGAGGCGAAGCTGACCGAATTCCTGCGCCGCATGAGGGAGGAGCGGACTTATGAGCCCATCCCGGGGCGGGAGGAGAAGGGCAGGCGCTTCGCCGCCCTGGCCCGGGAGCTGTCCCAGATCTATGAGGTGGGCCTGGACATCCTGCGGACGCCCGACTCCATCGAGGCCGCCCTGCACCTGTACTGTTCCGCCTATTCCAGGGATATGACGCGGCGGCTGGCAGAGCTGTTGGGGATGTGTGATGTCTGTGCCGCCAGCCGGCCCAGGACGGAGCCCAGTGATCTCACCCTCTCCCTCATGCTGTACACCCACCGCTGTTATGTGTCCGGCCGGCTGATCAGCGGCTGACCGGCCCAAGGGATAAAAAGGCGCGCCGCCCGGCTGGGCGGCGCGCCTGTCTGCGTCCATCAATAGTTCATCTGCTTGCGGCGGGACAGGTTCATGGTCCCGTCCTGCATGTGGTCCAGGTCATCCAGGGACTTGCCCGTGCCGTAGGCCACACAGGAGATGGCGTCGTCGGCCACATGGGTCTCGATGCCGGTGTGGGACTCCACCAGCTTGTCGAAGCCCCAGATCAGGGAGCCGCCGCCAGTCATCACGATGCCGTTGGTGGAGATGTCGGCCACCAGCTCGGGGGGCGTGCGCTCCAGCACGCCGTGGATGGCCTCCAGGATGCGGGTGGAGGGCTCTTCAAAGGCCTCGATCATCTCGCTGGAGGAGACGGTGAACACCCGGGGCAGGCCGGTCATCAGACAGCGGCCCTTGATGTCCATGGTGACCTCCTCCGGGCGGGGGAAGACACAGCCGATGGTCATCTTCAGCTCCTCAGCAGTACGCTCACCGATGAGCACGTTGTGCTTGCGGCGTATGTACTTGATGACAGCCTCGTCGAACTTGTCGCCGGCGATCTTGATGGAGGCGGACTCCACCACGCCGGACAGGGAGATGACCGCGATGTCGGCGGTGCCGCCGCCGATGTCCACTACCATGTGGCCGTCGGGCTTGGCGATGTCGATGCCCGCGCCGATGGCGGCGGCCACAGGCTCCTCGATCAGGTAGACCCGGCGGGCGCCCGCCTGGATGCCCGCATCAATGACGGCGCGCTCCTCCACCTCCGTGATGCCGGAGGGGACGCAGATGACCACACGGGGCTTGAACAGGCGGAAGGAGGTGACCTTCTTGATGAACTCCTTCAACATCCGCTCCGTCATATCGTAGTCGGAGATGACGCCCTCCCGCAGGGGGCGCATGGCGATGATGTTGCCGGGGGTGCGGCCCAGCATGGCGTTGGCCTCGGCCCCCACCTTCAGCAGCTTGCCGGTGTTCTTGTCCATGGCCACCACAGAGGGCTCGCGGAGAACCACGCCTTTTCCCTTGACATATACCAGAACGGAGGCGGTACCCAGGTCGATACCGATGTCCTTGCTAAACCAATTCATATCATTACCTCATTCGATTTATCTTGTATTCCAGGAGAGTATAACCCTGAAACTGGAAAATATGCAAAAACAGGAGCTTTCTTATTTATTATAACGGCAAGCAGGCTGCATTTCAACTGTTATTTCGCAGTTTTTCGCGGCTTTTCCGGCCTGTCCTTCCGGGCTTGTGCCAGGGTGACGCACACCACCTCCGCCGCTCCGGCGGTGAGGAGGGTCCTGGCACATTCGGACAGGGTGGAGCCGGTGGTGACCACGTCGTCGGCCAGCAGGACCCGGAGGCCGGCGGCGGCATCAGGCGCTCTGTACACCCCCAGCACGTTGGCCCGGCGCTGGCCCGCCTCCTCCAGACCGGACTGGGGCGGGGTATCCCGGGTCTTGCTCAGCAGGGGGAGGGCGGGGACCTCCAGCACCCGGGCGGCCTCCTCCGCCAGCAGGCGGGCCTGGTCATAGCCCCGCTGCCGCAGGCGCCTGGCGCTGAGAGGGGCCCAGGTCACGCAGTCGAACCGTCCGTCCAGCTGGTCCCGGACGCACTGGGCCATGAGCTGGCCGAAGGGGCGGGCATAGCTCCGGCTTCCGGAGAATTTGTAGCGGTGGACGGCCTCCCGCACCGGGCCCCGGTAGGCCAGGGGAGAGACGCACACCCCGAAAAATTCCCCCGTGCGCCGGGCGGAGTCCCCCTCCAGCCAAGGCAGCGTCCGCTGACAATCCGGGCAGAGCAGGGCGTGCCGCTCCGTCAGGAGCCGGCGGCAGAAGGGACAGAGGGGCGGGAACAGGAGGTCGAGGAGCGCGCTGCCCATCTTCACGGAACATCAGCCCTTTCCGGTCCGGCCTGCCGCGGGGGCACGGCAGCCGGGGATCATGCCCTCATGATAATACGCATCGGAAAAAGACGCAAGTGAAAGCGGAGAAAAATGACAGAGACCGGGGAAAAAGCAAGGGTGCCCGCCCCGTGGGCGGGCACCCTTGCTTCTTAAAAACACCCTCCCCGGAGGAGGGCGGAGGTCAGGTGGACTGGACAGAGGGGTCCTCCAGATCCTCTTTGGTGATCTTTCCATACTCCTTTTCATGCTCCTGAACGCATTTCCGAAGCAGATAGAGGACCTGACCGCTCATGGAGCGTCCCTCATAGGCCGCCACGTACTGGAATTTATCGTGAAGTTCCCCGTCCATTCGAATACTCAGATGTTTTTTGACGTTCAAAGCGCACTGCCTCCTTTCACCTGCTGCTTCAAAGCATAGCCTGCGCCGTTTTTTCGTCATTTAATCTTAGTGCAAATGTACGGCTTAAAATCTTAAACCGCTGGAAAAATATCGAAATTTGGCCGAATTGCAGGAGAAAAATGGTATGTTTTGGGCCGGGGAGAACTCAGGGCCCGGACAGGGGGAAATCTTAAACTGGGATGCAGGGAATATGAAAAAAAGATTAAATCGCGGCTGCCTGCCTTGCGCTGGCCGGGAAAGTAGTATAAAATGAAGCCACCAAGCGGAAGGACCGCGTTTGAAGCATTTGAAGGAGGTTTTGACCATGGCATTTTCTTTTGATGATCTGCGGGAGAAGGTCACGGACCTGGCCCAGAGCGGTGTGGCGAAGTCAAAGCAGCTGGCGGAGATCGCGAAGCTGAAGACCAGTAATATGGGCGAGGAGGACACCATCAAGAAGGCGTACCTGGAGCTGGGCCGGCTGTACTACGCGGAGCGGGGCGCCGCCCCGGAGGGGGCCTATGCCGCCGCCTGCGGACGGATCAGCCAGGCTAAGGCGGCCATTGAAACCAACAACGCCCGCATTGCGGAGCTGAAGGCCCAGGGCTGTGTGGAGGAGGAGGCAGAGAGCGTCACCGCTGAGCCGGTGGTGGAGGATGTCCCCCCCGAGGAGCCCGCCCCGGAGCAGGAGGTCCCGGAGACCCCGGCAGAGGAGGCCGCTGCCCCCGAGGAGGCGCCTGCCGCCCCGGAGGAGCCCAAGCAGGACGTATGACCCCATAGACCAAAGGCCCGGACAGCTTCTGTCCGGGCCTTTTCCGCATAGGAATGGGGCCGGCGGGGGACACTGTGGGCGGAGGAGGATGACTATGAAGCAGTATTTCCGCCGACCCCAGGACGTGGTGGGGGAGGACCGCGACCTGCTCACCTACTGGAACACTATGTCTGGCAAGGTCCAGCTCCGGCTGCTGGAGAGCGGACTGTCGGTGTCCACCCTGGGGGAGCTGAAGATGCTCCAGGAGCAGATCGAGCACGAGGGCTGAGGAAGGGGCCGCGGGTTGCAATCCGCGGCCCGTTTCGGTATAATGGAGCAAGAAAACTGCGGTCCCGGTCCGGGGCCGGGATGGAGTGGGAGACATGCTTCTGGCCATTGATATTGGGAACAGCAACATCACCCTGGGGGGGATCCAGGAGGGGGAGATCCTCTTTGAGGCCCGCCTGGCCACTGACGCCACCAAGACCTCGGACGAGTATGGGGTGGAGATCAAGGACATGCTGGATCTCTTCGGCGCCAGGGTGGAGGAGATCCGGGACTGCATCGTGGCATCGGTGGTGCCGCCGGTGTTCAACTCCGTCCGCAACGGCATCGTGAAGCTGACGGGGAAGGAGCCCATGGTGGTAGGCCCTGGCATCAAGACCGGGATCAACATCCTGCTGGAGGACCCGGGGGCCACCGGGGCGGACCTGATCGCGGCGGCGGTGGCGGCGGTGGACGCCTACCCCACCCCTCTCACCGTGGTGGACATGGGGACGGCCACCACCATCGCGGTCATCGACGACGGGAACGCCTTCCTGGGCGGGGCTGTGCTGCCAGGCCTGCGCATCTCCGCAGAGGCCCTGTCCAGCCGGGCCTCCCTCCTGCCGGGCATCCAGCTGGAACGGCCCCGGCGGGCCATTGGGAAGAACACTGTGGAGTGCATGCAGAGCGGCCTGATGTTCGGCGCCGCGGCCATGGTGGACGGCCTCATTGACCGGATGGAGGCGGAGCTAGGCCGGCCCACTACCGTGGTGGCCACCGGGGGAGTGGCACGGTTCGTGGTCCCCCTGTGCCGGCATGAGATCGCCCTGGAGCGGGACCTCCAGCTGAAGGGGCTGGACCTCCTGTATCGAAAGAACCGCCCTCGGAAGGAGGCGGCCCCCGATCCCCGGTGAAGGAAAAAGGAGACTGTCGAAAAAGCGGCTTTGCCACATTTTTGAGAAAGCTTCAGTCAACCGCGCCCAGGGTTTGACCGCCTGCGGGCGCGAACTCTGCGAGGCGTTTCCGCAAGCTGAAAGGACCTCCCGGCCCAGGCCGGGAGGTCCTTCGCGTCCTATAGAGGCCTCACGAGAAAAAGGGGACATACCAGCCGCCAGGGACGCATACATTGGGAGCAACAAACGATAGGGGTGTTGCCGCAATGCAGACTGAATGGAATGAAAATCGGATCGTCCTCCACGGGCGGGTGTGTCAGGCCCCCGTGCCCTCCCATACAAACCACGGGGAGTCCTACCTGAAATTCCCCCTGGCGGTGTGCCGGCTGTCCGGAGCGGAGGACCGGGTCAATGTGGTGGCCTCGGCCGCCCTGCTGGAGCGCTGCCCGCTGACGGAGGGAGAGGAGCTGTCCGTAGAGGGGGAGGTCCGCTCCTTCAACAACAGGAGCGGGGTGGGCAGCCGGCTGGTGATCTCGGTCTACGCCAGACAGATGCACCGGGAACCGGGGGAGGAGGAGAACCGCCTGCGGCTGACGGGCACTCTGTGCAAGGTACCGGTGTACCGCAGGACCCCGCTGGGCCGGGACATCTGTGATCTGATGCTGGCGGTGAACCGGCGGTACGGGCGGACGGACTATCTCCCCTGCATCGCCTGGGGCTCCCTGGCCAGAAGATGCGCGGAGCTGGCTCCCGGCAATCGGGTGGAGCTGGAGGGCCGCCTCCAGAGCCGGGTGTATACCAAGCGCCTGGGGGAGACCAGCGAGGAGCGGACGGCCTTTGAGGTGTCGGTCTCGGTGCTGGAGCGGCTGGATGCCCCGGCTCCGGCGGAACAGCCCTGCGGATGAGCGCACGTGCCTGTGAATGAAATGTGAATTTTTTGACATAGCTCCAAAAGAACGGTTGCGCTCCGGCGGAGAAGCTGGTATGATATATCACAAATGAAAGGGGCGCGTCCACGGCTTTCCCGCCGCGCCCCCCGGCGGCCCGGGCCACCGGAGAGAAGAGGCTCGCGGAAGGCGGGCGGGAGGGACACTTACATGAGCAAAAAATATCGGATGGGGAAGCGGTTCCAAAAGGTGCTGACCATGGGCATCCTGGCGGAGATCGCGGTCCTGGTGGTCGCCTACTTTGTCTATGACTGGCTGCTTGGCGAATGGATCCCCAGTCTGACCGGCGGGCCTCTGCTGGCCATCTTCGGTTCCATCGGCATCCTGGCTGTCTGGTGCACCAATAAGTTTCTCCGGCGTTTTAACGAGAACTACTGGTATGAGGTGACGGAGAAGGGCCTGCGGATGAATCGCGGACAGACGGCCCGGTTCTATCCCTGGGAGGACTTCAAGGGAGCGCGGGTGAACCGCTTCAGCTTCCTCAGCGCGCTGCCGGTGATCTTTGACATGACCAACGGCCCCATGGAGCTGGACCGGAGCCTGGAGGACTCCTACGGCCTGACGATGGAGGTGCTCCGACACATCAAGGACCATGCGGACATCTCCCAGGACGTGAAGGATCGGATCAATCTGGTGGACCTGATGGCGAAATAAATGCAGAGATCCCGGCAGAGACCATGTCTCTGCCGGGATCTTTTAGATTCTGGCCGCACCGATCAGGCGAGGGCCTTCTTGGCGGTCTCGGTCAGCTGGGTGAACGCGGCCTTGTCATTGACGGCCATCTCAGCCAGCATCTTACGGTTGATGGCGATACCGGCCTTCTTCAGTCCGTTCATGAAGGTGGAGTAATTCATGCCGTTCAGCTTACAGGCGGCGTTGATCCGGGTGATCCACAGCTGACGGAAGTCGCGCTTCTTCAGCCGGCGGCCGGTATAAGCATAGGTCAGGGACTTCATCACGGCCTGGTTGGCCATCTTGAAGTGCTTGGACTTGGAACCCCAGTAGCCCTTGGCCATCTTGAGGATCTTATTTCTTCTCTTGCGCGTCATCATCGCGCCTTTTACACGTGCCATTTGTCTGTTCCTCCCTCTATCTTACTTGTACAGGATCATGCGCTTGATGGCGGCCTCGTTGGTCTTGTCGGCGTAGGTGGTGCCGCGCAGAGCCCGCTTGAGCTTGGTGGTCTTGCCGTGGCCGTTGAGCAGGTGACGCTTCTTGGTCATGGCGCGCTTGACCTTGCCGGTCTTGGTGAGGGAAAAACGCTTCTTGGCGCCGCTGTGGGTCTTGATCTTGATCTTCGGCATAACAGAGAACTCCTTTACTTACTTTTTCGCGTCCTTGGCGGGTTTGGGGGAGAGGAAAATGGACATGTGCCGCCCCTCCAGCTTGGGGCTCTTGTCCATCACGGCGATCTCGCCGCACTCCTCGGCAAACTTCAGAAGCAGGTCCTGACCGATGTTGGTGTGGGCCATCTCCCGGCCGCGGAAGCGCACGGTGATCTTGCACCGGTTGCCGTCGGCCAGGAATTTCTGCGCGTTGCGGAGCTTGACGTTGAAATCGTTGACGTCGATGCTGGGAGACATCCGGATCTCCTTGATCTCTACCACGCGCTGATTCTTGCGGGCTTCCTTCTCGCGCTTGGTCTGCTCGAACCGGAACTTGCCGTAATCCATCAGCTTGCATACGGGGGGGACAGCGTTGGGAGAGATCTTGACCAGATCCAGCCCCTGCTCCTCGGCCATGCGCAGCGCCTCCTGAGAGGACATGAGGCCAAGCTGCTCGCCGGACTCAGAGATCAGACGGACCTCTTTATCCCGGATCTCTTCATTGGTTTGATGACCTGTGTTAGCGATGGGAAAGCACCTCCTGACAAAAAATAAATGCAGCTGCCAGAACAGGCACCCGCATCACGTGAAGACTACCGCCGGGAGACCCGGCGGAGCAGATCCATGTTGACCCTTCGGCGCTGGCCTGGGGTGAGGACGGGGTACCGTTCCTGCTTTGTTTTGCTCAGCTACTATATCAGAAAGTTCCGTCCTTGTCAAGGGTGATTTTCAGAGATTACCCAGTGTATTTCAAAAGGGGCCGGGCAGAGAGGGCGGGACTTCTCCCTGCTCCGACCCTTCTCTGAGGCGCCTAAAAAATCCGGAGTTTCCAGCCAAATAAGGCAGAGCACCAACTGGCTTTTTATTTTACATAATACAGACATGGAATTTTTGTTTACGGAAAGTTATACACATTTTCCACAGGGTTATCCACAGCCTGTGTGGAAAACTCCGGCTCTCCAACCGGGGAGCGTAGGACTGTGGCGGGGAAGGAGGGCCGGGCGGCGGAGGGCCGGTAAACGAAACGCAGGTGACATAATGACAAAAAAGGTGTCATCCCAGGGAGATGTCCCGAGTGGCATAGGCATTCAGGTCCAGGCCCGCAGTGCGGCCGGCCAGAAATTCGTAGTACCCCTGGCAGCCGATCATGGCAGCGTTGTCGCCGCAGTATTTGAGCTCCGGGAGGAAGAGACGGTCACCGCTCTGCCGGCAGGCAGCCTCCAGGTCGGCCCGGATGCGGCGGTTGGCCGCCACCCCTCCGGCCACCGCCAGCCTGCCGTATCCCTTCCGGCGGGAGGCCTCCATGGCCCGGGGGACCAGGCTCTCGCTCACCGCCCGGCCGAAAGAGGCGGCAAAGGAGGGCAGGTCCAGGGCATCCCCCTTCTGCTGGGCGTTGTGGATCAGGTTCAGGCAGGCGGTCTTCAGGCCGGAGAAGGACATGTCCAGCTCGGCCCCCTGGACGTGGGCCCGGGGCAGCTCATATTTGGCGTCGTCCCCCCCGTCAGCCAGGCGGTCCATGGGGGCACCGCCGGGATAGCCGATGCCCAGCACCCTGGCCACCTTGTCGAAGCACTCCCCGGCGGCGTCGTCCCGGGTCCCGCCCAGCACCTCCATCTCTGTATAGGAGCGAACATCAACGATGGCGGTGGTGCCGCCGGAGACGCACAGACAGACGAAGGGGGGCTCCAGGTCCGGGTGGGTAAGGTAGTTGGCGGCGATGTGGCCCCGCACATGGTGAACAGGGATCAGGGGCCGGTCCAGGGCCAGCGCGGCTCCCTTGGCAAAGTTGACCCCCACCAGCACCGCACCGATCAGGCCCGGGGCATAGGTCACCGCCACACCGTCCACCTCCTCCCGGCTCAGGCCGGCCCGCTCCAGGGCCTCCCGGGCCAGACCGCTCACTGCCTCCACATGTTTGCGGGAGGCGATCTCGGGCACCACGCCGCCGTAGATAGTGTGCATCTCAATCTGAGAGGCCACACAGTTGGACAGCACGGTCCTGCCGTCCCGCACCACCGCAGCGGCGGTCTCGTCGCAGGAGGACTCAATGGCCAGAATGTTCATTGGGAAACACCGTCCTTTTCCTCTTCCATCCAGCGTCCGGGGGGATTGGGCCGCTCCCCGGGCCGGAGGGGGATCTGTATGAAGCGCTGATAGAGTGCCGGCGGGAAGTGCCGGCGATAGATGGACTGATGGACCTGGAGCAGTTCCTCAGCCGTCACATCCTCCGCCCCACGGATCAGGGCCCGGTAGTGGACGCCGAACAGGGCGCAGTCGTACCCGCCGTAGCGGAAGCCGTTGCGCTGATAGAAGGCCAGCCGCCTGCGGCGCAGGGGCTCCCCGGCGGGGTCCCCGTTTTCAGGGGCCTCCGCCTCCCCGAAGATGCCCCGGAAGTGGGCGTAGTGCTCCGCAAGCAGGTCCAGCATCCGGCCGCCCAGGCCCCGGTCCCGCAGGCCGGCCATGGTGCCCAGGTAGTCCAGCAGGGCAAAGGGACAGCCCGGCTCCAGCCAAATCAGGGCGTAGGCGACCAGATCCTCCCCGTCGTACAGGCCCAGGGCCTGGTAGCGTCCCTGCTCCATGAGGGAGAGCATGGAGCGCAGGGGCTTGAGCTCCTCTGGGGGAAAGGCGGAGGTCAGCTCCTGACGGTACAGCTGGGCCAGCTGCTGGGGGGAGAGCTCATTCAGCTTCATGGTGTTCAAACTCCCTTGTCATGATGATGGCGTCCTCCCGGGGCTGCTGGTAGTAGTTTTTCCGGCGGCCCGCCTCCTGAAAGCCATGCTTGCGGTACAGGGCGATGGCGGGGGCGTTGGAGGCCCGCACCTCCAGGGTCAGGAAGGAGAGATGGGCCTGCCCGAAGCGGCAGAACACGTCCAGAAGGGCATCCCCCACCCCGTGACGGCGGGCGGCCTCCTCCACGGCGATGTTGTCGATGTAGCCCTCGTCCAGCACCACCTGGAGACCGGCGTAGCCCAGCACGCCGCCCTCCCCGTCCTCGGCGACAATGAAGCTGGCCTTGGGGTCAAAGAGCGCGTCCGAGAGCATGTTCTCGCTCCAGGGCGTGGAGAAGCACTCCCGCTCCAGCGCCGCGATCTGGGGGATATGGCCCCGGTCCATGGGGACGATGATGTATTCCATAGGGTCCTCCTGTTCTCCCGGTGTGACGGGTAGATGTCATATTATCATATACCAGAGGCAGGCGTTTTGTAAAGGGAGAAGGGGGGGCTTTTCAAGAGGACCGGCGGCGCAAAGCCCGCCAGTCCAGTATGATCGGTGCTGCAGGGCGTAGAGAGGGGGCCCGGGAGCCATGCGCACTAAGCAGGACACGATGCCGGGAGGCCTCCGCCAGGAAAGACGGGCTTGTTGCGGGGGTATCTCATATGGTAAAATACAGCCAAACCACAGAGAAGAAGGGATCGGTGGAGATGAAGGGAATCAGAGCGGCGGTCCTGGCACTGGGGGGCGCCTTCCTACTGGCTGGATGCGGTGGGGAGAGCGGCGTTCTGGCGCCCATCCCGGCAGAGGGCTTCTCTCAGGGGGTGTACGACGCACTGGAGGAGAACTGGACGGCCTGGGAGGCGGTGGACGAGTTGGAACGCATGCTGAGCAGCACACTTCCGGGCCACTGCGCCCAGGAGTTTGACAGCTGGGCGCAGTGCGCGGATTTTCTGGGGCCGTCCATCCCGGACCCGGCGGCGGACTGCGGCTGGCTGGAGGAGGCCACCTATGCGGGCATGCCCCTGGAAGCCTCCGACGCCCCGCGGGTGAAGGCCGAGTGGTACGGCACACGGGAGGGCCAGGTGGAGTGGGTCAGCGTCCAGTCGGGCTGGCGGGACGGAGCAGTCCGGGTGATGGTATCCGCGGCCCTGTACGGGACCCGGGCGGAGGACATGCCCTCGTACAAGGGCTGGGGGACAGAACTGGCGCGGCAGGCCTATCTGGAGGCGGCGGAGGCGGGGACGCCGGTGGTGACCGCAGAGAGCGGGGCGAGCTGGTGCTCCATCCAAGCGGAGCATGCCCGAGGCAGCGTGCTCTATACCATCCGCGCGGTGGGGGAGTCTGGGCAGTGACCCCAGCTCTTCTCTCCGGCTATATCATACCATCCGCGCGGTGGGGGAGTCTGGGACGGAGGAGCAGGTGCGGACGTCTCTGGATCGGGTGCTGGAGACCTGGCTTTTGGCCCCGGAAGGGGAAAAAACATCTAAAATATGTTAAATACATACAAAAATTTAGTGATTATAATCTGGAATTATGGATGAAACGGCGATTGCAATTTTCACTTTATCGGGTTAAACTAAGAAAAAATGATTTTCAGTGAGGTGCCACATGAAGCAGCACATCCTCACAACTGCATCTTTCTATTTTACCAACAGCTGGGCTCGATTTATGAGCACCGGCTATTTCGTGCTGGGAAAATACAGAGAGATGGAATGGATGTGCCGGTCCCAGAGTGGGACGGCGGCCCTCTCCGTGTGATCAGATCTGGATGCTGATGCGGGGGACACATCGATTTCATCGGTGTGTCCCCCGTTTTTTTGCAGCACAGCGAGAAAAGGAGCGAAACATATGACAGTGATGATCGAGCCTGGGCTGCTGGCCGGGGCGGTGACGCCGCCTCCCTCCAAGAGCCAGGCCCACCGGCTGCTGATCGCCCGGGCGCTGGCGGGGGAGAACCTGGACGACCCCGCCCACCGGGCGGATTCCCAGGATATCCGGGCCACCCGGGACTGCCTGAAGAGCCTGCGGGAAGGGGAGGGGAAGCTCCCGGTGCTGGAGTGCGGAGAGTCGGGCTCCACACTGCGGTTCCTGATCCCGGTGGCGCTGGCCCTGCAGGGCGGAGGCGTGTTTCGGGGACGGGGGAGGCTGATGGACCGGCCCCAGGAGCCCTACTTCCGGATCTTTGACGGGATGGGGATCACCCACCGCCGGGAGGGGGACTCCCTGACGGTCCGGGGCCGGCTGCGTCCCGGGGAGTATCCCATGCCGGGGGATGTGTCTTCTCAGTTCGTCACGGGCCTGCTCTTTGCCCTGCCGCTGCTGGAGGGGGAGAGCATCATCCGGCTCACCTCCCCGCTGGAGTCCAGAGGGTATGTGGACATGACCCTCCAGGTGCTGCGGGACCGGGGCATCCGGGTGGAGGAGCTGCCCGAGGGCTTCCGGGTGCCCGGAGGCCAGCAGTACGGCCGCGGCACTCTGGGGGAGGAGGCGGACTACTCCCAGGCCGCCTTCTGGCTGGCTGCCGCCGGGCTGGGGAGCCCGCTGACGGTGGAGGGCCTGGACCCGGACTCCACCCAGGGGGACCGGTGTGTTGTATCCTATTTCCAGCAGCTGGCCGGGCCGGGCCGGGTGGAGCTGGACATTGCCCAGTGTCCGGACCTGGCTCCAGCCCTGGCGGTGCGGGCCGCCCTCCGGCCCGGGCAGACGGCCCGGCTGGTCAACGCGGGGCGGCTGCGGCTGAAGGAGTGTGACCGCCTGGCGGCTATCCCGGAGGAGCTGAACAAGCTGGGCGGCCAGCTCACCGAGGGGGCGGATTTTCTGGAGATCCGCGGCGTGGAACGGCTGCTGGGGGGCGTTGCGGACAGCCACAACGACCACCGCATCGCCATGATGCTGGCGGTGGCCGCCACCCGGGCGGAAGGGACAGTGACCATCCGGGGCGCGGAGAGCGTGGCCAAGTCCTATCCCGACTTCTGGGAGGTCTATGAGAGCCTGGGCGGGCGCGTCCTGCGGCAGAGAGAGGAGCGAGAAGCATGCGATATGTGATCTTTGGAGAGTCCCACGGCCCCGCCATCGGTGTGGTGCTGGAGGGGGTGCCTGCGGGGCTGGAGCTGGACCTGGAGCGGGTATCCGACGAGATGGCCCGCCGGGCCCCGGGGGGAAGTCCCCTGTCCACCGCCCGGAAGGAGGCGGATGTGCCGGAGATCCTCTCCGGCCTGTTTGAGGGCAGGACCACGGGCACCCCGCTGTGCGCGGTGATTGCAAATACCGACACCCGTTCCAGGGACTACGCGAAGCTGAAGGACCTGCCCCGCCCAGGACACGGGGACTACGCCGGCTATGTGCGCTATCAGGGGTGCAACGACTACCGGGGCGGAGGCCATTTCTCCGGCCGGCTGACTGCGCCGCTGGTCTTTGCAGGGGCGGTGGCCAAGCAGCTGCTGGAGCAGAAGGGAGTCCAGGTGGCCGCCCGCATCTCCAACGTGGCGGGCATCCCGGACCCCACGCCGGAGCAGTATGAGCAGGCGGTGCTGGAGGCCAGGAGCCAGATGGACTCGGTAGGCGGGTGCATCCGCTGTGCCGTCACCGGTCTGCCCGCCGGCCTGGGGGCGCCGGACTACGGGGAGAACGTGGAGGGCATCTTCTCCCAGTACCTCTTCGCGGTGCCCGCGGTGAAGGCGGTGGGCTTCGGAGACGGAGTGGGCTTTGCCTCCCTGCGGGGGAGCCAGGCCAACGACAGCTTTTATATGGATGGAGACACAGTGAAGACCCGGACCAACCACTCCGGCGGGGTGAACGGGGGCATCACCAACGGGATGCCGGTGGAGTTCGAGGTATGCATCCGGCCCACCCCCTCCATCGCCCAGCCTCAGCAGACGGTGGATCTGGTCCAGCGAAAAGACGCGGAGCTGACCATCACCGGCCGGCACGACCCCTGTATCCTGCATCGGGCGCTGTCCGTGATCGAGGCCGCCGCCGCCCTGGCTGCCTGCCAGCTGATGGACCTATGACCGATTTGGACAGAGAGAGGGACGCGATATGAGCGATTTGGAACAGTACAGACAGGAGATCGACGAGCTGGACGAACAGCTGGTCCGGCTCTTCCTCCGGCGGATGGAGGTCACTGGCAAGGTAGGGGAGTACAAGCTGGCCCACGGGATGCAGGTGCTGGACCGGGAGCGGGAGCGCCGGGTGCTGGCCAAGCGGGCCAGCCTGGCGGTGGACATCCGGCAGGAGGAGGACGTAAAGGAGCTATTCCAGACCATCATGGCCATCAGCCGCCGCCGGCAGCAGGAGCTGATCGACCGCAGCGGCACTGGCACGGTCCGAAAGACCAATGTGGTGCTCATCGGCATGCCGGGCAGCGGGAAGTCCTGCGTGGGGGCGGCCCTGGCGGAGCGGCTGGGGATGCCCCTGGTGGAGACGGACGCCATGGTGGTGGAAAAGACGGGGCGCTCCATCCCGGACATTTTTGCCCAGGACGGGGAGGCCGCCTTCCGCCGGGAGGAGACCGCCGCCGCCCGCCGGGCCGCGGCCATGGAGGGGACGGTCATCTCCACCGGCGGCGGGATCATCCTCCGGCCGGAGAATATGGAGATCCTCAGCGCCACCGGCACCGTCTATTTCCTGGACCGGGACCCCAGGGACATCGCCAACACGGAGCTGGACGGCCGGCCCCTGCTCAGCGGGGGGCGGGACCGGGTATTCCTGTTGTATGATCAGCGCATCAACCTGTACCGCAAATATGCCCGGTACACCGTCCCCAGCACCACGGTGGATGAGACGGTGGACTCCGTCCTGGCCCTGGTGCGGCGGGGCCAGGACGTGCGCTGACCGAGAAGGAGCGCCGCCGTGTCCCGCCGCCCGGAGAGGGGCGGGAGACCGGCGTGGGAAAGTGAGGCTGACATCATGATGGAAAAAACGGAGCAGGGCCTGGGCAGGCTGTGCGTCATCGGTGACCCGGTGGAGCACTCCAAATCGCCCCTGATCCAGAACGCGATGATCGCGAAGCTGGGCATCCCTTATCACTACACCAAGCGCCTGGTCCACCAGGGGGATACCCAGGAGTGGCTGGATACCGCCCGCCGGGAGGGCTTCGCGGGCTTCAACGCCACCATGCCCCACAAGGTGGCCCTGGTCCCACTGATGGATGAGCTGGGGGAGGATGCCCGGCTGTACGGCGCGGTCAACACCGTGTGCATCCGGGGAAAGCGGTGCATCGGCCACAACACCGACGGGATGGGTTTCTACCAGGCTCTCACCGACCTGGGGGTGGAGGTGCCGGGCCGCCGCATCACCCTGCTGGGCGCGGGGGGCGCGGCCAAGGCTGTGGCCCTGAAGCTGGTGCAGCAGGGGGCGGGCCCCATCACCGTGTGCAACCGGACCCCCCAGAAGGCGGAGGCCCTGTGCAATCTGGCCAAGGGCCGGATGGGGCACATCGGTTTCGCCCTTGAGGACCTGCGCCGGGGCGCCAGGGACTGCGACATCCTCATCAACTGCACCAGTCTGGGCATGACAGGGACGAACAGCCAGTTCCGGGACCTGAGCTTCCTGGACGAACTGCCCGGGCACGCGGCGGTGTTCGACCTCATTTACAGCCCGGCCGAGACCGAGCTGCTGCGGCAGGCCCGGCTGCGGGGGCTGAAAGCGGCCAACGGCCTGGGGATGCTGATCTATCAGGCGGTCTTCGCCCTGGAGTATTTCGCCGGCGTAAGGATCGACGCCAAGGAGATGGAACAGCACGTGATCGAGGCCTGCGGCCTGGGCGGAGAGGCATAAAAACGGTCCCCGCGGAAAAGAAACCCCTTTTCCGCGGGGACCGTTCTCTTTGGGGCGTCGGTCCTTCCAGCCAGTTACGGGAACACAGACAAAATAAAACGAGAAAATCATAATGAGGCCGGTTGCGCCGGGATAACCTATGTGGTAGGATAAAAGAGCAGAAGGATTTTCCATACGAAAGAAGGTTTATGATATGCATTGTGTGCGGAACGTGACAGAGGATCTGATCTGGATCGGCGGCAACGACCGGCAGAGCCCCCGCTTTGAAAGTGACCACCCGGTCCCCAGGGGGATGTCCTACAACTCCTACCTGCTGCTGGATGAGAAGACGGTGCTCTTCGACACGGTGGACCGGGCGGTCCAGCACCAGTTCTTCGAGAACCTGGAGCACGCCCTCCAGGGCCGGAGGCTGGACTATGTATTCGTCCACCACATGGAGCCCGACCACGCCGCTACCCTGGGCGACCTGCTGGTCCGCTACCCCGGGACTACCATCGTCTGTAATGGGAAGTCGATGAACCTGCTCCGCCAGTTCCACTGGAGCGCCCCCAAGGGGGCCATGCTGGTGAAGGAGGGGGACACCCTGTGCACGGGGCGGCACACCTTCACCTTTTACTCCGCCCCCATGGTCCACTGGCCGGAGGTAATGGTGAGCTACGATGCTGCGGACCACATCCTTTTCTCCGCCGATGCTTTCGGCACCTTCGGCGCCCTCAACGGCGTGCTGTTTGCCGATGAGGTGGATTTTGACCGGGACTGGCTGGACGAGGCCCGCCGCTACTACACCAACATCGTGGGCAAGTACGGCCCTCAGGTGCTGGCCCTGCTGAAAAAGGTGGAGGGGCTGGACGTCCGGATGGTCTGCCCCCTGCACGGTCCGATCTGGCGCAGGGACCTGGGCTATCTGATGGACAAATATAAAAAGTGGGCCTCCTACCAGCCGGAAGTGCGGGGAGTGCTCATTGCCTGCGCTTCCATCTACGGGGGGACGGAGACGGCGGCCGGTATCCTGGCCTGCCGCCTGGCGGAGCGGGGCATCCCGGTGGAGCTGTATGACGTGTCGGTGACCCACTGCTCCTACGTGCTGTCTGACGCCTTTAAGTACAGCCATATCGTCTTTGCCTCCGCCACCTATAACAACGGCATTTTCACCCCCATGGAGGAGTTGCTGCGGGACATCGCCCATCACGCCCTCCAGGATCGGACGGTGGCTCTGATCCAGAACGGCTCCTGGGCTCCAGCCAGCGGAAAGCTGATGGCCCAGATACTGGGGGAGATGAAGAACATGGAGCTGCTGGAGCAGACCGTGACGTTGAAGTCCGCCCTGGCTCCAGGGCAGGACCAGGAGCTGGAGGCGCTGGCCGATGCCCTGGCCGCCTCCGTGAGGGGGGAGCAGGAAGCGCCGGAGCAGGCGGTGGCGGACGCCCCCAAGGCCAAGGGATTTATCTGCAAGATCTGCGGCTTCATCTACGAGTCGGACACCCTGCCGGAGGACTTCCGGTGCCCCATCTGCGGCCGTCCGGCCTCTGATTTTGAGCCGGTCACCTGAGAGAATGAGCGGGTCCCCCGGGCGGCATCGCCGCGCCGGGGGACCCGCTGCTCCTCTGGGGATACCTCCGGGGAAACGCGGCTGGCGTTCAGAGCTCAGCCGGCCGGGGTGACCGAGGCGGCGGTGAGCCCCGACTCCTTGGGCTCCGCCGAGACCACACCGGAGACCTCGTCTCCCGTGTCCACCGTGACGGTGGAGGAATCCGCTTCCCCGCCGGTATAGGTGTAGACCGGTCCCTCCTCGCCCTCGCCGTGGACCGAGCAGATGAGGGTCCAGTCCTGCACACTGCCAGTGACGGTCAGGTCCAGTACGGTGCCCTCACTCTGCTGCTGAAAGGTGTAGTGCCCATCCTGGGCCAGGGCGTCTGTGATGTCCGTCTCCTCCCCGTCCAGAAGGAGGATCGCCCGGCCGTCCCGGTCCTCCAGGCTGACCTCAGGCATGTGGTAGATGGTGAGGTCCACCCCCTCCTCTGTGGTGATGTCCTGGCGGAACACGCCCACCTGAACGGCGGTGGAGATGTGGTACAGGAACTCCTGGACCGGTTCGGTGTTGACAGCGCCCACGGAGATGCCCAGCAGGGCCAGGGCGGCGGCCACCGCGGCCACGGGGCGCAGGGAGTGCGGGATATGTCTGCGGTCATTCTCTTTCATCTTGATGATCTCCTCCAGCTTGTCGGGATCGGCCCGCAGGGCCGAAATGGTGTCAAGGTACGATCTGCGGTCGAACATGCTCAGGTCCCTCCCCTTCCTCTTCCTCAGAAAGTGTGCGGCGCAGGCGGGCCCGGGCCCGCTGCAGCCAGGTCTGAACGGTGGATGGCTTTGCGCGGAGGGCGGCTGCCGTCTCGCTGACGGAGCAGCCCTCATAGTAGTAGAGATAGATGGTCAGGCGGTATTTGGCGTCCAAAGCCATCACGGCCTGAAACAGCTCGGACTGGGCCGGGTCCTGGAACACGGGGGCATCCCGCCACTCATCCAGGGGGACGGCGTGCCTGCGCCAGAAGGAGCGCAGCAGCTTCCGGCTCTCGTTGACGGCCACCCGGAGCAGCCAGTGCTTCATGTGCTCCTCGCTCTCAAAGGGCTGCCGGTGCTCCAGCAGCCGGAGCAGGGTGGTCTGCATCACATCCTCGGCGTCGGCCCGGTTTTTCAGGGCGTGATAGGCCACGCGGTAGACTGTGTCTCCATAGGTCCGAACGGCCGAGGTAAAGGACTCGTCTGTCAGGGGAGCTCACCTCCTTTGCGGGATCTTGAAAAGCTTTTCACCAGGAATATCCCCGGACACGGAAAAATATCTCATAGGGAACAAAAAAATTTCTCCAGAGGGGGAACTTTTTTACCCTTTGACCGTCTATCTCAGTGCAAGGAAAAATTTCCGAGCGTTTGAAAGAAAAAGGAGTGTTATGATATGAAACGAACCTTCTCTGCTCTTGTGATAAGCGGCGCCCTGCTCTGCACCCTTGCGGTCCCCGGTATGGCAGCAGAAGCCGAAGGTCAGCCTGGAGCTTCCGCCGCCGCCTCTGCACCTCAGGCCCAGACTCTCCCGGCCAGCGTGCTGTACTTTGGACAAGTGACCCAGGTCGTTCGGGATGAAGCGGGCACAGTCACCCGCCTGGTCCTCTCCTCTGAGCGCTACGGTGAGTATATCATGAATATTTCTTCTGATACAGTATGGATCGACAGCGGGAACCGCACTGCATCAGATCCCGCGGACCTGAAGGAGGGGGAGAGCGTCTATGTGTTCCACAGCCCCATTTCCACCCGCTCCCTTCCGCCCCAGTCCGCAGCCTATGCGGTGGTCCGGAATATCCCTCAGGATATCTCCTGCGCCCAGTACCATGTGGTGGAGGAGATCACAGAGGGGGAGGACGGCGGCCTGATCGTCACGACAGACAACGGCGGACTGCTGATCTATCTGGACGGTGATACCCAGACTGTCCGTTATGCGGGCGGCTCTGCCGCACTGGAGGACCTGAAGGCAGGAGACCGGATCATGGCCTGGTATCAGGCGGTGGCCCTGTCCTATCCCGGACAGACCCACGCTGACGGCCTGATGCTCCTGCCCAGTGAGAAGGAGGAACCGTCCTCCGTTCTCCCGGAGAACGGCACGGCGCTGGACCTGGTGCTGGAGGGAGATATGGTCCTGCCCGTTACCGGCCTCGTTGAAAACGGCACCGCCATGGTCCCCGTGGCCGCTGTGGCCCAGGCGCTTGGCTATCAGGTGATCTACACCCCCGGCGAAGATGGAGAGGGTGACAGGATCGCCGTGGAGAGCGATCAGTTCTCTGTCCAGATGACGGTGGGAGAGGACCAGATCATTGGCGTGACGAAGATCAAGGGGGCAGTGGGGATGACCGCCCCTGCGGACTATGGGATGGCCCCCTACATTGCCGCCCCCGGCACCACCTGGGCTCCTGCCCGGCTCTTTGAGATGTTGGGCCGCACAGTCACCCTGGAGGGCGATGCCCTGTCCATCCGGTGAGCCGGGGCCCCCTGAAAAAGGAGCTCTGGAATATCGAGAACGCTCAGCCGGCACTGTCTTTTGGACAGTGCCGGCTGTCGTGGATTTAGAAGGCGATACCGCCCAGATCAGCCGTCTCTCTTTTTTTGCATTTTCCTACGGAATGTGGTATGCTGTTTCTGCCATTTCGATCCGAGAGGAGTTTTTCATATGGAAAAGCTGTACCAGCAGGACCCCTTCCTGACACGCTTCACTGCCCAGGTGGTGTCCTGTGCTGCTGACAAGGGTGGGTGGTCTGTGGTGCTGGACCGCACGGCCTTCTATCCTGAAGGGGGAGGGCAGCCCTGGGACACCGGTACGCTGAACGGCATCCCAGTCACCCAGGTCCAGGAGCAGGATGGAGCGGTGGTCCACACCTGCGCCGCCCGCCTGGAGCCGGGGACTCAGGTGGAGGGGGCTGTAGACTGGGCGCGGCGCTTCGACCTGATGCAGCAGCACTCCGGGGAGCATATCGTCTCCGGCCTGATCCACAGTACCTACGGCTATGACAACGTGGGCTTCCATCTGGGCAGCGACCTGGTGACCATCGATTTCAACGGGCCGCTGGAGGAGGAAGACCTGCGGGACATCGAGCTGCGGGCCAACCAGTACATCTGGGAGGACCGCCCCGTATCGGTCACCTACCCCACGACGAAGGAGCTGGCTGCGCTGGACTATCGGAGCAAAAAGGCGATCTCTGGGCAGGTCCGCATTGTCTCCTTCCCTGGGGCGGACACCTGCGCCTGCTGCGGGACCCATGTGGCATCCGCCGGGCAGGTGGGGCTGGTCAAGCTTCTCTCCGTACAGAAGTTCCGGGAGGGCGTGCGGGTGGAGCTGCTCTGCGGCGGCCGGGCCCTGAGCTATCTGGATCGGGTGCTGGGCCAGAACCGGCGGATCTCTAATCTGCTTTCCGCCAAGCCCTTTGAGACGGCCGGCGGGGTGGAGCGCCTGCTGGGGGAGAATCAGGACCTGAAGACCCGCCTCGCCCGTATGGAGGAGGCACGGTTTGCCCAGCTGGCCGATGGTCTGGCTGGGGCGGGGGATGTGATCCTTTTCGAGGAGGGGCTGTCTCCCGACGGACTGCGCCGCCTGTGTGACGCAGTCCTCCAAGTCTGCGGCGGCCGCTGTGCCTGCTTTTCCGGGGGCGATGGGGAGGGGTATAAATACGCCATCGGCCTGCGGGGCGGAGATCTGCGCTCCTTTGTGAGGGAACTGAATCAGGCCCTGGACGGCCGGGGCGGAGGCAGGCCGGACTTTGTTCAGGGTTCGGTCCGGGCCGGGAGGACTGCCATAGAGGAGTTCCTGTCCGCCGAAAAACAGAGATAAACAAATGGTGTACGCCTCCCGGCACAGAGGTCGGGAAAAACGGCATACTGCCTTTCGACCATCTTGATAAGGAGATCCTATGGATTATACTGTCTATCAGCTGCTCTGGCTCTTCCTGTTCTATTCCTTCCTGGGCTGGCTGGCCGAAACCGTTCTAGCCGCGCTGAAACGCCGCCGCCTCCTCAACCGCGGCTTCCTCAGCGCCCCCTTCTCTCCCACCTATGGCCTGGGGGCGCTGCTTTTTGCCATTTTTCTGCCTGAACTGCGGGAAGACCCATTTTTCCTCTTCCTTTTGGGCATGATCCTCGCCACATTTCTGGAGTTTGTTACCGGTGTATTCCTGGAGCGCATCTTTCATCAGAAATGGTGGGACTATTCCGGCCAGCGGTTTCAGTTTGAAGGACATATCTGCCTGAAATACTCTGTTATCTGGGGCTTGTCCGCTCTGCTGGCCATCTTTGTTCTGAATCCCATCTTCCTTACATTGGTGGGCCTGATCCCCAGGACGGCGGGAGAGATCGTACTGCTGGTGGTGTATATTCTGCTGGGAGTGGACTTTGTTGGCTCCTGGGCCGCTGTGCTCCAGCTCCACGGCGCCCTGAGCGAGCCTACCCATATCTCCCGCTTCCTGAGCCGGCTTACCCATACCCTAGATACCACCGTGACCCGACACATCCAGAGACGTATGGAAAGGGCATACCCCAGCCTGGAGCGGGAACGGCTGAGCGGAAAGCAGGCTCCAAAGGTCAAGCCGGAGCGGTTTGCCCAGGGATGCGGCTTTTACAAGTTGGCCGCGCTGTTCTTCATCGGTTCTTTCCTGGGGGATATCACCGAAACTATTTGGTGCTGGGCAGTGTTGGGGAAGCTGATGAGCCGCAGCAGTGTGCTCTACGGCCCCTTCTCCATTGTCTGGGGGCTGGGCTGTGTCCTGCTCACTGCGCTGCTCTACAAATACAAGGACCGCAGCGACCGATATATTTTCCTGGCCGGCACAGTGCTGGGGGGCGCATACGAGTACAGCTGCTCCGTCTTTACTGAGTTGGTGTTCGGTACCGTCTTCTGGGATTACAGCCATATTCCCTTCAACCTTGGGGGACGGATCAATCTGCTGTTTTGCTTTTTCTGGGGAATTGCGGCCGTGGTATGGCTGAAGGGCCTCTATCCCAGACTCTCAGCGTGGATCGAGCGGATCCCCATCCGCTGGGGAAAGGCGGGCACCTGGGTGCTTATCGTCTTTATGGTGTGCAACATCATCATATCTGCCCTGGCACTGGACCGATACACCCAGCGCAGCGCCGGGGACGCCCCCCAGACTACTCTGGGGCTCTTCCTGGACCGCCATTACCCCGACCAGCGGATTGAGCGGGTCTACCCCAACGCCAAGATCGTGGACTGAGAGGACGGCCGCCTGCCCCCTGAGAGGGAGAATGTCCCAGGATAACAGCGCCCGGAAGCGGGCTGAGGTCCGCCCCTTAGGGGGCGGACCTCTCCGTCTCTCCAAGCAGCTGTTCCAGCACCGCTACATTGCCCCGCAGCCGCGGGTCCGATGGAGCACAGGCGAGGGCAGCCCTGGCCTCATCCAGCGCCAAGGCCCTCCGCCCAGTCTGAAAAAGGGCCTGACAGCGAAGGTCGTGGGGCAAGCTGCCCCAGGAGTCCGCCTCACAGATATAGGTTTTTGGGCGGATAGTGATGGACAGGGCACAGCCGGTAAAGTAGAGCACTCCATCCCATTCCTCCATGTCATACAGCATCCTGGCTAGATCCATATACGGCTCCCGCAGATGGGGGGCCTCTGCAATGGCACGGAGATACCAGTCCCGTGCTCGGGCCCGGTCTCCCTTTCGGAGCCAGGACAGGGCGATATACCGCATGGAGGCCGCCCGCTCATCTTTCCAGGTGGCGGTGGGCATGGACAGGTGGTGCTCCAGGGTGCGGATGCAGTCGTCCCAGCGGCCCCGGTACATGTACTCCCGGCCCAAATAGTGGGTGTTCCGGTCATCCTCCGGCTCCTCCTCCACGGACAGTTCCAGCAGAGGCAAGTACTGTCCCCGGGACTTTGTGGGGTCGGGGTGGTGGTCCAGCTGCATCCCCTCTACCGTCACGGTGGGGCCGGGGACCCCCTCGCCCACCCATTTAAGGACCTCGTGGACCGGGTGTATCCACTGATAGCCGTACCTGGCATGGGCCTTTTCATACCAGAAGACCACCCCCTCGCTGCCGTCAGGGTTGAAACTCCAAGTATAGCGGTAGGTCGCCTGTCCGGCCCCCGGCTGCCAGGCCCGCTCCAGCGCAGCCCGCCATCCGGGGTGAAACACCTCATCCAGATCGGTGCACACACAGATGTCTGTGTCCTCCGATACTAGGTCCAGAGAGCGGTTGCGGGCCACGTCGAACCGCCAAGGAGAGATGAGCTCTACCGTGACCTGAGCGCCCCGCTTTTTAAGGCGTTCCACTGTGTCATCCGTAGAACCGGTATCCAGCACCACCACCTGATCTGCTTCGGACATGGAATCCATCCACCGGTCCACAAACTGGGATTCGTTTTTACAGATCGCATAGACCGCGATCCTCATGACTGTCACTCCTCCTTCTGAGAGGCGGGGTGGACGGCACATCGTACCATCCACCCCGCTTTATGCCTCAAGGCTCTGCCCGGGCAGTATCTTTTGATCAGTTCAGCTTTTGGATCACGATGGCGGCCTCAGTCAGGGTCACATTGTTTTCGGTAGAGGCCAGTGTAATGGTAGCCGTTCCGGTCACATTTACCAGCACCGTGGCCGCCAGGTTGGCGACATTGGAGGTGGTGGCAATGGTGGCTTGGCTCTCGCTGCCGGGGACGGGAGTCGAGTTGTTCTCCAGCTCCACACCTACAGTCCCGGTGCTGGTGGTGTTGGACGCCACCGCAGAGTAGGAGATCAGGTAAATCCCTGACTCACCCAGCGTAAAGGTGGGGGTGCTGGCGGTATGGGTAATGGCAGATCCTTCTTCCACCTGGTTGGTGTCAAAGGAGGCGTCATCGCCGGTGGAAGCCAGTGTCTGAGTCCCCACATTGGTGGCATACAGTGCATTCAGCGGGGGAGGAGAGCCGGCAGGTCCGGTAGCGCCCGTTGCGCCGGCAGGGCCGGTGGGACCGGTGGGGCCCTCAGCGCCGGCGGCACCCGCCGCTCCAGTTGCACCGGCAGGCCCAGTAGGTCCAGTAGGACCGGTTGGCCCGGCAGGGCCGGCAGGTCCGGTGGCACCCGTTGCGCCAGCGGGTCCGGCAGGACCAGCAGGCCCGGTGGGGCCCTCGGCACCCGTCGCACCCGTCGCGCCTGTCGCACCAGCAGGGCCGGCAGGTCCGGTAGGACCGGTGGCACCTGTCGCGCCTGTGGCGCCGGCAGGGCCTGTGGCTCCGGTGGGGCCGGTCACGGTGACCAGATCAAAGTCCGCCGAGGAGCCCGGCGTCCCGGTAGCGCCGCTGCGGTTGGTGCGGTAGAGGGCACCGTTGTAGTAGACCAGTGTGCCCAGGTCATACGGTACCCCGGGAACGAACTGTGTGACATCATTCAGCCCTTCACCGGCAGGGCCGGTGGGACCTGTGGGGCCGATAGGACCGGCAGGACCGGCCGGTCCAGTGGGACCCGTGGCTCCGGTAGCGCCCGTTGCGCCCGTGGCACCCGTAGCCCCGGTGGCTCCCGTGGGCCCGGTAGGTCCAATGGGGCCGGCCGCGCCGTTGGGGGAACCTGATATAATTGGGATAATCAGTAGGGACCCTTGTGCTGCCGCGGTTTCACTGGTCTAGTCCCATTTTTCACAAAAAATGCGGCCGCTTTTGCCGAGATAACAAAATAAAGGACCAGGTCATTTGACCTGGTCCTTCATTTTGTGACACTGCCCTATTTGTTGGCGCGCTGCAGGAAGCGGGTGGCCTGGACAGGCTGGCCCGGCAGGGCAATTCCATTAGCTTATGAACTTCCATTTCCAGAAGCCTTACAGAACACCATGGTGTCTCTGACGGGAAAGATCATTCAGGAAGAACTGTTGCCTCAGCCGGAAAAATATATCCTTGACTATCAGTAGGGATTTGGAGCCCCCAGACAAGAAGCTGTTCCGATAGGAACGAAACCTGTGAACATGGACTTTGAAGAGTATCGATTGCAGGGATACATCACCCAGATCTCCACCCTCTGCGGCAGCAAACGTATTCCAGATCTTAACATGGTGCTCATCAACAAGAACATGCACAGGTCCGGGATGGAGCACAGTACGCAAGAGCTGGGATCAGGGATGAAGCAGAGATTTTTCCAGATCCTCCACCAATTTGACGCAATCCACATTGGCCGAGTCAAGGTTGACAGAGGCCGCCTGTTGGAGCTCGCTGCGCAGGATCAGCACGTCTTTTGGGGCATTGATGCCCAGCATGACGGTGCCGCTGGCGTCGACCGAGAGGATGGTCACACTGATCTGATCGCCTATGACAAGCGATTCTCCGCCCTTTCGACGCAAAATCAGCATACAGACCCCGCCTCCTCAGATCGAAACTCAGAAAGCCGGTGGCGCATATGATAAGTTCCGGTATCCAAAATGACCTGGACCGCTTTTTTCTCCTCAGCATGGATCACAATGGGACATTTCAAATTCACGGTACTCTCGCCTACAGGCTCCCGGACGACACACAGGACATAATAGCACAGGTCCTGGCTGGAGGAGACCCCCATAAGGTAGAGTTCCTCATCTGACAGAACAGGAGCATAATTTGGATCCAGAGAAAAAGGATTCATGGCTACAAAAGCAAGTGAAGGGGTGCCAACGCTCTGAAAGCAGAGCAGATTGCCTCCGCCCCCATGAAAGGGGAGAAGCAGAAACTGCTTCTCCTCTTCAAATCCAAAGATCCCATTCGGAAACGAGAGCACCTCGGTGGGATCATAGTCGATTTGGCCAAAATATTTTGTCATGAGATGCAAGATCGATCCCTCCTGTTATGCCTGCATATCAATGGGCTCATAATTTGGATCAGAGGAGGGGGGGACGTACAGCGGACCGCCCACATATTTGATGATGACATCTGGGCGCTGAGTCATGGTAAATTCAATATCCCCGGGTACAAAGGTGAAATTCATCTGATTCATGCGCCAGTTGAAGTTCAGTTTGTCCATCTCATAGCGGATGCTCAGCTCACCTCCCTCCCAGGAGAGGTCAGGGGCGGCGCTGGGGAGAAAATCGATGTTTACATTCAAAGGTCCTTCCGCAGTCTGCTGCCGGGCAAGCTGAGGAATGATATCCTGATCGATTTTGGCTTCCATCATCATACGCCCCTCCCGGGCCAATACAGAGGTGGCCTGATAAGCACCCTGTACTCCGTTTTGCGCCTGCTGCTGGATCAGCTGGGCCGTGGTGGGAGTAACGGAGCTGCGAGCCTCAAAGGTGTCAATATTGACCCGGATGGGATGGCTGCGGATATTGAGCCCGCCCTGTTCACGGGAGATCTCCATCTGAGCCGTTCCTCGGGCATATTCCAGGTGAGCGTCAGTGACCTTCATCTGGATCTCGATTGGAACTGTGGTGATTTCGATCAACGGATACATCGATGTTCACACTCCTTTTTAATCGGATCCGCAGCTGGGATTTCGATCTCACGGGCGGGCGGGTCTCCTTCCGGCCCGGCCCGGCCCTAGAGCCGTTACCGCAGATAATCCATCAAAGACTGGGGAATGACATTAGCGCCTACCTGAAGAGCGGCGTTATAGCAGGTCTGGGCATAGGAGAGCTGCAGGATCGCGTCTACCCGGTCGATGTCCTCAATGGCGACCAGCTCATTGTTCAGCGAGTCAAAGGTGCTTTTCAGGCGGGTCTGATTGGTCTCCAGATAGTCGGCCTGGGAGCTGAGCTCCACGTGCTCCTGAATAAGGCCGTTGTGGGCTTTTTCAAATTTGCTTACCAGACGGCTGGCATCGTCATAGTTGCCGGCGGGGCCCCATGTCCCCTCTGTATTGGCCGCGTCATTGTGCTGATAGCCGCCGAACACATCAGAGATGCGCAGCATGATGGAAACGATGTTTTTGGGATCTCCATCTTCATCCAGCCCAAAGCCGAGGATATCCATCCCGGACAGAGCGGAATCAAAGGCGGTGGAGGGGATCACGGCTCCATTTCTGTCCAGCTGGAAGCCGAGTCCCACATCCACATACAGAGTTTCTCCGGCCATGTCCGTCAGCTTGTCGTGGACGTCTGAGTTTGTCAACGGCACTCCATTTTCCAGAACTTCTTTTCCGTTCAGGTCCAGATAGACATCATCGTTGTTCGGAACATCCACCCTCCAGCCCCGGAAGGTAAGCACATCCACGGGGGGATTCTGGCTCTGATCCTCCTGAATGGCGAAGGGAGCCTCTCCTGTTTCGGAGCCGTTAAAAATAAAGTCGTTCTCATACTTGCCATTGAGCACTTGAACAATGGCGTCCGCGCCCGAGCGGATGACCTGGGCGTAGGAGTTGAGCGAGCTGAGATGGCTGTTGTCCAGGCCGCCCAGTGCGGGAGCCTGCGCCAGGTCGTGGGTGAGCTCGTTGGTCACCTCATCCAAAATGGAGTAAGCGGTGCCAAATTTATTCAGGACAGTTTCGTTGTTGGCAGCTTGGGCATTGACGGCGTTCAGCGCACTGTGAAGCTTAAAGGCGCGGGTGGCCCCGGCGGGATTGGAGGCGTAGGAGTCAAAATTCCGCCCCGTCATGAGCTTTTCCATGGCGCTGTACAGCTGATTGGAACTCTGCATCAGATTGGACTGATACATATGGAGCGTGCTGTTGGTGGTCACGCGGATCATAGTTGATTCACCTCATTATGAAAAAATGCCGAAGGTCAGACCACAGTGCCGTTGATGAGGGAGTCCAAAGCCTCCTCCAGCACGGTCATCAGCCGGCAGGCGGCGGTATAAGCCTTTTGATAGGTCATCAGGCTGGTGGCTTCATCGTTTAGATCCACCCCCATGACGCCCTCACGGTCTGTATAGACCTCGCTGGCCGTTGCGGAGTAGTTGGTCAGCAGGGCAGTGGTGGTCATCTGGTCCTCGGCCAGAACGGACTGCACATGGAGCAGCATGTCCTCGAAGGTGCCGTGATAAGCCTCTCCCACTGCATCTCCCCCGGCGACGTGGTCGGGATCGAATTTTATCTTCTGGTCAAAGAGGGCCAGGAACTTGGAGAGATTGGAGGTATCACCGCTGGGGGCATCCGGTTTGGTGGAGGCCTGGAGAGAAACCTTATCCTCTGCCCAGGCCTGGGAGATGGAGATGTTCGCTGCGGTGATGGCGCTGGCGTCGTTGGTGGCGCTGCCCATGCTGAACAGATTTCCACCCGCGAGCAGATTTCCCTTATCATCGTAAATATGATTCAGCTCGTTCATAGCGGCGGCAAATTCATGGGCCAGGGAATCCAAAGCCTTCTGATAGTAGGGGATGCCCCGCTTTACAGCGGCATTCGGGTCATTGGTGGTGCCGTCTATCGTGTATTCGCCGGCTTCGGTCAGCATTTCACGGGTGGACTGGAGTGCGCCGTACAGGTCGTTATCATCCAAGATCTTCGGATCGGTGGCGTTGGGCTCCTGCTTCTCCCCGTTTTTGTCCCGCAGGGCGTACAGGCTGACCGGACAGCCGTCCTTGGCGCTGCCAGCCAGGAGTTTGGCAGAAAATCCCCCATCCACCAGCTTGTCCTTGCCGCCGGTGCCCAGCGTAACGGTCATTTTTTCCACCATCAGGCCGGCGCCCACGTCCTCCATCTCATATTTTACGTCGATATCCATGTACTGACTCAGCTGATCCAGCAGGAGATTGCGCTGGTCCCGCAGCTCCAGGGCGGCATCTCCCCGGATGTCCGCATCCCGGATGGATATATTCAGGTCCCGCAGGCTGGTCAGGATGTTATTGACGGTGTCTACCTGGTCCTTGAGCTGAGTCTCCCAGGTCTCCGTCATGTCCGCAAGCTTATCTGCGGCATCGTTGAACAGGGAGCAGAGGGCCTTGGCCGAGGCGCGGATCAGTCCCTCCTGGGTGGAGTCAAGACCGCTGGTGATGGCCTTGTTGATCAGATCGCGCAGGTCGTTGAGCTGGTTGAGGAGAACGCCGTCATCCTGCTCACCGTCCCCCTTGCCCACCTCATCCAGGATGGAGGCCAGCTTTTCCAGACCGGCCAGCTTGGCGTCGGCGGCGCCCACGTCAGCCGAAGCATTGCGGTAGGCGATATCCAGCCCGGGGTCCCGGAGCTGGGAGACCCCGGTGGTCAAAACGCCCTGCCCCACCCGGGTCTTATAGGGGGAATAATACCGGTCCGAGGCGGAGGTGATCAGGCTGACCTGATCCAGCCGCTGGCGGGTATATCCCGCTGTATTGATGTTGGTGATATTGTTTCCAGTCACGTCCAGCCCCTTTTGGGCGGCATAGATGCCGAGACGGACTGTATTGAAGGAACCAAATGTACTGCTCATGATCGGCCTCCTCAGACTCTGAGATCGGTGTGTGTGTCGGAGCCGGTGCGGCTGGCGGTGGAGGGACCTTCTTCCTCCAGCCCTCTGCGCTGCAGCTCCTCTTCGATCAGCCGGAGCCGACTCTCCATCAAAATGCGGGAGGGCTCCTGGGCGCTGCTCAGGATGCGGTATTGGTTGATAAGCCGCTCTGACATGCGCCTGGCGGCCTCCCGGTGCTCTGGAGGACAGCGGCTGGGAAGCTCCCGGAGGGAGACATCCTCCAGCCCCAGTGCGGCGAGGAGACGCGCGCGCTTTTGCTCAAAGCCCTTCAGGGTCATGGAAAAGGCCTGCTCCCGCTTCATGCAGTCGTTCAGCGCATCCAGATCCCGGGCGCTGACAGCGGCTGCCTTCTTCTGTTCAACGTCAACGAGCTGCTGGAGCGTGTGCTCCAGCTCCTCCAGAAAATTCAGATATTCAGAAAAATCCACCATATGTCAGTCCTTTCCCTGCAGCAGCATGCGGGCGGCGATCTGACCGGGGTCCACGGAATAGAGGCCGTCCTGGACCTGCTGACGGAGCGCCTCTATCTCGTGACAGGTGGGGCGGGTCCGGATCTGTTGAGAGATCTGCGCGGTCAGCTGGCGCACCCGCCCCTGCATGCCGGCGGGCTGCCCTGAAAACTGGATCTGATCGAAGCTCTGCCGGAAGCCCCCGGAGACCTTTTGGGTGCGGGAGGAAGAATACCGGCCGACCTCTCCCAAGGGAGAGAATCCGCCGCGATCGATACGGAATTCCATGGAAATGTCTCCTTTCGCGGATGCTCAACAAATATGGAGCGGGACCCTGGTCCGGGGACTTGGGGGAGCGGACAGCCGGGAAGATAGGAGGGGGGGATAAGAGACGGCTGCGGATATCCTTCCAAAGCCCCGGACCAGTACACTGTAAATATCGTCCGGAAAATCTAAAAGTTAAGCGGCGGGGGCAAGTTTTCTTGGAGAGCATGCCCGTTTGCAGGCAGTGAAGAAAAATTTTTGTCAGGGGCAAGGGGTTATTTTTTAAAATATTTGAACGATATAGAAATAGGGGAGACCTATAAAAAATAAGCCGCGGTTTTTGGGATGCTCCCTCTCTGGCGGATGGGCGGAGCATGAAAGGAAAACCTTCCCCAGGCGCCAAAACAAGATCCGACCGATCATAATTTTGAGGGGAGATAGAGCTATGGCAATGAAATATGAGCTGACCAGTGATCTGATGACAGGAAACAGTCTGATCGATGCGGAGCACAAGCAGCTGTTCGACGCCATCAATGACCTGATGGATGCCTGTGCCCAGGGGGTGGGGCGGGAGAAGATCATGTCCACCACCCAGTTTCTGAACAGCTATGTCAATAAGCATTTCGGCGACGAGGAGAAGCTGCAGGTCCAGAGCAAGTATCCCGGCTATGCGGCCCACAAGCAGTTTCATGACGGCTATAAGCGCCAGCTTTCCCAGACGACTCAGGCGCTGATCGCGGAGGGCCCCACCGTCAAGGCGCTGGGCGACCTGAACCGGATCGTGGGGGTGCTGGTGTCCCACATCCGGATCGAGGACAAGAAGCTGGCCCGCCATGTGAAGGGCGCCTGAGACGGACACGGCGCCCCCGGAGGCGGCGGAATAAAACTGTGAGACTGCCCGGGAAAGCGGCGGAGCCGCTTTCCCGGGCAGTCTCAGGGGAGCGGAAAATTTTCCTGCTCCCCTTATTTTTTTCAAAACCTGGACGATGAGACTCACAGAGGAGGCAGAGAGATCCGGAGTCTCCCGCCTGCTCGTCAGCAGGATCTTTTGGCCGCCGTGAAGGCCTGCGGAGGCTGGGAGATCAGAGCAGGGCAAGAAGGAACTTGCCCGCAAAACATCAAGGAGGAATAAAGATCATGCGTATTCAGCACAACATCATGGCGATGAACGCCTACCGCAACTACACCAACAACACCAGCGCCCTGTCCAAGAACCTGGAGAAGCTGTCTTCCGGCTATAAGATCAACCGGGCCGGCGACGACGCCGCGGGTCTGGCCATTTCCGAGAAGATGCGTGCCCAGATCACCGGCCTGGACAAGGCCCAGGACAACGCCAAGGACGGTATCTCCCTGGTGCAGACCGCCGAGGGCGCCCTCACCGAGGTCCACGACATGCTCAACCGCATGTACGAGCTGGCCGAGCAGTCCGCCAACGGCACCTATGAGGACGGCACCGACCGTGTTCAGCTCCAGAAGGAGGTCACCCAGCTCAAGAACGAGATCAACCGCATTGCCGACTCCGCCAACTTCAACGGCATCAATCTGCTGGATGGCTCCATGGCTGGCGGCGCCAGCATCAGCGGCAAGATTGGAACTACAAATGTATCGTTCTCTATTGGCAGTAAAAGTCAGCAAGTAGATGGTGCAAATGATGCTAAGGTTACCTTATCGGGAGATGGCAATACAGATTCTGGAAAGATTGATGTAACCATCACTGACGAGGGTGCAATCACAATTAAATTGGGCACCAAGGGTGCTGCTGCTTCCTATACCGCCGATGAGATTACCCAGGCTGTCCGGGATGCCGCGAAGGCGCTGGCAGAGAAAAATGGCGCAACAGATGCTGAAAAGAAGGTTGGAAACGGGCTGGCCAGCTTTACCATGAAGGCAGACGGAAAGATCAACCTGGCAGCTAGCGGAACTGATAGCACAGGTGATCTGACTTTTGCTGCAGGCACTGGCAAGGGTGGCCTGACCCTGCAGATCGGCGATACCTCTGCCAGCTACAACAAGCTGGATGTCACTATCAATGACTGTCACACCGGGGCGCTTGGTATTGCTGACTTGGACATCGGAAACCAGACCGATGCTGCCGATGCGCTGAAGACCATTAAGGACGCCATCAACTACGTTTCCGACGTCCGCGGCACCCTGGGCGCCACCCAGAACCGTCTGGACCACACCATCAACAACCTGTCCGTCATGCAGGAGAACATCCAGGATGCCGAGTCCACCATCCGGGACACCGACGTGGCCGACGAGATGATGGCCTATACCAAGAACAACATCCTGATCCAGTCCGCCCAGGCCATGCTGGCCCAGGCGAACCAGGTCCCCCAGGGCGTGCTGCAGCTGCTTCAGTAATCCCAGGAAAGTTCATACGCAAAAGAGAACGGCCAGTGGCCGTTCTCTTTTTTGCCGGGGGAGGAGCAGGGGCTTTCCCCGCCCTGGGGGAGGGGCCCCCGCGCGAGCCCAGCGGAGCGGGTCGCGTGGGGAGAGGAGGCGCGACGGAGAGAGGGAGCTTTGCCGCAGGCGGCAAAGCGAGCGGTTCGAAGTCCGTGCCGACGAAGGGCGTGCTGCAGCTGCTTCAGTAATCCCAGGAAAGTTCATACGCAAAAGAGAACGGCCGGTGGCCGTTCTCTTTTTTTGCCTGTTAAAAAAGCCGCGCAGAATTTTGTGCCATCATGGGCGAAAGCGTCCAGATCCGTTTTCTCTGGCCGCGTGTGCGTGGAAGAAAACACGCCCCGCCCCGCGAGTGCGGGGCCTTTTCGCGGACAGCAGACAAATGATGCGCGCGGCAGGCTGAGAAATCATTTGTCCCCTTTGAGGTGGGCCATCAGAACACCGGCAATGTTCTCGCAGGAGGCCTGGACAGCCACCGCACCGATATCATAGGCGACCATGGGCATTCCGTAGACCACGCAGGAGTCCTTGTCCTGACCAATGGTATAGGCGCCGGCCCGGCGCATTTGGAGCAGGCCGTCGGCGCCATCCCGTCCCATGCCGGTCATGATGATGCCCACCATAGGGCACTTCACAGCCGAGGCCATGGAGGAGAACAGGGCGTCCACGGAGGGGCGGTGGCCGCTGACCTTTTCTCCGGGCAGGCAGGACAGGGTGTAGCGGCTTCCCATACGGACTACCCGCGCCTGGAGGTCGGCGGGGGCGATCAGGGCCAGGCCGCGGCGGATCTCGTCTCCGTTCACCGCCTCCCGGACTTCCATCCGGCACAGCCGGTTGAGCCGCTCCGCATACATCTTGGTAAAACCCACCGGCATGTGCTGGACGATCACCATGCCGGGGATATCGGCAGGGAGGCGCTTCAGGACTTCCAGGGTGGCTTCTGTGCCCCCTGTGGAAGCGCCCAGGCCGATGATGGTGCGATCCAGATCCGAACGCCCCCCGACGCCGGCGGGAGAGACGGAGGACAGAGAGGGGGCGGCGGGAGAGACAGCGGCGCGGCGGCGGACCTTGGCGCAGGAGGCGACCACGATCTTTTGGGCGAGGGAGTCCAGAAAGGACTGCTTGCTCTCTGTGCCGTCCGGCTTCCGGACAAAATCCACTGCCCCGGCGGCCAGGGCGTCAAAGACCTTGAGGTTCAGAGACGAGACCAGGATCACCGGAAGAGGGGTGACAGGGAGCAGCTCCTTGAGAAAATCGATCCCATTGGTGCCTGGCATCTCCACGTCCAGGGTCATCACATCGGGCGCAAGACTGGAGATCTTTCCCCTGGCGTCCAAAGCGTTGACCGCATAGCCAACGACTTCGATATTAGGATAGGAAGAAAGCCCGCGAGTAAGAAAGGTGCGGGCGACAGCGGAGTCGTCCACAACGAGAACGCGAACTTTGCGGTTGATCGAGAGCATGGTAACGTCCTTTCCGGCTTGCCTGAATAAAAAGCCATTGTCACTTTTTGCGGTAGACTGCAGGGGCAACTGTCTGAAACAGGGGATTCTGGTTCAGGGATTCGGAGTGGCTGATGAACAGATAGGCCCCTGGGTTCATGGCATCGTAAAAGCGCCGGACAAGGGCATCTCGGGTGGGCTGATCAAAATAGATCATGACATTGCGGCAGAAAATGACATCGAATTTGAGACGGAAGCGGATCGGCTCCATCAGATTGAAGGAACGGAATATCACGTTGTCCCGGATGGGCTGGGAGACACGGTAGAGCCCCCCTGTCCCCTCCCGCTGGAAATATCGCTTGAGCCAGGCGTCGGGCATGTCAGCGGGTGGCTGGTAGACGCCGGCCATGGCCTTGGACAAGGCCTGCTGAGAGATGTCAGTGGCCAGCACCCGGGTATCCCACTGGGAGGCCCGGGTGCCAAAAAATTCCTTGAGACAGATGGAAAGTGTGTAGGGCTCTTCTCCACTGGAGCAGCCAGCGCTCCAGATGGAGAGCACCTGGTCCTGCTGATGCTTTGCGGAGAGCTCGGGGAGGATCTTATCCTGAAAATAGGCGAAGTGATCCTGTTCACGGAGAAAAAACGTGTAATTGGTGGTGAGCTTGTTCAGCACCAGCTCCAGGTCCGCAGGATCATGGGTGGAAAACAGATGCTCCAGAAAGGTGCGGAAATCCTTATAGCCCAGCTCCCTCAAAGAATGGGAGAGACGGCTGCTGATCAGCTGGCGCTTTTTGCTCAGGTCGATGCCGTAATTCTGCTGGATGAACTGGACCAGTCTGTGGAAGTCGGCGTCCGATATGGTAAAGTCATGGGAAAATATATCCAAGATAACACCTTCTACTTTCCGGGCATCAGGTATGGGTCAGGATCTGAGGGCAGTCGAAGACCAGCATGGTCTGCCCGTCCTCCAGGGAGCACATGCCGGAGACCATGTCCTGGGTGTTCTGTGCCGGAGCGGGGAGAATGGCGGACTTCTCAATGTCCATCATTTTCTGTACGGTATCCACCAGAATGCCCACCATGGTGTCGTTGATGTTCAGAATGATAATACAGGTGTCCTGCTGGGCCGGACAGCCCAGCAGGATGCGCATGTCTACAATAGGAATGATCTGTCCGCGGAGGTTGATGATACCCAGGATATAGCTGGGGACCAGGGGGAGCAGGGTAATGGTGTGATTCGTGATGATCTCCACCACATATTCTGCCTTTACTCCAAACAGGAGCTGATCGGACAAAAAGAGAAGATATTTTTCCGTCTGGGAGTCAAGGGGGGCGGAAGGTGCCTCCTCCATCCCTGCGGGCAGAAGTAAAGCGTCTTGTGCCATAGCTGGCAGACCTCCTCTAATAAAAATGGGTCAGGCGGGGGTGTAAAGGTTGGAGATATCCAAGATGATGCTGATATTGCCATCCCCCAGGATCGTGCATCCGGCGATGCCGCTCTGCTTGATGTTGAAGCGGGAGAGATAGCTGGGCAGAGGCTTCACCACGACCTGCTGCTCTCCCAGAAGCTCATCCACAAACAGGCAGTAGGAGAGCTCGCCGGATTCCAGCCAGATCAGGATCCCATCGCTGATCTGGGAGCAGCCCCCCTCCAGCTGGTAGCGGTCCCGCATCCGGATAACAGGATAAAAACTGCCCATGCATTTGAACAGCTCCCCCCCGGAGGCGTCATGGATCAGGTCGGAGTCGTTGACCTTGAAGGACTGGCGGATATTCTGAATGGGAATGGTGAAGATGGAGGAACCTACCGAGACCTCCATGCCGTCCATGATCGCCATGGTCAGGGGGATCTTCAGCGTTGTGGTCATTCCCCTGCCGGGATCACTGGTGATGACCACCGTGCCGCCCACGTCCTCCACATTCCGCTTGACCACATCCATGCCAACGCCGCGGCCGGAATACTCCGTCACCTCCGTGTTGGTGGAGAAGCCTGGGGCCATCAGAAAGTTGAGAATATCCCTGTGGGAATATTCCACGTCCGGCAGAGCGATGCCGTTTCGGATGGCCTTGTTGAGCACGGCGTCATAGTTGACGCCCTGGCCGTCATCCCGGATCTCAATGATGACCTCGCTCCCGGTGTGCCGTGCGGATAGGATGATCTCACCCACCGGGTCCTTTCCGGCATCGATCCGATCCTGAGGGGTCTCCTCGATCCCGTGGTCCATAGAGTTCCGAACGATATGCATGATGGGGTCGCTGATACTGTCTACGATGGTCTTGTCCACCTCAGTGTCCTCCCCCACCAGGGTGAGCTTGACCTGTTTCCCCAGCTTTTTGCACATGTCGCGCACGATCCGATGCATTTTTTGGAACGTCCCGGAGACCGGGACCATGCGCAGGGACATGGAAACATCCTGAAGCTCATCCGTAAGTTTGCGGAGCTGACGGGCGGATTTGGTGAAGGCATCCAGCTTGAGCCCCTTCAGGTCCGGAGAGGAGGTGACCATGGACTCGGTAATGACGATCTCCCCCACAACAGCGGCCAATTGATCCAGCTTGCTCAGATTGACGCTGATGAGACTTTCGCGGTGGTGAGCGCCGGCATCGGAAGAGGACTGAGAAGAGGGGGAGGGCGCAGCGGGCTTAGCATTGGCGGTGGTTTTCTGCTCCGGGGGCTCCGGGGCAGAGGCCTTCTGCTCGGCGGGGAGCGCCTGCGGGGCAGGGGCAGGAATGGAGCTGGACTGCGGGCGGTCAAAGGCCTGATAGGTCCGGACAGAGCCCGCGCCCGTGACTGCATGGACGGCATTTTCACGGTCCTCTGCATCCCGGAAGTACATCATGAAGCCGGAGTCGATGATCTGGCCCGCGGTGCTGGGATCTGTGGAGATGTCGGCGGGAGAAAAGTGAAAATTCCCCTCCCCGCAGATATCACGGACCGCATTGACCAGCATAAAGGCACGGGCATTTTCCATGCCGCAGCCCTCATCAAAAAAGATTTGAAGCGCATAGGGGAAATCAGGATATTCTGTCGGCTGATCCTGGGCGACCGCCCCCGCCTGCCCTGGGGAAGGGGGCTGGGGAGCACCGGTGTTTTGAATTTGCTGGATCAGGGTATTAACTTTTTGCAGCAAGCTGTCGATATTTTCAGTAAGGGGTTGCCCATTTTCGATATGATCGATCTCCTGACGGAAGAAGTCGATGGTCTGGAAAAGCAGCTCGAACAGCTCAGGGCGGTTGGCCTCTGGGACGATGTCCATGGACTTGTCCCGAATGATGGAAAACAGGTCCTCAGCGCGGTGGGCGATCGTCATGATGGAGCGATACTCCATCATGGCAGAGGAGCCTTTGATGGTGTGCATAATACGGAAGATAGTATTGATATCCTCCTCAGAGAAGGTGTCCTTTTCCTCTGACGCCAGTACGATACTGTCCAGCTGCTCCAGCAGAGTGTTTGTTTCATAAAGATAGGCGTCCAAAATGCTGTCGTTCCCAGTACTCATAAAGCCGTATCCTTCCTTTGCAGTTTAACATTCACTCTGTTTATCGACCGTGAGAGAGAAAAAATAAGGCTTGAATTTCCAAAAGACACACTTTGGGCGCTGGAAATGGCGGAACTGCCGCTGATGCAGCGGGAAAGTCCAGACAGATGCAGAATAGAAAGGTGATTTGAAGTATGGCAGACCTGCTCGGTGCGACCAATCCGGTCCCAGGCTACGATGGCGCCAGCCAAAACAGAAGTCATTCCGCCTTGCCGCAGGTCCAGGACCCCAGGGTGCAGAACGTGCCGGACCTATCCAGGGTCAGCCGGGCGGACGGACGGACAGAGCAGCAGGGTGCCGGCAACCATCTGGATGCCGGCAGGCTGCGGTATGATTCCAATCTGCAGACCTTTTTGCAGCAGCTGCGGGACGCGCCGGATCTGGCCGCAGTGCTGGCAAAGACCGTGGTTTGGATGCGTGGACTGGTATCGGCACCCGGACTGTCTGAGGGGATCGCCCAGGAGATGGCACAGCTGCTGGAGATGCTGCGGATGGATCAGGAGGGATTTCAGCGCTTTTTTCTGAACCAGATGCAGGCGGGGAACCGATTTTCCGGACCGCTGTTCTCCCTGCTCCGACAGGCATATCAGAACATGCCCAGCGAAGGGATGCGGGAGGCTATTCTTAATTTTGCAAAGCGCTATGGAGATTTTTCGGCGGAGCAGCACCTGGCAGAGAATATGACGCTTCGGCTGAAGCAGATGGCAGACTATCTGCCCAAAAGCTGGCGCGGCCAGCTGATGGAGCTAACAGCAAGGCTGGAAAACGGACTTCAGGCAGGCAGCCGGACGGAAAATCTGAAGCTGCTCCAGGGAGAGATCATTCCATATCTGGGCTCCTATGTGGAGCGGACCCATGATATTGGGAAGCTGAGGACTCTGATCGGACTTCTGATGCTGGATGTGGCGCGCTATGAAAACGGCGGGGAGGAGGGGGTCCTGGCCGCCTTCCGCCAGCTGAGCGGATATGGAGAGATGCTGGCCGGACTGAACGAACTTGACGATGCGGCCCTGCTGCGCCTCCTGCGGGAGAACAGCTTCACAAGAGCCGTTCAGGAGGACCAATTTGCCCAGCGCCTGGCCCACACGGCGGCGCAGGCACTCCAAGGGAAGTATGGGGCTGATGTCCGGGAGGGCTTCCAGGAACTGGTGCGGGCGTTCCTGCTGAATGAAAGCGTTTTTATGCCGCTCAACCATATGATCATCCCGCTGGAGTGGAACGGAAGAGCGATGTATTCTGAGCTTTGGGTAGATCCTGACGCGGAGGACCGGGAGAAGGGGAGCCGCCAGCCGGGCCAAGAAAAAATTCAGTTCCTCTTCAAGCTGGATATCCAGTCGCTGGGGTATCTGGAGATGACGCTGGCCGCCTGGCAGGAAGAGATCGAACTGGATATTTATGGTCCGGATGCGGTGATGGAGTGCGGCGGGGTGGTCGCAGAGGACCTTCGGGAGATACTGGCCTCCCACGGATTGTCTGGAAAAAACGTCCGCGTGATGAAACGGGAAAGACCACTGGCTCTGACGGAGGTGTTTCCCGACCTGTTTGAGGGAAAGAGGAGTGTAAATGTCAAGGTCTAGCAGAGGCCAGATCCCCGGGGAGGGGGAGCGGGCGGTAGCCCTGCAGTATTCTCCGGGAAATGGGGCACCGGTCATAGTGGCGTCAGGTATGGGCCACTTGGCAGAGAAGATCGTGGAAGTGGCGGTGGAGAGCGGAGTGCCGGTCTATGAGGACAACTCGCTGGCCACGGTGCTGTCCCAGATGGAACTGGGACGGGAGATCCCGGAGGAGCTGTATCAGGCAATTGTGGAGATTTATGTGTATTTTCTCAATTTCGACCCAAAGGACCCTGAGAAATTTCGGAGAGAACGAAACAAGCAGACTGGACCAGCCGCAGGAGGGGAAAAGACATGAGACATCAATATTTGATGATCGACAGCCGCGGGAACCCCGTGGCCCACGGAACATCTGATGACGGGCTGGAAAAGTCGGTCTGGGAGATCCAAGTGGACAGCGGGGATATCAAGCGGGTGCTGTCCCATGAGTATGTCAGCTTGGTGAGCTCATCGGAAAAAGTTCCGGCGATGGAGGGACGGATCATCCGCCGGGATGGAAATATCATCTCAGTCGAGTCGGTCCGAAGGCTGGGAGAAGATGTGCGGCGCAACCTGCGGATGCCGGTCCGGTTTGAGAGCTACCTGTACCCGGTCTCAGGGGAATGGAAGGGCAGACTGCCTATTTTGAGCAATGACCTGAGCTGCGGGGGGATATCTTTTTTCTGCGCAAGGACGCTGGCGGAGGGAGAGATCGTGCAGATCGCCGTGCCGATCACGGCTCAGCCCCTGCTGCTGAACATAAAAGTGCTGCGGCAGCGTCCCTCAGGGGAACCGATCCCACTGTTTGCAGCGGCGTTTGAGGAACTGGTCCATGAGGAAGAAAAGATGATCCGGGAGGCAGTATTCAGTCTGCAGCTGAGCGGGACGACCGGGATCTGAGTGAAGCTGAAAGAGAAAGGAAGCAGTGGACAGAGATGAAGAGATGGAAAGAGTTTCGTTTTGAATATCTGAGGACGGCGGCTGTCTTCCTGCTGCTGTGTGCCATGGCCTGCACCTTGATATGGGCGCTCCCGGCACAGGTCCATGCGGACTATACAGAGCCATATATGAAAAGAATGGAAGAGCTGGGACTGCTTCAGGGGGATGCAGACGGGGATCTGAGGCCGGGAGACCCCATCACCCGGGCGGAATTTGTCACTATCATCAACCGGGCATTTGGCTATCGATCTGCGGGGGGACATCCCTTCCGGGATGTTCCGGGCACCGCATGGTATGCGGAAGATGTAGACATCGGCTATACGGAGGGATATATTACGGGGACCTCCCCTACTGCATTTTCCCCGAACCTGAGCATCACCCGGGAGGAGGCGGCTTTCATTCTGGCGAAGAACCTGATGATGGAACCGGCAGTGGGGGAGAACACCAGTTTTGCGGACGGAAGAAGCATCAGTACATGGAGCCGAGGAATGGTCTCCGCGGCAGCGGAGAATAACCTGATCAGCGGTTATCCGGACGGCACCTTCCGGCCGCAGAAAAGCATCACCCGGGGGGAGGCTGCGGTGATCCTCCTGAACGCCGTTGGCACCCCGGTCAGCAGGCCTGGTACTACTACACTGGGAGATGTTTGGGGCAACGTGACGATCACATCCTCCGGTGTTACTCTGAAAGATACCGTTGTGGCGGGAAATCTGTACGTCACTGCGGGGGTGGAACTGGGTGACGTGGTGCTGGAGAACGTGAAGGTGCTGGGGGAGATCGTAGTCAGCGGCGGCGGCGTCAGTGAAGCGGGCGAGGACAGCGTGATCCTCCGCAATGTGGACGCCCCCAAGCTGGTGGTGGACAACATCAAAAACCAGCAGGTCTCCCTCCGGGTGGAGGGAGATGGCCTGATCCAGCAGGCCAGTGTCCGGACAGACGCCTTTTTGGCGGACAATACCCCAGCCGGACACGGCATCGGGGAGATCGAGCTCAACGGAGAAAACGGCCTGGAGCTGAAGCTGGCAGGCAACATCAAGAATGTGGTCAACCGCACACCGGAGTCTGCACTGAGCATCTCTAGCGGACGTGTGGACACCATTACAGTGGATGAGAAGGCAGTGGACAGCACACTGGAGATCTCTTCCGGCGCGGAGGCAGATCATGTCAATCTGGATGTGGGGACCACAGTCACCGGGGACGGAGACATCGGAGATCTGGTGGTGAACGCACCGGGGAGCAATGTGTCCATGCTGCCTGATCAGATCGTGATCCGGCCGGGGGATACGGCCAACATCGACGGAGAAAACATGGACAGTGAGGCAGCGGCAGAGTCCTCCGCAGATCCGCGTCTGCTCTCAGGGTATCCCAAAATCACTGACCTGGCCCCATCCTCTGCCACAGCGCAGTTCAGCGGCAATAAGCGTGGGACCGTGTACTGGGCTGTCACCTCGGTGACAGATGGTTCGGTGGGGACGGATGAGCTGATCGATCCGCCCTCCTATACCACGAAGATCGTGGCAAATGGCTCTGCCGCTCTGAGCGGAGCGGGAGAGAGGTCTACGGCAAAAATCAGCAAGCTCGTCTCCGACGGCTCCTACTATCTTTCCGCGGTGCTGGTGGATGCCAGAGGGGATCAGAGTCCGTTGAAGGTGCTCTCCTTCACGACTCCGGACAATACGGTGCCAGGCTTTGCCGATGGGTACCCCTATATGTCCAAGGTCACAAATGTGTCTGCGCAGGTGACTGTGATGGCGACCAAGAGCTGCCGGCTTTACTGGGCGCTGCTGCCCAAAGGCGCGCAGGCTCCCACGGCGCAGGACTTCAAGGCCAACGCCGTAACAGGAAATCTTGGCTATGGAAGCAGAGATGTGACCAAAAACACCGCCTATTCCTTTGATGTGAACAACGTGGCACTGGAGGAACTGGAGAGCTATGATCTGTATCTGTGGCTCACTGATGTGGAAGGGGGACAGAGCTCCCGGGTGGAGAAGCTGTCCTTCACGACTGTGGACCGCACCCCGCCCAAGTTCAACACCAACGCCACAGTAAACAAGGTGGAGCGGACCTCGGTGGGCCTCTATGCCAATCTGAATGAGGCGGGAACCCTGTATTGGGTGGTGGTGGAACAGGGGACAGAGTACCCCAAGCCTCTGGCGGGGCAGTCCGGCCCGGTGGACCTGTCCAGTGATACGGCCAAGATGCAGGTTTCTGCGGGGATGAACGCCCTGAAAAGCGGCAAGGTGAACATGAGCCAGGACAAAGATGTGAGCTTCAATGTCAGCGGGCTCGACCCAGAGAAGGCCTATGACCTGTATTATGTAGCGCAGGACAAAGCAGGCAACTACTCCGCCAGAGTTCAGGTGATCACCATCCATACCCTAGACCCCAGCGCCCCCACCGTGGTCCAGGAGTTTACCCGCTACAACGGGGACGAATCGGGGACGCCTTATCCGGACACAGATATCCGGCTGGTGTTCAGTGAGGAGGTCCAGGACGCGGCAGCCAATGTGACACTGAAGGAGTATTACGACCGGGTGACTGCCGCCAAGGGGGAGACGGAGAAGGAACAGGCCAGAACGGCCCTGGGAAATGTGCTGAGAAACAGCATCAAGCTCTATGTGGACACAGGGAGCGGGCGCCCGGAGCTGGTGGCCGATGGTGTGGATGCCGCAGACAAGACCCAGGGAGGCTGGGTGATCGACTACCGTTATGCCGAGGTTACCATGGAAGAGGGAAAAACGGTGGTGATCTTCCGGACTGTGGACAGCGAGAAGGAGAGTGCTCTGAATCTCCAGAGCGGTGCAGAGTACCACTTTGAGATCGAGGCCAACACCATTTCCGACACCTCAGATGCCAAAAATATCATGGGAAAGACCAAGCTGGATACCTTCAAGACCATTTTCGCAGTGGTCAACCTGAGCAACCCCAATGAGTCCACGCTGGAGGGAACGATCACAGACTACCATGACCCGGGGCAGGAGATCCAGCTGACGGGGGATGACAAGCTGGTAGATATCAGCTGGCTGCTGGCCCCCGCCACTACTGAGAGCGTGCCGGACAACGTGGACTGGGATATGATCATCTGGTCAGACACCAGCATTGCCTTTGATCTGTACCGCCGGACCAATCTTGCTGAAACGCCGGGGAAATGGGAGCGGATCGGCGAGGAGATCGAGCTGACAGTGCCGGACGGAGACGACCGGAGGGGCGTCAGCCTGACTCGAATCCTCCAGAAGGGAAACAACCCCCAGTTCCAGCAGTTGAATCAGCTGCTGGAGGAGAACCAGTATGAGTATGCCGTCCACTTTACCCGGGTGGGCACCCTGGGGGACCGGGATACCTGGAGCCAGCGGGTAACGATGGGGGTCACTGTAGTGGCGGGCAGCACCAGCGATCTGGGAAGCCTGGCCAACGGACGGCTGGACAGCTCCGCACTGGAGGAAGCGCTGGCTGAAGGGGTGACCAACATTGGACAGCCGGACGACTTTACGCTGCGCAAGCAGTTCAGCGACCAGACCCCGCCCATCTTTGTGGATAACCGGCCGAACTTTGAGACGGGAGATTCCAGCGTCAAAATGTACCTGATGCTGGACCGGCCGGGGACCATCTATTATATGGTGGCTCCATACGGGACGGTAACTACAGAGGGCGAGGAGCGGGACGGCTCAAAGAAATATCATTTCAGTACCGATAAAACAGACTACGAAGCGCTTCCAAAAAATGGGGAGAACGATCCGGGCAGCGGCGGAATGGAATACCCATTTAACATCACCGCACCCACGCCCTTGTCTATCATCAACGCGGGGAATCAGGCCAACGCACGCATCAAGCACGGCTCCATTCAGGGCGGCGCCACAGAGGTGGAGAAGATCGTCCAGGATCTGGAAGTCAAAACGGACTACATCGCCTATTTTGTGATCCAGGGCAGCTCCTCCCAGGTCTATTCGGAGGTCTATGCCTACCGGTTCAGCACAGATGATGTGACTCCGGCCTACATCACGATGCGGGCGGTCAACCCGGAGGTGGAGTTCACCACCTCCCAGGATGCCACCCTGTACTATTCCCTGTTTGCCTCCAACAAGCTGCCCCCCCTGTTTGGGCAAAACCTGGCGGAAAATCATCTGGACCCAGAGTACCGAGATGAGGTTGGAACAGAGATAACTGACCTGACGCTGCTGGAGGCCATTCAAAAGACCATCAATGGTGTGACAGGCGAATCTTATTTTGACCGCTATGCCAGTGAGGAGACCAAGGAGCAGGTGCGTCAGGCCATCACCAGCCAGACCAGCAGCGAGGCGCTGGACAAGGGCAGTATCCCCAATATGGCGCAGAAAGAGCCCCAGGCCCATGACTTTACCAATGCCATGGACCCGGAGAGCGCCACTGCCTATGTCTGTTTGGCTACGGCCCAGAATGCGCTGGGCGGGAAGTGGACCTTCAAGGCGGTGGACGGGGTGCGCATCCCAGACGAAGACGCCCCTGTGCTGCTCAAGGTGACGACCACGGTGACCAAGGTAAACGATGCTGCAGATCCTGTACGGGTCTCCGGAACTGTGACACTCCAGTTCAGCGAGACCATCTACCACATCAACGATTCCGGCAATCCGGACACCCTCCGGGCCATCATCCAGCGCGATGTGGACAAACAGAAGGAAGTGGGCTTCCTGAATCTGGTCAACCAGAGTCAGAGCAATTTGAAGTACAGCAAGGAATCGGGCAATACCACCAACACCATTACGCTGGATTTCTGGGATGCACCGGTGGGGGCCACGTTCAGCTTCTGCAACACGGGCCATCTGGCGGACGCATCCGCCAACAGCCGCCAGAACGACAGCTATACGCTGGAGCTGCAGCCGACAGAGGGGATCGGGCTGATCACAGGAGGGACCACCTATCGCTTTGTGGTGACACAGGGCAATTATCCGGGAAACTAAAGGAAAAAGCCGACATGGGCGGGCAAAGAATTGCCCGCCCATGGCTTAAGATCCGGGAGGGATCATGATGAAAAGAAGTATCGCGAACAGGATCGCCGCCCTGGCATTGGCACTGGTGCTGGCGGGCTCTTTGGTGCCCGGGGCCTGGGCGGCAGAGGGGGAGCCGGAGGGCGGCGGACAGCTGACCGGTGTGACGGTCACACCCTCCAACCTCTCCATGAAAGTGGGGGAGCGGGCCTCTGTGAGGGCTTCGGCCGCCGGGCTGAGCCAGGACCAGATGGAAGACGCGCGGATCGAGTGGTCCCTTGAGAACAACGATCCGGAGCGGGTCAGGATCGCCTCTGGTCGGGACAGCTGGACCGTGGAGGTGGAGGCAGTCAACACCGCCGAGACCACGGAGACAGACCCGGTGACCCTGGTGGCCACTGTGACCTGTCAGGGCGGCGCGGAGAGGGACACCTGCGCGATCACTGTGGTTCCGGATCAGCCGGCCGGCCTTCGGATCACCCCGGAGGGGGATCAGGAGCTGGAGCCGGGTGAGACCCTCCAGCTCCGGGCCGAGATCACCCCGGCAGATCAGGCTGAGCCTGTGACTTGGTCCAGCTCGGACCCGGATGCCGCGGAGGTGGACAGGGACACTGGACTGGTGACCGCGGGGCGGGAACCGGGGCGCACAAAAATTACGGCCCGGTCGCAGAGCGGCCTGACAGATTCCTGTGAGGCTGCCGTCCGGGGCATCGTTCTGCCGGAGAACCTTATTATGCGGGAAAATGAAAATCAGCGCCTGATCCCGGAAGTCTATGGCGCGGCGCTGGAGCGGGAGGATGCCGCCTGGACCAGCAGCGATGAGAGGATCTTGAAGGTGGACAATGGGTATCTCTATCCTGTATCCGTGGGAGAGGCCGCGGTCACCGCCGAGATCCGGGCAGGCGGCCGCCTTTATACGGCTTCCTGCCAGGTCACTGTAGAGGCCAACACCGCTGATGTGATCACGGCAGCTGCAGGAGCGGGGGACCCGCTGCGCTTTGACGAGATCCAGAGAGAGTTGGAGCGGGAGTGCCGAAGCGTGCTGGGAAGCTCGCTGGACTATGTGGGCGGCCTGTGGGTGAATACCCGGCAGGGCACGCTCTACTATCGCTATAATTCTGAAGGGGATACTGGAGCCGGGGTGGGGACCAGCGAGAACTACTATGCCGATCCCTCAGCCAGCCAGATGGGCCTGGGCGATGTGGCTTTTGTCCCCAAGGGAGATTTCAGCGGAACGGCAGTGATCTCCTATACTGGCTATGCAAGGGATGGGGGCTCCTTTCAGGGGACCATTGAGGTAGAGGTGGAGGAGACAGAGGAGATCGAGTATGCTGCCTCCGCCGATAAGGCGGTCCAGTTTGACCCGGATGACTTCAACCGAGTCTGCCGGAACCGGACAGGCCGGGATCTGAGCTATGTGGAATTCTCTCATCCGGACAGTGGAAAGGGAACTCTGTATTACCGTTATATCTCCCCGGCCAATCCGGGCAGCGAGGTAGACCCCTCCAAGGAGTACAAGCGTTCCGGAACTCCCAGTCTGTCCGATGTCTATTTTGTACCTGAGGGAGGCAGCGGTCAGGTCGTGATCTCCTATACCGGATACAACGTCTACGGCGACTCCTTCCGGGGGAGGATCACGATCCGGATCTCTGAGGCCAGCGGTCGGGGCGACCTGAATTATTCCATCGCTCAGGGGGGACGGCTGAACCTGGACGAGAGTGATTTCAATGACCTGGCCAAACGGATCACGGGATATGCTTTGGACTATGTCCAGTTTGAACTGCCTGCTTCTTCAGAGGGGACTCTGTATTACAACTATACCGGAAACGGCTCCTATGACAGCCGGGTAACAGAGGGACGCAGCTATTACCGGTCGTCTTCCCCTTACCTCAGACGGGTCACCTTTGTGGCAGATAGGGATTTCTCCGGAACGGCGGAGATCGATTTTAACGCCTGGGATACAAAGGGAAACCGGTTTGCCGGTACTGTGGAGGTGGCCGTTGGCCGGGGCGGCAAAGGAGATATCCGCTATTCCGTCCATCAAAATGGAAAAGTCACACTGGATGACAACGATTTCAACGCGCTGTGCCGTGAACTGACGGGGAGCTCGCTCGATCATGTCAGCTTTGACCCTCCCCCCGCAGCCCAGGGGACCCTGTACTATCGCTATGATAACGGAGATTATGACAGCAAGGTGACCAGCTCTAAATGCTATTACCGCTCCGGGAGTCCCTATCTTGACCAGGTGACCTTCGTGCCGGCCCGGAATTTTTCTGGCGTGGTCTCCATTCCCTTTACCGGGCGGGGGACGAATGGAGAGGACTTCTCGGGCCAGCTGGAGATCGGCGTGGATACTGGATCGGACCTCATCGAGTACCGGGTGAAGCCCAACAGCTTTGTCACCTTTGACGATGGAGATTTTGACGATCTCTGTCAGGAGATGACTGGAAGCCGGTTGCGCTATGTCCGCTTCGAGCTGCCCAGCTCCTCCAAGGGGACGCTGTATTACGGATATGACGATGGTGACTATGACAGTAAGGTGACGGAGTCCAAGAGCTACTACCGTGGGACAGATCCCTATCTGGACCGGGTGTGCTTTGTCCCCGCTGAAGGAGTTTTCGGAGCGGTGGATCTGGAATTTACCGGCTGGAGCACAGATGGCGGCAAATTTGAAGGGACTGTGAGAATTACGGTGGAGGAGCCGAAAGGGCCTTCTGTGATCACCTACGCGACAGACGGTCGCCCGCTCTCCTTCTACGCCCGGGACTTCCAAGAGGCATGTGAGGACCGCGGGATGGGCGGACTGGCCTATGTGCGTTTTGATATACCCAGCAGCAGTGTGGGAAGACTCTATTTTCAATACCAGGGAGCGGGGGAAAGCAATACAGAGGTCCGGATGACCACCAGCTATTATCCGGCGAAGTCCCCTGGAATTTCGGAGATCACCTTTGTTCCGAAAGTGGGCTATCAGGGGACAGCAAGTATCTCCTATACAGGATGGGACACAAAAGGAAACGAATACCGCGGTCGGATCCAGATCTCGGTAAGGCCCGCCACAGCCTCACGGTATTTTTGGGATATGAGCTCCTTTGAGTGGGCGGTTCCGGCGGTGGATCTCCTGTATGAAAACGGAGTGGTCCACGGGACGGGAAATGGGACATACAGCCCCGGACAGCAGATCACCCGGGGAGACTATGTACTGATGCTCTGTCAGGCGTTTCAGCTCTCTGGGCAGGGAAAGGCTGGATTCTGGGATGTTCCCCGGGACAGCTACTATGCCCAGGCTGTTATGACTGCCCAAGCGCTGGGCATTACAGGCGGCTATCCGGACGGAGGGTTCCATCCAGGATCACCGGTTACCCGCCAGGATGCTGCGGTGTTCCTGATGAAGGCAATGCAGGCGGATGGATGGAGCCTGGGCAGCGGAAATGAGCAGATGCTCAGCCGCTTCCGGGACGAAAGCAGCATTTCAGCCTATGCGCGAAGCGCCATGGCAGTTATGGTGGAGTATGGAGTCCTGTCAGGAACAGCAGATCAAACCATAAGTCCGCAAAAGGCGATCACTCGCGCTGAGATGGCTGTGATGCTGGCCAACGCGCTGACCCTTTGAGCGTTGAATATATGAGAATAGGATCCCTGCCGGACCTCCGTGAATACGGAGGTCCGGCAGGGATTTTTCTATGCAGCAGGGCAGGCAGTGAAATAGACTTCCGTACTTGGACTCATAATACATGTAAAAACATTCACTAAAACAAGGGAACTTTGTGTCCCACCTACTACAATAGATGCATACCTCAACATGAAAAAAGCGATTTGGAGGAGAAATTATGAGTCTAAAAAATGCAGGAAAAAATGTTTTTGAGAAAGAAGATGGGGCACTGGAAGCCTTTCGCCGATATCTGGAGCTGGATGAAAAAAGCGAGGCGACGATCAGAAAATATATGCATGATGTCAAAGTGTTCCTGACCTTTCAGAAGGGGAAAGGCTCCTTCCGGAAGGAGCAGATCATTGGATATAAAAATTGGCTGGGAGAGCGGTACGCGGTGCGCAGCGCAAATTCCATGCTGACTGCAGTGAATCAGTTTCTGAAATTTGTCGGGGCAGGGGAATGCTGCGTCAAGCTGTTCAAGCTGCAGTACCAGACTTTTTGTGACCAGAGAAAGGAGCTGGGGCGGGAGGAATATAGGCGCCTTTTGGAGACAGCCCGGCGGAAAAAACAGATCCGTCTGTACTTCCTGATCTTGACGCTGTGCGCTACTGGGATCCGGATCAGTGAGCTGCAATATATTACAGTTGAGGCGGCAGTGAGTGGAAACACTATTGCAAAAAATAAAGGCAAGAGCCGGGTGATCCTGATCCCGCAAAAGCTTTGCGATGTCCTTCTGGACTATGCGGCATGGATAGGGATCTCTCACGGCCCGATTTTTATTACCCGCGGTGGAAGGCCCGTGGACCGGAGCAATGTGTGGAGAGCGATGCAGAAGCTGTGCAGGGAAGCTGGAGTGCCAGAGGAAAAAGTATATCCCCATAATCTGCGGCATCTGTTTGCCAGCACCTTTTACGAAAAAGAGAAGGATATCCTGCATTTAGCGGATATCCTTGGACATAAAAACGTCAATACAACGCGTATCTATACTCTGGCAACAGGTGAGGTCCACCGAGCACAGATCGAATCTTTAAACCTGTTCGTTCCGGTGCTGAATACGGAGCAGCCGTCTCGCAATAAAAAACAACGTAATAATAAGTTATGTTGTTTCTTCCATTGTGGGCATGATTAGAAAGCGGTCAAAATGCCGACCTGTATTTGAACGGTTTTATCGATGTTATCCCAGCAAAATGTAAACTTTTTCGGTGGTTTAATGCGATTTTTCAAAAAATATCTTAGAAAATGTAAAAGAAAAAAGAATGGCCTCTTGTTTTTTTGTATAAAAAGAGGCAAAATTCGACTTGCAAAAGCATGGAGAAAACTGTAGAATAATAGCGCCAAAAGATTTTTCAGAACTTTTTTTTCGTATGTAAACAACATAACTTATTATTATGTTGTTTCTTTTTTGTGCGCAAACAACATATCTTATTATTATGTGGTAACGGGTTTGTTTTTTTGCAGATTTTGTCGAAAAACCATGAAAATGACCGAAAAAGAAGAGAGGGCTGGTCGATAAAATGGATGGTCTCAGCAGCAACTCATTCCTGATGATGCAGCGCTCCATGGAATTTCTGTGGAGCAAGCAATCCTGCATTTTAGACAACATCGCAAATGTGGAGACACCGGGCTATCAGGTGAAATACGCTACGTTTGAGGAGGCGCTCAAAAATGCCGTCCTCTCCTCCGCCCAAAATGGAATCTCCTCTTCTTCCATCCGGAAGGCCATTGAAGAGACGCCCGTAGTCGTGCGGGAGGCGCAGGAGAGTGTCCGCATGGACGGAAACGGTGTCAATATCACAGAACAGTCCGTGGAGCTGGCACGCAACGGGTATCAAATGCAGTATGTATTTGGGGCCATTTCCAGCGACATTGCTACGCTTCAGGCCGTCATCCGCGGCTAATGAGACAGGGAGGGACCTAATATGGCGTTTTTAAGCTCAATGAATGTGGTGGGATCAGGGCTGACCGCTCAGCAGCTCCGCCTGGACGTAGTATCGGAGAACATCACGAACAGGACCACCACACGGACAGAGGGGGGCGGAGCCTACCGACGCAAGATGGTGGTATTTGAGGCGGAGGGAGAGCGCAGCCCGTTTCAGGCGGCACTGGACCGTGCCTTGGGGAGAGGAGCCTCCGGCACCGCGGGAGGCGTTCGGGTAACTGAAATTGTGGAGGACCCCTCTGACTTTAAGCTCGTCTATGATCCTGAGCACCCTGATGCCAATGCGGAGGGATATGTAGAGATGCCCAACGTGGATCTGATGCAGGAGATGGCGGATGCCATGGCGGCCAGTCAGGCCTATTCGGCCAATGTGACCGCATTCAATGTGCTCAAACAGGTGGCGGCTAAGGGACTCGAGATCGGGAAATAAGAGAAAGATTGAAACCAGCACCTGCTGAGCAGGTGCTGGTAGTGCAGATGCGGAGGAGAAAACAGTGATGGATTTTCGGCCTATAGACCCCATCCAACCCCTTTTTCGGGGAGATACTGCAGGAGGCGTCGGGACAGCCGGGGACAGCCGGGAGCAGGGCTCGCTGTTTGCTGATATTTTTCAGGCGGCAGTGGAAAATGTGAAAGAGACAGAGCGGGTAAAGAATGATGCAGAATATCGTTTGGCGACCGGTCAGATGGACAACCCTGCGGAGATGTCCATTGCCAGCAGCCAGTGGTCAATGTCTGTCAATCTGTTGATTCAGCTGAGGAATAAGGCTCTGGATGCTTACAACGAGCTCATGCGGATCAGTTTGTAATCACAGCAGGAGCCGGAGGGAGTAAGCAGTGCAAGAGAAGGTAAAGGGATTCTTCCAGAAGATCAAACAGTGGTGGCTGTCTGCGGCAAAAAAAACAAAGATCCTTTTAGGGGCCGGAGCGGCTGCGGTCCTTGTGGTGATCGCTCTGGTACTGGTTGTGAGCCTGAACCAGCCCTATACAGTCCTTTTTACCGGGCTGAACCAGACGGATCTGACCGCGATCGTCTCCTATCTGTCTGATAACGGGGTGACGGATTACCAGATCCAGGGGGAGGACACGGTCCTGGTTCCGGAAAGTCAGGAGGAGCAGCTGAAGGCGGCACTTCTGATAGAGGGCTATCCAAACTCCGGGTCGGGTTATTCCATGTATCTGGACCACGTGAGCAGTCTGACCACAGAATCAGAGCGCAGTCAGTTGGCACTGTATGACTTACAGGACAGGCTGGCGGGCGTGATCCGCAATTTTTCCTCTGTGCGGGACGCGGCAGTCTTTATCACGCCTGGAGAGGATCATACCTATGTGCTGGACAGCGGCAATGTGGTGGAGGCCCGCGCCACAGTGATCGTGACCATGGAGGAAGGGGCCTCCCTCACAGACGGGCAGGTGAAGGCGATCCGTAATGCGGTCAGCCATGCGGTTCAGGGACTGAGCATCGACGCTGTGGCCATTGAGGACCAGTTCGGCAACAACTATACTGCCCAGGACGGGATCACCGATGTACAGGACATCTCTGCGCTGAAGATGCGCCTGGAAGAGCAGACAAACAACAAGATCCGCACCCAGGTGATGCAGGTTCTGATCCCCTTGTTTGGGGAAGAAAACATCCGGGTGAGCGTTAACAGCATCGTAAACATGGACCGGACCTATACCGATTCCACCAACTACAGCGGTGAGGAAGATGGAGAGGGCATCATCGGAGACCGGGTCTTCGAGCAGGAGATCATCCGGGGGGGAGACGAGACGGCCGGGGGTACGGTCGGGACCCCTTCAAACGCAGATCTGAATACCTATGTTCAGGAGCAGCTGAATGCCAACGGGGATGAGGTGCTCATCTCTAACAGCGGTGAGGAGCACAGCCTGGTGGACACGGAGAAGGTCCAGGTGGAGCATCTGGCCGGAACTGTGGCGGATGTGATGGTGTCTGTCACCATTAACCAATCGGCGGCGGGGGGTGCCAGCGCAAACAGCCTCTATCCCCATGTGGCCCGGGCGGCCGGAATCGGCACAGAGCTCCAGAATGAAAAGATATCCATTCTGATCCAACCCTTCTATCAGGAGGGAACGGCGCCGATCCCGGTGCCGGATGGCGTTCCGGCATGGATGCTCTATGCGGCGCTGGCCGGGCTGGGTGTATTTGTGATCCTCCTGATGGTAGTCCTGCTGATCCGCAGGCGGTCAAAGCGCCGAAAGAAGCTGGATGGAGTGCAGACGGTCCAGAGGGCGGAGGAGATCCCGGCGCCTGCTCCCGAGGGGGCCGATATCATGGATATGAAGACGGAAAAGAGCTTGGAGCTGCGGAGGGATGTGCGGAAATTTGCGGAGGAAAATCCGGAAATTGCGGCTCAGATGGTGAAAAACTGGCTGCGGGAAGGAGATGACGCGGGATGAGCGAACCTATATCCAAGGGAGGCACCGCCCATCCCAGGCTGACTAGGCAACAGAAAGCGGCAGCGGTGATCGTCTCCCTGGGCACAGACAAGGCATCCCAGCTCTATCAGTACATGGACCCGGAGGACGTGGAACAGATTACCCTGGAGGTGGCAAAACTGGGTTATCTGGATTCCAGCGCCACTGAAGACGTACTGACTGAGTACTACCAGATGTGCATGACCAACAAGGCGGTGACAGAGGGCGGCCTGGAATACGCCAGGGCTGTACTGGAAAAGGCGTTTGGCCAGCAGACGGCTACCAGCCTGCTGGAGAAGGTGACCAAGTCGCTGAAAAACCGAGAATTCGCCTTTTTGAACAAGGCGGATGAGAAGTCCCTGTATGCGGCTTTGCAGCATGAGAGACCGCAGACCATCGCGCTGGTGCTGTCCTATGTGGATGCGGAGAAATCAGCAGCCGTGATCGAGGAGCTGGATGACGAGCGGCAGGTCCGGGTGATTGAGAATATGGCCAATATGGAGAGTGCCTCCCCCACTGCGGTAAAAATCATCGAGGCGGAGATGGAGAAGAAGTTCTCCAGCCTGATGACAGCCAGCAATGTAAAGGTGGGCGGAGTAGACTTTGTGGCGGATGTGATGAACAATCTGGACCGCTCCAGCGAGAAAAACATCTTTGACCGCCTGGCCGAGTACAACGAGCCTCTGGCGGATGAGATCCGCAAGCGCATGTTTGTGTTTGAGGACATCGTTACCATGGATGACCGTTCGGTGCAGCGGTTTGTCCGGGACTGCGATCCCAGAGATCTGGTGCTGGCGCTCAAGGGCGCAAACAGCGATGTGGCCAACAAAATTTTCACCAATATGTCGGCCCGCATGGCGCAGAGCATCCGGGAGGATCTGGAGATTACCAGCAATGTCCGCATCCGGGACGTGGAGGAGGCCCAGCAGCGCATTGTTGGGATCATCCGGGACTTGGAGGAACGCAGCGAGCTGATCATCCTCAAGGGCGGAAAGGACGATATCATTGCCTAATATTTTTAAGAGCTTCCTGAAGCCGGCTGTCAACTCCTATGTATTTCCGGATGCAGAGAGCCTCCAGGTGGAGGAGAGCCCGGAGCCCGAGGGGGAACAGGCGGAGGAAACGCCGCTCCAGGAGCAGGAGCCGGAAGCGCCCCATACTGCGGCGGCGGATGCCCTGAATTACGCCAAGATCCAGGCGGAGAAGATCTTGGAGGATGCCCGGCAACAGGCGGAGGAGCTTTTAGAACAGGAGCGGCAGCACATCCGGCAGGAGGCGGAGGCCGAGAAGGAGCTGGCCAGAGCGGACGGCTACCGGCAGGGCTACGGAGAGGGACTGCGGCAGGCCCGGGTGGAGGGCGCGGCCCAGATAGAAGAGCATCGGAAACAGGAGGCAGAGCGTATCCGCAGCTTTCTGGAGCAGGCGGCGGCAGCGCGGGATTCGCTGCTGGAGCAGGCCCAGAATGAACTGTGTGAGCTGAGCCTGGCAGTAGCGGAGAAGGTCATCCACATCAGTCTGCGGACCAGCCGGGATGTGATCGCCCGTATGATCCAGGTGGCGACAGAAAAGCTGAAGCGCCGGGAGTGGGTGCATATCTATGTGGGGGGATATGAGGCCAGGGATCTGGCCCAGATCACCCCAGAGCTTACCACAGCGCTGGCGGGGCTCTCAGAGCATATCAAGATCATCCCTATGTCAGATGATGAGCTGGGTGCCTGTATCATCGAGATGCCGGACGAGATCATAGACGCCAGTGCGTCCACGCAGCTGAACAACATCCGGGACGTTCTCAGCGGAGGCTGACAGCCGGGACAGCGGAAAGGGCACAGATTCCATGTTTGAAGACAAGATCCAGCAGGTCCGAAAGGCGGAGACCATCAGCTATACCGGAAAAATTGAAAATATTGTGGGCATGTCTATCGAGGCATCGGGAGGCCGGGCGGCGGTGGGCGACATCTGTCAGATTTACAACGGAGAATCCGGTGGACAGGTCCTGGCGGAGGTAGTGGGCTTCAAGAACGACAGGATGCTGCTGATGCCCTACTCCGACATGAGCGGGATCTCTTCGGGAAATTTTGTCCGCAATACCGGCCGCAGGCTGAGCCTGATGATGGGAGCCTTTCTCAAAGGGCGGGTGATTAACGCACTGGGACAGCCCATTGATGGAAAGGGACCCTTCCATGGAGGTACGTCCTTCTGTGTGGAACGGAACCAGTATATCAATCCCATGTCACGCCCCCCTATCCGGGAGCGGATGGAGTTTGGCGTGAAGGCGATAGACAGCATGCTGACCATCGGGAAGGGACAGCGCATCGGTATCTTTGCGGGATCTGGTGTAGGCAAAAGCACACTGATGGGGATGATCGCGAAAAATGTGAAAGCGGACATCAATGTTATCGCCCTGGTGGGGGAGCGGGGACGCGAGGTTCTGGAGTTTATGGAAAAGGACCTGGGAGAGGAGGGGATGCGCCGCTCCATCTTGGTAGTGGCAACCTCTGACCAGCCGGCTATGCTGCGCAAGCAGTGCCCCTCAGTAGCCACCGGGATCGCGGAATACTTTCGGGATCAGGGGTGTCATGTGCTGCTGATGATGGACTCACTGACCCGGTTCGCCATGGCACAGCGGGAGATCGGGCTGGCGGTGGGGGAGCCCCCGGTGGCGCGCGGCTATACTCCGTCTATCTATGCGGAACTGCCCAAGCTGCTGGAGCGCAGCGGAAATTTTCAAAAAGGCTCCATTACCGGCGTCTATACCGTGCTGGTGGAGGGCGACGATACCAACGAACCCATCGCGGATACCGTGCGGGGTATTTTGGACGGACACATTGTGCTCTCCAGAAAGCTGGCCAACAGCAACCATTTCCCGGCCATCGACATCAACGCAAGCATCTCCCGCCTGATGAATGACATCGTCGCGCCGGAGCACCTGACTCTGGCGGCCCGGGTACGGGATGTGATGGGGATCTATGAAAAGAATGCAGATCTGGTCTCCATCGGTGCTTACAAGGCGGGGACCAACCCGCGGCTGGATTACGCGATCAGCAAGATTGACGGGATCAACCAATTCCTGACCCAAGGGGTGAATGAGGCATTCTCCTATGAGGAGGATCTGGAGGCAATGCGCGGGCTGCTGTGAAAAGGATGGAACGGAAATGAAGCGGTTTCAATTCGGTCTGGATACGGTCCTCCAGTATAAGCGCCAGGTGCTGGATGGTGCTCAAAATGAATACGCGGAGGCGATCCAGCGGGTCCGGCAGCAGGAGCGGCGGCTGCGGGAAGCGGAGGCGCGCCACCGGAGCCTGAATCAGCAGTTTCGCAGGGCAGAGGCAGAGGGGATCACCATTGCGGACGCCATGGGCTATGAGATGGGGCTGCGGATGCTGGAGGGAGAGATCCAGCGTGAGGAGAGCAGACTGCACCAGCTTCAGACGGAGGCCGAAGAACGGCGGAAGAGGATGATCGCGGCCAGGCAGGACACCTCGTCACTGGAAAAACTGCGGGAAAAAAAGCTGGAGAGCTATGAGAAAGAACTCCAGAGGCAGGAAGAACTGCGGATCGACGAACTGGTGGCCAATACTCGTGCGGTGGAAGCCGGCCTGCTCTGACTTTCAGCATTGAAAGGAGGTGAGAAAGATGAATACAAGTGATTTGACGCTTCAAATGGCTTATTTGGCCGGACAGATCACCCAGAGCACCCTGCCGGATATCGGGGTGTCTGCTGGCAGGCCGGAGCAGAAGATGGATTTTCAGGCGCTTTTGAATGAAAAGCGAACCCAGGCAGACCGGGAAAGAACGGAGCAGGAGCCTCAGAAGACAGATCCGTCCCAAGATACAGAGACCGGAAAGACGGAGCAGAAGGACGAAGATGTAGCGGCTCAAGCAGCTGGACAGGGCGTTCCACTGATGCTGGATTTGAGTGCGGTCCTGGCCGGCGGAGGGATCGTGCCATTCGTGGGCTGCGCTGTTGTAACGGAGCAGGCAGAACAGATAACAGCACAGGCGCCTGCTTTGCCGGCAGCTGATGCTGTTGTGGAGGGAGAGAAGGCTGCGGAGCCAGCACTCCCGCAGAATATTGAGCGTTTTGGTGAAGCGGCTGTGCCGCAAAAAGCGGAACAGGAGGCTGCACCTGGGTCCCTTATCTCTTCTGCTGGACAGGCGGAGGGTGAAGGACAAGGAGCGGAGCTCCAGGTCAAGGCGGAAGGCCAGCACATGGAGCAGCCTGAGGGGCAGTCGGAGCAGAGTGGAAAGCAGCCGGGCACAGACCAGAAGATGGATGTGGAGGTCACACAGCTCCAGACCGGAGGCGATCAGAAGCTGTTCCAGGGGACGGAGGCCGCTCCCGTAAAGGTAGGGGACGGCGCAGTGCTGGATACCACGTCAGAACAGTTCGATGCCCGACTGAGCAGGACCATTCGCAGCATAGCGGACCAGGGGATCCAGAAGATAGAGCTGAAGCTGACACCGGAGCACTTGGGTAATGTGGTGGTGGAGCTGACCCGGAGTGAGGGCAGCGCACTCCATGTGGTGCTGCGGGCGGAGAGCGAACATACAGCCAACCTCCTGCGAGAGCACCTGGGGACTTTGGGCTCCATGCTTCAGAACGGAAGCCAGCAGGAAGTCCGGATCGAGGTGGCCCACCCTCAGGAGAGCGGGCGGAGCTGGCAGCAGACTGACCAGAACGGCGGCGGGCAGAATGGACAGCCCCAGGAGCAGCACCGGGACCCGAAGCGGGAGGAGTCGGAAAACTTCCTTCATCAGCTGAAGCTGGGGCTGCTGGAGCAGGAGACCGCACCTGTGTAAGAAAATAAGGAGGAAAGCACAGTGAGCAGCGATTTTATGCCCCAGGCGCTGGACAGCCTGCTGGCTAGTCAGCGGGCCAGCGTCTATGGCAGCAGCAAGACCGGCTCCTCGGACAACTCCTGGATGGAGGATTATGAGATCCATCAAAAGGGAGAGGACATGGGGCTGGATTTTACCGACTATCTGCAGCTGATGGTCCAGCAGCTGCAGAATCAGACCATGGACAACACCACAGATACTTCGGATATGCTCAATCAGCTGGTACAGATGTCGGTGGTGCAGATGATGACCACGGTCAAGACCAGCATTGACACGCTGGTGGACGCCAACACGCTGACCTATGCGGCCTCCCTGGTGGGAAAGACCGTGACGGTTGGAGAGTACGGCGAGGATGGAAAGCTCCAGGAGGTAGTGGGAACCGTCACCGGGACAGGGACGTACCAGGGAGTACCAGTGATCTTTGTAGACGGAGAGATGTACGCCCTCAGCGACATCATGGCGGTGGGGACCCTGCCAGATATTCCGGAGACTCCAGATGAGCCGGAGGGAGGCAGCGGTGAGGGCGGAGATACGCAGACGCCCGAGACCTGAGCCGCAGGGGCGGCTGATCCAAAGGAGGTGAGCGCAGTGATCGACAGTACAGCATCTATCACGGGGGCCAGTCTGGAAGCCGGGATAGGCCGACCGCGAGCCGTTCAGGCCAGAGGCGGGGACGGCTTTGTACAAGCTCTGCGCCAGGAGCTGGAACGGACGGGCGGAAGACAGATCGCCTTTTCCAAGCACGCCATGGAGCGGGCAGAGGAGAGGGGAATCGAGGTGACACCCAATCTTCTGGACCGGCTGACGGACTCTGTGGAGCGGGCGGAGGCCAAGGGGGCGACGAATATCCTGGCCCTTGACCAGAGCCTTGCCTTTATCATCAACGTTCCAAACGGCCGGGTCATTACCACCATGTCCCAGGATGAGATGAAGGAGAACATATTTACCAACATTGACGGCGCCGTGATCCTGTGACAAACAGAGGACAGGACCATTTTTGGATGTCCTGGGGGACGTGCGACTGACGGGCCCCCGGCGGCGCGAAACAGAGAACACCAAAAGCAAAGGAGATCTGAAGCATGGCATTGACAGGAGCAATGAGCGCGGGAATTTCCGGGCTGAAGGCACACATGGAGGCATTGAATACAGTGGGCAACAATGTGGCCAATGTAAATACTTATGGCTATAAGCCCGGCCGCGTCACCTTTCGGGAAAGCATCTATTCCACTCAGGCCGCTGGTTCCGCCGGCACAAACATGGTAGGCGGGACCAATCCGCGCCAGACCGGCTATGGATGCAGCATCGGCACCATCGATCTGGATATGACGACCAGCTCTCTGGAGTCCACCGGGATGCCCACCGACTGTTTTATCCAGGGAGATGGTTTTTTCCTGGTGGGGCCTAAGGATGTGGATGTGAACAACGCGGAGGACGCCAAAGCTCTCTCCCTCTCAAGGGTAGGTGATTTCCGATTTGACTCGGATGGATACCTGGTGGACGGCGCGGGCAACGTGGTATATGGCTTCGTGACCTGCAATATGGATGGAGCTGATCAGGCAGATGAGGCCGGTACGAACGGAGATGGGATCAGTACCCAGCTGGTCCCTATCCGCCTGCCTATGAAGGCGGTGGGAGACGCCGCCCAGGGAGATATCAAGCCGGGGGACGCCCTGTTCCCTGGTGTGGATGACACCGGACACAATGTTCCGGCGGAGGAAGGAACGGACGCAGAGAACTCCACCGGTGACTGCATCGCCTATAACAGCCTGAAGATCGACAGCAACGGGCAGGTATCCTGTGTCAACGATGATACCGGGGACCCGGTGGTTGTGGGCTATATTGCACTGGGAAAGGTGACAAACCCCAATGGCCTGGAGCACACCGAGGGCCCTTACTTCACCGCGGGCGACGCAGCAGGGACGCTGACCATCGGAACGGCCAACAGTTCTGTAACGGGATACCTGAACAATCAGGACAAGCTGGGAAATGCGGACCTGGATCCTGAAAACATGCTGGCCGCTGGCAGCAAGACCAGCCTTCAACCTGGCTTTCTGGAGGCATCCGGAACCGATCTGGCCACTGAGTTTGCCAATATGATCGTTTACCAGAGAGGCTATCAGGCCAACACCCGGATCGTCACCGTGACCGACACCATGCTGGAAGAGCTGGTCAACATGAAGCGCTGAGCGCCGCTGGAGTAAACAGATGCCTTCCCCCGCCGGATTCCCGGCGGGGGAAGGCCGGAAGCGAGGAGGCATAATCTTGATCGTATTGCGGAAAATGAATAATGAGCGCTTTTTGGTCAATCACAATCAGATCGAGTGCATCGAGCTGATCCCGGAGTGCAAAATCGTTATGATGAACCATGACTATTATCTGGTCAAGGACACCGTAGAAGAGATCATCCAGAAAATTGCCGACTATAACGCGAAGGTCCAGGACATCCACCGGGAGATCAGTGTTCTGGACAGGCGGAGCTGAGGCGGGGCCGCATCCTGCCTCCCAATAGAGAAAAGAAGGGATACGCGCTATGAATATTGTGTATATCGTCGGCATTGTGATGGCCTTTTTCTTTACTGTGTTTGGAATTGTGGTCGGTTTCGATATGTCGACACTTCAATTCAGCTTCAGTATTGGAAACCTATCGAACTTTGTGGACCTGTCCAGTATTCTGATCGTCATCGGCGGCACACTGGCGGTGGTGGTCGCCTGCTATCCCAAGCAGATCAGGTCCCTGCCAAAGCACTTTAAGATCATGCTCCACTCCAACACCTTTGATCCGCAGGTGTATGTGGATCAGCTGACCGAGCTGGCACAGATCGCCAGAAAAAATGGGCTGTTGGCACTGGAAGAGAAGGGGAACGAGCAGGAAAACTCCTTTTTTAAGCAGGCGATCATGCTGGTGGTGGACAACAATGACCCGGAGCGGGTGCGCAGTATCCTGGAAAATGAGATCGAGCAGACCTCCGAGCGGCACCAGGCAGTCATCGCCATGTATGAGCGGGGGTCCAATGCGGCACCGGCCTTTGGCATGATCGGAACTCTGATCGGTCTGATCAATATGCTGAAGAACCTGGATGGAGCGGATATGAACTCCCTGGGGCCTGACATGGCCGTGGCTCTGATCACCACATTTTATGGATCTCTGCTGGCACATGTGGTATTCAACCCCATTGCCGCCAATCTGACGGCGCGGGATGAGGAGGAGATCCTGTGCCGCCAGATCATCATGGAGGGGATCATGGCCATCCAATCTGGTGAGAATCCCAAGTTCCTGCGGGAGCGGCTGCTGACCTTTATGAATGAGAAGCAGCGGGAAGGCGGAGAGGCGGCAGAGGGAGCCGATGACGGAGGCAAAAAACGCCGGGGAAAAAAGAAATGAGCTTCAGGCGGCTTCAAGGAGGCGGGACCCAGAATGAAGAGAAAGAAAAAAAGCGGAAGCGGCGGAGCGAACTGGATGGACACCTATGGCGACATGGTCACGCTTCTGCTCTGCTTTTTTGTAATGCTGTTCTCCATGTCCAAAATGGATGAATCCAAATGGATCGCCCTGGTCCAGGCACTCAATCCCAGTGCAGTGGTCAACGGGACGAGCATGGAGGAGCCGCCCGAGGGCAGCGTCGTGACACAGGATCAGGTGGACCGGGATATGGAACAGCTTTACCAGGCCATGGCAGAATATTTTCAGCAGGAAAATATGATGGAAAAGGTGAGCATTGGGAAGGGAAACGGCTATGTGTTCATCTCCTTTAATGACACCGTGTTTTTCCGTCCCAATGAATATACCCTTCTGGACGAGGGCAAGGAAGTTTTGGACCAGGTCGCCCGATCCATTGCGGAAGTGGGCCCTTCCATCAATGAGATCAGGGTGCTGGGCCATACGGCGCAGGCGACAGCCAATGAGGAAAATGACTATACAGTGGATCGATTCCTGGCGTCCAATCGGGCCACAGTGGTCACTGTATATTTGCAGGAGAAAGAGATCATTGACCCAGCAAGGCTGGTCAGTGTGGGATATGGCCAGTGGCGGCCGATTTCCAGCAATGCCATTCCGGAAGAACGGGCAAAGAACCGCCGGGTGGAGCTGATCGTCACCGGACTGGATCTGGATGCTTTGGCAGGCGATGATATCAAGCAGTATTACAGCATGCGGGAGAGTACCGGCACGCCGAGCCCGGCGTACCAGCCGGAAGAGCAGAACGCAGCATCCTGATCCATACTCTGCCTGGGAGGGAAAACAATGGCGGAAGTTCTATCACAAAGCCAGATCGACGCCCTGCTGAATGCTGCTCGCAGCGGCGAGATGGATTTGGCAGCGTCGGCAGAGAAAACGACAGAGAAAAAGTACCGAAAATATGACTTTTACAGCCCGAGGAAATTTACAAAGGACCGCATGAAAATGATCAGCGGCATCTTTGAAAATTATACCAGGGTAATTAACTCCAGGATCAATGGACTGCTGCATACCACCTGCGAAATTTCTGTGGAGTCGGTGGAGGAGCAGCGCTATTACGAGTTTTCCAACGCACTGACAGAGGGGGATGTGCTGGTGCTGGCAGATGTGCAGTTTGCGCACAACCAGCAGGCGGAGGAACAGCCCGTTCTGCTCCACTTTTCCACCTCGCTGATGCTGAGTATGATGGATCGCCTGATGGGTGGAGAAGGCGATGTCGATCCTGCGCTTCCGGCTGGATATAATTTTACGGATCTGGAGTTGAAGCTCTATGAGAGTATTGTGAAGGATCTCATCTCCGTGCTGGGGGGAAGCTGGGAAAACTACATTGACCTGTCCTTCGGAGTCCGGCGCATGGAAACCAACCCGACACTGGTCCAGCTGATCGGCCTGGATGAGACAGTAGTCATCATCGGTATCAACATCCAATTTTCCAACTGCTCCGGACAGATGAACTTCTGCCTGCCCGGTTCCATGCTGTCCGCCATCTTTGCCCGGATCGCCGCGGCCAATCAGGCGGGAAGAGGGGCCGGGGAGGACAATTCAGAGGAGATCCTTGATATTCTCAGGGATTCCGAGCTGGAGATATCTGCGGAGCTTGGCCGCACAGAACTGAGGCTGCAGGATATCTATTATCTCCATCCCGGTGATGTGATCGACCTTGGACACCCAACAGCGCAGCCCATTTACCTGTATATTGGGGGAAAGCCTTGGTTCAGCGGAAAAATGGGGACGTTGAGCAGCAATATGGCGGTAAAGATAGGGGAGACCTATCACAATCAGGGAGGAAGGGACAAGTAGGGACATGAAACAAAATATATTCAGCCCAATGGAGATCGATGCCATTGGTGAGATCATGAATATCAGCTTGGGGTCGTCCGCTACAGCGGTCTCCAATATGCTGGATCACCGTGTGGATATCACCACTCCATCTGTGTCGGTGGTGCCGATCGAGGAATTTACCCTGGGAGAACTAGAGCCTGCGATCGGGATCGAGATCAAATATGTCTCCGGCCTCGAGGGGAGCAACATCATGCTTCTCAAGCGCCACGACGTCAAGACGATCGTAGAGATCTTGATGGGAACGGAGATATCAGATGAGGAGTTCGAGTTTAATGATCTGACGATCAGCGCGGTATGCGAGGTCATGAACCAGATGATGGGCGCGGCGTCCACCGCTCTCTCTGACTTCCTAGGCCGCTCCGTCAATATCTCTACGCCCCAGTCCTTCACTCTGGATGACCTGGATCAGTTTGAGCGGGAACACTTCCAGTATGACAGCGGGATGGTGGTAGTGGCCAAGTTCATGCTGAGCATTGAGAATGTGCTGAAAAGTGAATTCGTCAATGTCATGTCTGTGGACCTGGCCAGGGAGCTGATCGCCGGATTTGGCGTAGATCTGAGTGATGGGGAGGGCAAGGGAGCTAAATCGGAAGAAGAGGTAAAGCCGGAGCCTTCCACCGGCGGAGCCAAGCTGAGTCAGGAGGAGATCGAGCGGCTGATGAGCGGGGGTGCCCCCTCCGCGCCGCCCCCCGCTTCCTCCGGGAGCGGCAAGCTGAGCCAGGAGGAGATCGAGCGGCTGATGAGCGGAGGTGCTCCCTCCGCACCGCCCCCCGCTTCCTCCGGGAGCGGAAAGCTGAGTCAGGAGGAGATCGAGCAGTTGATGAGCGGAATGGCTCCCTCTGCAGCTCAGGCGGCCCCACCCCGGCAGCCGGAGCCGCAGCAGAGTTCGGCGCGGCCTTATGAGGCAGCGGGGCAGTACATGCCGGCTCCTCCGGCATACGCTGGGGAACCGCGGGTGATCAACACGAAGCCGGTCCAGCTGCCGCCCCTGGATGTGGCGGATAAGATCGGCCAGGAGCAGGCTCAGAATCTGGAATTGATCATGTCAGTGCCGCTGGAAGTGTCAGTGGAGATTGGACGGACGCGCCGAAAGGTGGAAGATATCCTTACCTTTTCCAAGGGGTCCCTGGTAGTTTTAGACAAACTGGCGGGGGATCAGGTGGATCTGTTTGTAAACGGGCTGTGCGTGGCCCGGGGCGATGTGGTGGTCATTGACGACAACTTTGGAATCAGAATCACAGAAGTATTGAAGCGTCCTGAGCTGAGTGAGCTGACACGGGCAGACTAACCAATCAAATTTAGAAGAAAAGGATGATGTGACATGGCAAAAATTTTGGTCGTAGACGATGCAGCTTTTATGAGAAAGGTCATTCGCGACACCCTGACGAAGAACGGCTATACCGATGTCCACGAGGCGGTCGACGGAAAGGACGCAGTGGAAAAATACTTTGAGCTCCATCCCAACCTGGTCCTCATGGACATCACCATGCCGAATATGGATGGGCTGGAGGCGCTGAAGGCGATCCGGGCCAAGGACAGCAGCGCCAATGTGGTGATGTGCTCCGCCATGGGCCAGGAGGCTATGGTGATGGAGGCGGTACAAGCGGGGATCAAGGACTTTATCGTCAAGCCTTTCAAGGACGACCGCCTGATGAAAACGGTCAATTCCATTCTGGGCGCACCCTGATCAGAAAAGCAAAATGCGGGATGAAATACTGGAGCTGGTTTGGGCTCTGGCCGCGATCTGTGCTGTACTGCTGCTGTCCTACTGGTTTACCAGATATGTTGTGGCGGGGCGGGCGGCAGCAGGGCGGCTGAAAGGGCGGCATGTAACCGTCTTAGAAGAGATCCAGGTGGGGAAGGATCAAAAGCTGCTGCTGGTTCAGGCCGGAGAGCAGATCTGTCTGCTGGGTGCGGCGCCGGGCGGGATCACCTGTCTGAGGACACTGAACCGGGAAGAGATGGGGCAGTGGGAGCAGGAAGGAGCACCGGAGGGTGCCTGCCAACGGATAAGCTTTCAGGAGGCCCTGAAAAGTGTGCTTCAGCAGAGAAGGAAATAAGGGGGTGGGAGCTTGGACGCGCTGATCAATGTAAATGGAGAGAATTTTCAGACGCTCCAGATCCTACTTCTGACTACCCTGATCACACTCCTCCCCTCTATTGTGGTGATGATGACCTCCTTTACCCGGTATATCATCTCCCTCTCCTTTCTGCGTTCTGCCATTGGGCTGCAGCAGAATCCGCCCAACATGGTGCTGGTGGGAATGGCACTGTTCCTCACCCTGTTTACCATGTCCCCGGTGATCAGTGACATCCAGACAAACGCTTATGAGCCATACATAGCAGAGAGGATCACTCAAGAGGAGTTTTATGAAAAAGCTAAGGTGCCTCTGAAGGAATTCATGCTGGATCAGACGGAGGACAGCTCTCTGGAGCTGTTCTGTGAGCTCGCCGGAGCGGATATGCCGGCCACACGGGCACAGGCGGAGGGGCTGCCTCTGCGGATCATTGTCCCATCCTTTATGACCAGCGAACTCAAGCACGCATTTCTGATCGGATTTTACCTGTATATTCCCTTTGTTCTGATCGATGTGGTGGTGGCGTCCACCTTGATGTCTATGGGAATGATCATGCTGCCGCCCTCCATGATCTCCATGCCATTTAAATTGCTGCTGTTTATTTCGCTGGATGGCTGGCAGCTGCTGTTTTCTACACTGGTGCGGAGCTTCCAATGAGTAAGGAGGAGTTATGGACGTAGTCGATATCCTGCGGGAGGGCGTGGGAGTAGCGCTGAAGCTGGGGGCACCGCTGCTGCTGCTGAGTATGCTGGTGGGGATCTTGGTGGCTATTTTTCAGGCTGTGACCCAGATCCATGAGCAGTCCCTCTCCTTTATCCTGAAAATGATCGTGGTCGTCCTTATCCTTCTGGCGGCGGGCGGCTGGATGCTGGAGACTCTGAAGGATTTTACACGCTACCTGTTTACCCTGATGTGAGGAACAGACAGTATGGTTGGATGGTCAGAGCTCTTTGGATTTGAAATGGTGTTGGCCAGGATCAGCGGTTTTGTCCTGTTCAGCCCGATCCTAGGCCGCAGCAATATCCCCGGGTACGCAAAGACGGGCCTGATTCTGGTTTTGTCCGTGTTTGTCTACGGGCTTGGACAGCCGATGCCGGCACCGCCAGGAACAGTGGTGGAACTGGTGGTCCGGCTAGGCGTGGAACTTATTGTGGGATTCGTGCTGGGCTTTCTGATGCAGCTGTGCGCAGCTATCGTCCAGGCAGGCGGAGAGATCATAGACGCTCAGATGGGACTGACAATGGCGCAGATCTACGATGCAAGCAGTCAGGCCAACATGTCTGTGACGGCATCCCTGCTGAATATCCTCTTTTTTCTGAACTTCTTTGCAGAGAACGGCCACTACACCCTGATGCGCATTCTGCTGGGCTCGGCTGAGATCCTGCCCTTTGGCACCGCTGTCCTCGGGGAAGCAGCGGCCTCCTACGTGGCAGAGGTGTTTTTCTCTTCCATGCTTCTGGCGGTAAAGATGGCCCTGCCGATCTTGGCTGCCGAACTGCTGGGAGAGCTGGGAATGGGAATTTTGATGAAGGCTATCCCACAGATCAACGCCTTTGTCATCAACATGGAACTCAAGGTCATCATCGGACTGATCCTGCTCTTCCTGTTCCTGACTCCCCTTAGTGAATTCCTGCTGGGGGCAGAGGCGGACATGCTTTCTGGCCTGAGACGGGGGCTGGCCGTGATGGCAGGCTCCGGTTAGTGGGAAGGGCTCTGGAAGAGAGAAGAGGTGATGGGGCTTGGCAGACGGACAGAAAACGGAAAAAGCCACACCAAAAAAGCGGCGTGATGAGCGGAAAAAAGGAAATATATTTTTCAGTAATGACGCAGTCTCAGTGGTCGTATTGCTGGTCAGCTTCCTTGTCCTCAGGCTGAGCGCCAACTGGATCGCGGCACAAATATATGAGTTCCTGCGGTACTGTATGGATCTCATTGCGCAGCCATCCATGGAAGTCCCGGCGGAGGGAAGCGGGCTGTTCATTCATCTTCTGGGAACGTTTGTCAAGGCTGCGGTCCCACTGATGGCTGCGGCTGCAGCAGCAGGGGTGGTGGCCACCTTTTTTCAGACAAAGCTGCTGGTTTCAGGGGAGTCCCTGAGGCCGAAGCTGAGCCGGATCAGCCCTCTGCAGGGAGTGAAACGGCTGTTTTCCCTGCGCAGTGTTGTGGAGGCGCTGAAAGGACTGCTGAAGATCGCAGTTCTTCTGATACTGATTTTCCGGTATATCACCAACGTGCTGGACCTGTTTACCAAATATCTTTACACCGATCTTTTGGCGGCCTGTGCCCATCTGTTTGAGGAGAGCTTCCTGCTGTCCATGCAGATCGGGGCGGCCTTCGCGGTGCTGGCTGCGGCAGATATCTTTTATCAGTGGTGGGACTATGAGCGGCAGATCCGGATGTCCAAACAGGAGATCAAGGAGGAGTTCAAGCAGACAGAGGGAGATCCGAAAATCAAGGGAAAGATCAAGGAGACCCAGCGGAAAATGGCTCAGTCCAGAATGATGCAGCAGGTGCCAAAGGCGGACGTGGTGATCCGGAACCCCACCCATTTCGCGGTGGCTCTGCGCTACCAGCCGGATCGGGACCCGGCGCCCATCGTGCTGGCGAAGGGGCAGGACGAACTGGCGGCCAGGATCGTGCGTACCGCAGAGGAGCACAAGGTGGCCGTGGTGGAGAACGTGCCGCTGGCCCGGGCGCTGTATGCCTCCACAGACCTCAACCAAGTGATCCCGCCTGAGCTGTATAACGCAGTGGCGGAGGTATTGGTTTATCTGTATCGGATGGATCAGAAGATTCCATGAGAAAGTAGGCTCCAGGAAGAGATATGAGACGAATACTCAACAATGCAATATCCCTGATCGTGGTGGTCATCGTTCTGTTCCTGGTGATCCCGCTGCATCCCAGTGTGCTGGATGTGCTGCTGATCCTTAATATCTCGCTGTCCATCATGATCCTGATGATCACCATGAATATTTCCGAGCCGCTGGAATTTTCCATTTTTCCCTCCCTGCTGCTCATTACGACTCTATTCCGGCTGGGATTAAATGTGTCCTCCACCCGTCTGATCCTCAAGAACGGGGGAAACGCCGGTGTGGTCATTAAGGCGTTCGGGGATCTGATCACCCAGGGAAATATCGTCATCGGGATACTGATCTTTTTGATCATTGTACTGGTCCAGTTCATTGTCATCACCAAGGGGGCGGAACGGGTCTCCGAGGTAGCTGCCCGGTTCACCCTGGACGCTATGCCGGGAAAACAGATGGCTATTGACGCGGATCTGAGCTCTGGCCTGATCAATGAGAAAGAGGCCCGTCTGCGCAGGCAGAAGATCCAGCGGGAGGCGGACTTTTATGGCGCCATGGATGGCGCCACCAAGATCGTCAAGGGGGACGCCGTAATGTCCCTGATCATCACGGTCATCAACTTCGTAGCCGGGCTGATCATTGGAATCGTACAGGGCGGGGGAGACCTGAGCACGGTCCTAAGTGTATATTCCATCGCTACCATTGGCGACGGCCTGGTGTCTCAGCTTCCGGCTCTGATGATCTCCACTGCCACTGGAATGATCGTGACTCGCTCCGTATCGGACGGGAGCCTGAACACCGATGTGATCAGCCAGTTCAAGGCCCAGCCCAGAGCTATTATGGCGACCGGCATGATCCTTCTGATGCTGGGGCTTTTTCCAGGGACTCCGACCCTGCCCCTTCTGTTGGTGGGAGCCGTCCTTTCCGTAGGCGGATACTGGAGCGATCACAAAATGGCCCTTGCCAGACAGATGGAGGAAGCGGAGAGCGCAAGGGCCGGTGAGGCGGTGCCAGAGCTCCAGGCGGCCAGCGAGGCGGACTACTACAAGGACATCAACAATGTCTACTCCCTGTTGACTGTGGAGCCCATTGAGATGGAATTCGGATACAGCCTGATCCCTCTGGTGGACGAAGCCAGCGGCGGAAAGCTGATCAGCCGGATCGTCATTTTCCGGCGGCAGTATGCTCAGGACATGGGATTTGTGATCCCGTCCATCCGGCTCCATGACGGCGCATCCCTGGGAACCAACCAATACATCATCAAGATCCGGGGAGAGGAAGTGGCACGGGGAGAGATCCTGGTGGACTACTATCTGGCCCTGGAGCCCTCCAATCCCACAGGAGAGATCGACGGGATCGAGACAGTGGAGCCTGCCTACGGTATTCCCTCACGCTGGATTCTGCCAGAAAACAAGGAGATGGCGGAAATCTACGGCTATACTGTGATCACACCGCTGACGGTGATGCTGACCCACCTGTCTGAGACCATCAAAAAGCATACTTACGAGCTGTTGAATCGTTCGGAGACCATACAGCTGGTCGAGCACTTGAAACAGACAGAGCCAGAGCTGGTGGCGGACGCCATTCCTAATGTGGTTTCTTATGCAAATCTGGAGAAGATCCTGAAAAGCCTGCTCCGGGAGGGCATCCCGATCAAAGATCTCGCAACTATCCTGGAGGCAGTGGTGGAGGCCAGCGGCGGGACCCGTGACATTGATATGATCACGGAACAGGTGCGCAGTGCGCTGAGCCGGACGATTACCCGGCGCTTCTGTGAAAATGGACAGCTGAGGGTGGTGACGTTGGACGCTGAGGTGGAAAAGAAAGTGCTGGCTGCCCTGACGAAAAACGATCACGGGGTGTATCTGGCCCTGAGCCCGGATATCATGCAGCAGATCATTGCGCAGCTGGGAGAGTTGAGAAAGAAGTTCAACGACCTGTCCCAGACACCCATCGTCCTGACCAGCCAGATTATCCGGGTCTACCTCAGCCGAATGATCGCCCAGTTTTATCCTGATGTCTATGTGCTCTCCTTCCACGAGATAACCAGCAGCGTGCAGATCCAGGCGATCGGCAACATTACACTTCAGCAGCAGAATCAGCCTTCATAGGTAAGGGGCGACACGGATGGAAAAGTGCAGAGAAAAAGTTGAGACTGCCGCCCAGCAGACTGAATTGCTTTCAGAGGAAGCAGTGGAGCAGATGAGCAACCAAGAGCTGCTGTTTCTGTACAGGGAAAGCGGAGATGAGGAACTGAAATGGAAGCTGGTACTCCGCATGACAGGCATGGTGCGGGCCATTGCCGCCCAGGTGTGGGGGATCTACAGCAGCTTTGCCCAGCTGGATGATATTGTGGAAGAGGGGATCCTGGTGCTGCTCAGCGCGGTAGACAAGTTCGACCCCTCAAAGGACGTGAAATTCGAGACCTATGTCTCCAAGCGCCTGCGGGGCATGATCGTAGACCTGGCCAGACACCAGGACTGGCTGCCGCGTCAAGTGCGGCAGAAGTCTATCCGTCTGAACCGGGCCAGAGAGGAACTGTCCATGCAGATGGGGCGCACGCCCAGCAGCGCGGAAATGGCGGACCATCTGGGCGTGACAAGAGAGGAATATGGGGCTATGCTCTCTGAGACAGCGGTGTCCGGCCTGCTTTCCTTTGAGGCGCTGCTGGATACCCAGGGCAGGGGAGCACGGCAGAGGATCTCGGGGGAAAGCGGGAACCCGCCCGAAGAGCTGTGCGAGGAGCAGGAGCTGCATGAGACGCTCAAGCAGGGGATCTCATCCCTGCGGGAGAAAGAGCAGCTGGTCCTTTCCCTGTATTATGAGAAGGAGCTGAGCATGAAGGAAATTGCACAGGTGCTGAATGTGAGCGCCCCCAGGATATCACAGATCCACAGCCGGGCAATCGAGCATCTGAGGCAGTACATGAAGCAATACATGGAAGCGCAGTAAGTGGAAAGGCGGAGCGGTAACATGACAAAAGGCTTTTACAATTTGACCTCCGGCATGCTCTCCCAAAGCCGGAGGCTGGATGTGGTCTCCAATAACATGACAAATTTGACCACCCCAGGCTATAAGGCGGAACAGTACACGGACAGCACCTTTCAGGAAGTGCTGATCAGCCGCATAGGCAACAAGAACAAAAGCGGTGCACAGGAAATTGGAGAAGAGAGCTATATCCTGGCACCCAGTCAGCTTTACATAAACTTTGCCCAGGGGACTCCGGAGGAGACGGGGCTCAATCTGGATTTTGCGATCCAGGGAGAGGGTTTTTTTTGCCATTCAGACGGAGAACGGCACAGAATATACCCGGGGAGGGAGCTTTGCGCTGGATCAGGAGGGCTATCTCTCCCTTCCGGCCCATGGCAGGGTGCTGGGACCGGACGGACAGCCTCTCCAACTGACAACGGATGATATCCGGGCCGATGAGTTCGGCCGGATCTATACCGAAGATGGAGATGCATACCTGGGACAGATCGGCGTATTCGCCTTTGCGGATAATGGACAGCTGACTAAGAATGAGAGCGGGCTGTTCGGGGCCGGCGGTCAGGCAGCTGAGCCAGTACAGCCGTCCATTCAGTGGCGGTGGGTCGAGAGCTCCAACGTGGATATGATCCGGGAGATGAGTACCATGATGACTGCGGAGCGGGCGCTACAGAGCGCGGCCCAAGTACTCAAACTCTACGACGGCCTGCTGACGAAGGCGGCCAATGAGCTGGCGCGGATGTAAACGGAGAGGGGGAGAGCTTATGATTCAGGCATTTTACAGCGCTGCGGTGGGCGCACAGCAGCAGATGCAGAAGATGAACGTGCAGGCAAACAATATCGCCAATGTCAATACCTGCGGGTTCAAGGCAGAAAAGCCAGCCTTTCAGGCGCTGATGTACGGCATGGTCAATGGGATCGGAGGGGATCAGCTTCCGAAGGGGAGCGGGACGCGCATGGTATCCACCGCGACAGACTTCAGTCAGGCACCTGTTGAGGAGACTGGAAGGAAACAGGACTACGCCATTGCGGGAGACGGCTTTTTTGCCCTCTTCGACCCATCCAAAAACGAGATATCGTTCACCCGGGACGGCTCCTTTGCGGCCGCAGGCTTTCAGGAGCAGGATGAGGAGGGAGAATGGCACGAAGTCTACTATCTGACGGACGGTGCGGGGCGCCAGGTCCTGAACTCCAGCGGCTACCCAATCCAGATGGAAAATTTTGAGGAAGAGCAGCCTGTGGGCGTGTTTATCGTGCAATACCAGGATGGACTGCAGCACCTGGACGGAGGGCGCTTCCTGGCAACGGAAAAAAGCGGAAATGTTTGGATGGGCAGTTCAGCAGTCCGGCAGGGATTTTTAGAGACATCCAACACGGATCTGGCCACTGAGATCGGAAAGGTGATCGAGGCACAGCGCTCCTACAGCTATGCGCTGAAAATGATGATCACGGCGGATGAGGTGGAGACGACTGTGAACAACCTGGCGAATGGATAAGACGGGGGAATTGTCTTGAAAAATTTTGATGAGCTGAATGTTTTGGAACTGGACACCATCCGGGAGATCGGGAGCATCGGCACGGGAAACGCAGCTACCGCACTGTCCAGCATGCTGGGGTGCGAGGTGCGTATCGACGTGCCGGAGGTCCGAATCATGGGCTACAACGAGGCCATTGACTGGATCGGCGGCCCTGAGGTAATTACGGCCGGCGTTGTAGTGCGCATGGGAGGCGAAGTGAATGGGATCATGCTCTCGGTGCAGCAGATAGAGTTTGTCAATCTGGTGTTGGGGCATATGGTAGGCAGGGAGATCGAAGATTACAGTCAGCTCACAGAGCTGGACCGTTCCGCCTTGGTGGAAGTAGGCAACATCATGATCTCCACGTTCATCAACGCTCTGTCCGGTTTAGCGGACCTCACCATCCAGGTAACGGTGCCCGCCTTTGCGGTGGACATGCAGGGGGCGATTTTGACCGTTCCCATGGCGGAATTTGGCGGTCAGTCAGATTACATTATGACGATCGGCGCAAATTTTATCTGCAATCGCAGGATCGTACCCTGCCGCCTGCTGCTCTCACCGGATATCCGCTCTCTAAATTTTTTGTTGAAGAAGCTGGGTGTTTTGGATGAGTGATAAGTTGGTGGTGGGGATCGCGGATATGAAAATGACCCAGTATGAAGGGATGCTGGTGACATATGCCCTTGGGTCGTGCATCGGGATCTGTCTCTATGACCCCGGCCTGAGACTGGCGGCGCTGGTCCATGTGATGCTGCCGCTGAACATGGAGACCGGGCGGAGATCACCGATGAAGTATGCGGACACGGGAATTCGGGAGACCCTGCGGCAGATGGAGGCGAGAGGGGCAAGGCGCAGCCGCATGGTGGCCAAAATTGCGGGAGGCGCCCGTATGTTTGAGGTGGCGGGCGGCGGAAGCCTGGGAAATATCGGGCAGCGGAATATTGAAAGCGTGCATATGACGTTGAAAAGGGAAGGCATCAAGCTCCTGCGGGAGGATGTGGGCGGTACAGTGGCAAGGACGCTGCTGTTCGACGCAGAATCCGGAGAGGCATGCATCCGCAGCTATGGAAGACCGGAACTGATTTTCTAGCTAAAATTTTAAATGAGATCAGAAATGGGGGATCAGCATGGCAGAGCGAGGCAACCACGAGATATTACTGGAAACAGGGACAAATGAGATCGAAATTATGGAGTTTACCATTGACGGGAATCTCTATGGGATCAATGTGGCAAAGGTGCGGGAGATCCTGATGTCCGCACCTGTACATCCCATGCCCCATTCTCATCCCGCAGTGGAGGGCATCTTCAAGCCCAGAGACATAGTGATCACAGTGGTGGACTTGCCCAAATATCTGAGTGGACGGGAGGAAGAAAAGGGGAACAAGGACCTGTTCATCATCACCAATTTCAATCAGATGCATATCGCGTTTCGTGTTCATACAGTGGTTGGGATCAGCAGGATCTCCTGGCAGGATATACAGAAGCCGGATAAGACCGTCTCTGGGGGACCAGAGGGTGTGGCCACCGGTATCGCGCAGTGCGGTGAGGAACTGGTCACTATTTTGGACTTTGAAAAGATCGTGGCGGAGATCGCGCCTGAGACAGGGATCCAGCTCTCTGAGGTGGACCGGCTGGGGCCGAGAAGCCGGAACGAGACCCCTATCTGGGTGGCTGAGGACTCTATCCTGCTCACACAGATGATCCGCAGCGCTTTGGTCAAGGCCGGATATGTAAACCTAAATATGTATCCAAACGGCGGTGAACTATGGGACGCCCTCCAGCAGTGGAAGGGAGCGCCGGATCTGCGAGAACATGTAGCGCTGATCATCACGGACTTGGAGATGCCGCAGATGGATGGACACCGCCTGACAAAGCTGATCAAATGCGATCCGGAGTTCAGCCGTATCCCGGTGGTGATCTTCTCCTCCCTGATCACGGAGGAGATGCGCCGGAAGGGAAAAGAGGTGGGCGCGGATGAACAGCTGAGCAAGCCTGAAATTGGGCATCTGATCGGGATCATCGATCAGCTGATCGCCCGTGGAGAGTGACGGAAGCAGGAGGGAAGTCTATGAACAGCAAATATATCGTCCGCCAGCCGATCAAGGATGCAGAAAACCGGATCATCGGCTATGAGATCCAGTACTATGGTGAGAATCAGGCATTCAGCGGGGGAGATGGTCCTGGCGCCAGCGATTTCGCCGCAGCAGACACCATCTACAATTTCCTGACGCTGAATACAGACAAGCTGCTTCGGGGGTCCCTGAATTTTATGACCTTTACCACTACTCTGCTGATGAAAAAGACACCCAGGCTGTTTGACAAGTCGGAACTGGTCATTCAAATCGATGACAGTGTGATCATTCATCCTCTGGCTATGCGGATGGTACAGCAGTACGCGAAGGAAGGGTACCAGATCGCGGTCAATGAGTTTCAATTTGCGCCGCGGTATCTGGGGATTCTGGATGGCATCGACTACATCAAGCTGAATTTTCAGAGCACACCAGAGCTCACACTGAAAAATATCATTGAAATTGCCCGCAGCATGAAGAAAAAGTGCATTGCGGTGGGAATAGACCGGGAGGAGCTCTACCAGAAGGCGCTGAAACTGAAGGTGGATGCGCTGGAGGGCACTTATGTGGCGGAGAAGCTCCGGACAAAGACACACAGCAGCGGCTACCTGCAAAGCAATTTCTTCCGCCTGATGGTGGCGGTGACCAGGGATGAGCCTGATGTGGAGGAGATCGAGCAGATCATTTCGGTGGATGCTACTTTGACCTATGGCCTGCTGAAGATGGCAAATTCCTGCTATTTTGCCCTGAGACACAAGGTGGCTACTGTGCGTCAGGCCATCATGACCATGGGACTGAGCGAACTGAAGCAGTGGGTCTATCTGCTGAGCGCAAGCAATGCAGAAAACCAGATGGAAGAGGGAGCAGAGGAATTCCTGCGCTTGTCCTTTATGAGAGCAAGCTTCTGCAGCAACCTGATGAACTATGCGAAAGACATGCCCATCTCCAAGCCGGAGGCATATCTGATGGGGATGTTTTCTACTCTGAACTATCTGATCGACGCACCGCTGGAAGAGATCCTGGAGCAGATCCCCCTGTGCGCAGAGGCGAAGGAGGGGCTTTTGCATCACACAGGGCGGTGCGGTATGCTCTATGATCTGGCACTGTCCTACGAGCGAGCCAACTGGGCAAGAATTGACGAACTCGCGGAGGGGCTGGGTATCCCGACCAACCTGCTGACCAGCCTTTATTTCAGCTGTATGGAGGAAGTAAACCGGGTGTGGAACGAAATCACACGTCCGGAGCCCAGCCAGCTGGAGGCGGGCCTGGCGGAGGAGCGCGGGACCTGACAGGACCGGGACGGCTGACAGAGAACAGGGGGGTCAGCCGTCCCGGTTTTTTGCTGCAGTGGAAAGTCGAGTGTGAGGGTGAAGAGACATGATACCAGTTTGGGAGCACTTTGAGGACCTGGAAGAGATCCTCTATGTGGCGGATGTAGAGACCTATGAGCTGGTGTACCTGAACCGGTACGGCCGCTCTGTATTTAGAATCGAGGATGAGGACAACTACGCAGGGAAAAAGTGTTATGAGGTTTTGCAGGGAAGGAGAGAGCCATGTCCATTCTGTACAAATTCACAGCTGAAGGAAGGCAAATTCATTGAATGGACCTATCGAAATCCTCTGCTCAAAGCCCCCTATCGGATCAAGGACACCATCGTTGAGTACGAGGGCAGACAGTACCGCATGGAATTTGCCATGGATGTGGAGAAGGAAAAGCAGGAAGCGCAGAAGCTGGATCTTGCCGCGGTGCGTCATTATGAAGAGCTGATCAATGAGTGCTTTCTGAAGGTGCGTGCCGTCACAGACATGGATGAGGCATTAAGCTTCATGCTCCATTATCTCGGGACCCATATTTCCTGCAATGCAGTGATGATCTACGAGAGCAGGGAGCGAAAATGGCTGCTCAACACCTATAGCTGGAGCAGGGCGGGGAAGGCGCCGGAGAAAAAACTGCTGGAGCTGAGTGTGGCGGAACCCGTGACAAAGTGGTATGAAACATTTTTTCATAACGAGCCGCTGCTGCTGACAGATATGGAAAAGCTGTGCCGGGATATGCCGGCGCTGTCTAAGGTGCTGTCTCCGGAGCAGGTCCGGCGTATGATCCTGATCCCGCTTCTGGCCAAAGCGGAGGTAGTCGGCTTTGTGCGCATAGACGACCCACCAGAGAAACAGATGAACGCAGTGGCGGAGATGTGCAAGATCCTGTCTCATTTTATTGTCTCTCTCATACAGCAGAGGGACCTGATCCGGAATCTGGAGCAGATCAGCTTTCGTGATCAGATGACTGGCGCGATGAATCGGTACGCGCTCAATTCCTACTTAGCCAGAGCACATCTGGAGCGGGACATGGGGCTGATCTACTGTGATCTGATCGGCCTGAAGCGGGTCAATGACCGGTTTGGGCATGCCAGCGGGGACCGAACGATCATACAAGCCTATCAGGTCTTAGGAGGGATGTTTCCTGAGGACCAGATCTTCCGCATGGGCGGGGACGAGTTTCTGGTGGTGCGGGAAGGGGTAGGCAGGGAGAAGTTTCAGGAGAGTGTGGAGCAGCTGAAAGCGGCGGCGGTATCCAGCCGCTGCTGGCTGTCCATCGGAAGCGCTTGGTGTCAGGCCGGCGGAAAAAGCTTCAATGACCTGATGAATGAGGCGGACGAAAATATGTACGAGAATAAACGGACATATTACCGCCTGTGCGGCCTGACAGATGGACTGGAAGAGCACCGGATGGAGCATGATGACAGGGAGCTTGTGCAGAGTCAGGATGCGCTCCATGCCTTTGTGAGGGACTGCTATTTTGATGTGACCTCCTTTTTGAAATCGCTGACCATGACGGGCTCTTCCTTCTATATCTATTTCGGAGATATGAGGAAAAATCTATATTATATTTCCGACAATTTAAAGGAGGACTTCTGCTTCCCGGGGAATATTGTTCCCAATTTTGTGTCGCTGCTGGAGCAGCGCATCTATGGGCCGGACCAGCAGATGCATGTCGAGGATACGAGGGCCATGCTCAGGGAAAAGCGGGAGAGTCACAGCGTCCGCTATCGAATCTATGACAAAAATGGAGAGCTGACCTGGCTGCACTGCCGGGGGATCATGAAGTGGAATGAGGATAAGACAGAGCCGCTGTTTTTCTCCGGGAGCATGGTCAGCCTGAAAAATGAGTCGGAGGTGGATCCGATCACCGGACTGCTCAACCTTTCCCTTGCCCTGAAGCGGATCTCGGAGTTCAACAGGCTTGGGATCGAGACAATGCTGATGTGCATCGTGCTCCGAAAATTTTCCGATGTTAACCACGTCTTTGGCCGGGACATTGGAGACGCGGTGATGAAAGAGATCGGCTGGCAGCTGGAGCGGAATCTGGGCGTGCAGTTCTATTTTTATCGGATAGACGGAGCGCGTTTTTTGGCAGTCTCTCAAACGGTGCTGGAGCCGGAAGGGGCGGTGGCATCGATCCAAAAGATCATAAAAGACATATTCAGAAAATATAAGATCCATGTTGTTTCCCCCTGTGCCATTGGGGTGCTCCACAGCGCAGCGGGACAGAGAGAGGCCCAGGAGCTGGTCGACAATGTGATCACGGCAGCCCATACAGCAAAAGCGTTCCCAGATTTGGATTATCTTGAATTTTCGTCCCATATGACAAAGACCTATCAGGAGCATACCGACATGAGCATGGCTTTGAATGCATGCATTGAACATGGGTTCCAAGGCTTCCGCATTGTGATCCAGCCCCAGGTAGAGACAAAAAACGGACGGATGTTCGGCGGTGAGGTGCTGCTGCGCTGGAAGAACGAGGGGAAAGAGATATCACCTTCCAAATTTGTCCCGATACTGGAGCAGACGGGAATGATCGCTCCGGTAGGGAAATGGATTCTGGAGGAGACCATGCGGAAAGGGAAGGAGATCCTGAAGTATCAGCCGGATTTCCGGCTCTCGGTCAATGTCAGCTATCTCCAGATCATGGATCAAAAGTTTTTCCCTTTTTTAGAAGATACCATGGAGCGCTTCCAGATACCGGCGGAAAATCTGCTGATCGAGCTGACAGAGACCCATTTTGACGAGATGCCGGAGCATCTTCAGCGCTTTATCCGGCAGTGCAAGCAGATCGGGATACGGTTTGCTCTGGACGATTTTGGAAGTGCCTACTCCGGGCTGCAGCTTCTTCTGCAGTATCCGGCTGACCTGATCAAGCTGGACCGGACTCTGATGCGGGAGATCACTACCTCCAAGGAAAAGATGAGGTTTATCATGAGCGTGGTCTACGCCTGCCATCAGTTCGGAAAGGAAGTCTGTGTAGAGGGCGTAGAGACAAAAAAGGAGCTGGATATCGTCCGCCAGACAGAGTGCGACTTTATCCAGGGATTTTATTTCTACAAGCCTCTGGAGTGGGAAGAAATGCGTCAGGTTTTGGAGTCGCAGAAAAAAGAAGATATTCTGAGTTGGAAATAGGAAAATGGAAGGTGAGAGGCTATGAGCCCCAAATATGAAGAGGACCTCTCCAGTGCTTTGGGCGCGATATGCGAGGTGCTGACCCGGGAAAATCATCTTCTCTTTGTGGGGAGGATACAGGAATACGACAGGGCAGGCGGCCGGCTCTGTGCAGAGCTGCGTAAAGGGGAGGGAACTCCCGGGGGTGTTTTATACCATGAACCGGTAAAGGTACACATCTATATGGGACAGGAGCAGGGCAAGGTGATGATCGCCTATGGACAGGTGGAGCGGAACGCAGCGGACCACTGGTGGATCGAACTGGAGAACGTTGTATCTGGGCCGGAGAGGCGAGAGAACTTTCGACAGATGGTGAGAGGCCGCGGCATTTTGACTGACCGGGAGGGGAGAAAGCAGCCCTGCAATTTGGTCGATATAAGCATCAGCGGGGTGAAATTTTACAGTCAGGGCCGGTATATAGAGGGGGAAGTGCTGGAGCTGTCTGGATTTCGGTTGAGGCAGGAGGGGGAGCTCTATACCCTGCTTTGCCTGGTGCGGAGGGTGGAGCGGATAGATGCCGGAAAGGGCTGGTATTCTTATGGGTGCAGCTTTTATGACCTGCGTCCGGGGCAGGAGGACCAGCTGTGCAGGGATATCTTCAACCTGCAGGCAAGGTCTATCAACCGGAAGAGCTGAGAGCGCCTGAGGCCCCCCGCCAATATGGCGGGGGGCCTCAGTTTGTCAAAAAAGCGCTCCTGCGGAGGTCCGGCGCCCACAGGCGGCGGATAACGTTTGATGCTGCCCTAAAAGTGACTCCGCCACTTTTAGGCAGTCGCAGGCCCCACCAATATGGCGGGGCCTGCTGCGTCAATGACGCGGGTTGTCCCGGATCAGCTTGACTGCATTGCTGAGGGCGGCGAGCACATCTGTGCGGTTCTGAGAGTCACAATTCTTCAGCTTGACCATCATACGCCCGGTATCCGTCACCACATACTGCGGAGGCAGGTGATTCAGCGCATAGGCGATCACATCAGATTTACAGATGTCGCAGCAGCAGCAGCCGTCCGCCTCCAAGATCCTATCTACATGCTGCAACACGATATCCTCCATCAGATTATGGTAATTCAAGCCCATTTCCACATTCCCCTTCTTTTGAGAAGCGATCATATTTTTCATGATCCATATCCTCTGTAGACTAGAGGGAGGATCGATCTGTAGGCCGGAAAAAGCGAGGATCGCGGGGGAAATAAAAATTTTCTGTCAGCGAGAGCCGGCGGGCAGGATATGCCGGGGGGAGTCCATCACAGATTTGCAGGCCCAGATGATCTGCCTGGTGATCTCGCTGTCATACCGGGCCCGGTACACACTGAGCTTGGTGGGGAGCAGATCTGGCGGAAACACGGCATATTGGGCCGGGAGCCGGGTGAGAGCCAGTGCCTCGGCGTCCGCCAGACAGCGGGGACAGCTGCAAAGACCAAACAGCTTTACATAACGTTCCAGCTTTTCCGCCACCAAGAGCTGCATCACATTGAAGAGCTCTGCGCCGTCTGACAGCTCTGTGGATGCCTGCTCCGGCACGGAAGGAGAGGGAGCGGGAGCAGAAGGAGTGGGGGGCGGAGTGTCCAAAACCTGGGGAGAAGCTTCTCCCTCCGCTGCGGAAGCGGGAGATGCAGGAGGGACCGGAGAGGGGGCGGCAGTCTGCTCCGAGGAGGCCAGCTCCTCCTGAAGTGCGGATTCCAGCGCAGTGTGGATGCTCTCTGACAGCGCAGCATTGTTGCTGCGGGCCACCTCCAAAATGGGCGGGGAGAGACGGCGCGCAGCAGAGGACGGAGCCTCCGGCACGGACATGTCTGAAGCAGGGGGGGCAGGCTCCAAAGGGGCGGGGGGAGGTGCTTCCCTGGGGGGCGGCACCGCGTCCGGCTTTACCTCCGGCGTGCCGCCGGAAAGAAGATTCAGCACATGGGCCGTTTTGCTGCTTCGGCTGTTTTTGCCCGCCATCACACATCCCTCCCGGGCCCATCCTGATGGGTCCTGCGGGGAAAGGCGGCGCCGGCCAGCTCATCACACAGACACTCATAATCCTGGGAGGGCTTGGAGTGGGGAGAGTAATCTACGATGCTGATCCCGTGAGCCGGGGCCGCCGCCACCGAGACGCTGTTACGGATCTTAGTCTGGAATACTCTGGTATCCAGCTGTTCCGCCATCTGCTGGGAGAGCTCCAGCATTTCCCGATTGAGATTCAGCCGGGGATTAAAACGAGTGAGCAGAATGCCCATGACCCGCAGGCGGGAATTATAATACTCCCACACACTGTCAATGGTCTCTTTGATCTGGGAGACGCCCAGCAGGCTGAGTACCTCCGGCGCCATGGGAATGATCAGGCCGTCAGTGGCGACATAGGCGTTGACGGTCAGAATATTAAGGGCGGGAGGAGTGTCGATGATGATGAAATCATATCGGTCCTGGAGCTTTGACAGGGCGGTTTTCAGCAGAAATTCCCGCCCCGGCTTCTGAAATTCCAGTTCGGCTGCGGAGAGAAGAATATTGGCTGGAAGAAGATCGCAGGTATCTGTAGGGGAGACGGCCTGTTCAGGGGAAGCGGTCCCGCGGAATACATCGTAGATCGTGACGCAGTGCTCAATATCAAGACCGAGGCTGAAGCTCAGACTCCCCTGCGGGTCCAGATCCACGCCCAGGACCTTGGCCCCGCGGTTATGCAGGGAGGACAGAAGGGCGCAGGCAGTTGTTGTCTTTCCGACGCCGCCTTTCTGATTGGTGATCGAGATAATAGTTGGTGACATACCCCTTTACTTCTCCTTTCGTCAGTTCCGGAAAAGCCTGTGCGCAGTCTGGCATAAGGGCGCCGCAAGAAAATGCGGTATCAGCTCTTAATTTTTGACGATTCCGGACGATATAAAAAGCGAGGTAGTAAGGAGTAAAAACGATGTGCAAATTGATTTTACTCAAAATAAACTGGATTGTCAATCTATTACAGTGCTGTCCTGGGGGGACAGCCGTGTCAAAGGAGTGAAGGAAACATGGCATCGATCGGAAGCTTGACTGGCAGCACCTCCAGCGGAAGCATTTATGGAAACAGAAATTCCAACATCATCTCCGGACTGGCCAGCGGACTGGACACGGAATCCATGATCGAGGGAATGGTCCAGGGCTACCAGCAGAAAATTTCGGGACTGGAGCAGAACCGCACGGTGCTCCAGTGGCAGCAGCAGGCGTACCAGAGCATTTCCAACAAACTGGTGGAATTCGCACGGAAATATGCCTCTTATACCTCCAGCACAAACCTGCTCAGTTCCAGCTTTTTCAACAATGCGGTGGTGACCACCCCAAATGGGACGTTTTCCAATCTGGTGACTGCCTCTGGAAAGACCAGCAGCAATGTGGTGCTCAATGCGGTGGCCCAGCTTGCCACCGCCGCCCGCTATACGGTCAACAACTCTCTGGGCGCGAGTGCGAAGGACGGTCAGATCACCGTAGCGGGTGAGGAGATCGATCTGGGGAAGGAGATACAGGTCAGCACCATGAGCGGATCGCTCACGCTGACTTATGGAAATCAGAACATCACCCTGGACTTCGGGGAGCTGGAGGATTTTTCCGGAAAAGACGGAAAGCTGGACTTGGATAAGTTTAAGGAAGCGGTAGAGAAAAAGCTGGCCGACCAGAAAATCACCACTTCCAGTGGAAATGTGGTCTCTGCCTCTGAGGTGATCGGAGTAGAAGTGGGACCTCATGGGATCGGGTTCAGCGACAAATCCGGTGCCGGGAACAGCATCTATATCAGCGGAGCTTCCGGGGACTTCAAGGACATGGTGATGGAGCTGGAGGATACCATCAGCGGCAAATCAAGCAGCATCCGGCTGGATACTGACAAAGCCGTGACCGAACGCGTATCCACAACAGAGTATCTCCGGGACAAGCCCCTTACCATCACCCTTAACGGGCAGACCAAGCAGATCAAAGTGGGCGAGGTGACACCGCAGAATGGTGAAACCTATATCAAGGCATTTGCACGCACTCTGAATGAGTCCATTGCGGACGCCTTTGGCGCCGGAAAGATCACCGTGGGAACGACAGATGCGAACAACGCCCTCACGTTCCAGGTGGCCAATGGAAACACCCTGTCCGTCAATTCCTCGGTCAACGAGCTGCTGGGCCTGGGGGAGAATGGCCTGACCTCATATCTGGATACCAGCCGGACGCTGGGTGATCTGCTGGGAGAGGATATGAAGGGTCTGACTGCCCTGAGAGGCGAGGGACTGGAGGATGGAAGCAAGCCTTCCATCGAAAAGGATGGGAAATATTATGACACAGCGGGAAATCTGGTGGATCAGGATGGCAACCGGATCGACAGCGAGGGAAACAAGCTCTATTCCATGAAAATCAACGGGGTGGAGATTGGGACCTATACCAAGGACACCGCGCTGGAAACTGTGATCAACGGCATCAACAGCAATACAGAGGCGGGGGTCAACGTCAGCTATTCCAAACTCACCAACCAGTTCGTCTTTACAGCCAAAGAGACGGGCGAGGGCGGTAAGATCGAATATGGGACTGTGGATGGACAGGGAAATGCAACGGATCTGGCGGCCGCCCTGTTCGGCGGTGCAGTAAATGAGAATGCTCCCGGGTATGTGAAAGGACAGGACGCCATATTCCAGGCCACCATCAACGGTGAGACCATGACATTCACACGCAGTTCCAACACCTTTGAGGCGGATGGAATGAATATCACCTTCAGCGGAACGTTTAATGCCGCAGATGGTGTGGGAAAGGACCCCATTACCAGCGAGGAGCTGAAGAATAAAAAGCCGGAGGACCTCTTCAAAACAGACGGTGAGGGCGTTACCTTTACCAGCAAGACGAATGCGGACACCATTGTGGATGCGATCAAATCCATGGTGGAAGATTACAACGCCATTGTCTCCGAGGTGAAAAAGGCGTACTCTGACATGCCGCTGGAACAGTCTGACGGCTCCAAGTACAAGCCCCTGACCGACAAGGACAAAGAGGGGATGACGGAGAGTGAGATCAAGGCCTATGAGGAAAAGGCCAAGACCGGGATCCTCTTTATGGACCGGGACCTGTCCTCTCTGTATAACGCACTGCGCAGCGCTGTTGCGCCAGGCGGTGCAGATGGCTCCTTCCTGCGCTCCATCGGGATCAAGACCAGCTATGAGGACGGACTGACTACCATCAGCCTGGATGAGACTGCGCTGCGGGAGGCTCTGGAGACCAACCCGGACCAGGTGCGGGATGCCTTCACCAAGAGCAAGGACAACGGAGCGGCCACAGATGGTCTCATGACGATGATTCAGAAGGTGACGGACCGCTATGCTGCCACGACTGGAGATGTAAAGGGCATCCTGATCGAAAAGGCGGGATCGCAGTACTCTCCCACAGCGGCACTGGACAATACACTTTTGAATCAGATGAAAGAGATCGATGAACAGATCGAAAAATGGCAGGATAAGATGTCCAACAAAGTGGACTATTATACCAACAAGTTCACTCAGTTGGAGGTCCTGATCCAGCAGATGAACTCCCAGAGCTCCACACTTTCCGGTTTAATGGGAGGCTATTGAGCCGGATAGGAGAGAAAGGATTCCAACACCTATGGATATGAGAGGATACCAACGCTACCGGGAGGACTCGTTAAGCACCATGACCCAGGGAGAGCTCCTGCTCCTGCTCTTTGACGAGCTGGTGAAGCGGCTGACCCAGGCAGAGCTCGAACTGGAGCGGGAGCATTATCCTGCTTTTGAAGCGGCAGTAGACAGAAGTGTAAAGATCATCCGGTACTTGGATGACACGCTGGACCGCCAGTATCCGATCAGCCAGAACCTGGACCGCCTGTATGAATATTTCTGTTATGAGCTCAGCCGGGTCAAAAATGGAAGGAACCAGAAGGAGCTTTCCCGGGTCAAAGGAATGGCGGCGGAGCTGAGGGACAGCTTCCGACAGGCGGATAAAAGTCAGACGGACCGCTGAAGGAGAGACAGAAGATGCTGAGCAAACAGGAGCTTGACGCAGCCTTGGCGGCAGAACGGGCAATGTATCGGGCCCTGTCCGAGGTGCAGGATATCACCCGGGAGCTGCTGGATGCGGTAGACCGCCAGGATCAGGTATCGGTGCGGCTGTTTTTGAGCATGCGTCAGGAGCAGATCAACCAGCTTAGAGATCAGAAGGAACTGCTGAAAAAGCAATGTGGCGGACTGCCCAAGGAAGAGGGCGATCTGCTGCGCCAGATCCTGTCCGGGAAAAAACCGGCGGGAGTGGAGGGAGAGGCCCTGTCCCTCCAGGTGGAACGGAACCGCGCGCTGTTAGAGCGGACGCTTCAGGCGGACAAGGCTCTGAGCAGGCGGCTGGCGGGGAGAGAGTCTTTTTACCAAAGCTGAGTCAGGCCGCTGTTTGGTGGAAAAAAGCCCTCTGCCGGCATCTTGCCGGCAGAGGGAGCTTGATGTCATTTTAGGGTGGAGAAGCGCCAGAGCGGCGCACCGGAAGAGCGGCTTTGGGATAGCTCCGCAAGGATCACTTCCGGGTCCCACGCGGCCAGGCTGCGCTCCCGGCTGTTTGGATCAGCCACCAGGATTTTTCCATCCAGCGTGACCCCGCGCAGGAGAATAAAGTGCCCGGAGCTGGTAAAGTGACCGCTCCCCATCAGAGCTACAAAGATGTGCCCGGAGGAGAGATCCTGACGCAGTTCGCCAGGGGAGAGGTCCGGGACGGACTCAGCACTGAGCCCATATGCCTGGGAGACCCCCTCTACGATGGAGAGATAAGAGCCGCTTCCGGGCGCACAGTAGCCGTGCTCATAGGCCCACGCTGCCATTTCCTCCGGGTTGATGTCCTGATCGGTCAGAGAGGAGACCAGCATAGACAGGGCGGTGGGACCGCACCCATAGCCGGAGATCGGATCTGGTCCAAAAGGCCGGCTCGCCCAAGGCTCCTCACCCTGATTGTAATAAGTCAGCGCCACTGTGCCGCCGGTCAGGATCTCCCTATCGGCCCGGACGGCGAACTCTGTAACGTTGGCGTCCTCCATCGGCGGTGCCTCCGAAATGGCAGGATCACCGGCAAGCTGGCTGACAGGGGCCTCTTCCGGTGTGAGCCGGTCCAAAAGTCCGGCACCGGCGGTGCGGACGGTTTGAAAGAGCTGGGAGGCAGGGGCTGTGATCCTCTGAAAGAGGGCTGGGTCGGCATAGGCGCAGACCGCCAGCTCGGTCAGACCGATGCACAACAGGGCCAGCAGGCCCCAGAGGACCAGCCTGCGCCTGAAATGAGACTTTGATCGACGGGACAAAAAAACCACTCCTCTTTATTTGATTATAGCAAATCCGGGCCCTGATGTATAGAGAAAAAGGGGCGAAAAGGAGCGTAGTATGCCACAGATCCGCTTGGAACAGGTGAGTAAATATTATCAGCAGGAAAAGAAAGCGGTTCCCGCGGTGAGAGAGATCGACCTTACCATTGAACAGCAGGAATTTGTCTTTGTTACCGGCAGCAGCGGCGCAGGGAAAAGCACTCTGCTGAACCTGATCGCGGGGGAGATCACTCCCACTGCCGGAGCGGTTTATCTGGACAATGTGCCCATAGGGCAGCAGCGCAGATTCGGGCATCCCAGAAAGGCGGGCTGCATCGGCTATGTGCCGCAGATCTCCCAGCTGATGAGAAAGCGGACCATTGAAGAGAATCTGGCCATGGCATCCATGATAGGGCGGGGGCGGAGAAAGGTGCCGATGGAGGAGCGCATTCGGAAGGCGCTGTGTATGGTCGGACTGAAGGATGTGGAGAAACGGTATCCGGTGGAACTGTCACTGGGAGAGTGCCGCCGGGTGGAGCTGGCCCGGGCCATCATCAACAGCCCATCCGTGCTGGTGCTGGACGAACTTACCGCAAGTCTGGACGAGGACACTATATGGGATCTGTTTCACTTGATCGGAGAGCTTAACCGCCTGGGTACAACGGTAATCATGGCCACGCACGCCAAAAACTTTGTAAATCTCATGCGAAAGCGTGTGATCACTCTGGTGGACGGGAGGATCTTTGGAGATGTGAGAAATGGAAGGTATGGAGATGTGATGTAGAAAGAGCAGAGTATCGCAGAACTGATCGAGATAAATATAAAATAGATAAAGGAAGTAGTTGCCATGCTGAAAAATATGAAGGTCAAAAAAAGTCTGATCCTGGGATATGGGATCACTATTGTGATTTCTGTAGCGCTCATTATTGCCTCCCTCATGATGATGAACAATCAAAGGGGCCAGTATGAGACGCTTATGAATGAAGATGTAGAGACCAATATGGCCATCCTGAATGCGCGGGTCAATGCCATTACGGCGGGCCGGAACTACCGTGATGCGCTTCTGGTCCCCGAAAGCAGTGCCAACGAAAGCCTGATCGCGCAGGCGGAAGCGGCTCTGGAGGCGATGCAGACCTATACCAAAAGCCTGTATGAGACATGGCCCAGTCAGATCGAGGACCAGTCGCTGCTGGAAAAGTATGACAGCATTAACAGCGAGTGGAGAGCGGTTGCGGAAAAGATCATGGGCCTTTACCAGCAGTATCGCAGCACCGGGAATGAGCTCTATCTGGAGCAGGCAAAAGAGATCATTTACAATGAGGATACCCCGCTTCAGACAGAGATGGGGGATGCGGCCACTGAACTGGATACTTTTTTGGAAAAGAGCATGGCCGAGGAGCGGACCAGAATCGAGAACAGCGTGAAGGGAACTTTCTTTGCGATTATTGCCGCTATGGTGGCTGCTACCATCGGTGTTCTGGTCCTGGCGTTTGCGCTGATCCGGAATGTGACCGGCCCCACAGAGGAGGTCCGCAACGCCCTGGTGGGCTTTAGCGAGGGCAACATGGATATCCCGGTCACATTTAAAAGCAAGAACGAATTGGGCGATATGTGTGAGGCCCTGCGTACCAGCCAGCATGTTTTAAAAGAAGTCATTGCGGATGAGTGCTATCTGTTGGAAGAGATGGCCAACGGGAATTTTGACGTACATTCCAAAAACGTGGACATGTATGTTGGCGTACTCCAGTCCGTTCTCAAGTCTGTCAGGGTCATCAATGGAAACCTGAGCGATACCCTGTCTCAGATCGGTGTCAGTGCGGAGCAGGTGTCTGCCGGTTCCGAACAGGTGTCCAATGGGGCCCAGGCGCTGGCGCAGGGCGCTACCGAGCAGGCCAGCGCAGTCCAGGAGCTCTCCGCTACCATTTCTGATCTGGACCAGAAAGCACAGGAGAATGCGGAGACTGCCAGAGTTGCCAAGGAAAAGGCGGACCAGGCCGGCGGAAAGACCCAGGCCTGCAATCAGAAGATGCAGGAGATGCGCCAGGCCATGAGCGACGTGCTGAAGAGCCAGACAGACATTGGAAAGATCATTGAGACCATTGAAAACATTGCCTTCCAGACCAATATTCTGGCGCTGAATGCGGCGGTGGAAGCCGCACGGGCCGGCTCTGCCGGAAAGGGCTTTGCCGTGGTGGCGGATGAGGTGCGGAATCTGGCTTCCAAGTCGGACCAGGCGGCCAAGCAGACAAAGAAGCAGATCGAAAATGCCATTGCTCATGTGGAGCGGAGCAACGCTCTGGTGGAAGATGTGGTAAAAAGCATGGAGGAGACTGTGGAATATTCCGGTACTGCCATTGACTATCTGGATCAGCTGGCGGAGAATTCCATTGCCCAGTCCGAGTCGATTGCTCAGCTGACCACGGGCGTGGATCAGATCTCTGCTGTGGTCCAGACCAATTCCGCCACCAGCGAGGAGTCTGCAGCCGCGAGTGAAGAGCTCTCCTCCCAGGCGGTCGTCATGAAGCAGATGATCCAGCGCTTCCGGCTGAAGGAAGGGAGTGCCAGAACTGAGGAGCCCGCTGTCGGCCAGTGTGAGCCCGCCATTCCGGTCGGTGGGCTGGAGCTGTCCCAGGGAGAGAACCGGTTCAGCAAATACTGAGTGCCGGGAGCTGTGCGAAAAGAAAAAAGGGGCACAGCCAGCACCTGAAAAAGAATATCCGGCAGATAGATAAACAGGCGGGGTGGGGAGGTTGTCTTAAAAGAAATTTTAAGATAGCCTTCCCGCTTTCGTAAGGGGGTAATTCCATGGAAGAGACCAGCAGACACTCGGACCAGGAACAGGATCTGATCTATGCACTGGACATTGGGACCAGAAGCGTGATCGGGCTGTTGGCCCGGCAGGAGCAGGATAAAATGCGGGTCCTCGAAGTGGAGAGGCGGCCGCATGAGAGACGTACCATGCTGGATGGACAGATCGAAGATATCCGGCAGGTGGCAAAGGTAGTCTCCGAGGTGACGAAGAGCCTGGAGGAGCGAAGCGGGAGAAAGCTGGAGCGGGCTTGTGTGGCTGCGGCCGGCCGAGCCCTGAGAACGGAGCGGGGAGAGTACTGTCTGGAGCTCTCCGCTCCGGAGATCGTGAAGGGAGAGCGGATCAGCCAACTGGAGCTGGAGGCGGTGGCAGCGGCGGAACGCACCCTTCAGGATAAGGAGCAGGAGCAGAGGATGTTTCTGGTGGGGTACACTGTTACACAGCTTCGGCTTGACCATTACCCCATGACCAGCTTGGAAGGACACACAGGGCAGGTGCTGGAGGCGGCCGTGGTGGCTACCTTTCTGCCCAGCGAAGTGGTGGACAGCCTGTACGCAGTGATGGTGGAGGCGGGACTTGAGGTGGCGAGCCTGACCCTGGAGCCGATTGCGGCCCTGAACGCAGCCATCCCGGAGGACATCCGCCTGCTGAATTTGGCGCTGGTGGATATTGGAGCCGGGACCACGGATATCGCTCTGTGCCGGGATGGAGGCGTTGTGGGCTACACAATGGCTACGGTGGCCGGGGATGAGATCACAGAGGCGCTGATGCGGGCGTGCCTTGTGGACTACCACACTGCGGAGCGGATCAAGATGCAGCTGGGGAAGGGGGTACCCATTTCCTTTGAAGACGTGGTAGGTGTGGAGCAGAGCTGTTCGGACGAGGAAATTTTTTCTATGATAGAGCCGGAGGTCCAGCGGCTGGCCGATGAGATCGCCCGCCGGGTCCTGGAATTGAATGAGAGACCGCCTTCCGCGCTGTTTCTGGCTGGCGGGGGCAGCAAACTGGCAGGACTGAGCGGACGGGTAGCAGATGCGCTGCAGATGGACCGAAAACGGGTAGCTGTGGCCGGACGGTACTTCCAGAACAGCGCCTGCTCCGATATCCAGGACCTGGACGATCCGGAATATACCACACCTTTGGGCATCGCGGTCTCAGCGGGATTGGGACTGATCAGCGACAGCTATCGGGTCGTGCTCAACGGGAAGCCGGCAAAGTTGTTCCGGAGCGGGAGGGTGACAGTGCTGGAGCTTCTGATGATGAATGGCTTTACCCACAGCGACCTGCTGGGCCGGAGCGGAAAGAGCCTGATGCTCTACCTGGATGGGAAACGGACTGTATTTTATGGAGAACCTGCCCTCCCGGCGAGGCTTGCGATCAATGGAGTGGAGGCAAAGCCCTCCCAGATAGTCCATGCGGGAGATGTGATCCAGTTCGAGCCGGCCAAGGCGGGAAAGGATCAGGAACTGAACGCGGGTCAGCTGAGCCGACAGCTGGGAGTGGGAGGACTGGCGTGCCAGGGAAAACTGCTGGCGCCGGACACTCCTCTCAGCACGGGCGACAGCCTGGAAACCGTGCAGGTATCTGAAAAGGGGCCGGAGAAGGAGAAGGCAGCTGGGGCGCCAATACAGATCGAACTTAATGGCAGACCGCTCCCCCTTCCAGGGAAGGCGGATGGTACGCCCTACTATTTGATGGACCTGCTGGAGCGGTCCGGAATCGACTTCAAACATGCAGAGCGGCCGGTGCGGCTTACAGTGAACGGTGCGGACTGCACCTTTCAGCAGCGGCTGAATGATGGGGATAGAGTGGAGATCCAATATGAGTGATCGGATGGAACAAGGAAGCTGGAGAAATCTGGCGGGAGGCGTACTGACGCTGTGCCTGACCCTGACGGGATGCGGCGGAGGAGCCGAGCCGCCCGACAATTATGGGATCGGATCAGATGCACTGCCCGCGTTGACCAAGCTGGTGGCCCTGGGCAGCGAAATGACCTGTTCGGTGCAGGAGAATACACAGGCCGGCGGGGACCAGGACATAGATGAGGCCCAGGGACAGCCGACCTATGAATACTCCGGGCTCGAGTCCGGAAACCAGGTCGCGGCAGAATATGTGCAGATGTTGGAGGACAATTATGACTGCTCCATTCTGGGCAGCAGAGACGCCCCAAAGGAGGAGCCTGACTTTCAGGCGGAGAGGGGGGAGGTGACGGTAGGAACAAAGTGTGCAGAAGGGGACGGAATCTTTGCCCTGGAGATCAGATGGCAGACACAGTCCTGTTCTATCACGCCTGTTCTGCTGGAAGGGGCGGAAGAGGAGGCAGAGTCCCTTACAGTTGAGGAGGCGGTGCACTTTCTGGAAGAGATGCCTCCGGAGAGGCTGGGACTGAGCGGCAGTGATATGAGTTCCTATCTGTTGTTCCCGGAGGAGGGGATCGTGATGGTGGACGGGATGCCCTGCTACTGCATCAACGCTTACGGAAGAGAGGATCACCAGATCCTGGATACCTACCTGGTATCAGAGGATGGGAGCGGATTGTATCGGCTTGACCGCGGGGAGGATGCAGTCTCAGCGCTGACATAAGGGGGCGGAAGGACTGCCTGAAAGCGGGATAGAAGTTCAGGAGAAAAGTGATGCGTTGGGCTGATGCCCTTTTTCCGCAGTGGGTCCGCAGAACATCAGTAAAATTTGATCGCGAAGAATTTCGATGCATGGACAGCGTGATAGAAAAGATGCTGGTCAGTTTTGGCACTGACGCAGGGGACGGCGGGCACTGTTCAAGGCGGTCGATGTTCAGACTGCCTGGGAAATTATTTTTCGGCAGAAGAAAGTGCAGGCTGTCGGACAGGCATTTATAAAAGAGGAAAAACTGGGTGGGACGATATGGATCATCAGATACAATATCCGGGGAATATGGCGGAAGGCACTTTGATGCCGCAAAATGATGCAGTCAAACTGACACCAGAGCTCATTGACAGCTTCGAGGCATACATGAAAAATAAGGGAATGGATCAGGGCTCCATTAAAAGCTACAGACAGGCTGTGGAGATGCTGTATCAGTGGCTGCCGGAAGAGAAAGTGATGGACCGGGATACACTGAGGCAATGGAGCGAGAACCTTCAAAAGGAATCGTATGCGGTCCGCACGGTAAACCGATTCCTCTCTGTGGGAAATACCCTGGCGGATTTCCTGGGGCACAGGGAATTTCAGATCAAGACCCTGATGGTGGATGCGGATGAGGTGCTGCCGGAGCTGACGCGCAACGAATATTTGCGTATGCTGCAGACGGCAAAGGCGTTGAAGAACGAGCGGGTCTATTTTTTGATAAAGGTATTTGCTAATGTTGATCTTCCGGTGCAGCAGGCATCCAAGCTGACAGTGGAGGCCGCAGAAGAGGGAAAACTGGTGATAAACAGAGGCGGCGGGAGAGAGATCATCCGTCTCCCAAAGTGCCTGTGTCAGGAGCTCTTGTCCTATGCAAAGCGGAGCGGGATCACAACAGGCCCCCTGTTCCTGACCAGACAGAAAAAACCGATGCGGAGGACACAGATCTCCGACAGTATCCGAAGAATGTGTCTGGAGGCTAAAATACCAGAAGGAAAAGGAAATCCCAGGTGTCTGCGGAAGCTGTATAAAGAGACCATGCGGTCTATTTATGCCAATATGGATTTCCTATTTGCGAAAGCCTACGAGCAGATTCTAGATCAAGAACAATTGATATACGGATGGGAAGAGAGTGTTTGAATCGGGGAGCAAGTGTACGGACAGGACAAAAGGCACCTTGGGCAGGATGATACGAAGGTTTAAACGGAGTGGCGCGGTGTGAGCGAGCCACTCCTGTTTTCCATATTAGGAACAGGCTTTCCCTGCATAAGCATCAAATGAGGGGCCGCCCAGCCTTTCCAGGGGCTGGACGGCCCCTCATTTGACGCTTAGGATCTGCAATCTTCATTTTGACAGATATTTGATACCCTCTGCACCCTGAGGGAATAGTGCTGTTGGATATAAAAAGTAATATGGACAGGCTGCCTCTGAATAGCTATAAGACACAAGCGAACAGAAAGGTTGTGCCGAGATTGAGTGAATATGAATTGGATGCGCTCCAACAAATTGACCTTGCTGCTTTGGAGGCTGTGGATGTCCAAACAGTATCCCCTGATGATCTGGTCGATTTGAAGGATATCCAAATCGACCCTTCCCTTCCGAAGGAGGAGCGGATCGCATCTTTTATCCGACAGGTTAAAAATCCCTATTGCTACAAATGCGGAAAGATCGTGGTGAAGGTGGGGTTTGAGGAAGGAACGACCCTGGAGGAACAGCTGAAGACGATCTTCTCTACTATGATCTAGCCAGCTCCGCCTTGAGGTACAGCTTTTTTGGATCTGTCTGTTGCCGAAACCTGAAATTTAAGCTGGACACCGCGAGGCGGTGTTATAATGTGTCTGGAGCGGATCAGAAAATACAGCACTCATAAAGGTTTCTGCGAATTGGATGGTCCATTGGGAGGAAACCTTTATGAGTGCTTTTTTTGCATCATCAACTGCATCACATGGACAGATCTGGGATGTAGATATCTATGTGCGCGCATCCCGCGAGGACGGCGACAAGGAACAGAGCGAAACCATTAGCAACCAGATCACTATGCTGACCGATTTTGTCCATGGGAGGCCGGAGCTCCGGCTGCACGAGATCCGCAAAGATGACGGTATTTCCGGTGTGACCTTTGACCGTCCGGGCTTTCATGCAGTCATGGACGATGTGCGCTCCGGCGCAGCAAATTGTGTGGTAGTCAAGGACCTCTCCCGGTTCGGACGGGACTATATCGAAACCGGTAAATACCTGGAAGAAATTTTTCCCTTTATGGGGGTCCGCTTCATTGCTGTCAATGACAATTACGACAGCATGGCGGAACGCTCCGCCGCAGACGATGTGGTGCTGCCCTTCAAAAATCTGGTGAACGACACCTATGCCAAGGATATCTCCATCAAGGTCCGCAGCAGCAAGGCTGTAAAGCGCAGAAATGGCGATTTTGTCGGTCCCTTTGCTGCCTATGGCTACTGTAAGGACCCGGAGAATAAAAACCAGCTCATCATTGACGAAGGAGCCGCCGAAACTGTTCGACAGATTTTCAGCTGGAAGCTGGATGGTATGAGCGCCCAGGCTATCGCGGACCAGCTCAACAGCAAGGGCGTACTGTCTCCCATGGAGTATAAGAAATCCATTGGGTTGAACTTCAAAACCAGCTTCAAGCTTAACAAAATGGCGAAATGGACCGCTGTGGCGGTGCTCCGCATCCTGAAAAACGAACTCTATATGGGGACAATGGTTCAAGGCAGAGAAACGACGCCCAATTACAAGGTCAAGACCCGTATTTACCAGCCTCCGGAAAAGTGGAGTCGTATTGCAAACGCCCATGAGCCGATCATATCTCCAATGATCTTTGCCCGCGTCCAATACTGCCTTTCCCTGGATACCCGTTCCGCCCCCCACAGTAAGCAGGTCTATCTATTTTCCGGGCTCCTGGTCTGCGCGGACTGTGGTCAGCCGATGATCCGGCATCCGGTTCAGAGAAAGGGAAAAGAGTACATCTACTATGTCTGTTCCTCGGCCAAATGTGGAAAAAAGTGTGAGAACCACAATATCCGGGAGGAGTATCTGAAGGAAAGTGTGCTGGTCTCCATTCAGGCGCGCATCCGCAGTGTGATCGACCTGGAAAGCTTGGTTCGCTATGTGGATGCACTTCCCTTACAGCAGCGGGAGATCATCAGGCTCCAGGCCCAGCTCGCCCAAAAGCAGGAGGAAGCAGAGCGGTACAAGAGGCTTTTTCGCTCCCTTTATGAACGGCTTTCAGAAGGCATTTTGACCCAGAATGAATTTTTAGAGTTCAAAGCAGTCTATGCCCATCGTTGCGACGAGGCAGAGCGGGCGGCTGGCGCGCTTCAAAGGGAAATCAAGGCGGCAACAGCGGGAACCAGTGGAACCTTTCGGTGGATCGAAGACTTCAGGGAACATCGAAACCTGACGAAACTCACCAGAAAAGTGGTTGTCATGCTGATAAAGCAGATCAAGGTCTACAAAGATCAGCGCATCCACATCCAATTCTACCAAGAAAACGAATGCCGCTGTCTGGCTGAGCGGATCATGTCAGCCGCCGACGGCCAGCCTGCGGCTGATTACAGGAAGGGGGATAAGGATGGCGAGGACCAGCCGTAAACAGATACATCAGCAGACAGACCTTGCTCAGGCCCCTAAAACCTATCTGGGCGGCGCTTATCGCCGCCTTTCTGTGGAAGATGACCGCCACCGGGACCGCCACTCTCTGGAAAACCAGGAAAACATTATTCTGGACTTTTTAAAAACACATCCTGATATCCGTCTTGTGGAGGTCTACACCGATAACGGAGAGACCGGAACCAAGTTTGACCGGCCGGATTTTCAAAGGATGATGGAGGATGTGCGTTCCGGGAAGATCAACTGCATCATCGTCAAGGACCTCTCCCGCTTTGCCAGGGACTTCCGGGAGGCTGGGCACTATCTGGAACAGATCTTTCCCTTTTTGGGAGTCCGCTTTATCTCTATCAACGATCACTATGATTCCAGTGATCCGAAGCCTGATAAGGAAGGAATCGCCATTCCCGCAACGAACTTGATCAATGAGCTGTATGCCCGTGATATTTCCCAAAAGGTCAACAGCGGCCTGAAAACGCTGCGAAGTGCGGGGAAATTTGTGGGTGCCCTGGCGCCTTATGGGTATAACAAATCCCCCCAGGATAAGCACCAGCTTGTGGTGGACCCTCCTGCAGCAGAGGTCATTCGGAATATTTTCCAATGGCTCCTGGATGGCTGGAGCGACTGCCAGATCGTGTATCATCTGAACCAGCAGGGGATCCCATCGCCAGGACAATACCGCTATGAGCAGGGCCTTCTAAAGCATGAGCGATATGAGAACTGCGGTCCTTGGAACCGGACCGCGATCAAAAGACTGGTCCGGAACCGTGTCTATGCTGGAGATATGGTACAAGGGAAACGGAGCAGCTCCTATTTCAGCCGCCCTGGGCCAAGGCCGGAAAGCGATTGGGATATCGTAGAGGACACCCATGAAGCGATCGTGAGCAGGGAGACCTTTGATGCGGTCCAAAATCTTCTGAAGGACCGGACGGACTTGTTTAAAAAGCGGGCCGAGAAAAATAAGGGACTGACTTTCCATCAAAATCTTCTGCGTGGCGTGGTGTACTGCGGTGGCTGCGGCCGTCCTATGGAGCGCCTTTATTATCGCTCCGGCAGACACAAGAAAGGAGAACGCCGTGTCTATTACTATACCTGCCAGACCTTTACCAAGCGATCCAAAAGTCTGTGTGCCAGAAATATGGTTTCGGAGAAAGAGCTGCGGGAGGCGGCCCTTTCTACGATCCAGGCTCAGATCCGCATTGCCGCCGACTTGAAAAGGATAGCAACGGAGGTGTGGGATACGGGGGAAACCAAAGACCAAATCGCGGATATGGATGCCGAGATCCGGACCCTTCGACAAAAGCTGGCCCGCAGCAGCACCCTAAAACGCGGCATCTATGAGAACTACATAGAAGGCGTCTTAAGCAAGAGCCAGTATCTCTCTGCCAAGGAAGAATACACAAAGACGGAGGCGGCATTCCAGCAGCAGATCGACGCCCTCCTGAGTCAGAAACGCTGCATGGCCGAACACCTGACTCTCAATAACAGATGGCTGAAAGACTTCCTGAACGATGAGAGGGGTATGGAGCTTTCTCAAAAAATGCTGGCCGGTCTTGTGCAGCGGATCGATATATTTGAGGAAAAACGGGTGAGGATCACGCTGAAATTTCAGGATGGATACCATCTGCTTACTGATCATTTGACGGAGAGAGCTCATAGCAGAGAGAAGGTGGCGGGATGAATGAACTGTTTGCTCCCCCGGAAAGCGGCCTTTTGATCTCCTATCTTCGAGTGTCTTTGGAGGATGAAAACACAGGGGAATCGGAGAGCATTTCCAATCAGCGGGATTTGATCGGCTGCTATCTGAAGCAGCATCCGGAATTTACAGCCTACAAGGTCATGGAAGTGGTGGATGATGGACACAGTGGGACCAACTTTGACCGTCCAGGCATCAAACGCGTGTTGGAGCTGGTACGGCAGCGGAAAGTCGCGGCCATTCTTGTCAAAGATCTCTCCCGTTTTGGCCGGAATTACAAAGAGGTCGGGAGCTATCTGGAACAGGTGTTTCCCTTTCTTGGGGTCCGTTTTATATCTGTCAACGACGGCTATGACAGCAACGAATACATTGGCTCAACCGGGGGCCTGGACATTGCCTGCAAAGCTCTGGTTCACGATCTTTACAGCCGGGATATTTCCCGAAAGGTAAAGAGCAGCCGATATGCCCGCCTGCGGCGTGGCGATTACTTTTGCAGCGTTGCTCCCTACGGCTATGTGAAAAGCAGTGAAGATAAGCATAGACTGGTGATCGACCCGCCAGCGGCCAAAGTGGTCCGGCGTATTTTCGATATGACCCTGGCGGGCTTTTGCACCACGGAAATTGCCAGAACGCTTAATCTGGAAGATGTGCCCTCTCCCCTGATCTACATGAGGCAGAAGTATCCGGGCAAAAAGATAGCGGCCCTGGAGGATGGTTTTTGGAACAATTTTGTGGTGCTGTCCATTCTCTATGAGGAACGATACACCGGCAAGGCCATCAGCGGTATGCGCCCCAATCTTCGGGTCGGCAGCAAGCAGCGCCGGAAAACAAAAAGGGAGGACTGGATCATCGTTCCCGACTGTTTTGAGGCCATTGTCTCCGAAAACGAGTTTCAGGAGGCGCGGCGGTGTATCGACCATTTGGAAAAGAGAAAAATGACAGCACCGCCGCACTTGTTCTATAAAAAGCTGCACTGTGCGGGATGCGGCAGGGCCATGCGCCGCAGCAACACCACGGTCCGATACTTTTATTGCAATACCAGGAAATTCCGCGATTCTCCCAACTGCATGGAAGGCAGACTGATGGAGCAGGACCTGATAGACGCGGTCCTGCTTGCGATCCGGCAGCAGGCCAGGATCGTTGTGGATACGGGCCAGCTGATTCAGCAGGCAAAGAAAAATCGCGGTACACGTGTATCCATACTGGAACAGCAGATCAGAGCCTTAGAAAAGCGGATCAAAGCATCAAATCGGTCCCGAATAGAGCTGTTTGAGCAGCTGAACGATGGGGTGATCTCGACTGAACAGTATAAGACAAGACGTGACCACTTAAGCAGACAGATCCAAGAGCTGGAGGCACAGAACAGACAGCTTACTAAACAGATGAGGGAGCTGCAGGGAAATGCCACAGAGAATGGCTTTGTTTGGCTGTTCCGCCCCTGCGAGCAGGTCGAGTCTTTGACCCAGGAGATCGTAGATGCCCTGATCCGCTCCATTCGGATCTACAGGGCGGACCAAATTGAAATACAATGGAAATATTTAGATGATTATAAAAAATGCTTGGATCTCTTGAAAGATCAAACGGACAGGAAGGCGGTGTGATCCTATCAGATAAGCCCCTTGTTGGAGTATCTTAAAACACGATCGCGACAATTTGAAATCATAAATGGCAGACTTGTGATAATATTTATCATAAGCCTGCCATTTATTTGTCGTATTGGAGGAAGTGGCTTTTTGCTTACTTGACAGGTGAGGGCCCGGGAATACCCTGAGGGCCGGTAGGGCCAGTGGCACCGTTAGGTCCAGGGATACCCTGTGGGCCGGTGGGGCCGGTGGGGCCGGTCCCGACGGGCGGGATGGGCCCGGGGCAGATAGGCGGGCAGGGAGCAGGGCCAGGCCCAGGGCAGATAGGCGGGCAGGGAGCAGGCCCAGGCCCGGGGCAGATGGGCGGGCAGGGACTGGGGCCGGGCCCGGGACAGACGGGCTGGCAGGAAGGCGGGCAGGAGCACGAGCAGCGGCTGCCCGTACCCTGGGAGCACATGGAGTCCCAGCGTGTCAGACTTCTGTCTGAAGGAAGATAACGGTTCATTTGGGTCTCCTTTTCTTCATTCAAGATTGCGTGGCTTTGCCACAGCCCATTCTATGCGACTGCCGTTCTTCCGGTGCGCCTCCGCGCCCGGCCGTCCTTTCCCGCAGCCGCCCCTTTACAATCCAGAACATTTCTGACATAATGGAGGCAAACCACCACCATTCACCAGGAAAGGCCGTGTTGTTATGTCTGACCGCCCCTATGTTCTCGCCCTGGATCAAGGCACCACCAGCAGCCGATGCATCCTGTTTGACCGGCAGCAGAATATTGTCGGCCTGGCCCAGCGGGAATTTGGACAGCACTACCCAAAGCCCGGCTGGGTGGAGCATGATCCCATGGAGATCTATTCCAGCCAATACAGTGTCCTCACCGAGGTGCTGGCCCAGAGCGGGGTGGACCCCGCCCAGGTGGCGGCTATCGGGATCACCAACCAGCGGGAGACCACCATCGTTTGGGACCGGGAGACAGGCAGGCCGGTGTACAACGCCATCGTCTGGCAGTGCCGCCGCACCGCGGCCCTGTGCGAGGAGCTGAAGGCGGATGACGAGCTCACCTCCTACATCCGGGAACACACCGGCCTGCTGCCGGATGCCTATTTTTCCGCCACCAAACTGAAGTGGGTCCTGGACCACGTGGAGGGGGCAAGGGAGCGGGCCCGTCGGGGGGAGCTGCTCTTTGGAACGGTGGACTCCTGGCTCATCTGGAAGCTCACCGGCGGCCGGGTCCACGTCACCGACTATACCAACGCCAGCCGTACCATGCTCTTCGACATCCAGCGCCTGTGCTGGGATGAGCACATCTGCCGGACGCTGGACATCCCCATGGAGATGCTGCCTCAGGTGAGGGACTCCAGCGCGGTGTATGGCACTGTGAACCTCCAGGGAATGGAGGTCCCTATCGCCGGCATCGCCGGTGACCAGCAGGCGGCCCTGTTCGGGCAGGCCTGCTTCTCTCCAGGGGAGGCCAAAAACACCTATGGGACTGGCTGCTTCCTCCTGATGAACACTGGGCGGGAGCTGTGCCGGAGCAGGAACGGTCTGCTCACCACCATCGCTGTGGGCCTCAACGGTTCGGTGCAGTATGCACTGGAGGGCTCTGTCTTCGTGGGCGGAGCGGTGATCCAGTGGGTACGGGACGAGCTGCGGTTTTTCAGCGAGTCCCGGGATGCGGAGTACTACGCCCAGAAGGTGCCGGATACCGGCGGGGTCTATCTGGTCCCGGCCTTCACCGGCCTGGGGGCCCCCTATTGGGATATGTATGCCAGGGGCTGCCTGGTGGGGCTCACCCGGGGCACGACCCGGGAACACATTATCCGAGCGGCCCAGGAGTCCATCGCCTACCAGAGCTGGGATCTGGTCCGGGCCATGGAGCAGGACACCGGCCTGCCCCTGGCCGAACTCCGAGTGGACGGCGGGGCCAGCCGGGACCGGTTTTTGATGCAGTTCCAGGCGGATATCCTGGACAAGCCGGTCCGCCGCCCCATGATCCGGGAGACCACCGCTCTGGGGGCTGCCTATCTGGCGGGCCTTGCGGTGGGGGTGTGGGACAGTCTGGATGAGATTCGCGCCCAGTGGACCCTGGACAGACTGTATCAGCCCCAGATGGAGGAGCCCGTCCGCCGGTCTCTGCTGGCTGGATGGCACAAAGCCGTGGGCCGCAGCCTGAATTGGGCAGAGCCGGAGACATGATAAAAGGTGGCGTCCATCCGCACACTGCGGATGGACGCCTCAGCTTGTCAAAAAGCCCTCCTGCAAGGAGTTCCGGCGCCCGCAGGCACCGGAATCAAATTGGAGCACGTCATTTCCGGGGGCGTGTACCTCGGAAATGACACCTCTTACGCAAGATAGGACGACTTTTCCGAGAGGAATCAAGGCCTATCTTGCGTGCTTACTTTCTCGAAAAAGCGGCTCTGCCGCTTTTTCGACAGTCTGTGGCGTCCATCCGCACACTGCGGATGGACGCCTTTCGACTCTTATGCCATGCCTGTGAACCGGTCCAGGAGCTGCTTCTCCTCCACAGGGAGCACCCGCCTCCGGTCCAGCCACAGCTCACAGATCCCGGAGTCGCCGCAGTCCACAAAGTAGCGGACCAGCCGCTCCCCTTCCTGACACACCACTCCGGAGCGGCTGTATGCTCCGGTCCCGTAGCGGTAGGAGGACCACAGAATGTCGTGCTCCAGCGCCCGATCCCCGCCGCCCCCTAGAAGCCGCAGCCCGCCAGTGACTGCGCCGTCCTTGGTGAGCGAGACAGGGCCGCCGTCCTCCGGCTGGACCAAGGCATAGCCCGGGGGCAGCTCCATGCGGCAGTAGGGAGTCTCTCCGGCACGGCTCTGTCCCATGCCCAGCAGGGCTGCCCCCAGCAGCAGACCCACGCACAGCAGCACCGCGCGGGGAAGTTCCGATTTTCGCCTCGTCATCAACGCCCCCCGTTTGTTTTTTTCAGCCTATCACACTCCGCCTGGTGCCGCCACCGCAGGGAGGAAAAAAGTATGTAAAACCTGTATGGAGGTCTTGGCCCCGGGCTTATGATGCCCTGAAACGGCGGCGCTATTCGTCGTGTTTCGTCGTGCGCCGACAAAACAACAGGATGAAAAAATATTTGGGAGGCCCCTTCGGTCCTCCCAAACGATTCAGAGCTCGGCCAGCTGGGCCTGATAGAGGTCCTCGGTCCTGGCGTCAAAACAGACAAAGGTGACCTGGGGCCCTTCCGGATGCTCCTCCAGGAAGCGGCGGACAGTGTCCACCGCGATCCGGGCGGCCTGATCCGGCGGATAGCGGTACACCCCGGTGCTGATGGCAGGGAAGGCCGCGGTGCGGCAGCCCAGCTCCAGGGCCAGAGCCATGGAGTTTCGATAGCAGTCCGCCAGCAGTTCTGCCTCCCCATGCCCGCCTCCGTGCCACACGGGGCCCACTGTGTGGATGACGTATCGGGCGGGCAGGCGGTAGCCTCCAGTAGCCTTGGCCTGGCCGGTGGGACAGCCGTGCAGAGTGCGGCACTCGGCCAGCAGCTCCGGCCCGGCCGCCCGGTGAATGGCCCCGTCCACCCCGCCGCCTCCCAGCAGGGAGGTATTGGCGGCATTGACGATGGCGTCCACCTGCAATTTGGTGATGTCCCCTGTGACAGCGCGCAGTTCCATGGAAAGCCCTCCTGTTTTCTGAATTTTGGGATGCTTCTAGTGTACCACGCCCGGCCCCGGAGCACAAGGAAGAGGCGCGTATTATGTAGGTCTCAGCGGCACCATCAGGGCGCGGGCATTGACTCCCGACGGCGCACACCGCATGCCACTCAGAGCAGGTCACGTTCTGAACGTCACAAAAGTGATCAAAGCTGGAGATGCCCGGAGCGGCTGTGTCACCACTTCACAGCACAGGGGCCCGCAGGATGCCCCGGTGCAAGTACCGCAGAAACCAGCATCTTCAGGCCGCAGAGGAGGGACTCAGAAGCCCGGCAGCATCGGTAGGCATTTCAGAAGGGCACTCCCATGGAGAGCAGGGGGCTCCGGCAGATCATCCATCTGCCTCCTCCTGGGGCTGAGGATGGCCGCCGCGCCGGGCCAGGAAAAGTCCGGCGCACAGGGCGGTGAAGGGGGCCACGGTGACCAGACCGAAGGAGCCGATGACGGTGTGGATGATCTCCGCCGCCACATACTTGTAGTTCAGGATGTGGTCAACCGGGGTGCCCTGGGCCATGAAGACCATGAGCAGGGCGATGTAGCCGCCGGAGTAGGCGAAGAGCAGGGTGGTGGTCATGGTGCCCATGGCGGCCCGGCCCACGTTGAGGCCGGAGCGGGCGGCCTCCTGCCAGCTCAGGTCGGGACGCTTCTCCACCACCTCGTGGACGGCGGAGGTAATGTCCACGCTCAGGTCCATCACCGCTCCGGAGGCCCCGATGAAGATGGAGGCCATAAAGATCTGGGTCAGGCTCAGGTGGGCGTAGCCGGAGTAGAGCAGGCTCTCGGAGTAGGACATCACTGCCCCGTGGATCTGGAACAGGTCGGTAAAGAGGATGCCCAGCACACAGGTGACCAGGATGCCAAGAAAGGAGCCGGATACCGCCGCCCAGCACCGCCGGTCAAAGCCGTACACCAGAGCGATGATCAAAATGGTGAGAAAGAGGGTGATGGCCAGCCCGACCCAGATGGGGTTCCAGCCCTTGAGGTAGAGGGGGACCAGGAGCTTCCACAGGCAGAGCACCGTCAGTACGAAGGAGGCGATGGCACGCACCCCGGTGCGCCCAGCGAACAGGATGAGGAAGAGGGCAAAGCCGGCGGCCATCAGGGCCTCCCAGCCCAGGCGGTAGTGGTCACTCATGGTGACATTGGTGATGGTGTCCCCGTCGTGGCTCACCACCACCTGGGCCCTGTCCCCGGGAGAGAAGAGCTTGTCCTGCTCCAGAGAGCCGTTGAGCATGTTGATCCCGGTGACCGTCCTTCCCTGAAATCTGCCGTCCAGGATCTCAAGCTGGCAGCGCTGCTCACCAGAGCGGACCAGGCCGGTGTCGATGATGGCGGAGTTGTCTGTCTCCAGCACCCGGGCGGTGCAGCGCTCCGCCTCCTGGTAGATCAGGGCGCCCTCAAAGCCAGTGGGCAGGACCAGAAGGAGCAGGATGGCCAGCAGGCATACCAGCACAGGAGCTTGGTAGGAAAAAGAATGGGATCTGAGGCGGTCGAGCATAGATGAAAACTCCTTTTCGCATGATTTCGGGGGACAGGAAAATGTCTCATTCCAGAACACAGGGGCGGCCCGCCCCCGGCAAATATGCCGGAGGCGGGCCCGGAAGGGGCGCTGGAGGGGCTGCCTGGACCGGCTCAGGCGATGTTCAGCAGGTCGGCCAGCTTGTTGTAGATGTCGGTGTTGTCATAGTAGCCGTTGAACATCTCGCTGCCTGCGCCCTCGGCCAGGACTGCCACGGGCAGACCGGTGTGGCTGTAAGAGGTGAAGGAGATGCCGGACTTGTTGTTGATGATGTGGGTGATGGTGACAGAGAGGGGCTCGTAGGTGCCGTAGAGCACATACTCCGCTTGGTCGTACTGACTGGAGGCGGTACCGTTGATGCTCTTTTCATAGGCGGCCCGCAGCTGCTCCATCTCATAGGCGGTGAGGACCAGCTTGTCGCCCTCCTCGCCCTGGGCCTTCAGGCCAAAGAGCTTCTCAATGTCGGCCAGCACGGTCTCAAAGGGGGTCTTGTTGGCCTTATAGGAGGCCACATAGTCGCTGTCGTACTTGGCGAAGGAGATCTTTTGGTTCTCCAGCAGATCCAGATAAGTGTCGTAGTCGGTTCCGGCGAAGCCGATGGTCAGGCCGCCGGTCTCATGGTCGCCGGTGACCAGGATGAGGGTCTCGTCAGCATGCTCCTTGGCGAAGTCGATGGCCACCTGTACCGCATCGGCCAGGGCCTGGGTATCGTGGATGGAGGAGGCGGCGTCGTTGGCGTGGCAGGCCCAGTCGATCTTGCCGCCCTCGCACATCATAAAGAAGCCGGTGTCGTTGTCCAGCACTTCGATGCCCTTGGCTACATAGTCAGCCAGAGCCCACATGTCGTCGGTGCGGTCCAGCTCATAGGCCATGGCGTCGGAGTCGGCCAGGTCCTCGTCGATGATGATGGCTTTCTCTGTATTGGTGCCGATGGCGTCGGCCTCGGCGTGGGTCTTGGCCACGGTGTAGCCGGCCTCCTGGGCCAACTCATACAGGTCGGTCTGGTCTCCGCTGCTGCCGGTGGGCTTGAGCAGTCCGCCGCCGGCAAAGTAGTCGAAGCCAGACTCGACCAGCTCCAGGCCGATCTCATAGTAGCTGCTGCGGCTGGCCTGATGGGCATAGAAGGCGGCAGGGGTGGCGTGGTTCAGGTTGACGGAGGTGATGACGCCGATCTCCCAGCCCTTCTGGGCTTTCAGCTGCTCGGCAATGGTCTCATACTCGATGGTGCCGGTCTCATCCACATTGATAGAGCCAGAGTAGGTCTTGTGGCCGGTGGAGATGGAGGTGGCGGTGGAAGCGGAGTCGGGGGCGAAGGAGTTGGAGTCATAGGTGACGGCGGAGCCGGCAGCCTCAAAGTTCATAAAGTTGAGGTACTCGGGGCCGTCGAGGATGGCGCCCTGGTTGTCATCCAGACTGGGCTGGGCCTGCCAGTAGTCAGCATCCTTCAGGGCACCCAGGTAGTCGGAGGTGGACTGGATCTGGGGGTAGCTCATGCCGTCCCCGATGAACAGGAAGACGTATTTAGGGGACTTGACGGACGCGGCCGCAGTGGCAGTCAGAGCGGCGGTATGCGGTTCCTGAGACTCCTGCGGGACCTGGGCGGCGTTGGCGGCGCAGCCGGCCAGCGTGGCGGCGGCCAGGGCACAGGACAGAAGTGCGGTTGCGATTTTTTTCATGTTTGTTTGTTCCTCCCAATTTCTCTTGGACAGTTTGTGACCGCTGGGTCAAGGCTATTCTAGCGGCTCTGCGTTAAGTCCAAAACAGCTGAAGTGTGAAATCTGCGTTAAAGAATATTATCGGCTCAGCAGCCCATGCCCGCACAGAGAGAGCGAGCGGAGCGGCAAGGAACGGAATAGAGGAACACGGCGTTTTGATTCAGATTCAGACAATGAAGGGACACAGGAGAATGTCATATAGGCATGACTATAATGTACAAATTTTGAAATTGAATTTTGTACAGGACTGCCAATTTTGTGCTGAGTAAAGAGGGGAGATCCATCAGAAGGCTGGCACAGGTGGAGGGGGGAGAGAAAATATTTTTCAATCCAGCGGAAAGTGAAAAGCGATTCGGATATTTATTACAAAATTGTTAACGAAAAATTGGATGACTCTACCAGAAATCCTTTTAAAACAATGAAAAAATAAACATAAATAATGAATAAATTAGATATTATGAAATTGTAAAACGGGTAGATGCAAAAAATAGATTTAACTTCAGGCAGAATGAATGATAAAATAGAGCCTCAGAGGACACGAAGTTGTCTGAAACTGACAAGAACACATGGGACAGGCTTTCACAAAAATGAATCTCATGCATAAAGGGAGCGCTGTCCGGCTAGGGTGTTTTTTGTGAAACAGCTCAAAAATGGCCATGTCGGACGGTTTAGGCATTAAAAGCGCATCAGCCGCTCTGACAATGGGCTGAGCGGGATGAAAGGGAGGAAGTTGAACGATGCATATCGGAACAGGAGAGCTGATCGTCGTGCTCGTGGTGGCGCTGATCATCTTCGGCCCGTCGAAGCTGCCCGCGCTGGGCAAGATGGCGGGTAAGGCGGTGGGAACGCTGCGTCACTATGCAGACAGCAACAACTGGGATGAACTGCTGGAGGAAGAGGAAGAGGAGAAAAAGTCCGGAAAGAAGCAGGAGGAGAAGTCTCAGAAGCAGACGGAGATTGAGCAGGAGGCGGAGCCTGTAGAGGAGCCCGCCGAAGAAGCAGAGCAGGCGGAGCCTGCCGAAGAAGTGGAGCAGCCGGAGCAGGCCAAGGAGGGCTGAGCAGTTCCGGCGGCAGAAATTGTCAAGAATAAAGGAGAGCGGATTGTAATGTTTGGAAAATTTGGTACTGTGGAGATACTGCTGATCCTGGCGGTGGCTCTGCTGATCTTCGGGCCCACCAAGCTGCCGAAGCTGGGCAAGGCCATTGGGCAGACCATTGGAAACTTTAAGCGGAGCAGCGCCGCCGCGGAGAAGGCTGAAGAGAAGCACGACAGCAAAGAGTCCTGAGCCCATCCATGAGCCGCGCCACATTAGAGCAGGACAAGAAGAAAACCAGAGCGAAGGACGGTCCGGGCGCTGAAACGGATCGGAAGGAACGGGAGGAATACGGAGAGGAGACGGACGAGCTGGAGGATGACGTGCCCCAGGGGGGCAGGATGTCCCTGCTGGCCCACCTGAATGAGCTGCGCCGCCGGCTGACCATCTGCGCGGTCTGCTTTCTGGTGGGGGTGGCACTCTGCCTGAGCCAGGCGGAGTGGTTCACCAACCTGCTGCTCTCCCGGGGAGAGAACTTCTCCTTTGTGTACATCGCACCGGCTGAGCTGATGATGACCTACGTGCGGATCTCCCTGGTGGGGGGCGTGGTGATCATCATCCCTGTTATCATCTATCACATCTGGCGCTTCCTCCAGCCGGGGCTGAAGCGGGCGGAACAGATGGGCTTCAACCTGATCATCACGGTGGGGCTGCTGCTGTTCTGCCTGGGGGCCCTGTTCGCCTTCACCATCGTGCTGCCCATCCTGCTGGGCTTTTTTGCACGGCTGAATACCTCCGGGACTGTGACTGCCATGGTGTCAGTGCAGGAGTATGTCAGCTATGTCATTTCCACCATGCTGATCTTCGGCGTGATCTTCGAGACCCCCATTGTGCTGGTGGCCCTCACCGGCGTGGGGCTGGTCAAGCCCAAGACGCTGCAGAAGAACTTTAAATATGTAGTGCTGATCATCCTGATCGTGGCCGCCGTCATCACGCCGCCTGACGTGACATCCCAGGTCCTGGTGGCCATCCCGCTGATGATCCTGTTCTACGCCAGCATCATCCTGTGCAAGATCCTGTTCCGCCGCAAGCTGGCAGAGCAGGAGGAAGATCTAGATTGAGCGTGTGCAACCACCGGGACGGCGGAGACAGAGCGTGAAGCATTGAGGGGACGCGCCCCGCCCGGAGTGATATTGCAAATTGAGAAATGAGGAGGAATACAAAGTGAGTGGTAAAAAGGAGAACGTGCAGAGCAGCGGCATTACCCGCCGAGACTTTGTAAAGGGTCTGGCCATCGGGGCTGCGGGCCTGGGGATTGCCACCATTCTGCCCGGCGGGATCATCACCGCGGCTTCCGCGGCGGACACCACCACCAAGCAGCAGGTCGGCAAGCAGGGCGACGGCATCTATATCGATGGCGTGGCTGAGAACATGAAGAGCAAGACCTATACTCTGGAGTTTGTCCAGCCCATCAAGCTGGTGGCGGTGAAGGACGGCAAGGTGCAGAGCGAGGGCACCTGGCGCACCACCAATAAGCACCTGGTCTCTGTGGACCCGGACGGAACCACCATCATGCGGGACGGCGTGGGCGGCTACGATGTGGAGATCTCCTGGACATTGGGGAGCACCACCTATGCCGTGACCCTGCACACCGGCCAGACCGCCGGAGCCCACGCCATCGAGGTGGATCACCCCATGACCCGGGGCGACTTTATGATCCGCCTGGCCAAATATTTCGGCTGGCCCCACTACAACGCCGTGATGGACGACGGCACGGACATCAATGACAAGGGCGAGGTCATGACCACGGAGCGGGTGCGCAACTTCTATGATGTCACTGGCGACAATGACTATGTGAAAGCCATCGAGTCCGCCCTGGATATGGGCGTGCTCACCGCCACCTCCCCCGAGGACTGCTTCTATCCCATGTCCGAGATGACCCGGGAGGACGCGGCTGTGATCCTGGTCAGCGCTTTCAAGATGTCCAAGCTGGGTGCCGATTACATCTCCAAGTTCGATGACACCAACAAGATCGACAAGAACTGCTATGACGCTCTGAATATCTTGGTGGGCCGCAACTTTATGCGGGGCCGCAGCAACACCACCCTGAATCCCACCGATGGCATCACCGACACCGAGGCACGCATCATCATCGACAATATCGACCGCCGTGTAGTCTGCCCCGTGTGGGCCATGCCGGTGAGCAACCGGAAGTTCGTCCGTGTCCGTCCCGAGTGGTTTACCTCCACCCAGGATGCCGTGGTCCATTGGCGCTGTAAGGTGGACAAGTACTCCCACCCCGAGCTGAACGGCCTGTTTGTCCAGGACCGCGGCGTGGGCGTGTACGTGGGCACCGGCTGGAGCGACTGGTATGACTATATCCCCGGCTACTCCACCGACCCCTGCTTTGGCCTGAACAACAACAAGGACCTGCCTTACGACGCGACTTGGCTTATCGTGGACGTGGAGTGCTATGCCACCAAGCCCGGCATGGAGGACAGCCCTGTCACCAAGTTCATGTGGCGGATCGAGCGCCCCGCGTGGCACGACTTTGCCTTTGACAAGCTGCATGACGCCGGGGAGAACTTCCCCGCGGTCTACCGCTACTTCGACAACTTCCAGGCAGCGGCCTACTACATCGAGGGCAGCAAGATGGGCATCCTCTTCGACGGCCTTATGCCCACCAACACCAGTATTTCTCTGATCGATCGGGTGAAGGAAGTGGCGACCAAGCCCTTCGTCTTCGTGCTGGGTCACAACCACGGCGATCACTCCGGCGCGATGCCCTATGCCTACGACGCCGGCGTGGATGTCTACATGTGTGACCGTGTTGGCCCCGCCGGCGGGGATTGGAGCATCCAGGTGTACAACAAGAAGTACACCAGTGCCAATGCGGTGATCGACTCAGAGAAGACTGGTACCTACACTGGGGACAAGGTGCATCTGATTGATGAGGGCTATGTCTTCGATTTGGGCAACTGTAAGTTCGAGGTAGTCCATCTCCCCGGCCATGAGGATGCATCCATCCTGATTTATGACCGGGCCAACGGTCTGCTCTTCTCCTCTGACATCTACGCCGTCAACCGCTACTGGGTGGCGGACCAGTTTGCCGCCAAGGGAGTGAAGCAGGACCTGCTCCTGTCCCTGCACCAGCAGCTGATGGACATCTATACCAAGGACGGCGCTCAGGTCAAGGAGCTGTACACCGGCCACAACCGCATCGGAATGGGTGGCGACTACCTGACTATCTGGGAGCAGTGCCTCCAGAAGCTGGTGGACTACGGCCCTGACGGTGTTTCTGATGACCGCCGCGGTGACGGTGCCATTCTGGCCATTGATGGAAACCCCTACGAGACCATGAACTGGACCGGTTTCGCTGAGGACGGCAAGATGATCCACGCTCAGTACAAGGGCCTCTATGACGGCAAGACCTATTACCGTCTTGAGGTGGACAACCGAGGGACCGAGAACCCCTTGGTGTCCAGCAACATGTACTGGGATTACAAGACAAACGCCCACCTGAGCAATATCACTTTCAAGGATGCCACCCTGGTGGGCCACGACTTCAAGTACAAGACCGGCTTCGACACTGTGGACGACAAGCTGGAGGACGGCCGTCTGAAGTACGCCATCCCCAACAAGTTCGTGCCCTATGAGTATGACTACGAGGTAAAGGTGGGGGCCCTTCAGAGCACTGTTACCTTTACGCCCGTGGCCATGTCCAACCGGATCAAGGACCTGAAGGTCAACGGGAAGTCGGTCTCCAGCCGCTGCCCGGTGAGCGTGCCCGCCTCCGGCAAGACCACCATCGAGGTCACCGGACCCGACGGGAGCACCAAGGCGACGTACACCCTGACCTTTGTTGTTGGCTGAACCAACAGAAAAAAGTGTGCATAAAAAGTCCCGGCCTGGCGCAAATGCGTCAGGCCGGGACTTTTTTAAAAAATTTTGTACTCCCCTGGACAAAGGGGGGCTCCCGAGGGTCTAATAGGCAGAAAGGGGGGAGCAGCGTGAACGACCAGGAGTACTGGCAGGGGGTGGAACAGTGCCGGGAACGGCTGTGGCGCATCGCGCGGATGTGGCTGTCCGATGACAGCGCGGCCATGGACGTGGTGGACGAGGCGGTGTTCCGGGGCTGGAGGGCCTGCGGAAGACTGCGCCACCCGGAATATTTCACCACCTGGCTCACCCGCATCCTGCTCAACGAGTGCAGCCGGGAGAAAAAACGGCAGGACCGGGAACAGGCGGTGGACCAGCTGCCGGAGCAGGCCTGGGAGGACCCGGACCACCTGCCTCTGAGGGCGGCGGTCCAGGCACTGCCGGAGCAGCTGAGAGCAGTGATCCTTCTGCGCTATTTCTTCGACTGTACTTTGCGGGAGACGGCAGAGCTGCTGCGGATGCCGAGGAGCACGGTCCACACACGGGAGAAAAAGGCGCTGAAGCTGTTGAAGCTGGAATTGAGTGAGGAGGTCTGAAGATGGAGCGCATGGAGGAATACCAGAGAATGCGGGAAGAGGAGGCCGGCCGGCCCGTCCCGGCGGAGCTGGCCTGCCTGGAGACCAGGGTCAGGGCCCGGGCGGCGGAGCGGCCGAGGAGGAGAAGAGGACCGGTCCTGGCGGCTGTATGCCTGTGTCTGGTCCTGGGGACCGGCATGGCCTGGGGCATGGGCGGTTTCGCCGCGCTGGACCGGCTGCTGGGGGAAAACGCGGGACAGTTGATCCCCTTCTATCAGGAGGTGGGAGAGACGGTCCGCCTGGAGGACGGGATGGTGGAGATCCAGGGCGTCACCTTTACCAGCCACAGCTGTACCGTGGTCTACCGGCTGACCGCCCCAAACGGAGAAGAGGCGGCGGAAACGCCTCCCTTCTACTGGAAGCTGATCCAGGGAGAGGCGGGCCCGAAGGAGTCCCCCTTCTCCTCCTTTGTGGAGCCCAGCCGGAATGGGCAGGATCTGGGAGGAAACCTCGGCTGGGAGGAAGTGCTGGAGGGAGAGAAGCGGGGGAGCACCTATCAGGTCTTTACCGTCAGCGTGGAGGAGGACATGAGTCAGGTGGAAGACCCCAAGCTCCTTCTCTACTTTTCCAGGGCGGTGGACGGGGTCCCCTCTGCCGATGACGTGCCCGGCGGCACTCTGCTGACTATCCCGGCGGAGGAGGTGCTGGAGGAGCGGGTGGTCCGGGTACCGGGGGACGGGGAGATCCGGCAGGTGAGAGTCAGCCCGGCGCTGATCTCCGCCCAGACGGCTGTGCCTGCCGAGGGAAATCCCGTCAACCTCGAAGTGCTCCGGGAGGCCCCGGAGATCCGGCTGCTCTACCGGGATGGGACGGCCTGGGAGCTGGAGCAGGAGCATGTCTTTCAGAAAGAAGGACGGCCCGACTACTGTGCCAACGCGGGAGAGGACGGTCTGCTGATCCTGAACTGGTTCCTGCGGGAAGCCCCCCCGGATCTGGAGGATCTGGAGGCGGTGGAGGTGAACGGGATCCGGTGTCCCGTCGAGTAGGCGCAGAAATGCCGCGCCGCGTACAGGAAAGCTGTACGCGGCGCGGTGTTTTATCGTTTCAGGGTGGACAGGCGCCCGGCTCACTTGCCAGGCTTGAAGCTGTCCTTCAGGGAGACCGCCCGGTTGAACACCAGAGCGCCGGGCTTGGAATCTTTGCTGTCCACGCAGAAGTAACCCAGCCGGAGGAACTGGTAGTGGGCGGGGGCCTGGGCATCGGCCAGAGAGGCCTCCAGTTTGCAGCCCTCCAGCACCTCCAGGGAGTTGGGGTTCAGGCAGTCCAGGAAGTTCTTATCCCCGGCGTCCGGGTCGGGGTCGGTGAACAGGTTGTCGTACAGGCGTACCTGGGCGTCCACGGCGGTGGCGGCGTCCACCCAGTGTAGGGTGGCCCCTTTCACCTTGCGGCCGTCGGCGGGGTCTCCGCCCCGGGAGAGGGGATCATACTCCGCCAGCACTTCCACCACGTTGCCCGCCTCGTCCTTGACGCAGCCGGTGCAGGTGATGAGGTAGGCCCCCTTCAGGCGGCACTCAGGCCCGCCGGGGAAGAGACGCTTGTACTTGGGGACCGGGGTCTCCAGAAAGTCATCGGACTCCAGATACAGGTGACGGGAGAAGGAGACTGTGCGGGTGCCGGCGCCGGGATCGTTGGGGTTGTTCTCCACCTCCAGGGTCTCGCTCTGACCCTCGGGGTAGTTTGTGATGGTCAGCTTGATGGGATGGAGCACCGCCATGGCCCGCTGGGCATGCTCGTTCAGATCCTCCCGCAGGCAGTGTTCCAAAAAGGCATACTCCACGGTGGAGGTGGCCTTCGCCACGCCGATGCGGTCGCAGAAATTGCGGATGGAGACGGGGGTATAGCCCCGTCGGCGCAGGCCGCACAGGGTGGGCATGCGGGGGTCGTCCCAACCGGAGACGTAGTCCTCCTCCACCAGCTTGCGCAGCTTCCGCTTGGACATGACTGTATAGTTGATGCCCAGGCGGGCAAACTCGATCTGCCGGGGCTTGCTGGGGACGTCGGTGTTTTGGATGACCCAGTCGTACAGGGGGCGGTGAGCCTCATACTCCAGGGAGCACAGGGAGTGGGTGATGCCCTCCAGGGCATCCTGGATGGGGTGGGCGAAGTCGTACATGGGGAAGATGCACCACTTGGTGCCCTGGCGGTGGTGCTCGATGTAGCGGATGCGGTAGAGCACCGGGTCCCGCATGTTGAAGTTGCCGCTCTCCAGGTCGATCTTGGCCCGCAGGGTGTACCTGCCCTCGGGGAACTCGCCGTTCTTCATCCGCTCAAACAGGTCCAGAGACTCCTCGATGGGGCGGTCACGCCAGGGGGAGCGGGCGGGGGTGGTCACATCGCCCCGGTACTCCCGGAACTGCTCGGGGGTGAGCTCACAAACATAGGCCAGGCCCTTCTTGATTAGGCCCACAGCCAGCTCGTAAGTCTTTTCAAAGTAATCGGAGCCATAGAAGAACCGGTCGCCCCAGTCGAAGCCCAGCCAGTGGATATCCTCCTGGATGGCGTCCACGTACTCGGTGTCCTCCTTGGCCGGGTTGGTGTCATCCATGCGCAGGTTGCAGATGCCGCCAAACTTCTCGGCAGAGCCGAAGTCGATGATAAGCGCCTTGCAGTGGCCGATGTGGAGATAGCCGTTGGGCTCGGGCGGGAAACGGGTGTGGACCTGCATCCCGGCAAAGCGGCCGCCGGGGGCGATGTCCTCCGCGATAAATTCATGGATGAAATTCTGGCTGGGGGCGGGGCCTTCCCTGCTCTGAGTGGAAATAATGGTTTCGTCGGACATATCGGGTCCTCCTCTTGCGTAAACTTAACTCTAATTTTATACCATATTTCAGAGGAATAATCAACCGATTCCCACGTAAATGGGAGAAAACCGGGGGAACATACAGAAAAGAGGGGAAGAGAGGAGACAGCTCCGTTCAGTTCGGAGAAAAGCGGGCGGGACCGGCCTGGCGCGCCGCGGAAAAGCGTTGCCTTTTTGACAAAAGGCAGGTATAATAAAACAAACCAGAACACAGGTCCGGGAGAGCACCCGGAGGCGGAGAGGAGGCGCGGCCTTGAACTACGATGTGCTGGTAGTGGGCAGCGGCCCGGCGGGCCTGGCGGCGGCTGTGGCCGCCCGGGGACGGGACAAGAGCGTCCTGGTGGTGGGCAATCCCTGGCAGGAGAGCCCCCTGGCCCGGGCGGAGCGGATCGACAACTATCTGGGGCTGCCCGGGGTCAACGGACGGGAACTGATGGAGCACTTCAGCGCCCATGCCCAGCGGGTGGGGGTGGAGTTCCACACCGGCCGGGTGGTGGCGGTGATGGCCTGGGAGGGGTTTGCCCTCACGGCGGGCAGCGAGGTGTTCCAGGGGCGCACTCTGGTGCTGGCGCCAGGGGTGGCCCGGCTGGCCAAGTACCCGGGGGAGGCGGAGCTGCTGGGCCGGGGGGTGAGCTATTGCGCCACCTGCGACGGGATGCTCTACCGGGGCCGGGCGGTCACAGTGGTGGGCCGGAGCAAGGACGCCCCCCAGGAGGCCAACTACCTGAAAAGCTTGGGCTGTCAGGTGGTCTATGTCTCCCCCCAGGAGCCCAAAGGGCTGGACCGGGAGATCCCATTCGTCCGGGCCGGAAAGCTGGAGGTGCGGGGGACCGACCGAGTGAGCGCCCTGGTGGCCGACGGCGCGGAGCTGCCCTGCGAGGGGGTGTTCATCCTTCGGGACGCCCTGGCCCCTACCGATCTGCTCCCTGATCTGGAGCTGAGGAACGGGGCCATTGCGGTGGACCGGGAGATGGCCACCAGCCTGCCCGGCGTGTTCGCTGCGGGGGACTGCACCGGCGGCCCTCTCCAGGTGGCCAAGGCGGTGGGCGAGGGCCACACCGCGGGCCTGAGCGCGGCGGAGTATGTGGACCGGAAACGCAATGAACACCAATGAGACAGAAGGGAAGGATCAAAAATGTCATTGAAGCATTTTACCAGAGAGACCTTTGAGAAGGAACTGAACGGCGGCGCGCTGATGCTGGTGGATTTCTGGGCGGAGTGGTGCGGCCCCTGCCGTATGCTGGGCCCAGTGATCGAGGGACTGGCCGACGAGTATGAGGGCCGGGCCGTCATTGGCAAGGTGAACGTGGACGAGGAGGGGGAGCTGGCCATGCGCTATGGCGTGATGAACATCCCCACCGTGATCCTCTTCAAGAACGGCAGGGAGATCGACCGCAAGGTGGGCGTGATGCCCGGCGCGGTGTTCACCCAGGCGCTGGACGAGAATCTGTAAAAGCCAAAGCGGGCCCCGCACCACCGGTGCGGGGCCCGCTTTTATTCATGCATCCGGGGAGGCGAGGAGCAGGTCCAGCTCCTCAAGGGTGTCGTTGGGCAGAAGGGCCAGGAGGCGGACCACCTGCCCGTCCTCACCGGCGAGGGCCAGGACATGGTAGGCGTTTTCGTGATACGGGATCAGAGAAAAGCGGAAGACCGCCCCGTCCCGGCCGGTCAGAGACAGGGCGCGGGCACGCTCCAGGTCGTACCACTGCTCCAGCGTTCCCTGGGACTGATAGGCCAGCCACTCTGACAGCCAGAGGGAGGAGTCCTGAAAGTCCCGCTGGAACAGGCGCTCCATCTCCCGGGCGAAGGCGGGGTCTGACCGCCGGACCTGGCCGCAGACCCACGCCTGGGGGGCCTGGATGGCGGCGCGGATCTGTTCGGCCTGGGCCTCTTCATAGTCCAGCTGCGCGCCCCGAAGGCCGTCCAGGGCCCGGACTTGGGCGGCGGGCAGCTGCCAGCAGGAGCGGGCGCCGTCCGCCCCCTGGAAGGAGACCGGGCGGACGTCCTCCTCCCCGGAGGGGGCGTGGATGGTGAAGGTGCCCAGCTGCTCCTCCCCCCGCCAGGCGGTGAGATAGGACGCCGGCGCGGGCAGCTCCTGGGGAGCGGGGGAGAGCGGGACCATAGAGCCCAGGATCTCCCGCACCTGTGTCAGGACCTCCGGGCTGTTCAGGCAGGGGGGCGGGGTGGAGGAGAGGGTAAGGTGCACAAAGAAGTCGGCCTCCTCCGCCGTCTGGGCGGGGGCGGCGGGGGCGCTCCTGCCGCCGGACAGGCGGGGGAGGAGCAGGGGGAGCGCCAGGAGGCACAGCAGAGCGGCGGCCGGCCAGAGCCGGCGGCGGGGCGGAAATTTTTTCATGGGGCACCTCCCGGCAGGTATATTTGAGGGGCCTGGAACATAGACTTGGGATACCATTGTATCCCAGAACGGGGAAAAAGACAAGCTCAGGGAGGGCGGAGGCATGGGCCGGGGCAATTCTGTAACCAAATTTTCATCTTCTCGTAACGAATTCGATAGGATATCTCCGCCGGAAGATGCTATACTGAATACACAACAAGGAAGGGAGGTTCCCTCAATGAAGAAATGGATGATCGCGCTGATGATGGCCGCACTCCTGATCGTACCCATGGGCGGTATCGCCTATGCCGTCGGAGAGGGAGCGCCCGCCGCCCCGGCTGCCGGGGAATTCATACCCGGCGACGTGCCCGCCCAGAGCGGCACCATGGATGCCATGGTGGCCCCTGTCAACGCCCTGGTGATGTGCATGGTGGAACAGGGCCTGGCCTACAACGACCAGGATGACGTGTTCCTGTGGAACAGCCTGTACTATATGCTCAGCCTGTGCGGCCAGATGGACGAGCGGGCGGAGCTCACCGATGACATGCTGATCCTGCCCGCGGAGACGGTGGCCGACTACGCCGGCGCTCTGTTCTCCAACTTCGACGGACTGCCCGCCCTGCCCCGGGAGATGAACGGCCGGGTGAGCTATGACTGGCAGAACGACACCTTCCGTCTGGCCCGGGGCGACGCCGGACTGACCGAGACCCGCCTGGGTGAGATCACCGAGCTGGGCGGCGGCCGTGTCCAGGTGGCCGGAGCCCTGGTGAGCCTGGAGGATGAGTCGGTGCTGTGCAGCTTCACGGTGGACCTGGTCCGCAACAACAGCATGTTTGGCTATGCGATCTCCGGATTGGATATCCTCTGATATGCCCCTCAGCCCAGAAACGCGCCGCAGCTGCGGCGCGTTTTTGGCTGTCCGCCCCAGGCTTTTTCCCGGGACGGAGGTATGAAATGGGGAGGATCTGCCTATATTGGAAGAGATACCTTGCTATTTTGGGGAGCGCATATTATAATAGGCCCTGTTCGCGGCGGAGACGCCGCAGGATCTTGAAAAACTGGGGAGAGGTGCTTGAAACATGACCCTGGAGATACATGACTATATTCAGCCCGGGCGGACCGCCCATCTGGTGGGGATAGGAGGGGTGTCCATGTCCCCGCTGGCAGAGGTGCTCCACGGGGCGGGGGTGCGCATCACCGGCTCCGACGCCCACGAGAGCGGGGCGGTGGAGCACCTGCGGGCGCTGGGGGTCCCGGTGACCATCGGCCACCTGCCGGAGAGCGTGGAGGGGGCGGACTGCGTCATCCGCACCGCCGCCGTCCATGATGACAACCCGGAGATCGCCGCCGCCCGCCGGCTGGGCATCCCCGTCTTCGAGCGGGCCCAGGCGTGGGGAGCCATCATGCGGCACTACCACAACGCCCTGTGTGTGGCGGGGACCCACGGAAAGACCACCACCACCTCTATGTGTACCCACATCTTTCTGGCCGCAGGGCTGGACCCCACTGTGATGATCGGCGGCACCCTGCCCGCCATCGGCTCCGGCTACCGGGTGGGCAAGGGGGAGACCATCATCCTGGAGTCCTGTGAGTACTGCAACTCCTTCCTCTCCTTCTTCCCCACCGTGGCGGTGATCCTGAATGTGGATGCGGACCACCTGGATTTTTTCAAGGACCTGGAGGACGTGGAGCACTCCTTCCGCCGCTTCGCTGAGCTGGTGCCGGCAGACACCGGCGTAGTGGTGGCCGACCGGGACGACCAGAACACCATGGAGACCCTGGCCGGGCTGGAGCGTCCGCTGATCACCTTCGGCCTGGAGGAGGGGGACGTCCACGCCGCCGGGCTGGAGTGGGTGAACGGCTTCCCCAGCTTTGACATCGTCTTCCGGGGGGAGAAGGTGACCCGGGTGGAGCTCCAGGTGCCGGGGGAGCACAACGTGCGCAACGCCCTGGCCGCCGCCGCCGCCGCGCTGGCCCTGCGGGTGCCGGTGCGGGGCATCCGGGAGGGGCTGGGCGCCTTCCGGGGAGCGGGCCGCCGCTTTGAGCACAAGGGGACATACCGGGGGGCGCAGGTCTATGACGACTACGCCCACCACCCTGAGGAGCTGCGGGCCCTGCTGACCATGGCCCAGAGCCTGGGATATGGGCGGGTGATCTGCGCTTTTCAGCCCCATACCTATTCCAGGACCCACGAGCTGTTTTCCGATTTTGTGGAGGTGCTGAAGCTGCCGGACCAGGTGCTCCTGGCGGAGATCTTCGCGGCGCGGGAGCAGAACGAGCTGGGCATCTCCTCCCGGGACCTGGCAGAACAGATCCCCGGCGCGGAGTTCTGCCCCGGTGTGGAGCAGGTGGCGGAACGGCTGGCCCAGCTGGCCCAGCCGGGGGACCTGATTTTGACCGTGGGAGCGGGAGATATCTTCCGAGCCGGAGAGCTGCTGCTGGCCGGACAAGAGAAGGGCCCGGCCGGAAACTGAAAAAGAAGTTTGCAGGGGCGCACCATGTGCGCCCCTGCTGCTGTGATGCGGCCCGGCGGAAAGCCGCCCCCACATCCGTCGCGGCATGCGCCGTATCACCTTCCCCGGGAGAAGGCTTTTGGGAGCGATCTCTGCTGGAAGAGGCGGAGGATAGAATGATCCCCACAGGAGCGGCGGGGCCCCTGTGGGGATCGCTGTCTATTTCAAACTGCGCGTTCAGGGGGTCTCTTCCTGTATCGGCGTTGGGATGGAAGCGGGGCAGCGGCCGTTCCGGACGATCTGGACGGTGTAGGCGATAAGCATTTCGTAGATCTGGAGCGCCAGGGGGGATAGCTTGGAGACGGGGGTGAATTCTTTGGCATAAGCCAGGTCAAAGGTCAGATCCTTCTCAAGAGAGAGCTTCAAAAGCGACTTTCTGACCATCCTGGACAGCTGAAGAGGGGTGTGAGAGCCGCCGAGGTGGATGGAGGCCCGCAGCATAGCTGAAAAGAGGAACTCGTCCATCCGGTTCAGATCGATCGGCTCGATGGCGGGATCAGTCAAGGTAAAGTTGGTTTGACTATCTGACATTAAAATCACCTCGTCACCATTATAATCTGATTTTCCGATAATAACAACGGGAATTCTCCATATAATCTGTTTACCAGATAAAAATGGAGGTATCCCCCGTGAGAGTCAGGAGGGACTATGGAGATAAGAATTGTATTGGAAGAAATGTGGTTTCGCTTCGCAAGGAAAAGAACATAAAACAGAAAATACTGTTGGCGCAGCTCCAGCTGAAGGGGATTGACATCGGGCAGTCCAGCCTCTCCGCCCTGGAGGGTCAGCGCCGGGAGGCCAGTGACCGGGAGGTGCTGGCTCTCTCCCAGATCTTTCAGGTGCCCATGGAGCGGCTGTTCCAGCCGCCTGAGGAGTGAGTCCCATTTCAGAGGGGGCGGCATCCCACCGGATGCCGCCCCTTCGGTTCAGGGAAGGCCGGGTTTTCGGTTGACCTGCCCCCTGGATTACGGTACAATAGGAGTTAACTGTGAAACTGAAGAACCGAGGACAGAGAGATATGCTGGATCAAGAACAGGAACTGAGATTTGCTAAGGCCCGCCGGGGGGCCATCGCCCGGGAGTTCGCCCATCTGAACCCAGAGCAGCAGAGGGCGGTGCTGGCCACCGAGGGGCCGCTGCTGCTGCTGGCCGGGGCTGGCAGTGGAAAGACCACCGTGCTCATCCACCGCATCGCCAACCTGATGAAATACGGCCGGGGCTCCGACAGCCCGGAGGTGCCGGAGCGGGTGACGGAGGATGACCTGCGCTTCCTGGAGGAGTATGCTGCCTCCGGCGCGGGAGACAGGGCACGGCAGGAGGCACTGTGCCGCCTGGAGCCCGCCGCCCCCTGGACCATCCTGGCCATCACCTTCACCAACAAGGCTGCCGGTGAGCTGAAGGAGCGGCTGGAGCGGATGCTGGGCCCAGCCGCCAATGACATCTGGGCCTCCACCTTCCACTCCGCCTGTGTGCGCATCCTGCGCCGGGACATCGAGAAGCTGGGCTTCTCCTCCTCCTTTACCATCTATGACACCGACGACTCCCTGCGGGTGGTGAAGGACTGCCTGAAGGACCTGAATATCGACGAAAAGCAGTTCCCGCCCCGGTCCGTGCTGGGCTACATCTCCCGGGCCAAAGACGCTATGAAGCTGGCGGAGGAGTATCTGGCCGACTGCGAGCGGGCGGGGGATTTCCGCCTGACCAAGATCGCTAAGGTGTACGTGGAGTACCAGCGCCGGCTGTGGGAGGCCAGCGCCCTGGACTTTGACGACATCATCCTCCACACGGTCCGCCTGCTCCAGCAGCACGAGGACGTGCGGGCCTTCTATCAGCGGAAATTCCGCTATGTGCTCATCGACGAGTATCAGGACACCAACAATCTCCAGTATCTGCTGGCCTCCACCCTGGCGGGGGGATATGAGAACTTCTGCGTGGTAGGGGACGATGACCAGTCCATCTACCGCTTCCGGGGAGCCACCATCGAGAACATCCTCTCCTTTGAGGAGCAGTACAAGGGCTGCCGGGTCATCCGGCTGGAGGAGAACTACCGCTCCACCCGCCACATCCTGGAGGCATCCAACGCCGTCATCCGCAACAACCAGGGCCGCAAGGGCAAGGAACTGTGGACCCGGGCGGGGGAGGGGGAGAAGCTCCAGCTCTACACCGCCATGAACGAAAATGACGAGGCCCAGTATGTGGCCGCCCGTATCCTGGAGGATTACAGCCAGGGCCGGCACTGGAAGGACCACGCCGTTCTCTACCGGATGAACGCCCAGTCCAACCAGGTGGAGCAGGCGTTCAAGCGCAACGGCATCCCCTACCGCATCATCGGGGGCACCCGCTTCTTCGACCGGGCGGAGGTCAAGGACATGATCGCCTATCTGGCGGTGCTGAACAACCCGGAGGACGACCTGCGCCTCACTAGGATCATCAACAACCCTCCCCGTGGCATCGGGGCCAAGACGGTGGAGACCGCCCAGGAGATCGCCCGGCGGGAGGGGGTGTCCCTCTTTGCCGTCATCGACAACGCGCGGATGTACCCCGAACTGGACCGGGCGGCGGCTAAGCTGGCCCAGTTCTCCGGAATGATGGGGGAGCTGGCCCAGCAGGCCCAGACCATGCCCCTGCCCGACTTCTATGAGGAGCTCATCGCCCGCACCGGTTACGCCGTGATGCTGGAGAGCAAGAACACCGTGGAGGACCGGACCCGTCTGGAAAACGTGCGGGAGCTGCTCACCTCCATCAACGGCTATCTGGAGAATGCGGGGGAGGAGCCCTCCCTGGCGGGCTTCCTGGATGAGATCGCCCTGTACACCGACCTGGACAGCCACGACCCAGATCAGGACTGCGTGGTGATGATGACCATGCACTCGGCCAAGGGGCTGGAGTTCCCGGTGGTCTTTGTGGTGGGGGCCGAGGAGGGCATCTTCCCCGGTATCCGGGCCATCGGAGAGACGGAGGAGATGGAGGAGGAGCGCCGCCTGTGCTACGTGGCCATGACCCGTGCCAAGGAGAAGCTGTACCTCACCTGCGCCAATCAGCGCATGCTGTTCGGCCGCACCAGCTCCAACCGTCCCAGCCGCTTTGTGGACGAGATCCCCACGGAGCATCTGGAGCGCTCCGGCCGCACCTTCCTGGACCCGGGCGTGGGGGACTGGGGGGGCATCCCCAGCCGCACCTCCGGGTACGGGGGATACCAGCGGGGGGAGCAGAGCTACGGCGGCTACGCGGCCCGGGGGAGCGAGGCGCCCCAGCGGCCCGCTCCGCCTTCCTACGGCGGTTTCACCCGGGCCATGGGGGGGCGCACCGGCGGCGTCTATCCCGCCGCGCCCGCGGCCGGCCGTCCTCAGCGCCCCCTGGGCGGCCGCCCGGCTGCCGCCGCAGTACCAGCGGTGCTGCCCACCTTCCAGAAGGGGGACATGGTGCGCCACAAGGCATTCGGACAGGGGATGATCCTGTCCGTGCAGAAGATGGGGGGCGATGCCCTGGTGGAGATCGCCTTTGACAACGTGGGCACCAAGCGGCTGATGCTCAAATCCGCTGCCGCCCACATGGAGAAGATATGAGGAGGAGCGGCTGTGGACCGAAATAAAAGGACGGCCAGGACGCTGACGGCGGCGCTCTGCCTGGCCCTTCTGGCTGGATGCGGCGCGGAAACGGCCGGGGAGAGCCTGGATGCCGATGAGATGCACCCGGGATGGAGCACCGTGACCACCGATCCCTCCGCCTACGGCATCACCTATCAGGAGCTGGAGGATCTGAGCGGCATGCCCCTGGACCAGCTGACGGCCTACTGCCTGGGGGCGGACGGGGTCTACGGGGAGAACGGCTTTGACCAGCTGTACCACCGGTTCCTGGAGGCCCCGGATACCGTGCTGTCCTACCTAGCCTTGATCGACAGCCGGGAGGAGCGGGAGCTGTTGTGCACACACTTGGCTTCCGCTGATGTGTCCTGGTACGGCGGGACCGAGGCGTTTGGCGCGATTTTGGACCGCCTGGCCGGAGAGAGCGGGACCAGTGGGGAGCTGGCGGAGCTGATCCAGACAGAGTGGAAATCTTTGCAATAAACAGAAATAGCTGCGCGCCCTCCCGAAAGGAGGGCGCGCAGCCGTTTTTTGGATAAGGGCCCGTGGGCATCCATGTCACACAGACAGAGAGACGGAGGGGACGGCCTGCTGGGGCGCGGCGGCGGGGATGGGCTTCGTCCCGGCGTGAGCGGTGTGCAGCAGCAGCACCCCGGCGCCGGCCAGCAGGATCTGGGTCAGGGGGACGGACAGCCAGACCCCGGACAGCCCCAGCCCAGTGCGGGGCAGGATCAGGGAGAGGGCCACCAACACGACGGGCTGGCCGTAGATCAGCAGGTCGGCCCGGGTGATCTGCTCGGTGGCGCAGAAGTAGGAGGTCAGGATGCGCACTACCGACATGAACGGGAGATAGAGCAGGAACAGGGGCAGGATTACCTGGAACAGCCGGGTAGCGGCATTGGATGCCCCGAACAGGTGGGGGATGGCGGACCGCCCCAGAAAGAGGGCGATGCCGCAGAGCAGGGCGGCGGCGGGGGCGGAACGGAAGGTCAGTGTACGGACCTGAGCCAGCGCCTCCTGTTCTCCGGCGCCGTAATACCGGCTGAGAAGGGGCTGCGCCCCGTCCCCGATGCCCTGGATGATGAAGTGGACCATGCAGATGGCGTAGCTCATGACCGCATAGCAGGCCACCGCCAGGGAGCCGCCGTAGGCCAGCGCTCCCCGGTTGATGACCACCAGCGTGACCGTGTTCAGCATGGTCAGGCCGAAGGGGGACAGGGAGGTGGCAAGCAGGCGGAGAACGGTCCTCCGGTTCAGACGGAAGCTCACCCCCCGGAACACCCGCTTCACCCGGAACAGATAGACCAGCCCCAGGGCGGCGGACACCCCCTGGGCGATGACGGTGGCAGCGGCGGCCCCGGCGGTGCCCCAGCGGAAGACGGAGATGAACAGAGCATCCAGCACCACATTGGTGAGGAAGCCGGCGGTCATGGAGCACATGGCGGCGTCCGCCCCATCATAGGTGCGCAGCAGGGGGACCAGCCCGGTGCCCAGCACCTGGAAGAGCGAGCCCAGCACGATGACCCGGGTGTAGCTGTCAGCATAGGCCAGGACGGAGCCCTCCGCGCCCAGCAGAGGGAGCAGGGGGCGGTAGAGCAGGGCGAGCAGGGCGGTAGACAGCACGCCGGCCAGCAGGAGCAGCACGGCAGTGGAGCCCAGGGCGCGGTGCTCCTCCGCGGCGTCCCGGCGGCCGATGCACACGGACAGCACCACGGCGGCGGCCATGCCCAGCCCGGTGCCTAGGGCCTGGACCAGGGCGGTGACCGGCCAGGCCACATTGATGGCGGCCAGCCCGGCATCGCCCACGCCCTGGCCCACGAACATCCCGTCCACGATGGAGTAGACGCCGGAGAAGGCAAAGGCGATGACGGAGGGGAGCACATTGCGCCAGAAATTTCTTTGGATCATGAGAGGGGCCTCCTCAGGCTCCGAAAGACCGGAGCAGATGTGATCAGAAAGAGGGAGCGGCCTCGGGCATTTTCACAAAAATAAGGGTCTTTCTTTGTCTAAAACAGAAAGTGCCCGATTCCGAACTATATATATAGTGCGGAATCGGGCAAAAGTCAAGAAACATCTTAACAAAACATTAACACATTTTCAGGGGCAGGAAAGAGCAAAATTATGGAATCTGCCAGAGGGTGGGAGAGGCATCCGCAAATCGTTCCAGGCGATGGTGGCACAGGGCCTCCATCTCCCCCCAGCGGGGGGCAAAAAGGGGGTCAAAGACCCCTACCACAGTGAAGCCAGCCTGCCTGGCCGCAGCACAGTAGCTGGGAGAATCTTCGAAGAGGAGGCAGGACTGGGGAGGGACGCCCGACCGTTCCGCCGCCAGACAGTAGAGAGCCAGGTCCCGCTTTTCTATTCCCAGCTCAGCGGTGGTGTAGACGGCCTCAAAGCAGTCCAGAAGGCGGTGGTGCTCCAGGGCGGCGCGGCACAGGGGAGGCATGCAGGAGGTGAGCACCGCCATCCGTGTCCCCCGGCGGCGGCAGGCGTCCAGAAAGGCGGGCACGCCGGGCTTCAGGGGCAGAGTGTGAGCATAGGCGGAGCGGGCCATGGACATCCAGCCCTCCATGATCTCCTCCGGCGTCTCCGGGAGGGAGAAGCGCTCCCTGGTGTACCGGGCCGCGTCGGGAGCGCTGTGGTGGGTGACGTAGTCGGTGTAGTCCTCAGGCACCGGCGAGATGCCCCGCCGGCCCAGAAATTCAATGTCGATGTCCAGCCAGATCCCGTTGGAGTCCAGCAGGGTGCCGTCCAGATCAAAAAAGTACATGGCGGGACCTCCGTGCAGGATGGGGGCCTCCTGCCTGGGGCGGGGCCAGCCCCCGGGTTGCGGCCGGGACGGTTTTCTGGTATAATAGCTCCGTTTTTGACAGACCGGCCCGGCATGCTTCTTTCCTATCATACCACGCCGGGGGAGACTAGTTCAAGATGGGAAGTGAAGCCATGTCTCCGCATGTGATGAAAAAACTGGCCAAGCCCATGCTGTTCGCGGCAGCCATCATCTGGGGCACCTCCTTCTTTGTAATGAAGAACGCCCTGGACGTGATCCCGGTGTTCTACCTGCTGGCAATCCGCTTTACTGCGGGCGCGGTCCTGCTGGCGGCGGTCTGCTGGAAGAAGTGGGCGGGCTTTACCCGGGACTATCTATGGCGTGGGGCGGTGATAGGGGCTTTCCTGTTCCTGGCCTATTCGGTCCAGACTTTTGGACTGGACCGGACCACACCCTCCAAAAATGCATTTTTGACGGCGGTGTACTGCGTGATCGTCCCCTTTCTCTACTGGGCAGCCGCCCAGCGGCGCCCGGACCGGTACAACATCCTGGCCGCCCTGCTCTGTGTCACCGGAGTGGGACTGGTCTCTCTGGACGGGGACCTGTCTGTCAACGCAGGGGACGTGCTCACCCTGATCTGCGCTTTCTTTTACGCTGCCCACATCGTGGCGGTGGCCAAAGTGTCCCCGGAGAAGGACATCTACCTGCTCACCGTATTCCAGTTTGCCTTTGCGGCGCTGTATGCCTGGGCAGGGGGAGCGCTGTTCGAGAACTTCCCCGCTCAGGCGTTCCTGGACCCGGCGGTCTGCCTGCCTATGGCCTACCTGTGCGTTATGGCCACCACTGTGGCCCTGCTCTTCCAAAACGTGGGGCAGGTGTGGTCGGACCCGGCCTCCGCGTCGGTGATCCTCTCCCTGGAATCGGTGTTCGGCGTCATCAGCTCGGTCCTCTTCTACGGGGATCTGGTCACTCTCCCCATGGCGGTGGGCTTTGCCTGCATCTTTGTGGCGGTGGTGTGCTCTGAGACGAAGTTCTCTTTCCTGACCGCCGGGAGGCAGAAAGAACGCCGCTGACGGGCGGAAAGGGCTTCCAACATTTTCAGACGAGAAAAGAGGATTGCGCTTTTGAAAAAAAGCGTGTAGAATCAAATCAAGGACAAGAGGGAGAAGGGAACGGGCCGCCCCGGCGGGGCGCGCGACAAGAAGAAGGAAGTGGACCTGATGAAAAGAAAATGGTTGTCCGCACTGCTGAGCGGGGCCCTGGCGGCCGCTTTGACGGCCGCGCCAGTCTCCGCGGCGTCGGTATTTACAGGCGAGACCGTGGATGAGTGGGCGGTGGAGCGAGTGGAGTCCGCCATCCGGCTGGAGCTGATGCCGGAGTGCCTGGAGGGACAGGACCTGAGGGCGGAGATGACACGGGCGGAATTTGCCGCCCTGACCGTGAAGCTGTATGAGGCTATGAGCGGGAAGCTGGCGGAGGTGCCGAAGCAGAATCCCTTCCGGGACACCCAGGACCCGGAGGTGCTGAAGGCCTATGGGCTGGGGTTCGTGACGGGGCTGACGGAGGACACTTTCGGCGGCGAGGAGCCGGTGACCCGAGAACAGGCGGCGGTGATGCTGACTGCGGTGTACCAGTATCGGAACGAGGACAACAGAAAGGCATTCCTGCTGTGGGCGGCGCTGTACGGCAGGGACAACGACCTGAACGATGACTCCAACCTCACGGAGCAGCAGGCGTCGAATATGCTGGCCGGTATCTACCATAAGCTGGATACTGTCATCAGCTCGGTGGGGGCCAAGGAGTTCGCGGACGACGGCGAGATCTCTGACTGGGCGAAGAACAGCGTCTATTTTATGGAGAAGAACGGGATCATCACCGGCGTAGGCGGGGACCGGTTCGATCCCCAGGCGGATATCCAGGCCCAGGCCGCCCTGGTCATGTCGGTCCAGATGCTCCAAAAGCTGGGGTGAGTGGGACCCCCAGAAAAAAGGCAGCAAAAAGAGAGGCGCTCAGCGCCTCTCTTTTTGCTGCCTGCCGGGCAATGGTCAGGAGGACCGGCGAAGCGATTTACTGGACCTGGTACTGGATCACATGCCAGTAGGAGGCGTATTCCCCCTGGCCCAGATCGCGGACAAACCGCAGCGCCACCTTCAGGGAATCGCCCTGAAAGTCCTGGGCAGTATCGATCTTGATGTAGACCTGGTTTCCGTCCAGGGTATTTTCATTATAAAGGGAGTTGTTTACATTGGGGCCGCCGCCATTGGCCAGGGAGACGGTGGCGGGGCGGAGGAGAGGTGTCTCGCTGGCTTCGTGTGTCAGCTGGATGTCAGTGACGCTTCCCTCCAAAACAGCCCACTCCACATCCCACTCCTGATCAAAGGCGTCCCAGTCATCGCCATAGCCGCCGGTGTAGCCTTGGACAGTAACAGCGACGGAGTCACCCGCCTGAATGGTGACAACAGGGGTGTCCTGTGTGGCATCATCATAGGAGGTGGCGGTCTCGTCCCCGATACGGACCTTGCTCAGCCAGGTCTTCCCAGTGCCGCCCTCTCCCTGGACCAGAGCGTTGGCACCGGCCATCACCTGGTCCCAGGTGGCGTTGTCGGCGGGCTCGGTCCAGGAGGAATAGGGATTGGCCTCAGCCCAGCCCTCCACAGAGGAAAGGACCTGAACGCCGGCCCAGTCATAGTCCGCAGGAGTCCCCTCTGTGGTGACAGTGGGGGAGGCGGTGCAGGGGACGCCTTTGACCTGATCGAAGAGCCACTCCATGTAGGAGGTAGGGACCGAATCAGAGAACATGTCCGATTTGCAGTGGCCTCCCTGCTGGATCTCCAGGACAAGATTGGTCATGCCCAGACTGGTCAGGGTATTGAAGGCGCGGTAGGCCTCGTTCACCGGGATGTAGGGGTCCTCATAGCCGTGCCAGATGTAGACATTGACGCCAGAATCCGCAATGGCCTGCATGTCGCACTGATTTCCCCAGGTGGTGTGGACGGTAGTGCCGGCGTTGATGAGAATGGCAGCCAGCAGCTCGGGCTGGACGGAGGCCAGCTCATAGCTCCAGCCTGCGCCTTGCGAGTGGCCGGTAGCGTAGATTCGATCCATGTCCACATTGCCGTAGCTTTCCGCAATGGTCCGGATGATCTCACCGAACTGATAGATATAGGCCAGCTCCGCCTCATAGTTGACGCAGGCCTCATAGGGGACGGTGATATTCAGGACATAACAGGGGTGCTCTGCCTGAAATGCGTCGGAGGCAAAGGCGGAGCCGCGGGAAGCGTAGCCATTGTTGGCGAAGGAATTGGTGCTGCCCAGCCCGCCCAGGGTAGCCACGAGAGGGTAGTCCTCTCCCTCCTGAATATGTTCCGGGACGTACAGGCGGAAACGGAGCAGGCCCAGGCCATCGCCGGCGGTGCCCACGGTGTCTATGGCGGGGTCGATCTGGAATGTCCAAGTGTACCAGTCAAAACCGGACTGGAGAGCGGTCTCACCGGCAGCAAAGGAGGCGCGGTTTTCTGTGTCCACCGAGAGGGCAGGATAAGCTTGGCGGTCCAGCGATGCGGTGCGGGCGGCCCCGTCCCAGCTCACTTGGTACCCGAAAGTCTGAGCCAGATGGTAGAGGGGGATATAGAGCTGGCCGTTCTGAAGGGCAGCTGTGGTATCCCCTGCCGCGGTACCGGCGCTATAGGTCTGAGAACGGCCGCACAGCGAGAAGGCAGCGCTGTCGCCGTCAGCTGTGCAGTCTAGGCCCAGCGCCTCTGCGATGGTGACAGGGACCATGGTGCGGGAGTCTGCGTTGATGTAGGCGGAGGTATCCACCGTGCCTCCATCTACCTGCACAGAGGGAGCTGAGGCGGCGCTGGCGGGGAGCACCATGCCGGCAGAGAGCGCGGCGGTCAGAGACAGTGCGGCAAGCTTGCGGAAGAGCTTCATGTTTTTTCTCCTTCCTTTCCTGATTTGAGATGCTGATCCCCTATGGAAGGCTGTGGTCCAGTCAAAGAGATGCATGCATCTGGTGCTTTGATCCTATCACGAAAGAAAAACGAGGTCAAGGACAGGATGTTGCATTTTGGTGTATTATTTTATGAGAAAGGGTACGGCATAAAAAATTCCGTCCGCGTTTGCCGCGGACGGAAAGCGAAGAGGGGACGGTCAGCCGCCCAGATAGGCTTTTTTCACTGCCTCGTCCTCCAGCAGCTCCTCGCCGGAGCCGGTGGTGACGATCTTGCCTGTCTCCAGCACATAGCCCCGGTGGGCCACAGACAGGGCCATCTGGGCATTCTGCTCCACCAGGAGGATAGTGGTGCCGTGCTGGTTCAGCTCCTGGATGATGTCGAAGATCTGCTCCACCAGGATGGGGGCCAGACCCATGGAGGGCTCGTCCAGCATCAGCAGGCGGGGCTTGGACATCAGGGCGCGGCCCATGGCCAGCATCTGCTGTTCGCCGCCGGACAGGGTGCCCGCTACCTGTCGGCGGCGCTCCTTCAGCCGGGGGAAGCGCTGGTACACATCCGCGATGCCGTCATCAAACTCAGAAGAGGGGCGGGTGAAGGCTCCCATCTCCAGGTTTTCCTCCACAGACATCTGGAGGAAGATCTGACGGCCCTCCGGCACCAGAGCCAGGCCCTTGGTGATGATCTTATGGGCCGGGGTGCCCCCCAGGCGCTGGCCCAGGAACTCGATGGAGCCGGTATGGGAGGTGAGCAGACCTGCGATGGTCTTCAGGATGGTGGACTTTCCGGCACCGTTGGCGCCGATGAGGGTGACTACCTCCCCCTCATTTACCTGAAAGGAGACGTCTTTGATGGCATGGATGGCGCCGTAATAGACGTTGATGCCCTCTACCTTCAGCATGGCGTCCATATCAGGCCCCTCCTTTCTTTTTCTGACTGCCCAGATAGGCCTCGATGACCTTTGGATTGGCCTGGATGTCCTCCGCGGTGCCCTTGGCGATGATCTGTCCGAAGTTGAGGACACAGATGCCCTCGCAGATGCCCATGACCAGGTTCATGTCGTGCTCGATGAGCATAACGGCGATCTGGAAGGTGTCCCGGATCTTGACGATGTTCTCCATCAGCTCGGCGGTCTCGGAGGGGTTCATGCCGGCGGCGGGCTCGTCCAGCAGAAGCAGGGAGGGGTTGGTGGCCAGGGCCCGGACGATCTCCAGGCGGCGCTGTGCGCCGTAAGGCAGGGAGCCGGCCTGGTGGTGGGCCAGGTCCTGCATGTCGAAGATGGAGAGCAGCTCCATGGCGCTCTCTCGGGCCAGCTTCTCCTGCTTCCAGAACTTGGGAAGGCGGAGCACGCCGTCCCACATGGGGTAGCGGATCTGGTTGTGCAGGCCGATCTTCACGTTGTCCTCCACACTCAGGTTGGAAAACAGGCGGATGTTCTGGAAGGTGCGGGCGATGCCGGCCCGGTTGACTTGGGCAGTGCTCATGCCGTGGGTGTCCTTGCCATTGAGCAGGATGGTGCCCCGGGTGGGCTGATACACCTTGGTGAGCAGGTTGAACACCGTGGTCTTGCCCGCGCCGTTGGGGCCGATAAGGCCGGCAATCTCTGTGCGGCCGATGGTGAGGTTGAACTCATTGACAGCGGTCAGGCCGCCGAAGTCGATGCCCAGGTGCTGGCACTCCAGAACGGGGAGCTTGTTCACATCCCGCTCAGGAACGATGGAGTGGCTGGGGACGGGGACCATCTTGCCTTTCTTAAATTCCTTAGCCATTCTGAGCGCCTCCTTTCTCGGTGCCGCGGCCCAATATCTTCCGGCGCAGGGAGGAGAAAAACTCCTTGGAGCGCTCGTTGTTGGTGGCCAGCATGACCAAGATGAGCACGATGGCGTAGATCAGCATCCGGTAGTCATAGAAATCACGCAGCAGCTCGGGCAGGACATAGAGCAGGGCGGCAGCAATGACCGAGCCCCGGATGTTGCCCAGTCCACCCAGCACCACGTAGACCAGGATCAGGATAGAGGTATTGAAGTCAAACTTCTTGGCGGCGATGGAGGAGTAGTTCATGGCATAGAGGGCGCCGGCGGCTCCAGCCAGCACGGCGGAGGTGACAAAGGCCATCAGCTTGTATTTGGTGGCGCTGATGCCCACGCTCTCGGCGGCGATGCGGTTGTCCCGCAGGGCCATGATGGCCCGGCCGGAACGGCTGTTCACCAGGTTGAGGACCACGATGAGGGCTACCATCACCAGCAGAAAGCCTGCGGTGAAGGAGGAGAGCTTCACGTTGGCCGTGACTCCCATGGGTCCCTTCAGGATGGCCTTGCCGGTCTCAGACAGGTTGAGGGCCGCCTCACTGGAGGTGGAGAAGTGGAGGCCGTTCTCGTCTACGCCCACATAGAGGATGTTGATAATGTTCTTGATGATCTCGCCGAAAGCCAGGGTGACGATGGCCAGATAGTCGCCCCGCAGGCGCAGGACGGGGACGCCCACGATGACGCCGGCGATGCCGGCAAAGAAGGCGCCGATGAGCATGGAGACCAGCAGGCGCAGGGGGCCCATGGGGATCAGCTCCTGGAGGGAGATGGAGGCCACCACGCCGGAGAAAGCACCCACGCTCATAAAGCCGGCGTGGCCCAGGCTCAGCTCGCCGGAGATGCCCACCACCAGGTTCAGTGCCACGGCCATGGTGACATAGGCACAGATGGGGACCAACTGCCCCTGAAGGGAGGGGGAGAGCATCCCGCCGGCATTGAGAAGCTGAAGGATCACAAAGGCGGCAGCAACGATACAGTAGGTGAGGAGATTGCCGAAAAGGCGCTTGCGGCGGAGGGAACGTGTTTTCATATCGGTCACCTCACACTTTCTCGGGCACATACTTGCCCAGCAGTCCGGAGGGCTTGACCAGCAGCACCACGATCAGGACGGCAAAGACCACCGCGTCGGAGATGTTGGTGTTGAAGGCCTTGGCAAAGATCTCGATGATGCCCAGCAGGATGCCGCCCAGCATGGCCCCAGGGATGGAGCCGATGCCGCCGAAGACGGCGGCGGTAAAGGCCTTGATGCCGGGCAGGGCGCCGGTGGTGGGCATGAGGGAGGGGTAGGTGGAGCAGAGCAGCACACCGGCGATGGCTGCCAGGGCGGAGCCGATGGCAAAGGTCATGGAGATGGTGCTGTTCACGTTGATACCCATGAGCTGGGCAGCCGCCTTGTCTTCCGAACAGGCCCGCATGGCCTTGCCCATGCGGGTATGTCCGGTGAACCAGGTGAGCCCCAGCATAATGACGATGCAGGCAGCCACCGTCACCAGGGCCACGTGGGTGATGGTGAGCTGGCCGTCCAGCAGTTTGATAGAGCCGGTGCCCACTACGGAGGAGAAGGACTTGGGATTGGAGGTCCAGAGCAGCAGAGCGCTGTTCTGGAGGAAATAGCTCACGCCGATAGCGGTGATGAGCACGGCCAGGGAGGGCGCCTGGCGCAGCGGCTTATAGGCCAGCCGTTCGATGACCATGCCCAGGACGGTGCACACTACCATGGCCAGCAGCACGCCGGCCAGAGCAGGGACCACGGCGCCGGCCAGAGAGCCCTCCTCAAAGCTGCCGGACAGGCCGCTCATGGTGAAAAAACAGATATATGCCCCCACCATAATGACGTCTCCGTGGGCAAAGTTCAACATTTTGGCAATACCGTAGACCATCGTATAGCCCAGGGCAATGATGGCGTACACGCTGCCCAGACTGATGCCGTTGATGAGATTGTTGAGAATACTCAAGACCAGTCACCTCTTTTTCTTTTGCTGCGCAGATGCGCGCGAAAAACTGGACAGCATGGCGAAAACCTCTGCGGCAACGTCTGCCGCAGACGTTTTCGCCATGCGTGCAAGAATAAGGGACACGGGCTGCCGAGGGGACCCCGGCAGCCCGTTCCATGGATTTCCCGGGAAAAAGGGGAGTTCGGAAAATCAGCGGGCGACGTAGACGCCGTCCTGCACCTCGAAGACCAGGGGAGCCTTGGAGATCTCACCGGTGGCGGCCCAGGTCATACCGGAGCCAGTGAGTCCGTCTACGCTGAAGTCGGAGGAGGTGAAGGTGGAGATCAGGGCGGCGCAGATATCCTCGTGGCTCATGTCGGCGGTGACACCGGCCTTCTGGCAGGCCTCGTAGATGGCGTAGATGCAGTCATAGCCGTCAGCGGCGAACTGGTTGGGGATCTCATTGTAGCGCGTCTGGTACTCGGAGACGAAGCTGGCAGTGCGCTCGTCAGTGGCGGAGGCGTTGAAGGGGGTCATCAGCAGCAGGCCCTCCGCCAGGGAGGTGTCGAAGCCCTCGATGGCTAGGATGCCGTCCATGCCGTCGCCGCCCATGAAAGTCGGCTCATAACCCATGCTCTTGGCCTGATTCAGGATCAGGGAAGCGGGGGTGTAGTAAATGGGCATGAACACCAGCTCAGCGCCCCCGTCCTTGGCGGCGTTCAGCTGCACGGTGAAGTCGGTGTTGGTGTCATCGGGGAAGGTCTGCTCAGCCACGACCTCCAGGCCCACCTCGGCGGCCTGGGAGATGAAGCCCTGGGCGATGCCGGTGGAGTAGGCGTCGCCGTTGTTGTAGATCACAGCCACCTTGGTAGCCAGGCCATTTTCCGCCACATAGTTGGCAGCGGTGACGCCCTGGTCGGGGTCAGTGAAGCACATCTGGAAGACGTTATCCTTGCCGGCAGTGACGTCGGTGGAGGAAGCGGAGGGAGTCAGCTGAAAGTAGCGCTCGTTGAAGGTCTCAGCAGCCACGGAGACGCAGGGAGTGGTGGTGGTGCAGCCATAGACGATCTGCATGCCGTTGCCCTTCAGGGCGTTGTAGGCGTTGATGGCCTTCTCAGCGTCACCCTCGTCATCCTGAAACTCCAGGGAGAGCTGGATACCGCCCAGGGCGTTGATCTCGTCCACCGCGATCTCAGCCCCCTGCTTGGTGGCGATGCCATAGGTGGCGGCGGAGCCAGTCAGGGGGCCGATGCCGCCGATCTTGATTGCACCATCCGCACCGGCGGTGCTGGAAGCCGGGCTGGAAGCGGAGGAGCCGCCGGAAGGGGCGCTGGTGGTGCCGGAAGAGCCGTTGGAGCAACCGGCCAGCAGGCCGACACACATCGCGCCGGTCAGGGCCATGGCAAGAAACTTTTTCATCTTCATAACCTCCTGTCAAATGGAAACAGAGGCGGGTCTGGAGCGGCCCGCAGACCTGAATAAAATAAGGGAATTTTCAGGTTTGGAGCCCATTATATTGGCAGGAAGGACAACTGTCAATGGGGAAAATACACAAGGCGGGGAGCGGATGGGATGGCTTCAAATGGTGATGGGGCGAAAAAAAGGAAGAAAAAGAAAAAATTTTTCAAAAAAAGCCCTGCACTTTGCGGAAAAACTGCAAATTTGCCGTCATGGAACAGGGAGAGGAGAGAAAGAATATAAAGTATGTTACATTTGGAACGGAAATTTCTTTGAAATCTATGGCGTCTCACAAAGCTGTGCAAAATGACGGAAGAAAAAACAAAACATGCAAAAAAATAAGGCGAAATCGAAAAAGCGGGCTGCTCTCCAAAGAGAGCAGCCCGCAGAACGGCCAGAAAAGATATTACTTCGCAGCCTTGGCAGCCTTGATGGCATCGATGAGCAGGGGAGTGACCTTGAACAGGTCGCCGCAGATGCCGTAGTCCGCGACCTCGAAAATGGGGGCGGTGTCGTTCTTATTGACGGCAATGATGCACTCGGAATCCTGCATGCCGGCCTTGTGCTGGATGGCGCCGGAGATGCCCAGAGCAACATAAATCTTGGGGTGCACGGTCTTGCCGGTCTGGCCGACCTGGTGGTCAGCAGACATCCAGCCGGAGTCTACAACAGCACGGGAGGCACCCACGACGCCGCCGAGGACCTCGGCCAGCTCCTCGGCCAGCTTGATGCCGCCCTCCACATCCTTGCTGATGCCGCGGCCCACGGAGACGACCACGTCGGCACCGATCAGGTCCACCAGCTTCTTGGCGGCCTTGACCACCTCCACCACCTGGGTGTCCAGGTCGTCGGCGGACAGGGCAAAGCTGGGCTTAATGATCTCGCAGGCGTCAGCCTTGGCCTGGTCGAAAGCGGCCTTCTTCATTACGCCGGGACGGACGGTAGCCATGCAGGGACGGAAGCGGGGGCAGATGATGGTCGCCATCAGATGGCCGCCGAAAGCGGGACGGGTCATCTTCAGGTTGGTGTCTTCCATGTCAAACTTGATTTTGTCCACGTCCAAGGTGGAGCTGTTGCGCAGGAAGTCCACATAGGTGTCCATGTCGATGTCCAGGTGGGTGCAGTCGGCGGTCAGACCGGTGTGCAGGCGGGCCGCGCAGCGGGGACCCAGGTCACGGCCGATGTTGGTGGCGCCGATCAGCAGCACCTCGGGCTTGAACTCCTCCACCACGTCGCAGATGACCTTGGTGTAGGCGTCGGTGGTGTACTCCTTCAGCAGGGGGTGGTCACAGACATACACGCCGTCAGCGCCGTAGCCGCCCAGCTCCTTGGCGATGCCCTCGATGCCGTCGCCCAGCAGCAGACCGTACAGCTTGGTGCCGCGCTCGTCGGCCAGCTTGCGGCCCTCGGAGATCAGCTCGTAGGAGGTGGACATCATCTTGCCCTGGCGCTGCTCGCAGAAGACCCATACGCCGCCAGTGAAGGCAGCGATATCAGCACTATTAAAAGTAGACATATTCTTCATTCTCCCTTCTATCAGATGATATGCTTGGTGGCCAGAATGCCGGCCAGCTTATCGCAGGTGGCCTTGTCGGCGCCTTCCAGCATCATGCCGGCACCCTTCTGGGGAGGAGTGAAGGACTTGAAGATGTTCGTGGGGGAGCCCTTCAGGCCGATGGTGGTGGGGTCGATGAGGGGATCATCCTTCAGGGTCTCATAGCCAAAGACCTCATAGGGCTTGCTGTAGCACTCAAAGATGCCGGGCACGCTCATGTAGCGGGGGGTGTTCAGCTCCTTGATGCAGGTGATCAGGCAGGGGGTGTTGACCTTGATGGTCATGTAGCCGTCCTCCAGCATCCGCTTGATGGTGAGGGTCTCGCCCTCCTTCTGGATGTCGGCGGCGTAGGAGACCTGGGGGATGCCCAGCTTCTCGGCAATCTGGGGACCGACCTGAGCGGTGTCGCCGTCGATGGCCTGACGGCCGCAGAAGACCACGTCGTCGTCCTCCAGGCCGATCTTCTTGATGGCAGCGGCCAGGATCTGGGAGGTGGCGTAGGTATCGGAACCGCCGAACTCGCGGGCGGAGACCAGTACCGCGCGGTCAGCGCCACGGGCCAGGATCTCACGCAGCATGCCCTCTGCGGGAGGGGGGCCCATGGAGATCACGACCACTTCAGCGCCGGTCTGATCCTTCAGAGCCAGAGCGGCCTCAACGGCGTTCAGGTCGTCGGGGTTGGTGATGGTGGCCATGGAGGCACGATTCAGGGTACCATCGGGATTGACCGCCACCTTACCGGAGGTGTCGGGGACCTGCTTGACACAAACAATGATTTTCATTTCGAAACTGCCTCCTATCTTATTTCACGCCCAGGTGATTGGCAATGACCATCCGCTGGACCTCGGAAGTGCCCTCATAGATCTCGGTGATCTTGGCATCGCGCATCATGCGCTCCACGGGGTACTCACGGGTGTAGCCGTAGCCGCCGAACAGCTGGACGGCGCGGCGGGTCACATCGCTGGCAGCCTCGGCGGCGAACAGCTTGGCCATGGCTGCGTCCATGGAGTAGGGCTCGTGGTTCTGCTTCTTCATGGCAGCGGAGTAGACCAGATACTGGGCGGCCTGCATGCGGGTGTGCATGTCAGCCAGCTGGAACTGGGTGTTCTGGAACTGGGAGATGCGGCGGCCGAACTGGACGCGCTCCTTGGTGTACTTGACGGCCTCATCCACGGCGCCCTCGCCCAGGCCAAGGGCCTGCGCAGCGATGCCGATGCGGCCGCCGTCCAGGGTCATCATGGCGATCTTAAAGCCCTGGCCCTCCTTGCCCAGAAGGTTCTCCTTGGGAACGATGCAGTCCTCAAAGATCAGGTCGCAGGTGGAGGAGCCGCGGATGCCCATCTTCTTCTCGTGCTTGCCGGTGGAGAAGCCGGGGAAATCCTTCTCCACGATGAAAGCGGAGATGCCGTGGTTGCCCTTGCTCTTGTCGGTCATGGCAAAGACCACGAAGGTATCGGCCACGTTGCCGTTGGTGATGAAGCACTTGGAGCCGTTCAGGACGTAGTGGTCGCCCTCCAGCACGGCCATGGTCTGCTGGCCGGAGGCGTCGGTGCCGGCATTGGGCTCAGTCAGGCCGAAGGCACCGATCTTCTTGCCGGAGAGCAGGTCAGGCAGATACTTCATCTTCTGCTCCTCGGTGCCGTGCTCAAAGATGGGGGCGCAGCACAGGGAGGTGTGGGCGGACACGATGACGGCGGTGGTGCCGCACACCTTGGCCAACTCCTCCACACACATGGCATAGGACAGCACATCGCCGCCGGCGCCGCCATACTGCTTGGGGAAGTAGATGCCCATCATGCCCAGCTTGGCCATCTTCTCCACGGTCTCCATGGGGAAGCGCTCCTCCTCGTCCAACTCCTCGGCGAGGGGCTTGACCTCAGTTTCCGCGAATTCGCGGTACATCTTGCGGATCATCTCTTGCTCTTTCGACAGATGAAAATCCATTTTTTCGTCCTCCTAATTTTATTTACTTGGAACAATCATGGAAGCCCTGTTCCGACTGCGCTGCCCGGCAGCCACCGTGCGCGATGTCCCGGAGCAGCAGGGCCGGACCACCTAGACAGGACATGCAAGCAAGACGGTGATCTGAGGTCCGCCGTTTTTTCCTCAGATCTCCGCCTCCCATGGGGGCTCAGCCGGGGCGCTCCGCCTTCTTTCGTTAGATTTTTAACAAAAGAAGACCAGAAAAAGCGCAACGACGGATAGGGACCCGTTGTTGCGGCGCCAATCAGGCTGCGATAGATAACTTCCTGTCCCTCAAATTATATCGTTTTTCCCATATGGGCGCAAGAAAAACAAATACGGTAAAATGTACAGTTTTTGCGACAAAATTTTGGTCAAAATGATGATATTTGCGGATATTGCTTGAAAGTATGCTTTTCTTGACCTTCAAAAAAGAAAAAAATAAAAAGGATAAGAAAGAATTATTAATTTGAACAAGAAAGAAGGGATTCCAATACAGAAGTGGTAAAGTTTTTAATTTTGCAAATCGATACGTGACATATATCTCCATTGCCCTGGGCCTTGTGTGCCTGGGGGTCTCCTCAACGCCGATGGGGAGCCAGTATGACAGCCTGAGAGGGGCCCGGTGGACCAGCTCCTGATGCTGGCCGGGATGGCGCTGCTGGACGCCTCGTGGAGGCTGGAGCACAGCGGGTACAAGAAGAACAAAGGAAAATAGAAAAACGCCGGGGAGGAAAGCTTTCCTTCCCGACGTTTTTGTCAGCAGGCCGCTTACTTGGAGTAATCGTAGAAACCCTTGCCGGTCTTACGGCCCAGCAGGCCTCCACGGACCATCTTCCGCAGCAGCAGGGCGGCACGGTACTTGGGGTCGTGGGTCTCGGCATACAGGGTATCCATGATGGCCAGGCAGACGTCCAGGCCCACCAGGTCGCCCAGGGCCAGGGGGCCCATGGGGTGGTTGGCACCCAGCTTCATGGCAGTGTCGATACCCTCGGGGGTAGCCACGCCGGTCTCCACCAGACCGATGGCCTCGTTGATCATGGGGATCAGGATCTTGTTGACCACGAAGCCGGGGGCTTCAGCTACCTCCACGGCCTCCTTGCCGATGTCGGCGGACAGCTGGCAGATGGCGTCATAGGTCTCCTGGGAGGTGTGGACGCCCCGGATGACCTCCACCAGCTTCATCACAGTGGCGGGATTGAAGAAGTGCATCCCGATGAAGCGGTCGGCCCGCTGGGTGGCGGCGGCGATGGCGGTGATGGAGATGGAGGAGGTGTTGGTGGCAAAGATGGTGTCTGCCTTGCAGATGCCGTCCAGCTCCTGGAACAGGCTCTTCTTCACGTCCAGGTTCTCCACGATGGCCTCCAGCACCAGGTCGGCGTCAGCTGCGGCGGCCAGGTCAGTGGTGAAGGTCATGTTGCCCAGGATCTCGGCCCTCTTGGCCTCGTCCATCTTGCCTCTGGCCACCAGCTTATCCAGCGCGGCCACCAGCCGGCTGTGAGACTTCTCCGCCAGCTCATCGCTGATCTCCCGGACCACGACGGCATGGCCGCTGCGAGCAAAGGTGTGGGCGATGTCCAGGCCCATGGTGCCGCCGCCTACAACTACGATTTTTTTCATGACATCTCGATCTCCTTGTCTTTCAGAAGTGATATTGGGAAAGCGCCCTGCCGCTGGGGCGGCGGAACGGATTCAGCGGTTTTTGAAGGTGATGATCTTCTCCTTGTTCAGGAAGGCGTGCATGGCGTCCTTCTGGTCCTCAGTGGAAAAGCACAGGCCGAAGGCCTCTGACTCAAAGGCGATGGCGGAGTTGATGTCGATCTGTTTGCCGATGCGGATGGCCTGCTTGGCCTGGCGGACTGCCACCTGGGGGCGGGAGGCGATCAGGTCGGCCAGCTCCAGAGCCTTGTCCAGCATCACGTCGGCAGGGTAGACATGCTTGACCAAACCGATCTGAAGGGCCTCTTGGGCGTCGATGGTGCGGCTGGTGAGCACCAGCTCCATGGCGGTGGACATGCCTACGATGCGCTGAAGGCGCTGGGTGCCGCCGAAACCGGGAGTGATGCCCAGCCCAACCTCAGGCATGCCGAAGGTTGCCTTTTCACTGGCTACCCGAATGTCGCAGGACATGGCCAGCTCACAGCCGCCGCCCAGGGCGAAGCCGTTGACTGCGGCGATCACCGGGCTGGGGAAGCGGGTGATGTGCATCATGGTATTGTTTCCATGATGGCTGAAGCGCTTGGCGTCGTCGGCGGTATAGTTGACCATCTCGCCGATGTCGGCACCGGCCACGAAGGAGCGTCCGGCGCCGGTGATAACGATGACGTGGACATCCTCCTGGGATTCTGCGCGCAGCAGGATATCGTCCAGCTGTTCGATGACCTCCAGGTTCAGGGCGTTCAGGACTTCCGGGCGGTTGATGGTGATGAGGCCCACGTGGCCGCGTTGCTCAAATTCTACAAAAGCCATAGGGGTATCCTCCTTTTTACAGTGTCTCATTCTTCTTCCAGAAAATCACGGGGATAAAGGGGGCGGGATCTCTTTCTTAATCGTACTATAAACGATTTCCCGGGCGGAAGCAAGGCGTCTGGTGACAAAGGTAAAGATACGCCAGTTTTTGGTCAATTCAGGCATGATTCTCCCCTGGAACGAGAGAAATATGTGAAAAAGATAACGAATTTCTTGCAGGAATGGCGGGGCGGCGGCGTGAATACAGTGAAGGGAGGACCGCCCGCTGGGGCGGGGAGGAGGGACTGGATTTGCTGCGTCACGATGAATGGTCCGCTGGAAGCAGCGCCCTGTTTCTGACCGCCTTGGCGGCGGTATCACAGGGGCTGTCGTTCTGTTACCGGGTGGCCCTGTCCCGGCTGGTGGGGGCGGAGGTGATGGGGCTGTATCAGCTGCTGATGCCGGTGTGCTCGGTACTGCTGTCCCTCACCGCTGTGGGGCTGACCGCAGCCATGTCCAACCTCAGCTCCCAGTATCTGGCCCTGGGAAACGGAAAGGGAGTGGCGCAGACCAGGCGGATGTGCCTCACTGCCCTGGGAGTGGGGCTCCTGCCGGTATCGGCGGCAGTGGTGGCCTTCTATGACCCCATCTCGGTCTATCTGCTGGGGGATGCCCGGACCCAGCTGGGGCTGATCCTGCTGCTGCCCTGCGTGGCTCTCACCGGGGTGGAGAACATCCACAAGCACTTTTTCTATGGGACCGGAGTGGTCCGCCCGCCTGCTGTCGTGGAGCTGATGGAGCAGTTCATCCGGGCGGCGGCGGTGCTGGGGCTGCTGGTGCTGTTTCTGCCCCAGAACCCAGAGCGGACGGTGGGGCTGATCGTCACCGGCATGGTGATTTGTGAGATATTTTCCGCCGTGGCGCTGACAGTGCTCTACCGCCGGCGGATGGCGCGGATCGGCCGGACGGGGCCGGGGGAGCGGGGCGGGACTCTGGCCCGGCGGGTGACCTCCATCGCCGTCCCTGTGGGGGCCACCGCCCTGCTGGGTAATCTGATGTCGGCGGTGAACGCCGCCCTTATCCCACAGAAGCTTGTGGAGAGCGGCATGGACCGGGCGGCGGCCATGTCGGAGTTCGGCGTGGTGTGCGGGATGACCCTGCCCATGCTGGCCCTGCCCACTGTCTTTCTGGGGGCGCTGAATCTGGTGCTGGTCCCCAGGCTGGCCTACTCCACGGCACTGAACCGCCCGGAAGAGGTGAGGCGGCGGGCCGGGCGGGCCATGCTGGCGGTGTCGGTGCTCATTCTTCCCTCCATGGCGCTGATGGTGGTGCTTGGGCCGGACCTGGCCCGGATGATGTTCGGCCAGCCCTCGGCGGGGGAACACCTGCTCCCCCTGGCGGCGGCCATGGCGCTGAGCTGCTACCAGTCCACCCTTGGGGGCGTGCTCAACGGCGTGGGACGGCCGGGGAGCCACGCCATGGCGGACCTGATCTGTGACGGCATACAGCTGGCCTTCACCTTCACCGTGGGCCTCCCGGGGGTGGGCATCCGCGGCTTCGTGGCGGGGACTCTGGTCTCAGCAGCGGCGGGGGCCCTGCTCAACGGCTGGCTGGTGGTGCGTTACACCGGGCTGCGGCCCAGCCTGTTCCGGTGGGTCACCGCGCCGGGGCTGGCCGCACTGCTGGCGGCCCTGACCTCCAACCTCCTCTTTCGGTGGCTGAAGGACAGCGGCGTCTCCCTGCTGGCAGGCGGGGCGGCCAGCCTACTCTTCGGCGGAGTGCTGTATCTGGCCGCCCTGAGCGCCCAGGGAGTCTATCTCAGCCAGGTGTTCCGGCTGCGGAAATAGGGCGGCCGCTCCAGAAAGGGCCCCAAACCCCTCCCGGAGAGCTCACTTTAGCCTTTTTCCATCCTGGAAAGCGCGGCCCACCTTCTCTCCCAGGGCCAGATAGTCGTGATTGACCGGGTCGAAGGAGATGGGGCGCAGCTTGGCGGGATCGATCTTCCCATCTTCCCCCAGGATGTACTCCTCGGCGCTGACGTTGATGATCTCCCCCAGGAGCAGCTCCGTCTCCTCGTCAAAGCTGAGGAACTGGCACTCCAGCGCCATTGGCAGTTCGTCAATGAGGGGGGCGTCCACAAATTGGCTTCTGGTGGTGTGGAGGCCGGCTCGGGCCAGCTTGTCAGGCACCTGGTTGGCGGACACGATACCCACATAGTCACACTCCACCACATGGTCCTCGTCCGCCATGCTTACAGTGAAAGCCTTTCGGGACAGAATGTTCTGTACGGTCTTGTGTCCCGCGCTTAGATACATAGCGACACGGTTGCTGTCGCTGATCCCGCCCCAGGCGGCGTTCATGGCATCTGGGGTCCCGTCATCTCCATAGGTGGCGATGATCAGCACCGGCTGGGGATAGAGGTAGGGCTTGGGGCCAAAGTTTTTCCGCATGATGGATTCCTCCCATTATATTAAGATCGGGGATGCTGTGATGGTACTAGGATAACACGAAACAGCGGCGGAGGACAGAGGGAGAAAAAGAAAAAACGGGCCCCGGGGCATTTTGCCCTGGGGCCCGTTGACTTCTGTCTGGGGAAAAGCTTACTTCAGCTCGACCTTCGCGCCGGCCTCTTCCAGCTTCTTCTTCAGCTCCTCGGCCTCATCCTTGGAGACAGCCTCCTTCAGAGTCTTGGGAGCGCCCTCGACCATAGCCTTGGCCTCAGCCAGGCCCAGGCCGGTGATCTCACGGACAGCCTTGATGACCTTGATCTTAGCGGCGGCGTCAAAGCTGGCCAGGACCACGTCAAACTCGGTCTTCTCCTCAGCAGCGGGAGCGGCAGCGCCGGCACCAGCAGCGGGAGCGGCCATAGCGGCGGCGGAAACGCCGAACTCGTCCTCCAGGGCATGCACCAGCTCGGACAGCTCCAGAACGGTCAGGCCCTTGACTTCCTCAATCAGAGCGGTAATCTTCTCGCTAGCCATAATGAATGTACCTCCTAAAAGTTGTTTTCAGTCAAAATGTTATGGGTGCCGATACTTACTCGGCGGGGGCGGCCTCGGGCTCGGCAGCGGCCTCTACGAAGCCGCCCTTCTCCTCGGCAATGGCCTTCAGGACGATGGCCAGGCTGGTGATGGGGGCCAGCATGGTGCCCAGGACCTGGGCCTGCAGGACCTCCTTGGAGGGCAGCTCGGCCATGGCGTTGATCTCATCCAGGGGAAGGATCTTGCCGTCCATGAAGCCGGCCTTGATGACGAACTTGGCGCCGTTGAACTGCTTGGCGAACTTGTTGATGACGCGCATGGGAGCGATGGGGTCCTCGTGGCTGATGGCGAGAGAAGTAGTGCCATTCAGGGAGTCGGACAGATCGCCCAGGCCGGCATTCTGAGCAGCAAAGCGGGTGAGGGTGTTCTTGACGACAGCGTACTCCACGTTGTTCTTGCGGAGCTCGTTGCGCAGAGCGGTATCCTCAGCCACGGTGATGCCCTTGTAATCCACCAGCACACCGCTGGCGGCGTTCTGCAGCTTTTCGGTCAGTTCAGCCACAATGGCTTTCTTCTGTTCCAGAACAGATGCGTTAGGCATTTTGGGTTCACCTCCAGAGAATAGTGGGAAACGCGAAAAAAACGCTGTTTTCCGCGCCCAAAGCGTGAAAACAGCGTAAAAACACAATATGGATCATGTTTCTGGCTGCATCCTCGGCAGGACTTCCGCTTGCGCCGCCTGCTGTCTTTGAACGCAGATGATAGTATATCCGAAAAAGGAGGAAAAGTCAAGGACTTTTCCGAAAATTTAAAAAATCTGATGCACAGGGAAGAAAGCCTCCCCCGCAGTCCCCGGGAAACTGCGGGGGAGGGCAATCAGATGATCACATCAGCTTCGCGCCGTTGACTTTGACACCGGGGCCCATGGTGGAAGCCACCACGCAGCTCTTGATGTACTGGCCCTTGGCAGCGGCGGGCTTGGCCTTTACGATAGCGCCCATGATGGCGTTGAAGTTCTCGGAGAGCTTCTCAGCGCCGAAGGACACCTTGCCGATGGGGCAGTGGATGATATTGGTCTTGTCCAGGCGGTACTCCACCTTACCGGCCTTGATCTCGTTGACGGCCTTGGTCACATCCATGGTGACAGTGCCGGCCTTGGGAGAGGGCATCAGGCCCTTGGGACCCAGCACCTTACCCAGACGGCCCACCACGCCCATCATGTCGGGGGTGGCGACCACCACGTCGAAGTCGAACCAGTTTTCCTTCTGGATCTTCTCCACCAGGTCCATCTCGCCCACATAGTCGGCGCCGGCGGCCTTGGCCTCGTCCGCCTTGGCGGCCTTGGCGAAGACCAGCACGCGCTGGGTCTTGCCGGTGCCGTGGGGCAGCACGATGGCGCCGCGGACCTGCTGGTCGGCGTGACGGGAGTCAACGCCCAGCTTCACATGGAGCTCGACGGTCTCGTCGAACTTGGCGGGAGCGGTCTTGACGATCAGCTCCATGGCCTCATTGGTATCGTACAGAGCAGCGCGGTCGATCTGCTTGGCGCTCTCCTGATATTTCTTGCCTCTAAACATTGTTCACACCCTCCTTACTCGCCCACGACGACGCCCATGGAGCGGGCAGTACCGGCGATCATGCTCATAGCGGCCTCGATGCTGGCGGCATTCAGGTCGGGCATCTTGGTCTCAGCGATCTTGCGCACGTCTTCCTTGCTGATGGTAGCGACCTTGGTCTTGTTGGGCACACCGGAGCCGGACTCGATGCTGCAGGCCTTCTTGATGAGCACGGCGGCGGGGGGGGTCTTGGTGATGAAAGTGAAGGAACGGTCAGCGTAGACGGTGATGATGACGGGGATGATCATGCCCACGTCGTTCTTGGTCCGCTCATTGAATTCCTTGGTGAAAGCGGCGATGTTCACGCCATGCTGGCCCAGAGCGGGGCCAACAGGGGGGGCCGGCGTCGCCTTGCCGGCGGGGATCTGAAGTTTTACGTATCCAGTTACTTTCTGTGCCACGAAAGAGCACCTCCATATGAAAAATGTGGTTGGACATGGACCAGCTCAGGCCGTGCCCGGCGGGTCCAACTGGCGGGACGGACCGTTCCGTCCCTCCCACGGGCCGCGTCTGCACGCGGCAGGATTGTGTTTCGATGGGTCAGGCTTTAACAGGCTCCACCTGGTCCAGCTCCAGCTCCACGGGGGTCTCCCGTCCAAACATGGACACCACCACACGGACCTTGCTGCGGTCCAGGTCGATCTCCTCCACTGTGCCCAGGAAGGACTCCAGGGCGCCATCGGTGATCTTGACGCTGTCTCCCACCTCGTAGCCCACCACGATCTCGCGCTTCTCCACGCCCAGGGCGGCGATGTCACTCTCAGACAGGGGGATGGGCTTGTTGCCGGAGCCCAGGAAGCCGGTGACGCCGCGAATGTTGCGCACGATGTGCCAGCACTCGTCGGTCATGACCATCTTCACCAGCACATAGCCGGGGAAGACCTTGCGCTCCACCTCTTTGGGCCCGTTGTCTGTGATCTCGGTGACGGTCTCCAGGGGGATGCTGATCTCGTGGATCAGATCCTGAAGACCGCGGTTTTCCACGTACTTCTCAATGGTGGCCTTCACCGTATTTTCGTATCCGGAATAGGTGTGGACCACATACCACTGCGCGCCGTCAGACATATTCGCCACCTATCAGCGGAACAGGCCGAGCAGGAACTCGATCAAAGCGCCGGCCACCGCGTCAAAGAGCCAGATGAAGATGCCCACCACGATGACGCAGAGAATGACGATTCCGGTGTTGTTCATCGTCTGCTTGAAGCTGGGCCACTGGACCTTCTTCAGCTCGCTCTTCATGTCCTTGAGCCACTTGCCGATGCGGGCGAAAATACTGGGCTTCTTCTGCTTTTCAGGCTTCTTGTCCTTCTTCGCCTTGTCGGCCTTTTCGGAAGCGGAGGCAGAGCCCTGGCCCTGCTCCATCTTTTCGTTTTCAGACATTCAGTTACCCTTCTTTCCTTTCAGCCATCTGGAGACGCATTACTTCGTCTCGTTGTGGACGGTATGCTTTCTGCAGAAGGGGCAGTACTTGTTCAGCTCCAGACGGTCGGGGGTATTCTTCTTGTTTTTCATGGTGTTGTAGTTTCTCTGCTTGCACTCAGAGCACCGCAGGGTGATCTTGATGCGAGCACCGGCCTTGCTTGCCATATGTTCGGCACCTCCTTTAAGTATTGCGGAGAACGGCCGGTCCGGGCCGCCCCGCTGATGTGAGCCAACAGCAAAAAAAGCTGGATCAGGCTCTGAAAGCCGAATCCAGCCATACGAGACACAGCAGGGCTGTGTCTGACATGCTCACGGTGGGATCCGGCGATTGCCTCCCTGTGTCCCGAGAGATGGGGGAGGGGTGCCTGCGCATACACCGTAAAAATGCGCAGAACAAAAAAGCCCCTTTTCACAGGTAGTGTCACTATAACACAAGGAAAGCGCGGCGTCAAGAGGAAATTGGGCGGACAGGGTTGTTTTTTTGCGGGGAGTGCGGTATAGTACAGTTGACAAAAAAACGCGGAGCGGGAGAGGGGGGAGTTTATGCGGATCATGGCCATCGACTACGGCGATGCCCATACCGGCATCGCCATTTCCGACCCTACCGGCTTCCTCACCGGGACTACCACGACTATCCACAGCAGAAAGGCGGAGGAAGTGGCAGGGGAGATCGCCCGGCTGGTCCAGGAGCACGGTGTGGAGGAGCTGGTGATGGGGTATCCCCGGAACATGGACGGCACCGAGGGCCCCCGGGCGGAGCTGTACCGGGACTTCGCAGCCCTGGTGGAGGACACCGCGGGGCTCCGGCCCGTGCTCTGGGACGAACGGCGGACCACCGTGGACGCCCACCGTATCCTGTTTGAGGCGGGAAAAAACGCCAGAAAGCGAAAAAAGACGGTGGATGCGGTGGCGGCCTCCCTGATTTTGGAGGGATATCTGGATCACAGAAGGCTGCGGGGCTGAGGAGGCCTCTCAGCCCCCTATATTATGGACAGAAGAAAGGAGAATGATTCCATGGAATTTATTCTCAACGTGACCTATACCATGAAGCCCGGGCTGCGGGCGGAGTTCCTGAGGGAGGTGTCCGAGCACGGCATCCAGAAGGCGGTGCTGGCAGAGGAGGGCTGCCTCCAGTACCAGTATTTTGAGGCTGTGGACGAACCAGACAAGCTGCTGCTGGTGGAGCGGTGGACCGAACGAAAGGCCCAGGAGGTCCATATGACTCAGCCCCATATGGTCCCCCTAAAGGAGATCAAGGAGCGCTGCGTGGCAGACAGCTTGGTGGAGAAATTTGATGCCTGACCCGCGGTAATGACGCAGGGAGAAAGACAAGGAGGAACAGAAAATGGAGATGCAACGCGTGTGGGCGGTCTATTTCAGCGGTACCGGGACCACGGAAAAAGTAGTGACCCGGATGGCGAAGATCGCGGCGGAGGATCTGGGGGCGGAGTATAAGACCTTCTGCTTCAACCTGCCTAAGGACCGGGAGGGGGAGCTGTCCTTCGGGCCGGGGGATCTGGTGATTTTCGGCACCCCGGTGTATGCCGGGCGGGTGCCCAATCTGCTGCTGCCCTATATCCGGGACAAGGTGAAGGGAAACGGGGCCCTGGCTGTGCCGGTGTCTCTGTTCGGCAACCGGAATTTTGACGACGGGCTGATCGAACTGCGCAACGTGCTGGAGGCGGACGGCTTTCACACCGTGGCGGGCGGCGCTTTCGTGGGGGAGCACTCTTTCTCCAGGACCCTGGGGGCGGGCAGGCCCGACGCCCAGGATATGGCACTGGTAGAGGAGCTGGCTCACAAGACGGCGGAGAAGGTGAAGGGTCTGGAGCGGGCCCCAGAGATCCCTGCCTATGTGGCGGGCTGTGACCCCATCCGCCCCTACTATACCCCCAGGGACCGCCACGGGGAGCCCATCAAGGACTTTTTGAAGGCCAAGCCGGTGACTGACTCGGACAAGTGCGTCAAGTGCGGCCTGTGTGCCCGTCTCTGCCCCATGGCAGCCATCGACCCCAACGACGTGTCCAGTGTGGTGGGGAAGTGCATCAAGTGCTGTGCCTGCGTGAAGAAGTGCCCCAAGGGCGCCAAGTACTTTGACCACGAGGGCTATCTGTACCATCAGCACGAGCTGGAGGAGCTCTATGCCCGGCGGGCGGACAGCGAGATTTTTATTGAGATGTGACGACAGCAGAGGAGAGCAGAAGAGTGCCATGCTGGACAAGTGAGTGAGTCATGCTGCACAGCCTGCAAAAAGGGCTTCACAGAGTTTGACATGTGCAGGTACAAAAAATCAAGTCTATTCGGAAAGTGACAGCACCACTTTTTCGACAAATCAGGGCCGGCGGAGCAATGCTCCGCCGGCCTTCCTCAGAGATACAAGAATAAAAAGAAATAACCCCTGACTGTTGCACCCTCGGTTCACTCACAGTCAGGGGTTATTTCTGTCCATTCTTGTTATCTAACATCAATTGTTTACCTCTCTTTCTACAGATTCGCGCGACCACGTTTTTTGCTCTTTAGCAGTCTCCGGAACACTGTTGCACAACCAGTTTCATTTTGCACCCAACGCTTCGGTGCTCCCTCATACATGAGGCATTGTCTGTTGGAACGTTCCTTTTCGCTTGCTGAGATGCTTTTTCTGTGGCAACGCGTGGGGTTCAGATGTCGTGCGCGCGCTTCGCTGAGATGCTGTTCTTTTGCTGACCACTGCCGGCATGGACTTCATCGCCTGGAACCGCTTACATCAGGAAAAGATTTGATGCATGTTACGCATCCCCTTGTCTGGGGGAGTGACATCTGATCGATCAGACTTCTTAAAACATTGGACTCATCCTTTCTGGCTATAATGTACCACAAAGGCGGGGGGGTGTCAAGAGGTTTTGTGGAAAAAATATAAAATTTTTCGAAAAGGATGCGGCCCCCGGGGGCTATCCCAGGGGCCGCGGGTATCAGCGGGAGGCATCCGGGGCTGGGTCGCCACGGAGGGAGAGAAAGTAATCGTAGTAGGGCTTGAGGAAGCGGAAGCTCTTCTCCGCCTCCCCAGCCAGCTCGGGGGTGAACAGGGAGCCCTCGCAGTTGCGGTCCCAGGTCAGGACGATGTTTTTCCGGTTGTACCAGGGAAAGAGCAGGGGGCCGGGGTCCCCTTTGGGGCGTTTGTACATCTCGCCCTCCAGCGCGAATCGGTGCTGCCGGCTGAGCCGGCGGGCCAGCTTCTCCATAGGGGCCGGGTCCCGGTCGATGCGGGAGCGGAACTTGGCCATGGTGACGGGCTCGGCGCCGTAATAGCCCATCCCCAGGCTGTGATACTCCGGCGCGATCTCAAAATAGAAGGCGGGGACATGGGTCCACCCCTCCTGCTCGGGCCGGATGGTGAACCACAGGTGGTCCTTGTAGGGGCCGCGGCCGTGGAGCCGCCGTGCATCCCGGTAGATGCGGGAGACATGAAGGTTCAGCTGCTCCTTGGGATAGGCGGCGGTCATGGCGGCATGGACCTGGCGGCCCAGCTCCTGGAGGGGAGCGATGACCAGATCCAGATACTCCTGCTTGTGGGCCTCGAACCAGCTGCGCTCATTATTGAATCGGACGCCCCACAGAAAATCCACGGCGCCCTGAGAAAAACCTTGAAACATAGGAAACGGACCTCTTCTGTATGGTAAGATATGTGCTCAATAGCCGGGCGGAAGCTCCCCGGCGGGGATCTCATACCCGTAGTGGTCGTCCTCCGGGGAGGACTGAGCGGGGCCGTCAGCCGCCCCGTCCCCTGTGTCGGGCGCGGGGATATCCTCCGTGGGAGCGGAGGAGCTGCTGCCGGACTCCCCGGCAGACGTCTCGCTGTCAGTTCCTGTGCCGACGGCAGGCTCACCGCCGGTGCCTCCCCCGGACTCTGTTCCGGTCTGCGTCCCAGTGCCGGTGCCGGCCCCGGTCTCTGTCCCGGGCTGGGTGCCGGGCTTGGGGGGGACCCCGTCTACCCAGGTGGAGGGATCGCCGTCAGCGGGATTGTAGAGGATGGTGGTGGGGCGCATCTTATAGGTGCTGACCCCCAGATCCTGCTTCTCCACCAAGGTGCCGTCCTTCTCATAGATGACGCGCCAGGCGCGGGCAGAGCGGCCGGTGTAGGCGTTCTGCTTGGCATCCACCTTAGTGGTGCCCTGTGGGATGGACTCGTCGGCGCGGTACTGGGTGGTGGGGGATACAAAGTCGAACTGGGTGCGCTCCGGCACGGCGTACCGGCCGTCCACATTGGTGCCGTAGAGCTTGACAGTGAGGTAGCGCAGGCCGTTCTTGTCGTAGCTCTCAGTGACGATCTTCACCGGGTAGTCGGTGTTGTTTTTGAAGCGGAAGTCGGACAGGCCGAAGTAGACGGTGGCGTCCATGCCGTCAGGGACGTAGCCCACGGAGTACATGTGGGCGTGGCGCTCCACGATCTCCAGGGTGGTGTGGAGGACGGCGTAGTAGATGGTGGAGGAGGTCTGGCAGATACCGCCGCCGGTCTCGTCCACGGAGGCGCCGCCGGAGTAGACGGGAGCGGGGAGATAGCCCTTGTCGGCGGAACGGCTTCCGGTGGTGTTGTTGTAGGAGAATTCCTCGCCGGGCATCAGGATCACGCCGTTGCAGGCCTCAGCGGACAGCTTCACGTTGAACTTCCGGTTGGAGGAGCCGCTCACCTGGCTGGTACCCTGCCCCAGCAGGTCGGCAAAGAGCCGGTCGGCCAGTATCTCCTGGGTGATGTCGGGCTGAGTGACGGTGAGGGGGACCTCCACGGTCTCTCCCTCCTGGGCCTGCTGGAACAGGCGCTGGGCCTGGGCGGTGTCAAAGTCCACCCCCACGGTGTGGGGCAGCACCTCGCAGGTATCCGGATCGATGGCTGCGTTGGCCGCCTCCGCGTACAGCTCCCCGTGGATGGCCTGGAAGTCCGGCTCCTGAGGAGCGGAATCCAGGATGGGGAGCTGGACCGTGTCCGCCTGACCCTGGGCCAGGAGTTGAGCGTAGGCAGACTTCACCGCCTCCTCCGCTCCCTGGCGGTCCACCGAGCGGTGGGTGTGCCCCTTTACCAGGGTCAGGGTGCCCGCCTCCAAGTCTGCGGTGTAGCCATCCTCGCTGCCGCCGCTGCCCAGGGCACTGTCAGCGGCCTGGAGCTGGCGCTCCAGCTCTGTACGGCCCGCCTCTGTCAGTTGGACCTGATCGGCACCAAGGTCCTGGGCAGCGCCGAACAGGTGGCGCAGGTACTGGGCCCCCCCGGTGAAGAAGCTGCCGCGTCCCACAGACAGGGAAGCCTGGGCCAGGGAGGCGGCGTCCACCTGAAAGGATGAGCCGTCCAGCGTACCGATATAGCCGTCGCAGCTCAGGCCCACGGCCCAGCCGGAGCCAGCCTGCTGGGCGACGGAAAGATTCTCGTTGATGGCCTGCTCCGCCTCAGCCTGGGTCATGCCGGACAGGTCCAGTCCGGCGGCGGTGACGTTGGGCAGGATGGTGTCCGAGGCGCTGACCCAGCCGCACAGGCCCAGGTAGGCGGCAAGGAGGACAGCCAGGATGGCGGCCGGGACCCAGACGGCTGGGCCGGGCTTTCCGCCGCTTTTTTTCTGTACACGTGCTCCGTCCATGAAAACTCCCCTTCCTGTCCCACTCAGCCCAAGAACCCACGGACAGGTCAAATAATTTCAGACTATATTATAGCATCCTACGTTTCAGAATGTAATTACAGAACAGTTACAGTTGACCGTCCAAATTTCCCCGGATTTCCTCAATTTTGAAAAATATTTTTAGGAGGTTTACTTTTCACCTTCCCGGCAGTATGATAGAATGGTGTATGTGGAAGAGAGAGGGCCAGACCCAGAAGAGAAATTTTCAAGGAATTTTAAGAAAAAATCAATGTTGTTTTGGGATGGGTCTGGTATTCTATACAGCAGAACACCAGGGGAGGCAGAATGATGGCATATTACGGAGATCAGGGAAATGAGAACTACGGCGGAAAATGGGAGCCCCGCAGGAGCTCTGGCGGAGGGATGAGTGACCTGCCGTACTGGATCTTGGCGCTGGTCTTTCTGTTTGCCTTCCCGCCGGTGGGCGTGCTGATGATCGCTCTGAGGCTCTTCGGCGGCGGGAAGCGCCGCGTGGCCCGGGGGCGCCATCCCTATTATATGCAGCGGGATGGGCAGGCCCCCGTGGGGGCCCGGACCACTGTCAGTGAGCCGGCACGGAGCCAGGAAAAGACCGGCCGGAGGGAGAAAAAGCGCCAGGAAGGGAAAGCGGAACAGGATATGTCCCCGGTGTGCCTGGACGTAGTGGAGAAGATGGCCAAGCGGGGCCGGAGGCTGATCCAGGTGGGCGGGATCATTACGGCGGTCTTCGCCTTCACGGTGCTGGCCTGCCTGGGCGATGCGTCCTACTGGCTCCTCCACGGCGACGCGATCTGGTTCTGGGACCAGCTGCTGAACGCTATCCCCCTGCTCTGCTTCCTGGGCGGCGGTGCCGGCGTGCTGTGGGCCGGCCTGCGGAAAAAGAAGCAGGTGCGCACCTACCGAAACTATCTGGCCATGATCGGCCGCCGCCAGACCATCTCCATCTCGACGCTGGCGTCCGCCACCGGTGCCTCCCCGGCCAAGGTGCGGGACTGCCTGGAGGATATGCTGGATGACGGGCTGTTCCCCCTGGGTTTCCTGGACTACGGCGGGGACCGGCTGGTCCTCTCCGGTGAGGGGCTGAACGACCCGGCCCCGGCACAGGAGGAAAAGACGGAGGAGAAGAAGGCTGCCCCGGTGGACGAGGAGAACGCGGTGCTGGCCGAGATCCGGGCGGTGAACGACTCCATCGAAGACGCGGCCCTCTCGGCGCAGATCGACCGCATCGGGGTCATCACCGCCAAGATCTTCGAGTATCAGAAGAGCCACCCGGAAAGGTCTGCCCAGCTCCATGCCTTTCTGAGCTATTACCTGCCCACAACCCTGAAGATCCTCCGGGCCTATGCCCAGCTGGAGTCCCAGGGCGTAGAGGGGGAGAACATTGCCGCCGCCATGAGCCGGATCGAGGGGATGATGGGCAAGGTGGTGGAAGGCTTCGAGAAGCAGCTGGATCAGCTCTTTCAGGGGGATGCTATGGACATCACCACCGACGTGGCGGTTCTGGAGCAGATGCTCCAGAAGGATGGACTGTCCTCCTCCGGCGGGATGCAGATCGGGATTTGACTGATTCAAAGGCCGCGGGGATCTTCCCCGCGGCCTTCACGTTTCTTCTTTTACCCGACCGAACAGCTCGGACAGGCCGATGAGGATGAGAAAGCCCCCAAAGAGCTTTCGGAGCAGGTCCACGTCCAGGGCTGTGGCGGCCCATGAGGCCAGCGCGGCGCAGAGCAGGCCGGCGGAGATGGCAGGGAACAGAAGCCCCTTTTCCACATATCCGTTTTTCAGGTGGGCGGGCAGGGCGGTGAGTCCGGCGGGGAGAAAGTACAGCAGATTGATGCCCTGAGCCAGGTGCTGGTCCAGTCCGGCCAGGGTGGTCATATAGACCAGCAGAAGGGTGCCGCCCCCCACGCCGAAGCCGGACAGGACCCCAGTAGCCGCCCCCACCAGCAGGGGGATCAGCCAGCCGCTCACAACAGACACCTCAGGCCGCCCCAGATGAGCAGGGCCCCGAAGCCCCGCTTCAGCCACGGGAGCCGGACGCCTTTGAACAGCCGTCCTCCGGCCCAGCCGCCCACAGTGCCGCCGATGAGATAGGGCAGGGCGGCGGAGAGATCCAGTCCGCCCCGGAGGAGATAGACGGCTGCCGACAGGGCGCACAGGGGCAGGATGACCGCCACTGAGGTGGCAAAGGCCCGCCGCTGATCCAGTCCGCACACCCGGGTGAGCATGGGGACCAGCACCGAACCGCCGCCCCCGCCGAAAAAGCCGTTGGTCAGCCCGGCTGCCGCCCCGGCAAGCACGGACTTCCAGGTAGATCTATGCTTCAAAAAAACGCCCCCTTGCCGGTCTAGTGTGCCAGGCAGGGGGGCGTTTTATCCATTTTGCCTGCCGGGGGAGCGGGATCTCAGTCGGCCAGCTTATCCAGCAGGGCGGCCAGCTCCTCCAGCTTGGGGGCGGGGTCCCCGCTGTCCACGGCCTCCCGCACGCAGCAGTTCATGTGTGCCTTCAGTACCAGGCGGTTGGCTTTTTTCAGAATGGACTGGGTGGCCATCAATTGGTTGGAGACGTCCAGACAGTACCGGTCCTCCTCCACCATCTTCAGGATACCGTCGATCTGGCCACGGGCCGTCTTCAGCAGCCGGGCGACCTGGGCGTGGTCCGCTTTCACTGAATGGACACCACCTCGTATCCGGCCTCAGTGACTGCGTCGGTGAGGGACTGGTCGCTCACCGCACCAGTGAGGGTGACTGTGGCGCACTTGCCCTCCAGGTCGGCTTTGACGGAGGCCACCCCCTCCAGGGTGCTCAGGGCTTTCTCCACATGGGCGGTGCAGTGGGCGCACATCATGCCGTTGATCATGATCTTCTTTTCCATCGTTTCATTCGCTCCTTTTCGTTCTTCCTGATGTTGTGGTTCATATGTGGGCTGCTCCGAGGGGTCAGGGACAGGCTGGACCGGGCAGGTGCCGCTGGGGCAGGGAACAGGGGAGGCAGGGACGCTCTTGGGCTTGAAGAACCGAAGACGCAGGGCGTTGGTCACCACGCATACCGAGCTCAGGCTCATAGCGGCAGCGGCGAACATGGGGTTGAGCATGACATCCGTCCACCCCAGGGCATAGAACAGGCCGGCGGCCAGGGGGATGCCCAGGCTGTTGTAGAAAAAGGCCCAGAATAGGTTCTGCTTGATGTTGCGGATGGTGGCCTTGGACAGTTCCACCGCAGCAGCAGCGTCCAGCAGGTCCGACTTCATCAGCACGATGTCGGCGCTCTCGATGGCCACGTCGGTGCCAGCACCGATGGCCAAGCCCACGTCGGCCCGGGCCAGCGCCGGGGCGTCGTTGATGCCGTCCCCCACCATGGCCACCTTCTTGCCCTGATCCTGGAGCTGCTTCACCTTGCGCTCCTTGTCCTGGGGGAGCACCTCCGCCATCACCTGGGAGACGCCCAGCTGTGCGCCGATGGCGCCGGCGGTGCGCTGGTTGTCGCCGGTGAGCATGATGACGTCGATCCCCAGCCGCCGGAAGGCGGCTACCGCCTGGGCGCTGGTAGGCTTGGGGGTGTCGGCCACAGCCACCAGGCCAAGCACCCTGTGCTCGTCGGCAAAGTAGAGGGGGGTCTTGCCCTGGGAGGCCAGCTCCTCGGCCCGTGCGGGGAAGGAGCCCAGCTCCACCCCGGCCTCCTCCATCATGGCGCGGTTGCCGCCCATGCAGGTGCGGTCTCCCAGGGCGGCCCGGACGCCCCGGCCGTGGACGGCGGTGAACCCGCCCACTGAGGTGATGGGGAGGCCACGCCTTCTGCTCTCCTCCACGATAGCGGCGGCCAGGGGGTGCTCCGAGGGGCCCTCCAGGCAGGCGGCCAGGATGAGCAGGCCCTCCTCGTCCATGTCCTCGCCCGGCAGGATGTCGGTGACCACCGGCCTGCCCTGGGTCAGGGTGCCGGTCTTGTCCAGTACCACGGTATCCACCAGATGGAGGGTCTCCAGGGCCTCAGCGGATTTGATGAGGATGCCCTGCTCCGCTCCCTTCCCGGTGCCCACCATGATGGCCACGGGGGTGGCCAGACCCAGGGCGCAGGGGCAGGAAATGACCAGCACGGCCACGCCCGCGGTGAGGGCGGAGGTGGCGCTGCCAGTGGCGAACCACCAGGCCCCGGCAGCGATGGCGGCGATGACCATGACGGTGGGGACAAAGACGCCGGCCACCTTGTCGGCCAGCTTGGAGATGGGGGCCTTGGAGGAGGAGGCTTCCTCCACCAGCCGGATCATCTGGGCCAGGGTGGTGTCCTCGCCCACCCGGCTGGCCTCAAAAACGAAGTAGCCGGAGCGGTTGATGGAAGCGGCGGCCACCTTGTCCCCGGGGCCTTTGTCCACGGGGAGGGACTCGCCGGTGAGGGCGGATTCGTCCACGGCGGAGCTGCCCTCCACAATGACACCGTCCACCGGGATGGACTGGCCGGGGCGGACGGCTACCCGGTCGCCCACCCGGACCTCCTCCACCGGGATCTCTGCCTCGGCCCCGTCCCGCAGGACGGTAGCCGTCTTGGGGGCCAGGTCCATCAGGCGGGAGATGGCCTGGGAGGTCTTGCCCTTGGAGCGGGTCTCCAGGAACTTGCCCAGGGTGATGAGGGTGAGGATCATGCCGGCAGACTCGAAGTACAGGTCCATATGGTACTGCTCCACCCGGGCCATGTCCCTGTGGCCCAGGCCGTAGCCGATCTGGTAAATGGCAAAGACGCCATAGATCACAGCCGCGATGGAGCCCACAGCGATGAGAGAGTCCATGTTGGGGCCGCCGTGGAGCAGGGAGCGGAAGCCGTTTTTGTAGTACTTGTCGTTGATATACAGGATAGGCAGGGTGAGCAGGAGCTGGGTAAAGGCGAAGGATATGGCGTTCTCGTGACCCACCAGGAAAGCGGGGAGGGGGGCGCCCATCATGTGCCCCATGGAGATATAGAACAGGGGGATCAGGAAGAGAAAGGAGAGGATGAGGCGGCGCTTCATAGAGGAGAGCTCCGCTTCCATCTGGGCCTCCGGCCTCTTAGCGGCTCCCCGGGCTGGGACCCCAGCCTGGGCGGGCAGGGAGGCGCCGTATCCTGCCTGGACCACCGCCTGGATGATGCTTTCGGGGGCAAGGGCGGCCTCGTCGTACTCCACATTCATGGAGTTGGTCATCAGGCTGACCTCCGCCCTGCGTACGCCCTCCAGCTTGTTCACCGCCTTTTCCACATGGGCGGAGCATGCGGAGCAGGTCATACCGGTGACGTCAAATTTCTGTTTCAAGGGAAACACATCCTTTCAGAGGAGGGCTCCGCCCATGGGCGCCCCAGCGCCCCGCCGCCGAAGCGGCGCAAATTCGGAGCGGAGCAAATGCGATACACCCCCCTGGGGTGGGGTATCTTCAGCATAGCGCGGGGGAAGAAGTTTGTCAAGGCTTATCATGGAGATTTTTTGAGATTTTATGCAGGAGAGCCCCTGTTCTGCGGGAAGCAGAACAGGGGCTCTCAAAATTCAAAATAGAAGGAAATGAGGAGGCTCCTCATAGCTGATGGTATAAAACCCGTCTATGTGAAACGTGATTGTTTCTTGTATGGTATCAGATGGGAGGGGTGAGGTCAAGGACAAACATGGATTTTCTTCCCAGCCTCGACAGCTTGTGCCCGGTTTTGCAGGGGGCTTGCCCTATAATCTCCTCATATCACCCGGCAGAGAGGACCGGGCCAAGGAGGAAGTCTGAATGACCGTAGATTGCGTGTCCGAGGGGCGGACCCTGACAGCGGCGGTGCGGGGGGAGCTGGATCACCACCGGGCCAAGGAGGTGATGACAGAGCTGGATGAGCAGATCGACATGGCTCTGCCCCGGCGGCTGACTCTGGACCTGTCAGGCCTGAGCTTTACGGACAGCTCGGGCATCGCAGTACTGATCCGGGTCAGCCGGCGGATGGAGCAGATCAAGGGCGAGCTGATAGTGCGGGGCGTGCCTCCGCAGCCGTGGAAGGTGTTTCAGGCGGCCGGCCTGCACAAGCTGATCCGATTTGAACAGGAGGAGCCCGCCGCGGCGGGGGAGGAGGACGTACATAAATGAAGGTGGAAAATTACGCCGCGCTGGAATTTCCCAGCCGGTCAGCCAACGAGGGGTTTGCCCGGGCGGCGGCGGCCTGCTTTGCTGCCCAGCTGGACCCCACGCTGGAGGAGATCAACGACATCAAAACCGCCGTGAGCGAGGCAGTGACCAACGCCATCGTCCACGCCTACCCGGACCGGCTGGGCAAGGTGGCCCTGAAGCTGCGTCTGAAGGAGGGCGGCATCCTGGAGATCTTGGTGCGGGACTGGGGGGTAGGCATCGCGGACGTGGAGCAGGCCCGGACCCCGCTGTTTACCACCGGGAGCGAGGAGCGCTCCGGGATGGGCTTTACCATCATGGAGAGCTTCATGGACGTGGTAAAGGTGCGCTCTACCCCGGGGAAGGGGACCCAGGTGACCATGCGGAAGCGGATCTCCCCCCGCATAGGCGGACGATGAATGGCACGCCAACGGCTCCAGAGCTGCTGGAGGCGGCCAGACAGGGGGACAACCGGGCCTGTGAGCAGGTGTTGGAGGAAAACGCCGGCCTGATCTGGAGCATTGTGCGGCGGTATTACGGACGGGGCGTGGAGCCGGACGACCTGTACCAGCTGGGCTGTCTGGGCTTTTTGAAGGCGGTGCGGGGCTTTGACCCATCCTTCGGGACCCAGTTCTCCACCTATGCGGTGCCCAAGATCGCGGGGGAGATCCGGCGTTTTCTCCGGGATGACGGCACTGTGAAGGTGAGCCGGGGCATGAAGGAGCGGGGGGCCGCAGTGTGGGGCGCCCGACGCCGGCTGGTGGCCGAGATGGGACGGGAGCCCACCCTGTCAGAGCTGGCGGCGGAGACCGGCCTGACGCCAGAGGAGATCGCAGCGGCGGAGACCGCCTCTGACGCAGTGGCATCCCTCCAGGCGGAGACAGGAGAGGGCGGATTGACCCTGGAGGGGATGCTGGGCACCGGCGGGATGGAGGAGGACGTGGTGGAGCGGCTGACCCTCCGTTCCGCCATGGAGGAGCTGCCGGAGCGGGAACGGCAAGTGCTACTGCTGCGCTATTACAAAAACCTCACGCAGATCCAGTGTGCCAGAGTCCTGGGGGTCTCCCAAGTCCAGATCTCACGGTTGGAGCGGCGGGCGGTGGACCGGCTGCGGAAGATCCTGTGCGAGGAAGAAGTGTTCTGAGACTTCTCTGCCCCAGACCGGGCAGAAAAATAATGGGATGCAGGCTGCGGAAAAAGTCCCTGGAGGACTTTTTCCGCAGCCGTAAATACTCCGGGCCCGTACCAGAGATGGTACGGGCCCGGAGTATTTACGGAATAATTTTAGGAAATGATGTTTGGAGCTCCGGGGTCAGGCGAGGGCGGAGACGACGGCGTCCGGGTCGCTGACGTGAAAAAACAGCAGGCCCACCACACGGTCGTTGCCCTTCTTGATGCCCATCACAGCGTTGGCGCGGCTCTTGCCGGCCTCACGGCCGATGGCTGCGTTGAAGCAGACGTTGCCGGCACCGCCGTCGCGGCACTCCACCGCACAGGTTACCTTCTGGTCACGGGGCATGGTCATCACGTTGGATTTGACCACGGCGATGATGCGCTGGTCGGTGATGGCATAGATGGTCTTCTGCTCCAGCAGCTTCTTGTCCAGATAGGGACGGACGGCCACCGCCAGCGGGATGCCGATCATGGGCACCAGGCCGATCAGGATGATCCCGATGCTCTTATTGTCCGCGATGGCGAAGGGGAGGAAGACACCGAAGGAAAACAGGGTCATGACGGCGGTGATGATCCAGGCCACATACTGGGAGACACGGTCAGGGGACCGGAGGAGCTTCGTCTTGGTGGGTCGGCCGAACCAGAGGACCTTCTCGTTGTCCCGCAGAGTCTTTTGGAGGATCTGTTCCATAAATATGTTACTCCTTTCATAAATAAGAATGAATTCTTATCTTGATAAAAGATTACCACAACATTTATAAAAACGGTATAAATAGGGGGTATATTGACGTTAAGAAAGCGAAAAAATAAAAAATAGAATCAAATAAATGATGTAAAAAATAAAAGAATACCGCCTCCCCTTTGGCGGAAGGGGAGGCGGCGGATCGGCCGGGCGGTGAGCCGGTATGGGGCGGACGTTTAGGAGAGAGAAACGCCCGCTCCCTCACCACACGGAGAAGAAAAACCGAACCAGAGAAAAGTGAGAAAACTCCGGCCGTTTAGGAGAGATATCCAAGCAGGGATTCTGGCTGAGGGATGTGGAAGAACAGCAGGCCGGGGACGCCGGACTGGGCAGGACTGCCGCAACGGACCCCCAAAATGGCGTTGTCCAGCATTTTGGAGGAGGACTGGCCCACCGCTTCACAGAAGCAGAGGTTGCCGCTCTCCCCGTCCCGGGCTTCAATGGAGTGGGTGAGGATGCGGCCCAGGGGAATATACATCAGGTTGTTCTTCACCAGAGCCAGCACCCGGTAGTTGGTGATGGCGTAGATGGTGTCATGCTCCAAGCTCCACTTGTCCAACAGGGGGCGGATGGAGATCATGGCGGGGAGGAAGGCAGCGATCATGAGGATCACGGTCAGATCGGTGACGGCCTGATGAGTGCGGAGGAAAAAGGGGATCAGACCGCCCAGGATCACGGCCAGCGCCGCGGAACAGAGGACCCAGGTCAGGAGCAGAGAAGTACGGGAGGGGATGGACATCAATTTGAAAGGAGAGGGACGGCCGCTCCAGCGGACAATCTCGCCGTCCAGAAGCACTTCCTGTAATCTCTGTTCCATGATGTGGGCTCACTTCCTCAAATTCTCTTCTGTCTGTTATTATAGCCTCTGGGCTATAAAATGGGTGTTAAACTGAAACAGAGGGTCGCTAAATAATTGTTAAGAAAAAAACAGGGGAGAAAAACAGCACCTCCGGAGCCTTAGCCTCCGGGGGTGCTGATGTGTATGGAAGGCTCAGCTGTCCTCCAGCATCCGGTATCCGATGCCCAGTTCTGTCAGGATGTATTTGGGCTCGGAGGGGTTTTCCTTCAGCTTGCGGCGGATGTTGGCCATGTTGACCCGCAGGATCTGGTTGTTGCTGCCCTCGTAGGGGCCCCAGACATGCTTGAGGATGAAGTCATATGTGAGTACCTTGCCGGCATGGAGACAGAGCAGCTCCAGGATCTTGAACTCGTTCTGTGTGAAGTGGATCTCCTCGCTGCCCACGAAGACCTGGTGGCGGGCAGTGTCCACGACTAGGTCTTTGACCTGATAGCGGTCCTTCTGCTCGCCCTGGCTGAGGTTGATCCGGTCGGCCCGGCGCAGGGTGGTTCGGATGCGGGCCAGCAGCTCCGGAACGCCGAAGGGCTTGACCACATAGTCATCCGCCCCCATGTCCAGGGCTTTGACCTTCTCAGACTCCCGATCCCGGGCGGAAATGATGATGACAGGCACCTCCTGGGGCAGTCCGCTGAGTTCCTTGAGCACGTCCAGTCCGTCCATGTCGGGCAGGCCCAGGTCCAGAAGCACCAGATCGGGACGGTGGGAAAAGAATAGGCTGAGAGCCTCCTTGCCGGTGGTGGCGGACATGGCCTTGTAGTCGTTGGCGGTCAGAGCGCGGCAGATGAAGTTGCTGATGGTGCGCTCATCTTCTACGACCAGGATCAAACGTTTTTCACTCATATGCTTTCTCCTCCATGGGAAGGCCGAAGCGGAAGACCGCTCCGCCCTCAGGGTCATTTCCGGCGGCGAAGAAGCCGCCGTGGGCTTTGATGATGCTCTGGCAGACGGACAGGCCGATGCCCATGCCTCGGGTGGAGTCGCCTGACAGGTCCCGGGGGAGGGGACGGCCGGACTGGACTGCCTGCATGATGTCAGGAGACAGTCCAATGCCATGGTCCCGGACCTCCACCACCGCCCACTCCTCCTGGCGGAACAGGTGGAGCTGGATGTGCTGAGTGTCCCCGGAGTGGCGGACCGCGTTTTCCAGCAGATTGACGATGACCTGCTTGATGAGCATGGGCTCCATGGGCAGGAACAGGATGTCCTCTGAGAGGTCCAACTGCACATTGGCGTCCGGGAAACGGCGGCGGGTAGTGAGCACCGCATCCCCCGCCACCTCCTCCAGCATCTCCTCCCGCTTCTTCAAAGGGACAGAGGCGTCCTGGATACGGGTGATGGACAGCAGATTCTCCACCATGGTGGTGAGAGCTTCGGCGTCGTTTTTGATGTCGTTGAGCAGGGAGACATCCTTCTCACTGCGGGGCTCCTCGCTGGACAGCAGTACCGCGGCCGCCCCGGAGATAGCAGTCAGAGGGGTGCGGAGGTCGTGGGAGACGGAGCGAAGGATATTGCTGCGGATGGTCTCCCGGGCGGCCTCCAGCTGAATGGCATTCTTTTCCTGGTTCAGACGCTCGTTCAGCTCATACAGGGCCTTGGTGTTCTGCTCCCGCTGTTCCGCCTCCAGGGCCTGGAGCTTGATCCGGGAGGTGAGGGTGCAGATGATGATGGCGATGGCCGTCATGCTCAGCATGGCCACCGGGTATCCGGCATAGCTGAGAGAGAAGGCGGAGTAGGGGTACATAAAATAGTAGTTGATGCAGAAAGAGCTGAACAGAGAGGCCAGGATACCATAAAAATATCCAGTGGTCAGCCAGGATACGAATGTGACGGCCAGCACATAGACCAAGGCGGAGTTGTTCTCCACGCCGAACTGAAACAGTAGCCGGCTGAGGTAGTATGCCCCGGCCATGAAAAAGGCGGTGATCAGAAAATTCATCACGCCCCGCGGGACAATGGCGGTCAAATCATGGAGCTTGGCTTTCCATTCTTTCAAAAGGAGCCCCCCCTTCCAGCGGCCGGTCAGAGGATGACACGACGCTTGTATTCTTAGTCCCATTATAATAAGGAACGGCCCGGCCTGCAAGCAGAAAATGAGGGCGTCCTCCTTCAGGACCAGAGGAGGGGAAGGAGGCACACATAGAGGACAAACAGGGCCATACCTATGACTGCGTTGATGGCGAAGGCGTTGCTGGCGATCTGGGAGTCCTCCAAAGAGCCATACTCCGAGATGTAGGCGTTGAGGATGACGGAACCGTGCTGGGAGATCAAGGTAAAGAACGCGGCATTAAAATAGAAATCCTGCCCCACCATGGGGTCCATCAGGAAAAATTTAACCCCATAGCTGACGGAGAAGATCAGAAGATAGCGCCAGGCGACCAGGCGCAGGCTCTCCCGAATCTTGTCCGGATTGTCCATATGGATCCGGTAGCCCACTGTGATCAGGATCAGGGTGGAGCTGATGCCGCCCAGCTTGGAGATGGTGTCGATCACGCCGCCGCCCAGGTCTGTGGCGGAAACGGCGTCCCGTATGCCCAGAAGCTGAAGTGCCAGGGCCAGGAAGATCATGACAAACAGTGGAGATAAAAGGTTTTTTCCGATTTGACGCGGTCCGGCGGTCTCTCCCTTTAGATAGATCCGGGCGACCGGCATGAAGACTAGACCGATAAACAGCTCATGCCCCACTCCCATGCTGGTGAGATACCCCATATTTTCCAGGCCGAACACAGTGGAGAAGAGAGGAATGGCCATGAAGCCGAAGGCAAAGGCACAAGGATAGAGGGGAGCGAAGCGGCGTTTGAAATGGAACAGGCGCGCGGTGAGAAAGCCCAGCCCCAGGAGCAGAAGCTGGATCAGAAAGGTGCAGGCGGCCAGCCCAAAATGCTCGGGGCGCAGATCCAGCCCAATAAAGGTGGTGAAGATGGTACAGGGGATCAGATAATCTGAGACCAGCTTTGTCACACCCTGAACGGTCTCTTCCGAAAAATAATGGCGTTTTTGGAGCCAAAAGCCAAAAATAATGAGCAGGATAACAGGGAGAACGCTGCGGATCAGATGTTCCAGCTGCATGATACGGTATCCTTTCAGGTGTCAGCACAAAGTATGAGGCGTCCCGGCAGAAAACAGAATGAGGAACGGACAGGCCCGACCCTGGGGATTCGGATATGCCTGCTGTCTGAAAATTATAACACACAGAACAGATGCTGTCACCAGTATTTCACAGGGAGGCAGGCGGAACGGAAAAAACTTTCCGGGCTTCCACAGGACGGAGTTCTTGTACCTGAGCAAAAAAAGTGGTATAATAATACGATTTCCCCCAAGAGATCAGGCCCGTCGGGGCGGCGGGCCTGACAGGGGAGGATAATGAATGGAATGAGGGATTTTGTATGACCTACAAGGAAGAATTTATCACGTTCATGGTGCGCTCCGGCGTGCTCACCTTCGGGGACTTCACCACCAAATCCGGCCGCAAGACCCCCTATTTTGTCAATACCGGAAACTACAAGACCGGTGCCCAGGCGGCCAAGCTGGGGGACTACTACGCTGCCTGTATCCAGGAGCACATGCCAGACGGCATTACCTGCCTGTTCGGACCGGCCTACAAGGGCATCCCCCTGGCGGTGTCTGCCGCCGCCTCCCTGTACCGCAATTATGACCGGGATCTGCCCTACTGCTTCAACCGCAAGGAGGCCAAGGACCACGGCGAGGGCGGTTCCATGGTGGGCTACAAGCCCCAGGACGGGGACGACGTGGCCATCGTGGAGGACGTAGTCACCGCCGGCACCGCCGTGCGCGAGTCCATCGAGCTGTTCAAGCATGTGGCCGACGTGAACATCAAAGCCCTGTTCGTCTCGGTGGACCGGATGGAGCGGGGCACCCGGGAGTGCTCCACCCTGGATGAGCTGCGCCAGGACTACGGCATTCAGGTCTTCCCCATCGTCACCGTGCGGGAGGTCATCGCCTTCCTCCACAACAACTCCATCGACGGCAAGGTCTATATCGACGACGAGATGAAGGCGAAAATGGAAGCCTATCTGGAGGAGTACGGGGCCAAGGGCTGAGCCAAAAAATTCCCCGTCCCCTCGGAGAGCGGAGGGGGGCCTCCGGGGGGAACTGGTGCCCCCCGGAAAACGCGGCGCGCGAATGCGCAAAGCGGTCCCCGCAGGGACCGCCCGCGTTTTGAATGGAAGCCTATCTGGAGGAGTACGGGGCCAGGGCCTGAGCACGGCAAAAGAGGACAGAGAAAGAGAGGGAGCAGGGATGGCGGAGAGGCGCAGATCCATCCATACAGGGCACCGGCAGCGGGTGAAAGATGAATTCTCCGCCCGGGGACTGGCGGGCTGGCCGGACCACCGGGTCCTGGAACTGCTGCTGTACTACGCCATCCCCCAGGGGGATGTGAACGGGCTGGCCCACGAGCTGGTGGAGAGGTTCGGCTCGCTGGCCGGGGTGCTGGACGCCGCGGAGGAGGAGCTGTGCCGGGTGCCCGGAGTGGGGCAGCACACCGCTGTCCTGCTCAAGCTGATCCCGGCGGCAGGGGCGCGCTACCTCCAGAGCCGGGCGGACCTGGGGGAGCCGGTGCGCCGGACGGAAGACGCCTACGCACTGCTGGAGCCCTACTTCTTCGGGGCCAGGAACGAGATGATCTACCTGCTTGCGCTGGATGGGAAGAACAAGCCTCTGGGGGTGCGGAAGGTGGCGGAGGGCAGCATCTGCGCCGCCAACATCAATCTGCGCCGGATTATGGAGGAGGCAGTCGCCCTCCGGGCGCCCCAGATCTATCTGGCCCACAACCACATCAGCAACCTGGCCTTCCCCTCCCCGGTGGACATCTCCACAACTCAGACTATGCGGACGGCCCTGGCGGGGGTGGGCATCGAGCTGCTGGATCACCTGGTCTTTGTGGACGGGGATATGGTGTCCATGCGGGACAGCGGGATGATGAAGTGATGCCTGGGCCCTGTCCCTCTGTGGACAGGGCCTTGACTTAGAACATTTGTTTTATTATAATAGGGCGGACGGAGAGCGGCCCGGGAGGAACAGGAGGGACGGCTATGCCCAGATTTGAAGTGGTTTCAGAATACACCCCCAGCGGGGATCAGCCGGAGGCCATCGAGGCCCTGGCCAGCGGACTGGAGATGGGGCTGGACGAGCAGACGCTGCTGGGCGTCACCGGCTCGGGCAAGACCTTCACCATGGCCAAGATCATCGAAAAGGTCCAGCGGCCCACCCTTGTGCTGGCCCACAACAAGACCCTGGCCGCCCAGCTGTGTGCCGAGTTCCGGGAGTTCTTTCCCCACAACGCGGTGGAGTACTTCGTCTCCTACTACGACTACTACCAGCCGGAGGCCTATATCCCCCACACAGACACCTTCATCGAAAAGGATTCCGCCATCAACGAGGAGATCGACCGGCTGAGGCTGTCCGCCACCGCCTCCCTGATGGAGCGGAGGGACGTGATCGTGGTCTCCTCCGTCTCCTGTATCTACGGTCTGGGCGAGCCGGAGGACTTCGCCAAAATGATGGTCTCCCTGCGGGTGGGGGCCACCCTGGAGCGGGACGAGCTGCTGAAAAAGCTGGTGGCCATCCGCTATGAACGCAACGATATCGCCTTTGACCGCAACATGTTCCGGGTCCGGGGGGACACGGTGGAGATCTGGCCCGCCTATTGGAAGGACACCGCCCTGCGGGTGGAGTTTTTCGGGGACGAGATCGACCGCATCAGCGAGATCAACGTGGTCACCGGCACCCCCATCCGCCGGCTGAACAACATCCCCATCTGGCCGGCCACCCACTATGTCACCCCCAAGGAGAAGATGGACGCCGCTATCCAGGAGATCTACAAGGAACTGGAGGAGCGGGTGGCCTTCTTCGAGGGAGAGGGCAAGCTGGTGGAGGCCCAGCGGCTGAAGCAGCGCACCATGTACGACGTAGAGATGATGCAGGAGCTTGGCTACTGCTCCGGCATCGAGAACTATTCCCGGGTCATTGAGGGGCGGCCCGTGGGCTCGCCCCCCCACACCCTGCTGGACTACTTCCCCAAAGACTTCGTCCTCTTCATCGACGAGAGCCACGTCACCCTGCCCCAGGTGCGGGCCATGTATAACGGGGACCGGGCCCGAAAGACCACCCTGGTGGATTACGGCTTCCGGCTCCCCTGCGCCTTTGACAACCGGCCGCTGAAATTTGAGGAATTTGAAAAGCGGCTCAACCAGGTGGTCTATGTCTCCGCCACCCCGGGGGAGTATGAGCGCACCCGCTCGGGCCAGATCGTGGAGCAGGTGATCCGGCCCACCGGGCTGCTGGACCCCAGGATCGAAGTCAGGCCGGTGGAGGGCCAGATCGACGACCTGATCGGGGAGATCAACCAGCGCACCCAGCGGAGCGAGCGGGTGCTGGTCACAACCCTGACCAAGCGGATGGCGGAGGACCTGACCGCCTACCTCCAGAACGCGGGCATCAAGGTGCGCTATATGCACCACGACATCGACACCATCGAGCGGATGGAGATCATCCGGGACCTGCGGCTGGGCACCTTCGACGTGCTGGTGGGCATCAATCTGCTCCGGGAGGGCCTGGACCTGCCCGAGGTCTCCCTGGTGGCCATCCTGGACGCGGACAAGGAGGGCTTCCTCCGGTCCGAGACTTCCCTCATCCAGACCATCGGCCGGGCCGCCCGGAACGCCGACGGCATGGTGGTGATGTACGCGGACACCATCACCCCCTCCATGCGCCGGGCCATCGACGAGACGGAGCGCCGCCGGGAGAAGCAGGACGCCTTCAACAAGGCCCACGGCATCGTCCCCAGAACGGTCATCAAGTCGGTGCGGGAGCTGCTGGAGATCTCCGCCACGGCGGAGGACGTGGCCTCCAACCAGCGCCAGGGCAGGGTCAAGGCCATGACCAGGCAGGAGAAGGCCGCCGAGATCGCCCGCCTGGAGAAGGCCATGAAAGAGGCGGCCAAGATGCTGGAGTTCGAGCTGGCGGCAACTTTGAGAGACCAGATCATCGAACTGCGGGGGAAGTGAGAAGAATTCTATGGAGCTGCTCCCGAAACGGAAGCCGAACCGTTTGACCGGATACGATTACAGCCAGCCGGGGTGTTATTTCATCACCATTTGTACAGCTGGGCGGCAGCCAATTTTGCGTAGGGGCGCACAGTGTGCGCCCGCATCGGAAATTCCGCCTCTCACAGAAATCGGGGAAATTACGGAACGGGCAATTCAAAGTATTCCAAATCATTATCCGTATGTTTTTGTGGAAAAATATGTAGTCATGCCCAATCATATCCACCTTATGTTGCGTATCGAGGGAACCGGGCGCACACTGTGCGCCCCTACTCCCGTCGGAGCGGTTCCCCGGATCATCAAAGCAATGAAAGAGACGGTCACCAAATGTGCCAGGTCTCCCGTCTGGCAAAAGGGCTGCCATGACCACATCGTCCGCGGTGAGGCGGAGTATCTCCGCATTTGGAACTACATCGACACGAATCCTGCCAAGTGGCGGGAGGACTGTTACTACTGCCAGAATGAGGGAGTGTAGTTACTGTGGAACACACCTATCTGCTCCGTCCCGGCCGCTGGCGGGCGGAAGGGACCTACTACGACGAGGCGGGCCGCTCCTTTCCCCTGGCCGGGGAGACAGAGCTGGTCCAGGAGGGGGCGGAGCGGCATCTGGACGGCTGGATGGAGGTGTCCGGGCCTGCTCCGGTCCGATTCACGAACCGCTATGTCATCCGGGAGACGGACCGCCCCTTTACCCTGACCTGGCAGTCCTTCAACCCGGTGCTGGGCGTGCTGGAGGGTACTTTCGAGCTGGCGGGAGAGAGTATCCTGTCCCGCTATGTCTCACGGGACCGGGTGTACTCCGGCTGTGAGGTACTGACCCTCCAGGTGGACGGCAGCTATCACAACGCGGGCGTGTCTATGAAGAACGGACGGCGCATGTCCGCCTGGACCGCCGTGCTGAGCGAGGAGAGGGGAAGGACATAATGGCTAAGGCAAAAGAGGAAAAAACCAACGTCATGCGGGTCCTGGACCAGAAGAAGATTCCCTACACCCCCCACGCCTATCCCCACGGGGACGGCGAGGCCCCCGACGGGGTGACGGTGGCCCGCTCCCTGGGGCAGGACCCGGAGCGGGTCTTCAAGACGCTGGTGACCCGGGGGGCATCCGGGGGATACTACGTCTTTGACATCCCGGTGACAGACACGCTGGACCTGAAAAAAGCGGCTAAGGCGGTGGGGGAGAAGTCCATCGCCATGCTCTACAGCAGGGAGCTGCTCCCCCTGACCGGCTATGTCCACGGGGGGTGCTCCCCCATCGGCATGAAGAAGCAGTTCCCCACCGTCTTCCATGAGACGGCGGAGATCCTGGATACCATCATGGTCTCCGCCGGAAAGATCGGCTTCCAGGTGGAGCTGTCCCCTGCGGACCTGATCGAGCTGGTGGGCGGGAGCACGGAAGACGTGACGGTGTGAGGGAAAGGGACTGATATACGCAGACGTCCTGCAATCGGCAGGCTGTGACCGCTTTGTGAGGAGGGGATAAGATGGAGCAGCAGGAAAAGCCGCCCAAGTTTCTCTATCTCCCAGAGGTCAAGAATGACCATTTCATCATCGGCGGGGCGGATGACCGCCCCGATGCGTCCGTACCGGGATCAGAGCCGGGGCCGGGACCTGAGGAGCCCACGGGTATCTACCCCTGCCCGTGCTGCGGGTATCTGACCTTTCCCGCCCCCAAAGAGGAGGCCATAGCCTGCATCTGCCCGGTGTGCTTCTGGGAAAACGACGTGTTCGACCCGGGGGAGGACGATCCCAGCGATGAGAACCGCGGCCTGACCCTCCGACAGGGCCGGGAGAACTACCGGCGCTGGGGCGCGGTCCGCCCCGACCTGGTTGTCCACGCCCGACCGCCCAGGCCGGAGGAGCGGCCGAAAGAAATGCCGGCCTCCCGGCTTACGGCTCCTCCTGGAACTGGGACAGCTCCCGGGAGAGGGAAAGCCCCAGGTCCAGGCCCAGCGTGAAGGCGTGGCAGGCCTGGAAGGAGGCTAAGATCTCCATGCTATCAGTGAGATGGAAGAGCAGATCCTGGTCGGCCTAGGAACAGGAGCGGACCTTCTCCTGGGCCTGCTCCAGCCGCTCCAGAAGCCCGTCCTCTGTGGGGGAGCGGGGCTCATAGGGGAATTTTTGGATGATCAGCTCATAGAGCAGGGAAAGTGTGTCATACATAGAGTACCACCCGAAAGTAATAATTTAATTATGACTAAATTATAGGCGAATTTAGAATTGGTGTCAAGAGGGAGATTGGCAGGATGGAAAAGATCATGCTGCCCCTGGGGCGGCGGCTGAAAGAACTGCGGAAAGAAAGAAAACTCAAACAAAAGGAAATGGCCCGGTTTTTAGAATGTACAGACCGAAATTATCAGAAAATGGAGTACGGAGAGATTAACGTTCCCGGACTGACACTGATCAAACTGGCGGACTTCTTTCAGGTCAGCCTGGACTACCTGGTGGGCCGCAGCGACGACCGGGAGCAGTAAAAAAGATCCCCGCCCCCCGCCGGGCGGGAAGAGCAGGGAAAAGCCGGGGGGCTGATCTTGGCGGGCGTGTGCCTGATCCTCTGTAGAATGAACATTCAAGCCATTTCCCAGTCAAACATCGCCCCCAGTGTCATCTGCCTGCGCATACAGGCGTTACCAAAGGAGAAACCAAAATGCACAGTCATATTTTTGTCAAGGGCGCCCGGGTGAACAACCTGAAAAACATTGATGTGGACATCCCGCGGGACAAGCTGGTGGTCCTCACCGGGCTGTCCGGTTCGGGAAAATCCTCCCTGGCCTTCGACACCATCTATGCCGAGGGACAGCGGCGGTATGTGGAGTCCCTCAGCTCCTACGCCCGCATGTTCCTGGGCCAGATGGAGAAGCCCGACGTGGACTATATCGACGGGCTCTCACCCGCCATCTCTATCGACCAGAAGACCACCAGCAAGAACCCCCGCTCCACTGTGGGCACCGTGACGGAGATCTATGACTACCTCCGTCTGCTGTGGGCCCGGGTGGGCACCCCCCACTGCCCCATCTGCGGCAAGGAGATCAAACAGCAGACCATCGACCAGATCATCGATCAGGTGATGGCGCTGCCCGAGGCCACCCGCATCCAGATCATGGCCCCGGTGATCCGGGGCAAGAAGGGGGAGCACGCCAAGATCTTCGAGGATGCCCGCAAGTCGGGCTACGTCCGCTGCCGGGTGGATGGCATCGCCTATGATCTCAGCGAGGAGATCAAGCTGGAAAAGAACAAGAAGCACGACATTGAGATCGTTGTGGACCGTCTGGTGATCCGGGAGGACATCGCCCGCCGTCTTACAGATTCGGTGGAGACCGCCGCCTCCCTGGCGGGGGGGCTGGTGATCGTCAACGTGGTGGGGGAGGACCGGGATATCCTGTTTTCCCAGAACTACGCCTGCGAGGACTGCGGCGTCTCCATCGAGGAGCTCACCCCCCGCATGTTCTCCTTCAACAACCCCTTCGGCGCCTGCCCCACCTGCACCGGCCTGGGCAGCCAGATGAAGATCGACCCGGAGCGCATCATCCCCAATAAAAACCTGTCCATCATCGAGGGGGCCATTACCGCCTCCGGCTGGAGTAGCATCAAGTCGGACGGCATCTCCCGGATGTACTTTGACGCCCTGGCCAAGCGGTACAAATTCAAGCTGAACACCCCGGTGAAGGACCTGCCTCCGGAGGCGCTGGACGCCATCCTCTACGGCACCAACGGGGAGAAGCTGACCCTCTACTACGACCAGCCCCGGGGGAAGGGGACCCTGTATCAGGCGTTTGAGGGTATTGTCAACAACCTGGAGCGCCGCTACCGGGAAACTCAGTCCGACTCTGTAAAGCGCGAGCTGGAGGAGTGCATGAGCGAGTGCCCGTGTCCCACCTGTAAGGGCCGCCGCCTGCGCAAGGAGTCTCTGGCGGTCACCGTGGGGGGGATCGATATCGACGCCTTCACCCACAAATCAGTGGACGACGCCCTGGAGTTCGTGGATCAGCTGACCCTGACTGAGACCCAGATGCGCATCGCCCAGCGGATCCTGAAGGAGATCCGGGAGCGGCTGGGCTTCCTGCGGTCGGTGGGGCTCCAGTACCTGACCCTGTCCCGCAGCGCCGCCAGCCTGTCCGGCGGCGAGAGCCAGCGCATCCGGCTGGCCACCCAGATCGGCTCCTCTCTGATGGGAGTGCTGTATATTCTGGACGAGCCTTCCATCGGCCTGCACCAGCGGGACAATGACATGCTGCTGGAGACTATGAAGCACCTGCGGGACCTGGGCAACACCCTGCTGGTGGTGGAGCACGATGAGGACACCATGCGGGCCGCCGACTATATCGTGGACGTGGGCCCCGGGGCCGGCGTCCACGGCGGACAGATCGTGGCCTGCGGCACAGCGGAGGAGATCATGAACACCCCCGGCTCCCTCACCGGCGACTACCTCTCCGGGCGGCGGAAGATCCCGGTGCCGGAGCAGCGCCGGAAGGGGAACGGAAAGTACCTGAAGGTGCTGGGGGCGGCGGAGAACAATCTGCGCCACATCGACGTGTCCTTCCCTCTGGGGACCTTCACTGCGGTGACCGGCGTGTCGGGCAGCGGAAAGTCCTCCCTGGTCAACGAGATCCTCTATAACCGGCTGGCCTGCGACCTGAACCGGGCCAAGACTCGGCCGGGCAGACACGACGGCCTGGAGGGGGAGGAGTTCCTGGACAAGGTCATCAACATCGACCAGTCCCCCATCGGGCGCACGCCCCGGTCTAATCCGGCCACCTACACCGGGCTGTTCAACGACATCCGGGACCTGTTCGCCTCCACCCAGGACGCTAAAAGCCGGGGCTACGGCCCGGGCCGCTTCTCCTTCAATGTGCGGGGCGGCCGGTGCGAGGCATGTCAGGGGGACGGCCTGCTGAAGATCGAGATGCACTTCCTGCCGGACATCTACGTCCCCTGCGAGGTGTGCAAGGGCAAGCGGTACAACCGTGAGACCCTGGAGGTGCGGTATAAGGGGAAAAATATCTATGAGGTTCTGGAGATGACAGTGGAGGAGGCCCTCCCCTTCTTTGAGAACCTGCCCCGGATCTACGGGCGGCTCAAGACCCTGATGGATGTGGGGCTGAGCTATATCAAGCTGGGGCAGCCCTCCACCGAGCTGTCCGGCGGCGAGGCCCAGCGGGTCAAGCTGGCCACCGAGCTGTCCAAGCGCTCCACCGGCCAGACCATCTATATCCTGGATGAGCCCACCACCGGCCTGCACAGCTATGACGTCCACCGGCTCATCGAGGTGCTCCAGCGTCTGGTGGAGGCGGGCAACACCGTGGTGGTCATCGAGCACAACCTGGATGTCATCAAGACCGCCGACCATGTCATCGACCTGGGCCCCGAGGGGGGCGACGGCGGCGGCACCATCGTCTGCACGGGCACGCCGGAGGAAGTGGCCGCCTGTGAGCGGAGCTACACCGGGCGGTATCTGAAAAAGATGCTGGAGCGGTGAGGGCGCGTCCTTCTGCCTGGGCCAGACCAACAGAACGGACAGGCCGCGGGTCCCTGCGTGAGAATCGGAAATAAATGCGCCCCCGCAGAGCCGGATGCCCCCAGCGGGCCGGACGGCCCCCTATATACCCATCATAATATATAACGCGCGGAGCGCTCCGGCGGCCTTTGCCGGAGCGCCGCAGAAAATCAGGAGGAGGATCCTATGGAACACATCCGAATCATCGCCCCGGGCGATCCTGGCTTCGACTGGCTCTATGACCTCTATATGCAGAGCTTTCCCGTCCACGAGCAGCGCCTTCGGGAGCGGCAGGAGGGGGTGCTGGGCCATCCGGAGTACCACTGCGACCTGCTCTGTCAGGGGGAGACACGGGTGGGGCTGTTGATGTGGTGGGCCGGGCCCGGCTTCCGCTATGTGGAGCATTTCGCCATCGCCCCGCAGCTGCGGGGCCAGAGCTGGGGCAGCCGGGCACTGCGTGAGTTCCTGGCGGAGGGAGACCCGGTGGTGCTGGAAATCGATCCTCCGGAGGACCCGGTATCCCGGCGCAGGAAGGGCTTTTACGAGGGGCTGGGCCTTGTCTCCAACCCATGGCCCCACATCCATCCCCCTTACCGCCTGGAGTTCTCCGGCCACGCCCTGGAGGTGATGACCTTTCCCGGCGGCTGGGACGAGGGACAGTACCGGCGCTTTGCCCGATATCTGGACGAGATGGTCATGGCAGACCGCCCTCAGAAGGTGGCGGGGGCGTAAGTGGTCCATCCTCCAGGTCCCGGGCCAGCGCCAGTCCTGTCCGTAGTCCCAGACGGAAGCTGCGGAGGGCGTAAAAGCGGTTGAGCTCTTCCAGCTGTTGCTGGAGAAAGGGGTCCAGCACGCTTCGGAGCAGGTCGGCCCGGCAGGAAGTCCCGAAATCTGGGGGCTGAGAGGAAAGGGTAGTTTTGATATAGTGCTCATAGAACCAAGATAGAAAGTCTTCCATATCAAATCAGCGTCCTTCAAACACATCATATTGCGATGTTATTATAATACATCATTTAATAATGTGTTAAGAGGAAATTAAAAATGACAAAAGTGATCCTTCCGGGGCTGGCGGGCCGGCTGAAGCCGCTGCGAAACGAAAAAAAGATGACCCAGAAAGAGATGGCCGCTCTGCTGGACTGCACAGAGGGACATTATCAAAAAATCGAGTATGGAAAGATCAATCTCTCTGCCCTCCAGCTGATGGAGCTGGCCGACTTTTTCGGCGTCACCACCGATTATTTGCTGGGCCGGGATTGACGGATGGACCGGTATCGTGTAAATTGGTTATCAGCTTGCCGCGGCGCGGCAAAATACGGATTTGACAGGAGACCAGAATGGATCTTTTTCAGTGGCTGACCGACACTACAGAGGGGAAATGCCTGTTCACCACCCTGGTGTCTATGATCCCCATCATCGAGCTGAGAGGGGGCATCCCCTTCGGCGTGGCCCTGGGCCTGCCCTACTGGCTGGCCTTTCCCGCCGCGGTGATCGGGAACGTGATCCCCGCCCCCTTCATTATCGTGTACATCCGCCGCATCTTCGCCTGGATGCGCAGACATCTGCCCCGCCTGAACAGCATGGTGGACAAGCTGGAGGAGAAGGCCCACCTGAAGGGACAGAAGGTGCGGCGCTACCAGTATCTGGGCCTTTGGATCTTTGTGGCAATTCCCCTGCCCGGCACCGGCGCATGGACCGGCTCTCTGGTGGCCGCCTTTCTGAACATGCGGCTGAAACAGGCCCTGCCCGCTGTGGTGCTGGGGGTGATGACGGCGGGGTGCATCATGACTGCTCTGACCCACGTGGGTATCAATCTGTTCGCCTGAACCCCGGCGGCGCTTCCGGCATAGGATGGGCCGGAGGTGAGCCTGTATGGAATATGTGTGGGAGATCGTGCTGACCGTCCTGTGCCTGATGGGGCTGGGCCTGCTGGTCTGGTGCCTGATGGGGCGGCTGGTGTGCCCGGTCCCCGGGCAGGAGGTCCTGGCCGTCCTGGAGGGGCAGGGGGACGGAGGGGGGCTGGAGCAGAGCGTCCGCGCCCTGATGTGGCTGAGGAGCCTGGGCCTGCTGCGCTGCCCGGTGGTCATCGTGGACCTGGGTCTGGACCGGGAGGGCCTGGCGGTGGCCCAGCGGCTCGCCCTGCGCTGGCCGGTGGTGGACCTGTACCGCCCGGAGGATGGGGCGGAGGCACATTGATACAAGAGAGGAGGTGCCCAAAATTGGAGGACGGCAGAGAGCTGGAACTGGTGGAGGGCACCGTGGCCTCTTTGATCTTTCAGAATGAGGAGAACGGCTACACCATCCTCCGGCTGGAGCGGGGGGGCGAGGAGCTCACCCTGGTGGGGGAGATGCCCGGCGTCTCCCCCGGGGAGTACCTGTCGGTGCAGGGGCGCTGGGTGCGCCACGCCACCTACGGCGCCCAGTTTAAGGCGGAGATCGTGGAGCGCCGCCTGCCCCAGAGCCTGAAGGAGGTCTTCCACTACCTGGCCTCCGGCGCAGTGAAGGGGGTGGGCAAATCCACTGCCCGCCGCTTGGTGGAGGAGTTCGGAGAGGACGCCCTCCGGGTGATGGAGGAGGAGCCGGAGAAGCTGGCCTCCATCAAGGGGATCACCCCCAAGCGGGCCCGGCAGATCAGCGAGTCCTTCCGCCAGCAGATGGGGATGCGGAGGCTGATGGAGTTTTTGGGGGAACACCAACTCCCGCTGACCCTGGGGACCGCCCTGTACCGGGCCTATGGGGATGTGGCGCTGGAGGTGCTGCGCTCCAACCCCTATCTGATCGTGGGGGAGGAGTTCGGTGTAGAGTTTTCCCAGGCGGATCAGCTGGCCCTGTCTCTGGGGGTGGGGGGGGAGGACCCCCAGCGCCTGGAGGCGGGGCTGCTCTTTGAACTGGCCCACAACCTGAACAATGGACACAGCTTCCTGCCCCGGCGCAAGCTGATAGAGGCCACCGCCATCCTGCTGGACGTGTCCGGCGGCCTGCTGGAGCCCTGCCTGGAGGCCCTGGCCGGCCGGGGCGAGGTGGTCTGCGAGGCAGTTGCGGGGGAGGATGGGGTATATCTGCCCGCCCTTTACGATGCGGAGTGCTATGTGGCCTGGCGCGTCGGGGAGATGAGCCGGTCCGAGCTGCTCCCGCCGGACGACCTGGACAAGCTGATCGCCCGAATCCAGCGGGACCAGGGAATCCGTTACGCACCCCAGCAGCGGGAGGCGGTGGAGCTGGCAGCCTGCCGGCAGGTCATGCTCCTCACCGGGGGGCCGGGTACCGGTAAGACCACCTCCCTGCGGGGGGTGCTGGCCCTGTTCGAGACCCTGGGGCTGGAGACCGCCCTGGCGGCCCCCACTGGCCGGGCGGCCAAGCGGCTGGGGGAGCTGTGCGGTACGGAGGCATCCACCATCCACCGCCTGCTGGAGACCGGCTTTGACCCCCACAGCGGGCGTCTGGTCTTCAGCCACGGGGAGGACGACCCTCTGAAGGCGGACGCCGTCATCGTGGACGAGACCTCCATGGTGGATGTGCCTCTGATGGCGGCGCTGCTGGCCGCCCTGCGCAATGACTGCCGGCTGGTACTGGTGGGAGACCCGGACCAGCTGCCCTCCGTGGGGCCGGGGAATCTGTTCGGGGACCTGATCCGCAGCGGGACTGTGCCCACCGTGCGGCTCACCCAGATCTTCCGGCAGGCGGCCCAGAGCGCCATCGTCCGCAACGCACACCTGGTGAACGCGGGGGAGATGCCCGACCTGCGGAAGAACGATAACGACTTCTTTTTCCTCTCCCGCCGGGACCCTCAGAGCGCGGCGGAGACCATCGTGGACCTGTGCCGCCGGCGCCTGCCGGAACGGATGGGGATCCCGGCGGACCAGATCCAGGTGCTCTCCCCCACCAGGAGGCGGGGGACGGGCACCTCCGCCCTGAACCAGGCCCTCCAGGCGGCGCTGAATCCGCCCTCGGAGGAGAAGGGGGAGCGGCGCTTCGGCGACACCCTCTTCCGGGAGGGGGACCGGGTGATGCAGGTGAAAAACAACTACGACATCCTCTGGAGGGAGGACGGGGGCGCGGCCTCCGGGATGGGGGTGTTCAACGGAGACATCGGCCGCATCCAGTCCATCGACCCGCGGGGGGAGTGCATCACCGTGGACTTTGAGGGGCGGATCGTAGAGTATTCCCCGGACATGCTGGGAGAGCTGGAGCCTGCCTATGCCGTCACGGTCCACAAGGCCCAGGGCAGCGAATACCGGGCGGTGATCCTGGTTGCCCTGGATGGGGCCCCCATGCTGCTCACCCGGGGCGTGTTGTACACGGCCATCACCCGAGCCCGCAGCCTGTTCATTGTGGTGGGGGAGGAGAGCGTGGTGGCCCGCATGGTGGCTAACAACCGCCAGACCCGCCGGTACAGCGGCCTGCGGGCCCGCCTGGCGGGGGAGACAGCGTCGCTCCCCCTGTGACTGAAAAGCGCCAGCCTGCCAAGTACGGCAGGCTGGCGCTTTTCCCCGAGAGAATGGATGCTCATTTCCGGCGGAGGAACAGGATGCGGGCGGCCTCCGCCAGGAGGACCAGGCTGCCGGCGGCCAGGCATACCCTGGCCGTCGCGGCACGGCCCTCCTGAGCCAGGGGCACGGCCTTGGCGATGAGTCCGGCGCCGGTGAGCAGGGAGAGGGCCCCGCCCATGAGCCGCACCGGGCGGTGCTCCCAGGCCCGGTTCATGGAGCGGTCAAATCTGCTGGCAGCCCCTTCCACCAGCTGTTCCAGTCTTTCTTCCGTCATAGGGATACCTCCTTATACATTCGTTCTGATTGTATGTATATTTGCAAAATCAAATGCCCCAGGGGGCATCTGATGGAAGCTAGGTCCGTTCCTCCCCGTACAGCACAGCGCCCATGGCGGAGAAAGCAGCGGAGACCTGGTCGTTGATCAGGGGGAGGCCGATGCTCTCCAGCATGGTGCTCACACAGGCAACCTTGCGCTGAAAATCGGGGCCCGTGGACGAAAAGACCAGAGGGCTGAGCAGGAGGTTGGTAAAGACGGCCACAACCTCTGCCGCGATTTGAGGCGAGTCCACAGTGATGGAGCCGTCCGACACCCCTTCCTCCAGAAAGGTGCGGGTCATAGGGACGACGGAGGTTCGGCAGCTGAGCAGGTAGGCACAGACCAGCTTGGGGCTTTGGTAAAAGGTCCGGGAGAGCATGCGGTACATCTGGAGCTGCTCCCGGTTGGAGACGGAGGCAATGATGAGCCGCTGTAATTTCTCCAACCCGTTCCGGGAGGTGTCCTCCTGGATCTCACGGCAGGGGACCGTCTCATGGAACATATAGGTGGTGACGGCGTCCAGCATCTCCTCCTTACCGTGGAAGTGGTGGTAGATGGCTCCCCTGGTCAGGCCGCAGGCTTCTGCGATGTCCTGCAAGGTGACATGCTCATAGCCGTGCTCCAGAAACAGCCGCTTAGCGGTGTCCAAAATGGCCTTTTCCGTCACTTCCGGGTACTTATTCCGCGGCATGGTTTGTGCCTCCTAATAGATACATAATGTATGTATCTGTAGAATAGCACAGAACGATCCTGCTGTCAACCCCCTGGCGCGAAGCTGAAAAAACTCCCGGCCATTCCATGGCCGGGAGGATCCGGTGTTTCAGGGAGGGTCACAGGGGAGCGACCACGGAATACATCAGGATAAAGTGAGACACGCTGCCCAGGACGATAAAGACGTGGAAGATCTCGTGGCAGCCAAAGCGGGGGTTGTTCCGGCCGGGCCACTTGACCGCGTAGAGCACCCCGCCCACGGTGTAGAGCACTCCGCCGGCGATCAGCCAGAACATGCCCGCGGCGGGCAGGACGCGGGAGAGAGGGGCGATGGCGAACAGAGCCATCCAGCCCATGGCCAGGTAAATGACGCTGGTGAGCCAGCGGGGGATGTCCAGCTTGGCGATGGTGAGGATGATCCCCGCCGCCGCACACAGCCAGATGGCCAGCAGCAGGGGGCCGCCCACGCCGCCCCAGAGGACGGTCATGCAGATAGGGGTGTAGCTGCCGGCGATCAGCAGGTAGATGGAGCAGTGGTCATATTTCCGCAGGGCCAGCCGGCCCCGGACTGTGGTGTTGACGCAGTGGTACAGAGTAGAGGCGGTGTAGAGGCCGATCATGGACAGCCCATAGACCAGGAAGGCGGAAAATTTGATCCAGTCCTCCAGCCCGGCGGCCCGGACCAGAAGAAATACCGTGCCCACCAGGGCCAGCACCGCGCCTGCCCCGTGGGTGATGGCGGACCAAGGCCGCAGGCCGTCATAGGGGTCCCGGCGGGGTCTGGGAGCCTGCTGATGGCGGGCGGTGAGCGGGGCGGAGCGGGTGATATCCGGTACCACAGAGGGATTATAAGCAGGTTCGTGCATAGAGGGCTCCTTTCCAGGAAGGCACATCTGTTCTTGTGTATCATTAGTATAACACCAAACAGACAAAATATCAATATAAAAATTACTAAATATAGTATTAAAAATTATATCTGAAATGCGGAAAATTACAGGAGCCCGCCGGCGCCGAATCGCTGGACAAGGTCAGGATATGCGGAAAGGGCGAAATTATGAGAAGAAGTGGAAGAAAAAAACTTGGCTCTTTTCAAGAATCTGAGAGCTCCGGGTTATGAGCTGCGATTCCGATGTGATGCCCAATCTGTTGAGAATTTCTGTGCCTTTTCTGTCGAAACAGCTTTACAGCTTGAGATCATTTGTTCTGTTGTCTCTTAAACGTCCAAACCTCGTATGGGTCACGGCTTGGATCAGGAGAAATAGTTCCAACACCAAATCCAATGCCTAAGTTTACACCTATAGCAATGCCCAATCAATCTTCCCAAATCACCAAATTATTCTCGCTCAGGACTTGTTCGATGCGTTCCAGATTCAGCGTGGACTGGGGGGCGGTGCGGCGTCCCAGCTCAGCTACCAGAGCCTCGATCACTACCATCAGGGGGGCGTCCCCACAGGGGTGATTGACTGAATTGGCATCAATCATCACATCGGCTGCCTTCGCCAGGGGGTTAAGGCTGGTATTTGTGACCAGAATGATGGGAATACCCAGCTGATGACAGAGCTTGCCTACCTGGATGGTCCGTTTGGTGCAGGGCCATACTGAGAAGACCAGAAGCACATCTGTGGGTTTCATGTGGACGGAAACCTTGTCAAATACAAATTCTCCCTCCAGGCTCAGCTGGCGCACATGAGGGTAGAAGCAAGAGAGGGCATACTCAAAATAGAGGGCCAGTGCCTTGCTGGAGCGCAAGCCAATGGTATAGATCGTGTCCGACTTGAGCATCAGCTGGATGGCACGCTCAAATTCCTCAATATTTGAGGGAGTACAGAGGTTTTCCACGATGCGCAGGCTGTCGGCAGCCACCGAGCGGAAGGTATCGCTGCTCTCTGTCTCCTTGGTGCTGACAAAGCTCTGTTTCTGCCCCCGGTAGGAGGAGGTGTTCTTCAACAGAACCACATCTGCCAGGGTGCGCTTGAAAGCGCTGAAGCTGTCATATCCAAGCGTTTGTACCAGCCGCATGACAGTGGTGGTACCGACGCCGGCGGCGCGGGCCAACTCAGCCACTGTCATGACTCCTACCCGCTCGTAGTTCAAAGCTAAGTATTGACACAGGATGCGCTGTTTCTTGGGCAGCACATCTTTTAATGTCATTATCTCATCAAGAAGTGTTTTTTCCATTACAAGCACCTGCAGTTCTTCCCTTGAAATCGGCGGTTTTTCATTCTTATCATAACCTTTTTTTGCGGCATGGTCAACTATGGCATGGCTCTGGCGCAGAATGCGGGGGAAGGCGTCTAAAAGAAGAAATGGAGAATTTTATATGGCAAACTACGGAACCACTTTACTATTTTCTCTAAAAAATATAGTATCAATCATAAAATAGAATATATATGCCGAATATTTTGTTAAAAAGAACAAAATGAAGCATATATTTTCTATAAAGGGAACAAAAATTCTATTTTGCAAAATAAACGGTTGAAATATTCTTTTTAACGGAATATAATTAGCATCACAAAAGCAAAAAACAATTTAAATGACATTTGGACTGATAAAACCACAATTATTTTTTAGGAGGTAATTTGAAATGAAAACCAGAGACGTCGTATTCTACAGCGAAGGTGCCAAGATGGCCGGTACCATCTATCTGCCCGACGATTACAAGGAGGGAGAAAAACGGGCTGCCGTGCTGTGCAATTCCGGCTGGACCGGCGTGAACAAGTGCTATCCCGCCCTGTACGCCCGTGCTCTGACCGCCTACGGCTTTGTGTGTATGGGATTTGACTACCGCGGTTTCAAGCCCAGCGAGGATGTCCATCCCTGCCTGCCCAAGTATACCACCCTGGAGACCGAGGTGGAGGACATCGCCAACGCCTTCACCTTCATGCAGGTCCAGCCGGAGGTCGATCCCGAGCGCTGCGGCCTGCTGGGATGGGGCGTGGGCGGAGCCGTGTGCATCACCGTGGCGGCCCGGGACAAGGAGGTCAAGGCGGTTGCGACTCTGAACTCCTTCATCAACGGCGAGCGCTGGATGCGAGACGGCATGGGAAACGACGCCTTCGGTAAGTCTGTGGCCCGCCTGCGTCAGGACCGCATCAAGCGGATCACCACCAACGACCCTGTGCTGATGCACCCCTACACCGACTACCCCAACATCACCGAGAGCGGCGACTTCTATACCGACCACGTACTTAAGGAGATCAATGGCGGCATCCAGAGCTCCGTAGATGCGGACAGCGGTGAGGAGTTCCCCACCCCCATGTCCACCGCCATCGGCGAGAGCTTCATCCGCTTCAATGTGGAGGACCTTCTGCCCAAGATCGCGCCCCGGGCCGTCTTTGTGGGCCACGGCTACTACAATGAGCTCCACCAGCGGGTAGAGGCCGAGGAAGCCTACCGCCTGGCTAATGAGCCCAAGCAACTCTACTATGTGGATGGCAAGCACAACGAGTGGATGTTCGACGAGGATCCCAAGTTCCAAGCTTTGGCCGCCGCTCTGGCTGACTTCTATAAGGAGCATCTGAAACCCATGGAGTTTGGTCTGCAGAAATAATTTTACACAAGTCCAAATGGGGTTTAGGGCGCTCCCGCCGCATGTTTATATACTGAGACGGGAGCGCCCCTTTTATCCGGCTTACCCTCTTGATGCGAGGGAGACTAACAAAGGAGAATCTCGGCCATGGAATACAATTATATGTCGTTTTTGACGGATTTCTGTTTTATGTCCCTGCTGCTGGTGATCGCTCAATTTATGCGGGCCAAGATCAAGTTCCTGCAGATGTTCTACATCCCCGCCTCCCTCGTGGCCGGGATACTGGGACTGCTGCTTGGGCCTCAGTTCTTGGATCTGATCCCCTGGAGCGGTCAGATCGGCTCCTACGCCTATATGCTGGTGTGCGTGCTGTTCGGCGGTCTGTTCCTGGGCAAGAAGGAAAAGACCAGCCTGAAAAAGATTTTCACCCAGGTGGGCGATTCCTTCTGCGTCAATATGGGTGCGGAGTTCTTCTGCTTCGGCATTGCTTTGCTGGTGGGCGGCGCGCTGGTCACGTTCCTGTTCCCGGACGTCTTTACAGAAATCGCCCTGCTGATGCCCTCCGGCTACTGCGGCGGGCACGGCTACGCCTCCACCATTGGTACTGCCCTGAATAACCTCCTGGGCCGCACGGACGGCGTGGTCATCGGCCAGACCTTTGCCACCATGGGCCTGCTCACCGGCCTGTTTGTGGGTATTATCTGCATCAACTACGCCACCCGGAAAGGGGCCACCCGGCTGGTCAAAAGCGCCAAGGCCCTGCCTGAGGACTGCCGCACCGGCATTGTTCCTGCGGAGAAGCGCATCTCCATGGGCGAGGAGACCATCAACCCCATGTCCATGGACCCCCTGGCCTGGCATCTGGCCCTGACCTTGATCGCCACCCTGGCCGGCTATACCTTTTATGACTGGTATAAGCAGTATCTTCCTGATATTGAGCTGCCAGTCATGTGTTTGACCATGATTGCCGGCGTGCTCCTCCAGACCCTCCTGAACCACACCCCCTTTAAGGATAGCGTGGATGAACATGTAGAAGGCCGCATCGGCAGCATGGTGACCGACTATCTGGTGGGATTCGGCGTGGCCTCCATCTCCATCACTGTGGTCATGGAGTTCGTGGGCCCCATCCTCCTGCTGTGCGTGCTGGGTACCCTTACCTCCCTGACCCTGGTGTTCTTTGTGGGCCGGAAGCTGTTCCATAACTTCTGGTTTGAGCGCTCTATTTTCGTGTTCGGCTGGACCACCGGCGTGGTGGCCATCGGTGTCACTCTGTTGCGCATCGTGGACCCGGAGGCCAAGAGCGGCACTTTGAACGACTATGGTTACTCCTATACCCTCCAGTCGGTGATCGAGGTGTTTATCATCGCACTGACGCCGATCCTGGCAGTCTCCATGGGCTGCCTCGCGGTAGGCGCCATTGAGACAGGCATTGCTCTAGTGCTGTTCCTCATTGGAGCCAAGATATTCGGTGTACACAAAGAGAAGATGAACGAGCTGCGCCAGGGAGAGGCGGAGATCATCAGCACTCTTCACGAATAAAAATCCCCACAAATAAGGAGTATTTCTGGGTTGCACAGGGCATTGACTACAGCCTGTTCCGCAATTTTGATAAAAAACAAAACAAATATCATAAGACACTAGAGAGAAGCCAAGAGACCGCCCCCACAAAATAATACTGTTCACAGGCGGGGCGGCTGAACTCTCAGCCGCCCCGTCTTTATAGAAAGGAGCTTATGATGTCCAGTTTAGATCAGGCTCGCGCCCTGCTTCAGGGCAGCTATGACCTGCATATACACCCAATTCCCTCCCACGTTCCGCGTCTACTGGACGACTTTGAGGTGCTCGCCCAGGCAGAAGAGGCGGGGATGGCTGGTGTGTTGCTGAAAAACCACTACGAGCCCACCGGGGCCCGGGCCATTCTGGCCAACCGACGGGGAGAGGGCTTCCGGGCTAAAGCCTACGGTGCGGCCGTTCTCAACTGGCCCTTGGGCGGCCTGAATCCCTACGCAGTCCACAGCGCCTTGAAAATGGGGGCCCACGTGATCTTTATGCCAACCCGAGACGCGGCCAACTGCCTGTTCCACGGGGATATGCCGGGAGACTTTTTCCAGCGGGAGGGCATCAGCCTACTGGATAAGCAGGGGAATCTGCGCCGGGAAATCTACGAGATCTTCGAAGTGGTCCGGAGTTATCGGGCCCTGTTGGCTACCGGCCATATCAGCCCCTTGGAATCCGTCCTGCTCTGCCGGGAGGGCCGCCGGATGGGGGTAAGGATGGTTTTGACTCACCCGGAGTGGGACCGTACCACCATGGACGCAGACACCCAGGCTGAGCTGGCCCAGCTGGGGGTGTACGTAGAGAAGTGCTGGTACAACATCGCAGAGGGCAACTGCACAGCCGAGAGCATGGCCAGCCATATCCGCACGGTGGGACCGGAGCACTGCTTTCTGTCCACGGACCGGGGGCAAAGCGGAAGGGAGACGCCAGCAGAGGGGATGGCCCGTTTTGTGCAAGTCCTGATAAAGCATGGAATATCTGCTGAAAATGTGACACAAATGCTTCGAATTACCCCTGAAGATATGCTTAACAGATAAGTCGGTGTTCACTTTTTGTATAGTGGCATTAGTTTTGAATTTATGTATACTTATCAGATGGATAAACATTGTTATGTTGTCCTTGACACATCCGCTGACTGAATATTTTTGGATAATTTTTGATTCTGGTACTGAAACGACGGTCGTTCGCCACCCTGTTTAACCGTGCAGGCCGCTGTGTGCCCCGAAAAGGAGTGAGGGGTGTCCGTGCCCCTTCGGAACCATCCACGCCTGTTTCGGGGCCGTGTGTCGAAAACTGAATGCTGCTCTGAAAAACAGTTTTCCCCGAAACTAGGGGGGACCGGGTGGCCGAAAAAAGTACAGGATAAAGCGGTGACATCACCGCTTTGCACATCTTTCCACAGTGCGGGCCGAGGACGGGAAAACGACACGAATTGGAAAAATGTGAAACTATTTGAGAAAATTACGTGATATCACATTTTTCACGCGGGCATCAGATGTGATATCATAAAGCTGTAAACTGCCATGCCCACAAGGGTTCTTCTGGTATCACATGTGATATCTACCCGATTTCAAGTAGTGTTCAAGGCTCAAAAATTGCGCCGCTTAAACAAGGATATAGACCTAGGCCCGATTTGCCGGATAACCGACAAATATGAATGTTTTGATAACTCTGCGCCATGGCCCTGGATATTTTTCTCTTTCTGCAGTATGTTGTGTTGCTGCAAAGGAGGTAGTGCATCATGGAAAAACGCAGAGCCAACGGGGAGGGAAACCTCCGAAAACGAAAGGACGGCTGGTGGAGGAACAGTACACAGAGGGCCGTGCCCCAGAGACAGAAAAGGCAATTTGCAAAAATGTTCTGGGCCGGACCCAGGCGGAGGCCAAGGCAAAGCTGAAAGAAGCCATAGAAATGGAAAGGGATATTAACACGGTGAAATCGAAGAAGTACGCAGTGGGGGAATGGATGAACGAGTGGTTCGAGAACTATGCAAAAGAGTGCGCCCGTCCTCTCACCAGACCTACCGGGGGTGCATCGACAACTACATAGTTCCCAACATCGGAGCCATTCCGCTGGAAAAGCTCACCTCTCTAGACTTGCAGAAGCTCTACAAGAAGCTGCTGACCAAAGGCCGGATAGACAGTCTGGAGGCCAAGGGACAGCTAAAAGGCCTCAGCGCCAAGACGGTGCAGAACATTCTCCAGATTCTTTCCTCTGCCTTAAAGCTGGCTCAGGAGCAGCGGATCATACTCACCAACCCGGCGGAGGTTTGTGCCCTGCCTAAAGTAGAACAGCGGGAGATGAAGACCCTTCCGGTGGAGCAACCCCGGTCCTTCCTGCGGGAAACCAGGGAGAGCGGCGTATTTGAGCTCTACTATCTGGAACTGGCCACCGGGCTGAGAAGGGGAGAACTTCTGGGCCCGAAGTGGGGGGACATTGATTTGAAACGGGGTGACCTCCGGGCTCTACGGCAGATATCCCGGATCAACGGAGAGGTAGTGGAGGCACCGCTGAAAACAAAAAACGCCTACCGCACCCTGCCGTTGGCGGAGGATACGGTAAGCGTACTGTTAGGGCAGAAGAAAAAAGCGGGCAGCTGCCTGTGGGTGTTCCCGTCGCCCAACGGTGGACCCATCTTCCCGGACAGTGTCCTGCATATGCTCCATCGGGTGCTGAAGCGGGCGGGACTGCCTAAAGTCAGGTTCCATGACCTCCAGCACACCTTCGCCACCCTGGCCCTGCAAAACGGAGTGGACATCAAGACGAGGTCCGGGATGCTGGGTCGCTTCTCTGCCGGGTTCACCCTAGACATCTACACCTATGTGACGGGGGCTGCCCAGTGTCAGGCGGCACAAACTATGGCGGGAGTGCTGGAGGGGAAGTAACCCAAATGTGAGTCCAGAGCAGCGAGGCACATTTGGAAAGGAGGCGCAGCGGAGGGAGCGGACCCTGCCGCGGACGGCGAGGGGAGAGATCCGGAGCTTGTGCCGACGTGGATCAAAGTATAGGTCAAACAGCAGACACAAAAATAAACCGGGCAGAAAAGTAATAAAGAAATCCGCTGAAATCATACGATTTCAGCGGATTTTTGGTTGTGGGAGGAGGACTTGAACCTCCGATCTCTGGGATATGAGCTGCGGTCTGGATGTGGGTTTGGCTCCATTGGATCCATCCAGCCTGAACCCTGTATGGATCACGGTTTGGGCCAGCGGAAACAGATGTAGCCCAGAAGTTCTGCATGACCTTTATTTGCAGCTGTGCAGCTTACGCATTGCACATTGACAAAACGCATCTACGAGAGGGTTTTGGTTGTCACGGTGGGATACTGCCACTATATCCGTAAGGGTAGCGACTTCCGGAAGGGAGAAGTAGATCAAGGGAGTTTGGGGCTGGATACAGTGAACATAGGAGGGGCAGATGAAGGTCATTCCCCGTCCACAGCCTACCAAACTGAGCGCCGAGGACAGACTTGGTACCTCCACCACCCGCTGAGGGGCAAAAGAGTAATGCCGACAGATCGTCTCAGCAACGATGCGCATGTTCTGCCAGGCACGAAGAACAATCAGGGTTTGCTGCTCAAATTGGGACAGGTCTACCTGGAGTGGGTGTTCCAAATTGTTGCCGCAGTCAGGATAGTACTGCTGCATTTGTTCATCATACTGCGTAGCCAGCACCACAGGATCGCCCATGAGGCGTTCGTAGCGCAGATGAGGATTGTCCGGCCTAAGATTGGTCAGCACCAAATCTACATCGTCATGGTCTAGCTGTTTTAAGATTTCAGCACTGGAGCATTCTACGATTTTCTGATCCACAGAAGGAAATTGCTCCGCAAAATCCGGTACGATGCGTGGCAGAACATAGATGCCCAGGAGAGGGAGGGTAGCGATGGTCAGACGGTTGAAGGACTGCTTGCCCATGGCGGAAAATTCCTGCCGCATATTCCGCTCCAGACCCTGAAACTGTTCCACATATTCCAGATATCGCTGACCGGCTAACGTAAGGCGCAAGGGAATGGTATCCCGGTCAAACAATGTTACCCCAAGCTCATCTTCCACTTTCTTTACGAACCGGCTCAGGGCGGGCTGAGAGACATAAAGAACTTGAGCCGCTTTGGAAAAACTATGATATTGAGCAATGGTTTTAATATATTTGCAAAAACGCTGGTCAATCATAGTAAGCTCCTTTCCGGACATGAGTGGGCGGAGATCTGTTTGATCGTGAAATTGTTTTATCTAATGATATCAGACTATTGTATATCGCGCAAAAGATTTCTTCCACTGTCCTATGCGCTTTTTATCATATCGTCATGTCAAAATGGGTATTCGACATTGTAAGTGGCTATGTTGTACAATTCTTAACAAGGATAGACCACATTGCGGGAAAGAATGCAAGGTGCAGAACAGAAAATAAGGAGGAGTCTGTTATGAGCAAAAATCATGCCCAGGACCTGCGCCGTATTTTGGCGGAGAACAAATTTTTAACCCTGCCGGGTGTATATGACTGCTTGTCGGGCAAGATCGCAGAGGAGGCGGGATTCCCTGCCCTGTTTCTGTCCGGCGGAGCACTGGCCTACAGTGTGCTGGGCCGTCCCGATTTTGGCTTTTTGAGCTTGGCGGAGTTTGGTACTGCCATTCAGCACATCGTTTCTACCTGTTCTGCGCCTCTGCTGGCGGACGCGGACAACGGATTTGGCAATGCCATTCAGGCAGCCAACACCGGTGCCATGTATGAGCAGCTGGGAGCAGCTGGCTTGCAGATTGATGACAAGGTTCTCCCCGCCAGCCACCCCGCCCGAGACGAAATCATCAATTGGGATTTGATGAGTCCCAAGATCCAAGCGGTCCGGGACAATGTTTCGCCTGACTTTGTGATTGTATTCCGCACCTGTGCAAATTTGTACGGCTATGGTATTGATGAAGCCATCCGCCGCATCAATCTCTCCAAGGAGTGCGGTGCAGATTACGCCTATGTGGATGGGATCAAGTCTATGGAGGAGCTGGAAAAGGTCTCTCAGCAGGCTGCGATTCCCCTCATGGTTAATCTCAATGAGAAAGGCTTTGTGGGCGGCAATGTACCCATTGAGCAGGTGAAGGAGCTGAATTTCTCAATTGGACTGTTCCCTATCTCTTCCATGCTGGCTGCATCTCAGGGCATGATCGAAGTTCTGGGTGCACTGGCCGACCAGGGTTCTACGCTTTCGGTACGGGACAAGATGACAGATCCCCCCACCCGCATCCACCGCATGATGGGACAGGTTTCCCTGGTAGAGAAATATACCCCCTACTATTCGGTGCCCTGAAAATCTTATTCAAAGAGAAAGGTGTGAACCTGCATGACATTGACGGATGTATTGAAAGATTTTGCATACCTCAGCGTTTTGCTTCTCATCGGCTTTGAACTTCGTAAGCGGATTACCCTTTTCCAACGTTACTTTATCCCCACCTCTTTGATTGCAGGAACCATCGGTATGTTTTTCAGCCCCAGCTGGCTGGGCGAAGTGTCTCCTGTTTACATTCCGTTTTCCAGTGGCATTGGGCAGTGGTCGGGAGTACTGGTTATTGTTGTGTGCGCCACGATGTTCTTGAGCCTGGAGCTCAATCAAGTGGGCCGTGACGGTATGGCCACCACCTTTTTGGCCGGTGCGGCCCACCAGGGGCAGATGGTAGTTGGTCTTGGCATCGCGGCGCTGTTCGGGGTGCTGGGCAGCACGCTTCCTTATCAGTTCGGTTACATGGGCGTTTGGGGTTTCTATGCGGGCCACGGCAATGCCACCACCGTGGGTAACATCATCCAGGATGCCGGCTTGTGGAACGATGCAGTGGGCGTGGGCGTGACCTTCGCTACGATCGGTATTCTGTGCGGCGTGATCCTGGGTATGGTAATTATCAATATGGGAGCCAAGAGGGGCCTGACCCATGTAAAGATGTCCTTTGCGGACATGGATGAGGGAGAGCGTACCGGCTACATCCGTCCGGAAAACCGGGTGTCTGTTGGCAATGGTGTGACCAATGTGTCCTCCCTGGATCCGTTGGCCTTTCAGCTGGCTATCGTTGGCGTTGTAGTCGTGATCGGCATTGTGGTCCGGACACTGCTGATGAAGATTCATCCCATCATGTCCAACTTTCCTCTGGTAGGCGCCGTGCTGGTATCCAGTATGATCATAGGTTTTGTGATCAACAAAACAACGCTGAGAGAGCGCATCGACCGCAAGCTGATGAACCGCATCACCGGAACTGCACTGGAGTATATGATCACCGCTGCGATTGCCACTACTTCCCGGCAGGTGTTTGTCTCCTACGCGCTGCCGCTGGTGCTCATCTCCATCTGCATGGTGCTGGTCAACCTGTTTGTCTGCTTCGTGCTGGGCAAGCGTTGGCTCCAGGATAACCCCTTTGAGACTGGCGTAGGCCTGTTTGGCATGGCCTGCGGCGTACTGGCTACCGGCTTGATGCTCGTCAAGGTGGTGGATCCTGACAACGAGACGACTGCTTCCACCTGCATTTCTACCTCCAGTACCTTGGGTTATGCCTGGCAGATCCCCTACATGGTAGTGGGTTCTCTAATGATTTTTACTATGCCTACGATCACCACCGTGATTTCTGTTGCGCTGCTGCTGTTTTTCCTGATTGGCGGCGAGATTTTGTTTGGACGCAACCGGAAAAAAGCATCTGTCTGATTGCATTATAATTAAGAAAGGAGTATTCCTTTGAATAAATTTACCGTAGCTGTTTTGCAGCTTGATTCCCAAGATGATGTACAGAAGAATTTAGATACCGTAGTCTCCTTTATTGAAGAGGCTGCGGCTCGTGGCGCCAAGCTGATCACCATGCCGGAGAGCATGAACTATGTGGGTTTGGATAATGCGGGGCATGCGGAGGAAATTCCCGGAGGTCCTACGTTCCAGCTCATGTCGGAGCAGGCAAAAAAATATGGAGTCTGGCTCCACTGCGGAAGTATCTATGAGAAAAACCCCAATGATCCCCGGCCTTTTAACTCCACCATGGTCATCGATCCCCGGGGTAATCTGGCAGCCAAGTACCACAAGATCCACCCTTTTGATGTGGTCATCCCCAACGGTCCGGTGAATCGGGAGTCAGAGCGGATTTGCCCGGGCGATGAGATCGTCACCGTGGACACAGGAGAGGTGGGCCACTTGGGTCTGTCCATCTGCTATGATATGCGCTTTGCAGAGATGTACCGTATTATGGCCCTGGAAGGGGCGCAGATCCTTCTGATGCCTGCTGATTTTACCATGCCAACCGGCAAAGATCATTGGGAGACCATACTGCGCACCAGAGCCATTGAAAACGGCTGTTATGTAGTGGCTCCGGCGCAGTACGGCGTGAAGCCCAAGTTCCAGGCCTATGCCAACTCTCTGGTGGTAGACCCCTGGGGCAATGTGATCGCACGGGCGTCCAACCACCCTCAGGTGATTACAGCGGAGATCGATCTGGATTATTTGCAGCAGGTTCGCCGACAGATCTTTACCTTGGAAAATCGTCGGCCTGACGTCTATAGTCTGTTGCGTACCAAACAGTGATTCAGAAGGAAGAGCAGGGTAGCGGTCCTGCTCTTCTATTTATGAGGGAGGAATGGATTCCATGAGCCATAAGAAAGCCATCGCCATCACGTGCTTTGTTGCTCTGATGTGGAGTCTGGCAGGATTCAATATTAAAATGATTGAATGGAGCCCGTACGCCATTGCGGCGGGACGTAGCCTAGTCGCTGTTATCCTTCTGGCCCCCATGGTTCTGCGGAAAGGCTTCCAAAAAATCGACAGGTATGTCATCGGTGGGGCAATCTGTTACGCCGCTTTCAACTACTGCTTTATTACCTCCACTACTCTCACTTCCTCCGCCATTGCTATTATGATGCAGTATACTGCACCCATCTATGTGGCCCTGCTGTCCTGGCTCTTTCTGCGGGAACGGGTCGGATGGGCGGATATTATCAGTGTAGGGTTTGTCTTTTTAGGGATGATCTTTTTCTTCTTGGACAGCAACAGCGGTGGGAGTTTAAAGGGAAATATCGTCTCCATCTTTAACGGAATCACCTTTGCTGGTATTTCCATCTTTCTGCGGCTGCAGAAGGACGGGAATCCCGCACTATCCATGTATCTGGGCAATGTAATTTCCGCTGTGGCAGGACTGCCTATTATGTGGAACGCCGGTATGCCGGACACGATTAGTTTGCTGTTCCTTCTGCTGGCCGGCCTGTTGGTTGCAGTCAGCTATACCCTCTATGCTAAGGCCAGTACTGGCTTGTCCGCATTGGAAACAGTGTTAATACCAATTATTGATCCAGTAATGAACCCAGTGTGGGTATTCCTGTTCCTGGATGAGCGACCGGGGGCATTGACCATTGTGGGTGCAGCGGTGATCCTTGTGTCGGTTACGATTCGAGTGGTTTCAGGACTGACCCCATCTTCAGCGTCTCGGACAAGAGGGTAGTTTCGGTGCTGTCCATGGTTACATAAAAGCAACCCTCTCCGGTAAACAAAGATAACTGTCTTGTAACATGATGAAACACCGATTTTTGAATTCCAAACTATTTGCTTTTATTAGCTGCGATATACTTTCTTGAAGACGGAGGGGGGGCCAGCCGTTTAATCAAGCCCCTTTAAAAATGGTTCTGGGCTGTGGTAAGAGCAGAAACAGGTTTTGTCAAAGAACAGTACAAGCTGATTCTTCGATGGGAGAGACGGTACACGGCAGGACATGACCCGGAGACGAGCAAGACCATCTACAAGAATGTACTGGGCAGAACTCAGGAGGAGGCCAAGGAGAAGCTGAACGCCGCCATTAAGGAGACACAATCTCTGGACTTACAGAAGCTCTACAAGAAGCTGCTGACAAAAGATTGGGTAGACCGGCTGGAGGCTAAAGGGCAGCCCAAGGGCCTTAGTGCCAAGACGGTGCGGAACATCCACCAGATTCTTTCCTCAGCCCTAAAGCTGGCCCAGGAGCAGCGGATCATCCTCACCAACCCGGCGGAGGGCCGCGCTCTGCCTAAGGTGGAGCACAGAGAGATGAAAACCCTGCCGGTGGAGCAGTTGGCCTCCTTCCTGCGGGAGGCGAAAGAGAGCGGTGTATTCGAGCTCTACTACGTGGAGCTGGCCACCGGCCTGCGGCGGGGAGAGCTACTGGGCCTCAAGTGGGAGGACCTTGATTTGGACCGAGGTGACCTCCGGGTACGGCGGCAGATCTCCTGCATAAACGGTGAGGTGGTAGAGGCACCTCTGAAAACGAAAAATGCCCACCGCACCCTTCCATTAGCAGAGGATGCGGTAAGCGTTCTGTTGAAGCAGAAGAAAAAAGCGGGTAGCAGCCCATGGGTGTTTCCGTCACCCAGCGGCGGCCCCATCTCCCGGACAGCGTCCTGCACATGCTCCACCGGGTGCTGAAACGGGCGGGACTGCCCAAAGTCAGGTTCCATGATCTCCGGCATACATTCGCCACCCTGGCCCTGCAGAACGGAGTGGACATCAAGACGGTGTCCGGGATGTTGGGTCACTACTTGGCGGGCTTCACCCTGGACACCTACGCCCATGTGACCACAGCGGCCCAGAAAGAGGCGGCGAGAGCCATGGGAAAGGTGCTGGCGAACGCCCTCTGGAAATATCCTAAAACAAAGCGAGGTCCGGGCGCGGCAGAGCCGCACCCGGACCTCGCTTTTGGCTCGTATGGGTCAGAATATGGGTCAACCCCAAAGGTCCAAAAATCAGTCTCGACTTTTTTGAGCAATAAACAGGGAAAACCGTCTGACTTCAAAAGAAATCAGACGGTTTTGTGGTTGCGGGGGCAGGATTTGAACCTGCGATCTCCGGGTTATGAGCCCGGAGCCTTTTTCAACGTGGATTGAGCAGCCAAACACCCCAATTGAGATAGGCCGCAAAGGTCACCCAGAGGAGATATGGGACTTGCAGCCACCCGGCGGTGCAGTCCACCTGAAGGAAGGACAGCAGCATCCACAGGATCAGGGCCCAAAGCACTGCCAGCCAGACAAGGGCAAAGCCGAAATTCTGGAACTGAAAGAAAATGATGCTCCAAAAGAAGTTGAAAGCGAGCTGGACTAGGAAGAGCAGCAGGCTGCGGGACCGGAGACCGGAGGGGGGCGCCAGATAGACCCGGGCCGCGCCAATGCCCATCAGGGCGAACAGGATCACCCATACGATGGGAAACACGATGCTTGGCGGGGAAAGAGGAGGCTTGGTAATGACCTGGGAATAGAGCTGTGTACCGTCCCTGGTCAGCCAGCCGGCCAGGCCGCCCACCGCCTCGGTGAAGAGGACCCAAGTCCCATAGGTCCCCCATAGATGCTTCTTCATTTTCATCTTCATCACCCATGGACAGCATATGTGAAATCGGAAATTTTATGTGTTCGGACCGGGGCGGCTGATAGGGAGGGCTCCGGCGGCCCGCTCCCAGCCTGTGGAAAACGGAGGTCCAGAAAAAAGGGGTTGACAAGTGGGAAAGGGGCGGCTATAATAAGCCCAACAAATCAATCAGCAGAAACCTGCGAGGAAGATGAGTAGCCAGTGGGCAAACCTTCAGAGAGTCCTGGGTGGTGGGATCAGGGCGGGGCGCAACTGTGTGAATGGACTTCCGAGGGCGGCTTGAACGGCTTTGGCTCAGTAGATGCCGACGGGGACCCACCCGTTATCCATCGGGCACGCGTGATGGCGCGTGAAGCGAGCGGACGTTTACGTCAATTTGGGTGGTATCGCAGGAGTGCAGCTCTTGTCCCATGTGGGATGAGGAGCTGTTTTTTTATTGGCTGCGCTCCCAAGTCAAGGCCGCCGGCACCGGCCCCTCCATCGCCCACCCGAACAAATTTTGTTTTTTGGAGGAAAACACGATGAAAAAGCATGACATGATGAAGAAGTTTACCGCTGCCGCCCTGTCCCTGACCATGATGGCCGGCCTGGCCGCCTGTTCCGGCGGCAGCAGCTCCGCCTCCTCCGGCGCCGCCCCTGCCCCGGCCGTTTCCGGCTCCGAGACCGGCGGCACCGCCATCAAGGTGGCGGTAGTGAAGCAGATGGACCATGCCTCCCTGGATGAGATCGCCAACGCCATCACCGCCCGGCTGGACGAGATCGCCGCCGAGCAGGGCATCACCATCGACTACGGCCAGGTGTACAGCGGCCAGGGGGACGAGACCATCCTGAACCAGATCGGCGCCCAGGTAGTGGCCGATGGTGTGGACGTCATCATTCCGGTGGCCACCACCGCCGCCCAGCTGATGACCGTGGCCGCCGAGGGCACCGGCATCCCAGTGGTGTACGCCGCCGTCAGTGACCCGGAGCAGGCCGATCTGCTGGACCTGGACTATGTCACCGGTATGAGTGACGCCCTGAACACCCAGTTCATCCTGGACATGATGCTGGCCCAGGACCCGGAGGTGCAGACTGTGGGCCTGCTCTACTCCCTGTCTGAGCCCAACTCCACCAAGCCCATTGCAGAGGCGAAGGAGTATCTGGACGGCAAGGGCATCGCTTATAAAGAGTACACCGCAAACAGCGTAGATGAGGTCATCGCCGCGGCCGGGACGCTGATCGCCGACGGCGTGGACGCAGTCTTCACCCCCACCGATAACAAGATCATGGAGGCCGAGCTGGCCATTGCCCCCGAACTGGCGGAGGCGGGCATCCCCCACTACACAGGCGCTGACTCCTTTGTCCGCAACGGCGCTTTCACCACCTGCGGCGTGAACTATACCGACCTGGGCACTCAGACCGCCGACCTGGCCTATCAGGTGGCGTCGGAGGGCATGGACGGCATGGAGGACTACTATCTGGTGGAGGGCGGCATCATCACCGTCAACACCGAGACCGCCCAGACTCTGGGCGCGGACTACTCCATGTTCAGCGACATGGGCCAGGTGGTGGAAGTGGCCACCACCGAGGACTAAGCACACCCTGACCGCACAATACCGCCAGTCCCCCCGGCAGGACGCCGGAGGGGCTTTGGCCTGAAAGGACGGAACCCGCTATGCTCTATATTCTCCAGACAGCCCTGGAACTGGGCCTGTTGTACGCACCGGTGGCCCTGGCTCTGTTCCTCAGCTACCGCATCCTGGACATTGCCGATCTCACCACCGATGGGGCTTTCACCCTGGGGGCGGCCGTGTCGGTGACAGTGTGCATCGCAGGCCACCCCGTCTTGGCGGTCCCTGCCGCCATGGCTGCCGGGGCGGCGGCAGGCTTTGTGACCGCCTTCCTCCAGACCAAGATGGGGGTGCCCTCCATCCTGGCGGGCATCATCACCAACACGGGGCTCTACACCATCAACCTGATGGCCATGGGGTGGACCTCCACCGCCAGCCTGCTCCGCCAGGACACTATTTTCCGCATGTTCCAGGCTACCGGTATCGGCGGAGCCTGGAGCGAGATCCTGCTGGGCGGGGTGCTGACGGTGGGGGCGGCCCTGCTGCTGGTGGCTTTCCTGGGGACCCGGCTGGGCCTGTCCATCCGAGCCACGGGGGACAATCGGGACATGGTCAGGGCCTCCTCCATCAACCCAAACTTCACCATCACCGTGGGGCTGTGCATCGCCAACGCCCTCACTGCCTTTTCCGGCGCTCTGGTGGGCCAGTCCCAGCGCAGCGCCAACGTAAACATCGGCACCGGAATGGTGGTCATCGGGCTGGCCTGCCTCATCATCGGTGAGACGGTGCTGGGCCGTGGCTCCATGCTGCGGGGGGCGCTTTCCGTCTTTGTGGGCAGCATCCTCTACCGGATCATCTATGCGGCGGCCCTCAGCTCCAGGATCATCGAGGCTATGAAGCTGCTGACCGCCATCCTGGTGGCGCTGGCCATCGCGGCGCCCACCCTCAAGCAGTGGGCTGCCTTCCAGAAGCGGAAGGCGGAAATGAGAAAGGGGGGACGCTGAGATGCTGGAACTTGCGTGTATCTCCAAGACCTTCAACCCCGGAACGGTGAACGAGAAGAAGGCGCTGAGCGGAGTTGCCCTCCGTCTGGAGAAGGGGGACTTCGTCACCATCGTGGGCTCCAACGGCGCGGGTAAATCCACCCTCTTCAACGCCATCGCGGGGGCCTTCTATGTGGATGAGGGCGCCATCCGCCTGGCGGGGGAGGACATCACCTTCAAGCCGGAGTACAAGCGCAGCCGGGAAATAGGGCGGCTGTTTCAGGACCCCATGCGGGGGACGGCGCCTCATATGACCATCGAGGAGAACCTGGCCTTGGCCTATCTGCGCACTGCCAAGAATCAGAACGCTTTTTTCAGCCGGACCAGCAAAGCGGAGAAGCAGTTCTTCCGGGACCGGCTGGCCCTGCTGGATATGGGGCTGGAGGACCGGATGAAGCAGCCCGTGGGGCTGCTGTCCGGCGGACAGCGTCAGGCGCTTACCCTGCTGATGGCCACGCTGGTCCCGCCCAAGCTGCTGCTGCTGGACGAGCACACGGCGGCCCTGGACCCCTCTACAGCAGAGAAGGTGCTGGGCCTGACCCGGGAGATCGTGGCGGAGCATCATATCACCACCATGATGGTGACGCACAACATGAAAAATGCTCTGGAGCTGGGCAACCGCACCCTGATGATGGACAGTGGAAGGGTCGTGCTGGACATTGGGGGGGAGGAGCGGAAGGGCCTGACGGTGGAGGACTTGCTGAAGCGGTTCAAGGCTGGGGCCGGCAGGGAGCTGGACAACGACCGCATCCTGCTCTCGGAATAAAAGGAAAGAGCGCCGCCCCGCCGCGATCAGCGGCGGGGCGGCGCTGTATTCAGACCCAGGCGAGGAACAGCCGGGCCATGCACCAGCCCAGGGTGAAGCAGCCAGGGAAGGTGAGCACCCAAGTGAGGGCGATGGAGCGGGCCACCGACCAGTCGATCCGGCGGCCTGAGGTGCTCCCCGCACCCAGCAGGGCAGCGGTGCGGGTGTGGGTGGTGCTCACCGGAAGGCCCAGCAGGGTGGCCAGCAGCAGACAGCCGCCGCCGCCCAGATCGGAGGCCAGCCCCTCCCGGGGACCCAGACGCACCATCTCGCGGCCCACGGTGTCGATGATGCGCCGCCCGCCCATCCCAGTGCCCAGGGCCATTGAACCGGCGCACAGGGCCATGAGCCAAAAGGGGATGAGGAAGGTCTGCTCGTCCTGACGGCCCTGGGACAGGGCAATGCCCAGTAGAAGGATGCCCAGAAATTTCTGCCCGTCCTGGGCACCGTGGAGGAAGGCGGTGAGGGCAGCCCCGGGGATCTGGGCCCTGCGGAACAGCCGGTCGCTCCAGGACAGTCGGCTGAGCGCCCTCAGGGCCCGGCGGCCCGCCCAGAAGCCCGCTCCCACTGAGACCAGCAGCCCCAGCACCACCCGGGCCCAGCAGTCCCACCGGATGCAGGACAAGCTGCCCTCCAGGGCGGCGGCCGCCCCGGAGATGCCGGCTACCAGTGCGTGGCTCTCGCTGGTGGGGATGCCGAACCACCAGGCCGCTGCCGCCCAGAGAACGATGGAAGCCATGGCGGCGCAAAGGGCGGCCAGGGCCGCCCGGGGACCGCCGCCGAAAGAGGCGATGGAGTAGATGGTCTCGGCCACTGATGTATTCACCGCCGTGACGCACAGCACGCCCAGAAGGTTGCACAGGGCGGCCAGCCCAACCGCCGGACGGAAAGGGAGGGCCCCGGTGACCACAGCGGCGGCGATGGCATTGGGGGCATCGGTCCAGCCGTTGACCAGCAGGACGGCCAGAGTGAGCAGCACCGTGAGGGTCAGGGCCGGGCTGGCCGTCATCTGGCACAGGAACTCAGGCAGGGACAGGGGCATGGGATCACCTCCACCCCCACTATATGGGGGCGGAGGCGGGGGTATGTCCCGAGAAGCTGTCACTTCAGGGCGGCGGAGACCAGCAGCAGGGTCTCCTCATGGGTGCGGTCCACCAGGTGGGTGTAGATCCGGCCGGTGGTGGCGGGGGTGCTGTGTCCCATGGCTTTGCCGATGTCGAACAGAGGGACGCCTTGGGCAGAGGCGATGGTGGCGAAGGTGTGGCGCAGTCCATGGAGGGTGAGCCGGGGAAGGTGGTTCTTCCGCACGAACCGGGTGAAGGCCAGGGACAGGGCGTTGGGGGAGTAGGGCAGTCCCTCTCTGTCCAGCACCACATGTCCAGAGGCGGCGTAATCCCCGCCCCGGATGGCCCGCTCCTGCTCCTGCCGGGCCTTCTCCCGGCGGAGCAGCTCATAGAGCTCGTCAGGCATAAACAGGGTGCGCATGGAGGAGCGGTTTTTTGTCTCCTTCTGGACCACTGTGGCGCCATAGGCAGTGCGGGCCTCCTTGATATGGACGACGCGGCGCTGGAAGTCCACGCTCTCCCATTTCAGGCCGCAGATCTCCTCCCGCCGCAGACCCAGCCCAGCGGTGACCTTGACCACCATCTCCAGCCAGTGGCCCTCTACCAGCTGGTAGAGCACCTTCAGGTTCTCCTGGGTATAATAGGAGGCCTCGTGGAGCTTGGGGCGGGGCGGCTCCACCCGCTCCATGGGATTGACCCGGAGCATATCCTGCCGCACTGCCATCCGCAGGGCGGCGGAGAGCAGGTCATGGTGCCGGCGGATGGTGTTGGAAGAGAGCCCCTCCGTCCGCGTCATGGTCTGGTAGTACTCCTGGATCTGCTTGGGGCTGAGCTTGGACAGGGGGACGGCGCCCAGCAGCGGGTCCAGGTGGTTGTCGATGATCTTCTGATACGCATACACCGTAGTCTCCGCCCGGTTGGGGCGGATGATGTTCTCCATCCAGTAATCCAGCCACTGGCGCAGGGTCTGCTCCTGCTTGGGCGGGTGGAGGAGCTTGTCCCGATCGGCGTAAAACTCCCGCAGGCCCGTCCGGGCGGAGGTCAGGTTGGGGAAGGTGCGGTACTGCTTGACCCGCTTCCCCTCGCTGTTCTTGCCCAGATCCATGCTGACATAATATACCTTTCGCACGTCATCAAAGGAAATGTTGCGTTCCACTCGTTTCCTTGCCATAAGATGATCCTCTCCTTTTGTCGAAAAATGTCGTTTTTGCAGGAACGTGTTACAAGAATAGCATAGGTGGGCGGGGAGCAGGGGGGAAATCAGTGACAAAACAGGCCGAAGGCCTACATTCATTATTTGCAGGTATTGGGAAAGCATACCCTCTGTACACTGAGAGCATCGAAAGAGAAAAAAGAGGGCAGAAAGCCCTCCGGACAGACCGGGCAAAATGGCAAAAGCAGGCGGTGCCCTTGCACGGGAGGAGAAGCTGTGGTACAATCACACCGCGAAACGGGGCCCTGCCCCGGGAGAAGAAAGGGTGGGACCTTATGATCCGGATCAGTAACCTGTCCCTTCCGGTAGACGGAGATTTGGAGCAGCTGCGCAAGCGGGCGGCCCGGGCCCTGGGGCTCCGGCCGGGGCAGCTGGGAGAGCTGGAGATCGTCCGGCAGTCCATCGACGCCCGGAACAGGAGCGAGGTCCACTATGTCTATACGGTGGAGCTGTCCATGCCCCAGGAGGAGCGGCTGGTGGAAAACGCGCCGGGGCGGAACGTGTCCCGGACGGAGCGGCAGGCATACGCCTTTCCGGCAGCGGGACGGCGCTCCGCTCTGCCCCCGGTGGTGGTAGGCATGGGCCCGGCGGGCCTGTTTGCGGCTCTGTTCCTGGCCCGGAACGGCTTTCCCTGTGTCGTGCTGGAGCGGGGCCAGGACGTGGACCAGCGGACCCGGGACGTGGACCGCTTCTGGACCGCCGGGGCCCTGGACGAGGGCTCCAACGTCCAGTTCGGAGAGGGAGGGGCTGGCACTTTTTCCGACGGAAAGCTGACCACCGGCACCCATGACCCCCGCATCGCCGCTGTGCTGGATACGCTGGTGGAGGCGGGAGCCCCCGCCGACGTGAAGTATTCCCATAAGCCCCATGTGGGTACCGACGTGCTGCGGCAGGTGGTGAAGCACATCCGGCAGGAGCTCATTGCCCTGGGCTGCGATGTGCGCTTCGGCCACCGGCTGGAGGGGCTGACCATACAGGGGGACGCCCTGACGGGGCTGCGGGTGGCGGGGCCCCAGGGGGGCTATCTTCTGAAAGCCGACACCCTGGTGCTGGCCCCGGGACACTCCGCCCGGGACACCTTTGCCATGCTCCATCAGGCGGGGGTGCCAATGGAGCAGAAGCCCTTTGCCGTGGGGGTGCGCATCGAGCACCTTCAGCGGGAGATCAGCGCCTGGCAGTACGGTCCGGCATGGAGACAGCTCCCGCCCTCCGATTATAAGCTGGCCTGCCACCTGCCCACGGGCCGGTCCGCCTTCACCTTCTGCGTGTGCCCCGGGGGGGAGGTGGTGGCCGCCTCCTCCGCCCAGGGACAGGTGGTGACCAACGGCATGAGCTTCCGGGCCCGGGATGGGAAGAACATCAACGGCGGCTTTCTCGTGGGGGTGGGGCCGGAGGACTTCCCCGCCGGTGCCGGACCGCTGGCCGGGGTGCGCTTCCAGGAGGAGTGGGAGCGGGCGGCATTCCAGGCGGGGGGTGGCGGCTTCCTGGCTCCTGCCCAGCGGGTGGAGGACTTTTTGAAGAAGCGGCCCTCCCAGGGACCGGGTGCCATCCGGCCCACCTACCGCCCAGGAGTGACCTGGACGGAGCTGGACCGGTGCCTGCCCGGGGCGGTGGCGGATACGCTGCGGGGAGCCCTGCCCCTGATGGACCGGAAGCTCCGGGGCTTCGCCGCGCCGGACGGGGTGCTCACTGGAGTGGAGACCCGGTCCTCCTCGCCGGTGCGCATCCTGCGGGACGAGACCTTCCAGTCCGCCCTGCGGGGCCTGTACCCATGCGGCGAGGGGGCGGGCTACGCCGGCGGGATCGTCTCCGCCGCCGTGGACGGCATCCGGGTGGCCGAGGCCGTGGCCCGGGGATAAAAAACAAAACGCGCTGCCCAGCGGGCAGCGCGTTTTTGCTTGGTGGGGAGAAGAGGCCGTTCATTCCGGCAGACCCATATGAAAGGTAAGAATGTCTCCGTTCTCCAGAGTGACAGGCTGATCAAAGTCAAAGACCAGATCCCGGTGTCCATTGCCGCCGCTCCACCAGAGATTGCCTGGAATGGGCTCCCCATTCTTGGCGGCCTGGAGCCACTGAGCGGCCTGAGCCATCTGCTCCGGCGATGCCTCCAAATCAGAATCATCTTGAAAGACGGAGGGGAGTTCCAGGTCCAACAGCTTCTGATAGAGGAGCCCATAGGGGGTGCCGAAAAAGTCTTGACTGAACAACCCCTGCTCATGGACAACGGCGATGCCGTCCTGGCTGACGGTGATGGACATGAAGTAGGAAGGAAGGGAACCATCCAGACAGACCACTTCGGCTGTCCCCTCGGGCCGGCTCAGGGTCAGGGATACACTGCCGTCAGACAGGGGAGGCGTGGGCGGGAGAAATCCTTCCGGCCAGGTCTCTGCTTCATAATAGGCGGACCACTGGGTCAGCGTCTGGGACAGGGGATGCATGGACCGCATGGTGCCGCTGACCAGATCGACTGTACAGAGGGTATCTCCCCAGTCCTTGGTTTCGCCGGTAGCCCAGTTTATTGTCTCTTTCACCGGGGAAATAAAGGTCAATACAGTTCCGGCATCATCCAGTTCGATGTCCCGATAACGGGCGAAAGAGTGAGACCCACCCATATAGGCGGGAAGAAGACTGATGATATCGAGTTTTGTTCCGTTGTTTCTCACAAAATATAGTTGGAAACTGCTCCCGTGGGGAACGCCGCCCATCGAGCCGGCAAATAGCGTCCCGGAAGCCGAGGGATACAGCTGATATTCCACATTGATAAACTCTTTTACATCCTCCATGCGCTGGATCAGATCATCCAACTGGATCTGCATGGGATCGCCGAGGGTCAGCTCGGCGGTGCGGCTGTCCTCGTCGAAGGCAACGGCACCGTAAGGAGCCAGGTCGGAGAACCAGATCAGGGTCTCGCCGCCAATGTTGCAGCTCCTGACATACTGCCCGGCCACATAGGTGTCAATGTCCGTGGACAGGATGGGCTGTGCCCGGGTCCCCACCGGCTGGGTGAGGGCGGGCGGCGTGTAGTCCGGCCAGGACGCCGGGAGGGCAGGGCAGCCTGTGCTGTCCGCGGCCCGCTCCACGGAAAGGGTGCGGTCCTCTGCATCCCAGAGGACCTGGAAGCCATATCCGCGCAGGTCCTCCGCCACCACGGCGGTGCTGCCATTCACATTGTAGGAGCGCAGAGGGTGGCCGTTGATCTGGGCGGTGATGTCGGTGTACAGGGCCCAGTCCACTGCCCGGCCGGTCCCGGCGGCGGAGGAGGGAAGGGCGAGGGACAGGAGCAGGGCCGCCGAGAGAGCGGCTGTGAAGAGCCGTTTCATGGAGAAGACCTCCTTTTTTGCTGGTCTCGCCTCTATTATAGTCTCCGGGGACTTGCAATACAAGAAGATTTGTGGTATATATACCTTTAGTACAAATGCGAAGAGCGGGAAAATAACGTGCTTTCGTTTCTCAGAGAGGGGTGGTCACCGGCTGAAAGCCGCCCTGAAGCGTGTCGTTTGGTTCGCCCGGGAGCGGCCCCTGAGAGGGGGACGGCTGTTCCGCCGTTATCGGGAAGTTCAAGTGCGTGTCTGACACGAATACGGGTGGTACCGCGGAAGGGTTGCCTTTCGTCCCAACAGGTTTGGGGCGGAAGGCTTTTTTGCTGTCCGCCCCCGTCCGATCAATTTACCTCTGAAAGGAAGAACACAGATGAAAGAACAGTTAGCAAAGATCCGTTCGGAGGCGCTGGCCGCCTTTGGGCAGGCCCAGTCCGCCGCCGAGTTGGACAGCCTGCGCGTCCAGTATCTGGGCAAGAAGGGTGAGCTCACCGCCGTTCTGAAAATGATGGGCAAGCTGTCCGCCGAGGAGCGCCCCGCCATGGGCCAGCTGGCCAACGAGGTCCGCTCCGCTCTGGAGGCGGCCATTGAGGCCGCCTCCGGTAAGCTGGAGGCCCAGGCCCTGGAGCAGCGCCTGAAGGACGAGGCTGTGGATGTGACCATCCCCGGCCGCGAGGTGAAGCTGGGACACAAGCACCCCATGTACCTGGCCCTGGATGAGATCAAGGACATCTTCATCGGCATGGGCTTCACCGTGCTGGACGGCCCGGAGGTGGAGCTGGCCGAGTACAACTTCGACAAGCTCAATGCGGAGGAGGGACACCCCTCCCGTGACTGGTCGGACACCTTCTACTTTGACGAGGACAGCCGGGTGATGCTCCGCTCCCAGACCAGCCCCATGCAGGTGCGGGCCATGGAGACTATGGAACTGCCTATCCGCATCATCGCCCCCGGCCGGGTGTACCGTAAGGATGAGGTGGATGCGACCCACTCCCCCATGTTCCACCAGGTGGAGGGCATGGTCATCGACAAGGGGGTCACCATGGCCGATCTGAAGGGCACCCTGAACACGGTGGTGGAGCAGCTTTACGGCAAGGGCACCAAGACCCGCTTCCGTCCTCACCACTTCCCCTTCACCGAGCCTTCCTGCGAGATGGACGTGCAGTGTCACAAGTGCGGCGGCGTGGGCTGTCCCACCTGCAAGGGGGAGGGCTGGATCGAGCTGCTGGGTGCCGGCATGGTCCACCCCAAGGTGCTGAAAATGGCGGGCATCGACCCGGAGGTCTACTCCGGCTGGGCCTTCGGCATGGGGCTGGAGCGCACCGCCATGCGCCGCTTCAAGATCGCTGACCTGCGGCTCATCTTTGAGAACGACGTTAGATTTTTAGAGCAATTCTGATTGCTCTAAAAATCAATTAGGAATTAGAAATTAGGAGTTAGAAATTGAAGCGGTTTCTTCCGCAGCTCAATTCCAAATATTCCGACAAAACCGGACACCACAATTCCTAATTCCTAACTCCTCATTCCTAATTCAAACAAAGGGAGTTTTATACTATGAATCTATCTCGCAAGTGGCTCAGCGAGTTTGTGAGCGTTGAGGCCGATGATAAAGAGTTTGCGGAGTCCATGACCCTGTCCGGCTCCAAGGTGGAGCTGACCCACGACCTGGGTGCCGAGATCCAGAACGTGGTGGTGGGCAAGGTGCTGTCCATGGAGCACCACCCGGACAGCGACCACATGTGGGTGTGCCAGATCGACGTGGGCCGGGAGGAGCCGGTGCAGATTGTCACCGGGGCCTGGAACGTCCACATAGACGACCTGGTGCCTGTGGCCATGCACAAGTCCACCCTGCCTGGGGGCAAGAAGATTGAAAAGGGCAAGCTGCGGGGCGTGGTGTCCAACGGCATGCTGTGCGGCCTGAGTGAGCTGGGCCTGGACACCCGGGACTTCCCCTACGCCGTCATCACTCCTGCCGCCATCCTGGGGGACTACAAGCCCCTGGATAAGGACAAGCCCTCTATCTCCGCGGACATCCAGCCGGGGGACAAGATTTATGGGCCGGTGATAGCTGCCCTGGTGGAGGGAGTAGAGCCCGCCGGAGAGGCCGGCTGGACCTGCCGCCTGTTCTGGGCCGGCCAGGAGGCCCTGTCCGTGACAGTCACCACCACCTGTGCCAATCTCCACAACGGCGACCTGGTGGCCTATGACACCAAGCGAGGGGCCGTCTGCACCCTGGATGACCTCCACGCCCAGCAGGCGGAGTTCCCCCACTGCATCCCCGACGGCATCTTCATCCTTCACGAGGACTGTAAACCCGGGGACGACCTGAAGCCGGTGGTGGGCCTGGACGACCACGTGGTGGAGTTCGAGATCACCCCCAACCGCCCCGACTGCCTCTCCATCATCGGCCTGGCCCGGGAGGCCTCCGCCACCTTTGACGCACCCCTGGCCCTCCACCAGCCGGTGGTGAAGGGCGGCGGCCCCGGCGTGCTGCCGGAGCTGCTGGATGTGGAGACCCCGGCGGCCGACCTGTGCCCCCGATACACCGCCCGAATGGTGCGCAACGTGAAGATCGCTCCCTCCCCAAAGTGGATGCGGGAGCGGCTGCGGGCCATGGGCGTGCGCCCCATCAACAACATCGTGGACATCACCAACTACGTCATGCTGGAGTACGGCCAGCCCATGCATGCCTTCGACTACCGCTATGTGAAGGGCGGCAAGATCGTGGTCCGCCGGGCGGAGGAGGGCGAGGAGCTCACCACCCTGGACGGAAGCGTGCGTAAGCTCAATCCCAATATGCTGGTCATTGCCGATGAGCACCGGGCCGTGGGCCTGGCGGGCATTATGGGCGGCCTGAACAGCGAGATCGTCTCCGACACCGCGGACGTGGTCTTTGAGTCCGCCAACTTCGACGGCACCACCATCCGCCGCACTGCCCTGGCCCTGGGCATGCGCACCGAGGCCAGCGCCAAGTATGAGAAGGGCCTGGACCCCCTGAACACCCTCCCCGCCGTGGAGCGGGCCTGTGAGCTGGTGGAGCTGCTGGGGGCCGGCGAGGTGGTGGACGGCGTCATCGACATCCTCAACTACGTCCCTCAGCCCCGGGTGCTCAAGCTGGAGCCGGAGAAGATCAACGCCCTGCTGGGCACCGACATCGCCGCCGAGGAGATGGTGTCCATCCTGAAGAAGCTGGACTTCCAGGTGGAGGGAGACCAGGTCACCGTGCCCTCCTGGCGTTCCGACGTGGAGGCCATGGCCGATCTGGCCGAGGAGGTGGCCCGGTTCCACGGCTACAACAACATCCCCACCACCCTCATGCGGGGCCAGACCACCCGGGGCGGCTACTCCCCTGAGCAGGAGCTGGAGCGCGCCTTGGGGGCGGTGTGCCGTGCATGCGGCTATGACGAGATCATCACCTACTCCTTCATTTCCCCCACCTACTACGACAAGATCCGCTGGGCTTCGGACGATCCCCGCCGCCAGTCCTTCAAGATCCTCAACCCTCTGGGGGAGGATACCTCCATCATGCGCACCACGGTGCTCCCCTCCATGCTGGAGATCCTGACCCGGAACTACAACTTCCGCAACAAGTGCGCCAAGCTGTATGAGGTGGGCCGCATCTATCTCCCTGGCGGGGCCGACGGCCTGGCGGTGGAGAAGAAGGTGCTCTCTCTGGGCGCTTACGGCGAAGGAATGGACTTCTTTGCCCTGAAGGGGGCGGTGGAGGCCATCCTGGGAGAGATCCGGGCGGCGAACGTCACCTTTGAGGCCCCTCAGATCCCCAATCCCTCCTACCACCCAGGCCGCTGTGCCCAGGTGCTGGCCAACGGCCAGGAGGTGGGCGTGTTTGGTCAGATCCACCCCCTGGTGGCCCAGAACTACGGCGTGGACGCAGAGTTCTACTGCGCCGAGCTGGACTTTGACCAGCTGATGTGCGGGAAGGGCCCCGATCCCCAGTACGTGCCCCTGCCCAAGTTCCCTGCCGTCACCCGGGATATCGCCGTGGTGTGCGGCGAAGCGGTCACCGTGGGAGCCTTGGAGGACTGCATCCGTCGGGGGGCGAAGGGACTGCTGAAGGAGGTCACCCTGTTCGACATCTATCGGGGCAAGGGCGTGGCCGAGGGCAAGAAGTCTGTGGCCTTCAACCTGGTCCTCCGGGCTGACGACCGCAGCCTGACCGCCGAAGAGGCGGACGCCGATGTGAAAGCGATTTTGGAAACTCTGGAAAAGGAGCTGGGCGCGGTACTGCGCTGAGGCCGCCCCGTGGCAGACGGGGCGCGCAGCGCGTACAAGCGTTTTCCCGCAGAAAAGTTTTGGCGGGGGCGAAACTAAGTTTCGCCCCCGCTTTTTATGCCCGATGTAACCATAAAACAGTACGAAGCCAGAGACGGCAGCAGGGCGGGCGATCCTGTACCTGATGTATGGGATATGTTGTCTGTTTTTATATTATTCCTATTGGCATTTGATCCTTTTATTTGTGATCCCGGAAAGAAAGAGTGATGGACGAGATCGCGAGACCTGTACAGACAGCTGAGCCGGTCGGCAATGCACAGTGCTGTGAGCCGGAGGTTTACAACATCTTGCAGGGGACGCATCCTATGTGCCCCCTGCGGCCTGAGACCTGATTTTCCACTTCCGGGAACAAATTCCTGTCCCGCGAGAGCAGATTCTCACCCTCCGGGGTGGCGGCGGGAACGTTTTTCCGGTATGATAGAGGTAAGAAAGGATCACAGGAGGAGACACCATGGATGAACTGGAATTTGCCCAGCGGCTGAAACGGTACCGCCGGGAGCGGGGGCTCACCCAGCAGGAGCTGGCCGATCGCATCGGCGTGTCCAACAAATCAGTCTCCCGGTGGGAGAGCGGGAGCTACCCGGATGTCCCTACCCTGCTCTCTCTGGCCCGGGCACTGGATGTGACGGTGGATGCCCTGCTGGACCCAGGTGCCCCTGTCCCCACATTGCAGAAAAGCGACTGGCAGAATCTGCTCTCCTTTGCCTTCGCCATCGGCGGAGGACTGGCCTTTTATTTACTGCGGAGGTTCGTCCCCGTGCCGGTGTGCTGGGCCCTCTATCTGGGCTGTCTGGCCTACGGCATCTATCTCCAGGCTCACTACACCTATCACGCCCGCTGGTTCCGCCTGGGCAGCTGGGCCATGTGCTTTTGCGTCAGTTGGACCCTGGCGGAAGAACTGGGGGGCGTGGTGTTTCAGGTGCTTTTTCCCACAGTTCTGAGCCAGTGGAAGAACATGATTTTCCAACTGCTGAGAGGGGATGCCGGCGCGCTGCTTCAGCTGGTCCTTGTTCTGGGGCCCCTATGGCTGGCGGGCACCTGCGGCCTCACCGTTCTGACTCAGCTGGCTGCCCGGCGGCTGGCGGGGGAGAGAGGGGATCTCCCGGTGCGGCTGCCCGACCTGCGGGGGCATCCCCGGCTGGCCCGGGCCCCCTTCGCCTGGAGCAAGGCCATGCCCGCTCTGTGCCCCATCGTCCTGGCCGGGTTCTGGTATCTCTACCGGCAGACTCTCCTGCCGAGATTCTGGTACCAGCACCAGCAGGAACTCTATCTGGCGGTCTGGACGATGGCAGGGGTGCTGGCTCTGCTCCCCTGCCTGAAGCGGAGGCATTGGGGGATGCTGCTCCCGGTCCTGGCCATGATGCTGGCTTGCCTGGGGTTCCGGGGGATGCTGGCCTATCCCCAGGTCTATTCCCTGTTTTCCGGCAGTCTGATGGAGGAAAAGGCAGAGATGTCCACCCAGTATTATCTGCGCTTCGGCCAGCCCAGCGAGGAGCTGGCGGTGGCCGCCCTTCTGGTGGCCGCTGTGTACCTGCTGTGCTGCTTCCTGCGGGTGGAGTGGGTGCCGGCGGAGCAGAAGGGCCGGCAGGAGCCGGAGGAGTCCTAAATTTTTCTTAAAATTTTGCCCCATACCCTTTACACCGCCTCCTTTTTGGAGTAAACTAAGCACAAGTGTTCCACTTCAACGCTGCAGGAGGTGTGTTCGATGGATGAGATGGATTTCACTCGGAAGTTCCGGCTGGGCGATCAGCGGGATCTGGAGATCAAGGCGATCTTGACTACGGTGTATCAGGCGCTTCAGGAGAAGGGCTATAACCCAGTCAATCAGATCGTGGGCTATATCCTCTCAGAAGATCCCACCTATATCACCAACCACAATAACGCCAGGGCGCTGATCCGAAAAGTGGACCGGGATGAGCTGCTCCAGACTTTGGTGAAATATTATTTGACCCATTGACAGCAGATTGAGGGCCCGCTGCAAGGCGCAGCGGGCCCTTTTCTGATGTTGGGGAAGGGGAGAGACAGATGGATATTTTGGTCAGTGCCTGCCTGCTGGGGACTCCCTGCCGGTACGACGGGGCCTCCAGGCCCTGCGGGGAGCTGGCGCGGCTGGAGGTGCTGGGGCACCGGCTGATCCCCGTGTGCCCGGAGGTGATGGGCGGCCTGCCCACGCCCCGCCCGCCGGCGGAGCTCCAGAGAGACGGCCGGGTGGTGGACCGGGCGGGAAAGGACGTGACGGAGGCGTACCGCCTCGGAGCCGAAGAGGTGCTGGAGCTGGCCCGGGCCCATAGGTGCACCCTGGCGGTGCTGAAGGAGAGGAGCCCCTCCTGCGGCAGGGGGCAGATCTATGACGGCAGCTTCACCGGCAGGCTGACTGAGGGCTCCGGTGTGACCGCCCGCCTGCTGGAGGAACACGGGGTCCAAGTGTACGGAGAGTCAGAGGCCGGCACATTGGCGGAGCGCGGGGAGGCGCGGGAGGAGGGGCAAAGTGCGTCCCGCCCTTTGCCCTCCAAATATCCCGGGAAAAACGATTGACATATCGGAAGTTCTATGCTATATTTTGTAGCAATCTGACTGGAGTTTATCTGGCCAAGAATACTGGGACCACTCCTCCGGGAGTCAAGGCCATACGGACAGCCGGGTCCATTGCCGATCGGCGGGTTACCGCCCTTATTGATTGAGTTAAAAGCTCAAATTTTATAAGTTGGTTACTTCATAACCAGATGCGTGTTTGCGCAGACTTGTGAAACGGTCAATAACAGAGTGGTAAAAGTATCTTGTTGCTATATAGACTCTCAGTACCAGACATATCTCCCGCCCCCAGCTGTTATTTGCAGGCGTTTGTCCGCCATCGCGGCCGGACAGGGGACTTGGAGCTTATCGTGTACAAATTGATCCAAACACAAGCTGTTCAAATGCAGCTTGTGTTTTTTTGTGCTTCGAGGTGTTGGCAGATGAAAGAAGAACATACCCTGGACCAGAACAAGGCCCCGATCTACGAGGCGCTCCAGACCTTCCGGCAGATGCGGGTCGTTCCCTTCGATGTGCCCGGGCACAAGCGGGGCCGGGGCAACCCGGAGCTGACCCGCTTCCTGGGGGAGCAGTGTGTCAGCATCGACGTGAACAGCATGAAACCCCTGGACAACCTGTGCCACCCCATCTCTGTCATCCGGGAGGCGGAGGAGCTGGCCGCCGACGCCTTCGGCGCGGCCCACGCCTTTCTGATGGTGGGGGGCACCACCAGCTCGGTGCAGAGCATGGTGCTGTCCACCTGCAAGCGGGGGGACAAGATCATCATGCCCCGGAATGTCCACCGCAGCGTCATCAACGCCCTGGTGCTTTGCGGTGCCATCCCTGTCTATGTCAACCCGGAGGTGGACCCGCGCCTGGGCATCTCCCTGGGCATGAAGCGGGAGCAGGTGGCCCGTGCTATCCGGGAGAACCCAGACGCTGTGGCGGTGCTGGTGAACAACCCCACCTACTACGGCATTTGCAGCGACCTGCGGGCCATCGTGGAAATGGCCCACGAGGCGGGCATGTACTGCCTGGCGGACGAGGCCCACGGCACCCACTTCTACTTCGGGGATCACATGCCGGTGTCAGCGATGGAAGCCGGGGCGGACATGGCCTCCGTGTCCATGCACAAGAGCGGCGGGAGCCTGACCCAGTCCAGCCTCCTGCTCATCGGCCCCGGCATCCACGAGGGGCATGTGCGGAAGATCATCAACCTGACTCAGACCACCTCGGGCAGCTATCTGCTGATGTCCAGCCTGGATATCAGCCGCCGCAACCTGGCCCTCCGCGGCCGGGAGGTCTTTCGCCAGGTGTGCGCCATGGCGGAGTACGCCCGGGAGGAGATCAACGCCGTGGGCGGGTACTACGCCTTCGGCCGGGAGCTCATCAACGGCGACTCCATCTTCGACTTCGACCCCACCAAGCTCAGCGTCCACACCCGGGACGTGGGCCTGGCCGGCATCGAGGTCTACGACCTGCTCCGGGACGAGTACGACATCCAGATCGAGTTCGGGGATATCGGCAACATCCTGGCCTATCTGTCCATCGGGGACCGGCCCCAGGAGCTGGAGCGGCTGGTCAGCGCCCTGGCGGAGATCCGCCGCCGCTATCAAACCGACGGCAGCGGCCTGATGAACCAGGAATACATCGCCCCCGAGGTGGTCACCAGCCCCCAGGAGGCCTTCTACGCGGACAAGCGCAGCGTCCGCCTGGAGGACAGTGTGGGACAGGTGTGCAGCGAATTCGTTATGTGCTATCCCCCCGGCATCCCCATCCTGGCCCCTGGGGAGCGGATCACGGCGGAGATCCTGGACTACATCCGCTACGCCAAGGAGAAGGGCTGCTCCATGACCGGACCCGAGGACCCGGAGATCGAGGAGATCAACATACTCACACAGGAGGCGCGGTAAATGGAGCTCTGGTTCAGCGAATTTCATACCCCCGACGTGAAGCACAGCATGCGGGTGGACCGGCACCTCTACTCCCACCGGAGCGAGTACCAGCAGATCGACATCTACGACACCCCAGAGTTCGGCAAGGTCCTGGCCCTGGACGGCAATGTGATGCTCACTGAGCGGGACGAGTTCATCTATGACGAGATGATCACCCACGTGCCTATGGCCGTCCACCCCCATGTGCAGGACGTGCTGGTCATCGGTGCGGGGGACGGCGGCGTGGTGAAGGAGCTGGCCCGGTACGAGTGCATCCGGTCCATCGACCTGGTGGAGATGGACGAGCAGGTGGTGGAGGCCTGCCGGCGCTATCTGCCGGAGAACGCCTGCCGCCTGGATGACTCCCGGGTGCACATCTACTTCGACAACGCCCTGCGGTTCATCCGCCGCCGCCACGCCCAGTATGACCTGATCATCGTGGACTCCACTGACCCCTTCGGCCCCTCGGAGGGCTACTTTACCCGGGAGTTCTACGGCATCTGCTACAACGCCCTCCGGGATGACGGCATTATGGTCAATCAGCAGGGCAGCCCCTTCTACCGCCACGACGCGGAGGCCATGCAGCGCAGCCACAAGCGCATCGTCAGCACTTTCCCCATCAGCCGGGTGTATCAGGCCCATATCCCCACCTATGCCGCCGGCTACTGGCTGTTCGGCTTTGCCAGCAAGAAGTATCACCCGGTGGATGACTTCGACCGGGACAAGTGGCTGGGGCTCCATTTGAAGACGCAGTATTACACCGTCCGCCTGCATGTGGGGGCCTTCTGCCTGCCGGCGTTTTTGGAAGAGATGCTGAAGGAGGTAGAGTGAAGATGGATCCCAATATCGAGACCTTTATCGGCTGCGACAGCAGCTTTGAGAAAGCGCGCATCGTTCTGTTCGGCGCCCCTTTCGACTCCACTACCAGCTTCCGTCCCGGCGCCCGGTTCGGCCCCTCCGCCATGCGCCATGAGAGCTTCGGCCTGGAGACGTACAGCCCTTACCAGGACAAGGACCTGACCGACTATCGCATCTTCGACAGCGGTGATCTGGAGCTGTGCTTTGGCAGCACGGAGCTGGCGCTGCTGGACATTGAGAGCCGGGCGGAGGAGATTCTGGCCGCAGGCAAGCTGCCTGTGCTGCTTGGGGGCGAGCATCTGGTGACCCTGGGCAGCTTCCGGGCCATCCAGCGGCGCTGGCCCGACGTACATATCATCCACTTTGACGCCCATGCCGACCTGCGGGACGACTACCTGGGCGCGAAACTCAGCCATGCCTGCGTCATCCGCCGCTGCCACGACCTGCTGGGAGACGGACGCATCCACCAGTTCGGTATCCGCAGCGGGGAACGGGAGGAGTTCCGCTTCGCCAGGGAGCACACGGACCTGCACCCCTTCACCTTTGACGGCCTGGAGGAGCTGGTCCAGACCCTGGAGGCCAGCCGGGCCCCGGTCTATCTCACCATCGACCTGGACTGCCTGGACCCCTCCGCCTTCCCCGGAACCGGCACCCCCGAGGCGGGCGGCGTCACCTTCCCCCAGCTGCTGGAGGCCATTCAGATGGTGGCCAAAACCAACGTGGTGGGGGCGGATGTGAACGAGCTGGCCCCCATGCTGGATCAGAGCGGCGTGTCCACCGCCGCCGCCTGCAAGGTGCTGAGGGAGCTGCTGCTGGCCCTGTCCCAATAGAAAACACAATATCTGGCCCCCGGAGGGGACCGGGGCGTATAAAATGAGAAGAACAAAGGAGAAGTGATTATGAGCAGAGTATTAGTGATCGGCTGCGGCGGCGTGGCCAACGTGGCCATCCGCAAGTGCTGCCAGGTCAGCGATGTGTTTACCGAACTGTGCATCGCCAGCCGCACCAAGTCCAAGTGTGACAAGCTGGCCGCCGAGCTGGCGGGCAAGACTGCCACCAAGATCACCACTGCCCAGGTGGACGCCGACAAGGTGGAAGAAGTGGTCGCCCTCATTAAGAGCTGCCAGCCCGACCTGGTGATGAACATCGCCCTGCCCTACCAGGATCTGACCATCATGGACGCCTGCCTGGAGTGCGGCGTCAATTACATGGACACCGCCAACTACGAGCCCGAGGACATTGAGGAGCCGGAGTGGAAGGCCGCCTATGAGAAGCGCTGCAAGGAGAAGGGATTCTCTGCCTACTTCGACTACACCTGGCAGTGGGCCTACCGGGAGAAGTTCGAGAAGGCCGGACTCACCGCCTTGCTGGGCTGCGGCTTTGATCCCGGCGTGACTCAGGCCTACTGCGCCTACGCCAAGAAGCACGAGTTCGACACCATCGACACCATCGACATCCTGGACTGTAACGGCGGCGACCACGGCTACCCCTTCGCCACTAACTTCAACCCCGAGGTGAACCTGCGGGAGGTCTCGGCCCCCGGCAGCTATTGGGAGGACGGCCGCTGGGTGGAGATCCCCGCCATGAGCATCAAGCGGGAGTACAACTTCGACCAAGTGGGCGAGAAGGACATGTACCTGCTCCACCACGAGGAGATCGAGTCTCTGGCCGAGAACATCCCCGAGGTACGCCGTATCCGCTTCTTCATGACCTTCGGCCAGAGCTACCTCACCCACATGAAGTGTCTGGAGAACGTGGGCATGCTGTCCACCACCCCAGTGGAGTTCGAGGGACAGCAGATCGTGCCCATCAAGTTCCTGAAGGCCCTGCTTCCAGACCCCGCCAGCCTGGGGCCCCGCACTCACGGCAAGACCAACATCGGCTGCATCTTCACCGGCAAGAAGGACGGCCGGGAAAAGACCTACTACATCTACAACGTGTGCGACCACCAGGAGTGCTATCGGGAGGTGGCCAGCCAGGCCATCAGCTACACCACCGGCGTACCCGCCATGTGCGGCGCCCTCATGTTGCTCACTGGTAAGTGGACCCAGAAGGGCGTGCACACCGTGGAGGAGTTTGATCCCGATCCCTTCCTGGACGCCCTGGACAAGTACGGCCTGCCCCGCAGCGAAGACCACGCCCCCGTGCTGGTGGACTGATGGGATATAAGACCTTACAAGATCCCCAGTTTGCGGGCCTGGCAAACTACGACCCCCGGGCCCTGTTTGCCCAGCTGCCCACCCCAGCCTACGTCATCGACGAGGAGCGGCTGCGGAAAAACGGAGAAGTGCTCGCCGCTCTGGCGGAGCGTACTGGCTGCCGGGTGCTGCTGGCCCAGAAGGCTTTTTCCAACTACGATTTCTACCCCCTCCTGTCCCGGTACCTGGCGGGCACCGAGGCCAGCGGCCTCTATGAGGCCCGGCTGGGCAAGGAGGAGATGCCCCAGGGGGAGGTCCACGTGTTCTGCGGGGCCTACCGGGAGGACGAGTTTCAGGAGCTCCTGCAATACGCCGACCACATCGTCTTTAACTCCATCCACCAGCTGAAGGCCTTCGGGCCCCGGGGCAAGCAGGCAGACAAAAGCCTGGGACTGCGGGTGAATCCGGAGTGCTCCACCCAGGAGGGCCACGCCATCTACGACCCCTGCGCCCCTGGCAGCCGCATGGGGGTGACCCGGAACGTGTGGGACCAGGAGATGGACGAGGCCACCCTGTCCCTGCTGGATGGCATTCACTTCCACACCCTGTGCGAGCAGAACTCCGACGATTTGAAAACCACCTTAGCGGCGGTGGAGGAGAAGTTCGGGGACATTCTGCCCGAAATGAAATGGATCAATATGGGGGGCGGGCACCACATCACCCGCCCGGACTATGATTTGGGCACCCTGGAGGACTGTATCCGTCACGCCCAGCAGTCCTGGGGGGTAAATGTCTACCTGGAACCTGGGGAGGCAGTGGCCCTGAATGCCGGATATTTGGCCAGCCGGGTGCTGGACGTGGTGGAAAACGGCGGTGTCAGGATCGCCATCTTGGACGTCAGCGCCGCCTGCCACATGCCCGACGTGCTGGAAATGCCCTACCAGCCCCCCATCCTGGGGGCCAGTACCGAGCCAGGGGAGGGCCATATGTTCCGCCTGGCCGGCCCCACCTGTCTGGCCGGGGACGTGATCGGGGACTACGACTTTGACCGGCCCCTTCAGGAGGGCGACCTGGTCCTGCTCGGCGACATGGCCATCTATACCACCTGTAAAAACAATACCTTCAACGGCATGCCTCTCCCCAATCTCTGGAAGCTGGACAGCGCCGGGGGTCTGGAGCAGCTGACCGCCCACGGCTACAACGCCTTCAAAAGCCGGCTGGGCCGCTGACGGGAGATCGGCGTCCGCCCCGACGGTACTGCGGCGCAGGACCGTCGGGGCTTTTCTGGTCCTCCGGTCCGGCGCCCCGGCTGATTTTGCCTTGAAAAAGAGGGAAAATTAGAGTATAATGCCTTTGACTTTTGTGTCAGGGTGTTTTCCCGGATGGGGGCGCCCCCAAAATTGCGCTGCATCCGCAGATGGCGGAGCGGCAGCAGGAGGAATTGAATATGGTAAGGGCAAAAACAAGTCTCACGTATCTGATGGAATTGGCTCTGTTGGTGGGGATCCTGCTGATGATGAACATCACAGGATTGGCCATGATCCCGCTGCCCGGACAGTACGCGTCCATTATGACGGTACCAGTGGCCGTGGGCGCTATGATGCTGGGTCCGCTGGCTGGGGGCGTCCTGGGGGGCGTGATGGGCTGCATCAGCTTCTACACCGCCATCAAGACCGGGTTCAGCACCCTGTTCCTGGCCGGCTATACCGGAGGTGTGGTGGTGGTGCTGAGCTTTGTGAATAGCATCATCCCCCGTGTCCTGATGGGGGTGTGCGTGGGCTGGGTCTACCGGGCCGCCCGCAGGCTGGACAGGGGGAACACCATTTCCTATTACATCGGGGGGCTGGCGGCGCCGGTGCTGAACACCCTGTTCTATATGACGGTGCTGATCCTGATCTTCCTGAACGCCCCCACGCTCCAGGTCCTGCTGGGCGAGGAGCTGATGGCCAAGTTCCAGGACAACATTTTACTGTTTGCCGCCGCCTATGTGGGCATTCAGGCCGTGATCGAGGCCGCAGTGGGCTGCGTCATCAGCGGCTCGGTGTGCAAGGCCCTGCGGGTCGTGCTGAAGGAGTGAAGGGGAGAGATATGATGAGAGAGATCGGGATCATGGAGGTGGGCGGTTTCCAGGTGGGCCACGCCCAGGATCTGGAGGCGGCTACCGGCTGCACGGTGATCCTGTGCGACCGGATGAGCTCCGCCGGGCTGGATGTCCGAGGAGGGGGCCCCGCTTCCCGGGAGTCACAGATCTTGGCCCCGGTGGCTGCCGCCCAGGGGATCAACGCAGTGCTGCTCTCCGGCGGCAGCGCCTTCGGGCTGGACGCCGCCGGGGGTGTCCAGCGGTATCTGGAGGAGCGGGACATCGGCTTTGACGTGGGGGTGACCAAGGTACCACTGGTGAGCCAGTCCTGCCTCTTCGACCTGGGGGTGGGCAGCAAGGAGGTACGGCCTACCGCCGAGATGGCCTACCAGGCCTGTGAGAATGCGGGGCGCTCTGCCCCCGCTGAGGGCAATGTAGGGGCGGGTACGGGCTGCTCCATCGGGAAATACCGGGGGATGGGCCGGGCGATGAAGTCGGGCTTCGGTACCTATGCGCTCCAGACCGGACCTCTGAAGGTGGGGGCGCTGGTGGCGGTGAACGCCCTGGGGGACGTGTACGGTCCCGACGGACGCCCGGCGGCCGGCCTGCTTAATGAGAAGAGGACGAGCCTGTCCTGCACCTTGGAGGAGATGTTTGCAGACATCGCCCCGGCGGAAAATCTGTTTGCGGGCAATACCACCCTAGGCGTGGTGGTCACCAACGGGAAGTTTGATAAAACGCCCTTGACCAAGATTGCCGGCATGGCCCATAACGGCTACGCCAGGGCTATCCGGCCGGTCCACACCACCGCAGACGGGGACAGCATCTATGCCCTCTCCCTGGGGGATGTCCCGGGGGACATCAATGTGGTGGGGGCCATGGCCGCCCTGGCCATGGAGCGGGCCATCCTGCGGGCGGTCCAGTCCGCCAGGTCCGCCTATGGGCTGATAGGCTGGGAGGACCTGCCTCGCTGACCGGCTGCGCTCCGCGGCCCACCTCCTATTGGTTCCCAACGCGCCATTTCTGAAACCTAGGGAAACAGCTCACACCACCTACCTTTACCATCTCCATGCTGAGATACAGAAAGCCCGCAGGTCTTTGCGTGACCTGCGGGCTTCTTGGATATGCAATGTGTTGACCCCGCTTGATGGCGGATATGCAGCTTCTACGATATACAGCCCATGTTGTGGGTTTGAAAATACCATATGTATGAGGCTTCGAGGTGGAGTTGAATAGGTGTGTGATCACATCGACCTGCAGCTATTCACCACAATAGTATTTGACCCGGAGGTCAACTGCTTCATTGGTAACCTGTGGCTGCATATGTGACTGAACATCCAGCGCCATATATGCTGGTGAGGTACGGTCATAGGGCGTCCATACTGGTAGCGCACCTCCGTTCGGATCACCATTTTTGATAAAATTAGCCCAGTAATTGCTGACAGCTTTTGCCAACTGATAATCATTTCCGTCAAAAGGACGCCAGCAGTGGTCTAAGGTACGGAACACATACCAATGTTCCGATGCGTGGAATGCGCCGGCATCGTCGCCAGGCAATTCCCGTTCCAGACGATAGAAGTAGACCGGGTTTCTGCCATGGAGACTTTGCATCCGGCAGAATGCAGCGCAATAAGCTAACATGTCCTCGGTAAATCCATGATTGAGTTGAAAATCGTAAATTTCTTCGTCTGTTGAATATTTTACGACCCTTTGATATGCTTCGGAATAGTGGCCATAAGCATGTTCCAGCTTATGGGCAATTTCTTCGCTGGTGGCATGGAAGCGGTTTCGCATGGACCATGCCTCTTTGTTGGTACATCCTACCATGTAGCAGATATCATGAAGATGGCCGTTTTGGAGGGAATCTCTGACCCCTTCAGGCAGAATAACCCCGTCTATGCAAGGCTGGATAAATGGAGACTCACCGCGATCCAGGTCGGGACCATACTGGCAGAGGATAGAAGCATCTACCTTGCGGGCATCTTCGATAGAGTACAAGCCGTATCGCTCCAGCAGGGCTTTCCCCATATTTTCGGCCTCCGACTGTGAAAAATTTCTTTCTAGAAGAGGACCGCTCTGCATGATGGCGCCTTGAAACCATCCTTTGACTAGTGGACATGCAGACAACATGAGTACGCTGGATGCGCCAGCAGAACCGCCTGAGATAGTGATCTGTTCTGGATTCCCGCCAAAAGAGGCAATGTTTTCACGCACCCAGCGAAGAGCCAATATCTGGTCCTGAAGACCATAGTTTCCGGCTAGTCCATGAGGAGACTCGTCCCGCAGATCTGGGTGCGCAAGAAATCCAAAGAGTCCAAGCCGATAGTTGATCGTTACTACTACGATGCCTTGGGCGGCCATCAGTTCACCGTCAAATTGGGGAGCGAAGCTGTAATTGGTCTGAAAACCGCCGCCGTGGATAAATACCAGCACGGGGAGATTATCGCTCTTTGAGTCTGCGGGAGTCCAAATATTGAGTTGGAGACAGTCTTCGTGGTGAGTCTCCAGATGCTGATAGGAGAAGAATTCCTTATGATAGAAGGTGCCTGGCTGAGGGATTACTTGGGGACAGATATTTCCAAAGCGGACCGCATCGAAGGTTCCGGACCAAGGCTTTTTGGGTATGGGGGGCCTCCACCGATTATTTCCAGTGGGAGCCTCCGCATAGGGAATGCCTTTAAATGCAGTAACCGCAGGATTACCAGCCGCTATTCCACGGATATGTCCACAAAGGACATCAGTTTCACGTATAGCCATTATATTCGCCTGCCCATTTACTGGATGACAGAAACCAAGGCATCCACAGCCTCGTCTCCGATCTCGCTGCGTACCATATCATAGACGGGCTGAGCGATCTCACGCATGGCAGCCATATCCTCAGCACTCAGTTCGTTGATCTCCATGCCGCTTTCGATCAGTGTATCATAAGCGGTCTGATCAGCCTCCTGATAGACAGGGATCATCTCAACAGTTGTTTCAGCGACGGCGTTTTCAATGATCTCCTGATAGGCGGCAGGAAGGCTGTTGAAGTAGCTCTCACTCATGACCATCATATTGGTGTACAGAGTGTGGTTAGTTAGGGTGATGTAGTCCTGAACTTCGTGCATTCCGCCCACAACAACGGTGTCCAAGGCGTTCTCCTGGGAGTCTACCAGCCCGTTCTGGAGAGACATATACAGTTCGCTGCCAGGGACAGGAGTCGTGTTGCAGCCCATATCACTCCAGAATTTGATCTGGTATTGGTTGTCCATAACCCGCATGTTCAGTCCTTTGAAGTCTTCGATGGAAGTCAGCTTTTTATTAGAAGAGAACTGACGAAAAGAGGCACCTTGGGTAAATCCAAGGCATTTCAGGCCGGCATTGGCGAAGTAACCGTCCAGCTTTGTCTTGAAATCGCTCTGGTTCAGCACCTCGTTGATCTCCTCGGCAGTGGAGGTGGAGAAGGCACAGGGCAGATCAAAAACACCCAACTCGGGGACAAAAGCGACACAGGGAGAAGGCTGCATGGCAGCGATCTGAATAGTATTATCCAGAACAGATTCAATGGCCTCAACATCGGAGCCCATCTCGCCATTCGAGAAGATATTTACAGTGATCTTGCCATCAGAAGCAGCCTCTACCTTCTCTTTGAACAGGATACCCCATGCCCCTACCATGGAGCTTTCAGCCCCCATATGTGCATAGGAAATCTGAATGCTGTCTTGAGTATTAGAGGAACCAGACGGAGGAGCAGAAGCATTACCGGGATTGCCGCCGCAGGCGGCCAGGGGCAGAGTCAGAGCAAAGCTGAGTGCCAAAGCGAGAAACTTTTTCATAATTATTTTTCCTCCTAAAATTTATTTGACCAGCAACATGCTGAACTGCGGCACAAAGGCAATAATGAACAGTGCGATGACAAATACACCTATGTAGGGGATGGCGGACTTGCCGATAGTCATGGGCTGTTCGCCAGAGATAGAACTAGTGACAAACAGGTTCAGGCCAAAGGGAGGAGTGACCAGACCTACAGCCAGGTTGCAGACCATCAGAACACCCAGATGGACGGGGTCAATGCCATAACTCTCTGCAATGGGACAAAGAATGGGACCGAGGATGATAAGGGCAGGGCCGGTATCCATCACCATGCCTAGCAGGAAAAAAGCGATGATAACTACAATCAGGAAAGAGATCTTGTCAGTAGCGATGGTCATGATGGCATTTTGTACGATATCAGCGGCATGAATCAGGGATAGTGTGCGGCCGAAAGCAGTAGCAAAGGCCAGCAGGAAACAAATAGGGGCCGCAGATTTGACGGCAGAGCGCAGTAATTCAGGGAGCTTTTGGAAGGAGACTGTTTTGTAGATAAACAGGCTGACAAAGAGCGCATAGAACACCGATACAGCAGCGGCTTCGGTAGGAGTAACAATGCCGGCATAAATTCCGCCCAGGATTATAACAGGGGAGAGCAGAGCCCAAAAACTGTCCTTGAGCAGGGGCAGAAAGCCGGCAGCGGCAATTTTTTGATAGTTGGATTGAATCTTTGCCTTGTCCTCGCCATGGATTTTACAGTATGTGACGGCATAGAACATCAGCAGACAAGCAACTAGGATGCCGGGCAGAATGCCGGCCATAAACAGTGCACCGATGGAGGTCTCGGTAGCCATGCCATACATCATAAAGGGGCCGCTGGGAGGGATGATGACACCTAAACCACCGGATACCGCCACAGTAGCAGCAGCGAATTTGGCGTCATAGCCCAATTCAATGAGCAGTGGGATAGTCATGGCACCGATTGCAGCGGCAGTGGCAGCGCCAGAGCTGGAGATCGCGCCGTAGAACAAGCAGGTGATAATGACGGCACAGGGCATTCCACCGGTTTTATTGCCCACAAAGTATGCAAATACATCAAACAGCTTTTTAGAAATGCCGCCCTCTGCCATGAGAACGCCTGCAAAAATAAAGAGAGGCAAACAGAGAATATTGGGAGAGTTTGCACCACTGAATGCGCCGCGGATCAAAGCTGCTATACTGGTGGCCCCAACTGCATCCATAGCCAGTGGAGTGATTGCGCCGCCAATCATGCACATAATAATGGGATACCCCAATGCCAGTAAAACAAAAAAGATCAAAAATACTAAACCAGCCATTTAATTACCCCCTTTTTGATTTCGGAACAGCTGCTGAGAAGCCTCATCCAACTCCTCCTCCACCGCCGTCATGGCATCGACCTTAATGTCTCCACCGGTGAGTAGAAGCTTGATTGACTGGAAGGAGGACTGGACAGAACGGATGATTGCGAGGAAAAAGCCAATGGATGTGGCCAGATAAGGGATAGTCATGGGGATCTGCAGTGCGGGGGAACGCTGGCCGGAAATGATGGTGGCTTTCACACAATCGATGCTGCCCCCAAAGAATATGATAAACACGATCAGCATGGATACTTGAATGAGGATATCCAACGCCATACGGAGAACGCGGGGGAGATGGTCCTGCAATAGAGTGATATTTAGCAGACAGCGATTTCGCACCGCGTATCCCAGGCTTATGAAACAAAAGTAGATGTAGCAGAACCGACAGAACTCTTCTGGCCAAGGCAAGGCGTGGCGAAAGACGTAGCGCATGATGATTTGCATCATAATGACGATGCCGATCAGGCTGCCTGTGATGATCAGGATAGTTTCTTCCAGATGAAGGTCTAGCCATGCGATGACACGCTTTAATGGGTTTTGTTTCATGATTATCCTCCTCAAATAGAAATGGCGCCTCAATTCATGCTGTGATTTTGTACTTCGTATACAATATATAAAATACAAATCTGGAAAAGTCAAGATTTAAAAAGCAAATAAAAAATATTTATAGAACCCCCCAATTATAGGCGTTTAAATTTGGGGGAAATGTAAAAATAGAAATGAGAAGACAAATCAACTTAATCAATTTGGAAAATAAGCTTGCATTTCCACATAAAAATAGATATAATTAAAAAAGTATTTTGTATACGAAATGAGGCGGTCAAATGGACTCAGTGATTTTGGAGAGTGTCAACCTGAACGACTTGGCCTATGAAGAAATCAAAAAGAGAATCATCAGCCGAGAGTTTGCACCTGGTCAGCGATTAGTAGATTCCCAGCTGGCAACAATTTTTCAAATCAGCCGGACACCGATTCGGGATGCGATGCGCCGCCTTACAAAAGAGGGATTGTTGACCAACACATCCTCCCGTGGTTTTTATGTGTTTGCGCCGACGCTCAAAGATATTGACGAAATCTTCAGTATTTCAGGAATGATCGAGACGGAGGCTGCCGCTAGAATTATTCGCCGCCTTAGGGAAAACCCCTCACCTAGGCTGGAGGAAGAGCTTAATATCTTAGAGAAAAAGGCTAGTGAGGTTTTTCCTATGGAAAAGGATGAAGAGTTCAAGCGTTACATGATGGAGCTCGCCGAAAATCAGAGGCTATACGATATCTATTTGCAAAATCATGGACAGCGGGTTTTGCTGGCAAACATCATTCATCATGGGAAAACCGACGAGATAGACAGCTTTCGCGCTGAAAAGTCCAAGCTTGTACACAATCGCATTGTATTAGGTATTCGAAATCAAGATTTTGAATATACCCGTCAAGCAATTGAGGAACATAATGGCTATGGGATTGCTGATGCCACCGATTATGTCCTTCAATTGAATGCTTAATGTCCGTTGTAGACTGAGAATTGTGATTTATTGGGTGTGGTGTGTTACATCCAATATCTCTGCTTTTGACAAATTTCAGAATCGGAGCCAAAGAATATCATGAATCAGTCAGGAGTAGATACAAGAGATATTGATAATTTGCAAAGCGTTTAATGTTCACTTCTATGCTTCGGTGTCGTAGATTTTGTATGGGTTGATTCTTTTCAAACTGCTTCTGCCACAGATTTGCCCCCAGAACAAGCCACAGACAGAAAAAATCATGGCTCCGGCGGGACTGTCCCGCCGGAGCCATGCGCTTTCCGCTGGCAATGGAGGAGCACAGCCGTCCGCCATGCCTTGGTTTTGGGTGGAGAGGCCATCAGCTCACCCCGGACTCGATGGACCTGCCGCTCCACTTGGAGCTCCCCGGTTTTCGGATTCAAGTTATCCCACTGGAGGGCGCAGATCACACCCCCGCGCAGGCCGGTGGTCAGCTCGGTGAAAAAGTCCCGCCACACCTCGTCCTGCTCAATGGCCTCCAGAAAGGTGCCCAGCTGTTCCCCGTTCAGAATCTGCTTTGGGAGGTAATTGGGCTTTAGAATTGCTGTGCCCCGTCGAGTTTAGTGCTATGCTCCGTATCCTCAGACGAGTCAATGGCGTGGCTGACACTGGAACTGCCGCCGCCGCTGGAGGGGAGGACGTCCACATTGTTTAGTATCAGCTTGTAGGTTTCGGTATTCAAGCTGTTTTGGACAATGATTTTCCACTCGGTAGTACCATAAGGCAGAGAGTGCGTGGAGCGAGCAGCCACTTCATAGGACTTGCCATCAAAAGTGATCTTCGCGTTTTTGGGGTCCTTAGCCCCGATTCCCGGGACGCCGCTGGTCAGCCCTGCGACGGTCGTCGTATAGGTCTTGGTGGCCAAGGCATAGGTCATGAACGCCCCAGACAAGGAAACGTGATCCAACTCTGTGCTGCTTCCTTCGAAGATTAAGCCAGAAAACTCCGCCAGGACCAATACGCCCTTTTACATAAAGGTAAAGGACTGTGTGGCACTCCTCTCGTTGGAAAGCTCTAGCAAGCCATCCTGCTTCGTACAGCTCTGTTGCTTTTCCAGAGGCTGACCGTTGATGTCTAGCAGTATAACGATCAGGTTGCCGCTGGCTGTCCCCCTCATTTTGTTGTACTGGAACGTAACTTCGACAGTCGTGCCGTCTTCATCGATGCTCATGGTATGGATCAGCATCACATCTTTGTTCCGGCGCACCGCCAGATCCAGTGTCACGGAGAAATCATTGTTGCCCTGATAACTCGTTCACAGTGTCATATTCGGCATTCCTTGCCATAGACTTACAAGTGCCTCCACCCAGGCTTTCACATGGGCGGGGATACCGGGCCACCACCCGGAAGTACTGGAGGCCGAAGAGGATGTCTTTTCCGCCAGCACCGCTCTGCTGCTCCCTGAAACACGAGCATAAAAGAACTCCGCCGTCCCAGTTTCAGGGAACGGCGGAGTTCTTATTTCAGAGATTCCACATAGCGGGCCATAAAGTCGGGAGAATACGGCGGCTGGCGGGAATGGATTCGCCTGTGTTCCCAGGGCCAGGGTATCCCACTCCACCCGTGTCACATGGGACAGATTAACCAGACAGCTGAAATGGCTTAGGCAGAAGTCCTGATTCTGGAATTCCTCTTTCAATTTGAAGAGGGACGGCGTGCTCAATCTGCCTACTGGTTTGTATGGCAGCCTTACGGCCCGAGGTATTCAGACAGGTGATCTCGTCCAGAGGAAATGGCACGGCCACCCACACGCAGCACCGGGCGCTTTTGCTGTCGATCCCAGTCCAGAGCGGCGGCCAGCCGCCACTCGTCCACCGGCTTGAGCGGATATTCTAGTGGGGAGACAGAGAAGCTGTCCAGCGCGAAACCGGGATAATCCGTAATGTAAATAATGGAGGCGTTGACCTTGCGTTCCCGCAGGAAACGGGCCAGCGCCACGCCGTTTTCTGACCACAGGAATTGCCATAGACACGCTCGGAACACATGGAATTGCCGCAGTGAAAGAGTGACGGAAAACAAATCAAACGGAGCAAAATGGCTAAAAAGAATCAAAAATTGTGCAAAAAGCTTTCTGGTTTCGCTGCTAATAGCATAGCAGGGAATGATGGTTGTCCCTCATGAACATACTGCCGGAAGCCGGACCAAAAATCGATTCCAGCCAGCCTGATTTTCCTCCACCCATACGCTGCCGCCGTGGATTTCTGCAATGGCCCGGACCAGGGCCAGCCCCAGGCCGACACCCCCCAGTTCCCGGGAGCGGGCGGTATCCGCCCGAAAGAAGGGCTCGAAGATCCGCTCCCGTAACTCCGGCGGGATACAAGGTCCCTGATTGGCCACGGTGATGACAATATCGGCTCCATTCAACTCCGCACAGAGCCGTGTCTGTCCGCCATCCGGCCCGTATTTGACCGCATTTTCCACCAGATTGAACAGTGCCCGGCGGAGCAGCTCTCTGCTGCCGGTGATCGTGCCAGGGGAGGCTTCCACCAAAATGGCGATGCCCTTTTTGGAGGCCAGAGGGGAAACATCCTCGGCAGCTTGGTGGAGCAGTTCTCCCAATTTGATCCGGTCGCTGCGGGGCACCTGTTCCAGATTGGTCAACTTCAGAAGGCTGTCCACCATGCCGGAGAGTCGATCCACCTCGCTCTCCATAATACTGAGGAATGCCTCTGTGGTCTGCGGCGCAAAATCTTGTTTCTTACGAAACAGACCGATCCGGGTCTTGAGGACGGCCAGCGGGGTACGAAATTCGTGGGCAGCATTTTGGGAGAAGCTGCGCTGCATCAAAAAAGCCCGGCTCAGCCGCTGAGACAGGTCATCAAAGGAATGTGCCAGTTGTGTTACCTCATCCCCTCGATCCGGGATGGAAAGGGGCTGATCCAGATCCTTGGCGGTCCGGCCCTGGATCTGGTCATTCAGGTCTTTCAGCGGCGCAAGAGCCCGGCCCACCAACAGGTAGATCAATAGAAGTCCCGCCGCCAGGATTACAGTAGAGGCCAGAATACTCTGGATCTGAAATAGCTGCTGGGCCTGCTGGACCACTGGAGCTGCCTGTGTGGTAAGGAGAGGCATAGTCCCTTTCGCGGCCGCCTCCGGATCAAGGGCAGGTGAGAGGGGAGCGGCGGCGATGGTGTCTGTCAGATGGATGGCAGACAGATTGCTGGTAACGGCCAGGGCGGCACAGCACAGCGTCAGCAGCAGGGCACACAAGAGGGTGATACGCAGCCGCAGGGAACGAAAGGGTTTCATAGAGCCTCCTTTTCCATCAGACGATAGCCCTGACCGACCTTCGTCTGAATGGGGTCATTACCCAGAGCGTCCCGCAGTTTTTTTCCGCAGGGAGGAGATATGCATCCGGACCACATTGCTGAAGGGGTTGGCGTCCGACTCCAGCACATGCTCCATCAGCTCCTCCTGACTGACCCAGCGGTCCCGGTGGAGCATCAGGTGCTCCAGAATGGCAAACTCTCTGGGCGTCAGCTCCAGCGGCCTTTCTCCGGCGGAGATGGCACGGGCGGATATGTCCAGCATGAGACCACCCACAGTAAGTACCGTATTTCGGGAGACAAACTCCCGGCGCAGCAGGCTGCGGACTCGGGCCTCCAGTTCCTCCAGGGCAAAGGGTTTCGCGAGATAGTCGTCTGCCCCCAGATCCAGCCCCGCCACCCGGTCGGATAACTCCGCTCTGGCCGACAGGATCAGCACCCGCAGCTCTGGCTGCTCCGCGCGAACGGCCCGCAGCAGGTCCAGCCCGTCCATGCCGGGCAGATTCAGGTCCAGGATCAGCAGGTCAAAGGACTCGCTCAGGAGCAGGTCATAGGCTTCCGCGCCGTCATAGCACCGTTCCACCGTGTATTTTTCAAGTTCCAGATCCTCCGCAATACCATCGCACAGCAGCTTTTCGTCCTCGACCACCAGAATACGCATCATCAGCCCTCCTCCGCATGATATACCATGATAACAGAAAACTGTAAATTTTTCATCAAGGGCAAATGAGCGGTTCTTGGACACGGCTCATCATCCCTCCACGAAGGAACGACTCATAATATAAAATTCTTCTTGGCTTGGAAGGTGCTTCTTTTCCATAGGCTCCAATGCAGCATCATAGCGTTCCGCATCTTCCTCACTGATTGCCATAACAGGACTATCCTGATAGACCCATTTATGACCATCCAGTGCATGAGGACGCAGTTCTTTGACCATCATCGCAGCAGGGTATTTCCCACTTTCGATACAGACATTATATTTTTTGCAGCTTTTGAATCCACGGCTGACATAGTTGACAGGACTTCCAAAGATAACAATCGTATCATATCCTAACTGTATGGCTGATTGGAATGAATGCTCCATAAGCATTTTTCCATACCCCATTCTCTGATAACCTGGATGGATACTAACTGGACCAAATGTTAAAATTTCTTTTTCAGTTCCATTTTCATCGATCAATTTTGCTTTTGTATAAATGATATTACCGATCACCTGTCCGGCCAGTTCCAATACAAAATCCAGTTCCGGAATAAAATCCTCATGTTCCCGCATGATGTGGACCAAATAGTGTTCCACACACCCCGGCACATAAAGATTATAGAAGGCTTGTCTTGTGATTTTCTCTACAGTTTCCCAATCTTCTTTCTTTTCATTTCTAATAACAATATTTTCTTCCATAAAGCAGTACCTCCTTTTACACTCTGATTGGCATTTTTTTAATCAGCTTTGAAATTTCTTTTTCCCGTCTTCCCTTTGCAATCATGTAGCTCTCTTTATCTTCCATATAATCATTTTCAGCCTTTAACTTCCGATAAGATTGCCAGCGGTCCATGTCCAATTCTCCCATTTCCAGTGCTTTCTGAATAGCACATCCGGGCTCGTTTGTGTGAGTGCAGTTGCGGAATTTACACTGAGAAGCAAGCTCCTCAATGTCCCTAAAGGTTCTCTCAATTCCGTCATCATTGTCCCACATTCCCAATTCACGCATGCCCGGGGTATCGATTACCATGCCGCCAGAGGGGAGGAGGAACAATTCTCTGCGAGTCGTGGTGTGCCTGCCCTTATCGTCATTGCGAAGCCCATTTGTTTTCAGCCGTTCTTTCCCCAATAGACGATTGATCAGGGTGGATTTCCCCACGCCGGAAGAGCCGATAAAAGCAATCGTTTTTCCCTCCGAAATCAATGGAAGAAGTTCCTTGTATCCATTTTCTTCCGTTGAAGTCGTGACCAGAACATCTATTCCAAAAGCAACCGAAGATACTTCTGAAAGTTTGTTTTCCAAATCATCACATAGATCCGATTTTGTCAGGATAATGACCGGCATGGCGCCGCTGTCCCACGCGATCGAAATATATCGTTCCAACCGTCTCAGATTAAAATCATGGTTCAATGCCATGCACAGAAATACAGTGTCAATGTTCGCAGCAACGATCTGCTCCTGTTGTGGTTCTCCGGCTGCTTTTCGGACAAAAGCGCCTTTTCGGGGCAGAACCGATTCAATGATGGCGCTGCTGCCGGATCCGTTCCAATTTACCAGTACAAAGTCTCCAACAGCCGGATAGTCGGAAGAAACTACAGCTTGAAATCGGAACTTTCCTGACACCTCTGCCAACTTTTCTCCTTTGTCCGTTATAATTCGATAAAACCCTTTCTCCTGTGAAAGAACGCGAGCTGGTTCTAAATGATTCTCTTGCGAAATTTGACTTAAAAATACTTCGGAAAATCCATATTTTTTTATGAGAACGAAATGCTCCACTATAATTTCCTTTCTTCTTTCAGTTTTTGGGAAAAATGTCTTTGAAGAAAATCGTCAATATAACACTCATAGCTTTTGGCGATTTCCTCTTTTGTTTCTTTACGCTCTACTCCATCGGACATGCTGAGCAACAAATAAAAGGGAGAATAAAACTCGATCGCCAACGCATGAGGGGAGGGAAGCTGTTTCTTTTGTCTCTTTGACATTTCACAAAGCAAACGCTCAATATACTCCAATGGTCCGCTGACAAGAACTTTTTGATATAAAGCGCTCATTTCCGAAGACTTGTATTGTTCAAGCGTCAGCATTTTACGAAAGTTGCAAGCAATTTCATCTTCGCTCCAATAATGGAATTGCGCTTTCATATAATCGCCTAAACTTTTTGGCAGTACATGAGAAAAAGCTTCCGGCATATCTGAGTAGTCCTGTTCCGGAACGCCGCTTTTTCGAGAACGCTCCACGTCCAACTGACAGACATATTCAAAGATACAGTTAAAAATGTCTCTCTTGTTTTTGTAGTGCTTATATAAGGCGCCCTTCGTTATGCCTAATTCTCCAGCGATCCGGCTGACAGATACCGCCTCATATCCATAAACGGCAAAGAGCCGTAAGGCAGTCACCAATATTTTCTCCTTCGTATTCATTACCATGACCCTCCCAATAAGTAAACGTCTGTTCACTTAAGCAGTATAGTGAACAGACGTTTACTTGTCAAGGGGATATCAGTATATTCCCGCAATAGGCTGCCTTGACGAAAAATTTACACCGCATTTGCTATACTCCCTCCTGTTCCACCAGAACAAGGAGGTTTTATGGATGAAATTTTGGACGAAGAAGCGGGCGGCGGCTCTGGGGCTGGCCGCACTGCTAACCCTCTCCCTGGCTGCCTGCGGCGAAAAGGCGCCCAGCCTGGAGGAAGTGGAGCAGGCCATCGAGGCCGGGACACTCACCGTAGAGGACGCTCAGGACAAGGGCTGGGTGGACCAGGCGTGGGTGGATGGCTATTGGGAAGCGCGCACGGTACCCGCCGTGGATAAAATCGAGATCAACCGGGTGGGAGAGTTTACCACAACGACCCTGTCCGGTGAGCCCTTTACTCAGGAGGATCTGGGGCATGTGCTCCTGTTTGCCTTTGTAGATCCGGCCAGTGAGGATGTAGGCGCATTTTATGACGCAATGACGGCGGCGTGGGACGGTGTGCAGGAGGCGGGAGCCGGGATGGTGCTCTGCCTCAAGGGTGAGGATGAGCGCGGACAGTTTGCCGACGCCCCCTTCCCGGTGATCCTCTATAACGACTCTCTCAAGGAGGCGCTGGGGAACAACAGCGGCATGGTGGAGGACAAGGACGTGCCCAACACGGCCTCTTGGTATGTGAACGGTTCCTTCCTGTCCGCATGGCTGATGGTTCTGGATGCTGAAGAACTTCCCGAGGACGCGGCGGCCTTTGTTGCAATGGGGCAGGAGGGGAGCGCCGGGGATAATGCACTATCTGACAGTGGCGCAGCTCCTATGGCTCCAATGGGTTGAGCAACATGCGAAAGATGACGATGTTCTACCTGCTGGCGGCCCTGCTGATGATGGGCTTCGGCCTGTGGCGGGGCGAGGGGGCAACCGTCCTCTCCAAGGGGATCAATCTGTGCATGGAGTGTGTGGGCATTGGCTAAGAACAGACATCGCTGGAAGATCCAGCTGGGAGCGACGCTGGCCACCAACCCCTTCTTTCTGAACTTCTTTCAGGGGAATATCTCTCGTGGAAAGCTGAAGGGGGTCTGCGTCCCTGGACTGAACTGCTACTCCTGTCCGGCTGCGGCGGCCTCCTGTCCCATCGGGGCGGTCCAGGCCGTGATCGGCTCCTCCAAATTCCATTTTGCCTACTATGTAGTGGGTTTTCTGCTGTTCATCGGCGTCCTGCTGGGCCGGGTGGTATGCGGCTTTCTATGTCCCTTCGGCTGGTTTCAGGAGCTGCTCCACAAGATCCCTGCAAAAAAATTCAGCACAAAGCGGTTCCATATCCTTACCTATTTGAAATATGTGATCCTGGTCCTCTTTGTCATTGTCCTGCCTATGACGGTGGTGAACGAAGTGGGAATGGGGGACCCCTTTTTCTGCAAATACCTCTGTCCCGCCGGGATCTTGGAGGGCGGAATCCCTCTGTCCCTGGCCGACACCGGCATCCGGGCCAGTCTGGGCTGGCTCTTCACCTGGAAGAGCTGTATCCTGCTGGGCGTCGTGGTGCTGTCGGTGTTCTTCTACCGGCCCTTCTGTAAATGGCTGTGCCCTCTGGGGGCCTTTTACGGCCTGTGCAACAAGGTCTCGGTCTATCGGCTGGAGGTAGATCAAAGCAAATGCACCTCCTGCGGTGCGTGCAGCCGGGTGTGTCAGATGGATGTGGACGTATTCCGCACACCCAACCACGCCGAGTGCATCCGCTGCGGGGACTGCGTGGCCGCCTGCCCCCATCAGGCCATCACCAAGACCTTTTCTCTGAAAAAACAAACCAACAAGAAGGAGACTATATAATGAAAAAAGGATCTTCTCTGCTGTTGGCATCGGTCCTGCTGCTGGCTGCGCTGGCCGGCTGTTCCACCGGGGAGGACAACTCCCTGGTATCCAAAACGCCCTTCCCGGAGTTCTCAGAGGCGGACACCGAAGGGAACCCGGTGAGCAGCGACATCTTCGCAGACTACGACGCCACCATCGTCAACTTCTGGAACAACGGCTGCGGCACCTGCATTGAGGAGATGCCGGAGCTGGAGGAGCTGTATCACCAGCTTCAGGAGCGGAACATCAATCTCATCGGCGTAGGCACCGACTCCGGCGAGGGAGAGGAGCAGCTGGAGACCGCCCAAAACATTCTAAAGGAGAAGGGCGTCACCTATGTGAACATCTCCCCGGACCCGGAAGGCGAGTTCTACAAGGACTTTGTCTCTGAGATCTTCAGCTATCCCACCACCTACATCGTGGACGGTGAGGGCAATATCATCGGCGCCCCTATTGTCGGAAATGTGAAAAAACAGATCGACACGGTGAACGATCGGCTGGCACTGAGCACAGCCTCAGATGAATAAAAAAGGCCGAAGGGCAAGCCATTACGGCTGGTCCTTCGGCCTTTACCTTGTCAACAGGATAGGATCGAGGGAATCGATCCGGTCAACTTTCCAGCGCCGTCGCGATGATGATCCTGATCTGTCTGCCTGCACTGCTGCTGGAATTGTTGTACCAGCCGGTCAGCGTATAGTCCTCCGCATTGACAGCGGAAAGGGTAGTCAGGTAGTAAGAACCGTTTTTACGCAGGTAGACCTGCACATCATCCGCAATGGCGTACCTCTGATTGGAGGCCATAGCCCAGCTTCCGGACAGCTCCGTCAGCTTTACGGACTTCATTCGCTGCATGGTCTGGATGCTGCCGTCGGACTTATAGGCGATGGCTATGCCGCCGGTCTCCACAGGATACTTAACGGAAGCAGAACGCAGGGTCTGTTCAGTGCCGTCTACCAAATAGGTGTAGGTGACATTGATGGACATCTCCTGGGACTGATCCTCCAGATTGGTCAGATAGGCGTAGGTCCAGAGGTCTCCAGTTACATCATCCAGAATAAGATACTCGATCCTGCCTTCCTCGTTCAGTCCGTAATAACGGATGTCGTCACTGTCCAGGCTCATCCCGGACAGACGGGAGGCATCCACGGCAGCAGCAGTACCTTCGCTGCTGGTATCCAGGATCTCAACATTGTCCGCAAAGGAAAGATCGCCGAGCTTTGTAGCAGTGCTGTTCACCTTACCGCTGGTATGCTTTTCTGTCAGTGTTTTTATGGTCACGCTGCCCTCGCTGACATTGACAGAGACCAGACGGCCGGCCTTATAGTCCATGGCTTTGTCCACCGCAAAGGTTTTTGCCGTGCCATCTGTGCAGAGCACGGTAACATTGGTCTGAACTGCGGCATTTCCGTCCTCGGCGACCACTTTTTCAGAGGATTCCACCATCCCATAGTACACCGCTTCCACGCTGGTCCCGGTGAGCACATCCACCACGGAACCGTCCATCCCCAGCAGCAGCGTCACGATGGTGCCGGCTTTGCCTCCGCCCAGCGCAGACAGCTTATAAGTGGCGGCAGAGCTGCCAATTTCATAGGCAGCGCCGGCTACCGTGACGGAAGTAGGAGACGTGGCGCTGGGAGACAGCTCCGTGATCTTGCCGGAGACCCGGTCGGTGTAGATCCACAGCGTGCTGCTGCCCTGATCATAATAGTAGACATCGTACTGATTCAGTACGGAGGAAGAGGAAATTTCTCCGTTTCGGTAGACTGTTGCAGGCTGGAAGGGCAGAGAGGTGGAACTGTTCTCAGCTACATAGGGGCCGCTGAGGTTTTCCAGCGTCAGGGCGGTATAGTCCACCTCTCCGTTGGTCACTGTATAACCCAGAGTCTCGGCATAGATCTGACCGCCGCTGGTTTTAGCTGTCATCAAATTGGAGAAAAGTGCAGCGCAGTCCCGCCGGGCCATAGTGCCGCCCTGCTTCAGGCTGATCCCGTCCCGCAGGCCCAGTGCTGCGGCCTTACTCAACTGAGCGCTTGGGAACGAGCCGGCCAGAGCAGAGGTGTCGTAGCCCAGCAGCTTCAGCACCGCGGCGCACGCCTCCTCCAGCTTTACTGTTTCATCCGGCCGGAAGGTCCCGTCGGTATAGCCGGTCATCCAGCCCTCTGACACGGCGCAGCGGATATACTCCGAGGCCCAGTAGCTGCTTTTCACATCCCTGAACAGGGAATATCCGCTGCCCTCGCTGCTGACGCTATCCTTATAGGAGGAGGCTGCCACCAGCATTTTGGAAAACTCCGCCCGGGTAACAGGGCTTTCCAGATCTGTGCCGTCCAAAATACCCAAAGCCTGGACCATCTGGACTGCGCTGTCTCCGCCGACTGCGGAGGCCGGGGACACCAATAGCGAGCAGAGCGTGCACACAGCCAGAATGAGAGAGAGAACTTTTGATTTCATATAACAGATACCTCCTATCAGTCATACCGCAGGGCTTCGATGGGATCGAGGCGGGCGGCTCTTTTTGCGGGCAGATAGCCAAACAGGATGCCGATGCCGGCGGAGATCCCAAAGGCTGCCAAGACCGCCGTGGCCGAGGGAGAGACGGTAATGGCCGTCTCCATCAGCCGTTTGATGACCTGTGTAGCAACCGCCGACATGAGATAGCCAAGGATGATGCCCAGCCCTCCGCCAAGGGCGGAGGTGGTGGCGGCTTCGATCACAAACTGCCGCAGGATGATGCCCTCCCTGGCCCCCAGGGCCTTGCGGATACCGATCTCCCGGGTGCGCTCTGTGACAGAGACCAGCATGATGTTCATAATGCCAATGCCGCCCACCAGCAGAGAGATGCCGGCGATGGCCGCCAGGATGGCGATGACCATATTGACCATGCTGGTCATGGTGTCCAGCATCTCCGCCATGCTGACCACGGTATAGGCGTCTTCATCCTGAAAAATTTTGTAGAGAGCGGTTTCGATGGCCTCTTTCCCCAGGGTGGCGTATTCCTCATCGGTCACGGTCACAGTATAGCTGCTGATGGTGCCGGTAAAGGACAGGCGGGCTGCGGTGGAGTAGGGGACATAGACGCAGTCGTCCGTGCCCCCCTCCTCCATCTGCTCCGCCTCCTGAGCCATAACGCCCACGATGGAAAAGGTGGTGCCGCCTACCTTCAGACTCTGGCCCACGGCATTCCCGCCAAAGCAGGTCTGGGCCACATAACTGCCCACCACGCACACCTTTTTCCGGTTGACGATGTCCATATACTCGATGCCCCGGCCCTGAGCTACCTCGTAGCCCTTCATATCAAACCACGTCTCCCCGACACCGGATACGGAGGTGGAGCTGTAAGTGGTGCTGCCGATCTTTACACTGCCTGTCATGGACACAGTAGGCGAAATCTGGTCCAGATAGCCGGCGTTGTCCTCCACGATCTGATACATCTGCTCCTCGGACACGGTGCGGGAGGTCCCACGGCCCATGATGGACACCGTCAGGGTGTTGGTCCCCATCTCCGCGAAGCTGTCCTCCATATATCCGGCCATACCGTTGCCCAGGCCCACGATGACGATGACGGCGCACACGCCGATGATGATGCCCAGCATGGTGAGAAAGGTCCGCATTTTGCTGCCGGAGATATTTTTGACAGCAAGCGTAAAAGTCTCCCAGAGGCTCATGACGACACACCTCCCCTTAGGCCGGGGGTCACCACGGCCTCCGGCGCGCGGGCGTCCCCATCATAGACTACATGGCCGTCCTCCAAGCGGATGATCCGCTGGGCCTGGACCGCAATGGAGTTGTCATGGGTGATAAGTACCACCGTGTTGCCCTGACGGTGCAGGTCCTGGAGCATCCCCAGCACCTCCCGGCTGGTGTGAGAGTCCAGGGCACCGGTGGGCTCGTCGGCCAGGATGACGGCGGGACGGCCGGCCAGGGCCCGGGCGATGGACACCCGCTGCTGCTGACCGCCGGAGAGCTGATTGGGCAGGTGGTGGAGCTTGTCGCCCAGGCCTACCTGCTCCAGTACCTCTCGGGCCCGCTGCCGGCGCTCCGCCTTGGGGACGCCGGCATACATCAGCGGTACCTCCACATTTTCCAGCAGGTCCAGCTTGGGCAGCAGGTTGTACTGCTGAAAGATGAACCCCAGCAGCTCGTTGCGGATCGCTGCCAACTGATTGGTATCCATCTGCCCTACGTCCCGTCCGTCCAGCAGATAAGTGCCGGAGGTGGGGACGTCCAGACAGCCGATGATGTTCATGCAGGTGGATTTTCCGGAGCCGGACTGGCCAACGATAGCCACAAATTCCCCCTTTTCGATGCGCATGGAGATGTGGTCCGCCGCCCGAACTGTGGTGTCCCCCATCTGATAGGTCTTGCAGACCTGACGAAATTCGATCAGCGCGCTCATCCCGGGACCCCCCCTCCGGGGCCGCCGCCGCTTGGCATTCCGGCGGGCATATCGCCGCCCATGGCGCCGGGCATCCCGCCCATCATCATGCTGCCGGACTCTGTGGAGCGGGTGACATACGCTACGGTGTCCCCCTCCTGCAAACCGCTGAGGATCTGGACATAGCTGTTGTCGCTGATGCCGGTCTCCACCTGCACATAGACGTAGCCCTCGGGCGACTCCTGCTCCACGGCGCTTTCCGCACTGGGAGAGTCCTGAGTGATGAGTACCAGAGAGGTGTTCCCGCTGCCCCTGGTGACGGCGCTGCTGGGGATGGCCAGGGTATCGGCGGCCTCCTCCAGCACGATCTCCGCGTCCACATTCATGCCCGGTAGCAGGCCGTCGGTCTCGTCGATACGGACGGTGACCGGGTAGGAGGTGATCCCGCCGGAGGTGGTGCCTGCCACCGAGACCTTGGTGACCACGCCGGTAAAGGTCTTGCCCTCCACCGCCTCCGCAGTGATCTGAACCGTTTGTCCCGCCTCCACCGTGGAGATGTCCAGCTCATCGATGTTCAGGGTCATCTCCAGATAGCTCAGGTCGTAGATGGTACACAGGGTCTTGCCGGATTCCACGGTATCGCCGGCCTTGTACTCCTTGTCGATGACGGTCCCGCTGATAGGGGATGTAATGGTGTAATTCTCCAGCTGCTTCTGTGTGTTCTCCATGGACAGCTCCGCATTTCTCAGGATGTCTGCCGCGTTTTGGAGCTGATCTTCCAAATCATCACCGCCCAGAGTGATCAATACCTGTCCCTTGGAAACAGCGCTGCCTTCAGAGACGTGGACCGCGGCGACAGTCCCGCTGGCGCTGGCCGTGACCGTGCTCTCTGACTGGTAGGTAAAGGTCCCGTTTCCGGCGCTGCCCAGACCGTTGACGGAGGCTGTGGCTACCTGAACTGCACTGAGCCCGCCGGGATTTTGCACGGCGATGGTCACATCTCGGGTAATGGTGTTGCCGGTTCCGACGGCATTCCCGCCGGAGATCGACTGGACTGTACCGGTCAGCGTCTCAAAAGAGCCGTCCGGTGTCACCTGAGCGGTCTGCCCCACGTGGAAGGTAGCAGCGTCCTCAGCGGGGAAGGAGACGGTCAGTGTCATGGTGCTGTCGTTGCGGATGGTGGCGATGGTCTGCCCCTGACTGACCTCGTCCCCCTCTTTGACATCCAATGTGTACAACGTACCGGAGGAATTTGCCTTGACTATCTGGTTTTCCGCCGTGCTCTCATAGCTGCGCTGGGCCTGAGACAGGGAGATCTGCGCCTTTTCGATGTTGGCGGCGGCGTCCTCGCTGTCGATCTCATAGAGCACGCTGTCCTGTTCCACCATATCGCCCTCCTCAAAGTCCGCAGAGAGGACCTCGCCTTCGATCAGGGTGGTCACAGTATAGGAATTGGCGGGCTGGAGGGTACCGCTGCCGGTAAGAGAGTTGGTAATGGTCCGTGGGGCGACCTTTTCCTCTGTGTAGGTGATTGCCGCCGCTGAAGGCCCTTTGCTCAGCAGGAATTTTCCGGCGAAGGCCAGGATCAGAAGGAGAGCCACAATGAGGAGCGACCACCGCTTCCCGTGCTTGGGGCGAGGGAGACGGTGTGTTCGCTTTTTCGTTTGCTCTCCCTGCACTTGGTCGTCGGACTTTGGTTTCACTAAGGTCATATGCGAGAAACTCCTTTCGTGCCGCACTTAAGTTCTGGAGTGATACGGCAGATGATATCTGATGATAACACCGTTTGCTGAATAGACACTGAAAATACGCGGGAAAGTGCTGCGGATCTTTCTGCTTTTTCAGCTTCGATTCAGTATTTTTGTGTAGTATAATATCAAAAAGGAATACCGCATCCCATCGGAGGCTGTTATGAAAGTACTAATAATTGAGGATGAAAAACTGCTGGCGGACTCCATCCAGTCGGTTTTAGAGCGCAAGGGCTTTGAGGTGGAGTGTGTCTACGACGGTGAGACCGGGGCTGAGTATGCGGAGCTGGGGATCTACGACCTGCTGATCCTGGATGTGATGATGCCAAAAATGAACGGCTGTCAGGTGGCCCGGGAGGTGCGGGCCAAGCGCTGCGGCACCCCTATCCTGATGCTCACCGCCCGCTCAGAATTGGAAGACCGCATCGAGGGGCTCAATGCCGGGGCTGACTATTATCTGACCAAGCCCTTCGATATCCGGGAGCTGCTGGCCTGCATCAATGCCCTGCTCCGACGGCAGGGGCCCCAGGTGGATCAGGTGACCCTGGGAAATACCGCTCTGGATCTGGGAGCCTGCACCCTGATCTGCGGAGAAAAGCGGGTCCAGCTCTCTGCCCGAGAATTTGACGTGATGCGCATTCTCCTGCGCTCCCAGAGCACCATCCTCTCAAAGGAAGTAATCCTGGCCCGGGTGTGGGGATATGACTCCGATGCGGTGGAGAATCATGTGGAGGTCTATGTGGGCTTTCTCCGAAAAAAGCTGCACAGCATCGGTTCCAATATCCGCATCGAGGCAGTCCGGCGGCTGGGCTATCGTCTGGAGGTGGATGAGGAATGCTGAAACGTCTGCGCCTTCAATTTGTCGCGGTCATCATGGTGATCGTCACCATCATGTTGTGTACGGTCTTTGGAATGCTCTATTTTTTTACACGGAGCAGCCTGGAGCAGGAAAGCTTTGCCATGATGCGCGCCGTTCCGGTAGGTATCATGGCCCCTGATCGTCCGCTTGCCCCCTTTGCACGCCCGGGTGAACAACCGGAGCAGGTCCGTCTGCCCTTTTTTGTGGTGCAGGAGGCGGAGGACGGAACACTGACTGCTGCCGGTGTGGGATATTATGACCTGTCTCCTGGAGAAGCCTTTGACCAAACTTTTTTGCAGGAACTGATCCAGGAGGTGGAGCGGGTGAACCGCCCATCCGGGGAGTTGAAGCAGTATCATCTGCGTTTTCTGCGAGTAGACGCTCCGTTTGGACAGAGTGTGATTTTTGCAGATACCACCAGTGAGCAGTCCACCTTAAACAATCTGGTCAAGAACTGCATCCTCATCGGCGTGCTCTGCTTTTTTGCTTTTCTGGGGATCAGCATCAAACTGGCCGCCTGGACAGTGAAACCGGTGGAGTGGGCTTGGCAGCAGCAGCGCCAGTTTGTCTCCGACGCCTCCCACGAGCTGAAGACGCCCCTTACCGTCATCATGACCAATGCGGAGCTGCTGCAAAGCGAAGAAAATGACCGGGACAGCCAGGTGCGGTTTTCTGCCAACATTCTCACCATGTCCCGGCAGATGCGGGCCCTGGTGGAGCAAATGCTGGAGCTGGCCCGGGCGGACAGCGGCCAGGGAAAGGCGGACCTGAGGCCGGTGGATCTGAGCACTTTGGCAGCGGACGCTCTGCTGCCTTTCGATCCGGTGTTTTTCGAGCAGGGGTTGATGCTGTCAAGCCAACTCGCCGAGGGGATCAACGTCAACGGGGATGCCGGCCGGCTCAAAGAGGTGCTGGATATCCTGCTGGACAATGCCCGGAAATATACCGAGCCGCCAGGGACTGTGAACGTCCGTCTGGAGCGATGGGGGTACCACCGCTGCCGGCTGACTGTAAGCAATCCCGGCCCGCCTCTCTCGGCGGCGGAGCAGAAGGATATTTTCAAGCGCTTCTATCGGACAGATCCAGCCCGGAGCCGGGACGGCAGCTTCGGTCTGGGCCTCTCCATCGCCCAGCGCATCACAGAGGAGCACCACGGGCGCATCTGGGTGGAGAGCAGCGGTGGATACAATCGCTTCACCGTGGAACTTCCGGCCCGGTGACCAAACAGACAAAAATGCTAGTAGAATAAGGCCTTAGTATGGTGTACTACGGTATTAGGAGAAAATACTCCCCCTAATAGCCTGGGGTTATTTCTAAAGATAAGTTATCTGTTTCGCATAGAAGCAGATAACTTACAGTTGCATTATAAAAATTTTTTTGTGTAGCCTTACATTGTTGCGCTATAATAATCGGCAGGAAATATCCTACCATGTGAGAAATATGAAGTGAGCGCAAGATCTTGAGTAACGGTTCCGTGACCTCATTTTGACCACAAACGATGCAGTAAACCCTGATAATCTATATAATATATACAGATATAGCGTTTATCAGATTGCAACAGACACTGTATATAGTAGAAGCCATATGCCCGCCATCGAGTGGGAATGAGGCTGTATATAAAACTCAGAGCACTACCAGTTTGTTTGAACACGAACCTATCAGTGTAGAGATACGTCAGAGAAACATACTGTGCAGTTTTTCCACAGTACTGGCAGGCCGGAAAAAGCAGTAAGCCTTTTCAGACTTACTGCTTTTTCCGGCCTACTTGAACTCTCCGGCCATTTATCCCTTTGATTATGTAGAACAGAATTTTCCCAGACAAGCGAGCGGATGACGCTTTACGCGCGGCTTTCCCCATCTTTGCGGGAGGATGTCATGCACAAAATTGAAGTTACCAGAATTTTTTCTTTTTCATGGTCCAGAGGCAAATCATCACGATTACCAAGCTGATCACGATTACCGCAGGATAGCCATATTTCCACGACAACTCCGGCATATTGGAAAAGTTCATCCCATACCAGCCAGCTACTAAGGTCAGGGGCAGAAAAATAGTGGTGACGATGGTGAGAATTTTCATGATCCGGTTCTGCCGTATATCGATCTCCGCCTGAAATAGCTCTCGAATCTGCAGCCCATACTCCCGGAGAATCTGCGCCTCGTTTTTCAGCCGCGCGATCCGCTTCTCTACCATGTGGAACTGGCGTGTTTCTATGTCAGTAAAGAATTCATTTTCGTTTTCCTCAAACTCGCAGACCATATCCTCCAGCTGCGTATAGTAGCGGCTCCAGCTTGTCAGTTCTTTTCGGAGCGCAGTCATCTGGTAATTGAAATTGTCCAGAACTCCCTCCAATACCTCTTCTTCCAGCTCCGACAGCTTCTCTTCCAGCTCTTGAAGATGGTGCATATCCTTTGCAATCAGTAATTCAAGAAACCCATAGAGCAATCCGCCAATATGGTCAGTGAGTTGAGGATTTTCTTCTCTGATCCGCTGAAACATCCTATGTGCAACTCCAGCGTCATCGCATATAATAATTTGATCCTTCGTCAGCAGATAGCCGAAAGAAATGGGGCGCCGGTCCTTGGTATGGCGGGGCGTGACAATGGTGCCGCAAAGATAGGTCCGGTGTGCTTCTGCTTTGCAGACACGCGCATCTCTCGCAAGCGGCGTATGGCACAGTATATTCTCCAGCCCCGGTAGGCACGGTCCTTGCTCCAGCTCTTCAGAGGTCAGCAGCGTCAAAATACGGCCGTTAAAACCCTGAGAATTGGTCGCTTGTTCATCGGACGCAGAGAGAGCAGACTGATACATAAACAGGCCTCCTAAAAGCGAATTCTTCGATGCCATTTTAACACATTCTTCGGATATGACAACCGATCTTTCTCTCGCTGTGCCCTTATCCTGAGTCATGATTGGACTAAGAAAACGGAGATTTTACAAAATTGGCTATGTAACGCAGTCTTTTCCTGTTTTCCAGATACGCGCTTGGCGGATGAAGTTTTATGCCGGCAGAGAAACGATCACCGACAGGGACGCTCCGCTGCTCTCTGCCCGGATTTTTCCCCTGTGGGCCAGCACGATGCCCTTGGCAATGGACAGACCCAGGCCGTAACTGCCGGTCTGACTGCTGCGGGACTGATCGCCCCGGTAAAAGCGGTCAAAGAGGCGCCCCAGCGTCTCCCGCTCCATGGGGTGAGCAATCGTATTGGAGACCGAAAGGCGGATCATGCGCCCCTCTTTTTTCAGTGCGATCTCCACTTCCCCCTCTTCCGGGGTATATTTTAGGGCATTGTCCAACAGAATGGACAGCAGCTGCCGGATAGCTTTTTCATCTCCGGTATAGGAGAGCATGGGGGGGGATGGACAGCGTGAGCCGCTTCCCCTGCGCCTTTGCCAGCCCCTGAAAGGATTGAGCCATCTCCTCTGTCAGGTCGGAGAGGGGAAACTCGATGGGCTGGATGGGCGGCGTTTCCTCCTCCATGCGGGAGAGAAAGATGAGATCCTGGGTCAGCCCGGTCAGCCTCCGGACCTGACAGCGGATGTCCTGCAGCCACTCGTTGCCCTCCAGCTCCGGCTCCACCAGATCCAGATCCGCGCCGATGATGGTCAGAGGCGTCTTTAATTCATGTCCGGCGTCGGTGATGAACCGGCGCTGTTTTTCATAGCTCTCTGCCACCGGGCGAACGATCCGCTTGGACAGGATCAGCAGAAGCAGAAAGACAGCCAGCAGCCCCGCCAGCGCCACCAGGACGCTGGCAATCAAGGTCGTCCGGAAATTGGAGAGGCTTCGCCCGCAGTCCACGAAGATGAAGCGGGTACCTTCCGCTTCTGCCGCGCGGATATAGCGGTAGTCCCCCTGGAATCCGCTGGCGCTTCCGCTGGACCATACCGCCTGCGCCATCTCGCCGGCGCTCTGATCATCCACGGCGGCGATCTGCCCCGTGTCGCTCTGGAGGACCTGCCCTTTTTCATTCAAAAGGACAGAAAAAAAGCGGGATTCAAATGGGGTCTCCGGAGAGATCCCATGGCCCAAGACCGGAATTGGCCCAGGCTTTCCCCCCCGGTCGTCCGGTGGTGTCTGCTGAGGGAATACGCCCCGGTTTTCGCTGAGCAGCGCCAGGATGCGGTCCGCATCCCGGACCACTTTTTGATAGCTCATGGCGTTGACCCCGCCCAGGATCACCAGCAGCACCAGGGCCAGAGACAGCATGGAGGCGGTGATGAATTTCACCCGCAGCTTCTGGATCATGTCCGCACCTCCAGCGAGTATCCGAGGTTGCGGCTGGCCCGGATCTCCACATCCGCCTGCAGAGCGGTGAGTTTTTTCCGTAGATAGGAGATGTAGACCCACACCACCGATACCTCCACCTCGCTGTCATAGCCCCAGATTCGCTCCAGAAACCGCTCCGCGGGGATGATCTGCCGGGGATTGCGCAGGAACAGCTCCATCATCTGATACTCTTTGTTGGCCAGCCGGGGTGGACAGCTCAAAGGTGGTCTGCTCCAAAGAGAGATTTCCGAAGGTCAGCTGGCTGCTGAGCTGGACGCTCTGCCGTGTAATGGCCCGGAGCCTTGCCAGCAGCTCCTCCGTGGCAAAGGGTTTGGTCAGGTAGTCGTTGGCCCCGGAGTCCAAGCCCAGCACCTTGTCCTCCACCTCACCTCTGGCGGTGAGCATCAGAACCGGGATGGAGTTCCCCTGCTGACGCAGGCGGCGCAGCACCTCCATCCCATCCATCTTAGGCATCATGATGTCCAAAATCAGGGCATCGTAGTTCCCACTCTCCAGATAATCCAGCGCCTCATGCCCGTCATAGACCGCATCCACCGCGTAGTGGCTCCGCTCCAGCAGAGCGGTCACCGCACGGGAAAGGGATCGCTCATCCTCCGCCAGTAAAATGCGCACACCGCATCCCTCCTTTTTGTTCTGACGGTATTTTGCCGGATTTACCTTAAATAGAATTAAAAGATAGCACGGTCATGGCTCGTTGTCAGCAAAAAAGTTTTTGATTTTTTAAGTTCAGTTATGGTTTGGATTTTACACTGGCTTTACCATCCCAACACAAGGAGGATCTCACCATGAAAAAAGAGACTGTCTTTCAGCGCTATGAATTCAAATATCTGCTGACACGGGGGCAGCAGGCCCGGCTGCTCTCCGCCGCCGGAGCTCGTTTGCGTCCCGACGAATACAGCCACAGCTCTATCCGCAATCTCTATCTGGACACTCCGGATTTCCGGCTCATCCGCCGGAGCCTGGAAAAGCCCGTCTACAAGGAAAAGCTGCGTCTGCGCAGCTATGGCCGGGCGGACCGGGAACACCCCGTTTTTATGGAGCTGAAGAAAAAGTACCGCTCCATCGTCTATAAGCGGCGGCTCACCCTGCCCTATGGCCGGGCGCTGGACTGTCTGACCGGGGACTGTCCATGGCCGGAGACCCAGATCGGCAGAGAGATAGGCTACGCCATGGACTTCTATCCGGATCTGGAGCCACGGGTGTTCCTCTCCTACGAGCGGGACTCCTGGTATGCGCCGGAGAGCGGTCTGCGCATCACCTTCGACGACGCCATCCGCTTTCGGACAGCAGACCTGACGCTGGACTCCGACCTGTGGGGCACAGCCCTGCTGAGGCCGGATCAGGTTCTGATGGAGTTAAAGGCTCCTGGGGCCATCCCCCTCTGGATGGTCCGCCTGCTGACAGAGATGGGACTCTATAAGACGTCCTTCTCCAAGTATGGAACGGCCTATCAAATTTTACTGGAACAGGAATACAAAGGAGGAAAACGGTATGCCTGATACGCTTTTTCAAGGGATCTTTGATACGCAGCTGACGGCGGTGATCGCCCCAGAGCAGTTTCTTTTGTGCGTGGGGGCGTCTCTGGTCATTGGCCTGGTCCTGTGCGCCATGATGCTGTGGCGCACCCGCCCCAGCACCGGCTTTGCCGTCACCCTGGCTACCCTGCCGGCGGTGGTGTGCGTGGTCATTATGATGGTCAACGGCAATGTAGGGGCCGGCGTAGCGGTGGCGGGGGCCTTCAGCCTGGTGCGCTTCCGCTCTGCCCCTGGCTCCGCCCGGGAGATCGGGGCCATCTTCGCCGCCATGGGGGCGGGGCTGATGGCGGGCATGGGCTATCTGGGCTATGCCGCGCTCTTTGCCCTGATCCTGGGCGGGATCACCATGGCTTACCACGCCCTGGGCTTTGGCGGCGGAAACGCAGCCCTGCGCTGCCGCACCCTGCACATCACCATTCCGGAGGATCTGGACTACACCGGCGTCTTTGACCCGATTTTGGCACAGTATGCCACCAAGTCTGAGTTGAAACAGGTCAAGACCACCAACATGGGCAGTCTCTTCAAGCTGACCTACGACCTGACCCTCCGGGATGGAGGGCAGGAGAAGGCCTTGATCGACACCCTGCGCCAGCGCAATGGAAATCTGGAGATCTCCCTGTGCCAGCAGGAGACCGGACCGGCCGGACTATGAACAGGAGGAACGATATGAAACGAATCGCTATGCCACTGCTGAGCATTTCGTTGCTGCTCAGTGGCTGCCAGAACACAGACGCCGCTTCTTCCAGCAGCACCCCCGCATCGGCTGACACAGAGCCGGTGTCTGTCATTGATACATCGGCCTTGTTCAGCGACCGGGATCTGGACGGCAGCTATGATGAGAGCGCCGCCATCCCCATCCAGCTGACGGGAGAGACCGCTGCCTGCGCTTCCGACGCTGTCTCCATTGACGGCGCCCGGATTACCCTGCTGGACGAGGGGACCTATCTGGTGTCCGGTACCCTGACAGACGGACAGATCGTGGTGGATGCCGATGATACGGACAAGGTCCAGATCGTCCTGGCCGGCGCAGATATCACCTGCACGGACTCCGCCGCCATCTATTCCAAAAACGCCGACAAGGTGTTCCTCACTCTGGCAGATGGGACGGAAAATACCCTGATCAACGGCGGCAGCTATGCCGACATTGATGAGAACAACATCGATTCCGTGGTGTTCTCCAAAACCGACCTGACCCTCAACGGCTCCGGCAGTCTGACCATTGACGCCCAGGCAGGCCACGGGGTGGTGTCCAAGGACGAGCTGACCATCACCGGCGGCAGCTACACCGTTACCGCCGCCGGGCACGGCATGGCAGGCAAGGACAGCCTAGCTGTGGCGGGGGGCACATTTACCATCACCTCCGGTAAGGACGGTCTCCACGCTGAAAACGCCGATGACTCCTCTCTGGGATTTTTGTATGTGGCGGATGGCGAATTTACCATTGCCGCCCAGGGAGACGCCGTCAGCGCCAGCGGGGCGCTTCAGGCGGACGGCGGGACCTTTGACCTGACCACCGGGGAGGGCAGCGCCTCCGTCACCATGTCCACTGGGGACAGCTTTGGCCCCGGCGGCATGGGAGAAGGTCCGGGCGGTTAGAACGGGGCGCGGCCCCACGGCGGCCCATCCGTCGAGAGCGGGACGCCGCCTGAGCGGCCGGACAGCGGTGACAATGGTCAATCTCCGGAGTTCCCCACCCAGCCGGCAGGCGAGGAACCGGCTTTTGACGCAGAAACAGTGGAAGTGACAGACACCGCGGAGGACACCGTCAGCCAAAAGGGTGTGAAGGCGGAAGGTACCTTGACCATCAACGGCGGGACCTGGACCATGGACACCGTGGACGACTGCATTCACAGCGGCGGCGCTCTGGTCGTCACCGGCGGGACCTTCACTCTTTCCAGCGGAGACGACGCCGTCCACTCCGATGACGCAGTGACCATTCGAGCCGGAGAATTTTCCATCCCCTACTGCTATGAGGGCGTCGAGGGTCTGTCCGTCACCGTGGAGGACGGGACCTTTGAGATCACCGCTTACGATGACGGCTTCAACGCCGCCGGCGGCGCGGACAGCTCCGGCTTCGGCGGCAGAGGAGACCCATTTGCCGCCAGCGCGGACAGCTTTATCACCATCAACGGCGGGACCATCACCATCGTGGCGAATGGGGACTGCCTGGACTCCAACGGGGACCTCACCATCAACAGCGGGACGCTGGACCTCACCTGCAATGGAAACGGAAACACCGCGCTGGATTGCAGCGGCAGCTATACCAACAACGGCGGGTCGGTGACCACCAACGACGGCTCCGAGTCCAATCCCGGCGGAATGGGCGGCGGACGGCCTGGCGGGAAACAGGCTCCTTCCGCCCCGGAAGTGCCCGTTTCCTGAGCGGGATCTGTCTGGAATAGATGGCTTCCCATAAAGCAGCTCCGCCATCAAACACATCTTTCTTATTTTTTGCAGAGTCTCGTTGGAAATTCCCAACGAGACTCTGCTGTCGTTTCACGGATTGACTGATTTTTACCGTATCGCGTCCTTCATGGTTTTGACATACGCACCGATGCAGCCAGGGGCATCATTCCCGTGCTGTTCCAGCAGCTTGACGATGGCAGAGCCGACGATCACGCCATCGGCGAGCTCTGCCATCCGCTTGGCCTGTTCCGGCGTGGAGATTCCAAAGCCGATGGCGGCTGGGATATGGGTGTTCTGCCGCACAGTCTCCATCATGGAGGCCAGATCCGTTTTGATCTCGCTTCTGGCTCCGGTGACGCCCAGGGAGGACACCACATAGAGAAACCCATCCGCCTCTCTGGCGATCATGGCGATTCGGTCCTTGGAGGTAGGTGCGATGAGGGAGATCAGCTCCACCCCGTACCGCCTGCAAACCGGCAGGAATTCCTCCTTCTCCTCAAAGGGCAGATCGGGGAGGATCAGTCCGTCAATCCCCGTCTCCCGGCAGGCGGAGAAAAAGCGCTCCGCTCCATAGGAGAACACCACATTGGCGTAGGTCATAAAAACCAGAGGTATCGTTACATCCCGGCGCAGGTCCTGCACCAGTCCGAAGATCTGGTCTGTGGTGACCCCGCCCTGCAAGGCCCGGAGGTTAGCCCCATGGATCACCGGCCCCTCGGCGGTGGGGTCGGAGAAGGGAATGCCCAGCTCGATGAGGTCCGCGCCATTTTCCACTGCGGCCCGGACGGCGGCGGCGGTGGTCTCCAGATCTGGGTCGCCGCAGGTAATAAACGGGATAAATGCCTTTCCGCGGGCAAATGCCTGTGCGATCTTACTCATGGAGGTCCTCCCCTCTGTATCGGGCGATGGCGGCGCAGTCCTTGTCGCCCCGGCCTGAAATAGTGATGACGATGATCTGCTCCCGCTCCATAGCGGGAGCAAGCTTTATGGCATGGGCCACGGCGTGGGCCGACTCAATGGCAGGGATGATACCCTCCGTCCGGGCCAGATACTCGAAGGCGTTGACCGCCTCCTCGTCAGTGACCGGGACATATTCCGCCCGGCCGATGTCATGGAGGTGGGCGTGTTCCGGGCCGATGCCCGGGTAGTCCAGTCCGGCGGAGATGGAGTAGACCGGGGCGATCTGGCCGTACTGGTCCTGACAGAAGTAGGACTTCATCCCGTGGAAGATGCCCAGCTTCCCGGTGGCGATGGTGGCCGCCGTCTCCGGGGTATCCGCCCCCCGGCCGGCCGCCTCGCAGCCGATCAGCCGGACCTGTTCGTCCCCGATAAAGTGATAGAAGCTGCCGATGGCATTGGAACCGCCTCCCACACAGGCGAGCACCGCGTCGGGCAGCCGCCCCTCCTTCTCCAGAAGCTGCGCCCTGATCTCCCGGGAGATTACCGCCTGAAAGTCCCGGACGATGGTGGGGAAGGGGTGGGGCCCCATCACAGAGCCCAGGCAGTAGTGGGTGTCGGCCATGCGGGAGGTCCACTCCCGCATGGCCTCGGATACAGCGTCCTTCAGCGTGGCTGTGCCCGTCTTTACAGGAACCACCTCCGCTCCCAAAAGGCGCATCCGGTACACATTGAGGGCCTGGCGGACGGTATCTTCCTCCCCCATAAAGACCACGCACTCCATCCCCATGAGGGCGGCGGCAGTGGCGGTAGCCACCCCGTGCTGCCCCGCCCCCGTCTCGGCGATCAGGCGGGTCTTGCCCATCCGCTTGGCCAGAAGGGCCTGTCCCAGCACATTGTTGATCTTGTGGGCCCCGGTGTGGTTCAGATCCTCCCGCTTCAGATAGATCTTCGCCCCGCCCAGATCTTCCGTCATCTTTTTGGCAAAATACAGCCGGGATGGCCGCCCCGCGTATTCATTCAAAAGCTCGGTGAGCTCCCGGTTGAACGCTTCGTCGTTCTTGTAGTGATCGTATGCCGCTTCCAGTTCAATGACCGCGTTCATCAGCGTCTCGGGGATATACTGTCCCCCGTGGACGCCGAAGCGTCCCTTTGGATTGGTCATGCTCTCGCTCCCTTTCTGACTGCGGCCACAAAGGCCGCCATTTTTTCAGGATCCTTGCCCCCATCCGTCTCAATACCGGAGCTGACGTCCACCGCATAGGGGTGAAGCCGCTCCACCGCCCCTTCCACATTCTCCGGTCCCAGTCCGCCGGCCAGGAAATAGGGACGCCGGATCTGATGGAGCAGACTCCAGTCGAACACCGTGCCCGTACCCGCACCGGCGTCCAGCAGGATATGGTCAGCAGCACTGGCCTCGGCGCGGAGGACATCCTGAACCGTGGCGATCCGGAATGCCTGGATAATGGGCTTTGGGGTAAGCATCCGCAGCCGGTCAACATAGTCCCCGCCCTCGCTGCCGTGAAGCTGGGCCAGGTCGATTACACCGCGGTTCAGCAGGCGGGCCACTGTCTCTGCTGTCTCGTTGACAAATACGCCCACCGCCTGAATGTTCGGGTCCAGTAATTCCTTCAATTCAGCGGCCCCTTTGGGTGCGATATATCGTTTGCTTTCAGGGGCAAATACAAATCCGATATACTCCGGCCTCAGCTGATTTGCGGCCAGAATATCCCGGGGGCGGGACAGGCCGCACAGCTTGATTTTTGTCATGCTCCGCCTCGCAGTCCGGCCAGAGCGGCCTTTTTATCGGCCGCCCGCATCAGAGTTTCTCCAATCAGGACTCCGTCCGCTCCCAGCTCTCGGAGCACTGCGACGTCTCCGGCGCTGCGGACGCCGCTTTCGGAAACAAACAGCACCTCGCGGGGGATCAGCGCCCTGAGCCGGCGGCTGTTGTCCGGGTCCACAGAGAAATCCTTCAGGCTGCGGTTGTTCACCCCGATGATCCGCGCCCCTGCCCGGAGGGCAGTTTCCGCCTCCGCCTCGTTGTGGACCTCCACCAGTGCGGACAGGCCCAGCTCATCGCAGGTGTGCAGGTACTCCCGGATTTGCCGCTCCGTCAAAATGGCACAGATCAGCAGGACTGCCGACGCCCCCAGCACCTTCGCCTCATAGATCATGTATTCGTCTACGGTAAAGTCCTTCCGCAGGCAGGGGATGGAGGCCGTCCGGGCGATCTCCTGCAAATGCCGGCCGCTGCCCAGAAACCATTTGGGCTCAGTGAGCACTGAGATGCAGTCTGCACCCGCCGCCTCATAGTCCAGTGCAATTTGCAGGTAGGGATACTCCGGGGCGATGAGTCCCTTGGAGGGCGAGGCCCGCTTGCACTCACAGATGAAAGAGAGTCCGTCTTTTCTCAGGGCTTTCTCAAACCCAAAATCTCCTTTGAGGAGAGAAAGGGCCTGCAGACGCAGCTCCTCCAGAGGGACAGCGCTCTTGGACGCCGCCACCCGCTCCCGGGCATGGCCGGCCAGCTGGTCCAGTATGGTCATGCCTCCACCTCCGGGCCGTTGCTGACCGCGATCAGCTGCTCCAGCACGGCGGCGGCCTTTCCTGTATCAATGAGCTCCGCCGCCAGGGCCACGCCTGCCTTCATGCTGTCCGCCTTTTCACCGATATACAGGGCCGCCCCGGCATTGAGCAGCACCGCGTTCCGCTTGGCGCCCCGCTCGCCGTTCAAAATGGCCCGGGTGATGGCGGCGTTCTCCTCCGGCGTCCCGCCCTTCAGCTCCTCTTTTGTGCAGCGGTCAAAACCAAAATCCTCCGGGGTGATGACCGAGGACTTGAACCAGCCGTCCCGGATCTCGCAGACGGTGGTGGGCGCACTCAGGGAGATCTCGTCCAGCTTGTCCTGCCCATACACCACCATGCCCCGCTTGATCCCCAGATTGATGAGCACCTGTGCCAGGGGCTCCACCAGATAGTCGTCATAGACGCCCAGCAGCTGCCGGACCGGCGTCCCGGGGTTGGTCAGCGGGCCTAGGATATTGAATACCGTGCGGAAGCCCAGCTCCTTGCGGATGGCCCCCACATATTTCATGGAGGTGTGGTAATCCTGGGCGAAGAAAAAGCACATTCCCACGTCCCGGAGCAGCTCCACGCACTTTTCGGGGCTCTGGTGGATGTTGACCCCCAGTGCCTCCAGACAGTCCGCCGTGCCGCACAGGGAGGAGGCCGCCCGGTTTCCGTGCTTGGCCACCTTCATGCCCCCTGCCGCCGCCACCAGGGCGGCGGTGGTGGAGATGTTGAAGCTGCCGGCGTTGTCTCCGCCGGTGCCCACGATCTCAAAGAGCTCCATGCCGGTCTCCACCTTGACGGCGTGGCCCCGCATGGCGGCGGCGCATCCGGCGATCTCGTCGGTGGTCTCCGCCCGGGCGCTCTTGGTGGAGAGGGCGGCAAGAAAAGCGGCGTTTTGGGTGGGCGTGGTCTCGCCGCCCATAATTTCGTTCATCACGGTGTAGGCCTCCTCATAAGTGAGGTCCCCTTTATTGACGATCTTGACGATAGCTTCTTTGATCATGGTTTACATCTCCTTTATGAAGTTTTGGAGCATGGTTTTCCCGTCGGGCGTCAAAATGGACTCTGGGTGGAACTGTACACCGTAGACCGGATGCTCCCTGTGCTGCACCGCCATGACCTCTCCGTCCTCGGTTCGAGCGGTGATCTTCAGGCACTCCGGAAGGGTTTGGGCGTCCGCCGCCAGGGAGTGGTACCGCCCCACAAGGGCTGTTTCCGGACAGCCCCGGAACAGCGGGCAGTCCGGATCGAATCGGACCTGGGACTGCTTCCCGTGCATCAGCGCCTTGGCGTAGGTAATGGAGGCGCCAAAGGCGGCGCAGATGGCCTGGTGCCCCAGACAGACCCCCAGAATGGGGATCTCATGCCCCAGGGCGGTCACCACCTCCATGGTGATTCCCGCGTCCTCCGGCCTCCCCGGGCCGGGGGAGAGGATGATCCGTTCCGGCTGAAGCGCCCGAATTTCTTCTGCGGTCATCTCATCATTGCGGATGATCCAGATATTCGGCTCGAATTCCCCAACAAGCTGGTACAGATTGTAGGAAAAACTGTCATAGTTGTCGATCAGCAGGATCATAGCTCCGCCTCCTGTGCAAGCTCCAGCGCCCTCAGGGACGCCCGCGCCTTGTTCATACATTCCTCAAATTCCTGCTCCGGGACCGAATCGGCCACGATCCCGGCTCCGCTTCTCACAAACACCCTGCCGTTCTTCTGATAGGCGATCCGGATGGCGATGCAGGTGTCCATATTCCCGGTGAAGTCGATGTAGCCGATGGCCCCGCCGTAGATGCCCCGCTTGTTGTTCTCCAGCTCTGCGATCAGCTGGCAGGCCCGGAGCTTAGGCGCTCCGGAGAGGGTCCCGGCGGGCAGCACCGCCTCGATGGCGTCCAGCGCGTCCTTGTCCTCCCGGAGCTCTCCCCGTACGGTGGAGCCGATGTGCATGACATGGGAGAAGCGCTCAATGGTGTGGAACTTCTCCACCTGGACCGTACCGAACCGGCTGATCTTCCCAAGATCGTTCCGCCCCAGATCCACCAGCATATTGTGCTCCGCCAGCTCTTTCTCATCGGAGAGCAGCTCTGTCTCCAGAACCTGGTCCTCCTCCGGGGTCTTTCCCCTGGGCCGGGTGCCCGCGAGAGGGAAGGTGTGGAGCACGCCGTTTTCCAGCTTGACCAGAGTCTCCGGCGACGCCCCCGCCACCTCCACATCTGTTCCGGAAAAATAGAACATATAGGGGGAGGGGTTAAGGGTGCGCAGCACCCGGTAGGTGTTGAACAGGCTGCCCTCAAAGGGGGCCGACAGGCAGTTGGAGAGGACGATCTGAAAAATATCCCCTTCCCGGATGTGGACCTTGGCCTGCTCCACCATTCGGGAGAAGTCCTCCCGGCCGAACAGCGGCGTCACCGGGCCCAGGAGCCGCCCGGCACGGTCCTGCTTCTTTGCTCCGGTCCGCAGCAGCTCCACAAGCTGTCTGAGCTCCAGCACCGCCTTGTTGTAGCTGGTCTCCGGCTCATCCAGGGACATATTGACCATGAGAATGAGCTTCTGCCGCAGATGGTCAAAGGCAATGACCTTGTCAAAGAGCATCAGATCAAGATCCCGAAATTCCTCGCTGTCCTCCACCTCCGCCCGGACGGACGGCTCGCTGTACCCCAGATAGTCATAGGAGAAGTATCCCACAAGCCCGCCGGTGAAGGGAGGGAGATGGTCAAAGCGGGGGCTTTTGTGCTCCTCCAGGACCTGACGCAGGTAAGCGGATGGGTCCGCCGTTGGGAAGTGAAGGCATCCGGCCCGCATCTCCCCGTTCCTGCAGGTGATCTCCAGACTGGGATCAAAGCCCAGGAAGGTGTAGCGTCCCCAGGTCTCATGGCTGGCTGCGGACTCCAGCATATAGCAGTGGGTGGAAACCTGCTTCAGGATGCGCATGGCTTCTATGGGCGTGGTGAAGTCAGACAGGATCTCACAGCTCACCGGAAGCACCCGGTATCGTCTGGCGGAAGCGATCTCCTGGACTTTCTCCAATGTGGGAACGATCTGCATGGTCTGCACCTCCAAATAAAAATACTCCTCTGGCGTTTCTGCCAGAGGAGCAAAAAATCGTCCTTGACAGAAACTACGGTCTGTCAAGGACGAATAAAACACATTATCCGCGGTGCCACCTTGATTCACGGCATGACCCGTGCGCTTAGCGGGATACCAACATATCCCCGGCAAATGACGTCTGCCTGCAACGTCGCAGCATACTCTGTGAATCTCACATTTGACTGCGCCCTCAGCGGTCCATTTGACAACTTGTTTCTTACCTGACTCTCAGCACCACAGGCTCTCTGTAAAGGCATGATTGCCGTTATCTCCGCTTCAACGGTTTAGGATATTAAATTTTTTATCACTATACTACTATGCCCTCTACTTGTCAAGGGCTATTATAAAAAATTCCCCACGAACGTGTATTGTATTCCTACAAATACGCAACAGCAACTTTTTAATTACCCCTTGACTTAGTAGGAAAATGGTGGTATAACATTATACATACCAATTCCGTGGGTAAAAGGAGCCGGTTATGCAAAAACATTTTTTCAGACTTCTGCGGAATAACTTCCGTTTCGGACGAATGTGTTATCTGTTCTTCCTAGCAAAATAAATCATGGAACAGAAAGGAACACAACTATGTCTGATTACAAATTTGAAACGCTCCAACTCCATGTGGGCCAGGAGCACCCTGACCCTGCATCTGATGCCCGTGCGGTTCCCATCTACGCTACCACTTCTTATGTATTTCATAACAGTCAGCACGCAGCAGATCGCTTTGGTCTGGCTGATACAGGCAACATCTATGGCCGCCTGACCAATTCCACCCAAGGTGTTTTTGAACAGCGCATTTCCGCATTGGAGGGCGGTGTTGCCGGTCTGGCTGTCGCCTCTGGCGCCGCCGCGATCACCTATACCATTCAGGCGCTTGCAAAACAGGGAGAGCACATTGTAGCACAAAAGACCATCTACGGCGGCACCAGTAATCTGTTGGCCCACACCTTGCCACTCTACGGCATCAACTCCAGCTTTGTGGATGTCCACGACCTCGCCGCCGTGGAACATGCGATCCAGCCCAACACCAAGGCCATCTACATTGAGACCCTGGGCAACCCCAACAGTGATATTCCTGACATTGACGCCATTGCTGACATTGCTCACAAATATGGACTGCCGCTGGTAATCGATAATACATTCGGCACCCCCTATCTGATCCGTCCCATTGAACACGGCGCTGACATTGTGATCCACTCCGCCACCAAGTTCATTGGCGGCCACGGCACGACCCTGGGCGGTATCATTGTGGACGGCGGCAGCTTTGATTGGGCGGCAAGCGGAAAATACCCCTGGATCAGCGCAGCGAATCCCAGCTACCATGGCGTAAAGTTTACAGAGGCTGCGGGAAAGGCCGCTTTTGTTACCTATATCCGCGCAATCCTGCTGCGGGACGAGGGTGCCTGCATCAGTCCCTTTGCGGCTTTTCTGCTGCTTCAGGGTACGGAAACCCTGAGTCTCCGGCTGGAGCGTCATGTGGAGAACGCAAAGAAAGTGGTGAAATACCTGACTTCCCATCCCCAGGTGGAAAAAGTCAATCATCCTTCTCTGCCGGAACATCCGGATCACGCGCTGTACGAAAAGTATTTTCCGAACGGCGGCGCTTCCATTTTTACATTCCAAATCAAGGGCGGACGGGAGGATGCCTTCCGGTTTATTGACAATTTGAAGATTTTCTCTTTGCTGGCCAATGTAGCGGACGTCAAAAGTTTGGTGATTCATCCAGCTTCCACCACACACAGCCAGCTTACGGAGGAGGAACTGGAGAACGTGGGAATTTACCAGAATACCATCCGTCTTTCCATCGGCACAGAGCACATTGATGACATTATCGCAGATCTGGAGCAGGCGTTCCAGCGTGTCAAGGAGGTATGACCATGGCAAACATTTATACTTCTGCTGACCAGCTCATCGGCAAGACGCCTTTGCTGGAGCTTACCCATATTGAAAGATCCGAGGGCCTGGAAGCCAGGATCTTGGCAAAGCTGGAATACCTCAACCCCGCCGGATCTGTTAAGGATCGTATTGCGAAAGCCATGATCGATGATGCCGAAGCGAAGGGATCGCTGAATACCCGGTCAGTTATTATTGAACCTACCTCCGGCAACACGGGAATTGGCCTGGCATCTGTTGCCGCGGCAAGGGGCTACCGCATCATCCTTGTCATGCCCGACACCATGAGCGTGGAGCGCCGCCAGCTGATGAAGGCGTATGGCGCGGAGCTGGTGCTCACCGAGGGGGTGAAGGGAATGAAGGGAGCCATTGCCAAAGCAGAGGAGCTGGCAAAGGAAATTCCGGACAGCTTTATTCCCGGCCAATTCGTCAACCCGGCAAACCCCGCCGCGCACCGCGCCACTACTGGCCCGGAGATCTGGGCAGATACCGACGGCGAGGTGGATATCTTTGTTGCCGGTGTGGGTACGGGCGGCACCATTACCGGTGTGGGCGAATATCTCAAGAGTCGGAACCCCGCTGTCAAGGTGGCAGCGGTGGAGCCGGCGGCCTCTCCGGTCCTTTCTCAGGGAGTGGCCGGAGCCCACAAGATCCAAGGCATCGGCGCAGGCTTTGTGCCAGACAACCTGAACACCGAGATCTATGATGAAGTCCTGGCAGTGTCCAATGAGGATGCCTTTGAATATGGCAGACGTGTGGGACAGCAGGAGGGAGTGCTGGTGGGCATCTCGTCCGGCGCCGCTGTCTGGGCTGCTGTAGAGCTGGCAAAGCGCCCCGAAAACAAGGGTAAGACCATTGTGGCCCTGCTGCCGGACACCGGCGACAGATACCTTTCCACTCCCATGTTTGCAGATGAAAGACCGAGGAGTATATTATGATTTACGCAGACAATGCTGCAACCACCAAAATGAGCAAGGCGGCTATCGATGCTATGCTGCCCTATATGGAAGAATATTACGGCAACCCTTCTAGCCTCTACGCCTTTGGACAGCAGGCCAAGGAAGCGCTGGAAAATGCCCGGAGCCGGATCGCGGCCTGCCTCCATGCCGATCCGCGGGAGGTCACGTTTACCTCCGGAGGCAGCGAGGCGGATAACCAGGCCATTATGACCGCCGCTGCGCTGGGGATGCGCAGAGGCAAAAAGCATATTGTTTCCACGGCGTTTGAACACCATGCCGTTTTGCATACCCTGGAAAAATTGAAAAAGCAAGGCTTTGAGGTCACCCTTCTGGACGTACACAATACAGGACTTGTGAGGCCGGAGCAGGTGGCTGAAGCCATCCGGGAAGACACCTGCCTTGTGACCATCATGTATGCAAACAACGAGATCGGTACTATTCAGCCCGTCACAGAGATTGGGGCTATTTGCCGGGAGAAAGGCGTGCTGTTTCATACAGATGCAGTACAGGCGGCGGGACACCTGCACATTGATGTAAAAGAACAGAACATCGATATGCTCTCCCTTTCCGCACACAAATTTCACGGTCCGAAGGGAATCGGTGCTTTGTATGCCAAGCGCGGTATTATCCTGGAAACTATAATCAACGGCGGCGCGCAGGAGCGCGGAAAACGCGCGGGTACAGAGAATATCCCTGCCATCATGGGCATGGCAGCGGCGCTGGAAGAAGCCTGTGCGGCCATGGACGAGCACAGCGCAAAACTAACGGTCCTGCGGGAGCGGCTGATCCATGGATTGGATCAGATTCCTTATAGCGAACTGAACGGCGATCACAAACATCGGCTGCCCGGTAATGTGAATTTCTGTTTTGAGGGCATCGAAGGTGAATCGCTCTTGCTTCTGCTGGATGACAAGGGTATCTGCGCTTCCTCCGGCTCCGCTTGTACAAGCGGCTCTCTTGATCCCAGTCATGTGCTGCTGGCAATCGGCAGACCCCACGAGGTCGCCCATGGTTCTCTGCGGCTCAGCCTCGGCGAGGACATGACAGAAGCAGATATCGATGAGATCATTCTTGCCGTCACAGATGTGGTAAACTATCTGCGGAATATCTCTCCTTTCTGGAGAGACTTGGTCAATGGTAAACGGCCCCACATATTTGAAAGATAAGAGGTGTGTCTATGGCGTTGTATAGTGATAAAGTAATGGATCATTTCCGAAATCCTCGGAATGTAGGTATCATAGACGATGCAGACGGTGTTGGAGAGGTTGGTAATCCTGTCTGCGGGGACATTATGAAGATCTATCTGAAGATCGCGGATAACACCATTACCGATGTGAAGTTTGAAACATTCGGCTGCGGCAGCGCCATTGCTTCCAGTTCTATGGCAACAGAGCTGATTAAGGGCAAATCGTTGACCGATGCCCTTGCACTGACCAACAAGGCCGTTACTGAAGCATTAGATGGACTTCCGGCTCATAAACTCCATTGCTCTGTATTGGCGGAGGAGGCTATAAAAAAGGCGGTCAAGGATTATTACGATAAAAATGGCATTCCTTATGACCACAGCCTGTTCCCGGATTGTGAGCATTGTGCTCACTGCAGCAGGTGAAAGCTTGATCGCTATGAGCGGCGGCGTTGACAGCAGCGGCGCCGCTCTGCTGACACAGAATAGAGGCTATGACTACGTTGGATGCACCATGAAGCTATTTGATGATCCATCTACGGAAACTGCTCGGAGCCGAACCTGCTGTGCACTGGAAGATGTAGAGTATGCGCGAAGTGTTGCGTTCAGAACAGGAGTGCCCTATTATGTGTTTAATTTTAGAGATAACTTCCGCAGTAAGGTAACTGAAAAATACATCCAAAGCTAATATTCAAAAGACCATAGACTTTGTTGCCACCTGTTAGGGTATGGAAAGAATGCAGAGATATCAAAAGTTTGAATGGTTGACCATCGCTTTAGATAGCCAAATATGCAGAGCCTATATACCGTAAAAGATACTATCAGCAGAAAGAGAGCTAACTGACGAATCAAGATCAGTTAGCTCTCTTTTTATGAATCATGAAAAAATGTTGAAAAATCGTTGGAACAGAAGGCCTTAACCCCTCAAAAACCTAGTAAAATCAGGCTTTTCTAGGCTTCTGAACTTATTCCCATTCAATCCTGTCAGAAGTTTTCTAAACAGATTTGCTTATGAGATTTAGTTCAGGGTATCGGCATTATTTTCATTATTCAGATAGTAGGGGCTATCTGATTTTTTGTTGCCATGGTGTTGCCACAGATTTAATGCACTCTCACTGATATACAGCGATGGGAAGAACAACGAGCGCAGGCCCTTTAATAACATCACGAAGCTCTGCGGGGTTATCCATATTCTTCGGCATATTCCTTCGCTGAGCTCTGTTAAGAGGTAGCTTCTTGAAATCGTCGAAAATTTCATCCAACTTGATACTTTGCCCCTTAGGTATTTTACGAACAATTTTACATAGCAAATAGGATTGTCCAACAAAATTATCTTGGCTACATCTAAAGTAACTTTCATCCAAATACGCAACTATTGGATGCTTTCCGTCTGCAAATTCAAACACACAGGTAATTTCTTTACCGGATTTAATCTGCCCTAACGCCGAAAAACCTTGTACAGATTCGGTTGTCTTTTTGTCCAAAATCTGCTGATTTGTAATAGTCTCAAAAACCGCAGCCAACTCTGCAATTTTCATTACACTATCGGTCAACTCTTTCATCTTAGAAAAGCGAGCAGTAACCAAGACTTCCAGAAAATCATCCCGATATAGGCCACTATAGTCTGTATCGGTCAAAAATTCAAAGTACTTCAGCCCATCTTCTTCATCTGACCGCAAATATTTATGAACCTTTTCGAACTTCGCCGCATCACTGATATGTACAGATCTTTTGATTTCTTCAGACTGCTTACCTGTGTGGGAACCACTTCCTGAAGCAATGCCGAGGGCACTTTTCCCTGTCAAAGCGTTTTCGCTACTGGTTGCGATTGCTTGTGACTCTTCATCATAGGTATATCCGTCAATCGCAGCGATATAATCCTCAATTACCTTCGTGTTCAGATATAAAAAGTTCCGTAGTTTCATTTGCTATCTCCTTATTGCAAACAAAATGTAGTGACTTATTGTATGTAGACTTATTGTATTCATTATTGTAGCATATAAATTGGAGGTTTACAAGTATGGACATAATTAAAGTTTTCGGATCGAATGTTAAGGCTTATCGGCAGAGAATTGGCTTATCCCAAGAAGCATTTGCCGAAAAATGTGGTATGCACAGAACATATATCAGTGCAATCGAATGTTTTCGCAGAAGCATATCATTAGAAAATATACAAAAAATCGCAGATGCTCTTGAAATAGAGCCCTACCAACTACTTTTAGAAAATAGGGAGAATGATCAAAATGAATGATGAAATTAAAGAATTTCGGGATGGAATTTTTGCTTTGCGCACACGCAGATTTGGGACAGTAGCAGAACTGATGATAGAGGCTCTTTACAGCTTCACAAAATCGCATAATCAGTTCCACGACCGATATGACGAGGTTGGCCACCAAAGAATTGAAATCAAGTTTTCTACTGTCATGAAAGCAAATGAAGCGGTAATTAACCGCTCAAATGCTATAGATCAGTGTAAAAAAGCGAACCTCGGCAATCGGGCATTAAACAGCACTGAAATGTACGAATATGATTTTGATTGCAACATTCAACAGGTAAAGCGCTTGGAATTTGATGTCCTCTACTATGGCCTTTTCTTTGCTGATCGAATTGCCATTTTCAAAATGCATTCTAGTGAGATTTTGTCTTGCTTTGGATACTCGGACAAGCAGCACAAAGGCAACGAAGGTGAAGGACAATTTCATCTAAACCGTAGTAGTATTGATTATCATATGCAGAACCACTTCGTTCAGTGGCTTACATACGAGGAACTATATAATTTGCTTAGCTCTCTTTAAGGAATAAATTTTTTCTGCTCAGTGCGGTTTGAATTGTTTCAATCTGATTGGCATTTAATCCATACAACGCCATAATATCACCATCCAGCTCTTCATATAGACCGCTGATGTTTTCGGATGAATTCATTATGCGGTCTACTTTTTTTACGATAGCTACTTGAATATCTTTTGAAACAATCGGTATCGGTATTTGCTCAATGTGCGAACGAAGTAATTTAATAGAATTGAATTTCTTTGTGACAAAGTAAGACGCAACACTTGAGTTAAGGATTGCAAGAACATATTTCATCTCAATGCCATCAATTTCAGGAATAACAATGTTACAGCTGTTCAAAGAAAGTGTTTGCTGGTCATCATAAGTAAACACGGGAACTTCACTAATAAAACGATACAATAGCTTCTCTTTTGCTCTGTACATTTCTATTGGAGCTATCTGCTGAAAAGACTCAGGAACAAATCTGATATAGTTCCCTGATGGTGTCATACCATATCTTTGAATATCGCTTCCCTTTAGAATAATCTCATTATCATCACGCTTTTCAGCTAATATGTATTCCTTATTATTGCCTGTAACAATTCCAAGTGCAAATTTTGCATTTCCTTTCAAATAGGCAGCATTTTTGATGCTTACAATCACATCCAAGCACTGTTTTTCTCCATCAGATACATTGAGAGAGAGCGTGCCATCAGGAAAAGTTCTTGGCTTCGATATAACAAAACTATCATTTTCGGTTGTAACCCTACAACCCACCACCGTTCTTTCATCGTTAGGTGTAATTCCAAGAATAATAGAAGGACACTGGACCCCAGAAAAGACATTGCCCAAATAACTAATGAATTTGAAAGAACAAGAATCAATCATAATCCTTCTTGCAGTATCATGTGCGGCAACACTTAAAATAGCTTCAGGAAGAACAAAAGCCAGCACACCATTATTAACAAGCATGGTCAAAGCTTTTTCAACAAACAAATCGTATGATTCTACGCTCTTACCAACTGCTGTTTTGAAGAGCTGGCGACACCTAAGAATATCTTCCTCTGAAAAATCACAACCCCAAGGAGGATTACCGAGAATCACATCAAACTTTTGCTTAAAGGCTTCAAAGAATGTATTGCCTATAATAATTCTAGATTGAAGATCCGCAACAGATATTTGAGGGGCTATCAATGCAATATTGATTCGAGATAAATAGACGCTTATCGGGTCAATATCCTGACCATACAAATTTGAGCAATCTATTCCTTTTGCACCAAGACTTAACAAGAAATTCCCTGTACCACAGCAAGGATCACAGATTGTTTTTTGATCTAAATTCCCATCCTGCTCATACAGTCTTTCAATCAGCTCGTTCACCACTTTTTCAGGTGTATAATAGGCACCAGAACTTTTCCTCCGCCCTATATCCTGCAAAGAAATATAGATAAGACCTAACGAGTCTTCTCCCTGTACAAAGGTAATTCCTTTTGTTAATGCAGGTTGTAACTTCTGGATCGAATCCCCATCAATCGCATAACTTCCTAGTAAATCTCTGATCAAAATATTGAAATCATCCGTAGGGCGCTGAGATAAAAAATCCAGCAAAACACTGTTGTTTGGGTATGAAATATTATGACTTTGGTAATAAAGCTGAACAGCAAAATTAGCAAGAACAATGCGCAACTCTTTTTCGTTCTCAATTACGCCAAGCTCTAGCAACTCAGCGGCCAACATCTGGTTGCTTTCAGTATGAACATAGTCTTTATATAAAACTTTACCTGTCGCGCTCTTCTTATTCCTACGCCTTTTGAGTTTCGTGTTATCGCTTGATTTAAGATCAGCTACAAATTTCTCGATATATTCAGGACTAAATAATTGTCCGTTCATATCGGGAACAATCTTGCCTAAGCGAATCCAGTTCTTTGCCGTTGCTTTTGATATTGATAAAGTTTTGCAAATGTCATCTATTGTAAATGAGCCTTTCTGCGTATCGAAAAGACTCATTTGATTTTCGTCAAGGTGCTTTTTGCGACGATCCGCTGGCTTGGTAGCCGTCTCAGGAATAAGCCATACACCGTCAATCATATTTGCGCCACTAATGCGACCTTGTTCGCACAAGAACTGAACTCGCCGCCTCGATATATTAAATTTTGTAGCTGCATCACTAACTGAAATATACATAGCTACCTCCAAATTTCTGGTTACTCATGTAATTATATTATACTCTCTTGGACGAACAAAATCAAACATTAATGTTATTGATCTCGGTGGAATATCTGTTACAGGTGGTATACCAATCGGTCATCTAAAGGCTCATACTTGGTCACTGTTTTTAGATATAGTTCTGGATCTCCATTCAAAACCATCTCGGCATAAGATGCGGGATCGTTGTAGATCAGCCAGTCCAGCTCCGACCGCTGGTACATGCTGTTCGCCACCTCATTCTCTACAGCGGTACAGTCGATGGAGAGCAGCGTCCCGTCCTCTAAACACAGCTCCACACAGGCGGTATCCAGGTTGAACTCGTAGGACAAAATCTTTCTCATAGTTGTTACCTCCCAATACTTGAATTTTGATTGATTTTCCGCAGCGGCACAAGGGCCGTTTCGGTTGTTTTAGTTACCGGCAAGCAATGCGTGTGGCTATCCACACACAAATCCGGCAAGCAATGCGAGTGTTAATACACACTCACATTTTCTGCCGTCTGCTTGTTGAGGGCAGCGCCCCCAAGCCCCCTTGAACACAGAATTTAATTCTGTGGCTGCGCGTTCTGCGAACGCTTTGAAAGGGTACGCTAAAGCGCCGTCCCCTTTAAGATGCTATGGAACAAATCGTTCCACCCTTACGCTTGATAGCTGCCGCGAAACACAGTAGCCATCGCTAGATGTGTGGGCAAAATCTTTTCCCATCCTTCGCTTTTACTTCGCATCCTGTGCCCCGGTTTCAAGTCATGAGGGCTACTCCTTAATATTTACATGGTACGCCCTAAAATAGGGCGCGCTTGGAAATATGAGGTGGCGAAACACCACCTCATATTTTTTTTCCGCAACGGTGGCGACGGTCGCAACGGTACTGAGAGTACCCCTCAAAACACCGTCGCGACCGTTGCAAGCGTCGCGCTTTACTCTATTACTTCAACCATAGGTGCTTCTATCACCATGTAGGTCAACCGAATACGCCGCCCTTCGTGTTTGATTTTGTATTCATACTTCACCTGATGTTCTTCCAGCAGGCGGCTGGCATTTACATTTAGATGCTTAGTGAGGCGGTTTACTGCCATATTCAACTGGAGGGCTTCAGAAAGCTCTGTTGGACTGCCTTCCCACTCGCGGTTCTCGTCAGATACCATTTTCGCTACCGCTTCCAGCACCGGGTCCGGAGGCTGCTTCCAAAGCTCATTTTCTGCATGGTCGAGAAGCCATACCAAACGCTCCTGGTCTTTGCTTAGATACAGCCGCTGATCCGGCTGATCCCGTCCACTAATTTCCAGTGTAGCCTTTCCGTCAGTTCGTTTTTCTTTCTGCATGATGAGTGCCCCATCTGCACAGCCCGACAGTCCAGTGGTGCCGGAAATCTTCTCAAAGCTATCTCCCGCAGGCTGCTTTCTAGTGTGGTGGACAATCAGGATGCAAACTCCATGCCGGTCTGCAAATTGTTTCAGTTTTCCAATCACCTCATAATCGCTGGAATAGCTGTAATTGTCGCTTACCATCTCCCGGACTTTTTGCAGGGTATCCACCATAATCAACTTGGTGTCACTGTGTTCCCGGACAAACTTTTCCAGCTGTTCATCCAGACCACTGCCGATCATCTTGGCGCTGGTAGCAAAGTGGAGGGAGCTTGTCCCCTCCACACCAAACATACGGAACATCCTGCGCTGCAAACGGCTTTCGTCATCTTCAAGTGCAAGGTAAAGTACCGTCCCCTGATGAACCTTGTAGCCCCACAAATCCTGCCCGGTGCTGACATGGTGTGCGATCTGCGCCACCAGAAAGGATTTGCCGATTTTGGGCGTTCCGGCAAGGATATATGCTCCAGTATAGAGCAGGTTTTCAATCACTGCGGACTTTACCTCAAACACATTGTCCATAAGTTCGTCCAGGGTTACAGTGTGCAGGTAAGCTGGGTCGCTCATGCGCTGTATCCTACGGTACATTTCCTCCAGACTTTCCTGCGGATTTACAACTTCATCGTTGATTTCTTCCTTGGAAGTGGTTATACTGATGTCAGAGTTTTTAGAGATTGACTGCCCATCGTCTGCGCCAACAGATGAGTCCTAGGTGGTCATTTTCTTTTTTTCATCGATCATAGGCAATATCCTCCTGCATTCCTTTCATAATGGTTGTGATCATCTGAATGGTGTCCAACAGTTCCTCATTTACTCCTTGCCCGGCTTCAATACGGTGTAGCTCGTCCAGCACAGCAGCCAGCTGATCTCGCAGTGCCTTATAGACTCTTGGATTTCCCAGCACCACCACATCCCGGCAGAGCAGCCGACGGATGATATAATCCTGCTTGGTCAGTCCGGTGAGCTTGACTGCTGTTTCAATCTGGGCATCCTCCTCCGGAGAGATCCGGAAAGATACGGCCTTGTTTCTCCAACGGTTGTGCTTATCCAAATTCTTTGCTGACATTTTTAATTGCCCCTTTCCATATTCAACTTATCTGCCATTTCCGTTTGTTTGGACGGAAACAGGTGTGCATAATTGTAAGTGATGTCGATGCTCTCATGACCTACCCGATCTGCGATGGCAGTGGCGGAGAACCCCATGTCGATAAGAAGCGAAACCGCGCCGTGACGAATATCGTGGATTCGGATACGCGGGACTCCAGCCTCTTTGGAGCCTCTGTCCATCTCCCGGTGGAGATAACTCTTAGTGACGGTGAACATTCGGTCATCTGCTCCAATTCCGTAGAGCATTTTGAGGTAATCCTGAATTTCCTCTGCCAGAAACTGCGGCATAGTGATGACACGATTGCTCTTTTCTGTTTTTGGAGTGGTAATCAAATCCTGCCCGTTTAGCCGCTGATAGGATTTGTTGATGGTGACAGTGCGCTTCTCAAAGTCAAAATCTGCCGGGGCCAGAGCCAGAAGTTCTCCCTCTCGGATACCGCACCAGTAAAGCATCTCAAAGGCATAGAAAGATAGCGGTTTATCCATCATCACCTCGGCAAATTTCAAATACTGCTCCTTAGTCCAGAACATCATCTCTCGGTTTTTCTTTTTTCCCATGCTACCTGCCTTTTTACAAGGGTTATCCCGGAGATTGTAATACCGAATCGCGTGGTTGAAGATGGCACTGAGTTGATTGTGAACCGTCTTAAGGTACACAGGTGAATAAGGTTGCCCCTTTTCATCCTTGTGGTTCAGCATCTCGTTCTGCCAGGTGATGATCTGCTGGGCAGTGATGTTACACATCTTCAACTTGCCGAAGTAGGGGAGCAGCTTTGTGCGGATAATATGCTCCTTTGTGGCCCAGGTGTTTTCTTTGAGCCGGGTTTTCATATCCACTGTGTAAAGTTCCACAAAGCTTTTGAAGTTCATATCCAAATCAGCGCTGGTTTTATGAACCTGTTCACGCTCCCAGGCCTGTGCCTCTCGCTTGGTCTTGAAGCCTCGCTTCTGGGTCTGCTTCCGCTCACCATTCCAATCGGTATAGCGATAAACTGCCCGCCAAGTACCGGTTTTTTCTTCCTTGTAAACGGCCATTATGACTCCTCCTTTGCTGTTTTGGTATAGTAATACTTCTCCCTGAAGAATTCTCGATTGACACGGCCGGAGATTGTCAGATATCCTTTCTCCTGCAATTCTTCGTTAAGCCCATGGATTACCTTGTAGGCGTGGGATTTGGAGATGTCCAATTCCTGAGCAACTTCGTCTGCTCGCATAAAACTCTGTTTCTGCATAAATAAAATACCTTCCTTTCCTTGTTGATTGTTTCTGCCTGCCAATTTTGTTTTTCATAAAGACCTCCTTACTCTCTACTGCCACTTTTTTCGGATTTTGCACCCAAGAATTTTGAAAAAAGTTTCTCCAGTTATTTGACTAAGCATAATAGCTTATGTCAATCGGCGTACACAAAATAAATTAAATAAAATTGTTTAGCATCCTATTGACTTTCCTAAGCATTTCTGCTACGCTTTTTGTAAAGACAACCAAGGATTGGAGTTGATGATATGGCGATTGGTGAACGAATTCACTTTTTTCGTCTCCTGCGGGGGATGACACAAAAATATCTTGGCATGTCACTGGGCTTCCCGGAGAAGTCTGCTGATGTGCGCCTTGCACAGTACGAAACAGGATCAAGAACCCCAAAAGCAGACCTGACCGCCGCCTTGGCTGAGGTGCTGGATGTCTCGCCTTATGCACTTTCCGTCCCGGACATAGACTCCTATGTGGGGCTCATGCACACTCTATTTACCTTGGAGGACAACTACGGGCTGAAAGTCAGTGAGCTGGATGGAGAAGTCTGCTTGAAGGTCGATGTGCGAAAGAACAAGGACGCTGCCCAGCTGCACGAGATGCTCTGCTCTTGGCAGCAAGCCGCTGCCCTGTTGGAGGCGGGCGAAATCTCTAAGGAAGACTACGATAAGTGGCGCTACCACTATCCGGAGTTTGACAAGACCCAGAACTATGTGAAGACGCCACCCCAGGATCTCGCTTGACCCTCTCACTTGTAGGCCACGGGAGAGGTCGTTTGTTGCACAGGACAATAATAAAAAGAAAAAGAGAGCTAACTGACTAATCAAAATCAGTTAGCTCTCTTTTTATGAATAATGAAAAAGTGTTGCCAAATCGTTGCCACGAAAGGCTTTAATCCTCAAAAAACCTTGATTTTAAAGGCTTTTTTCGACCTCTGAAATTATTCCCACTCAATCGTTCCAGAGGGCTTCGGTGTCAGGTCATAGAGCACACGGTTGACTCCCTTGACCTCGGAGGTGATGCGGGCGGTGATCTTTTGTAGCAGGGCAAAGGGCACATCCTCTACCGTGGCAGTCATGGCGTCCACGGTATTCACCGCACGGAGGATCACAGGCCAGTCAAAGGTGCGCACACCGTCCCGTACGCCTACGGACTTGAAATCAGGCACCACGGTGAAGTACTGCCAGACCCTTCCCTGGAGCCCGGCGGCAGCAAACTCCTCCCGTAGGATGGCGTCGGATTCCCGAACGGCCTCCAGGCGGTCACGGGTGATGGCGCCCAGACAGCGCACGCCCAGACCCGGTCCGGGGAAGGGCTGGCGGTACACCATGGAATCGGGCAGGCCCAGAGCCTTGCCACAGGCCCGGACCTCATCCTTGAAGAGCATCTTCAGAGGCTCCACCAGCTCGAATTTCAGATCCTCCGGCAGGCCGCCTACGTTGTGGTGGCTCTTGACCGCCTTGACGGTCTTGGTGCCGGACTCGATAATGTCGGGGTAGATGGTGCCCTGGGCCAGGAATTCGATGCCCTCCAGCTTACGGGCCTCCTCCTCAAACACTCGGATGAACTCCGTGCCGATGATCTTGCGTTTCTGCTCAGGATCAGCTGCGCCGGCCAGTTTATCCAGGAAGCGATCCACTGCGTCCACATAGATCAGGTTGGCGTCCATCTGATGGCGGAACACCTCCACCACCTGTTCTGGCTCGCCCTTGCGCAGCAGCCCGTGGTTGACGTGGACACAGGTGAGCTGTTTGCCGATGGCGCGAATCAAAAGGGCAGCCACTACGGAGGAGTCCACACCGCCGGAGAGGGCCAGCAGGACCTTCCGGTCTCCGACTTGCTGCCGGATCAGCTCCACCTGGTCGGCAATGAAGTTCTCCATATTCCAATTGGGCTGGGCGCCGCACACACCGAACACGAAATTGGAGAGGGCCTGCTTGCGTTCCTCCTCATCGCTGGGCCAGGGCTGATCACCCTTGTGGTCGGCCAGAAGGACGGGGACATCGTGGTTGTAGATCTCCTTGGCGGCGTCGATCTCAACACCGTCCACCACCCGGTTGGGGCCGCCGTTTAGGATGATCCCCTTCACGTTGGGGAGGGCCTTGACCTCCTCCAGTGTGATATCGTGGGGGTGGATTTCGCTGTAAACACCTAGAGCGCGGATCTCACGGGCCAGACGGGGGTTTTCCTCGCTGCCAAGATCGAGAATAAGGATCATGTCCTGTTTCATTTTGGTACCTCCACTTCTTGTTGAATGATGCCTCTATCCTACCACAACAGACGCCGGGCCATCAATAGAAAAATAGAAAAAAGGCGGATCTTGCGGGAGAGGAGAAAAGCGGGGGAAGGGCGGCTCAGCGCCGGAGAGCAAAGACGCCAGAACGGGTGGGGCAGAACCGGGGAGACTCAGTCGGACGTGTGACGTGTGTTGTATCTGGCCTGTGTATCCCGGCTCTAAGAAATATTTTGCAATAAAATTGGCGGAAGCCCTTGACAAAGGTAAGTGCGTCTGCTAAAATAACCTCTGCCCTGTGAGGCACAATATGGGGGTATAGCTCAGCTGGGAGAGCGCTTGAATGGCATTCAAGAGGTCAGCGGTTCGATCCCGCTTATCTCCACCAAAGAGAAAGACCCACACAGTTTAACTGTGTGGGTCTTTTATTTTTTGAGAAAAAGAGGACGGCATCTAGAATCTTATAGTGCTGGGGGACAGGGGAGGCGGACGGTGAAGGTGCTGCCCTGATCCACCACGCTATCCACCCGGACCTGGCCGCCGCACAGCTCCAAGATCCGGTAAACAATAGACAGCCCCAGCCCCAGGCCTCTCCCGCTGCCGCTGGAGCGGCTGCCTTGGTAGTATTTATCAAAGACATGGGAGCGGACCTCCTCCGGCATGCCGATGCCCGTATCAGCGACCGAGATCTCCAGCTCCTCCGGGCGGACCTGGAGTGTCACAGTGATCTCGCCCCCTTCCGGGGTGTATTTTACGGCGTTATCGAGCAGGTTGATCCACACATGGCGCATCAGCTCCTCGTTGCCTACGAACTCCGCCGGCTCCAGGCTGGCGGTAAAGGAGATCTGCTTTTTCTCCCAGGAGGGGGAGAGGAGGATGGCGCACCGCTTGATCTGTTCGTCCAGGGGGTAGGGGCGCTTCTCAGCAATAAACTGCTGGGACTCCAGCCGGGTGAGGAGCAGGGTGCTGTTGGCCAGGTCGGCCAGGTGGGAGGACTCATCCAGAATGATCTGGAGGTACTGTTCACGCTCCTCCGGGGTGGTGTCCGGCTCCCGCAGGAGCTCCGCAAAGCCTTTGATAGCGGTGATAGGGGTCTTGAATTCGTGGGAGAAGTGGTTGATGAAGTCGGAGCGCAGGGTCTGGATGCTCTGCAGCTCTTTGGACATCTTGTTGAAATCCTCATAGGCAGGCTGGAGGGGGCCGCCCTCCTCCGGCTCCAGATACTGGGAAAAATCCCCGTCTGCCACTGCCTTTAAGCCCCGGGTCAGGCCGGACACCATTCGGTTGAATTGGCGGCTGAACAGCGTGGCGGTGATCCCCACCACCAGCCCCATCACCGCGAGAATTCCGAGCACCGAGACCGTGGATGCCCGGAGCCAGTGGAACCGGTCCAGAATGTGGAGCATCGCAAAGGGGGCCACTGTCACCAGTGTGACCACAACGGACTCGATGGACAGCCAGAAGGCCAGCGTGCGGTTCCGCCACGGACGTCGCTTTTTCATGGCTGCTCCTCCTTTGTGATCTCCGCCTTATATCCCAGGCCCTTGATAGTGACGATGCGAAACTCGGGAATGTCCCGCAGCTTGTTGCGCAGGCGGCTGATGTGGGTCTTCACGGTATCCTCCCCACTCTCCGAGTCATAGCCCCAGACCCCGTCCAGCAGCTGGTTTCGGGTGAAGATCTGTCCCGGATAAGACAGAAGCTTATAGAGCAGCTCGAACTCCTTTTTGGGCAGCTCCATAGCCGCCCCCTCCCGGGTGACGGTGTATGTCCCTGAGTCCAGCACTGTCCGCCCCACCACGATCCGATGCTCGCTGGCGATGTGCGCCCGGCGCAGCAACGCATCCAGCCGCCAGATCAGCTCCTCGTAGTTCACCGGCTTGGTCATATAATCGTCCACGCCGGAGGAAAATCCCTCACGCTTGTCCTCGAAAGACTGCTTGGCGGTGAGCAGGAGGACCGGGATCTGGTCCCCCCGCTCCCGCAGGGTCTTTACCAGCGTATAGCCGTCCATTCGAGGCATCATCACGTCAGCAATGATTAAGTCCACTGGCTGCCGTTCCAGCACGTCCAGGGCCTCCACCCCATCCTGGACGCTGATGATGGCATACCGGTGCTTCAGCTTGGCGGTGGTGAGCAGGCGCATAGAGGTATCGTCTTCCACCAGCAGAATGGTCGCCATTGCCGTCTCCCTTCCCCGGCCTTGGTTTGGGAAGACCCCTCTGGGCAGTTCTCCCGCGCCGGAGTTATTTTTGATAGTTCCACAACAAAAATCAACGAAAGAACAACAGCCTAGTATCTCATCCATGGGATATAGGGTGTCACAGACATTATATCGTCCCAGGGGCTGTCCGTCAAAGGGAGAGCCCGCCTCTGGAAGACCAGCATAGCCCCTTCGGGTAAACTAGACGTAAACTTCCTGTCGCTCTTTGTGGGTTTTTCTAAAAAATGTGGGGCAGAGAGGGGGATTTCCGGCGTTTTCTTCCTGCCGCCCGGGCGGCCCAGTTTACAATGAGTTTACCTGAGCGTGCTATGCTACCGCCGTTAGAAAATCTGCACGAACGCGCAGCGACGATGGAGGCACAACCATGAGACAAAGAATTTCTCTGCTGCTGGCTGTATTGATTCTAGCCGGTACGCTGAGCCTTCCCACCCTGGCCGCAGAGCCGGGGGAGGACAACGCACGGGAGACCGGGGCCCAGAATGGGGGAGTCCAGCAGGCCCCTGCTGACCCGGAGGAGACCCAGAATCCCCGGCCCGACCCGGAGGAGACCCAGAATCCCCGGCCCGACCCGGAGGGGACAGTGACCTGGGCCAACCTGGACAGCCGCATCCGGGAGGGGAGCCTGAGCGCCCTGATCCTGGCGGAGAACATCGGCGGCATCGAGGGCATCGACTATGACCTGATGTATGATGATTTGCGCCGACAGATCAACGACATCGCCGATCTGCAGTGGATGATGGTCCTGATGGGCAACAGCATGGGTGCTGACGCCCTGGACCAGACCTATGACGCTCTGCGGGAGACCTTTGACGCGATCAAGGACGGAGAGCTGCAGGCGGACAACGCCGATGTGGTGTGGCAGCTGGAGGACACGGTGAACCAGGTGGTCTCCGGGGGCGAGACGCTGTACATCACCCTTCTGGGCCTGGAGCAGCAGGCCGCCGACGGACAGCGGGGCCTGGCCGCCCTGGACCGGAGCTTGGAGGAGCTGCGCCTGCGGCAGACGCTGGGCCAGGTGTCCCAGCAGACGGTGGCTCAGCTGGAGCAGACCCGGGTGGAGACCGTCAGCCAGCTGAACAGCCTGGACGCCACCATCCGGGAGCTGAAGGTCCAGCTCCAGAATCTCATCGGTGAGGCCCCCACCGGAGAGCTGGAACTGGGCGCTCTGCCTACCCGGTCGGAGACAGTGTGGGAGGTCCCCGACTATGAGGCCGGCCTGGAGGCCGCCAAGGCGGCCAGCTGGACCCTGCGCAGTGCCCAGAAGGCGCTGGAGGATGCGGAAGAGGATTGGAAGGACGCCCGCTCCGACTACCGCTCCTCCCGCAAGCAGTACCTGCTCCAGCAGGCGGAGCATACCTGGAACGCCGCTCAGCTCACCTACCAGTCCACAGTCCAGAACTTCGAGACCAGCTTCAAAAGCCTGTATGACTCTCTGGCCAACTATGAGCAGCTGTATGCCAGTGCACAGTCCGCTCTGGTTTGGCAGCAGTCCCAGCTGGACACCGTCCAGACCCGCTATGACCTGGGGCTGACCACCTGCTCCGCGGTGCTGGATGCCCAGGACGAAGTGGCATCTGCCCAATCTGCCCTGGACAGCGCCTGGAGGGACCTGTTCTCCGCCTGCAACAGCTATCGCTGGGCGGTGGAGTACGGCCTGCTCCCGGCCCAGGGAGCATAAACAGAGACACTCAGGGCGGCCCCTGCCGGCTGCCCGCAGTTTGAAGGGAAGAAAGGATGGAACACGACTCCATGGATTGCAAACTTTCCGTTTTATTGTGCGGTGCCCTGACCCTCGCCTTGGCTGGCTGCCAGGCGCCGGTGGAGGAGCCCCTGCTGGACCCCACCGTAACGGTGGAGACCACCGCCGTCCAGGCCGGGGACCTGAGCACCCAGAGCACATACATCGGCACCATCTCCGCAGAGGGTACTGCCAGCGTGGTATCCATGATCTCCGGCAATGTGGAGCAAGTGGCCGTTGCCGTAGGGGACACCGTCTCTGCCGGGGACCTGCTGTGCCGCTTTGATGACGAGAGCGCCCGCCTGAGCCTGCAAAATGCCCAGGCCGCGGCCAACAGTGCCCAGGAGAGCTATAACAGCGCGGTGTCCAACTACGGCGGCACGGACCTGCCCCTGCTGCAGGAGCAGCTGCGCCTGGCCCAGGACAACTATGACGACACTCTGGCCCTGCTGGAGATCGGCGCTGCCTCCCAGGTGGAAGTGGACCAGGCCCACCAGACCCTCCTGTCTGCCCAGGCTGGCCTGGAGGCGGCCCAGGCATCCCTGAACTCTGCCCGGGCGGGCATCCAGTCCGCCCAGGTGGGGGTGGATTCCGCCCAGTACCAGCTCTCCCTCTACAACCTCACCGCCCCCATCAACGGCGTGGTGGAGGCGGTGAACGTCACCCAGAACAACTTCGCCGCTTCCGGTCAGGTGGCCTTCGTCATCTCCAATGGGAACAACAAAACGGTCACCTTCTATGTCACCGACTCTGTGCGCCAGACCCTTACTCCTGGCCAGGCGGTCACCGTCACCTATAACGGCCAGTCCTATGAGGGGGCGGTCACCGAGATCGGCGGCGTGGTGGACGCCCAAGTGGGCCAGTTCAGGGTAAAGGCTATTATCGACGGAGCCCAGGACCTGCCCGACGGGCTGGCGGTGGAGCTGACTACCACCGCCCACCAGGTCACCGGGGCAGTGCTCATCCCCAGCGACGCTATGTTTTTTGAAAGCGGCGTCTCCTATGTGTATGTGGTCCAGGACGGCAAAGCGGTGCGCTCCGACGTGACCATCGGCCTGTACACCGCTGACACCATCGCCGTAACCAGCGGCTTGACCCTGGGGGACGAGGTCATCACCACTTGGTCCTCCAGCCTGCGGGACGGGGTCTCCGTGCAGACCGCCGCCCAGGCGGAGGACAGCGAGAGCGCCCAGGCCGATCCGGCGGCATCCGGCCCAGAGGCGGAGGGATAACGCGGCATGAAGTTCATTCAATTAGTCCTGCGGCGCCCCATGTCTATCATCACCCTCATCCTGGGCGTGGTGGTGTTCGGCTCCGCTTCCCTCACCGGGATGCCCCTGGAGTATATGCCGGACATGGAGATGCCCATGGAGCTGGTGATGATCACCTGGCCGGGGGCAGATGCGGACAGCGTAGACCGGCTGCTGACCCAGCCAATGGAGGACGAGTGTGAGTCCCTGTCCGATCTGGATTCCATCAACTCCTACTCCTCGGAAAACTACACCATGCTCCAGCTGACCTATCAATACGGCACGGACATGGACGACGCCTACTCTGATCTGAAGAGCGCCATCGATAACCTGATGCCCTCCCTCCCTGACGAGTGCGGCGACCCCATCATCATGGAGATCAGCGCCGACGCCCTGGGAACCATGATGATCTCCGCCACCGCCCCCGCGGGCATCGACGTGGCGGACTATCTGGACAACGAGGTGGTCCCCGCCCTGGAGAATATCGGCGGCGTGGCCCGGGTAGAGCTGTCCGGCGCCCGGGATGAGTACCTGCGCATCGTGCTGGACGAGGCGGCCATGCGGCAGTATGGACTGTCCATTTCCACCGTGGGCTCTGCCATCGCGGCGGCCGACTTCGACATGCCGGTGGGCAGCGTGTCCCTGGGCTCCCAGGACATCGCCCTGGGCGTGTACGGCAACGTGGAGGTCAACCCCAACTTCCGGGATCTGCCCATCCAGACCCCTTCTGGCCGCACGGTGATGCTGGAGGATATCTGTACCTTCTTCAACCTGTATGAGGAGGATGCGGACACCGTCAGCCGCTACAACGGCCAGGAGAGCGTCATGCTCACTGTCACCAAGCAGGATTCCGCCGCCACTATGGAGGTGTGCAATGCGGTCCAGGACGTGCTGGACCAGTACAGCGTGGACGGTGTGGGCTTTGAGACCATTTACAGCGAGGGCGACAGTATCCTGGAGACCCTGGGCGAGGTGCTCAATACCCTCATCACCGGCGTCATCCTAACCATGATCGTGCTGTTCGTCTTCTTCGGCGACCTGCGGGCCAGCCTGATCGTGGGCATCAGCATGCCTCTGTCCATCCTGCTGGCAGTGATCCTGCTGAACTTTGCCGGCTTCAACATCGACCTGATGACCGGCTCGGCCCTCATCATCGCCATCGGCATGATCGTGGATAACTCCATTGTGGTGCTGGAGAGCTGCATGCGCTGCAAGGAAGAGGGAATGGATTTCCGGGAGGCTGCCGCCACCGGCACGGCCACCATGCTCATGTCCATCCTGGCGGGCACCCTCACCACCGTGGTGGTGTACATCCCCATGGCCATGGCCGACGGCCTGGTGGGCATGATGACCGGCCCCCTGAGCTGGACCATCCTGCTGACCCTGCTGTGCTCCTTCCTGTGCGCTGTGGTGGTGGTCCCACTGGCCTTCCTCTGGCTCAAGCCCCGGACCAAGGATCAGCTTATTACCAACCGCATCCTGGGCCGGTTCAAGGGCTTCTACCGCCGGACCCTGCCCCGGCTGCTGCGCCACCCCGGGCGGGTGGTGCTGGTGGGCGGCGCCTGCTTCCTGGCCGCCATCCTGCTGATGACCCAGATGGAATTTGTGATGATGGCCAGCAACTATGACGGCAGCATCACTGTGGACGTAGCTTTCCGCTCGGGCACCAAGGTGGAGGTGATGAACCAGCGCATTCAGACCCTGGAGGACGCCCTCCTCTCCGACGAGAACTTCGAGAGCGTGACCCTGGACCTGTCCGGGAATACCGCCTCCTTCACCGCCTACTCCGTAGATAACTGTGACCGCTCCAGCGAGGCGGCGGTGGAGGAGTACACCGCCCGCTTCGGCAGCGTGCCGGATATGGATGTGTCTGTCTCCCCCAGCGGCGCCATGGACATGAGCGCCCTGATGAGCAGCAACAGCAAGGACGTGGTCCTGCTGGGCAGCGACCTGGATACCCTTCAGACCGCAGCGGAGCAGGTGGAGGAGGCCATGACACAGGTCCCCGGCGTTATCCGCATCGAGAACCCCTTCCGCTCCAGCCAGTCCAAGGGCCGCATCGTCATCAATTCCCAGAAGGCCATGGCCCTGGGCACCTCTGAGTCAGCGGTGGCCATGCAGATCTACTATTTGCTGGAGGGCATGAATGCCACATCGGTGGACTACGGCGACACGGAGTATGATGTGGTCCTGGAGTACCCCGAGGGCAAGTACGACGATATCTCCGCCCTGCTGGACTACCCCATCACCACCCAGACTGGCCAGCAGGTGGCCCTGCGGGACATCTCCACCGTAGAGTACATCACTACTCTGCCCATCATCACCCGGCAGGAGGGGCAGTACAGCGTCACCCTTACGGCCACCACCACCGATTCCGCCAAGTACAGCGCCCCAAAAGAGATCGACGCCCGGACGGCCCAGCTCGACCTGCCCCAGGGGGTGTCCTTCGGCGTGGGCATGATGGATGAGAGCACCGCAGAGGGCCTGGAGAGCATGGCGACCGCCATCGCCGCGGGCATCTTCCTGGTGTTCTTGGTCATGGCCATCCAGTTCGACTCCCCCCGGCTGTCCATCATGGTGATGATGTGTATTCCGCTGAGCCTTATTGGCTCCATCGGCCTGGTGTTCCTCAACGGGCGGCCCATGAGCATCGTGGGCCTGATGGGCTTCCTGATGCTGGTGGGCATCGCGGTGAACAACGGCATCTATCTGGTGGACGGCACCAACCAGCTGCGGCAGACCATGCCTCTAGGGGATGCACTGGTGGAGGCGGGCACCACCCGCCTGCGCCCGATCCTGATGACCACCCTGACCACCATCATCTCCATGGTGCCTATGATTTTTTCCAATGACAGCGGCATGAGCATGATGAAGGACATGGCCTACGTCATGGTGGGCGGCCTTATCGCCTCCACCCTCCTGGCCATGTTCCTGATGCCCGCCTTCTATCTGCTGATCCGGCGGGAGAACCTGGACGGCACCCAAAAGGGCCGCCGCAAAAAGCAGCAGCCCGAACCTGTGGAGGCCGGAAACACCCAGTCCTGACCGCCCCCAATAGAGACAAGACAGGAGCGCCCCGGCGGGGCGCTCCTGTCTTGTCTTTCCCACTGTGGACAGCTTGCCTTTTTCCGAGGGGGAGAGCTCCGGGGGAGATCCATGTGTGATGGAAGCCTGTACCATGTTTTACTATGAACGGGAAAGGTATATGCCGTCGGCAGTGGGGCTTAAATATGTAGGCGCGTCCAGATCCCAAAGGAACAGGATCTCATAGATCCGGCTGACCTCTATAAATATTCCCTTCCACCTATCAAAAGGATTATGCACAATACAGGACGCAGCTGCATCACACTCAGATGAAGACACAACTGTTTGCGGCACAGTTTGGTTGGAAACGCGGTGGAGAGGGCAGACGTGGGAAGAGAGATATGAGGGAGGAACTGTGATGCCCAGAGCACAGGAGAATCGTATTTCGGGGGAGTGACTTTCTTGGCTCCTGGCGGGGGCAGCTTTTGATCGACTGCGGGGATGTTACACTGCGCAGGAAAAGAAGACCTGAAAAAATGACCCTTTCAAAAAGAAGAGGAGATGTTGGCATTAAAAATGCTGCGGAGCATAGCTCCGCAGCTGGGGATATGAGAGGCAAACTGTTTTAAAAGATCATTGGACCGATGAAAGCATAAAGTAAAACGAAAGCCCATGCAAAAGCGGCACCAATCCAGTTTGCACGAAGAGCTTCCTTCGTGTTGTCGCAACGGGCGGTGATCATCTGACCGATAAAATTGCTGGTGGGATAGACAGAACTGGTCAGGCGGGTTGCCGCGAGGATAGAGACAGCAAAAACACCCATAGGAAGTCCTGCCTTAATTGCCATCTCACCGAACATCTCAGCCACGATCTGAATTTCCAGTACAGCGGCGGTCTCAATTCCAAATCCGCCCACCACGGCGGAAACCAAAGCGAGAGCGGTGGCTCCACCACTCTGCGCCAGCCCGCTGAGAAGATTGCCCAAAGCGGTAAAGCCCTCGCCGGCGTTGACCAAGTCCATCATAACGGTGAAATTCAAAAGCAGGACCAACGTGGAGGCCTGACTACCGATGCCTTTGCTCAGCATTTTGACACCTTCATCTACCGGAAAACCGGCAATCAGAATAATAATTCCAGCCAAAAGTAGCATGACAGTCAGCGCATAGGAAGTACTCTGCTTCATCAGGATGCCGTAGGTGATCAGGACGACAAAGGAGATCAAGAAAATAATTGTATTTCTTTTTTCCTTTGGGGTTGGAGTGATAGAGTCAATGCTGGAGATATCGGAAGAAAGCTCATAATGCTCAGTGCCTTCGGTAAGCCGCTGGGCGCGGTTGCATCCGATCCAGGCCCCGGTCAGCCAGAAGAGAGAAAAGGGGATCACGGCATACAGCATCAGCTGCCCATAGGAGAGGCCGGTTACCTGCATGGTGATCAGGGTGACACCAGTCAGCGGGCCAACAATCAGGCCGATTTCGCCAGATACCTTGAATAGGACAGCCACCACAGTGGGGGTGATGCCCAGAGCAGCCAAAATCGGGATCAGGATGGGAGAGATGATGGCGTTTCCGCCGGCCAGAGTCCCCAGCAGCCCGCAGACCAAGATGGAAGAGAGGATCAGGACGATTTTTCCTTTGGCACGAGTGTTGATGCCGATCCGTTTGACGATCCAATAGACAAGAGTGTGGGTGATACGTGCCTCCGTCATGAGAACGCCGAGCCCTGTTCCGAACATGATGAGCAGACCGATCACTGTGGTGGAGGAGGAGATCGCAGCGGTATAGGCATTGGTCAGGGAAACCAGGTCCTGACCAGTCAGGAAGAAGCCGACGATGATGCCCAGGAACATGCCCAGATAATTGCCCTTTCCAAGAAGAGCAAACACAATGAAGATGATCAGCGGGAGCAGCGCCAGGAGAGAAGGGGAAGAGATCAAAGCCCAATTACCAAGTTCCACAAGAAATTCTCCTTTCTGTTCTCGTTTGCTTATGTGCAGGTGATCACAATTTACCGCAGCAACACTTGACCGGGGCGGGCTCCGGTTATGGAACCAGACTTCAGGGAAAACACGCCGCTTACCAGGACATGCTCAATGCCGGACGGGGCGACCAGGGAATTGGTGAAAGTACATTGGTCACAGACGGACTCATAATCGAACACAGTGATGTCAGCAGCCTTGCCTGGCTCCAGGGTTCCCCTGTCACGAAGCCCCAAAATGGCTGCAGGAAGGGCGGTCATCTTGTAGACAGCATCCTGAAGAGACATCAGTCTGTGCTCCCGCACGGTCTGCAGAAAACGGGGAAAGGTTGCAATGTTGCGAGGGTGAGGGCTGGGCAGGCCCTGTGTATCCTGAAGAGAGAAGGCGGAGCCATCACTGCCAATGGCGACATGCATGTCGCACATGATGGTATGGACGTCCTCTTGGGACATGGAAAAATAGATGGCAGACACAGTTCCGGAACAACGCGCCAAAATATGGGCAACAGTTTCGGCTGGGGTAAGTCCCAGGCAAACAGAGAGCTGGGAGACGGTTTTTCCGTGATATTCCGGCGCGCTTCCGTGGGTGGAGGCGACTAAAACAGCGTCCGCGCCGCCGCGCCGCTCCATCTCTTCTGCGATGTCCCGAAGAAGGGATGTGTCTGGGTCCGACACCCTGCGCAGCATGGCGGCAGAACCTCCGTCATAGGCCCGCCTGGGGAGCAGTGCGGCCAGAATAGTGGAGGTTGCGGTATAAGGGTACTGGTCACAGGTGACAACGGCTCCACGTTGCCTGGACGCTTCGATGCGCTCAAGTAAGCGGGGGGCCTGCCCCCACTGGGCTTTCCCCATTAGCTTCAAATGGGAGATATGCAGATGAACACCGGTTTCCTCCGCAATAGAGAGCATCTCTTCCACTGCCTGGAAGATATTCGGCCCCTCATTTCGCATATGGACGGCGAGGATCTTCTTATGCTTTTGGACCACACGCGCCAGCTCCCTCAGCTCTGACGTGGGGGAGAAACTGCCGGGGGGATAGATCAGACCGAGGGATAGTCCCAGGGCACCTTGGTTCAGCTGATCATCGAGGAGGAACTTCATTTGCTCCATTTCAGAGGGCGTTAAGGGGCGATCTTGAAAGCCCACGATACCAGCCCGCAGAGTTCCCTGCCCGATCAGCGTCCCGAGGTGGGAAGGATAGCCTGTCTGGGCCACATGAGCGGCATATTTCTGGACAGAGGCATCACGGACAGCCTCCTCCGGCACCGGGATCTCGCTGATCTTTCGAAGATAAGCCGTCTGTTCCGCCTGACAGGATGGGAGAATGGGAACGGCAGAAACGCCGCAGTTCCCCACGATCTCCAAAGTGATTCCCTGCGCTACTTTACTTTCCGGAAAGACAGCAGAAAATGGACAGGTATCAGAATGGGTGTGAATGTCAATAAAACCGGGAGAGACGATTTTTCCGGTGACATCCACCCTCGTGCGGCAATTACCCTCCCACTGAGGGCTGATCGCGACAATTTTTCCGTCCTGAATACACAAATCAGCCTGATAGGGGGGCGTGCGTGTGCCGTCTATGATCCAGCCCCCGGATAAGACAGTATCTACCATAAACATCCTCCTTGTATTTTTGTGAGAGTTGGCGCCAGTTTTCTGTGCTTGTATCTCTCATGCCCTCTGCGGCCGGCTTCGCAGGGACAGGACGAGTGTTATGAAAGGGGAGAACGATGCCCGGAACTCCAGTTTATCCATTTGGTGTGAGCCTGCTTGATGGCGACTAAGATCGATTTGCGGGAGTGGCCCCAATAGCGGGCCTCGACCTGATGGAGCATCTCTTCGACCTGTGTGGAAAAGCTGTAGCCCACCAGAAGCTGAGACAGGAAGGAGCTGGTTATCTGGCAGAGCGCATTGACCTCCACTTCCAGAATGGTGCCGGTTTTCGCATCCACCAGGAAGGCAAGAAACAGAACCCTATGGCGCTGGGAAATGGGATTTTCTGTGGCAGGCCTGGAGATTCCGGTAATGTACAGCGTTTGAGGAACGGACATATCAAACAGCTCCTGATATGGTTATGGAAACAAAAAAGACGCACTGACATTGAAAAATGTCAGTGCGTCCTACTTACAACGGCATCCGGGGTCACCGGGCCAATAAATAGTTCTGAACAATATATAGATAACTCAGTTCAGCATCAGTATAAAATATTGACAATAATATGTCAAGAGAAAAATAAAAAATCAGCCAGAGTGCTGCGGAAGCATGCTCTGCTCCTGAAGAGTATGAATGATATTTCGGATACAGAAAATAAGGGCCTTTTGAGAGTGCCCAAGATACCGGGAACCAATATCTTGGATAATTGCATTGTAATCGGTATAAATGCTTCTGCCGACCAAAAGGCTTTTGACAAACCTCTCTGTAATATCACAGACAGAATTGATATCTGCATCATAAATTTGGCCTGAATCCCGGTCAAAGATGATCGGCAGAATGAGGTATTGGCTGGCGACAGTAATTGGGTTTTCTGCGGCAGCCTTGGCACAACCGACAATATAAATGGAATTCTTTGAATACTCCATTATCAGTCCCCCAACCATATCTGATCGTTTAAAATATAGCATAAATACACAGAACCGTCAAGAATAGGAACACACAAAGAGAAATTTTGCCACGGGAACACAAGACGAAATTGAAAACTCCATATTTTTTGCCAAAGGACCCTTTGGACTGCCTGCAGCTGTTGGGGCAGTTCATGGAGGCGGATGTGGTTTTGGCTGTTTTACATATAGATTTTACAAAGAAATCATTATAAAATACAACTGTTAAAAAGCAGGGGTGCCGGGGCTGGGATCTGCGGCGGAATGCTCCATGTAGCAAGCGGGGCTGGGGTCCTGCACGGCAGGATCAAGACGCCGGACAGGCGGAGTGCGGAGAAGCGCGGCCATAGGAGGCGGGAGATGGTGAAAGGGGAAGTCCATAATTTTTCCAGAGGGAGCATCCCCCGCAATATCATGTCCCTGGCTCTGCCCATGACCGCCGCGCAGCTGATCAACGTACTGTACAGCGTGGTGGACCGGGTCTATCTGGGGCGTCTGCCTGGGCATCTGGCCCTGACCGGGCTTGGACTGACGATCCCAATCGTATCCATCATCATGGGATTTGCCAACCTGTGCGGAACTGGAGGCGCGCCGCTGTGTTCCATCAAACGGGGACAGGGAGACAATGAGGAGGCGGAGCGGGTGCTGGGCAACGCCTTCACCCTGCTGCTGATCTTTGGGGCTGCGGTCACTGCCGTCTTTCTATGGTTCAAGCAGCCGTTGCTCTACCTGTTCGGCGCAAGCGACGCCACCTATCCCTATGCCGACGCGTACATGACCATCTATCTTCTGGGAACGATCTTTGTGATGATCGGCCTGGGGATGAATCCCTTCATCACGGCCCAGGGATTTGGCGGGGTGGGTATGATGACGGTGGGGCTGGGAGCCTTGGTAAACATCGTGCTGGACCCCATTTTTATTTTTGGGATGGGGATGGGGGTGCGGGGCGCGGCCCTGGCGACTGTGATCGCCCAGGGGTGCTCCGCTCTGTGGGTGCTGCGCTTCCTTACCGGGCGGCGGGCTATTCTGCGGCTGAGGGTGCGGAATATGGCGCTGTGTGCCCCACGGGTAAGATCCATCGTGACCCTGGGCCTGTCTGGCTTCTTTATGAACTTGACCAACAGCTTGGTCCAGGTGGTGTGCAACGCCACCCTTCAGGCCTATGGCGGGGACCTGTACGTGGGGGTGATGACCATCATCAACTCGCTGCGGGAGGTGTTTTTCATGCCGGTGCAGGGCCTGAGCAATGGCGCCCAGCCGGTGACGGGGTACAACTACGGCGCCGGACAGTACAGCCGGGTCCGCCGCTCCATCCGCTTCAGTGTGGCGGTGACCGTGGCGTATGCCGCCGCCTTCTGGGCCGTGGCCATGCTGTTTCCCGGCATGCTGATCCGGGTGTTCAACAATGAACCAGAGGTGGTGGAGGCTGGTATCCCTGCGCTGCGCATCTATTTCTGCCTGTTTATCCCCATGTCCCTCCAGATGGCGGGTCAGGGCGTCTTTGTGGGGCTGGGGCGCTCCAAGCAGGCTATCTTCTTCTCCCTGCTGCGCAAAGCGGTAATCAACGCGCCGCTCACTGTCATTCTTCCCATTTGGATAGGGACGACCGGCGTCTTCACAGCGGAGGCCGTCTCCCAGCTGATCGGCGGCCTAGCCTGTATCCTCACCATGTATTTCACCGTCTACCGCCCGCTGGGCAGCCTGCCGGACCAGCCCCTGGAGCGCGTGTGACACGATCGGAGCATAGGAAATGCAAAAGCGGACTGCACCAGCAGTCCGCTTTTGTGTTTGTGGTTCCAAAGCATCCGGCTTAGCCGAAGGTTTTGGCTTGTGGAAGATCAGTTTCCCAAAGTATCGCCATAAGAATGCACATTGTCTGGGAGCCGGAACTGTCCAACAAGATCGTCAAGGAGCTGCGCCTGGGAGGACAACTCCTCACTGGCGGCAGCGGACTGCTCACTGGTGGCAGAATTGGTCTGAACGACCGCGGAAATCTGATCCAATCCCACAGTAACCTGTGCGATTGCCGCTGAAATGGTATCCACCATTTCAGCTACCCTGACCATATCGTCTACAGCCAAACCGGCAAGATCTGTTGTCTTTTGGAGCGAATCCGTTACATTTGTCACAATGGCGTTTCCATTTTGCACCGACTCAACAGAACTCTCGATCAGTTCTTTCGTGGCCTTAGCCGCTTGGTCGGATTTAAAGGCCAAATTGCGTACTTCGTCAGCAACGACCGCAAAGCCCTTTCCAGCTGTCCCGGCTCTCGCTGCTTCCACAGCGGCATTGAGGGCCAGAATATTGGTCTGGAAAGCAATGTCCTCAATGGTAGTAATGATATTCCCGATTTTTTTAGAGAACTCTGTGATCTCTGCCATGGCAGTCGTCATTTGGAGCATCATTTCGTTGCTCTGCATGACCTGTCCACCGGCCTCCTCGGCCCGGGAGCGGGACTGTCTCGATACATCCGCTGTTTCGTCCACATTCTGAGAAATGTCATGTACGGTAGCTGCCAGTTCCTGTACAGAACTGGCCTGTTCGGTCGCACCCTGAGCCAGTGCCTGGGCGCCGTCCGATACCTGGGAAGAGCCGGCAGCGATCTGGGCGGAACTTGTGTGGATTTGGGAGAGCACATCGCTCAGCTTGTTCTTGATGCGGCGCATGGAGACCAGCAAGGGGGCAAAGTCTCCAATATACAGCTCCGGAACCCGGGAATCGACTACAAAATTCCCCTCTCCCATCTGGCTGAGCAGATAGTCAATATCCTTCAAAATGGTACTTAAGGCGGTGACAATAATTTTGGTGGAGGATACCAATTCGCCCACCTCATCGTTGCGGTCAAAGTCGGGTACGGGAGCCTCCAGATTTCCTTGGGACAGCAGATGGAGGCGGTCCGAACAGGCCTTGATGGGGCCGCCAATGCCAACTGCCAACCGCAGAGCAACCAAGGACGCGACAATGACAGCCGCGATAAGCAGAACAAGGGTGATAATGATCCCCAGGATGGCTGTGCCAGTAAAATCGGAGGTTGGGGCATTGATAGCAATGCTCCAGCCGTTGGTCTCAGGGACGGGAGCATACGCAGTAAACTTTGTCTCTCCGCCATAGCTGTACTGGCTGAACCCGGTGCCTCCAGCAATCATATCCGTCTCGATCGCGGCCAAATCGGCCAGAGATTTATCGCCTTTTGCATCTTGAATGGTATTTTCCTGATTGCGGACGCTTTCCAGATTGCGGTGGGCAATGGTGTTGCCGGTGGCATCCAGCATATAAGCTGTTCCGCCTTCACTTATCTGGAGGTTGCTGACAATCTCGTTAAGGAATGTTTCCTGGGGCACAAAGTAGACCACGCCAGCTACCCGGCCCCCCACTTGTCCATCCTGCCAGACTGGAGCGGAAATAATGATCGTCATCTCACCGGTAACAGAGGAGATCAATGGCTCGGAGACATAAGTGTTCCCCTGCATTGCGGCTTTGAAATAGGCCCGGTCGCTGTAATTTGACCCGTCGATCAGGCTGCGGCCCTGGGTATTCAGTAGGTTATAACGCTGAAAACCATAGGTATCTACCTTTTGCTGGAGCAGATCCTGCTTTTCTGCCAGGGTGATCTCCGGGTTGGAGAGGCGTGCAGTACTTCCCGTTTCTCCCACGATGTTCCGATATGCCTGGAGTTCATACGACACCCGGTCAGCAGCCACAACAGCCATTTCTTTCATGCTGGCCTCCAGCGTCGACTGTGTACCCCTATAGCTCAGGATACAGGAGGCGCCGCCGACCAGGATCAGGGAAATTGCCAATGTTAGGACCATGGACACCAATATTTTTGCCTTAATGCTCCTCATTGTTTCTTCCTCCACACGTTCTCTCTGTATTAACGTCCTAATAGTGGGTATCCATTTAAGTTATCGGCATAATTCGGCATAAGATAATAGCTGAGACACATGGCTATAGGCTTCGAGAGATAATATTTTACGGACAGGTGCTTCTGCGGCAACTACTTGTTGGGGGCCCAGAGAAAGCTGCGGCTGTATAGAACGAAAATTTATTCTATATATTTATATATTTTTAGCCGAAAAAGCAAGGGGGGCGAATAAAGCTTGACATCAGCGCATTAGTCAGTTAAAATTTTCTATTATGTGTGTGAACAGAGAGGAGAGAGAACCATGAGCTATATTATCGCAATCGGTGCATACCTGTTTCTGCTGATGATCTATGGCTTGGTCATTGCGCACAAGAAAGTGAAAACTGCAGACGACATGGTCACAGGCGGCCACCGGATACCCTTCATCATCCTGGTGGGAAGTCTGCTGGCCACCTGGTGCGGCGGAGGCGGCATCACCGGAAATGCCAGCATCATTTACAACGGCGGCCCGTGGGTGGGCGCCATCACCTTTGCCGCGCCCCCTATCGGCATTATCCTGCTGTATTTCATCGCGGGCAAGGTCCGCAAGTCCAATAAGGTCACGGTCCCGGAGATCATGGGCGCCCGTTACGGCCAAAGCGCCAGCATCATTTCCGCGGTGTGCGTCATGCTGGCCTATGTGGGCGTATTGGCCACTCAGCTGAAGGCGGCGGCCGACATTCTGGTCCTGCTGTGCAGCTCCAGCGGTGTGGAGATCTCCCGTGGGCTGGCACTTGTCATCTGCACCACGATTATTGTGGTCATCACAGTGGGCGGAGGACTGGTATCCGTGGCATACTCCGACGCGATCAGTGCGCTGATCATGATCGGCGGATTCTTCATTGCCATCCCCATCCTGATCAGTGTGGCAAACGCGCAGGGTGCTGTGCTGCCCCCGGAGAAGACCACTCTCACCGGCGGCATGTCCGGTTGGGAACTGCTGGGCTATTTCCTGCCCTCCCTGGCCCTGATGCTGGGCGACCAGAACATGCTGCAGCGCTTTGCCTCCGCCAAAAACAGCACAGAGGCCAAAAAGTCCAACATCGGCATGTTCATTGGCGAGATCCTGGTCATCGTCAGCATCATCGCAGTGGTGACCCAGGCGGCCCGCCTGTATCCCACGCTGGACACGCCCTCCAACGTGATCTTCCAGGTATCCGTGGACTATCTGCCGATGGCCTTCGGTGCGCTGATCATGTGTGCCTGCATGGCGTTTATCGTCACCACGGCGGACAGCTATCTGCTCTCCTCCGCCACCAACCTGACCAATGACATCTATGTCAAATATATCCGCAAGGACGCTACGGACAAGCAGAAGATGCTGGTGCTGCGGGGGACCATCGTGGTATTCAGTGTCATCGCGGTGGCCCTGACCCTCTATTTCCCCACCGTGCTCTCTCTGCAGATGACCGCCTACACCATGTACGGCGCGGCCATCACGCCGGCTATCCTGTTCGCGCTGTTCTCCAAGAAGGTGACCCCGGCTGCCGGTATTGCCGGCATCCTGGTGGGCGGTCTGGCAACGATCGTCTGGACGCTGATGGGAACGCCCTATGGGATACAGTGTGCCATCGTAGCAGTGCCTGCCTCCGTCATTGCCATCCTGGTCGTGTCCGCTGTGACACCGAAAGGGGAAGCCGCCCGTTCCCTGGATGCGCTCTATCAGGAGAAGTGATCGTAAAGCGGGGCAGAAGAGATCCTTCTGCCCCGCTTTTTTCAATAGGATCAAAATCAGGAAAGGAAGTGCTCTGTCATTATGGAGGACCCGAGAATTCGCAAGTTTGCTCAATTTCTGATCCGGAGCGCGGTGGAGCTGCAAAAGGGGGAGAAGATCCTTATTGAGCTCCACGGCAGCGAGACTGGACTGATGAAGGCGCTGGTCCAGGAGGCCTATGCGGTGGGAGGAAAGCCCTTTATCCACATTTTTGACTATGGGGTGGAGGGGGCGCTGGTCCAGGGGGCCGACGCGGAGCATATGGAGGAGATCGCCTCCTATGAACTGGAGCGGATGAAGGATATGGACGCCTATATCGACATCCGGGCCACGCCCAACATCAGCGCATGGCACAATGTCAGTGACGAGGCTCAGCGCCGTTACCGCCAGTATTACTGGGGCCCCATCCACCTGGCCCAGCGGTGCAACCACACCAAGTGGTCCGTGCTGCGCTATCCAAACGACGCCATGGCCCAGCTGGCCGGCGTGTCCACCGAGGAGTATGAGGACTTCTATTTCCGGGCCTGTCTGGTGGACTACGACAAGATGGGGCGGGCTATGAGGCATCTGGAGAAGCTGATGGACCGGACAGACCGGGTGCACATCATCGCTCCAGGGACAGACCTTACCTTCTCCATTCAGGGCATACCCTGCTATGCCATGCACGGGAACCGGAATATCCCGGACGGAGAGGTCTATACCTCGCCGGTGCGGGATTCGGTTAACGGACATATCACCTATAACTGCCCCTCCCCTTATGACGGCTTCCTGTTCCGGGACGTGTATCTGGAGTTCCGGGACGGCAAGATCGTAAAGGCCACCAGCAACAACACCCCATATATGAATGAGATCCTGGATATTGATGAGGGCGCCCGGTATATCGGTGAGTTCGCCTTCGGGGTGAACCCAGTGATCACCCATCCCATCGGGGACATCCTCTTTGATGAAAAGATCGCTGGCAGCTTCCATCTGACGCCGGGCAACAGCTATGACAACGCCTCCAACGGCAATCATTCCGCCGTCCACTGGGACCTGATCCAGATCCAGACGCCGGAGTTCGGTGGTGGTGAGATCTGGTTCGATGATGTGCTCATTCGGAAGGACGGCCTGTTTGTGCTGGAGGAGCTGAAGTGCTTGAATCCGGAGAATCTGCTCTGAGAAGGATAAGGAGGGTCATAGAATGGATACAGTTGTAGACCGTCTGATCCGCTATGCGAAGGTGTACAGCGAGAGCGACTACCATGCCGGGAGAGCGGTGACGCCCAGCACGCAGCGGCAGTTCGATATGGGCCGTCTGCTGGTGGAGGAACTCCACGGGCTGGGCATCGAGAACGCGGTGCTGGACGAGAAGTGTTATGTGTATGCCTCTGTGCCCGCCTCACCGGGCTGTGAGCATCTGCCCGCCATCGGCCTGATCGCCCACATGGACACTACCCCGGATATGACGGGGAAGGATGTGAAGCCCCAGGTGATCCATTACGAAGGGGGAGACGTGGTGCTGAACCGGGAGCAGGGGATCGTCATGGAGGCGGCCCAGTTCCCCGAGCTTCAAAAGTTTGTGGGGCAGGATCTGGTCTGCTCAGACGGGACCACCCTTCTGGGGGCGGATGACAAGGCAGGCATCGCCATGATCCTCCAGGCAGTGGAGGAGCTGCTGGCTGAGGGCGTGCCCCACGGGAAGATCTGCATCGGATTTACTCCGGATGAGGAGATCGGCATGGGGGCCAGCGGCTTTGATGTCAAAGGCTTTGGCGCTGATTTTGCCTATACGGTGGACGGCGGGGATATCACGGACTATGAGTACGAGACATTCAACGCGGCCAAGGCCACGGTTACCATTCACGGCTTCAGCATCCATCCCGGCACTGCGAAAGATAAAATGAAAAACGCCATCCTGATGGCCGGGGAATACAACGCGCTGCTTCCGGCCCTGGAAATACCGGGGCATACAGAGGGGTACGAGGGCTTTTTCCACCTCCAGGAGATGCACGGGACTGTGGAGAAAGCCGACATGATCTATATCGTCCGTGACCACAGCATGGAGAGGTTCCAGGAGCGGAAAGCGATGATGGAGAAAGCGGCGGCAGAGATTGACCGCCGCTATGGGGCGCACACGGCCGAGGTGGAGCTCCAGGACCAGTATTACAATATGCATGAGGTCCTGAAGGATCACATGGAGATCCTGGAACTGGCAGAGCAGGCCATGAAGGCGGCAGGCATTGCTGCCCCCACCCATTCGCCCATCCGGGGCGGGACAGATGGAAGCGTCCTGACCTACATGGGTCTGCCGTGCCCAAATCTGCCCAGCGCGGGACACAACGCCCACGGAAGGTTTGAATATGCGCCGGTGGAGTCCCTGAAGACCGGGGTGAGGATCATCAGGGAGCTGCTCTCTCCGGCGCTGGTAGAGTCCGTGATCTTGAAGAAGAAAGGCTGATGATCCATGTATCAGGAACGTATCAAAAGAGTGCTGGACTCCATGGAGGAGATGGGGCTGGACCAGATGCTGGTGTCTGACCCAGACAGCATCTGGTATCTCACCGGGTATGACGTGTTTCCCTTTGAGCGCCTGTTTGCTTTTTATCTCCGCCGGGACGGGCACCACAAGCTGTTTTTGAACAGGCTGTTCCCTGTGCCGGAAGCTCCCTATGAGCAGGTGTGGTCCTCCGACACCGATGATGCGGTGGCGATTTTGGCCTCCCATGTGGACGGAAAGAGCGCCCTGGGGATCGACAAGGAGTGGCCGGCCCGGTTCCTTCTGCCCCTGATGGAGCGCAATCCGGACAGCCGGTATATAGTGGCATCCGACTGTGTGGATCACGCCAGGGCCTGCAAGGACGAGGCGGAGCGGGAGCTGATGCGGGCGGCCTCCCGTATCAATGACACAGTAATGGAACGGGCGGCGGCCTTCCTCCAGGAGGGGATCACGGAGCGGGAAGTGGCCGACTATATCATAAGCCAGTACGCGGCGGAGGGCTGCGACGCTGTGGCGTTCCAGCCCATTGTCTCATTCGGCGCCCACGCCGCCGACCCCCATCATGAGGCGGACCAGACCCGCCTGAAGGCGGGAGACTGCATTGTCATCGATATGGGCTGCCGGAAAGACCGGTACTGCTCCGATATGACCCGCACCTTCTTCTGTAAGACTGCGGACCCCAAATACGCGGCCATCCATGACCTGGTCCGCAGTGCCAATGAGATCGCGGAGGGAATGATCCGTCCCGGCATCCCCCTGCGGGAGCTGGACATCGCGGCCCGGGAACATATCGCTTCGGCGGGCTATGGTGAGTACTTCACCCACCGCCTGGGGCATTTTATTGGCCAGACAGAGCATGAGAAGGGGGATGTAAGTGCAGTCACAGAGCTGGTAGCCAAGCCTGGGATGATCTTCTCCATTGAGCCAGGAGTGTACCTCCCTGGTCAATTTGGGGTCCGGGTGGAGGACTTGGTGCTTGTGACGGAGGAGGGCTGTGAGATCCTCAACCGCGTGGACAAGCATTGGAAGACGGTGGGCTGAGAGTGGAGTTCCCATAAAATGAGAGCATACTCTGTTTTTGAATCGGGATTGACAGCGGCTCCCGGGGCCGCAGAACGAACCATCGTAAAACGAGGCAAAAGCCTCCCCAATAAGGAATCAGCCCCGGACAGAGATCCTGTCCGGGGCTGATTCCATAAAAAGCAGCGTTGGCTTAGGACGGACAAAACCGGGGAATGCCGGCAAGGGCGCGAAGCGTTCATCTTGACCCTTGCACGGCATTCCCCGGTTTTGCTACTTCTTCGTAATGGCATGCATCAATTTGCTTTGCAAACGGCCTTTCATATATGGGTCTATCTGCTTATGGGGCTGCCCGCTTTCATCGATTATATTTCACCATACTCATATAATGCCCCTGCCTATATTGTAAATTATACCAAAATTTATCTGGAAACCCTACTCTTTTCTAAAAAAGTGGTCTTAATCTGCGATTAGCCATTTGGCTATTTTTCTTTAAATATAACAAATAATCCGAACCCATTTCCTATCGGAAACAAGTTCGGATTATATTGGTTTGGTGCCGGTGGTGGGACTCGAACCCACACGATGTCGCCACCAACGGATTTTGAGTCCGTCACGTCTACCAATTCCATCACACCGGCATATTTGATCAAGTACCAATTAATTATATAACAAAAATGGGATGGACGCAAGAAAAAATTTTGCCCTTTTCCTAAGAAAAAAGAAAAATTTACAGAAAGCCCCTTGACAAGTTAAAGGCTTTCATGGTAAAGTAAAATGCTTTTATATCCTCATAAAAAGAGCACGGTCCCCCCATGCTCCACGAAAACTATAACATAGGCCCCGGAAGTTGACAAGAGGAAAGTTGAAAAAGGTTCAAACTGAGCCGGGTGTTCGCAAAGGCGCGGTTTGGCGCTTTTGTGCACAACGACGGGGAAAATGCGGAAGAGAGCCGGGAAAGGACCGAAAAACAGTAGATTCACCCCTTTCAAATCAAAGAAAGTGAGTTGATTTTTAGAAATGACGGTCAAGGACGTATATTACGGAAAGACCCTGCGAAAGAGCTTTGCCCGCTATCAGGAGATCCTGGAGATGCCCAATCTGCTGGAGATCCAGAAGAAGTCCTACCAGTGGTTCCTGGACGTGGGACTGCGGGAGGTCTTTCGGGACGTAGCCGCCATCACTGACTACGCCGGCAATCTGGAGCTGTCCTTCATCGACTACTCCATGGACGAGAAGCCCAAGTATGACGTGGAGGAGTGCAAGGCCCGGGACTGCACCTACGCCGCGCCCATCAAGGTCCGGGTGCGCCTGCGCAACAAGGAGACCGAGGAGATCAAGGAGCAGGAGATCTTCATGGGAGATTTCCCCATCATGACCAATTCCGGCACCTTCGTCATCAACGGCGCTGAGCGGGTCATCGTCTCCCAGATCGTCCGTTCCCCCGGCATGTACTATACCCGCACTGCGGACAAGGCGGACAACCTGACTTTTGCCACCACCGTCATTCCCTATCGGGGAGCCTGGCTGGAGTATGAGACCGACCTGTCCGACGTGTTCTATGTGCGCATCGACAAGAACCGCAAACTGCCTATCACCTGCCTGATCCGGGCCATCGGCCCCAAGACCGACGCCGAGATCATCGAGATGTTCGGTGAGGACGAGCGCATCCAGTCCACCCTGGAGAAGGATACCTGCAAGAACTATGAGGAGGCCCTGCTGGAGATCTACCGTAAGTTGCGTCCCGGCGAGCCTCCCACGGTGGACTCCGCTGAGAGCCTGCTCAACGGCCTGTTCTTTGATCCCCGCCGCTACGACCTGTCCGCGGTGGGCCGCTATAAGTTCAACAAGAAGATGGCTATGGGCAGCCGCCTGTCCGGCCACACCCTGGCCATGCCCGTGGCCGACCCCCGTACCGGTGAGATCATCGCCGAGGCCGGGGAGAACCTGACCAGGGAGCGGGCCCGGGAGCTGGAGGACCGAGGGGTCAATGAGGCTGTCCTGGATGTGGACGGCAAGCTGGTGAAAGTGTTCGCCAACAACATGGTGGATATGAAGAACTTCGTGGACTTTGACCCGGAGGAGTGCGGCATCACCGAGAAGGTGTCCTTCCCCGTGCTGTGCCAGCTCCTGGAGCAGTACTCCGGCGAGGAGCTGAAGGAGGCGGTGGCCGACCACGTGGACGACCTGGTGCCCAAGCACATCACCGTGGCGGACATCATGGCCTCCATCAACTATCTCAACGGCCTGGCCCACAACGTGGGCACCCCCGATGACATTGACCACCTGGGCAACCGCCGCCTGCGTTGCGTGGGCGAGCTGATCCAGAACCAGTTCCGCATCGGCTTCAGCCGTATGGAGCGGGTCATCCGGGAACGCATGACCATTCAGGACTTGGACGTGGTTACCCCCCAGAGCCTGATCAATATCCGCCCTGTCACCGCTGCCATCAAGGAGTTCTTCGGGTCCAGCCCTCTGTCCCAGTTCATGGACCAGACCAACCCCCTGGCCGAGCTGACCCACAAGCGCCGTCTGTCTGCCCTGGGCCCCGGCGGCTTGTCCCGTGACCGGGCCTCCTTCGATGTGCGCGACGTCCATTACAGTCACTACGGCCGCCTGTGCCCCATCGAGACCCCCGAAGGTCCCAACATCGGCCTGATCTCCTATCTGGCCTCCTACGCCCGGGTGAACCGGTTCGGCTTCATCGAGACCCCCTACCGCAAGGTGGATAAGGCCACCGGCAGGGTCACCGACGAGATCGAGTACATGACCGCCGACGTGGAGGATGAGTACACCGTCGGCCAGGCCAACGAGCCGGTGGATGAGAACGGCTGCTTCGTCAACGAGCGCATCACCTGCCGCCACCGCAACGAGATCATTTCCGTGGACCGCAACAGCGTGGACTACGTGGACGTATCCCCCAAGATGATGGTCTCCGTGGCTACCGCCATGATCCCCTTCCTCCAGAATGACGACGCCAACCGCGCCCTGATGGGCGCCAACATGCAGCGCCAGGCTGTGCCCCTGCTCCGGCCCGAGGCACCCATCGTGGCTACCGGCCAGGAGCATAAGAACTGCATCGACTCCGAGGTGGCCATCCTGGCGGAGGGGCCCGGCGTGGTCACCAAGGTGTCCGCCCGGTATATCACTGTAAGATATGACAGCGGCGAGACCAAGGAGTACCGCCTGACCAAATATCTGCGCTCCAACCACACCACCTGCATCAACCAGCGGCCCATTGTCAATGCAGGCCAGCGGGTAGACTATCAGGACGTACTGGCCGACGGCCCCTCCACCGACCGGGGCGAGATCGCCCTGGGCCGGAACATCCTCATGGGCTTCATGACCTGGGAGGGCTACAACTACGAGGACGCCGTGCTGCTCAACGAGCGCATGGTGAAGGAGGATGTGTTCACCTCCATCCATATCGAGGAGTATGAGACCGAGTCCCGGGATACCAAGCTGGGCCCCGAGGAGATCACCAGGGACATCCCCAATGTGGGCGAGGACGCCCTGAAGGACCTGGACGAGCGGGGCATCATCCGGGTGGGCGCCGAGGTGCGTTCCGGCGATATCCTGGTGGGCAAGGTCACCCCCAAGGGCGAGACCGACCTGACCGCCGAGGAGCGCCTGCTCCGGGCCATCTTCGGCGAGAAGGCCCGGGAGGTCCGGGATACCTCCCTGAAGGTGCCCCACGGAGAGAGCGGCATCATCGTGGATGTCAAGGTCTTCACCCGGGAGGCAGGTGACGAGCTCTCTCCCGGCGTCAACGAGGTGGTCCGGGTCTACATCGCTCAGAAGCGCAAGATTTCTGTGGGTGATAAGATGGCCGGCCGCCACGGCAACAAGGGCGTGGTCTCCCGCATCCTGCCCCAGGAAGATATGCCCTTCCTGCCCGACGGCACCCCCCTGGATATCGTGCTCAACCCTCTGGGCGTGCCCTCCCGTATGAACATCGGTCAGGTGCTGGAGGTCCATCTGGGCTACGCCGCCAAGGCCCTGGGCTGGAAGGTGGCCACCCCCATCTTCAACGGCGCCAACGAGCAGGACATCCAGGAGTGCCTGAAGATGGCCGGCCTGGCCCGGGAGGTGGGCTATGATGAGCCCCTGATCGGCAAGCAGCTCTATCTGGCACCCCAGGAGGAGGGCGGCGAGCTGCGGGCCCTCACTCCGGAGGAGATGGCGGACAACGTCCAGGTCCGGGAGTGGCAGAAGGCCGGCCAGCTGCGTCTGGTGGACGGCAAGAACTGGCTGTACGACGGCCGCACCGGCGAGCGGTTCGACAACCCGGTCACTGTGGGCTACGTCTACTTCCTGAAGCTGCACCACCTGGTGGACGACAAGATCCACGCCCGCTCCACCGGCCCCTATTCTCTGGTCACTCAGCAGCCTCTGGGCGGCAAGGCCCAGTTCGGCGGCCAGCGCTTCGGCGAGATGGAGGTGTGGGCCCTGGAGGCCTACGGCGCCGCCTATACCCTCCAGGAGATTCTGACGGTGAAGTCCGACGACGTCACCGGCCGTGTCAAGACCTATGAGGCCATCGTCAAGGGCCACAACGTGCCCCGGCCCGGCGTGCCCGAATCCTTCAAGGTGCTCATCAAGGAGCTCCAGTCCCTGTGCCTGGACATGAAAGTGCTGGATGCGCAGGGCAACGAGATCGAGCTGAAGGACGACGACGAGGACGCCTACCAGCCCGGCCGCCGCGATGACGACGACGATTTCTATTTCTCCGCGGAGGACTCCGACTTCTCCGCCGCCGGCTACACCCTGAAGGGGGAGAGCGACGACGATGACCTGGAAGTGGGAGAGAGCACGAACGATTCCATGGACGGAGAGGACTTCTCCGACGAGGATTTTTGAGAGAAAAGGGAGGAGATTGAACGATGAGTTATACGGAGTTTGACGCCATTCAGATTGGCATCGCCTCCCCTGAGCAGATCCGCGAGTGGTCTTACGGCGAGGTCAAAAAGCCGGAGACCATCAACTACCGCACCCTGAAGCCGGAGCGGGACGGCCTGTTCTGCGAGCGCATCTTTGGCCCCACCAAGGACTGGGAGTGCCACTGCGGCAAGTACAAGAAGATCCGCTACAAGGGCAAGATCTGCGACCGCTGCGGCGTGGAGGTCACCCGGGCCAAGGTGCGCCGGGAGCGCATGGGCCACATCGAGCTGGCCGCCCCGGTCTCCCACATCTGGTACTTCAAGGGTATCCCCTCCCGGATGGGCCTGCTGCTGGACATCAGCCCCCGCATCCTGGAGAAGGTGCTGTATTTCGCCGCCTATATCGTCACTGATCCCGGCTTCTCCCCCCTGGCCAAGAACCAGATCCTCTCCGAGAAGGAGTACCGGGACATGCGGGAGAAGTATGAGGACGACTTCGACGCCGGCATGGGTGCCGAGGCGGTCAAAAAGCTGCTCCAGCAGATCGACCTGGAGCAGCTCTCCCAGCAGCTGCGCAGCGAGCTGAAGGACGCCTCCGGACAAAAGAAAGCCCGGATCGTCAAGCGCCTGGAGGTGGTGGACGCTTTCCGCCTCTCTGGCAACAAGCCCGAGTGGATGATCATCGATGTGCTGCCCGTCATCCCCCCGGAGATCCGCCCCATGGTCCAGCTGGACGGCGGCCGGTTCGCCTCCTCTGACCTGAATGACCTGTACCGCCGGGTCATCAACCGCAACAACCGCCTCAAGCGGCTGATCCAGCTCAACGCCCCGGACATCATTGTACGCAATGAGAAGCGGATGCTCCAGGAGGCGGTGGACGCCCTCATCGACAACGGCCGCCGGGGCCGCGCCGTCACCGGCGCCAACAACCGGGCCCTCAAGTCCCTGTCCGACATGCTCAAGGGCAAGCAGGGCCGCTTCCGCCAGAACCTGCTGGGCAAGCGCGTGGACTACTCCGGCCGAAGTGTTATCGTGGTCGGCCCCAGCCTGAAGATCTACCAGTGCGGCCTGCCCAAGGAGATGGCCATTGAGCTGTTCCGCCCCTTCGTGATGAAGAAACTGGTGGAGGATGGTCTGGCCAACAACATCAAATCCGCCAAGAAGATGGTGGACAAGGGGGCTCCCGCCGTGTGGGACGCCCTGGAGTTCGTCATCAAGGACCACCCGGTGATGCTCAACCGCGCGCCCACGCTGCATCGCCTGGGCATCCAGGCCTTCGAGCCGGTGCTGGTGGAAGGCCGTGCCATCAAGCTTCATCCCCTGGTGTGTACCGCCTTCAACGCCGACTTCGACGGCGACCAGATGGCCGTCCACGTCCCCCTGTCCGCCGAGGCCCAGACCGAGGCCCGCATCCTGATGCTCTCCGCCAACAACCTGCTGCGGCCCCAGGACGGCGGCCCAGTCACCATCCCGACCCAGGATATGATCCTGGGCTCCTACTACCTGACCTACAGCCGGGAGGAAGAGGGCACCGGCCATATCTTCGCCGACAAGGATGAGGCCCTGCTGGCCTATGACGCCAAGATTGTCACGCTCCACTCGCCCATCAAGGTCCGCCTCTACCGGGAGGTGGACGGCGTGATGCGCTACAAGCTGGTGGAGACCACGGTGGGCCGCCTGATCTATAACGACGCCATTCCCCAGGACCTGGGCTTCGTGGACCGCTCCGATCCAGAGACCATGTTCGACCCGGAGATCAACTTCGTGGTGGGCAAGAAGCAGCTGGGCAAGATCATCGACAAGTGCATCACCAAGCACGGCTTTACTGTATCCGCCGGCGTGCTGGACGCCATCAAGGACCTGGGCTACCACTACTCCACCGTGGGCTCCCTGACCGTGGCCATTGCGGACATGACTGTGCCCGCCAAGAAGTATGAGCTCATCGGCCAGACGGAGAAGGAGATCATCAAGATCGACCGGCAGTACCGCCGCGGCCTGATCACCAACGACGAGCGCTACCGCCTGTCCGTTCAGGCGTGGGAGAAGACCACCAACGACGTGACCGACGCCCTGCGGGAGTCCATGGACCGCTACAACCCCATCTTCATGATGGCCGACTCCGGCGCCCGCGGCTCCATGGCCCAGATCCGTCAGCTGGCCGGTATGCGCGGCCTGATGGCCGACACCTCCGGTCGCACCATCGAGATCCCCATCAAGGCAAACTTCCGTGAGGGCCTCAGCGTGCTGGAGTACTTCATCTCCTCCCGAGGCGCCCGAAAGGGCATGGCCGACACCGCCCTGCGTACCGCTGACTCGGGTTACCTGACCCGCCGTCTGGTGGACGTGTCCCAGGAGGTCATTATCCGGGAGGAGGACTGCGGCACCCGGGACGGCATCGAGGTCAGCGAGATCGAGGAGTACGGCCAGGTCATCGAGACCTTTGCCGAGCGCCTCCACGGCCGCTACCCCGCCGAGGACATCGTGGACCCCGCCACCGGCGAGCTCCTGTTCAGCCGGGACACCATGCTCCGCAATGAGGACGCCAAGGTGCTGGAGGCCCACGGCATCCACTCCGCCAAGATCCGCTCCGTCCTCACCTGTGAGGCACGCAGCGGCGTGTGCGCCAGGTGCTACGGCATCAACCTGGCCATCGGTGAGCCTGTAGGCGCCGGCGAGGCGGTAGGCATCATCGCCGCACAGTCCATCGGAGAGCCCGGAACCCAGCTGACCATGCGTACTTTCCACACCGGCGGCGTGGCCGGCGGCGACATCACTCAGGGTCTGCCCCGAGTGGAGGAGCTGTTCGAGGCCCGTAAGCCCAAGAAGATGGCCCAGCTGGCCGAGATCAGCGGCCGGGTGTCCATTGAAGAGACCAAGCGCAACATTATGTGCAACGTGACCATCACCGCCGACGACGGCGAGGTGGTGACCTATGCCCTGCCCTATGCCGCCGGCCTGCGCATCAAGGACGGCGACGTGGTGGCCAAGGGCGACCAGCTCACCGAGGGTGCCCTGTCCCCCCACGAGGTGCTGCGCATCCGCGGGCTGTCCGCCTGTCACAACTATCTGATCCGCGAGGTGCAGAAAGTGTACCGTCAGCAGGGCGTTGACACCAACGACAAGCACATCGAGGTCATCATCCGCCAGATGATGCGGAAGGTCCGGGTGGAGGACGCGGGAGATTCCGACCTGCTCTCCGGCGCTACCATCGACATCATCGAGTTCTGGGACGCCGAGAAGGCTGTGAGGACCCGCATGGAGGCCGGGGAAAAGAACGAGATGGGCGAGGACCTGCGCCTGCCCACCTGCACCCGTCTGCTCATGGGCATCACCAAGGCATCTCTGGCCACCGATTCCTTCCTGTCCGCCGCCTCCTTCCAGGAGACCACCAAGGTGCTCACCGAGGCCGCCATCAAGGGCAAGGTGGACCACCTGCTGGGGCTGAAGGAGAATGTCATCATCGGCAAGCTGATCCCCGCCGGTTCCGGACTGGCACAGTACCGCAAGGACGACCCCATCGACGAGAACGGCAATCTGATCACCGCGGGGACCGCCGGCGCAGTGGAGGCCGAGCCCTTGGAGGGGCCGGAAGAGGAGGGCTTTTTCGCCGAGGAGGAGCCTGAGGTGGAGGCCGCTGCCGACACCCAGGAGGACAGCGGAACGCTGGTGTAATATCGCTCCTTCCCCAACAGAACAGCACGTCCAGTGAGAAAGCCCCGGCGCATGCGCGCCGGGGCTTTTTGTCAGTTTGGTTGTTTCCCACCCCAGGGCGGCGGCTGGGGAGGGCAGTCGGAACGGGTGAAAGGGAAATAAGCGCTGTTGAAAGTTATGTCAACTAAAAAACACCTTGACGGAAGAGGCGGCGGCGGGCTATCATAGAACGAAAAGGAGGGGGAGCACCATGATAGAGTGGCTGATGGCGCTGGTGATGGCGGGGATCGTGGCCCTCTGGCTGTATCAGAACGGAAAGGACGGAAAATAACGGGGCCGGATGCCGGTCCTGTACCCGCTGCCAGGGAGGCGGCGGAAGAGGAGGAACGTATGGATCTGCTGGTGACATTGGATCAGAATTACCTGGGACCGCTGCGGGTGCTGCTCGGCTCCCTGTTTCTCAATGATCCAGGGGAGGAATTTCATATCTATATGATCGAAGAGGGGCTGACCGGGGCACAGGTGGAGGAGCTTTCCCAGCTGTGCCGGGCCCACCACAGCCAGCTGCACCCGCTGGAGGTCCCGGACGGCCTGTTCACGGACGCACCGGTGGTGCGGTACTACTCCCGGGCCATGTACTACCGCCTTCTGGCGGCAGAGCTGCTGCCCCGGGAACTGGACAGGGTGCTCTATCTGGACCCGGATATCCTGGTGATCCGGCCGGTGCGGCCCCTGTATGAGACACAACTGGGAGACAGCCTGCTGGCGGCGGCCAGCCACAGCGGGTTGACCGGGATGTCTGACTATGTAAACAAGATCAGGTTGTCCAACTATGAGGCGGAGAGCTACTACAACTCCGGTGTGCTGTTGATGAACCTTCCCCAGATGCGGAAGGAGATGCGCCCGGCAGATATTTTCGCCTACGCCAGGGAGTACGAGGAGCGGCTGATCCTGCCGGACCAGGACATCCTCAACGGCCTGTACGGCACCCGGATCCTGGGTGTGGACGACAGTGTGTGGAACTATGACGCCCGGCGATATGACCGCTACTGGCTGGGCAGCCACGGGGAGAAGGATATGGACTGGGTGATGGACCACACGGTGTTCCTCCACTTCTGCGGCAAGAACAAGCCCTGGTCCAGAGGGTATGAGGGACATTTTTCCGCCCTCTATAAGCACTACCAGCGCCTGCTGGGAGAGGTGTAACGCAGAGAGACTGTCGAAAAAGTAGTAGCCTGCCGCACACAGGGCCTGACCGCCTGCGGCGGACAAACCCCACATCTGCAGCCTGAGAAGTGTTTTCCCCGGCGTACATGCCGCCGGGGAAAACAGGTCAGAACTGGATTTGCGCCTGCGTGTGCGAACTCTGGGAGGCTTTTTCCATAAGCTGAGGGGCGCGGCCTGGAATCAGGCCGCGCCCCGTGATCTCGACATAGGGCCCTGACGGATCATAGGCCTTCAAACGTGCCCAGGAACAGGGGCACTCCGTTCTGCAGGTCCACGATGCCATAGAGGAAGGGGCGGTCGAAGATCAGGGTGACGCCCTCCTGGGGCGGGGCGGCGCCGGATGCCGCGGCAACCACTGTGGCGGCCGCCGCCTCGGTGCCCTCCTCATTGACTTCGATCCTGGCGGCATGGATCACCTGGGAGAGGTAGTACCCCCTGGGGTCATCCCCCAGCAGGGAGAAGTCGGCCAGGTCCGGGTCAAAGGCGTCCGTCAGTCCAAGAGCGGCCAGGGCGTCTTTCAGCTCTCCCGACCACTCCTGCTCAAATTTGGGCAGGGACAGGCGGAGGAAGAAGGTCTCCTCCCTGCCGGAGAGGAGGGCGGACAGCCCCTCCCCGGTGAGGGAGGACAGCCAGCGCTCAAAGTCCGGGACGCCGGAGGACTGCCGGGGCATGAGGGCGAAGAAAGCCAGCCGCCCGTCGTCATAGGGGAGGAGGACGCCTTCGTCGCTGCCGCTTTGGAGATAGGTCAGAGAGCGGGAGAAGTGCTGGAGGAAGTCCAGGGGCTCCGCAGTTCCGTCGGCCCGGGTGAAGTCCCGTGTAACGGTGTCGCTGGGGTCGAATTTGGCCGCCCAGGTGTTCTTCAGGTAGAGGGCATTGACCATCAGGGCGGCGGCGTCCTCCCCGAAGGGCCGCTGGATGATCTGGGGGATCATGCCTGCGGTATGGTCTGACACCCAGCTGTTGAGGGCGGGGACGATGACTGGGGCGGACAGGTCCTCCTGGAACACCTGAGCGTCGAAAATGCCGGAGCATCTGCCTACAAAGTCTTCTTGCATACGGCCCTCCGGGTCGGTCCACAGGCTGTTGGCAATGGAGCACTCCGTGGAGCCCCCCAGTCCTCCATAGAGTTTCATGAGGGCAGAGCAGGAGACGTTGAGGGCCTCCAGGCTGGCACCGTCCCCCAGCACCTCCCGGAACTGGTCCAAGGTCTCCCCATCAGCACCATTGGCGGCCATGGATAGTGCCAGGGCCGCGGAAAGGGGGGATAGGAGCGTTCCCTCCCCCTCCTGGCGGGCAGTTTTCAACAGGTCCAGCCCAAATTCAGACAGGGCGGACCAGACGGCGGGGGTCTCCAGGTCATAACGCATCATCTCCTCTTCGGAGATCGTCACCGGCTGGGCAGAGAGAGGCTGCGGGGCGGCAGAGGCGGAGCAGCCCGACAGAGCGGACAGCCCCAGGGTGCAGGTGAGGAGCAGGGCGGAGACGCGTTTCATAAGATCCCTCCTTGCTTTTTTGATAGGGCCTGTGTGGGACAGCGCCGTAATGGCGGGAGACTCTCCCGTCTTTTACTCTGTTAGACGGCGGAAGGGGAAAAAAGTTCCCTGGGGGAGAAAAATAGAGGCGGGAGGACGCAGAGCGGCCTGTGGGATGCGTGTCCTTCCCGTCCCCGCGCAGGGCGGAACATCTCTGACAGATCCTACGGCTGCGACTGGGACGGGAGAAGGAAGGCCCCTCATCCGTCGCGGCATACGCCGCGGCACCTTCCCCCCAAAGGGAAGGCTTTGGGCGGGCAGAGCCCTTTGGGCCATCCTGCGGGTGGGACGGGCAAGATGCACACCGCTCCCGGTCCCGCAGGGAACAGGAACGACCAGGGGAAGCTTTGGCCCAGGGATATAAGATGGAATTTTGAGTTTTGCATCAAAACAGAAGAAAATTTGCTCTTGACGGCGGGCAGAGACCATGGTATAATCCGAAATTGCGGTGGTAGGGGCATTCTGCCCTTTTACCCGATGAAACGCCCCCGGCGACGGGGGAGAGGAGGGGCACCGAAATGCTCGAAGAACTGAAAGCGGGTTCCAGGGTCGTGGGAGCCAAACAGACCCGGCGGGCCCTGAAGGACGGACGTGCGAAAAGGGTCTACATGGCCAAGGACGCCGACCCCAGGCTCCTCCAGCCGCTGGTGCAGGAGGCGGTGCGGCAGCGCGTCCCCCTCATCCAGGTGGACACCATGCGCCAGCTGGGAGAGGCCTGCGGCATCTCCGTGGGCGCCGCCATCGTGGCGGCGGTATGACCCCATATTTTTGGTTTTAACAGAATAAGGTCTTCCTGATTCTGTTAAAATATATATTACGCCCCAATGTGGGCAGAAATCGAGAAAGGAGGAAAAACATGCCTACTTTTAATCAGCTGGTCCGGAAGGGCCGTGAGCAGGTGACCTACAAGTCCACTTCCCCCGCCCTCCAGCATGGCCTGAACACTCTGAAGAGCCGTCAGACCGACCTGCACGCTCCCCAGAAGAGAGGTGTCTGCACCGCGGTGCGTACTTCCACCCCCAAGAAGCCCAACTCCGCACTGCGTAAGATCGCCCGTGTGAAGCTGACCAACGGATACGAGGTCACTGCCTATATCCCTGGTGTCGGCCACAACCTGCAGGAGCACTCCGTGGTCATGATCCGCGGCGGCCGTGTCAAGGACCTGCCCGGTGTGCGTTACCACATCATCCGCGGCTCTCTGGATACCCAGGGCGTCAACGGCCGGATGCAGGCCCGTTCCAAGTACGGCGCCAAGCGGCCCAAGGCCGGCAAGAAGTAATTTTTTGCGGAGCAAAAAATTGCTGTATGGGCGGATATCACCCGCCCGCCGCTCAAATCTGCTGAGATTTGAGGCTTGAATTGCATTGTGCGTTCTGCGCAAGGCAAACCGCCTTGCCGAGCGTTTTCCTATATTTTTTAATATGGGCAGACCTCGGACAGGCATTACACAAACTGCAAGGCAGTTTGAGTACCTATGATTTCTAATTTTATAAGAAGGAGGGAAGCAAAGTGCCCAGAAGAGGAAATGTACCCAAGCGGGAGGTTCTGCCCGATCCGCTGTATAACTCCATCCTGGTTACCAAGCTTACCAACAGCATCATGCTGGATGGCAAGAAGGGTGTGGCCCAGAAGGTGGTCTACGGCGCCTTTGATATCATCAAGGAGAAGACCGATAAGGACCCCATGGAGGTCTATACCCAGGCTCTCGAGAACATCATGCCCTCCCTGGAGGTCAAGGCCCGCCGTGTGGGCGGCGCCACCTACCAGGTGCCTATCGAAGTGCGTCCCGAGCGCCGTCAGACCCTGGGGCTGCGGTGGCTGACCACCTATGCCCGGGCCCGCAGTGAGAAGACCATGAAGGAGCGCCTGGCCGGCGAGATCATGGACGCCGCCAACAGCCTCGGCAACGCCGTCAAGAAGCGCGAGGACACCCACAAGATGGCTGAGTCCAATAAGGCGTTCGCTCACTACCGCTGGTAATAAGGAGAAACAGTATGCCTAGGAAAGTTACCTTAGAGAATACCAGAAACATCGGCATCATGGCCCACATCGACGCCGGCAAGACCACCACCACCGAGCGCATCCTGTACTACACCGGCGTCAACTATAAGATCGGTGAGACCCATGACGGCACCGCCACCATGGACTGGATGGCTCAGGAGCAGGAGCGCGGCATCACCATCACCTCTGCCGCCACCACCTGCTACTGGCAGGGGACTAAGAACCAGTTCCCCCAGACCCGTCTGAACATCATCGACACCCCGGGCCACGTGGACTTCACCGTGGAGGTGGAGCGCTCCCTGCGCGTGCTGGACGGCTCTGTTACCGTCATGTGCGCCAAGGGCGGCGTGGAGCCTCAGTCTGAGACTGTCTGGCGCCAGGCGGATAACTATAAAGTTCCCCGCATGATTTACGTCAATAAGATGGACATCATGGGCGCCGATTTCTACAACGTGCTCAACATGATCCACGAGCGCCTGAAGTGCAATGCGGTGCCTGTCCAGCTGCCTATCGGCAAGGAGGACACCTTCAAGGGCATCATCGACCTGGTGGAGATGGACGCCGACATCTACTATGATGAGATGGGCAAGGACATGCGGGTGGAGGAGATCCCCGCCGACATGATGGAGCTGGCCCAGGAGTACCGCACCAAGCTGGTGGACGCCTGTGCCGACATCGACGACGAGATCATGGAGCTGGCGCTGGAAGAGAAGCCCATCCCCCAGGAGAAGCTGCGTGCCGCTCTGCGCAAGGGGACCATCGAGAACCTAGTAGTCCCCGTGACCTGCGGCACCTCTTACCGCAACAAGGGCGTGCAGAAGCTGCTTGACGCCATCGTGGACTTTATGCCCTCCCCCCTGGACATCCCCGCCATCAAGGGCGTGAACCCCGACACCGAGGAGGAGGATGAGCGTCCCGCTGACGACAACGCCCCCTTCTCCGCTCTGGCCTTCAAGATCGCCACCGACCCCTTCGTGGGCCGTCTGTCCTTCATCCGTGTGTATTCCGGCGTGCTGAACACCGGCACCACGGTGCTCAACTCCACCAAGAAGCAGAAGGAGCGCATCGGCCGCATCCTCCAGATGCACGCCAATCACCGGGAGGACATCGAGTGCGTCTACTCCGGCGACATTGCCGCCGTGGTGGGCCTGAAGAACTCCACCACCGGCGACACCCTCTGCGACGACAAGCACCCCATCATCCTGGAGTCCATGGAGTTCCCCGAGCCCGTCATCCGCGTGGCCATTGAGCCCAAGACCAAGGCCGGCCAGGAGAAGATGGGCCTGGCGCTGGTGAAGCTGGCGGAGGAGGACCCCACCTTCAAGACCTACACCGACGAGGAGACCGGTCAGACCATCATCGCCGGCATGGGCGAGCTGCACCTGGAGATCATCGTAGACCGCCTGCTGCGCGAGTTCAAGGTGGAGGCCAACGTGGGCGCGCCTCAGGTCGCCTACAAGGAGACCATCAAGAAGCAGGTGGAGCAGGACACCAAGTACGCCCGTCAGTCCGGCGGTAAGGGCCAGTACGGTCATGTCAAGATCCGTGTGGAGCCCAACGAGTCCGGCAAGGGCTATGAGTTTGTCAACGCCATCGTGGGCGGCGCCATTCCCAAGGAGTATATCCCGGCGGTCGATGCCGGTATCCAGGGAGCCATGCAGGCCGGCGTGCTGGCCGGTTACCCCGTGGTGGACGTGAAGGTCACCCTGTACGACGGCTCCTTCCACGAGGTGGACTCCTCTGAGATGGCCTTTAAGATCGCCGGCTCCATGGCCTTCAAGGAGGCCTGCCGCAAGGCCAACGCCGTGCTGCTGGAGCCCATCATGAAGGTCTCCGTCATCGTCCCCGAGGAGTATATGGGCGACGTCATGGGCGACCTGAACAGCCGCCGCGGCCAGATCCTGGGCATGGAGGCCCGGCCCGGCGCCCAGCAGATCGACGCCCTGGTGCCTCTGGCCAACATGTTCGGCTACGCCACTGACCTGCGTTCTTCCACCCAGGGCCGCGGCCAGTACTCCATGGAGCCCCACAGCTATGTGGAGATCCCCAAGAGCATCGCGGACAAGATCATCGCCGAGCGCGGACGCAGCGAGGGCTGATTTTCACAGGAATTACGGGAAATTTCAGTTGCATTTTTCCCAGTAATACGATACAATGTTTGCGATATCCATCATATCGCAGTCAAAACATCATTTGAATGAAATGATATAAGGAGGAAATTCCAATGGCTAAGCAGAAGTTCGAGCGCACCAAGCCCCATGTCAACATCGGCACCATCGGCCACGTTGACCACGGCAAGACCACCCTGACCGCCGCCATCACCAAGTATCTGGCTCTGAAGGGCCAGGCTCAGTATGAGGACTACTCCAGCATCGACAAGGCTCCCGAGGAGCGCGAGCGCGGCATCACCATCAACACCGCCCACGTGGAGTATGAGACCGACAAGCGTCACTATGCTCACGTTGACTGCCCGGGCCACGCCGACTATATCAAGAACATGATCACCGGCGCTGCTCAGATGGACGGCGCCATCCTGGTCATCGCCGCCACCGACGGCCCCATGGCTCAGACCAAGGAGCACATCCTGCTGGCCCGTCAGGTCGGCGTGCCCGCCATCGTGGTCTTCCTGAACAAGTGCGATCAGGTGGACGACGAGGAGCTGCTGGAGCTGGTGGAGATGGAGGTCCGTGAGACCCTGTCCGGCTATGAGTTCCCCGGCGACGAGATCCCCATCATCAAGGGCTCTGCTCTGAACGCTCTGACCTGTGAGGGCGGCGTGGACGATCCTGACTTCGCCTGCATCAAGGAGCTGATGGACGCTGTCGACGACTATATCCCCACCCCCGACCGTAAGGCCGACCAGCCCTTCCTGATGCCCGTCGAGGACGTGTTCACCATCTCCGGCCGCGGCACCGTCGCCACCGGCCGTGTGGAGCGCGGCCAGCTGAAGGCCGGCGAGGAGGTCGAGATCGTTGGTCTGACCGACGAGAAGAAGAAGACCGTCGTCACCTCTATGGAGATGTTCCGTAAGACTCTGGACTACGTCGAGGCCGGCGATAACGTGGGCTGCCTGCTGCGCGGCGTCGCCAAGACCGACATCGAGCGCGGCCAGGTTCTGTCCAAGCCCGGTTCCATCCATCCCCACACCAAGTTCACCGGTCAGGTGTACGTCCTGTCCAAGGACGAGGGCGGCCGTCATACCCCCTTCTTCAACAACTACCGTCCTCAGTTCTACTTCCGTACCACCGACGTGACCGGCATCATCACTCTGCCCGAGGGCACTGAGATGTGCATGCCCGGCGACAACGTGGACATGAAGGTGGAGCTGATCACCCCCATCGCCATCGAGAAGGGCCTGCGTTTCGCCATCCGTGAGGGCGGCCGCACCGTGGGTTCCGGCGTTGTCATTGCCATCGAGGAGTAATTCAAGCTCCTTTTGGAAAAATCCCTGCCTTTGGCAGGGATTTTTCTTTTTCTCGAAGGAGCCCGGCAGCCCTGAGATCCATCCGGCTTTGCCCTACTTCTGATCTGTACCCATTCCGATAAGAAAAGGCCGGACGTACCGGTCGTTCCTTGATTTCTGGCCCGGACCGGGATACAATAGAGATACTGTCCGAGTGGAGCGGAGGTGCGAGAATGAAGCTGCTGTTGGTAGAGGATGACAGGGAGATTCAGGAGATGCTGGGGGACTATCTGCGGACGGAGGCCTATGAAGTGGTCTGTGCGTCCAACGGGCGGGATGCATGCCGGCTGTTCGATGAGGGCGGGATCGGTCTGGTGCTGCTGGATCTGATGATCCCTCAGGTCAGCGGGATGGACGTGATGGAACACATCCGAAAGAAGAGCGTGGTGCCTATCATCATCCTGTCTGCCCGGGACACGGAGGCGGACAAGACCTTGGGGCTGGGTATGGGGGCAGATGACTATATCACAAAGCCATTCTCCGTAGCGGAGGTGCTGGCCCGGGTCAGGGCCAATATCCGGCGGGTGACCCAGTATGCGGAGCCGCCGGAGAAGAGCATGGTCCTTACAGCCGGAGCGCTGCGCCTGGATGGGAAGGAGCGGACAGTGACCAAGGCGGGGGAGCGGATCGAGCTGACCGCCAAGGAATTTGACATCCTGAAGCTGCTGATGGCGAATCCTAAACGTGTGTACACCAAGGCCCAGCTCTACACCCAGGTGTGGAACGATGCCTACTGCGGAGACGAGAACGCGGTCAGCGTCCACATCAGCAGGCTGCGCGGCAAGATCGAGGACGACCCACGGGACCCGAGGTATGTGGCGACAGTGTGGGGCATCGGCTACAAATTGGGGGAGAAATGATGGACGACACAGTGCTGACCGCCCTGCTGTGTGCCGCTGTGGCGGTGCTGAGCGGGGCGGTCCTCTATCAGCGGATCGTTCTCCAGGCGCAGATGCGACAAAGTCTGGAGGAGATGACCGCCGTCCTGGGCAGGGTACTGGACGGGGAGAGCGGGGAGCAGGTCATGGTCTTCACCCAGGACCAGGCTCTGACCGGTTTGATCGCCCAGATCAACCGGCTGCTGGAGGAACGGCAGAGAAGGCGGGCGGAGTACCGCCGGACGGAGCAGGCAGTCCGGCGTATGCTCGCCAACATCTCCCACGATATCCGAACCCCCATGACGGTGGTGCTGGGGTACCTGGAGATCATGCGGCTGCGGAAGGAGTGCCGGGAGGAGCTGCTGGAAAAGGTGGAAGCCCGGGCGGGGGAGGTCATGGAGCTGATGGATCGTTTTTTCACCTTAGCCAAGCTGGAGGCAGGGGATATGGAGCTGGAGCGGTCCAGGGTAGACGTAGGTGAGGTCTGTCGGGAGACTGTGCTGGACTTCTACCAGATCCTGACCCGCCAGGAGATCCGCGTGGAAGCAGAGATCCCGGAGGGAGCGGTGTGGGGGTGCTGTGATCGGGAGGCGCTGCGCCGCATCCTGAACAACCTGATCTCCAACGCGGTGCGCTACGGCGGCGACGGCGGATATCTGGGCGTGTCCCTGAGAGAAGGGGAGGACGCCTTGTTCCTGGAGGTGGCGGATCGCGGAAAGGGAGTCGCACCCGGAGTGGGGGAGCAGGTGTTCCAGCGCCTGGTCACCTTGGAAGACAGCCGAAGCAGCGGAGAGGGGAGCGGACTGGGGCTGTCCATCGCCAGAGAGCTGGCCCGGCGAATGGGAGGAGACATTGACCTGGAGAGTGTCCCCGGACTCCGCACTGTCTTTACGGTCAGACTGCCCAAATGGCAAGACGAAAGAGATTCGTAAGAATTGCGCAAATTTTCTGAAAAGTCCTGGGACTACAATGGGAAGGTGAAAGGAGGCAGAAGACACATGCCGTATATTCTGCAAACGGACCGCCTGACCAAGATCATTGGAGAAAAAGAGCTGGTCCGGGACGTGGACCTCCATGTAAGGAAGGGAGAGATCTACGGATTCCTGGGCCCTAACGGGGCGGGAAAGACCACAGTGATGAAGCTGGTGACCAACCTGTGGAAGCCCACCGGGGGCCGCGTGCTGCTGTTCGGAGAGCCCCTCACGCCCACCTCCTACGGGGTGCTGAAGCGGATGGGCAGCATCATCGAATTTCCCACCTTCTATCCCCACATGACAGGCCGGGAGAATCTTCAGATCCACTGTGACTATATGGGGTACAGCCGTCCCAAGGGCGTGGAAGAGGCGCTGGAGCAGCTGGAGCTGGACGACGCTGCCGACCGGCCGGTGGGGAGCTACTCCCTGGGTATGAAGCAGAGGCTGGGGATCGCCCGGGCCCTGCTGTGCAGGCCTGAGCTGCTGATCCTGGACGAGCCCACCAACGGCCTGGACCCGGCGGGCATCAAGCAGGTGCGGGATCTGCTGAAGCGGATGAGAGAAGAATATGAGATGACCGTGATGGTCTCCAGCCACATCCTCGGAGAGATGGAGGCCATGGCAGACACCGTGGGGATCATCCACCGGGGGAGGATGCGGGAGGAGATCTCTCTCCGTGAGCTGGAGGGAAGGGGCACCTCTTATCTCCATCTGACCGTGGACGACCCGGGGAGGGCCAGTGTCCTGCTCAGTGACGTGATGCACTTGGGCAGCTTCCGGGTCATGAAGGGCGGCATCATCCGGATCTATGACCGGCAGGCGTCCCCCCAGGAGGTGGCTGGCGTCCTGGCCCGGCACCATGTGGCGGTGGAGGAGATCGGAAGAAGATCGGAGACGCTGGAGGAGCACTTTTTGAAGCTGACATCGGAGGAGGGCAGCACATGGGAAAGCTGATCGAACTGGAATGGCGGAAAAACCGGATCGGGAACTGGGTGAGATGGGCGGCTCTCCTTGGGGCGGCGCTTGGCCTGCTGATCTTTGCCATGGCTTTCCTGGGGATCGCCAACGACCCGGAGACCGGTGTGCCTGACGCGGCGCCGGGGCATGGAGGGATCTCGTCCCCCATCGAACTGCTGACCAGTATGTGTTTTTTGGTGTTCACCGGGGTGATGCTCTCTGTTTTCATCGTGGGAGCCTATCAAAACGGGACCATGTCTCTTGTGTTCTCCTACCCCGTCCGGCGGCAGAAGCTGCTGGCGGCCCAGATGCTGGCGGTGTGGATCTTCTGCTTCGGCGCCCTGGCGGCGGCGAAGCTGCTGCTCTACGGCTGTGTGCTGGCAGGGAGCCGGTTTCTCCCCTCCGCCTTCCCTCTGGACTTTGACATGACCCGGGGAGCCTTCTATGGGCAGCTGCTCCTGCGCTCTGCCGTGACGGTCACAGAGGGCTTTATCGCCTTGTTCGCGGGGCTGGCCCTGCACTCGGCCAGAGCTGCCATTGTGACCTCCTTCCTGCTGGTTTTGCTGACCCAGGCCAACATTGGGAGCTTTACCATGGCGGACAGCGCGGTATTTCCCGCGGTGCTGACCGGTATCTCGCTCCTGTGCGCCCTGCTCAGCCTGCGGGGGGCGGAGACGCGGGACCTGATGTAAGGAAGGTGGAAGGACCGGGAGCGGCCGCAGATCAGAACAGAAGAGGAGGAGACGCCCATTCCTGTGGGCGGCTCCTCCTTTGCACGTATGGGGAGAAAATGGGACTTGCAGCGGTCCGGCTCAGCAGCCGGCCATGGCCAGGGCCCGGTCCAGGATGGTGCCGGCGGCCTCCTCCTTGGACATGAGGGGCAGTTCCTCCGCACCGTCCGCGGTGATGAGGGTGAGCACGTTGGTATCCACCCCGAAGCCGGCCCCTGCCACCTTCAGGTTGTTGGCGCAGATCATGTCCACCTTTTTTTTCTCCAGCTTGGCCCGGCTGTTCTCTACCATGTCCCGGGTCTCCATGGAGAAGCCGCAGATGAACTGGCCAGGGCGGCGGTGCTCCCCCAGATAGGAGAGGATGTCATGGGTGCGGGACAGAGGGATGGACAGCTCCCCGTCCTTCTTTTTCATCTTGTCCCCGCTGTACTGGGCCGGGGTGTAGTCCGCCACGGCGGCGGCCTTAAAGATAAAGTCGGCCTGCTGGCAGGTGCGGGACACCGCCTGGAACATGTCCTCCGCGGAGATTACAGGGACCACTGTGACGAAGGGAGGGGGCTCCAGGGCGGTGGGACCAGAGATCAGGGTGACCTCCGCTCCCCGGAGCATGGCCATCCTGGCGATGGCGTAACCCATTTTTCCGGTGGAGTGGTTGGTGAGGTAGCGCACCGGGTCCAGGGACTCCTGGGTGGGACCGGCGGTGACCAGGACCCGCCGGCCCGCCAGGTCGTGGGGGAGGGCCAGGACGCGGAGGATGTGCTGGACCAGAGTGTCTGGCTCCGGCATCTTGCCGGGCCCCACAGCGCCGCAGGCCAGCCGGCCCGAGGCGGGGGCGATGACCTCCCACCCATAGCGGCGCAGCAGATCCAGGTTGTCCTGGGTCACCGGGTTCTCATACATCTTGGTGTTCATGGCCGGAGCGATCAGCTTGGGGCAGGGACAGGCCAGCACTGTGGTGGTGAGCATATCGTCGGCCAGCCCGTGGGCCAGCTTGGCGCACACATTGGCGGTGGCGGGGGCGACGATCACCAGGTCGGTGCGGTCGGCCAGGGCGATGTGCTCCACCTGATGGGAGAAGTTGCGGTCAAAGGTGTCCACCATGGTCCGGTTCCCGGTGAGCTGTTCAAAAGTGAGGGGGGTGATGAACTGGGTGGCGTTCCGGGTCATCACCACCTCCACTGAGGCGTGGAGCTTCACCAGCGCGGAAGCCAGTGCCGCGGCCTTATAGGCGGCGATGCCGCCGGTGACGCCCAAAAGGATGGTTTTTCCGCTGAGCATTGCAAATCGCTCCTTTGCATAGAGCGGCGCGGGGCGCCGCTGTCGTTTTTTTCATTATAGCCGACCAGGCGGCAGATTGTAAAGGGCAGGGGGATATTTTGCGCGAGAGGAAAAGAATTGCAAAGTTTCGGTTAATTCCTGCCTTGTATTCCCACCGGCGGTCGGGTATAATGTGGCAGAATAAGGACCCGTGGGCGCGTCTCCGGCAAAGGGGGGGCTGGCGGGTCAGAGAAAAAACGGGGGCCCTCCCCGCTGAGGTGAACAGATCATGCTGATCGCCATTGATATCGGCAATACCAATATCGTTATCGGAGGCATCCAGGGCGACGCCATCCAGTTCGAGGCCAGGATCGCCACCGACCGCATCAAGACCTCCGACCAGTACGGGGTGGAGATCAAGAACATCCTGGCCCTGTTCGGGGTGAAGCCCTGCGATGTGGACGACTGCATCATCTCCTCGGTGGTGCCGCCGGTCTTCAACTCGGTCTACACCGGACTGGTGAAGATGACGGGAAAGCACCCCCTGGTGGTGGGGCCGGGCATCAAGACCGGCCTGAACATCCAGATGGACGTCCCCTCCCAGGTGGGCAGCGACCGCATCGTCATCGCCGTGGCCGCGCTGGCGGAGTATGAGCCCCCCCTGATCCTGATGGATCTGGGGACGGCCACGACCATCGAGGTGGTGGACCGGGGCAGCACCTACCTGGGGGGCTGCATCATCCCGGGGGTGCGCACCTCCCTGGATGCCCTCACCTCCCGGGCGGCCCAGCTGCCCGGCATCCGCCTGGACCGGCCGGGCCGGGTGATCGGCAAGAACACGGTGGACTGCATGCGCAGCGGCATCATGTACGGCACCGCCGCCATGCTGGACGGCATGCTGGACCGGGTGGAGGAGGAGCTGGGCAGCCGGGCCACGGTGGTGGCCACGGGGGGGATGGCCCAGTTCATCGTGCCCCTGTGCCGCCGGGAGATCAAGCTGGAGAAGGACCTGCTGCTCAAGGGCCTGAACATCATTTACCAGAAGAACGCCGCCAAGCGGGGGGGCCGCTGAGACAAGGAAGAAAAAACTTGCAGCTGATCATAAAAATGGGATATGCCAGGAAGGCATATCCCATTTTTAATGGAATTATCTGTATCAAGATGCTGTCGTCACGGAGCGAAGGAAGTCCAAAAGTTCATCAAATCGGTCTTGATCCACCGCCTCATATTTGCTCTCGCCCAGATAAATATATCCGTTTTCGAAAACGGATATATTTCCGATCTCTTCAAGCTGATCATTTACCTTGTAAAACCAGATCTCATATATATGCTGTCCGGTTTCAAATCGACGCACACCGAAAGAGGGGCCGCAGTATCGAATGTTCAGTGCATCGATCATTTCGATCAGCGGGGTGTCGTCCAGGCTGCACGACTTTGATGAAACTGCGTTTGGCATCTCCGTGACAGTGTAGTCTGTGGCTTCAGATGGCTGGAAATCCAGGACATTGGACAGTTCTTTGGAAGAGAACACATAATAGATCCAGCCAACTAAAATCAATACCAAAACCAGAGCAGCCAATAGACCCGCCGCTTTATGGCGCTTATTGCTTTCAACCGCTGTCATATGGGAGTCCATCAACAACCGACTTCCTTCAATTTATTTTGGTCAATTTCAATAATAGTATAGATTGTCAATGCGTGTCAATATGTTGGTATAAGACAAATTTGTTTTGCGGCTCCCCTGCTAGGCCATTTGTGAGCAAAGAGCACCGTGATCAGAAGAACGCTTCCGGCCGGAAGGCCGGCGTTTTTTTCTATAGGCGGAAAAATTTTTTTCCCTGGCGGCGCGACCTGCCGGGGCGGGACATGCTCTATATGAGTGAAGAGACAACGGAAAAGAGGTGAGGCCATGACGGATCAGGAATTGGTAGAGCTGTTCTGGCAGCGGCGGGAGGAGGCCCTGACCGGGCTCCAGGACAAGTACGGGGGCTGGTGCCGCTCCATCGCCGGCCGCATCCTGGGGGAAGAGCGGGACGTGGAGGAGTGTCTGGGGGACTGCTGGCTCCAGCTGTGGAACGCCATCCCGCCCGCCCGGCCCCAGCACTTCCAGGGCTATCTGGGGGCGGTGGTGCGCAACCGGGCCCTGCTCCTCCGCCGGCGGCGGGGACGGCAGGGGGACACGGTCTCTCTGGCCGCTCTGGAGCTGGCTGAGTGCCTCCCCAGCCGGGAGGGGCCCGAGGAGCAGGCCGAGGCGGCGGAGCTGGGGCGGGCCATCTCCGCCTTCCTGGGAGAGCTGGGGGAGGGGCCGCGTACCGCCTTCCTGCGGCGGTACTGGTACGCAGACACCGTGGAGGAGACCGCCGGGCACCTGGGCTGGTCGCTGTCCAGGACCAAGAGCGTCCTGTTTCGGACGCGGAAGAAGCTGAAAGCTTATTTGGAACAGGAGGGAATGTTGTGAACCGAGGAGAACGCATGATGGAGGCTGTGGGCCTTGTGGACCCGGCCTTGGTAGAACAGGCCGCCGGTCCGGCCCGGCGGCACAGCGCCCGCCGGCCCCTGCGGACCGGCCTGATCGCCGCCTGCCTGTGTGCGGCCCTGCTGGGGTCGGCGTGGGCGGCCAACCAGATCGGAGGGTTCCAGTCCCTGAAATTTTTTGAGGACCTGCTGCTCCCGGCTGAGCTCTCAGATGACGGCGAGGCGTTGGGGGAGGCGCACTACGACGGCTATACCCTGGAGGGAGGGATAGACTTCCTGGCGCTGGAGGATCTGCCCCAGGAGGCGCTGGACATGGCGGCGGAGCACCCCGCCTCCACGGTGGGGCTGGACCTGACAAGCTGGGAGGAGGCGGAGGCATACTTCGGCCTGGAGCTGCCGGAAAACGCCTATCTGCAAGAACGGCTCCAGTCCGGTTTTCGGGCGGCCCTGAGCAGCGACAGCGAAGGCCCCACCGCCCTGGAGTGGACGGCGGAGTATCTGGATTCCGGCGTCCGGCTGGAGGTGTGGGTGACGGCATACACCCAGCGGATGGAGCTGCCGGATCATCCGGTCAGCCAGAGCCATCTGCTCCCCTCGGATACCCAGTACACCACGGAGGAGCACACCGCCCCCAACGGCCTGTCCGCAGTGATGACCACGGTGGAGCAGGGCCCTGAAGACCCCTATTACGACAAATGGGGCGCCCGGATGTTCCGCGCCGACTTCGCGCTGGGCGGGGTGTGGTACCGTGTGGACGCCTATGATCGGGCGGAGCCTCAGCGGGCACGGGAGGCGCTGGAGGAGCTGCTGAACGGCTTCATGCTGTAAGTTGCCTGGGGCGCAGCCTCCGGGGCGGGCGGCCGCGCAGGAAATTTTACCGGTCCTCCCGGCCCGGCGTCCCTTGACAGGACCGGAGAAACTGGATATAATACCACCTGTATCACAGGCGCTGAGGGGGAGGAGTAACCGCAGTTCCCATGGCAGAGAGTGGCCGGACGGTGCAAGGCCATATGGGGAAGCGGCGAAGTGGCCCCGGAGCTCCGTTTTCGAGGCCCCAGCGGGGCGGTAGACAGCGGCGGGTCCTCCCGTTACAGAGGATAGGAGCGCCCCGCGAGGGGAATTCAGGTGGTACCGCGGACGATGACAGGTTCGCCCTGAGCCATGACCGGCTCAGGGCGTTTTTTATGGAGGGAGCGCAATGGAATTTGTAAATGAGACAGACTATGACTGGCGCGCCCTGCGAGCCCTGAACCGGGCGGCCATCCGCCTGGACAGGCGCTGGAGGAGCCTGCTGCTCCGGGCCATGGGGGTGCTCTGCGGCCTGATCCTGCTGCGGGGGGCCTGGACCTCCGGAGGAGGGGCGGGTCTCCTGTATGGGCTGCTGGGGGCGCTGATGCTGGTCTGGGCCCTGTTCCTCAACGAGATCCGGGCCTGGCTGGTGGGGCGGTTCGTGATGAAGGGCGTCGCCCGGCACACCGCCCGGTTCACCGATGAAGGGTATGTCATCGCCAACCAGCGGGGGGAGCAGTCCTTTGACTACTCTTCCGTCCAGGCCCTGTGTGAGGACGGGCGCTACTTCTTCCTCATGCTCAGCCGCCAGCAGGGCAACCTGTTCGACAAGCAGGGCTTTCACACCGGGACCGCGGACCAGTTCCGGGCTTTCCTGGAGCGGAAGACCGGACAGACCATGAAAAAGCTGTGAGACCCGGGGCCGGAGGGCTCCAATCGGAATGAAAATACATTGGAAATAGGACGTGAACGACATGAGAAAAGAACTGCCAAAGGTCTATGAGCCCCAGGAAGTGGAGTCCCGGATCTATGAGACCTGGGAGAAGAACGGCTGCTTCCGGGGCCACCGGGACCCTAAGAAGAAGCCCTTTACCATCGTCATGCCGCCCCCCAACGTGACAGGGCAGCTGCATATGGGCCACGCCATGGACTCCACCCTCCAGGACATCCTCATCCGCTTTAAGCGGATGCAGGGCTACGCCGCCCTGTGGGTCCCCGGCACCGACCACGCGGGCATCGCCACCCAGATCAAGGTGGAGGAGGAGCTGCGCACCAAGGAGGGGCTGACCCGCTATGACCTGGGCCGGGAGAAGTTCCTGGAGCGGGTGTGGGACTGGAAACGCCAGTACGGCGGCCGCATCGTCCAGCAGCAGAAGAAGCTGGGCGCCTCCTGTGACTGGGACCGGGCCCGGTTCACCATGGACGAGGGCTGCTCCAAGGCGGTGCGGGAGACCTTCTGCGAGCTGTATGAGAAGGGCCTCATCTACAAGGGCAGCCGCATCATCAACTGGTGCCCCCACTGTGTCACGGCCCTGTCTGACGCGGAGGTGGAGTATCAGGACAAGCCCGGCCACCTGTGGCATATGCGCTACCCTCTGACTGACGGTTCCGGCTATCTGGTGGTGGCCACCACCCGGCCGGAGACCATGATGGGCGACACCGGCGTGGCGGTCAACCCCAACGACGAGCGGTACAAGCACCTGGTGGGCAAGACCTGCATCCTGCCCCTGATGGACCGGGAGATCCCCATCGTGGCCGATGAGTACGTGGAGATGGACTTCGGCACCGGCTGCGTGAAGATGACCCCCGCCCACGACCCCAACGACTTCGAGGTGGGCCTGCGCCACAACCTGGACACCATCCGGGTGCTGGATGACAACGGCAAGGTCAACGCCAACGGCGGCAAGTATGAGGGCATGGACCGCTATGAGGCACGGAAGGCTGTGGTGGCCGACCTGGAGGCCCTGGGGCTCATGGAGAAGATCGAGGACTACTCCCACAACGTGGGCACCTGCTACCGCTGCCACAACGACGTGGAGCCCATCATCTCCGCCCAGTGGTTCGTGAAGATGAAGCCCCTGGCCGAGGCGGCCATCAAAGTGGTGGAGGACGGGGAGACCCGCTTCGTCCCCGACCGATTTGCCAAGACCTATCTGAACTGGATGGAGAACGTCCACGACTGGTGCATTTCCCGGCAGCTGTGGTGGGGCCACCAGATCCCCGTCTGGTACTGCGATGACTGCGGACACATGACGGTCACCCGTGATGACCCGGACTGCTGTGAGAAGTGCGGCAGCAGGAAGATCCACCGGGACCCGGACGTGCTGGACACCTGGTTCTCCTCCGCACTGTGGCCTTTCTCCACCCTGGGCTGGCCGGAAAAGACGGAGGACCTGGACTACTTCTACCCCACCGACGTGCTGGTCACCGGCTACGACATCATCTTCTTCTGGGTGGCCCGGATGATCTTCTCCGCCTGCGAGCAGACCAAGAAGCCCCCCTTCCACACCGTGTTCATCCACGGCCTGGTGCGGGACGACAAGGGAAGGAAGATGTCCAAGAGCCTGGGCAACGGCATCGACCCCCTGGAGATCGCCGACAAGTACGGCGCCGACGCCCTGCGCTTCAACCTGGTCACCGGCAACAGCCCCGGCAACGACATGCGCTTCTACACCGAGCGGTGTGAGGCTATGCGCAACTTCGCCAACAAGATTTGGAACGCCAGCCGCTTCCTGATGATGAACCTGACCATCGACGCGTGCCAGCTGCCCGGGAAGCTGGAGCTGGAGGACAAGTGGATCTTGTCCAAGCTGAACACTGCCATCCGTGAGATCACCGAGAACATGGACCGGTATGAGCTGGGCGTGGCGGCCCAGAAGATCTATGACTTCATCTGGGACGACTACTGCGACTGGTATATCGAGCTGACCAAGACCCGTCTCCAGGGGGAGGACGAGGACAGCAAGGTGAGGGCCCAGCAGGTGCTGTGCCATGTGCTCACCCAGATGCTCAAGCTGCTCCATCCCTTCATGCCCTTCATCACCGAGGAGATCTGGCAGGCCCTGCCCCACGAGGGGGACTTCCTCATGCTGTCCGACTGGCCGGTGGCAGACGCCGCTCTGGACTTCCCGGAGGAGGAGAAGGCCATGGAGCTGATCATGGATGCCATCCGTGGGGTGCGCACCCGCCGGTCTGAGATGAACGTGCCCCCCAGCAAGAAGGCCCACCTGACAGTGGCCACCGGGGAGCGGGACATCTTTGTCCTGGGCGTGCCCTTCCTGAAGAAGCTGGCCTATGCCAGCGAGGTGACCTTCGCCCAGCCGGGCACCGCCCCGGAGGCGGGCTCCGTCACCGTGGTCACCCATGCGGCCCAGATCTCCATGCCTCTGGCGGAGCTGGTGGACCTGGAGAAGGAGAAGGCCCGCATGGAGAAGGAGCTGAAAAAGAACAGCGACGAGCTCCAGAAGCTGAACACCAAGCTGGCCAATCCGGGCTTTGTCAATAAGGCCCCCGAGCATGTGGTCAAGGCGGAGCAGGAGCGGGCCGTGAAGCTCACCGAGCTGGTGGCCAAGCTGGAGGAGCAGCTCAAGACCATGTGATTCGGCACAGGAGCTGTGAACGCCGGAGGATAAGAGAAAACGATCTGACGGGCCGGACCGCGGGAGACCGCGGTCCGGCTTTCCGCGTCTTTTTGAGGTGGAAAAAAGGAAAAGCTGCTTCGGGGGATCTTTCCGGCGGCCGCTTCCCCGTTCCTAGCCCCATAAGGCCGGATGCCCGGAGCCGGTCATGCCCGCCCGGTATGGCGGGCATACAGTGTACCCCCCTGTGCGGCTGGCTGGGGCTTTTCGGTATCCCTTTCATCAGAAAGAAGTAAAAAAGAATTTTATTAAAATAAAAATTTAGGATTGACTTTAATAAAATTAAAGTATATAATAAATATTGTGAAAGGGGGTAAAAGGATGGCAGTGGAACTGGTGCCCGAGTGGATGGCCGGTCTGGAGGAGGAGGACCTGGTGTTCATCAAAAAATTTGTGCTGTCCTCCGGCTCCCTCAAAGAGGTGGCGGGACAGTACGGCGTCACCTATCCCACGGTGAGACTGCGGCTGGACCGGCTGATCCAGAAGATCAAGCTGGGGGAGGACAGGGCGGCCGACCCCTACATTGCCCTGATCAAGCGTCTGGCGGTAAATGAGCGGCTGGACTTTGACACGGCCAAGCTGCTGATCGCCGCCTATAAGAAGGAAACAAGAAAGGATGAGATAACATAATGGAGATGTCCGCAATGACGATTTTGCTTGTGCTCCCTGTTGTTCTGCTCTCTATGCTGCTGCCCCTGGCCCTGGTGGTGGCCCTTCAGGTCTGGCTGTGCAGGAAGGGAAAGTGGCTGGGGCTGATCCTGCCCGCCATCACCCTGGCGATGAGCCTGATGATCTGCCTGTCGGTGGTCGGCTTCTCCACTGTCACCGGCGGCGGGGCCGTGCAGGTCACGGACGGGCACGGGAATATCGTGGAGGAGTACCACCGGGAGGAGGAGCATCACCAGCTCCAGCCTGCGGATCTGGCCATGGTGGGCGGTGTGTTCCTGGTATTCAACGTCCCCACTCTGGTGCTGGGCGGGATCTGGCTCTACTACAAGAACCGCCGGGAGTGGAAGGAAGACCTGAAGAAAATGAATATCCAGGATCTGGAGTAAAAGGTGGGGCGTCCCGGGGAGGGACGCCCCTTTTGCGGGGATCGCGGTTGAAATCCGTTCCAAAACATGATAATATAACTCAATAAAAAGCAGATCCGCCGCAGGCGGACATGAGAGGAGAGTCCCTATGCCGCTGCATGAATCAGGAGAAGATTATCTGGAGGCCATCCTGGTGCTCCATGAGCAGAAGGGCAACGTCCGGTCCATCGACGTGGCCCAGCACCTGGGCTACTCCAAGCCATCTGTGAGTCGGGCTATGTCCATCCTGCGCTCCAGCGGGTATATCACCATGGAACGGGACGGCCGCATCCTGCTTACCGAGGCGGGAAAGACGGCGGCGGAGTCGGTGTACGAGCGCCACCGCTTCCTGACCAAGTGGCTGATCCAGCTGGGCGTGACGCCGGAGGTGGCGGCAGAGGACGCCTGCCGCATCGAGCACGACATCAGCCCGGAGACCTTCGCCTGCCTGAAACGGCACGCGGGGGGCGGGGAGAGCTGACGCTCCGAACAGAAAAAATGACGCGGCGGACCGAGTCCCGGCCTGCCGCGTTTCTCCTTGCCTGAGGGGAAAAAGCTTGTTATAATAAAAACCAAAATACAGATCCTGTCGAACTGGGGGAAAACTGCCATGTCTACCGAAGAACTGGTCTCCGGCGTGCTGGAAGGGCTGAAGCTGAATGCCCTGGACCTGAGCGCCCTGTTCCGCACTGCCCTGCTCATTCTGGCGGGGGTCGTGGTGATCCGGGTCCTTCTGCGGATCGTGGACCGGATGCTGTCCAGATCTCAGAACCTGGGGTCAGTGGGGGGCTATATCCGCTCTGTGGTGCGGATCGCCCTGTGGTTCCTCCTGGTCCTGGTGGTGGCGGACTCCCTTGGCATCCCGGTGGCCTCCATGATCGCCCTGCTCAGCGTGGCCGGCCTGGCTATCTCCCTGGCGCTCCAGAACACCCTCTCCAACCTGGCGGGGGGCATCATGATCCTGGTGTCCAAGCCCTTCGAGGTGGGGGACTATGTGGAGGCGGACGGGGTGGGGGGCACGGTCATCTCCATCGGCCTGGCGTACAGCACCCTGGCCACCGTGGACAACAAGGAGATCTTTATCCCCAACAGCCAGGTGGCGGCGGCCAAGATCATCAACTATACCAAGCTGGGCAAGCGGCGGGTGGAGCTGACCTTCTCCGCCTCCTACGATGCGCCGACTGAGACGGTGAAGCAGGCGCTGGGGGAGGTGCTGGCCCAGTTCCCGCAGATCCTGGAGGACCCGGCCCCTTCCATCTGGATCTCCAAGTACGGTGCCAGCAGCATCGAATATGTGGTGCGGGTGTGGACCGCTGCGGGGGACTACTGGGACGTGTATTACGGCGTTATGGAAGGGGTGCGCCCCGCCTTCCAGCGCCACGGGATTCAGATGACCTACGATCATCTAAACGTCCACCTGCTGGAGAAGTGAGCCCTCAGACCAGCCGGGCGCCCCGTCCACGGGGCCTTCAGGGCATGGCCAGCCCGTGGAGAAAGCCGTCCAGCTGGGGAGAGAGGACCTCGCCCCCGATCACCGTGTTTTTGTAGATCAGCAGATTGGCCAGGATGCCGGTCTCACCGGTGGGGTAGTTGGTGATCTCGTAGGTGTAGCGCTTCACCCGCTTGCCGGCATATTTGGACAGGTCGAAGCCCTGCCCGCTTTGCAGGGCCAGATAGTCGTCATAGCTCGCATCCATCTCCTTGGGGATGAGCAGCTCCTCGGTGGCCAGGGGCTCGGCACTGACCTCCCAGCCGTAGGACTGGAGGTAGGCCACCCGGTCCTCGTTGCTCTTGACCCCCTTTGGGCTGGGGACGGCAGAGGCGGACGCCTCCCGGGCGGGGCCGCCGCCCAGGGTCAGCACCAGGGCGGCGCAGCAGGCCAGGGCGGCCACGGCCACCCCGATGGTCAGCTTTCGGTGGCGGGGCAGTTTTGCAGTCAGGATTATCACAGCGCATTCTCCTTCCAACGCCTTGGTTTCTACTCATGTCTATGAGGGGCGGGACAAATTTATGCCTGCCCTCATAAAGTCCGGACAGGAGCGCGGAGACGGCCGGCAGGCAGGAGGGGGCGGAGGAACAGGAGGACAAGTATGGCACAGGAGCGTCTGGACAAGCTGCTCTCCTCCACGGGGCGGTGGTCCCGCCGGGAGGTGAAGGAACTGATCCGCCAGGGGCGGGTGAGGGTGGACGGCGTCCCTGCCCGGCGGCCGGAGGAGAAGTGTGAGCCCGAAGCGGCCGGCCTCACTGTGGACGGAGAGCGGGTGGACTGCGCCCCTTTCGTCTATCTGATGCTCCACAAGCCGGCGGGCCTCCTGTCCGCCACGGAGGACCGGCGGCAGAAGACAGTGCTGGACCTGCTGCCGGAGCACCTGCGCCGCCGGGGGCTCTTCCCGGTGGGGCGGCTGGACAAGGATACCGAGGGGCTCCTGCTCCTCACTGATGACGGTCCCCTCGGCCACGCCCTGCTCTCCCCCAAAAACCACGTGGACAAGGTGTACTACGCCAAGGTGGAGGGGCGGCTGGACCGGACGGACGCTGAGGCCCTGGCGGCGGGGATGGTGCTGGGGGACGGGCTGCACTGTCTGCCCGCGGAGCTGGAGCCGCTGGGGGACGGCTCCCAGTGTCATGTCACCCTGCGGGAGGGGAAATATCACCAGGTGAAGCGGATGCTGGCCGCCCGGGGGAAGCCGGTGGTCTATCTGAAGCGCCTGTCCATGGGGCCCATCGCCCTGGACCCGGCGCTGGCGCCGGGGGAGTGGCGGCCGCTGACAGGGGAGGAGAAGGCGCTGCTGCGGCGGGGAACAGCGGGAGATCCAGGTTTTTCGGCGTTTTGAACAAAAAATTATGCAAAACCTCTTGCCAAAACCGGGGGGGAACCGTTATAATAGGCGTAGTGTACAAGTAACACATGGGAGGGATCAATGTGTCCAGCAGGATGTTCCAGGGAGTCGTACTCCAGATGAAGGACGGCATCGACCGGGTGGTGGGTGTCATTGACGCGGACGGCATCGTCGTGGCATGCAGTGAGCTCACCAGTATCGGTGAGCATTGGTCCGGCGCGGTGGCGGCCATCAATGCCGCCGATAACGGGATCACCCGGTATGAGGGGAAGACCTTCAAGCCGCTGGCCGGCTGGGGTGCTCAGTTCGATTACGCCGCTTTTGTCCAGGGGGAGGACCCGGAGAGCGCGGCCCTGTGCGCCATGGCGGTGGTGGCCTTCAACGGAGCCAAGACCTCTTATGAGGAGAAGCACGATAAAGCCACCTTTGTGAAAAACATCATCTCGGACAATATCCTGCTGGGGGACATCTATACCCAGGCTAAGGAGCTGCACTTTGTCTCTGAGGTGCCCCGGGCAGCTTTCCTGGTGCGCCAGCTGGGGCAGGCGGATGTGAGCACCATCGATGTGATCCAGAACCTGTTCCCGGACAAGCAGACAGACTTTGTCATCTCCATCAATGAGACAGACGTGGCCCTGATCAAGCAGCTGCCCGAGGGGGCGGATGCCAAGGAGCTCCAGAAGATCGCCAAGCAGATCTCTACCGCGGTGAACCAGGAACTGGGCATCAAGGTGGTCATTGGAATCGGCACCGTGGTCAACCACATCCGGGACCTGGCCCGGGCCTATAAGGAGGCCGGCGTAGCCATCGACGTGGGCAAGGTGTTCGACACCGAGAAGACGGTCATCAACTATGAGAACCTGGGCATCGGCCGGCTGATCTATCAGCTGCCTACCATCCTGTGCCAGATGTTCCTCCAGGAGGTCTTTAAGAAGAACCCCATCGACGCTTTGGACCAGGAGACTCTGCTCACCATCAACAAGTTCTTTGAAAACAACCTGAACGTGTCCGAGACTGCCCGGAAGCTGTTCGTCCACCGCAATACCCTGGTGTACCGGCTGGAGAAGATCAAGAAGCTCACCGGCCTGGACCTGCGGGAGTTCGATGATGCCATTACCTTCAAGGTGGCGCTGATGGTCAAGAAGTACCTCATTTCCCGGGGAATCGAATCCTGAACCGAAGAACAGCACGCCCCCGCGCCGGGTCCGGCGCGGGGGCGTTGATTTTTTGTGAGAGGAGGAAAAATTTGGAGGAGCAAAATGCCAAAATTTTTTTCTGGGAGGGGTTGCCGTTCCGGGGCGGCGCCGCTACAATATAGGAGCGGAAGCGACAAAATGGCCGCAAAAATCCATTTACATAACACACAAACTGTGATACACTTTGAGAAAAGCGCATCAGCCGCCCGCCCCTGGGAGAGAGCGTGCCAAAGGCACGACTTGGGGGAGTGGCGGCCGTCTGGCGGAGGGACACATGATACGGTTCATCGATGTATATAAAGAATACGACAACGGGACCAAGGCGCTGAAAGGGGTCTCCATGCGGATCGACGACGGGGAGTTCGTCTTTCTGGTGGGGCCATCCGGCTCCGGGAAGTCCACCATCATCAAGCTGATCACCGGGGAGATCGCCACCACAGAGGGGCGGCTGATGGTGAACGGCTACAACATGAACAACATCCGTCCGGGACAGGTGCCCTACATGCGGCGGACGCTGGGCATCATTTTCCAGGACTTCCGGCTCATTGAGAAAAAGACGGTGTATGAGAACCTGTCCTTTGCCATGCGGGCCATCGGCACCTCCACCCGGGAGCTGCGCCGGCGCATCCCCTATGTGCTGGAGCTGGTGGGTCTGGAGAAGAAGGCGGACCAGTATCCGGGGGAGCTGTCCGGCGGCGAGCAGCAGCGGGTGGCCATCGCCCGGGCTCTGGTCAACAATCCCAGCATGATCATCGCCGACGAGCCCACGGGGAACCTGGACCCCCAGCGATCCCTGGAGATCATGATGCTGCTGGAGCGCATCAACGAGCTGGGTACCACTCTGCTGGTGGTCACCCACGAGAAATCCCTGGTCAACCGGTTCTCCAAACGAGTCGTCGCCATCGAGAACGGACGGATCATCAGCGACGAGACAGGCGGGTATTACAACAATGGCGAGACGATTTAACGGAAAATACTATCTCAGCGAGGGCTTCCACTCTATCTTCACCCACGGCTTCATGTCTTTTGCCGCTGTGTGCATGATCGTGGCCTGCCTGCTGATCATGGGTTCCTTCACCCTGCTGGCGGTCAACCTGGACCACATGCTGGGGGACCTGGAGGACGAGAATCTGTTCCTGGCCTACATTGACGACAGCTACTCGGAGGAGCAGGCCCGGGCCCTTCAGCCGAAAATCGAGGCTGTCCCCAATGTGTCCCAGGTCACCTTTGTCACAAGGGCGGAGGCATTGGAGGATTTTAAGGCAGGGCGGGAGCAGAACGATTTGATGGACAGCCTGCCCCCCGAGGTGCTCCGGGATCGGTTCGAGATCCATGTCAAGGATATCGAGCAGATGGCGGCCACCGTGTCTCAGGTGGAGGCTGTCCGGGGAGTGGCCCATACCCAGGCGGCCATTGAGATCGCCCAGGGCTTCGTCATGGTGCGCAACATCGCCACCGGCGTGGCGGCTGTGCTGGTGGCCATGCTGGTGGTGGTGTCCCTGTTCATCATCGCCAACACCATCAAGCTGGCCACCTTCTATCGCAGGGAGGAGATCGCCATCATGAAGATGTGCGGTGCGACCAACGGCTTCATCCGCTGGCCCTTTGTGGTGGAGGGCATGATCCTGGGCCTTACAGGCGCCCTGGTGGCTTTCTTCATCCAATGGGGGCTGTATGAGGCGGTCTCCCGGCTGATCCTCCAGACCAACGGCCTGAGCCTGATCACCGTTCTGTCCTACGCCTCCATGGCGGGGAACATCGTGCTGGTCTTCTGCGGCGTGGGACTGGTGATCGGTGTGGGCGGCTCGGTGGTGGCCATCCGGAAGTTCCTTCAGGTATGAGATAAGGAGAAGCAGGTATGAGAAAAAAGACACAGAGGATCGTGATGGCAGTGCTGGCAGGGATCATGGCCCTGCTGATGCTGCTGCCCATCGTAGCCAATATTTTCGTCCACTGAGGGGAGGCGGCCCATGAAAAGACGCGCTATCCCCGCCATCAGCCTGGCGCTGGTGGTCCTCTTTTCCGCCTCCTTTCTGCTGGCTCTGCCAGGGGCGGTGTCCATGCCGGCCTCCGCCGTGACTCAGGCGGAGATCGATGCGCTGAAGGAGAGCGCCGGCGAGCTGGAGCAGCAGCAAAAGGAGATCCAGGCCCAGTTAAACGCCATCGCCGCCGACAAGGATGAGGCATTGGAACAGAAGAGCCTGCTGGAGCAGCAGATCAACGTGATCCAGTCGGAGATCAACAACATCGACGCACAGATCGCCAAATATGACGAGCTGATCTCCCAGAAGGAGGACGAACTGGCTCAGCTGGAGCAGCAGGAGGCGGAGCAGTATCAGCTCTTCTGTGAGCGGGTGCGCTATATGGAGGAGGAGGGGGAGGTCTCCTATTGGGCCATCCTCTTTAACGCGGAGGATTTCTCTGACATGCTGGACCGCTTCATGATGGTGGAGGAGATCATGGCCTATGACAATGCCATCATGGACGAGCTGCTGGCCACCCAGGCCCAGATCGAGCAGGAGAAGGCGGAGCTGGAGGAGGCCCGCACCGCCCAGGAGGAGGCCCGGCAGAAACAGGCGGACGCCAAAGCCAGGCTGAAGAGCCAGCAGGCGGAGGTAGACGCCCTCATCAGTCAGATCAGCAGCCAGGAGGACGAGTTGGAGGCCATGGAGGCCAAGCTCCAGGCGGCGGCCAAGGCCATGGACAACGAGATCGCCCGGAAAGAGCGGGAGCTCCAGGCCCAGCTGGCTGCCCAGGGCGTGACCATCGTCAGTGAAAAGGGCTTCAAGTGGCCCAGCTATGCCACCACCATTACCTCCCTGTTTGGCAGCCGTACGCACCCGGTCACCGGGCGGCCCAACAACCACACCGGAGTGGATATCGCCGCCGCCGGCGGAACGGACATCTGGGCCGCCAAGAGCGGCGTAGTCCTTACTTCCACCTACAACAGCTCCTACGGCAACTATGTGGTCATCAGCCATGCCAACGGAGAGAGCACCCTCTACGCCCATATGAGCAAGCGGCTGGTCAGTGAGGGAGATAAGGTGACCCAGGGACAGACCATCGGCCTGGTGGGGACCACCGGTTCCTCCACCGGAAACCACCTCCACTTTGAGGTACGTCTGAACGGACAGCGTCAGGACCCCCTGAACTATTTTAGAGGTTCCACCTTTACACTGCGGGCCAGTGGCAAGAGCGTGAGCTACACTGTGAGCTGAGAGAGGGGAGCGCGGCATGGAAGAGATGCGGTGTCCCTGCGGCGGGATCTTTCAAAGCCTGGGGATGGAATACCTCCGAACTGGAGCTGTAAGCGACGGTTTTCTGTTCGGACGGGATGCCAACGCTTGGGCAGAGGGAGCCATCCCGGTGGAGCTGTTTTCCTGCGGCCGCTGCCGGGCCCTGCGCTTCTGCGCGGAGGAGGAATGGGTGGCCCGCCGCCAGGAGGAGGAGCGGGAGAAGGCAGAGAGAGCCCGGAGACATGAGGAGCGGCTGGAACAGCAGCGGGAGGAACGGGTCCAGATAGCCATGAAAGACTATGCCTCGTACAGCGAGAAGCGCCTGCAGAAGATCGCGGACGGGGAGACCTGGAGCAATCACTGCGAGGAGGAGCGGGAGGCCGCCCGCCGCCTGCTGGAGCACAGGACGCCCCAGACCAAGAAAAATGACGTCCCCTGGGAAAAATAGGGGACACAGACAGAGACTTCAGGCGGCGGGCACAGGCCCGCCGCCTCAGCTTGTGGAAAAAGCCTCGCAGAGTTCGCGCCCGCAGGCGCGAACCCAGTTTAGATCCGTTTTCCCCGGCGACCTGTGCATCGGGGAAAACACTGCTCAGGCTGCAAATGTGAGGGTTGTCCGCCGCAGGCGGTCAAACCCTACGCGCGGCAGACTGCATCTTTCTCGAAAAAGTGGCTTTGCCACTTTTTCGACAATCTCAGGCGGCGGGGGTAGACCCGCCGCCTTTCTCAGTGCCCGGAGGCATAGGCGGGGACGGCGGCGGCATATGCTGTGGGGGAGGTGAGGGGCGTGCTGGGACAGGTGGTGTACCAGAGGGACGGGAAGGGGACTAAGGTGGTCCGGGCCCCGCTCCATGGGGTGCCGGTGCTCCGAGTGGCGCTGGACCCGGAGGGGTTCTGGGCCCGCAGACGGGCGGGACGGGCGGCCCGGCGGCTGGCCCGGCAGGGGGCGGCACGGGTGCTGGTGCCGGAGGATTTCCCCTTCTGGGAGGAGCTGAGCCGGGCCGGCCTGCGCCCTGTGGACCCCCTGCCCCTGCTCCGGTCCTGCGCCGCCCCTATGGCTCTGGCGCTGCTGCGCCGCCAAGGGGAGGACCCGTTGCGGGCGGCGGTGGCCCTGCGGGGGAGCCGGGCGGAGCGGGATCTGGTCCGGGCGGCGGAGGAGCTGTGCCCCAGGGTGCGGGATTTGTGCCTCTCCGTACAGACGGGCGGAGGGGAGCTGGAACGCTACCTCCACCGACAGTACGGTGTGGCCCTGCGGCCGGACTGGGACGGCGTCCAGGCGGCCATCCGCTTCGATCCCCGGGCGGAGGAGGCGGGGCAGGCGGTCCTCTCCCTGTTTGGGCCGGAAGCGGATCTGGCGGGGCTGGCGGTGTCGGTCCCCGGCTTAGAGCGGCAGAAGGAGGGCCAGTGGCTGCCCCTGCTGGAGATCCTGTGGGAGACAGGGCGTTTGGAGCGCACTGACCTAGAATTTACTTGACAGACGGAGCCGAAAACACTATAATAGCACATACTGCATCCATATACCCATTTTCATATTCTGGAACGATCATCCGCCCCGGGGCCGCCCCGGAGAGCGGTCTGAAAGGTGTGCAACGAGTCATGGCAAAGGAATATAAACTCAGCCCCCAGCGCCTGAAAGAGCTTCAGGACGAGATGAATTATCTGAAGACAGTTCGGGAGAAGGAAGTGGCCGAGCTGATCAAGGAGGCCCGCTCTTTCGGAGACCTGTCTGAGAACAGCGAGTACGATGAGGCCAAGAACGAGCAGGGCAAGCTTTACTCCCGCATGGCTGAGATCGAGGAGATCCTGTCCAACTATGTGGTCATCGAGGAGGAGCCCTCTGACGGCAGCTCTGTCCGCCTGGGCTCCACGGTCACCGTGCTGGACGAGGAATTCGACGAGACTATGGTGTACAAGATCGTGGGCTCTCAGGAGGCCGACCCCATGAACGGGGCCATCTCGGAGGACTCCCCCTTCGGCAAGGCCCTGCTGGGCAAGAGCGAGGGAGACCAAGTGGTGGTGGACGCCCCCGCCGGACGCATCGAGTACAAGCTGCTGAAGGTGGAGCAGCGCTGAGCGCCCCGCCATCCACAGAGATAGGAGAGAGACAACATGGCTGAAGAGAAGAACCAGGAGCAGAACCTGTCCCAGCTGCTCCAGATCCGCCGGGACAAGCTGAAGGAGCTCCAGGGGGGGGGGCGTGACCCCTTCCAGATCACCAAATATGAGGTCACCCACGACAGCGCCGCCATCAAGGCGGATTTTGACGCCATGGAGGGCAGCCAAGTCTCGCTGGCCGGGCGGCTCATGTCCAAGCGGGGCATGGGCAAGGTGTCCTTCTGCGACCTGCAGGACAAGTCGGGCCGCATCCAGCTCTATGCCCGCCGGGACGAGATGGATGGGGAGGAGTACGACCGCTTCAAGAAGCTGGATATCGGCGACATCGTGGGAGTGAAGGGCATCGTGTTCCGCACCCAGCGGGGGGAGATGTCCATCCGGGTGGAGGCGGTGACCCTGCTGTCCAAGTCCCTTCTGCCCCTGCCGGAGAAATTTCACGGCCTGACCAACACCGAGCTGCGCTACCGCCAGCGATATGTGGACCTGATCGTCAACCCGGAGGTGAAGCGCAACTTCATCATCCGCTCCCAGTTCATCAAGCATGTGCGGGACTTCCTGGACGGCCGGGGCTATATGGAGGTGGAGACCCCCGTCCTGAACACCATCTCCGGCGGCGCCACTGCCCGTCCCTTCATCACCCACCACAACACCCTGGACATCGACATGTTCATGCGCATCGCCACCGAGCTGCCCCTGAAGCGTCTCATTGTGGGCGGTCTGGACCGGGTGTATGAGATCGGTCGCATTTTCCGCAATGAGGGCATGGACCCGAAGCACAATCCAGAGTTCACCACCGTGGAGCTCTACCAGGCCTACGCCGATTTCAACGACATGATGGATCTGTTCGAGGACCTGCTCTCCTCCGCCGCCCAGAAGATCCTGGGCACCTATCAGGTGGAGTGGCAGGGGGAGCAGATCGACCTGACTCCCGGATGGCCCCGCATGCCTATGCATGAGGCGGTGAAGCAGTACTGCGGCATCGACTTCATGGCCATCAACAGTGACGAGGAGGCGGTGGCCGCCGCCAAGTCCATCGGCGTGGAGCTGCCCGAGACCGCGGACAAGACCTGGGGCAACGCCCTGTATGAGTGCTTTGATCAGAAGGTGGAGGAGAAGCTGATCCAGCCTACCTTCATCACCATGCATCCGGTGGATGTGTCCCCACTGGCCAAGCGGTCCCCCAAGGACCCCCGGCTCACCGAGCGGTTCGAGCTGTTCATCTGCCACAGTGAGATGGGCAACGCCTTCTCCGAGCTCAACGACCCCATCGACCAGCGGGGCCGCTTCCAGAAGCAGGTGGAGCTGCGGGATAAGGGAGATGACGAAGCCGGCATGATGGACGAGGACTTCCTCACCGCCCTGGAGTACGGTATGCCTCCCACGGGCGGTCTGGGCATCGGCATCGACCGCTGTGTCATGCTGCTTACCAACAGCGACTCCATCCGGGAGGTCATTTTGTTCCCCACGATGAAGCCCCTGGAAAAAAATGATGGTGCGAACACGAAGAGTGAAGGGGAAAATCAAGCTGTTGTAACTCGTAATGTGTCCACAAATAGCGCACGCATTGATCTTTCAAAGGTGAAGATTGAACCTTTGTTTGAGGAGTTTGTGGATTTTGAAACTTTTGCAAAATCCGATTTTCGTGTGGTGAAAATCGAATCCTGTGAAGCGGTCGAAAAGTCTAAAAAGTTACTGAAGTTCACATTAAATGACGGAACTGAGCGCAAACGGACTATTTTAAGTGGCATTCACACTTATTATACTCCTGAAGAATTGGTGGGTAAAACCTGCGTTGCAATCACGAATTTGCCCACTAGAATGATGATGGGAATTCCGTCTGAGGGAATGCTGATCTCTGCTGTGTACGAGTATGACGGACACGAAGGGTTGAATTTGCTTATGTTAGATGATGCGATTCCTGCCGGTGCTAAATTGTACTAAAATGACATGATTTTCTGTGTTGCCACAGTATTACCACACTTGCCGAAAATACCACACGGGATGTGGGGGAGTGTGATGAGAGAGCTGACTGATTAGGCTGGCGAAGGCACCCAAGTGTTATATTGGGGGATGATCGCAAATGCGGTCTAATAGGGGATGTTTGCCCTAAAATAATCAAACGATATAGGGAGTCGGCGTTGGTCCGGCTCCCTTATTTTTTGCTGGGGAAGGTATAAAAATTTTGGTATGCTACGATTTATCTCATAAGATCAGAAGAAATATCAGCTCTATGTATAAAACAAGGGTGCAGAAATTGGGATGGGTAATATCAAAAATATATATACTGACATAGTTTCAAATAAGAATGGGGCGGCCGTGTTTTGCGGCCGCCCCATTCTTATTTGAAACTTGAGGTACACCAGTGAAAAGTGAATAAATATCTGACTCACTTGGTTGGTTTAAAGTCGACTCAGGAGACCATTGGATATGAACAGTTCTATTAGTCAGTCACTGAGGTCCTATTGTCCGAACATGTCAATAAAGCGTTTGACACAGCCAGAGTACATGACACTGCTGTTCCACATCATAGTAGGATATGATTTTGCGGTTATGCCCCGGATCGGCTTCGAGTAAAGCTCATGTGAGCCGATTATATTCACAAGTGCCGGAGGCAAAAAACTAATTCCAAATCCAGACTGTACCATCTGAAGAGCCATGGGGGTATCATAACACTGGCAGACGACATTGGGAGAGAAACCATTGCGCTGACACTCATTAATAAGGTAATTGTTGTAGCTCCAAAGGTCATCGCTGCGCAGCAGGCACATTGGGACATCTCGAAGACGCTCGATAGGAATATAATCCAGTCCGGGTGCAGGATCTAGGCTCTCTGTCAAAATGACTTCCAGTGTTTCTTCACCGAGTATGCGTTCCCATGAGCCGGAGATTTCACTTGTAGTCCCCCGGAGAAATATCACGTGAAGATCGCCATTGCTCAGATCTTTCAAAAGATCCCCGGGAGTTCCCATGCGGATGTAGTACTCTACATTGGGGTATTCCGCATGATATTTCTTTAGAAAATCCAAGGTGAAAGAAATAGTGGAATAGATCGATCCAAGTTTCAAGCAGCCCCGCAGCCCCTGGTCAATGTCCCGCACACTGTCGATCATGGTGTGTATGCTTTGGAAGATATGCTTGCTTTGGACATAGAGGCTCTGCCCTGCTTCGGTCAGTTCTATTCCCTTGTTTGTACGCAGGAAAAGGCATACTCCCAGTTCGTCCTCTAAAAGTGCGATTTGGCGGCTCACAGGTGGCTGGGCCACATGGAGCTCCTGAGCGGCCTTCGAGATACTTTTTAACCTTGCCGCAGTAGTAAAATACTCCAATTGCCTGAAGTTCATAGTGGCATACCTTCTTTATATAACAAATATACGAATTAAGTACTTTTTATTATAACACTTATCTGTTAGAATTCAATATATCAAGGCGAGAAAAAGGATTAAAAACTAGACATCTTGCTGACACATATTTGAAGAAGAAAGGAGAACCATTATGACCCCAGCACATCTTGACATGGACAAGTGCATGACCATTCACTTGGACTATGAACTGCCTGAATATCCCGCTTTTGAAGAGGGCTACCGCCGTGCCCCCCGCCGTGAATCCCATCTGACTGAGGCCGACAAGATACTGGCCATTAAGAACGCCCTGCGCTATATCCATCCTGATCATCATGAGCAGATGGCAAAGGAGTTTGCCCAGGAACTGGAGGAACACGGCCGTATCTATGGATACCGTTTCCGGCCGGAGGGAAAGCTGTACGGCAAGCCCATCGACGAATATAAAGGCAACTGCATCGAGGGCAAAGCGTTCCAGGTGATGATTGACAACAACCTGGACTTCGAGGTGGCGCTGTACCCCTATGAACTGGTGACCTACGGCGAGTCCGGACAGGTGTGCCAGAACTGGATGCAGTACCGTCTGATCAAGAAGTACCTGGAGATCATGACGGACGAGCAGACTTTGGTTGTGATGTCCGGCCATCCTCTGGGCCTGTTCCACAGCCATAAGCTGGCTCCCCGCTGTATTATCAGCAACGGCCTGATGATCGGCATGTATGATGACCAGAAAAACTTCAACCGTGCGGCAGCCATCGGGGTTGCCAACTACGGCCAGATGACCGCCGGAGGCTGGATGTACATCGGTCCCCAGGGCATCGTGCATGGCACCTTTAACACCCTGCTGGGTGCGGGGCGCACCAAATTGGGTATCCCCGAGGACGGGAACCTGGCCGGCCGCCTGTTCGTGTCCGCCGGTCTGGGCGGTATGAGCGGTGCCCAGGGCAAGGCTGCAGAGATCGCAGGTGCCGTTTCCATCATTGCTGAGGTGGACCTGTCCCGGATCATGACCCGTTACAACCAGGGCTGGGTGAGTGCGAAGTCCGACAACTTGGATGAGGTCCTGAAAATGACTCAGCAGAAGCTGGCTGCCAAGGAACCCTACGCCATCGCCTATCACGGCAACGTGGTGGACCTGTTGGAGTACCTGTATGAGAAGAATATCCATGTGGATCTAATGAGCGACCAGACCTCCTGCCACATGGCGTACGACGGCGGATACTGCCCGCAGGGATTGACCTTCGAACAGCGTACTGAGATGCTGGACAAGGACCCCGAAGGCTTCGCCAAGCTGGTTGACAAGTCCCTGAAGCATCACTATGAGATGATCTGCAAATTCCACGAGAAGGGAACCTATTTCTTCGACTATGGAAATGCATTCCTGAAGTCGGTGTACGACGCCGGCGTGCCTGCCGAGAAGATTTGCAAGAACGGCGAGAATGACTTGGACGGCTTCGTATTCCCCTCCTATGTGGAAGATATCCTCGGCCCCTTCCTGTTTGACTATGGCTATGGTCCTTTCCGCTGGTGCTGTCTGTCCCGGAAGGAAGAAGATCTGGATAAGACCGATATGGCTGCCGCCGAGTACATCAGGGCACACAACCGCCGCTATCAGGATCACGACAACTACATATGGCTGCGTGATGCGAAAAAGAACAAGATGGTAGTAGGCACGCAATGCCGGATACTGTACTCCGACGCCATGGGCCGTATGAACATTGCCCTGAAGTTCAATGAGATGGTCCGCAAGGGCGAGATCGGGCCCGTTATGCTGGGCCGCGACCATCATGATACCGGTGGTACCGACTCTCCCTTCCGTGAGACTTCCAATATTAAGGATGGCTCCAATATCATGGCCGATATGGCCACCCAGTGCTACGCTGGAAATGCTGCCCGCGGCATGAGTCTGATTGCCCTGCACAACGGCGGCGGTGTTGGTGTGAGCAAGTCCATCAACGGCGGCTTTGGTATGGTGCTGGACGGCTCCGAGCGGGTAGACCAGATTTTAAAGATGTCTATGCCTTGGGATGTTATGGTGGGGGTTGCCCGTCGTGGCTGGGCCGGAAATCCCAATTCGCTGTCAACAATCGCTGAATACAATAAACTGTACGAGGGTCAGGACCATATCACCCTGCCCTACTTGGCAGATGACAGTATTGTGCATAAAGCACTGGAAGATATCTGAGATCAAACTTAGGAGGTATCGAACGAAATGAGATTGACAGAGAAGGAACAAGCCATGCTGAATGGCGAAATGGGACCAGGATTTGCCCGGGCAATGCGGGTCCTGGTAGGGATCGGGAAAGCTTTCGGCGCTGAGCGTATGGTACCGATCAGCCGGGGGCATATCTCTCTAAGCAACCAGGAGGGTGACCTCTGGTTTGTTTCGAAGCTGTTGGAGGAGCAGGCACATTGTATGGTGCCTCCCACGGTCAATCCCGCCTATGACTATGAGTATTTTAAGACGATTTCGAAATTAGATGAGGAAAATGAGCGCACACTGAAGAGCACGATCGATGTTTATCGGAAGCTTGGCGCCATCCTCACCTTTGACTGCACCCCGTTTTTTGAAAACAATGTCCCCCGCTTTGGAGAAATCTGTTCTTTCTCCGCTTCTGGCGGCGCAGTATATGTCAACTCGGTGCTGGGGGCCCGGACAAATCGTGAGGCTGCTCAGAGCGCTATGTGTGCGGCCATTACCGGTGTCACACCCGAATACGGACTGCTGCTGGAGCAGAATCGGGCAGGCGATGTCCTTATTCAGGTAGAGGCCGATGTGGACAGTGAATACGATTATGAGCTGCTGGGTTATATTACGCCTAAAAAGATGGGCCAGGCATACCACTGCCCTGTGTTCAATGGTTTGTCCAAGCAGACCACGTCGGAACAACTGATGGACCTGGGTACTCAGTTGAATATCCATGGGATCGTCCCCATGTTCCATGTGGTAGGCGTAACACCGGAGGCGGCAGATGTCCACACTGCCTTTTTAGGGCGGAAAGATCCCCCTGTGGTCACCATCACGAATGAAGACTTGGCTCAGGCCAGAGCGGAGATCTCTGCCGGCACTGGAAAAGCGGACTTCTGTATCTTGGGCTGCCCCCATTTGACCATCAACCAGGTGGGTTCCATCGCGAAGATGCTGGATGGTCAGCAGCTGGCAGGTCAGCTGTATATCTTCACCTCTACCTCCACCAAGGAGCTGGCGCAGCGGATGGGCTACCTGGATATCATACATAAAGCTGGTGGAGAAATCGTTATCAACAGTTGTGTGGATCAGCCATGCTGGTCGCATCTGTATGGGATGAGCGGCGTGACGGAATCGCCTAAATGTGCCTACTATACTAAGCGCTGGAACATGACATTTACTGTCAAGAGTATTCCCGCCTGTATCCAATCTGTGCTGAAGGGGGAGATCGTATCATGAAGGATGAGAGACTGCTGAAGGGTGAGCCGATTGCCAGCGGCATTGTTGAAGGCGAGATCCTGGTGTCAAAAGATCCGATCAATTTCTATATGGTAAGCCCGGAGAAAGGTACCATCATTGAACAGGATCATGCACTGACAGACAAAGTGATTGCAAAGAAAATTATCGTGTTTCCTATTGATAAGGGCAGCTCTGTGGTGCAGATGGACGGCCTGTATCAGATGTCCAAGTTTGACAACAAACCTGCGGGATTCATTGTGCTGGATCTAAGTACTGTTCTGGTGTCTAATGCGATTATTATGGATATCCCGCTGATCCGGGTGGATCAGCAGACCTATGACAAATTCTGCGAGGGGCAGAAAGTGAAAATGGACGGAGACTCTGGCGAAATAACGATCCTGGCGTAAAAAACGCACTGAAAAAAGGAGAGAATCGCTATGACACCCAATCAAATCACAATGCTGATAATCCTGATCGCCTATATGGCGGTCGTGCTTGCTGTGGGTCTTTATGCATCCCGCAGGGTAAAAGGCTCTGAAGACTTCCTTTTGGCTGGCCGGTCCATGGGCCTGTTTGTCCTGGTGGGTACTCTGTGTGCTACCCAGCTGGGCGGCGGCAACATCATCGGAACCTCTACAAATGGCTATAATCAGGGATTGTCCGGCATGACATTCGGCGTTTCTACCGGCCTCGCCATGCTGGTGCTGGGTCTGCTGATGGCAAAGCCCATGCGTAAAATGGGACTGTGTACGATCAGCGACTTCGTTTATAACCGCTACCAGTCCAACACTGCGCGTGTCCTCACGAGTGTATTCTCCTTTGCGGCTCTGGTCGGTATCCTTGCCGCCCAGGTCGGTGCCATCTCCAAGGTGCTGACTGTATTTGGAATCAACACTACAGTAGCAGCTGTGATCGCTATCTGTGTGATCATTCTTTATACAGCCTTTTCCGGCATGTGGGGAGTGGCCCTCACCGACGTGATCCAGCTTATCGTCATCTTCATCGGGGTCCCCCTGACTACGTTTATTGGCCTGATTAAAATTGGTGGTTGGAGCGGACTGGTTGAAAAACTGTCCACCATGAACGTTCCGGGCGGCATTGATACTTACATGAGTCCCACCGGCATCGGTCTTGCAGCAATGGCGTCCATCGCGCTGCCGATGATCGCCTATGAAATCATCGGTCAGGATTTCTACCAGAGACTGCTCTCTGCAAAGAATGAACGAATCGCAAAGACCGGCTGTATCATTGCCGGCTGTATTCTGATGGCAATGGGCGTCAACAGCGCTATAGACGGTATGCTGGCCCGTGCCTTCCTGGGCGATACCCTGACTGAGGTAAGCGCCATCGCCTCTCTGGCTGTGGAGGTGCTGCCCACCGTGGCTGCCGGCATTGTGATCGCTGCTCTGTGTGCTGCCGTCATGTCCACTGCTGACTCTCTGCTGCTGGCTTGCACTTCCCATGTAGTCAACGACATCTACCTGGGTGCTATGGGTAAGTCTGCCAGCGATGAAAAGAGTTCCAAGACGATTCTGCGGATGTCTGTGGTGACTACCGTAGTGGTCGGTATCGCATCCCTTTTCGTGGCCTTGGCCATCCCTGGCATCATTGAGATCCTGGACTATGCTTATACTTTCTATGCCAGCGGTCTGGTCGCCCCTGTTCTCTTAGGCCTGTTCTGGAAAAAGGGCAACGCTTTGGCAGCAGTTTCTTCCATCGTTGTAGGTGGCGTTGTCTCACTGCTGTGCGTATTTGGTATTCTTCCCATCCCGGTGGATGCTATTATCGTTGGTATGAGTGCCTCCTTTATTGATTACGTTGTGGTCGCTCTGGTAACTGGAAAGAAAGAGGGCTGAATCCAACTGTATCAAAGCGTCATCAAATAGGCGTTACCATCCATTTTGCTAGGGAGGAGGCGCATGTGCGTCTCCTCCCTCTTGAGAAAGGATCGAACTATCATATGGAACGAGTGCTGCTCTTCAACATCGGCGTTCTTGCCACTCCGCTGGGATACGGACCCAAAGGCGGGGCAGCTCAGGGCGCCATCCAAATCCAAAGAGATGCGTGGGTGCTGCTAGAAGGCGAACGGATTTTTCAGGTTGGGACTGGCACCCCTCCCGACATAGATGCTGAACGGATAGATGCAGAGGGAGGACTGGTCACGCCGGGCCTTGTGGACGCACATACCCACCTGATTTTTGGCGGTTGGAGACAGAATGAGCTTGGTATGAAACTCCATGGTGTCCCCTATCTCGATATCCTTGCCCAAGGCGGCGGTATCCTTTCTACCGTCAAAAGTACACGGTCGGCCAGCGAAGAGGAGCTGACAGAGAAGGCGTCCCTGGCGTTAAGTGAGATGCTGTCCTTCGGCACCACCACCTGTGAGGCCAAGAGCGGATATGGCCTTACGACCGATGAGGAGCTAAAACAGCTTCGCGCGATCCAAAAGTTACAGGAGAGGCATGCTGTGGACGTAGTGGCCACCTTTATGGGGGCCCATGCACTGCCTTCTGAGTATAAAGGAAACCGGGACGCATATATCCGTCTTTTGTGCGAAGAAATGATCCCAGCAGTTGCGGAACAGAAAATCGCTAAGTTCTGTGATGTGTTCTGCGAAACAGGCGTATTTAATGCACAAGAAAGCCGAAAAATTTTGGAAACGGGCCGCAAATATGGCCTGACTCCCAAAATACATGCAGATGAAATCGATCCGATTGGTGGATCTGTCTTGGCCGGAGAGCTGGGTGCGGTCTCTGCGGAACATTTAATTGTCTGTCCGCCTGAAGGAATCTCCAGTATGGCAAAAGGGGGCACAGTAGCCTGTCTTCTGCCGGCTACTAGCTTTTACCTGGGGGCCGGTTTTGCGCCTGCACGTTCGATGGTGGAAGCTGGAGTGCCGGTTGCCATGGCATCAGATTTCAATCCTGGCTCTTGCCCATGCTTGAATATGCAGTTTGTTATTGGACTGGGATGCCTGAAGTACAAGCTTACGCCGGAAGAAGTGCTAACAGCTGTCACGCTTAATGGTGCTGCCGCAATTGGGATGGCTGACCAAATCGGCTCTGTGGAAGTCGGAAAACTGGGCGACCTTGTGGTTTGGGACGCACCGGATTTGGACTACATCTGCTACCGCATTGGAAGCAATTTGGTCAAAAAAGTTATCAAAAGAGGCCGAATGGTACCGTAGAGCCATAGAACAGATACTACAGCGCCAATCGGAGGCTCAAAGCCCGTTTGCTGGTGTGCAGACAGCCAAATGGAAGTACTCAAACAGCTAGACTGCGATTTTAACTAACAGAGGAAGTTTTGCTAAAAAATATGGGCTTTCACTTAAAATGGACAACATAAGTTCTGTACGAAAAAAACGGTATATATTACAGATATAGAGTTCCAAATATCCTATTTTTATATATCAACTTTCCGTGTTGTTGATTTTTTGATCTACAAAATTGAGCAATCTTTTGAATTGAATTAAGAATGGAATTTCATAAGGAAGTAAATATTCTGCATCAAATGGTAACTCTATTTTCAAAAGCATTTCCTTAATTAGTTTTAATTCATCTAAGTTAGAGGATTGCTCAACTTGGCTTAATACTGTTGGAATAAGGTTCTGTAAACTCATAACATTACCAGAACGCCGTACATCTACTTCATCCAAATATTTTTGCGTTGTTGGTGTGCTGGTATTCCAACTATTTTCCATATTACGAACTTCTAATTGTTTTTGCATTTTTTTAATCTCGTTTGCAGTCTCGTTATCTTGTTCCCTAAGTCGTACTTCAAGTTCGTTATTTAACTCTTTTTTTGATTTTTTATTTGTACGATATGTAAAGTATGCTGTGATGATTGGGACGCTGATGAGGACTATATCCTTCATTGCTTGCAGGTCTATATTCATTGTACCTCTCCTTAACATTTTTTGTTATTATAACATATTTTCTATCCATAAACGATCTTATTATACTATTAGTGACTAGGGAGGCTTAATCACCTGTTACCAGCAAGCTTTTTGCCCCTTTCTCAGAGACAAAAAAGCGGCCTGCCCCTCCAGGGCGGAGGCACGCTGGGGGCATCGTGCGCTGCATATAAAGGGGACGAATACAATGATGCATCGGGAAGCCCTGTCCGCAGCTCATTCTCCTTGCCGATGTTTTTCGCCTTTTCTATAAGTGATTCTCTCACATAAAAGCCGCTCCGTTGGGCATGGATAAAGCAGACATTCACTGTAGAGGATCAAAGGAGGCTTTTATGGGATCTATCTGGTCTCAGACCTGCTCTATTGGGCGCAGGCCGCCCCTCCGGGGGCATTTGAAAACTCAGGCAGCAGTGGTAGGGGCGGGGATGGCCGGGGTGCTGACGGCCTATGCCCTCCAGCAGGCCGGGCTTTCAGTCGTTGTCCTGGAGGCCGGCCGGATCGCCGGCGGGCAGACCCAAAACACCACGGCCAAGATCACCTCCCAGCACGGCCTGATCTATAGCAGGCTGATCCAGTCCTTTGGGGAGGAGACCGCCAGGCGGTATGCCAAAGCTAACCAGGATGCGGTCCGGGCCTATCAGGACCTGATCGACGTCCAAGGCATTTCCTGCGACTGGGAGGAGCGATGTGCCTATCTCTACGGCCCTGACGTCACTGTCTTACAGGAGGAGGCGGAGGCCGCCCGGCGCCTGGGCCTGCCGGCCTCGTTCACCAGGGAGGTCTCTATCCCCATCCCCCACGATGGGGCGGTCCGCTTTGAAGGGCAGGCACAGTTCCACCCACTGAAATTCCTGAAAGTGCTGGCGGACCAGCTGACCATCTACGAGCAGAGCCGGGTCCTCACCGCGGAGGGGGACCTCCTGACCACAGAGCTGGGCTCGGTCCAGGCGGAGCACATCGTTTTCGCCTGCCATTTTCCCTTTGTCAACTTTCCGGGGATGTATTTCGCCCGGATGCACCAGGAGCGCTCCTATGTGCTGGCCCTGCAGGGCGCTCCGCCTGTGGACGGCATGTTTCTGGGAGTGGGACGGGACACCTTCTCTCTCCGCACCTATGGGGAATTGCTCCTGCTGGGCGGCGGAGGCCATCGCACCGGCGAGAACACCGAGGGGGGCCGGTATGACCTGCTCCGGCGGAAGGCCCGGGAGTGGTTCCCCCAGAGCCAGGAGACCGCCCACTGGTCTGCCCAGGACTGCATGCCGCCTGACCATGTGCCCTATATCGGCCCCTACTCTTCCAGCCATCCCGGCTGGTATGTGGCCACTGGGTTCCAGAAGTGGGGCATGACCTCCTCCATGGCGGCCGCCACCCTCCTGTGTGATATGATCCAGGGCAGGGACAACCCCTATGCCGGCCTTTTCTCTCCCAGCCGTCTGGACCCCGCGGCGCTGCCCGGCATCCTGACGGAGGGCGGGCAGGCCGTCAAGAGTATGGTCAAGCGATTCTTCCAGATCCCAGCAGAGGCGGCCAAAGATATCCCGGCCGGACACGGCGGGATCGTGTTCCTCAACGGGAAAAAGGCCGGGGTCTACCGGGACGAGTCGGGGGCGCTCCACCCCGTGGACATCCGCTGCCCCCACCTGGGCTGCCAGCTGGAGTGGGACCCGGACGAGAAGACCTGGGACTGCCCCTGCCACGGCTCCCGGTTCGACTGCCTGGGCCGGCTCATCTCCGGGCCCGCGCAGACAGACCTGGACTCCAGTCTCCGGACCGGCCGGCGGTCTTTACCGCCATCAGTCGAGCGGTCTCCATAATGATCGATCTGGTCCGGAAGGGCTTGTCCCTCCGCTTTACCAACCAGGCCGCAGCGCTGGTGTGCGGATCTTCGGCGGATGTCCGCCCGATGTCTCTGCTCTTCACGGCCTGGGGCCAGCGGCGCGCCCCCTCCTCCCCAGCTGCGGCGGGGGAGGAGGGGGCGCTGGTCCGGCTGGTCTGAAAAAACTTTTGTGAGTCTGGATTTTCCCCTTGCATTGCACGCCAAGTTGTGGTATATTATACAAGCTGAAACCCATGCAGGTGTAGTTCAATGGCAGAATGTCAGCTTCCCAAGCTGAACACGGGGGTTCGATTCCCCTCACCTGCTCCAAGTCGGAGCAAACGTCTATCGTTTGCTCCGACTTATTTTATAAGTCAGAGCGCACTCATTTTGCTGCTCCTCCTTTCCAAATCACAACCGCTGCGCTGGGTTGCGATTTGGTTTCGCCGCGTTGCGGCGTTTTTGTTTTTTCATTTTTAAAATATCGATTTTAACCGTCTTTTGCAAGTCGGAGCAAGCGTCGTAGCGCTTGCTCTGTAAGTCAGAGCGCGCTTATTTTGCTGCTCATCCTTTACAAATCGAATCCGCTGTGCTGAGCTTGCAGTTGGGGCCGCTCTGCGGGCGATGTTTTTGACTGCAAAATTTGGCGGACCGCTTGCCCGGACTGGAGGAGTAGAGTATAATAGATGCGGGCCCGGTCGAAGACACAGGATGGTTCCAAAGATCTGTAAAATGAGTTGACGAGGCGGGCAGGATATGGTATAATTTAAACAGTAATTATTCTCATTAAGAAACTAAAGGAGGAAATCATCATGCCTGAACTGAAGGGAAGCAAGACAGAACAGAACCTGTGGACAGCCTTTGCTGGGGAGTCCCAGGCCCGCAACAAGTACACCTATTTTGCCTCCAAAGCGAAGAAGGACGGTTTTGTCCAGATCTCCAAGATCTTTGAGGAGACCGCCGCCAATGAGAAGGAGCATGCTGAGATCTGGTTCAAGCTGCTGGGCGGGATCGGTTCCACTGCGGAGAACCTGGCCGCCGCTGCTGAGGGCGAGAACTACGAGTGGACCGATATGTACGCCACCATGGCCAAGGAGGCCGAGGAGGAGGGCTTTGACCACATCGCATTCCTGTTCTCCGAAGTTGCCAAGATCGAGAAGGAGCACGAGGAGCGTTACCGCAAGCTGCTGGCCAACGTGGAGGGGGGCCTGGTGTTCTCCAGAGACGGCGATATGATCTGGCAGTGTTCCAACTGCGGCCATATCCATGTGGGCAAGCAGGCGCCGGAGGTCTGCCCCGTCTGCGCTCATCCCCGGGACTACTTCCAGCTGAAGGCGGAGAACTATTGATCTGCTGATCCATACATATCTCTAAAAGGACGCGCCTCGCATTGAGGCGCGTCCTTTCTGCGTCTGGTCAGTTCTCCTCCGGACCGGCCGGGGGCTCCAGCCCGATTTTGCGGTAGTAGTCATTGAATAGGATCTTCTCCGAATAGCTGCGGATATACCGGGCCTCCCAGTAGGTGTCCTGGGCGTAGTTTTCCGGCACCTGTGCCCCCTCGTTTGGGGTGAAGGTGTCCGTGTCCGCATTGTAACGCCCCAGTTCGGTGAGATAGCTGTAATCGTTAAAGATGACCAGGCCGGGGGCGTCGGAGAGGATATCCCGGCCGGCCAGCAGGCGGGAGTCATATTCCAGGCCGAACAGATTGGACAGGGTGGGGATGATGTCCACGCTGTAACAGGGCTTGTCCACTACCACAGGCTCCTCCATGTCACCGGACCAGAGGATCAGCGTGGAGCGGTACTTCTCAAAGGGATCGGCCTCCGTCCCTTCCCCCGCCAGCTCGTCGATGGCGCCGGTGCCGTCCAGGCCATAGGGGTAGTGGTCCCCGGAGAGGACGATCACGGTGTTCTCCAGCTCGCCGGCCTCCTCCAGTGTCTTGATGGTGTACTCCAGAGCCTGGTCCAACTCCATGTTGCAGGCCAGATAGGCCCGGGCGGCCTCGCTCATGTCCAGATCCGCCACCTCATCCCGGTGCTTGGCGGACATGGCGTTGCCGGCGAAGCTGTAATTCATGTGGCCGCTCACCGTCATATAGTAGTTGTGGAAGGGCTTCTCTCCGGCCAGAGCCTGGGGGAGGGTCAGCTGCATCATCTCCAGGTCGGACTGGGGCCAGGTCATGGCCACATCCAGCCCGGTGTCACAGGCGTAGAAATCATAGCCCAGGTTGGGGTGGGAGAGGTTGCGGTCATAGTAGTTGGCTGTATTGTTGTGGTAGGCCAGGGTGGGATAGCCCAGGGCCCGGAGCTGGTTGCCCATGGAGAAGTACATGGAGACCCCGTTTTTTCCTGCATACCGCTGGGAGGCATTGACCTGGTTGGTGGGGATCAGGCCGGTGGTGGCGGCATACTCCCCATCCACCGTGGAGTAATACCACAGGGGGTTGTAGAAGTTCTCAAACACAAAGCCGGAGTGGGCCAGCTTGTATAAGGTGGGGGTGTACTGCTCGTTCACTGCGCCGATCCAGAAAGCCTCGCCGGTGAAAAGGAGCAGATTCTTGCCCTGGAACATACCGGTGTACTGATTTTTCTCTGTGGGCGTCCGGTCCCGGAAATACTCGTGCATGTCCTTCAGGGTGCTGTCCGTCTCGTTGGCGATCAGGGCGTCGAAGTCGATGTCCATGACATTGGGACCGGAGGCGGCGGGGGTCTCCCCTTCCTCCGGCTCCTCCGGCTGGACAGAGACATTCCCCGGGGCCAGCGTGGAGACCGAGCCCTCACCCGGGTCGGGGCGGCTGGGTTCCTCCAGGCCAAAGAGGGTCTGCTCGATATCCAGCCGCAGGGTGGTGGCCAGGCCGAAGTGGGAGACCGTCAGGTCTGGGACAAAGGTCTCTCGATAGATCTGGCGGGTCGTCATGATCCCGCCGGTGGGCAGGGCGATCGCCAGCACTGCTGCGGCCTGCACGATGATCACGCCGCCGATCACTCCCAGCAGCACCCGGCCGTCCGGGCGGTTCAGGAGGGCGAACCGTGGCTGGAAGAAGTACACCACCAGAGGGACGGCCAGCAGGAGCAGGGCGGGCAGGGCCTCCCAGATGCCCAGCAGGGTCTCCTTCCAGTAGCTGCCCAGGGCCTGACCTGCCATGTTGAAGGACTTGGTGACCAGCACGGTGGCAAAGATCGTGTGGTACACCGACTGGATCATGTACCACAGGGTCAGCACGCCAAGCACGGCGAAGCCGGCCTTGCGGTTCCCCTTCTTGCCCCAGAGAGAGGTCAAAAGGGCACACATCCCGGCCAGCGGCAGGGAGAAAAGCAGGATATAGACCAGCCCCACATCAAAAAAGGGCCGGACATAGAAAGCCCGGTAGATCCCCTCCAGCCAGAGGATAGAGCCCAGGAAAAACAGGAGCGGTTTTACGATGTCCCAGGGAGTTTCTCTCCGATACATGATATCAAATCCTCGCTGCTCTGCCCGACCCGGGGCAGATGCTTGATCTCAGTGTGCGCGGACCCCAGGAGGCCCGCAGTGCTTACCTCTTTATCATACCTCCTGCCGGGACTTCTGTCCAGAGGGTTCTCCCTTTTTCTCTGCCCTGTTTCCCGGGGAATAGGGATGACGGCCGAGTCCCTCTGTGATATAATAGGGAAACAACAGGGAAACGGGTTTGCTTGTTCCCAAAACGGACATACTGACCACTGTATCGACAGAAGGGGAGGACCACCATGACCTTTGAGGAACTTTACCGCACTATGCTGAAGCAGGCTGTTGAGAAGGGTTCCGTCCAGGCAGATGATCTGGAGGCCAGTGCCGGGCATCTGGACTGCCTGCTCCACCCTCAGGACCACCCCTTGGTCTGGCCGCTCAACCCCTGCACCTGTCCCAAAGAGGAGACACACTGCGCCGCCGCCTGCCTGTTTGACGCCATCGTGCGCAGGGACGACGGCACGCTTGCCGTGGACCCGGACCGCTGCTCCGGATGCGGCGCCTGTATCCAGGCCTGCCAGTCTGGAAACCTGACTGCCAGCCGGGACGTGCTGCCTGCCCTGGACGCAGTCAAGCATGCCAAAGGGCCCGTCTACGCCCTGATCGCCCCTGCCTTCCTGGGCCAATTCTCCACTGTGGTGACGCCGGGCCGGCTGCGCTCGGCTTTCAAGCTGCTGGGCTTTACCGGGATGGTGGAGGTGGCCCTCTTCGCGGACCTGCTGACGTTGAAGGAGGCGCTGGAGTTTGACCGGAACATTCACACAGAGACGGATTTCCAGCTCACAAGCTGCTGCTGCCCCATGTGGATCGGCATGATCCGAAAGCTGTATCATGAGCTGATGCCACACGTTCCCGGGGCGGTATCCCCTATGATCGCCGCCGGCCGGACGGTAAAAAAGCTGCACCCAGATGCGGTCACCATCTTTGTGGGGCCCTGCATTGCCAAAAAGGCGGAGGCCCGGGAGGCAGACCTGGCCGGCGCGGTGGACTATGTGCTTACCTTCCAGGAGATGCAGGATATTTTCCAGGCGGCGGATATCCACCCGGAGCTGCTGGAGGAGAGCGAGCGGGACCACTCCTCCCGAGCGGGGCGGATCTACGCCCGTACCGGCGGAGTCAGCGAGGCGGTTCGGACCACGGTGGCCCGTCTGCACCCGGAGCGGCCTATCCAGGTCCGGACCCGGCAGGCAGACGGCGTGCCGGCGTGCAGGGCGATGATCGAGGACATCCGCTCCGGCCAGCACCAGGCGAATTTCTTTGAAGGGATGGGCTGTACCGGCGGCTGCGTAGGCGGGCCGAAGGTCCTGCTGGACCGGGAGACCGGGCGGGAGAATGTAGACCGTTACGGAGACGAGGCGGAGTTCAGCACTCCGCTGGACAACCCCTATGTCCTCAAGCTGCTCCGCCTGCTGGGCTTTGATACGGTGGAGGAATTTTTGGAGCAGAGCGATATTTTCATCCGGCATTTTTAAAGGAAGCACAGAGCGCAAGGGCAGGGCTGTGATCTTCCGGCTGTCCCCGGCAAAAGTCCGTCCCGGCTCCTAGAGCCGGAAAAGGGGGGAGAGCAAAAAGGAGCGGAAGCAAAAGAGGAAAGACATCTGCACAAGCAGATGTCTTTCTTTTTGTGAAGGGCGGTTAAGACTGATATTTCTGTCAGAAACGAAAAATGCCGCCCGCAGGGCGGCCCACCAACTGCGAGCCCAGCACAGCGGGTCGCAGTTGGAAAGGAGGAGCAGCGGCGTGAGCGCGCTCTGACTTATAAAATAAGTCGGAGCAAGCGATACAAAGCTTGCTCCGACGTGGTGCGCGAGGCGGGACTTGAACCCGCACGTGCGTAATGCACACTAGAACCTGAATCTAGCGAGTCTGCCAATTCCACCACTCGCGCATGGGGGACTGCGCTCTTCAGCGCAAGTGGTATCATACCATATAAGGGCCTGCCTGTCAACACTTTTTTGGCCCTCCCTGGATCTTTTGTTTGTCCCCGCCCGCGAGAGCGGGGACAAACGGAGGGCTTTCCGCTGGGAGCCGGAGAAAAGAGGGACTTTTGAGCGAGCAGAGGGATCGGCCCGCCCGGGCCAAGGAGAGGCCGGGATTCAGGTGGACGGGGTGGAGCCTGCCAGGCGGTTCTCCGGGTAGCGGCGCAGATCGATGTGGCTGATGACAAAGAGCTCATAGAGGCGGGCCAGAATATCCCAGGTCTCTCGGTCCAGCTCACCAGTCTGGGGCAGCATAGCCTTCTCCTGGAGCCACTGGGTATTCCGGACCGAAGCAGCATCGTGGATGCCGTCGATGGACTCCGGCTCCAGCCCATCCAGGACATGGGAGAGGCTCTGAAACATGGCCTGTACCGGGAGAAGGTAGTTGTGGGAGGAACCGGCCTGAACTTTAGCACTGGGAGGGAAAGCACGTATCTGTCTGGGATCGGCAAGCTCTCGCTCCAGATCCAGCCACTCGTCCAGAATGGCCTGCCAGGTCTCACGGTCCACCACGCCGGTGACAGGGGGGTGGAGCTCCCGCTGGAAGAGCATCACCGCCTCCAGGGTACGCTCCCCGAACACACCGTCCGGGACCAGAGCGGGCAGAAAGTCATAGCGCAGAGACAGGCGGTTCAGCATATACTGAAGACTCCGTATGGGCTGGGCCACCATCTCGCGTTCCAGCTGCTGTAAGGTCATGACAAGGACACCTCCTGTTGATCCGACTGCCCCAAACGCAGATCGGTGCCTGGATGCTGCCCGAAGCGGGGCGTCTCACTGTGTCCGCTGACCGCCGCCAGGGTCAGGTCCACCAGCGAGGGGATGAGCTCGGAGGCCTGAAAGGGGAAGCGAGCCACATCCTGTTGGAGCACGGCTTCCAGGCTGGCGAACTCACGGTACAGGGCGTCCCAGGTGGCTTCCCCCACTACGCCGTCGGGGAGGAGGTCAGTCTGCCGCTGAAAGGACTGGACCGCATTGGCGGTGGAGGGGCCGAATACGCCGTCCACCGTCAGCGGGGGGATGACCTCATCAAATTCAGCCAGTACGGCCAGCATGTACTGGAGGACCTGAACCTCGGTGCCGGTGTCCCCCTCTCGGAGGACGCCAGGGTACTGGAACTGGACCTTATAGAAGGTCTGCCCTTCGCTGACCAGCTCAGAGAGCCGGGTGACGCCCACATAGAGGTAGACCAGCTTATACCAGGTGGCCTTTCCCACCACGCCGTCTGACGCCAGGTTGAAGATGCGCTGGAACTGCCGCACGGAGTATTCGGTGTCTTCCCCGAAGATGCCGGTGACGGGCTGGATCTTGGGGATGGCGGGGTAGTTCTGGGAGATGCGGTTCAGGCTGGTCTGGACCACGGCCACCTCCTCCCCCACAGAGCCCAGCCGCAGGGGGCTGCCGGGATAGGACTGGGTGATGTCCTGGATGGGGGCGTTGACCACCAGCTCGATGTCGTCCCCGTAATAGTGGCGGAGGATCTCCATGGAGTTGTAGCCCGTCTGGGCCATCTCCTGGCTGCCCCACTGGGAGAGCCCGTCACAGGTGGAGGTGGTCCCGTTGCAGAACTTGGCGGAGAGGGGCTCCACAAAGCCCTGACGGCGGATGTAGTCGTTGAAGATCTCGTCCACCACTGCGCTGATGCTCTGGAAGAAGCTCCTTCCCCGAATGAACTTCTGGTCATAGGCGGTGGTGTTGGTGATTTGGAAGTTGTAGCCCCGGCTGGGGTAGAACTCGGTATAGACCCGGTTCAGGGCAAAGGAAATGATAGCCAGCACATTGGCCCGGATCGCGGAGAGCTCCCAGGTGGGATAGATCTCACTGGAAGCTACGTTTTTGACGTAGTCGGGGAAAGAGACCGTCACATTTTCTGCCCACTGGTCGGGCAGGCCCAGATGCACCGTGATGGTGCTGGGGATGTAAGGAAGGACGATGACCGGCATAGGGACACCTCACAGATTCTGAGGGGAGGTGTTCAGGATGGAGCTGTCAACAAGACTGTGCTGCCCCTCGGCCAAGGGGATGAGCTCCATGTCCTGGTCGGTCTCTTCGCCGGAGAAGATCTGGACGCCGTCCACCCGCAGGGCGGTGTAGCCTGGGTGTTCCGCCCAGACTTGGCAGACGGAGAAGGGGACCATGTCCTGGGTGGGACCGGTGCTCTCCCAGCGGGGGGGCGCAGGGATGGTGAGGGGCTGGACCCGGCCCTCACGGTCGGTGATCTGGACAGACAACAGGTGATATTTCCCGGTCGGGCTGATCTGGGTCACCACAACAGTGGCGTCCTCGATGGGGAGCTGCGCCCGGGAGGTATAGACTCTGATCTGCAGAGTCCCAAACTCTTCCTCCATATGGAGCCTCCTTCCGGCGTGATGGTGCGCCGTTTACTGGACCATCCTATGCCGGGACCGCGGAGCGGGTTCCCCTGTGGAAAAAAGATGCCCGCCGGGGCAAAAACGCTCCCGGTCGGGCATCTTTTTTCCACAGAAACCGCATCTGCGGTGGGTTTCCCTTTTTTTCTACACAGATATACCATATAATGTGGATAGATTTTTAAAAAAGGAGAAATGGGCACAATATGATGGAACTTAAGATCGCGTCAAGATCCTTGACGGACGAGGCGGGGAAACTGCGCCGCCTCCACTATTTTCTGCTGGTGGACGAGCTGGAGGCGGGGAGCTTCTTCTGCGAACAGTACGGGGTGAAGATCGCGGAAGAGGACGGAGACTGCGCGCAGATCCGGGGCATCACCACCAGCGCGGTGCGCATAGACGAACTGATGACCACACTGGTGGAGCAGCAGGTCAGCCCTACGGTGCTGGAGGATGTGGTGCAGGACTGGCTGTGACAGAGACACAGGTCAGCATATCCCACGCCTCCCTATCAGAGAAACGCTGTTATTTTTTCTTTCCCCTGTGGTCGATGCGTTGCATCAGCGCCACCAGCAGAGCGATGGCGCCCAGGACCACAAAGATGCCCAGCATTCCCTGCCCCATCATTTCCAAAGCATGCGTAATATTTTCCATGTTCGAATGTCCTCCTTTTTACTCCATCACAGGATGGGATTGTTGGCAAAATACTGAAGCACCACACCGCCGGCCACCACAGAGGCGATCTGGCCGGAGACGTTAGCCGCCACCGCGTGCATCAGCAGGTGGTTCTGGGAGTCGGCCTCCTGACCCAGCTTCTCGATGACCCGGGAAGACATGGGGAAGGCAGAGATGCCGGCCGCACCTACCATGGGGTTGATCTTGTTCTTGGGGGTGAAGATGTTGAGTACCTTGACGAAGAGCACGCCCACCATGGAGTCCAGCACAAAGGCCACCAGGCCCAGACCCATGATCATGATGGTCTCCTTCTGGACGAACTGATCCGCTTTCATAGAGAAGGCGATGGTGATGCCCAGCAGCAGGGTGATCAGGTTGGCCAGCTCATTCTGGGCGGTCTGGGAGAGGGAGGTGAGCACGCCGCACTCCCGGATCAGGTTGCCGAACATGAGGAAGCCTACCAGCGCCACGGAGGAGGGAGCCACCAGGCCGGCGATGACGGAGACCACGATGGGGAAGAGGATGCGCAGGCGCTTGGATACGCCCTGGGCCCGGTAGGGCATGCGCATGGCCCGCTCCTTCTTGGTGGTGACCAGCTTGATGGCAAAGGGCTGGATGATGGGTACCAGAGCCATATAGGAGTAGGCAGCCACTGCGATGGCCCCCACATAGCGGGAGTCGAGGATTTGGGAGACCAGGATAGAGGTGGGGCCGTCTGCGGCGCCGATGATGCCGATGGAGGCGGCGTCCTTCAGGTCAAAGCCCAGGGCCGCAGCCAGGAGGATGGTGAGGAAAATACCGGCCTGGGCGGCGGCGCCGCACAGGAACAGCTTGGGGTTGGCCAGCAGGGGACCGAAGTCGATCATAGCGCCGATGCCGATGAAGAGCAGGATGGGGAAGGCCTCACTGGCCTCGATGCCAACCTCAAAGAGCCACTGGATGATGCCGTGGGTCTCACCCACGCCCTCGCTGAACTGATTGATGACGCCGGACAGGGGCAGGTTGACCAGGATGGCGCCGAAGCCCATGGGCAGCAGCAGGGCGGGCTCAAACCCCTTCTCGATGGCCAGCCAGATCAAAAGGCCGCCCACGACGTACATCAGCAGCTGCTGCCATGTGATAGACAGAAGCCCCTCCCAAAGAAATTCCATGCTTTCTTCCTCCATTTCTTTATAGTATGTGTACCCTTTTGGAGAAAAATCGGCCCGCGCCCGGCAGACAGCCCGCAAAAAAAGACCTGCGTTCCCATTGGAACGCAGGTCTGGTCATTTCAGGAAAAACCAGAATGGAACAAGCTCCATCCATGCTTGTTGGCCTTTCCGCGCGGGAACCGCGCCGACTACTCCCCTTTGTATTTACGGATTTTATCATCTTCCCCTGGGGCTGTCAAGAGAAATCTCCGCTTTTTTCACCATGCAGAAACGGCGGGCCATTCACCCCAGGGAGCGGGTCCGGAGGTGCCCCAGGCCGCGGCCGGGCAGGGGCAGCCTGACGGTGAAGAGGGTGCCGGAGATGGCGGAGCTGGAGACGGAGATCCGGCCCCGATGGCCGTCTGCGATGCTCTTGGCGATGGACAGCCCCAGACCGTAGCCCCCCTGGCTCCTGGCCCGGTCGCTGTCAGTGCGGTAGAAGCGCTCGAACAGGCGGGGCAGATGCTCCGGAGGGATGGGCTCGCCGGTGTTGTGGACGGAGAGGACTGCCTCGTCTCCCTGGGGGCGGAGGATCAGTGAGGCCGAGCCGCGGGGCCCGGCATACTTGACCGCGTTGTCCACCAGAATGGCCACCAGGCGGCGCAGCTGCTCCGGATCGCCCAGGAGCTCCAGATCAGGCGTGATCTGGCTGTCCAGGGCCACGCCGGCCTCAAAGGCCACCGACTCAAAGGGGAGCAGGGCCTCCCAGGCCAGGTCGCTGAAGGACACCGTCTGGAGACGGAGGGGAGAGCGCCGGTCATCAGAGCGGGCCAGGAAGAGCAGGTCCTCCACCAGTGACTTCATCCGCTGAGCCTCTGCCTGGATGTACTCCACCCACTTGCGCTGTCCATCAGCCATGTCTCCGGAGTGGGCCAGGAGGATGCCGGCGTTGGCCAGGATGACAGTGAGGGGGGTCTTCAACTCGTGGGAGGCGTCGGCTACGAACTGCTTCTGCTGCTGCCAGGACCGCTCGGCGGGGCGTAAGGCCAGGGTGGAGAGGAGCAGGGAGATGACGAAGAAACAGGCCAGCCCCAGCAGCCCCACCAGCAGGCACGTCCGCAGCAGGGCCAGAAGATTTTCCCGCTCCCAGGTCCGGTCAGCAAAGGCCAAGCGGACCGCGCCTCCCTCCGCATCCTCCCGGAGATAGCGGAGGGAGGAGACGGTGCCATCCCGGCGGCCGTCCTCCAGAGCGGCCTGGGCGGCCTGTTGGGCCACTTCCAGAGAGACATCCACTTGGTCTCCGTCGTTGATAGCGGTGACCACGCCGTCCTCCACTGTGACGGTGAACACCGGGAGCAGGGAGCGCTGAGCGCCCTGGCCGCTGGAGGGGCGGCGGGACCCATCCAGGGGAAAAGCGATCTCCGGCCGGAGGGGACTGCCTTCCTCTCCCCACATCAGGGCGGCACGCATGGCCAGCAGGCTCTGGTCCTTCAGGCGTTGAGCACTGCTTGCCATAAAGACCCCAAAGACCATAAGGAGGACCAGGGACACCAGCAGCATGTTCACCAGAATGAATTTGCGCCGCAGGGTACGGATCATGGCATGCCCCCTCCGCCAAAGCTGCCGGGCTCATCCGAGGTAGTGAGGAAATAGCCCACCTTCCGCACGGTGCCGATGGAGACCTGGGAGGCCAGGAAGGACAGCTTCTTCCGCAGGAAGGAGATGTACACTTCCACATTGTTGTCCTCCGCCTCCGAGTCCAGCCCCCACACCTTGGCAATGATGTCGTCCTTGGGGGTGACCAGCTTGGCGTTCTGGAGAAGCAGACGCAGCACCTCGAACTCCTTGAAGCCCAGCCGCACCGACTTGTCTCCCCGGCGCAGGCAGTGGGAGGAGAGGTGGAGGGACAGGTCTCCGAAGGCCAGCTCCTCGGACACCACCTCCCCCTGGCGGCGGGTGAGGGCCCGGACCCGGGCCAGCAGCTCGGAGGTGTCAAAGGGCTTGGTCATGTAGTCGTCCGCCCCGCAGTCCAGGCCCTTCACTTTGTCGGAGATCTCGTCACGGGCGGTGAGCATGAGGATGGGAGTGGACACGTGGGCGGAGCGGAGGCGGCGGGCCACCTCCAGCCCGTCCAGCTTGGGCAGCATCACATCCAGGACGATGACATCGTACTGGGCGGTGAGCGCATAATCCAGGCCGTCGGCACCGTTGTGGACCTGGTCCACCTGATATTTCTGCTCTGCCATGATCTGGGCCAGGGCCTCCGCCAGCCGGACCTCGTCCTCCACGATCAGGATACGCATAATGGGCCTCCTTTCCCAATTGGGCTCTGTTTTTTCTCACTATACCACAAAAAACTGAAAATGCCCTGAAAAATTCAGAGTAATTTCAGCTTCTCCTGTTATACTGGCCCCAGAAGAGCATCAAGGGACAGGGGGGATACTCGTGCGTTATCGCGTGGTGACCACCGTGGCCGCGTTGCTGCTGTGTCTGGGCCTGATCGCCTGCTTTGTCCCGGGGAGCGTCCCGGCGGCAACATCTGGGGAGGGAGACAGCAGGGCGGCCCTGACAGCGGAGGACCGGTGATGCCTCCTGTAAAAGGGACCGGCGCGGAGCCACAGGCTCCGCGCCGGTCCCTTTTGGCGGTGGAGAGAGGGGGAAGGCCCTCAGGCGGGGAAAGCGCCCCGGCGGGTCAGCTGGCGGGAGAGGGAGAGCAGCACCGGGATCAGCAGGATCTGGGCCGCCACCATGCAGATAGTCTCGGTGAAACGGGCGGGAAGCATGCCGAACAGGCCTTTGCCGTACATGATGTAGAGCCAGACGCTGTTGAGCACGAGCCGGGTCAGGCTGGCGCACAGGGAGGCGCCCACCACCCGCAGCCAGAGAGCGCGTCCATGGAAGCCCTCCCCCTTCTGGTGGAGGAACAGGCCGTAGATCAGTCCCACCAGTCCGGCGGTGACAGTGAAGCCGGGGAAGAAGGCGCCGAAGGGGAAGAGGGTGGCGCCGATCAAGTCGCTTACCGCGCCCACGGCCAGAGCCCACAGGGGGCCGAAAAGGATGCCGGACAGGGCGACGGCCAGGAAGGAGAAGTTGACCACCACGAAGGTGGTGTTGATGGAGAGGAACCGGGCCAGGATGACCTGGAGGGCCACCAGAAGGGCGCAGGTGACCATGATCTTGGTGTTTTTCTGAGCTTTCATTTATCTCTTCCTTTCACGGGCTGAGAGAGCCTCTCAGCGGTTTCCTCTTCAGTTGCCGTAAAAGGATACCCTGATACGACAGCGGAAGCGGAGCACCACCGCAAGACAGCTGCCTTTTCGTCCGGCGGCCACTTCCCATCCGCCGGCACTTGACGCGGTACTCCTATTCTGTGTATGGTCGCTGGGAAAACGGGGGAGGGGTCAGCACAGCCCCAGATGGTGGCGGATCTCCCCTACGGAGTAGAGGGAGCCCCAGGCGCAGATCACGTCCTCCGGGCCGGCCAGGGCCAGGGCGGTGTCCACCCCCTGGTCCAGGGTCTCCTGGACGGAGACCGGGATGGAGAACTGGGCCAGCCAGGCCGCCAGCTCGGCGGCGGGGAGGGCCCGGGGGCTGTCCGGTGTCACCGCCACAAAGGCCTTTGCCAGGGGGAGGACACGGCGGAACATGGAATGCCAGTCCTTATCGGCCAGGACACCGGAGAGGAAAATGAGCTTCCGGCCGGGGTAGAGGCTCTCCAGGGCGGCGGCAAGGGCGTCCACGCACTGGGGGTTGTGGCCGCCGTCCACGATGAAGTCGGGGGAGCGGCGGGCCAGCTCCAGGCGGCCGGGCCACTGGGCCGCGGCCAGCCCCCGGGCTGCCGCCTCCTCCGGGATGGTCCAGCCGGCATCCCGGAGTGCCTGCACCACCTCCAGGGCGGTGATGGCGTTGGAGAGCTGGTAGCTGCCCAGCAGGGAGAGGCGGTAGGGGCCCCGGCCCCGGTAGCGGAAGTCCTGACCCTCCAGACCGGAGGAGAGGACCTCCAGCTCCTGGGGGGCGGTCTGACGCAGGGGGATGTCCAGCTGGCGGCAGACGGACTGGATTACCTGGGTGACCTCATCGCTCTGACGGTAGAGGACGGCCCGGCAGCCCGGCTTGAGGATGCCGGACTTCTCCCGGGCGATGAGAGTGAGGGTGCCGCCCAGCTCCTGGGTGTGCTCCAGGCCGATGTTGGTGATGACCGCCGCCTCCGGGGCGGGGATCACGTTGGTGGAGTCCAGGCGGCCGCCCAGACCCACCTCCAGCACCACGATGTCACACTGCTCCTCCAAAAAGAACTCCATGCCCACCGCGGTCATCAGCTCGAACTCGGTGGGGGGATCGGACATCCCCTCCGCCACCTCCAGCACCCGCTGGGTGAGGCGGCCCAGGACTTCATCCGGGATGGGTGCCCCGTTGACCTGCATCCGCTCGTGGAAGCGGTAAAGGTGGGGAGAGGTGAACAGGCCAGCGCGCAGCCCAGCCTGAGCCAGGATGGAGGCTGTCATGGCCGCGGTGGACCCCTTGCCATTGGTCCCGGTGATGTGGACGAAGCGCAGGCGGCGCTCAGGATTGCCCAGGCTGGCCAGCAGTGCCTGGGTACGCTCCAGGCCCGGCTTCCGGCCGGTCCAGGCCCGCTGATGGATCAGTTCAATGGCTTCCTGTCCTGTCATGAAGGAGTCCCTCCCTGCTTTAAGTGACAATACCAAAGGAGCAAGGCCAGCCCGGCACCCCCCAGGATGTTGCCCAGGGTGACGGGGACCAGGTTGGCGGCGGCCCCGGTCAGGGTGAGAGGGGCCAGATCGACGCCCGCGGCTGCTGCCAGCGAGGCGTACTGGGGGACAGCGGCGGCCATCAGGGCCGCGCCGATGTAATAGAGGTTGGCAACGGAGTGCTCAAAGCCGCACAAGACGAAAAAGCAGACCGGAAGAAAGGCGCCCATCAGGCGGCCCGGTGTCTCCCGGGCGGAGGCGGCGGCCAGCACCCCCAGACAGACCAGCAGGTTGCACAGCACGCCCAGGCCCAAGGCGCTGCCGAAGGGAAGGGCGCATTTCGCGGCCCCGACCCGGATGGTGTACACGGCCAGGGCCCCGGCGGAGTAGTCCAGCTGGCCGCAGGAGACACACAGCCAGGCCACCAGCAGCGAGCCCAGGGCGTTCCCGGCAAAGACCAGCGCCCAGTTGCGCACCATCAGGACCGCCGATCCCCCCTTTTTCTCCAACAGAGTGAGGGGGAGCATGCAGTTTCCGGTGAACAGCTCCGCACCGGTGACGACGACCAGCCCCAGACCGAAGGGGAAGAGCAGGCCGCAGATGGTCCGGACGGTCCAGGTGTCTGAGATGCCGTAGACCGCCGTGTTGGTGGCGGCCGCGGCGATGGCGATGATGGCCCCGGCCAGCGCTCCCAGCAGGAGCAGGCTGGCGGCGGAGCGCTCCATTTTCCTGACGCCCGCCGCACTGTACGAGGCGAGCAATTCTGCGGGGGAGAGGTAGTTGTTCATGATCTCCTTTGTTCCAGAGACCGGCAGGCCGCCTGGGCCACATGCAGGGCCAGCACGGTGGAGGTCACCGCGCCCACGCCTCCGGGGACCGGCGTGATGGCAGCCACGATGGGCTCCACCTCGTCAAAGGCCACGTCCCCATGCATGGCGCCGTCCGGGCCAATGTTGACGCCCACATCTACCACCACCTGGCCCGGGCGCACATAGTCGGCCCGGATCAGGTCCAGGCAGCCGGCGGCGGAGATGATGATGTCGGCGTCCTGGCAGAAGCTGCGGGTGTCCTCCTTGTCTGTGAAGATGTGACAGACGGAGACGGTGGCCTCCTCCTTCATCAGCAGCAGGGCGGTGGGCAGGCCCACGGTGGCGCTTTTGCCGATCATAGCGATCTTCTTGCCTTTCAAGGGGATATCATAGTAGTGGAGCAGTTCCAGGCAGGCGGTGGCGGTGCAGGGGGGAAAGCCGATGTCACTCTTGGTGAGCAGGCCGCCCATGGAGGCGGTGGTGATGGCGTCGATGTCTTTCTCCGGGGCCAGGACGCTGGTCACCGCCTCGGTGTCCAGATGGGGCGGCAGGGGGCGGAATAGCAGGCAGCCGTGGATGGAGCTGTCCTCGTTCACTGTCCGCAGGGTCTGGATCAGCTCCTGCTGTGAGGCGTCCGCGGGCAGCAGGAAGCGCCGGACGGCGATGTTCAGGCTTTCCGCCCGGCGGATAGCCCCCCGCTCATAAGCGATGTCCTCCTCCCGGCGTCCCACCCGGACGATGCCCAGGGTGGGAGTGACGCCGCGGCGGGAGAGCTTCTCACAGCGGAGCCGGATGTCCCGGCACATGTGTTCCGCCACCGGTTTTCCGCTGAGCAAAACTGCCATGGGTCTCCTCCTTTTGGTGATTCGGGCAGGGGGAGGCGGCGTGCGCCTCCCCCTGCATGTGGTCATATGCTCAGAACAGGCCGGTGATCCTGCCGTTCTCGTCTACGCCGATCTTCTCGGCAGAGGGGACTTTGGGCAGGCCGGGCATGGCTCCCCACCGAATTTTGATTCGGTGGGGGCCCTGTTTTTTTAGATCCTCGGGCGAAATAAATTCGCCCTGCGGAAATCCTCCGCTGTGCTTCGGATTTACGCCGCACGAGCGGCGGGGTGCTGCCGCACCCGAATGCCCATGCCCGGCTCAGAACAGGCCGGTGATCTTGCCGTTCTCGTCTACGTCGATCTTCTCGGCAGAGGGGACTTTGGGCAGGCCGGGCATGGTCATGATATCGCCGGTGAGAGCCACGATGAAGCCGGCGCCGGCGGAGACCTTCAGATTGCGCACCGTGACCTCGAAGCCGCTGGGCGCGCCCAGCAGGGTCTGGTCGTCGGAGAAGGAGTACTGGGTCTTGGCCATGCAGATGGGCAGGTCGCCGAAGCCCAGGTCGGTGAGCTGCTGGGCCTGCTTCTTGGCGTTGGCGGTGAGCACCACCCGCTCGCCGTGATACACCTTCTTCACAATGGTGTCCAGCTTCTCCTGGATGGAGGCCTGGGTATCATACACGAACTGGAAGTGGCTGGGCTGCTCGCACAGGCGGATGACCTCCTCGGCCAGGGCCTTGCCGCCCTCGCCGCCCTTGGCCCACACCTCGGACAGGGCCACATTGACGCCCAGCTCATTGCACTTCCTCTCCACCAGGTCCAGCTCGGCCTTGGTGTCGGTGGGGAAGGCGTTGATGGCCACCACGCAGGGCAGGCCGTACACGTTCTTCACGTTGTCCACGTGCTGCAGCAGGTTGGGCAGGCCCTTCTCCAGCGCCTCCAGGTTCTCCTGGTTCAGCTCGGGCTTGGGCACGCCGCCGTGGTACTTCAGCGCCCGCACGGTGGCCACGATCACCACGGCGGAGGGCTTCAGGCCGGCCTTGCGGCACTTGATGTCGATGAACTTCTCTGCGCCCAGGTCGGCGGCGAAGCCGGCCTCCGTGACCGCGTAGTCCCCCAGCTTCAGGGCCATGCGGGTAGCGATGATGGAGTTGCAGCCGTGAGCGATGTTGGCGAAGGGGCCGCCGTGGATGAAGGCAGGGGTGCCCTCCAGGGTCTGGACCAGGTTGGGCTTCAGAGCGTCCTTCAGCAGGGCGGCCATGGCGCCCTCGGCCTTCAGGTCATGGGCGGTGACGGGCTTGCCGTCATAGGTGTAGGCCACGATCATCCGGCCCAGCTTCTCCTTCAGGTCGGTGATGCTGGTGGACAGGCACAGCACGGCCATGATCTCGCTGGCCACGGTGATCTCAAAGCCGTCCTCACGGGGCACGCCCTGGGCCTTGCCTCCCAGGCCGTCCACGATGTGGCGCAGCTGGCGGTCGTTCATGTCCACCGCGCGCTTCCAGGTGATCTGCTTGACATCGATGCCCAGGGCATTGCCCTGCTGGATATGGTTGTCCAGCATGGCGGCCATCAGGTTGTTCGCCGCGCCGATGGCGTGGAAGTCGCCGGTGAAGTGGAGGTTGATGTCCTCCATGGGCACCACCTGGGCCCAGCCGCCGCCGGCCGCACCGCCCTTGACGCCGAACACAGGGCCCAGGGAGGGCTCACGCAGGGCGACCACGGACTTCTTGCCCAGCTTCCGCAGGCCGTCCGCCAGCCCTACGGAGGTGGTGGTCTTGCCCTCGCCCGCAGGGGTGGGGGTGATGGCGGTGACCAGGATCAGCTTGCCGTCCTGAGCCTGGGTCTCGTTGAGCAGCTTGTAGTCCACCTTTGCCTTGTAGTTGCCGTACATCTCCAGGTACTTCTCGTCCACGCCCGCCGTGGCCGCGATCTCCCGGATGTTTTTCATTTCACAGCTCTGTGCAATTTCAATGTCGCTCTTGATTTCCATGGGAATCAGTCTCCTTCTTTTATGATTTATCGTGGATGTCTATGAAGTTAGAAGTTAAGGGAGGTAACGGACCTGGGCCGCCATAAAGGAGGCCGGGCCCGGGCAGTCCAGGTGCAGCGGAGCGCTGCCGGGGTCCTGGATCAGAACGGCTTCTCCTGAGGCAATGGTACTCGATTCCCCAGCGAAAGTCAAGGTGCCGCTCCCCTCCGCGCAGTAGAGGATGAGGGTGGAGGAGCCGGGTTCGGCGGAGAAGCTGACGGGGCCGCCGCTGGTGCGCAGGGGGGAGACACTGCCGGCGCATCTGTCCTTGCGCAGCATCAGGTTGAAGTCCACGCAGCGGCCCCGGGAGTGGGTGTCCGCCCCGCCGTCGAAGGCGTGGACCTGATAGGGGGCCAGGGAGATGAGGGGGCCGCCGTCGTGGGTCAGTTCCATCTCTCCCCGGAGAGGGGCAATGAGCCGGTGGTAGTCGGGGAGGGGGGTGAAGTCGGACTCGTCCAAGTCCACGGTGGCGGAGCTCAGCCGCCAGAGGAAGTCCCGGTCCGCATAGAGGGCCCCCTGGGGGGCGATGGCGATCTGGGTGGTGGTCCCGCCGGACCACTGACTGATCTGGTAGTCTGCCTGGGTGAGGTGAGTGATATGGGGTGCCATGGGGACTCCTTTCTGAACGAGGACGCCCCCGCGGCGGTTCACGCCGCGGGGGCGTCCCGTCGGTGATTCATGGGAGGGGGATCACAGGGACTCCAGGACCTCCTGGTAGATGGCGTCGGCCAGAGGCAGGGCCTTGTCCAGCAGGGCCTGGCCCTTCTGGCGGTACTCGTCGGCAAAGGCCTGGTCCTGGATACCGCCGATGTTGATGAGCACGTTGAGCCAGGCGCCCTGGATGGCGGCCTTGAGGCTCAGGGCGGCGCAGCCCAGGTCGCTGGCGGCGCTGGCGTTGAGCTTGCCCACCACGGAGCGGGTCAGCTCCAGGGCCTGGCAGGCCAGCTCCATCATCTCAAAGGGGGTCTTGGTGCAGCCCTTCAGGGCCTCCTGCATGGCGGCCTTGCGGGCGGCCTTCTCCTCGTCGGTGTCCTTGGGCATGGCGAACACGGCGCTGACGGCGTTGAACGCCTCGGTATCCCGGTCGATCACGTCCACGAACTGAGCCTTGAGCTCGTTCCCCTTCTTCTGGGACTCGATGGCCAGCTCCTGCACGTCGGCGTACTTCTTCTTTCCCACGGTGAGGGCGCACACCATAGCGGTGAGGGCGGCGCCCAGGGCGCCCTCCAGCGCGGCGGCGGAGCCGCCGCCGGGCGCGGGTTCATCGGAGGCCATCAGGTCCACGAACTCATTGACCTTCATTTCCACAAGCTTCATAACAGTCGATTCTCCTTTTGTCAGAACGGCTTATTCCATGCCGATCAGGTGGTACTCCATGATCTGATTGTGGCAGTCGAAGTCACGGGCCTTCAGATAGAACTCAGCGCAGTCGATCATGGCCTTGGCGGGGGTCAGGCCCACGATCTCGCTGTCCACGATATAGGTGCCGTAGCGCTCGGCCAGGGAGCGGATCATCTCATAGACCACATACAGAGGGGTGTCCTCATAGTTGACCATGTTCATGGAGACCTGAGCGATGCCCCGGTCCTCCAGCATGAAGCCCATGGCCTTGCAGCTGCGGAAGCCGCCGGAGGAGCCGCGGATGACCTTGGCGATCTTCTTGGCGATCTCCACGTCGGAGGTGGCCAGGTTCACGTTGAAGGCCACCAGGGGCATGCGGGCGCCGATGGCGGTGATGCCGGCGGTGGGATGGATCTTCCGCTCGCCGAAGTCGGGGGCCCACTCGGGCTGGAGCAGCTTCTCGGGCATGCCCTCGAACTGCCCCTTGCGGCAGGTGGCCAGATTGCGGCGCTCGGGACGGGTGGCGGAGTCCTCATACAGGAAGCTGGGGATCTTCAGCTCGTCCCAGATCCGCTGACCCAGGCGCTTGGACATCTCCACGCACTCCTCCACGGTGACGCCCATGGTGGGGACGAAGGGGATGACGTCGGTGGCGCCCATGCGGGAGTGCTCGCCCACATGCTTGGTCATGTCGATGACCTCGGAAGCCTTCTTGGTCAGCTGGAAGGCGACCTCCTCGATGGCCTCGGGGGAGCCGATCATGGTGAACACACAGCGGTTGTGGTTGCCGTCGGTCTGGGCGTCGAACAGGGTGCAACCGGGCACGCTGTTGGCCACTTCCACCAGGGCGTTATAGGCGGCCTCGTCCTTCTCCTTGCTGCAGCTGAAATTGGGGATGCATTCTACAAGCTTGGACATAAGAAATTCCTCCTTAAAATATCGGTATCAAAAATGTTTTGAGATGTAGCGCTTGAAAGGATCAGCCCACCAGATTAGAGGCGGCGGGGACAAAGAACTTGATGAAAGCGATGGTCTGGGGCTGATAGATGAGGTCCACCAGGAAGGCACCCACGATGGGGACCACCATGAAGGCCCGGCTGGACATGCCGTACCGCTCAGTGACGGCGGTCATGTTGACAATGGCGGTGGGGGTGGCGCCCAGGCCGTGGCCGCACAGGCCGGAGCACATGACAGCGGCGTCATAGCTCTTGCCCAGGATGCGGAAGATCACGAAGTAGGACACCGTAACGATGAACACCACCTGGCAGATGACGATGAGAAGCACGCCGCCCATCAGGCTGGCCAGCTCCCACAGCTTCAGCGTCATCAGGGCCAGAGCCAGGTACAGGTTGAGCATCACGTCGCCGATGCCGTCCACCAGGGGGAAGGAGAACTTGTAGAAGTGGAAGGTGTCGTTGAGGTTGCGGACGATGACAGCCACGAACATGGCGCCCACATAGTTGGGGAAGGACATCCCGATCAGCTTGCTGACCCATCCGGACACCATGGTGCCCAGGGCCATGCACACGATGATGACGACCACGTTCTTGATGACGTCCAGAGCGGAGAGAGGCTCCTTGCCGGCGGCATTGACGCTCTTGATATCATCGTAGTTGGCCTGATGCTCCTCGGGCTTCAGGTCATACTTGACGATGAGGCGGCGGCCCAGAGGTCCGCCCACAAGCACGCCGGAGATCAGGCCGAAGGTGGCGGCGGCGGCGCCCACGCCCATAGCGGCGGAGTAGCCCAGGCTCTCAAAGGTGGAGCCGTAAGAGCCGGCTGCTCCGTGGCCGCCGATCATGGAGATGGCGGAAGACAGCAGGGCGTAGGGGGCCTCCAGACCTACCGCGGTGCCCACTGCGATGCCGATGATGTTCTGGAAGATGGAGATCACACCGGCGCACAGCCAGTAGACGATCAGCAGGATGCCGCCCTTCTTCAGCAGGGAGAAGCTGGCGCCCAGACCCACGGTGGTGAAGAAGGCCAGCATGAAGGGGTCCTGGAAGGTGTTGGTGAAGTTGAAGGTAAAAGTACCGGTGGTGTGGCCGGCGAAGGTGATGAACATAAAGATGAAGCCGCCAATGACGGGAGCAGGGATACAGTACTTGGCCAGGAAGTTGACCTTGTTTTTGATCGCGTAACCGATCAGCAGAAGAATGGAAGCCATTGCTAGGGTCATGATTGCGTCGGTGTTGATGTTGAGGACGTTTTCCACAGTTTCAAATGACATAATGTTACCCTCCCATTGATTCTCTTTTTTCCTCGGACCGCTCTCCTTACGGACCGAAACACTGCCCCGGCTCGTCCGACCTCCTTTCGCCAAAGCAGAATTGGACATTACAAGTACCACTATAGTCACGAAGCATCTAAGAAACGTCTAATTTTAAAAAATAGGAGGAAACTCTGTTGAGACGGAAGCTCATTCCGCCATAAAATGCTTGTTTTTGCTGTACAGCTCAGAGGCACGGTACCGCTGCTGGGTGGCGATGCCGTTGCGCAGGCTCTGGGAGAGCTGCTCCGCCTCGAATACGCTGGGGACGCTGGAAAGCAGGCGGACCCCCTGCCGGGCGTAGCTCTCCGGGGAGTAGGTGAGCAGAGGGGCGAGGGGGGAGCCCGTCCGCTGCTCCAGGTCCAGCCGGCTGCGGATGTGCATGGAGACAAAGTGGAGGATGACCCCCTCCAGAGGGGAATTCAGCCGCTGCTGGCAGGACTGGGCATCGGCCAAGCTGACCGCCGCCCGCTCGTAGTCCCCCTCCATGGCCTGATAATAGGCGGTGTAGGCTGCGGCGGCTGTCCGGCCCCACAGCTCGCCGGAAACTTTCGCGTTGTCATACCCATGCTGAAACAGCTCACGGGCCCTGGGATGGTCCTCCAGGGCAAAAGCGGCCCGCCCGTAATGGACATAGACCCAGACGCCGCCGGGCCAGGGCAGGTCTCCCAGCAGGGAGAGGGCCCGCTTATAGTAGGAGCAGGCGTCGGCGTACTCCAGCCGCTGGCGGCAGACCCGGCCGTAGTCACAGTAGACGGCCGCCAGCTGGAGCCGGACCGCGGTGGAGCGGGGCTGTCCCCGCAGAGCGTCCATGGCCTCCAGCAGATAGTAGCGGCTCTTGTCATAGGCGCCCTGGAGACAGAACAGGCCGCCCCGAAGCCGCTGGAACTGGGCTTGCTGGACCGGGTCCCGGGTGCGCTCCAGCAGGCGCATGCCGGTGGCGGTGTAGCGCTCCACCTGTTCAGTGGCCTGGCGGTAGAGGGCGGAGGAGGCCAGCAGGTAGCAGGCCCGGATGAGCACCCCCGTGTCGGGGTGGATGCTGCCGCCGCTGAGGGCGCCCAGGATATCGCTGCCCCGGGCGCTGTCCCCCTGGAACAGGGCGATGCGCCCCTGGATCAGAGCGGTGGCCAGCTCCAGACGGCTCAGGACTGCGGGGTCCGCCCCCTCACGGCGCAGGGCGGACAGCTCCCGCAGGAACTGCTGGGTCTGCTCCTCCAGCTCCTCTGGGGAGCGGGGGGCGGGAGCGTCTCCCCCCAGGGGGGAGAAGGGCTCGAAGGCCCGGGAGCTGTCCAGATCACAGGCCCGGATGCGGTACTCCAGAGCACGCAGGCGGCTGCCGGCCAGCTGAAAGTGGCGGGCGATCTGGCGGCAGGCGCCCCCCTCCTGGGGTTGCTCCCCCTGGGAGAGCAGCTCGGCGGCCTGGAGGTGGAGGGGCTGACGCTGGGAGTAGGAGAGCCGGTCGTAGACCAGCTCCCGGATGCGCTGGTGGGCAAAGCGGTAGGTGGGGTCCCCCTCGGTGTGGTGCTCCAGGATGATGCCCCGGCCCCGCAGCTCGTCCAGACCGGCGGTGAGCAGGCGGTCATTCTGGTCCATCAGCTCCAGCAGCAGGCGGCTGGGCACCTCCTCGGAGAAGAGGGAGATGAGCTCGGCCACCTGGAGGGCCGCTCCGGACAGGCCGGAGAGCCGGTCCATCAGGATATCCCCCAGGGTCTGGAGGGTGGCCTCCACATCGCCGCTGCGGCGGTAGGCCTGGGTCAGCTCGGTGAGCAGATAGAGGTTGCCTCCGGTCTCCCGGTGAAACTGGGGAGCCATGCGCCGGGCGGCCTCACCGCCCAGCTCCCTGCGGAGCAGCTCCTCTGTCTGTTCCGGGGTGAGAGGGGGCAGGCGATGGCGGCGGAGCAGGCCGTCCGCCTCCAGCGACTCCAGCCGGGCCAGGGCAGAGGGGGAGAGGTCGTCCCGGGCGGTGAGGATGGTCATCAGCCCCCTGCCCTCCAGGCGGCGGAGCAGGCCGTCCCCCAGACGCAGGCTCTCCTCGTCAGCCCATTGCAGGTCCTCCAGCACCAGGAGCACCTTTTTCCGGCGGGTGACAGCGGAAAAGAGGAGCAGGAGGCTGTCCTCCAGCCCCTGGTCCCACTGGCGCAGCGCCCGGGCGGAGACTCCGCCCGGCCAGGCGTTCTCAGAGCGGAAGAGAGGGAACGCCTGGCCTAATCGGACCTGGACCGGGACCGGGAGGGAGAGCTGCTCCTCCTGGATGAACTCCCGCAGGGACAGCAGGATGCGGTCCCAGGGGGCCAGAGGGAGGCCCTCCTCCGACTGGAGGCAGCCGCACCGCAGCACCAGCAGGGCGGACAGATCGGACCAGCGGAGGAAGTGGCTGATGAGCTCGCTCTTGCCGGAGCCCACCTCCCCGATGAACAGCTGGGAGCAGCGGCGCACCGCCCCCTCGGCGAAGGAGCCCGCCGCCGCCCGCAGGGCGGCATAGAGGGTCTCCCGTCCCACGGGGACCTGGGGCGCCTCTGCCTCCCCGGGGGCCTGGGTGGTGTCGTTCCACTGGTTCATGATCTCGTAATAGAGCATGGTGGTGCTCTCCAGGGGGTCCACACCCAGCTCCTCGGAGAGCTGCTCCTTCAGCCGCTGGTACACCTGGGCGGCCCGGGAGTACTTCCGGGCCGCCCGCAGGCGCTCCATGAGGAAGGCGGCCATGGACTCGTCAAAGGGGTCCTCCCGCAGATACTCGGTGGCCCAGCGGGCGGCCTCCTCCGGGTCGCCGGCCTCCAGGGCGGCCTGGGCCTGCTGGGCCAGCCGGCCCAGATACTGCTCGTGGAGCTTCTCCCGGGTGCGGTCCAGCCACTCGTCGAAGGAGAAGGCGTGCTTGACGGCGAAGCCCTGGAGGAAGGGGCCTCGGTAGGCGGAGAAATCCCCCCGCTGGGTGAAGCGGTCGTAGTCGCAGTCCACCTCCCAGGCGCTGTTCACCACCACCAGGGACTTCTGGGGGGAGAGGAGAAAGTCGCCCCCCAGGGTCTTTTTCAGCGTATATAAGGTGTTGCGGAGATTTTTCAGGCCGGTGGCCTCGTCGCAGCTCTCCCACAGCAGAGAGATGAGCTCCTGCCGGGTGGCGCTGCGGCGCACCAGCATGTAGTACAGCAGGGCGTCCGCCCGCTTGAAGGGAAAGGAGACCGGGACCCCGTCCAGCGTGACGCTGGGGGTCTGGAGCATGGTCACATTGAGCATCAGAAAGCCCCCCTCTTTGGTCTGGGTCCAGTATATCGGATTTGGGGCCGGGTGTGCAACTGTTCCCGGGCAAAAATTTGCCGGGGACGCGTTTTTGCCTTGCCAGGGGGAGGGGAAAACACTATAATAATATAAAAAGGTAAAAGAGGGGGGCGTCCCCGTGGCCCAGGACAGAGAGAGGAGAGAGACATGAAGCTGGATAAATGGATCGAATCCGTCCCCAATTTCAGCGAGGGGCGGGACCTGAAGAAGGTGGAGCGCATCGTGGACTCCTTCCGGGCCAAGCCGGGAGTGAAGCTGCTGGACTACTCCACAGATCCAGACCACAACCGCTGCGTGGTGACGGTACTGGGCCAGCCGGAGCCCCTGAAGCGGGCCATGGTGGAGGCCATCGGCACGGCGGTGGAGCTGATTGATATGACCCGGCACGAGGGGCAGCACCCCCGCATCGGCTGCGTGGACGTGATCCCCTTCATCCCGGTGCGGGACTGCACCATCCAGGAGGCGGACCAGCTGGCCCGGGAGATAGCACAGGAAGCCGCTCTGCTCTACGGACAGCCCTTCTACCTCTATGAGAAGTCTGCCACTGCCCCCCACCGGGTGGACCTGGCCAACATCCGCAAGGGACAGTTCGAGGGGCTGGCGGAGAAGATGAAGGACCCCCTGTGGAAGCCGGACTTCGGGCCGGATACCATCCACCCCACTGGCGGGGCCACCGCCATCGGGGCCCGGATGCCTCTGATCTGCTTCAACATCAACCTGGACACCCCCAATGTGGAGATCGCCCGGCAGATCGCCCGCCGGGTGCGGAACATCGGCGGCGGCCTGCACTATGTGAAGGCCATGGGCATCGCCCTGGAGGAGCGGAACCTGGCTCAGGTGACCATGAACCTGACCGACTACACCAAAAGTTCCATTTACAGTGTCTTTGAGATGGTGAAGATGGAGGCCCGGCGCTATGGCGTCCGGGTGGTGGGCAGCGAGGTGGTGGGCATTGTCCCCATGAAGGCCCTGCTGGACTGCGCGGAGTACTACCTCCAGATCGAGGACTTCTCCTCCGAGCAGGTGCTGGAGCTGCATATCGAATAGACGGACAAGCAAAAGGAGCGGCCCCTCTGGAACAGAGGGGCCGCTCTCGCTTTTTCGACAGTTTCAGGAGATCTGGATGCTGACGCCGTTGACCTCCACGCCCTCGTTGGCCCGGATGAGGATGTACCGGGTGCCCTCAATCATGCGGGTCTCCACCAGGTCGCTGCGCTCCGGGTTGACGTGGATGGTGACGTCGGGAGTGCGGACCTCCAGCTGCTTGGGGTCCACCAGATTGCGGGGGCTCAGGCCGGCCTCCGGGCCGAAGGCCTGGTCATACTGGGCCTCAAAGGCATCCACATGGGGGGCGGCCACGCCGCAGGAGGACAGGACGGACCGCACCTCCCCCTTGGAGAGCAGGAGGGGCTGCTCCTCCTTGCTGGCCTTGTGCTCTTCGATCATGTCCCGCAGCTGGCTGTGGACGGCCTGGACCACGTGATAGCTGCAATCCTCCGCCAGCGTCTCCCCCAGGAGGGACTCAAAGGTCTCCTTCTGGACGGCGGCAGGCATGGGAGGAGGGGTGCGGAACAGGGCGTCAATGAGCTCCGGGTGGTTCTCCCCGATGTCCCGGGAGTAGTAGAGGGCATTATAGAGGTTGGTGGTGCGCTCGTCAAAGGCGGGGAAGAGGAAGCCTGCCTCCGGCGGAGAGACGACCCAGTCCGCCTTCAGGTCGTGGAAGGCATTTTCATAGACAAAGTAGCTCAGGGCGGGCTTGGTCAGCTTCACCGGGCAGATGGAGCACAGGATGTAGGAGAACACCTGGTCGGAGGCGTCGTCCATCCGCTCCCCGTCTTTGGCCCGGTAGGGGACGTCGTAGGTGTCGTGGGCCAGGAGGATGAGATAGTTCCCCTCCAGGGTGAGGGAGGAGATGACCCGCTGGAACAGGGCCTGCACGGCCTCTTCGTCCGCCAGGGAGGAGCCCCGCAGGGCCATGAGGAGCCGGTGCTCCTCGCTGTCCACCACCTGCTGGGTGGAGAAGGTGATGTCCGCCAGGTTTTTGCCCAGGGTGCCGGACAGGGTGCGCCGGAGGATGGCCAGCAGCTTTTCCGACTCCTCCTGGGACATCAGCCCCAGGGACTGGTCGAACTGGGAGACGATCTCCCGATTTTCATTGACATAACATCCGCGGATGTGGGAGATGCCGCTCCTGTCCGGCCGAAACCGGCGGCGGATCTCGGAAATTTCCTTTTCGTTCATAGAGACTCCTCTTCTGTACAGATTTCAGGCCGGTGCTCACCGCTGCCGGGCCAGCTCCTTGCGGACGGCCTGGGTGAGGATATCCTGCCCCTCAGGGGAGCGCAGGGCCTCCTGTACCGCGGCGCGGATCATATCCTGAAACGCCTTGCTGTGGAGGAAGGCGTCAAACACCGTGCCCTGGTCCTGGCCGGCGGGGCCGCTCTGGGGGACGGGCCGGGCGGCGCGGCGGGGCGGGGGAGCGGGCTCCTCCTCATCCTGGAAGCCGCCGTCCATCCAGGTCTCCTGACGGGTGCGGTCGTTGCTCTCCCCCCGGAGATAGAAGAGGGAGACCCCGAAAAAGGCGGCCATCTTCTCCTGCTGCTCCCGGGTGGGGGTCTGGCGGCCGGTCTCGAACTTTTCCGCCGCATTTTTGGGAAAGCCCAGGGCCTGGGAGAGGGCGGGGCGGCTGAGACCCCGTTCGGTGCGCAGGGCTTCGATGCGCTGTGCCAATGTGATCATAGAAAAGACCTCCTCAGTGGAATGGCTCTATTATACAACAAGAGGGACAGGGGGAAAAGAGGAAAAGAAGGGGGCGGTCATTTGACCCACTCCCGGGCGAACTGGACTGCGGCGTCCACCAGGGGGGAGGCCGCGTCCCGGCGCCAGGCCACCCCCACCTCCTTGACGATCCGCTCCTCCAGTTTGATCTCCCGGACGCCGGAGAGGGTATGGGAGCGGAAGTCCTCCGAGGGCAGAAAGGCCACCCCAAGCCCGCCCTGGACCATGTAGAGGCTGGTGGTGGGACTGCTGGAGCGGCAGACGATGTCCGGCTCAAAGCCCGCCCGGCGGCAGGCGGTGAGGCACAGCTCCGCGGCCACCTGGCCGGTCTGGTGGAAGATGAAGTGCTCCCCCCGCAGCTCCCGCAGGCTGACCTCCTCACGACCGGCCAGGGGGTGGACACGGGGGACCGCCAGGGAGTAATGGTCCTCCCCCAGCTTGACGAACTCCAGGCTGGAGGCCAGCTGGGACAGGGGGCGGTTGAGAAAGGCCAGATCCACCTTCCGGTCCAGCAGCAGCTCCAGCAGCCGGTGGGTCCCCTCCTGAACGATGTTCACCGAGATGTCGGGGTAACTGCCGCAGAAGGCGGAGAGCATGCCGCCGAAGTTGATGCACTGGAGGCTGGTGATGATGCCCAGGTTGAGGGAGCCCTTGCGCAGCCCGGCATAGAAGGACATCTCAGCCTGAAGGGCCTGGGCACGCTGAAGGATCTCCCTGGCCCGGAGAACAAAATCCTTGCCCGCCTCCGTCAGGGTGGCACCCCGAGGATTGCGGGCGAAGAGGGCCACCCCCAGCTCCTTCTCCAGCTTGGCGATCTGCTGGGACAGGGCGGGCTGTCCCACGTGGCAGGCCTGGGCCGCCAGGGAAAAATTCCCCGAATCGGCCACGGCAAGCACATAGCGAAGCGTGTAAAGTTCCATATGGTTTCATGCCTCCGATCAATGGGATGGCCGCCAGTCCCCGCGGCGGGCGGAGCGGGCGGCAAAAGCGTTTTTTCAGACCAACAAAATAGAGAGCATCTGTTTTGTGCAAAATGTCAAATCAAAAGGAAAAGCGGGGGCTCGTTCCAGAGTGGAGAAGGGCTGCCAAAGCTCAGTATCCGCTATTTTCCCGGATTTGTCAAGAAAGTTTGGGGCTGCGATATCATTTTTAATGATACCAGCTGTCACAAACAAGAATTGGACTTTTTTCGCCGGCGGAGGTAGTCTATGGGCGAAGAAGGAAACAGGCCCCCGGCAAAAGGCTGGGAGCCAGGGAGAACAAAAACTGATGTAGAAAGGATTGAACGATGGTGAACCACAACTACTTCACCCAACGGGATGTGGAACGGCTGGAAGAGCAGGCCGTCCAGATCCGACAGGACATCATCTCCATGATCCACGCCGCCAAGGCTGGACACCCCGGCGGCTCTCTCTCCGCGGTGGAGATGGTGACCGCCCTGTACTTCCACGTGCTGAATATCGATCCCCAGAACCCCCGCTGGGCTGACCGGGACCGCTTCATCCTCTCCAAAGGCCACTCCTGCCCGGTGCTCTATGCGGCACTGGCCCGCCGGGGCTACTTCGACCCCAAGGAGCTGAACACCCTGCGTCAGTACCACTCCATCCTCCAGGGCCATCCGGACATGAACAAGACCCCCGGCGTGGACATGACCGCCGGCTCCCTGGGCAACGGCCTGTCCGTGGGCGTGGGCATGGCCCTGTCCGGCAAGCTGCATCACCAGGACTACATGACCTACGTCATGCTGGGTGACGGTGAGATCCAGGAGGGCATGGTCTGGGAGGCCGCCATGGCAGCCAGCCATCACGACCTGAAGAACCTGGTGGCCATCGTGGACTGCAACGGCGTCCAGATCAACGGCTGGGTCAATGACATCATGACGGTGGAGCCCCTGGCTGACAAGTGGCGCGCTTTCGGCTGGAAGGTGGTAGAGGTCAACGGCCACAACATGAAGGACGTGCTCACCGCCCTGCACACCGCCAAGACCATGCGCCACCCCACTGCCATCCTGATGCGCACTGTCAAGGGCAAGGGCGTCTCCTTCATGGAGGACGACTCCGTCTGGCACGGCTCCGCGCCTGACGACGAGCAGATGGTCAAAGCAATTGCGGAAATCAAGGAAGGGGGCGTTGTGTAATGGCAAAGACTCTTGCCACCCGTATGGCCTTTGGACAGGAGATCATTGAGATCGCCAAGACCAACGAGAATTTTGTGGTTTGTAACGCCGACACCAAGACCTGCGGTCTGGAGAAGTTCGGCAAGTATTTCCCCGAGCGGGAGTTCTCCTTCGGCATTGCCGAGCAGAACCTGGTGGCCGCCTCCGCCGGCATGGCCGCCTGCGGCAACAAGGTGTTCCTGGCCACCTTCGCGGTGTTCGCCTCCATGCGGGCCTGCGAGCAGGTGCGTACCTTCGTCTGCTACCCCAACCTGAACGTCACCGTCATCGGCACCCACGCCGGCCTCCAGGTGGGCGGCGACGGCGCCACCCACGCCGCCATTGAGGACGTGTCCATCATGCGCTCCTTCCCCAATATGACCGTGGTGCAGCCCGCCGACGCCGTGGCGGCCCGGGCCCTGGCCCATGCGGCGGTGGATTTCACCGGCCCCCTGTACGTCCGTCTGCACCGCAACCCGGTTGCCGACCTGTATGACCCCGCCACCTACAAGTTCGAGTGGGGCAAGGCCAACACCGTGGTGGACAACGGCAGCGACATGACTATGATCGTCTCCGGCATCCTGCTGAAGAAGGCGCTGGACGCGGCCGCCATCCTGAAGGAGCAGGGGATCGGCGTCCGGGTGCTGGACATGGCCACCATCAAGCCTCTGGACAAGGAGGCCGTGCTGAAGGCGGCCGGCGAGACCGGGGCCATCATGACCATCGAGGACCACTCCATCTTCGGCGGACTGGGCTCCGCCGTGGCTGAGGTGGTGGTGGGCAACTGCCCCGTACCCATGGAGATCGTGGGCATCCAGGACCGCTTTGGTGAGTCCGGCGACCCGGAGCTGATCTACAAGGACCACGGCATGGACGTGGACTCCATCGTGGCCAAGGCCAAGGCTCTGGTGGCCCGGAAGGGTTAAAAGAGACAGGCACTTCGGACAGGGCGCTGTCCCTGCCCGAAGTGCAGAAAAATGTGAGAAAGGATGAACCCAACTATGGCAGCACCTCATGTGTGTATTCTTCAGACCAGCTTCGCCAAGCGGGAGGACACCGTCGCCTTCCTGAAGGAGAAGGTCCCCGGCGTGCGGGTGGAATTCATCACCGACAGCACCCTGCTCACTGATGTCCGGGCCAATGGCGGCCCCAGCCAGGCGGTCATCGACCGGATGACCCTGTACGCCAAGGCGGCGGAGATCTCCGGTGCGGACCTGATCGTCAACTCCTGCTCCACTGTGGGCGAGGTGGCGGACATCTACGCCAAAGAGGTCAACGTCCCCGTGATGAAGATCGACCTGCCCATGGCCCAGGAGGCCGTTCGGCTGGGCACCAAGATCGCCCTGATCGCCACCCTGGAGACCACCCTGGGCCCCAGCCAGCGGCTGATCGAGAAGGTGGGCGCGGAGCAGGGCAAGAAGATGGAGTGCACCCAGTACCTCCAGAACCCTGCCTGGGATGCTCTCCAGGCCGGCCACCCCGAGGAGCACAACCGCATCCTGATGGAGAGCATCCGGGAGCTGGACAAAATGGGCTATGACGCCATCGTGATGGCCCAGGTGTCCATGCGCGCCCTGCTGCCCGACCTGAAGGACGTGAAGACCCCCCTGCTGTGCAGCTTCTTCTCCGGCTACGGTGCCATCGCCGACAAGCTCAACGAGATCGCGGCGCAGAAGCAGTAAATCCCCCCTGAAATTCGGAAGACCGAGACAATCAAAAAACGGAGGAATCGAACTATGAGCAAGAAACTGGTATCTGACCTGTTGGTGGACTACCTGGAGCGCCGGGGCGTCACCAAGCTGTTCGGACTGTGCGGCCACACCGTCATCGGCATGCTGGACGCCCTTTCCCGCAGCAAGAAGATCGAGTACATCGGCACCCGGCATGAGGCCATTGCCTCCACCGCGGCTGACGGCTACGCCCGCATCACCCACAAGGCCTCCGTGGTCATGTGCCACCTGGGCCCCGGCCTGACCAACGTCATCACCGGCGTGGCCAACGCCTCCCTGGACTCCATCCCCATGGTGGTCATCGTGGGCGATGTGCCCAGCTATTACTTCGGCCGTCACCCCCATCAGGAGGTCCAGATGCATGAGGACGGCGACCAGTACAGCATGCTCAAGCCCGTGTGCAAGCGCAGCTGGCGCGTGGACGATGTGGAGGCCCTGCCCTACATCCTGGACAAGGCGTTCCGTCTGGCTGAGGCCGGCCGTCCCGGCCCCGTCCTGGTGGACGTGCCCATGGACATGTTCTCCCGTGAGATGGACGAGGAGCTGTGGGCCCGCACCTACAAGGACAGCCACGAGACCCTGAAGCCCGCCCTGGACCCCGCTGCCGCCAAGGCCATCGCCAAGAAGCTGGTGGAGGCCAAGAACCCCGTCCTCCACGCCGGCGGCGGCATCCTGCTGGCTCAGGCCTCCGAGGAGCTGGCCGCTCTGGCCGAGTTCCTGGATCTCCCTGTGTCCCGCACTCTGGCCGGCCAGGGCTGCCTGTCCGACCAGCACCCCCTGATGATCGGCCAGACCGGCTTCTGGGGCCTGGAGTTCACCCACTCCCTGACCACCAATGCCGACGTGATCCTGGGCCTGGGCACCCGCTTCGGCGAGGCCGACAGCTCCAGCTGGTATCAGGGCGTCACCTTCGATCCCGATAAGACCACCTTCCTGCAGATCGACATCGACCCCAACGAGATCGGCCGCAACTACCCTGTGGAGATCGGCGCTATCGGCGACCTGAAGATCGGCCTGGCCCAGATCCTGGAGGAAGTGAAGAAGATCTGCCCCAAGGGCAAGAGCAACCCCGAGCTGCGGGCCCAGATCGCCAAGGCCAAGGCTGCCTTCAAGGAGAGCAACGCGGCGATCTCCAGCGACGGCCGCTTCCCCATGACTCCCCAGCGCATCCTGAAGGACGTGAAGGAGGTCATCCCCGAGGACGCCATCATCTTCACCGATGTGGGCTGGAACAAGAACGGCGTGGCCCAGGAGTTCGATATCACCCTGCCTGGCACCATCCACCACTCCTCCGGCCTGGCCACCATGGGCTTCGGTCCCTCCGCCGTCCTGGGCGGCAAGCTGGCTGCCCCCGATAAGATCGTGCTGAACCTCACCGGCGACGGCGGCTTCGGCATCAACCCCTCCTGCCTGGCTGCCGCCGTGGAGCACGGAATCGCCTGCACCTGGGTGGTCATGAACAATGCCGCCTTCGGCACCATCGCCGGCCTGGAGAACGCCAACTACAAGACCAAGTTCGGCACCGTGTTCTATGACGCCAACGGCGAGCGCTACACCCCCAGCTGGGCCGACGTGGCCAAGGCCTACGGCGTGGACTCCATCTGCATCTCCTCCGCCGACGAGTTCAAGCCTGCCCTGGAGAAGGCCATCGAGGCCAACAAGGCCGGCAAGCCCTTCCTGGTGGAGGCCCCCATGGAGAACATCGTGGTGCCCACCCCCGGCTGCTGGAACATCAACGACATTTACAGTCCCAACGAGCTGGTCAAGGAGGGCAAGCTGGTCAAGAAGGAGAACGGCCAGTACGTCGCCCCCAGCCACTCCAAGTCCCACGACGCCTGATCGGGACATCCTGTTTGCTACCTGTCTTCAATCCTCTATATCAGCCGAAGGGCCGCTCCATCTGGGGCGGCCCTTCGGCTCAGTTTGCTGAAAGCCTTTTTTCAGAGAAGATGTTTTGGGATCGGGCGGGGGAGTTCGAGGGGGCAGAAGTCCGCCTCGAATGGAAATCCCAACCCCCGCTGCCCTTGCTCCGCAAGGGGGCGGCGAGCAGAGCGAGGCGAGGGCTTTTCCGCCCTGGACGGGGCGGAAAAGGATCGGGATGCCGGCTGAGGGAAAAGTCCTCCAGGGACTCTTTTTCCTCAAACTGAAGGGCCGCCCCAGATGGGGCGGCCCTTCAGCATTTGTACTGCAAAGTTTTACGGATAGAGTGCCAAGATCCGGGTCCAGACGCCGGTGGCACCCTGGGAGTTGGGGAAGGTGCCGATGGTATAGCAGCGGTCGGCCTCGATGTCCCCCAGGTTGCACACGTTCTCTACCACGCCGACGCCGTTGCCCAGGAGGATCTGGTGGCTCTCGGTGGTGGTGGTGTCGGGAGAGATAGACTCCATGGCGATATAGCGCACTCCCTTGTCCACCATATATTGGGCAGTCTCGGGGAGAAGATAGGGGTAGTTGGTGATATACTCGTCGGGATCAGTCTCCCAGAGGGCGTCATGGCCGGTATGGAAGAGGACAGCCTCACCGGACTGGATCTCTCCGTTCTCCTCCTCCCAGGCTTTGACATCGTCTACTGTGATGCCGTAGGAGCCGGCGGGCACATCCAGCTTTACTACACAAGCGGGGCCGATCAGAATGAGAGGGTCCACGGTGTCGATCCCACCGCCAGTCTCGATGACATGATAGGGAGCATCCATGTGGGTGCCAGTGTGGACGCAATAGCTGAGGACCTCCAGGTTGTGCAGTCCGCCGTCTACGCCGATACGGCCGAAGAAGTCAGACTGGGGGAGCTGGAGAGAGGGGTCCGCCGGCATATCGGCTTCTTGAAGATGAGAGATGTCGACCACCGTGTACTGGCTCAGGTCCATGCCCAGGGAGGCTGGCTCTTCGGCTTGAGTGGAACAGGCGGAGAGGGACGCCGCAATGGCGCCGGTCAGAAGGATCGCAGTCAGTTTTTTCATCGTAATTCTCCTTTCAATCTGGTCCGGAAGGTGATATGAAATCTTCCAGGGGCCCGCTGGAAGGACTTCATCTTGAAATGGCTCTACCAGGGAAGATCCTGGTCCAGATACCACTGGGCGTTTTCCCGCGTGATGATATCGGTTTGCTGATAATTGGAGAAGGACAGAGGCTCGCCGTCCAGGTAGCGGCAGATCTCTTCTACGGCCTCCAGCGCCATATCGGGATATTGAATGACAGTGCCGTCTATGCCGCCAGCGGCGATCTCCTCCACCACAGAACGCTGGCCGTCGATGCCCACCAGAGCCACCTCTCCGGCCAGCCCCCGGCGGACCAGAGCCTGGTAGCAGCCCTCGGCCATGAGGTCATTTTGGCAGATGACCCCATGGAGATCAGGGTAAACATTGAGGCAGTCATCCAGGATGCTCTCAGCGTTGAGGCGGGAGAACTCCCCGTTATAGGTGCCCAGGAGACGGATGCGGGGCTCCTGAGAGAGTACCTGGGTGATCCCCTTGTCCCGGTCTACGGCGCCGGAGGAGTTGGGAATGCCGGTGAGGTAGATCACGTTCCACTGGGCGGCGTCAGGAAAATGCTCCTCCAGAGCGGAGATGAGCAGCCGGGCGGCCTGTTCCCCCATGGTGACGTGCTCAGCCCCCACATATCCGATGGTGCGGGAGAGGGAGGAGGACTCTACCCGGTTGTCCAAGGTGAGGACCGGGATGCCGCGGTCGTTGGCATACTGGATCGCGGGAAGGGGGCCCTCCATGGTATAGGGGATGAGGATGATCCCGTCCACAGGATCATCGATCAGATTTACCAGGTCCTGATTCTGTTTCTCCTGGCTGTTTTCCCCATCGCACAGGATCAGCTCCACAGATCCCTCGGAGAGATCGAACTCCTCCAGAAGCTGAAACATAGCGCTGCGGAAGAGCAGGCTGGTGGTGGGAAAACTGACGCCGATCCGGTATGATCCCTGATCCGCCTCCTGAGAGGCGGGCGAGGAGGATGGGGGAAGGGACGTCCGGCAGGAGCAGAGCAGGAGAGCGAGGGTGAGAAAAAGCGGTGTCAGCGGTCTCATGGCAGAGTGGTCCTTTCTGGTAATATGGCCATTCGCCCCCTTTAAAAGTTTGCTTTCTCTCTCTACCAACATTGTATCAGAAACTTTTTCAGGGTAAATGGGGCAATCTTTCATTTTGGTGTGTTATTTTATGCCTTCCCTCAGAACAGATGGCTCTCCCGGTATTCCCGCGGGGTCATCCCCACCTGCTTTTTAAAGACCTTCATAAAATGCTTCACATCCTGATATCCGACCTGGGCGGCGATCTCATAGATGCGCCTGTGGTAGTCCAGAAGGGCCTCCTTGGCATGCTGGATGCGGAGAGCGGAAAGATATTCGGAAAATCCCATCCCTTCCACCTCGGCAAACAGCTTGGAGAGATAGGTGGGGGTGAGATACACCAGGGCGGCAGCGGAATTCAGGGTGATGCGCTGGGTGTAGTTTTCCTGAAGATACTCCTTGACCTGCTGGATGAGCAGGACCTTGCTCCCGCGGGGCTGGGCGTTCTCGTGAAAAGAAGGAGGTTCCGGTCCGGGCTCTTCCAGAGGGACCGGGTCGTCAGGGCCGCGGGTCTGATCGATGCGCTCGATGCATTTGAAAACAGCTTCAAAGAGCTCGTCTTCGGAGGCGGGTTTGAGCAGGTATTCCACCACCATCCCGCTGGAAAGCATTTTCCTGGCCGCTTCAAAGTCACTGTAACCGCTCAATGTGATGACCTTTGTAGAGCTGTGCCGGAGGACCAGCTCGTCCAGGAGCTGAAGCCCGCTGAGGCCGGGCATTCGGATATCTAAGATGAGAATATCGGGCTGATGTTTCAAAAGCAGGGCCAGGGCCTCCCAGCCGGTGGAGGCCTGATAGAGGGGACGGATGTTCAGCGTGTCCCAGGAGATATCCTCCAGGATGTGCCGGCGGGGGATCTCCTCGTCATCAGCGACTAATAAAGAATAGTTAGACATGGGGCTCTCTCCTTTCCAGAGGGATGCGAAAGAAAACACGTGTGCCCGCACCGGGGCGGCTCTCTATGTGGATATCCCGGGGCCCATAGGCAATGCAGAGCTGCTCATGGATATTGCGCAGAGCGAAGCTCCGCCCCTGGATGGGCCCCTCACCATTGATCTGACGCAGCAGGGGCCCCAGATCCTGGGGCGAGATCCCGATGCCGTCGTCGGCCACCTGAAAGAAAAGCATGTCGCCTTCTTTTTGAAATGTGATCTCGATTCGGTGCTGCGCGGGGCGTTTTTCAAAACCGTGGACGATGGAATTTTCCACAATGGGCTGAAAGAGATATTTGAGTGCCACAAACTGCTCCATCTCCGGGAAACGCTGGATCTGAAAGACAAGCGAGCGGCCGAAGCGCATCTGCTGGAGCTGGAGATAGCTGCGGAGCAGGTCGGCCAGCTGGTCCAGAGGGAGCTTGTCGCTGCCCTGAGAGAGACTGATCCGGAAATATCGGGACAAGGTCAGGATCATCCGGGCAGAGGTGTCCGCGTGTTCATGGCTGGCCTGGCTGTAAATGGTGTTCAGAGTATTGTACAGGAAGTGCTCGTCCATCTGGGACTGGAGAAACGAAAGCTCAGCCTGCTTTCGGAGCAGCTGCTGGACATAGATCTCGTCGATGAGCTTTTGCAGCCGTTGGATCATTTGGTTGTACCGGTGGAAGAGCAGGCTGATCTCATCCCGCTGGACCGGGACTGGAGCCTGGGCGAGTGTGCCCTGCTCCATATCGCTCAGATGGCTCATAAGGGCGGAAATGGGCCTCACCACATACCGGTACAGGATCAGACTGCCCAGAGAGATGCCCAGGGCACCGCACAGCAGGGCAAGGAGAGAGAAGGCCCGAGCGCCGCCGGAGCCGGAGAGGACGATATCTTCCGGGACACAGGAGAGATATTTCCATCCGCTCTCTACGGCGTTATAGTAGGAGATCAGATAGTCGGTGCCATCCTCCTGGTAGGAGTAAGTCCCATACTGGCGGTTTTGCGCAAAAGCCTGGGAAAAGCGGCTGTCTTGGCCAATGTTCTGGGACGTGGAAAGCGTGCTCCCATAGGAGAGGAGCACCTGTCCTGCATAATTGCTGATCCAGACAGAACCGGAGTACAGCTCCAGAGCGGAAAGAGCGGTCTGCCAGGCGGAGTCCTTCAGATTGCAGATCAGGATGCACTTTTCCTGCTGGGCAGGACCTGAGACCGGCCGGATATGGGAGAGCATCCGGCTGCCTCCGCCGGCGGAGGGGAGCAGGTGCCAGACGATGGGGGACTCAAAAACATCGTAGTACATCTGGTACAGCTGCTGAGCATAGTGGTGGGAAAAGGAGAGCTCCTTCTGCCCGGGCAGCATGGTAACCACTGTCTCTGTCTCGGGAAACATGAGATAGATGGAATCCAGGGTGCGCAGCTGGCCCACATACTGGCTCAGAGCCAGGGAGAGCTGGCTGCGTGCTTTTTGGCGCTGGTCAGAACCGGCATCGGCCTGCTGGTATTGGGAGATCAGAGAGAGAAAGCCGGGGTCCTGACTGATCTCCCGGCTGAAATCACTGACCTGCTCCATCACATCATCCATCAGGAGAGAGGCCCCGTAGAGGTTGGTATAGATCAGATTTGATGTTTGACTCAGCATATTTTTTCGGGTCAGCTCCATGGAATAGTGCCAGAAGACCACGATGGGGACCAGAAGGACGAGAGCGATGACAGCAGGGATGCGGAAGCGGATGCTGCGGTACCAGGAAATCTGTTTCATAGGCTTCCTCCAGCAATAGAGTGGTCTTGTTTGTGTTCTATTATAGGTATTTTCCGGCGCACCGGCAAGAGAAATCGTACCGGTGAGAGAAAAGGGCCGGACGGCGAAAGCCGCCCGGCCTCAGGCTGTTGAAAGAGTCCCCGCTAAGGTGGGGGTGGGAGAAGGCGGGGAGAATAAGACCGCGGCCGGACAGGATGCTCCCGTCCGGCCGCGTATCGTCTGGGGACAGCTTCAGTTCCCCAGCATGATGTTCAGGATCTCTACGTCGGTGCTCTTCATACCCACCCGGCCCATGCGGCCCACTGCCGCGATGGTGTCCTCCGGGTCCTCCATGGTCATGCCCTCGCCGGGCTGGAAGACGTTGCCTGCCAGGCTCAGCTCCAGGGCCATCAGGGCGTTCTCCACCGCCAGGCCGATCTTGGCCGCACAGCTGGCCTTGGCCCCGTCGCACACCATGCCGCCCAGGGTCTCGATGCTGTTGGTGATGGTGTCGCAGAGGATCTGATAGATCCGCTCCTGCTCCCCCTTCTGGCGGAGCATCATATAGGCCACGCCGCAGGCGGCCCCGGTGGCGGCGCTGGTGGCGCCGCAGTAGGCGCTGAGGCTGCCGATGTACTTCTTCTGATGCACGCTGATCAGATTGGCCAGCACCAGGGCGCGGAGGATCAGCTCCCGGTCCGCCTGCCAGGCCCGCCCATAGATGACGATGGGCATGGTCACAGTGATGCCCTGGTTGCCGCTGCCGCTGTTGATGACTACCGGCAGGGAGCATCCGCTCATCCGGGCGTCGCTGCCTGCGGCGGCGGCGGCCCGGGCCTGGAGGCGGACACGGTTCAGCCCGCTGGCATTCCCCGCGTTCTCCATAAGGATGCGGCCGGTCTCCACACCGTAGTTGCCCTTGAGACCCTCGTCAGAGATGGCGGTGTTATAGTCGATCTGGCGGCCGATGAGCTCCTCCACATCCTCCATTTTCACCGTGTCCGCGAATTCCAGGATGTTGGCCACATTGAGGAGCATCCGGTCCGGACCGCCGCTCTGTTTTTTGCAGCTGGGGTCGGGGCGGCTGTCCAGCAGGACCGTGCCGTCCTTCTTCATGTAGGTGATGTTGTTGTGGTGCTCCTGGATCTCGATCTCAGCGGAGTGTCCGCCGCCCTCCAGCTCCACCACGATATACAGGTTGTCCACGTCCTCCACCAGCTCGCAGGTGCAGAAGCCCTCCTTCACCAGTGCCTGGGTGGTCTGGATATCCGCCGGCGTCACGGTCTCCAGCACGGCCAGCTCCCGGTCCGGGTCTCCGCCCACGATGCCCAGGGTGGCCGCCACGTCGATGCCGCGCATACCGCCGGAGTTGGGGACGATGACGCCCTTCACGTTTTTGATGATGTTGCCGCTGCACCGGACCCGGCAGTGCTCTGGCATTACGCCCAGCAGCTGCCGCGCCTTGGCGCCGGCATAGGCGATGGCGATGGGCTCGGTGCAGCCCAGGGCCACCAGCAATTCCTCCCGAAGGATGCCGAGGTGATTCTGATAAAGTGCTTGATCCATGCTGTATCGCTCTCCTATCTGGGGTGGTATCTGAAAATGAACACTTGTAAAGCACAAGCAAATCGAATAAAATAAGCAAGAGATAGACAACTGTTTGATTGGAGGAGACGGCCATGTTCAGTCTGACCAGTCTGAAATGCTTCGCGGCGGCGGCGGAGGAGCTGAACTTCACCCGGGCAGCCAAGCGCCTGTTCATCTCGCAGCAGGCCCTGAGCAGCCACATCTCCAAGCTGGAGGAATATTACGGGGTCAGGCTGTTTGACCGGGGCATCCCCATGACCCTGACCGATGCGGGACGGGCCCTGCAGAAGCATGCCCGGGAGATCCTGAGCTCGGTGGACGACTACGCCCGGGAGGTCCAGGACATCAAGAACTTCCGGCAGGGCGAGCTGACCGTGGGCATCCCGGTGACCCGGGGGACCATCATGCTGCCGCCCCTGCTGTCCGCCTTTCATCAGCTCTTCCCCCAGATCCGGCTCCATCTGGTGGAGGGGACCGTCAGCGGGAACATCGCGGATGCGCTGTACGATGGCACAGCCGACCTGTGCATCGGCTATCAGCCCGAAAACACGGAGGAGCTGGCGGTGACGCCGCTGTTTGAGGAAAAGTTCGTGGTGCTGGTCCCTGACCGGCTGATGAAGGAGCACCATCTGGACCGGAAGCTGGGGGAGGGCGCCCTGTCCATGGACCGCTTTGCGGAGCTGCCCTTTGTGGTGCAGCATCCGGAGACCATGAACGGCCGGGTCTTTCAGACCCTGTGCCGGAACGCCGGGATAGAGCCGGAGGTGGTGGTCTCAACCCAGAATCTGATCACGGAGGCATCCCTGTGCATGGAGGGAATGGGGGCCTGTGTGCTGCCTCTGACCTTCCTGTCACCCGACCAGCGGCTCTCCGGCCACGGGAGCACCCCCCTGTTCAGCCAGGAGGGGCTGGACAGGCTCTCTATTTTCCTGCTGGATACCAGCGGGATCGGCCGGTTCCAGATCTCAGTCTGCCGCCTGAAGAGCAAGCTGCTCACCCGGGCGGGCCGGGAATTCATCAGCCTGGCCCGGGAAATTTACAGCGGCGTCAGCGCTGGTCAAATACCGCCTCAATTTCATTTCGAGTCGTCCCGATAAAGGAGAGCATGTCGTCGTCCAGGGGGTAGCGGATGACGCAGCCCGGGGTGAGGATCTGATGCCGTCCGCCCAGGAGCTTGAAGCACTGGAAGATCTGATTCTGGATGGCGCCCCGGTTCTGCTGGGTGATGTCGGTCCGGCTCAGGCCGCCCATGAGGCACTTGCCGGTGAGGGCATAGGCCTCGTCCAGGGCGGGCAGGGATTCCCAGGCGTGCCAGTTGAAGACCTGGACGGGGTAATCCTTGAGGATGTGGAACATGATGTGGTCTCCGTGGCAGTGGATGGTGTTCATCCAGCCCTTCCCGGCGGCCTCCAGCACCCGCAGGTCGTAGGGCTTGCCGTACTCCAGATACTGGCGGTCCGTACACTTGTCATAGGAGCTCATCTGGGAGGCCAGGAAGATCCCGTCGGCCCCCATGTCGATGGCCGCGGCCACCAGCTGGGCGGTGGTCTCGGTGATGACCTCCAGCGCCGCCTTGACATCGTCGCCATGGCCCTCCTCGATGTAGGAGATCAGCTTCCCGCCACTGATCTTGTCTGCGATGGTGATGGGGGTGAAGGCGGTGAAGATGACGGGGACCTCCTCGCCCTTCAGCTTCTCCAGGACCAGCTGCAGATGGCGCAGCTCCCGGGCGTTGCTGCCCTGGGTGCAGGGGCAGACCGTCAGCTTCCGCCAATCGGCGGCGCAGGAGATGGGGGTGCTCACCACCTTGGCCACGCCGCCCTTGACGATCTCGGAGTAGTCCACGGTGCAGCCGAAGTCCTCGATGGCGTACATGCCGTTGTTCATGGTCTTGACGAAGTCGAAGTCATATTTTTTGTAGAACTCATAGGTCTTCTGGGAGATGGCCTCCGGGTCCAGATCGGTGCCCGGCATGTGGGTCCAGAAGGAGTAGGGCATCTTGTCCGGCTTCTCGCCGCGGATGGCGGCCTGGATGCGTTCTTTTTTTGTCATGAGATCACAGCTCCTTTTTTATGGCGCTCTCGTGCGCCTGCGTCAAGCTCCGGCCCGCCTCCAGCAGAGGCGGGCCGGTCAGGTTCAGCCTTTTTTGATGATGATCTTGTCCCGGGGGGAGTTGGTCAAAAACTCGAACCCGTCCTCGGTGATGAGCACTGTGTCGCTGTTGCGCACCGCGCCCAGCTCTGCGCTCATCAGGCCGGGCTCCACCGTGAGGATCATGCCGGGAGCCAGGGGGGCCTTGTTGCCCTTGGTGACGGAGGGGAACTCGTGGGTGGACAGGCCCATCCCATGGCCGCAGCGGCCGGGGAGGATGCTGCCGAAACCGGCGTCCTCGTACTCCTTCATGGCGGCGAAGTACAGGTCCTCGAAGATGGCGCCGGGGCGGAGCATGCGGAAGATGTTGTCCCGGGCCCGGAGCATGGCGTCATAGGCCCGGGTGCGCTCCTCGTTCACATGGCCCACGATGACGGTGCGCTCGTTCTCCACGTTGTAGCCCGCGATCCGCGCCCAGCTCATGGGCATGGTCAGGTCGCCGGGCATGGGGACGTAGCCGGTGGGGCAGTCACAGCCGTAGTTGAGCCGCTCGTTGGACATGCACCAGACCACGAAGGTGTCGATGTCGGCGGTCTCCGAGTTGGAGAAGCCGGACACCTCGTACTGCTGATACTTCTCATGCCAGCGGTTGCGCATGGCGTACTGTCCCTCGGTGGCGGCCTGAGCCTCGCTGGCGCCGCCCTCCAGGGCCTCGATGGCCCGGGTGACACCCAGGTCCACCAGCTCGCCGGAGATGCGGCACATCTTGATCTCGTGGGGGTCCTTGATGAGCCGCAGGTCCACGGCGTCCTGGGCGATATCCACATAGCCCTTGACCTGGAGCTTCGTCTTCAGGCGGTCCAGGAAGTTCATGCTGGCGTAGTCGCCCTCCACGCCCACGGTGAGGGGGCCGCCGCCCAGAAGCTCCCGCATGGCGTCCATGGCGTCCATGGCCACGGCCTGGGTGGCGCCCCACTTGCCGTAGCACAGGACCTTGTCCACCGCGCCCTCATTGACGGCGTGGTCGTGGCGGATGCAGTGGACCAGCAGAAAGGCGTCATCCCGGGTGAGGATGAAGTAGGGGACGTGGCTGATGAGGATGGGGTTGAAGTTGCTGAAGTAGAACACGTTCTCGGGGCGCATGAGGATGGTGACATCCACCCCTTTGCGGGCCATGACGTCCTGCATCTTCCGGATGCGCTCCTTGACATAGCCGCGCAGCTCCGGGCTGGAGCGCTTTTCGTCTAAAACATTCATAGATGACCTCCTGAGATACACATTTTTCATAAAAAGTGAGAGTTACATGGAGAAATGGACCGGGCTGTTGGGACCCAGCGGCAACCCAAGGAAGAAGTAGATCAACAGCTCTGCGACCATGAAGAGGAAGAACGCAATGACGTAAGGCATGGTATTGGACATCAGGGTGCCGAAGCCGGCCTTCTTGTCATATTTCTGGGCCAGGGCCAGCAGCATGCCGAAGTAGGCGTCAGACACATTCATGGGATTGGTAACTGCGTCGCCGATGCGGTAGGCCATCTGGACCAGGGCGGGGGAGTAGCCCATCAGCATGAACATGGGCACGAACACGCTGGCCAGGATGGACCACTTGGTGGAGGCGGAGCCGATCAGCAGATTCAAGAAACAGCACATCAGGACGAACAGAACCAGGATCATCCAGATGGGCAGGCCGGAGGCTTCCAGAGCGTTGGCACCCTTGATCGCAATGACAAGCCCCAGATTGGACCAGTCAAAGTATTTCAGGAACTGGGCAATGAAATAGAAAAGTGCAATATAAGTCGCCATATTGCCCATAGCCGTGCTCATGGCGGCGGCGACATCGTCAAATTTCTTGAAGCGGCCGGAACCATAACCGAAGGCGATGCCGGGGATGGCGAACATCAGGGCGATCAGCACAGTCATGCCAGACATGAGGGGAGCCTTAGAACTGATGAGAGAGCCGTTTTCATCGGCCAGTACGCCAGTGATGCACAACACGACAATGACTGCGATATAGGTCAGAAAAGCAATCAAAGCGGCTTTCAGACCCTTTTGGTCCATAGGGGAAGTCTCATCGGAGATGGGGGAATAGGTTCCGGTGTAGACGCCGAGGCGGGGCTCCACGACCTTTAGGGTGACCAGGGTGGAGACAATGACCAAGCAGACTGCCGATACCGCGGAGAAGTACCAGTTCATGGAGGGACTTAAAGAAATCTCGGGAACCAACATCTGGGCAGCTGCCTCGGTGAAGCCCATGTTGATCACGTCCATGGAGGTAATTAGAATATTGGAAGCAAATGCGCCGGTGACAGAAGCGTAGGCCGCAAACATGCCAGCAAAGGGATTGCGGCCCATGGCAGACCAGAGCATGGCACCCAGAGGGGGAAGAACGACAAAGCCAGCGCCGCCCGCACAGTCGGCCAGAACGCACACAGTGATGAAAACAATAATGATCTTCAGGTCAGCGCCCTTCGCCTTCGCCAGGCCGCGCAGAGCAACCTGGAAAAGGCCGGAGGCCTCGGCCACGCCGACGCCCAGCATACAGGTCAGGGTCAGACCCATGGCAGAGGTGCCAGTGAAGTTGGTAACAAAATTGGTCAACATGCGGATAAAGCCATCTTTGGTGAGCAGGTTGACAACCTCTACGGTCTCACCAGTGACGGGGTTTACCGCGCTGACATTAAAAAAGGAGCAAATTGCAGAGGCAAGAACGACGATAATACAAAGTGAGATAAACAGCAGCATTGGATTGGGGATCTTGTTTCCTAAGACTTCAACACCCCGTAAAAACCGTTCCAACAATCCTTTCTTTTTGACTTCCATTTCCATAGATGGATGACCTCCCTAAGCTTTTCTTGTAATCACACACATTGCAGGGGAATGGAAGATTCCGGACGGCTCGGCTTCCGACACGGAACCTTGTGCCGAAAAGGGTGGGACCCCACTTTTGAACAGAATGTTCCCATCTGTTCATGATAAAGCTATTTTAGTGCCAGACACAAACTAAGTCTAACAGAAAAATGAAAAAATCAACAAGCAATTGGTTGTGACATTGAGGAAGCCATAGGTTTTTCCCCCAGAGCGGCCTGGGGAGCTGCAAAAAATGTCTAAAACCGGCGGATAAATTTTGTATGCTTCTGCATCCCGTGTTTGTGGTCAGGCTCTCAGCCGGGGCCGGGGCTGGAAAACATGAGGGAATATGCCTGGATAAGGCGGCCCGGGGGGTGAGATCTTGGATATTCCGCACAAGGATGGGAAGATGCACGGAAAGAGAGGAGTTGAAAAATTCCCTGCTTTATGCTCTAATAGAACAAACTTTCAAAGGTAGGGGAAGCAGAATATGAAGTTTGCGATTTTGGGAGCGGGAAATACCGGAAAGGCGTACAGCGCATTTTTGTCCCACGGGGGGCATCAGGTCCTTCTCTATGACCGGAGCCAGGAGCGGCTGGCGCCCATCCAGGCCCGGGGGATCTCCGCCACCGGCGTGGTGGAGGGGCGCTTCCCTGTCCCGGTGACCACACAGCTGGAGGACTGCGGGGACAGCGACGTGATCCTGGTGTGCACGGTGGCGGCGGGACACCGCCCGCTGGCGGCGGGGCTGAGGGGCGTGCTGCGGCCGGGGCAGATCATCCTGGTGACCAACTGCTGCTGGGGCGCGGTGGAATTTGATATGGAGCTGGGAGCGGAGGCGGAGCGGAAGGGCTGCCCCATCGGGGAGACGGGGGGACAGCTGATCCTGTGCAGCTCCCCCGCGCCGGACGCGGTCTATCTGAAGACCGTCAAAAAGAGCATGGGACTGGCATGCGTCAGGCCGGAGGATACCGCCGGGGTGCTGGAGCGGCTCGCCCCTGTATTCCCTCAGCTGTGCCCTGCGGCCAATGTGCTGGAGACCTCGCTGAACAACTCCAACCCCATCTCCCACGGGCCGCTGGCCCTGTTCAACATCACCCGGATGGAGAACGGGGAGGACTTCCTGCTCTTCGGGACAGGAGTGACCCCCAGGGTGGCCAGCTTTATGGAGAAGATCGACAGGGAGCGGGTGGCGGTGGTCCGCGCCTGCGGCGTGTCCGCCCCCACAGAGCTGGAGATGCTCAATTCCTTCTGGACGGAGCCCCAGGAGAGCCTGTACAATGTGCTGCACAACACGCCGGCCTATTCCGTCACCAAGGGCCCCAGGACCCTGGACCACCGGTATCTTACGGAGGACCTGCCCTATGGCCTGGTGCCCTATGTGCGCCTGGGCCGAAAGCTGGGGGTGGAGACCCCGTGCCTGGAGGCGCTGATCGGGATGTTCGGACTGTATATGGACCAGGATTATTTCCAGCAGGGGCCGGAGGTGGAACAGCTGGACCTGTCCCGGTACCGGTAAGACCAGCGGGGGCCGCACGGATGTGCGGCCCCCGCTGCAGCTTGTCGAACCCCCCCTCCCACATGAAGCCTCGCAGAGTTCCGTCGCCCGCAGGCGACGGAATTCAATTTAAATCCGTCATTTCCGAGGACATGAGCCTCGGAAATGACACTTCTCATGGCGGGCGGGGCGACTATTTCGCATGAAATCGAGTCCCACACGCCATGCAGCCTCTTCTCGAAAAAGGCACTTGTGCCTTTTTCGAGAGTCTCCAACGGGGGCCGCACGGATGTGCGGCCCCCGTTGGCCCTTTCTTTTCCCTGAGATCGATGGTAAAATAGCCCTGTGGAACGCCGGCGGGACTCCGGCGGAAAGGAGGCACGACTGATGCAGCATGAGATCACACAGGCCATCCCGCTGCTGGACGAGCAGGGGGAGCTGACCCAGCCGGGGTGGGCCCGGAGGCTGCTGCCTGTGTACGACCGCTCCAAGGTGAGGGGCGGCCCTCTCCGTCTGAAGGAGAGGGACTGCTATCTGGTGATGAACCGCCAGTGCGCCCTGGCCCTCACCATTTCGGACAACCGCTACATGGGGATGGACTCCATCTCCCTGATCGACCTCTGGGAGGGATGGCAGGTGACCCGCAGCCCCATGCGGCTCATGCCTCTGGGCGGGACAGGGCTGCCCCAGAGCTCTCTCCGGGGCAGCTGCGCCAGGGCCGGGCGGGGCTACGGCCTGCTGTTCCAGCATGAGGGAGAGGGGCGCACCCTCCACGCCCATATGGACCGCTTCCGGGACGGGCAGGCGCTGGACGCCCAGATCCTGCTCACCCAGGAGCCGGAGGAGTCCATCGTGATGTGCACGCCCTTTGAAAAGCCGGGGCAGTTCTATTTCAACCAGAAGATCAACTGCATGCGGGCCCAGGGAAAGGTCACTCTGGGGGACCGGGAGTATGTCTTTGACCCGGAGGACTCCTTCGCGGTGCTGGACTGGGGCAGAGGGGTGTGGACCTGCCGCGGCACCTGGTACTGGGGCTCCGCCTCCGGCATGGTGGACGGGGTCCCATTCGGCTTCAACATCGGATACGGCTTCGGGGACACCTCCGCCGCCACGGAGAACGCCCTGTTTTATGGCGGGAAACTCCACAAGCTCTCCCAGGTGACCTTCCATATCCCACGGAAGAACGGACGGGAGCACTACCTGGCCCCCTGGACCTTCGACAGCGACGACCGGCGCTTTCGGATGAAGTTCCGCCCCATCCTGGACCGGGCGGCCTGCCCCAGTGCCGGCGTGGTGCGGTCCGGCCAGCACCAGGTATTCGGCAGCTTCACCGGCACCGCGGTGCTGGACGACGGCACGGCGGTCCGGCTGAAGGAGCTTCTGGGCTTCGCGGAGAAGGTGGACGACCGCTGGTAGGCAAGATTCAGACAAATACGCCGCAAATTGAAACCAAAAGCCCGTCTTCTGTGTTTATAGGGGTGAAACGCGTTTCAGGGAAAGGATGTGACACCCATTCAGGAACAGGAGATGTGGCGGGCCCTGCGCCGGGGGGACCCCCGGGGGCTGGAGGAGCTGATGAGCCGCTATACCCCCTATGTGGCCGCGGTGGCCGCCCGGGTGCTGCCCGGCCGGCCCCAGGACTGGGAGGAGCTGACAGCGGACGTGTTCCTGTCGGCCTGGGAGCACCGGAAGGCGCTGCGCCCGGAGCAGATCCGGGGCTGGCTGGGAAAGGTGGCCCGGAACCGGGCGCTGAACCGCCTGCGGGCCAGCCGGGAGATCCTGGCGCTGGAGGAGGACGTGCTCTGTCTGGCGGAGGACGGCCCCCAGCGCCTGCTGGAGGAGCGGGAGCAGGCGGAGCTGGTCCGGCGGGCCCTGGGAGAGCTGGAGAGGCCGGACCGGGAGCTCTTCGTCCGGCACTACTACTACGGCCAGACGGTGGCCCGGGCGGCGGAGGAGATGGGGCTCAACCCGTCCACCGCCAAGACCCGGCTCCGCCGGGGCCGGGAGAAGCTGAAGGAACATTTGCGGAAAGCGGGGTTTTGTGTTGAAGAAGCTGAAGATCTCAAGCCTGATGAACGAGTATCAGGATCAGGAGAGTGAGCCTGTCCCCCAGCCGGGACTGGTGGATGGGGAGCGGGTGCGCCAGCGGGTGCTGGGACAGGTGGCCGGACGGAGAAGACGGAAGCTCCGCCGGGCCGTGATCGCGGCCGTGGCCGCGGCGGCCTGCCTGGGCCTGGTGGCCTGGACCTGGGGAGAGAGGATCTATCAGATGGCCTCCGGAGGCCAGGTGACCATCGGAGAGGGCTATGGGTCCGTCACCATGTCGGACGGGAAGGGAGAAGAGGGGGAGCCGCTGGTGGTCTCTCTGGAAGCGGGACGGCTGTGGTTCGTGGCCGGCGGCGAGCGGACCGATATCACCGATCTGGTGGACGAGGACACCCCCTACGTCCACACCTACACCGACGGGGAGGGGGTGCTCCACTATTTCCTGGTGGGGGGCACCCCGGAGGACTACGGCTGGTTTGAAGGGCTGAAAGCCCCGGACGGCAGCGGCGGCGGCGCCGGTGTGCTGAGCAGCGTGGTGCCGGAGCCGGGAACCGTGGAGACGGCGGAGGAGCCCGGATGGTACACGGCGGGAACGGCGCAGGTCCAGGCCCTCTGGCGGGCCCAGCAGGGAAAATAAAATGGGAGAAGCGGGCGGCTGTCAGGCCGCCCGCGGCCTTTGTTTGGGGAGAAATGCCGGCCCACGGGCCGTGTGCCGTGGCTTCGGGCCCTGTATGGTGCGCACCCCTCCCGGCCCCTGTGCAGGGGCGAGGCCCAGACCCGCCCGGCCTTCTGGGGCGATTGCCCTCCTCATCCGGCACAGCATATGCCGCCCTGCACAGGGGCTGAGGAGAGGGGCGCCGTTGTACGACCCGAACCGGCCGCCGGGAGAGCGGTATGGGGGGAGCACACCGGGCGGAGCTGAGGCACTCACCGCCCTTGCATTTTCTCCAAAATTCTGTTATCCTCCATGGAAAGACTGGGTACAGAGAGGGGGCGGAACAGGATGGAGCAGCTGCGGATCACGGACACTCCGGCGGGGCCCATCTCCTATCTGCTCACCCGAAAGCGGGTGAAAAACCTCAACCTCCGGGTCCGGAACGGTCAGGTGAGCCTGTCGATGCCGCTGGGCTGCCCGGCAGAGGAGGCGGACGCCATGGTCCGGGCCAAATGCCGGTGGATCATCCAGGCGCTGGAGCGGCAGTGGGCCCCGGGGCCGGAGCTGCCGCCGGAGCCCGCCCGGCGGGAGTGCCTGCGGCTGCTGGGGGAGGCGCTGGATCGGGTCTATCCTCTGGTGCAGCCCCTTGGGGTGGCCTGGCCGGAGCTGAGGCTGCGCCGTATGAAGAGCCAGTGGGGCAACTGCCACTGGCGGCAGGGCTACATCACCCTGAACACCGCCCTGGCCCGCTGCCCGGAGACCCTGCGGGACTATGTGGCCCTCCATGAGCTGGTCCACTTTGTCCACCCGGACCACGGGCCGGGCTTTTACGGGCTGATGGACCGGCTGATGCCGGACTGGCGGCAGCGGCGGAAGGAGCTGCGGCGCTATGGCGGGGCACTGGTGGGATGACGGCCCCCTCACCCCGGCGCGGCAGGGGGCTCTGGTTGTACGATCCCGTGCAAATAGGGCCCCGTAACAGTAACAGAGATAGTAATGGAAAAGAAACAGTTATCTCTGTAATAGGAACAGTCAGTGTGGCGCCGCGTGCGCTGGTGAGAGAAAGAGAGAGCGGTTTTTGAAGGGATGCGTCTCCGGACTCCCCCGTCCGGAGGTTTCTTTTCCCTTTGGATTTATCGAAAAACGATAAAAATATATTGACAATCGTGTTTTAAGGTGGTAGGATATGGGCAATTACAAAGGAGGGAGCCGCGCTCATGGAACACAACGTGGTCGTCCGCATGGCCAAGGTCCTGTATGGGATGGTGCTGGCGGTATTTGTCTTCAATCTGCTGGTCCTGCCTCTGGTGCCGGGCTATACCATGATGGCCTATGAGGGGATGGGGATGGGACACCCCAGCATCAGCTCCCTGATGGGGACCATGCGCTCCCTGCTGGGGGCTGGTGTGCCCGCATGGGAGATCCTGGTGGTGCGGCCCCTGGCCATGCTGGGAGGCGACTGGTCGGGGTACGGGCCGGAGGTGTGGTGGAGCGCGGCCTTTTTCCTGGGCTGCGGCATCTGTACCGCCGTGCTCCTGTGGCAGGCCCGGTGCATCCTGTCCACGATCATCGCCCAGACTCCCTTTCAGCGGTCCAATGCCCGGTCCATGAAGCGGGCGGCGGCCAGCTGCTGGGGCATCGCCCTGCTGGCGGCAGTGCGGATGGCGGTGTGGTTCCTGCGGCTGAGGAGCGCAGCCCCGCTGTTCACCTTCACAGCCTTGTTCATTCCGGTGTCGCTGATGGCGGGCCTGCTTTTCCTGGTGATGTCTGCCCTGTTCCGCCAGGCGGCGGAGCTGAAAGAGGACCAGGACCTGACCATCTGAGGGGGCGGAGCATGAAGATCGTAGTCAACCTGGACGTGATGATGGCCAGGCGCAAGATGTCCCTGGGGGAGCTGGCCCAGAAAGTGGACATCACCATGGCCAACCTGTCCATCCTGAAGAACAACAAGGCGAGGGCTATCCGCTTTTCCACTCTGGAGGCCATCTGTGCCGCCCTGGACTGCCAGCCCGGGGATATTCTGGAATTCGTGCCGGAGGAGGGAGACCGATGAAGGCGCTGCCCATTCTGCTGGTCCTTCTGATGCTGTGGAGCGCCATCTGGAGGCCCGGCCCGGGGGACTATGTGGCCCGGGAGCTGGAGCTGGAGCTCCCCACGGCCCAGACAACGGACACCTATGACGACCACGGCGGCTTCCACGGGGACGGCCTGCTCCACACGGAGCTGACCTTCTCCCCGGAGGACGGGGCCCGGGTGGAGGAGGCGGTGTCCCACCATCCCTCGGGCAGGTGGAACCCCTTCCCCATGGACGACAAGATGGAGTCCTTCCTCTACCGGGGCGGGGCGGCGGAGCTGGCGGGCTGGACGGTGCCGGAGCGCGGATGGTGGTATCTGCTGGACCGGCAGGAGGACCGGGAGGGCAGCATGTTCCAGCGATCCTCATTCAACTACACCCTGGCGGTGTACGACAGCGCCGCCGCCACCCTGTCCTATCTGGAATTTGACACCTGAGGAGGGAGAGCGGGATGGAGCGGAGGGAAAAGAGGGCGCTGGCCTTTCTGCTGGCCGCCTCGCTGCTCTGCCTGGCCCTGGTGGGCCTGGCCGCCGGGGACCCTCCGGCGGAACGGGCGGAGGCCCTCTTCCGGGCCGGGCGGGAGGAGTTCGACCGGGCGGCGGCGGAGCTGCTGGCGGGGAATGGGCCGGCGGAGCTGCCCCGGGGCGTGACGGAGGTCACCCTCTACCCGGCGGGGGAGGGGCGGGCCCAGACCGTGGAGTTCCTCTGCGGAGGCTGGGGGGTGGGCCCCTCCACCAGCTATTGGGGGATCAGCCATGTGCCCTCAGACGTCCTGACAGGCTTCCAGGGGGCGGCGCTGTCGGGCTGGGAGCCCTGGGACGGCGGCTGGCTCTGGAGAGAGGCGGGGGGCGACAACCGCTGCTTTGTGCGCAGGCTGGAGCCCGGGTGGTTCTGCTTTGAGATGCGGTTCTGACCGCTCCAACGGCGCGGCCCGGTGTGCGTTTTAAGGTAACATAAACTATAATATGGTAAACTCTGGAGGAAACACATGCCTGTGGTGATGCTGCTTTTGATCCTGATGCCCCTGACCATGGCGGGGGAGCTGTGCATGCTGTGCCAGTGTCTGCTTCTGGGGCGGGGCCGGGCGCGCCGAAGGCTGGCCCTTCTGGCCGGGGCCGTCCTGCTCCTGCTGGCGGTCTGGCTGGGGGGCGGCGCCCTGCTGGAGACGGCGGGCCTGGGCTGGCGGCGGTGGGTGTCCGGCGGACTGGTGGCGGCAGCTGCCATCGCCGCGGCTGCGCTGGCCCTCCTCCTGCCCCGGGAGCTGCATACGCTGCTCCCGGGGGCAGAGAGCCTGGGCAGGATCTGCTCCTATCTGACTGTGCTGGTGCTGGCGGCCTGTCTTGGGCTGCTGTCCATGCTGGGGCTGTGGAGGGATCGGGTCAGGGAGTGGGAGGGGCAGACCGTGGTGGCGGAGTACAGCGGCATTTTCCGGGAGACTGGATACCGTTATGTAAACTGGTTCGTCCACGGGGAGCAGGTCTATGTGTGGGAGGACTGAGACAGTGGAGTGGCGGCGGATGGTCCGGGCCCTGGCGGGGGCGGCGGCGGTCCTGACAGTCCGGTACGGGGGCGGCTTCCTGCTGGCGCTGGCCGGCCTGGGCTGGCGGTGCTGGGTCCGAAACCTGATGGTGCTGGCACTGTGCGTCCTCCTCTTCCAGGGGATCTGGTATGGGCTCCAGGCCCTGGGGGAGCGCCCCCGGGTCCGGGGGCGCTGGCCGGAGATCGTCCTGGGTCTGGCCGGCGGCGCGGCTCTGGTGGGGCTGGCGCTCTTCCTTCTCCTGTTCGTCTTTTTCCTGCGGGATTATGACCGAGTCAGCGAGTGGGAGGGACAGACCGTGGTGGCGGAGTACAGGGGGATCGACCGGGGGAGCCATCAGTGCCCCAGGGTCTGCCGATATGAAAGCTGGCTCCTCCGGGGGGAGGAGCTGGGGCCCGGGAGGTGACGGGGATGGACACTGTGAGCTGGCTCAGCTTTTTTACCGCCTCCGGCCTGGGGGCGGCCCTGGGGGTGCTGTCCCTGACGGCGCTGGGGGCCTGCCTGTATCTGAGAGCCCCAGGGCAGAGGCGGCTGGCCATCCTGGCCGCGGCGCTGGGCTGTGTGCTGGTCCTCCAGTATGGGGGCGGTGCCCTGCTGGAAGAACGGGGGCTCTTCTGGCGGGGGTGGGTCCAGACCGCCCTGTCTCTGACCGGGGGCGGGCTGGCTGTCCTCCTGCTGGCGGGGACCATCCGGGGCCTGGGGGCGCTCTGCCTGGGGAAAGACTGGGTGACAGCGGTGTGCGTCCTGGGCTGTGCGGCAGCCCTGCTGGGGGCGGCCGCCTGCGCCGGAGCGGGGCTTGTGGGAAGCGGCGGGAGAGAACAGGTGGTCCGCCTGGCGGGAGAGACCCTGGTGGTCCGGGATGGGGATCTGCTCCACCAGGTGGGATGGCGTTATGTAAATTTGTTCGTGCATGGAGAGCCGCTGGCCTGTTGGCGGGTCTCATAAAAAGAGAGGAGGAACACAGCGATGAACGCAGCGGAAATGAAGAGGGCGGCGGGCCGGGCTCTGGAACTGGGGCTGACGGCAGTGCTGACCGTCCCCGTGGTCCTGGTCATACTGGCGGCCGCGGCGGCGGCGGTGTGGCTGTGGGCGAGCCGCATGCTGCCCCAGCCGGTCTATGAGCCGGAGACCTTCACCCAGGCCCGGTGGGAGGAGCTGGATGACCGGGGCGTGCTGGTAGACAGCCTGCTGGAGCAGTACGACGGGCTGGAGGGCATGGATCTGGCGGAGGTGCAGGCCCTGCTGGGGGAGCACCCCTATACCCGGGAGGACCCGGAGGTGGGGATGTACCGGGACGGCTACTACATCGGCGCGGGCCGGGAGAACAGCGGCCGGGAGGAGGTCATGGTGCTCCAGTTCCGGGACGGGGAAGTGATCCGGGTGGAGTTTGAAGACGCCGGCTGACCGGAGGGGGCGCCTTCCGCCGGACCGGTCCAATGGGACGGAGGGGCAGGCCCCGCCCTACACAGAGGCCGGAGGGCGGTGCACATTGGACCCTGCGGAGAAAAACGGGCCCCGAAGAAACGGCCGCCCCTTTGGGGGACACCTATGGAAGGACAAAAGCTCCAGGACACAGAAAGGACGAATGAAGTGGGGTACGGATGGATGAACTTGGGGAGCCTGCTGCTGGGCCTGACCGCCTGGGGCATCCCAGCGGTGTATTTCTCCCGGAGAAAGCCGGGCGGGGACCGGGCAGGGCTGGCCTGTCTCCTCAGCATGGCGGCCTGCGCCGGGGCCCTGTTTTTGCAGGTCCTCTACAACAAGCATCTGGTGGAGCTCCAGGACTGGTCCGCCCTGATGGACACCAGCGGAGCGGTGGCCTGGGTGTCCGTCCTCCTGCTGGCGGTGACGCTGATCCTTGACCTGTTCTGCCTGTGGGCGGAGGGAAAGCTGAATGGGGAGGAGCGGGGCAAGGGCGGCCCGGAGGAGCCGGAGATACGAAGGGAGGCGTGAGGCGGCGCTCCGGCCGCCCATCCCGCGCCGCCGCTCCCATGAACAGAGAAAAAAAGACGGCCAGCAGCCCCGTGGGACTGCTGAGGACAGCCGCCGCCCGGTTTCCGGGCGGCGGCTGTTCCTGTCCGGGACTGCCCGCCCTGCTGGGGCGGGGCCGGCGCGGAAAAATCGGGTACAACTTTTCCCATCCTCCCTCATACACATAAGCAGAGGTGATGCGCCATGGAGAAAAAACCGCGCCGGGAGGGGCTTTTGGAAAAGACGGCAGAGCTGTTCGATCTGCCTGCGGACGCCCTGGCCGGACTGCCCAAGGTGGAGCTGGTGGGGGACCGGGAGCTGCGGATCGAGAACCACCGGGGCATCCTGGCCTACGGAACGGAGGAGATCCACGTCAGCGGCGGGGCCTTCGTCATCCAGATCACCGGCCAGGGGCTGGAGCTGCGGGCCATGACCGGGCTGGAGCTGCTCATCACCGGCCGCATCGCCGGCATCCAGCTGGCCTGAGGGGAGGGAACGCGCGTGCAGTGGATCGTGAACCGGCTGCGGGGGGAGCTGCGGGTGGTGGCCCGGGGACCCTTCCCGGAGCGCCTGATGAACGTGTGCGCCCAGAATGGGATCTCCTTCTGGGCCCTGGAGTGGCGGGATGGGCACACCCTGTCCATGACGGTGCGGCAGGAGGACCGGAAGCAGCTGTGGAAGCTGGCGGAGCGGGTGGGCTGCACCGTGGAGACGGAGGGGAGCCGGGGCCTGCCCGCCTTTCTGGCCCGCTTCCGCACCCGGTATGCCTTTCTGGCGGGGTTCGCACTGTCCCTGGCAGCGGTGTGCATCCTGTCCAGCTTCGTGCTCACCATCCAGGTGACAGGGAACGAGACCGTCCCCACTGGGGTGATCCTCAGCGAGCTGCGGCGGCTGGGGGTGCGGCCCGGGGCATACGGTCCGGCCCTGGAGCGGCGGCAGATCGCCGAGGAGGCCCTGCTGTCCCTGGATGAGCTGTCCTGGATGTCCCTGAACCTCCACGGCACCCGGCTGGAGGTGCAGGTGCGGGAGGCGGTCCAGCCCCCCGAGCTGACCCAGGAGGAGGGCCACTACCACGTGGTGTCAAAGGCGGACGGCATCGTGACCCGGGTGGAGACCATGGACGGGGAGGCGGCGGTGAAGGAGGGGGACACAGTGACGGAGGGGGAGATCCTCATCAGCGGCACGGTGAGCATGGAGCCCCCCATGTACAGCGACCAGCCGGTGCGCTACTACCAGACCCACGCCCGGGGCCGGGTGGAGGCCAGGACCTGGCGCACCCTCACCGCGTCCATCCCGCTCACCGCCCAGGTCAAGGCGTACACAGGAGAGGAAAAAAGCCGCTTTACCCTGACGGTCCTGGGATATCCCGTGGAATTTTATCAAAACGCTGGCATTTCCTGGCCCTGGTATGATAAAATAAGTACAGTGTACCAGGCCGGGCTGCCCGGCGGGCTCACGCTCCCCCTGTCCTGGACGGTGGAGCGGTACCGGGCCTATGAGCCCGTCCAGACGGAGGTGGACCGCACCGCCGCCCAGACTCTGCTGGAGGAGCGCCTGCTGGCGCAGCTGAAGGAGCAGATCGGGGAGGAGGGCCGGGTGGTCTCCACCTACTACACCGCCCGGGCGGCGGACAGCTGGCTGGAGGTCACCCTCACCGCCGAGTGCCGGGAGGAGATCGGCCGGGAGGTGCCCGCGGCACCGGACGCCGGAGACAGCGCCCCGGAACAACCATAACAAGTAAGGAGATTTCCTGCAAATGACAGAACAGAGCATCAGCCTGGAGCGGCTGGAGGAGACCATCAACGTGTTCGGCTCCTTTGACGAGAACATCCGTATCATTGAGGGCGAGATGGAGGTCTCGGTGGTGAGCCGGGACTCCATGCTGAAGGTGAGCGGCGAGAACGCGGAAAACGTGATGTACGCGGTCAAGGCCATCGAGGCCCTCATGTCCCTCTCCTCCCGGGGGGAGGCCATCAACGAGCAGAACGTGCGCTATATCATCCAGCTGGTCCGCAGCGGCAACGAGAGCCAGATCAGCCAGCTGGCGGGGGACGTGCTGTGCGTCACCGCCAAGGGGCGGCCCATCAAGGCCAAGACCCTGGGACAGAAGAAGTATGTGGAGGCCATCAAGAAGAATGTGGTCACCCTGGGCATCGGCCCCGCCGGCACCGGCAAGACCTATCTGGCGGTGGCGGCGGCGGTGGCCGCCTTCCGGGCCAAGGAGGTCAACCGCATCATCCTCACCCGCCCCGCAGTGGAGGCGGGTGAGCGGCTGGGCTTCCTGCCTGGGGATCTCCAGTCCAAGGTGGACCCCTATCTGCGGCCCCTGTACGACGCCCTGTTCGACATGCTGGGCGCGGAGACCTACAACAAGTATCTGGAGCGGGGGAACATCGAGGTGGCCCCCCTGGCCTATATGCGGGGCCGCACCCTGGACGACAGCTTCATCATCCTGGACGAGGCCCAGAACACCTCCCGGGAACAGATGAAGATGTTCCTCACCCGCCTGGGCTTCGGCTCCAAGATCGTCATCACCGGCGACATCACCCAAATCGACCTGCCTGCGGACAAGGTCTCCGGCCTGCGGGAGGCTATGCGGGTGCTCAAGGGGGTGGAGGACATCTCCATCTGCCGCCTGACGGAGAGCGACGTGGTCCGCCACGTGCTGGTCCAGCGGATCATCAAGGCCTATGAGGAGGACGAGGAGCGCCGCGGTCCCAAAAAGGACAGGCGGGAGCGGCCCTGACCTCGGGCATCCCAAAGAGGTCCCGCCCTGAAGAGCCCCCGCGCAGGGTGCGCGCGCCCGCCGGGAGAAACGATGCAGCGGGAGGAAGAGATACGATATCCATCAATGGAGGCGGGTACAAATGATATTCAATGAACGGCTGAGGCGCCTGCGGAAGGAGCGCGGTCTGACCCAGGTGCAGACGGCAGAGCACCTGTCCATCGCCTGGCGGAATTACCAGCGCCTGGAGAGGGATGGGAACGCCCCCAGCTTTCTCACCTTTGTGAAGGCGGCGGAGTTCTTCGGCGTCTCCCTGGACTATCTGGCGGGCCGGACCGATGCGCGGGAGGTCAACCGGGGGACATGTTCTCCGGCGGGGCCGGAGCACCGGATCATCCTGGAGGCGGAGGTGGAGGCCCCGGACACGGTGGAGCCCCTGCTCCGCCGGGTCATCTCCGCCGCCCTGGAGGCGGAGGGGATGGACCTGCCCTGTGAGATCAACGTGCTCCTCACCGACGACGAGGGCATCCATCAGGTGAATCTGGACATGCGGGGGGTGGACAGGCCCACCGACGTGCTCTCCTTCCCCATGTTCGACCTCTCTCCGGGGGAGAAGCCGGGGGAAGAGCACGAGGACCCGGACACCGGGCTGGTGCCCCTGGGGGATATGTGCATCTCTCTGGAGCGGGCCGCCGCCCAGGCGGAGGAGTACGGCCACAGTGTGGAGCGGGAGCTGAGCTATCTGGCGGTCCATTCTGTGCTCCATCTGCTGGGCTATGACCACATGGACGAAGGCCCCATGAAGGCCCAGATGCGCCGGCGGGAGGAGCACATCCTGGAGGGGCTGGGCATCCGCCGGGGATGAGAGGCCACGTCCCGCGGGGAAGCGGGAGAAAATGTCCCGCCGGGCCCGGAGGGGATTGCGCGGGGCGGGCCGGTGTGGTACAATAAGCAGTCCCGCAGAGGCGCACCGGCCCGAAATGCCGGAGAGGCCGGCGGCCGGCCGCGGGAGACAAAAGAGAGATCTAGGAGAGAAAGAGATGAATATTTGGCAGAAAAGGGCACCCGGAGTGCTGCTGTGCCTGGCGGTGGCACTGCTGGCCTGGTTTTTGGTGGAGCTGGCCCCGGCTCTGGAGATCGTGGGCAGCGCGGTGCTGGCCATCCTGTTCGGCATGGTGCTGTGCGCGGTGATGAAAAACAAGGACAAGGTGAAGGACGGGGTGGCCTTCACCTCCAAAAAGGTGCTCCAGTACGCGGTCATCCTGCTGGGCTTCGGCCTGAACCTGCGGAAGATCGGTGAGGTGGGGCTCACCTCCCTACCCATCATCCTGTCCACCATCGCCACCTCCCTCATCGTGGCCTTCCTCATGAGCCGGGCCCTGCATATGCCCGGGAAGATCGCCACCCTCATCGGCGTGGGCTCCTCCATCTGCGGTGGCTCCGCCATCGCGGCCACCGCCCCGGTGATCGAGGCGGACGATGAGGAGATCGCCCAGTCCATCTCGGTGATCTTCCTGTTCAATGTGCTGGCGGCCCTGATCTTCCCCACCCTGGGCGGGGCCATCGGGCTGAGCGACACCGGCTTCGGCCTGTTCGCCGGCACTGCGGTGAACGACACCTCCTCCGTCACGGCGGCCGCCTCCACCTGGGACACCCTGCACAACACCGGCGGCGCGGTGCTGGAGTATGCCACCATCGTCAAGCTGACCCGCACCCTGGCCATCATCCCCATCACCCTGGCGCTGGCCCTCTTCCGGGTGCGCCAGGCGGAGAAGGCCGGCGGGAAGAGCGGCGTGAAGGTGTCCGCCAAGTCGGTGTTCCCCATGTTTATCCTGTACTTTGTGCTGGCCTCCGTCATCACTACGGTGGTCACCGCCGTGCTCTCCGGTCCCGCCCTGGCGGGGGCCAATGAGCTTTTCTCCCTGCTCAAGACCCTGAGCAAGTTCTTTATCGTCATGGCCATGGCGGCCATCGGCATCAACACCGACGTGGTCAAGCTGGTGAAGACGGGAGGCAAGCCCATCCTGCTGGGCTTCACCTGCTGGGCGGCCATCACCTGCGTCAGCCTGGGCATGCAGCACCTGCTGGGCATCTGGTAAAGGACCTGCGCCCGCCCGTCAGCGGGTGGCGCTCCATGAAAAACAGGGAGGGAAAACGATGCTCGCCAACTTTTTTGTCCTGTGGCTCCTGCTGGCTGTTGGCGGCGGATTTCTGCTCTTTTTCGGCGGGCTGCTGGCCTCCTGGATTGGGGAGGAAATGGTCTGCTTTCTGCTGGCCACCGCCCTCCTGGCCCTGGCCGGGGCGCTGATCATACAGCTGCGGGAGCGGCTCCAGCAGACCCGGCGCCGGCTGGAGGAGGAGACAGACCGGCTCCGCCGGATGGAGGAGAAGCTGGACCAGCTGCTGGAGCGGGGAACGGATCATAAGGCGGAAAGTGCTCACACCGCCGGAAAAGAAAGTTGAGGAACAAACGCTATGTCCATCAAAAAATCGGGAATGATCTCTATTGTAGGCCGCCCCAACGTGGGCAAGTCCACCCTGACCAATGCCCTGGTGGGGGAGAAGGTGGCCATCGTCTCCAACAAGCCCCAGACCACCCGGAACCGGATCTGCGCCATTCTGAACCGGGGGGAGAGCCAGTTCGTCTTTCTGGATACGCCGGGCCTGCACAAGGCACGCACCCGCCTGGGAGACTACATGGTGAACGTGGTGAAGGAGAGCGTGGCCGACGTGGACGCGGTCATGCTGCTGGTGGAGCCCATCCCCAACGTCGGCGGCCCGGAGGCGGAGCTCATCGCCCGCATCAAGACCCTGGGCTGCCCCTCGGTGCTGGTCATCAACAAGGTGGACACCCTGGAGCACAAGGAGGAGCTGCTGGAGGTCATCCAGACCTACGGGCAGGCCCATGAGTTCACCGCCGTGGTCCCTGTCTCGGCCAGGACCGGCGAGGGGGTGGAGGAGCTGCTGGACGTACTGGACGGGTTTCTGCCCCAGGGGCCCCAGCTCTTCCCAGAGGACATGGTCACCGATCAGCCGGAGCGCCAGATGATGGCGGAGATCCTGCGGGAGAAGCTGCTGCTCTGCCTGGACAAGGAGATCCCCCACGGCACCGCCGTGGAGATCACCAAGTTTTCCGAGCGGGATGACGAGGTCATCGAAATCGACGCCACCATCTACTGCGAGAAGAACAGCCATAAGGGGATCATCATCGGCAAGGGGGGAGCCATGCTGAAAAAGGTGTCCTCCCTGGCCCGGCAGGACATGGAGCGATTCATGGGGACCAAGGTGTACCTCCAGACCTGGGTGAAAGTAAAAGAAAATTGGCGCGACAACGTGAATCTGATCCGCAACTTCGGATACCGGGATGAGTGAGGGAAAAGACCGGGCCTAAAAATTACCGCGCATGTTTTCCACTGGAGATGCCAGCCTAAGCAGCAGAGACAGGAGGGCAAGACAGATGGAACAGAGCGGATTTTGGAACTTCTTTTTTGCCACCGGACTGCCCCAGGCCTATCTGGCGGCCCGGCTGAAGGAGGGGGAGGAAGTGGTCTTCCCTCCCATGCCCCCTCCCGGAGCGCCGGGGGGCGGGACTCTGCCCCCGTCTGTGCCGGGCATGATGGACAAAAAGGATATGTGAACTGCCCGGCCGGCCCGCCCTCGGCGGACCGGCCGGAGATACATAGAGGAGCGGACGAGATGCATATGCGCACCAAAGCGCTGGTCCTCCGTGCGGTGGATTACAAGGAGTCAGACAAGATCCTGACCCTGCTGACCCAGGAGAGCGGGAAGCTCACCGCCTCGGCCCGGGGCTGCCGTAAGAAGGGGAGCCCGGTGGCCGCCGGGGTCCAGCTGCTGGCCTGGTCGGACCTGGTGCTGTATGAGTACCAGGGCCGCTGGACCGTGAAGGAGGCAGCGGTGGAGCGGGAGTTTCTGGGGCTGCGCCGGGATGTGGAGCGGCTGGCCCTGGCCTGCTACTTCGCCGAGGCGGCGGAGGCGCTGGCGGTGGAGGACGTGCCGGCGCCGGAGCTGCTCTCCCTGGTGCTCAACAGCCTGTACGCCCTGGACCAGATGCCCCAGAAGCCCCTGGCCCTGGTCAAGGCGGCCTTTGAGCTGCGGCTGATGTGCGCTGCGGGCTATGAGCCCATCCTGGACGGCTGCGCCGTCTGCGGTGCGGAACGGCCGGAGGAGCCCCGCTTCCACCTGCGGGAGGGGGCGCTCCACTGCGCCAAATGCCGAGGCGGTGTGGGGGAGGGGATCTCCATGCCGGTCTCGCCCCCCGTCCTGGCCGCTATGCGGCATGTGGTCTGCGGGGACGCCCGGCGGCTGTTTTCCTTCCGGCTGGACAGCGGGGCCCTGGAGGAGCTGGCCGGGGTGAGCGAGGCGTATCTGCTCACCCAGCTGGAACGGGGCTTCCGCACCCTGGACTTCTATAAGCAGATGATCCTGCCGGCCGGGCCGGACAGGTGAGAGGGACGCTGTCCGTTCGGACGGACAGCGTCTTTTTTCCATCCGTCCAGCCTGGGCCGGACGGGGCCTCTCCTGCCTGGAGGGGAAAAGACGAGAAGTTGACATAAGTTTGGAGGAAAAAGACTGGAATTCCCTCCCCGCTTGTGCTAATATAATAAAGTGCCTGTTTCCGGAGGAGGGGACTCTTCCGGGGAACGGGACAGAGTATGACAGTTTCACGGAGGTACATCGTTTTGACCTATTGGATGTCGATCTTGATGGGGATCCTGCAGGGGATCGCAGAATTCCTGCCCATCTCCAGCTCGGGCCACCTGGCCCTGTTCCAGCACTTCTTCGCCATGGAAAACGTGGAGGAGTCCCAGATGTTTTTCACGGTGCTCCTGCACTTTGCCACCCTGATCGCGGTGTGCGTCTACTACTGGCAGGACATCATCGACATGATCCGGGAATTTTTTCTGGGCATCCGGGACATGGCCTCCAGGGGACGGCGGGGCCGGGAGAAGCTGCCCCCCGCCCGGCGGCTGGTGCTGCTCATCATTGTGGCTACCCTGCCCCTGTTTGTGGTGCTGCCGATCAAGGATCTTGTGGAGGGGGCCATGTCCAACGTGACCTTTGTCTCTTTCGCCCTGCTGGCCACCGGCTTCATCCTGTTTTTCTCCGACCGGATGGCCCGGGGGCGGAAAACGGAGCGGACTGCCACTGTGCTGGACGCCCTTCTGGTGGGCTGCGCCCAGGCGCTGGGCACCCTGCCCGGCATCTCCCGGTCCGGCATCACCATCTCGGCGGGGATGCTGCGGGGCTATGACCGCACCTTTGCCGTCCGGTTCTCCTTCCTGATGAGCCTGCCTGCCGTCTTCGGCGCCACCCTGCTGGAGCTGATCGACGCGGTCCAGGCGGGGATCGACACCAGCCTTCTGCCCGTCTATCTGGTGGGCATGCTGGTGGCCGGCGTGGTGGGCTACTTCGCCATCCGCCTGGTGAACCTGCTGGCGGGCAAGGGAAAGTTCGGCGCCTTTGCCTACTACTGCTGGGCGGCGGGAGCCATCTCCCTGGCCGCCAGCCTGGCGGGGCTGTGAGGGCGCCCCGGACCAAGACCTGATTGACCGGAAAGGGAGGCGGACACATGGCCGCATCACAAAAGAAGACCGGAGGGAAGCGCACCTCCTCCGGGGGAACGCGCAGGAGCGGCAGTGCCTCCGGCAGCAGCCGGGGGAACAGCCGCGGGAGCAAAGCGCCGGCCCGCCGGCCCATGCGTCGGGAGATCGGGGCGGCGGTGTGTCTGGCGCTGGCCCTGTTCGCGGCGCTGGGCTATTTCCACATCCAGGCCATTTTCATCGATTTCTTCTCCGGACTGCTGAAGGGCCTGCTGGGCTATGGCTTCTGGCTGATGCCTCCGGCCCTGCTGCTGGCGGCCTATATCCTGGCCTTCCACCGGGGGCGGCCGGTGCGCCTGCGGGTGACCTGCGCCCTGCTGCTGCCCCTGCTCTTCTCCTGCATCGTCCACGGGCTGCTGGGCAGGGTCCTGCCCTGGGACGCCGCCCTGGTGAAGACCCTGTGGGCGGCGGGGGAGGAGCTGACCTCCGGCGGCGTGCTGGGGGGCGTGCTGGCCCAGGGGAGCGTCCAGGTGTTCAGCCGCCTGGGCTCCACCATCCTGTTCGTGCTGGCCTTCCTGCTGGCGGGACTGGGGGCCTTCCGCCTCTCCCTGGCCGAGGTGGCGGACTGGATCTTCGACCGGCCCCGCTATGAGTATGAGCCGGAGGAGGAGCCGGAGCGCCCGCGCCGGAGCAAGCGGGAGGAGCGGCCTGCCGCCCCGGAGCCCGTTCGGACCCCCTCCCGCCGGGCGGACATCGACATCCCGGTGGAGGACGGCCCCCTGGTGGGCAAGACGGCCCAGACCGCTCCCGAGGTGAAAAAGAAGGGGAGCTTTTTCAACCGCAAGGCAAATGTCCCCGCTCCGGACCAGGTGCTGGCGGGGGCGGAGCAGCGGACGGCGGAGCAGCCCGCCCCGGTGCCGGAGCCGGCGGCAGAGCCCGCCCAGGCGGAGCTGGTCCGGCAGGCGCCGGAGCCGGCCCCCGCGCCTGTCCCGTCTGTCCCGCCCGCCCCGCCGGCCGCCCCCCTCTCCGGGGAGAGCCCCCGGGAGCCGGAGCCGGCCAAGGTCTCCCGGGAGGAGGCACGCCAGGCCGCCCAGGAGGTGGCCCGGGATGTCCAGTCCCGGCTGGCGGAGGCGGGGGAGCACCCCTATCAGTATCCCCCCCTCTCCCTGCTGAAGGAGGGACCGGGGGACATCGGCGGGGAGGCCCTGGTGGAGCTCAACGCCAACCGGCAGCGGCTGGATGACACCATCCACTCCTTCGGCATCGACGCCAACATCGTCAACGTGACCCGGGGCCCCTCGGTGACCCGGTACGAGCTGGAGCTGGACCAGGGCGTCCGGCTGAACAAGCTGACCAATCTGGCGGACGACATCGCCCTGGCCCTGGGGGCCTCCGGCGTGCGCATCGCCCCCATCCCGGACCAGATCTCCATGGTGGGCATCGAGGTGCCCAACAAGCTGGTGTCGCCGGTGAACATCCACAGCGTCATCGGCTCCAGGGAGTTCACCGACAGCCCCTCCAAGGTGTCCTTCGCCGTGGGCAAGGACATCGGCGGCCACTGCATCGTAGGCAACATCGCCAAGCTGCCCCACCTGCTCATTGCCGGCACCACCGGCTCGGGCAAGTCGGTGTGCACCAACTCCCTGATCATCTCCCTGCTCTATAAGGCCACCCCCGACGAGGTGCGCCTGATCATGGTGGACCCCAAGATGGTGGAGCTGGGCATCTACAACGGCATCCCCCACCTGCTGATCCCGGTGGTCACTGACCCCAAGAAGGCGGCGGGCGCCCTGCAGTGGGCGGTGACCGAGATGATGAAGCGCTACCGCACCTTTGCCGAGGTTGGGGTGCGGGATCTGGCCGCCTACAACGCCCTGGCCGCCAGGACGGAGGGCATGACCAAAATGCCCCAGATCGTGGTGGTCATCGACGAGCTGGCCGATCTGATGCTGGTGGCGGCCAAGGAGGTGGAGGAGTCCATCTGCCGGGTGGCCCAGATGGGCCGCGCCTCCGGCATGCACCTCATCATCGCCACCCAACGGCCCTCCGCCGACGTGATCACCGGCCTGATGAAGGCCAATATCCCCAGCCGCATCGCCTTCGCGGTGGCCTCCAGCCTGGAGTCCCGCATCATCCTGGACACCACCGGCGCGGAGAAGCTGGTTGGCCGGGGCGACATGCTCTACTTCCCCCTGGGCTCCGGCAAGCCCACCCGGGTCCAGGGCTGCCTCATCTCCGACCAGGAGGTGGCCGCAGTGGTGGACTTTGTCAAGCAGAACAGCGGCGACGCCAGCTACGATGACCAGGTGATGCAGGAGATCGAGCAGCACGCCGCCGAGAAGGAGAAGGGCGCCAAGGGCGTGGGCGGCTCCGCCCCCGAGGAGGTGGGGGAGGAGTTCGACGAGCTCATCGACGCGGCAGCCGAGGTGATCCTGGAGACGGGACAGGCGTCGGTCTCTATGCTCCAGCGCCGCCTGAAGCTGGGCTATGCCCGGGCGGCCCGGCTGGTGGACCAGCTGGAGGAGAAGGGGATCGTGGGGCCCTTCGAGGGCTCAAAGCCCCGCCAGCTGCTCATCACTAAGGAGCAGTGGCAGGAGATGAAGTACCGCCAGGGCGTCCCCGGGGGAACCCCTCCCGAGAGCGCTTCCGGGGCAGCTCCAGGCGGAGCGGAAGAGGACATGCCCCCCTTCGATGTGGGAGAGGCCCTGGACCGGGCGGAGGAGGACACCCTGTGACCCGCGCCGGGGAGAGCTCCCGGACGGCCCCTGACATAAGAAGGCCCGCCGCGTCAGCGGCGGGCCTTTTCTGCGCGCAGTCCCCGGTACAGCCGGGGGACGTTGTACGAGCGGAGCCTTTGAGATCGGATCATTTGTTAACTTGACCGTTTATGAAGTATGTACGCGACAAGGGAACATACCGCGATCCCGATGCCAAACGGGATGGCATAGAGAAATGCCACGCTGGCAGGTGCACTGTAACATGAGTGCTCGATCCCGCAGAGCATATCACGATAGCCAAATGCCACAACGGCACACATGACATCTGACAACAAAATTGCGACAGCGCTAAAAAGATGACTCAATTTCCGCATAGGCTTGCCTCCGTTCATTTCTTTCGCAGGATCAGGACCGCTCCAGTGGCCATCAAAAGGACGCACAGGGCGATGAGCACACCAGACCCATTGAGGGTGATCGTTGAAGCGGTATTCAGCTGCTCTGCCGCACCGGGGCTTATGACCATCATGAGTCCGGATAGTGTCAGACAGATGGCGCCAGCCAGGCAAAGACAAATGCCGGCTTTCTGATCCATGGCTTTCGGGCCCTTGGCTTCTTTTGGCGTTGACCGTGTTTCTTCTGTCCTTTCCTCAGCCCCTCTGTCCTTTACAAGTTCATCAAGGGTGATGTGGAAGCACTCGCTCAAAGCCAACAGTTTTTGAAATTCAGGCATTGATGTTCCGCTCTCCCATTTGGAGATGGCCTGTCTCGAAACGCCTATCTTCTCCGCAAGCTGCTCTTGAGAAAGGCCGCTCTTTCGTCTGAACTGATATATTCTTTCAGACAACATTTGTGTTACCCCCTTGGAAACAATATACTGCGATCCATGGTCACACGCTACCAACTACGGCTGAAACTTCCGCAACTGCCGGTTGCATCCCCTGAGATCCTTCTGTTCCGCGCCATAGATGCCCTCGGTGTACGGAGGGTATCGTCCTATCCGCACCAAGGGGACAGCCTTGGCCCCGCGGGAACGGCTCATGACACGCCGAGCCTGACAGCAGCCCAATAGTTTTGGATGATCTTTTTCTGCCAGGCCAGAAAGAGACAGCCGGCAAAAAGGAGGACAGCACCCAACAGGACAGCCCAGGGGCTTGCACCGGAGCTTTCTATGAATCCGGTCACATCATCCCCTGGGGGTGCCTGATCGGAAAGATACAGGAGGGGGACGATCCCCCATGCCAGGGCAGGGGCTGTGAGGATCAAGGGAAACAGAAAAGAAAAAATTCGATAAAAGACGGACTGCGCTGCGTCCCGATAGAGCAGCATATAGGCGATGGATATGAGGACCGGCAGCAGCATTCCCGCAATATAAAAAAGAGACAGCGTCAGAGCGGTGAACGTACCGCCTTCATAGCGCATATAGGCGCCCAGAATGTTGAATTCTGTGATGCGGGCGCCGCAGGACAGTGCGATCAGGGCATGCCCGCCCTCGTGCAGAATGATATAGACCGGAATGGTGAATAGGATGCTTGCAAATAGGGATAGGATCTTTCGCGTGTTCAGGTCCATAGAGCTCCCTCCATCGTCCGTGCTGACAGTTTTTTCTCCTGCTCTTGTTTTGGGGCCCCAGGGCAGGCTTTCCCCTCCGCGGTCCCGCCCCGCAGAGGGCGGGGACACACAGACGCATCGGAGGGGATGTTTAAGCAGAGTTTTCCCTGAAAATACCCGCCGAGAACCCCTGTCGTTTCTGTTACCATGATACAATATTTGAGGGGCTGTTTCAAGGCAGGAATGAGGGCGCACGAAGTGCGCCCCTACACAGGACCCGGGGGCCGGTGCGGGCATCAGGCTCTGCGCCGGAGGGCCGGAAAAAGCGGCCGCGGCTCCCGGACAGGAGCCGCGGCCGCGGAGCCGGAACAGGGACGGCCACTCAGCAGGGAGAGGAGTCCGAGCCGGGAGCGGAGAGGAGATCGGCCAGGGTCACCTGGTCCAGATATCCACAGATGAGCGCGTCAAGCCGCTCCCAGAGGGGACGGGTGCGGCAGCTGCCGGCCCGGGCACAGGGGTCGGAGCCGCAGTCGAGACAGGCCACCGGGGCCAGGGAGCCCTCCGCCAGACGCAGGATCTCTCCCACGGAGTAGTCCTCCGGCGGACGGGTGAGTCGGTAGCCGCCCCCCTTTCCACGCACGCCCTCCACCAGGCCGCCCTTGGAGAGGGTGGAGATGATGCTCTCCAGATACTTGCCTGAGATGCCCTGCTCCGAAGCGATGGAGCTCAGGGCGGTGTAGCAGTCCCGGCCGTGCTGGGCCAGCTCCAGCATGACCCGGAGCGCATATCTGCCCCTTGTGGAGACCAGCATGGATGTCACCTCCTTTTTGTCGCCCCTATTATACCATTGCATGGGCAGAAATTCAAGAGAGCGGCGGAGCAGAACCTTGATTTGCGTCCCGGAGTGTGGTAAAGTATGGAGCAGGGCGTGCGCTTCCTGCGGGCTGCCCAACATTCAGGACGGAGGGACCAACATGCTCTTTGTATGCTACCCCAAATGCACCACCTGCCAGAAGGCAAGGGCCTTTCTGGAGGAACGGGCGATCCCCTATGAGTTCCGGGACATCAAGCTGGACAACCCCAAAAAGGAGGAGCTGCGGGAGTGGCAGCACAGGAGCGGCCTGCCCCTGAAGCGATTTTTCAACACCAGCGGCCTGCAATACAAGGCTCTGGGCCTGAAGGACAGGCTGCCCGGCATGGACGAGGAGGAGCAGCTGGACCTGCTGGCTGCGGACGGGATGCTGGTCAAGCGGCCCATCCTGGCGGGAGAGGACTTCGTGCTGGTGGGCTTCAAGCCCGCCGAATGGGAGGCACGTTTTGGAAAAAGCGGCGGGAACGGTTGACAAGCGCCGAAATTGTGATAAAATATTGCGGTAAATGCGATGATGGAGCCAAGCGCAGCAGGCAGCCTGAAGCGAGAGGGGAGCGGTGTGAGCCCTCGGCAGAAGCGGCGGCGCAGGCCACTCCGGAGCGGCCCGTGAGGAGCGGGACGGACGATCCCCCGTTAGCTGGGATGCTGAGAGGCCGGAGCGCTCCCGAAAGGGCGTGCTCTGGCGATCAGGGTGGTACCGTGGTGATGATCCGCCCCTGACTTGGTCAGGGGCGATTTTTTATGGAACAAGGAGCTGATGGAATGAGACAATATGTGGTGGACGCCTTCGCCGACAGGATATTCGAGGGCAACCCGGCCGCGGTCTGCGTGATGGAGCGGTGGCCGGAGGAGGATCTGATGCTGAAGATCACCCGGGAGAACAACCTGTCTGAGACGGCCTTTGTTGTGAAAGAGGGGGAGGAGTACCGGCTGCGCTGGTTCACCCCCGGCGGGGAGATCGACCTATGCGGCCACGCCACCCTGGCTGCGGCCCATATCATCACCAGATTCGTGGAGCCGGGAGTGGAGAGGGTCGGCTTCCAGACCCTCAGCGGACTGCTGACCGTGCGGGCGGAGGGAGAGCTGCTGAGCATGGATTTCCCCGCCTACCAGCTGAAGCGGCTGGAGGTGACGGAGGAGATCACCCAGGCCCTGGGGGCGCGGCCGTCGGAGGTCTGGCGGGCCCGGGACCTGCTGTGCGTCTTTGACCGGGCGGAGGACGTGCTGGCGCTGAAGCCGGACATGGACAAGCTGCTGAAGGTGAAGGGGGCCCTGATGCAGGTCACGGCGCCGGGGATGGAGGGGTACGACTGCGTCTCCCGCTCGTTTGCCCCAAAGATGGGGGTGCCGGAGGACCCTGTGTGCGGCTCCGGACACTGCCATATCATCCCCTACTGGGCGCAAAAGCTGGGCAAGACCCGGTTCGTGGCCCGGCAGGCATCCCCCAGAGGGGGGACCCTGTACTGCCGGATGGAAGGGGACCGGGTCATTCTGGCGGGCCGGGCGGTGCTCTATGCCCGGTCCGAGCTGATGCTGGAGGACAGACCATGAAACAGAGGATCGTGCCGCTGCTGGCGGCGGCCCTGGCCCTGACCGTGATGCTGGCCGGCTGCTCCTCCCAGGAGGAGGCGGAGCCCCTGCCCCAGGGCATGGACACAGAGACCGTCCTGACCGCCGGGGAGGCTGTCCTGGACCAGCTCCTGGAGGGCGACTACGAGGCGGTATATGAGTCCTTCCGGGAGGATATCCGGGCAGACCTGACCGCCCAGAGCGTCCAGGACCTGGTGGAGCCGGTGTTCCAGGAGGCGGGGGACTATCAGGAGCTCAAGTCCGCCCAGGTCACTGGCAGCACCGAGGGGGAGGAGCACGGCATCGCCCAGCTCCTGTGCATCTTCTCCCAGGAAAAGGTGTCCATCCGGGTGGCCTTTGACCCGGACATGGAGCTGATCGGCCTGTCCGCCGGACTTCAGAAGTCCAGCTGGAGCCTGTCCAATCTGGTGAACAATTTCACCGGCCTGTTCCGGGGCGACTGATGATATGGCCCGGTTATTTGTAACACAAAAACATGAAAAAATATTGGAGGTAGACCACCATGCGCGAGCCCAAGCCCTTTGGCCTGAATGAACTGAGGGAGATGTTCCTGTCTTTTTTTGAGAGCAAGGGACATCTCCGCCTGCCCAGCTTCTCCCTGATCCCCCAGAACGACGCCTCCCTGCTGCTCATCAACAGCGGCATGGCGCCCATGAAGCCCTGGTTCACCGGGGAGCAGGAGCCCCCCCGCCACCGCGTCTGCACCTGTCAGAAGTGCATCCGCACCGGCGACATCGAGAACATCGGCAAGACCGCCCGCCACGGCACCTATTTCGAGATGCTGGGCAACTTCTCCTTCGGCGACTACTTCAAGCGCGAGGCCATCGCCTGGTCCTGGGAGTTCCTGACCAGCCCGGAGTGGGTGGGCCTGGACCCGGACCGGCTGTATCCCTCCGTCTTTGAGGGCAACGAGACCACCCCCGCCGACGACGAGGCCATGGCCATCTGGCGGGACGAGATCGGCATTCCGGAGGACCGCATCTTCAAGTTCGGCAAGGCGGACAACTTCTGGGAGCACGGCTCCGGCCCCTGCGGCCCCTGCTCCGAGATCTACTACGACCGGGGCCCGGCCTATGGCTGCGGCAAGCCGGGGTGCACTGTGGGCTGCGACTGCGACCGCTATATCGAGGTGTGGAACATCGTCTTCTCCCAGTTCGACAACGACGGGGAGGGCCACTACACTGAGCTGAAGCAGAAGAACATCGACACCGGCATGGGACTGGAGCGCCTGGCCTGCGTGTGCCAGGGGGTGGACTCCCTCTTTGATGTGGACACCGTGATGAACATCACCCACAAGGTGTCCCAGATCACCGGCGCCCACTACGGCGAGAGCCACAGCAAGGACGTGTCCCTCCGGGTCATCACAGACCACATCCGCTCCGCCACCTTCATGATCTGTGACGGCGTGCTCCCCTCCAACGAGGGCCGGGGCTATGTGCTCCGCCGTCTGCTGCGCCGGGCCGCCCGCCACGGCAAGCTGCTGGGGGTGGACCACCCCTTCCTGTATGAGGTGTGCGACACCGTCATCCATGAGAACGAGGGCCACTATCCTGAGCTGCGGGAGCGCCAGGACTATATCACCAAGGTCATCCGGGTGGAGGAGGAGAACTTCGCCAAGACCATCGACGGCGGCCTGAAGATCTTCGGGGAGATGCTGGAAGGGCACAAGGCCCGGGGGGAGAAGACCTTCTCCGGGGCGGACGCCTTCAAGCTGTATGACACCTACGGCTTCCCCATCGACCTGACCATCGAGATGGTGGAGGACGAGGGCATGGAGCTGGACAAGGCCGCCTTCGACACCCTGATGGAGGAGCAGAAGACCCGGGCCCGGAAGGCCCGGGAGGCCCTGGGCGACCTGGGCTGGGCCGGCGTGGAGTTTGGCAAGGACATGCCCGCCACCCAGTTCCTGGGCTATGAGAGCCATTCTGCCCAGGGGAAGGTGCTGGCCCTGGTGGCGGGCGAGGAGCTGCGGGAGGAGCTGGGCACCGGCGCCGAGGGCATCCTGGTGCTGGATCAGACTCCCTTCTACGCCGAGATGGGCGGCCAGGTGGCCGACCACGGCGTGGTGGAGAACGACGGCTTCCGCTTCCAGGTCAGCGACGTACAGAAGAACAAGGGCGGGAAATATATGCACTACGGCCGGGTGCTCTCCGGCAATGTGAAGGTGGGGGATACGGTCACCGCCTCCATCGACGCCAAGCGCCGCCGGGCCATCCAGCGGGCCCACACCGCTACCCATCTGCTGCACAAGGCCCTCCAGACCGTGCTGGGCGACCACGTGCATCAGGCCGGCTCCCTGGTGGAGCCCGACTTCCTGCGCTTCGACTTCACCCACTTCTCCGCCATGACGCCGGAGGAGCTGAGCGAGGTGAACCGCCTGGTGAACGAGTCCATCCTGGAGGGATATCCGGTGGACACCAAGGTGATGGACATCGAGGAGGCCAAGAAGACCGGCGCCACCGCCCTGTTCGGCGAGAAGTACGGCGACACCGTCCGGGTGGTGGACATGGGGGGGTACTCCGTGGAGTTCTGCGGCGGAACCCATCTGGACAACACCGCCAAGGCGGGGGTGTTCCACATCTCCAGCGAGTTCTCTGTGGCCTCCGGCGTGCGCCGCATCGAGGCCACCACCGGGCAGGCGTCCCTGGACGTGATGAACCGCAACCAGGAGATGCTCTTCCAGGCCGCTGCCGCCCTGAAGGCCAAGCCCGGCGAACTGCGGGACAAGGCGGAGCACATCATGACGGAGATGAAGGAGCTGCGCCAGTCCCTGGAGAAATTCCGAGCCAAGGAGGCTCTGGGCGAGGCTGAGCGGTTCCTCTTCTCGGCCCACGAGGTGGGCGGCCTGAAGGTCCTCACTGCCACCGTGCCCGATGCCGATGCCAGCCGTCTGCGGAACATGGGCGACTTCCTGCGTGACAAAGAGCCCAGCGTGGTGGCGGTGCTGGCCTCCGTCAATGGGGAGAAGATCACCTTCCTGGCGGTGTGCGGCAAGGAGGCCGTCAAGCGGGGCGTGAAGGCGGGGGATATCATCAAGCAGGTGTCCGCCATCGCCGGCGGTTCCGGCGGCGGCAAGCCGGACAGCGCCATGGGCGGCGGCAAGGACGTACTGATGCTGGATAATGCCCTGGCCATGGTGGACAACGTGGTGTCCATGAAGCTGGGACTGTAAAGCCGCGGGAGCCGGCGTCTCTGCCGCCGGCCAAACCGGAGCCCAGCGAAGCGGGTCCGGTTTGGAGAGGACGAGCAAGGGAGCACGTGGAGCTTTCGCCAAAGGCGGAAGCGGAACAGGATCAGTTTCGATGATAAGAGACCGTCCGGAGCCTCGGCTCCGGACGGTCTCTTATATCAAGCTGGCCATTGGCTGAGCCGGAGGTTATGAGGGACCCTCCCCGGGGATGCGGCGGGAAACGGCCGGCGCCCATACAACGGACTTTTGGGTGGCCCTGCATACCATCTGGAAAGGCGGAAGCGCCCCGCTGTCAAAGGACAGCGGGGCGCCTTTTTGAGCTTACAGGACTTTGGAGAGGAAGAGCTGGGTGCGGGGGTGCTTAGGATTGGAGAAGAAGGCCTGGGGCTGCTCCTGCTCCAGGATCTTTCCGCCATCCATGAAGAGCACCCGGCTGCCCACCTCCCGGGCGAAGCCCATCTCATGGGTGACCACCACCATGGTCATTCCCTCATCGGCCAGCTGCTTCATGACCTCCAGCACCTCACCTACCATCTCCGGGTCCAGGGCGGAGGTGGGCTCGTCAAAAAGCATCACCTTGGGCTTCATGGCCAGGGCACGGACGATGGCGATGCGCTGCTTCTGCCCGCCGGAGAGCTGGGCGGGGTAGGAGTCCGCCTTGTCCTCCAGTCCCACCCGGCGCAGCAGGGTGGTGGCGGTGTCGTCGGCCTCGGCCTGGGTCAAGAGCTTGGTGCGCACCGGGGCGAGGGTGATGTTTTTTCGGATGGTCATGTTGGGGAACAGGTTGAAATGCTGGAACACCATCCCCATCTGCTGGCGGATCTGGTCGATCTTCGCCTTGGGATCGGTGATCTCTGTGCCGTTGAAGGTAATGGTCCCCTTGGTGGGGGTCTCCAACAGGTTGAGACAGCGCAGGAAGGTGGACTTGCCGGAGCCGGAGGGGCCGATGATGACCACCTTCTCCCCCACCTGGATGGACTCGGTGATGTCGTCCAGCACCAGGTGGTCGCCAAAGGACTTGCTCAGATTTTTAACGTCGATCACTTTGACGCAGCCTCCTTTCCAGTTTGCCCAGAAGCCAGGTGAAGATCATGACCAGAACAAGATACATGCAGGCGATGCCGATCAGAGGGAACATTGCCTCGTAAGTACGGCCCATGATGCCCTGAGCGGCGTGGAGCAGCTCCTTGCCGCCGATGACCGTGATCAAAGAGGTATCTTTGAGCAGGATGATGAACTCGTTGCCCAGGGCGGGGAGGATGGCCTTGATGGCCTGTGGGATAACGATGAAGCGCATGGTATCAAAGTAATTCAGCCCCAGGGAGCGGCCCGCCTCCATCTGACCGCCGTCCACCGCCATCAGCCCGCCGCGGATGATCTCCGCCACATAAGCTCCGGAGTTGATGCCCAGGCCCAGGATTCCAATTTGGGTGAAATTGCGGCTGCTGACGAATACCACGGAGCTCCAAATCAGCAGCTGGACCATCATGGGGGTGCCGCGGATGACGGTGACGTACACCTTGCATACCCCGTTGAACAGGCCGAGGACCGGGTTCCTGCGGCGGTCGGCGCGCTGCTGGTCGTGGGCGGTGCGCACCAGAGCCACCAGGATCCCCAGGACTACGCCCAGGACCAGGGCCAGAGCAGTGGCGGTGAGGGTGGTCCCGATCCCGTCCAGATACTGTTTCCAGCGGTCCGCCTCAATAAAGGCCATATAGAACTTCACATAAAATTCCTGCCACCAGGCGACGGCGTCTGCAACAGCCGGGTCAGCGGAGAGCATCATCCCGCGCCATAGCTCATAATAGTAGGCCAGGTCCATTGTTCTACCCCTCTCTATGTCTTCGTAAGAAAAAGGGCGGCCAGGGGCCGCCCTTTCTTGATCTGGCGTGCGGACGATCAGCCCTCCGCGGGGATGTACTTCTCAATGATGGACTGAATGGTCCCGTCGGCGGTGAGCTCGGCCAGCGCGCCGTTCACGGCGTCCACCAGAGCGGTGTTGCCCTTGGCCACGCCGATGGCGTAGTCCTCGTTGGCATACTCGGTGTCCAGAATGACCAGGCCGGGGTTGGCGGCCACGAACTCCTGGGCAGGGGCCTTGTCGATGACCACGGCGTCCACCTTGCCGTTGAGCAGATCCTGCACGGCCACGATGCCGTCGTCATAGGCGATCACATGGTCCTCGCCGTAGTCGTCGGTGCAGTAGATGTTGCCGGTGGTGGCCCGCTGGGTGCCGATGAGCTGCTCGCCCAGGTTGTCCAGAGTGACGTCGGAGCCCTCGGGCACGATGACGACCTGGATGCCGGTGGCGTAGCTGTCAGAGAAGTCCATGACCAGCAGGCGGTCCTCGGTGACGGACAGGCCGGCCATGCAGATGTCGCTCTTACCCTGCTGGACCGCCAGCTGGGCGGCGTCGAAGTCCATGTCGTCAATGACCAGCTCCAGGCCCAGCTTGTCAGCGATGGCGCCGGCGATCTCGGCGTCGATGCCCACCACATTGCCGCTGTCGTCGGTCATCTCATAGGGAGGGAAGGCGGCATTGGTGGACATGATGAGCTTGCCGGCCTCCACGGTGGTCAGCTCGGCGGGGGTGCTGGTGCTGCCGGTGCTGGAGCCGGCGTCCCCGGCGGAAGAGGACACGCCGGAGGAAGCGGCGGGGGCGGAGGAAGCGGAGCCGCTTCCGGAGCCGCCGCAGGCGGCCAGGCTCAGGGCCATGGCCAGGGACAAGGTCAAAGCAAGAAACTTTTTCATTCAAACAGATCTCCTTTATTTTGGTGCCCCGGCAAGCCAGGGCGATACCCTGAGTATAAACCACTATTCTATGCATAGTCAATAGATAAATATGCGAATTTGAGAAAAATAAGGCCGTCTTTTTGGTGAAAAAGCGAATACCAGAAAAGAACGCACCGGCAGGAGGAGAAAACTGAGAAGCAGGCCGCGGACGGGGAGGCGGCCCCCTGACAAATATTCATACAAAAGCGTATATTTGAATAGCAGAAAAAGGGTGGAACTTTTTTCCCTTTTCTTCGTCTATTTCAGAGGATACCCTGGAAAAGGATGCAGAGTTCATTAAAATTTGATGAAGGCTATTGCAATTTTTCGGGGACGCGCTATCCTATAAAAATACGGCATATTTGGTCTGCCGTTTTTGGAGGATAAACATGAGAGCGCTTTTCTGTAAAGATACCCTGCTGCGTCCTTTCCGAAGCATGCGGGGGGACCCGGACCGGTGGATCTCCCGTCTGGTGTTCCTGCTGGGGCCGTGGGCGGCCCTCTGGATGGTGGAGATCCTGAATGAGAACGATGTGTTCCAGGATCTGGCGGCCTGGCAGGTGCTGATGAACATGATCTGGTATTACCTGCTGTTCGCACTGTGCCGGCTGATCCTGGGGCGGCGGCGGCGATCTGCGGCGGTGGCGGTCACCCTGTGCTTCCTGGTGGGGCTGCTCAACCACTATATCCTGCGCTTCCGGGGGCGCATCCTGTTCCCTGCGGATGTGGCGGGCTGGCGGACCGCGGCCAACGTGGCCAGCGACTTCGACTACTCGCTGGACCACTACATCGTCCAGGCGGCCGTTCTGCTGGTGGCCTACCTCTTCCTGGTCTGGGCCTGCCCGGCCCAGCGGCGGCGGGACCGGATGCCCCGGCTGGCCGGAGCCCTGCTGATCCTGTTCGGCGCGGGTTACAGCTTCGCCTTCTTCTGCACCGGGATGCTGCCCGCCCTGGGCATCTACACCCAGCAGTGGGTCACCCAGGCCAACGGCTTCCTGCTGAACTTCACGGTGGCCATGCGGTACAGCTCGGTGGACAAGCCGGAGGATTACAGCCGGGACCGGGTGCTGGAGCTGGCGGAGGAGTACCCGGCGGTAGAGGCGGACGGCTCCGTCACCCGGCCGGTGAACATCATCGCCATCATGAACGAGTCCTTCGCGGACCTGACCATTTTTGAGGGGCTGGAGCTGGAGGAGGACCCCACTCCCTTCCTCCACTCCATGACCGAGAACACCATCAAGGGCTGGATGTACTCCCCGGTCACCGGCGGCGGCACGGCCAGTGTGGAGTTTGAGTACCTCACCGGCTTCTCCACTCTCTTCCAGCCGCCGCACACGGTGGCCTATCAGCTGTATGTGGAGGAGGGCATGCCCTCCCTGGCAGCCCTGGCTGGGAGCCAGGGCTATGAGACGACCGCTTTCCACCCCTATCTGTCCTCCGGCTGGAACCGGCCCATCGCCTACCAGTGCCTCAGCTTTGACCACCAGCTGTATCAGGAGGACGTGGAGGACCCCTATCTGATCCGCCGCTATATCTCGGACAGATCGGACTACGAGACCATCTTTGACGTGACCGGGACCACCTCTCCCGCCTTTGTCTTCAATGTGACCATGCAGAACCACAGCGGATATGCCCAGGGATGGAACAACCTGACCAAGACCATCCGGCTGTCCACCCAGCTGCGCACGGCGGACAGCAGTGCCGAGCAGTATATCGCACTGGCCCAGGCCAGCGACGACGCGCTGGAGGAACTGATCGGCTATTACAGCCAGGTGGAGGAGCCCACCCTGATCGTCTTTTTCGGGGATCACCAGCCGCCCCTGAAAAATGCCTTCTACGAGGAGCTCTACGGGAAAAAGCTGTCGGAGCGCACCACGGCGGAGGTGCTGCAGCAGTACGCCGTCCCCTTCTTCTTATGGGCCAACTACGACATCCCGGAGCAGAGCGGCGTGATCCTCAGCCCCAACTATCTGGGGGTGCTCACCGCTCAGACGGCCGGCCTGCCCCTGACGGGCTACATGAACTTCCTGGCCCAGATGTACCAGGAGCTGCCGGTGATCACGCCGGTGGGCCTGATCACCGCGGACGGCCAGACGCTGACGGAGTCGGAGCTGAACGAGGAGCAGCAGGAATGGCTGTGGAAGTATGAGACGTTCAACTACTGCGGCATGATCGACCTGTTTGACGAGGCGCGGCCCTTCTTCTGCCCGCCGCAGGACAGGGAGCAGAACGGATAGATGCGGTGTAAAAAAGGCGGGAACATCTGAAATGATGTTCCCGCCTTTTTTACTGATTCAGTCATCGTTCTCTTTACGACGATCCTTCAAAAATAAATGTACACGCCGGATGCAGTATTGTGTTCTCATGACACAGTTTGATCGAACATGACCGCATCCGCTAAGTCTTGATTGGCATTTGATAGTTCTGGGTCTGCAATAGATACCGGAGCATCACGCTTCACGATCTCTGCTCCTGTGAAATCCCATCCGCCGCCAGGAGCGGCTTCGTTTGTATTCACCATGACTTCCATATCATGATACGTGAATCTTAACCAGCCCTCTCCAGTTATTACCTCTGGCCCCAACAAGTACTCATAGTCGTCCACACCGATCCAGGAAAAGAAATCTTCAAAGGACATGTCATCTTCCATGTCTGGAAAGAGTATGCTTGCGGTGGTGACAAAACCGGCGCATTTCAGCTGGTCTTCACATTCGTTCATAGCCTTTTCAGCATCACCGCTCTGTGTTCCAAAAAAGTAGTAAAGATATTCCGCCTCGGGGTCCCCAAAACATATAGCAGCGCTATCCGGAGATCCATCTAATCTTACAATCAATTCGCCTTCAGGATGCTCTTTTTTTAATTCACTCAGTGTTTTTCCAATGTCATGAAAAAATTCAGGCGTTTGGCCGCTGGGGGCCGCAGGCGCGCAGGCAGAAAATGTGAATGATACAAGCAGACACATTATGATTGCAATGGCTGGGTTTCGCTTCATATTGGCCTCCGCTTTGTGATATGATACTTTTATGGTCTAATATGGTCTTGCAGAAAAGAAATGAATTGATCTTTATTACCTGAGACCATGTCTTTCTTTTGCAAAATAGTTACCTGTTCATTCCATGTCAAAAGAAATAAATCTTTTGTTTCATATATAAAATTAAAATCAGAATATGGAACTGTCTGCTGGTCTGCAATTTTCATTCCGCCTTGCGTGAACTGAACACGAACAGGGGGAGGAGCCTCTAAACCCTTCAAAAGTTTTACTGCGGCTTGATTAAAACGCTTGCTTTGTAGCTTTTGGGCTTTACTGCTCCATAGAGTAAACACACCGAGCAAAAGGCCCAAAATACCCGCAAATAAAGGGACTGCCAATTCTTGCGGCTCCATTAATCCCGGGATAAGCAAAAATGCTCCCATAATGATAAGTAAAATACCATATACCCTGTATCGCAAGCGCCGTCTTTTTAAAACAATTTCAGAAACTTTTTTTGAGTTAAAATGATCGGTGATTTTCCACATCTTCGGGTATTTTTCTCTTGAGATGGATTCAGTCCTTTTTTCTAATGCACAACTGACTTGTGGAACAAGAGATGACCCATCATATGGAGAGAGCTGAAATTCATAATCCATAGCAGTTTCCCTTTGAAATGAAATATTGTGAGTGAAATATAGCATAGAACAGCGAAAAGGGCAAGGGCGGGAGTTGGCAGAGCGGAAAGCACAGCAGGAACAAGAAAAGTCAAAACAGGACTAAAGCACAAGGCGGGAATATCTATAACGATGCTCCCGCCTTTTTATTAACTCTCGTTAGATGCTTTTTTCCCAAATAGAACAAAAATATATGGAGGCAATATCCAGTTGATTACAGCAGAAATCCAAACATTTTGAGTAACTTGGAATAGCAGGCTTGAAATAAGACTATCCCACTCTGTTAACTCGGCAAAATAAAAAGAAAACATTCCTTGCATTTTATAAGCAATTAAGCCAAATACAATATTGAGTACAACCAAAACAGACGCAGAGCAAAAAAGTTCTTTGTGAGTCATTTTACGAAAAAAGAAAAATCCACCAATTGCAACAACAATTATAAATAGCACAATATTAAGAATTAACCGTCGTGTACTATCTGTAGATATTGACCCGTCTGGCAATGTTACTATTGTCCATCTTACCAAAAAACGAACTTCCAGTTGAAAGCATATCCAACTTGCAACTATACAATATAGAGGAATTTTCCACCATGATTTTCTCATATAACACACCACCTTTATTCGGTTTATATAATTATATATGGATTTCATAAAAAAGGCAAGGGCAGGAAAACCAATCCTGCCCTTGTCCATCAAAGCACATTTTCAATAGAAATGATAAATCCGAACTACATTACCCACTTGGATAATGCAGTTCGGATTATCATTGTTTGGTCCGAGTGCTGAGATTCGAACTCAGGGCCTCTTGAACCCCATTCAAGCGCGATACCAAACTTCGCCACACCCGGAAAGCCGCGGTCCGAAGTGAACTCACCGGACAGCTTTTGTATATTACCACACCTGTCAAAATAATGCAAGCCCTTTTTGAAAAAAACTTGAAAAATTTTTGGCGGGCGTCTCCGGGGGCGGGAGAGGGCCGATTGGGTCAGTCCTCAAAGGAGAAGATATCCTCCACAGTGCACCCAAAGACATGGGCGATGTCCATGGCCAGCTTCAGGGAGGGGTTGTAGTGTCCATTTTCCAGGTGGCCGATGGTCTCCCGCCGCACGCCCACCCGCTGGGCCAGCTCCTCCTGGCTGAGCCGGTCCCGGAGGCGGAGCTCCCGGATCTTGGTGCGCAGGCTCATGCGCAGTCCCTGCTTTCCTTCCACTCCAGCCAGGTGTGGAACAGGCAGAAGAAGATCAGGGAGAGGGCGAAGCTGAGGCCCAGGGCCTGGGGCATGGGACTGGAGCCGGGCTCCAGGAGGTAAAAGAGGAGCAGCAGCGGAGCCAGGAGCACGCACTCAGCCAGGAAGGCGCTGGTGGCCGCCCGGCGCAGGGTGAGCAGGAAGAGCTCGTCCGGGTTGACCCACAGGTAGCGCAGAAAGACCAAAAAGCCGAGAAAGCCGAGAAAATCCGCGTCCCCGGTGGGGAAATAGATCAGGGCGGCCAGGGCGGGGAGTGAGAGCAGAGACAGATAGTTGAACGGGTGCCGCATAGAGAGGCTCCTTTCTGAGATGAGAGATATTTCTCACATATTGTGAGTGAAATATATCACATCCCTGGAGAGATGTCAAGAGAGATGTGCGAAAAATATCACACAAAAAGGAGGCATAGGCGGGGGCCTGTCCTCATAGGATGAGTCAAACGGAGGTGGACAGGCTGATGACGCAGAGAGAATCCGGCGTGGAGCAGGCGGCGCGGGTCCTGCCCCTGCGCCTGCGGAGCGGGGTGATGTCCCTGCCGGAGGACCGGCGGAGCCAGATCGAGGAGCTGCGGCTGCGGGTGGGGCTCCCTATGGCGGCAGTGCTGCCGGAGGGGGAGAGGGCACTGGCCGGGCCCCCCGTGACCCAGCAGGAGCTGGAGCAGCTACTGGAACTGGCCAGCCGGGCCTCTGTCCACGCCGTGCTGGACCAGCTCAGCCGGGGGTACCTGACCGTCCAGGGGGGACACCGGGTGGGGCTGTGCGGCACGGTGGCCCTGGAGGACGGGGCAGTGCGGACCATCCGGAAGCTGTCCTCCGCTGCGGTGCGGGTGGCGCGGCAGTTCCCCGGGGCGGCGGAGGAGGTGCTGCCGTCGCTGTTAGAGGGCGGGCGGCTGGAGAGCGCCCTGATCCTGGCCCCTCCGGGGCTGGGCAAGACCACCCTCCTGCGGGATCTGGTGCGGGCCGTCTCCGCCGGGGAGGGGGCGCCTCCCCGGCGGGTGGGGGTGGCCGACGAGCGGGGGGAGATCGCGGCGCTGTTCGACGGGGTCCCCCAGCTGGACGTGGGCCCCCGCACCGATGTGATGGAGGGGTGTCCCAAGGCGTGGGGGCTGATGACCCTGCTCCGGGGGATGAACCCCCAGGTGCTGGCGGTGGACGAGATCACCGCGCCGGAGGACGTGGCGGCGCTGGTGTCCGCGGCGGGCTGCGGCGTGACACTGCTGGCCACCGCCCACGGGGCGGGACGGGAGGACCTGTCCCGGCGGAAGCTGTACCGGGGGCTGCTGGAGGAGGGAGTCTTCCGGCGGCTGGTCCGCATCCGCAGGGAGGCGGGCCGGAGGATCTATGAAGTGGAGGTGCTGGAATGATCCGGATGCTTGGCGCGGTCTGCCTGGCGGCGGGCCCGGTCTGGCTGGGAATGAGCGCTGCGGCGGAGCTGGCCCACCGGGAGCGGGCCCTGGGGGCCCTGTGCGCTGGACTGGAGCTGATGGAGCGGGAGCTGGCCCTGCGGCTGACCCCGCTGCCCCAGCTGATGGAGGAGCTGGCTCACCGGACGGAGGAGCCCGCCCGGCGCCTGTTCTCCGCCTGCCGGCGGGCGCTGGACGGACTGGAGCGGGAGACCTTTGCCCACGCCTGGCGGCGGCTCACCGACCAGCTTCCCGTCTCACCGGAGGCGAAGCGGGCCCTGTACCCCCTGGGGGAGGTGCTGGGGCGCTATGACGGGCGGGGACAGCAGGCGGCCATCGCCGGGGCCAGGCGGGAGCTGGAGGGACTGCGGGCCCGGGCCGGGGAGGAGCGTCTCCGGCTGGGAAAGGTGTACGGGGCCCTGGGGGTGACAGCGGGGGCCTTTCTGGTCATCCTCCTTTTGTAAAAAGTGGAGAATCTGCCGCCGGCCCGGAGTTCCGACGGAAAAAACCGGGACAAGTCGGTACAGTTACTGAGGAGCGGAAAAGAGGGATCTGACGTTGGATGTGGATTTGATTTTTAAGATCGCGGCCATCGGCATCCTGGTCGCGGTGCTCAACCAGGTGCTGAGCCGGGCCGGGAGGGACGAGCAGGCCATGATGACCACCCTGGCGGGGCTGGTGGTGGTGCTGATGATGGTGGTGCAGGAGATCGCCCAGCTGTTCACCATGGTCAAGACCCTGTTCCACCTGTAATGGAGGGGATCATGCAGATCGCCGCTCTGGCGGTGACAGCAGTGCTGTGCGCCGCAGTGATCCGGCGGGGCGCGCCGGAGGCGGCGCTGGTGCTGGTGCTGGCGGCGGGGTGCTGGATGCTGATGCTGGCCGCCGGCGCCCTGGGTTCGGTGGTGGAGGCCATCGGCCGACTGGCCGGGCGGGCGGGGCTGGACAGCACCCTGGTGGAGCCGGTGCTGAAAACGGCGGCCATCTCCATCCTGACGAAGGTGACGGGGGAGGTGTGCCGGGCCGCCGGGGAGGGGGGCGCAGCGGCCTTTGTGGAGGTGGCCGGGACCATCCTGGCCCTGGCGGTGGCCCTCCCGCTGGCGGAGGGAGTGCTGACGATGATGGCGGAGTTGCTGGGATGAAACAGGTTTTGACAGTGGTGGCGGTGATGCTCCTGCTGGCGATGCCCTGCAGGGCGGCGGGGGAGCCGGAGCAGGTGGAGGGGCTGGACGAGCTGTGGCAGGCGGCGGAATCCTACGGCGTGGAGCCGGACGGGGATTTGAGCGGCGGCCTGTCCGGCCTGGCGGAACAGGCCCTGGGACAGGCGGGGGCGCTGCTGCGCCGCAGCGCCCAGACCGGGCTGAAGCTGCTGGCGGTGGCGGTGTTCTGCGGTCTGGCGGAGGGGGTGTACGCCGGAAAGCGGGAGGGGGGCCTCCAGGCGGTGCAGATGGCAGGCGCCCTGGCGGTGACCGCCCTGTCGGTGAGCGACATGCAGACCATGATCGGTCTGGGGCGGCAGACCATAGAGCAGATGGACGGCTTTGCCGGGCTGCTGCTGCCGGTGGTGGCGGTGCTGACCGCAGCCACCGGAGCGGCCACCGGGGCGGCGGTGCGGCAGGGGGCCACCGTGCTGTTCTCCGACCTGCTCATCGGAGCCATCGACACCCTGCTGGTGCCCATCGTCTACGCCTATGTGGCGGTGTGCGCCGCCCACGCGGCGGTGGGGAACGAGGGGCTGAAAAAGCTGGCGTCGGTGCTGAAATGGGTGGTCACATCCCTGCTCACCGCCGTCCTGCTGGCCTTTGTGGGCTATCTCACCGCCAGCGGGGCCATCGCCGGCTCGGCCGACGCCGCCGCGATCAAGACAGCCAAAATGGCCATCTCTCGGGCCGTCCCGGTGGTAGGAGGCATCCTGGCCGACGCGGCGGAGACCGTGCTGGTGGGGGCCGGCGTGCTGCGGGGGACGGTGGGGATCGTGGGGATGCTGGGGGTCCTGGCCATCTGCCTGATCCCCTTCCTTCAGCTGGCATTTCACTACCTCACCTATAAGCTGGCGGCGGCGCTGATCGGGACGGTGTCTGACAAGCGGCTGTCCGACCTTCTGGACAGTATCGGCGGGGCCTTCGGCATCGTGCTGGGCATGACCGGAGCCTGCGCCCTGATGCTGCTGGTCAGTCTGGCCTCGGCGGTAAAGGCGGTGACGCCATGATGGATGCGGCCCGGGAGTGGCTGCTGGGAGTGACGGCAGCGGCCATCCTGGCAGCCCTGGCCGAAGGGCTGATGCAGGAGGGCGGACCCAAGCGGGTGGGGCGGCTGGTGTGCGGACTGGTGCTGCTGGCGGCGGTGTTCCGTCCGGCGGCGGAACTCACCCTGCCGGCGGAGGGCGGGCTGTCCGGGTATTCGGCACAGATCGAGGAACAGGCGGACCGGCTGAGGACAGATACAAATGACTGGATGAAGCTGGTCATAGAGGAGCAGTGTGCCGCATATGTTATGGACAAGGCGGCGGAGCTTGGGATCACCTGTCAGGTCCGGGTGACCTGCACCCAGGAAGAGGCGGGGGTGTTCCTCCCCTGGAGGTGCAGCGTGACGGGGGACCTGGCCCAGGAAGAACAGGAACAGCTTGTCCGGGAGATCCAGAGTGATCTGGACATCCCGGCGCAGCGGCAGGAATACATAAGGGAGGAGTCGCCGTGAAAGAGATCTGGCCCCAGCTGCGGGAGCGTTGGAAGGGGGCGCTGAAACGGTATCAGTATGTACTGCTGGTGATGGCGGCGGGGGTGCTGCTGATGATGCTGCCCATGGGTCCGTCCGGGGGGAGCGAGGAGGCCCAGGGCCCGCCGGAGGGGGAAGGTCAGTTCGACCTGGAGTTGTTTGAGGAGAAGCTGTCTCAGGTGCTCTCCGATATCCAGGGGGCGGGAAAGACCCGGGTGGTGCTGACCCTGAAGAGCGGCAGCCGCCAGATCCTGGCCCAGAACGTGGAGCGGGACGGGGAGCGATCCTCCGCCTCCGCCGTCACGGTGGGACAGGGGGCGGGGACGGAGGGGGTGGTGCCCCTCTACACTCTGACGCCCCAGTTTCAGGGGGCGCTGGTGGTCTGTCCCGGCGGGGGCGACCCGGCGGTCCAGCTGCGGCTGCTGGAGGCGGTCTCGGCCCTCACCGGCCTGGGCAGCGACCGCATCTCTATCTGTGAAGGAAATTAAAATTTTGAATTTGAGGAGGACATGGGTATGAAGACAAAGGGAAAGGGCGTGAGCCTGTCTCAGCTCTGGAAGCGGAACGCGGTGGTGGCCGCCATCGCCTTGTTCGTGTGCGCGGCGGTCTATCTGAACTGGAACTACGAGCAGGAGACGGCGGCGGGAAAGACCCTGGGGGAGTCCACCATGGTGGACGGACAGACGGAGGACCCGCTGGTGGGGGCCTCCGGCACTGCCGGACAGGAGGACCCGACAGCGGGCACGGGTGAGGCGGGGCAGACGTCCTCCTCCAACAGCTACTTCGCCACTGCCCGCCTCAACCGCCAGCAGGCCCGGGACAGCGCCCTGACCCTGCTCCAAGAGGCGGCTGCCGGGGAGGATGCAGACCAGACCATGAAGGACCAGGCCAACGACACCATCCAGGCCATGGCGGACTACACCGTCACCGAGGCCCAGATCGAGAACCTGGTAGTAGCCAAGGGCTATACGGACTGCGTGGCCTTCATCGGGGACGAGAGCGTCAGCCTGGCGGTGGCCGCGCCGGAGGGCGGCATCACGGAGGCGGACACCGCCCGCATCGTGGACATCGTCACAGAGGTGGCCGGCTTCACCGCCAGCCAGATCAAGATCATTGAGGTGGAGTAGAGACGCGCGGGAAAACAGGATAAGAAAGAAGAGGGGAGCGCTGCTCCCCTCTTCTTTCTTATCTGATTTCTGCTGGGTGAGATGTCTCTATAGATCTCGCTATGTGTTGATTGAAGCAGAGAGACATGATAAAATAAGAAAAATTTGTTTTTCATCCCGCGTATTGCAGCATAATCGAAAGAATAAGAAATTTAACTTGTGAGAGAGGGTAGATCTGATGTTTTACAAATCAGTTGTCGTGGAATGTTCTACCGGTACAGAAGACCTGGCAAAGGCTATCGAAAAAAAGGCGGAAGAAATGATGAAGAAGGGTACATATAAATTGGCAGCCATGTCGACAGTCGGAACAGATCAAGCCATTCTGATATTTGAAATTTAGAGTATTGTCCATGAAATTTTCAAATTTATTGAGCAGCAGCTATCTGTGGACATATCTTCTTCCGTGATTTTGATGGTGGGAGGTCATTTATATCCAAAACCACTTCAAAAGGCAAAAGGGACTTTTTGAGGTTTCAGTTGTCAAAGCGCCTCTGCTGTGGTACAATAGTGAACAAGATCTCCGCAGACGCGGAAACTGTGACGTGAAGGAGCGTGACCATCCGTGAGTGAGAATAGAGAGTACGTCTCCCGCTCTGACGAGCTGGGCAATATCCATATTTCCGGGGAGGTCCTGGCCAGCATCGCTGCCGCCGCCGCTTTGGAGGTGGAGGGAGTCAGCGGGCTGAGTGCCAACCTGGGCAGCGACATCGCGGAGCTGCTGAGCAACAAGAAGAACCTGACCAAGGGAGTCCATATCCAGGTGGAGGACGAGCAGGTCACGGTGGAACTGGCGGTGCTGATGTCCTATGGACACACCATCCCCGAGGTGGGACGGGCCGTGCAGGACGCGGTGAAGAGCAGCGTGGAGTCCATGACCGGCCTGACGGTGGCCGCAGTCAACGTGGGCGTGGGCGGGATCACCCTGGAGAAAAAGGAGCAGCAGACCGGCTGATCTCTGCGGCCGCAGCTGAAAATGGAACAGAAGCGGGGGGCCGAGCCATCGGCCCCCCGCTTTTGCAGGATCTGTGTCCCCTCCGCTGGTTTTTCTTGCTTTTTTTCGGAAAAAGAGGTACACTAAAACAAAGGCAGAGTAGGGGCATGCGTGCTGGTCCCAAAGGGGACCGTGTAGTGCCGGCGGGACGGGGAGTTGTCCGCCGGACGAACAGCGCAGACGCGCGGCAGTGCATGATCCCGCATCCCGCTGCCGCATACCGGGGCGGGACCTCCGCTTCCTCTGTGCGGCAATCCCGAAAGGGCTGCCGGATCGCAGAAGGAGGCGTTTTCTTTATGTATCGAGACCAATGTTCCAAGACCCTGTACCGCACCCCGCTCCAGCCCGGCTGGTGGCTGGAGGGGAATCAGGCCATGAAAAGCCTGAAGCTGCTGATGTTCGCGGCGCTGATGGTGGCGATGGCCCGGGCGCTGTCCCTCATCCCCGGCATCCCCATCGCCCACACCAAGATGACCTGGGGCTTTCTGGCCCGGGCGCTGTGCGCCCTGGTCTGCGGGCCGGTGATGGGACTGGTGTTCGGCTTTGTGGAGGATATCCTGGGCTTTATCCTCCAGCCCACCGGGGATTTCTTCCCTGGCTACACCCTGTCTACCATGGCAGGGGTGCTGGTCTATGCCCTGTGCTTTTACCGGGCGCGGATCACGGTGCTGCGCATCGTGCTGGCCAACCTGGTGGTGAACCTGCTGGTCAACGCCCTGATGGGCTCCCTGTGGAACCTGATGCTCCGGGGCGGGGTCTACTGGGGGTGGTTCCTGCCCAGCCTGGGCAAGAACCTGGTGACCGTCCTGCCCAAGACCCTGGTGATATATGTACTGTTCCAGGCGCTGCTGCCCATCCTCCAGCAGATGGGGGTCATCCCCAGACAGCTGGATGAGAAGGGGCGGCTCCCCCTGATCTGAGAGAACGGACAAAAGGCGGACAGAGAGGAGGAGAGGGCTGTGCGGGTGCTGGCAACGGCGGCGGGCTCCTTCTCTCTGGCCGTCTTTGCCGCCAACTGCATCCCGCTGCTGGAGGGGGCGCTGCTCCCGCTGAGCTGTGTCCTGGCGGCGCTGTGCGCCGCGGCCCTCCTGTGCCTCCGTGGGCGGGCACGAGTAAGAGGGGCCCTGATCTGCGGCGGGCTGGCCCTGGGACTGCTGTGGACGGCGGCCTATGGGGCGGTGTTTTATGCCCCGGCCCGGGCGCTGGACGACAGGACCATCCGGCTGTCCGGCACGGTGATGGAGTACCCCCAGGAGACCGACTACGGCTGGTCAGTGCTGGTCCGGGCGGACGGGGAGCCGGGGGCCCCGGTGCCCACGCTGGTCTATGCGGACGAACAGGGGGCGGACCTGCGGCCAGGGGACCGGGTGGAGACGGTGGCCCACTGCACCCTGGCAGAGCGGACCTTCGGCGGGGAGGAGATCACCTACTACACCGCAAAGGGCATCTTTCTGCGGGCGGAGGCTTACGGCGAACTGCGGGTGACGCGGCCGGAGCGGCTCCCGCTGCGGTATCTCCCGGCGGAGCTGGCCCACCAGCTCAAACAGGGGGTGGACGCCGCCTTCCCAGAGGATGCGGCGCCCCTGATCCGGGCACTGACCACCGGGAACCGGGACAACCTCACCGACCACTACACCTCCTCCCTTCAGCGAACCGGCCTGTCCCACACGGTGGCGGTGTCCGGGATGCACCTGTCCTTCCTGGCCGCCCTGGTCTCCGGCCTGCTGGGCCGGGGAAAGCGGCGCTCCGCCCTGGTCACCTGCGGGGTGGTGCTGGTCTTTACGCTCATTTCCGGCTGCACGCCCTCAGTGGTGCGGGCGGCGGTGATGCTGATCCTGCTGCAACTGGCCGCCCTGCTGGGGCGGGAGCGGGACCCGCTGACGGCCCTCGCCCTGGCCTTGATGCTCCTGCTGGCCTGGAACCCCTTTTCCGCAGCCCATATCGGACTTCAGCTCTCCTTTGCATCGGTGGCGGGCATCCTGCTTTTTTCAGACCGGCTCCAGGAGCGGATGCTGCGGGGGTGGAAGCGGCCGCCCAAGGACTCCATCCCGCTCCGGCTGCTGGGGGCGCTGGTCCGCTTCGGGGCGGCGGCCCTGTCCGCCACCCTGGGGGCCATGGTGTTCACCACGCCGTTGACGGCCCTCTATTTCGGGAGCCTGTCCCTGATCTCCCCCCTGGCTAATCTGATGACCCTGTGGGCCGTGTCTGCGGCCTTCAGCGGCGGGCTGATCGCTGGAGCGGCGGGGGCAGTGCTGCCGGAACTGGGCAGGGTGCTGGCTCTCCCGGTGCTCCCCTTTGTCCGTTATCTGGACTGGGTGGTGCCCCGGCTGGCCCGGGCCCCCTTCTCGGCACTGAGCACCAGCTCCTTCTACTATCTGGCCTGGCTGCTGTTCGTCTATGTCCTGCTGCTCCTGGGGCTGCTGTACCGGGGGAAGAAGGGATGGAAGACCCCTGTCTGTGCCTGCCTGGCTGCGCTGTGCGCCAGCCTGCTGTTCCACGCCCGGAGCTTTCAGGCGGGGGATATGACGGCGGCGGTGCTGGATGTGGGGCAGGGGCAGAGCGTCCTGATTCGGCTGGGGGACCACTACACCCTGGTGGACTGCGGCGGGGACGGACCGGACGACCCCGGGGACACGGCAGCGGACTGCCTTCAGGGGCTGGGGCGGGACCGGCTGGATCTGCTGGTGCTCACCCACTTCCACGACGACCACGCCAACGGCGTGCCCGAGCTGCTGGAGCGGCTGTCGGTGTCCGCCATCGCCCTGCCGGACGTGGAGGAGGACAGCCCCCTGCGGCGGGAGATCCTGACGCTGGCGAAGGAGAAGGGCATCCCGCTGTGGTGGGTCCGCCGGGATACCACAGTGGAGCTGGAGAAGGGGCAGCTGACGCTGTATCCCCCTCTGGGAGCGGGAGAGGCCAACGAGCTGGGGCTGTCCGTGCTGGCCGGCGCCGGCGGACTGGACCTGCTGGTCACCGGAGATATGAGCGGGGATGTGGAGGGCATGCTGGTGGAGCACGCGGGGCTCCGGGACGTGGAGCTGCTGGTGGCGGGCCACCACGGGTCGGCCTCCTCCACCTCTCAGGCCCTGCTGAACGCCCTTCAGCCGGAGACTGCCATCCTCTCAGTGGGGCGGGACAACGCCTACGGGCACCCGGCCCCGGAGACGCTGGAACGGCTGGAGCGCGCGGGTGCGGAGATCTATCGCACCGACCGGGACGGCACCGTGACCGTGAGGACCCGGTGAGCGTACAAAGAAAAGACGGAGGGAATGCTATGCCGCCCAAACAGAAGGCCGATACGGCCGGATATCAGCAGCTGAAAAAGGATCTGGCCGGGGGAGAGCCGGGGAGGCTCTATCTTTTCCACGGGGAGGAGACCTATCTGAGGGACTACTACCTGGGGCGGCTGAAGGAGCTACTGCTCATCGGGGGGATGGGGGAATTCAACCTCCATACCATCCCGGCGCGGGAGATGTCCCCCCGCCGCCTGGAGGAGGCGGTGGACTGCCTGCCCATGATGGCGCCCCGGACCCTGGTGCTGGTACGGGATTTTGACCTGTTCAAGGCGGGGGAGAAGGACCGGGAGGAGTATGCACGGGCCTTTGCCCAGCTCCCGGACTACTGCTGCCTGGTCTTTGTCTATGACCTGATCCCCTACAAGGGGGATGCCAGGACCAAGCTGGCGGCGGCCATCAAGCAGAACGGGACGGTGGTCAACTTCGCACGGCAGGACCAGGGGGACCTGGTGGACTGGGTGCGCCGGCGCTTCCGGGCGCTGGGCAAGGAGATCGACACCCGTCTGGCCTGCGATTTGATCTTCCTGTGCGGGGACCTGATGACAAATCTGATTGGGGAGATCGAGAAGATCGGGGCATATGCCAAGGGCGGGCGGATCACCCGGGAGGACATCGACGCGGTGGCCACCCCCCAGCTGGACGCGGTGGTGTTTCGCATGACGGACGCCATCGGTGAGGGGAACTTCGACCGGGCGGCCTCGGTGCTGGGGGAGCTGTACCAGATGCAGGAGCCGCCCATCCGCATCATGTGGTCTCTGGGCCGGCAGATGCGCCAGCTCTACTCCGCCCGGCTGGCCATCGAGAAGGGGAAGGGGGCCCCCTATGTGGCGGGGCTGTGGGGGCTGAAGCCCTACCCGGCGGACAAGCTGATGACCTCGGCCCGCCGGTTCTCCCTGAGCTGGTGCCGGCGGGCGGTGGTCCGCTGCGGCCAGACGGACCTGGCCATGAAGTCCACCGGACAGGACGCCCAGGAGTTGCTGACCGGCCTGCTGCTGGAGCTGGCGGCTCCGTCACGGCCGGCGGGGCGGCAGGGGGCCCGGGGCTGAGAACGGTCCGCAGGCGAATGAGAGGAGGAGAGGAGATTGCTTCACATCCGGGAGGCTGTCGTGGTGGAGGGCCGGTATGACAAAAACGCGCTGTCCCAGGTGGTGGATACCCTGATCCTGGAGACGGCGGGCTTCGGTATCTTCAAGGACCGGGACCAGATGGCCCTGCTGCGCCGGGCCGCCGAGCGCCGGGGGCTGATCGTGCTTACCGACTCCGACGGGGCGGGCTTTGTGATCCGAAGCCGGATCAAGAGCTGTATCCCGGGGCAGTATCTGAAGCATGCCTATATCCCGGACGTGTACGGCAAGGAGCGGCGGAAGAAGCAGAGGGGCCGGGAGGGCAAACTGGGAGTGGAGGGGATGCCGCCCCAGGTGCTGATCCAGTCCCTCCGACGGGCGGGGGCCACCTTCCTGGAGGAGGGAGGGACGTGCGCCCCGTCGCCGGGGCTCACCAAGGCGGACCTGTACGCGGCGGGGCTGTCAGGCCGCCCCGACAGCGGCGCCCGGCGCCTGGCCCTGCTGCGCCGGCTGGAGCTGCCGGAGCACCTCACCGCCAACGGCCTTCTGGCGGTGCTGAATGCCTGCTACGGGGCCGGGGAGGCGGAGGAGATTCTGTTTTCCGAGGCCCCCGCGGCGGCCGGTCGGGAGGCGGAAGAAAAGAAAGAAAAAAATTTTCCAAAAACCCCTTGACAATTCCGCACAATTTGCTATAATAACGTTCGTGCTCGCGAGAGCTACAAAGAAATAGCGGGATTGTGTAAGGGTAGCACGACAGACTCTGACTCTGTTTGTGAGGGTTCGAATCCTTCTCCCGCTGCCAAAACAAAATGCGACTTGTTTCAACAAGTCGCATTTTGTTTTGGGGTTTGCTTCCGTTGACCGGGCCCTCCTTCGGTATTTTTGATGCGTGAGGGTAGCGAAGCCGTCCCTGCGCATTCTCCGCCGCTGACGCAGTTCCGGATTTACGGCGCAAAAGCGCCGCCGGCCAGATAGCCGGTCGGGAATTGATCAGGTAAACTGTAAACAGCCCAGGGGTTTTGAATCCTCGTATCCTGCCAAAAAGAAAGGCATCTGCTTTCTGATGGTTCCCATAGGTACATTTTCTGAACCGGGTGAATTTTCAGGCACAGAGGCGGACGGCGGAAGCCGTCCGCCTCTGTGTTTTCATGCCAGCAATCGGATGATTGCTTCTTTCTCTGTGATTTCTTTGGTCATGCACGGTGCGTGGTCGCCCTCCCACATGGGCGTGTCCAGCGCGCCGATGTCCCGGTACACGATCCGAACGCTCTGGCCAGCGGAGCGGGAGTGCTTTTTCGACCGCTCCCCGATCTCAATGCACTGGATGAACAGCCGCAGCAGCTGGGGCGTCAGTTCGTCGATGGCAGTGTACTGCTTGGCTTTCTCGATGAAGGCGTCCACATTGGCGACTGAGGCTTTCAGCCGCTCCAACTGCTCCTCCTTCGCTGGGATGGCGAACTCCAGCTCCTTTTGCTCCGCATTGTAGTCGGCGGAGAGCATCCGGAACTGCTCGTTGGTCACCCGCCCCAGCACGTTGTCCTCGTAGAGCCGCTTGAACAGGTTGCTCAGTTCCCCGTTCCTGCGGCGCATGGCGTCCACCTCCTTCTGCACACGGTTGATCTCCCGCCGCAGTTCCAAGGTGTTTTTCTGATTGATGTACTGGGCGAACTGCCGTTCTTTCATCCTTGCGAAGTGGGTCACTCTGCGCAGATCGTCCAGCACGATCTGCTTTAGGTCTACCTCTCGGATCTGATGGGGTGTACAGGCATCCTTGCCTCTCTTGCCGTAGGTAGAACACCGGAAGTAGTACTGATCCTCCCGCATCTTCTCCGTCCGGCAGAGCGTTAGATACTGTCCGCAGTCGGAGCAGTAGACCAGGCCGGAGAACAAGTTAGGTTCCTCCATGTGCTTGGGCGGGCGGCGCTTATGTGCCCGTACATCCCGCACGATGTCCCACAGCTCTTGAGATATCAGCGGAGCGTGGGTATTCTTCACCAGGATCTGCTCACTCTCTGGTCTGCGGATCTGCTTTTTGTTCTTGTAGGAGAGCGTTGTTCGCTGCAGTGAGAGCGTGTGGCCGAGGTAGACGATGTTCTCCAGAATATTTGCTACTGTTTTGCCGCTCCAGCTATATGGGCGGGTCGTGTCCAGGTGGTTGCAGTTTTTCCCAGTTTCTTGGTAGTACTGGTTGGTCGGGTTCAGGATCTGCTCTCTGGTCAGGATTCTGGCGATCTGGTTGGGCCCCTTCCCAGCGGCACACAGTTCAAAGATCCGCCGTATTACAGGGGCAGTCACCTCATCTGGTACGATCTCCTTGGAGTCCTGATCCTTCTTCTTGTAGCCGTAGGGTGGTTTGGAGCCAGAACGCTCCCCGCGCTCCGCCTGCATCCGCTTGATGGCCCGCACCTTTTTGCTGGTGTCCTTGGCGTGGAGCTCGTTGGCCCAGTTGCGGATGGGGTTGAAGTCGTTGCTGCTCTCCACCAGGGAATCCACTCCGTCGTTGACTGCGATGAACCGGACGCCCTTCTCTGGAAAATAGAGTTCCGTCAGCTGTCCCACCTGCAGGTACTCCCGTCCCAGCCGGCTGAGATCCTTGACGATCAGGGTCTCCACCTCACCGTCCTCGATCATCTCCACGATTTTCTTCCACGCGGGCCGGTCGAAGTTGGTCCCGGAGTATCCGTCGTCAGACAGGAATAGGGTGTTCTCAAATCCATTGTCTGCCGCGTACTTCTCCAGAAACAGCTTTTGAGACGAGATTTGTCAAGGTATGTTTTTGTAACGGAGTGTGCAATTCGCATTGACAAGCAGCAAAAAGAACGCTATAATAATACCGTTATCGATAATGACGTTATTATTTAGGCGCAGAGGAGTGAAGACATGGCCAATAGGGATCATTCCCTGGATGATGGGATCATTCAGGCTGCTTATTCGGAATTTCTTGCTTACGGCTTTCAGAAAGCCTCTCTGCACAAGATCGCCGAAAAAGCCGGTGTTACTACGGGGGCAATCTACACAAGATACAAGAATAAAGACGCGTTGTTTGCCAGTCTGCTTCAGGATTTTTTTGAGACGATGAAGGCCTTATTTGCGCCCATCGCTGAAGAATACGAAAAAGCAAAGTGCAGCGCGCAGCCGGAGGATATCCTCCGCGCCATAAACGCCGAAGAACAGGTATATTTTCAACTGCTGACCGAGCACTGCAATGACTGCACTTTATTTTTCTGCCGCAGTGATGGCAGCTCCATGGAAACCGTGCTGCATAAACTAATGGATCAAAAAGCGGAACAAACGGTGGAGTTCTTTTCGCATATCTATGGGAAAGCGCCAAATGCCGATGCGATCCGCCTTTTGATGGGCTCCCAGTTCTGGTACTTCCGCCAGCTGCTGGATCGGCACATGGAGGAAGGTAGAATGCTTACCTGCTTACAGGCGGTCCTTGATTTTACCAACGCCGGTTGGCGGCAGTTATGTGACAGCCTGAATTAAATTGGCAAAGAAAATGGGCGGTGCGTGCGCCCATTTCTTACGGGCATCAGTTAGAGATAGCTAACCAATGGAAGGGTTTACGATGATAGATTTTGAATTTGAATTTCAATATGCAGAAGAAAAGCAGCCCACCTTGCAAAAAGTCGGCGGCAGCATCCCGGCGGGACGCTGTGTGGTGATCTGCGGAGGCAGCGGATGCGGAAAATCCACGCTGCTGCGGTGCATCAACGGACTGATACCGCAGTTTTACGAGGGAGAGCTAAAAGGCTTTTGCCGCCTGAACGGGCAGGACACCGCCGGACTGCGTATCGGCGAGATCGGCGAGCTGGCGGCTTCTGTGTTTCAGGATCCGCGAAGTCAGTTTTTTACCGTGAACAGCTCTAATGAAGTGGCCTTCGGGCTGGAGAATCTCGGCTTGCCGCAGGAAACCATCCGTCAGCGGGTGGAGGAGGCCTTCCGTGTGTTTCATCTGGAGCGGCTGAAGGATCGCAATGTCTACGAGTTGTCCAGCGGCGAGCGACAGCTCATCTCCATCTTGTCCGCGTGGGCCATGGACACAGATATTTTTCTCCTTGACGAGCCAACGGCCAACCTGGACTTTGCAGCCACGCAACAGTTAAAGGAGATTCTGCTGGCACTGAAAAGGCAGGGCAAAACGCTGCTGCTCAGTGAGCATCGACTCTATTATCTTACAGATATTGCCGATGAATATTGGATCATGGCAGACGGCGAGATCAAAGGAAAATCCACTGCCGCAGAGGCGAAGGTGTTCCCGGCGGAGCAGAGACAAACACTTTCTCTGCGCACGCTCGACCTTGCGGAGATCACCGTGCCGGAGAAAGAGCTGCTACCGAAAACCGCGCCGACGGCGCTTGCCGTCTCAGATGTCCGCTATACATACGGCAGGAAGGCCGGAGATACCCTCTCTGGTGTCAGCTTTTCCGTCCGTGAGCATGAGATCGTCGGCCTTGTGGGCGCAAACGGCTGTGGCAAAACGACCATCGGCAAGCTGATTGCGGGGCTTTACGATCCCTCCGGCGGGCAGATATTCCTGTACGGCAAAGCGCGAAAGCCTAAGGGTCTGCAAAAGCAGGTGCTGTTCATCCTACAGGAAGCAGAGTTTCAGTTCTTCACCAACTCCGTCCTGCACGAACTGCAATACGGCCATGCGGTGACACCGGAGTTTGAAGCAAAAACGGAAGCGCTGCTGAAAAGTATGGATATGTGGGACTGCCGCGACCGGCATCCCTTTTCCCTCTCCGGCGGGCAGATGCAGCGTCTGGCGCTGATGATGGCGTATCTGTCCGACAAGCCGATCGTCATACTGGACGAGCCGACAGCAGGACAGGACGCGGAAAGTCTGGAGCGGTGCGCGGCGCTGATCCGGGAAATGCGGAAGGAAAAGACGGTTCTCATCATCACCCATGATCTGGAGCTGATTGCAGGTGCGTGTGACCGCTGCATCGGGCTGTCGGATGGACATGCAGAGGCAGAATTTCCCGTTCATTCGGAACGTGATTTGCAAGCGGTACGGCAATATATGGAGCGCTTCCATCCTTCCGATGCTCCTGCGAAAAAACAGCATAAAGAACGATTCCACCCGGCAACGAAGCTGCTTTACTGGCTGGCCCTGTTGGTCGTGATCTCCACGGCAAACAATCACCTTGTCTATGCCTGTTATGCGGCACTGATCTTGCTGACCGCAACTGACGGATGGCTCGGAACGGCAATCGCGGGCGGCATAAGCTTTGGGGTGCTGTGGGCGGCTAACGCCATGCTGCCGGGCACGGTGTTTTCCTTTATGCTGGTGCTGTTCCCGCGTATCATTGCCGTTGGCATTTCCATGCGGACGCTGATTGGGCGGAATGAAGCCAGCCGTACCCTGGCGGCGCTGCGTAATCTGCACCTGCCGGAACGGCTCATTATGATCGTAGCCGTGATCTTCCGCTTCTTCCCCGTTCTGTCGGGAGACATGAAGCTACTGCGGCAATCCATCCGCACCCGTGGCGCATTTGTGACGCCGTGGCAAAAGCTGCGTGCGCTACCATCGTATCTGGAAATTCTGACCGTTCCCATGGCGCTGCGGGTCATCCGCATTGCCGAGACGCTGTCCGCCTCCGCCGAAACACGGGGCATCGACTTAACCCGCCGTAAAAGCAACTATCTGTCGCTTCGGTTTTCTGCGTGGGATGCTGTGTTCTGTGTCCTGCTGGCAGCATCGATCGCCGCCGGCCTTATCCTGTGATCGCCGTCTCTGCGACGTTCAAACATATTTCATTCAAAAAGGAGTCTTTACCATGAGTACTGCAAACCCCAATAAACTGAAAGTCAAGGACATCATCACCGTTGTCCTGCTGGCTCTAATCAATGTGGTCATTTTCTTCGCCAGCTCCGTCCTGTACGCAACGCCCATTACCATCATTCTGATGCCGGTGTTTTTCGCCCTGCTGGAGGGCATCGTCTACTTCATCATCGGCACGAAGGTGAAAAAGCCCGGTGCGATCCTGATTTACAGCATTGTCCGCGCCATTATGGGCGGATATCTGCCGTACATCATCCTCTTTATTCTCTCCGGTGTCATTGCCGAGCTGCTGCTGTGGAAGATGGGCTACGGCAATGCAAAGGCGCTGACCGTCAGTTATGTCATCAATCAGGTGATGGCCGCCTTCGGCAGCACCATCATTCCCTATGCGATTGCTGCGAAAGCGATGGCGGATCAGATGGTCACCGATGGCCGTCAGGACACCATCCTTGCCGCATCTGAGATGCTACAGTCTTGGGTATCCGTGGCGCTGGTGGCCGGTGTGATCGTGGCCGCATTCATCGGAGCAGCTATCGGCAAGGGCATCGTGAAGAAGCATCTGGCTGCGTAATGCAGTCGAAAGGAGTTCACCATGAAAGAAATTGAGCCAAAGCGCTCAGCCGCCTCGTGGCTGGCAGAGCTGGCAAAAGGGCGGTACGGTGAGTACGCTTTGAGCGTCCTTACGGCGCTGCTGGGCGTCGCCTGCTCGCTTATTCCGTATTTCATCATCATCCGGCTCATCACCGCACTGGTAAACGGCACGGCGGAGCTGACGTACTGCCTGACGCTCTGCGCGTGGATGGCGGGCTGCTGGGTGCTACGCTATGTGCTGCACAGCGTGTCCACGTCCCTCTCCCATCACGCCACCTTCCATGTGCTGGCCAATACCCGCACACGGCTGCTGGACAAGCTGGCAACGCTGCCCCTTGGCACGGTGCTGGACCATTCCTCCGGCTCCTATAAGAACATTATCGTCGAGCGCGTGGACTCCATTGAAACCACCCTTGCCCATTTGCTGCCGGAGATGACTGCCAACATCGTCGGTGCGCTGGCGGTACTGGTGCTGCTGTTTATCGAGGACTGGCGCATGGGGCTTTCCATGCTGATCGTCGTGCCGCTTGGCATTGGCTGCTTTGCGTCCATGTTCAGCGGCTACGAAGAAAAATTCCAGCGCACCGTCACCGCCACAAAAGCACTGAACGACACGGCTGTGGAATACATCAGCGGCATTGAGGTCATCAAGGCCTTCGGTCAGTCTAAAACCAGCTACGCAAAGTTTGTCTCCGCCGCAAAGGAAGGCGCGGACTGCTTCATTGACTGGATGCGCGGGAGTTTGTTCGGGCAGGTAGCCGGAATGGCGACACTCCCTTCAACGCTTCTCGGCATCCTGCCGGTGGGCTGCCTCCTTTATATGCACGGCACACTGTCGGCGGAGACGTTTCTCACGGTCATCGTTCTGTCCTTCGGCGTCATGCAGCCGCTGATCACCGCCTTTTCCTACACCGATGACATTGCCCAGGTAACGACCATCGTGGGCGAGGTGGCGGAGGTGTTGTCCGGTGAGGATATGCAGCGCCCAAGGACGGCGGAAAGGCTGCCGGCCGATAACGCCATCGAGCTGAAGGATGTCCGCTTTGCCTATCACGACAAGGAGGTACTGCACGGAGTCAATTTGCACGTTGCCCCGGGGACGGTCAACGCATTGGTCGGGCCTTCCGGCAGCGGAAAGTCCACCATTGCCCGGCTTATCGCCTCTCTGTGGGATGTAAAGGACGGCGCCATTGAGCTGGGCGGCGTGGACATCCGTACACTTCCGCTGGTGGAGTGTACGAAGCGCATCGCCTATGTTTCCCAGGACAACTATCTCTTTGACCTTTCGGTGATGGACAATATTCGCATGGGCAAAAAGGGCGCAACCGACGAGGAAGTCATCGATGCGGCGAAAAAATGCGGCTGCCACGAGTTTATCATGGGGCTTGAAAACGGCTATCAGACCGTGTGCGGCGCGTCGGGCGGGCATCTGTCCGGCGGCGAGCGGCAGCGTATCTCCATTGCCCGTGCCATGCTGAAGGATGCGCCCATCGTCATTCTGGACGAAGCGACGTCCTACACAGACCCGGAAAACGAGGCGGTCATCCAGTCGGCACTGGCAAGGCTGGTGCGGGGCAAGACGCTACTGGTCATTGCCCACCGGCTGTCCACCATTGCGGACGCCGATCAGATCATTGTTGTCAATCAAGGCAAGATCGAAGCGACCGGCACGCAGGCGGAGCTGCTTGCTTCCTGCCCGCTTTATCAAACCATGTGGGAAGCCCACATCAGCGTCAAAGACGACGGGGAGGTGGCGTAATGCTTCAGACGCTGAAAAAATTCTTCGCCTTCTGCGGTGAAGACAACCGCAAACTGTTTGTCACTTCTATCTGGCTGGGCGTGGTCAGCGCCATCTGCTCCGCCATGCGTATTCCTGCCGCTGCCATTGTCATTCAGGCGCTGCTGGAAAGGGACGTCACTATGGCAACTTTATGGACGAGCCTCGGCATCATCGTTGCATCACTGATTGTGACCATCGCCATCAACATGAAGGCTACCATGCTCCAGACCCGTGCGGGCTACCGAGCCTGCGCCAACAAACGCATCGAAATCGCCGAGCACCTGCGCTACCTGCCTATGGGCTGGTTCAATGACAACAGCCTCGGCGAGGTCACGTCCGTCACCACCAACACCATGGAAAACATGGCGAATGTGGCTACCCGCGTGGTAATGGTCACAACGAGGGGCTTCCTGACCTCCGGCATCATCGCGGTCATGATGTTCCTCTTTGACTGGCGTATGGGGCTTATAACACTGGTGGGACTTCTGCTGTTCTTCGCCGTCAACGCCGCCATGCAGCGGGCGGAGCAGGCCCTTTCCCAGCGGAAGTTCAATGCCGACGAGCGGCTTGTGTCCAAGGTGCTGGAATATGTGCAGGGCATCGCCGAGGTCAAGAATTTTGACCTGACCCACGATTCCGCAACCCAGGTGCATGGGGCTGTAGAGGAAGCCCGCAAGGCTTCCTTCGCCATGGAGATACCGTCTGTTCTTTATATGCTGGCGCAGTTCATCGTCAACAAGCTCACCGGCGTTGCCGTCTGCACCGCTGCCATCGGCTTTTACTTCGGCGGCACTATGGAGCTTACAAACTGCCTTTTGATGCTGATCTGCTCCTTCATTCTCTTTGAGCAGCTGGACTCCGCCGGGAGCTTTTCGTCCCTGTTCCGTTCTATCGACATTGGTGTGGATAAGGCAAACGCGATTCTGCATGTAGAGCCCATGGATATTGACGGGGAGGAACTGTCGCCGGAGCGGGAGGACATTGCTCTGTCTCATGTAAACTTCTCCTACGACAGCAAGCCCATTCTGCAAGATGTGTCGTTGACGATTCCGGAGAAAACCACGGTCGCTATCGTCGGCCCCTCCGGCTCCGGCAAGACCACTCTCTGCAATCTTATGGCACGGTTCTGGGATGTGCAGTCAGGCAGCGTGCGCCTTGGCGGGCGGGATGTGCGGGAATACAGCTACGACAGCCTCATCCGCAATTTCTCCTTTGTGCTTCAGCGGACCTATCTGTTCTCGGACACCATCGCCAACAATATCCGCTTCGGAAAGCCCGATGCCTCCATGGAGGAGGTAAAGGCTGCAGCAAAGAAGGCGCGGTGCTACGACTTTATCATGGCGCTACCGGACGGCTTTGACACTGTTATCGGTGAGGGCGGTGCAACGCTCTCCGGCGGCGAGCGGCAGCGCATTTCCATCGCCCGGGCGATTATGAAGGACGCACCAATCATCATTCTGGACGAAGCCACTGCCAATGTTGACCCCGAAAATGAAAAGGAGCTGATGGAGGCCGTTGCGGAATTGACCCACGATAAGACGGTCATCATGATCGCTCACCGGCTGAAAACTGTGCGCAACGCCGACAAAATATTCGTTGTCGATCACGGTGAGATCGTCCAGCAGGGCACGCATGACGAGCTGGTTGCTGTTGACGGGCTCTACCGCCGCTTTGTGGTGGAGCGCAAGCAGGCTGCCGGATGGAAGGTCTGAAAAAACACAATCTAAAAAATATGAAAAGAAGCTCGTATCATTATTGACGATACGAGCTTCTTCGTTTATTCTCTGTTTCCTGTAATGTAATAGTCGCAGAATTCTCCGCCGTTTGCCAACGTCTGCTTTCTATGCAGCACGCCGTGCTGGAGTGTGATCATCACCTCGTCCAACTCGCAGAACAGCGGCATCAACTCGGAAACGCCCAGCTTTTCCGCATAGGCGCAGATGGGGCAGCGGGTGATGCGGTAGTAGCAAGCTCCTTCATGAGGCTGTCCCTCAAAGTCCACTTTGAACGATGTCGGATATTGTTTTTCCTTTTCCGGCGTGTACCACTTGACATACTTCACGATGCTCTTTTTGTTCTCTGCCTTGCCCTTATCGGTGTTCAGGTCGGTTTTCGCAAAATACCACTTGATGTGGTAAAGCGAACGCCGCATCATCTCCTGCACCGTCTCCGGGGGGATCTTCTTCCCGCTTGCTATGTAAGGTGCGACAAAGGCGAGTGCAAACAGCTCGTTGTATGCCATTGGGTTGTCGTCACCAATGTCGGCAGCTTTCCCGACCAGTTCACGATAGACTTTTTTGCTCTTTTTCATAGTCTCCCCAGCATATGCGTTGCCGTATTTCTCCGTCAGGACTGCTTTCATCGGACTCTTGAACATCCAGAAATAAAAGCCGTTGTATTTCATATCACTTGTCCTCCTGTAATTTGTTTACAGACTCAAAAAGCGCAGTCCAGCCGCCGGAATGATAAGCTCTTTTCATATGGATTGCATCCCTACTGATTCCGGCATTATTTTCTTCCAACGATCATAGCAGAATCGCCCAGCATCATCATAGCCGCACGCTGCTTAGAACCAAAAATGGCCTCCGCTGTCTCCACATAGCGTACCTCAGCAAAGCCCATGCTCTTCAGCTTTTCCACAAAGGCGTTCATGTTGCCGTACATCTGGGGCTTCATATTGTCATGCAGGACAAACACGCCGCCCTTTTTCAGTACCCGCAGGCTTTCCAGCAGCAGGGCATGCTTGTCCGCACCCATAATGTTATGATAGACGTAGTTGCTGATCACAGCATCAAAGCTCCCGTCCGGGAAATCCAGCTTATTGGCATCGCCGTGGACAAAGCCGCATTGCTTACCGACACCCTCGGACGCTGCGTTTTTTTCACAGAGTGCTTTGCTGTAGTTGTACATGGCGCCCCAATAATCAAGGCCGGTGATCTTCGCCTCCGGCCATGTGAGCGCTGCACGGACCGCCAGCGCACCGGAGCCGCAGCCGACCTCCAACAGGCTTCCGTGACCGTCAAAGTCAAGGCTGCTCAGAATTGTCTGATGCACCTTTTCCATCATGCCGCCTTTGCCGAAGGCGTACTGGCGGCGGATCCACGCCATCCAGCACAGCAGTGCCACCAGAATCACGGTGGCTGCGGCGAACACAACGCCCAAAACCGTGATGCGGAATACGGTAAAAGACAGTGCAGTCAGCACCAGCGTCACCAGCGCAATTCCCCCAAAAACATAGAAGACCGGATTTGACATCCAGCTGCCGTAGTCCTCTCCGTGCGTTCCCACTTTGATTTTCTTTTGAACATCAGAAATAGTGCTTTTCATGTAAGTGATTCCTTTCTCTTAAAATTGTTTCTCGCATAAACCGCCGCCGCAATGCACCAGATCACGATGGCGGTATTGGTGCTGCTCTGGCTCATTACGGACATCCATGTGGCTGTCGGCACCTGCATGGCCTGTGCAATATCAGGAACAGCAACCAGCAGAAGATTCCATGTGACCGGGTGAAAAGCCAGCATCCACCGGGAATACCATGTCGTGCCCGCAAGCAGCATCACGAAATGGATGCCGAAAGCCAGTATCATCGGAACGTACATCGGCGCAATGGCGAGGAGCATGCCGTCCTGATAGGCGGTGACCGCCGCGATGGCGGCTTCTTCTCCGATGCGCGGGCCCAGATAGGTGGTGAACCACGCCATGGTAGCCACCCAGGTGTGGATCGTCAGCGCCACCGCAACGGTGAAAATTCCGCACAGATACTGAATGATCTTTGTTTTTCTGTACTTTGTATCAATGTCCGCATTCAGTGCTTTTACCGCAAAGTAATAGAGAAAGCCCCCAATCGCTCCCAGTCCAACGGTAAGCACGGGCCTCCACAGCCCATAATAGCCAGACAGATAACAGGCTCTGTTGAAAAGGCTGGTGTCGGTTTTCTGAAGCGGAACGCACCCCAGCAGCCAGTCCCCGGCAGCCATCAGAACTGCTCCGATCGCACCGAGGATGTACCATCGAATCAGCTTTTTCGGTTTCTCCGTCTTCATCTTTTTTGCCTCCAATTGCAGTTCGTAATTCTGCTTTTCATTTGGGCAATTTCCTCCTTCTTAGAAGATCAAAACGACAATACCGCCGACAATTGCCGCTCCTACGACCCAGATCAACGCCAGTATGCTTCGCTTTTTCAGCACCTGCCGCCAGGTCTGCACAAACGGTGCATCTTCAAGCCCTGGCAGCACCCAAAATCGGCTGTGCCCGACCCATAGCTTGTCAATTACAACGCCATCGTAAACATTCATGACCTCAAGAAACAGCAGCGCCTGCCAATAGGCTTCACCAAAGGTAGAAGCCCTGTTCCACATACCAATAATCAGCACAAGAGCAGCAAGCATCACGATGTAAAACGAAATCATAAAGCGCTTTCGTTTCCGGTTCATCGTATTGCGGTCGATCAGTCCCAGCTCAATGGCTTGGCCCTGCACCGTCTTGGGATAAAAGTACAGTCCATTGACCGCCCCGCCGATCACAGCGATTTTTACCATTGCGGTAAACAGCAGGCAATAAATCAACAATTGCAGTATGATCATTGTTTTTCCCTTCTCAGTCTGCGTGCGAATCGGGCATCTGGCATCATCGCTGTATATCGGACACCCTGTTTCCCCGCCTGCTGAAGCTGCTGGATATGGGCTTCTGTTGTTTTTCTTTTTTCATGCAGGACTTTTTTTATCACACGCATAGAAAATCTCTGCCTCCCAAAACGATTGCTTCTGTCACACGTCCTCAAAGCAGCGCGCAAAGCCACGCTGCCACAGCGGAGGTGGGAATGTAGATCACAAAGTGCCGGATATGTGTTCGCTTGTTATAGCCGAACATATGCGGACCGATCACGCCCTTCAGCTCCGGATAGAAATGCGGAAAGAAATTGGAGTGGCACAGCAGCACCCAGTCAAAGAAAATGATGTCGTAGATCTCCATGGCGTAGAGCACGGCGAGAAACCGCACAAAGAAGTCCAGGAAGCCGAAGCCGTTTCTGACGCCGTCCCATACGCTTAGTGCCGCCGCAGCGAGAAAAAGCAGGATGGCAATGATCTCAATCACCCAGCCGATACTATGTGCGCCGGGAAATCGTTCCTTTGTATCGGGGATTGCGTCCAGATTTTCCTTTGGTGCGGATGAGAAAAAACGCTTGTCCTGAATGAAACCCACCCCGCCGTATAAAACAAGAAAGTATGCCAGAAATACCATGAGCGTTACAAGAACCGTGATTTTCATTTTGATGTTGATGCCTCCGTACTGACAGACTGCTGCTTTTCCGCGTCCGGTTTTTTGATCAGGTCATACAGCTTTCCAAATTCGCCGATGTCCCGCACTCCGGCAAGTTCCATGCCCAGATGGACATATTTGTCGCACTTGGACTTGGCATCGGTTTCCAGAATCACCGGCACACCCAGCCGATTGCCCTCGGCAAAGGCAATGTCCAGCACCTTTCGCATATATCCCTGCCCCTGATATTTCTCCCGCACACAGACAAGTCCAACGAAAATGTAGGGTTTCTTTTCCTTGTCCATGCGGTCTTGCAGGGAAGCCCCTCCCCGCTTGATAGCGATGCCAAACCGCAGAAGGCGCTTCAGGGTGGAGTTGCGCAGCATTCCGCAGGCAATGGGCCACATCGTCTTGAGTCCCATCTTCTCCTTTGGCAGCTTATAGGCGATATAGCCCTCGCCCTGCTCGCTGATAGTGTGCAGAAAGCCGCCCCGCAGCACCCCGCGCACATAAGCGCAGATATAGTTTGCAGTGGCTTCTTTCCCGGAAAAGGCAGCGGCCATTCCCGTTTCCTCTCCGTAGTCATAATAGCTGAAAGCGTGGCCGATATCATGGATGGATTTCTCGTCCAATGTTGTAACTTTCATTGTATTTCACTTTCCTGATTCTGCTGCGCATCTCCCACTGTCTCGCCGTCCGCCAGAAAGCGTTCCAGCTCCGATGCAAGCAGCGCCGGATGATTGATGATCTCACCATGACCAAAACCGGGGAAGCAGCGGACGATCAGACCCGGATATGCCTTCCGCAGTCGCTGGATGGCCTTTTTCATATGCCCTTCTTTTTCTCCGTACCAGCAGGCGACCTTTGCATCGGGCTGTACCGGAAAGTCCGTCCGATAGAGATAAAGCCCTGCCTCCCAAGTGGCCCGGACGGATTCCAAGCTGATATGATCCGGGATACGGCGGAGCATGGTCTGCATTCCCTGCTCCGTCTGCCCCATAAAGCGCAACGCCCATGCAGGCATATACTTTTCGTGTGCCGTTCGATACTGCTTTTGCGGCATGACCTTCAAAATCAGTCGATTCAGCACGCCAAAATCCAGACACTCCGGCCCGCTGAGGATCATTCGACCAATCCGAATGTTTGGAGAAGCCTTCAGAAAAACAGCCGGTCCACAGCCCAGCGACTCTGCAAAAAGCAGATCCAGTCGTCCGTCAAGCTCTTTTTCAATATAACCGGCCAACTTGTCCGCCTGATTCTGGGCGGTCGTGTAGGTTGTTTTGCCTGTTCCGTCAAAGCCATCGAAGCTGACGGCATACACGCAGAATTTCCTTTCCAGCAGCGGGATCAAATCCTCAAACTGCCGCCAGCACATAAGATTTCCGTGCAGCAGCATAATGGTCTTTCCCCGCATATCGCCGAATCGTTTGATCTCCATGCCAATATGCCTCCCCGCTATTATCGGACCTTCATGCAAAAATCACAGCGATCATTGCCGCGCCCCAGCGTTATGGTTCTCTCCCAGATCAGCTTCGGATGCAGCCCGGTATAGCTGATGTCATCGCTGTCGCAAAAGCAGCGGCACAGCTCCGGGCAGCCGTATTCTGCGCAGGTGTCGTGATAGGGACACTTCATCATATCCACACGCCAGACGCCGTTACCGGTCTGCAGTTCTTTTGGGGCAAAGCCCGCCGCCAGGCCGAAGACGCTCCGTGTGGACTTGACAAAAACGCCGGGGACAAGGCGGTAAAGCCCCGGTATGTGCAGCAGGGCTGCAAGCTGTTTGTGGCTCGTTCTCGCCAGCCGCTCCACATAGCCGTGAACGATTTGCAGCGCCTCCTCTTTCGGCATGACCCGCTGCAAGGCTTCGTAGGCCGCAATGCCCGGTAATATCTGCCGCTGGAGGTGGTATTGCTTCTCCTTGCTTGCATCTGCATTTTCAGCCAGCAGCACATTCAACCGCGCATCAAAAAATGCATTCAGCTCCTTGGCCTGCGAGGGAAAGTTCTGGGCCGCAGTCTCCCGAAAATCACGGGAGAGATAGGTTTCCTTCATCGTCCTGCCTCCGTCCCTGCTTTCACGAAGCCCTTCTTTTTATACCCGCAGTCGCAGTATGGGCCGCCGGAGGCGAGAGTGTACTGCCGCACAAAATCAGTCGCGCCGCCGGCTTCGCTCATGGTGTAGTCCAGACGGCACAGCGCGGGAGTGAGGTCATATAGCCCCAGCTTTTTCATTAGCACGCAGATGCCGCATTTGGTGAAGCGTCCCTCGTAGCCGCTGCCGTCGGGATATTCGTAAAACTCCATGTTCCACGAATATGGGTTGCGGTCGGCGGCTTTCAAGGTGGCGGTCGCCTTCATGCCGGAAATATCTTTGGGGGTAAACTTGTTTTTTCCGCTCTTGCGGCAAAACCATTTCATCGGCTTTGTCATCATGGATTTTGCATAATACTCCGTCAGCCGCTCCACATCCGGGTGTTCCGGCATGGAGAGGATGAACGCACCGATCATTGCGCAGTTGACGATGTTCATCTTGAAGCGATCGCTCTTTTCAAATTCGGGCAGCTCGGAGATGATCTCCCTGTATTTCGGCTTTGCTTTTTTCGTGATGGCTTTTGCCGTATTCGTACCGTAGCCGAACACCGCTGTCAGCTGGTTTCGGAAGGACGGCGCAAACAGCGTCCACATGCCGAAAGGCATTCCGGCGTATTTCATCGTAAGTATCTCCCGGCCTCTGCCTCCAGCGCCTGCCACACGGGATAAGCCGCGCCGTTCTCATCAAAGAACCGCTTGATATCCCGATTCAGGGCGCTCATTTCGTCTATGGCGTTCATGGCGTGGTCGGAGGCACATAGTTTGCCCAGTGAGGTGGCGCACATGAGTTTAAAGAAGCGCAGACAGGTCTTGCGGTACTTTTCGCTCTCAAAGTCTGCATCCGCCTTTGGCAAAATGTCGTGTCCCGCATTGCGTATGGCACGGTAGCCTTCAATGTTGGCATCGATCACCCGTCCAAGGTACACCGTATTTCTCCTAAGCTTTTTCAGGTCGCCGTCCGTCTTATAGCAGGCGAAGGCCGCAGGCATCACAAAGGCCGCATGGCAGAGCAGATAGTCCTCCATATTCGGCTCATAGACGACCTTGTATTTGGTACCGCCGAAAATCTCTCCGATCAGTTCCGCATTGGAGACCGCCCCACGCAGCTGCCCGATGGTGATCTTTTTCAGGTCGATAGAAACGACCCGGTCAGGTTCCCGATGCCCGGCAGAGAGCGCAAAGGCAAACAGAACATTTTTCTCCGGTAGCGAGGCGGCAAGGACTCCGGTGCGCACATTGTTTCCCACAAAAACGATATTTTTCGTCTGATTCTCTCGCAAGGTGTCCAGAGCGGAATCCAACTGCGTATAGCGCAGGACCACAAAGATTACATCGTACATTGCATCCGGTGCAAGTTCAGTCACCACCGGAATGCGGCTGATTGATACGCGGGGCGAAAACTTATCCTTGATCCGCAGTCCGTTCTGCTTGATTTCCGCTGCCCAATTTCCCCGCGCAAGCAAGGTGACGTCCTTTCCGGCACGCAGCAGATTTCTTGCCAGATTGCACCCCAGAACGCCTGCACCGTATACCAGAATTTTCATTGATTGCCTCCAAATCTGATCTTCACAATTTGCATTTTCATCCCGTTATCCCCGACCTTGGCAAGAAAACGGAAAAAGCCGCTGACGGATGGATCGCAGAGATCGTTGTAGCCCAGCATATAGCCGCGGCTCGAGACCTGCAAGCGGCTGTCCCACGCACTGATCTCTTGGGGAGCGTCCGAAACCGCAAAATATGCGCCCACATCCTTGATCTTCGCACTCTTGAGCCATGTCTTGGCAATCATCTTCACCGCCGTCCGATTCGCAGCGTCAAACACCAGCACGCTGCCCGGAAAAGCGTCTGCCATTTGCTGTACCAGCGCCTTGACCTGCTCAGTCAAAAAGTAGTAGAACACGCCGGAGGCAAAGAACACCGCGCCGCCGGAGGCATCGATTTCGGAGAACCATGCCGTGTCATTCAGGTCGCAGGGGATGTTTTGCTCCCGCTCTCCGGCGGGCAGCAACTCGTTGCGCACGGTGATGACATCGGGAAAGTCCAGATTGTAGATTTTGCAACTGCCGTTGTCGCAGCTTCTTCCGGTGCTGTCCAGCCCGCAGCCCAGATTGACCACCGCCGCATTGGGGTGCGCTTTCAGATAATCCCGCACTTCAAAGGCAAGGTCATTCTGCCGCATGGCGACTTCCAGTGAGCCGAAGCGCTGCATCAGACTGCGGGCGTTCTTATCAGCATCCGAAAAGTCATAGTCGATTTCGTTAATCAGGCGAACCGCTGTTTCATCTTGGTAGAGATTCGGGTATAGTTCTGAGCAGACCTTCCGCGCATACAGCGGAATGATCAGCGTCTCCTGTACGGTGTTTTTCTCGATTTTGTATTTCATGGGTATCACTCAATTTCTGAAAAATGGCAGTTCCGGCATACAGTCACGCTCGGCGATGTGTGCCAGCATTTCGGCGAACCCCTTTGAATCGCGAATCTGATATTGCATGTGATCGTATCCCTCAAACACAGGATAATGGCCGTAGGGGTAGGCTTCCATCACTGCTTGACGGTATTTGAAATGATCTTCTATACTGCCAAACTCGAAATAGGTATGTTTTTGCAATTCTTTTGAAAGCGGCGGAAAGGGCTTGTCCTCCAGACTGTCCGCCATCTGGCGGCGCAAATTTGTATAGGTCAGATTTTCCCCTGCGGCTATAAAATACGGCTTTATGGAATCATCGTCACACCACAGAATCTTTTTCAGTGTGCCGCCCTTCGACCAATATAGGCTCTTGATGGCAAAATACAGAAACGGCGTCATGATGCGGCGCGTACCTTTTCCGATTTGCGCAAACTGCCCGCCATCGAAGAAAACATGTCCAATGGGCAGCTTCGTGCTTGTCAAAAACGCCATGGCAAGGTCTGCACCGATGGAAGAAGCGACCACCATCGCCAGCCGCTCCACGCCCTGTCGATGCAGAAAGTCCTCCACCTGCCGTATTTCGTCCGCCTTGCTGACATATTTCTGCCCGGCACAGTAAACGGTGGAGGTGGGCAGAATGCAGAAATACCGATCCTGCAAATATTTCACAACCGGTTCGCTGCTTGCGCCTGTCACGCCCATAGCATGAAAGAACAGCACGGCAGGATTCCTCCTGTCGCCATATGTTTGAAACAGCATTTCTATCACCTCATATTTTCATAAAAAGCATCATAATCGCCGCCAGTGCTGCCGAAATGACCGCCATACCAATTGTGCCGAACAGCCACTTTTTTGCTTTGTCTTTTGCGGTGATGTATGGTTTTAAGTCCTCTGTTCCTGGAATTGTCCACGCCTTTGTGTGACCGACCCAAAAATCATCAACAAGGAAACGGTCCATCAGGTTCATCACCGATAAAATAACGAGCATTTGCCAGAAGCCTGCAAGAAAGCCCCGCGCACCGTTGAGTGCATAGACGCTCACCAGCACATAGGCAACATAACCGGGAACGCATACCGCTTTGAAAATCAAAGCATTCTGCTTTATTTTTTCGTGTGTTGTGAGCCCCAGCGTTACGCACCGCTCCTGCACCTCAGGGCTGTAAAGATGCACCATGCCCACCGCGCCCTTGCGGATACCGATGGCGCAAACCGAAATGAGCAGAACGCCCAGCCCGATGCCCTCCAAAATCACCTGTAAAAGCATTACCGATTCCTCCTGAAGCCCGCCTCATCCCGGTATTCGGGGTGCTCCTTCAAATACGGGTCCTGATCGCCGCAGATGGTGTAGTCGCACTGGCAGCCGTCCACGCAGGTAGTTGTCCGCACGAGCTTGGCATGCAGCAGCTCCATGGACGCATAGTCCACATTGCACAGGGCGGGCATAATGTCCGTAAATCCGAACTGCTTGGCAAATTCCGCCGCCGGACACGCCGTAAATTCATAATAGATGGGCTTGCCGCCTTCGTAAGGCGCAACATTCATCTCGTAATCGTGCCATGCATCGCAGCGCTTTTTGGCGGTGGTGAATGCCCGATACATCAGCCTTTTCCAAAACGGCTTATTGATGTCAACGAAGCGCAGCTTCCGGAACGCCGGCAGGATCAGATTCTCTTCGATCTCTTCCATTTCGCGGAATGTGACCACATCCCGGCACACATCGTAAAAGCACATGATGGCGATGCAGTCGTAGGTGCCGCCTGCGCCGTTGTGAAAATTCTTCTTGCCGCCGAGGTCTGTGCGCCAGTCGGAAAGAAGCTCTGCGTATCTCAGCTGCACCTGCTCCCAGACCGCCTCGCGCTCCGCCTCCGGATAGTGAAGGGCGATTTTCGCCAGTATTTCCTTTTTGCAGGGCTTGGAATACAGCACATGGCAGCTGCGGTCAATTTGTAATTCGCTGTCCTTCATCTTCCCACGCCTTTCAGAAAACCGCTCTTTGCATTTTCTTCGGTGTCGTCCGATTCGTCGTAGGCATCATAGGGTGCCGACGGGTCGTGTACCCGTTTCTTGAATGGCGAACAGAGCTTGTCCTTATGGGCAAAAGCAAATTCCAAATTGTCCGTCCATCCCGTGTGACCGGTGATGAAATACGGATGCAAACCGCGTGCGCGCAGCTTACGCTCCAGCTCCGCAAGTGACTGCACAGCCAGCTTATTGTCCTCTGCCAACGAGGAAATGAAGCTATATCCGCCATCTGCGCCGAACCACAGCGTGTCGCCGGTAAACAAATACTCATCGTCAATGAGGTAGACCATATGACCCCAGGTATGACCGGGAACAAGGAAGCATTCGATTTTGATGCCGTCAATGTCGAAAACCTCGCCGTCATGCAGCAGCACCTTTTCGTTGTTAATCGTGACCTGCGGTAATTTATAGAGATGATAGATCACTTTTCGCCGCACCTCGCCGGTGAGATACCGGTTCTCAACCTCGCCTATGTACAGCTTTGCGTCCCGGAACAATCCCGGACTATCGGACTCCACCGCGCCCACATGGTCGGTGTCCTGATGGGTGATAAGGATATGGCGTATCGACTTCGGATCAATGCCGAGCCAGCCCATTTTTTCGGCAAGGCGGTCGTAGTTGTAGCCCGCATCGATCATAATGGTCGTATCGCCCTTGCGGTAGAAAAAGATATTCGCCACCCATTCGCGCACACAGGCGACATTTTCGTCGATCCAGCCGGTGTTCAGCGGCTTGAAGATCTCCTTGCCGCGGTACATTTTGCTCATTTCTTTTTTCTGAAATTCGGTTGCTTTCTTTGACATACCATTGCCTCCTACTTTGCTTTCCGGCAGTTAAACCATGCCATGCTTTTCAGGTTTCCCATGTCCACATCCGCATACATTCCATCCAGCCGTGCTTTCAGGCTGGAAACCGTCTCATAGGGCGGTGTGAAAAAACCTGCCTTTTCATAAACATGCCGGACGAACCAATCGGTCCGCTTGTGCTCGCCCCTCACATAAAAGCAGCCGCAGAATGTCCCGCCGGGTCTCAAAACCCGGAAAACCTCCCGATAGGCGGCTTCCTTGTCCGGAAAAGCATGAAATCCGTTCAGCGACAAAACGATGTCGAAGGTGTCGTCTTCATAGGGAAGCGCACACACATCGCCCTGCCGGAAGGTTACATTTTTCAGGTGCAGGCGGTTCGCTTTTTCCTGTGCCTGCCCCATCATATCCGCCGAGTAATCGAGACAGGTGATGTCCGCTTCGGGCATCGTCTGATAAACCGGCATGGTCAGAATCCCTGTTCCCACCGGCACTTCCAGCAGCTTGCCGGAGAAATGCTCCGGAATACCGGACATTGCCTTTTCCAGATAGGCGTCGTTTTCCGCCTTGTTCATTGCCCACACCAAGCGGCACACCGCTTTCCCGCTCAGGGTAGAGCAGGTGATCATACCATCATAAAAATTATTGCCGCCCGTCATTCGGTACGCACCGCGAATGGCTTCTTTTCGTTCCATGGCCTTCCCTCCGTGTTTCAATCCTCACACGACCGTTTCCAATCTCATTTTTTCAAAATGTTCACGATTTTCGCAAAGTCCTCCTTTGCCTCCTTGAAGATCGGCAGCATACAGTAGCAATGCACCATCTTCGGGCGGGCGGACACCGTATAGGGGACATTTGCCCGTTTGCAGGCTTCCTCAAAGTCCGGCAGAGCACCGTAGAGCACCTCGTCGGCAGAATAGAAGAAGTGGATATCGCCTACGCCGGTAAAATCTCCCCGGGAGCCGGAGAGCATATAGTCCGGCACATTCTCGCAGCCGTACCGCATGAACTTCTCCACTGTCACCATAAAGGCATAGTCGATGGAAACGTCCCGTTTATTGAGCGCCTGCATCCGCGCCTTTTCCGCGTCGTTCCACGGCACCTCACCGGGGGATACGGCGACGATATGCCGTGGCTGCGGCAGCGGCTCGGGTTGCGCGTTGTTGTGCGCCGCGATCCCCAAAGCCAGCGCACCGCCGGAGGAAAAGCCGCAGGTACTGACATTTCCGCCGCCGTACAGTGCAATCATTTTTCGATAACATTCGTACACCATCGCGTATGTTTCAGTAATGCAGTGTTCCATGCAGAGCGGGTAAAACGGAAACCACACATCACAGCCGGTCTCGCGGCAGAGCTTGCGCATCACAGGCAGGTCGCCCTTATCGGGGCCGATCACCATACCGCCGCCGAAGAAGTAGAGAATCGCGCGCTCGGACGGCTTCGTATGCTCTCGCACGATCAGGCAGGGAAAGCCGTTTACCGCGATCGTTTCATAATATGCCTTGCGGTCGGTGGGCGTAAAAACGCCACGATGCCGGTTCTGCTTTTCAATTTCCTTTCGCAGTGCATCCTCCGGCAAGGCGAACGCCTTTTTCGCGCCGGAGAGCTTGTATACGCTGCGTAAGATAGATGCAAAGATACTCATGATTTAGCCCCCTCATTTCCGCGCCGTAATGCAGAGCCAACTTTTCTTTTTGTGTATCTGCACATCGTGAAAGCCCGCCTGCTCCAGATACGTCTTCAGCTCGGCGTCCTTGTAGATGGTCATGCCGCCGATGATCTCCGTCCACTTCTTGTCCTTGTCCGTATCGCCGTTGCTTTCGTTGCAGATGAGTAATGTTCCGCCGGGCTTCAGCACCCGATAGACCTCCCGGAAGCATTGCGGCAGATCGGGCCAGAAATAGACGGTTTCAAAGGCCGTTACCGCATCGAACCAGTCACCTGCAAAGATCATATCCGCCACGCTGCCTTGCAGAACGGTGCAGCGGCCCTCCGCTATGGCGGCCTCGTTGACCTTTTTGGATTTCTCCACACTGACGGGGGAATAGTCAATGCCTTTGACAATACCCTCCGGGCATTTTTTCAGAAGTCTCTTGATGTTCGCCCCTCCGCCGCAGCCGCAGTCCAACACCTTGGCGTCCGGAGTAAGCTCCAAAAAGTGAAGTCCCCACCGTGCCACAGGACTGTGCCCCAGGTTCATCATAGCGACCATGATTTTCCCGCCAAGCCCCACAGGCTTTCTGGTGTTCTCAAAAAATGACATCTTATCACACCTCCGATTTCACACATTCCGCATAGGTCAGCGGGAAGGATGCCTTCAGAACAGTGCTTTTCCGCACCGTCCAGCCGTTTTGCTGCAGGAAGCGCAGGTATTCCTCGCTGGTCCACCTGCTGTGGAGAGGAAAGCCTGCCAGTTTCATAAAAAATGCCCTGACCATGCCGGAAAAAGAGTTTCCGGCATGGGTGAAGGTCGGCGCAATCAACACGCCGTCATCCTTCAGAACCCGCTTGATTTCTTGCAGGGCTTTCTCCGGCTGCGGCACGATGTGCAGTGCGTTTGACACGATCACCACATCAAAAGATTCATCCGCGTAGGGCAGGCGGAACATATCCTGCACGGAAAAGTGCAGCTTCGCCGAGTGATTGTCCCGCTTGGCTTCCGCAATCATTTCCGCGGAAGCGTCCGTCGCCTCGATGTGTGCCGCTGCGTTTACGATATGTTTTGCGATTAGCCCCGTGCCGGTCGCCAGATCCAACACCGTTTTTGCTTTCACCACCGGCCGGATGTGCGCATACATCTCCTCATACGCTGCCCGATCCTTTCGCATAAAGCGGTCGTACCGACCGGCATTTTTGTCCCAGAAATTCTTGTGTTCCTGCATCGCTATCATTCCTTTCGATGTTAGATTCGCCTAACCGATACGTGCAGTTATTTGGTTAGATATCGCTAACTATCGTGTCTTGGAAAAGCCGCATTACTGCGGCCTTTCGCTTATTCAAATAACTCCCTGCAAGCGCCGTACACCAGCGTTTCCAGCACCTGCGGGTACAGCTCCCCAATCTGCTCCTTGTGAGAAACGGTAAGAATCAGTCCCCGCACCGTGGCGGCAGCCAAAGAGATGCCGCGACTCGGCGCAAGGTCATATTTTTCCAGAAGCTGACGAATGTGCGTCTCGTCGTCGTGGTAATGCACATTTTTGACATCCTCCGGCAGTCTCTGCAAAAGCAGCTTTGCATCGTTTTCAATGAAAGCCATGTCGCCGGTATCGGACAGCCGCCGGCAGACGGCAAGGACCGCCTTTGCCGCGCGCTCCGACGGCGGCAAGCCGTCAGTTTCGCTCAGTGCATGGTCAGCCACTCCGTAAAGCTCGGAGTGAATGTTCTCCAAAACCGCGAAGAAGGCCATCTCCTTGGATTCGTAGAATTTATAAAACGAGCCTTTTGCGATACCGACAGCCTTTGTCAGTTGAGCCACTGAGGTTTTCTTCATCCCCAGCGTGACAGCACAATGTCTCGTTTCCTTCAGCAACGCCTTGCGGAGCTGCTCAGTCTCGTAATCGGTAAAAGCCAAGCCCGCGCCTCCTTAAATATGACCGTTTCAGTTTATTTGGTCATATTATACCGCGCTTCTTTCTGGTTTGCAAGGGGTGTGGAGAAAAAATCGCTAATCAAAAGGAGTGCAGTGTTGCAGAAAGAGACGACGGAATTCCGGTAATCGTTGTCGCCGCTGTAAAAGAAACTATATCGTAAAAGGGCATCAGAACGAAGCATCCAAACGCTACGTTCTGATACCCATTTTGTTTCATATTGCACAGATGGGTTGATTACAAGAAAAAAGCAGGAATTAACACAACATGAACGACATATGATATCTGCAATAATCTTCCTGGGGAACGATCTGCACAACGCTCAACGACATGCCCCATGTATAGAGACGGCGACTCGTAAGAGCCGCCGCCTTTTACATGATTACCGCTCAGGGTCACTTCTTTTTCGTTTGCTGATTGAATTTCGATGCTGCTCCTGCCTTTTGTGAGCAATGAGTTGTCGCACCTGCCGTTCTTCTGCATCCTCTCCGAGCAGTCTGGATGTTTCCTGTTTGGCACCGAGCAGCATAATAAGAAATGGCTTCTCATGCATGGCATCCTCTAACTGCTTTTCCGACTCCTTTTCCTGTACAGGACGGATGGCCCGCCGTGCTTCATACAACTCCACCGGGTCAAACTCCGTAGCCTGCGCTTTCAGTTCAGCGTATTCGGTCAAAGCCTTATCCAACTCGGCGGAATATTTCTGTTCCTGCGTCTCCAGCTTTTTCAGACCGGCCTCCATGGTGGCAATATCCTTGCGGAATTCCTCTGCGCCTGCATCCTCCGCATACTCAAATTTTTGCAAAAGGAGCGCCTTTTCGGAACGCAGTTCTTCCAAATCCTCTATCAGCTCGGCAATGCGGACAGTCAGCGCCTTGTGGCGTTTCACATGGTATATTGGCAATTCCTTTTTCTCAGCAACCAGCGCCTTGCGCTCCTTGCTCTTTTCCTTGATCTGCTGTACCAGCCCGGTATAACGCTCCAGCTCTGGCTTCCATACGGAAAGAGATTTTTGAATATGCGATTTGCCGCTGCGAATGTGAGAGAGTTGGTAGCAGAAGATCAGCACACGGCTGCGCAGCTTTTCCAGCCCTTCCGCAATGGCGGGGACAGTACGGACGACCAGTGCGGCCAGTTTCTTAATTTCAGCTTTTAATTCCCGCAGCAGCGCATTGTCTGCCCTGATCTGCCGGTTGATCTCGCAGCGGTCAGAGATGATTCCCTTGCGCTCCAATGCCTGCGCTGCCACACCCTCATGGATGGTGGGGATCTCATCCAGCCCCCGTGCGGCGTTGCTGCGGTGGTCGATGCGCTCCGCCCGTCCGGCACGTTCCAGATAGAGATTGGTCACATCCGCCCACGCCTTGCGCCATTCTACGAGCTGTTCTTCGCTGTTCCAGCGTTCGGAGATAGGATTCTGCCTGCCGTAGCAGGTGCTTTTCGGATGCTTGTCTGCACGGACAAGCCCTTGCACCTCGGCAGCAGATGGTGTCATGTACACCTTCTTTTTGCCGATCTTGTAGGGATATTGCTTCTCCCAGCCCTCATTTTGCACCGTCTTGAATTCGGCGGCAGTGAAGCCCTTTTCTTCACCGTTTCTGACGCAGAGATATTCTTTCTCGGTCTTGTACTGCCAGCGGCCCTGTTCATCAAGAGGGCGCACCGTCAAGAGAATGTGAGCGTGGGGATTGTGACCGTCGGTGTCGTGGATGGCAGCGTCGGCGCACATCCCTTCCGCCACGAACTGCTCGTGGATAAAATTTTGCAGAAGCTCGATCTGCTGCTCCCGGTTTAGCTCGATGGGCAGGGCCACAACGAACTCACGGGCAAGCCTGCTGTCCTTGGCTGTCTCGACTTCTTCCACGGCGTTCCAGAGCTTTTCCCGGTTTTGCCATTCCTGCGGGGCATATTCCGGCAAAAATATCTGCTGCCAGACAAGCCCCTGTTTTCTCGTGTAGTCATGCTGAATCCCGTCGTAATCATTATACAGGCGGGAACAGCTCAGATAAGCGGAAGCGGCCACGGCAGAGCGACCTGCGCCCCGGCTGACCACCTTCGCTTCCAGATGATAAATCGCCATCTCTTGTTCACCTCGTTCTTTCTTTTTCTGTTTCTCTTTCGCAAAAGAGAAAATGACCCGAAGTCGAGCTTCGGGTCATAGCCGCAAACAAAGCTGCCGGTGGCAGGTTTGTGCAGGCAGGGTGCAAGCTGTTTCCAAAGCGGAAACAGCTTGCACCTGCGCAGACGATGACAGCAGCACCCGCAGGTGCTGTGGCATTGTCTGGAGGCTTCCGCAGAAGCCGCAGTCCCCCTCGGAGAGCGCACGATGCCGCAGGCATACCACCGCCTGTTTTACAGGTGGTGAGTAAGTGCGCCCTTACGGGAGAAAAAAGGAGGGAGACCCCCGGTTTCCCGGAGACCTCCCAGCGGATTCAATTGTGCTGCGGCAGCTTCCGCATCAGGTAATCCTTCAGCGCAGACAGTTCCATCGTCCGCACCTCCGGCAGCACCTTCTCCAAGATCGCACCCTCCTGAATGAGCCTACGGGTGCGAGCCTTTCGTTCCTTGACCCGGTTCCGTGCCTGCGCTTCCTCCAAACGATGCTGCGCTTGCAGCAGCTTCTTCTCTGCATCTGTCATAAAAATCCCTCCTCACTTTCGCTTTTGCCAGACAATCTCATAGCCCAGCGCATCGGCAAGCTGAACAGCTTCAACATAGCGCAGGGACTCCCGTTGGAGCTTGTTGGACAGGTTAGATACGCTGTCAGACCAGCCGTGCTCGTCATGCAGCAGATCGACCACCTCCTGCATGGTCAGTCCCTGACGGACGATGTACGACTTGATTTCATTTCTCAGATTGGATTTCATCAGTTTTTTACCTCCATAATTTCGTGTAGTGTGATTTCGTATAGGTGATACTGGTGTACTTGTGGGTGAAAAATCTGCTATGCTGCAAATCCGCTCAGATTTCTGCCCGTGATACCCTGTATGCAACAGCACCCTATCGGCTTCATCATTCTGTATAAAGTCATGCGGAACGGTGGGATATACCGCATTTCAGTGCAGCAGTTTCACACTTTGGTGAATCACCGGACGGTGCAGTGCGTTCGGCTTGCAGTAAAAATTTTCATGAATTTCACAAGGATTGATTGCAGGGCTGAAAAATTGAGCCGTCGGTGTACGGTTCGGTACGGCATAGACGGCTTGTGTACGCCTCTGTACGCCGGTTTTGTGTACCGGACGCCGATTCAGCGGTTAATCTTTCATCCTGTCGTGAATTGTTTCACCAAACGCACATGCAAAATCGTATTTTGCGGATGAAGTTGAAAACAGCCGTACAGAGTGTACGGCGTGTACGGCACTTTTGAAGTCCGGTTCTCATTTTTAATACGGCAGCGGGTTGACCACCTCAATGCCCACAAAGCCACGCACCCGCTTGCCGCCAACATGGACATTGTTGGTGGCCTCCACATTGTAAAGCCGCTCATTTTGTGCAAGCTCGGAACTGAGACGGTTGGCAGACATGGGCTTTTGCGCATTGTCCTCGCACCAACGCTGATACGCCTCATACAGCGCCTTGGAGCTGGCCTCGCTGTCTGCCCGAAAGCGGATATAGCCCTCAGATTGCAGAAACTCAATCACATTGTTGCTGCTGCGCTTGACAGTTTCCATATTCTCTCTGGCCTTGTTGCTGACTGTGAACTGATAGTTGTTCCCAATCAGTCGGTGCAGACCCTCCAGACACCAGAGGAAGATACCCTCTTTCTCCCGCAGCAGCTTATCCACCAGAAATGGATCGTCCGCCCTGCCTGCTGGCCGGTCTTTGGTGGTCAGTACGATCTGACGGCGAAAGAAGCCGTCGGACTTGTCGTGCAAGGCGGTCAGCGCACCATTGCCGAAGCAGAGGAAGCGGACATAAAGCTGGCTCTGGTAGCTCTGAACTCCCTTTCGTTCCATGTCCATCTTACACTCGGAGGTCACGATGGATTTAATATAATTGGTCTTGGGCAGGGCGCTCATATCCATATCATCGTCCACCATCAGGAGCTTGTTTTCCAAGTCTGCGCGACTGAATCGGTTGCTCTCCACCTTCTGGATGCTGGTGGTATTCATGCTGTCGCCCAGCAGGGAACGCATGACAAGACCGATGCGGCTTTTGCCCTCGCCGCCCTTGCCGATGAGCATGAGCATTTTCTGCCCCTTGGTGGTAGGCAGCAGGCAGTAGCCGAGAAACTCCTGCAAGGTTGGAATATCATCTTCTTGCAGTAGTTCGGACAGAAATTGCAGCCAGCGTTTCGGTGTAGGCGCGTTGGGATTGTAGGAGACGGTCAGACGATTGTTGCAGTAGCTCTTGTCGGTACTGAAGCTGCCGTCCATGAAATAGGTTCCGTTGGCAACATGGATACGGTCCGTCTCAATGGGCAGCGGCGGCGAATAGGCTTGCAGCTTAATGCTGGCAAGTAAGTTTGCAACCGTCTTGGAAAGATTGGCGGTCAGCACACCGGAGATTTCTTCCAGAATGAGATTACCGATCTGTCCCTCATCCTCAATCAGCCCGTCCACGGTGAAAAGCCGACCTCGAACACATTTCATGGGGTGTTTCTCCAAAAACTGCTGGCAGAACAGCACCTCATTGATGTGCCTGCCGTCGTACCACTCAGGCCACGTCTGCGGTGTCATATCCATCTTCGGTTTCCTCCTTATGAATTTTCTCTAAGCGCTGACGCAGCCTGTCCAGCTTGCCGTCTGCCATCTGCTGCTGAATTACTTCGGTACGTTCGTGGGAATCGCCGGAAGTGAGAATATCCAAGTAGTATTCCGTCTCGTCCAGTCTGTGACAGGCTTCCACGAATCGTGCGTTAGGTGCTTCCTCCGAAGATTTTGGCGCATACCGAACCTTCCAGTCCCGCAGCACACGGGCGTAATCGGTCAAAACAGAAAAGCACAGCCGCTCGTTTTCTCTGAGCTGCTGTGCTTCTGTTCGGATGCGCTTTGCGTGGAGCGCCGCTGCGCTGGGCGGCTTGTCCGGGGTAAGGTGAAAATCTGCTGCCAGCTTCTGCGCTGCATCATACAGCGAGAGCCGGAACAGCTTGCTTACAAAATCAATCACATCGCCGTGCTCCCCGCAGGCAAAGCAATAATAGTGGTCGTCCGCCACATACAGGCTGGGGTGCCGGTCATTGTGGAATGGGCAAAGCGCCATGCCGTAATGGTTGACCTCCACGCCGTACCGCTCCGCTGCCTCCCGGCAGCTTACGCCGTATTTGACAATTTCAAAAAGATTCATTGTACCTCCATTTCTGCGCAAAAAAGGCGGCCTGCCCGACCTGGGGCAAGCCGCCGTTTGCGTCTTATCTTATGCTGATTTCGTTTCTTTCTCCGGCGCTGCCGGTTCAATTTTTGCCTCTCGCAAGGCTTTCTTCCGTGCGCCCTGCCTCTTGATCTGCGCCGCATAACGGCAATCGTCACCGCAATATTTCACATCTGACCTCGTTGTGGTAAACACCTTGCCGCAGTTTTCGCAGATACACTCCCGGCTGCGGCTCTCCGCCGCCTCCTGCCGGTAGAATTTCGCCCTGCAGTTGGGGCCGCAGAACAAGGTGTTCGTCCGCTTGGACGCAAATTCCTGCCCGCAGCACTTGCAGGTCAGCGTGACCGGAACACCTACGGTACGCTGGCCGGATTTCAGCTTCTGATACCGCTCCCGGCTGCGGATGCGTTCTTTCTTCAAGAACTCCTGTCGCTTGATTTCTTCTTCGGTCAGCTCTGTGACAGGCAGCTCAAACCGCCCGATGAACCGCAGGTAAATTTCTACCTCCTGCACCCGGTCGCCGTCGATCTTTTCCGGGGCGTGGACGATGATCTTCTCCACGAACTCATTGATCATAGGTGTGGTCAGCTCGGAGAAGTCCGTATACTTCTTTGCCAGCTCCAGAAATTGCTTGGCTCGGTCGGTGTCCTCGGTAAAAGCAGACATCTGCGTTTCCATTTCGGAGACAAATTCCATCAGTGCTTTCTGCTCCGCCTCATATTCTGCCAGCAGACTGTCAAACCGGTCGCCGGTGATGCGCCCGACGGCAAAGGATTCATAGAGCTTCTTGATGATGGTATCCAGCTCAGAAATCCGCTTTTTGTCCTTGTTCAGCCTCCGCTTGGTTTCCTTGGCCGCTTCTGCCTGCCGCAGCTGGGAGGCGGAGCGTACCTTCTCCAGAAAAGCGTCCCGGTCGGAGATGGCAAAGGTACTGGCAGCCCGGATGGTTTCCAGAATCAGCTCCCGTAGCACCTTGCTGCGGATATAGTGTCCGCTACAAGCGTAGGTGCGTTTCTGATGTGCCAGCGTATAGGTGGAGCAATCGTAAAAGTCCGACGGATAGGGATTATTCTCCGTGCCGCCTCTTGAGCGATGGTTCATCATCTTGGCTCCGCAGTCCGCACAGAATACAAGTCCCGTCAGGGGATTGGCCTCGCCCAGCGTGTCATGCCGTCGTGGTGTTTTCCGCAGCTTCTGCGCCAGCTCCCATGTTTCTGCATCCACGATGGCTTCGTGGGTGTTCTCGAAGATCAGCCATTCCTCCGGTGGATTCATCACCGCATTCTTATCCTTGTAGGACTGCTTGTGGGAACGGAAATTCACCGTATGCCCCATATACTCTGGCTTGGACAAAATCTGCCCGACGATATAGCCGCTCCAGTTATAGGGATTGGGGAACTCCTCCTTGCTTTTCCAGATCCCCTTGTTCTGCTTGCCGAAGTAGACCGCAGGCGTGTCGATCTTGTCATCAAACAGAATGCGGGCGATGTCGTAGGGGCCTTTGCCCTCGATGGTCAGCTGGAAGATACGCCGCACCACGGCAGCCGCCTCCTCGTCGATCAGCCAGTGGTATTTGTTCTCCGGGTCTTTCTTATAGCCATAGATGGCGCAGTTGGTGGTGGGCTTTCCGGATTCCCCTTTGACACGAATGGCGGTTTTCTGCTTGCGGCTCAGGTCACGAAGATACCATTCGTTCATGATATTGAGGAAGGGCGCAAATTCGTTGCTGTTCTGGTCGTCACTGTCCACGCCGTTGGCGATAGCCACAAAGTGGACACTGTGCTGCCGGAAGAACACCTCCGTGTAAAAGCCGGTTTGCAGGTAATCACGACCGGCCCGACTCATGTCCTTGACAATGACATGGGCCACCTTTCCGGCCTCAATGTCTGCCACCAGCTGCTTCCATGCGGGACGGTCAAAATTACCGCCGCTCCATCCGTCATCGGTATAGTGGCGGCAGTTGGCGTAGCCTCTCTGGTGGGCGTAGCTTTCGAGGTATTTTTTCTGATTCACGATGGAATTGCTGTCACCGGCATTGTCATCGTCACGGCTCAGCCGCTCATACAGAGCGGTAATCTTTTCCTCAGTCTGTTTCATGCGCATTCGGCGCTCCTTTCAGACTGACGGCTCATTTGTGGTGTTTCCATTATACCACAAGTGCCGTCGTTTGTAACCCCTTCATTGCGGATCATCCGCAGAATCTTTTCCTCCATGGTCTCCGCTGCCGTCTCGCTGAATGCGACCCTTACCTTGTAGGTGGTGCCGCCGATGCGCCGGATAATGAACTGTTCCTGTTGCGTTTGCTCCATAGGCTTCCTCCTTGCGTAATTTGTTGGTTTTTGGTATAATAAATTCGGTTCCGTTGGCTGTAAGCCAATCATGTCTTTGCGCTGGTTTTCCATACTCATTTCTCCTTTCTTTCCTCTGTGTTTTAAGAAAGTAATCTCAGTAGCTCGTGCTTAGATTACTCTTTCACTAATAGGAGAAAAACGAGGTGTAAATCGGAACTGTTTTTTGAGAAAAAGAAAAATATTTTTTCGGGAGGTGAAGCTGTCGTGGAACCATGGGAGGATGAACTGCTGTGGGATGAGGATTTTCCCGATGAGGAAGAAGATACCGAGAAGCAAATAGAGGAAGCCGACCTTGAAATGGATGAGGATAGCTTTGCCGATTGGGTGGACGCTTCTGACGGTGCGCCGGAGGATGAACGCTTGGAGGAGGCGCTGGCAGAGGAACGCACGCTGGAGCTGGAGAGTGAGCTGGAGCAGGACGAGTATCCCAGAGACTATGCCGCCGAGCTGGAGGACGAGGAGGAAGAAGCCGCGCCCACCAGCGAAAAACGGCTCAAGCGGGAAATTCGCGCAGAGGCTCTGCGGCGGCTGGAGGAAGCAGCGCGGACGGAATCCGATTTTCTGAGTGTTGTGGACGAATGGAACAAGCTGGACAGGAACCGGGAGCGCAGGGAGCGTGACCACGAAAACCTGCGCGGGGATGTGCCACTGGAGTTTCAGGCCGTGCCAGAGCCGAGAATTGCTCCCCTCTGGATGAATCTGCCAAGGTTCCGCCAGCTCTGTCAGGGAAATTTTCTCGACATCATCTTCTCCTGTCCCTACGAGCTGCATGAGCTGACAGCAAACCGTTTTCTCTCCAAGCTCTTCTTCACCCTCAGTGATGAACAGAAGGAGGTACTGTATTACCTGTTCGTCAAGCAATACAGCACCACAAGGCTTGCTGCCATCCGTGGGCAGTCCGACCGGAATATCCGAAAGCTGCGTATGACCATTCAGAAAAAGCTGCAAAGGCGGATGTATGAGCATCTGAGCGAAAAGCTGGAAAAGGACTACAGCATTACTCTGCGGGAGCGCGAGTTTGTAGAGGAATATGAAGCACTGCTGCAAACCATGGGCAAAGACGCCGTGATCCGCCGGGAAAACAAAACCAAACCGAGAAAGAAAAAAGCCGCCCTTGACGAAGCCAAGGACGGTTGATACAATAGTAATATGGTTAATATATAGTTGGATTACGAGCAGAGAGGAACAGTTCCATGAAGAATCTCTTTGAGCAGTCCCGTTCCCATTGGGTGCGGTATGACCGCTATGAACTGAAAACCGCCGTAGACGGCAAGCGGTATATCACACCGGGGAAGAATGCCAAACCCGACATTTATAACCCTCTGAAGGAAGTGCCGGGAATCGTGCTGGATGCGCTGAATGTGGGTATGCTGATGATGAACCGCAGTCCGGAGGACGAGGTGCAGAAGGCTATCTTAGAGTTTGTGACCCATTACGGCCTGCTGGGTCTGATGACGGCGCTGCCTACCACGCCGTCCTTTATGGACTATGAAAAGGTGTATCTGCCGAAAAACCACTTCATCAAGGCGGAGTCCATGGAAACCGAGGACTATCTTGCCCTGTTCTATCCATTTGACCAGTTGGATCTGGTCAAGAAGGGCATTGAGTCCAGTTGGAGTGTGTCCGGCGATAACATGATGGTGGCACTGACCATGACCTTTGCGAGTGAACCCATGGCAAAAACCATGAGCTTCCAGCGGGAGTATGCTGAAGCCTATGACTGGGTAGCACAGCAGTTCAAGGATTGGGCTTTCACCCTGACTACCTCCATTCTGTACTATAACGACTATGACCTCATCGACGAGGATACCCGGAATTTGTACCGCAAGGGCATGGCGGCCTTCGGCGGCATAGCGCCCAGCTACCATATCGAGCTGCTGGACAAGCCGACCATCTATTGGGACTTTCACTCCCTGCTGCTGGGCGTGCAGATGATGTTCAGCTTCATGCTGGTGGATGGGGAGAAGCCCCTGCGGTTGTGCAAGCATTGCCAGAAGGTGTTCCTGAGCAGCCGCTCCAATTCCGCATTTTGCAGTCCCCGGTGCAAAAATCAGTATAATGTCTATAAGAGCCGTGGGAAGAAAAACAGCGATGAAGATTGAGGTGAAACGACATGGCAGACGCCAAGAAGGATAAACTGCAAATCCGCAACAGCACAGTGGATTTCCTTGTGTTCACGAAAGATGCCCATGAGGATGGCATTGAGGTACGGGTACAGGATCACGACGTTTGGCTGACCCAAAAGGCCATTGCACGGCTTTTTGATGTAGACCGGAGCGTTGTGACAAAGCATCTGAAAAATGTATATGAAAGCGGTGAATTGTCCGAAGATGCAACTTGTGCAAATTTTGCACAAGTTGCGGATAACGGAAAAACCTATCACTATAAGTTCTACTCTCTGTCCGCCATCATAGCCGTAGGCTATCGGATCAATTCCGGCAGGGCCACGCAGTTCCGTCAGTGGGCAACCAAGGTGCTGGACACCTTCACCAAGCAGGGGTATGTGCTGGATAAGAGCAGGCTCATCAATGGGCAGATTTTTGATGAGGACTACTTCGACCACCTGATTTCCGAGATTCAGGAGATTCGGGCCAGCGAACGACGCTTCTATCAGAAAATTACGGATATTTACGCCACCGCGGTGGACTACTCTCTCGATAGCCAGACCACAAAGGATTTCTTTGCCACAGTTCAGAATAAGATGCACTATGCCGTCCATGGCGGCACAGCGGCAGAGGTCATTATGGCACGAGCCGATCACGCTAAGGAACACATGGGGCTGACCTCATGGAAAAATGCTCCTGACGGCAAGATTGTCAAGGCAGATGTGTCCGTTGCAAAAAATTACTTATCCATGGATGAAATGCAGGAGCTGAACGAAATCGTCACCATGTATCTGGACTACGCCACCCGGCAGGCCAGACGGCATATCCCTATGACCATGGCAGATTGGGCCTCCAAGCTGGACGCTTTTCTGCAATTCAACGATGCAGAGATTCTGCAAAATAAGGGAAAAGTCACCGCTGCCATTGCAAAAGCCTTTGCCGAAAGCGAGTTTGAGCAGTACCGTGTCATTCAGGATCGGCTGTATCAGAGCGACTTTGACCGTCTGGTAGCCAGCACGGAACAAAAGAACTAAAGTGTAAAAATGCCCGTTATCGGCCATGCAACCGATAACGGGCATTTGTCATTCATATACAAGCTCGGTCAAAACGATTTCCTCCGCGCGGCTGCGGATGCTGTTCATGCGGCGTACCCATTCCATTTGATCGGCAGCTTTGAGTGCTTCTGTTACGCCTTCCTGCTTCGCTATTGCAGATACGATGATTTCCATACGCTCGTTGCAGGCTTGGTCGATCTCGGCAAGGTGCCGATGCAGCGTTCCGCTTGTGAACAGGTTTGCGTAGAGAACAGGACGATGTTCTTTCAGATAGCTGCGGCGCATACGCCCATACTTGCCAATCTGGTATTCCGGTTCCTCTGGCAGCGCAAGGTTTGGAATGAGGTAATCCCCCTCCTGACGGTAAGTGCCGCCCATTTCTTCAAAGATGGATTTCATAAAAATCAGCTCCTTTTTGTGTTGATTTGCAGCGGTTATAAGGCTTTTTTACTCCTTTCCTACAACTGCTGTTCCATTCACCACAAATGAGCCGCAGTCATATGTATTAGGTGGGAGAAACCACCCTTTACATATTAACTCTTGGTTGTGGATGGAGTTGGACTCCCCCTGCCGCTCGTCCTCCTGACTGAGCCGGCCATAGAGGATATTATATTTTGGGCTTGCCATATTTTGTAACCTCCTTTTCCTGGGGCAAGCCGGTATGGGGCAGCAACAGTATACCCCGCCGGCTCCCCCAAGTCTACTGAAACATCAGGCGCTGTGGCCCTTTTCGGAAAACTCCGCGTCGATGAGGGAGAGCATCTTGTCCGTGGGCGTTGCTATGGCTTGGTTGGGAAATACAGAGGTCACATGAAACACCTTTCCACGGATGAGCATCTCCCGCCGGCACTCCATATTCTGCTCCTGCTGGTGATACTCTGTGTCACGAAATATCGTCATGACCTCCCCATCGCTCTGCTCCCGCAGTACGGCCATTTCCGGGTGGTAGCCGCCCAGAACGCCGGTGTCCCGATACTCCTCGTAATCTTTTTTCATATTCGCCTTTCTTCCCATATCAGGGAACGGTTGGCCTCAGCTCATGGTCTGCTGCCAAGTTGGTTCTTCCTCATGATCGTCCTCCTTGTGGCCAAGGGCGATCTTTTTCTCTCTCTCCCTGCGGAGGGCTTTTCTATCACCGTGCTGGTGTGTGGTGGCGTCCCTTACGGGATCAGCATCCGCACCGCGCTCCAGAGCGCGGCCAAGCCGGACCAGATCGTCCGCAAGACCACCATGCCCACCAGCGTGCCCAGCAAAATCAGGGCCAGCCAGATCAGGACGGACAGTGCCGTCTCCAAACTGGGCAGAGAAACAGAAAACTCTTTCTTCTTCCCAGCCCGTTTCAGCTCCGCCCTCATTTGGGCCACATCCCGCGCCAGCGCCTCCAGATGGGCCTGGGTGGGCAGCTGTCCCACCTGCCGGCCTAACCCCCGAAGCAGGGCCTCCTGTGCTGCAACGCTGGCCTCCAGGCGCTCCAGCCGGCCGCTGTTGGTGCTCTCCAGCCGGTACAGGGCCGTGAGTACCGCCAGCAGATTCTCCCTGTCCTGCCTCGTGGGTTCGGCTGGAGGCTTGGGCGGTACCTGAGACTGGGATCGGTTTAGCTGTTTCAATTCCTCCAGAGATAATTTCCGCCCGGATTCGAAATTCACGTCCCATGACCTCCTTGGTGTATTTTGTTTCGTGGAGCCGGTCATCCCGGCACTTCATACCGTTGGGTGTTGTGTAGGTAATGTTTTTCCAGCTGTCTGTCCACCGCACCTGGTACCCCTCACTCTCCATCAGAGAAATGAACTCGTCTTTGGTGGAAGCATACTTCATGCACTGGTCGATGGTGTCCATCAGTCGGAACTTCCAACTCTCGCCCTTGGCGGCGGAGCGGTATTCCCGGCTGCTCATGCGTTTTTGTTTCATCTGCTTTTGAGGTGGCGGCAGGATCTCCAGACCGTGGGCGGCACAGATCTCATCGCTGGCCAGCCGATGGGCCTGGAGGTCGGCGGCGCTCTGGTGGAGTTTCTTGCCGTTTTGGAAAGAGACGCTGCTGACGATCAGGTGGCTGTGCAGATGGTCGGTGTCGATGTGGGTGGCCACCAGCACTTCGAAGTTGGGAAACTCCCGCTGGACCAGCTCCAGAGCAATGGCGTGGGCCTCCTGGGGCGTCAGGTCATCCGTTTCCGCGAAGGACTGGACGAAGTGGTAGTACTGCCGCCCGTCCGTTTTCCGATACCGCTCCTTGGTGAGCCGCATCTCGGAGAGAGCGGACTGAGCGGTGCAGTTCCAGCCGGACACCAGCCGCTGCCCTTCCCACAGTGTCTTTTCGTCCTGCTGGGTGTATCGCAGCACACCGCCCAACGCGCCTCGGCCTCCGCCCCGGTTCTTGACGGCGGTGAAGGTGGCCATCTCGTCGACACCTCCTCCATATCATTCGCTTCCAGCCTTATCGGCTGAAAGCTCACTCATTCCGGGGTGTCTCCTCTCCCCACACGACCCGCTTTGCTGGGCTCGTGCGGGGGCCCCATTGCTTACCTCCCGCAGGAGCTGGTAGAGCTGTTCGCTGACTTGGGCGTAGCCCTCCGCCAGCCTGTCCCCGTATACTACGGTGATCTTCCCCATGTTGGCCAGGGTGGTGAGCTGGTTCAGGTTTCGTCCCTGGGCTTTCAGTTCGGACAGCACCTGATCCAGACCGTCCACCTGGACGATCTTCTTGCCCAGCCCACAGAGGCACAGGTAGTCGGTGACGGTCAGGCCCAGCTCCTGTGCCTTGGCCCGGATGCGCCCTTTGACTTGCGGCGTCACCCGCAGGGTGACGATTTTCGTTTTCTTTTCTCTCTGCATTTATCGTTCCTTTCTCCCCTTCAGGGGCCGGGGTTCGGGGCAGCGCCCCGGAACTGCGGCCGGCGTATAGCCGGACGCGATGCTTGCCCTCCCGAAAGGGAGGAATCTCCGTTATCGGTACCCACTCAGCGTCTTACCGGAACAGCTCCAGAAACTCGTCTACGGAGCTGACCGCTCCAGCCTGTTTCCAGTAGTGGTAGCGGAGCAGATCGCAGAGCGTGCGGAAATTTACTTCCGCCTGTTCCAGCAGGTTGTCCATTGCAAGGGCCTGCTGAAAAGCAGTCAAATCCGTCGGCTGTTCCGGGTGTTGGATGAAGGATCTCACTGTTTCCGTTGGAGGAATCTCCCTGTCATCCATAGACTGTTTCATCGTATCCATGACGGAGCGCATGGTTTCCGTCGTGCAGCGATCCGCCAGGGTATCCAAAAGAAATTTCAGATCTTTCTCCAACAGGTTCATTTGTTCGCTCTCCTCTCGTTGGAACTAACTGCATGGCTCCGTGACAGCTGTGACGGTTGTGACAACAAATCCGGCACTGGCTCCATATCGTTTTTCCCGTCACTGCCGTCATTGCTGTCACAGGCACGTGTCAACGCCAGCTCGCGTCGGTCACGAGTCCGCCTGTTCTGGAGGGCGATTCCCATGCGGGACAGCTCCTCTTGGCGGCGGAGCAGGTACTTCATCAGCACATTGGGACGCATTTTTTCTCTGCAATAGGGCTCCAGCGCCTCTGCCAGCTCCGTGGCGGTGCCGGTAAATTTCCGGCGCTCCGCGAGGAAAGCAGAGAGAGAAGCCAGGGTTTTGTCCTGTTCTTCTTCTGTGGATTCCCCGCTGGATACCAGCTTCCATACATGGGCGTCTTGGTCGAACTCCAGGGCCAACTCCTGGTACTCGATGTCCCGCCCGGTGCAGTAGAGAGTGGCGGCGCTGCCGCTCCTTTTTCCTTTCTTCAGTACCAGGTTGGTGTCCGTGGCGCCGCTGATGCCGGTGGTACCGGAGATCATGTTCATGGGGTCTTCATCGTTTAGTTTCCGCAGGTGGTGGATCAGCAGAATGGCGATGCGGTTCCGGTCTGCCAATTCCTTCAGTACACCCAGATCCCGGTAGTCGCTGGCGTAGGGATTTGCCTCGTTTCCCACAGCCCGGATGCGCTGGAGAGTGTCAATGACCACCAGCGCAGTATCTGGGTGTGCGCCAAGAAATCCCTCGATCTGCTCCTCCAGCCCGCTGTGCAGTTTCTCAGACACGGTGGCAAAGCACAAGTCTGCTGGGGCGTTGTCTGTGATGTCCAGCAGGCGGTTTTGGATGCGGGAATAGCTGTCTTCCAGGCAGAGGTAGAGGACGCCGCCCCGGAGAGTGGGGAAATTCCAGACCGGCTCTCCTTTGGCAACACACAGGCAGAGCCACAGAGCCAGCCAGGATTTTCCCACCTTCGGCGCTCCAGCCAGGATATGCAGGCCCTGGGGAAGCAGTTTGTCTACGACAAAGCGGATGGGCGGCAGGACGGTGCTTATCAGAGTTTCGCCGTCCAGATAGGTCAACGGGGTTGGATTCATGTTCGCCCTTCTTTCTTTTCTGAGTTTGTTTTAGGACAATCCCAACTGCGGCCATCAGCTGGTTTTCCGATTCGGAACCTTTGTCCTTCACCCATTAGGACACTCAGAAGCAGTTTGTAAACCAGAAAATAGAAAATCTTTGGAAAAAATTTTGCTCCCATCCAGTATGGACGAGAGCGGAGCTTATGAATAGCAAGCCCAGAGACAGAAAAAAGCTGGGGAGCCCTGTCATGTGACAGAGCTCCTCAGCTTTTCGTGGAGCCTTCTCAGCCGCTTTGATACCGCCATTTTCGAGATGCCGCAGAGCCTCCCGATCTCCTCCATGGTCAGCTCCTGACCATAGCGCAGGGCGATCAGGTTTTGCTCCTGGGCGTCCAATTTTTGGACAGCCTTTCGCAGAGTTTCAAGCTGGAGGGCCTGGATCGCAGTTTCTTCCACGGGAGGATCGGTGTTTCCAAGGCAGGACAGCACCGTTTCAAACTCACTTCTACTCAGATGCCTCTCGTCCCGCTTGTCCTGCGCCTGCTCCCGTTTCCGCTCCTGATCCAGAAATTCTGCAACCTCCTTTGGCACCGATACTGGCTCACCATTGTAGAGAACAACGACAGAGTCGTCCATTCGTGTCCTTTCCGCTCTCTACGGAAAGGTACACACCCACGCTGCCGGTACAGCGCCAAATACTGAAGACCTTCATGGATGTTCCCTTCGTTCAGGGTGGTTTTGGTGCCCTACGAGGCCCATGAATGCCTGAGGTTCACAGGGGTGTGAACCTCACCGGAAAGCTGCGAGTTTCGGCTTTCGCCTGTGTCCAGTATAGAACAAAAGTTCTTTTTGTCAATAAGAATACGAATACGATGGAATCTACAATGTAAATGGGCAAATTGGCTTTGTGCCCTGAATGAAATTCTCCTATAGGGTGGTAAAAATATAAAGGCAGAATAGAAAAAGATGATTCAATACTCGTGTGGTCCTTGACAATACATATAAGTTAGCATATACTAACTATTGCTCTTAATTAGCAGAAAGAAAACTTGTCCCGGCAGACAAAGAACAGGAGGGAGTTGGAATGAAACTGGCAGTAGCTTGGGGGCTGCTCGTCCCGCTTCTCGGCACCTCCCTGGGCGCCGCCTGCGTCTTTTTTCTGAAGAAGGGCCTGGGGGACCGGGTGCAGCGGGGGCTCACCGGCTTTGCCTCTGGCGTTATGGTGGCTGCATCCATCTGGAGCCTGCTGATCCCCGCCATGGAGCAGTCCGCTGGGGCGGGCGTCTGGGTCTTTCTGCCAGCGGTCATCGGCTTCTGGGCCGGTATCCTCTTCCTGCTGGGTCTGGATCACCTGATCCCCCACCTCCACCAGCGGAGCCAGCAGGCAGAGGGACCCCGCACCCGACTGGAGCGCTCCACCATGATGGTGCTGGCCGTCACCCTCCACAACATCCCAGAGGGGATGGCGGTGGGGGTGGTCTACGCGGGTTTCCTGGCGGGAGAAGGCCAGATCACGATGACAGCCGCGCTGGTCCTGTCCCTGGGCATCGCCATCCAGAACTTCCCCGAGGGGGCCATCATCTCCATGCCTCTGCGGGCGGAGGGGGTGGGCAAGGTCCGGGCCTTTGCGGGGGGTGTGCTCTCCGGTGCGGTGGAACCCCTGGGCGCCGGGCTGACCATCCTGGCCGCCGGGCTGGTGGTTCCAGCCTTGCCCTATCTGCTGAGTTTCGCCGCCGGCGCCATGCTTTATGTGGTGGTGGAGGAGCTGATCCCGGAGATGTCCCAGGGGGAGCACTCCAATGTGGGAACGCTGACCTTCGCCCTGGGCTTCACCCTGATGATGGCGCTGGACGTGGCACTGGGCTAAGCGAGACATCCAAAACGACCACTTTTTCATGCCTAATAGTTAGCGTGATCTAACCTTTTTGAATAGACAGGAGGAATAGACGATGTGGAAGTACACGGCCCAAGTAGACGGCATGATGTGCGGCATGTGCGAAAGCCATGTAAACGATGCGGTTCGGAAAGCATTTCCAGTGAAGAAAGTCACCTCCTCCCGGAGCAAAAAAGAGACCACGGTGATTGCAGAGACGGACCTGGACGAGGATGCCCTGCGTGCTGCCATTTCCGCCACCGGCTATGAGGTGGGGGAGATCCGGAAGGAGCCCTGGGAAAAGAAGGGGCTGTTCAGCTGGTAAAGAGCCGGGATGCAGACAGATGGAAAGGGGGCAGAATATTGCTGGCGGAATTTCTGGCAGACCGTGGAGATTGGACCCAGGTGATGCCCGGCGCCCGAGCCTGTCTGTTCTCTCTGGAGGAGGGGCCGCACCCATTACCCCTCCAGCTGGACCCCTTGCACTTTGAGACCCTGTTCTGCCTGGGGGGATCAGTGACCTTGACCCGGCGGGACGGAACCTTCCTGACCGCTGACGCCAGAAAGGTGTTGATTCTCACTGACCTCTCTGGGCTGACCAATGCCCGGGTGGACTCATCTCTGGCTGGCGTCCTGGTGGCGGTAGATGCCCGGGGTGCCCGAGAGAGCCTGGAAACTATCTGCAACCTGCTGGGCGGTCTGACCTTGGACACAAGCCGGGTGCGGCGATGGATGGCCAGCCGGGGTGGCTGCGCCGTGGAGGGTCCCACCAACTGGAGCCGGGCGGCTTTTGCCAACTTGGACCGTCTTCCCCAAAGCGAGCAGGCGCGCTGGTGCGTGTGGAAGTCGGTGGAACTGCTCTATCTGCTCTCCACCCAGGATGAACAGGAGACGTATACTATCCCGGGTTCGATGCCAAATCGGAATATTGTTCGGTCTCTGGCGGAGACCCGTCGGTACATGGAAGCGCATCTGGATGAGTCTCTCACCATCCCTGCCCTAAGCCGCCGGGCCTGTCTCTCCGCCACCACGTTTAAGGAGGCGTTCCGCCAACTGTATGGTCTGCCCGTTCACACTTGGCTGCGGCAGAGGCGGATGGAGCGGGCGGCAGAACTGCTGAACACGTCCGGATTAAATCTGGAAGGAGTGGCAAAAGCGGTGGGTTACAGCAGCGTCAGTCAATTTGCCGCCGCTTTCCGCCAACAATATGGAGTGACTCCGGGCCAATACCGAAAAAATGTCTGAATAGGCAGCTACTCGGCTGATTTGGCAATGCAGTTACACAGGGTGTCTGCTATAATACTTCAATACGCAAAGAGATATGTTTGTTTTCCAACAGGAGGATATCTTGATGAAACAGCATCGCTTCTGGGCCTGGGGCGCCGTGATCTGCATGGTCATGGTGATGATCACAGGCTACAAACGCAAATAAGTACATAGTAGAAAGGAAGAAACCACCATGATGAAACACTATGTCAGACTGGCCTGCTTCGTGGGCGGCGCCCTGTTTGGCTCCGCCGGCGTGAAGCTGCTCACCAGCAAGGACGCCAAGAAGGCCTATACCCACATCACCGCTGCCGGCCTGCGGATGAAGGATTGTGTAATGGAGACGGTTACCTCCGCCCAAGAGAACGCCGCCGACATTTTGGCCGCCGCCAAGGACATCAACGAGGCCCGGGCCGCCAAGGAAGCCGAGGCTCAGGTAGAGGGCCAGGAGGCCTGAAAAACTGCGGAAGGGAGCCGGTAAGCGGCTCCCTTTTTCCATGAGGAGAGATTTTTGATGAAAGCGACCATCGTACACGAGAGCCGAGGCCGGATGCGCCTGCGGCTGAGGCAGAAAAATATGTCCCTCCGCCAAGCAGACCTGCTGGAGACCTGGCTGAAGGCCCAGTCCTGGACCAAAGAGGCGGTCGTCCATGAGCGTACTTGCTGCGTCATTGTGACTTATGCGGGTGAGCGGGAAACCGTCCTCTCCGCTATCGGCGGCTTCACCTGGACCAAGGCAGAGGAGTCAGTTACCCTTCCCAGTCACAGTATCCGGGAACTGAACCGGGAATTTCAGGAGAAACTGGTGGGCAAGGTGCTGATGAAGGGGGCCGCCGCCCTGTTCCTGCCCGCTCCGCTGCGGGTTGCCCGGGTAATCTGGCATATGACGCCCTTTCTCCATAAGGGTTTTCGTTGCCTGAACCGAGGGAAAATCAAGGTGGAGCTGCTGGATGCCTTGTCCATCGGGATCTCTGTGGGCCGCCGGGACTTCGGCACTGCCGGTATGGTGATGTTCCTGCTGGAGATCGGCGAGCTGTTGGAGGACTGGACGAGGAAGAAGTCTGTGGCCGACCTGGCGGAAAGCCTGTCCCTCCATGTGGACCGGGTGTGGCTGAAAACTGAGGCCGGGGAGGTGCTTATCCCCATTGGCCAAATCAAACCCGGCGACCGGGTGGTGGTCCGGGCCGGGGGCGTCATCCCCCTGGACGGCGTGGTAGCGGAAGGAGAGATCACCGTCAATCAGGCCTCCCTCACTGGCGAGTCTGTCCCCGTGGCCAAACGGCCCGGCGGTGCGGTCTATGCCGGCACCGTGGTGGAAGAGGGTGAGTGCGTCCTGGAGGTGAAACAGGCCTCCGGCCAGGGCCGCTACGACCAGATTGTGGAGATGATCCAGCGGTCAGAGCAGATGAAGTCCGCCGCTGAGGCCAAGGCATCCAGTTTGGCGGATCGGCTGGTGCCCTATACCTTTGCCGGGAGCCTGCTGAGCCTGGCCCTCACCCGGAATGTGACCCGAGCCCTGTCGGTGCTGATGGTGGACTTTTCCTGCGCCCTGAAGCTGGCTATGCCTCTGGCGGTGCTCTCCGCCATGCGGGAGGCGGGACGGGAGCACATCACAGTCAAGGGAGGCAAATTCCTGGAGGCGGTTGCCCAGGCGGACACCATCGTCTTTGACAAGACCGGCACTCTCACCCACGCTTGCCCCCGGGTGGCGAGGATCGTCCCTTTCAACGGGAAGGAAGAAGCGGAGATGCTCCGCCTGGCTGCCTGCCTGGAAGAGCACTTCCCCCACTCCATGGCCAACGCCGTGGTGAAGGAGGCCCACCGCCGGGGGCTCACCCACGAGGAGCGCCACGCCAGGGTGGAATATTTGGTGGCCCACGGCATCGCCAGCTCGGTGGATGGGGAGCAGGTGCGCATCGGCAGCGCCCACTTCATCTTTGAGGACGAAAAGGTGACCATCCCGGAGGGCGAACAGGCCAAGTTCGACGCCATGCCCCCGGAGTATTCCCAACTCTATCTCGCAATCGAAGGAGTGCTTTCGGCCGTGATCTGTATCTCCGATCCCCTGCGGGAGGAGGCGAAGGACGTGCTTTCCGCCCTGCGGGGCTTGGGCGTGAAAAACGCCGTCATGCTCACCGGGGACAGCCCCCGCACCGCAGCCGCCATCGCGGCACAGCTGGGAGTTGACGATTTCCAGGCCGGAGTGCTTCCGGCGGACAAGGCGGACTATGTAGCCGCCCTCCGGCGGGAGGGTCACACTGTTCTCATGGTAGGGGACGGCATCAACGACTCCCCGGCCCTCTCCGAGGCGGACGCGGGCATCGCCATCAGCGACGGGGCGGCCATCGCCCGGGAGATCGCCGACATCACCATCGCTGCCGACAGCCTGTGGGAGCTGGTACGCCTGCGCCAGCTGGCCATGGCCCTGATGCACCGCATCCAGAACAATTACCGCTTCGTCATCGGCTTTAACGGAGTGCTCATCGGCCTTGGTGTGGCAGGCATTCTGCCTCCAGCCACCTCCGCCATGCTCCACAATCTGTCCACCTTGGGGGTGAGCCTCCACAGCATGAGCGCCCTGCCGGTGGCCGGGCGAGAGACAAAGGTAGTGAAGGATCTGTAAAGTTCGGAAGATCCCCGCATGAGCTTATTTTAATCATCGACTGAATGGAGGGCTGAATATGAAGAAGGAAATATTCTATCTAATCGGTGCTTTGGTCGGCGCGTTGCTGGTGCTGCTGGCGGTGCCCTTGGGAGACAATTACGCCTGGGCGTATCTGTCGGCCAATGGCGGCGGAATGGATACCCAGAGCTTTGTGCTGCTCATGCAGAGCGCGGTAACGGGTTTTCAGATCCTGGGCGGTGTTCTTTTGGGCCTCTTCGGCGCGGCGTATCTTTTCCGGCGCAAACCGTAAGCGACGATTTTATTCTCGAATGCCCCGGCGTGCAGTGGTACGCCGGGGTATTTTCATCGTGCGCCGTGGGAAAATTTTCTTCCACCTCTTGACAAATGAGCCGGACAGCTATACTATAACATTGTTATATAACAGTGCTATAAGGAGGCTGTCACAATGGAAGAGACCACCGCCACCCTGGAGAAGATCCAGGAAGCTGCGCTGGCGGAGTTCCTGGATAAAGGATTTCAGGGTGCCTCCCTGCGGCAGATCGTAAAGAACGCCGGAGTGACTACCGGGGCCTTTTACGGCTACTTCTCCAGCAAGGAGGCCCTGTTTAATGCCTTGGTGGAGCCCCACGCCGCCGCCCTCATGGGCAGGTTCATGGAGGCGCAGACTTCCTTTGCCGAGCTGCCCGAGGAGCAGCAGCCCGATCATATGGGGCTGGAGTCCAGTCAGTGTGTCCATTGGATGGTAGACTATATCTGCGACCACCGGGAGCCGGTGAAGTTGCTCCTCACCCGCTCGGAGGGCACCAGCTACGAGCACTTTGTCCACAACATGGTGGAGGTGGAGGTAGAATACACCCTCCAATACATAGAAGTGCTCCGCCGCCTGGGGAAGGACATTCCTATGCTGGACAAATCCCTGTGTCACATCATCGCCAGCGGGATGATGAGCGGCATCTTCGAGATCGTGATCCACGATATGCCCCGGGAACAGGCTTTGCGGGATGTGGATCAACTCCGCGATTTCTACACTGCCGGATGGCTGAAATTGATGGGGGCTTGACCCCTATCTTTTTTGGATATAAGTTAGCAATAACTAACTATTTTGACAAGGAGGGATCACTTTGAAGCAAAAGAAACCAAGCAGTCTGACCCGCATCCTGGGCTATGCGGGCGGGCACAAAAACCTGACGATCCTGGGCTGTGTCCTGTCCGCCCTGTCGGCGGTGCTGGGGCTGGCACCGTATCTGTGTGTCTGGCTGGTGGCCAGAAGCATACTGGCCGCCTGGCCCAGCCTGGACGGGGCCGGGGATCTGGGCCGTTTTGGCTGGATGGCGGTGTGGTTTGCCATTGGCAGCATCCTGCTGTACTTTGCCGCCCTTATGTCCACCCATATCGCCGCCTTCCGCACCGCCCGGAACATCCGGCGCGCCGCTATGACCCATGTGCTGAAGCTCCCCCTGGGCTTTTTTACCGGGAATCAATCGGGGCGGCTGCGCAAGCTCATCGACGACAACGCCGGGCTCACCGAGGACCTGCTGGCCCACAAGCTCCCCGACCTGGCCGCCACGGCGGTGACACCCATCGCTGCCATCGTCGTGCTGTTCCTCTTTGACTGGCGGATGGGCCTTCTGTGCCTGCTCACCATGGTGCTGGCTTTGCTGTCCATGTGCCTGATGATGGGCGGCAAAAATGCCGGCTTCTTCCACCGCTATCAAAAGGAGATCGAGCGCATGAGCGGCGAGGCGGTGGAGTATGTCCGGGGCATTCCGGTGGTAAAGATGTTCCAGCAGACGGTCTACTCCTTCAAGGCCTTCTACGCTGCCATTCAGGATTACAGCAACCTGGCCAGCCAGTACGCCATGAGCTGCCGGACAGGCCAGACCTGCTTCCTCACCTTCATCAACGGGGCCTTCGCCCTGCTGATCCCGGCAGCGCTGCTCATCGCCTCCGGCGGGGACGTGCGGACGGCGCTGGTGAACCTGATCTTCTACGCCCTGTTCGCTCCTGCCTGCGGCCAGATGATCAACCGCATCATGTATATGAGCGAGGCGGTGATGGAGGCCGACGAGGCCATCGGCCGTCTGGATGAGATCCTGAGCCAACAGCCCATGGAGGAGCCGAAGGTCCAAAAAAGGCCAGCCAGTGACGCCGTGGCCTTTGACCATGTGACCTTCACCTACCCCGGTGCGGACCGGCCCGCGCTGGAGGATGTGAGTTTTTCTGTCCGGCCCGGTGAAGTGGTGGCTCTGGTGGGACCCTCCGGCGGGGGCAAGACCACCGCCGCCAGCCTGATCCCCCGGTTCTGGGATGTGGACAGCGGCAGCGTCACCGTGGGCGGCGCGGACGTGCGGAAGCTGGACATCGCTGCCCTCATGGGGCAGGTGGCCTTTGTGTTTCAGGATACCCGGCTGTTCAAGGAGAGCTTGCTGGAAAATATCCGGGCTGCCCGGCCGGATGCCTCCCGGGAGGAGGTGCTTGCCGCCGCCCATGCCGCCCAGTGCGATGACATCCTGGAAAAACTGCCCCATGGGCTGGACACGGTGGTGGGAGCCAGGGGCGTTTACCTCTCCGGTGGGGAACAGCAGCGCATCGCCCTGGCCCGGGCCATTTTGAAGGACGCCCCTATCGTGGTGCTGGACGAGGCCACCGCCTTTGCCGACCCGGAGAATGAGCATCAGATCCAAAAGGCCTTTGAGACGCTGACCCGGAACAAAACAGTGCTGATGATCGCCCACCGGCTGTCCACGGTGCAGAACGCGGATAGCATCATCGTCTTAAACGAAGGAAAGATTGCGGAACAGGGCAGCCACAGTGCCCTATTGGAGAAAAACGGCGTCTACGCCGCCATGTGGGCGGACTATCAACGCAGCGCCCAGTGGAAGGTCGGAAAGGAGGCAGCGGTATGATAAAGAAATTACAGCACATCTTCGCCCTCAGCGAGAAGGGAGCCAAAGACCTGGTGAAGGCCGTGATTTGGTGCTTCGTGTGCAATCTGGCTCTTATGTTCCCCATCGGGGCAGTCCTGTTTACAATTCAACACCTGCTTGGCTGTCTGGAGGGCGGCGGCAGTCCCACGGACGGGTTCTGGCTCTATGTGGGCTTTGCCCTGGCGGTGCTGGTCCTACTGTTCGTCCTTCACTGGTTCCAGTACGCCTCCCTCTATATCGCCACCTACCGGGAGAGCGCAAACCGCCGGGTGAGCCTGGCGGAGACGCTGCGCAGGCTTCCCCTGTCCTTTTTCGGGAACCGGGATCTCAGCGACCTGACCTCCACCATGATCGCCGACTGCTCCAGCCTGGACCAGATGTTCTCCCACTATGTTCCCCAACTGTTTGCCTCCATCGGCTCCACGCTGGTGATCGGGGTGTGCATGTTCGCCTGCGACTGGCGCATGGCCCTGGCGGTGCTGTGGGTGGTGCCCGTGGCGGTTGCGCTGACGGCGGGCTCCAAAAAGATTCAGGATGCCTTCGGGACAAAAAACATCCTGAACAAGCGGGCGGTGGCCGACTGCATCCAGGAGGGGCTGGAGACCATCCGGGACATCAAGGCCTGCCACCGGCAGGAGCGGTATCTTGGCGACCTGGAGGCAAAGCTGGCCGCCATGGAAGGTAGTTCCATCCGGTCCGAGCTGGCCACCGGTGTGTTCGTGTGCTCCGCTCAAGCCTTCCTGCGGCTGGGACTTGCCACCACGGTGCTCACCGGCGGGGCACTGCTGCTGGCCGGGGAGCTCTCCTTCCTCTATTTCCTGGGCTTCCTCTTTGCCGCCGCCCGGCTGTACGATCCTCTGGGAGTGGTGCTCCAGAACATCGCCGCCACCTTCAACACCAAGCTGCAGATTGAACGGATGCGCTCCATCCTGGAGCAGCCGGTGCAGACGGGAACAGAGGACTTCCGTCCCGACCGCTACGACATCACCTTTGACCATGTCTCCTTTGCCTACCGGGAGGGTGCGGGAGTGCTTGACGATGTGAGCTTCACGGCCAAGCAGGGAGAAGTGACCGCTCTCATCGGCCCCTCCGGCGGCGGGAAGTCTACCGCCTGCAAGCTGGCCGCCCGGTTCTGGGACGTCACCGGCGGGAAGGTGCTTTTAGGTGGGACGGATGTGTCCACGGTAGACCCGGAGACCCTCCTGCGCTCCTACTCCATGGTGTTCCAGGATGTAGTGCTGTTCCGGGACACGGTGATGGAGAACATCCGTCTGGGCCGCCGGGGTGCCACTGACGAGGAGGTGCTGGAGGCCGCCAGGGCCGCCCAATGTGACGAATTTATCCGCAAACTGCCCCAGGGCTACCAGACGGTGATCGGGGAGAACGGCTCCACCCTTTCCGGCGGGGAGCGGCAGCGGATCTCCATCGCCCGGGCACTTCTAAAGGACGCGCCGGTGGTGCTGCTGGACGAGGCCACCGCCAGCCTGGACGTGGAGAACGAGAGTGCCGTCCAGACCGCCCTCTCCCGTCTGCTTCAAGGCAAGACAGTGCTGGTGATAGCCCACCGGATGCGCACCGTGGCGGGGGCCGACCACATCGTGGTGCTGGAGGACGGCCATGTGGTCCAGCAGGGCACCCCGGCGGAGCTGATGGAGCAGGGCGGCCTCTACCGCCGTATGGTGGAGCTTCAGAGCGAGAGCGCCCAGTGGCGGCTGTTGTGTAAGAAATAAAGCAGAACGACTGACGGGCGGCTCCCAATCATGGGTGCCATCCGTCAGCCGGTCTGTTTTCAATGATTTGCCCCATACATAGCATAAGCCCCATAGGTTCACATTGTGTACCTATGGGGCTTATGCCTTTGCAGATGCCTTTCTTTTTGGAGCCTGCCGCCCAGCTCCATGCAAGAGCCGCCATGAGGGTGATTTTTGGCTTGAGCTGAGACAGAGGGGGTATGTTTTTTATCCGGACACCTTTGACGGAGCCGTTCAGCCGGGAGGGGCGGCCTCCCGCAATGGAGAAGCCGCCCCTCCTGACTTGAGAAGAGATAGAGAAGTCAAACATGAAATTTTATGAAAAGCAGGTCAGGTCAGGCGGATTCGCCGCCGTCAAGAAGCTGGTACAGTGTGTCATAAAGAGCATCGTTGCCCACGGCCGCCTTTGCGCTCTCTACTGCGGGAGCGGCTGCGGTCTGCATATCGGTTAAAAACTCATCGGTGATCTCACAGACCTGCATTCCATGTTCCTGGACCAGACTGTCATAATAATATTGCTCCATTGCAATGCATACGTCGTAGTCATAAGCGCTCATATCCTTGCAGATCGCAGTCAGAAGATCCTGATAGGACTGGGGCATGGAATAGAACTTATCTTTGTTCATGGTCAGATCCATGCTGGGAGTCATATGGTGTGTAGGGACAAGGTACTCCTGCACCTCATACAGGGCGCTGCTCAGGGCGTTGGAGAGGTTGTTGTCCTGCGCATCGACTGTTCCGTTCTGAAGAGCCATGTAGAGTTCATTGAAAGCCATGGGAGTCGGGTTGGCACCCAATGCATTCCAGACCGCCATCCGGCTCTCCACCTGAGCGGTGCGGATCTTCAGCCCCTTCAGGTCCTCCATGCTGGTGACGGGTTTGTTGGAGGTAAGATTCATGCTGTCGGTGCCGGCGCGGAGCATCAGGCACACCAGTCCGCCGTCTTCGTTTGCCTGATTGTACAGGTCGCGGAATTTGCTGTCTGTAAGGACGCTCTCAATTTTTTCGCTATCGTATCCTGAGAAGAGAAATGGAATGTCAAAAATAACAGTTTCAGGAACGAAAGTCGCGTGGGTAGATCCACACTGAAGCACCATATCCATGTCTCCGGCTACACAGGAGGCGATCATTTCAGAGTCGCTGCCCAGCTGGGAATTGGGATATATGGTGATCGTGATTTTTCCATCACTATACTTTTCCACTGCGTCTTTCAGGGCCAGAAGCATTTTGTGGCTCTCTGTGGATTCCTGCATCGCATGGCCGATGGACAGTGAATAGGCAGGACCATCCTCGGGGAGCTTTGGATAATCTCCAGACAGATAAGAGGCGGCATCGAATTGGGCGGCGGGGGATTCCACCGCAGAGGAGGAAGCAGGAGCATTGGAACTGGTGGAAGTCCCGGTGCCGCCGCAGGAGGCCAGACCGAGAGTCAAGGTACACGCCAGGGCAAGAGAGAGTAGCTTTTTCATCGTGATCGCTCCTTTTTAATATTTGACATATATGGTTTTTACAAAAGACACAGACTGATTTGGGGAATAAAAGTGATGAACATCAGGGCAATCAGGAATGTAATGATGAACGGGACCGCTTTCCGGCCCAAGCGCATGGGCGGTGTGTCACACAAGGGGCTGGCGACAAACAGGGTAACGCCAAACGGAGGGGTCACAAATCCAACTGCCATATTGACGACCATGATGATACCGAGGTGGATCACATCGATGTTAAGTTCTGTGGCCAGCGGGATCAGCATGGGGGCTAGGATCAGCAGGGCGGGACCGGTGTCCATGACCATGCCGATCAAAAGCAGAGCTACATTGATGATGAGCAGGATCTCGACCTTTGAATGGAAATTGCTCGTGATAAACTGTGCCAGAATGGTGGGGATCTGCAGGATCGTCAGGACCCGTCCAAACGCAGTGGCCACAGCCATCATCAGCGCAAGGGGGGCCAGAGCACGGCAGGATTCTCCCACGAGCCAAAAGATTTTTCGTACCTCTACGGTCTTATAAATAAATACAGACACGATCAATGCATAGATCACGGACACACAGGCGACCTCAGTAGTGGTGACTACGCCGGAGTAGATCCCGCCCAGCAAAATGACCGGGGTCAGCAGTGCCCAGAAGCTGTCCTTCAACAGGGGGAGAAACCCCATCTCACGGAGCTGAACCAGTTTGGCATCGATCCGATTTCGATCCTCACCTTTTCGGATACAGTAGAATACCGCATAGGCCATCAGGCAGACGGCGATCAGAATTCCGGGGACAATGCCGGCGATGAACAGCTTGCCGATGGAGGCTCCAGTGGCCATTCCATACATAATAAAGGGAATACTGGGCGGGATGATGACACCCAGACCGGCGGCGGTAGCTACCACCGCACCGGAAAACTCTTTATCGTATCCCAGAGAGAGAAGGACTGGAATGGTCATGGCACCTACTGCGGCGCAGGTTGCGGTGCCGGAACCGGAGATCGCACCATAGAACAGGCAGGTAGCGATGACGGCACAGGGGATCCCACCGGGAACATGTCCCAGCAAATAGGCAAAGACATTGAAGATTTTTTCCGAAATGCCGCCCTTTGCCATGATGATGCCGGAGAGGATGAACAGGGGAGCGGCCAGGATGCTGGTACTGTCACCTCCACCAATGATGCTTCGGAGCACGAACTGTATGTTGCCGGCAAAATCAGGGTCAATGAGTCCGGGGGCCACAGTGGCACCGATGAGGGTCAAAACCAGAGGGAATCCCATCAGGATGCCTACAACAAAAACAACGACAACAGCTAAGATCATGCCATACCCTCCTCAGCAGGGGATTTTTTCAGTCCCAGAATAAACAGTACCAGCCGCTGGATATAGCGGACCGTGCCAAGACCGTAGCCGACTACGCTGGCGGCATAGACATACTGCATGGGGAGCTTCAGCGCAACACTGGCTTCCCCGGTCTCCATAACACCTGCCACGGTGCCGAAAGAGTGGTAAAACAGGAAACCGGCCACCATGATGCAGAGGATCAGATTGATGATCTCAATGATATTTCTGCATCCTTGGGGAAGCATGCCGATCAAAGCGTCTACCCGCAAGTCAGAACCAAGGCGTGCGCTGTATGAAAATGCGACAAACATCATCCAAATGAAACAGTAGCGGCAGAACTCTTCTGACCAGCTCAGGGAATCGTTGAAAATATATCTGCGAATGATTTGAAAAAGCATGATGACCACAATGCTGCTCAGCAGGAGCACCATGATAAACTCTTCCAGGTGCTTGTCCAAGAATTTTAGTGTCTTCATCTGCGTACCGGTCCCCCTATCTTTTGATTTCGGCATCCCACAAAATGGACTATTGTTGCTCAAAGGATCTTGTAATAATCATTTATCTGTGATTTTGCATACATAGCTTCCACCTGCTCGGGAGTCATGGCAAGAAACGTCTGGTAGCGGATCCGCAGCTCGTTGAGAAAGCGGTGCCACTCTCCCGGGTCCAGAAACGCGTCCTTGTCTCCCTGGCACAGCCTGGCGTATTTCTGGTAGGTGTCGTTGTGGAAGGGATGGTTGCCCAGCATCAGATCCACAGGCTCGTCCCACACTTTATCGATGGAAGTGAGAAAATCCTGCTGGAGAGAGAGGGGCATCCCATTGCGCCGCAGTGCCGCCTCGGAGACGCTGACAAAGCCAGCCCCGCCGTAGATCCCCACGCGGATGGTGTCCTGGCCGTCCTGAAGCGTCCAGAAGTGGGACATCACTCCGATGGTGTGGCCCGGCGTGAGGACACAGCGGATCGTGGTGTTGCCCAGCTGGATCAGGTCCCCATCCTGGAGCTCCACATCCGGCACAAAGCTCTCATTGTAATATCCCAGCTCCCGGTTCATGGCCTCCATGCGCTCCGGATGCTCCCGCATGTCTTTTGCGTCTACCGCACTGAGGAAGGTTTTTGCCCCAGACAGATGGACCAGGGCGTTGACGCAGGCGTAGTGATCCGTATGGGCGTGGGACACGATGATATATTTCAGGTCCTCGGGATTGAAGCCCAGCTTCCAGATGTTGTGGATCAGGCCGGGCATGCTGCCGGCGCATGGAGTATCCAGCAGGATCAGTCCCTCCCCGGTATCGATCAGGTGGGAGGAGCACCAGAGATTTCCCACAAAGTACAGATTGCCCCGGATCTGAAAGGGCGCGCGATCCATCAGATATGGCCGATGCATATATTCCTGTGTAGGCGACATATTGCCGAAACGGTTAAAATGTTCCAAAGGACGACCTCCTTTATTTTGAGATTTGGCCACATCTCATTGTCAGTTCTTATAATAAAAGTGGTTGACCAACTTGTCAATTTAGTCTAAAATATAGTGCTATATTAAAAACGGAATAATGGAGGGTGCGGAGTGGACATTCGGAACATCGAGTATTTTCTGCATCTGGCCAAATACGAGCATGTCTCCGCCACGGCGGATCTGCTCCATATCTCCCAGCCGTCTCTGAGCAAGCACATCACCTCTCTGGAGCGGGAGATCGGCGTCAAGCTGTTTGACCGGATCGGCAACCGCATTGTGCTGAACAAGACCGGGGAGCAGTTTGCCCAATATGCAAAGCAGGCGGTGGAGCTGCTCAATGCGGGGATCAATTCTGCTAAACGGGGGATCTATGACACCAAGGGGGGCATTCAGATCGCTTATACTTCCTATGCCCCCATTATCGCGGACTGTGTCGCCCAGTACACCCAGATCAATCCCCTGATCACGTTCCAGATCATCGCGTTTGAGGCCACAAAAATGGTGGATTCGGATCAACTGGACTTTCTTCTGTCCTCTTCTGCGGGAGATACGCTCCACGACCAGAACAAGACTTTTTGGGTCTCTCGTCCCCTCTTTCAGGAGCGTTATGCACTGATCTATGGGAACAGATTGGCCAACGCGCTGGGAGCCGGTCCGGCGGATCTCTCCCTGCTCAAAGACGAGTATTTTGTCACCATGGCCCAGAATGACCGGAAGGATGTTTTGTTCAGCGACATCACCTTTCCCTTGTGTATGAACGCGGGATATTTTCCAAAAGTGTACTGCAAGACAGATGAGTTCCTGGTCAAAGTCAAGCTGGTCCAATCTGATCTCGCTGTGGCGGTGCTCCCAGAGTCCTGCCTGAAGGACGCCCTTGCCATTGCGCCCGGCCTCCAGTATTCGGTGCTGGAAGACGAGATGGCAAAACGAACCATCCATATCATGCGTCATAAAAAAAGCCTCATGACAGAGGCGGCGTTGGATTTTTGGGAGTTTATCCTGGACTTTTACGGCCTGCCGCAGGATGACTTGGACTAAACAGAGGTGCAGGAAGGATACAAGAGAAAGGATGTAGTTGAGATGCAGACACTTAGACGCAGAGACCAGCTTTTGGTGGGGTTTACGCTGTTTTCCATGTTTTTTGGGGCGGGCAATCTGATCTTTCCTCCTCAGCTGGGGGCACAGGCCGGCGTGGACACCTGGCCGGCCATGGCAGGACTGGCGGTGAGTGCTGTGGGACTTCCCATTCTGGGTGTGATCGCAGTGGTGCGGTCGGGAAGCCTGACACGGCTGGCGGGCAGGGTCCATCCCGTCTTTGCCACGGTGTTTACCATTTTGATCTACCTCTCCATAGGCCCCTGCCTTGCTATCCCCAGGACGGCCAGCACCTCCTTTGAGATGGCCGTGCCCCCCTTCCTGCCGGAGGGAACGCCGCTGATCTGGTTCCGGCTGGGCTACTCCGCCCTGTTTTTCGGAGCGGCCTTTTTGGTGGCCCTCCGGCCGGAAAAGCTGACCAGCCGCCTGGGGAGGCTGCTGTGCCCGCTGCTGCTGGCGCTGGTGGCTGTGATGTTCCTGGGATGCCTGATCCACCCTGTGGGGGGCTATGGTCCCGCGTTGCCCCCCTATGACAGCGCGGCTCCGGTGGAGGGCTTCCTCACCGGCTATCAGACGATGGACACCATTGCGGCCCTGAACTTCGGCATCGTGATCGTAATGAATATCCGGGCGCTGGGGGTGACGGAGGAGAAGGCCGTTCTCCGCAGCACCGTCCGGGCAGGCGGAGTGGCGGCGGTGCTGTTCCTGTCAGTCTACTCCATGCTGGCCCATATCGGGGCGCTGTCCGGCGGTGCCTTTCCCGGGACCACCAACGGGGCCGCTACCATGACCAATCTGGTGGGAGCCATCTTCGGCCCCTGGGGCAGAGCGATCCTGGCAGCTGTCTTTGTCATCGCCTGCTTCAACACCTGCGTGGGCCTGCTCAGCTCGTGCAGCACCTACTTCCACACCCTGCTCCCCAGGTTCCCCGCGTCTGCCTGGGCGGCTTTTTTCGCCCTGCTCAGCATGGTGATCGCCAACGCAGGACTGGACCAGATCCTGGAGTTCTCCGTCCCGGTGCTGAATATTCTGTATCCGCCGGCCATTGTGCTGATCCTGCTCTCCTTTCTGCCGGAGCGGCTGCAGCGGCTGCGGGCCATCTATCCGGCGGGCATCCTGTTTACTGGAGCGGCCAGCATCCTGTACACGGTACAGGGACTGGGGGCAGCTGTTCCAGTCCTGGACGGGGTGCTTTCCGCCGTCCCCCTGGCGGAGGTGGGCCTGGGATGGGTCCTGCCTGCCCTGGCCGGCGTCCTGCTGGGAGCTGTCCTCTCCCTCCAAAGGGAAAGCAAGGAAGTCCGATGAGCCGGGGGAGGACACAGAGAGGAGGACTGAGGGGTGCAGACCATCGACGAGGCGCTGGAGAAGCTTCAGGCGTCCCCCTTCCGGGCGAAATTCCGGCTCTCAGAGCGGGAGCGGGCCTATATAGGGGAGAAGGGGCTGGACACCATTCGGGAGCACGCCCGGGGGTTCATTGAGACCCGGCTGGCTCCGGCGGAGCTGCCCAACGACGGGCGGCAGACCCCCATGCGGGGACACCCGGTGTTCCTCGCCCAGCACGCCTGTGCCTGCTGCTGCCGCAAGTGCCTGTACAAGTGGTATAAGATCCCGCCGGGCATCCAGCTGAACCGGCGGCAGCAGGAGAAGATCGTGAATCTGCTGATGGCCTGGATCCAGCGGCAGCTGTGACCGGGCTGCGGAGGAGACAGAGAGGAGCGCACAGCGATGACAGAAGTAGTGGCGGCCCTGATCTGGGAGGGGGAGACCTTCCTCATCTGCCAGCGCCCGGCCCACAAGGCCCGGGGGCTGCTTTGGGAGTTCGTGGGCGGAAAGGTGGAGCCGGGGGAGACCCGGGAGGAGGCCCTGGTCCGGGAGTGCCGGGAGGAGCTGGACATCCGGGTGGCGGTGGGGGAGCCCTTCATGGAGGTCATCCACGCCTATCCTGACCTTACCGTCCACTTGACCCTGTTTCATGCCTCCATCGCGGAGGGAACGCCCCGAAAGCTGGAGCATCAGGACATCCGGTGGATCCGGGCGGCAGAGATCCCGCAGTATAGATTCTGCCCCGCAGACGAGGCCATCCTGGAGCGGCTGCGGGAAGTGGCCGGATGCGGCGGTCCCACACAGGTTGGAAGATAAGACAAGGCCAGCGCCTGAATGGCGCTGGCCTTGATGCGTCGGGAGTACGGCTCCGCCATATGACAGACGGGGTCCTCACAGGGGATCAGAACTACAGAAGGGCAGGGGGACAGGACCCATGCCCTTCTCATCTTATCCTGTCTTGGTTCCGGCCGGGGTCGGTCATCCCCGCGTCTCTGCGCTCCGCCCACTACTCTGGGAAGAACGAGGGACCTTTTGCAGCTCCAGCCGCCTGCCCAGCCGGGAGAGAAGCTCATTGGTGATGGTGCCGCACCGGGCGGCCAGCTCCTCGGCCCGGAGCTCCTGCGCTCCGTCCCGGCCGATGAGGGTGACCACATCCCCGGCCTGGACATCGGGCAGGGCGGTGACATCCACCAGCAGCTGGTCCATGCACATCCGTCCCGCCATGGGACAGAAAGCACCGCGGATCAGCACACGCCCGCCCTGCTGGGGCAGCTGGCGGGGCAGGCCGTCGGCGTATCCGATGGTGACCACTGCAAGCCGGGTCTCCTGGCGGGCCTGGAAGGCCAGCCCATACCCGGCCCGCTCCCCGGGGCGCAGGGGGCGCACCGAGGCCACCCGGGCCCGGAGGGAGAGGACCGGCTTCAGGTCCAGGCGGCGCTGGACCGGGGAGAGGGAGCTGTACACACCGTACAGGGCGATGCCGGCCCGGGCCCAGGTGCATGGCTGGGGCGGCAGATTGAGGACCCCGTAGCTGGCCTGGATGTGGACGCGGCCCGGAGAGAGGTTTTGGGTGCGCATCCAGTCCAGCGTGTCATAGAACAGGGTGAGCTGTTCCAGAGTCGCGTCCATGTCCTCTTTTTTCAGGCTGTCGGAGACGCACAGATGGGAGAACACCCCGTCGATGCGCAGATTTTTCAGACGGTACATCCGGGCGATGGCGGAGCGGTCCCCGGCGGGCAGCCCCAGCCGGTGCATGCCGGTATCCAGGGCCAGGTGGACCCGGACGGGCCCTCCTTGGGCGGCAAGCGCCCGACCGTGAGCCTCGTCGGCCACCGTCTGGGTGAGATGCCAGCGGCGGAGGAGGGGGACCTCACGGGGCGGGGTGTAGCCCAGAATGAGGATGGTGCCCAGCACCCCGGCCTTCCGAAGGGCGATGCCCTCAGCCAGACAGGCCACCCCGAAGGCCCGCACCCCGTCCCGCCGCAGGCAGCGGGCCACCGGCACCGCCCCGTGGCCGTAGCCGTCCGCTTTGACCACCGCCATCAGCGTGCAGCCGGGGGACAGGGCGGAGCGGAGGGTGCGGGCGTTGTGCCGCAGGGCGTCCAGGTCCAGCTCCTTCCAGGCACGGCCGCAGGGGGCGGGGCGGAGGGGGCGCAGGGCGTCCAGCACCAGGGCGGCGCACAGGGTGAGCGCCGCCACGGCGCAGAAGTGGGCCAGGCTGTTCTGGATGAGCAGGGCCTCCAGCCCTGTCAGCTTTGCAGCGCCCCGCACCAGCACGATGCTCCAGGGGTGGAGGAGGTAGATCAGCAGGGACAGCCTGCGGGCGGTGCGGTCCTGCCCCCGGCCGCCATTTAGCAGCAGGGAGAACAGGAAGAGCATGGTCAGGGGGAGGAAAAGATACATGCTGTCGTGGCGGGGCCAGCCTTGAGCGCGGAGCCAGAACGCCTCCAGGGACATACCGGCCAGGGAGAGAAGGGTGCCCAGGGCGGAGATCCCCCTGCCCAGCCGGACTCCCGCCGCCCCCAGAAGCAGGAAAAGGGGGGCCAGGAACAGCCCGTTCCGGGTATAGGAGCACAGGCGGAACAGCCCGCCATAGAGGGCGTCCAGGGCGGGCAGCTGGGCGGTCAGGCCGTAGTAGCTGTCCCCGCCCAGGCCGATCAGGTAGAGGAGCAGGGCAGCCGCCAGGGCGGCGGGCAGCCCCAGCCGGGCCAGGCCGCGGGCGATCACCACCCCCAGCAGGACCGCCGGGAAATACCACAGGTGGTACAGGGTGCCGTCTATGAGCAGCTTTTTGAGCCACTCCAGGGGGGAGAAGCCCCCGTTGTACCAGTTCAGGGGCAGATAGAGCAGAACTGCGGCGGCGTAGAGGGTCAGCGTCCGCTTCAAAAATCTGCCCGTGCCCCTCCAGCCGTCCTGGGAGAGAAAGTACCCGCTGACCATGAGGAAAAAAGGGACCGCGATCCGGGCCAGCACCCGGGTGAGCCAGAAGTCGGCCTCCGGGGCCAGTCCGGCCAGAGGGGCGGTGTGGTTGCACACCGCCAGGAACGCCGCCAGCAGGCGGAAGCGGTCCAGCACAGGGGCATCCCGGCGGGCGCTCATGGCTCTCCCTCCCAGACGGTGAGGATGAACCCGCCGCAGTTGTCTCCGGAGAGCTGCCAGCACCCCGCCGGCGGCTCCAGTTCCAGGACGGCGCTGGGGCAGGGGAGTCGGGACACCCGGGCGGTCCTGCCGCTGCCCAGCCGGCAGAGCCGGGGGGACACCTCCAGGAAGGGGACGTACTCCTCCAGACAGAGCCCGTGCTCCTCCATCAGCTGGGCGTGGGGCGCCCCCACATAGCGGAAGTGCCAGGGCTCAGCGGCGATGCCGGTGAGGGCCTCCTTCTCCCGGCAGTACCGCTGGAGGAAGCCGTACCGGGCCGCTGCCCGTCGGAAAGCGCCGCAGGCCCCGGAGTCGGGGAAGCTGGGGCGGATGAAGTCAAGATCGGGGACGTCCTCCCCCAGGTCGATGGCCAGGCCGGTCTGGTGCTCGCTGCACCCCGGAAGGGCCACGTACTGCCGGGTAAAGGCATCCCCCTCCCGGGCCCGGGTGTCGTCCCAGATGGCCTGCTGCTCCGCCCGGCTCCGCCAGCCGGAGACGGGGACGATGGTCCGCCCGCCCCCCACGGAGCGGATGCAGGCGGCCAGCAGCCGGGCCGCACGCCGCTCCAGGAGCACCTGGGGGTGGAGCCGGTCCACGGGGACCAGCTCCGGCGGCGCGCCCTCCTGGAGGGGGTGTGCCCGATCGATCAGGACCAGCGGGCCCTGGCAGGTCTGCTCCCGGCGGAGCCGCAGGGGCCTCATGCTCCCACCCCCAGCCGGATCATGCGGCTGACCAGGGAGGTGAAGTCCAGGCCGGCGCCCTGCATCATAGTGGGATAGCGGCTGTGGGGGGTGAAGCCGGGGATGGTGTTGACCTCGTTGAACAGCAGCGCCCCCTCCGGGGTGAGGAACAGGTCCACCCGGGCAAAGCCCCGGCAGTCCAGGGCGCGGAAGATGGTCCGGGCGGCCTCCTGCACCTGGGCGGCCGCCTCCGGAGGGATGCGGGCGGGGCAGTGGATGGCGGAGGTCTTGAGGGTGTACTTCTCCTCAAAGTCGAAAAAACCGCCGGACAGCTGGATCTCGTCCACCAGGCCCACTGTCAGTTCTTCGCTGCCCAGTACGGCGCAGCCCACCTCAAAGCCGGAGACCGCCTCCTCCAGCAGGACACGGCGGTCATAGGCCAGCGCGGCCCTCACCGCCCCATCCAGCTGCTCCGGCCCCTCCACCCGGCTCACGCCGAAGGAGGAGCCCGCCCGGACCGGCTTGACAAAGAGGGGGAAGCCCACCGCCTCCGCCCCCCGGCGCAGTTCCGCGGGAGAGAAGCCGGGCTCCAGCACGATCCCTCTGGGGCTGGGGACCCCGGCCAGGGCGGCCAGCTTGTGGGAGCGGTCCTTGTCCATGCACAGGGCGCTGGACAGGGTGCCGCAGCCGATGAGGGGGACCCCTGCCAGCTCAAAGAGCCCCTGAAGGGTGCCGTCCTCTCCGTTGCTGCCGTGGATCAGGGGGAAGGCCCCGTCAAAGGCCAGGGTCCGGCCGGAGCCGTCCAGCAGGAGCAGGGCGGCCCCGCCCCGGTCCAGCCGCAGGGTGCAGGGGAGGCAGGCGGGCTCCTCCTGCCAGCGGTCCTCCGGGATGGCCTCCAGCGCCCCGCCGTACCAGCGCCAGGCCCCCTCCCGGGTGATGCCCACAGGGATGGGCTGATACAGGCTCCGGTCTATATGGGTGAGCACCCCATAGGCGGAGGCCAGAGAGACGCTGTACTCGGGGGAACACCCGCCGAACAGCACCAGGATCTGTTTCATGTTCTGTCAACTCCTTCTGTGTGGGGGAGGGGACAGACCAGAAAAAAGCGCGTCCCCCTCCGATGACCCTATGGTATCAGAGGGGGGCGCACCTTGCTTGGAGTCTTTCCTGCGAAAGTCTGATAAGATCCGTAAGAAAATCTTGCGATTTTCTTACGGACCGGTCTGGTCCAGAAGATAGGCGGGGTAGGGGCGGTCCAGGCGGTAGCCCAGCTTCTCCGCCAGGGCGGCGGAGCGCCGGTCGTGGGCGTCCCAGGAGGGGAGGAGCCCCTGGTCCAGGCAGGTCAGGATCAGCCGGGCGCCGCAGGACAGGGCCAGCCCCCGGCGGCGCAGGTCCGGCCGGGTGTCGATCTGGATCTCGATGCCGCCGTCCCAGACGGCGTAGGAGGAGGCGCCGGCCGCGGGGACCCCGTCCCGAAGAGCGATGACCCCCAGCCCACGCCGGGCGAAGTCGGGACCGTCCCGGAAATTGCCGCACAGGTCCCGGGACCAGTCCTGGGCCGTCAGCAGGGGATAGTGCCCGGCCAGAATGGGGGAGAGGGAGAAGCCTGGGGGCAGGGCGGCGGCGAAGGCGGCCAGCCGGTCCCGGTCAAAGTCCTCCGGGGCCCCACAGAGGGCATAGCGGAGGAAGGGGACGGCACGGCGGCCCCACACCGCCCGGATCACGGGGGCCCAGTCCCCGGTCCGGGGGACCAGCAGGGGCCGGTCGGCCTGCCGCACCAGGGCCGGGTCCGGCCGGCCGGCGAAAAAGCAGAAATCTCCGATGGCGCACAGGGCGCTCTCCGGCGGATGCCCGCCCCCGGTGCGCACCTGGCCCATGTGCCCCTGGAGACAGGAGAGGATCATCCCCTTCTCCCAGCCTGCGAACAGGGGGGCGGCGTCATGGCTCACGGGCTGGACCCTCCTCCCGCTGTCCGCCCCGGGGCAGCGTCACCTGGAAGCAGACCTGATCCTCCCGGCTCCAGGCGGTGATGGTCCCGCCGTGGAGAGTCAGGATCTCCTTGGCTATGGCCAAGCCAAGGCCCGCGCCCCCCGTCCGGGTGGCGCGGGAGCTGTCCAGGCGGAAGAACTGGTCAAAGATGCGCGCCAGCTTCTCCGGGGGGATGGTCCGCCCGGAGTTGAGGAACCTGAGGACAATGGAATCCCCCTCCTCCCCGCCGGAGATGCGGACCACGCTGCCGGGAGTGCTGTAATGGCAGGCGTTGCGGAGCAGGTTGTCAAACACCCGGGCCAGCTTGTCCGGGTCGCAGTCATATTCCAGGCTGGGGGGAAGCTCCAGGGCGCAGGTCAGGTCCCGCTCCCCCAGCATGGGGGCGAACTCGCTGACCACCTGCTGGAGCATCCGGCACAGGTCCACGGGCTGCTTCTCCAGCTCCAGATGGCTGAGGTTGAAGCGGGTGATCTCAAAGAATTCATTGATGAGCTCCTCCAGACGCTCCGCCTTGTCCAGGGCGATGCCGGTGTAGCGGGCGCGCAGCTCCGGGGAGAGCTGGGGCTCGTCACGGAGCAGTGTCAGATAGCCGATGACGCTGGTGAGGGGGGTCTTCAGGTCGTGGGCCAGATAGACCACCAGGTCGTTTTTTCCGCTGTTCCGCCTCCCGGGCGGCCCGCTGGGCACGCAGGGCCTCCTCCCGGGCCAGGTTCAGCTGGTCCTCCACGCTCTTCATGGAGGCGGGCAGGCGGATGGGCTCCTCCGTGGGACGGGTGAGCTGGGCGGAGGCGCCGATCAGCGCATCCAGCTGGCGGACTGGGCGGGAGATGAAGTGCCAGCTGATGACCACCCAGCCCAGCAGGACCACCGCTATGCAGACGAAGAAGTAGTAGTCCCGGACCCACAGGAGCAGGTGGTAGAGAGGGTCGGTCTCATACCAGGTAAGGCGGCTGCACACCAGGACCCCCAGGGCGGAGACCGCCAGCACCACGGTCACCCAGGCCATCAGGGCCAGCAGATAATACCCCCAGCGCTGGAGGGCGCGGTAGAGCCCACGGTCTGTCTGGAGCCGCTGCGCCAGACGGGGCTTGCGTTCCTTACTCAATGGTGTAGCCCACCCCCCACACAGTCTTGATGAATTTCGGCTTTCGGCTGGGTTCGTGCATCTTCTCCCGCAGGCGGGCGATGTGGGACATGACGGTGTTGTTGCTGTCCATATACTTCTCTCCCCACACCGACTCGAACAGCTCCTCGCTGGACACCACCTGCCCCCGGTGCTGGCACAGGTACCATAGGATGGAAAATTCCAGGGGGGTCAGGGGGAGCTCCTCGCCGAACAGCACGCACTTGTGGGTGGCCCGGGAGATCTGGAGCCCCCGGAAGTCGTGCTCCTGCGCCTCTCCCCCCGGCTGGCCGCCCTGGTTGTACCGGGTGTACCGCCGGAGCTGGGTCTTGACCCGGGCCACCAGCTCCAGAGGATTGAAGGGCTTGGTGAGGTAGTCGTCCGCCCCCAGGGTCAGCCCCATGATCTTGTCCATGTCCTCCACCCTGGCAGTGAGCATCAGGATGGGGAACAGGTGCGCCTCCCGGATCTTCTGGCACAGGGTGAAGCCGTCCATATCCGGGAGCATCACATCCAGGATGGCCAGGTCAAGCGGCGTGGAGGCCACACAGGCCAGGGCGTCCCCCGCGCGGCCGAACTTGTGGACAGTGTAGCCCTCATTTTTCAGATAGACCTCCACCAGGTCGGCGATGGCGGCCTCGTCGTCTACGATCAAAATGTTTGTCTCCATGTCCCGGGACAGTCTCCTTTGTGGTTTTGTCCATTGTACCACGGGGAGGAGGCCCTGTCGAGAGGCAGGGCCGGACAGAAAGCGCCCCCCTCGCGCTCCGTCCGACGGACAGTGCGCGAGGGGGGAGAATGCCGGGAACCGCCCGGGCGTGGAGGGCGGAGGCTACGGCTCCCCGCAGGGGCCGGGGGTGTTGTCCCTGTAATAATCCACGATGTGGCGGACAAAGCCGCCGGCCAGCCGCTGGCGGGCCTCCACCTCCTTGGGGACCACCAGCACGGTGTTGCGGGAGATGGGCGGGTCGATGGGGATGGCCTCCACGTCATACTGGGTGGCGGCAATGCGCTTGGAGAGGATGGAGATCCCGAAATTTCCCTCCACCATCCCCAGGATGGCGTCCACCTGGTCGCACTCGAAGGCGATGTTGGGCCGCAGGCCGCACTGGCGGAAGGATTCCCGGATGATGGCATTGAGACCGTAGCTCTTGTCCAAAATGACCAGCTTTTCCTCCGCCAGATCCTGCCAGGTGACCACATCCAGCCCGGCGAACCGATGGCGGCGGCTGACGATGGCGTGGTAGTTGTCCACCACCAGGGTATAGAGGCGGTAGTGGTCCAGCTGATAGGCGTCGATGTTGGACGCCTTGGAAAAGGGGGAGATGATGTGGGCGATGAAGGCCATATCCAGCTTTCCCGCCACCAGCTGGTCCATCACCCCCAGGGAGGTCCCCCGCTCGATGTCGATGGTGACGCCGCCGTCGGGATACTGCTTCAAAAAGGTGGAGATGGGGGTAGTCAGCCCCACCCGGCCCATGTGGTCCACACTGCCGATGTGCAGATGCCCGCTGTTGGAGAACCGCTTGATGGAGGCCATCATCTCGTCATAGTCGGCCAGCAGCTTTCGGGCGTGGGGCTCGAACTCCCGGCCTGCGGGCGTCAGCGTCACCACCCGGCGGCTGCGGTCAAACAGACGGACGTTCAGCTCATCCTCCAGCTTGCTGATCTGCTTGGACAGGGCGGACTGGGAGCTGGAGACCTCAAAGGCGGCCTTTGTAAAGCTCCGCTGATCCACCACATTGACAAAGCATTTCAACTGAAACAGGTCCATCTGACATCCATCCCTTGTGCAGATTGCCGTGATATGCCCTATGATACCATGGGGGGCGGAGAAAGACAACGAGAGTTTCCCAAAATCCCAGGCAGTATGATACCAAATTGGAAAATAAAAATTCCAAAACAGAATGATATGCTGTTTTGGAATGGAATATGCCTTGAAAATAGAATCCGATTCCGTTTCGGAAATATGACTTTCCAAAGTGAGATTGCTTTTTGTTCCGGATTTTGGTTAAAATGACGCCAAACAACAGAAGAAAGAAGGGAGTACATGCAGCAAGAGACACAGTTTGATCTGATCGTGGTGGGAGGCGGCACAGCCGGGGCCTTCAGCGCCATCGCCGCGGCCCGGGAGGGGCTGAAGGTGGCCGTGGTGGAGCGGGGGACCTGCCTGGGCGGCCTGGCCGCCAGCTCCGGTCTGACCGAGATGAACGCGGCGGGCTTTCAGGGGGCGCCCCTCTACCGGGGGATCGAGCGGGAGGTCTTTGACCGCCTGATCTGGGGCGGACATGCGGCCTACCACTTCGCAGTCCCAATGTCCTCCAACAAAGAGGTGAAGATCGACCGCCTCCGCTATGACCCGGAGCGGCTCAAGCTTCTGCTGGAGCAGCTGGCCGTGGAGGCGGGGATCACCCTGCTCTATGAGACGGAGCTGACCGCGGCCAGAGAGGGAGAGGAGGAGTGTCAGATCACGGCCCGGGGGCCGTATCAGGAGATCGCCCTCTCCGGAAAATACCTGATCGACGCCACCGGAAACGCCTCCCTGGTCCAGGCGCTGGGCGGGGAGACGGAGGCGGCGGACGAGAGGGAGCGGATGATCGCCACCCTGATGTTCCGCATCTCCAACGTGGACCTGGACCAGCTGGACGCCTTTATCCACAGCCCACGCCTGGGGGAGACCATCCGGCAGGGCCGGGAGAGCGGTGTGCTGAAGGGAGGCATCCTGGCCTTTACCCCCATCCCCGGCACCCGGGACGTGAGCCTGAATGTCACCCGGGCCAAGTTTGACCACGAGGATCTGGCCGACGCCACCCGGGGGATGGTGGAGCTGAGGTCCCAGATCGAGCCCATCTTCCGCTTCGTCCAGCGGGAGGTGCCCGGCCTGGAGGGGGCCTACCTCTCCGGCATCGCCCCTCTGGCCGGTGTGCGGGACGCCCGGCGCATCCGGGGGGCCTACCGGCTGACCATCGAGGATCTGGAGCGGATGACCTGCTTTGAGGACCGGGTGGCCTGCGGATGCTATCCCATGGACCTCCACGACCCCGTGACCAACACCGTGGTGTGGAAGATGCTCCCCGGGGTCTATCATATCCCCTACCGCAGCCTGCTCCCCCTGGGGATGAAGCGGACCCTGGCGGCCGGAAAGTGCCTGTCCGCGGACCCGAAGGCCTTTGGGGCGGTCCGGGTCATGCCCATCATGATGAACGTGGGAGAGTCGGCGGGCTATGCGGCGGCATTGGCCCTGCGGGAAAACAAGACTCTGGACCAGATCTCCTCCGCCAGCCTGCGGAGCTGTCTGGATCAGAAATATGGTGTGTAAGAAAGAGAAGGGAGAGATCCAAAAGTGAAAGGCAAGACCTCAAAACTCGTGATGCTGCTGATCTCCTTTGCGTTCATCCTGCTGTTCCAGTTCATCCCCGCTCCCGCGGGCCTGAACCAGACCAGCATGCAGGTCATCGGTATCTTCATCGGCATCATGCTCATGTGGAACTTCATCGGCACCGACTGGCCCAGCCTGCTGTGCATGGCGATCCTGGCCATCTTCCAGATCATGTCGCCAGGGGATATCTTTAAAAGCGGCTTCGGCAACTCTACCATCGCCTTCCTGCTGGTGTTCTTCATGCTCAGCCACGTGCTGTCCCAGGTGGGCCTCACCCGCCGGCTGGCCATCTGGTTTTTTACCAACAAGCTGGCCCAGCGCAGCCCCTGGATGTTCGTGACCATGTTCCTCTTTGGGGCCATGTTCATGGCCTCCTTCATGTCTCAGACCGCAGCCCTGCTGGTCTTCCTGCCCATCGCGGAGCAGGTCTTCAAGGAGCTGAAGTATGAGAAGGGGGACCGCTTCCCCCAGATGCTGGTGCTGGGCCTGGGCATCGCGGTGGGGATCGGCTCCGCCAACACCCCCCTGGGCCACGCCATCATCCTGATCCCCATCCAGCTGCTGGAGTCCCAGACCGGCCTGTCCGTGAACATCATGGCATACAGCGCTTTCGGCATTGTCACCGGCCTGCTGATCTTTGCGGCCCTGATCCTGGTGTACCGCCTGCTCTACCGCCCGGACCTGAACAAGCTGCGCCACTATGATGCCACCAGGCTGCGCTCTGACCTCCAGCCCATGAGCGTGCAGGAGAAGATCTCCGCGGTCCTGTTCGTGGTGGTCATCGTGATCTGGCTCCTCCAGGGCTTCCTGAAGGACATCGCCCCCACCGTCGGCGGGTATATCTCTGCGCTGGGCAATGCGGTGCCTGTGATGGTGGCCATCGTGATCCTCTGCCTGACCAAGGTGGACGGCAAGCCCATTATGGATTATAAGGACGCGGCCGCCCGCGGCGTGCCCTGGAGCGCCCTGATCTTCAATGCCGCCGTCCTGGTCATCAGCGGCGCCCTGACGCTGGAGAAGGTGGGCATCTCCGACTTTCTTATCAGCAACGTCACCCCCCTGGTCTCCGGGATGAACCAGACCATCTTCATCCTGGTCATCGCCACCCTGTGCATCATCGCAACCAACTTCTCCTCCAACACCGTGTGCGCCACCGTGTTCTATACCATCTCCGCCCCCATCGCCCTGGCTATGGGCAACATCAATATGGTAGCCCTGGCCTCCGTCATCGGAGCCGCGGCCTCCTACGCTTTCGCCACTCCCCCCAGCACCATGCCCATGGCCGTGGTGGCCGGCACCGGCTGGGTGGACGTGAAGGATATGTTCAAGTACGGCGGCCTGATGGCCCTGCTGAGCATCGTGATCCTGGCCTTTGTGGGCTACCCCATCGCCGCCGCGGTGCTGTAAGCGTCCGCCCCACGGTGGATGCCGGAATGAAAAGCCCCGTGAGGTCCGCTCAACGGCAGACCCCGCGGGGCCTTTCAGGATATCGAAAAAAGGCTACGCCAGATTTTGAGTCTTGACATAATGATAAAAGGATCTCACGTGGGGCGGGATCTCTTTCTGGTTGAGGATCACCATCTGAGTGTCCCGCAGCAGGGCATCCTTCAGGGGGATGATGCACAGGTCGTCCGACTCCTCGATGACCAGGGGAGAGAGCATGGCGATCCCCATGTTCTGGGAGACCATATGCAGAACAGAGCGGACAGTGGTGCAGTACATGGCGATATGCAGGGGGACCCTGTGGGCGTCAAAGGCTTTCTGAACGGCCCTGTGATAGACGTCCATGGTCCGGTCCGTCATGATAAAGGGCTGGTCAGCCAGGTCCTCATATGTGAGCTGGCTCCGGCCTGCAAAGGGGTGGTCCCGGCTGACCACGATCTGATAGGACTCCCGGAAGCAGGAATGGGAGCGGTATTCTGGATACTGAGAGAAATTGGCCCGCTCAGCTCCTTCCGGGTACATGCTGGAGACAAAGACCACATCCAGCTCCCCTTTATGGAGATCCTGAAGGAGCGGCGTGGTGGTGGATTCCCGGATCTCGATCTCCATGCTGGGGTGGAGCTTGAAAAAATTGGCCACCAGAGGGGCCAGGCGGTTGTGCAGGCCGAAATAGATGCTGCCCACCCGGAGGGAGCGCTTGCCGTTGCTGCGGTGCTGTTCCATGGCGTGGAGCATCCCTTCATAACAGACCATCATCTGTTCGGCGTAAGCGACGAAGTCACGGCCTGCCGGGGTCAGCTCCACGCGGCGGGTGGTGCGCTCAAAGATGGAGATCCCCAGCTCCTCCTCCAGCCGGCGGATGCTTTTGGACAGGGAGGACTGAGAGCGGTTGAGCTGAAAGGATGCCTCCAGAAATGTGCGGTATTTTACCACCGCCAGCACGTGGCGGACCTGGTCCAGCTCCAACAGAGCACCCCCTCTCAGAATGATCCTTTTCATTATAGCATGACGCCTGCCCCGTTACAATGAGAATGGACCGAATGTTTTGGGGGCAGAGTGGAAAATACCAGGAGAAAGAGAGGGGAAAATGCACAAAAAAGGAACAAAAGATTCTATTTATTCCTCTTGAGAATAAATAGAGAGGGAAGAAGAATTGCTCCTGAGATGGTTTGCTCTATAATTTGACACAGAGAACGAGCCGGCTTGAAAATCAGATCAGGAGGAATGTGAGAAGATCATGAGTACGAAAAAAACGATCGCGACTATCATCGGCGTCCTGCTTATGTTTGGATGTCAGTTTCTGCCCCCCGTCTTTGGGCTGACCCCTCTGGGGATGCAGGTGGCCGGTATTTTCATCGGCACGATCCTGCTGTGGATGTTCGTTTCGGTCACCTGGCCCAGTATCCTGTGCATCATCGCGCTGATCCTGTCCCCGCTGTACACGTATTCCAGCGGCCTGTCGGGCTCTATGGGAGGCTGGATCACTTCCTTTGTGCTTTTCAGCTCCATGGTGACCTATACCCTGGGCCAGACCGGCTTCCTCAAGCGCTGCGCGGTCTGGTTCGTCACCCGGCCCTGGGCGCAGAAGAACCCCTGGCTGTTTTTGGGGCTGCTGTTTCTGGCTCCCCTGGTCATCGGTTCCTTTATGTCTCCCATCCCGGCCTTTATCGTCTGCCTGCCCATTGCAGAGCAGATCTTCAAGGAATTGAAGTACGAGAAGGGCGACCGTTTCCCTCAGATCGTCGTGCTGGGCATCCTGTTTTTTGCCTCCCTGTCCACTGCTGCCACCCCGATCGCCCACACAGTCACCACGATGGCACTCTCCCTGTATGAGAACGACGCCGGGGTCCCGGTGAATTTCGTCTCCTATACCATCTTCGGCGTAGCGGCATGCCTGGTCACTTTCGCGGCGTCCATGGTGCTGACCAAATTCGTCTGTCGTCCAGGGACGGAGCGCCTGAGCAGTCTGGACAGCTCTGTGCTGAAGTCTGAGACCACTCCGATGAGCCGCCAGGAGAAATATACGCTGCTCGTCTTCGTGCTGGTGGTGGCCATGTGGCTGCTGCCCGGGATCATTGCGCCTGTCCTGCCCGAGGTGGCCTCCGCCATCTCCTCGCTGGGGACGCCCACCCCGGCCATGATCGGAGCGTGCCTGCTGTGCGTCCTCCATGTGGAGGGGAAGCCTCTGATGAACTTCAATGAGGCCGTGGCCAAGGGGGTGCCCTGGGGTGCTGTGTTCATGGTGGCGGCCACCAGCGTGCTGGGCAGCGCCCTGACCCATGAAGAAGCGGGCATCACCGCTGTGGTCAGCGGAGCGCTCTCCCCCATCATCGGCAGTATGTCCCCCATTATCTTCGTGCTGTTTATCGCCCTGGCCACGGTCATGATCACCAACTTTGCCTCCAACACGGTCACCGTCACTCTGATGTACAGCATCTCGCTGCCGCTGGTGTACGGCGGAGCTATTTCCGGGGTCGATCCTGCCGCGTTGACCTGCGTGATTGGCGCCTGTGCCTGCGTGGCCTGCGCGACTCCGCCCTCCACGGCCCACGCCGCCATTGCGGCCGGGTCCGGATGGCTGAATACGGATACGATGCTCAAATATGGGCTCTTGTGGTCCGTCACAGCGGCCGTGATCTTTGCGGTGGTGGGCTACCCGATCGCCGCGGCCATCATGTGACAGAGGGAAAGGAGAGCTGCTTATGGAACGACAGTTTGATGTTATTGTGGTCGGCGGCGGTACCGCCGGTTTTGCAGCCGCTGTGACGGCCGCCAGAGGGGGCGCAAAGACGCTGCTCATCGAGGAAAAGGCGTATTTGGGCGGGACCGCCACCGGAGCGCAGGTGAGCATGTTCATGGGTTTTGCCGATGGTGAGCCGGACAGGCCTCAGCAGGGCATCATCAAGGACGTGATGGACGGCCTCGCCGCTGCGGGCGGGACCCCCGGCATCGAGACGATCTATCTATGCGGACGCAGAGACCTGGATATCCCAGTCATCCCCTATGAGTCCGAGATACTCAAAGATCTGATCTTCGATCTGGTGGACCAGGCGGGCGTGGAGCTGCTCCTCCATACCCGGGTCATCGGCGCGCAGGTAGAGGACGGCGTCATCACCGCACTGACCATCCACAACGAGCAGGGGGTCCAAACTGTGAGCGGCAAAGTGGTCATTGACGCCTCCTTCCATGGGAGCGTGGCGGTCAGTGCCGGCTGCCGCTGGGAGATAGGGGACGAAAAAGGCGTCCTTCAGCCCGGGACCTTGATGTACAAAATGGCCGGTGTGGACATAGCGCGGTATGAGCAGGTCAGCCAGCCGGAGCGGGAGCGTCTGGCACAGAAGGGGATCGAAGAAGGGTGCCTTTATGTCAATAACCTGTTGGCACGCCCCCTCCCATCCGGAACGATCTACTCCAATATGAGCCGAATTCGGATCGATCCTCTGGATGCGGCTCAGTGGAGCCGGGCGGAGATGGAGGCCCGGCGTCAGGTAAGGAGGATCAGCCGCTTCTTTATTGAAAACGTGCCGGGATTTGAGAAGGCCTACCTCATCTCTACAGGAGATTTCACCGGCCTGCGGGACTCCCGAAGGATCCAGGGGAAATATGTCCTCACGGGTGAGGACGTGGTAGAGGGGAAGCTCTTTGCAGACCCTGTAGTCAGAAGCTCCTACCCTGTGGATATCCATGACACCGACGGTGTCTCCAGCACCATCGTCAAGCCCAAGACGGGCGTGTTCTATATCCCTTACCACTGTCTGGTCACCAACGAGATCTCCAACCTCCTGCTGGCGGGGCGGTGTATTTCCACTGATTATGCGGCCCACGCCTGCATCCGTGTCATGATAACCTGTATGCGCCTGGGAGAGGCGGCAGGTCTGGCTGCGGCTGAGAGCGTGCACCTGGGGACAGCGCCCAATGCCCTGGACGGCAGGAGCATCTCAAAGCAGCTGGGCTTTTGAAAAATTGGATCTGGGGCTGCCGCAGGGATACCTGCGGCGGCCCCCCGTATTTTGATATTTGGCAAAGGAGAAAGTTTTGATGAAAACAGTGATGCTGCGCAATGTCGAGGTGGGCTGCGGAAAGCCCAAGGTGATCGTCCCCATCGTGGCCGCTACGGCCCAGGGCATCCTGGAGAAGGCCCAGGAGTTCCGTGCCCACGCCCTGGACGTGGTGGAGTGGCGGGTGGACTTCTATGAGGATGTCTTCCAGCTGCCTAAGGTGCTGAGCACACTGAAGGGGCTGCGGGAGATCCTGGGGGAGACCCCCATCCTGTTCACCTTCCGCACCAGGAAGGAGGGGGGCGAGAAGGAGATCGACATGGAGGCCTATACGGCGCTGAACACCGCGGTGGCCCAGTCGGGAGACGCGGACGCCGTGGATGTGGAGGTCTTCTCCGGGGACGAGGTGGTCCGCCGGAACATTCAGGCCATCCACGCCGCGGGGAAAGCGGTGGTGGGCTCCAACCACGACTTCGGCGGCACGCCGGACAAGGCTGACCTGCTCTTCCGCCTGCGGAAGATGCAGGAGCTGGGGGCGGACATTCCGAAGATCGCGGTGATGCCCCGGTGCCCGGGAGATGTCATTGCCCTGCTGGACGCCACCCAGGAGATGAGCGGGAAGTACGCCGACCGGCCCATCATCACCATGTCCATGGGGGCCGGGGTGGTCAGCCGCCTGTGCGGGGAGTACTTCGGCTCGGCTATGACCTTCGGCGCGGTGGGCCAGGTCTCCGCCCCCGGGCAGATCCCCGTGGAGGAGCTGAACGCCGCCATGGATATCCTCCACCGGGCCCTGGCCCCCCGGAGCTGAGGGGAGGGGGATAAATGAGCCGTCAAGTCACCGGCCGCACGGGACTGCTGTGCCTGCTGGGCAGCCCGGTGGCCCACAGCATCTCCCCCGCGATGCACAACGAGGCCTGCGCTCTGCTGGACCTGGACTATACCTACCTGGCCTTTGACGTGGCGCCGGACCGCCTGGCCGAGGCGGTGGAGGGGCTGAAGGCTCTGGGGGTGCGTGGCTTCAACGTGACCATGCCCCACAAGACTGCGGCGGCAGCCCTGTGCGAGCGTCTCTCTCCGGCCGCCCGCATCTGCGGGGCGGTCAACACCGTGGTCAACGAGGGCGGAAGCCTGGTGGGCCACACCACCGATGGGGAGGGCTATATGAGGAGCGCCCGGGAGGCGGGCTTTCAGCCGGAGGGGAAGCGGATGGTCCAGCTGGGTGCCGGCGGTGCCGGCACCGCCGTCCTGGTCCAGGCCGCCCTGGACGGAATGGCGGCCATTGATGTGTTCAACCCCAGGGACGCCTTCTGGCCCCGGGCGGAGCGGGTGGCGGCCGAGCTGGAGCGGGCCTCCCAGTGCCGGGTGGTCCTCCACGATCTGGACGACCGGGAGGCGCTGCGGACCTGCCTGGGGCAGGCGGACCTTCTGGTGAACACCACGCCGGTGGGTATGGAGCGGATGCCGGGCTGCCTGATCCCCGACGCCTCCTGGCTCCACGCCGGGCTGACCGTGTCGGACGTGATCTACCAGCCCCGGGAGACACAGCTGCTGAGGATGGCCCGAGAGGCGGGACTGAAGACCTTCAACGGGATGTATATGCTGCTCCACCAGGGGGCGGCGTCCTTCCGCCTGTGGACCGGGCGGGAGATGCCCATCCAGCAGATCCGGGAGAAGTATTTTCAATAGGGGACTGGCAGGGACCAAATCAGTGCGGCCAGCGCCGGGAAGGCGCTGACCGCACTGCTGCGCTTACAGGACGGAGCGGGCGGGGCCGCCGGGACCATACAAGTATCATGCTCCCCAAAGCCGGAACAGGCCAGAAGGACCATATTTCTTGGGGCGCTTGTCCGAAAACCAGGAAAGCGGCAAGCCGCCCCGCCAGAAGGAGAAGAAACGGCCCGGGGAGGTATGTACCACCGCGGAAGGCGGTGGTTTGTGGGGAAAGGGGCAGTTTACAGGGTCAGGACAGACTCACAGCAGCGGAAGTCGCTGTCGATGTTGTGGGCGATGAACCGGGCCTTGAAGCTGCGGGGGTTGCACATGACCTGGGTGGAGCCGCCAGAGATATCAAGATCTTCCGGAAGCACGAACTTGATGCATTTGACCAGCACATCGCGGCAGGTGGGGAAGTTATGGGCCGGGATGGTCATGGCCTTGCTCCCGCGCTGATACTCCATTCCATTTTCATCCACCTCAGTGAGAATGGCAGCCAAGGCCACCCGCTTGCCAGGGCATACATTCTTGATGGTCACATCCATCTGGATGATGCGGCCCAGGGACTCCAGATAGACATTGCCCATGTCCACCACCACGGAGTCCGAGCAGCCTTCGATGGTCAGGTCCGCCGGCACGGGGCACTCCTCAGGATTGACCACCACGTCGCACTCCACAGACACGGTGGGCTCAGGAAAGTCCACCACGTTCCCCTCGGTGTCGGAGTAGGTGATAGACTCATTGACCAGCTTGGTGCCGGGATTCTGGCCCACGTGGCGGATGAAGAACTCCAGCGCAGCACTCTCCGGGGAGGAGACGCCCAGCTGGGGGATGGTCCAGCGCAGGGAGGTGGCATTGAGCATGGTGGCGCTGCCGGCGGAGGGCGTCAGGATGCTGGTGATGACGAAATCAGCGGTCACGGTCTCGTTGATGACGATGTTGGTGGCACCAGTCTTGGAGATATTGGCCGCCAGCTCCGCGAAGAGCTCCTCCAGTTCGGCGGCGTCGGGGGTGACCGCTACGTGGCTGGCGTCGGGGTCGGTGGCCCAGTCGTTGAGAGCATTGACATCCACCCCGTCAGAGCCCAGCAGGCCGATGCAGTAGATGACGATGCCCTGGGCCCGGGCGGCGGCTGCGACGGGGGCCGGGGGCGCACCGGCGGTGGTCTTTCCGTCGGTGAACATGACGATGACCTTGTCATTGCTGGAGCTGGGGTCAAAGAGGGCGATGGCCTTGGAGAAGGCATCGGCATGGTTGGTGCTCCCGCCAGCTGAAAGGGAGTCTACAGCGTTCTTCAAGGTGGATACCGAGGTGATCAGCTGGGTGTTCTGCTGGGCCGTGTCGGCAAAGCTGACGATGCCGATGTGGCTGCCGGAGCCGATCTCACCGGAGGACTGGCCGCCGGTGGACTGGGAGATGATGTCGATGAAGGTCTTCGCGCCGGTCTTCATGTTGGTCAGCGGGGTCCCGGTCATACTGCCGGAGCGGTCCAGTACCAGCGCAATGTCAGTGGGGGTGGAAATAATATCAGGAGCGGCAGTGAGGGCCAGCGTGACTTTCAGGGAGCCGTCACAGTCGATCCTATCCGCATTGATCACTTTATTAGAATTTGTAATACCCATTCGTATTACCTCCTTCGGGGCGAGGCCCCAAAACAATCTATGCGCCGCTGTCCCACGTTGACACCGCCGCCCATAGAAAAGGCGTCCCCTTCCGGACCGGCCGGAGAGGGACGCCTCTGTGTGGTGGGGCCAATGCCCCCCATCTGGATGGGGGCGTGGGGCCTGCGGGGACCAGCCGGTCACAGCAGGTCCAGGAAGCGACAGCGGTCAAAACAGGCGAAGATCTCCTGACGGCGGGGGCGGGCCAGAAAGGGGACGCCGGAGGGGGAGCCGCACAGGGCGGGCAGGCCCTGTTCTTCCATCAGCCGGTCCAGCTCGTCCACGATCTGGCGCAGGGTGCGCCTGCCGTCCATCAGGCGCCGCTGGGCGTAGACCATGCACCAGCCCAGGGCAGCAGACTGCTCGCCGTCAGCCAGCTGCTCCACATACCGCAGATCGATGGTCTCCCGATCGATGGATATGCCGTCCCGGCCCAGGGCTTTGAGCTTGATCCGGTCTCCCCGGAACTGGGGGGAGGGTCTGGGACAGCGGCAGAGACCGGGGGCGGGAGCAGGCTCCATGACGGCGCTCCCGGCGGGGAAGGCCCGGGCCTCCTCCTTGGCGGAGGCGGTGATGTCCCGGGGGACATACCGGTCCATCTGGATGATGCGGTCGGCGGCGTGGAAGAAGGCGCCGGAGCTGCCTGCCACGATGACAGTGGAGATGCCGTGGATACCATAGAGCTCCCGGATGCGGTCGAGGAAGGGGGTGATAGGCTCCATGTCCCGGTGGATGACCCGCTGCATCAGCTCATCCCGGATCATGAAGTTGGTGGCGCTGGTGTCCTCATCCATGAGGAGCAGGGAGGTCCCCGCCTCCATGGCCTCCACCACGCCGGCGGCCTGGGAGGTGCTGCCGCTGGCGTCCTCGGTGGTGAAATGGACAGTGTCCTTTCCATTGGGCAGGTTGTTGATAAACATGGAGATGTCGGTGTTCCGGATGCTCCTCCCGTCCTCGGCACGGATCTTGACCGCTGTGCGGTCGGTGATGACATACTCCCGCCCATCCCCGGCGATGTGGTCGTACACCCCCAGCTCCAGGGCCTTGAGCAGGGTGGACTTCCCGTGGTAGCCGCCGCCCACGATCAGAGTGATCCCCTTGGGGATGCCCATGCCGGTGATGGTCCCCCGGTGGGGCAGCTCCAGGGTGACCGAGAGCTCTCTGGGGGAGCGGAAGGGGACGGCCTGCTTCATGGGCAGGGAGGAGACGCCGGAGGTCCGGGGCAGGATGCTGCCGTCGGCCACAAAGGCGCACAGGCCCAGGGCGGGCAGCTGCCGGCGGATATCCTGCTGGTCCTCCGCCAGGTCAGCCGCTTCCTGGAGGCGCTTTCCGTCCAGATTGCGGTAGAGCAGGGACTCCTCCACGCACCGGGGCAGCAGGTCGAAGAGGATCTTCTCCAGCTCCCGGGCGTTGATGGTGCGGCCGTTGGCGGGGAAGCCCACCTCCAGCCGCAGCAGCAGATCACCGTGCTCCGGGTCCAGGGCGCAGGCGGTCCGCTCCAGCACCTCCTGGCCGCACCGGCTGATAGAGATGAGGCCGCTGTGTCCCGAGCCCTTAGCCTGAAAGGAGGCCTGGGCCGCCCGCCGGCCAAACTGGCGGGTGAGCGCATCCTGAAGGGCAATGCGCCGGCAGGGGGTCTGATAGAGCTGCCTGGGGAATCCGGCCTGCTTTCCGTTCACATGGATGCTCAATTTGGAGGGAGCGGCAAAGGGGTCCCCCTGTACGTGGTCGATGGACAGTACGTAGGCGGGGAACTGATAGGCGCCCCGGGTGTCCTTATAGGCCGGATAGCCCTTCCGGTCGATGCGGGCCAATAGGTTTCTCAGATCTGTTGAAGTCTGCATAGCGATACTCCTGTCAATTTGCTTTTGTGCCCCGGAGAGCGGCACAGGGCCTGAAGTGCCTGTGGGAAAGGATGGAGGGAGCGCCTATCTCTCCTGCCGCTGGGCGAGGAAGTCGGAGATGGCCTCCACAGTCCGGGCCTGCTGTTCCTGGGATGTGATCTCCGCCGGCGGGTCGCCCCGCTGGAGGCCGTAGCTGCCGAACTGGGCATGGTTGCCGCCGTCGATCTCCACCACATGTTCCGTATAGTCGATCTTGTCCTCCACGCTCTGATTCAGGGAGCCGTAGACGGTGAGGGTGTCTGCGGACGGGTATTCGCCGTAGAGATAGGCCCCCAGCAGGATGAGGCCGTCCACCTGGTCCCGGTGCCCGGCGGCGAATTGGGAGGCCATGGCTCCGCCCATGGAGTGTCCGGCCAGATACCAGTGCCGGATCTCCGGAAATTGGGCCATCACGTCTTCGGCGGCGTTGACATCAAAGATGGCCATGCGGAAGGGCATCTCCACCAGAATACAGGTGAGGCCGGTCCTCCGCAGCTGGTCCAGCAGAGGCAGGTAGGCAGCCCCCTCCACCTTGGCCCCGGGGTAAAAGATGATGGCAGTGTCCGTGGGATAGGACGGGGAGAGGATGGTCAGGCTGCCCCGGACCTCAATGTTCTCGCCGCTGGCCAATACATCCAGGGCCGCATCCTCTGCCCGGTAGTAGTCGGATACATACCAGAAAAATCCGGCCGCCAGAAGAAGCATCGCCAGCAGGACACCCGTGGCCAGTCGCAGCCCCTTCCGGTGAAAAACAGCTGTGATCTGCATAAGAGAGCCACTTCCCATCTGTTATGATCGGATCAGTTTCCTTGCTGGCGGGGGCTCGTGCGAAGTATCTCCGCACACCCGACCTGCGGGAGGCCTTTACTGGGGCTCTCCCCGTTTTTTTCGGAAAAGCCGGTCCTTCAGCCCGTGGTGGATGCCGCTGTAACTGACCGGCAGCTCCACGGACAGCAGGATCTTGGCAAACCAGAGGAAGGACAGCAGGACCAGGACCGGGATGGCGCAGCAGGTCACCAGCATCACGGCCAGCGCCTCCATAAAGCGGTTGACCATCTCGCCCACTTTGTCCGTGATCCCGGAGACCCCGTCTGTCACGGTGGAGATCAGCCCGGAAAAGAAGCCTTTTTCTCCCTCGCCCGCCGTCTCTGATTCGCTCTCCAGCTCCGCGGCGGCATCTCTGGCTGTTTCAATGGTGGCCTCGATGGATGCCTGGTAGGAGTCCTCGATCAGATCAGAGACATAGACGCTGGCTGGGATGACCAAAAAGATCAGCAGTCCAAACGCGGTCAGCCTTGCCGCCAGCAGACGGAGGCTTTTCCAGTCAAAGAGGACATACAGCACATACAGCAGGCAGGACACGGGGATCAGGAAGGAAAAGGTCACCGTTCCGGTGATGGTCAGCAGATATTTTTCCAGGAACACGGCACACAGCACCAGCAGAAAATGGGAGCTCAGATCGGCCAGCTTGTCGGCGATCGGGGTGGCGACGTCACCGGGGATCAGCGTGATCGCCGCAGAAGCGGCGGCGGAGGCGGCGGACAATTCCAGCACGGTGGTCTGCTTCTCCTCCAAGGCTGCCAGGGTAGGGCCGTGAAGATCCGGGGACGAGGCGGGACCGGAAAGGACGAACACGGACAGCAGTGCGATGAGCAGCGGAATGACGACAAACAGCGTCTTTTTTTGCAGAACTTCCTTCATAGCTTTTCTCTCTTTCCATTTCTTTTTTGCATGAAAAAATGGCGGGCAGTGCAAGGCGGCGCGCTCAACAGTTACCTCTGTGGCCTGCCGTCTTCACAACAGCCTTTGCAGAGCTCGCGAAGCAGAGGAGAAAACTAGGGGGGATGCCCTGCGTCCCGCTCATAACAGCGATGCGGATATCCGCTCCAGCCCTGTCCCCAGTCCCTCAAAGCCTGCGCACCGGCTGGAGCAGGTGTTGACGGCGCGGTCCAGCAGGGGCTGGGCCTGGCGTTCCGTGTCCAGGCACAGGTCCAGCGCCAGCACGTCCTCCCACGCCCGGTTGAGGAAGGCCACCTCCCGGCGGCCATGAGTGCGGGTGAGGCAGGCGGGCCCGGCCTTTTCCAGATAGCCCTCCACCCGGGCCGGGGAGAGGCCGGCGGCGGTGAGGCTGTCGGTCAGGCCTGCGCGGAAGAGGCCGGGGATGTCCTCCCGCTGGAGAGGGGGCACATCCCAGCGGACAAAGGCGTAGCGGCTGTGGCAGTGGACGGCCAGCAGGCACCCGCGGCCCCGCAGGCGGATGACATGCAGGTCCCAGCAGAAGCGCCGGTCCGGCTCTGTGCCCCAGGCCGGCGTTTTTATCCCCAGGAACCGCTGGAGGGGAAAGGTCAGTCCCAGTTCCATCACGCCGCCTCCTCTCTCACAGGCGGGTCAGGATGTCCCGGAAAAAGCCGCGGGCGCGGTCCAGGTCCCCCTCATCCGGCCGGCCCTTGGCCAGGCCGCCCACCAGCTTGAAGGGGCCGAAGGTGTCGTAGCCCTTGCAGCCGAAGGTCCCCAGCACGGCGCAGCCCCGCTCCCCGGCCAGCTCCTTCAGCTCCCGGGTGCTCTGTCCCATGCCGCCCCCGTAGGTGCAGACGAAGAACACAGGCTTGCCATGGGGCAGATACTGCCGGGCGGCGTGTAAGACGCTGGTGTGGAACTTCCCAAAGTAGACGCCGGAGGCGAAGCCGACGCAGTCGTAGTCCTCCAGCCGGACGGTCTGGCGGACGGTGGCGTCGATCAGGTCGATCTCCCCCTCCCGGGCCATGGCCTCCAGCACCTTCCGGGTGTTGCCGTGGTGGCGGGAATAGTAACAGACGGCGGTTCTCATGACATGACGCTCCTTTTAAATGAGGATGCCCTCGCAGTGGTCCAGTTCGTGCTGGATGATCTGGGCGGTCCAGCCGGTGAAGGTCTTACACCGCTCCTGGAAACGCTCGTTCTGCCAGCGGACCTTGATGGACCGCCACCGCCGGGCCCTCCGGGTGCCGGAGAGGGACAGGCAGCCCTCCTCCGCCTCATAGGGGCCGGACCTTTTGACAATCTCCGGGTTGAGCATGACCAGATAGCTGCCCTCGTTGTCAAAGGCGATGATGCGCTTGTTCACGCCGATCATATTGGCCGCCATGCCCACGCAGCCCGCGCTGTGGTGGGTCAGCGTCTCCAGCAGGTCCGCTGCCGCGGGCAGGTCCTCCGGCGTAGCCGGCTCGGCCTTCTGGGCCAGAAAGGTCTCGTCTTTGCAGATGTCACGGATCATAATTTCGATCTCTCCTTTTGCGGCAGGCTCACCCCGGCACAGCGCGCAGCGCCTGTCTGGAGGTCGGTGACTGTCCCCTCAAAGTCCGTTTCCCCTCTCCGGGCCGGACCCGGCTGGGCGCTTGAGCTCGAAGGAGTGCTGATCCTCCCCGGAGAAGCCGGCGGCCTCGTTTTGGAAGAGGGGCAGAGATCTGATCTCGTCGGGCCATGGGTCCAGCTCCAGCCAGCTGAGAACGCGGCGGGGGCCATCCTCCAGTCCCCGCGTGATCCTCTCGCCGTTCTCAATGGCTGTGATACGCGCCTCCTCTTTCAGGCTGTCACAGGCATTATAGCACAGAAATGAGAAAAATGCCACGGGAACAAAGGAGCCTTTCTCCGCATCCATGCGGAGAAAGGCTCCCTAAAAACGAGTGAGACAGGCCGGATCAGGCCACGCCGATGGTGATCAGCAGGTTGGAAAAGATACGCTGTTCCCCGGTGGAGATGGCCAGCCGGACGCCGGGCTGACAGCAGGCGTCATAGAACTCATAGCGTCCCAGCTTGTTCAGCTCCATGCCGTCCAGCATGGTCTGGAACTCCCCGAAGATCTCCGGAGTGGTGCCGTCGGCGGGGTCCATGACCTCCGCCTTCTCGATATTCACCGTGCTCTGGATGGCGGCCAGAACGTCGGTAACAGTAGGCAAGCCGGGGGTCAGCCCCAGGTACACGGTCTCTGCCTGGCCGGTCTTGGAGTCCAGGGGGTAGTTGCCGTCTGCGATGAGGACCTTGTCCCCGTGGCCGCACAGGGCCAGGGCGGCCATGATGTCGGGGTGGATGAGCTTTCCTTTCAGCATTTGAATGACCTCACTTTTTCTCCGGAGGGGACGGGGCCCGCCCCGGAATGTTTACTTTTCGTTCTCCCGCAGCTCGCCCAGCTTTCCGCCGGGGTGGCAGCGGACGTATTTGACGGGGTCCCAGTCCTTCTCCACCTGGAGCGCCACAGAGAGGGCCTGAAGGGTGAGCAGCTCCGCCAGCACGGAGTTGCGGGGGGCCCGGTTCAGGGGGCCGCCCTCCGCCTTGACGCCGGCGAAGAGGAAGGCGTCGGTGTGCTTGGCAAGCCAGCTGTTCGGGTTGCCGGAGACGCCGATGACCTTGCAGCCGTTGTTCTGGACAGCCAGCACGGTGGCCTTCAGCTCGGCGGTCTCACCGGAATTGGAGATGGCGATGACCACGTCCCCGGCCGCCAGCTGCCCGCAGGAGCCGTGGACGGCCTCGGTGCCGTGGAGGTAGTAGGCGGGGTTGCCGGTGGAGGAGAACAGGGAGGCGGCGTAGGTGGACACATGGCTGCACTTGCCGATGCCGGTGACGTGGAGACGGCCGCCCTTGGCCTGGGAATCCAGGATCAGCTGGGCGGCGGCCTCGTACTCCTCGGGACTGCGTGCCTTCAAAAAGGCATTGAATTCGGTCTCTGCGGCGGCAAAGAAATTGGATACCGCCTGTTTGCTCTCAGGTTTCAGCATAACGACTCTCCTTATGGATAGGATTTGACTGCCCCCGCGGGGACGGGGACAGTCAAGGACAGATCACTGCTTCAAAGCGTCCAGCTCCGCCGGGTCAAAGCCCTGGTAGTCCCGCTCCACAAGGAGCTGCTGGACCTCCTCCACCGTGGGCAGGCTGGGCATGGCGCCCATACGGGACACAGTGATGGCGGCGGTGTGGCTGGCAAAAGCCAGGGCCTCGCCCTGGGGCAGACCGGCGGTGAGGCCGGTGCAGAAGGCGGCCACAAAGGAGTCGCCGGCGGCCGTGGGGTCGGCCACATGCTCCATCTTCACGCAGTGGGTGTGATGGATGCCGTTTTTCCCCGCCGCGATGGAGCCGTTTTCCCCCATGGTGATGATGAGGTTCTCCACCCCCCGGGCCTGGAAGGCCTGGGAGACCACGGCCACGTCCTCCATGTTGATGCCGTTGGAGACGTCGATGGAGTGGCCGGCCAGGATGGCGGCCTCGTGCTCGTTGGGGGAGAGGTAGGTGGCGCAGGCGAGCAGCCGGTCGGACATGGGGGCGGCTGGGGCGGGGTTGATCATCACGGGGACCCCGGCGTCGTGGGCCCACTGGGCCACCGCCTCGATGACCTCCATAGGCAGCTCGAACTGCATCATCACCAGGTCAAAGCGGCCGATCTCCTCCCGGAGCCAGGCCACGTCGTCCACCGTGATGGTGAAGTTGGCGCCGGGACAGACAGTGATGCGGTTCTGGGCGCCGTGTTCCGTCACCTCCAGGGTGATGTGGCCTACGCCGGAGGACTCCTGGGGGTCCACTGACACATGGGACACGTCCACACCGGCAGCGGCAGCGGTATCCGTCATGATCTTACCGAACGCATCGTCCCCCACCTGGCCCACCATGGTCACGTGGGCGCCCAGGCGGGCACACTGGACCGCCTGATTGGCGCCCTTCCCCCCCGGCGCGGTCTGGAACTTCAGGCCGATGACGGTCTCGCCGGAATTGGGGGCGCGCTTGGTGGAGGCGATCAGATCCATCATAAAGCTGCCCACCACCAGAATATTTGGCTTTTTCAGCATGTCAGAGCTCCTTCTTGGACACTTTTTTTGTACAGTTCCACTCTTTTATTCTAATCATTTTTGCAGAGAAATCAAGAGCGGATACACATTTTTACAGGATGCCCAGCTGCTTTCGGACGTAATTCTCCATGGCGATGAGGCTCTCCACCTCGCCTCGGGCATTCTTGTCCAGTTTGGCTGCGTCGGCGCTGCGGGTCACCAGCGACATGGGGACGTCCACCAGGTTTTGATGGTATTTGGCGGAAACAGGGTAGGCCCGCATCTCGATCATGGCGGCGGTGGTCAGGAAGTGGGCTACCAGCTGGGCTTTCTCAGGATCAGAGTCCTTGTGGTCATAGGCCCACTTATAGAGATCCGGGTGGAAGTTGGCCATAACGCCGTTGTAGCCGGCGGAGCCATGGCAGTAGCTATCATACCAGGACTGGGCGTTGGCATTGAAGATCTTCAGGGGAGTGCCCTCCACGGCCTTCAGCCGCTCCCGGATCAACTCATAATCACAGCAGGTGTCCTTCAGAAATACCATGCGGCCCTCCGGGGCCACTTTGCGGAGAAAGTCTAGAGAGACCAGGCGCTTCCAGGGCATGGGGCACTCGTAGATGCCGAAGTCTACCTCTGGGAACCGGTCAAAAATCTCCTGAGCGTTCTGGAAGAAGACCTCCTCGCCCTCGTTGTTCTGATCCAAGCGGTTGGAGACCAGCACATAGGCGCCGATGCCGGGGATCTTCATCATGTCCTCGATCTGCTTATACTGGTCCGATTTGGAGTCAGCGGTATGTCCGGAGGCCACCACCTGGATGCGGCCGTCCACCGCGTCCACCACCGCCTTGGCGATATCCAGCTTCTCCTGCTCGGTGAGGAAGGCCATCTCGCTGGACTGGCAGACCGCAAAAATGCCGGTGCAGCCCTTCTTAATGTACCAGTTGCACAGGCCCTCGATGGCCTTGAAGTCCGGTTTGTTGTCCTCGGTAAAAGGGGTGATCATGACCGGCCATACGCCGGGCTGAATGGAAAATGCCATAATACAACGACCTTTCTTTTCCAAATGTTGTTCAGGGGGGTGGAGATCACTTGGCCGCTTTGCTCTTCTTGCGGAGCTGGCCGATGGCGGGCAGCACCAGGGAGAGAACGGTCAGGATCAGCAGGACCACCGTGATGGGGCGGGTCAGGAATATGCTGTAATCACCCAGAGACATGGACAGGGCGCGGCGGAAGTTGCTCTCGCACAGGTTGCCCAGCAGCAGGGCCAGCACGAAGGGACCCAGCGGCACCTCACAGCGCTTGCACAGGAAGCCCACAAAGCCGGCTGCGAACATGACATACACGTCGAACATGGAGTTGTTCACCGCGTAAGAGCCCAGGATGCAGAAGCCCACGACGATGACCCAGATGACCTCCTGGGGGACTTTCAGGATCAGGGAGGCGAACTTGGTGGACAGAAGGCCCAGGATCAGGATCATGATGTAGCCCACCACCATCAGGCCCATCACGTTGTAAACAAATTCAGGTTTCTCCACGAACATCATGGGGCCTGGCTGCATTCCATACATCATCAGGGAGCCGATGAGCACAGCGGTGACGCCATCGCCGGGGATGCCCAAGGTCATCATAGTGGTCATGGCTCCGCCGATGACGGCGTTGTTGGCGCAGGAGGTGACGGCCAAGCCGTTGACTGCACCCTTGCCGAACTCCTCCGGATGCTTGGAGAAGTTCTTGGTCTGCTGCCAGCAGATGATGGCGGCGATATCACCGCCAGTGCCGGGCACCGCACCGATGACGGCGGAGATGGCACCGCATACCAGAGTGGGGATCACGCTGGCCTTGGTCTCCTTGGCAGTGGGGAAGGCCTCTGCGGTGTTGCTCACGATCTGGGCGTTCTTCCGGGCCTCCTTGTCGGCGGGGGAGCTCTTACTGATCTGGTAGAGCACCTCGCCCACGCCGAACATGCCCACCATGACTACGACGAACTCAATGCCGCTGAGCATGTTGATGTTGCCAAAGGTGAAGCGCAGGGCACCGGTCATAGGGTCCATGCCAATGGTGGAGACCAACAGGCCCAGAGCGCCAGCCAGCAGGCCCTTGAACACACTGCCGCCGGAGACACCGATCATCATGGACAGTCCGAACAGAGCCATGGCGAACATCTCGGGGGGGCCGAACTTCAGGGCAAACTCCGCCACGGGGAAGGAAAAGACGATCAGGACCACAGTGCCGATCAGGCCGCCGATGACCGAGTAAATGGTGTTCATATTCAGGGCTTTCTTCACCTTGCCCTGAGTGACCATGTAGTAGCCGTCGAAGGTCTGAGCGATGGAGGCGGGGGTGCCGGGCGTGTTGATAAGGATGGCGGAGATGCCGCCGGCCCAAATGGCGGAGTTATAGATGCCCAGCAGCACAGCCATGCCCTGCGCGGGTTCCAGCCAGAAGGTGAGGGGAGTCAGAATGGCAATGCCCATGGTGGCGGACAGGCCGGGCAGAGTACCGATGACCATACCGGCCACTACGCCCAGGATGCAATAGAAAAAGACATCCGTGGTAAAGATGGTGATAAAAGTATTGCTGATCAGTGAAAAATCCATATTGTTTCCTCCTCCCGTCTCAGAAATCCAGCATGACGTTGAGGACCTTGCTGAATACCAGATAGGTGGACACAGAATATGCCACCGCCAGGATCACAGCGGGGACCGGCTTCATCTTATACAGCAGCCCTAGGCCAAGAGAGAGGATCAGGCTGGCCGCAATGTAGTGGAAGAGATTCCATACCACCAGGAAGGCCACGAACAAGACCAGAGAGATCAGAATAGCGATACCGTTCTCCTTGGTGATGGATTTGAGATCAAAATATGTGATTTTGTTTTTTGCGCCGATGGCGATGATGATCACGGAGACTGCCATGACCAGGACAGAGATCCCAACGGGGAAAGCTGAGGGACCGGGCGTCCCGTCCACCGCTGTAGAGCTGGGTAGCTGCATGGCCATGACCAGCCACCACAGGCCGATCAGGAACCCTATCAGGCCCAGGACCGTGTCGGAGTTGAAAATAGAATTTACTTTTTTCGGCTCCACGTTTGTTTTCACCCTTTCCTTTGAATCAAAAAGCGATCGGGCCGGCCGCAGCAGGCCGGCCCGATGCCCCTATCACAAGATTCGTGCGACTGAGATTGGAGCAGCGTTTACTGCGCAGTGTCGGTGAAGTACTCGGTGTAGAACTCGTACTGGGACTGCGCAAACTCAGCGAACTCTTCATGGTCCATGATCAGGGGGGAGTACTGCCCCTGAGAGGCCAGCTCCTTGAACTCCTCGGAGTTGACGGCCTTCTCGAAGGCGGCATACAGGACTTCCTTCACATCGTCGGGAGTGCCCTTGGCTACGCCAAAGCCGCCCCAGGCGGTGACATCCACATCATACCCCAGCTCCTGGAGAGTGGGGACGTCGGGGTTGAACTCGCTGCGGTCGCTGGAACAGACAGCCAGGATCTTCAGCTTGCCGGAGGCGACACCGGAGGCCACCTCGGACTCAGAGACGGGAACCATCTGCACATGGCCGCCCATCAGGTTGGTGACGGCGGTAGCGGCGCCGTCAAAGGGCACCAGGTTGATCTCGATGCCGGCGGCCTTGGCGAAGGCATCAGCAGCGATATGCCACACAGAACCGGTGCCGGAGGTGCCGACCTGGAGCTCGCCGGGGTGCTCTTTGCACCAGGCGACCAGGTCCTCGATGCTGTCCCACTCGGAGTCGGCGCTGACAGTGATGGCAGCGGGCTGAATGTTGCAGGCATAGATCATGTCGAAAGCGGAGGGCTCGATGATCTCGGTCAGACCCTGAGCCTTGACCATGGCCAACTCACAGGGCAGGTAGCCCACGGTGTAGCCGTCGGGGGTAGATTCCTTTACGTAGGTCATGGCCACCACACCGGAGCCGCCGGTCATGTTGGTGGCGGGGAAGGGAACGCCCAGCTCATCAGACACCATCTGAGCGATAAAGCGGGCGTTGGTGTCAGACAGACCTCCAGGAGAGGCGTGGATGATCATGCTCAGGCTTTTGCCGTCAGGGAAGTTGGTGGTGGTAGTGCTGCTGGCGTCAGAACCGCTGCCGGAAGCGGCGGCGCCGCTGCTGGCAGCCGGGCTGGAAGTGTTGCCTCCGCCGCAGGAGGCCAGAGTCCCCAGGATGAGGGCGGTGCTCAAGCCAGCTGCAAGAAGTTTTTTCCAATTTTTCATTGTGGAATCCTCCTTATTTTATTTGTCGCGTTTGGTTTCCTTTTTATTTCTATATGTGCCGGCATCCTCCGGCGAAGAGGGGAGGCACACATAAAAAACAGAACGATGGGGAGGGCTCAGCGGTAGATGCGCTCCCGCATGCGCAGGGCCGCATTTTGCAGGATGCCGGCGCACTCCATCAGCTTCTCGTCCGTCATGGTAATGGCCGGGCCGGAGGTGCTCACCCCGGCCACCAGCTTGCCGGCAGAGTTGTACACAGGAACACCCACACACCGCACGTTGGGGTCCCGCTCGCTGTTGTCGATGGCGTAGCCCCTCCGGCGGGTGCGGCGGAGCTCCTCCACGATGGCGTCCAGGTCGGTGATGGTGTTGGGCTGAAAGCGGGTGCGCTCCGCGGGGATATGGGCGAGCCACTCCTCCTCGGGCATGTGGGCCAGAATGGCTTTGCCGATCCCAGTGCAGTAGAAGGGGGAGGTCTCCCCCAGGATGTCCCGGTAGGGGAGGACGCCCATCCGGTTGGCCGGGTGAGCCACATAGAGGTAGAGGACGTTGGTCCCGTAAGGCAGGCCGAAGTAGACGATCTCATTGGTCTTGCCGGCCGTGTCCACCAGGATATCATACACCGCGTTGGGGTAGCCCAGGTTCTGGTTGATGATGAAGGCGTACTCCAGGATCTTCAGACCCAGGGTGTAGCGCCCGTCGGGCAGCCGGTCCAGATACCCCATGGAGGTGAAGGTGGACAGAATGTTGTGGATGTTGGACTTGGTCACCCCGATCCGCTCCGCCAGCTCCGTTACCCCCAGGACCGGCTCCTGGATGGTGAAGCAGGAGAGGATCTTCAGGGACTTTGCCAGCGACTTCACTTTTGGTTCTGAACATTCATCCATGACGCCTACCTCCGTTCTCTAATAGAGAACACACTTCCTTATTGCAATACTATTATATAAATCTGCTCAAAAAAAGGCAAGAGGGCAATTTTTTTTCGGCGGAACGCCAGCAAAAAAGGGAGAAAAAGGAGGGTTTTGCGACTGGCGTTTTCTGATCGAGAACCACCTGGAAGCTTTTTTTGACAGGGAAGATTTTTTGCCGCTTGCGGAGGGGGAGGGAGGGAGATTATAATAAGGGTACAAAGTCCTCTGAGGGCCCGCTGGGCTGGGACCACAACGAAAGGAGAAGACAAGTTATGATCTACGACAGTTTGAAGCATATGGAGGCGTATCAGGGTGTCCATCCCGGTATCTATAAGGGACTGGAGCTCCTAAGGGATACCGATTTCTCCAAGCTGGAGGACGCCCGGGTGGAGGTGGACGGAGAAGATCTGTTCTATTTGTTGCAGAGCTACGAGTCCAAGCCGGCCAACGACACTCCCGAGGCCCACAAGAAGTATGTGGACATCCAGTTTCTGATCTCCGGGCGGGAGAAGATGGGGGTCGGTGCCCTGGAGGACATGAAGGAAGAGGTAGAGGCCCACCCGGAGCGGGATATCTGGTTCTACCACGGCCCGCTGGACGAGATCACCCTGGGCGGGGACAAGTTTGTGGTCCTCTTCCCGGGGGATGCCCATGCCCCCAACATCGCGGTGGACGGACCTGAGCCTGTACGCAAGTGCGTGGTGAAGGTCAAGCTGTGACAACAGACAGACTGGCAGTGACAGCCTCTGCCGGAGGGAGAGAACGGCCGCCCGGTCCTGAGAGGACCGGGCGGCCGTTCTGCGTATTGGGAGAAAGAATGCGGCGCAGGTGTTAAGAAAATGACAAGATATCTTGAGAAAAACTAATGAAAATAACAAAAAATAAAACAGTCAAAAAGGGATAAAAATTCGGGGAAAATCAATAAAAGTTAGGTGAAATCAAAGAAAATGTTTTATAATTTGGAGAAGTGAAGCGGAGGGACACAAAAAAATATATAAATGTCCGTAAAAAAGGGTTGCTTTTTTTATAAAAATCTGCTATGATTCTTATCAAGAAACCGTTAAGAAATAAAAATGGCCGACAAAAAAGTGTTAAGAATCTTTACAGGGGAGGAGGATGACCAATGGGACCTGAAAAGATTTTCCTGATCGTAGTGATCGGGCTGTGCGTCGTGGGCGCTATCCTGAGTAGCGTTACGAACAAAAAGAATAAGGACAACAATAAGTGATTGTACAAACGCGCAAAATTGAAAAGTGAGATAAGGGGAGGATGTGAGCGCTCACATCCTCCCCTTATCATATATAATGAAAGAAAAGCACCGGCTGAGCTGGTGCTTTTGATGGAGCGCTGGGGAGGAGCTATCTGCGGGCAGGATGCTCATTCCCCTCCGTTTGCCTGACCGGCCGGACAAAGGCGCGCCTAACAATACAAAAAGCGCAGGGACATCCAATATCCCTGCGCCTGAGTACGGATGGAGGCCGGGCGGTGCCCTCTGTTTTCTACCTCGCGCCACATGTGATCGGCCTGTTCCAGATGCCGGGGGTCATGTCCTGGAGCGGAAGGCGAAAAAGCGCTGTCCGAAGTAGTTGAGCAGGACGAACAGCCCGGAGCCCGCCAGCATGGTCAGGTTGCCCTGAAGCTGGGGGCTGAGGGCAGTGCCGCTCAGCAGGGCTCCCATGGCGGGCTTGGCCAGGCCGTAGGCCAGCAGCCAGCATACTGTGATATTGGCCGCGAAGCGGAGCACCACGCCGGGGCCCTTCTCCCGGCTGCGGAAGGTGAAGTGCTTGTTGAGAAAGAAGCTGACCACGCTGCCCACCAGATAGTTGGCGGCGGAGGAGATCCAGTAGCCCGGGTCTCCCCAGAGGTGGAGGCCGGCCAGGTTGTAAAGGCCGAACATGACACCATATCCCACCAGGGTGTTCACCACCCCGACCAGGAGGAAGCGGAAAAGGGTGGGATCAAAGATCTTTTTCAGCATGGCGCGCCTCCCCGCAGGTGTCGGACAGGATATACCGGGGCCTGTCTTTCACCTCCTCATAGATCTTGGCGATATAGTAGCCGATAATGCCCAGACAGATCATGAGGATGCTGCCGATGAACAGGATCAGGATGATGACGGTGGTGAAGCCCTCCAGGGCCTGCCCGGTGAACTTCTGCCACAGGGAGTGGACGCTGAGCACCACCGAGGCGATCAGCACCAGCACCCCCAGAAAGGTGACCAGCTGGAGGGGGGCGGTGGAGAAGGCGGCCAGATTGGTGAGGGCATACCGGAACAGGCTGCGCAGGGACCACTTGGAGCGGCCCGCCTCCCGCTCCCGCACCTGGAACTCCACCTGAGCGGTGGAAAATCCGATCCAGGAGGACAGGGCCCGGAAGAAGGCGTTTTTCTCCCGCATGGCCAGCAGCACATCCACCGCCCGCCGGTCCAGCAGCTTGAAGTCGGAGGCCCGGGACATGTCCAGCCCGGTGCTCCCGCTCATGGCCCGGTAGAAACACCGGACCGCCAGGGTGTGCAGGGGGCTCTCCTTTCCGCGGCTCACCTTGACGCCTTCCACGACCTGGTAGCCCTGCTGCCACAGGCGGTACATGTCCACGATCTTTTCCGGCGGGTGCTGGAGGTCGCAGTCCAGCACCACACAGCAAGCCCCACGGGCCTGGGCCAGGCCGGCAAAAATGGCAGCCTCCTTGCCGAAGTTGCGGGAGAAGCGCACCCCCCGGACCTGGGGCAGGGCGCGGCTCTTCTCCTGGATGCGCGCCCAGGTCCTGTCCCGGGAGCCGTCGTCCACAAAGATCAGCTCATGGGGGATCTGGGCCTGCTCCAGCAGGGCGGAGATGACATCAGCTGCCCGGGGAGCCATCTCCTCCTCGTTGAAGGCGGGGAGGACCACGGAGAGCAGTCCGGAGTCAGTGGGAGCAGAATTGGGCATGGGACAGTTCATCTCCTGTTCTCATAGGCGATCTCAAAGTCGGATTTTGGGGTGTATTCCTCCTGCACCTTCACGACCAGGCAGCCGTCGATGATCTGGACGCTGCCGTCGTCGGGGTAGCGGGGCATGGCGGCGAATTCCGGCCGCTCCGCCATGGCCATAAGGTCGGCCTCAGCGGGCTCCTCGATGGGGAGGTTCAGCCAGTCCCGGAGGTAGTAGTAGATGTGCTTGTTCAGGGGAGCCACGGTGTCCAGGGGGACGCTGTAATGGTCCACCTGGGCAAAGCCCTCCACGCTGTTGTGGACCCGGTCGGTGGGGAAAGAGCCGATGAGATAGACCGGCATCCCGTGGGTGTAGCCGGGGCAGCTCTCGATGCGGGAGGCCAGCCGGGTGGCGTAGCTGAGGGTGGCGCGGTGGGCTTGGGCGGAGGCGGTGTAGAGCCGGTTGTTGGTGTTCAGGGAGAACAGCAGCAGCAGGACCAGCCACAGGGCGGCGCAGGGGGCCGCACGGCGGCGGAGCACGGCGGCGCCGGCACCGGCGGCGGGGAGGGCCCGGTCAGCCAGCAGCACCACCGCCAGATAGACCAGCACAAAGGCGTATTTCATCAGGGGGGTGGGGGCGGACCAGGGGCTGAGGATCTGGCCGAAGTTGATGCCCAGGGGGAGCAGAGCCAGCATGGCCAGCCCGCCCAGGGGGCGCCAGCGCGCCCGCCAGAGCCCCTCCTGCCCCATGCACAGCAGGAAGCAGCCCCCGCCCAGCGCCAGCGCGGCCAGATCCAGCACGGCCATCCAGCCGGAGGTGAAGGTGTTGGCGGAACCGGGCAGGAAGAAGAAAGCCGCCACCTGCTTGTAGGTGTCCAGCAGCAGCCCGGGGAGGCGGGAGAAGGGATAGCCGGAGCTGGCGGCATCCATCCCCAGATAGGACAGCAGCTCCAGGTCCTTCACCTGAAGAAAGACCAGCAGGATGCCGTAGTAGAGGACGGCCCCCGCAGCCAGGAACAGCATCAGCCGCACCCCCAGGCGCAGGGTGGCGGAGAAGGAGGCGGACGGGTCCAGGGTCTCCCGGAAAATGACCAGCAGGGACAGGCCGATGGCCACCGTCACATAGGCCTGATAGGTGCCCATGGAGCAGGCCAGGAGCAGACAGCCTGCCAGCCAGTGCCACCGGCCCCTTCTGGCCAGGGAGACGGAGAGGACCGCCAAAAAAATGGCGAAGCAGTAGGCGGAGGCGGTGAACAGATAGAGAAAGGTGTAGCCCACGGCGGGAAAGGCGGCCATCAGCGCCCCGGACAGGGCGGAGAGGGCACGGCTGCGGATGCCCAGCAGAGAGACGGCCAGGGCGGCGGCCAGGGCGAGGAAGAGCACGGAGAAGAGGCCGATGACCGCCGGCATCTGGGTGAAGCCGTTGAAATAGGAGGCGAAGTGGAGAAACCACCGGCCGGAGACGGTCATCTGCTGGGGGTCGAAGATGCGGCTGAGACCGTCGGAGTTGGGGATGATGTTGGTAAAGACGTAGAGGTGGACCAGATAGCCCGACAGAAAACAGCCGAAAAAGGCCGCCTTCTGCTGGGGGGAGATCCGGGCCCACAGGGCTTTGAGCTTGTCGTCCAGCATGTCGCAGGTGCCTCCAGGGCGGCCGGAGCCGCGGATTTGAGAAAGAAAAGGGAAAATCATAGAACATCATATCATAATTTTCACATCCTGTAAACTCCGGGGCGGAAAGGGTGCTTTTCCCCGGAGGCCGGGGAGAGGGCGTTCTGCCGGAGTGGCGGAACTAAGGGCGGGGGAGAGGCATCCTTTTTGTGCCCCGGATACCCGGCGAGAGAGCAGAATAGAGTGGAAACGTGTTGCCCGGCGGGGGCGGGTATGGTACAATCAAGAAAAAGATAAGGTGTCCGGTGGCCGATGGCGCCGGATACCCGGCGGCGCCCTCAAAAAATGTCCGGCGAGATCCGAGAAAAAACGGATTTTTCCTTGAAAAGAGGGGCAGGGATACGATATAATATAAAGAACGCCTTTTTGAGAGGAGGAGGGAGCGCTGTGAGCAAGACCATGATCCGCCGGGTGGAGCCCCGGAGCCCGGCGGCCAAAGCCGGCGTCCAGGCGGGAGAGACCCTGGCGGAGATCAACGGGAAGCAGATCCTGGATGTGCTGGACTACAAGTTCTATTCCTATGACGCCCGTCTGACGCTTACCCTCCAGGCCCCGGATGGAGCCAGCCGCACCCTGCGGGTCCGCAAGGAGGAGGGGGAGGACCTGGGACTGGAGTTCGAGACCTATCTCATGGACCGGGCCCGCTCCTGTGCCAACAACTGCATCTTCTGCTTTGTGGACCAGATGCCGCCGGGGATGCGGGAGAGCCTCTATTTCAAGGATGACGACGCCCGGCTGTCCTTTCTGATGGGCAACTACCTGACCCTGACCAACCTCTCCCAGCGGGAGGTGCAGCGCATCATCGACCTGCGCATCTCCCCCATCAACGTGTCCGTCCACACCACCGACCGGTCGCTGCGGGTGGAGATGCTGAAAAACCGCCGGGCCGGGGAGAGCATCGAGATCATGCGCCGCTTCGCCCGGCACCAGATCACCATGAACTGTCAGATCGTCTCCTGCCCCGGGATCAATGACGGACCCGCCCTGGACCGGACCCTGAGGGACCTGGCGGAGATGTTCCCTGCCGTCCACAGCGTGTCGGTGGTGCCGGTGGGGGTGACCAAGTACCGGGAGGGCCTCTATCCCCTGCGGCCCTATACCCGGGAGGAAGCGGGGGCGGTGGTGGACCAGGTGGAGGCCTTTGCGGCAGCCCACCGCGACGCCCACGGCACAGCCCTGGTCTGGTGCTCTGACGAGTTCTACCTGCTGGCCGGGCGGCCCCTGCCGGAGGAGGACTACTACGAGGAGTTCACCCAGCTGGACAACGGGGTGGGGATGCTCCGCCTGCTGCGCCAGGAATTCCGCCGGGGCCTGGACCTGATGGAGGCGGAGGAGATGGAGAGGACCGTCCCCTTCTCCATTGCCACAGGCGTGTCCGCCGCCCCGTTTTTAACGGAATTGGTAGAGCTGGCGCGGAAAAAATGTGGTAAAATAGAGGGGACGGTGTACCCCATCCGCAACGACTTCTTCGGGGAGACCATCGTGGTGGCCGGACTGGTCACGGGGGGCGACCTGATCGCCCAGCTGCGGGGGAAGAAGCTGGGGGAGCGTCTGCTCATCCCCGCCAATATGCTCCGCCACGGGGAGCGGGTCTTTTTGGATGACGTATCCCTGGACGATGTGGAGCGGGCACTGGGTGTCCCCGTGATCCCCGTGGAGCAGGACGGCTATGAGCTGCTGGACGCCATGTGCGGCATCTCGTCCGGCCTCCCCCGACAGGAGCTCCCCCGGGAGGAGACGGAATATTATCAATACAACCCCTGAGAGGGAATTAGGAATGAGGAATTAGGAGGTAGGAATTATGGCGCGCCTGGGGCGCGCGGACTCCCCGGCGCAGGCCGCCCCTATCTCCTATCCTCTAACTCCTAATTCCTCATTCCTAATTCCTAACTCATCAAGAGGTGATATGTATGAAGCCCTTAGTCGCCATCGTGGGGCGGCCCAATGTGGGCAAGTCCATGCTGTTCAATAAGCTGTGCGGCCAGCGCCTCTCCATCGTGGAGGACACCCCCGGCGTCACCCGGGACCGGCTGTACGCCCAGTGCGAGTGGAGGAACCGGGTGTTCGACATCGTGGACACCGGCGGGATCGAGCCGGGGACGGACGACCAGATCCTCTCCTTCATGCGGGAGCAGGCCGAGATCGCGATTCAGACCGCTACGGTGGTGGTCTTTGTCTGTGACGTCAAGACCGGCATGACCGCAGCCGACCAGGAGGTGGCCAACATGCTCCTCCGGGCCCGGAAGCCGGTGGTGCTGGCGGTGAACAAGGCGGACCAGGTGGGCCGGGAGAACCCGGACATCTACGAGTTCTATAACCTGGGCCTGGGCGACCCCATCGCCGTCTCCGCCGTCCACGGCCACGGCACCGGCGACCTGCTGGACGCCTGCTTCCAGTACTTCCCCCCCGAGGAGGAGGAGGACGAGGAGGACGATGTCATCAAGGTGGCCATCATCGGCAAGCCCAATGTGGGCAAGTCCTCCCTGGTCAACCGCATCCTGGGGCAGGAGCGGGTCATCGTCAGCGATGTGGCGGGCACCACCCGGGACGCGGTGGACAGTCCCTTCGAGAACGGGCGGGGCAAATACCTGTTCATCGACACGGCAGGGATGCGGAAGAAGTCCAGGGTGGATGACCGCATCGAGAAGTTCTCCGTCCTGCGGGCCACCATGGCCATCGAGCGCAGCGACGTGTGCCTCATCATGATCGACGCCCGGGAGGGGGTCACCGAGCAGGACACCAAGGTGGCCGGTCTGGCCCACGAGGCGGGCAAGGCCTGCATCATCGTGGTCAACAAGTGGGATGCCATCGAGAAGGACGGCAAGACCATGGACAAGATGCGCCAGGACGTGATGCGGGACCTGAGCTATATGACCTACGCCCCCATCGTGTTCATCTCCGCTCTCACCGGCCAGCGGGTGGACCGGCTCTTCGAGCTGATCAACTATGTGAATGACCAGGCAGCCACCCGCATCTCCACCGGGATGCTCAACTCGGTGCTGGCCGATGCCACCGCCCGGGTGCAGCCCCCCACGGACAAGGGCCGCCGCCTGAAGATCTACTACATGACCCAGGTGGGCATCCGCCCCCCTCATTTTGTGTGCTTCTGCAACGACGCCCGGCTGTTCCACTTCTCCTATCAGCGGTATCTGGAGAACCAGATCCGCGCCACCTTCGGCCTGGAGGGCACGCCGGTGCGGCTGACCATCCGGCAGAAGAGCGAGAAGGAGGAGTGAGCAATGCTGGGCATGACTTGGGGGGACATCTCCCCCTGGATCTTTTATGACATGGGTCTGCCCTTGCTTCTGGTGGCGGCAGCGGCCTACCTGTTGGGCTGCTCCAACGGGGCGGTCATCGTCTCCAAGTACATCCTGCGGGACGATGTGCGCACCCACGGCAGCGGCAACGCCGGGCTGACCAACTTCTACCGCACCTTCGGCGGGCCGCTGACCCTGGTGGTTATTTTGTGCGATGTCCTCAAGGCGGTGGCCGCAGTGTGGGCGGGCATCCTGATGGCCCGATATTGGGACGGCGGCTTCTGGAGCCAAGAGGCCATTGTTCTGGTCTTTGCCAAGTACTGGGCGGGCCTGTTCTGCCTGCTGGGCCACATGTTCCCCTGCATGTTCCACTTCAAGGGGGGAAAGGGCATCCTGTCCGGCGGCACCATCGCCATCATGATCGACTGGCGCATTGCCCTGGTGGTGTGGGGGGGATTCCTGATCCTTGCCATTCTCACCCGATACGTCTCCCTGGGATCGGTGTGGGCCGGAGCCAGCTTTCCGGTGGCCACCTGGTTCGTCTATCAGGACTGGATCATCACCCTGCTGGGCCTGCTCTTGGGCGGCCTGGTGGTCTACATGCACCGGGGCAACATCCACCGTCTGCTGACCGGGACAGAGAACAAGTTTTCTCTGCACAAGAAGCAATGACCCCGTAGGGGCGGCCTGCGGCCGCCCGAACAGCCAAGAAAATTGAACAACGGGCGGCCACAGGCCGCCCCTACAACATATCTTGGGAGGTATTACCATGAAAATCACAGTCCTTGGCAGCGGAGGCTGGGGGACGGCCCTGGCGCTGCTGCTGCTGGAAAACGGACATGAGGTGACCCTGTGGTCCTACACCGAGGAGGAGTCCCGGGTGCTGCGGGAGACCCGGGAGAACCCCATGCTGAAGGGGGTGCCGCTGCCCGAGACAATGGGCCTGACCACCGATATGGGGGCGGTGAAGGGCTGCGGCGCCGTGGTGATGGCCACCCCGTCCTTTGCGGTCCGCGCCACTGCCGCCAAGCTGAAGCAGCTGGCCGACCCGGGGACCATCGTGATCTCCGTGTCCAAGGGCATCGAGAAGGACACCTCCCTCCGCCTCAGCCAGGTCATTGAGGAGGAGCTCCAGGGACACTGCCCCGTGGTGGTGCTCTCCGGCCCCTCCCACGCCGAGGAGGTGGGCCGCCATGTCCCAACCGGCGTGGTGGCGGCCAGCGAGGACCTGGAGCTGGCCCGGCAGGTGCAGGACCTGTTTATGAACCCCCGCTTCCGGGTCTACACCAGCACCGACAAGGTGGGCACCGAGCTGTGCGCCGCCCTGAAGAACATCATCGCCCTGTGCGCCGGCTGCTGCGACGGCATGGGCTGCGGGGACAACACCAAGGCACTGCTCATGACCCGGGGGCTGGCGGAGATGGCCCGGCTGGGGGTGGCCCTGGGGGGAAAACAGGAGACCTTTGCCGGGCTGGCCGGCGTGGGGGACCTGATCGTCACCTGCTGTTCCATGCACTCCCGGAACCGCCGGTGCGGCATCCTCATCGGCAAAGGGGTGGAGCCCAAAGAGGCGGTGAAGGAGATCGGCGCCGTGGTGGAGGGCTACTACGCCGCTGTCACCGCCCGCACCCTGGCCCAGAAGGCGGGCATCGAGATGCCCATCGCCCAGGCCGCCTACGAGGTGCTCTACGAGGGGCGGGATGTCCACGCCGTGGTCACAGAACTGATGTCCCGGGCCAAGCGGTCCGAGACCGAAGAGTCCTCCTGGACCTGAGAGAAGAAGGATAAGCGGGCCGGGCAGCCATTTGTTGGCTGCCCGGCCCGCTATTTCTCCGGCCAATAGACTGATAACCGGTGCCGATCGCTGTTTGATGCTCTGTACACTGAGGGGAACGGCCCTGTATTATAACGCGGACGGCACAATAGGTTAAAAAGCATATACCATGACATGCTCCCCGTTGGTATCGTACTCTCCATTGAAGTGAAAACCGATCTGCTGATAGAGATGGATCGCGTGGGAGTTGGTCTCATATACACTGAGATATATGGTATCACAGGAATATTCTGTTCGGAGCCTGTCAAGCAGGGCAAGCACGACCCGCTTTCCGTACCCTTTGCCCTGATACTTTTTATCGATCAGCAGCCGGTCCAGCCAAACCTGCCCCGGGGCAGGTTCCGGAAAATAACCGTACATGGCAAAACCGATCAGCATACCGCGGTCATAAATGCCGACGGGCCTCCACAACTCCAATTTGTCGGCCTCCTGAAGGCACTGTGTCACGCTTTCGATGAAGCCGGACTGTTCCGCAAAGACCTCCAGATGTTCGACCTCCGCTCGGTTCCTGCTGTTTACCGCTTCAAAATGCAATGTGTGATCGCTGTGGGAATTCATTTTGTTTTCTCCTGCTTTCTCAGAAAGGGGACGATCTGCTTGTCTCTATTTTTCAAGGGGAAAAGCATAAACGGTCTGGTATGGACCGCAGCCGGTCGTCCCGCGCATGGCTGATTTGAAATTATTTTGTCTCAGAACTGTCCCTGGGCGCATCCTCCTTTTCACACCCGATCACAATTTGTGTTCCAGGGTGGAAGCCCTCTCTGGATGCCCCGGCCCACAGATGGGGGAGGGGGAACGCCCGGCGGGACGCTCCCCCTGATTAAAGGGATCTCTATTTTACCCGCAGCCGCCGGGCCAGCTCCCCATCCGGGGCGACATAGGCGGTCTCATAGGTGGTGTAGACCACCATGCCGGGCCGGGCGCCCCCCGGCTTTTTCACATATTTTACCGGGGTATAGTCTACCGCCACTTTGCCGCTCGCCCGTCCCTGGGAGAACCAGGCGGCCAGCTGGGCAGCCTCCTGAATGCTGGTCAGGTCGGGCTGCCCCCCCTCGGTCCACAGGATGACGTGGGAGCCGTGGATCTTCTGGGTGTGGAACCACAGGTCGCTCTTGAAAGCCTGCTTGGTAGTGAGCAGGTCGTTCTGGGTGTTGTTTTTGCCCACGGAGATACGCAGGCCGGAGGAGGAGCGGAACTCCATGGGCTTCGAGGCCACCCGCTTGCCCCGGTCTCTGGCTTTGGAGGGGCGGCGGAGATATCCGGTGTCGGTGAGCTCCTGGCGGATCTCCTGGAGGTCCCGCTCTCCCTCCGCCAGAGCGATGGCCTCCAGCACGCTGTTCAGGTAGTCCAGGTCCCGCCGGCCTTTCTCTAGCTGTAAAGTTAAAATGCTTTCCGCTGTTTTTGCCTTGTTGTACTCCTTATAGTACTTGGCGGCGTTCTGCTGAGGGGTGAGGAGGGGGTCCAGGGGGATGTGGATCTGAGGGCACTCCGGGTCATAGAAGTCGGCTGCCGTCAGCCGGGACATCCCCTTCTCCATGGCATGGAGATTGGAGGTGATGATGTCCCCGAACTGGCGCAGCCGCTCCCGGTCCCGGGTGGCGGCCAGCTCCTGCTCCTGAAGGCCGATCTTGCGGGCGGCGCGGTCCCGGGCGTTGGTCACGGAGCGGATCAGGTCCTGGCCCCGCTGGCGCACCCGCTCCTGGTTCTCCCGCTGCTCGTAAAAGCGGTCCAGAAGGGCGGAGAAGGAGGGGAAGGGGACGCAGGAGACGGCGGGGCCGTACTGGCTGATGGGCTGAAAGGTGAAGTCGGAGGGATGCCCCTCCTTTTCCAGCATGACAGGTGTAAAGCTGTTTTCCTGCACAGAACGCAGGAGCCCTTCCAGCTCATCCAGCAGCCGAGACCGGCCCCCTTCCCCCATCTGATGCAGCCGCGCGTCGGTGGCTCCCCCCGCCCGGAAAGCCAGCTCACGGCAGATGAGGGGGGAGAGGCCGCCGAAGGTGTCCAGCAGCCACTTGTCCGCCTGGCTCTCCTCCGGTGCGGCGGCCAGGGCGGACTCCAGGGCGGCGCGGTCCAGGGAGGAGGGGTCCAGCTTCTCCTGGGCGGGGGGGAGACGGTAGAACAGGCCGGGCAGCACCTGCCGCCGGGCGGACATGTCGCTGTCCACCCGCCGCAGGCAGTCCATGATCCGGCCCTCCCCGTCCAGCAGGATCAGGTTGGAGTGGCGGCCCATGGCCTCCAGCACCAGGCGGCGCTCCACCCGGTCCCCCAGCTCGTCCAGGGCCTCCAGCCGCAGGTCCACCACCCGCTCCATGGGTGGCTGGACCAGCTCCAGCAGCCGGGCGCCGGACAGGTGCTTGCGCAGCAGCATGCAGAACATGGGGGGCTTGTCCGGGTTCTCCCGGGAGATCTGGGTGAGATGGGCCCGGGGGTGGCTGGGGTTGGCGGAGAGGAGCAGCTTCACATTGCCTGCGGGGGCCCGCAGGGCCAGGACCACCTCGTCCCGGCCTGGCTGATAGATCTTGTCGATTTTTGCCCCGGAGAGGGCGTTCTGCAGTTCATGGACCACTCCGCTCAGGCACAGCGCGTCCAAAGGCATGGGATCACCTCATTTATGTCACAGGTTGGGCGGGTCACAGCTCCCCCTCCATCATGGTGGAGAAGAGCTGGTTGAGCCGGTCGGTCCGGCCCTGGAGATAGAGCCAGCCGAACAGGGCCTCCAGGGCGGTGGCAGTCTGATACTCCCCACGGCTGGCCCCCTTGGGGACAGAGTGGGGGGCGGTGTTTCGGCCCCGGCGGAAGACATCCGCCTCCTCCTGGGTGAGCAGGGGGAGGATGCGCTCTGCCCGCCGGGCCTGGGCCGGCGCGGCCACATAGCCCACTGTGGCCCGGTGCAGGTTGCGGGCGGTGGCCTTGCCGTGGAGACAGAGCCAGGAGCGCACCATCAGCTCATACACCCCGTCCCCCAGGTGGGCCAGCCCCAGGCTGGACAGATTCAGCAGCTGTTCAGCGTCCATATTCAGGTGGAAGTAGTCGATCATAGGGTCCCCTCCGTCTCAGGCTTTCAATCTATTATCATACCACACTCCCCCCTATAAGACAATGCCTATATGCTGTAAAGATCACATGCGCACACACACGAGAGCAAAGAGAGCTGGTGCAGGCCGTTGCCAACCGGGCCGGGGTCTGGTACAATAGGGCCAAAAGAAAAGGGCCCCGGGACGGGGCGGAGAGGAGAAGCGCCATGCACAACGAACTGACGCAGAAGGACCTCCAGCTGATGCGGGAGGAGCTGGACTACCGCAGGGTCCAGCTGCGGCCCAAACTGCTGGAAGCGGTGAAGGAGGCCAGGGCTTTCGGCGATCTGAGCGAGAATTTTGAGTACAAGGCGGCCAAGCAGGAGAAGAACCGGAACGAGAGCCGCATCCGATTTCTGGAAAACATGATCAAGACCGCCGTGGTCATCGCGGACCATTCCGGGGCGGACACGGTGGGATTGTACGACCGGGTGACGGTCTACCTGGAGGAGGACGACGAGACAGAGGTGTACCAGATCGTCACCACCATGCGCCAGGATGCCCTCCACGGCCTGGTGAGCAAGGAGTCCCCCATGGGAAAGGCCCTGCTGGGCCGCAGGGTGGGGGACCGGCCCTATGTCCAGGTCAATGAGCAGTACGGCTACTATGTGGAGGTCAGATCCATCGAAAAGGGGACGGACGACGGCTCCGTCCCCCTCAACCGATTCTGAGCGGCGGGAGAGCAGGGAAAGGGGGGGGCACGGCGCAAGCCGTGCCCCCCAGCTTTTCCGGCGGTGTATCCTCACAGGTGGAGAAGCCGGCTGGCAATGGTGAAGTAGAGGACCAGGGAAAGGGCGTCCACGATGGTGGTGATCAGAGGGGCGGCCATGATGGCGGGGTCGGCCCGCACCAGCTTGGCCAGCATGGGCAGAGCTCCGCCGATGGTCTTGGCCAGGACCACCGTAGCGAACAGGGACAGGGTGACTGTGACGCACACCAGCTCGTTTCCCGGGTAGGAGAGGAGCAGGCGGACCAGGTTGACCAGGGAGAGGACCGCGCCCACCAGCAGGCTGACCCTCAGCTCCTTCCAGAGCACCTTGGGGAAGTCGGACAGGGCGATGTCCCCCACCGCCATGCCGCGGATGACCAGGGTGCTGCTCTGGCTGCCGGCGTTCCCGCCGGTGTCGGTGAGCATGGGGATAAAGGTGACCAGCAGGGGCATCACCGAGAAGGCGGCCTCATAGCGACCCAGGATGCCGCCGGTGATCATGCCGGAGATCATCAGCACCAGCAGCCACAGGATGCGGTTTTTGGCCAGGGCGAACACGCCGGTCTTGAGATAGGACTTTTCCGAGGGGGCCATAGCAGCCATGCGCTGAAAGTCCTCAGTGGCCTCCTCCTCCATCACATCCATCACGTCGTCCACCGTGACCACCCCGACCAGCCGGTCCTCCTGGTCCACCACCGGCAGGGAGAGAAAGTCGTACCGCATCAGGGCCCGGACGGCCAGTTCCTGGTCGTCGGTGGTGCGGACGGTGATCACGTTGGGCTCCATCAGCGTCCGGACGGGGGCGTTGTCGGGGGCCAGCAGCAGCTCCCGCAGGGTGACTACACCGTCCAGCACCCGGCGGCCGTCGGTGACATAGCAGGTGTAGATGGATTCGCAGTCTCCCCCCAGGCGGCGGATCCGGCGGATGGCCTCGGCCGCGGTCATGGTCCCTTTCAGGTCGATGAATTCCGCGGTCATGATGCTGCCCACCGACTGCTCCGGATATTTGAGGAACTGGTTGATGAGCCTGCGGGTCTCGGGCCGGGCGTTTTTCAGCACCCGCTTGACCACGCCGGCGGGCAGCTCCTCCAGCAGATCCACCGTGTCGTCCATGGCCAGCTCCTCCAGGATGCCGGCCAGCTCCCGGTCGGGGAGGGAGACGACGATCATCTGCTGGGTGTCAGGGGGGAGATTGGAAAAGACCTCCGCCGCCTGCTCCTTGGGCAGCGTGCGGAAGGCCAGCGCGCCCTGTTCCTGGGGCAGGCCCTCCAGAAGATCGGCCAGATCCACCGGGTTCTGCTCCGCCAGAATGGCAGAGAGCTCACGGTAGCGCTTGTCCCGGATCAGCTCCAGGCAGCGCTCCAAACATTTCTTGTTCTGCATTGGCAACCTCCTTTTTGTCAGGAAGCCTCCAATGGGACAGACAAAGCCGCACCGGCCCCCCGGAGACGGGAAAGACCTGTGCGGCGACATTCTCAGCGGGCGCATAGCACAGCGGAAGGGCCCCGGCGGGGCGCATAACAGACCTCCGCCTGTGCGGAAGCCAGGCGGCAGGGGGCGCTGTGCAGAGCTCCCTATGCCGGAGAAAAGGCAAGGGGGCCCGGGAGAGAACTGTCGCTGTCCGATTTGAGACTTCGGCCGTAAGCGTCCACTTACCTTTCCTCCTTTTTAGATCAGATGGGAGATGAAAATCATACTCCACCCGTAGGATAACACAGCAGACAGAGGATTGCAAGAGAAAACGGGAAAAAAACGGAAGGGCGGTCCCATACACCTGTGCTGATGGCCGATGTGTGCGGCCTGATGGGGACATCGGGCCCTGCATGGGGGCGTGGAAGCTGCGGCACACCCCGTGCAGACGCGGGGCAGGGTCCCCGTTCAGCCCTGCGGATCTCCCGCTGGCGCTTCTGACCAAAAGAACAGATGTTTTGGGGTATTCTATTTTCCAGAGAGATTTGCTATAATAATAAAATAAGTCTCCGCGCGACCTCATTCTGATTGGACGGGAGGACCCTATGGATCGTTTTGAACTGCTGCGCACAGAGCTGACCCGACGCTGTCCCGGGCTGGAGCTGCGGGAAGAGGAGCCTATGGCCCGACACACCTCCTTCCGCATCGGCGGCCCGGCCCGACTGATGGCCCTGCCCAGGACGGAGGAGGAGGCCCGGGAGACCCTTCAGGCGGCCTGGGCGCTGGAGATCCCGCCATTTTTCCTGGGGAACGGCTCCAATCTGCTGGTGGCGGATCGGGGATATGAGGGCTTTGTGGTCAAGCCGGCCGGGGCGCTGGAGGAAATACGGGCCCTCCCCCCGGAACGGCCGGGGGAGAAGGGGCGGCTGGAGGCGGGAGGGGCCGCGCTGCTGTCCCGGCTCTCCAAGGCCGCGCTGGATCAGGGCCTCACCGGCCTGGAGTTCGCCCAGGGCATCCCGGGGAGCGTGGGCGGCGGGGTGACGATGAACGCAGGGGCCTACGGCGGGGAGACCGCCCAGGTGCTCCTCCAGGTTACCGCGCTGGAACGGGACGGGACCCAGCGGCTGCTCTCCGGGGCCGACTGCGGCCTGAGCTACCGGCACAGCCGGTTTTCAGAGGGGGACCTGCTGATCTGCCGGGCGGTATTCGCCCTGCCGGAGGGAAACCGGGAGGAGATCGCCGGGCGGATGGCAGACTTTGCCCAGCGGCGGAGAGAGAAGCAGCCTCTGGAATATCCCAGCGCCGGCTCCACCTTCAAGCGCCCCCAGGGGCACTTCGCCGCCGCCCTCATCGACCAGTGCGGCCTGAAGGGCAGGGCGGTTGGGGGCGCCCAGGTGTCGGAGAAGCACGCGGGCTTCCTCATCAACCGGGGGGGCGCCACCTGCGCCGATGTCCTGGAGCTGGCGGACCAGGTGCGGCAGGAGGTGCTGCGCCAGACCGGCGTGGAGCTGGAGCTGGAGATCCGGGTGCTGGGGTAAGATGGACGGATATACGAGAGAGGAGCTGGACGAGGCGCTGACGGCCGTCCAGTCCATCATCCATAAGTGTGAGGCGGCCCAGAAGAAATTTCCGCGGGGCACCGCCCGCCACACCCTGCTGGAGCGGCGGCTGAGGGCCATGTACCTGTCCCGGGCGCTGATCTGTCGGGAGCTGTCCGGGGCGGACGGCAGAGAGAGATAAGAGGTGTACAGCCATGGAATTTATCATCATTTCCGGCCTGTCCGGGGCGGGGAAGAGCAAGGCGGCCTCCTTCATGGAGGACATGGGCTTTTTCTGTGTGGACAATCTGCCCGCCCCCCTCATCCCCAAATTTGCTGAGCTGGGTATGGCCGGGACGGGGGAGTACGACCGGGTGGTACTGGTCACAGACGTGCGCTCCGGCACCAATTTCAGCGCCCTGTTCCAGTCCCTGGAGGCGCTGAAGGGGATGAAGTGCCCCTACCGCATCCTGTATATGGACGCCTCGGACGACGTGATCATCAAGCGGTATAAGGAGACCCGCCGCAGCCACCCCCTGGCGGAGGAATGCGACTCCCTGGAGGGGGCCATCGCCCTGGAGCGGCGGATGCTGGCCCCCCTGCGGGAGCGGGCGGAGTTCGTGGTGGACACCTCCGACCTGTCCACCGCCAAGCTGCGGGGCGAGCTGCTCCGACTCTTCGGACGGGGGAGCCAGGAGGGGGCTATGACGGTGAGCGTCACCTCCTTCGGCTTCAAGCACGGACTGCCCCGAGAGGCGGATCTGGTCTTTGACGTGCGCTTCCTGCCCAACCCCTACTATGTTCAGGAGCTGCGCCCCCGCACCGGCCTGGACGACGGGGTAAGGGACTACGTGTTTTCCGGCGGAGCGGCCGGGGAGTTCCTGGAAAAGCTTCAGGACCTGGTGGGCTTTCTCCTCCCCAAATATGTGGAGGAGGGGAAGACGGCGCTGGTGGTGGCGGTGGGCTGCACCGGCGGACACCACCGCTCGGTGGCCATTGCCCATGCGCTGGCGGCCTATATCCGGGGCAGGGGTTACCCGGTGACGGAGAGCCACCGGGACCTGGGCAGGACGTAAGGAGCGGACAGAGCAAACTTGAAGGGAGGTCCCGCTATGCCGGACACCATTCCAAATCTGCACCAGTGGGAGCGCGGCCCCAAGATCACCGCCATCGGCGGGGGGACAGGGCTGTCCACCATGCTGCGGGGACTGAAAAAATACACCAAAAACCTGACGGCGGTGGTCACTGTGGCCGACGACGGGGGCGGCTCCGGCGTGCTGCGCCGGGACATCGGCATGCCGCCCCCCGGGGATATCCGCCACTGCATGGAGTCCCTGGCCAACGTGGAGCCGATCATGGAGCGGCTGCTCACCTACCGCTTTCAGGAGGGCTCCCTGGCCGGACAGTCCTTCGGGAACCTGATCCTGGCCGCCCTCAACGGGGTGACCGGCTCCTTTGAGGAGGCGGTGGCTCAGATGAGCCAGGTGCTGGCCATCACCGGGCGCATCCTTCCCGTGACCAGCGCCGATGTGCAGCTGGAGGCCGTCTTTGAGAACGGGGCCCGGGTGGTGGGGGAGTCCAAGATCAGTTCCTTTAAAAAAGAGCAGGACTGCCGCATCGCCCATGTGGCACTGCTCCCGGAGCGGCCCGCCGCCCTCCCGGCCGCCCTCCAGGCCATTCGGGAGGCGGACCTGATCCTGATGGGACCGGGCAGCCTGTACACCAGCGTCATCCCCAACCTGCTGGTGGAGGGGGTGGTGGAGGCCATCTGCCGCTCCGAGGCGCTGAAGATCTATGTGTGTAACATCATGACCCAGGAGGGGGAGACAGAGGGGTACACCGCCGCCGACCATGTGGACGCCCTGCTGTCCCACGGGGCGCCGGGGCTGGTGGACCTGTGCCTGGCCAACTCGGCGCCGGTGCGTCCCGGCCTGGTGGAGAAGTACCGGGAAGAAGACGCCGCCCCCATCCTGGTGGACCGGGAGCGCATCCGGGCCATGGGGCTGGAGCTGGAGGAGTATCCGGTGGCCTCGGAGGGGGGCGACTATGCCCGCCACGACCCGGACCGGCTGGCGGCGGCGGTGCTGGACGTGTACCGCCGGCGGGCGGTGCGCATCTTCCGGGGCGAACAGCGGTACATCATTGAGGAGTGAGACCATGTCCTTTGCAGGAGAGACCAAGGGGGAGCTGTGCCGGACGGCGCTGAACCGGAAATGCTGCACCCAGGCGGAGGCATACGGCGTTCTGCTTTACTGCAACACCTTTTCCGGGCGGGAGATCCGCATCATCACGGAGAACGAGGCATTTGCCCAGCGGCTCCCTACCCTGTTCCGCAAGGCGTTCCGCCTCTCCTTTGACCGTCTGCCTGATGGGGAGGGGAAGTACAGCTTCGGCATCACGGACCCTGCCAAGCTGGCAGCAGTGAGCGGGACCTTCGGGATGGATGCGGGCAGTCTGGCAAACCACGTGAACTTCGCCGTGCTGGAGGAGCCCTGCTGCCGGGCTGCCTTCCTCCGGGGGGCGTTCCTGGCGGGGGGGTCGGTCACCGACCCCCGGAAGGCCTATCACCTGGAGCTGTCCACCTCCCACTACAACGTGAGCCGGGAGGTGCCCGCCCTGATGCGGGAGGCGGGCTTCCAGCCCAAGGAGGCCACCCGGAAGGCCAACTATATCGCCTATTTCAAGCAGAGTGAGCGCATCGAGGACTTCCTTACCGCCATCGGCGCGCCCCTGGCCGCCATGGAGATCATGAACGCCAAGCTGGAGAAGAACCTGCGGGGCAGCGTGAACCGGCGGGTGAACTGTGACGCGGCCAACCTGGACAAGGCGGTGGAGGCGGCCCAGGTCCAGCTGGAGGCGATCCGGAGCCTGGAGCAGTCCGGGCAGCTGGAGGGCCTGCCGGACAAGCTGCGGGAGACGGCCCGACTGCGGCTGGAGCACCCGGAGGATACTCTGGCGGAGCTGGCGGCCCTGTGTGACCCGCCGGCGACCAAGTCGGCCCTGAACCATCGGCTGCGTAAGCTGGTGGAGCTGGGGCAGGCCCGGGGCGAGGGGGCGGGGCCCGGCAAAACTATCTGATACCACGGGAGAGATCTATGACCTTGATTTGTTATCTGACCGCCGGAGCCGTCAACCTGTTCTGGCTGATCCTGGGGGACAGGCTCTCGCTCCCGGTGCAGATGGCGATCCCCATCCTGACCGTGCTGCTGGCAGGGACCGGGGTGCTGCTGCGTCTGAGGAAGCTGCGGGGAGAGCAGCGGCGGCGTTACCGCACGGGGGCCCTGTGGGTCCTGCTGCTCTACTACCTGTGCATCCTGTCGGTGCTGCTGTTTTTCGGCGGGCTGTTCCACCTGGACCGGGGCTATGGCGGGGCTGTGAATCTGGAGCCCTTCCACACCATCCGAAACTATATCATCTACTACCGGCGGACGGGCAGCTTTGTCAGCGTGACCAATCTGCTGGGCAATGTGGTGATTTTGGTGCCGCTGGGGGTGCTGATGCCGGTGATGTTCCGGCCTATGCGCCACTTCTGGACCTTTCTGCCCCTGGCCGCGCTGGTGTCCTGCGGCGTGGAGTACATCCAGTGGGTGACCGCCACCGGCGCGGCAGATGTGGACGACTCCATCCTGAACTTTATCGGCGCGGCCCTGGGATACCTGTTTACCCGGCTGTGTCAGATCACAGCGGGCATGATAGCAAAGCGGAGGAGCCGCGGGGAATAAATGGAGGCCTTTGGACGATATGCCATCTGGCAGGGGAGACCCTTGAAAAAGGCGGCGGAGGGATGATATGGAACAGGAAAAAGTATTCTCCATGAAGCTGTCGAAGATATATCCACTGCTGACGGCCAAAGCGGAGCGGAAGGGCCGCACCCGGCAGGAGGTGGATGAGGTCATCTGCTGGCTGACCGGATACGACCGGGCGGGCCTGGAGCGGCAGCTCAGCCTGGACATAGACTATGGGACCTTTTTCCGGGAAGCGCCCCGGATGAACCCCAGCTGCGGGAAGATCACAGGGACCGTCTGCGGCGTCCGGGTGGAGGAGATCGAGGACCCACTGATGCGGAAGATCCGGTATTTGGACAAGCTGATCGACGAGCTGGCAAAGGGAAAGCCGCTGGAGAAGGTCCTTCGGAAATAGAGACTCTTTGTGATGTGTGCCGCGGGGCGGCCCCGACCGGCGTCTCCGTGGGGCCGCCCTGCTGTATAGGATTTGAGAAGAACAGACCTGACCGACGGAGAAAAGAGGCAGCAAGAGGTCCTGCTCCAAATTTGTTTGCGTCTTTTCCGGAGAAGAAGGAGGGGCTTATGGCCTTTGTCCACTTACATCTGCATACGGAATTCTCCCTTCTGGATGGCGCCTGCCGCATCAAGAAGCTGGTGGAGCGGGTCCGGGAGATCGGACAGGACGCGGTGGCTATCACAGACCACGGGGTCATGTACGGGGTGGTGGATTTCTACAAGGCCTGCAAGGAGGCGGGCATCAAGCCCATCATCGGCTGTGAGGTCTATGTGGCCCCAAGGGGCCGGACCCGGTTCCAGAAGGTCCACGAGTTCGACTCCTCCTTCCACCACCTGGTCCTGCTGTGCCGGAATGAGGAGGGCTACCGCAATCTCTCCTACATGGTCTCTCAGGCGTTCCTGGAGGGCTTTTACATCAAGCCCCGCATCGACCTGGACCTGCTGCGGGAGCACTGCGGCGGCCTGATCGCCTGCTCCGCCTGCCTGGGGGGCGAGGTGCCCAAGCTGCTGGCTGCAGGGGACTATGACAAGGCCAAAGAGGTTGCCCTGGAGATGCGGGAACTGTTCGGCGCGGATGGCTACTATCTGGAGCTCCAGGACCACGGCATCCCGGTCCAGCGCCAGGTGAACGGGGGGCTGATCCGGCTGCACGAGGAGACGGGCATCCCCCTGGTGGCCACCAACGACGCCCACTATCTGCGGAAAGAGGACGCGGAGATGCAGGACATCCTCATGTGCATCCAGATGGGCAAGACGGTGGATGACCCAAACCGGATGAAGTTTGAGACCGAGGAGTTCTACGTGAAGACCGAGGCGGAGATGGCCGCCCTCTTTCCCAATTACCCGGAGGCCCTGGAGAACACCGTGAAGATCGCCCAGCTGTGCAACGTGGAGTTCGAGTTCGGCAAGTACCACCTGCCCCACTTCCAGCTGCCCGAGGGGTGGACCGATGGGGACGCCTACTTCGAGAAGCTGTGCATGGACGGCTTCCGCTGGCGCTACCCCTCCCAGCCCCAGGAGTATCTGGACAAGCTGCGCTATGAGATGGACATGATCCGCAAGATGGGCTTTGTGGACTACTTCCTCATCGTCTCCGACTTCATCGCCTACGCCAAGGGCCACGGCATCCCCGTGGGGCCGGGGCGGGGCTCGGCGGCGGGGTCCATGGTGTCCTACTGCCTGAACATCACCGACCTGGACCCCGTGAAGTACAGCCTGTACTTCGAGCGCTTCCTGAACCCGGAGCGGGTCACCATGCCCGATATCGACATCGACTTCTGCATCCGCCGCCGGCAGGAGGTCATCGACTACGTGGCCCAAAAGTACGGGGCGGACCACGTGGCCCAGATCGTCACTTTCGGCACCATGGCCGCCCGGGCGGCGGTGCGGGACGTGGGCCGGGTGCTGAACATGCCCTACGCCGACGTGGATGTGATCGCCAAGCAGATCCCCAGCGGGCCGGGGGCCCTGCATATCACCCTGGAGGACGCCCTGAAGCTGTCCAAGCAGCTCAAGGAGTCCTACGACGGCAGCCCTCAGGTGAAAAAGCTCATCGACACCGCCAGGGCCATCGAGGGCATGCCCCGGAACACCTCCACACACGCCGCCGGGGTGGTCATCACCAGCCGGCCGGTGAGCGATTATGTCCCCCTGGCCAAAAACGACGACCTGGTAGTCACGCAGTACATCATGACCACACTGGAGGAGCTGGGCCTGCTGAAGATGGACTTCCTGGGCCTGCGGAACCTGACGGTGCTGGACGACGCGGCCCGGCTGGTCCGGCGCAGCCACCCGGACTTCCACACCAGCCAGATCCCGGAGGATGACCCGGCCACCTTCCAGATGCTCTCCGAGGGGCGTACTTCCGGCGTGTTCCAGATGGAGTCCGCCGGCATGACCGGGGTGTGCATCGGCCTGAAGCCCCAGAGCATCGAGGATATCACCGCCATCATCGCGCTTTACCGTCCGGGCCCCATGGAGTCCATTCCCCGGTTCATCGCCTGCAAGCACAACCCGGAGAAGGTCACCTACAAGCACCCCGCTCTGGTGCCCATCCTGTCCAACACCTACGGCTGCATCGTGTATCAGGAGCAGGTGATCCAGATCTTCCAGCAGCTGGGCGGCTACTCCCTGGGCCAGGCGGACATGGTGCGCCGGGCCATGTCCAAGAAAAAGGTGAAGGACATTGAGCGGGAGCGGGAGACCTTCCTCCACGGGGACCCGGCGCGGAGCATCGCCGGCTGCGCCGCCAACGGCATCCCCGAGGCGGTGGCCCAGAGCATCTACGACGAGATCTACGACTTTGCCAACTACGCCTTCAACAAGGCCCACGCGGTGTGCTACGCCGTGGTGGCCTATCAGACGGCCTGGTTCAAGTGCCACCACCCCAAGGAGTACATGGCCGCCCTGCTCACCTCGGTGCTGGACTCCAGCGACAAGGTGGCGGAGTATATCGCCGAGTGCAAGGAGTGGCACATCAGCCTGCTGCCCCCGGACATCAACGAGTCGGAGGCGGACTTCACCGTCTCCGAGGGGGGCATCCGCTTCGGCCTGGTGGCCCTGAAGGGTGTGGGCCGGAGCGTCATCAACAGCCTGCTGGAAGAGCGGAGCAAGGGTGGACCCTTTACAGACTTTATGGACTTCTGCGACCGCATGTTCGACCATGACCTGAACCGGCGGGTGCTGGAGAGCCTTATCAAGTCCGGCGCCTTTGACCGCATGGGCTGTAAGCGCTCCCAACTGATGGAGGTCTTCGGCCAGGTGCTGGACGGCATCGCCGCCAGCCGCAAGCGGAACGTGGAGGGCCAGCTGGACCTGTTCGGAATGGGGGGCGGGGAGGCGGAGCAGGCGGCCCTGCCGGCTCTCCACCTGGCCAATATCCCTGAGTACACCCCCCAGCAGCTGATGACCATGGAGAAGGAGGTCACCGGTCTCTACCTCACCGGCCACCCCATGGACGCCTATCGGGAGGCGGCCCGCCGCAGGGGGGCGGTGACCATCGGCTCCATTCTGAGCGACTTCGCCCGGGAGGACGGTCCCGCCGTCTACCGGGACGGCCAGATGGTGAAGGTGGCTGGCGTGATCTCCACATATAAAACCAGGACCACCCGGAACAATACCCTGATGGCCTATGTCAGCCTGGAGGACGACACCGGGGGGATGGAGCTGCTGGTCTTTGCCCGCGCCCTGGACCAGAGCGGCGGATACATCCGGGAGAACCAGGCCATCCTGGCCAGCGGCAGGATCTCCGTCCGGGACGAGAAGGAGCCCCAGCTGATGGCGGACGAGATCCGCCCCCTGGACACACCCGAGGCGGAGGAGCGGCGGGAGGCGGGGGAGCGGAAGCTCTTCATCCGCCTGCCCGGCCCGGACGACCCCAGGACCCGAAAGGTGAAGCTGGCCCTCTCCTTTTTCCCGGGGGAGCAGCCGGTGGTGCTGTATTACCAGGATATCCGGAAGCAGTCCAAGGGATACTGTATGATACACCCCTCCCTGCTGGCCGACCTGAGAGAGCGGCTGGGGGAGGAGAATGTGGTGGTCCAGTGACCCACCTCCCGGAGAGAAAGAGAGACGGGGCAGGAGGCGCTTCCAACATGAAATGGAGAAAAATCAAATATATCCTCTTCCACCGCTCCGTGCTGGCGGGGCTGGCCCTGGTGGCCCAGGTCGCGGTGCTGTTCGTGATGGTCAACGAATTTACCGCCCATTTTGACTACTTCTATTGGTTCTGCATCTTCGTCAGCTTCCTGGCTACGGTGTGGATCGTCAGTGACCGCAGCGAGCCGGGCTATAAGATCGCCTGGCTGGTGGTGATCCTGCCGTTCCCGGTGTTCGGGGGCATCCTCTACCTATTGCTGGGCGGCAACCGGATCTCTGAGCGGACCCGCCGGAAGATGAAGGGCATTGCGGAGCGCAGCAACGAGGTGCTGCGGGGGGATTTCAAGGCGGACAGGCTGACCCATTTGGATGAGGACGCGGTGGGCCAGATCCGCTATCTGGAGCGGTACGCCTCCTGCCCCGCCTACACCAACACCCGGACCGAGTATTTCCCGGTGGGCGACCTGGCTTTCGTGCGGATGCTGGAGGAGCTGGAGAAGGCGGAGCGTTACATCTTCCTGGAGTATTTCATCCTCCAGGAGGGGGAGTGCTGGAACGCCATCCTGGACATCCTGGAGCGGAAGGCCGCCGCCGGGGTGGAGGTGCGGCTGATCTATGACGACTTCGGCTGCATGTTCACCCTGCCCCGCACTTATAATGACCAGATGGCGGCCCGGGGCATCCAGTGCCGGGTGTTCAACCGGCTGGTCCCGGTGCTGACCCTGCGGATGAACAACCGGGACCACCGGAAGCTGTGCATCATCGATGGGAAGGTGGGCTTCACCGGGGGGATGAACCTGGCGGACGAGTATATCAACCGCCGGGTGCGGTTCGGCCACTGGAAGGACAGCGCCATCCTCCTGCGGGGGGAGGCGGTGTGGTCCATGACCGTCATGTTCCTGTCCATGTGGGACTACTGCTCCGGCTGGGAGGAGGACTTCGACCTGTTCCGGCCCGAGTCCATGCCCCGGCTCCCCGGCTCCGGCTGGGTCCAGCCCTACACGGATACGCCCCTGGACCACGAGAAAGTGGGGCAGGCGGTGTACCTGAACATGATCTCCCGGGCCCGGGACTATATCTATATCACCACGCCCTATCTGATCGTGGATGTGGCCACCAACACGGCCCTGTGCAACGCCGCCAAAGCGGGGGTGGATGTGCGCATCATCACCCCCCACATCCCGGACAAGCGCTCCGTGTTCGAGGTGACCAAGGCCCACTATCCGCCTCTGCTGGAGGCGGGGGTGAAGATCTACGAGTACACGCCGGGCTTCATCCACGCCAAAAACTTTGTGGTGGACGGGCGGTATGCCACGGTGGGCACCGTGAACCTGGACTACCGCAGCCTCTTCCTCCACTTTGAGGACGGTGTCTGGCTGTGTGATGCCCCCTGCATCGCGGACATCAAGGCGGACTTTGAGAAGACCCTGGAGCAGTGCGAGGCCATCAGCCTGCGTCGGGCCAGGCACCTGAACATCCTGGTCCAGCTCTATCGCAGCGTCCTGCGCATCTTCGCCCCACTGATGTGAGAAAAGCCTCGGCGCTCCGAATCATCGGGGCGCCGAGGCTTTTGAGGCTTCCGGGATCTTTACCGCTTCCGCGCCTTCTCCTTGCCTGTGACCTCCTCCATATGGATGCCCCAGACGGCGGTGGACGGCAGGCTGCGGCGGACGGCCTCCTCAAAGCCCTCCATATGTCCGGGGGTCATCTTTTCACACAGGGCCCGCAGGGCAGCGGTCTTCTGGCCGGGGTCTGTGACCTCAAAGGCGGTGCCGGTGACCACGGCGCTCTGGAAGAAGGTGGTGTACATGTTGCTCTCCGGGAGGTAGGCGGGCTGGTCGGCGGCCACAAAGGTGACGCACACCCTGGGGTCCCGGCGAAGCAGGTCCAGCTTGCGGCCCTCCAGGGCGCAGTGGAAAAACAGGTCGTCCCCCACCCGCACCAGAGAGAGGGGGATGCAGTAGGGGCCCTCTCCGCCGGTGGAGAGGGCGGCGACGCCGTGCCCGCAGCGGTCGATCACGTCAAAGGCAAAGCTCCGGTCCCGGGCTCTGTCTGATCTTCTCATCAGGATCTCCTCTTTCCTGCATCAAATAGACTGGAGCTACCATAGCACAATTTGGGAGGGACTGCAAGAAAAACCTCCCCTCCGGCAGGAGGGGAGGTTTTGGGGGGTCAGCAGCTGCGGGAGCAGTTGCGGCTGCAGCTGCTGTTGGGCGGGAAGAATTCGTCCACGGGGAACTTGACCTGCCGGAAGACCTCGCAGGGGTCCTCCTGGCTGCAGTCGCTGCCGCAGTCGCACTCCTTCTCCGGCATGCAGTAGTCGTAGACCGGCATGAGCAGCTGGGTGTCCCGCTCCAGGCGGATGATGGAGAACTGGCCCAGGGTGACGTACAGGCGGTGTACGTCGCCGCCCTGGGTGAGGGAGTCCCCGAAGCAGTCCAGGATGGCCTGGGGGATCTCGGTGAGGGAACAGTCGCAGGGGCGGCACTGGCATACGTCTACCAGCTTCATGTTCAGGATGATGGGGTCCACGGCCTCAGCCATTGCCTACAAAAGCACCTGGGGCGGCGGGAGGCTCCTCCGCCGGCCGGGCGGGGTAGATGGACACATCCCCCTTTTCGCTCACCGTGATGCGGTCGATCAGCTGCCGCAGCTCCCCGTTGGTGATGTCCTCCAGGGAGAGGACGCGGCGGACCTGCTCCGTGATCTCCGCCTCCAGATCCCGGGGCGGGTCCCGCGTCAGCCGGTCCAGATCCTCCCGGAGGCGGGCGCCCCGCTCCGCCAGGAGCCGCAGCCGCCGGCGCAGTTCCTCCATGGAGAGCAGATCGCCGGCGTAGAGCTCCAGATAGCGGGCACGCTGGCCCTCCAGCTGGTCCAGACGGCGCCGGAGAGCGGCGGCAGGGTCCTCCGCAGGCCGGGAGGGGCGGGCGTCCAGCCGGAGGCGTACCGCCTCCGCCAGCGCGGCGGGAGAGGAGATCTGGGCGGCCAGCCAGGCCCGGAGCTGGTCCAGCAGCCCCTCCTCCGGGAGGATGGTGCCGTTGCCGCAGCGGCTGCCAGCATACTCGCTGTGGATGGGGCAGTGCCAGTAGACATACTGCCGCCCGGAGGGGTAGACCACCCGGCGGCGGGTGAAGGCGCGGCCGCAGCTCTGGCAGCGGATGAGGGTGGAGAGGGGGTAGCGGCCGCTGTATCGGGTGGGAGGGGCGGAGCCGGACTTCCGCCGACGCTGCTCCATCAGCCGGGCCGCCTCCTGAAAGGTGTCAGGGGAGACGATGGCCCACTCCGGCCTGTCGTGGTGGTAGTGCATGTCCGGAGGGAGACGCTGGATCTGGCCGGAGAGGAAGTCGCTCACGGTGTATTTATGGTTGACATAATGACCGCAGTAGATGGGATTTTCCAGGACGCGGCGCACCCCGCGGCTGTTCCAGCTGGCCCCCAGTTTGGTGGACGCCCCCCGCTCCTCCAGAGCCTGGGCGATCTTCCGGCAGCCCAGGCCCTGGAGGTAGAGGCGGAAGATCTCCCGCACCACCTCCGCCTCCGCCGGGACGATCCGGAGGGTGAAGTTGTCCAGCCGGTCGTAGCCGTAGATGCGGGGGGGCACCCTCCCCTTCCGGGAGGTGATGTCCTTCCCGAACTTCACCCGCTTGGACAGGTTGGCGCTCTCCTCCTGGGCGATGGCCGCCATGATGGTGACGATGAATTCCGATTCCCCCAGCACCTTGAGGGAGTTGTTGACAAAGATGCACTCGATGCCCAGGGCCTTCAGCCTGCGGATGCTCTCCAGGGAGTCCACGGTGTTCCGGGCGAAGCGGGAGATGTCCTTGACCACCACCAGCTCAAACTCCCCCCGCTCCGCGTCCCGGAGCATTTGGAGGAAGCCGTCCCGCTTTTTCAGCCACTTGCCTGAGATCCCCTGGTCGGCATAGACCCGGACCAGGGTGTGGCCCCTGGCCCGGGCGAAGTCCTGGAAAAAGGCCTGCTGGTGCTCCAGGCTGTCCCGCTGTTCCTCGTGGTCGGTGCTGACCCGGCCGTACCCCACCATCCTCATCTCCTGTCCTCCTTACGGGGCGGGGCGAGGAGTCTGGCGGCGATCAGCTGGGACAGCAGCCGCTCCAGCGTCTTTTGGTCCTGTGGAAAAAAGGTATAGTGCAGCATATCGATCACCCCAGTCATGTGTATGGGGGCGGCGGAGGAGATATCCCTGGCGGGGCAAAAAAAGCCCCTCCGGGCCGTCAGGGCGGAGGGATCAGCGGAGGAAGCGGCGGATCAGCTTCTCGTGGAGGGGCAGATAGGGCTGGTAGCGCATGGGCAGGTCCATCCAGGTCTTTTTGTCCACGATGCTCTTGCGGTGGGAGAAGGTCTCGAAGCCCACCCTGCCGTGGTAGGCCCCCATCCCGCTCTCGCCCACCCCGCCGAAGCCCATGGCGCTGGTGGCCAGGTGGATGACCACGTCGTTGACGCAGCCCCCGCCGAAGGAGCAGCGCTCTGTCACGGCGCGAATGTGCCCTTTGTTCCTGGAGAACAGGTAGAGGGCCAGGGGCTTGGGCCGGTCCTTCAGCAGCTCCAGCACCTCCGGGATGTGAGAGAAGGTGAGGACGGGGAGGATGGGGCCGAAGATCTCCTCCCCCATGACCGGGTCCTGCCAGGTGACGGCGTCCATCACCGTGGGAGCGATGCGCAGGGCCTCCTCCTGCCAGGTGCCGCCGCACACCACCTTCTCCGGCTGGATCAGCCCCAGCAGTCGCTGGAAGTGCTTCTGGTTGACGATCTTCCCGTAGCTGGGGCTGTCCAGGGGGGCGGGGCCGAACTGAACAGTGATCTGCCGGACGATCTCCTCCAGCAGGGCGTCCTTGACGCTCTCCTGGCAGAGGAGATAGTCGGGGGCCACGCAGGTCTGGCCGCAGTTGAGGTATTTTCCAAAGACGATGCGCCGGGCGGTCAGCTTCAGATCCGCAGTCTCGTCCACGATGCAGGGGCTCTTTCCTCCCAGCTCCAGGGTGACCGGCGTGAGGTACTGAGCGGCGTGGAGCAGGACCTCCCGGCCCACCGCCTGGCTGCCTGTGAAGAAGATATAGTCGAACTTCTGCTCCAGCAGGCAGGCGTTCTCCTGCCTGCCTCCGGTGACCACCGAGACATGCTCCGGGGGAAAGCACTCCGCCAGGAGCCGGGCGATGACCCGGCTGGTGGCGGGGGAGTATGCGCTGGGCTTGACCACCGCAGTGTTTCCGGCGGCCAGGGCATCGATCAGGGGGGCCAGGGTGAGGAGCAGGGGGTAGTTCCACGGGCTCATGATGAGGACGGTGCCGTAGGGGGAGGGCTTGACATAGCTCCGGGCGGCGAACTGGGCCAGGGGGGTCCTGACCCGGCGGTCAGCGGCGAAGGCGGGGGTGCGGCGGATCATATAGGTCAGCTCACTGAGGACCATGCCCACCTCGCACATATAGCTCTCAAAGGCGCTCTTGCCCAGGTCGGCCCGGAGGGCGTCGTTCAGCTCCTCCTCCCGGGCAGCCACTGCGGACCTCAGGGCGCGGAGGGCCTCAACGCGCGCCCTGGCCGGCAGGGTCGCACCGCTCTGAAAATAGGCCCTCTGCCGGGCGACGAGCTGCCGGATCTCCATCTGATCCATGGGTGAGTCCTCCTTTTATTATCGTGTGATAAAAACGCTCCGGTTCTCCCGCGGCCCAGGGAACGGGAACGGGATACAGGGGATGTCAGGGGTGTATCTGGGAGTATAGAGGAGAGAGCGGAATCTGTCAACCGGCTTTTGACGCCGGTGGCCCGGACACGGCCTCTTGTAGGCAATGGCCTCCACGTGTGCGGTGGGGAGACTGCTGCCCATCAGATCCTGGCAGCTGCACACGCTGGGGGAGTCGGAGCTGAAGGACTTGGCGCCACCCTCGCTGCCGAACAGGATGGCCCGCTTGTCAAATACGGCCAGACCGCATACCTCGATGGGGCGGGCGGCCCCGATGAACGCATCAGCGGTGATCCGGTAAAAATACCGCACATCCACGGTATAGAACCCGCGGTTGAACCCTACGGGCTCCACATCGATGTAGGCGTACAGCAGCTCGGCTGTCCCGGCCTTGACCGACAGGGCCCGGTCAAGGACCTCCTGCGACCCGCAGGTGGGATAGACCCGCAGATCCTCAATGCAGTCTTTGTCTTTGCAGGAATCAAAAATTTTTTTCGTGTGTATGCACACGGCCTCCCGGATGCAGCGATCATCGCTCACGGGACCGGGCGCGACCTTTTCAGGCATATGGATACCTCCTCGTCAGATTGAGTGGAGTGGACGGGCACGGGGGTGCCGGGCCCGCCGGAAGTGAAGGGCTTCCATACCATACTATGACCGACAGGCGGGATGGTGCCAGAGGAGCCGGAAATGCGGGGTTGTCCTTTCGCGCGTTTTGTTCTATAATAAAATAGAAAGACCATGGGCACGTTCCCACCAAAGGTGGAGCGGTGTCCGGGACGCCGCCGGCCCGCCAGGGCCGGGGCAAGAAGAGAGAGGTGTGCTTGGATGGCCCGGATGGGATTTATTCAGGATGAGATGGATCTGAAGCTGCTGGTCCTGTATATTATGGCCCGCATTGCGGCGCCGATCACGTTCCTTCAGCTTCTGGAGCTGGCACTGTGCGACGCCGGGGTGGATTATTTCTCCCTGACGCAGGCGGTGGAGCATCTGGTGGAGACAGAGCACCTGAGCCGGGAGGGGGAGCGCTACGCCATCACGGAGAAGGGGCGGCGCAACAGCGAGATCTGTGAGAGCAGCCTGCCATACTCGGTGCGCCGCCGGTGCGACGACAATCTGGTGCGGGTGAATGAGACCCTGATGCGGGAGCAGCAGGTGCAGGGGGAGGTGCTCCCAAACCCGGACGGGACGTGCACGGTGCGACTGCGGCTGGCGGACGACAGCGGCCCCCTGCTGGAGCTGAGCCTGCTGATGCCCGCGGCGGGACAGGGGGAGCGGGCGGCCGCCCGCTTCAAACAGGCGCCGGAGCAGCTCTACCACCAGCTGGTCCAGCTGCTCAGCGTCCCGGAGGAGCGGGAGAAGACGCCGTGAGGCGCAGCGCCCCGGAACCCGGGAGAAAAATCCCGTAAAACATATTTTAGGGTTTTCTTTTTGTATATACATGTATATAATGGATCTGGATGAAAAGTCGGAGCCCCGGAGACGCGGGCCAGAGAGAAAGATTGGGACAGAGGGCCCAAGTGACGGAGGGATCACACAATGACGAGAAGCAACGCCCGTGAGGTCGCGGTGCATATGATCTATGAACTGGGCTTTGGCAGCCGCAGCGCGGAGGAGCTGCTGGAGCACGAGATGACCCGGGAGCGGTTCGCACAGCTGGGGGAGGAGGAGCCCCTCTACGCCCAGTTTCCCAACGAGAAGCAGCGGCAGTACATCCGGGATCTGGTACAGGGGGTCTATGTCCACGGGCCGGAGCTGGATGACTACATCTCCCGCTATTCCGTGGGCTGGAGCTTTGCCCGCATCCCCCGCATGGCGGCTGCGGTGATGCGCACCGCCATGTATGAGGTGCTGTATATGCCGGCGATCCCCAACTCCGCCGCCATCAACGAGGCGGTGGAGATCGCCAAGAACTATGAGCCGGCCGAGGTGGTCTCCTTTATCAACGGCATCCTGGGCTCCTTTGTCCGGGCAGAGTTTGCCGATTCCGCCCCCAAGCCGGAAAAGAAGGAGGAGGAAGCGGCGGGGCCGGAGGAGCCGGAGGAATGACCATGCCGGTTCTGGGACTGGATACCAGCAACTATACCACCTCCGCAGCCGTCTTTGACGGGGCGGATGGCTGCAACGCCGGCCGCCTGCTGGCGGTGCGGCCCGGAGAGCTGGGACTGCGGCAGAGCGACGCCCTGTTCCAGCATGTGAAGCAGCTCCCGGCGCTGCTGGAGGAGCTGGAGGGCCGCGGACTGCTCCGGGACCTGAAGGCAGTGGGGGCCAGCACCCGGCCCCGGGCTGTGGAGGGCTCCTACATGCCCTGCTTCCTGGCGGGGGAGTCCCAGGGAAGGGCGCTGGCCGCCGCCCTTGGGGTGCCGTTTTTTGCCTGCTCCCACCAGCAGGGGCACCTGGCGGCGGCGGCCTGGTCCGCCGGGCGGACGGACCTGCTGGACGGTCCCTTCCTGGCCTGGCACCTGTCCGGCGGCACCACCGAGCTGCTGCTGGTCCGGCCCCAGGGGACCAATGTGGCGGCGGAGAAGCTGGGCGGGACCAGCGACATCTCCGCTGGCCAGCTCATCGACCGCACCGGCGTCCTGCTGGGGCTCCAGTTCCCAGCTGGCAAAGCGCTGGACGAGCTCTATCCTCAGGCGGATGCCTGTATGGAGTACCGCGTGAAGCTGAAGGACCTCACGTTCTCCCTGTCCGGGATGGAGAATCAGGTGAAGAGACTGCTGGCGGAGGGAGAGGCCCCGGCCAACGTGGCCCGCTTCACCCTGGACACGGTGTGCAGCGTGGTCCTCCGGGCCACCCAGGAGGCCCAGCGCCGCTGCCCCGGCCTGCCGGTGCTGTGCTCCGGCGGTGTGGCCTCCAACCGACAGCTGCGGGCCGCCATGGAGAGGAGCTGCGGCGCCCTGTTCGCCCAGCCCTGCTACTCCACGGACAACGCCATGGGGGTGGCCATCCTGACCCGACGGGCCCTGGAGGGAGGGGAGCTGGCATGAGAGAAGAGACCATCCTCAGTCCCTCCCAGGTAAGCGGCTATATCAAGAGCTGGATGGACCGGGACCGGCTCCTCTCCGGCCTGCTGGTGCGGGGGGAGCTGTCCAACTATAAGATGTATCCCTCCGGGCACCACTATTTTACGCTGAAGGACAGCCAGGGGGCACTGCGGTGCGTCATGTTCCGGGGGGACGCCGCCTCCCTGCGCTTCCGCCCGGAGAACGGGATGCAGGTCATCGCCGCCGGGCGGATCACCGTGTTCCCACGGGACGGGCAGTATCAGCTGTACTGCGTCCGCCTGACCCCGGAGGGAGCGGGGGACCTGCACGTAGCCTTTGAGCAGCTGAAGGAGAAGCTGCTGCGGGAGGGCCTGTTCGACCAGGCCCACAAACGGCCTCTGCCCGCCTATCCCCGGCGCATCGCCCTGATCACCTCTCCGGCAGGGGCGGCGGTGCGGGACATGCTGCGCATCCTGGGGGCCAGATACCCCCTGGCCCAGGTGCGCGTCCTGCCGGTGCGGGTGCAGGGGGAGGGGGCGGCGGAGGAGATCGCCGCCGCCCTGGACTGGGCCAACCTCCATCAAGCCGCCGACCTGATCATCACCGGCCGGGGGGGCGGCTCCATGGAGGACCTGTGGGCCTTTAACGAGGAGTGCGTGGCCCGGGCCATCTACCGCTCCCAGATCCCGGTGATCTCCGCCGTAGGCCATGAGCCCGACGTGACCATCGCTGATTTTGTGGCCGACCTGCGGGCGGCCACCCCCTCCAACGGGGCGGAGCTGGCGGTGCCCGACCAGAATGAGCTGTACGCATGGCTGGACGGGCTGGCCAAGCGGCTGGAGAAGGGGACCGGCAGCCTGCTGGCCCGGCGCAGGAAGGATCTGGAGCGGCTGGGCCGCAGCCGGATGCTCACCGACCCGGGGGCCTATTTCCGGGACCGGAGGCTGCTGCTGGACTACCAGGGACAGCGGCTGGGACACGGGGCCGGGCAGATCCTGTCCCGGGCGCGGGAGCGCCTGGCCCGGGACAGCGCGGCGCTGGACGCCATGAGCCCGCTGAAGGTGCTGGGCCGGGGCTACTCCATCGCCCGAAATGAGAATGGAACATTGATCGCCTCTGTCAAGGATGCGGCCCCGGGAGAGCGGCTGGAGCTGCGCCTGTCGGACGGCAGCCTGGCGTGCCGGGTGGAGGAAAGGAAGTGCCTGTGATGGCGGGAAAAAAGCTGGATTTTGAGCAGTCCATGGCCCGGCTGGAGGAGATCGTGGGCCTGCTGGAGCGGGGGGACGCCCCGCTGGATGAGGCCATGGCGCTCTTTGAAGAGGGGGCGAAGCTGATGCGGGAGTGCACCAAGCGCCTGGATCAGGCGGAGCAGAAGGTGACCCTGCTCACCGCAGGGGAGGACGGACAGCCCCGGGAGGAGCCCTTTGGAGGAGAACTGTGATATGAGCCTGGAATTTGAGCGCCGGCTGGCCGGCGACCAGAAGCGGATCGAGGAGGCCCTGGGGGCCATATTCCGGGAGGACGACCGGTACGCGGACCTCCAGGAGGCCATGGAGTACAGCCTGATGGCGGGGGGAAAGCGGGTCCGGCCCGTGCTGACCCTGGAGTGCTGCCGCCTGTGCGGCGGCGACCCGGAGCGGGCCCTGCCCTTTGCCTGCGGGGTGGAGATGGTGCATACCTACTCCCTGATCCATGACGACCTGCCCTGCATGGACGACGACGACCTGCGCCGGGGGCGCCCCACCAACCACAGGGTGTATGGGGAGGCCACCGCGGTGCTGGCCGGGGACGGCCTGCTCACCGCGGCCTTTCAGATGCTGACTGCCCGGCGGGATCTGCTCTCCCCGGAGCAGATGGCAGAGGGGGTGGACTGCCTCTCCCGGGCGGCCGGTCCCTCCGGCATGGTGGGGGGACAGGTGCTGGATATGGCGGGGGAGGGGCGGAGCCTGTCCCTGAGTGAGCTGGAGCTGCTCCAGAGCCTGAAGACCGGCGCCCTGATCTCCGCCGCGGCGGAGCTGGGGTGTATTGCCGCGGGGGGGAGCCCGGAGCAGCGGCGGGCCGTGGCCCGCTATGCTCAGAAGCTGGGCCGGGCCTTCCAGATCCGGGACGACATGCTGGACGTGACGGGCACCACCGAGGAGTTTGGCAAGCCGGTGGGCTCGGACCGCTCCAGAGAGAAGAGCACCTTCGTCACGGCCCTGGGACTGGAGGGGAGCGGCGCGCTGGTGGAGCAGCTGACGGAGGAGGCAGTGTCCGCACTGAACGGATTCCCGCAGCCGGACTTCCTCATCTGGCTGGCCCGGGAGCTGGCCTCCCGGCGGAAGTGAAAACAGACGGGACAGAAGGGAGCGAAGGCAAATGTTTGAGGGGCGTACCGGTTTTTTAACGGGGAATCTGGTGCTGGATCTGTCCATCCTGGCGTGGTTCCTGGCCCAGCTGATCAAGACAGTGGCCAATCTGGTCGTGAACCGGAACTTGGACCTGAAACGGATGGTAGGCAGCGGCGACATGCCAAGCTCCCACTCCTCCTTCATCTGCGCGGCTACGGCGTCCATCGGGCAGATCTACGGCTGGCAGGCGCCCCTGTTCTCCCTGGCGGCGGTGGTGGCCCTGGTGGTGATGTACGACGCCTGTAATGTGCGCCGGGCCGCTGGGGAGCAGGCCAAGGTGCTCAACTATGTGATGGCCCACTGGAAGGAGATGCCGGAGGAGCTCAAGCCCAAAAAGAAGCTGAATGAGCACCTGGGCCACACGCTCCCCCAGGTGCTGATGGGGGCTCTGCTGGGCACGGCCATTGGCATCACCGGCCCCATGATCTGGTAAACCGGGAGGGGAGGCGCTGCGGCGCCGCCCAGGAAGCTGTGAGGGATTTTTTTGGATAAGAGAGACAAAACAACCTCATATGGCCCCATCCTGGCGGGGATGGGGGACCAGGAGGCCCGGGAGCTGTGCGGCCAGCTCCGGCAGGAGCTGATCCGGGACGTAGCCCGGACCGGAGGGCATCTGTCCTCCAACCTGGGGGTGGTGGAGCTCACCGTGGCCATCCACCGGGTGTTCGACACCAGCCGGGACCGGCTGGTCTTTGACGTGGGCCATCAGAGCTACCCACACAAGATGCTCACAGGCCGGCGGGAGCAGATGTCCACCATCCGGCAGCTCGGCGGGATCGCCGGTTTCCCCAAGCCATCTGAGAGCGTCCATGACGCATTCATCGCCGGACACGCCTCCAACTCGGTGGCGGTGGCGGTGGGGATGGCCCGGGCCAGGGACATGCTGGGGGAGGACTACCGGGTGCTGGCTCTCATCGGAGACGGAGCGCTCACCGGCGGACTGGCCTATGAGGGCCTGTCCACCGCGGGGCAGAGCAGGGGCCAGCTGCTGGTCATCCTCAACGACAACGGCATGTCCATCACCAAGAACGTGGGCGGCGTGGCGGAGCACCTGGCCCGCCAGCGCCTGAAGCCCCAGTATCTCACCTTCAAGAAGTACTACCGGAAGGTGATGAACGCCACCTGGTTCGGGCGGAAGATCTACCGGGTGACCCACCGGCTGAAGAAAGCGGTGAAGGAGAGCCTGCTCCCCAGCAGCCTGTTTGAGAATATGGGCTTCACCTATCTGGGGCCGGTGAACGGCCACGACCTGCGGGAGCTGACGGAGATCCTCCGCTACGCCCGGGACCTGAAGGAGCCGGTCCTGCTCCATGTCAGGACCATAAAGGGAAAAGACTTCACACCTGCTGAGGAGAATCCCGACGCCTACCACGGCGTGTCCCCCTTTGATCCCGAGACAGGGGAGCCCCTGAAGCAGGGGCGGGCCAGCTTCTCCTCCGTGTTTGGTCGGGAGGTGGCCCGGCTGGCCCGGGAGGACCCGCGGGTCTGCGCCGTCACGGCGGCTATGCAGACCGGGACTGGGCTGGATTACTTTGCCCTCCAGTTCCCGGACCGCTTTTTCGATGTGGGCATTGCCGAAGGCTGCGCGGTGTCCATGGCCGCCGGCATGGCCAAGCAGGGGGCGGTCCCGGTGGTGGCGGTCTATTCCACCTTCCTCCAGCGGGCCTATGACATGCTCCTCCACGACGTGGCTCTGGACCGGCTGCATGTGGTGCTGGCAGTGGACCGGGCCGGGCTGGTTGGGGAGGATGGTGAGACCCACCAGGGGGTCTTTGACGTGTCCTATCTCAACAGCGTCCCTGGGATGCGGGTCTATGCCCCCGCCAATTTTGCCGAGCTGAAGGCGATGCTGGAGGAGGCGGTCCTGCGCTGGGACGGGCCGGCGGCGGTGCGCTATCCCCGGGGCGGCGAGGGGGAGTACCGGGAGGACAGCGGCCGGGCCCCGGCGGCCGTCCTGCGACGGGGGTCCCACATCACGCTGGTGTCCTACGGTGTGGAGATCAACGATGTGCTCCAGGCGGCCCGGCTGTTGGAGGAGCGGGGCGTAGAGGCGGAAGTTGTAAAGCTGAACATCATTACACCGCTGGATGCCGCTCCGGTGCTGGACTCTGTGCGCCGGACGGGCGCCCTGCTGGTGGCGGAGGACAGCGTCTCCGCCGGCAGCGTGGGAGAGCGGCTCGCCTGCGCGCTGGAGCAGGCCGGCATCAGCGCCCGGGTGGCGCTGTGCAGCTCCGGCGATACCTTTACCCCCCACGGCAGCGTGGGAGAATTGAAGCGGCTCCTGGAACTGGACGGAGCCGGGCTGGCCCAGCGGGCCATGGAGGTGCTGCGATTTGACAAAACAGCGGCTGGATGTTGAACTGACTGCCCGGGGACTGGCGGAGAGCCGCCAGAAGGCCCAGGCCATGATCATGGCAGGGCAGGTCTATGTGGACGGACGGAAGGTGGACAAGGCGGGCACCCAGGTGGGGCCCGGCTGTGCCATCGAGGTGCGGGGCAGGACCCTGGCCTATGTGAGCCGGGGAGGACTGAAGCTGGAGAAGGCGGTGGAGCGCTGGCCCATCCGTCTGGAGGGGGCGGTGTGTGCCGACATCGGCTCCTCCACCGGCGGCTTCACCGACTGCATGCTCCAGCGGGGCGCGGAGAAGGTGTACGCCGTAGACTCCGGCTACAACCAGCTGGACTGGCGGCTGCGCAGCGACCCCAGAGTGGTGTGCATGGAGCGGACCAACGCCCGCTACCTCACCGGGGAGCAGATCCCGGAGCCCCTGGACTTCTTCTCCGTGGACGTGGCCTTCATCTCTCTCCGGCTGATCCTGCCCCCCATGCGCCCCCTGGTGCGGGAGGGGGCCCAGGCGGTGTGCCTGGTCAAGCCCCAGTTCGAGGCCGGCCGGGAAAAGGTGGGCAAAAAAGGGGTGGTTCGGGACCCGGCGGTCCATCTGGAGGTGCTGGAGCACTTCCTGGACCATGCCCGGGAGGCGGGATTTTCTGTAAAGGATATCACCTTTTCCCCCATCACCGGCCCGGAGGGCAATATTGAATACCTGGGCTGGCTGGGGACCGAGGGGGAGGGCCCGGTCTGGTCCGGAGACCTGAGGGAGCTGGTGGAGGAGTCCCACCGGTCCCTCCAGGGGAAGGAGGGACAGCCGTGAGAGTGCTGCTCAGTTCCAACCCCTATCGGGACAGGGGCCTGCGGGTGGCGCTGGAGGCCCGCAGGATCTTGAACAACGCCGGGGCGGAGACGGCCCTCTGCCTCCCCTTTGCCCCCAGGAAGGGGGACCGGCTGGATCTGCCCCGGCAGGTGAAGCTGGGCAGCATGGAGGAGGAGCTGAAGCGGGCGGATGTGCTGCTCTGCTTCGGCGGAGACGGGACCATCCTCCACGCGGCCCGGGACGCCACCCTCCACGACGTGCCCATCCTGGGGGTGAACATGGGGAGCGTGGGCTTTATGGCGGAGCTGGAGCGGGGCGAGCTGAGCCTGCTCACCCTGCTGGCCGCCGGCGAGTATCGGACCGAGGAGCGGATGATGCTCTCCGTCCGGGTGCTCCGGGGGGAGAAGGTGCTCTCGGAGGACCTGGCCCTGAACGACGCGGTGATCTCCAAGGGCTCCATGGCCCGGGTGGCCGAGATGGAGGTCCGGGCGGACGGGGTGCTGGTCACCAACCTGATGGGGGATGGGGTCATCGTCTCCACCCCCACCGGTTCCACCGCCTACTCCATGTCAGCGGGCGGGCCCATCGTGGAGCCCACCTCACGGGACATCATCGTCACTCCTGTGTGCGCCCACCAGCTGTCCACCCGGTCCATGGTGCTGGCGCCGGAGCGGCTGGTCACCGTCCAGCTCCCCCGGGGGAGCCGGAAGCATCTGTACCTGGCGGTGGACGGGGGCAAGGCTCTGCGCATCACCGGAACGGAGCGGGTGGAGATCTCCTGTGCCCGTCAGTCCACCCGGCTGATCCGGCTGACGGAACGGAACTTTTATCAGATCATCTATCAGAAGCTGGGAGGGTATGAGCTGTGAAGCGAGCGAGACAGGCGGAGATTTTGAATGTGATCCGCATGATGGATGTGGAGACCCAGGAGCAGCTGCTCGCTGAGCTGAAGCTGCGGGGGTTCACCACCACCCAGGCCACCATTTCCCGGGACATCAAACAGCTGCGGCTGGTGAAGGAGCTGGCCCCCTCCGGCAGCTACCGCTATGTGGCAGCGGACCGGCAGGAGGGAAAGAGCTCCGCGGGCCGGCTGCGGAACATCTTCAAGGAGGGGGTGGTCTCGGTGGAGGCGGCCCAGAATCTGGTGGTGGTCAAGACCATGCCCGGGCTGGCCTCGGCGGCCTGCTCCGCCCTGGACGGGATGGAGATCGCCGGGATGGTGGGCAGTCTGGCGGGGGACGACACCGGGATGCTCATCATGCGGGACAGCGCCTCGGCAGAGGCATTTTGCAGCGAAGCCCACAAGCTGCTGGAGTGAGTTTGAGACAGGTCAGGAGGGGCAAAGATGCTTTCTCTGCTTCACATTGAGAATATCGCGGTCATCGAGCGGGCCGATATCCAGTTCGATCCTGGCTTCAACGCTCTGACCGGTGAGACCGGAGCGGGCAAGTCCATTGTCATTGACGCCATCAGTGCGGTGCTGGGGGAGCGGACCAGCCGGGAGCTGATCCGCACCGGGGCGAAGTCGGCCTTGGTCAACGCGGTGTTCACCGGCGTGTCCGGGCTGGGCTGGCTGGAGGAGAACGGGGTCCCGGCGGGGGAGGAGCTGCTCCTCCAGCGGGAGATCCAGGGGGACGGCCGGAATATCTGCCGGGTGGACGGGCGGCTGGTGACCGTGGCCCAGTTGCGGGAGCTGGGGCGTCAGCTGCTGAACATCCACGGCCAGCACGACGGACAGCAGCTGCTGGACCCGGCCTGCCATCTGGGCTATCTGGACCGCTCCGGACACACGGAGGGGGAGCTGGCCTCCTTCCGGGAGGCATACAGAGCCTTGGCGGAGCTGCGGAGAAAGATCGGGGAACTGGAGATGGACGAGGCGGAGCGCTCCCGCCGGGTGGACACCCTCACCTTCCAGATCGGGGAGCTGGAGCGGGCCGACCTGAAGCCGGGGGAGGACCGGGAACTGGACGGGCGGCGCCAGCTTCTGCGCAGCGCCGGGAAGCTGATGGATGCGGTCCAGACCGCCCAGTACGCCCTGTCCGGGGACGAGGACGGCCGGGGAGCGGCCGACCTGCTCGCAGAGGCCGAGGGGGCTGTCCAGGGGGTGGCCCGGTACAGCGACCGCCTCTCCCAGCTCCAGGAGAAGCTGTCCCAGCTGCGGTGTGAGGCGGACGACGCGGTGGAGCTGCTGCGGGATCTGGAGGAGGAGCTGGACTTCTCCCCGGAGGAACTGGACGAGCTGGAGGGGCGGCTGGATACCATCTACCGGCTGAAAAAGAAGTACGGCTCCACGGTGGAGGAGATGCTGGATTACCTGGAGCGCAGCCGCCAGGAGCTGGACCAGATCCAGTACGCCGACGACACCATCGCCCGCCTGAGCCAGAAGCTGGAGAAGGCCAGGGAGGAGGCGGCGAGGCGGGCGGGGGTGCTCTCCCAGGCCCGCAGGCGGGCGGCCGAGGCCCTCCAGACCCGGGTGCAGGAGGAGCTGCGCCAGCTGGACATGCCCAAAGTCCGCTTCCAGGTGGAGTTCGCCCCCAAGGAGGGGGCCTGGGGGCTGGATGAGACCGGCGGGGACGAGGTGCAGTTCCTCATGTCCGCCAACGTGGGCGAGGCTCTCAAGCCCATCCAGAAGGTGGCCTCCGGAGGAGAGCTGGCCCGCATCATGCTGGCGCTGAAAAATGTGCTGGCGGAGGACGACAGCATCGACAGCCTGGTCTTTGACGAGGTGGACACCGGAGTGTCCGGCCGGGCGGCCCAGAAGGTGGCGGAAAAGATGGCCCAGGTGGCCCGGAAGAAGCAGGTGCTCTGCGTCACCCACCTGCCCCAGATCGCCGCCATGGCGGACACCCATTTCTCGGTGGAGAAGGGGGAGCGGGACGGCCGGACCTACACCCGGGTGGAGCGGCTGGACCGCGCCGGCCGCATCGAGGAGCTGGCCCGGCTCATCGGCGGGGCGGCGGTGACTCCGGCCCTGCGCAGGAGCGCGGAGGAGCTCTTGGATCAGGCGGAGGCAGTCAAAAAGAAGTGATCCCGGGGGTGCGGCCCAGAGACGGGAGCGGAATAAAAGAGGCGAAGCGCAGGGACTTACAGCCCCTGCGCTTTTGTGTTCTTCTTTTCTGTCTCGGCTGCCCCAGGCACCGCTGCCTGAAGAAAGGGGACCGGACCACATTCCTGCCTCTCTGGCCGCTGAAAAAAGCCCGGAGCCCCCATCGGGGGGCTCCGGGCTGACCGATGACAGCGGGCTCAGAGGCTCTTCCGCTTGTAGAAGAGTGCCCCCGCCGCCATAAAGACGGCGAAGAAGAGCAGATAATAGAGGCAGTCCCACTGGTAGGACAGGATGCCGGCGATCACCATGAACAGGCCGCTGCACAGGGCCAGGGCGGGGAGCACGAAGCGGCGGAAGGGCGGCTCCTCCCTGGCTTCCCGCATGAAGCCCAGGAAGATGGGGAGGTACATGGCGTAGAGGGTGATGATGGGGATCTCGGAGGAGTCAAAGCGGAAGGGGCCCAGATGATTTTGGAGGCAGCCGAAATAGAAGTAGGTCCCCCAGAAGGCGCAGGCCAGCAGTCCAGCTGCAGCCGCGTTGGAGGTCATGCCGGTGGAGGGGTCCACCTGGGAGAGGATCTGAGGCTTGGGCCCTGTTCCCCGGGCCGCCAGGGCGTAAAATCCCCGGGTGCAGCCCATCATCAGCCCGTTGCAGGTGCCCAGGCAGGAGATGAGCACAAAGACAAACAGTATGGTGCCCCCAGCCTGGCCAAAGATAGTGGAGAAAGCCAGCCTTGCGCCATGCTCCCCGCTCTCCATCATGACGGCGTTGGGGACTGCTCCGGCGATGCCCACATAGTAGAACAGATAGATCAGCATGATGATGCCCACCCCGCAGACCAGGGCCAGGGGCAGGGTGCGCTTCGGGTCCTTGAGCTCCGCGTTGATGGTGGTGGCCACCACCCAGCCCTCATAGGCGAAGGCCGTGGCGGCCAGGGCGGTGAAGAGGGGGTAGGCGGTAACGGTGTCGGCGGTGACCTGGGCGAAGTTGGCGGCGGTCATGCCGCTCCGCAGCCCTGCCGCAGTGCCCATCCCGGCCATGAGCAGGATGGGGACCAGCTTGATGAGGGTCATGGAGACCTGGAGCTTGCCGGCCAGACGGGGGGCCATGGTGTTGATGAAGTAGGCGGCCACCAGATAGAACAGGGTGATGGTCATGCACTCGCCGCTGACGATGTCGTAGCCCAGCAGGACACAGGTATAGCGGGCGGACACCCAGGCCAGGGTGCTGGTCAGACAGGGATAGTAGACCGCGGCCAGGAACCAGCCCAGATAGTAGCCGTAGGCCCGGCCCACGGCGGCCTCGGCATAGTCCACCATGCCCCCCACCTTCTGATAGCGGGTGGCCATGACGGCAAAGGCGCAGGCGTTGGAGATGGCGATCAGGCCGCCGATGATCCAGGCCAGGATGCCTGTGCGCAGGTCGCCGCCGGTGGCGTTGAGGATCTTTTCCGCTTTGAAAAAGATGCCGCTGCCGATGACGATGCCGACCACCATGCAGATGGCGGTAGGCAGGCCGTATTTTTTCGTCAGTTGCTGCTCCAAAGCAGGCCGCCTCCTCTCTGAAAAAGGCCAGGGGCTGGAAAACACCATGTGCCAGCGCCCGGGATGCAGTACGGATACAGTCCCTAATAGTATAGTATATTTTCCCCTGAAAGAAAAGCAAAAACGTGATTTTTTTCGTCTTTTCGCGCACGGAGACCTGTTTGGGCCGGCGTAGGCGGGGAGGGGCGCCTCCCGCACCGGATATCTTTCCCGCGGGGCGGGGAGAGATGCACCAAAAGGCCCCCGGCACCGGGAGAAAGAAATGTGGGAGAGGGGAGGAGAAAGCGGTTGCGATTTTTGTCCGATCCGGTATAATAGCGGTATGGAAGGAAGTCCCGCGCGCGGGACCGAGATGATACATGGAAAGGAATGGAGTTATGGATTACGCGAAAGAGGCCCTCCGGCTGCATCGGGAGTGGAAGGGAAAGATCGAGGTGGTGGCCACGGTGCCCGCGGGGAACAAGGAGGAGCTGTCGGTGGCCTACACCCCCGGGGTGGCCCAGCCCTGCCTGGAGATCCAGAAGGACCCCAGCCAGAGCTACGAGCTCACCCGGCGGCACAACCTGGTGGCGGTCATCACCGACGGCACCGCCGTGCTGGGCCTGGGGGACATCGGCCCCGAGGCCGGGATGCCGGTGATGGAGGGCAAGTGCGTCCTGTTCAAGACCTTCGGCGGCATCGACGCGTTCCCCCTGTGTGTCAGGACCAAGGATGTGGACGAGTTCGTCCAGACGGTGTACAACATCTCCGGCTCCTTCGGCGGCATCAACCTGGAGGACATCTCCGCCCCCCGCTGCTTTGAGATCGAGCGCCGGCTGAAGGAGATGTGCGATATCCCGGTGTTCCACGACGACCAGCACGGCACGGCCATCATCGCCCTGGCCGGCCTCACCAACGCCCTGCGGGTGGTGGGGAAGAAGAAGGAGGACGTGAAGGTGGTGTTCTCCGGCGCGGGCTCGGCGGCCATCTCCATCACCAAGCTGCTGCTGTCCGCCGGGTTCCGGCACATCACCCTGTGCGATAAGTTTGGCGCGGTGTGTAAAGGAGATCCTCAGCTCAACGAGGCACAGGCCGCCATTGCCGAGGTGACCAACCTGGAGCGCCGCACCGGCACCCTGGCGGAGATGATGGTGGGGGCAGATGTGTTCATCGGCGTCTCCGCCCCCAAGGTGGTGACCCCGGAGATGGTGGGCACCATGGCGAAGGACGCCGTCGTCTTTGCCTGCGCCAACCCCACGCCGGAGATCTTCCCAGAGGAGGCCAAGGCGGGGGGAGCCCGGGTGGTGGCCACCGGCCGGAGCGACTATCCCAACCAGATCAACAACGTGCTGGCCTTCCCCGGGGTGTTCCGGGGCGCGCTGGATGTGCGGGCCAGCGACATCAACGAGGAGATGAAGATGGCCGCCGCCCGGGCCCTGGCCGGCCTGATCGGGGAGGAGGAGCTGTCGGAGGAGAATATCATCCCCAAGCCCTTTGACCCCCGTGTGGTGCCCGCAGTGGCCCAGGCGGTGGCCCAGGCGGCCCGGGAGACCGGCGTGGCCCGACTGTGAGGGGAGCGCAGACAGAAAAGAGATGGAAGCAGGGCCGCGGAACAACAGTTCCGCGGCCCTGCTGGGTTTAAAAATATGTCCGGCTCCTTACAGGAGGGAGAGGGCCGCCTCATCGGCCACCAGGGTGAAGTCGGGGTGGTACTGAAGGATGGAGGCAGGGACCTGGGGAGTGACGGGGCCGAAGAAAGCGTCCTTGATGGCCTGGGCCTTGTTGGCGCCGGAGGCCACCATCAGCACCCGGCGGGCCTGAAGGATCTCCCGGGTGCCCATGGTGCGGGCGTGGGTGGGCACCTCGTCGATGCTGGCGAAGAAGCGCTTGTTGGCGTCCCGGGTGCTCTCGGTGAGGGTGACCTGATGGGTGCCGGTGGAGAAGGCGTCGGCGGGCTCGTTGAAGCCGATGTGGCCGTTGACGCCCAGGCCCAGCAGCTGCAGGTCGATGCCGCCCAGGTCATGGATGACCTTGTCGTAGCGGGCGCACTCCTCCGCCTCGTCGGGGGCCATGCCGTCCGGGATGTTGGTGTTGGCGGGGTCCACGTTGATGTGGTCAAACAGGTTGGTGCGCATGAAGTAGGCGTAGCTCTGGTCGTGGTCCTTGTCCAGCCCCACATACTCGTCCAAGTTGACGGTGCGGACCTGGGAGAAGTCCAGGTCACCCTTCTTGTACCACTCGATGAGCTGCTGATAGGTGCCCACCGGACTGGAGCCGGTGGCCAGGCCCAGGACACAGCTGGGCTTGAGGATGACCTGGGCAGAGATGATATTGGCGGCGGCGCGGCTGAGCGCCTGATAGTCCTTTGCGGAAATGATCTTCATGGGGGATTCCTCCTTCTAAATTCAGCGGACCTTTTCCCCGTCCACATAGACGGAGTCCAGGGTGAGGTCTGGGTTGAGCAGCACCAGGTCGGCCTGCTTGCCCACGGCCAAGGAGCCAATCTGGTGGTCCAGCCGGACGGCCCTGGCGGGAGCAAGGGTGAGGGCGGTGACGGCGTCCTCCAGAGGCAGGCCGAATGCCACCACGTTTTGCAGCTCGGAGAGCAGGTTGGAGGAGGAGCCGGCCAGGGTGTCGGTCCCGCGAAGGGTGGCCTTGCCACCCTTCATCTCGATGGGCTGCCCGCCCAGCTCATACTCGCCGTCGGGCATGCCGGCGCAGCGCAGGGAGTCGCTGATGATGACCAGCTTGTCTCCAAACAGCTTGTGGGTGGCCCGGATGACGGCGGGATGGATGTGCAGGCCGTCACAGATCAGCTCCACCGTGGCGCCGCTGTCCAGGGCCGCGCCGATGACCCCGGGCTCCCGGTGGAGGAAGGAGGGCATGGCGTTGAAGAGGTGGGTGGCGTGGCTGGCCCCCGCACCATAGGCCGCCATGGCGGTCTCATAGCCGGCAGTGGTGTGGCCGAGGGAGACGGTGCAGGTCTGGGAGACCTCCCGGATAAAGGGGATGGCCCCCTCCTCCTCCGGCGCCACGGTGATCAGGCGGACCATGCCGCCGCTGGCCTCATTGAGGCGGTGGAACATGGAAGCGTCCGGCTCGTGCAGGTTCTCCGCCGCCTGGGCGCCCCGCTTGGCGTAGCACAGGAAGGGACCCTCCAGGTGGATGCCGGCGCACTTGGCGCCGTCCGCCGGGCGGCGGAAGTCCCGGATGGCGTGCATGGCGGGGGTGAGGGTCTCCTCCTTCAGGGTCATGGTGGTGGCCAGAAAGGAGGTGACGCCGTGGGCGGCGTAGTGGCGGGACATGATGGGCAGTCCTTCGGGCCGCCCGTCGGAGAAGTCCTCGTTCATGGCCCCGTGGGTGTGGACATCGAGGAAGCCGGGGACCAGATACTTTCCCCCGGCGTCCAGGTCACAGGGACCCTGGGCGGGGCCCACAGCGGTGATGACGCCGTTTTCAAAGGTGAGGGAGCCCTCCTGGAAGGCGCCGTCCAGGAACAGCTTGGCGTTGCCGATGATCATGGGCGCTTACACCTCCGGCAGGCTGGCGGCGGCCACAGACTGGCCCACGCGGCGGGATTTCTCGTCGGGCAGGGCGGGGAAGAGCTTGCCGGAGCACTCAGGATACTCGTCGGCCAGCACCCGCTTGGCCTCCTCCAGAACCAGGTCGCCGCCCTTGCCGGACATGACCCGGCCCAGGAGCAGCACGTGCCTGCAGTGATACAGGTCGTAGTAGTAGGCCAGGGCGTGGCCCAGATAGGTGCCGATGGAGCGGTAGATCTCGGCGGCGTTGTTGCCGTCCTGATCCATCAGCTTCTGGACCTCCTTCAGCTTCTCCGCGGGGGAGAGGGACTCGGACAGGTTGATGCCCGCCCGGGGAGCCAGCTTGATGACGCCGTCCTGGGAGAAGTACTTCACGCCGCAGCCGATGTCGCCGGACCACTCATCCTCCATGGCGTCGGGGTTCACGTCCACCGGCATGAAAGCCAGCTCGTTGAGCCAGCCGGTGATGTTGCCCTTCTCGTCCACATAGCCCACAGCCTCGCTGGTGCCCATGGCGATGCCCAGTACGTTGTTCTCGCCCAGGCCCATGGCGCCCGCCAGGGCGGAAACGTCGCCGTCGTTGCACACCACCAGGGGGATGTCGGGGCCGAACACGTCCCGGGCGGCCCGGATATAGATGTCCTTTACCTTCTCGTTGAACTTGTCTTTGGGCACCTTCAGGAACAGGGAGGCTACCATAGTCCGGTTGTCGATGTAGATGCCGGCGGAGGAGACGCCCACCGCATCCACCCGGGGCATCTTCTCGGCGGCGGACTTGAAAGCGGAGACGATGCCGTCATAGTGATAGTCGGGGTCCTCGGTGATCTTGGGGAACCAGACCACTTCCTCGGAGTAGACGGGCTCGCCGTCGATGACAGCGGACACCTTGCGGTCGCTGCCGCCGGCGTCGAAGCCCACCCGGCAGCCCGCCAGATGGCGGCCGACAGCCTGGGAGGCGCCCGCCTCCTGGGGGACCTTGTCGCAGAAGACCACCTCGAAGGGGCGCTCATACACGCCGGCCATAAAGTCGGAGTCAAAGGAACGGGCGCCGCCGGGGGCGAAGGTCTTTTTCAGATAGTTGTAAATGTCCTCGTCCCCGCTGACATACACCTTGAAGCCGCCCTTCATCCACAGCATGGACTTGACCAAGCGGTCGATGTAGTATTGGTCGGCCTGGCGCATCTCCGGGGTGCCGTGGATGAAGGTGTCACACACTGCCACCTGGCCGCCGGAGCGCTCCAGGGCAATGGAGACCGGCTTCTTCGCCGTCTCAAGAAACGCGCGGTTGAACTTCAGGATGGGCATGAACTCCGGGTCCAGGCTGGGCTTGTTTTTGACCTCAAATTGGATACCGTACTGATTCACGACAAATCGCCTCCTAAAATTTTTGGAAGTCCTTCTTTCTGGCTGTTGCGATTCCCGTCGTTCGGGGATATAATGAGAAGCCGGAAGCGCGGTTTGGAGCAAGACGCCCAATCGAGGGGGGAGATATTCCAACGCTCTTGTATAATTGTATCATGCAGGGAGTGGATTGTCACCTAAAATGCGGGAAAAATTTTTCACAAATTATTTCATTGAAAAAACTTTCCTGGAGTGCTATGATGGAGTTACAGATTTGGATCGTTGTGGAAAAATCCAAAAAACAGCGGCTTTTGCCGTCATAAGGGGTTGAAATTTATGGACAGAAAGAGATTGCAGGAGACCAGGGAGTGGGTCAGGAAGGAACTGGCGTCCAGTGCCGAATTTTGGCTGAAATACGGCATGGACAAGGAGCACGGCGGCGTCTACACCTGTATCGACCGGACAGGGCGCCTGTTCTCCACGGACAAGAGCGTGTGGATGCAGGGGCGGTGCGGCTGGACCTACGCCTATCTGTGCACCGTCTACGGCACCCGGCCGGAGTGGCTGGAGGCCAGCAAGAGCTGTCTGGACTTCATGGAGAAGCACTGCATCAACCGGGAGGCGGACGGCCGGATGTACTTCACCGTCACCGGCGACGGCAAGCCGCTGCGCCAGCGCCGCTACTGCTTCTCCGAGGGCTTCTACGCCCTGGCCAACGCGGAGTATTACGCGGTCACGGGGGACAGGGAGTGCCTGGAGCGGGCCCGCCGGGCCTATGAGCTGATCTATCAGCTGAACAACGGCCTCATCAAGGACCCCGCCGGCATGGGCCCCAAGACCATCCCGGAGACCCGGAGCGGCCGCGCCCTGGCCGACCCCATGATCTATCTGAACATCACCTCAGTGATGCGCCGCTGCGACCCGGAGCACCGGGAGGTCTATGACGCCCGGGCCAAGCAGTGCGTGGAGACCATCTTCCGCTATCACCACAAGCCGGAGCTGAAGTGCACCCTGGAGACCGTGGGCATGAACGGCGAGTTCTGGTCCGACATCTCCGCCGGCCGCTTCGTCAATCCGGGCCACGACATCGAGTGCAGCTGGTTCCTGATGGAGGAGGCCAAGTACGAGGACGACCCGGAGCTGCGGGCGAAGGCCATGGAGGTCTTTGATATGGCCATCGAGCGGGGCTGGGACAAGGAGTACGGCGGCCTGCTCTACTTCGTGGACTGCATGGGATTCCCGCCGGAGGCCTATGAGCACGACATGAAGCTGTGGTGGCCCCACAACGAGATCCTGATCGCCAGTCTGATGATGTACCGGGACAGCGGGGACGAGAAGTATCTGGACTGGTTCTACAAGACCGTGGACTACTGCAAGACCTATTTCGCGGACCCGGAGTACGGCGAGTGGTACGGCTATCTCCGCCGGGACGGCAAGCCCACCGAGCCCGCCTGCAAGGGCTGCACCTTCAAAGGGCCCTTCCACGTGCCCCGCAGCCTGATCATGGCGGATCAGCTGATCGGGCAGATCCTGGAGCAGAACTGAGGGCCGGAGGACGGCCGGGGGAGAAGAGGAAGGAGAGAGCATGACGGCGCATAACATATTTGAGACCATTAGCAGCCAGTATTTTCAGCTGACCAACTCGGAAAAGAAGGTGGCCGACTATGTGCTGAGGCACCGGATCGATGTCCAGTACATGTCCATCTCCGAGCTGGCGGAGGAGTGCACCGTGGCTGACGCCACCATCTCCCGCTTCTGCCGGAGGCTGGGGCTGACTGGATACAACGCCTTCAAGCTGGAGCTGGCCAAGGCATCGATGACCCGGGACAGCCACCGGGCGGACGCGGCCATCCTCCAAGAGAGCAGCGGCTTTCACGCCATGTGCAAAAAGCTGCTGGGAGAGAATGTGGCGGTGCTGGAGCAGACCATCCAGCTGCTGGACCCCAGACAGGTGTCCCGGGCCGTGGACCTGCTCCGGCGATCCCGCCGGGTGGTGTGCATGGGACAGGGCAGCTCCATGGTGCTCTCAGAGGAGGCCTGGACCCTCTTTTCCACCGTGTCCCCCAAATTCCTGTTTGTGCCCGACTCCCACCTTCAGATGAACACCCTTGCGCTGATGGACCCGGACGAACTGGTCCTGTTCTTCTCTTACTCCGGCTCCACCCGGGACTTCCAGGACCTGCTGGAGGTGGCCCGGCAGCGGCAGGTGAAGGTGGTGCTGGTGTCCCGTTTCCCAAAATCGCCGGGGGGCCAGCTGGCGGATGTGGTGCTCCAGTGCGGCGCCGACGAGGGGCCGCTCCAGGCCGGCTCCGTCAATGCCCGGATGGCCCAGCTCTTTGTGCTGGACGTGCTGTTCCAGGAGTTCTGCATGCGGGCCCCTGAGGAGACAGAGCAGAGCAGGGAGCAGATCGCTGAGGCCGTGGCGAGAAAACACCTGTGACCGGGGCCAGATCGATCAGAATTCAGAATAGATAAGAGCCGTCCCCCTGAGACCAGTGGGACGGCTCTTTCTGTCTTATAACAAAAGGACAGGGGGCGGTATGCGATGCATACCGCCCCCTGTCCCTGTTCCGCATTGCACGGATGGACTGCGATGGGGGAGGGATCAATAGTTCCCCTTGCCGTCGTTCCACTTCCAGTCCCGGACCTCGGGCAGGTCCTGGCCGTAGGTGGTGATATACTGGCGGTGCTCCACCAGCTTATCCTGCATCTCCTGAATGAGATAGGAGGCAGTGTTGCCCAGCTGGGGCAGACGCTTGACGGTGTCGATGACCAGGTCGAAGCGGTCGATGTCGTTCTGCACCCGCATGTCGAAGGGAGTGGTGATGGTGCCCTCCTCCTTGTAGCCGCGGACGTGCAGATTCTTGTTGCGGCGGCGGTAGGTCAGCTCATGCACCAGGGTGGGATAGCCGTGGAAGGCGAAGATGATGGGCTTGTCCTTGGTGAAGAGGGCGTCATAGTCCTCGTCAGTGAGGCCGTGGGGGTGCTCGGTGTGGGGCTGGAGCTTCATCAGGTCCACCACGTTGACCACCCGGATCTTCAGGTCGGGCAGGTAGTGGCGCAGGATGGTGACAGCAGCCAGGGTCTCCAGAGTGGGGGTGTCGCCGCAGCAGGCCATGACCACGTCGGGCTCACAGCCCTGGTCATTGGAAGCCCACTGCCAGATGCCGATGCCCTGGGTGCAGTGCTTGACGGCCTGCTCCATGGTCAGCCACTGGGGACGGGGGTGCTTGGAGGCAACCATGACGTTGACGTAGTTGCGGCTCTTGATGCAGTGGTCGAAGCAGCTGAGCAGGCAGTTGGCGTCCGGGGGCAGGTAGAGGCGCACCACGTCCGCCTTCTTGTTGGCCACGTGATCCAGGAAGCCGGGGTCCTGGTGAGTGAAGCCGTTGTGGTCCTGCTGCCACACGTTGGAGGAGAGGACGTAGTTCAGGGAGGCGATCTTCTGCCGCCAGGGCAGCTGGTTGCACACCTTCAGCCACTTGGCGTGCTGGGCTACCATGGAGTCCACGATGCGGATGAAGGCCTCGTAGCTGTTGAAGAAGCCGTGGCGGCCGGTGAGCAGATAGCCCTCCAGCCAGCCCTGGCACAGGTGCTCGGAGAGCATGGAGTCCATGACCCGGCCGTCCCGGTCCAGGTTCTCGTCCAGGTGCTCGTCGATGGGGTCCTCCCAGCGGCGGCCGGTGACCTCAAAGACGGGGGAGAGGCGGTTGGAGGCGGTCTCGTCGGGGCCGAAGACCCGGAAGTTCCGGGACTCCATATTCAGCTCCATCACGTCCCGGACATAGGTGCCCATAACGGTCATGTCCTGGGCCTCCACCGCGCCGGGCTGGGGAACATCCACCGCGTAGTCCCGGAAGTCGGGGGTGCGCAGGTCCCGGAGGAGCAGGCCGCCGTTGGCGTGGGGGTTGGCGCCCATGCGGCGGTTCCCCTTGGGGGCCAGGGCCTGGAGCTCAGGGATCAGAGTGCCGTTCTCATCGAACAGCTCCTCGGGGCGGTAGCTCTTCAGCCACTGCTCCAGCTCCTGGACGCGACCGGGGGCGCCGTCGTGGACGGCGATGGGCACCTGATGGGCGCGCCAGCAGCCCTCCAGCGGCTTGCCGTCCACCTCCTTGGGGCCGGTCCAGCCCTTGGGGGAGCGCAGGACGATCATGGGCCAGCGGGGCCGGGTGACGTCGCCGGTGGAGCGGGCGTACTCCTGGATGCGCTGGATCTCCCGGACGGCCCAGTCCAGGGCGGCGGCCATCTTCTGGTGCATGACCATGGGGTCGTCCCCCTCCACGAAGCGGGGCTCCCAGCCGCAGCCCTTGAAGAACATCTCCGCCTCTTCGTGGGAGATGCGGGAGAAGACGGTGGGGTTGGCGATCTTAAAGCCGTTGAGGTGGAGGATGGGCAGCACCGCGCCGTCCGTCTTGGGATTGAGGAACTTGTTGGAATGCCAGGCGGTGGCCAGGGGGCCGGTTTCCGCCTCGCCGTCGCCCACCACGCAGGCGGCGATCAGGTCGGGGTTATCCATGACCGCGCCAAAGGCGTGGGACAGGGAGTAGCCCAGCTCGCCGCCCTCATTGATGGAGCCGGGGGTCTCGGGGGCCACGTGGCTGGCGATGCCGCCGGGGAAGGAGAACTGCTTGAACAGCTTCTTCATGCCCTCGGCGTCCCGGCTGATGTTGGGGTAGATCTCCGTATAGGAGCCGTCCAGGTAGTCCTGGGCCACCATGGCGTTACCGCCGTGGCCGGGGCCGGAGAGGTAGATCATGTCCAGGTCATACTTGTTGATGACCCGGTTCAGGTGGGTGTAGATGAAGTTCTGACCAGGGCAGGTCCCCCAGTGGCCCACGATGGTGCGCTTCAGGTGCTCGGGCTTCAGGGGCTCCCGCAGCAGGGGGTTGTCCAGCAGGTAGAGCTGGCAGGCGGCCAGATAGTTGGATGCCCGCCACCAGGCGTTGATGAGCTCCAGCTGGCTTTTGGTGAGGGGATCCTTCTTGGACATGCGGGCGGGCGCTTTGGCGGCCGCTTTTTCCTTTGCATTGGTCTGATTAGACATAAGATAGCCTCCTTCTTCAAGCTATTTACAAGGATTAGTATATTCTAAACATTGAAAAAGTCAATAAGAAAAGAAAAAATAATATGTTAAAAAACGGTGAATAAAATTTATGAAATGAGTTAAAGTAAACAAATGGCCCGGCGGCCCGCTGGAATATCCAGAGGGCCGCCGGGCCGGAGCTTATGGAAGAGCCTCGCAGAGTTCGCGCCCGCAGGCGCAAATCAAGTTGTGATCTGTTTTCCCCCGCGGTATGTGCGCCGGGGGAAAGCACTGCTCAGGCTACTGAGCGCTCCGCTTGGAGCGGTTGATGGCAGAGAGGATGCCGCGCAGGGGGGCCAGGTTAATGTTATGGGAGACGCCCACGCCCCAGTACTTCCTGCCGTCCCGCTGGTCCTGGAGCAGGATGTAGGCCACGCCCTGGGAGTCGGAGCCGTCGGTGATGGCGTGGGACTTGTAATCCAGGAAGGTGAAGTGGGACATCTTCTCGTCCTTGATGGCGTTGAAGAAGGCGTCGATGGGGCCGTTGCCCTCGCCGGAGACCTGGAAGATCGTGTCCGTGTGCTGGATGGTGCCCCAGAAGGTGACATGGGAGTGCCCCTCGGCGTCGATGCTCTCGGTAAAGGCGTGCTTGAGCATCCGGTAGGGGGCGTCAATGTTCAGGTACTCCTCCTTGAACAGCTCGTAGATGCGCTCGGGGGCGATCTCGGTGCCCACCCGGTCGGTCTCCTTCTGGACGACGGCGCCGAACTCGGGGTGCATCAGCTTGGGCAGGTCGAAGCCGAAGTTGTGCTCCATCACATAGGCGGAACCGCCCTTGCCCGACTGGCTGTTGATGCGGATGATGGGTTCATACTGCCGGCCCACGTCGGCGGGGTCGATGGGCAGGTAGGGGATCTCCCAGAAGTCGGAGTTGGACTCCTTCATATACTGGGTGCCCTTGTTGATGGCGTCCTGGTGGCTGCCGGAGAAGGCGGTGAAGACCAGCTCGCCGGCATAGGGCTGCCGCTCGCCCACCTTCATCTTGGTGCAGCGCTCGTACATCTCCCGGATCTTGTTGATATTGGAAAAGTCCAGCCTGGGGTCCACGCCCTGGGTGTACATATTCAGAGCCAGGGTGATCATATCCACGTTGCCGGTGCGCTCACCGTTGCCGAAGAGGGTGGCCTCCACCCGCTCCGCCCCGGCCAGCAGTCCCATCTCGGTGGTGGCTACGCCGGTGCCCCGGTCATTATGGGGGTGGAGGGAGATGATGGCGCAGTCCCGGGAGGGGAGCCTGCGGATGAAATACTCCAGCATGTCGGCAAACTGGTTGGGCATGCAGTTCTCCACCGTGGTGGGCAGGTTGAGGATGACCTTACGCTCCGGGGCGGCGTGGAGGTGCTCCAGCACCGCCTGGCAGACCTCCACGGCATAGTCCATCTCCGTGCCCATGAAGGACTCGGGGGAGTACTCGAACCGGAGGTTCATACCCGACTGGATCAGGGGCTGGGACATCTCGTAGATCAGGTCGGCGGCATCGGTGGCGATCTTGGTGATCTCATCGGTGTCCATGTGGAAGACCACCTTGCGCTGGAGGGTGGAGGTGGAGTTGTAGAAGTGGAGGATGACGTTTTTGGCGCCCTGGATGGCCTCGAAGGTCTTGCGGATCAGGTGCTCCCGGGCCTGGACCAGCACCTGGATGGTCACATCGTCAGGGATGTGGCCCCCCTCGATCAGCTCGCGGCAGATCTCATACTCGGTCTCACTGGCGGAGGGAAAGCCGATCTCGATCTCCTTGACGCCGATGTCCACCAGGGTGTGAAAATATTCCAGCTTCTCCTCCAGGTTCATGGGGTCCACCAGAGCCTGGTTGCCGTCCCGCAGGTCCACAGAACACCAGACGGGGGCCTGGGTGATGACGCGGTCCGGCCAGGTGCGGCCCTGGATGGGCTGGGGCTGGAAGGGGATGTACTTTTGATATCCGGGTTTCATATGGGGTGCCTCCTTTACATTCTGCGGGGGACAAAAACGACGCCCCCGACTTTTTCAAGTCAGGGGCGTCGGAAATGACGCGGTACCACCCTGGTTCGGCCGCCGGTTACCCGAAAGCGGCCCTCATAAGCCTCGAACAAGGCTGAGGCCGGTAACGGGGCCATACGTCTCATCCTACTCACAGATTCGGACAAGCTGCTCGGGGACCAGTATCCACAGGGGGCCGCACGCCGGTTCCCACCAACCACCGGCTCTCTGAAGGGGGCTGACCCTGTCTTTTTTCCCGTCACTGCATTTGTTGAATGTTATTTTAGCGGAGGAGGCCGGCTTTGTCAAGAGAAAAATGAGACAGACCTGAAAAAGGCGGGGACAAATTAAAAAATCTTAATGGAGCGGGAAAAACATAAATGGGATATTGATTCGGCTTGTGGTACAATTGAGGGGACAAGGAGGCGGGAAAGGGATGAGACGGATCGTTGCGTGGATGATGGCGCTCCTGCTGTGCGTCGTCGGGACAGGATGCGGGAGGCAGCTCGGGAGCCCGATATCCTATGAGGATTTTACGGGCACCTATCCCGTGGAGGGCTATGTCCCAAGCCAGGAGGACCTGGGGCGGGCACCCTATTCCTATGCCGGAGCAGGTCCGCATTTTTCCGTGGTCCTGAACGTCAGACAGGCCAGCGAGGCGGAACGGTCCGTGCTCATACAGGGAAAGTGGGCCTCAGCAGAGACCATGGCTCAGAGCGGGGCGGATTTCCCGGAGCGCAGTGAGGAGTACAACGCCCTGGCTCTGAAGGCGACGGAGGAGGCCATGGCGCTGGAGGAGGCGGAGCAGATCTATCTGACGGAGCTGCTGGTGACCCATAACGGAACGGAAGCAGAGCAGTTCCGCTACTCCGTCTCTGACGGCGGGACGCTTTATCTGTCTGGGTATGCGGCGGGCGGAGAGGTCTGGTGCCGGCTGGCCAACACGCCGGACGGGAGCTATACCGAGGGGCTCCTGCTCCCCTTCCGTCAGCAGTACAGCATGGAGATCTGTTATGGGGAGGAACGGGAGGAGATCGCCCTCACCCTTCAGGAGCAGGCGGGATGAAAGGCGCCGGCCGCGGGCATGCGGCCGGCGCCTTTCCCACAGCGGCATATCCACGCCCCCGGGGTGCATAAAGTGGAGCGAGATGGGGAGAGGGAGGGACAGGCCGTGGTGGAAAAGATCATGCTGGAGGGAGGCGGGACCCTCTCCCTGCGGGAGGACGGCCCCAGGGTGCACACCGAGGCGCGCCGCCAGAACGACGGCCAGGGGCTCTATAAGGTGTGGCTGCGGGGCGGCGGAAAGGGACGGCTGCTGCTGGGAACGCTGGTGCCGGAGGGGGGAGAGCTGGTGCTGAGCCGGACCCTGAGCCGCCGTACTCTGGAGGATGCGGGCTGCTGGCCGGTGGCGGGAGGGAGGGCTGTGATGGCCTATCCTTTTACAGAGGAGAGCGCCGGAGAGTGGTACTGGGAGGAGGAGCCCTGGAAGCTGGTGTCCGACCCAGTGCTGGTGCAGGCGGCCCGGAGCTGGGGGCCCCTGCTGGTGCAGCGGGGCAGGGAGGAGGTGCGGCTGGCCGCCTCCTTCCGCGGCGGCGGGCAGTTCCCGCTGGTCCCCCTCTTCTGCTTCGGGACGGTGGGCCAGATCCGGGGAGGGGAATATGTGATCTTTCTGTTTGATCGGCAGGGGACCCCTAAAATGCCGTATAATTTTGGAAAAGGCGGGAAACCTAAGGCCGTAGATCAGAGCCGATGACGGCTGAAGGAGGAATTCGTATGCCCATTTTGACCACCAAGGAGCTCCAGGCCCTCAATGACCAGCTGGACTTTGAGCGGGTGCTCCACTGCAAGTATCTGGCCGCGGTCCAGGAGAGCACCGACCAGGAGCTGAAGACCATGTTCCAGAACTGCGCCAGCCAACACCTTCAGAACTACAACACCCTGCTGGATCAGCTGCGCTGAGGAGGAGAACGAATGAACGATCAGGAACGTATGACAGATTTTCTGTGCAGTGAGAAGAAGATGACCTCCAACTATGACACCTACGCCTCGGAGTGCGTCAACATCCCCCTGCGGGACGCCTTCCTCGGCCTGTTCAACCAGGGGCACCACACCCAGACCGAGCTGTTCCAGCTGGCCCAGTCCAAGGGCTGGTACCAGCCCGAGCAGGCCCAGGCGGACAAGATCAGCCAGGCTTACACCAAGTTCTCCAACCAGAAGCCCACAGGACAGCAGTAAGACCGGAGCGCAGCCCGCGCCGGGCCCCAAGTGCGGAGGCCCGGCGCGGGCCCTTTTTCCGGGGCGGGAAAAAGAGTTGGGGAAAAAGGCCGGCATCCATTGAAAAACAGGGGGAGATTGCGTATAATCAAGGGGATAAAACGCCAAGTGAGGAAAGAGACTGACTATGTACCGTATCGATATCATGACCCTGTTCCCCGACGTGGTGGGGGACATGCTGTGCGAATCCATCCTGGGCCGGGGGCAGGAGCGGGGCTACATCCGCATCGAGTGCCACCAGATCCGGGACTACACATTGAATAAGCAGCGGCAGGTAGACGACTACCCCTACGGCGGCGGCCGGGGGGCGGTGATGCAGGCCGACCCCCTCTACCAGTGCTGGAAGCACATCTGTGAGGAGGCGGGGGAGCGGGTCCATACCATTTACTTATCTCCCGCAGGCAGGACCTTCCGCCAGGGGGATGCCCGGCGGCTGAAGGACAGCTACCAGCGGCTGATCCTGGTCTGCGGGCACTACGAGGGGATCGACGAGCGGTTCGTGGAGGAGTGCGTGGACGAGGAGATCTCCCTGGGGGACTTTGTGCTCACCGGCGGGGAGATCCCGGCCATGGCGGTGGCGGACGCGGTGTGCCGGCTGGTGCCCGGGGTGCTGTCCGACCCGGAGTGCTATGAGAACGAGAGCCACTGGAACGGTGCACTGGAGGCGCCCCAGTATTCCCGGCCGGAGGTGTGGCACGAGAGAGCGGTGCCCCCCATCCTCCTGTCAGGCAACCACGCCAAGGTGGACCAGTGGCGGCGGAAGCAGTCCATCCTGCGTACCCGCCGCCGCCGCCCCGACCTCTATGAGCGGCTGGATCTGTCCTCCAAGGCGGACCAGAAGATCCTGAAGGAGCTGCGCGCCGAGGAGCCGGAGCTGTTCCCGGAGGACTGACCCGGGCCGCGGGGGGATCTGGAGCAGTACACTGCCCCAGGCCCCGGTTTTCTGTGGAGGCGCTGATCCCTTCCGGCCCATGTAGGGGCGGGGCTTGTCCCGCCCTTCTCGAAAAAGCGGGACGGGGAAAGGAAGACCCCTCATCCGTCGCGGCGTGCGCCGTGACACCTTCCCCCCGGAGGGGGGAAGGCTTTTCGGGCGGCTGGAAGCCGCCCCTACGGGATGCCTTCGGCCAATTCGTAGGGGCGCACATTGTGCGCCCGCCGTCTTTGTGGGCGCGGCCCGATGGGGTATCGGGCCCTATGAGGTACGGGCTGTTTCCAGTCACTCCGTAGGGGCGGGGCTTGCCCCGCCCTTCTCGAAAAAGCGGGACGGGGAAAGGAAGACCCCTCATCCGTCGCGGCGTGCGCCGTGACACCTTCCCCCCGGAGGGGGGAAGGCTTTTCGGGCGGCTGGAAGCCGCCCCTACGGGATGCCTTCGGCCAATTCGTAGGGGCGCACATTGTGCGCCCGCCGTCTTTGTGGGCGCGGCCCGATGGGGTATCGGGCCCTATGAGGTACGGGCTGTTTCCAGTTACTCCGTAGGGGCGGAGCTTGTCCTGCCCTTCTCGAAAAAGCGGGACGGGGAAAGGAAGACCCCTCATCCGTCGCGGCGTGCGCCGTGACACCATCCCCCCGGAGGGGGGAAGGCTTTGGGGGGCGGGGCCGAGAGGGGGACAGCCCACGCCGCAGCATTTCTCCCTAAAGGGGAGGGTTTGGGCGGTTACAGAGGTCCGCCTCGGTAAGCGGCGGGGGACTGCGCCCTCCGGGGCGATCCTGCACACGGGAGGCGCCGCGGTTTTACTTTACATTTGGGCGGAACTGTGGTATAGTATCGTAAATCTAATATCTAATATCATGTTCGGGGATGAAAAGTATGAGTTTCAAGATCATTGTGGACAGCTGCTGCGACCTGACCGGGACCATGTTGAAGGACCCCTGCTTTGTGAAGGTGCCTCTGACCATTCGGGTGGAGAACAGCTCCTTCGTGGACGACGCCTCCCTGGACCGGAGCGACCTGCTGTGGGCCATGAAGCAGAGCGAGGACGCCCCCTCCACCGCCTGCCCCGCCCCCCAGAGCTATCTGGACGCCTACCAGTGCGGCGCGGATGACATCTATGTGGTCACCCTGTCCGCCCTGCTCAGCGGCTCCCACAACAGCGCGGTCCAGGCCCGGGTCCTGCTGGAAGAGGAGGAACCGGAGCGTAACGTCCACGTGTTCAACTCCTGCTCCGCCTCCTCTGGAGAGGTGCTGACGGCGCTGAAGATCCGGGAGCTGGCGTCCTCCGGGATGCCCTTCAAGAAGGTGGTCCGGGAAGTGGAGCAGTATATCTGCCAGATGCAGACCCTTTTCGTGCTGGAGTCCCTGGAGAATCTGCGGAAGAACGGACGGCTGACCAAGCTGCAGGCGGTGGTCACCGGGGCGCTGCGGATCAAGCTGCTGATGGGGGCCACCCCTCAGGGGGAGATCTGCAAGCTGGGCCAGGCCCTGACCATGAAGCAGGCTCTGGGCAAGCTGGTGGACCGGATGGCGGCGGACCCGGATCATCAGGGGCGGGTGGCGGCGGTGTGCCACTGCAACTGCCTGGAGCGGGCTTTCGCCCTGAAGGAGCAGATCGAGGCCAAATGCCAGTTCCAGCAGGTCCTGATCCTGGAGGCCGGCGGGATCACCACCGTCTACGCCAACGACGGCGGCGTGGTCGTGGCCTATTAAAACAGTCAAAAGCCCCGCTCTGTCTGTATGCCCGTCCCCGGCGGGGGAGGGCCGGGGGAGCTTCGTCCCCAGGAGCACAGAAGGAGCTCAGAAGTGAAAAAAGGAGTGTTTCAGAGATGTCCATGACAAGAGAGCAGGCCTGGGACCTGCTGACCCAGTATAACCAGGAGGAGTTCCACCTGCGCCACGCCGTTACAGTGGAGCACGTGATGCGCTGGTTTGCCCGGGAGCTGGGCTATGGGGACCGGGAGGAGTTCTGGGGGATCGTGGGTCTGCTCCACGACCTGGATTTTGAGCGCTGGCCGGAGGAGCACTGCAAAAAGTCCCAGGAGCTGATGCGGCAGGCCGGGGTGGAGGAGGAGATCGTCCGGGCCACCGCCAGCCACGGCTGGGGCCACTGTGTGGACATCAAGCCGGAGCAGGAGATGGAGAAGGTCCTCTTCGCGGTGGACGAGCTCACCGGGCTGATCGGGGCGGCCGCCCTGATGCGCCCCTCCAAAAGCGTGTCCGACATGGAGCTCAAGTCCCTGAAGAAGAAATTCAAGGACAAGAAATTCGCCGCAGGCTGCTCCCGGGACGTGATCGCCCAGGGGGCGGAGCTGCTGGGCTGGGAGCTGGACCAGCTGCTGGACCGCACTCTGGCAGCCATGCGGGCGGAGGAGGCGGCCATTGAGGAGGCCGCTGCCCAGGGCTGAGACATATAAAAAAAACACCCCCGGGACCGTGAACAGGTCCCGGGGGTGTTTTTTTTACAGAGGCGCCCATCAGGGCATGTCCAGCAGGGAACAGGAGAGAGCCTCCCCCTCTGGGAGGACGAGGCCGAAGGTGCTGCGGGCGCTGCCTGGATTGAGGACCCAGAGGCCGTCCGGCTCCTGGAAGCAGCAGGGGCGGTGGGTGTGGCCGAAGAGCAGAAGGTGGGCCCCGGCGTTCCGGGCCGCCCGGAGGGCGGCGTCATACCCCTGCTTCACATGCCAGATGTGCCCGTGGGAGAGGAGGACGCGCTTGCCGCACACCATGAACTGGCGCTCCAGAGGATCTGTGGTCCAGCCGTCGCAGTTGCCGGGCACGGTGACCATGGACAGCTTGGGGTAGAGGAGGGCCAGCTCCTCGGCGTCCCGCTGGAGGTCGCCCAGGTGGACCACCAGGTCGGGCTGCTGCTCCTCGATGGCCTGGATCATGCCGCCGGTGTAGCGGTGGGAGTCGGAAAACACAAGAATTTTCAAAAGAGTCACCTTACCTCGTCTGGCGCATATACTGGAATGAAATCCTCTTGGAAGGGAGATCCGGTATGAATCAGGAAAGAAGCGGCAAAAAGGGGCAGGAGAGCCTGCCCGCCGATCTGGTCAAAAATAAGGAGGCCCTCAACCGTCTGGCCAGATCCGGCGATGCCCAGCGGCTGATGGAGCTGCTGCGGCAGGGGGGCGGTATCCAGGGGGCGGCGGAGGCCGCCGTGAAAGGGGACACCAGCCAGCTGGTGGGAATGATGCAGCGGCTGATGAACACCCCGGAGGGAGGCGAGCTGGTGGAGCGCATCAGCCGCCAGGCCAGGCAGTCGGGCCTGACCGACTGAGTCCCCGCACAGGAGGGGGAAAGGAGGGGCTGCCCTGTGGGGGAGATGGAAGACAAGCTGAACGCGATCCTCAATGACCCGTCCGCCATGGGGCAAATCATGGCGCTGGCCCAGTCCCTGGGCGGCGGCACTCCCCGGCCGCAGGCCTCCCCGGCGGGGGAGGCCGCCCAGGGGGCGGAGCAGACCGGCGCCAGGGAGGCGGAGGCGCCCGCTTCGGCGGGGAGCGCTCCGCCGGCCCTGGCGGGGGGAGAGGACCCGCTGGCCGCCCTGGGGGAGATCGACCCCGGCATGATCCAGATGGGGATGCGGCTGCTGCGGGAGTATCAGGGGGAGGACGACCGAACGGTGGCTCTGCTCAACGCCCTGCGCCCCTTCCTGAAGGAGAGCCGCCTGGCCAAGCTGGACCGGGCGGTGCAGATCTCCCGGCTGGCCCGGGTGATCCGGGTCCTCTTCCGCGGCATGGGAGAAGGGGGGCGGGGCGATGTATAACCGCTATATCCCCCAGAATGGTACTTATACCCGGGTGGTGGAGCAGGACGGCCCGGAGGAGGGGGCCCGGCGTCCGGCACCCCATCCGCCCGGGCCGGAGCGGGGGGAGCCGGGGGAGAACGGGCCCCGGGGCTCCGCAGGACCTCCACACGGGGCAGCCCGGGGCGCGCCCGGAGGAGGAGGCCGCCGGCCTGCCCCGGGTCCCATGGGCTTTGGCGGCCTGGGGGACCTGCTCTCAGGGGAGAAGAGCCCGCTGAACGCCCTGTTCGGCGGGGACAAGGGGGGGATCAACGGCATCCTGAAAGTCCTCCGGCTGGAGGAGCTGGACAGCGGGGATATCCTGCTGATCCTGATCATCCTGCTCCTGCTGGTGGAGGGGGACAACATGGACCTGGTCATCACCCTGGGGCTGCTGCTCCTGCTGGGGCTGGCGGATGACAGGAAGGAGGAGAAGCAAGGGGGGTGAGCTCCTCCTCAAATGCTGTGGAGCACCGTTCCGTCCGGCAGCTGAAAGGTGGTGCCGGAGGGGCAGGACTGGATGGGAGAATAGGCGGTCATGCGGTAGAGCAGCTCCTCCCCCTCCAGAGTCTCAGAGGAGATGAGCAGCCCGCTCTCCACGCTGATCCAGTAGCGGTCCACCCGCTCCCCGCCGGGGGCGGATACCTCCACATAGATGCAGGGGATGCCCCCCCTGGAGTCGTCGTAGCCGGTGCCGGTGATCTGCTCCGGGTCCGCGTCCAGCACGGCCTCATAGGTGGGGATGTGCTGAGCCAGATCGGCGGAGCCGCCCTCCGCCGGGGCGGTGAGGTAGTCGGAGGACCCCTCATACCAGTAGTAGACGGTGTCCTCGCTGATGAGGTCGTGGCGGATCAGACCGGAGGGGAGGACCTGACGGGTATGGGACCAGCCTCCGTCCACCCAGGTCTGGACGGAGGTGGCACTGGAGCCCCCGGTCCAGAAGGTCTCTACCGTCAGCTCCCAGTAATAGCTGGTGGAGCGCTCCAGGGTGCGGATGACGCTCTGGACGGTCTGGGGGGTCACCTCCACCCGCTGGAACAGCTCGGCGGACTGAGAGGAGCCTCCCCCCTCCTGGCTGCTGGAGGAGGCGCCGGGCTCAGGGAGCTGGATATGTTCGGTGCGCATAGAGAAGAGGCTGCGGCCGAAGCTGGTGAACATGGCCGCCACGATGAGAAGGGTGACGGCGATGGCGATGATCAGGCGGTTTTTTTGGTCCATGGCCGGCTCCTTTCTCGTGGGGTCAGACAGAGGTCAGGGATGGAAGGGGGCGGGGGGCTGCACCCGCAGACCGAAGCGGTACTCGATGGCGTCAGCGATGCGCCCGCAGGCCCGGCCGTCGCCGTAGGGGTTGGCGGCGTGGGCCATGGCGGCATAGGCCGCCGGATCGGTGAGCAGGCGGGAGGCCATCTGGAAGATGGGCTCCTCCTCGGTGCCCGCCAGCTGGACCGTCCCCGCGGCCACCGCCTCGGGGCGCTCCGTCTCCCGACGCAGGACGAGCACCGGCTTGCCCAGGGCGGGGGCCTCCTCCTGGAGCCCGCCGGAGTCGGTCATCACCAGATGGCAGCGGGCCATCAGGTTGTGCATCTCGTCCACCGCCAGTGGGGCGATGAGGTGGATGCGGGGGTGGCCGTCCAGGTACTGATGGGCCGCCTCCTGGACCACCGGGGAGAGGTGGACCGGATAGACCAGCTCCACGTCGGGGAAGGCGTCGGCCACCCGGCGCAGGGCGGTCATGATGTGGGCCATAGGCGTTCCGTAGTTCTCCCGCCGGTGGCAGGTGACCAGGATCACCTTTCGGTTGACATAATCCAAATCATTGAGGACGCCTTCTGAAAAATGAAAGTCTTTTACAACTGTGGTCTGGAGCGCGTCGATCACCGTGTTGCCGGTCAGAAAGACGCCCTGCTCGATCCCTTCCCGGGCCAGATTGTCCCGGTTGGAGGGGGTGGGGCAGAAGTGCAGGTCAGCGATGGCGCTGACCATCCGGCGGTTCATCTCCTCCGGGTAGGGGGAGTATTTGTCATAGGTGCGCAGGCCGGCCTCCACGTGGCCCACGGGCACCCGGTGGTAGAAGGCGGCCAGGGCGCCGGCGAAGGTGGTGGAGGTGTCACCGTGGACCAGGACCAGGTCGGGTCGGGCCTGCTCCAGCACCTCCTCCATGCCCAGCAGGCACTTGGAGGTGATGGTGGACAAGGTCTGCCGGGGCTCCATGATGTTCAGGTCGAAGTCGGGCACCAGGCGGAAGATGTCCAGCACGGAGTCCAGCATCTGCCGGTGCTGGGCGGTGACACAGCACAAGGCGTCGATCTGGGGGCGGCGGGAGAGCTCCAGGGCCAGGGGGGCCATCTTGATGGCCTCCGGCCGGGTGCCGAAGATGGTCATGACTCGGATACGGTTCATTTGTCGGAACGGTCCTCCTCACCGAAGAAATTGTCGTTGCCGGCGATCTGGGTCTTGGAGGGGGGGCGGTGCTGCCGGCCCTTGGCCTCCCCCGCGGCGCCGGAGCCGCCGCTGTCGCTGTGGGACAGGTAGAGCCTGCCCCCGAAGGCGCCCGCCATGCACAGGGCCAGCAGGAAGAGCATGGCCTTCATGGCGTTGTTGGTGGTGAGCACCACTGCGGACAGGCCCAGGATGGCGCTGATGAGATAGAGCACCGCCACCGCCTGCTTCTGGGTGAAGCCCATGTCGATGAGCCGGTGGTGGATGTGTCCCCGGTCGGGGGCCATGGGGCTCTGCCCCCGGGCCAGCCGCCGCAGGATGGCGAAGCAGGTGTCGAAGATGGGCAGGCCCAGCACCAGGAAGGGGACGGCGAAGGAGATGATGGCGTAGGACTTGAACAGCCCCTGGATGGAGACGGTGGCCAGCACGAAGCCCAGGAAGGTGGAGCCGGTGTCCCCCATGAAGATCTTGGCCGGGTTCAGGTTATAGGGGAGAAAGCCGATGCAGGCGCCGGCCAGGGCGGCCATGAGGATGGCCACCTGGGCCTCGGCCACCGTCAGGGCGATGACCAGCATGGTCATGGAGCTGATGGTGGACACGCCGCAGGCCAGGCCGTCCAGCCCGTCGATCAGGTTGACGGCGTTGGTGATGGCCACGATCCACAGCACAGAGATGGGGATGGACAGCACGCCCAGGTGCCAGTAGGGGTCGCTGCTGAAGATATTGGGGTTGGAGAGGTAGTCGATCTGGTTGCCCATCAGCACGGCGATGAGGGCCGCGCCGATCTGGACGGCGAACTTCAGCTTGGCGGACAGGGCATAGATGTCGTCAAAAATGCCCAGAATGACGATGACCACCGCGCCCAGCAGCATGCCCCGCAGCTGGGTGGTGAGGGGCAGGAAGAGCAGCACGCTGAGGATGAAGCCGAAGAAGATGGCCAGCCCCCCCATCCGGGGGATGGGGTGGTCATGCATCCGGCGGCTGTCCCGGGGGACATCCACCGCGCCGATCTTGAAGGCCAGGGAGCGGACCACCGGGGTGGCGATCAGAGCCACCACCGCGGCCACCAGCAGGGCGGCGGCCACAGAGCCCACCACCTGAAGGGAAATATCCGTGGGAACGTTCATGGGAAAACCCCTTTTGCAGAATTGATGTGGGGAAGGAGGCGGGAGCGGGCGCCCGGTCAGCGGGCCACAAAGCCCACCTTTTTATAGACCTTCCGCAGAGTCTTGGCGGCAAGGTGGGAGGCGCGCTCCGCACCCTCCTTGTAGATGCCCTCCAGATACGCCTTGTCGGCCATGAGGCGGCCGGCCTCCTCCCGGATGGGCCGGAGGAGCTCCACCACCGCGTCACCCACCGCGGGCTTGAACACGCCGTAGCCCTGGCCCTGGAAGACCTCCTCCGCCTCCTCCGGACTCTTGCCGGTGGCGGCGCAGTAGATGGTCAGCAGGTTGGAGATGCCCGGCTTGTGCTCCGGGTCGAAGCGGACCTGGGTCTCGCTGTCGGTGACTGCCCGCTTGAACTTCTTCTGGATGACCTCGGGGGCGTCCATGAGGAAGACGCAGCCGTCCGGATCGGACTTGCTCATCTTGCTGGAGGGGTCCCCCAGGCTCATCACCCGGGCGCCCATCTTGGGGATGAAGGGCTCGGGGAGGGTGAAGGTGTCGCTGTACACGCCGTTGAAGCGCTGGGCCACGTCCCGGCACAGCTCCACGTGCTGCTTCTGGTCCTGACCCACCGGGACCAGGTCGGCCTGGTAGAGCAGGATGTCCGCCGCCATCAGCACCGGGTAGGTGAACAGGCCGGCGGTGATGTTGTCGGCGTGCTTTTTGGACTTGTCCTTGAACTGGGTCATGCGGGACAGCTCCCCAAACTGGGTGTAGCAGCCCAGCACCCAGGCCAGCTCGGCGTGCTGGGGCACGTGGCTCTGGATGAAGATGACGCTCCGGACCGGGTCCAGGCCGCAGGCGATATACTGGGCCAGCTGCTCCAGGGTGCGCCGGCGCAGCAGGGCCGGGTCCTGGCGGACGGTGATGGCGTGCATGTCCACGATGCAGTAGATGCAGTCGTACTCATCCTGAAGGGGGACCCAGTTCTTGATGGCTCCCATATAAGAGCCCAGGGTCAGATCGCCGCTGGGCTGGATGCCGCTGAAGATGCGCTTGCGGGGGGCGGAGTTGGCTTGCTCCATGGAAAAGACCTCGTTTCTGTCGTGATTTCAGATCGGGAAGGGAAGAAGACCCCTATCTTAACAAGAATAGCACAGGAATGGAAAAAGTGCAAGAATCCCGTTGAAATTCCGGCGGAGTGTTTCATTGAAATTTTTCTTCTTCTGTGATAACATACCATAAAACCCATAAAACCAGTCAAATTTTTTCCGCGGCCTCAGGCCGCGGCGGCCCAAATCGGGAAAGGAGCGTATCCCATGTCCGACATCAGGGAATATTTCGACAGTCTGCGGGGGAAGAGGATCGCCGTGATCGGCATGGGGGTCAGCAACACGCCGCTGATCCGGATGCTGCTGCGGGCGGATCTGGACGTGACCGTGTGCGACAGGGCCCAGCGGGAGCGGGTGGAGGAGCAGGCGGAGGAGCTGGAGAGCCTGGGAGCCCGGCTGCGGCTGGGGGAGGCGTATCTGGAGGGGCTGGATCAGGACGTGATCTTCCGCACCCCCGGCCTGCACCCCGGCCACCCCGCCCTGGAGGCGGCCCGGGCCCGGGGGGCGGAGGTCACCTCGGAGATGGAGCTGTTCTTCCGCCTGTGCCCCTGCCGCCTGATCGGTGTGACGGGCAGCGACGGCAAGACCACCACCACCACCATCCTTGCGGAGTTCCTGAAAGAGGCGGGATACAACGTCTATGTGGGGGGCAATATCGGCAAGCCCCTGCTGCCCGATGTGTCCGGCATGGAGCCGGAGGACTTTGCGGTGCTGGAGCTGTCCTCCTTCCAGCTGATGACCATGGAGCAGAGCCCCCACATCGCCGTAATGACCAATCTGTCCCCCAACCACCTGGACTACCACAGATCCATGGGGGAGTATATCGCCGCCAAGGAGAACATCTTCCTCCACCAGGGGGAGGGGGACCGGGCCATCTTCAACTATGACAACCAGCTGACCCGGGACCTGGCGGAGAAGGCCGGGGGGGCGGTCACCTTCTTCAGCCGCCGGGAGCGGCTGGAGGAGGGGGTCTACCTCCGGGACGGGGCCATCTGGCTCACCAACGCCCAGGGCAGCCGGGAGGTGCTGCCCACCCGGGACATCCGGCTGCCCGGGGTGCACAACATCGAAAACTACATGGCGGCCATCGCCGCCGTGGACGGACTGGTGCCGGACAAGTGCGTCCGGGCGGTGGCCGCCCGCTTCCAGGGGGTGGAGCACCGCATCGAGCTGGTGCGGGAGCTGGACGGAGTGAAGTACTACAATGACTCCATCGGCACCAGTCCCAGCCGCACCGTGGCCTGCCTGGAGTCCTTCCCGGAGCCGGTGATCCTCATCGCCGGGGGCTATGACAAGGGCATCCCCTTCCACGCCCTGGCCCTGGAGATCCGGGAGCGGGTCAAGACCCTGGTCCTCACCGGGGACACGGCCCGGGCCATCCGGCAGGCAGTGGAGGAGGCGGAGGGCGGCCGCGGCTGCCCGGAGATCATCCAGACCGAGGACCTGGCCGGGGCGGTGGAGGCCGCCCGCCGGGCGGCGGGGCCGGGGGACGTGGTGGTGCTGTCCCCCGCCTGCGCGGCCTTCGACCGCTTCAAGAACTTCATGGAGCGGGGCCGGGCGTTCAAGGAGCTGGTCCGGTCCCTGTGACCGGAAGCACAAAGGAGGAACACTGAGTTGGATCATGATGCGATACTTTCCCGCCTGTGCGGCCTGGGCGCCCCCAGCGGATTCGAGGGGCCGGCGTCCCGGGCGGCGGCGGAGCTGCTCCGCCCTCTGGCGGACGAGGTGACCGTGGACCGGATGGGCAGCGTGCTGGCCCTGCGCCGGTGCGGCAGGGAGGGGGCGAAGCGGCTGCTGCTGGACGCCCATCTGGACGAGATCGGCTTTGTGGTCACCGGCCATGAAGAAGGGTATCTGAAATTTGCCCCCCTGGGCGGAGTGGACCCCAGGATGCTCCCCGACCGGGAGCTCACCGTCCTCACCGATCCCCCCCTGGCTGGGGTGGTGGCCTGTCTGCCCCCCCATGTCCAGACCCGGGAGGACATGGACAAGTCCATCCCCATCCGGGAGCTCTGCCTGGATGTGGGGCTGAGCCAGGAGGAGGCGGAGCGCCGGGTGCCGGTGGGCACCCCGGCGGTCTTCCGCGGGGGCTGCTTTCCTCTGGGGCAGGAGCTGATCTGCGGCAAGTCCCTGGATGACCGCGCCTGCTTCGCCGCCCTGCTGGGGGCCCTGGAGCTGCTGAAGGACCGGAGGCTGGATGTAGACCTGTACGTGCTGGGCAGCGTGTGCGAGGAGGTGGACAGCACCGGGGCGGTGACCGCGGCCTATGGGGTGGTCCCAGACCTGTGCGCGGCGGTGGACGTGACCCACGGGGACAGCCCGGATGCCCCCAAGGAAAAGACCTTCCCTCTGGGCAAGGGGCCCGTCATCGGCGTGGGCCCCAACTGCACCCGCTGGATGGAACAGCGGATGCGCCGCAAGGCGGAGGAGCTGGGGATGGCGGTCCAGACCGAGGTAATGGCGGGCCACTCCGGCACCAACGGCTGGCCCCTCCAGGTGAGCCGGGAGGGGGTGGCCACGGCGGTGCTCTCCCTGCCCCTGCGGTATATGCACACCCCCATCGAGGTCATCAGCCGCCGGGACCTGGAGGACCTGGCCCGGCTGCTGGCCGCCTTTGTGGAGGGGATCGGAGAGGAGGCGGAGTCCCGATGAAGGAGCTGCTGAAGACCCTGTGCGCCCTGAACGGCGTGTCGGGGGACGAGGACCAGGTGCGGGAGTTCCTGGCGGAACGGGCCAGGCCCTGGGCCCGGTCTATGAAGGTGGACCCCCTGGGCAACCTGATCGTGTGGAAGAAGGGGGCCAGAGCGGCCGGGGACCGGCTGATGCTGTGCGCCCACATGGATGAGGTGGGGCTCATCGTCACCCACGTCACCGAAGAGGGCTTTCTGAAATTCGACTTCGTGGGCGGCGTGGACCGCCGGGTGGCCATCGGCAAGCCGGTGGTCCTGGGCCCGGACCGGGTGCCCGGCGTGGTGGGGATCAAGGCCATCCACCTGGTCAGCCGGGACGAGGAGAAGAAGGTCCCCAAGACCGACGCCTTCTACCTGGACATCGGGGCGAAGGACCGGGAGGAGGCCCTCTCCAGGGTGGAGCCGGGGACCTACGGCTCCTTCGTCTGCACGCCGGAGGAGTTCGGGGAGGGCCTGTTCAAGGCCAAGGCCATCGACGACCGGGTGGGCTGTGCCGTGCTGCTCAAGCTGCTGGAGGAGGACCTGCCCATGGATGTGGTCTTCGTCTTTACTGCCCAGGAGGAGGTGGGCACCCGGGGAGCCTTTGGAGCCGCCTTCTCTGTGGCTCCGGAGACCGCCCTGGTGCTGGAGACCACCACCGCCGCTGACCTGCCCGGGGTGGAGGGACACCGCAGGGTGTGCGCCCCCGGCAGGGGCCCTGTGATCTCCTATATGGACGGGGGGACCATCTACGACCGCGGGCTCTTTGAGGACCTGCGCCGGCTGGCGGAGGACAACGGCATCCCCTGGCAGACCAAGGAGTATATCGCCGGGGGCAACGACGCCCGGACCATCCAGCGCTCCCGGGCCGGGGTGCGGGTGGCCGCCCTCTCCGCCGCTGTGCGCTATCTCCACGCCCCGGCCAGCGTGGGCAGCCTGGCGGATTTTGAGGACATGCTCGCACTGACCCGGCTGTTCGTGGCCGACCAGGCCGCCCGGCTGTGAGAGAGGAAGCGGGCTAGGTGAACGAGAGAAAGGGCCGGGGCCTGGAGGCCCTGCTGGAGACCGTGGAGTTCGCGGTCCTCAGCTATGCCATGTCCGGGGCGGCCTTCGCCCTGCGGAGAGATCCCCTGTGGATCTTGTTCATGGTGGTGGAGATCCGGCTGCTCCAGAAATACTGGGCGGCCCTGGGCCGCTGCCTGACCGCCCGGTGGGCCCGGTGGACGCTGGCCGCCCTTGGGGTGGCCGCCTGCCTGACCGCGGCGGCGCTGTTCGGCCCCCTGGCGGTGCCGGAGGTGCCCGGCCTGCTGGGGTGAGGGGGCCCAGCCTCCGCCCAAAGAATATGAGAGTGCATGAAAATAGGAGTGAACTATGGAACTGTTTGAATTGATCCAGACCTTGAACCGGGCCCACGGCCCCTCGGGGGACGAGGGGGAGATCCGGGAGGTCATCCGGGCCCTGGCGGAGCCCTATGCCGACGAGATCACCGCAGACACCATGGGCAGCCTGATCGTCCACAGGCGGGGGAAGGGGCCCAAGCTGCTCCTCGCCGCCCACATGGACTCCATCGGCTTCGTCGTCACCCACATCGAGAAGGAGGGCTTCCTCCGGGTGGGGCGGCTGGGAGGCGTCAGCCCCAAAGAGGCGGCCTACACCCCCGTCCGCTTCAAAAGCGGCCTGCGGGGGGTCTTTGCCCCGGAGGAGAAGGCCGACTTCGGCAAGCTGAAGCTGGACGAGTGCTTCCTGGACATCGGCGCCGGGGACGAGGCGGCGGCGAAACAGCTGGTCCAGGTGGGGGACAGCGCGGTCTATGACACCCCCGCTTTCCGCACAGGGGACCTGGTGGTCTCCCCTTATCTGGACGACCGGATCTCCTGCGCGGTGCTGCTCTCCGCCCTGGAGCGAATCGGGGAGTGCCCCAACGACCTCTACCTGGTGTTCACCGCCCAGGAGGAGGTGGGGCTGCGGGGGGCACGGACCGCCGCCTGGTCCATCGCCCCGGACTACGCCGTGGCGGTGGACGTGACCGATGTGGACGACACGCCCGGCTCGGAGCGCGCGGGCACGGCCCGGCTGGGCCGGGGCGCGGCGGTGAAGGTGATGGACTCCTCTGTCATCTGCCACCCCGCCATGGTGGCGCTGCTGGAGGACACCGCCCGGGAGGGGGACATCCCCGTCCAGCGGGACATCATGCGGGCGGGGGGCACCGACGCGGGGGCCATCCACCTGACCCGCACCGGCGTCATCACCGGGGGCATCTCAGTGCCCTGCCGGTATATCCACACCCCGGCGGAGACCGCCAGCCTGTCCGACGCGGATGCCTGCGTCCGGCTGGCAGCCGCCCTGGCCCAGCGGCCGCTGGAGCAGCCCTGAGGGGGCGGCCGGGCGGGGAGAGCCCGTATGAAACCAAAGAAAGATAGGAATGAGCAAGGAATATGACATTACAGATAAGCCAGCGGGTCCTGGACCTGGGGGAGAAGGCCCGGCAGGGCCTGGCGGAGCAGTTTGCACGCATCGACGCCATTGCCGAGGAGAACACCGCCCGGGTGCTGTCCGCGTTCCAGAAGCACCGGGTGGCAGAGGGGTACTTTGCCGGCACAACCGGGTACGGGTATGACGACCTGGGCCGGGACCAGCTGGACCAGATCTACGCCGACCTGTTCGGCACCGAGGCGGCCCTGGTGCGCATCCAGTTCGTCAACGGCACCCACGCCATCACCTGCGCCCTCTTCGGGGCGCTGAAGGCGGGGGATGTGCTCCTGTCCGCGGTGGGGGCCCCCTATGACACCCTGATGGGGGCCATCGGCACGGCGGACAAGGGCCACGGCTCCCTGCGGGACTACGGGGTGGAATACCGGCAGGTAGAGCTGAAGGATGACTGCCCGGACCTGGAGGGGCTGGCCCGGGCGGCGGCGGACCCCCGGGTGAAGGCGGTGCTGATCCAGCGATCCAAGGGGTACTCCACCCGTGCCTCCCTGTCGGTGGCGGAGATCGGGGAGATGTGCCGCATCGTAAAGGAGGTCAACCCGGGCGCCGCCGTCCTGGTGGACAACTGCTACGGGGAGTTCGTGGAGACCCAAGAGCCCACCCATGTGGGGGCGGACCTGGTGGTGGGCTCCCTCATCAAGAACCCCGGCGGCGGACTGGCCCCCACGGGGGGATATATCGCCGGCCGCCGGGACCTGGTGGAGGGGGCGGCCATGCGGCTGACCGCACCGGGCATCGGCGGGGAGTGCGGCTGCACCCTGGGGCAGAACCGCCTGCTCTACCAGGGGCTCTTCCTGGCCCCCCACACGGTGGCCCAGGCGGTGAAGACCGCCGTCTTCGCCGCCGGCGTGATGGAGCTGCTGGGCTATGAGACCGAGCCCGCCTCCTCCTCCGTCCGCCACGACATCATCCAGATGATCCATATGCGGGAGCCGGAGGCGCTGAAAAAGTTCTGCAAGGGCATCCAGTTCGGCGCGCCGGTGGACTCCTATGTGACGCCGGAGCCCTGGGACATGCCGGGCTACGACTGCCAGGTCATCATGGCCGCGGGGGCCTTCGTCCAGGGGGCCTCCATCGAGCTGTCCGCCGACGCCCCCATGCGCCCCCCCTACACCGTCTATCTCCAGGGCGGCCTCACCTTCGAGTCGGGCCGGCTGGGCGTGCTGCTGGCGGTGCAGGAGCTGCTGGGCGGGAAAGATTGACATAGGCCAAGCGCCCTGATGAATATCCTGACCCATAGGGGGTGAGGATATGGATATGCGATGCCGCCTGCGGGCCGTCCGCTGGCGGCTGGACCCGCCCCTCCGGGGACGGGCGCCCCGGCGGGGACCGGGGGGAGGACGGGGGCGGGGGTGGCTGCTCACCGCCCTGGTGGCCCTGGCCCTGGCCGCCGGGATCGTGGGGTGGCTCCAGCATCAGCTGCGCCCCCTGGTGGAGGCGGCGGCCCGGGCCCAGGCAGCCAACGCCCTTACCGCCGTTATCGACCGGGCCATCGCCGCCGACCTGGCGGAGCGGGACGTGGACTACGGGGACTTCGTCACCATCCAGCGGGACGCCTCCGGGGCCATCACCGCCATGACCACCGATATGGCGGCCCTGAACCAGCTGCGGGCTCAGCTGGTGGCCCAGATCCTCTCCGCACTGGAGGGGGTGGACGCCTCCGAGATCCGCATCCCCCTGGGCAGCCTGGTGGACAGCGAACTGGTGTGGGCCCGGGGCCCGGAGCTGCGGGTGCGGGCCCTGCGGGTGGGGACGGTGTCGGCGGAATTCCGCAGCGACTTCTCCCAGGCGGGGGTGAACCAGACCCTGCACCGCATCGAGCTGGAGGTGGCCGTCCCCGTGACGCTGATCCTGCCCGGCGGGCAGACGGAGCTGACCGTAGAGACCGGCCTGCGGGTGGCGGAGACCGTCATTGTTGGGGCGGTGCCTGACACATATCTGACCCTGAACGGGGCCGCGTGATACAGAGGAGAGATGCCTTTCATGGATGAAAAACAGGAGCTGGAGTGCCTGCGCCGGGAGCTGGTGCAGGCCAACTATGAGTATTATGTCCAGGACGCCCCCACCATGACGGACTACGACTACGACCACAAGCTGCGCCGGCTGGAAGAGCTGGAAGCAGCCCACCCGGAGTGGATCACCCCAGACTCCCCCACCCAGCGGGTGGGGGGGAAGGCCCTGGACGCCTTCCAGCAGGTGGTCCATCGGGTGCCCCTGGAGTCCCTCCAGGACGTATTCGACTTTGAGGAGCTGCGCCAGTTTGACCAGCGGGTGCGGGGCGCGGCGCCGGACGCCCGCTATGTGGTGGAGCCAAAGGTGGACGGCCTCTCGGTGGCGCTGGAGTATGAGGACGGGGTCTTCGTCCGGGGGGCCACCCGGGGGGACGGCCGGGTGGGGGAGGACGTCACCGAGAACCTGCGCACCGTCCGGTCTATCCCCATGGTCATCCCTGACGCCCCCGCCAGGCTGATCGTGCGGGGGGAGGTGTTCATGCCCAAGAAGGTGTTCCACGCCCTCAATGAGGAGCGGGAGCGGCGGGGGGAGCCCCTCTTCGCCAACCCCCGCAACGCCGCCGCCGGCTCCCTGCGGCAGCTGGACCCCAAGGTGGCGGCCCGCCGCCGCCTGGACATCCTGGTGTTCAACGTCCAGTGGGTGGAGGGGGAGACCTTCAGCACCCATCTGGAAACCCTGGAGTACCTGAAAACACACAGCTTTAAAGTGATCCCGCATTACAGCTGTGACCAGGTGGAGGAGGCGGTTGCCCGCATCGCACGGATCGGGGAGGAGCGGGACAGCTTTCCCTTCGATATCGATGGAGCGGTCGTAAAGGTAAATGACCTGTCAGAACGTGAGCTGCTGGGCAGCACGGCCAAATTCCCCCGCTGGGCGGCGGCCTACAAGTACCCCCCGGAGGTGAAGCCCTCCAGAGTGGTGGACATCACGGTCCAGGTGGGCCGCACCGGGGTGCTCACCCCCAAAGCGGTGCTGGAACCGGTGCGGCTGGCGGGGACCACCGTGACCAGCGCCACCCTCCACAACCAGGACTTCATCACGGAGAAGGACATCCGCGTCGGGGACACGGTGCTGGTCCGAAAGGCGGGGGAGATCATCCCGGAGGTGCTGTCCGTGGTGGCGGAGGAGCGGCCGGAAGGCACCCAGCCCTACCGCTTCCCCCAGGTCTGCCCGGTGTGCGGCGCTCCGGTGGAGCGGGAGGAGGACGGGGCCCACATCCGCTGCACCGGAGCGGAGTGCCCCGCCCAGCTGCTGCGCAATCTGGCCCACTTCGCCAGCCGGGACGCCATGGACATCGAGGGCCTGGGCATCGCGGTGGTGGAGAACCTGGTGAACGCGGGGCTGGTGAAGACCCCCGGCGACCTGTACTTCCTGAAGGAGGAGGACGTGGCCCAGCTGGAGCGGATGGGCAAGAAGTCGGCGGAAAACCTGATGGCCGCCATCCAGCGCTCCAAGGAGCAGGACCTGTCCCGGCTGATCTACGCCTTTGGCATCCGGCAGGTGGGGCAGAAGGCGGGCAAGGTCCTGGCGGCCCGCTTTGGGACCCTGGAGGCCCTGGAGAACGCCACCCTGGAGGAGCTCACCGCCGTGGACGACATCGGGGAGATCACCGCCCGGAGCGTCCTGGAGTGGATGGCCAGCCCCCAGAGCCGGCACCTGATGGCCCGGCTGCGGGAGGCAGGGGTGAATACCGCAGCCGCGGAGAAGGGGGAGGACCAGCGCTTTGCGGGGATGACCTTCGTGCTGACCGGCGCCCTGGAGCGCCTCACCCGGGAGGAGGCGGCGGCCATGATCGAGGACCGGGGGGGCAAAGCGGCCTCCTCCGTGTCCAAGAAGACCACCTATGTGGTGGCGGGGGAGGCTGCCGGCTCCAAGCTGCGCAAGGCCCAGGAGCTGGGCGTCCCAGTGCTCAGCGAGGAGGAATTTTTCCGGCTCATGGAGTGAGTGGAGGGCCAGCAGGGCATTTGGAGAGTTGGATCGTCTGGACTGGAGCGGCGGGGCGTCAGCCCTGCCGCTCGGTGTTTTCCCCGGAAGAGGGGGGAGAGGGGCGAGGCCGCGTCCCGCATGGAGATGAGGGCCCGGCAGGCTCCGGGAGCACAGGGACAGAACAAGAGCGGGACCGCCCGAAAGCGGTCCCGCTCTTTGACGGCAGGGACGGAGGGATCAGTCCTGCTCCCAGTTGTGGTAGACGTTCTGCACGTCGTCATTGTCCTCCAGGAACTCGATGAGCTTGGTCATGTTCTTGATGTCCTCCTCATCGGTGAGCTTCACATAGTTCTGGGGCACCATCTGCACGCCCGCCTCCAGGAAGGTGTAGCCCTTGGCCTCCATGGCGGCCACCACGGCGTTGAAAGCGTCGGGATCGGTGTAGACCTCGAACACCTCGTCGTCAGCCTGCATGTCGTCGGCGCCGGCATCCAGGGCGTCCATCATCACGGTGTCCTCATCCAGGTCCTCGGCGTCCAGCACGATGACCCCCTTCTTGTCAAAGGACCAGGACACACAGCCGGTGGCGCCCAGGCCCTTGCCGTACTTGTCCAGCAGATGGCGCACCTCAGGGGCGGTGCGGTTGCGGTTGTCGGTGAGGGCCTCTACGATGACGGCCACGCCGTTGGGGCCGTAGCCCTCATACACCACGTTCTCAAAGTCGTCGGTGTTGCCGGAGCCCAGCGCCTTGTCGATGGTGCGCTTGATGTTGTCGTTGGGCATGTTGGCGGCCTTGGCTTTGGCGATGACGGTGGCCAGGCGGGAGTTGTTGGCGGGGTCGCCGCTGCCGCCGGTCTTGACCGCCACGATCATCTCACGGGCGATCTTGGTAAAGATCTGGGACCGCTTGGCGTCCGCCGCGCCCTTGGTCTTCTGGATATTGTGCCACTTGGAATGTCCGGACATATCTCTCGTTCCCTTCTCTGAGTTCATTAAAAAGCGATGGTATTATATCACTTCTCCCTGTCCTTTGCAACCCCTGGATGGGGACAGTCTGCCCCATCGGGGGCCGGGGAGAAAGATTTCAGGCGAATTGACGAAATACGGGATTCCCTTCGGTCTTTGCGTAGGGGCGCATATCATGCGCCCGCCGGTTTTACACCGGCTGTCCCTATTCTGCCAGGGTAGGCGCGACACCACCGTGGGGTCTGCGCGCCCATTGGACCCACCAACGGCGGCAGCACAAACGGGGGAAGCGGGTGTCATCCCCCACCCGCGCCGGACGCCGGCGCCATACCCAAGGCCCGTGTCCCCGGCATCGGGGGTCCGGGGGAAAGCGGACTGCGGGACCTAGGCGGAACGGATGTGGAGCCGTGGTCCCGCCGGGAGCGTCACCCGGCGATTCTTTGGTTTCTTTCTGATCGCTCAGAAAGAAACCCGCCCCACAGGGCGGAACCTCTTTAACAGATCCTAAGGATTGATATGGGGTCGAGGGAGGGAAGACCCCTCATCCGTTGCGGCATACGCCGCGCCACCTTCCCCCATGAGGGGGGAAGGCTTTTCGGGCGGCTTCCAGCCGCCCCGGAGGCGTGGGAGGATCAGCTGAAAAAAACTCTTGACTTTATTGCTTTTGTGCGTTACAGTTTAACGCGAGAAAGTTTTTGGGAGTGTGATCGCTATGATCGTCAAACTGGGTATGCTGATCGTGTTCTTCGGCGTGATGGTGGGCATCGGCCTGTACTGCCGCCGCCACGCCACGGATGTGAACGGATTTGTGCTGGGCGGGCGCTCTGTGGGTCCCTGGCTCACCGCTTTCGCCTACGGCACTTCTTATTTCTCCGCCGTGGTCTTCGTGGGCTACGCTGGACAGTTTGGATGGAAGTACGGCATTGCGGCCACTTGGGCGGGCATCGGCAACGCCCTGCTGGGCTCGCTGCTGGCCTGGGCGGTGCTGGGCCGCCGGACCCGCATCATGACCCAGCACCTCAGCTCCGCCACCATGCCGGAGTTCTTCGGCAAGCGCTTCGGCAGCGACAAGCTGAAGATCGCCGCCTCAGTCATCATCTTCATCTTCCTCATCCCCTACACCGCCTCGCTGTACAACGGACTGTCCCGCCTGTTCGGCATGGCCTTTAACATCGACTATTCCGTGTGTGTCATCGTCATGGCGGTCCTCACCGGGGTGTATGTCATCGCCGGCGGCTACATGGCCACCGCCATCAACGACTTCATCCAGGGCATCATCATGATCGTGGGCATCTGCGCCGTCATCGCCGCCGTCCTCAACAGCCAGGGAGGCTTTATGGCCGCCCTGGAGGGACTGGCCCAGGTGAGCGACCCCGCCGTCTCTGACATCCCCGGCGTCTTCGCCTCCTTCTTCGGCCCCGACCCCCTGAACCTGCTGGGCGTGGTGCTGCTCACCTCGCTGGGCACCTGGGGCCTGCCCCAGATGGTCCAGAAGTTCTACGCCATCCGGGACGAGAAGGCCATCGAGACGGGCACCGTCATTTCAAGCGTATTCGCCCTGCTGGTGGCCGGCGGCTGCTACTTCCTGGGCGGCTTCGGGCGGCTCTTCTCCGACCAGATCGACGTGGCGGCCAACGGATATGACTCCATCATCCCCACCATGCTCTCCGGACTGTCCGATGTGCTCATCGCCGTGGTGGTCATCCTGGTGCTCTCCGCCTCCATGTCCACCCTGTCCTCCCTGGTGCTGGCCTCCAGCTCCACCCTCACCCTGGACTTCCTGAAGGACCACTTCATCAAAGATATGGATGAGAAGCGCCAGATCCGCATCATCCGGGGCCTGATCGTGGTTTTCATCGCCATCTCCGTGGTGCTGGCCATCATCCAGTACAGGTCCAGCGTCACCTTCATCGCCCAGCTCATGGGCGTGTCCTGGGGCGCGCTGGCGGGCGCCTTCCTGGCCCCCTTCCTCTACGGCCTGTACTGGAAGAAGGCCACCTCCGCCGCCTGCTGGGCCAGCTTTCTCTTCTCCACTGTGGTGATGCTGTCCAACATCTTCGTGGGCTCCCGCTTTCCAGCTCTGCTCCAGTCGCCCATCAACGCCGGCGCTTTCTGCATGCTGGCCGGACTGGTGATCGTGCCGGTGGTGAGCCTCTTCACCCGCAAGCCCGACCCGGTGCTGGTGGAGGACGCCTTCTCCTGCTACAACAAGCCCGTCATCGTGGCCCAGCGGGAGGCCCTGGGAGACTGAGCGGCGGGTCATCCGCAGATGGATTTGACAATCCGCCGGTTTTCCTGTATCATAGACGGGCAAGTAAGCTGGACAGCCGCGCGGGCGGGGCGAAAGGCCCGCCTGTGAGGAAAGTCCGGGCTCCGCAGGGCAAGGATAACGGGTAACACCCGCCGGGGGCGACCCTAGGAAAAGTGCAACAGAGATATACCGCCTCGATCCCCCGTGAGCGGGGGAGGAGGCGCGGTGGAATGAGCGAGCTTTCCCTTGGGGGAAGCGAGGGATATGAAACTTGCGCCGGTGAGGTAAGGGTGGAAAGGTGAGGTAAGAGCTCACCCGACGGCTGGGAACTGTCCGTCGCTGTAAACTCTATCCGGAGCAACGCCGTGGAGGGACACACAGGTCGGCCCGACCGTCCCAGGGAGGCGGCTGGAGCGCACCGGCAACGGTGCGTCGAGATAGATGGCTGTCTTAAAAGACAGAACCCGGCTTACAGGCTTACTTGCATCTTCAGAAAAAAGAGTGGAGGGAGATCCTTCACTCTTTTTTTGTGTGTTGGCCATGCTCTTTTTAAGTGGATCTCCGCGTTCTCCGGCATCACAGGACCGGCGTCGGAAGAGCAGGCACCTGCCGGCGGGCCATCGCGGCCGCCAGGGACAGGACCTGTGCCGGCGGCAGCCAGTTCACCTTCACCACTCGGGATAACAGACCGCATGGGTGCGCCCATGCGGTCCTGTCAGTCCTGTCCCTCTGCTCCCCCTGCCTCCGCCATGGCCGCCTCCTCCCGCAGGCGGGCGGCCAGCTTCCGGGTCAGCTCCATGTCCTGCTCCCGGCTCCAGGAGCGCTCCCGGGCGGGAGCCGGGGGCCTGCCCGGACGGTCCCCCTGCTGGCGGCGCAGGGCCCGGGCCTGCCGCTGGCTGAGCCACCGCTGGGTGTCCCGCAGGACGGCCGCTCCCAGAAAGCCGCAGGCGATCCTGGTCTGGCCGGACATCTGGGGGTAGTGGTCCAGGATCTCCTCCATGGTCACCGACGGGTCCCGCCACACCCGCTCGGCATAGACGCACAGGGCGGACAGCAGCCACCCCCGCTGGTCCGGGGGGAGGTCCTCCACCACAAAGTAGTTGTCAAAGTAGAAAACAAAACCCCGTTTCGCGTTCTCCAATCCGCATCCCTCCTTACTCCTAACGGAAAAGGGGGGAGAAAGTGGCACATTTCCGTGCAATTAGGGCCCCGTAACAGTAACAGTCAGAGAAATAGAAAATGTCATTGTTATCTCTGTTATAGTGATAGGAAGAGCGATGGTCACGGTGCCGCGCCGGGCGGCGGAGGAGAGAGGGGGGAGAGGACCGTTTTTCCCCGCGGGGGGACGGGAGCGCTGTCAAGAACATCTTTCCATCCAAACCTCGCCTCAGCCACAACGAAAAAGCTGTGGCTGACACAGTGATTTTCCTGGGATGTTGGAGCGGGGCGGTTGACAAGGCCCCGCTTTTGTGGTAATTTGATAACAGCAACAAACTTAGGGATGTTTTTTATGTTGGATTTCAACCCGGGGGAGCATATCTGCGTGGTGGGGGACGCCCGCCCGGAGAAGACCAACCCCATCTACCTGGCCCACGAGAAGGTGATCCTCATCCTGGTGGTGGAACGGGCCACCGGCCTGATCGTGGACGCAGACACCAATATGGTCTGCGAGCTGACCCGGCGCTTCCTCCGCTCCGTCTTTGTGGGGCACAGCCTGGTGGACGACCTGGAGGAGATCCGGAACAGCCTTTTGGACAACTATCTGGGGGACTCCAAGCGGGTGCTGTACGCCGCCGCCCGGTCCGCCCGGATGAAGTTCCTGGACAGCACCAGTCAGGCGCGTGAATAGTCAGCATTTTGCTATGCGGCGGGAAGTGGACTTGTCCTTTCTGCCATCCAGTAGCAGGACGCACTGAACCGCAGCGGGACGGAACGCCCCGCCGGGCAGGTGCGTCCTTTTGCATCCCAACAGACAAGCGAGACAGCAGAAAGAATGGAGGTATCCCTATGTATGATCTGATCCTGCGGGGCGGCACGGTGGTGGACGGGAAGCGTTCCCAGCCCTATGCCGCTGACATCTGCATCCGGAAGGGGCGCATCGCCCGCATCGCCCCGGAGGGCGGCGAGGAGGCCCGGGAGGTGGTGGACGTGTCCGGACTGGCGGTGGCCCCCGGCTTCATCGACATCCACACTCACTCTGACGCCTGCCCCCTGGTGGACTATGAGCCGGAGAGCAAGCTGCACCAGGGCATCACCACCGAGATCACCGGCAACTGCGGCATCTCCATCCTGCCCAGCACGCCGGAGAGCCGGGACGAGATCGGCCGCTACTTCTTCAGCCAGCTGGAGCTGCCCGCCGGGAGCCTGCCCCAGCTGGGAGTGTCCGGCCTGGAGGAGTACGCCCGGATGGTGGCGGACCACGGCTGCGCCGCCAACTACGGCCAGCTGGTGGGCCACGGCACCCTGCGGGGGGCGGTGATGGGCTTTGTGGACCGGGACCCTGAACCGGAGGAGATGGAGCAGCTGAAGGACCTGCTGGAGCGGGAGCTGAAGGCGGGCGCCTTCGGTATGTCCCTGGGGCTGATCTATCCCCCCAGCGCCTTCTGCAAGAGCGAGGAGCTGGTGGAGCTGGCCAAAGTGCTGAAGAAGTACGACGCCCTGCTCACCGTCCACATGCGCAACGAGGGGCCCCGCATCTTCCAGGCAGTGGATGAGATGATCGACATCACCCGCCGCTCCGGGGTGCACCTGCAGATCTCTCACCTGAAGCTGATGGGCAAGCCCCAGTGGGGCCGCTCCCAGGAGCTACTGGACAAGATCGAGGCGGCCCGGCAGGAGGGGATGACCATCACCTGTGACCAGTACCCCTACACTGCCACCTCCACCTCCATGACCGCCCTGCTGCCCAAGTGGGCCCACGACGGCGGCGTGTCCGCCCTGGTGGCCCGGGTCAAGGCCCCCGACCAGCGGCTGAAGGACGAGACGGCGGCGGAGATGGAGGACCGGGGCGGCCCGGCCCATGTGATGGTCTCCGGCACCCACGGCTACCACCCGGAGTGGGAGGGCAGGACCGTGGCGGAGCTGGCGGAGGAGCTGGGGCTGTCCCCGGTGGACACAGTGATGCATGTGCTGTCCGCCTGCGAGGGCTCGGTGGCCTGCATCTACTTCTGCATCAACGAGGACGACATGCTGAACATCATGAGGGACATGCGCATCGCACTGGGCAGCGACGGATACGGCTTCTCCTATGACCGGTCCATCACCCGGACCAACCCCCATCCCCGCAGCTTCGGCACCTTCCCCCGCTTCCTGGAGCTGGCCCGGGACCACAGGCTGATGCCCCTGGAGGACGCGGTGTACAAGATCACCGGCCTGCCGGCGGACATCCTGGGCCTGAAGGACCGGGGCACCCTGGAGGAGGGCCGGATCGCCGACATCACGGTCTTTGACCCGGAGCAGGTGCGGGACCTGTCGGAGTACACCGACTCGGTGAAAAAGCCGGCGGGCATCCGCCACGTGCTGGTGGGGGGCACCTTCGCCCTGAAGGACGGCGCGGCCACCGGCTCCAGAACGGGCACGGTGCTGAAGAAGGTCTGAGACAATCTGGCCTGCCAATATAGAGGGACCGCCGCGGCGGTCATCCCTCCCCTTTCCGGGGAGAGATGGCCGGGGGAGCTGAGGGCTCCCCCGGCGGGCCTCTGGAGAAAAAAGGAGGGAAGGAGCCTTGTATGATCTGATTCTGCGGGGCGGCACGGTGGTGGACGGAACGCGTTCCCGGCCCTATGCCGCCGACGTATGCATCCGGGACGGGCGCATCGCCCGCATCGCCCCGGATGCGGGGGAGAAGGCACGGGAGGTGGTGGACGTGTCCGGGCTGACGGTGGCCCCGGGCTTCATCGACATCCACAGCCACTCCGATGCCTGCCCCCTGCTCAGCTTCCAGCCGGAGAGCAAGCTCTTCCAGGGCATCACCACCGAGATCACCGGCAACTGCGGCACCTCCATCCTGCCCAGCCTGCCGGAGAACAGCCGGGAGATCGTCCAATACTTTTTTGATGACACCAGCATGTTCAGTCAGGTGGTCCTCAACGAGAAGGACCGGAGCCTGGACGGCCTGTACGGGGTGGAGGAGTATGCCCGGGCGGTGGCGGCCCACGGCTGCACCGCCAACTACGGCCAGCTGGTGGGCCACGGCACCCTGCGGGGGGCGGTGATGGGCTTTGTGGACCGGGACCCTGAACCGGAGGAGATGGAGCGGCTGAAGGACCTGCTGGAGCGGGAGCTGAGGGCGGGCGCCTTCGGCATGTCCCTGGGGCTGATCTATCCCCCCAGCGCCTTCTGCAAGCGGGAGGAGCTGGTGGAGCTGGCCAAGGTGCTGAAGAAGTACGACGCCCTGCTCACCGTCCATATGCGCAACGAGGGGCCCCGCATCTTCCAGGCAGTGGACGAGATGCTGGACATCACCCGCCGCTCTGGAGTGCACCTGCAGATCTCCCACCTGAAGCTGATGGGCAGGCCCCAGTGGGGGCGCTCCCGGGAGCTGCTGGACAAGCTGGCGGCCGCCCGGCGGGAGGGGCTGAACGTCACCTGCGACCAGTACCCCTATACCGCCACCTCCACCTCTATGACCGCCCTGGTGCCCAAGTGGGCCCACGACGGAGGCCGCGCCGCCCTGCTGGAGCGGCTGCGGGACCCCTCCCGGCAGCTGAAGGCGGAGATCGCCGCCGAGATGGAGGACCGCGGCGGAGCGGACCGGGTGATGATCGCCGGCACTCACGGCTGCCGCCCGGAGTGGGAGGGCAGGACCGTGGCGGAGCTGGCGGAGGAGCTGAAGCTGTCCCCGGCGGACACGGTGGTCCACGCCCTGGACTGCTGCGGCGGCCGGGTGGCCTGCATCTACTTCTCCATCGATGAGGGCGACATGCTCAACATCATGAAGGACATGGACATTGCGGTGGGCAGCGACGGATACGGCCTGTCCTTTGACCGCTCCATTACCATCACCGACCCCCACCCCCGCAGCTTCGGCACCTTCCCCCGCTTCCTGCGGCTGGTGCGGGAGCACCAGCTGATGCCGCTGGAGGACGCGGTGTACAAGCTGACCGGCCTGCCGGCGGACATCCTGGGCCTGAGGGACCGGGGCACCCTGGCGGAGGGCCGGATCGCCGATATCACAGTCTTTGACGCGGAGCGGGTCCGGGACACCTCGGAGTTCACCGATTCCGTGCGGAAGCCGGAGGGCATCTGCCACGTGCTGGTGGGGGGCGAATTCGCCCTGCGCCAGGGCAGGTCTGCCGGAGGGAGAAAGGGGGCGGTCATCCGGCGCGAGAGCGGAGGACCTGTCTGAGGACAGGGAGAAAACAATATGTGTGAGCCGTCCCGGCCTGCCTGTCTGGACCGGGGCGGACAGAAGGGAGAAACAGATATGGAATTAGGTAGTTGGTCTATCATTCAGGCGCCCTCTCTGCTGGCTCTGATCCCCCTGGTGGTCATGATCGTGCTGATCTTCCGGGGAAAGAGCAACGTGTCCGCCATCATGGTGGGCGTGCTGGTGGGCGCTCTGCTGCTGGGGCAGGACCTGGGGGCCATGGCCAAGGCTTTCGCCACCTCGCTGGGCTCCTCCACGGCCCTGATCGGCCTCATCATCATGATGGGCGCCGGCCTGGGCGTGCTGATGAGCGAGGCGGGGGTCACCCACACCCTGGTCTACTGGATCGTCAAGCGCATCGGCGTGAACACCCAGACCAAAGGCAAGATCGCCCTGGTGGTGGTGTCCATCATCGTCTGCGGCCTGCTGGGCACCCTGGGCGGCGGCAACGCCGTCATCGCCCCCATCATGCTGCCCATCATGGCCTCCCTGGGGGTCACCCCCACCGTGGTGGCCACCCTGTTCAAGGTGGCGGGTGAGATCGGCCTGATCCTGGGCCCCCTCACCGGCGTGACCCTCATCACCATGGAGGTCACCGGCCTGTCCTACGGCGAGCTGATGATCCAGGCGGCCATCCCCTTCGCCGTGTTCTGGCTGGCTGGCGCCTGGGTGGGCGCGAACCGCGCCCAGAAGCGCACCTTCGGCAAGGAGGGCTATGCCCTGGGGGAGGACGTGCAGCACCTGGATCAGGTGGTCATCACCCCCCGTCAGAAGCGGACCACGGTCGCTTTCCTGATCTCCTTTGTCCTTCTGGTGGGCTACGGCATCGCCACCAAGCAGGGCACCAACTACGCCCTGATGGTCATGATCGTCCTGGCTGCCGTGGTGGCCATCTTCGGCGGCATCGAGATCGACCGCTCCGTGGACTGCATCACCAAGGGCGTGGCCTCCCAGGCCAACATGTTCCTGATCTTTGTGAGCATCGACGTGCTGCTCAACCTGGTCACCCTGGGCGGCGGCTTTGACGCCCTCTCCAACCTGCTGGGCGGCCTGGCGGGCAACAGCCCCACCGCCGTCATGCTGGTGGCCTCTGTGGTGGGCGGCTTCGGCATCGAGGCGGCCGCCGTGGCGGAGATCCAGATCATCACCGACATGTTCGGCGGTCTGGCCACCCAGGTGGGCCTGCCCATGGGCTGCTTCGCCGTCTCCATCCTGGCGGCCACCCGGCTCACCGGCTCCGCCTATCCCACCACCAACTTTGCCGGCCAGCTGGGCACCGCCCAGTGCAGCAACACCAAGGAGGCCCTCCAGGCCTGCTGGATCAGCGTTGCCTTTGCCTGCGTCTTCGTGGTGGCGTACTCCTTCATCGGCCCCCTGATCCTGGGCTGAGCCCGGCGGGACTGAAAAAGAGTGAAAAAAGCCCCCTGTATAGGTCTGTTCCTATACAGGGGGCAGCTTTTTTGAGGCGGTCAGAGACCGGCCAGATCCCGGATGACCGCCCCGGCCAGCACCAGCCCGGCGGCGCCGGGGACAAAGGAGACCGAGCCCGGGACGGCCCGGCGGGGGGAGGAGGCGGGGCGGGTGTCTCCGCCGGGGGGGAGATCCGCCTCCGGGGGGGCCAGGGGGGCGCGGGGCTCCTCCCGGGACCAGACCACCTTCAGATGGTGGATGCCCCGCTTCCGCAGCTCCTTCCGCATCACCCGGGCCAGGGGGCAGCCCTCCGTTTTGGACAGGTCGGAGACGGAGAAGGCGGAGGGGTCCAGCTTGTTGCCCGAGCCCATGGCGCTGATGAGCGGGACCCCCAGGGCCTGGCAGCGGACGGCCAGCTCCAGCTTGGCGGAGACGGTGTCCACCGCGTCCACCACATAGTCGTACCGGGACAGGTCCACCTCCCCGGCGTTTTCCGGCAGGTAGAACATCCGCAGGGCCCGCACCCGGCAGGCGGGGTTGATGTCCCGGACCCGCTCCGCCATCACCTCCGCCTTGGGGCGGCCCAGGGTGGAGTGGAGGGCGATGAGCTGCCGGTTCAGGTTGCTCTCGGAGACGGTGTCGTCGTCGTACAGATCCAGGGCGCCGATGCCGGCCCGGGCCAGGGCCTCAGCGCAGAAGCCCCCCACGCCGCCCACCCCGAAGAGGGCCACAGAGGCGTGGAAGAGCCGCTCCTGGGGGCCGTCGCCCAGGAGCATGCGGGAACGGGAGAATTGATCGGACACAGGTCCCACCTCGTCTTTCCAAAGGGATGCCCCGCCCGCCGGGCGGAGCGTTCTTTCTTGGCGCGTGCGGTGACGGCTGAGGGAATTTCCCGGGGCTCTGCGGAAAAGATGCAGATCCGGCCTCTGTTTTTGTCACCACACGGGCCATCATATCATAAGATTTGGGTGAGTTCAACGGCAAGGAGGGCGGGACAGAGCGCAAAAGCGGGGGAAAAGGGATAAAATTCCCGTGGAAGGAGGCAAAATGAGAAAAGGCCATTGAGTATTCCAGGGATATGTGCTAAAATATTTGGCTGGCATATTATTATAAGACAGACCTGATGAGGTGTTGAATAGGATGAAGATCGTGGTATTGGCGGGCGGGCTCAGCCCGGAGCGCAACGTCTCCCTGTCCTCCGGCGCTATGGTGAGCGAGGCCCTGCGGGAGCAGGGCCATCAGGTGGCGCTGGTGGACCTGTTTTTCGGGACAGAGGGGGTGGAGGGCCCGGCAGAGGCCCTCTACGACGCCCCGGTGCCCCAAGCGTTCAAGCGGATCGGCCGGCAGGCCCCCGACCTGGCCCAGGTGCGCGCCGCCCGCCGGGACAGGAGCCCCTCGTCCATCGGCCCCGGGGTGCTGGAGCTGTGCGCCGGCGCGGACGTGGTCTATCTGGCCCTTCACGGCGCCTGCGGCGAGGACGGCCGCATCCAGGCGGCCCTGGATCTGCTGGGAGTGCCCTACACCGGCTCCGGCTGCCTGGCCAGCGCCATCGCCATGGATAAGGACCTGACCAAGCGCCTGGTGGCGGGTCAGGTCACCACCCCGGCCTGGCGCTCCGTCACCGTGACGGAGGAGAACCTGGAGGAGCTTGCCCGGCAGACCCGCCTGCCTGTGGTGGTCAAGCCGGTGGACAGCGGCTCCTCCATCGGGGTCTTCATCGCCCGGGACGGACAGGAGCTGCGCCGGGCCCTGGAGGAGAGCCGGAAGCTGGGGGGCCGCACCGTGCTGGAGGAGTATATCCAGGGCAGGGAGATCCAGGTGGCGGTGCTGGAGGACCGGGCCCTGCCCTCCATCGAGATCATCCCCAAGGAGGGCTTCTACGACTACGAGAACAAGTACCAGCCCGGCGCGGCCCTGGAGGTCTGCCCGGCCCAGATCCCCCCGGAGTGGGAGCAGCGGCTGGGGGAGGCGGCGCTGGCCGTCTTTCGGACCATCGGGCTGTCCGTGTACGCCCGGGCGGACTTTATCGTGACGCCGGACGGGACCCCCTATTTCCTGGAGATCAACACCCTGCCCGGCATGACCCCCACCAGTCTGGTGCCCCAGGAGGCGGCCGCGGTGGGCATCGGCTACGGCGCCCTGTGCCAGACCATCGTGGAGGCGTCTCTGAAAGCCAGAAAAGGAGGAGCCTGACCAGATGGAAGCCATCACTCTGGCCCAGCTTCTGGAGGCCGTCCACGGCACGCTGCTGGGCGACTTCCGGGATGAGAACGTGATCGTCCAGCGGGTGGACACCGACAGCCGGACCATCCACTCCGGCTCCCTGTTCATCCCCCTGGTGGGAGAGCGGTTCGACGGGCACGCCTACATCAACGCCGCCCTGGAGGGGGGCGCTCTGGGCTGCCTCACCGCCCGGGAACGGGAGAGCTACCGCCCCGACAGATTCTATATCAAGGTGGCCAGCACCCAGCGGGCCCTGCGGGACCTGGCCGCATGGTACAAGGCCCGATTCCCCATCCCCTTCATCGCCGTGACGGGCAGCGTGGGCAAGACCACCACCAAGGACATGATCGCCGCCGTGCTGAGCACCCGGTACCGGGTGCTCAAGACCGAGGGCAATTACAACAACAACATCGGCCTGCCCCTGACCCTGCTGCGGCTGGACAGGAGCTGTGAGATCTGCGTGCTGGAGATGGGGATGGACCGCCCGGGGGAGATCGACTACCTGGGGGAGATCGTCCAGCCGGACGTGGGAGTCATCACCAACATCGGGGACGCCCACATCGAGCGCCTGGGCAGCCGGGAGAACATCTTCCGGGCCAAGTGCGAGCTGCTGCCCCACATCCGGCCCGGCGGGCTGGTGGTGCTCAACGGGGATGATCCCATGCTGGCATCCCTCCGGGGCCGCACCCCGGTGCCCGCCGTCTTCTGCGGCCGGGAGGAGGGCCTGGAGTACCGGGCCCGCCGGCTGGAGGGGGACGGGGACAGCCGCATCCTCTGCCAGATGACCACCCCCCGGATGGACCGGCAGGTGGAGATCCCTGCCCTGGGGGAGCACATGATCTACCCCGCCCTCATCGCCGCCGCCATCGGAGAGCGGTTCGGGCTCACCCAGGACCAGATCGTGGAGGGCATCCTCCGCTTCGTCCCCACCCGGATGCGGATGAATATCCTCTACCGGGGGGATGGGATCGTGATCCTGGACGACACCTACAACGCCAACCCCCAGTCCATGCGGGCGGCCATCAGCGTGCTGTCCGACCGGCGCAGCCAGTGGAGCATCGCCGTGCTGGGGGACATGTTCGAGCTGGGGCCCTTCGCCCCCGCCCTGCACACGGGGGTGGGGGAGTGCCTGGGCAAGGCCCGCATCGACTGCCTGGTGGCGGTGGGGGAGCTGGCGGAGCACATCGCCCAGGGGGCCCGGAACTCCGGCGTGCCCCTGGTGTACCACTGCAAAGACAAGGCGGAGGCCAAGCCTGTCCTGGACCAGCTGGTCCGGCCGGGCAGCACCATTTTAGTGAAGGCGTCCCGCGGGATGGAGCTGGAGGAGCTGACCGCTTACCTGCTCTCCATCACCCCGGAGGCGGAGTGACCCCCAGGGCCCTCCCGCGGACGGACCGTTTGGAAGGCCCGCCTGCGGGAGGGCCCTTCCCAGAGGCCAACACAGGAGAGACAGAGGACCGTTATGATCGATATCGCCATTTCCGGCCTGGTCAAGGAATTTGAGGTCGGCAAAAAAATACTGGACGGGCTCACCTTTCAGGTGGACTCCGGCGAGCGGGTGGGACTGCTGGGCAAGAACGGCTGCGGCAAGACCACCCTGCTGCGCATCCTCACCGGCCAGATGGACTGGGACGAGGGGGAGGTGGTCCTGGCCCCGGACAAGCGGGTGGGCTTGATCTCCCAGATCCCGGTCTACCCCGCCGGCTACACGGTGGAGGATGTATTGGACACCGCCTTCCGCCCCCTGCGGGAGATGGAGGAGGAGATGGAGCAGCTGGCCGCCCGGATGGAGCGGGGGGAGGACCCCGCCCTGCTGCGCCGGTACGACCAGCTCACCGCCGCCTTCGAGGCCGGGGGCGGCTATGACACCGACACCCGGAAGAACAAGGTGTGCAGCGGCCTTCAGATCGGCCCGGGGATGCGGGAACAGCTCTTCGACCGGCTCTCCGGCGGGGAGAAGACCCGGGTGAACCTGGGCCGGCTGATCCTGGAGGACACCGACATCCTGCTGCTGGACGAGCCCACCAACCACCTGGACCTGAAGGCCACCGAGTGGCTGGAGGAGTATCTGGACAAGTTCAAGGGCACCGTGCTGGCGGTCTCCCACGACCGCTGGTTCCTGGACCGGGTGGTGGACCGGGTCATCGAGATCCAGGAGGGGAAGGCGGAGTTCTACTCCGGCAATTACAGCTTCTATGTGGTGGAGAAGGAGCGCCGCTACCAGGAGAAGCTGAAGCAGTATGAGAAGGAGCAGGCCAAGATCCAGCAGCTGGAGAAGGCCGCCGAGCAGCTGCGGATCTGGGCCTATTCGGGCAACGACAAGATCTTCAAGCGGGCCCAGTCCATGGAGAAGCGCATCGAGCGGATGCGGACCACCGACAGGCCCACCCGGGAGCGGAAGATGGAGGTCCGCTTCGGGGAGCGGGAGTTCCGGGGGGATGAGGTGCTCACCATCAAGGGGCTGTCCAAATCCTTCGGCCAGCGCGCCCTGTTCTCCGGGGTGGACCTGGAGGTGGTGGGGGGCGAGCGCATCGCCCTGCTGGGGGACAACGGCACCGGCAAATCCACCCTCATCAAGATCCTGATGGGGGAGGAGGGGCCCGACGAGGGGAAGATCCGCATGGGCCCCACGGTGAAGATCGGCTACCTGCCCCAGATCATCCACTTCGACCACCCGGAGCGCAGCCTGCTGGACACCATGCTCTATGAGCTGGACTGCACCGCCCAGACCGCCCGCAACCGGCTGGCCTCCTTCAAGTTCCGGGGGGAGGACGTATTCAAGCCGGTCTCCGCCCTGTCCGGCGGGGAGCAGTCCCGGCTGCGGCTGTGCATGCTCATGGACGAGAAGATCAACCTCCTGATCCTGGACGAGCCCACCAACCACCTGGACATCCAGAGCCGGGAGTGGATCGAGGAGGCGGTGGAGGAGTACGAGGGCAACCTGCTCTTCGTCTCCCACGACCGCTACTTCATCGACCGCTTCGCCACCCGGGTGTGGGTGCTGGAGGACGGGCAGGTCACTGACTTCCGGGGCAGCTACGGCGAGTACCGGGCAGCCCGGGAGAGGAAGCAGGCCCAGGCCGTCCCCGCCCCCGCGGCGGCGCCGGCGGAGAAGAAGGAGAAGCCCCGGCGGCCCGGCGGCACCAAGAACCTGGAGAAGGAGGTGGCCGCCGCCGAGCGGGCGGTGGCTAAGGCAGAGGAACAAATGTACGAGCTTGGGCTCCAGATCGAGGAGGCCGCCTCCGACTATCTGAAGCTCCAGGAGCTGTATGAGCAGCGGGAGGCGCTGGAGGAGGAGATCCTGAAGCTGTACGGGACTTGGGAGCGCCTGTCGGCGGAGCTGGAGGAGGCCAGAGGATGAAGCGGCAGATCAGCAGTTATAAAGGAAGGAAGCTCTGTCTCTGGCAGAAGCTGCTGCTCTCGGCGGTGCTGGCCGGGGCCGTGACCTTTGCCGGGCTGTTCGGCGCGGTGCTCTACGGCTCCTACGACCATATCCAGGGGGACCCCCGGGCGATGGTGGTGCTGGGCTGCCAGGTGATGCCCGACGGGGAGCCCTCCATCCTTCTGCGGGACCGGCTGGACCGGGCGCTGGACTACCTGGAGGACCACCCGGACCTGACGGTGGTGGTCTCCGGGGGCCAGGGGGACAACGAGCCCGTCACCGAGGCCCGGTGCATGGCGGACTACCTGATGGAGCGGGGGGTGGAGGAGGACCAGCTGCTTCTGGAGGAGCGGTCCCACAACACCGACCAGAACCTGCGCTATTCCCGGGAGCTGCTGGAGGCAGAGGGCTGTGATCTGTCCCAGGGGGTGGTGGTGGTCTCCAACGGCTTCCACCTGACCCGGGCCCGGATGCTGGCGGAACGGGCCGGATATGACAGTGTCTCCACCCTGGCGGCCCCCTCCAGCCACCTGCCCTCCCGGCTGCACATGTATGTGCGGGAGCCGCTGGCCCTGGTCAAGTCGTTTTTCCTGGACCGGTGAGGGGCCGGGGGAGAGGAGGCAGCTGTGGATCAGATCACCATTCGGAATATGCGGGTGGAGGAGTATGCGACACTGAAGGACCTCCTCTATGAGGCAATCTACGTCCCGCCGGGGGACGCTCCGCCGCCCAGGTCGGCGGCAGACCGGCCGGAGCTGCGGGTCTATTTCCAAGGATTTGGAAGTGGACCGCTGGACCGGGCTCTGGCAGCGGTGGACGGAAGCCGGGTGGTGGGCAGTGTATGGTGCCGGCTTATGGATGACTACGGACATATCGACGATGAGACGCCCTCCCTTGCGGCGGCGCTGTATCCGGAGTACCGGGGCCAGGGCATCGGAACAGAGCTGCTGCGCGCCATGATGGATGCTTTGGAGCGGGAGGGGGTCCGTCAGGTCTCCCTGTCCGTGCAGAAGGGGAACCCGGCGGTCCGCCTGTATCGGAGAGTGGGATTCCGCATAGTACGGGAGACAGAAGAGGAATATATCATGGTGGACCGCCTGGGGCGGGCATCAAGCGGAAAGGAGCATGCCCATGCTGGACAAGCTGGCGGCCGTGGAGGCCCGATACAGCCAGATCGAGGCCAGGCTGGCCGCGCCGGAGACCTATGACGACCCCGCCCAGGTGGCCCGGCTGAACAAGGAGCAGAACGAGCTGTCCCCGGTGGTGGAGACATACCGGGCCTACCTCCGGGCCCGGGAGCGGGAGCAAGAGGCCGGGGCCCTGCTCTCCGACCCGGAGCTGCGGGAGCTGGCCCAGGAGGAGCAGCAGCAGGCCAGGCAGGAGCTGGAGCGGCTGGAGCGGGAGCTCCAGGTCCTGCTGCTCCCCAGGGACCCCAACGATGGGAAGAACGTCATCGTGGAGATCCGGGCCGGGGTGGGGGGGGAGGAGGCCGCCCTCTTCGCCCACTCCCTCCACCGCATGTACTCCATGTACGCCGAGAGCCGCCGCTGGAAGACGGAAGTGGCCAGCCTGAACATGACGGAACTGGGAGGGGTAAAGGAGATCTCCTTTACTATCGAGGGGGACGGGGCCTGGTCCCGGATGAAGTTCGAGAGCGGCGTCCACCGGGTCCAGCGGGTGCCGGAGACCGAGTCCGGCGGGCGTATCCACACCTCCACCGCCACGGTGGCCGTCCTGCCCGAGATGGAGGAGGTGGAGGTGGACCTGGACCCGGCGGACGTGGAGATGCAGGTGTTCCGCGCCTCCGGGGCGGGGGGCCAGCATGTGAACAAGACCTCCTCAGCGGTGCGGCTCATCCACAGGCCCACAGGCATGGTGGTGGAGTGCCAGCAGGAGCGCAGCCAGTTCCAGAACCGGGACAGGGCCATGCGCATCCTGGCTTCCCGGCTGTACGAGGCGGAGCAGGAGAAGCGCAGCAGCGAGTTCACCGCCGAGCGCCGCAGCCAGGTGGGCACGGGGATGCGCAACGAGCGCATCCGGACTTATAACTTTCCCCAGGGGCGGGTCACGGACCACCGCATCGGGCTGACCCTGTACAAAATCGAGAGCGTGATGGACGGGGACCTGGACGAGCTGATGGACGCCCTGGCCGCCGCCGACCAGGCGGAGCGGCTGAAGCAGACCCAGTAAACGACGACGAAAGGATCGGGAGGGACCGACATGGATTTTTATATTCACTATACCGCCCTGCCCCAGGGGAAGAGCCTGGCGGACGTGGTGGGCGAGCTGAACGAGGTGCTGGAGGACGGCGGCGCGGTGTGCGGCGGCCAGACGGACGGCCCCGGCGGACGGCTGGATCTGGAGCTGGAGGACGAGAAGGTGAACCCCAAATTCGCCCAGATGGCGGTGAAGGCCTATCTCCAGCGGGCCCAGTTTCCCCAGGATACCCGGGTGGAGCTGGGGGGCATGGAGATCGGGGTCTACGAGTGAGGCCGGGCCGCTATGTTCCAAAATGTGATCTTTGATCTGGACGGCACTCTGCTCAATACCATAGACGACCTGGCGGATGCGGCCAACTGGGTGTGCGCCCGGCACGGGTGGCCCCTCCACACGGTGGAGGAGTACAAGCGCTTCGTGGGCAACGGGATACCCCGGCTGGTGGAGCGCTTTGCTCCGGCCCCGGAGCGGACGCCGGAGGGGCTGGCCCGGGCCCTGGAGGAGTTCTCGGAGCGCTATGGCGCCCACAGGGCGGACAAGACCGCCCCCTACGCCGGGATGCCGGAGGCGGTGGAGCGGCTGAGGGCGGCGGGGGTGCGGACGGCGGTGCTGTCCAACAAGGCCCACGCGCTGGCGGGCCCGGTGGTGGAGGACTACTACCCGGGGCAGTTCCCCTGGGTGCAGGGGGCCCTGCCCGGCCTGCCCACCAAGCCGGACCCCACCCTGCTGCACCGGCTGATGGAGCAGATGGGGGCCTCCCCGGAGGATACTCTGTTCGTGGGGGACAGCGATGTGGACATCCGCACCGCCAGGAACGGCGGCCTGACCAGCTGCGGCGTGCTGTGGGGCTTCCGCGGACGGGCGGAGCTGGAGGCGGAGGGGGCCGACTGTCTGGCCCGGACGCCGGAGGAGCTGGTAAAGGCGGTGCTGGGAGATGGCTGAGACTATTTTAGAGACTGACCGACTGATACTGCGGGAAATGACGGACAGAGATTTTCCTGCCCTGTGCCGGATGCTTCAGGATCGGTCAGTAATGTACGCCTATGAGCATGCCTTTTCAGACCAGGAGGCTTGGGAATGGCTTCGCCGCCAGCAGGCGCGGTATCGAAAGGATGGCTTCGGCCTGTGGGCAGCAGTGGAGAGAACATCCGGAGAGATGGTGGGCCAGTGCGGACTCACTTGGCAGGGGCTGGGAGATGGCACACGGATACCCGAGGTTGGCTATCTTCTGGAGCGGACGGCCTGGCACAAGGGCTACGCCGTTGAGGCGGCCCGGGCCTGCCGGGACCATGCCTTTTCAGCCCTGAAATTTGAGGAGGTATTCTCCATCATCCGGGACAGCAACCTTGCATCCCAAAGAGTAGCTCGGTGCATCGGGATGGAGGAGCGGGGCTCTTTCATAAAGCACTACTATGGGATGGATATGCTCCACATCGTGTTCTCCGTCCGGCAGGGGGAACAGCTTCCGCCTGCTGGAAGCCCTTGAGGGGTCCCATAGAAGCTCCCACACACCTTCCCTTAGAGGAAAGGTGCCGCGGCATATGCCGTGCTACCTCCCCCCCTCTGGGGGGAAGGTGGCACGGCGAAGCCGTGACGGATGAGGGGGCGTCTTTCCACTGTCCCCGTCTCAGTCATGATTTGTCAGAAAGGTTCCGCCCTGCGGGGCGGAATCCATTTGGGGACACCCTGCCGCTGAAGCCGGGCGGGCCAAGCCCGCCCCTGCACAAAGACCGAAAACATCCCGAAGGGGCGGCTTTCAGCTACCCGGAAAGCCTTCCCCCCTCTGGGGGGAAGGTGGCACGGTGAAGCCGTGACGGATGAGGGGGCGTCCTTCCACCGGGCCGGTCTCAGTCACAGGATTTGTCAGGGGGGTTCCGCCCTGCGTAGGCGCGGGCCCCATAGGGAGACTGGCGGGGAAAACGGGGTCCGACGAAGCAGCGCGCCGGGCCGCTGTGTGCTGCACAGGGGGCACGCCCCGCCCGGATGGAACCCTCGGAAAACGGGCACGCGCCCAAGAGAGATAGGAAGTGGAAAAGGATGGAGACAAAGCGCCTCTCCCAACAGGACATCCAGACCGCCGCGGACCTGCTCCGCACCGGCGGCCTGGTGGGCATCCCCACCGAGACGGTGTACGGCCTGGGGGCCAACGGGCTGGACCCCGCTGCGGTGGGCCGGATCTTTCAGGCCAAGGGCCGCCCCCAGGACAACCCCCTGATCCTGCACATCCCGGGGGCGGACTGGCTGGAGCGGTACTGCCGGGACATCCCGGCGGCGGCCTATGAGCTGGCCCGGCGCTTCTGGCCCGGTCCGCTGACCATGGTGCTCCGGCGGCGGGACAACGTGCCCGATCAGGTGACGGCGGGGCTGGACACGGTGGGGATGCGCTGTCCCGCCCACCCCCTGTGCCGGGCGGTGATCCAGGCGGCGGACGTGCCGGTGGCGGCCCCCTCGGGGAATACCTCCGGGCGGCCCAGCCCCACCACCGCCGCCCACATGCTGGAGGACATGGACGGCAGGATCGACGCCATTTTGGACGGCGGCCCCTGCTCCGTGGGGGTGGAGTCCACCATCGTGGACCTGACATGCACGCCCCCCCGCCTGCTGAGGCCGGGGGGGATCACCCTGGAGCAGCTGCGGGCGGCCCTGGGGGAGGTGGCGGTGGACCCGGCGGTCACCCGGCTGATGGGGGCGGGGGAGAGGCCCCGGGCCCCTGGGATGAAGTACCGCCACTACGCCCCCAAGGCCCCCGTCACCGTGGTCACCGGGGAGCCGGAGCGGAGCGCGGCCTATATCGCCGCCCACGCCGGACCGGGGGACGGGGTCATCTGCTTTGAGGAGTTCCTCCCGATGTATGCGGGGGGCGCGCGGCCCGTCATGAGCCTGGGGCCGGCGGGGGACAAGGGGGAGCAGGCCCGGCGGGTGTTCGACGCCCTGCGGGCCTTCGACCACACCGCCGTCTCCGCCATCTGGGCCCAGTGCCCGGACAGCGGAGGGATCGGGCTGGCGGTCACCAACCGCCTGAACAAAGCGGCGGGCTTCCACATCGTGGAGGCCTGACCAAGGAAAGGAGCGAGGGCAGTGAAGCGGTCCCACTATTTCCCCTGGATGGGGCTGATTCCCCTGGTCCTGGGGGGCTGCTATGTCTACTCGACGGCCATCCCGGTGGTGGGGACGCTGCTGTTCACCCTGCTTCCCTGGCTCATGGTGCTGACCTGGGCCTGGCTGGGGATGGACTGCGGGCGGCAGAGGCGGCCCTTCTGGCTCAGCCTCCTGGCCGGCCACTGGGGGGTGCTCCTCAGCGTGCTGTGCGGGGCATGGCAGTTCTGGCTGGTGGACGACGCCGCCCGGAGCATCCCCATCGCCCTCTTCGGCCAGTTTATCTCCGGCGTGGTGCCCGGGGCGATGATGCTGGTCACCCCCCTGTGCATCGTGGACGGCACCTACATGGGCAGCCTGCTGGTGGTGTGGGGAGGCATCGCCTCGGCGGTGCTGCTGATCCTCATTTTCACCGTGTCCTACTGGGTGGGCCGCCGCATCGCCAAGGCCCCCTGACCGGCCCGGAAAGGAGGTCCTTCGATGGAAGAGTACACATGGAAACGCTTTCAGTGGCGTATGGAGCGCAGGCACGCCCGGCGCTCCCTGCTGAAATTCCTCTTCCTCTTTCTCGCGCTGTGTGTCGTGCTGGACGTATGGGGGCCGGGGCAGATTGCCCTGATGGCCCTTCTGGGGCTGTTTGTCCTGTGGCTGCTGGCGCGGTATCTGCGGGTGCGAAACGAGGGACTGGACGGCGACGCAGATCAGCTGATCTATTTCGACCTGCTGGGTCGCATGAAGGCCCTGCCATATTCCCAAATCGGGAGCTATACCAAAAAGCGGAGTTGTGTGGTGATACGGGACCGGGACGGCCGGAGGTTCGCCAAGGTCCGGAAGCAGCTGTGCAGCCCCCGGGAGCTGGAGGAGCAGCTCCGGGAGGCATGTCCGCATTTGAAGTGGGAGGGATCACCATGACTGTCATCGGCATCACCGGCCCTACCGGGGCGGGGAAGACCACCGTCCTGAAGGAGATCGAGGCACTGGGGGGCGCGGTCATCGACTGCGATGCCGTGTACCACGAAATGCTGGAAAGTGATAGAGCCTTACAGGAAAGCCTGGAGAGGGCCTTTGGCCCCCTCCGGGACGGACAGGGGGCCATTGACAGAAAAAAGCTGGGCGCCCTGGTGTTCGGGGACCTGGCCAAGCTGGAGCGGCTGAACGCCATCGCCCAGCGGGCCGTGGTTCAGCGCACCCGGCAGATGGTCAAAGAGAACAGGTCCCGGGGCATCGGCCTGACGGCCATCGACGCCTTCGCCCTGCTGGAGAGCGGTCTGGCCGACCTGTGCACCACCACGGTGGCCGTACTGGCCCCGGCGGAGGCGCGGGTGGCGCGCATCATGGCCCGGGAGGGCATTTCGGAGGACTATGCCTGGGCCCGGGTGAGGGCCCAGCGGCCGGACCAGTTCTTTGCGGAGGGCTGTGCCCATATCCTGTACAACGACTGCGGCACCGCGGAGGAGTTTTCCCGGAAGGCAGAGGAGTTTTTGAAAGAGATCGTGTAGGGGCGCACAGTGTGCGCCCGTGCGCGGCATAATAAGAGAACAATGAGGCGCGCAAAGCGCCCCTGTGAGATCAAAGGAGGACTGTTTTATGAGTGAAGAAAAAGAACTGACCCGGGGCGAGCAGCTCCGCCGGGCCCTGGTCTATGAGCGGAAGAACGGCTGGGACCGGCTGGACACGGAGGAGGGCGCGGCGCTGGAGGCGTACTGCACCGGCTACAAGCAGTTCCTGGACGCGGGCAAGACCGAGCGGGAGTGCGTGGACCGGGCCATCGCCCAGGCGGAGGCCGCCGGCTTCCGGGCCTATGTCCGGGGGATGGAGCTGAAGCCCGGGGACCGGATCTACCAGGTAAACCGGGACAAGGCCATCATGCTGGCCGTGATGGGCCGGAAAGGCCTGGAGCACGGGGTCAACATCGGGGCGGCCCACATCGACTCCCCCCGGCTGGACCTGAAGCAGAACCCCCTGTACGAGAGCGACGAGCTGGGCTTCTTCAAGACCCACTACTACGGCGGCATCCGGAAGTACCAGTGGGTGACCATTCCCCTGGAGCTCCACGGCGTGGTGGCGCTGAAGAACGGAGAGGTGGTGCGGGTCTCGGTGGGCAACGGGCCGGACGACCCCATGTTCACCATCGACGACCTGCTGCCCCACCTGGCCACCGACCAGGTGAAGAAGCCCCTGGGGGAGGCCATCCCCGCGGAGAGCCTGAACATCCTGGTGGGCAGCCGCCCCCTGCGGGACGACGAGGGCAGCGACCGGGTGAAGCTGTCAGTGCTGGAGCTGCTCAACCGGAAGTACGGCATCGTGGAGGAGGACTTCCTCTCCGCCGAGCTGTGCGCCGTCCCCGCCTTCCGGGCGGTGGACATCGGCTTCGACCGCTCCCTGATCGGCGCCTACGGCCATGACGACCGGGTGTGCGCCTATGCCTCCCTGGCCGCCCTGCTCCAGCTGGGCACGCCGGAGCGCACCGCCGTGTGCATGCTGGCGGACAAGGAGGAGATCGGCTCCGAGGGGGTGTCCGGCATGAAGTCCAGGGCCTTCGACACCTTCATGGAGGACCTGTGCCAGAGCCAGAGCGTGCCCCTGCGGGCCTGCTATGAGAAGTCCTTCTGCCTGTCCGCCGACGTGACGGCGGCCTATGACCCCAACTTCGCGGAGGTGTACGAGAAGCGCAACAGCGCCTTTGTCAACTACGGCATGGGCCTGTGCAAGTACACCGGGGCCCGGGGCAAGTCCGGGGCCTCCGACGCCTCCGCCGAGCTGGTGGCCTATGTCCGCCGGGTGCTGGACGGCGCCGGCGTGGTGTGGCAGATGGCCGAGCTGGGCAAGGCCGATCAGGGCGGCGGCGGCACGGTGGCCGTCTTCATGGCGGAGCGGAACATCGACACCCTGGACGCCGGCGTGCCCGTGCTGTCCATGCATGCCCCCTTTGAGACGGTGTCCAAGCTGGACTGCTATATGACCTATAAGGGCATGAAGGCCATCTACGAGGCGGTCTGAGCCCATATGCCCCGTGATACCGGAAAAGGTGCAGCCGATCTTTCGGCTGCACCTTTTCCAATTCTGCTCCATGACGCCCAAGTTCGCTTTGCGGCCCCGGGGGAAGGGCACCCCTGCCGCGCCCGCCCCGCACGGGGCAGGGACACACCGGCAGATCGGGACCTGCGGGGCGGTGACGAGGCTGTTTTCCCGGCTATGTTTTTTTGAAATAAGACCGCAGCAGGACATAAATCGCGACAGCGAGGATCACGGCGGTGATCCCTAAGGAGACGGCCGTTTCTGGATCGCCGGTCTTCCAGTAGTCCCATGCCGCCAGACAGCACAGGACCAGAACACCTGCCCCAAGGACCGCCAATATCCAGACGAGCAGGGTGCCGATCACGTTGACCCACTTTTTCTGACCGCGGGTTTTCGCGGAGTCGGCTCCGAAGAAAATGAAAACTCCCAGCATAAACGCCAGCACGATCACGATGACCCTGTACATCACTGACCTCCTCTTTCCGACCGCAGAAAACAGAAGCTGTTTGATGTCTATTGATGATACGATGCCTTGACGCGCTTTGCAAGGCGGAGCTGCAGGGGGATGGGGCGCGTGTCATTGACCGCTCAGCACCAGCTGGCAGCAGTCCCGGACCCGGCAGGCCTGGAAATACCGGTCCTCCAGCGGGACCCACTCCCCCTGGAAGCGGGCCAGCAGCTCCGGCCCGCCCCGGTCCAGAAGGCGGGCGCGCCGCACCGGCCAGGGGGCCTCCAGAAAGATCCGGAGGCGGTAGAAGTCCCGCAGGGCGGGGTGGAGGGCGTAGACCCCCTCCACCAGCACCAGGGGGGCGGGGGAGAGGGACACCGGGGGCCCATACGCCCCGGTATGGCAGCGGTAGGGGGAGAACCGGGCGGGCTCTCCCCGGGACAGGGGGGCCAGGACCTGGTCCCGCACCCGCTCCCAGTCCACATTTCCCCCCGGCTGGGCCAGGCGGGCGGGGGTCTTGCGCGCCGGGGGCAGGAAGAAGTCGTCCATGTGGACCAGGGGGCAGCCCAGCTGCCGGGCCGCCTGGCCGGCCAGGGTGGTCTTTCCCGAGGCGCAGGGGCCGTCCAGGGCGGCCAGCACCCTCCCGCCGCCCCCGGCCAGAGGGGACAGGGCCGCGCACATCTGTTCCAGGGCCGTCATTGGACTGGGGAGAGGCGGGCGCGCTGGAGGGAGAGGACCAGAGCGGGGATCAGCACCAGCTGGAGCAGGATGCCGGGGATGGCGTTGAGGACGGCCTCGGTCCAGAAGATGGCCAGGCCGAAGGGGGTGGGGGAGGCCAGGGTGATGAGGGCCCGCACCGCCCCCCAGACCATTCGCCCGCCCACCATGGCCCCTGCCAGAGAGGCATAGACACCGGCGGCGTTTTTGGGCAGGCGGCGGTAGAGCAGCCCGGAGATCAGGCCGTAGGCGGCCAGCTCAAAGGCCATGGAGAAGGCGGTGGGAAAGAATTCGGGGCGGCCCGCCAGCAGGGAGCGGAGCAGGGGGGCGGCCAGTCCCACCCCGGCCCCCCACCCGCCGCCGCACAGAAAGCCGCACAGCAGCACCGGCAGGTGCATGGGCAGCAGCAGATTGCCGATGGCGGGGATGCCGCCGGTAAAATAGGGCAGGACAAGGGCCAGTGCCAGCATCAGGGCGGAGACCACCAGCCGTTTGTTTCGGGCAGAAGACATCGGGGACATACCTCCTGGAGCCGCAGACCGGGCTGCGGCGGGATGAAAATTCCTGCCCCAGAGGCAGGGAACTGGCTTTATTGTAGCGGAAGGAAGAAAATTCGTCAACAATCTCCTGCCAGCTCTGCCCGGAAGAAAAGCGCCCTCGCATCAACTCCAGCCCACCGGCCAGAAAAATTTTTAAAGTCTGGAACATTTTGTGCCCGTTCTTCGTCTAGATAAGCAGAGATACTTTGCCCGGGGCACATTTCTGCAGAAGAGGACGTTTCTTAAGATAATCTTAAAAAATTGTAATTCTTATGTAGTTGCCACCCGGCGGCCCTGGGCATATAATGGACATGCTGGACAGGCTCGCACCTGACCTTGTGCCTGCCCGGCAAAAAACGTAGGAGGAACTTGAAATGCCAGAGATCACCACACCTCAGACCACCGAGACCGCGCCCGCACCCGCACAGACGACTCCGCGGCCTCCGGTCAAGCCCAACGGCGGCCGGAAAAAGAAAAAGATGGTCAAAAACCTGATCATTCTGGCCGTTGTGCTCGCCCTGCTGGCGGCCGGCGGCTTTGCCCTCTACCGATTCCTGTTCAGCACCGGCGGCGAGGAGGGGGAGATCTTCTCCCAGCCCGCCTTCCTCGGCTCCATCCAGAGCAAGGTGTCCGGCAGCGGCACCGCCAAGGCCAAGGAGACCGCCGCCATCACCCTCAACGCCGGCGGCACCGTACAGGAGGTGCTCATCGCTCCCGGCCAAACCGTCACGGCGGGCCAGCCCCTCTACACCATCTTCAGCCAGGCCGCTGAGGACGCGGTGAAGACCGCCCAGGAGAAGGTGGAGAACCTCTACAAGGACCTGTCTGACCTCCAGGAGGATGCCGCCAACCTGACGATCCGGGCCCCCTTTGCGGGTAAGCTCCAGGATGTGAAGGAGTTCCAGATCGACCAGGACGTGTCCAAGGGCACCGTGGTGGCCACCCTGGTCAACGACAAGCAGCTGAAGCTGTCCCTCTACTTCAGCTACGCCTATGAGGACCAGATCTCTGTGGGCCAGAGCGTGGACGTGTCCATCCCCGCGGTGATGCGCACCTTCACCGGAACAGTGGAGAAGATCAACAAGGTCAGCTACATATCCCCGGAAGGGGCCGTCCACTTTGAGGCCGTAGTGGTCTTTGACAACCCCGGCACCCTCACCGCCGGGATGGACGCCTCCGCCATGCTCACCGCCGGCGATGGCACCCAGATCTACCCCTACCAGAATGGGCAGACCGAGTTCTATGAGACCCGCACCATCGAGGCCAAGGCCAACGGCCCCGTGGTGGGCATGGGCAACCTGCTCGACCACGCCAATGTGGAGGCGGGAGAGGCCCTGCTCTACCTGGGGTCCTCCACCATTGACTCTGACATCCGGGCCAAGCAGTCCGAGATCGAGGAGGCCCAGACTGCGCTGGATGAGGCCTCCAAGGCCCTGGCGGATTTCAACGCTGTGGCCCCGATCGACGGGACCGTCACCTCCTGCACCCTCTCCGAGGGGGCCGAGGTGAAGAGCGGCGACACGGTGGTCATCATCTCCAACACCACCACCATGCTGGTCACCATCACGGTGGACGACCGGAACATCTCCTTCATCAAGCCCGGGGACTACGTGGATCTGGACTGGAACGGCACCACCTATCAGGGCGTGGTCACCGCCATCGACATGGGAAAGGCTGAGAGCGGCAGCGGCATGACCAACTACCCCGTCACCCTGACGGTGGAGAACTACGACGGCTCCCTGATGGACGGGGCCTGGCTGCAGTACTCCTTTGTTACCAGCGAGTCCAGTGACTGCATCCTGGTGCCCACCAGCGCGGTGAAATATGTCTCCGACGCGGATGGAAACCGTCAGGCGGTGGTCTTCGTCAAGCGGGACGCCCGGCCGGACGATGTGCCGGAGCTGGACCTGCCCCAGGTCGAGCCCGGCCAGCAGCGCCAGTTCCCCTCGGAGGAGGATGGCTTCTACCCCGTCATCGTCACCACCGGCATCTCGGACACAGAAAACGTGGAGATCACCTCCGGCGTTCAGGAGGGGGACGAGGTCTTCGTCAACTTCATGGTCACCGATTACAGCTCCGGCTATTGATCGAGGTGCTCTCATGCTGATCGAGATCAAAGACCTTTACAAAATTTATAACGAGGGCAAGGAGAGTGAGGTCCGGGCTCTGGACGGAGTCACGCTCCACATCGACCGGGGGGAGTTCGTGGCCATCGTGGGCCAGTCGGGCTCGGGCAAGTCCACCCTGATGAATGTGCTGGGCTGCCTGGACATCCCCACCTATGGGGAGTACCACCTGAACGGCACCGACGTCACCTCCCTGTCCGACAAGCAGCTGGCCCACATCCGCAACAGGGAGATCGGCTTCATCTTCCAGGGGTATAACCTGATCCAGGAGCTGGATGCCCTGGAGAACGTCACCCTGCCCCTGATCTATCAGGGGGTGTCCGTGTGGGACCGGGAGGACATCGCCATGGAGGCGCTGGAAAAGGTGGGCATGGCGGAGCGTGCCCACCACCGGCCCAGTGAGATGTCCGGCGGCCAGCAGCAGCGGGTGGCCATCGCCCGGGCCATCGCCACCCATCCCCCCATCATCATGGCGGACGAGCCCACCGGCGCTCTGGACTCCAGGACCGGCCGACACGTGCTGGAGATCCTCCGGGGCCTCTACCGGGAGGGCACCACCATTCTTCTCATCACCCATGACGATGGCATCGCCGCCACCGCCCGGCGGGTGGTGCGGCTGTCCGATGGAAAGATCATCGCGGACCACGCACAGGAGGTGGATTGGGAATGAATCTGTGGCAGGCTTTCAAAATGGCCTTCAAGTCCATCTCCATGAAAAAGACCCGGTCCTTCCTCACCATGCTGGGCATCATCATCGGCGTGGCCTCGGTGGTCATCATGGTGTCCGTGGTCCAGGGCCAGAACCGGCAGACCATGGAGATGTTTGAAAAGCTGGGCGACAACAAGATCACCGTACAGGCCTACGGCTACTACGACACCAACAATGAGACCTCCCAGAAGCTGTACGATTACTGCCTGACCATGAGCGACCTGGTGGAGGGGATCACCCCTGATGTGGAGATCAACGAGACCGCTACAGTCCAGTATGGAGCGAAAACCATTCGCATCAATGACTGGAACAACGGGAACTACGACTGGCAGACCGCCATGCACATCAAGCTGGGCTCTGACCAGTACGGGGTGTGCAACAACTACACCCTGGCCGGCGGGCGGGAGATGTCCTACCTGGACGTGGAGAAGACCAACGCCGTCTGCGTCCTGGGGGCCGGCGCCAAGGAGGCCCTCTTCGACTTCACCGATCCGGTGGGGGAGTATATCACCATCAACGGACAGCCCTTCAAGGTGGTGGGCTACTATGAGGCGGTCGATCTGGAGGGGTGGAACGAGCTGGACAATATCATCGTCCTGCCCTACACCTTCAACCGCTCCATGAACAACAATTACAACATCGACAGCTACGTGGTCAAGGCCAAGAGCGCCCAGGCCACTGTGGAGGCCATGACAAAGCTGGACGCTTTCCTGAACGGTTTGTTTCCTATGAATGCTGACGGAAACCGGGACAACGGAAGCTTTTACGTCAACAGCAACAACAGCAGCGCCGAGCAGGTCCAGTCCCAGAGCAACATGCAGTCTCTGGTGCTGGGCGCCATCGCCGGCATCTCGCTGCTGGTGGGCGGCATCGGCATCATGAACATCATGCTGGTCACCGTCACCGAGCGCACCCGGGAGATCGGCATCCGCAAGGCCATCGGCGCCGAGCGCAAGAGCATCATCGCCCAGTTCCTCATCGAGGCGGCCATGATCTGCAGCATCGGCGGCCTGATCGGCATCGCCATCGGCTATGTGGGCACCATGGTGGCCGGAAAGCTGCTGCTGTCCACCACCACCGATGTGCTGCTCCCCAGCCCCATCATCACCCTGGGGGCCTTCCTCTTCTCGGTGGCGCTGGGCGTCATCTTCGGCATGTACCCGGCCGTCAAGGCCAGCGGGCTCCAGCCTGTGGTGGCCCTGCGGGCCGAATGAGGGACCTCACCATCCTTTTGTGCGCTCCTTCCCGGCAGGGAGGGGAGCTCCGGAAGGTAGAGATTTCCCAGGAACACAAAATGAAATTGGAGATCAGAGAAAGACAGGAGATATGAGTATGAAATTAAAACGGATCCTCGCCGCGCTGCTGACGGCGGCGGCACTTCTCTCCCTTGCCCTGCCGGCGGCGGCCTCCGGCGGCTCCTTTTCCGACATCAACGACCACAGCACTGCCGTCAACGTGGACGTGCTGCGGCTGATGGGTGCGGTGTCCGGCGACAGTGACGGCACCTTCCGCCCCAACGATGTGCTCACCCGGGCCCAGTTCTGCACCATGCTGGTTGGACTGCTGCGGCAGCAGTCCAAGGTGCCCATGTACACCACCCGCACCATCTTTTCCGATGTGACTGCCTCACACTGGGCCAGGGGCTACATCAACCTGGCCGCCTCCATCACGGTGGGAGGGTCGGGTTCCGGCTCCGGCTCCTCCTCTGAGGGCGGAGAGGGGACTCAGGCCCAGACCAGGCTGATCTCCGGGCGGGGGGACGGCACCTTCGCCCCCGACGAGAAGATCACCTTCGCGGAGGCGGTGACCATCCTGATCCGGCTGCTCTCCTACGATGAGACCGACGCCGGAGCCGTCTGGCCGGAGGGCTATCTGAACCTGGCCAACTCCCTGGGGCTCACCGACGGGGTCTCCCTTGCGTACAGCGCCCCCATCACCCGGGCCCAGACCGCCCAGCTCTTTGTCAACACCCTGCGGTGCAAGACGGCCTCCGGCCGCCCCTACTACGAGACCCTGGGCGCCTCTGTGAAGGAGAAAGTCATCCTGCTGGACGCCAACGCCACCGCGGAGGACAACAATTCCGAGGGCGCCATCCGCACCTCGGATGGGACCTATCTCCCTGCGCAGGAGGGTGTGGTGCCCTCCGCCCTTCAGGGACGCCGGGGCGTGCTGGTGCTGGACGACAAAGACCGCATCGTCACCTTCCTCCCCGACGAGACCGCCTCCGTCACCGTGACCCTGTCCGGCGCCGCCCAGCCCACCTATCTCACAGGCGCCAACGGCACCCGGTACAACATCGACGGCGACACCCCGGCCTATACCTCTTCCAAGGAAAACCCGGTGACCACCTATGAGAAGCTGTATCTGGAGCTGCGCTCCGGCAGCCAGGTGACCCTGTACACCGCAGACGGCAAGGTGGTGGGCCTGTACTATGGCTCCTCCGGCGCCTCCACTGACGCGGTGGTGGTCTCCGGCACCGCCACCGAGGCCATGTTCCACCAGCTCACCGGCGGCGCGTCCAACTACACCATCGAGAAGAACGGCCAGACCATCACCATGGCTGATATCCAGCCCTATGACGTGGTCACCTACGACAGCGTGGCCAATAAGCTGATCGTCTCCGACCTGCGGCTGCCCTGCGTCTACGAGAGCGCCGAGCCCAACCCCAGAGCGCCCCAGAAGATCACGGTGCTGGGACACGAGTTTACCGTCCTGGAGAGCGCCCTGGAATCCATCCAGAGCTTTGACGTGGGCAAGACGGTAGTCCTGCTTCTCACTGCGGACGGCAACGTGGCCGGCATGGCGGAGCCCGGAGCCAAGACCCGTTCCACCGCCATCGGCCTGGCTGAAGGCAGCTCCGTGAAGGTCTTCCTCCCCGCGGGGGGCACCATCGAGCTGAAGAGCTCCTCCAGCCTCTCCGACAGCGTGAAGGACCAGCTGGTCACGGTCTCCTCCTCCAAGGCGGGAGTCATCAGCGCCAGCCGCATGTCTGACCGCTCTGTGGGCGGCGTCTTCGACCTCCAGAAAATGACACTGGGCAGCTATCCCGTCACCGCCGGCGTCCACGTCTTCGAGCGGGTCAGCGGCAGCACGGTGGTCCAGCTGGAGCTGGCTGACATCCAGGCCCACTCCATCCCCGGCGACAAGATCGCCACCTATCACCTGAACTCCTCCGACATGGTGGACTTCATCATCCTGGAGGGCGCCACCGGCGACGCCTATCAGTACGGCCTGTTCTTCTCCGACACCAGAGAGGTCGAAGGAGATGAGTCCGGCAAGGTCTCCTATGTCCGCACTCTGCGGTTCGAGAGCCCGGAGGGCACCACCAGTTTCTCCAATGTGGGCTACATCGGGGACAACGGCGTCCCCGGCGGCATCGCGGTGGACGGCGACGGCAAGCTCCGCTCCCGGGTCACCCTGGAGGCCGTGGAGGGCGTGTCCCGCAGCGACTTCTTCGTCAGCAACGGCGCCTCCTACGTCAACGCGGGCGGCAAGGTGTACCAGGTGTCCAACAAGGTGGCCTGCTACAACACCACGACCAAGGTCTGGTTCACCGGCGATGACCCGCTGTATCAGATCCGCGCCTACTCCGACGACCTGACTATCTACGTAGACCCCTACGGCGAGAAGGTCCGGGTCATCACCACCCAGTAAGCACACCCTCTGTCCAAAACAGGGACCGGGAGGCCGCACGGCCTCCCGGTCCCACTGTTTTTATTCAGGAAAAGGGAATGGTGCCGCCGCTGGTCTGGCCAATAGACGGGCAGGCCCTCTGTCCCGTACTAGAGGGGCGGGGGATTTCTCCTGAAAATGACATCTCGATTGTGACCTTTTTCTGGATGGACGGACTCTATAATAGGGCTTGTCGGACCGGCCCCAGGGGGCGGCCGGGGAGAACAAAAAGGGGCCGGACCGGCTCCGCGCGGAGAGGAGATGGCCGGCTTGACTGTGATCTATGTGGATACCTTGTTCCTGCTCAACGCCATTGTGGACTATCTGCTCCTGCTCTGCTCCGCCCGGCTGGCCGGGGAGCGGCTGAGCCGGCTCCGCTTCGCCCTGGGGGCGCTGCTGGGCGGGCTTTATGCGGTGGCGCTCTTTCTGCCCGGCTTCGGGTTCCTGGGGCGGCCCCTCTGCCGGCTGTCGGCGGCGGTGCTGATGGTGCTCACCGCCTTCGGCGGCTGCCGCCGCCTGCTGCGCCAGGTGGTGATCTTTTTTCTGCTCTCCTGCGCCTTCGGCGGAGGCGTGCTGGCCATCGGACTGCTGGGGGGGCGGGGGCTGAGCCTGGGGGGCGGGGTGCTCTACTCCTCCATGGACCTGAAGATCGTCCTGCTCTCGGCAGCGGGGTGCTATGCGGTCATCACCCTGATCTTCCGGGGGGCGGGCCGCCACACCGCTGCCTCCCGGGAGCTGCTCCCCGCCCGTCTCTCCCTCCGGGAGCGGCAGGTGGAGCTCACTGCCCTGGTGGACACGGGGAACACACTGACCGACCCGGTCTCCGGGCGGCCGGTGATGGTGGCGGAGGGGGAGACCCTGTCCCCCCTGTTCCCACCGGGGACAGGGCCCGGGCCGGAGGACCTGCGGGACCCGGCGGGGGGGCTGGCCCGGCTGGGGGAGGGCCCCCTCCGGGGGCGCCTGCGCCTGCTGCCCTACCGGGCCGTAGGGGTGGACCGGGGCCTGCTGCTGGCGGTGCGGGTGGACCGTGCCAGGGTGGGCGGGGAGGAGCTGGGCCCCCTGCTCGTGGCCATGTCTCCCACACCGGTCTCGGACGGAGGGAGCTACCGCGCGCTTATCGGCGCGCTGACTTGAAAGGAGAACTGCTGTGAGACTGTTATGGATGGCGGTGAGGGAGCGGGCGGCCCGGCTCCTGGTCCGGCTGGGGCTGTACCAGCCGGAGAAGGTGATGTACATCGGTGGGAGCGACACCCTGCCCAGCCCCCTGACCCGGGAGGAGGAGGGGGAACTGATCGCCCGCCTGGGGCAGGGGGACCCGGAGGCCCGGGCCCGCCTCATCGAGCACAACCTGCGTCTGGTGGTGTACATCGCCCGCCGGTTCGAGAACACGGGGATCAACATCGAGGACCTGATCTCCATCGGGACCATCGGGCTGATCAAGGCGGTGGGGACCTATCAGCCGGCAAAGAGCATCAAGCTGGCCACCTACGCCAGCCGCTGCATCGAAAACGAGATCCTGATGCACCTGCGCAAGACCTCCTCCCAGAAGACGGAGCTGTCCCTGGACGAGCCGCTGAACACCGACTGGGACGGCAACGAGCTGCTCCTGTCCGACGTGCTGGGGACGGAGAACGACCTGGTGATGCGCCCCATCGAGGCGGACGTGGACCGGCAGCTGCTCCGCCAGGCCCTGGACCGGCTGGAGCCCCGGGAGCGGCACATCATCTCCCTCCGGTTCGGACTGGACGGGGCCAGAGAGCAGACCCAGAAGGAGGTGGCGGACCGGCTGGGCATCTCCCAGTCCTATATCTCCCGGCTGGAGAAGCGGATCATCGCCCGGCTGAAGAAGGAGATCGTCCGCATGATGTGACGCTCCCGGCTTTTTGCACAAAATGCGAGAAAAGTCCGGCGGCGTCTGGAACTCTTCCCGGATTTGTGGTATAATCTCCTCCGCGCAGAGCAGCGCCCCCGCCATGGATGACTGACGGGGGCGCCGTTCTGCCCGGACAGAGAGAAAGAAGGAGAGAGACGATGTTTGGAGAGATGATAGGGACCATCAGCGATTTCATGTACAGCTATCTGCTCATCATCATGCTGCTGGCGGTGGGGCTGTACTTCACCATCCGCACCCGGGGGGTGCAGCTGCGGCTTTTGGCGGAGTCCATCCGGGTGGTGGGGGAGAAGAGCTCCTCCAGGGAGTCGGTGTCCGCGTTCCAGGCCCTGATGGTGTCCACCGCCAGCCGGGTGGGGACGGGCAACATCGTGGGAGTGGCCAACGCCATCGCCGTCGGCGGCTACGGCGCGGTGTTCTGGATGTGGATCATCGCCCTGCTGGGCGGGGCGTCCGCCTTTATCGAGAGCACCCTGGCCCAGATCTACAAGGTGCGGGACAAGAACGGCGGGAGCTACGGAGGCCCCTCCTACTACATCCAGGCGGCGCTGAAGAGCCGCTGGCTGGGCGTGGTCTTCGCGGCGGCCCTGATCGCCACCTACGCCGGGGGGTTCAACATGCTGGCCTCCTTCAACCTGATCGACAGCATGTCCGGATACAGCTTTTACGGCGACCCGCAGACCAGCCTGGTCCCCCTGGTGGGGGGCGGCCTGCTGGCCGTCCTGGTGGCGGTGTGCGTCCTGGGCGGGGGCAGGCGGATCGTCAGGATCACCGGCCTGCTGGTCCCCTTCATGGGGGTGACCTACATCCTGATGGCGCTGGTGGTCATGGCGCTGAACTTCCAGATGCTGCCCCAGGTGTTCAGCAGGATCATCGCCGGCGCCTTTGACTTCCGGGCCATCTTCGGCGGCTTCGCCGGCTCCGCACTGATGGAGGGCATCAAGCGGGGGCTGTACTCCAACGAGGCGGGCGTGGGCTCCGCCCCCAACGCCGCGGCGGCGGCGGACGTGTCCCACCCGGTCAAGCAGGGCCTGGTGCAGATGCTGTCCGTCTTTATCGACACTCTGCTGGTGTGCACCGCCACCGCCATGATGTGCCTGTGCACCGGCATCGTGCCCTCTGAGCAGCTGAAGGGGGCCGCTTTCGTGCAGCAGTCCCTCTCCACCACCTTCGGCAGCGTGGGGCCTTACTTCCTCACCCTGGCCCTGCTGCTCTTCGCATTCACCACCCTGCTGGGCAACCTGTTCTACTGCGAGGGATGCCTGCGGTACATCACCCGGGAGCGGATCGGGAAGAGGGGGCTGACAGTCTTCCGTCTGGCCGCCGCGGCGCTGGTCTTTGCGGGGGCGCAGATGGAGTTCGACCTGGTGTGGGACGTGGCGGACGTGCTCATGGGCGTCATGGCCCTGATCAATCTGCCGGTCATCGTCCTGCTGGGCCGGACCGCTCTCAGCGCCCTGAAGGACTACACCAGCCAGCGGCGGGAGGGGAAGGACCCGGTGTTCCGGGCCGCCTCCATCGGTCTGAAGGAGAAGACGGACTTTTGGAACTGAGACAGAGAGGAGAACGAGCGCGCGGCGCCCATCAGGGCGCCGCGCGCTCGTTCTCCTTCAGACCTTCGGCCGCTCACAGGACCTGTCGGAACAGGCCGTGCTGCGTGCAGTGCCAATAGAGCATCCCGTGTCCCCGGCGGGGGATGCGCTGCTGGAGGTCCCACTCGGGCCAGCACTTCATCACGGTGGCCCGCTCGCCGGTGACCAGGGCCAAAAAGGACAGGCAGTGCCCTTTCTCCATGGGGTGGCCGGAGGTGATGAACCACTCGTCCTCCACCGGATGGATCTGGAGGCTGTGGGCCTCGTCCGGCTTCTGGACGGGCAGGGGCTCCAGCCGCCTCCCGCAGCAGGAGACGGCGGCCTCCCCGGTGGCGGTGATGAGATCGCCGCACTGGGGGCAGACAAAAAATCGAATGTGTTTCATGCTTCCTCCTGTGTTGTCGGGTTCCGGGAGACCGCCGGAGAGCAGTCCGGCCAGATCCACGCCCAGCTGGAGGGACAGGGCGGGCAGTAGGGAGAGGTCCGGGGACCCCAGTCCGCGCTCCCACTTGGAGACGGCCCGGTTGCTGACTCCCAGCAGCTCGGCCAGCCCCTGCTGGGTCAGCCCTTTTTCCAGCCGCAGGACCCGGATCAGCGCACCGGTCTTTTTTTGATCCATCGTGCTCCCTCCTTCTAACCGGCATTATGCCAGAAGACGGAGAAAAAAGCAATCAACGGACCGTTGACCGGGGCAGGGAACGGGCGGCGGGGGACCTGTGCCCCTGATTTTAGAAATTGACAACAGCCCCGGGATGGGGTAGACTGAAAAGAAAGACAGGCGCCCCGGGCGCCGACGGAGGATGGAGCATCACACGATGAAGAGAAATACAAAGGTTTCCACGGCGGTGATACGCCGGCTGCCGCGATATTACCGGCATCTGCTGGAGCTTCAGGGGAAGGGCGTGATCCGGATCTCCTCCAGCGCCCTGGGGAAGTCCATGGGGCTGACCGCATCCCAGATCCGTCAGGACCTGTTCTGCTTCGGTGAGTTCGGCCAGCAGGGCTATGGATATAAGGTGGACCTGCTGCGGGAGGAGATCGGGGAGATCCTGGGGATCAGCCAGGGTCACACCGTAGTGGTACTGGGGGCAGGCAACCTGGGCCGGGCCCTGATGGAAAACTTCAAGTTCGCCAGCAACGGCTTCCAGCTCCTGGCCGCCTTCGACGTGGGCGAGAGCGTGGTGGGCACCACCATCGGCGGAGTGAACGTGTACCATGTGGACCAGCTGGAGGAGTATCTGTCGGCCCACAAGGTCAGCGTGGGCCTGCTCACCCTGCCCCAGAGGGCGGCCCAGGGGGTGGCCGACCGGCTGGTGGCCGGGGGAGTCCGGGGGATCTGGAACTTCACCAACCGGGAGATCAGCGTCTCCCGGCCGGATGTGGCGGTGGAAAACGTACATTTTTCTGACAGCCTGCTGACGCTGAGCTATCTCATCACCCAGCGGGAGGAGCGTGAGGAGGAGACATGAAACGAAAGCATATGGTGCGCGCGGCGGCGGCGGTGCTGGCCTGCGCGGCCTTGACCGGGGCGGCGCTGGCCCTGAGCACAGGGGACAGCCTGATCTCCCTGAGCTATCTCAATGACACCTATATCCCCACCGTGGTGGCCCAGGGGACCAAGGCGGCGGACGAAAAGCTGATCCAGGCCTATCAGGCGGCCAGCCAGAAGCTGGACGAGGTGAACCAGGGGTACGGGGTGCAGCAGGGGAGCGGCGGAAGTTACAGCGCCGACCTGCGCAGCCGGGACATGGTCCGGGGGGATCAGTTGAAGCTGCCCACCGGTTCGGTGGTACAGCTGGCGGCGGGCGCCGGCACCGTTGTCCACACCGGGGCGGTGATCGACGTGACTGCGGGCCAGACGGTGGCATCCGGAGCCGCCCTGGTGAGCGGACACCGCTATCTGGTGGGGGAGGACACCTCCGCCGTCTTCACCGTGGACTCCGGCCTGGCCAAGGTGGGGGTGCAGGGGAGCTTTGAAAAGACGGAGAGCGGAGAAAAGGCTGCTCCCTTTACAGATGTCTCCCGCTCTGACTGGTACAGCTCCGCAGTGGATTATGTCTACTTTGAGCAGCTGTTTTCCGGAACCGGGGACGGACTCTTTTCTCCCATGGCCTCCATGGACCGGGCCATGATCGTGACCGTGTTTTACAACATGGCCGGTGCGCCCCAGGGGGAGATGGACGCCTCCACCGCCGTTTTCTCCGATGTGCCGGCAGGCCAGTGGTACGCCCCCTATGTGAGCTGGGCGGCGGACCAGGGGGTGACGGCGGGGACGGGGGAGGATACCTTCTCCCCGGAGCAGGCAGTGACCCGCCGGGAGGCGGTGGCCCTGCTTTACAGCTTCGGGACCAACTACCTGGGTCTGGAGCTGACGGAGCGGGCCGACCTGACCCCCTATGAGGACGCGGCGGCGGTGGCCAGCTGGGGCGGCGAGGCGGTGGCCTGGGCGGTGGGCGCCGGCCTGCTGTCCAGCTCGGACGCGGACCTGATGCTCCTCAGCCCGGACGAGAGCGCCACCCGGGCCCAGGTGGCGGTCATGCTGCAAAACTTTGCTGAGAAGTACCTGTGACACACCTTTGTCGTGCCTCCGCATAAGATAGGATTGAGAGCGGCGTTGAGCCGGCCTCGCAATTCATAAATTAGGAGGTACTCATTATGGGGTGCTGCAATAACGGCTGGGGCGGCGGAGGCTGCCTGTGGATCATTCTGTTGATCATCATCCTGTGCTGCTGCGGCGGCTGGGGCGGAAACAACTGCGGCTGCGGCTGCAACAACAACGGCTGCAACAACGGCTGCGGCTGCTGAACACGAGGAACAGGGCCCGGGGTGCCTGCGCACCCCGGGCCCTTTCTGTCCGGCGGACCGGAGCGGAAGGGGCTGTTTTCTATGGAAAAACACCCCTTTTTGAAAAAAAGATCCCCATCCAGGCAAAAACTGTCCTTGCGTTTTTTGGAAGATGGGTGTATGATAATGCACGTAATGCAGCGCGGAGCGGCCCGTCCAAAGGGAGGGGGCCGGAGCCGTGCGGACACCGACGGGGCCTTTTTCAAAGCGGAAAAGACCGGTCGGGTTTTGTTGTGCGTGGGCACAGTTCCGCGGCAAGTTCCATTTTATTTTATGCTTTTGGGGAGGGAGAGAAGGCGGCTGGACAAGCCCGGTAAAAAGGGAGTCCCCACCCGCCAGACGAAAAAGAGAACAAATGTGATCCCAAGAATGCAGTACAGGGAGGTTGAAATCTGAATGAGCAATTTTCTCAGACGTTCCGCGCAGGGCGCGGGAGTGCCCCACGAGAAGGGGACTTCCAACCTTGAGACGGTGGCGATGCCTCTGCCGTCCAAGATCGTCCTGTCCATGGGACAGCACATCGGCGCCCCCGCCGCCCCTGCCGTCGCCAAGGGCGACCAGGTGTATGTGGGCACCGTGGTGGGCAAGGCAGGGGGCTTCGTCTCCGCCGACATCCACTCCGGCGTTTCCGGTACGGTGACCGAGATCACCACCATTACCGCGCCCAACGGCGCGGCCCAGCAGGCCGTGGTCATCACCCCTGACGGCCAGCAGACGGTGGACCCCTCCATCGCCCCCCCGCAGGTGACGGATATGAAGTCCTTCGTAGACGCGGTCCGGGCCAGCGGTCTGGTGGGCCTGGGCGGCGCCGGCTTCCCCACGGCGGTGAAGCTGTCCCCCAAGAACCTGGACGAGATCGACATGCTGGTCATCAACGGCGCGGAGTGTGAGCCCTATATCACCTCCGACAACCGGTGCTTCATCGAGGACACCCATCACGTCCTCAACGGCATCAAGCAGGTGATGAAGTATCTGAACATCGCCAAGTGCGTCATCGGCATCGAGGGCAACAAGCCCGAGGCCATCGCCAAGATGAAGTCCGCCATCGACGACCCGGCCATCGAGGTCAAGACCCTGCCCTGCCGGTACCCCCAGGGTGCTGAGAAGGTGCTCATCGAGACCTGCACCGGCCGGGAGGTGCCCTTCCCCGGGCTGCCCTCCGACGTGGGCGTCATCGTGATGAACGTCACCTCGGTGGCCTTCGTCTCCAAGTATCTGGAGACCGGCATGCCCCTGACCACCAAGCGCCTCACCGTGGACGGCGACATCGTCAAGCAGCCCAAGAACGTGGAGGTCATCATCGGCACCCCCATCCAGGAGCTGCTGGACTTCTGCGGAGGCCTCACCGCCGAGCCGGGGAAGATCCTCTACGGCGGCCCCATGATGGGCACCTGCGTGGCGGACCTGTCCCAGCCCATCCTGAAGAACAACAACGCCATCCTGGCCTTCTCCCAGGAGCGGGCCAAGCTGCCCAAGGCCAGCAACTGCATCCAGTGCGGCCGCTGCGTCAACGCCTGTCCCCTGGGGCTGGCGGCCAAGGACATCGTGGTGGCCTTCAACAAGGGCAATGTGGAGCTGCTCAACCAGCTGCATGCCGACCTGTGCATGTCCTGCGGCACCTGCTCCTTTGTCTGCCCCGCCAAGCGGCCTCTGACCCCCTCCATTGCCCTGGCGAAGATCATGATGAAGAATGGAGGTAAGAAGTGATGGCCAATAAACTTATTGTCAGCGCCGCGCCCCATATCACCAGCGCGGACAGCACCAGCAAGATCATGGGCCGCGTGTGCATCGCCCTGCTGCCCACCCTGATCGCCTCTGTGCTGATCTTCGGCTTCCAGGCCCTGCTGCTCACCGCCGTCACCGTGGCGGCCTGTGTGGTCTTCGAGTACGCCTACTGCAAGCTGGTGGGCCGGGACGTGACCATCAGCGACCTTTCCGCCGTGGTCACCGGCCTGCTGCTGGCCTTCAACCTGCCCGCCGGTCTGCCGGTGTGGATGTCCCTGGTGGGCGCGTTCATCGCCATCGTGATCATCAAGCAGCTCTTCGGCGGCCTGGGCTATAACTTTGCCAACCCGGCCATCGTGGGCCGCATCGCCATGGCCCTGGGCTTCACCGGCGCCATGACCAGCTATACATATCCCGAGAACGGCATCGACGCCCTGGCCTCCGCCACCCCTCTGGCGGTGGAGGAGACCGCCCAGAACGCGGGCTCCTATGTCACCCTGCTGCTGGGCAACCACGGCGGCGTGCTGGGTGAGACCTGCGCCATCACCCTGCTGATCGGCGGTATCTACCTGATCTGGACCAAGGTCATCAGCCCCACCATCCCGGTGACCTATCTGGCCACCGTGGCGGTATTCAGCCTGCTGTGCGGCTATGACCCCATCTATCAGCTGCTCTCCGGCGGCCTGATCCTGGGCGCCTTCTTCATGGCCACCGACTATGTCACCTCTCCCACCACGGAGAAGGGCAAGCTGGTCTTCGGCATCGGCCTGGGCGTCATCACCTGCCTGATCCGCTTCTTCGGCACCATGAACGAGGGCGTGTCCTTCGCCATCCTGCTGATGAACCTGCTGGTCCCCTACATTGAAGTGCTGACCCGCCAGGATCTGCTGGGGATTTCCAAGCCTAAGAAGAACAAGGGAGGTGCCGCGAAATGAGCAATTGGAACAAGATCGGCAAGCCCATCGTGGTCCTGTGTCTGATCTGCGTCGTCATCACCGGCGCCTTGGCCGCCACCAACAGCGCCACCGCCCCCGTCATCAAGGCGGCGGAGGAGGCGGCTGCCCAGGCGGCCCGCACCGAGCTGCTGCCTGAAGCCACGGGCTTCACCCTGGTGGAGGGCGAGTTCGAGGGCGTCACCGAGATCTACACCGCCGACAACGGTGTGGGCACCATCATCACCAGCAGCGACAAGGGATACAGCTCCACTGTGGTGGTCATGGTGGCCTTCGACCCCGACGGCACCATCAAGCAGGTGAAGATCCAGAGCCAGGGCGAGACCGCCGGCGTGGGCACCAAGATCGAGAACGAGTCCTTCTGGAGCCAGTACACCGGCCTGCCCGCCGAGACCATCACCCTGGACCAGCAGGTGGACCGGATCACCGGCGCCAGCATCTCCAGCAGTGCTGTGAATGACGCCGTCAACTTCGCCATCGCCGCGTACAACGCGATCTCCTGAGAAAGGCAGGTGCGATAGAAAATGAGTAAAAGATTGAGTGTACTGACCAACGGCCTTCTGAAAGAGAATCCCGTTCTGCGTCTGGTGCTGGGCACCTGCCCCACCCTGGCTGTCTCCACCATGGCCTCCAACGGCATCGGCATGGGTCTGGCGGCCACCTTCGTGCTGCTGTGCTCCAACGTGGTCATCTCCGCCCTGCGGAAGGTCATCCCCGACCAGGTCCGCATCCCCTGCTACATCACCGTCATTGCCGGCTTCGTGTCGGTGGTCCAGATGCTGGTGAAGGCCTATGTCCCCAGCCTGGACAGCGCCCTGGGCGTGTACCTGCCCCTGATCGTGGTCAACTGCATCATCCTGGGCCGCGCTGAGATGTTCGCCTCCAAGAACGGCATCCTGGATTCCGCTCTGGACGGCATCGGCATGGGCATCGGCTTCACCATCACCCTGACCATCATGGGCACCATCCGCGAGATCCTGGGCTCCGGCACCTGGATGGCCGGCCTGGACGGCCTGCTGCCCTTCCTGCCTGAGGGCTTCAAGATCCAGGTCATCCCCACCTCCGTGGACCCCTTCACCCTGATGACCAGCGCCCCCGGCGGCTTCTTTGTCTTCGGCGTCATGATGGCGGCGGCCACTTGGCTGACCACCCGGCCCAAGAAGGAGAAGAAGCCCGCTGAGACCGTGGAAGGAGGGAATGCGTAATGGAGCTCGCACTGAAGCTGGCCAGCATTTTCTTCACCATGATCCTGGTGGACAACTACGTTCTGGCCAAGTTCCTGGGCATCTGCCCCTTCCTGGGCGTGTCCAAAAAGCTGGACAGCGCCGTGGGCATGTCCCTGGCCGTCACCTTCGTCATGGTCATGGCCACCGCCGCCACCTGGCCCATCTATACCTACATCCTCTCACCTGAGTGGGCCGAGGGGACGAGCCGCGACCTGGGCTATCTCCAGACCATCGTGTTCATCCTGATCATCGCCATCCTGGTGCAGCTGCTGGAGAACGTGCTGAAGAAGTTCATCCCCGCGCTGTACAAGGCGCTGGGTGTGTATCTGCCCCTGATCACCACCAACTGCACCATCCTGGGCGTGACCATCCTGAACATCGACAATGGCTATGATTTCGCGGAGAGCATCGTCTGCGCCGCCGGCGCCGGCATCGGCTTCCTGGTGGCCATGGTCCTGTTCTCCGGCGTGCGCCGCCGGGTGGAGGAGGCCGTCACCCCCAAGTGCTTCGAGGGCCTGCCCATCACCCTGGTGGCTGCGGCTGTGACCTCCCTGTCCTTCATGGGCTTCGGCGGCATCGTGGAATCCATTTTCGGGGCCTGAGCTTAGGAGGGGAGGAAAGAGTATGAATCCGATTTTACTGGCAGTCCTGATCGTCACCGTCATCGGCCTGATCGGCGCTGTCATTCTGGTGGCTGCCTCTATCTTTATGTATGTCCCGGTGGATGAGCGTGTGGAACAGATCACCGGGTGCCTGCCCGGCGCCAACTGCGGCGCCTGTGGCTGCGCCGGCTGCGCCGACTACGCCAAGACCATCGTGGAGGACGGCAACGCCGTCAACAAGTGCGTCCCCGGCGGTGCCAAGGTGGCCGGCGAGATCGCCGCCATCATGGGCGTGGAGGCTGGCGCCTCCGTCCCCATGAAGGCCGTGGTGGCCTGCTCCGGTACCTGCGGGAAGACCGGCAAGCGCTTTGAGTTTGAGGGCCTGCACAGCTGCCAGGCGGTCAAGGGCCTGTACGGCGGCGACGGCGACTGTAAGTTCGGCTGCCTGGGCTACGGCGACTGCGTCAGCGTCTGTGCCTTCGACGCCATCCATGTGGTGGACGGCGTGGCCCTGGTGGACCGGGAGAAATGCACCGGCTGCGGTGCCTGTGCCAAGGCCTGCCCCAACGCCATCATCAGCATCATCCCGGAGCACAAGCGCAAGCCTGTGGTGCTGTGCCAGAACAAGGACAAGGGCGCTCAGACCCGGAAGGCCTGCTCCGCCGGCTGCATCGGCTGCATGAAGTGCGCCAAGGCCTGCCCCAAGCAGGCCATCACCGTGGAAAACAACCTGGCTTATATCGACCAGGAGAAGTGCGTGGGCTGCGGCCTGTGCGCCAAGGAGTGCCCGGTGGGCGTGATCCACGTCCCCGCGGCCTACGCGCAGCAGGTCATGTCCCCCGCCCAGGAGGAGGCCCCCGCGGCCAACGCCTGATCGTCTGCGAGGAAAAAAGAGAGACGGGACTCCCGTCTCTCTTTTTCTGCTCAAAAGGCGGGGATCTCCCCCGGATAGGCCCGGGCCCGCTCCAGAAGGGGACCCCGGGCCCCCATAGTGAAGGCGATGTCGCTGCTGCGGATGGCGAGCAGGGCCAGACCAGGCGTGAGCTGGAGCTGCTCCATCAGCCCCTGAGGGAGGGACAGCTCCCCCTCTGGAGAGATGGGGAGCCAGCAGTAGGACCGCCCCTTATAGGCCAGTAGCCTGGCGGGCGGGAGGGAGCCATCCCCCAGCCCGGAGCAGTCGGTGAGGATATGCCCCAGCTTGGAGGGGAGCAGTAGGCCACGCCGGGTCACACAAAATCCACCGGTGCTTTTGCTTCCGGTGAACAGTATGACCTGCCCCTCCTCCGTGATTCGGTACTCCTCCACGGCTTGGGGCGGCAGGCGGAGGGAACCGTTCTCCCGGAGCACCGAGCGCCCAAAGACAAATTTTCCCCCTGGATTCAACTGCGGCACTGAAACCACGTCCTTTCTGGTCTGATGAATCGGGCACATCATAGCAGAACGGACCCGATCTGTCAATCAGCCTCACAAAAGCGCTGCCTGCGCATTGACAGGGGCCGCCGTATCCGGTACAATAGGACCGACAAAGCGCCAGAAGGTGCCCGGGGCCCGGAGAGGGCCGGCCGGGAGAATAGGGAAGCGGGTGAGAGGCCCGCGCGGGACCGCCGCCGTATGGGTGAGCGCCGGTTCATCAGCCACTGTGGGGAGGGGCCCCATGGGAAGGCGGACCGGAGGCTGGGAACCCGAGCCGGAAGACCTGCCTGCTGGAGGATACTGCCGAGAGAGGGCAGACACTCCCGGGTGGTCGGACCAATCATCTGGGGAGAATTTGGCGCGGCCGGAAAGGCTGGGACCGTGCTTTGTTGTCTCACACCTCTTTTCAGAATGTCTGGAGAGAGGTGTTTTTCGTGCCGCGGAAAAAAGGAAGGAAAAACAGATGAAAACCCCCAAGAAGTCCCTTGCAGCCCTGCTGGCCATGACCCTGACCGTGGGTCTGACTGCGTGCTCCGGCGAAACGGACAGCCAGAGCGCCCAGTCCGCCTCCAGCAGCCACACCCAGGAGGAGAGCGGCTTCCCCTTCACCCTGACCACCAAGGACGGCCAGGAGGTGACCTTCACCCACGTCCCCGAGACTATCATCTCCTGCAACCCCAACGCCGGCGATGAGCTGATGGCCCTGGGCCTGGGGGACAAGATCATTGCCACCGCCTACAACAACACCCAGGTCAATCCCCAGTGGCGGGAGGAGTATGAGGCCATTCCCACCGTGGCGGAGAGCTACATCTCCCTGGAGACCATCCTCTCCCTGGAGCCCGACTTCGTCTACGGCCGCTCCAGCTCTTTCAGCGAGAAGAACAACACCACCCACGACACCCTCAGCGGCTACGGCATCATGTCCCTGTCCTCCATCGAAGGCTATACCGTGGGGGCCGACGTGGACGTGGTCTACCAGGACTTCTATGATCTGGGCCGCATCTTCCAGGTAGAGGACCGGGCGGAGGAGATCGTCAGCGCCATGAAGGAGCAGATCGCCGCCGTGGAGGAGGCGGTCGCCGGGGCCGAGCCGGTGAAGGTCTTTGTCTACGACATGGCCCAGGAGGGGGGCGCCTACACCTGCGGGGATAACTTCACCGCCAAGCTGATTTCCCACGCCGGGGGCGTCAATATTTTTGAGGACATGGACACCACCTGGGCCACCGTCAGCTGGGAAGAGGTGGTGGAACGGGCCCCGGAGGTCATCGTCATCAACGACTACGGCAGCACCTCCCTGGAGGAGAAGATCGAGGAGCTGAAGGAAAATCCTGCTCTGGCGGACGTGCCTGCCATTCGGGACGGCCGCATTACCTCGGTGACCCTGTGCGAGTCCTTCGCCTCCTCCATGACGGGGGACACCATCGAAAAATTTGCCCGGTCCTTCCACCCGGACTGCTTCCAGTGAGCGCGGCGGGATGAAAAGGCTGTGCCGTGCGGTCCGGGCGCATACCGGGCTGGCCTGTCTGGCCCTGCTGGCGGTCCTGATGCTCTCCGTGGTGCTGGGCATCAGCCTGGGGCCGGTGACCATTCCCTTTCCGGAGGTGTGGCGGGTGATGCTCCACCGTCTGCTTACCCCCCTGGGCCTGGGGGACTGGATCAGCCTGGAGGGCATCCGGGACAGCACACAGAATATCGTCTGGCACCTCCGCGCCCCCCGGGTGCTGCTGGGGATGCTGGTGGGGGCCGCCCTCACCCTGTCCGGGGTGGGGATGCAGGCTTTCACCCGCAATCCCCTGGCGGAACCCTACGTGCTGGGCATCTCCTCCGGGGCCTCCCTGGGGGCCGTGCTGGCCATGCTGGTGGGGGTGTGGCTGCCCATGGGGCGGCTCTCCGTCCCCGCCGGCGCCTTTGTGGGGGCGCTGGTGTCCATCCTGCTGGTGTACGGCCTGTCCCGCTCCGGCGGCGCCGTCACCCCCGTCCGGCTGATCCTGGTGGGGGTGGCGGTCTCCGCCATGTTTCAGGCCTTTACCAATTATCTCGTCTATACTGCCCCGGATGACGCCGCGGTGCGGGAGGCCACCTTCTGGATGCTGGGCGGGCTGGGCAGCGCCAAATGGGAGGACCTGCCCCTGCTGGCACTGATCCTTCCGCCCCTGTTCCTGGTGCTGATGGCCCTGGCCCGTCCCCTGAACGCCATGCTCATGGGGGACAGCTCCGCCGTCACCCTGGGGGTGGATCTGGACCGGGTGCGGGGAGTGCTCATCCTGTCCTCCGCCCTGCTCACCGCCTCCGCTGTGGCGGTGAGCGGCTGCATCGGCTTCGTGGGGCTGGTCATCCCCCATCTGGTCCGGTCTGTGGTGGGGGCGGACCACCGCCGCCTGATCCCCCTGTCCGCCCTGTGCGGGGCCGTCTTTATGATCTGGATGGACGTGGGGGCCCGGCTGGCCGTCCGGCCGGAGGAGATCCCGGTGGGCATCATCACCGCCTTCATCGGGGCCCCCTTGTTTTTATGGATGATCCGGGTGCGGCGCTATGAATTTTGAAGAAAAGGAGGGGAGCGCCATGCTCTCTGCGGAGGGGATCTCCTATGGGACCCGGGACAGGGAGATCTTGTACGAGATCAGCCTGCGGGCGGAGGCGGGGGAGTTCGTTGGCATCATCGGGCCCAATGGGAGCGGAAAGTCCACTCTGCTGAAGAACCTCTACAAAGTGCTCCGCCCCAGGGCGGGGCGGGCATTCCTCATGGGGGAGGACCTGCTGGCCATGAGCGGCCGGGAGATGGCCCAGCGGCTGGCCGTGGTGGTCCAGGAGCACGAGAGCGGCTTCGACTTTACGGTGGAGGAGGTGGTCCGCATGGGGCGGCACGCCCGGAAGGGACTGCTGGAGGCCGACAATGGGCAGGACCGGTCGCTGGTGGACCGGGTGCTCCGCCTCACCCAGCTGGAGGAGGTGCGGGAGCAGAGCTACACCACCCTGTCCGGCGGGGAGAAGCAGCGTGTGCTCATCGCCCGGGCCTTGGTCCAGGACACCCCCTGCCTGATCCTGGACGAGCCCACCAACCATCTGGACATCAAATATCAGCTCCAGCTGATGGAGCTGGTGCGGGTCCTGGGCCGGACGGTGGTGGCGGCCATCCACGACCTGAATCTGGCGGCCCTGTACTGCCAGCGGCTCTATGTGATGAAGGCTGGCCGCGTGGCCGCCTCGGGCACACCGGAGGAGGTGCTGACCCCGGAGCTCCTCCGGGAGATCTATGAGGTGGAGGCGGAGGTGGCGCGGGACAGCCGGGGCTGCCTGCGCATCTTTTTTCAGCCCATCCGAAACGAAGGGGAGGAATCGATATGAGAGAAGCCATTCTGGCCGTCAGCTTCGGCAGCACGGTGGACCAGGCCCGGAGCCGGGACCTGGGGGGGGTGGAGCAGGCGCTGTCCGCCGCCGCCCCGGAGCTGCCCCTCTTCCGGGCCTACACCAGCGGTCTGGTCCGGGCGCGGCTGGGGGACCGGGGGATCGCGGTCCCGGATGTGGCCGGTGCCCTGGAGCAGATGGCGGCGGAGGGGATAGAGTGCCCCCTGATCGTGCCCACCCATTTGCTCCCGGGCGCGGAATATGATAAAATAAGGGAGACCGCCGCCCGGTGGGAGGGCCGCTTTCCCGCACTGAGGCTCTCCTGCCCCCTGCTGGGGACGCCGGAGGACCTGAGGGAGCTGGGCGGGGCGCTGATGGACCTGATCCCCCCGGCAGAGGGGGCCCAGACCCTGTTCATGGGCCACGGGACCCACAGATCCGCCGACCTGGTCTACCCGGCCCTCCAGGGAATCTTCCATCTGGCCGGGCGGGACGACCTGGTGGTGGCCACGGTGGAGGGCCGGCCCAGGGTGGAGGAGGTGCTGCCGCTGGTCACCGCCCCCGCCGTGGAGCTGGTGCCGCTGATGCTGGTGGCCGGGGACCACGCCCTCCACGACATGGCGGGGGAGGGGCCGGACAGCTGGAAAAGGCTCCTCCAGAGCCGGGGGCATGCCGTGTCCTGCCGGCTCACCGGACTGGGGGCCCTGTCCCAGGTACAGGCCCTCTATGTCCGCCGCCTGGAGGAGCTTCGGGCCGGGTCCTGAGAGAAGAGACATGCCGCGGGAAAGGAGCTGCCGATGCCGGAGCACTACATCACTGCGGGCGGGAAGCGCCTGCGCTGCGGACGCACCACCGGGACCTGCGCCGCCATGGCGGCGGCGGGGGCGGTGCGGCTGCTCCTCACAGGGCGGGCCCCGGACCTGATCTCCCTGAACACCCCCAGAGACTGGATGGTGGAGGCCCCCCTGCTGGACTGCGTCGCAGACGGAGAGACCGCCGCCTGCTCCGTGGAGAAGGACGGGGGAGATGACGTGGACGCCACCCACGGGCTGCCCATCCGGGCCACGGTCCGCCGCAGGGCGGAGGGGGGGACGGCCATCCTGGGGGGACCCGGGGTGGGCCGGGTCACCCGGCCGGGGCTGGACCAGCCGGTGGGGGAGGCGGCCATCAACTCGGTGCCCCGGAGGATGATCGCCCGGGCGGCGGAGGAAGAGGCGGCGGCCCTGGGCTACGCCGGGGGACTGGAGATCACCATCTCCGTCCCTGGGGGGGAGGAGGCCGCCCGCCGGACCTTCAATCCTCAGCTGGGGGTGGAGGGGGGCATCTCCATCCTGGGCACCTCCGGCATCGTGGAGCCCATGAGCGCCCAGGCCCTGGTGGAGACCATCGCCCTGGAGCTGCGCCAGGCGGCGGCGGAGGGGGCGGACCGGGTGGTGCTGACCCCAGGCAACTATGGGGCCGATTTTTTGGCGGAGAGCGGCCTGATCCCTTCTGATATCAGGATAGTAAAGTGTTCTAACTTTATCGGTGAGGCCCTGGACCGCGCCGCGGAGGCGGGGATCAGGCAGCTGATCCTGGTGGGCCATCTGGGCAAGCTGGTGAAGGTGGCGGGGGGCGTGATGAACACCCACTCCCGCTGGGCGGACTGCCGCATGGAGATCCTGTGCGCCCACGCGGCCCTGTGCGGGGCCGGCCAGGAGACTGCCCGGGCCCTGATGGGCAGCGCCACCACCGACGCCGGACTGGACATCCTGGCGGAGGCCGGCCTGCTGGACCGGACCATGGACAGCCTGCTGTCCGCCCTCCAGGCACACCTGGAGCGGCGGGCGGGGACGTCCTGCCGCTGCGGCGGCGTACTGTTCACCAATACCCGGGGCCTGCTGGGAATGACCGGGACTGCAAAGGAGATCTTGAACATATGGAGAGCGAAAGAGGAACATTTTACGCCGTAGGGGTGGGACCCGGGGACCCGGAACTGATGACCCGGAAGGCGGTGCGGGTGCTGGAGGACTGTCCCGTCCTGGCTGTCCCCCGCACGCCGGCGGGGGACTCCCTGGCCTTGGAGATCGCCCAGGCGGGTGCGGATCTGACTGACAAGGAGATACACTTTATAGACTTTGCCATGTCCCGGGATGAGGAGAAACGCCGCCAGGCCCACCGGCGAGCGGCGGAGGCGGTGCGCGCCCTGCTGGACCGGGGGACAGACGTGGCCATGCCGGTGCTGGGGGACGTGTCTCTCTTCGCCAGCAGCGCCTATGTAGCCCAGCTGCTGGAGGAGGAGGGCTGCCGCTGTGTCAGGGTCCCGGGGGTCCCCAGCTTCTGCGCCGCCGCGGCCCGGCTGGGCCGGAGCCTGACGGAGATGGACCTGCCGGTCCACATCGTCCCGGCGGGGGGCTTCCCCCTGGAGGAGGCCCTGGACCTGCCGGGGACAAAGGTGCTGATGAAGTCCGGACGGGCCCTGCCCCAGGTGCTGGAGGCGCTGGAGAGCCGGGGCCTGCTGGAGAGCTCGGCCATGGTGCAGAACTGCGGCCTGCCGGGGGAGCAGGCGGCAGAGAGCCTGAAGGACGCTCCCCAGTCCGGCAGCTACTTCACCACCCTTCTGGTGCCGTGACATGGGCGTGTCCGGTCTGCTCTTGCTGTTCCCCTTCCTGCTGCTCCGATTTGGGCTCCTGGGCCGGCTGGGAAGGGACGGACTGGGCCGCGCCGCCCACATTCCCCCCATGGGGGGCAGGGAACGGCTGGCCTATTGGGTCTATCAGCTCTCCTCCGCCGGGGTGCTGGTGTGTCTCTGCGCACAGCGGGCGGAGGTGGACGGCGCCTGGCCCTTTTGGGCGGGACTTGTCCTGTACCTTTTGGGGCTGGCCCTGTGCGCGGGGGCGGTGGTGAGTTTCGGAAGGCACTCCCCGGGTCCTTTCCGGGAGGACGGCCTCTACCGGTTCTCCCGCAACCCCATGTATGTGTCCTATTTCGTGTATTTTGCGGGGTGCGTCCTGCTGACCCGCTCCCGGCTCCTGGCCGCCCTGGTCCTGCTGTTCCAGCTCTCGGAGCACTGGATCATCCTGGCGGAGGAGCGGTGGTGCAGGGAGCAGTTCGGCGCACCCTACGAGGCGTATCGGAAGCGGGTCAGGCGGTATCTCTGATCCGTGTGGGAAGGAGGCTTTTTCCATGGTCCATTTTGTAGGGGCCGGGCCGGGTGCGCCCGACCTGATCACCCTGCGGGGAGCGGAGCTGCTTCGGGGGGCGGACTGCGTCATCTATGCGGGCAGCCTGGTCAACCCGGCCCTTCTGGGGCTGTGCAGGGACAGCGCGCGGATCTATGACAGTGCCCGCATGACGCTGGAGCAGGTGCTGGAGGCGGTGGAGCGCGCAGAGGCGGCGGGGCAGGAGACGGTACGCCTCCACACCGGCGACCCCTGTCTGTACGGTGCGGTGCGGGAGCAGATGGACGCCCTGGACCGGCGGGGCATCCCCTGGGACGTGACCCCGGGGGTGTCCTCCTTCTGCGGGGCAGCGGCGGCCCTGGGGGCGGAGTACACCCTGCCCGGGGTGAGCCAGACCGTTATCATCACCCGCATGGCGGGCCGGACCCCCGTGCCGGAGGGGGAGGAGATCGCCTCCCTGGCCCGGCACGGGGCCACCATGGTCATCTTCCTCTCCGCCGGGATGCTGGAGGCACTGTCTGCCCGGCTGATGGAGGGGGGATACCGGTCAGATGCTCCAGCTGCCCTGGTGTATAAGGCGACCTGGCCGGAGGAGAAGGTGGTGCGCTGCACGGTGGGAGAACTGGCCCAGGCCGGGCGGGACCACCAGATCTCCAGGACCGCGCTGGTGGTGGTGGGGGACATCCTGGCCGGACCCTATGACCGCAGCCAGCTCTACCACCCCGGGTTTTCCACCGGCTATCGGGAGGCGTCCCAATGACTGTGGAGCTTATTTCCTTTACAGAGAATGGTGGGAGGCTGGCCGCCGCGCTGGCGGCCGGCCTGGAGCGGAGCGGGCACCGCGCCGCCTGTACCCGGAAGGGCGAGCGGGCGGAGGAGTGGACCGCCGCCGCCTTCCGCCGCGCGGAGGCCCTGATCTTTGTGGGGGCAGCAGGGATCGCGGTCCGGTCGGTGGCCCCCCATCTGGTGAGTAAGGCCCGGGACCCCGCCGTGGTGGTGGTGGACGAGCTGGGGCGGTTCGCTGTCCCCATCCTCTCCGGCCACCTGGGGGGCGCCAACGACCTGGCCCGGGAGATCGCCGGGCTGCTGGACGGGCAGGCGGTCCTCACTACCGCTACCGATGCGCGGGGGATCTTTGCCTTTGACCAGTGGGCCCGCCGCCTGGGCTGCGCCATCCCCGACCCGGAGAAGATCCGCCCCGTGGCCTCCCGGATGCTGGCGGGGGGGACGGCGGCCTTCTGGTCCCAGTGGCCGGTGGCAGGGGAGTGCCCCTCGGGAGTGGTCCCGGCGGGGCAGGAGGCGGCCCAGGTCCAGCTCACCATCCGGGACACGCCGGAGCCCGCCCTGAAGCTGGTGCCCAGGATCGTCTGGGCCGGGATAGGGTGCCGGCGGGGCGTCCCGGCGGAACGGCTGGAGGCGGCCCTCTGCTCCGGGCTGGAGGCGGCGGGGCTCCATCCAGCCGCTCTGGCGGGGGTGTGCACCATCGACCGCAAGGGGGAGGAGCCCGGCCTGCTGGAGCTGTGCCGCCGGCGCCGGCTGCCCCTGCTCACCTATTCTCCGGAGGAGCTGAGCCGGGCGGAGGGGGAGTTTACCACCTCCCCCTTCGTCCGTCAGGTCACCGGGACGGACAACGTATGCGAGCGGGCGGCGGTGCTGGCCAGCGGCGGCCCGCTGCTGCTGAAAAAGACAGCGGGGGAGGGGGTGACGGCGGCGCTGGCCGCCGCCCCCTTTGCCCCGGGATGGGAGGAAGCGCCATGAATGTGCTGTATGTGGTGGGCCTGGGGCCGGGCGGCTCCAGGTGGATGACCTGGGAGGCCAGGGCTGCCCTGGAGCAGGCCGAGGTGCTGTGCGGCTACACAGTCTATCTGGATCTGATCCGGGGGGAGTTCCCGGATAAGGAGTACTTCTCCACCCCCATGACCCAAGAAATTGAGCGCTGTCGGGCGGCGCTGGAGCGGGCCCGGTCCGGCCGGACCACCGCCCTGGTGTGCAGCGGAGACGCGGGGGTGTACGGCATGGCGGGGCCGGTGCTGGAGCTGGCCCCCCAGTTCCCGGAGGTGGAGATCCAGGTGGTGCCCGGTGTGACGGCTGCCCTGGCGGGGGCGGCGGTGCTGGGGGCCCCTTTGATGCACGACTTCGCGGTGCTCTCTCTGTCCGACCTGCTCACCCCCTGGGAGGTCATCCGCCGCCGCCTGGAGCTGGCGGCTCAGGGGGACTTTGTCCTCTGCCTCTACAACCCCTCCAGCCGGCGGCGGCGGGACCATTTGCGCATGGCCTGTGACATCGTGCTGGCCCACCGGGGGCCGGAGACGGTGTGCGGCTGGGTCCGGAACGCGGGACGTGCCCAGGAGGAGCACCAGGTGCTCACCCTGGGGGAGCTGCGGGAGGCCCAGGTGGATATGTTCACCACCGTATTCATCGGCTCCGCTGCCACCCGCCGGATCGGAGACCGGATGGTGACCCCCCGGGGGTATGAGCTGTGAGGGTGCTGATCTTCGGCGGCACCACTGAGGGGCGCCGGCTGGCCCGGGCCCTGTCGGCCATGGGCCACCAGGTCTGGGTCAGCGTGGCCACCCCCCTGGGGGCGGAGGAGCTGGCCGGCCTGGAGGATGTGTCCGTCCTGGTGGGGCGCAGATCCGGGGGGGAGATGGATGCTCTGCTCTCCCGGGGCTTCCACCGCTGTGTGGACGCCACCCACCCCTATGCTGTCCAGGCCACCCGGGAGATCGGGGCGGCCTGTGCCCGGGCCGGCGTCCCCCTGCGCCGCCTGCTCCGGCCCGAAGGCGGGGAGGAGGGGCTGCGGGTGGACAGCCCGGAGGAGGCCGCCCGGCTGCTGGCGGGGCGGGAGGGGAACATCCTGCTGGCCACTGGGGCCAAGGAGCTCCCGGCCTTTGCCGCCCTGGAGCCCGCCCGCCTCTTTCCCAGGGTGCTGCCCTCGGAGGAGAGCGTGGCCGCCTGCCGCCGGGCGGGCATCCCCTCCCGGAACATCATCGCCCTCTACGGACCCTTCACCCAGCGCCTGAATGAGGCGCTGATGGAGCAGTATCACATCCGCTTCCTGGTGACCAAGGACGGGGGAGAGGCGGGCGGCTTCCGGGAGAAGGCCGCCGCCGCCCTGGCCGCGGGGGTGGAGCTGGTGGTCATCCGCCGCCCCCGGGACCGGGGCGAGGGCCTGGAGGACATTCTGGCCTGGTTCCAGGCCGATAAGGAGGAAGCAGAATGGAAGTGACGCTGATCGGGATGGGACTGGGCGACCCCACGACCCTCACCGCCCAGGCAGTCAGGGCTCTGGAGGGGGCGGACGGCCTGATCGGGGCCCGCCGTCTGGTGGAGGGGCTGAATCTGGGACGTGAGGTGCCCCGGTATCCCGCCACCAAGGGGACGGAGATCCTGGAGATCCTGTGCCGGAGCGGCCTGGAGCGCCCCTGCGTGCTGTACAGCGGGGATACCGGGTTCTACTCCGGGGCCCGCTCCCTGACCGCCCTGCTGGAGAAGAAAGGCATCCCCTTCCGGGTGCTGCCCGGCCTGTCCAGCGTCCAGTATCTGGCCGCCAGGCTGGGGCGGCCCTGGCAGGACTGGAAGCTGGTCTCCGCCCACGGGACCCGGTGCGACCCGGTGGCCGCCGTGCTGGAGGGGCGGGAGGCGTTTTTCCTCACCGGCGGCGAGCTGGGGCCGGGGGAGCTGTGCCAGGCCCTGCGGGATGCCGGGCTGGGCCACCTCCGGGCAGTGGTGGGTGAGGAGCTGTCCTACCCGGCGGAGCGGATCACCCGGGGGACGGCGGCGGAGTTTGCCCAGGGGACCTTCGCCCCCCTCAGCGTCCTGCTGGTGGAGGGGGCGGAGCGCCCCAGGGCGGCGGTCTCCTCCGGGATCCCGGACGAGGACTTCCTGCGGGATGAGGTCCCCATGACCAAGCGGGAGGTCCGGGTCGCGGCCCTCTCCCTGCTGGAGGTGGAGGAGGACGACGTGCTCTGGGACGTGGGGGCGGGCACGGGCTCGGTCTCGGTGGAGCTGGCCCTCCTGGCCCGGCGGGGGCGGGTGTACGCCGTGGAGCGGAGGGGAGAGGCCCTCTCCCTGATCTGCGCCAACCGGACGCGCTTCGGCGCCTGGAACCTGGTGCCGGTCCGGGGGACCGCGCCCGCCGCGCTGGAGGACCTGCCCGCCCCGGACGGCGTCTTTGTGGGGGGCAGCGGCGGGGAGCTGGACGCCATCCTGGCCGCGGCCCTGGGAAAAAATCCCCGGGTCCGCCTATGCGTCAGCGCCATCGCCCTGGAGACCCTGTCCGCTGCTGCGGCGGCCTTTGCCGCCCGGGGGCTGGAGGCCCAGGTGACCCAGATCTGGGCGGCCCGGTCCAAGGGGGCCGGTGGGCTGAACCTGATGATGGGGCAGAATCCGGTGTGGCTCATCTCAGGCCGCCGGAGGGAGGAGGAGGCATGAGAGAGCTGGAACACAGCCGCCCCGCTGACATTGAGGCGGAGAGCTTCCGCATCATCGGGGCGGAGCTGGCGGAGCGGGGGATCGTCCTGCCTGCGGATCAGGCGCCGCTGGTGAAGCGGGCCATCCACACCACGGCGGACTTTGACTACGCCCGTAATCTGGTGTTCACCCCCGGGGCGGTGGAGGCCGGGGTCCGGGCCCTCCGGGCCGGCACCCCCATCCTGACGGACACCAACATGGCCCGGTCCGGCATCAACCGGGGGGCGCTGGAGCGGCTGGGCATCAGCGTCCACTGCTTCATGGCGGACCCGGAGGTGGCCCGCCGGGCGGCAGAGGCCGGGACCACCCGGGCGGCGGCGGCGGTGGACCAGGGGGCGGCCCTCTGGCCCGAGGGGATCTATGCCGTGGGCAACGCCCCCACCGCGCTGATCCGCATGGCCCAGCTGATCCGTGCCGGAGCGATGTCCCCGGCCCTGATCCTGGCGGTGCCGGTGGGATTCGTCAATGTGGTGGAGAGCAAGGAGGAGATCCTGGCCCTGGCCCGGGAGCGGGGGATACCCGCCATCGCGGCTCTGGGCCGGAAGGGGGGGAGCACGGTGGCCGCCGCCCTGTGCAACGCCCTGCTGTATCAGTCGGGAGGACGGGAGAAATTATGAGACGAGGAAAGGACCGGCTCATCGGGGCCGCCCTCTGCCTGCTCCTGCTCTTTGGGGCGGGGTGTTCCCCGGCCCCGGGAGCGGACCAGGAGACGTTGGACCGGGAGCTGGACGTGCAGCTGGGCCTGCTGGCGGAGGTCATCACCCAGGAGGAGCGGAGCGCGGCCATGGACCTGTGGATGCGGCTCCGACCGGTGCGCCAGGCCCGGCTGGACCGGGGCGAGTATCGGCGGGGGGACCGGGAGCAGGAGCTGCTGGAGGAACTGAACGGGCTCTATGAGGCATACACCATCCGGTATCTGGGGGGAGACGACCTGGGCTGGGGCTACACGGACCCGGAGGAACACGTCCTGGCCCGCTACCGGATCGGCGGGGCGGGGGAGCTCACCCTCATGCCCAACTCCCTGGACCTGACCCACGGGCCCTGGACCAGGGAGGACCTGGAGGAGATGTGGGAGTCGATGCAGGCCGTCCTCCCCAAGGACGCCTTTCGGGACTTTCGGAGCTATGTGCCCTTTACGGACGGCGAGGGGGAGACGGTGGCCTATGTGCTGCCCGCCGACCCCGGGGGGAGCCAGTGGGAGATCTGCCTGGACCCGGCGGACATGGGGGACCGGGACTATTTTCTGGAGACCGTGCTCCATGAGTACTGCCACTACCTCACCCTGAACCACCGTCAGGCGGACTATCGGGGGGAGCCCACAGTGGAGACCTACTGCGAGGCCGGAATGGTCAGCCGGGAGGGGTCCTATCTGGACGACTTCTGCCAGCGGTTCTGGACCGGCTACCTGGATGACCGGCTGGCGGATCTGGACAGCTATAACTTCTTCCTGCGGCATGAGGAGGATTTCGTCAGCAGCTACGCCTCCACCGACCCGTCGGAGGACATCAGCGAGAGCTTCGCCTTCTTCGTGCTGTGGGACGTGCCGGAGTCGGAGGCGGTGTGGGCGGAGAAGCTGCGGTTTTTCCTGGACTACCCGGAGCTGACGGAGTTCCGCCGCCAGGTGCGGGAGAACCTGGGGCTGGAGCAGCCGGAGCAGGCGGCATAAATGCAGGATGCCCGGAGGCACACGTGCCTCCGGGCATATTTTATGGGGCGGCGGGAGAGATCAGGCGGGGCTGCGGCGGAACACGTGGAGGTCAAAGCCCACCTGGGTGGTGAGCCGCTTCAGAGCGGACAGGGCCTCCACCCCCTCCCGGGGAGTCTTCCAGCAGTAGGGGGTCATCTGGAACAGGGCCCGGATGTCCTCCGGGCAGTCCAGAGTGATCTCATACCGCACCGGGACGATGCGCTGATAGGAAAAGCCTGTATAGGGGGTTTCCTTGACGGGGTTTTCGTAGGGCTGGGAATAGAGGACCTGCTTCATCTCCCAGAGGTGCCGGGCGGAGGGGACCACATAGAGGAAGGTGCCGCCCGGCCGCAGGACCCTGGCGAACTCCTCCGCGGACAGGGGGGAGAACACATTGGTCAGCAGGTCCGCCGAGGCGTCCGCCAGGGGCAGGCGGTAGGCGGAGGCCACTGCGAATTCCCCCTCCGGAAGCCGCTTGGCGGCCCGGCGCAGGGCGTATTTGGAGATATCGATCCCCGCTGCCCGGGGCCGGTGTCCGGCCCGCTCCAGCGCCCGGAACATCCCCGCTGTGTAGTAGCCCTCCCCACAGCCGCTGTCCAGCAGGACGGGGCCCTCCAGGTGGGCGGAAGCCTCCAGGACCAGCTCCTCCAGGGCCTGGCGCAGCGGGGCGTAGTAGCCGCGCTCCAGAAAAGCGGCCCGGGCGGCCACCATCTCCCGGTCGTCCCCCGGCGCCTTGGAGTGCATCCGGTTGGGGGGCAGGAGGTGGACGTAACCCGCCGCCGCCCGATCAAAGCTGTGGCGGGCGGGGCAGATGCAGCCCCTCTCCTCCTGCGTCAGAGGGCTGCCGCACAGGGGGCAGCGGAACAAACTGGGCCCGTTCACAGCAGGGCGCGGATGTAGTCCAGCCCGGCCTTGGCCGCGTCGGCAGGGGGATTGGCACGGTACTCAAAGACCAGATAGTCCTGGAATCCGGTCTCCTTCAGGGCCTGGATCAACAGCGGAAAATCAAAGTGCCTGCCGTCTGGGGCCATGCGGTCCACATCGGAGATGTCCACCTGTCCGATGAGGTCGCCCGCCTTCAGCAGCCCTTGGTAGAAATCCGTCTCCCCGTTGGTGTGGAGATGGATGGAGTCCACCTGGAGCCGGAGGGCAGGGGAGCGGAAGGAGCGGATGAACTCCGCGGTCTCGGACAGGGAGCAGTAGGCGTCGGAGTCGATGCGGCTGATGGCCTCGAAGGCCACCTGGATGCCCAGCTGTTCCGCGCGGGCCAGGATGGACTCCATGCTGGAGCGGAACAGGGGCTCATAGGCCTCGCGGCCGCCGGCATCCCGGGTCCAGCCCCGGATGGCGCCTACGATCAGCTTGGCGCCCCCCAGCTGGGCACACAGCTCCGCGTGGGACAGCATCCGGTCCACCGCGGCCTGGCGCCGCTCCTGGTCCGCCAGGCCCAGGCCCAGGCCGTCTACGGTGTAGATCCGTCCCGTAGCCAGTCCCGATGCGGTCAGGCCGTACTCTCCCAGCACGCGGCGGACATAGGCGGCATCCAGCTCGCCGGGGCGGTTGACCGTCAGGGAGAGGGCGTCATAGCCCAGTTCCGCCGCCCGGCGGGCGCAGTCCTCCAAAGGCCCCATCAGGGGGGCGGTGTTGCTCTCAAAGGTGCCGTCTGCCCAGACGGCGCTGGTCTTCATTCCCATAGGTATCTCCTGTTCCGGGGGCAAGTCCCCCTGCATGTGTGATGGTTTATTATAGCACCGGGGCCGGCCGGGGTCAATTCCCGGCCGGGAAAGAGAGCGGCTCCGCGGGAGCGGACAGGGCCTGATGCCCCCATCGAGCCGGACGGCGGGCGCACGATGTGCGCCCCTGCGCAAAAGCTGAAGATATCTCGCAGGGGCAGCCCCCGGAGCTGCCCTCAAAGCCTTCCCCCCCTGGGTGGGGAAGGTGTCACGGCGGATGCCGTGACGGATGAGGGGGGTGTCCCCTGCCGGTCCAATCAACACTCCGCTGAGTCCGATCAGGGGCGGGGCGGCTCCCCGCCCCTGTACAGGAAACGGAAAACCCCGCCTGCGTTTCATACAGGCGGGGCTAGCGGCGGGTCAGCGGGGTTCATAGGTCAGCTCGGCGATCCCGTTGCTGTGGGCGGCGGAGACCAGACGCAGGTCCTGCTGGGGCAGCCCGCGGGAAAAGAGGGGGATGCCCTCCCCCAGGATCACGGGGATCACAGAGACCACATACCGGTCGATGGCGTTTTTCCGGATCAGCTGGGCGGCCGTGTCGGCGCCGCCGCAGATCCAGATGTCCCGCCCGGCGGGCTCCCGCTTCAGCTGTTCCACCAACTGGTGGGCCGGACCGCTGAAAGCCTGGATCTTCTCCGTCTGGGGAGGGAGGGGGCGGTGGGTGAGCACATAGCAGTCCAATCCCCGGTAGGGCCAGCTGCCGGGAGAGAGCTGGGTGACCACCTGGTGGTAGGTGGTCCAGCCCATGACCACGGTGTCCACTGTGGAGAGAAAGGCGGGGTAGGTCCCCGGGTCCGGGTCATCAGGGTCCTGGCCGGCCAGCCAGGAGACATCCCCGTCCGGGCGGGCCAGGCAGCCGTCCAGGCTCATGGAGATGTAGAGGACGGTGCGGCGCATCACAGGCCCTCCATCATGTTGACCCGGAGGTATCCCTCATCCACGTTGACCTCCGCGATGAACTGGTCCACCGCGGGGATCATCAGCTCCCGGGCGCCGCCGCGGACTACATACACATTGTTGGCGGGCAGGGTGAGGATGTCCGCGATCTGTCCCAGCACCGCGCCGCTGGCGGCGTCCCGGACCTCCATTCCCATCAGGTCAGCCAGGAAAAAGCTGCCCTCCGGGAGCTGGACATCCTTCCGGTCGATGTACAGCACGGCGTTGCGCATGGCCAGAGCACTGTTGACATCGGTGACGCCCTGCAGCTTCAGGATGACCATGTTTTTGTGGACCCGGGCCCGCTCCACCTGGATGGGCCAGTGGGAGCTGTCCACATAGAGGGTCTTGAACTGGCAGAGAAAGTCCGGGGAGTCCGCCCAGGGCTGTACCCGCACCTCGCCCATAATGCCGTGGACGTTGGTGATCTTTCCGACCTCCAGATACTGTTCTTTCATGGGGATTCTCCTTTCCTCCGGGGTAAGACAATGGCGCAGGATCTCCCTGCGCCATAACTGTCTAGTCGACGATCTCGACGGAGACACGCTGACCGGTGCGCTGGGCCACGGAGCGGATCAGGGTGCGGATTTCCTTGGCGATGCGGCCCTGACGGCCGATCACCTTCCCCATATCCTCCGGAGCCACACGGAGCTCCAGCACGGTCTCGCCGTCGCTCTCATGCTGGGTGACAGACACCTGATCGGGGTGGTCCACCAGATTCTGGGCGACATAGGTCAAAAGCTCTTTCATTTGCCTGACAGACCTCCAGCCTTACAGCGCGCCGGCCTTTTTCAGAAGGGAGCGGACGGTGTCGGTGGGCTGAGCACCGGTCTTGATCCAGGCCTGAGCCCGCTCGGCGTCCACCTTCAGCTCGGCGGGGGTGGTCAGAGGGTTGTAGGTGCCGATCTCCTCGATGAAACGGCCGTCACGGGGATAGCGGGAATCCGCCACCACGATACGGTAGAAGGGAGCCTTCTTCGCGCCCATGCGGCGCAGTCTGATTTTAACCATTTATATTCACCTCCAAAAATTTCTTGCGTATATGGAAAACACCGAAGTGTTTGCCAGCGTTCAAAATTGGGCCAGCAGCCCGAACAGGAGAAAGGATGCCCCCAGCAGGCGGGGGAACCATAGGGCCCGCGCTCCCCACTGGATGGAGATGTTTACCGGGACCACCGGGTGGAGAACGAAGCCGGCCCCCACCAGAAGAAAGGCCAGACGGCCCACAATGGGGAGATGGAGCAGGGCTGACAGGATGGACGAGATAACGATGACCAGGAAGCTGGCAAGCATCTGATCGAAAAAGGTCCACTTTTTCATGGTCCGTGCTCCTTTCCGCCGTCGGGGAGTCAGAAGGGGAGGCCGGGCATCTTGCCGCCCAGCATGCCCTTGCCGCCCTTTTTGCCCATCAGGCGGCGCATGGACTTGGGCATCTTGCCGCCGGCGAACTGCTTGGTCATGGCCTGCATCATCTCGAACTGCTTCAGCAGCCGGTTGATGTCCACCACCTGGGTGCCGGACCCGGCGGCGATGCGCCGCTTGCGGCTGGAGTTGAGCACATTGGGATTTTCCCGCTCATAGGGGGTCATGGAAAGGATGATGGCCTCCATCCGCCCCAGCAGGGACTCGTCCATGGAGGCCCCCTCCAGATCGGAGGCCTTGACGCCGGGGAGCATCCCGGCGATCTCGGACAGGGAGCCCATATTCTTCAGCTGAGCCATCTGCTCATAGAAATCGGTCAGCGTAAATTTGTTTTTCCGCAGCTTCTCCTGGAACTCCAGGGCCTTCTGCCTGTCGAAGTTCTGCTCCGCCTTCTCGATGAGGGAGAGCATGTCGCCCATGCCCAGGATACGGCTGGCCATCCGGTCAGGGTGGAAGACCTCGATCTGGTCCAGCTTTTCCCCCACACCCACGAACTTGATGGGCTTGCCGGTGACTGCCTTAATGGAGAGGGCCGCGCCGCCCCGGGCGTCTCCGTCCAGCTTGGTGAGCATGACGCCGTCGATGTCCAGTGCGTCGTCAAAGGCCTTGGCCGCGTTCACTGCGTCCTGGCCGATCATGGCGTCCACCACCAGCAGGATCTCCGTGGGCTCCACGGCGGCCTTGATGCGCTTGAGCTCGTCCATCAGCTCCTCGTCCACATGGAGCCGGCCGGCGGTGTCCAGGAACACCATGTCGTTGCCGTGCTGCCTGGCGTGCTCGATGGCGGCTCTGGCGATGTCCACCGGGTCGGTCTGACCCATCTGGAACACCGGGATGTCCAGCTGTCCGCCCACCACCTCCAGCTGCTTGATGGCGGCGGGGCGGTAGATATCGCAGGCGGCCAGCAGGGGCCGCTTGCCGTTCTGACGCTTCATCAGGCCGGCCAGCTTGGCGCCGTTGGTGGTCTTGCCCGCACCCTGAAGGCCCACCAGCATCACCACCGTGGGGGGCTTGGAGGAGATCTCCAGCTTGGTGCTGGTGCCGCCCATCAGGGCGGTAAGCTCCTCGTTGACGATCTTGATGATCGTCTGGGCGGGGGAGAGGGCCTCCAGCACGTCGGAGCCCACGGCCCGCTCGGTCACCTGAGCGATGAACTGCTTGACCACCTTGTAGCTGACGTCCGCCTCCAGCAGGGCCAGGCGGATCTCCCGCATAGCCTCCTTGACGTCGGCCTCGGAGAGACGGCCCTTGCCCCGCAGCTTTTTGAATGCGGCGGAGAGCTTTTCAGAAAGTCCTTCAAACGCCATGGTTACTCCTTTTGAAGCACCTGGGCCAGCTCCCGGATCTCCCGGGCCGCCGCCTCGATGTCTGGGTCGTCATAGCTGCCGTTGCGCTCCAGGATCTTTTCCGCGTCCTCGGCGATCTGCTGGAGCTGCTTGTGCATGGCGTGGAACCGCTTGATCAGGCCGGTCTTATCCTCCAGATCGGTGAGGATGGCCTCGGCCCGGACGATCACGTCCCGGACGCCCTGGCGGGTGATGCCGCTGTTCTCCGCGATCTCGGAGAGTGAAAGATCCTCGTTATAGTAGAGGTCGTAAAACTCCTTCTGCCGCTCGGTGAGCACGTCGCCGTAAAAATCGTACAGCAGGGCCATGCGATAGGCCTGACTTTTCAAACTGTTCCACCTCCTGTTGAGATGTCGTAAAGCTCAAAAACTTTACATTCGGAATCATACCATAACAGAGCCCCCTTGTCAAGTAAAAAATCTGTACACTTGGCGGGGGTATATTCCCACGGCACCGGGGCAAAATCCATAATGATCGCCCAAAAAACGGTATGATGATTCAGGAGGAGCCGCCATGTCTGCTTCGAACACCGCCCATGTTCCCATGGATGAACCCCATCTGTCCCGATACGGGGCCAACGCCGCCCGGGCACTGGAGCTGGAGGGAGCGGTCCGCCCGGGGACTGTGGCCCGGGAGATGCGGCGCGCGCTGGCCGAGGTGGAGCGCGCCCGGCAGGAGCTGGCCCGCTGGGCCGAGGAGAGCAGGCGCACGCCGGGAGCGGTGGAGTGGCTGCTGGACAACGCCTATCTGGCGGCGCGGGAGGGGCGGATGGCGGAGCGGGCCTTCCGCAGGGGCAGGCCCCTGCGGCGCTGCCGGAACGGCCAGTCTGTCCTCCAGTGTGCCGCCCGGACGGCGCTTTGGGCGGTCCCCGACCTGGACCGCCGCCGCCTGACGGTCTTTCTCTCCGCGTTCCAGTCCGTACTGCCCCTCACCGAACGGGAGCTGTCCCTGCTGGTCCCCGCCCTGACCTGGGCGCTGCTGTGTCAGCTGCGTGGTCTGTGCGGGGACCTGGCGGCGCTGCAGGAGGAGCAGACAGGGCCCGCCCCCTTTGAGTCTGTCTTTGCCGGGCTGCGGGCCCTGTCCGATGGGGACTGGGGGGCGCTGCTGGAGTCGGAGAGCCGGGTGGAGGCTGTCCTGCGCCAGGACCCGGCGGGGTGTTATGGCGCCATGGAGGACGCCACACGCCGGAGATACCGGGGACAGGTGTGCCGTCTGGCGAGAAAGAGCGGCATGGGGGAGGAGGAGACGGCCCGGCGGGTCCTGGAGCTGTCCCGGCAGGGGGCGGGGGCGGAGCGCCACGTGGGCTGGTTCCTCTTCCGCCGCCCGCTGGGGGCGGAGAAAAAGACACGGTCCGGGGCGTGCTACGGCCCGCTGGTCCTGCTCTCTGCCGCCCTGCTCTCCGCCGCTCTGGCTCTGCTGCTGAACAGCTGGGTGGGGGGGCTGCTGCTCTTTTTCCCCCTGTCCGATCTGGTGAAAAACAGCGCGGACTTTCTTCTGGTCCGTCTGGTGCCCCCGCGCCCGGTCCACCGCATGGCGCTGGAGTCCGGCATCCCGCCGGAGGGGAGGACCCTCTGCGTCATCGCGGCCCTGCTGACCGGAAAGGAGAGCGGCCGTGAGCTGGCAGAAAAGCTGGAGCGCTACCATCTGGCCAACCGGGACAGCGGCGGAGAGCTGCGGCTGGGGATGCTGGCCGATCTGCCCGACCGGGATGCCCCCATGGGGGCGGAGGGGCGGAGCTGGGTCCGGGAGGCCCGGAAGGAGGTGGACCGCCTGAACCGGAAGTACGGGGGCGGCTTCTACCTCTTTTTCCGGGAACCCCGTTACAGTGCCCGGGATGGGCGCTGGATGGGCTGGGAACGGAAGCGGGGCGCGCTGGTGGAGCTGGTGCGGCTGTTGAAGGACCGCCCCAGCGGGCTGGAGGTGCTCTCCGGAGACCGGGGGGCCCTGGCGGACACCCGCTATGTCATCACTCTGGACAGCGATACCAGCCTGAACGTGGGCGCGGCCCGGGAGCTGGTGGGGGCAATGCTCCATCCCCTGAATCAGCCGGAGGTGGACCGGGAGCGCCGGGTGGTCACGGAGGGGTACGCCCTGCTCCAGCCCAGAGTGGCGGTGGAGCTGGCCGCCGCCAACCGCTCCCTGTTCTCCCGGGTGTTTGCCGGGCTGGGGGGAGTGGACCCCTATGGCAGCGCGGCCAGTGACGTGTACCACGACCTGTTTGACCAGGGGACCTATACGGGAAAGGGCATCTTCCAGGTGGACGCCTTCTATGCCTGTCTGGACCGCCGGGTGCCGGAGGGGCGGGTACTGTCCCATGACCTGCTGGAGGGCTCCTACCTCCGGGCCGGACTGCTGGGGGAGGTGGAGCTCACAGACGGATTTCCCTATCAGGTGCGTTCCTACTACGCCCGCCTGAACCGCTGGATCAGGGGGGACTGGCAGCTGCTGCCGTGGCTGCTCCCCCGGGTGCCGGACGGCAGGGGAGGGCGTGAGAAAAATCCCCTGCCCCCGCTGGCACGGTGGAAGCTGCTGGACAACCTGCGCCGCTCTCTCTCCCCCATCTTTACCCTGGCAGCCCTGGTGCTGGGGATCTGCGGGAGCGGGGCAGCTCTGGCTGCCGCTGGCGGCGCCGCTATCCTCTCTGCCGCCTCCAATCTGCTCCTGTCCGGGATGGACCTGGCCGCCCGGCGGGGCGGGCGGGCCCGGGGACGCTACCACTCCACGGTGGTGGCCGGCCTGCCCGGAGCCCTGCTCCAGACCGCCCTCCAGCTGCTGTTCCTGCCCTACCACGCCTGGGTGTCCGCCTGCGCCGTGTGCACCGCGCTGTGGCGGATGGGGGTGACAGGCCGGGACCTGCTGGCCTGGGTGACGGCAGACCAGTCGGAGCGGGGCGGCGGCAACGGTCTGTGGTCCTATTACCGGCGGGAGTGGTTTTCCCCCGCCGTAGGGCTGGCCACCTTTCTGCTGGCGGAGCTGCGGATCGGCAGCCTGGCGGGGCTGCTGTGGATGGCGGCTCCCGCCGCCGCCTGGTGGATCAGCCGGCCCAGTGGAAAGCGGGCGGGACTGGCCCCGGGGGACCGGGCCTTCCTGCTCCACCAGGCCACCCTGATCTGGCGCTACTTTGCCAGCTTCCTCCGGGAGGAGGACCACTGGCTCCCGCCGGACAACTGGCAGGAGAAGCCGGCGGCGGGGCTGGCCCGCCGGACCTCCCCCACCAACATCGGGCTGGCCCTGCTCTCCGTGATGGCGGCGGTGGATCTGGACCTGCTGCCCCAGGACCAGGGGGCGGGGCTGATCCGCCATGTCCTGGACACCGTGGAGGGGCTGGAGAAGTGGCGGGGCCACCTCTACAACTGGTATGACACTGTCTCTGCCAGGCCCATGGCCCCCCGGTATATCTCCACCGTGGACAGCGGGAACCTGTGCGGCAGTCTGATCGCCCTGGCGGCGGGACTGGAGGAGTGGGGAGAGGGGGAGCTGGCCGCCCGGGCCCGGGCGCTGTCCGGCGCCATGGAATTCCGCCCCCTGTACGACCCCGACGGCAGGCTGTTTTTCATCGGCTGGGAGGCGGAGCGGGACCGTCCCACCCCCGGCCACTATGACCTGATGGCCAGCGAGGCCCGGCAGACCAGCTACGTGACCGTGGCCCGGGGAGAGGTCCCGCCCCGGCACTGGCGCCGGCTGAGCCGGATGCTGCTGGGGGACAACGATTACAGCGGCATGGCCTCCTGGACCGGGACCATGTTTGAATATTTCATGCCCAATCTGCTGCTGCCCTGTGAGGAGAATTCCTTGATGTACGAGTCGCTGGCCTTCTGCGTCTATGCCCAGAAGCGCCGGGGGGCCAGGACCCACACCCCCTGGGGGATCTCGGAATCGGGATTTTTTGCCTTTGACCCGGGGATGACTTATCAGTACAAGGCCCACGGCGTTCAGGCCCTGGGTCTGAAGCGGGGGCTGGACCAGGAGCTGGTGGTGGCGCCCTATGCCTCCTTCCTCGCCCTCCCCATGGCCCCCAAAAGCGCGGTGCGCAACCTGCGCCGGCTGTGCGCCCTGGGGCTGGAGGGGCGGTTCGGCCTCTATGAGGCGGCCGACTTCACCCCCTCCCGCCTGTCAGGGGGCAGCAGCTTTGAGATCGTCCGATCCTATATGGCCCACCACCTGGGCATGAGTCTGGTGGCCATCGACAACGCCCTGACGGAGGACGTGATGCAGCGGCGCTTCCTGTCCGACCGGACCATGGCCGCCTACCGGGAGCTGCTCCAGGAGCGGGTCCCGGTGGGAGCGCCTGTCATGCGCCGCCGGGACGGGGCGGCGCCGGAGCGCCCCCGCCGCCGCCAGGGGCCCGATCTGCTGCGGACCGGGGAGGGGGCGGGGCGTCTCTCACCACGGTGCCACTTGGTGTCCGAGGGGGGATACTGCGTCTTTGCCGCCGATAACGGACAGACCCGCTCCAGCCTGGGGCGGGATGTCATCACCCTGGCGGAGCCGGGGGAGTACCAGGCCCCTGCCGGGGTGTCCTGGTTCTTCTCCGGGGCGGAGGGGATGATCGGCCTGACCGCCGCCCCCCTGTACCGCGGAGACTGCCGGTACAGCTGGGAGTTCTATGACGGCGGGGCCGTCTGGACCTGTCAGCGGGGCGGCCTGACCGCCCGCACCGGCCTCGCCCTGGCCCGGCTGGGCAGCGGGGAGCTGCGCCGGGCGGAGCTGCACTGGGACGGAGAGGGCGTGCTGGAGGGAGAGCTTCTGTGTTATCTGGAACCCGTGCTGTGCGGGGAGCGGGATCACCTGGCCCACCCCGCCTTCTCCAAGCTGTTTGTGGAGAGCCGCGCCATCCCCGGCGGCGTCTCCTTCCGCCGCCGCCCCAGGGGAGCGGAGGAGCACCCGGTGCTGGCGGCCCTGTGGGACGGGGAGGGGAGCACATTCACCACCTCACGGCAGGCGGCCCTGGGGCGGGGCGGCCTGCGGGCACTGGCTGGCGGGGGGCCCGGACCCCTGAAGGGGGAGACGGGAGCGGTGCTGGACCCGTGCCTGATGGTGCGCCTGCCGGTGCGCCTGCGGCCGGGGGAGAGCTGCGCCCTGCGCCTGGCATTGGGGGTCTCGGACCGGCTGGATGCCGCCGCCGACACCGCCCAGCGGCTGCTGGAGGGGCGGGAGGAGCCGGGCGGGATGCTGGCCCCCATTGCCCAGCGGCTGGGGCTGGACCAGGTCCAGGCCCTGGGAGCCTTTGCTTTGCTGCGCCATCTGGCCTCCGTCCGGCCCGGAGCGGAGGGGCGTCCGCCCCAGTGTGAGCTGTGGCAGTTCGGGATCTCCGGGGATCTGCCCATCGCGGCTGCGCCGCTGGAGGGAGGAGTGGGAGAGGATAAGATCGGGCTGTGGTGTGCCCAGCATCGGTTCCTCACCCGGGCCGGCTGGCCGTTTGACTTGGTGTTTCTGGCGGAGGAGGGGGGCGACTACCGCCGTCCCCTGCTTACTGCGGTCAGGGAGGCGCTGCGGGCGCTGGGGGCGGAATCCGCCCTTGGGGCCCGGGGCGGGGTCCACCTGGTGGACCACGGGGAGGGATTTCCCACCGTGCTGGCCTGGGCCTCCGCCCGCCTGCCCCTGGAACTGATGGAGGAAGAGCCGGAGCACTGGACGCCTCCGCCGGCGGTGTCGGTCCGCCCGGAGCCCGCCCCCTGGCACTTTGACCAGGCGGGCAGCGTGGTCATCCGCGCCGGGGAGCGCCTGCCCCCTGTGGGCTGGAGTCAGATCCTGTGCGGAGAGAGCTTCGGATGGCTGACCGACGAGACAGGCAACGGCCTGCTCTGGAGGGAGAATGCCCACGAGGGCCGCCTCACCCGCTGGAAAAACGACCCGCTGGCCGTGGGCGGGGAGGAGCGGCTGCTGCTGGAGACAGGGGGCATCTGCGCCTCCGTCTTCGCGGACGGGGATGGCCTGCCCTGTACAGTGACCTACGGCCCCGGCTTTGCCCGCTGGGAGAAGCGGTTTGGGGAGACCCTGCTGGTGACGGAGGGACATGTGCCCCCGGACCGGCCGGAGCGGGTGCTCCGTTTCGCGCTCTCCGGAGGTGCTGGGACGCTGTCCATCCAAAGGAGAGATGGGGAGGCGTCCGCCTGCCCGGTGGCAGAGGGACTGCCGGCCGTCCTGGTGAGCGCGCCGGGGGAACGGGGCGGGCTGGTCCACCGCTGGGACGCCCTCCCGCCGGAACGGGCGGAGGCAGAGGGGGAGCAGGTCGTGCTGGACTGGCGGAAAAAGGTGTCCGCCCTGCGCTTCTCCACCCCGGAGCCGGCGCTGGACCGGTATCTCAACGGCTGGGCGCTCTATCAGGTGCTGGCCTGCCGGCTGATGGCCCGCACGTCTCAGTATCAGAATGGCGGAGCCTACGGCTTCCGGGACCAGCTCCAAGACGTGCGGGCCCTGCTGCTCACTGTGCCGGAGCGGGCCCGGGAACAGCTGGTGCTGGCCTCCTCCCGCCAATTTCCGGAGGGAGACGTGCAGCACTGGTGGCATCCGCCCCATGGGGCGGGGGTCCGGACCCGGATCACCGACGACCTGCTGTGGCTGCCTTATGTGCTGGCGGAATATCTGGAGGTGACGGGAGACTGGTCCGTGTGCGGGGAGAAGACCTGCTATCTGGAATCCCCGCCCCTGCGGGAGGGGGAGCGGGAGCGGTATGAGACGCCCCGGTGTTCGGAGCGAGAGGACACGGTCTACCGCCATGCCCTGGCGGCCATCCGGTGCGCCATGGAGCGCGGTGTGGGCAGCCACGGCCTGGCCCTGATAGGAGGCGGAGACTGGAACGACGGCATGAACCGCGTGGGGGCGGGAGGCCGGGGGGAGTCTGTGTGGCTGACTTGGTTCCTCGCCCTGGTTCTTCGGAAGTTCGCGCCGGTGTGCCGGCATATGGAGGAGCCGCAGCTGGCGGAGGAGCTGCTGGGCCGGGCGGAGGGATACCGGAAGGCCGCGGAGGCGGCTTGGGACGGGAGCTGGTACCGCCGGGGCTATTTTGACAGCGGGGCCCCCCTGGGGACCCGGGGGGCGGAGAGCTGCGAGATCGACTCCATTGCCCAGTCCTTCGCCGCGCTGGTGGAGGACTCGGACCGGGAGCGGGCCTGCCAAGCAGTGTCTGCCGCGCTGGAGCGGCTCTATCTGCCCCAGGCCGGGGTAGTGAAGCTGTTCGATCCGCCCTTCCAGGACAGGGGCCCGGACCCGGGCTATATCAAGGGCTATCTGCCCGGCGTGCGGGAGAACGGGGGACAGTACACCCATGGGGCTGTGTGGCTGGCTCTGGCCTGCCTCCGCCTGGGCCGGACGGAGGATGGGCTGGAGCTGCTGCGGGCCCTCCTGCCGGAGCGCCGCCGGACGCAGATCTATCAGGCGGAGCCCTATGTGCTGGCCGCCGATGTCTATGCGGCCCCGGGGCACCTGGGCCGGGGCGGCTGGAGCTGGTACACCGGGGCGGCGGGGTGGTACTACCGCACCGCGGTGGAGGAGCTGCTGGGCCTGAAGGTCCGGGAAGGCCGCTTGTTTGTGGAGCCCCACCTGCCGGAGGACTGGCCGGGCTGGACCGGGGAGTGGGAACTGGACCGGGGGCGGCTGAGCATCCAGGTGAGCCGGGGGAGAGAGCTCTCCGTCCGGCTGGACGGCCGGGAGATCCGGGACGGCGTCCCCCTCCGGGAACTGACAGGGGACCACCGGCTGGAAGTGACAGCGGTACCCGGGAATGGAAAGCTTTGCTTTTCGGCGAAAGATGTGGTATGATAACTCTGTTCTGCTTCCAGGAAGGAAATTCCCTTCTGAAAGGCCACAGGAAAAGGGGGACGCCCCCTTTCGTGCAGAGAAAGGAATCTGATCTATGACTCAAGTAACGCGCCGGGAGCTCTTTCCCGGGGTGTGGCTGCGGACAGTCCACACCGACAAATTCAAAAGCAGCTATCTCAGCCTGACCATGCTGGTCCCCCTGGAGCGGGAGCGGGCGGCGGCCAATGCCCTGCTCTTCCCGGTGCTGCGCCGGGGGACCCGGGAGCACCCGGATATGGAGTCCCTCTCCGCCGCCCTGGACGAGCTGTACGGAGGCGCCATCGAGCCCATCGTGCGGAAAAAGGGGGAGACCCAGTGCCTGGGCTTTGTGGCCAGCTTTCTGGATGATGCCTTTGCGCCCGGGGGCGAGCCCATCCTGGAGCCCGCGGCGGGGCTGCTGGGGGAGCTGCTGCTCCGCCCCCGCCTTCAGGACGGCATTTTTGCGGAGGAATATGTGTCCGGGGAACGGGCCAATCTGGTGGACCGCATCCGGGGCCAGATCAACGACAAGCGCTCCTACGCCACCCTGCGCCTGGGACAGCTGATGTGCGGGGAGGAGGCCTTCGGGGTGGACAAGCTGGGGGATGTGGAGCATGCCGCGGCCGTCACGCCGGGCTCTCTGTGGGAGCGGTATCAGCAGCTGCTCTCCACCGCCCAGATCGAGCTGTACTACTGCGGTTCCGCGGAGGAGGAGCGGGTGGCCCGCGCCCTGAAGGAGGCACTGTCCGCCCTCCCCGTGAATGAGGGGCGGATCTGCCCGGACTGCGAGGTCCGGCTCCACGCCGGACCGGAGCCCAGCATGGTGGAGGAGTCCATGGACGTGACCCAGGGCAAGCTGGCCATGGGCTTCCGCACCGGCGGCGTCACCTGCTGGGAGGAGGAATACCCCGCCATGGCCATGTGCAACGCCGTATTCGGCGGCACTACCCTGTCCAAGCTCTTTATGAACGTGCGGGAGAAGCTGTCTCTGTGCTACTACGCCAGCTCCACCCTGGAGAAGATGAAGGGGCTGATCCTGGTCTCCTCCGGGATCGAATTTGACAAGTTCCAGCAGGCCAGGGACGAGATCCTCCATCAGCTGGAGGAGATCCGGCAGGGGAACATGGAGGACTGGGAGCTGGAGGGGACCCGCCGCACCATGATCGGCGCCCATCTGGCCACCCTGGATGTCCAGGACCGGCAGGAGGACTTCTGGCTGGGCCAGACGGCCGCCGGTCTGGAGACCGGCATCGAGGAGCTGGTGGCCCAGCTGGAGCAGGTCACCCGGGAGCAGGTGGCCCAGGCGGCTCAGAAGCTGGAACTGGACACCATTTACTTCCTGAAGGGAACGGAGGGCTGAACCATGGAGAAACTGGAATTTCCCCGGGTGGGGGAGCAGATGTACCACCAGGTGCTGGACAACGGGCTGCATATCTTTGTGGTGCCCAAGCCCGGCTTTCAGAAGAGCTACGCCTTTTTTGCCACCAATTACGGAGGCATGGATATGAAGTTCAAGCTGGATGGCCAGGATATGGACACTCCGGCGGGGGTGGCCCACTATCTGGAGCACAAGATGTTCGACACCAAGGAGGGCAACGCCCTCCAGGAGCTGGCGGCCAACGGCGCCTCCCCCAATGCCTTCACCAGCAACGCCATCACAGGCTACTATTTCGAGAGCACAGAGAAATTCGAGGAGAACCTGCGCATCCTGCTCTCCTTCGTCTCCATTCCCTATTTCACCAAGGAGAGCGTGGACAAGGAGCAGGGGATCATCGGTCAGGAGATCGGCATGATCGAGGACGACCCGGACTGGGTGGTCTTTATGGATCTGATGCAGGCCCTCTACGAGAAGCACCCGGTGCGGGTGTCGGTGGCGGGCTCGGCGGAGTCCATCTCCCACATCACCGCTGAGACCCTCTACGCCTGCCACAAGGCATTCTACGACCCCTCCAATATGGTGCTGTGCGTGGCAGGGGACGTGGACCCGGAGAAGATCTGCCAGGCGGCCCGGGAGATCCTGCCGGAGCGGCCTGGAGCACCGGTTGCCCGGGGGGACTACGGCGCCCAGGAGCCCGCGGAGGTGTGCCAGCCCATGATCCAGCGGGAGATGGAGGTCTCGGTCCCCCTGTTCCAGCTGGGATTCAAGGGGGAGGCGGCCCCGGAGGGAGAGGGGGCCCTGCGCCAGCAGCTGCTGGGCGAGCTGGCCTGTGAGGCACTTCTGGGCAACTCCGGCCCGCTGTATGCCAGACTCTACCGGGAGGGGCTGGTCAACCGGAATTTCTCCTACGGGTATGAGAGCTACCCCGGCTGCGCTTTCCTGTGTGCCGGGGGGGAGAGCAAGGACCCGGAGGGAGTGCGGGCGGCGGTGGCCGCCGAGGCGGAGCGGATCGCACGGGAGGGGATCGACCCCGAGCTGTGGGAGCGGCTGAAAAAATCCTCCTACGGAAACCGGGTGCGGGCGCTGAACTCCTTTGAGCACATCTGCATCAGTCAGGCCCAGTCGTTTTTCCAGGGCTGCGATTTCCTGCGCTTCCCGGAGGTGTACGACAGCCTGACCAGGGAGGACGCCCAGGCCATGATCGCCCGCTGGGTCACGCCGGAGCGCACCGCCCTGTCCGTGGTCCGGCCCAGAGAGGAAGCGGTGGAATGACCAACATCGTGACATTTCCCGGACTGGGGCTGGAGTTCCACCTTGACCGGGTGGCCTTCTCGTTGTTTGGCCACCCGGTATACTGGTACGGGGTCATCATCGGCTGCGGATTTCTGCTGGCCGTCCTGCTGTGCTGCCGGTGGGCGCCCAGATTCGGCGTGAACAGCGACCAGATCATGGACCTGCTGATCTTCGCGGTGCCCCTCTCCGTGGTGGGGCTGCGGGTCTATTACGTACTCTTCTATCTGGACCTGTACCGGGAGGCGGACGGTTCCCTGAACTGGGGGGCCATCTTCCGCATTACAGACGGCGGCCTGGCCATCTACGGCGGCATCATTGCCGCCGCCCTGACCTTGATCGTGTTCTGCCGTATCCGGAAGATCAGCTTCTTCTCCTTTGCAGACCTGGGGGTCCACGGCCTTCTGATCGGCCAGTGCATCGGCCGGTGGGGAAACTTTATGAATGTGGAGGCCTACGGCGGCGTCACCGGACTTCCCTGGCGGATGTGTTCGGAGAGCATCGCCAGCTCCCTGCTGTCCCAGGGACTGGTGGACACGGACGGCTATCAGGCCATCCTGGACGGCACCCTGGGGGTGCACCCTACGTTTTTCTACGAGTCCCTGTGGAATTTTGTGGGCATCTTTCTGATCTACTGGATCGGAAAGCACTGGAAGAAATTTGATGGCCAGGTGTTCTGGAGCTATGTGCTGTGGTACGGCCTGGGCCGGTTCTGGATCGAGGGCCTGCGGACGGACAGCCTGTATTTCTTCGGACTGGAGCTGTTCGGCGCCCCCATCCGCACCTCCCAGGTGCTGGCCATCGTCTCTGCCGCCGTGGCGGCTGTTGTATTGATCTATGAGCTGAAGTTCCGTCGGCACGATCCGTCTGAGCTTTATGTGAACCGGCTGGCCGCCCACAGGGCGGACGCTGGAGAGGGCCCGGGCGGACCGGAGAAAAAGGAGGACTGATTTGTGTCGGCGGTCATAATGGACGGAAAGGCACTGGCAAAAAAGGTGAAGGAGGAGGTCCGGGCGGCGGCGGCGCGGATGGAGCGCCGCCCCGGCCTGGCCGTGATCCTGGTAGGGGACGACCCCGCCAGCCAGGTCTACGCGGATGGAAAGAAGCGGGACTGTGCCCAGTGCGGGATATACAGTGAGGAATACATCCTGCCGGCGGAGACAGGACAGGAGGAGCTGATGCTGCTCATTGAAACGCTGAACGGACGCAGCGACATCGACGGCATCCTGATCCAGCTGCCCCTGCCGGCCCATTTGAATGAGCGGGCGGTCCTGTCTGTGGTCAGGCCCGACAAGGATGTGGACTGCTTCCACCCCTTCAACGTGGGGGAGCTGATGATCGGGGAGAAGGGCTTTTATCCCTGCACCCCGGCCAGCGTGATGCGTCTGCTCGCGGAATACGGCGTGGAGCTGTCGGGGAAAAGCTGCGTGATCGTGGGGCGCTCCAATATCGTGGGCAAGCCGCTGGCTATGCTGATGCTGCGGGAGAACGCCACGGTCACCATCTGCCACACCAAGACGGAGTACCTGAAAAAGGAGTGCAGCCGGGCGGACATCCTGATTTCCGCCGCCGGACAGGCCGGCCTCATCACTGGAGACATGGTGAAGGAGGGGGCCGTGGTGGTGGATGTGGCAGTGAACCGCCGGGCGGACGGGACCCTGTGCGGCGACGTGGTATTTGAGGAGGCGGCCGGACGGGCGTCGTACATCACCCCGGTTCCGGGGGGCGTTGGGCCGCTGACCCGGGCCATGCTGATGAAGAACACACTGTACGCAGCGGTGATCCACGGAAAATAGATCCGGAAGCGGGCGGAGAGGGGGAGTCATCTCCCACCTCTCCGCCCGTCCTTTTTACTGTAAAAAAGATGGGGAAATGATTGACGGACCAGGTGGCTATCCCATATACTGGTCTTACATAAAATCGTGCTGCGGGAGGGCCGTATGAGAACAAAAGTAAGGACAAGACTGCTGAAGTTTACCATGGCGATGGAGATCGTGATGGCGATCACCATCCTGGGGGCGATCCTGGCCAGCATTGCACTGCTGATCTGCGGCTCGGTGGAGAAGTTCTGCTGCCAGTGGGAGTCCTTCTCCATTGACGCATTTATGGCAAATGCGTTCCTCATCGTCATGGGGATCGAGTTTGTAAAGATGCTGATGCTGCATACCTACGGGGCGGTGATCGATGTGCTGCTGTTCGCCATCGCCCGGCAGATGATCATCAGCCATGAGGAACCCATGCAGACGCTGATGAGCGTGGGGGCGGTGGCCGGGATCTTTGCCATCAAGAAATATCTCTACACCGGGGAGCGGTGGGAGTCCGGACAGAAGGAGCGGCCATGCAGCAAGTAAAAAACCGGCGGCTCTGGGAGGAGACCCAGAGCCGCCGGCCTTTCTTTTTTAGGGATCACTTCCGCTTCCGGTCTGGCCAGAAGAGGATGAAGACCAGGGCACACACCGCCATAAGATAGCAGTAGAACATGTAGGGCATGATCTTGACGGCAGAGACCCCCGTCCCTGCGGAGGCGTAGAGCAGCTGCGCACCATAGGGCAGGATGCCCTGCATCACCGAGGCAAAGATATCCAGGAGGGAGGCGGACCGCCGGGGGTCGATGTGGTACTCCTGGCTGATGTCCTTGGCGATGGAGCCGGTCATCACGATGGCAACTGTGTTATTGGCGGTGGCTACATCCACCGCGGCCACCAGTCCGGCGATGCCCAGCTGGGCACCCCGCTTGGAGTTGGCGCGGCGGTGGACGAAGTCGATGAGCCACTGGATGCCGCCATATTCCCGCACCAGGGCGCCGATACAGGCCACGACGATGGAGATGACAGTGATGTCATACATGGCGGTGATGCCCGTCCCCATCACAGAGAAGATCTGGGTCCAGGGAAAGGCGCCGGAGGCCACGCCCACGATCAGGCTCAGCACAGCGCCGATGGTCAGGATCAGGAACACGTTGACGCCGGCCACGGCCCCCACCAGGACCACCAGATAGGGCAGGACCTTCCAGACGCTGTATGTGCCGATCTCCGGCTGGCCGCTGCCGCCCCAGGTGAGGGCAATGAAGATCACCAGGGTGAGGATGGCCGCAGGCAGGACGATGAAGAAGTTCATGCGGAACTTGTCCTTCATTTCACAGCCCTGGGTGCGGACCGCGGCGATGGTGGTGTCGGAGATCATGGAGAGGTTATCACCGAACATGGCGCCCGAGGCCACCGCCGCGATGCACAGGACCACCTCGAAGCCGGTGGCTTCGCTCATGGAGACGGCGAAGGGGGCCAGGGCGGAGATGGTGCCCACCGAGGTGCCCATGGAGATGGACACGAAGCAGGAGATCAAGAACAGGCCCGCCACCGCGAACTGGCTGGGCAGGTAGTCCAGGAACAGATAGACCGTGCTGTCGGCGCCGCCGGCGGCCTGGACCGCGCCGGAAAAGGCGCCTGCGGCCAGAAAGACCAGGCACATGGTGAGGATGTTCTCATCCGCCACCCCGTTGGCCATTACCTTCAGCTTGGCGTTGAAGTCCAGGGCCCGGTTCTGGACGCAGGCTACGAACAGGGCGATGAGGAAGGCCACGATGGCCGGGGTCTGATAGAAGCCCATCTCGATCTTGAGCCCATACTCGAACAGCAGGCCGCAGCCCAAATAGAGGACCAGGAACACCAGGATGGGGAGCAGGGCGGCGGCATTGCCCCGCTTCTGCGCCGGATTGAGTTCTCCCATAGGAAGGGACCCCCTTTTTCTTTCTCTTTTGACCTTTCTATTTTAGAGGAGTTGGGAGAGGGTGTCAATAGAAAAGGAGGCGGCATAGGATGGAACAGCCTTTGTATGGACAGAGGAGGGAGCCATGGAACTGAAGCTGAGTCAGGAGTTCCTGACAGAGAATGACTGTTACCAGGCCGGGCGGAAGATCGTACCCAAGGGGATCATGGTCCACTCCACCGGCGTGGCGCAGCCGGACCCGCAGGTGTTCATCCGCCGCTGGAACAAGCCCGGGGTGGAGGTGTGCGTCCACGCCTTCGTGGCCCGGGATGAGGTCATCCAGACCCTGCCCTGGAACTGGCGGGGCTGGCACGCAGGCTCGGGAAAAAACGGCAGCGCCAACAATACCCACATCTCCTTTGAGTGCTGTGAGCCAGCCGGGCACACCTATCAGAACGGAAAGATGGTGGGCTATGATGTGGAGAAGAACGAGGCATATTTTCAGGACATCTACCGCAACGCCGTGGAGCTGTCCGCCATGCTGTGCCGCCAGTACCGCCTGGACCCCATGGAGCCGGGCGTGATCCTGGACCACGCCGGCGGCCACGCCCTGGGGATCGCCAGCAACCACAGCGATGTGGGCCAGTGGTGGCCGCTGCACAGGAAGACCATGGATGACTTCAGGCGGGCCGTGAGGGATGCGATGAGAGGAGGAGAGGAGACGGTGACACAGGAACAGTTTGATGCCATGATGGCGGATTATCTGGCCCGCAGAGGCCGAGAGAAGCCCTCTGACTGGTCTGAGAACGCCCGCCGCTGGGCGGAGGAGGCCGGACTGGTCTCCGGGGACAGCGCTGGGATGCGCTATCGGGACTTCACCACCCGGGAGGAGACCATCCAGTTCCTTTACCGCTACCAGCAGGTGACGGAAGGGAAGCCATAACGGAGAAAGAGCCCCCTCCGCCGGAAGAGCCGGCAGAGGGGGCTTCTGGTCATGGTGTCGCTCAGGCTCTCCAGAGCCCGTGAAGATTGCAATAGGCGTAAGCGGCCTTGACCCGGTCGCCGGGGGCGAGGGCAAATTTGACCTCCGGGGCCTGACCTGGCTCCAGGTATTTGATTTGACAGCCCTCGGTGGTCTCCAGGGCCACCCACTGGATATAGTGCTCGGGGATCATGGGATGGGGGGCGGAGCCCACCTTGACATCCACCATGCTGCCCTCTACGGTGACCACAGGGACATGCTTCTCCTGAGCCGCGTCGGTGGAATCGGGGACGAGTTCGGTCATCTTCTGCCCGCAGCACATGACGGGCACGCCGCTGGACTGGAGAAAGGTGACGATATTCCCGCAGTGCTCACAGATGTAGAACTTCATAGGATGCTGCCTCCTTTGCAATGGGGAGCCCGTGATTTTCCGGCCGGGATGTGCCGGAAGAGCTCAGCCCTATTATACCCAAAATACAGGGAAATAGCAACAGGATCTTAGTGTTACGAGCCGTGTATCCGCCACAGCTGATGCCGCTCCGCCACCGGGTCCACGGCGATCAGCTCCCCGTCCCGGGTGAAGGAGATGAACCGCCCGCCCTGATGGCACAGGGTGCCCCGGTCCCCCTTGGAGAGATAGTACCAGATGTCCGGCGGGACCTGGCAGGTCACCACAGTGTCCCGGCAGGGGACATGGAAATAGAGGTAGTAGGAGGAGCCAGCGCGGGAGTGGCAGTTCTCCTTGGCGTGGACCCGGGCCTCTTCGGCCCGGACAGGCTCCCCTCTGGAGGAGTCCTGAAGGTTGTGCAGACGGAAGATGATCAAACTGATGCACAGGGCGGCCAGTATTGCCGCAGCGACAGCCATATCCTGCCTCCTTCCTCCAAAGGCCCGAGGTACAAGACCAGCATAACAGAAAAAAGCGAAAAAAACAACCTTCCACCGGAGTGGAAGGCTGTTTTTTCTGACTTACCGGATGAGGCTGCTCATATCGTACAGGCCGGGCGCCTTCACACCGGCCATAAACTTGGCCGCCTCCACGGCGCCCTGGGCGAAGATCTCCCGGGAGAGGGCAGTGTGGCGGATCTCCATGACCTCGTCGTGGCCGGCAAAGATGATCTCGTGCTCCCCCACGATGGTGCCGCCCCGGACCGCGGAGATGCCGATCTCCTTCTTGTCACGGGGATGGCGGACGCTGTGGCGCTCGAAGACGTACTCCGTCTCGTGGCCGCAGGCCCCCGCCGCCGCGTCGGCGATCATCAGGGCAGTGCCGCTGGGAGCGTCCACCTTCCGGCGGTGATGGCGCTCCACGATCTCGATGTCATAGCTGTCCCCCAGCACAGAGGCCGCCTTTTTCACCAGCTCCAGCAGTACATTGATCCCCAGGGACATGTTGGCGGAGCGGAAAATGGGCACCTCCAGGGCAGCGGCGCCGATTTGGGCCACCTGCTCAGGGGTGTAGCCGGTGGTGGCCAGCACCAGAGGGGTCCCGGTGGCCCGGGCGAAGTCCAGCAGGCCCTCCAGGGCGGCGGGGGAGGAGAAGTCGATGACCGCGTCCGCCTCCCCGCTGAACTGGGCAGGGGAGGAGAAGACGGGAAAGTCCCGGTCGGAGGAGCCCAGGATATCGAAGCCGGCCGCCACCTGCACCTGGGGGTCGGCGGCGCACAGGGACTCCACCACCCGGCCCATGTGGCCGCTGCATCCGGAGATGATGATCTTTTGCATGGCGGCTCCTTACAGCAGGCCCATGCGGCCCATGGCCTGGCGCAGCGTCTCCAGATTCTTGTGGGAGATGTCGCACAGGGGCAGACGCAGGGAACCAGCCTCCATGCCCATCAGGTTCATGGCTGCCTTGATGGGGATGGGGTTGACCTCGATGAACAGGGCGTCGATCAGGTCCATATAGGCGATCTGAAGCTTGGAGGCATCCTCAAACTGTCCCTCCAGGCACAGGTGGGACATCTTGACCATGACCTCGGGGATGATGTTGCTGGCCACCGAGATGACCCCCTTGGCACCCAGGGACATCATAGGGACCACCTGGTCGTCGTTGCCGGACCAGATGTAGAAGTCATCGGGGCAGAGGAACCGGGTGTGGGCCAGCAGGGAGAAGTTGCCGGAGGCCTCCTTCACGCCGTTGATCTTGGGATTCTGAGCCAGCACCTTGTAGGACTCGGCGGTAAAGGAGACTCCGGTGCGGCTGGGCACGTTGTAGAGGATCATGGGCAGCTCGATGCGCTCCGCAATGTACTCATAGTGCTTGATGAGGCCGGTCTGGCTGGCCTTGTTGTAGTAGGGGGTCACCAGCAGGCAGGCGTCGGCGCCGGAGTCCTGGGCGTGCTGGGACAGGTAGACGGCGGCGGAGGTGTCGTTGCTGCCCGTGCCGGCGATGACTTTGACCCGGTGGTCCACCCGCTTGACGCAGAATTCCACCGCGGCGATGTGCTCCCGGATGGACATGGTGGCTGACTCGCCGGTGGTACCGCACACGCAGACCGCATCCACGCCGGCGGCGATCTGGGCGTCGATCAGCTTGCCAAAGGCGTCGTAGTTGATATTGCCGTTCTGGTCAAAGGGTGTAGCCAGGGCGGGGCAGGAGCCGGTAAATACGGGTGTTCTCATAAAACAGCATCCCTTCTGATTGAGAGTGGAAGAGTGAAGCGTGGAACACGGAGGCGGCCCATGCAGGGGACGTCTCTGCGCCCCTTCACTCAGAGGAATTGACGGCCGTAAAAGCGCTTCGGATGGAGAGACAGCGAAAGGGACCGCAGAGGCGGGGCCCTTCCTGCGTCATGTTTTTCTCAGTTATCCGTTAAATATACCCTTCCGCGCACAGCAGCTCGGCCAGCAGGACCGCGCCGCCGGCGGCGCCGCGCAGGGTGTTGTGGGACAGGCCCACGAACTTGTAGTCGTACTGGGTATCGGGGCGCAGACGGCCCAGGGAGATGGCCATGCCGCCCTCCAGATCCCGGTCCAGTCTGGCCTGGGGACGGTCGGGCTCCTCAAAATAGTGGAGGAACTGCTTGGGGGCGGAGGGGAGCTCCAGCTCCTGGGCCCGGCCCTTGAAGTTCTTCCAGGTCTCCCTGATCTCCTCCATAGAGGGCTTATTGCGGAAGGTGACGAACACGGCGGCGGTGTGGCCGTCGGAGACGGGGACCCGCAGGCACTGGGCAGTGATGGCGGGTCCGGCGGCCTTGACGATCTTGCCGTCCTCCACCTTGCCCCAGACCTTCAGGGGCTCCTGCTCGCTCTTCTCCTCCTCGCCGCCGATGTAGGGGATTAGATTATCCACCATCTCGGGCCAGCGCTCAAAGGTCTTGCCCGCACCGGAGATGGCCTGATAGGTGCAAACCAGGACCTTCTCGATGCCGAACTGCATCAGGGGATGCAGGGCAGGGGCATAGGACTGGATGGAGCAGTTGGATTTGACGGCGATGAAGCCGCGCCGGGTGCCCAGGCGGGCGCGCTGTGCGGGGATGACCGCCAGATGCTCCGGGTTCATCTCGGGCACCACCATGGGCACGTCGTCGGTCCAGCGGTGGGCGGAGTTGTTGGAGACCACCGGCACCTCGGCCTTGGCGTAGGCCTCCTCCAGGGCGCGGATCTCCTCCTTCTTCATATCCACGGCACAGAAGACGAAGTCTACCATGCCGGCGATCTTTTCCACGTCGGCGGAGGCGTCCAGCACCACCAGGTCCTTGGCCTGCTGGGGGATGGGAGTCTTCATGGCCCAGCGGCCGGAGACGGCCTGCTCATAGGTCTTGCCGGCGGAACGGGGGCTGGCGGCGATGGCGGTGAGCTGGAACCAGGGGTGGTCCTCCATCAGGGTGACGAAGCGCTGCCCCACCATGCCGGTGCCGCCGATGATGCCTACTTTGTACTTTTTCATGTTCAGGTTCCTTTCATGGCGGCTCGTGCCGCAGATTTGGACTTTGCGGAAAAGGGAAAAAACAGAGGTTGCCAATCAGGGCCGGAGTCAGTATAATAGACGACAAGAAGTACAGGGATCTGACGGGGCCGGCCTGTTTCCCTCCTATTTTTAATTAGTATCTATGATAGCATGATGAGAAATCAGTGTCAACAAATTGCGTGTTGACGCTTTTGTGAGAAATGGAGCCCAGTATGAGAAAAAAACTGTTGGAATTTTTAGCGCTGTCTCTTGCATTTGTCTTGTGCGTCCCCACGGCCGGGGCGGCCCGGCGGGGGGAGGAGATGGTCCGGGTGGGCCTGGCCTACGGCAGCGGCGCCCTGGTGGGGGCCAACCTGGAGAACAACACGGGCTACGGCTCCGGCTACCGCTTCGGCTACTTTGACGAAGACCTGCGGTTCGAGGAGCTGGGGGAGACCGACGAGAAAGAGACCCAGATCACCGTGCTGAAAGCCCAGAACACCTGGTTCTACTATGACAGGAGCAGCGGAAAATATATCTACTCCAACTCGGACAACGGGGGCACTGTGGTGGGCTGCTTCCACCTGCTCATCGACTCCTTCCGGCGCTTTGACGACGCGGCGGAGGAGGCAGAGGAGTACGACGGCGGCTTCGTGGCCTGGATCGACGGGGAATATCAGGTCCGGGTGGGAGCCTACCTCTCCAAGGAGGACGCCCTGGACGCCGCCGATGAGCTGGGCGAAGGGGAGGTCGTGGGGACCAGCGCCTATGCCGTCACAGTGATTCAGACGGGGACCGACCGGGTCCTGTTCCAGTTTGACGGGGGAGAGGACCTGGCCCTGGGCATCATGCCGGACGTGACCGGCGAGGATGAGGTCCGGACCTGGTTCCAGGGGTACAAGTACCACGGCGGCTTCCGCTATGAGCGCATCGGCGGCGGAGACCTGACGGTGGTCAGCGTGGTGGACATGGAGACCTACATCAAGGGGGTGATCCCCTTTGAGATGAGCAACGACTGGCCCCTGGAGGCGCTGAAGGCCCAGGCCATCTGCGCCAGGAGCTATGCCTACAACAACATCTCTCAGAACAAGCACAGCGCCCACCACTTCGACGTGTGCAGTTCCACGGACTGCCAGGTCTACCGGGGGGCCGGCTCCAACGTCAGCAGCTATCAGTCCACAGACCGCACTGACCGGGCGGTGGAGGAGACAGCGGGGGAGTACGCCCTCTATGACGGCACGGTGATCGAGGCGTTCTACTCCTCCAGCCACGGCGGGGCCAGCGAGGACGTGTACAACGTCTGGGGCTCCTCCCGGGAGAAATATCCCTACCTGTGCGGGGTGGAGGACCCCTATGAGCAGGATGTGGCCAGCCTGAATTCCTACTCCTCCTGGACCGTGCGCTATACGGCCTCGGAGCTGACCAGCCTGCTCCAGAAATGGGGGGGCGTGAACGCCTCGGTGGAGTCGCTGACCCTGACCTACTCGGACCTGGGCAACGTGATCCAGGTGAAGGTCAATTATACCAACGGGGAGAGCAGCACCATCCGCCAGCGGAGCACTGACCTGCGCAATCTGTTCGGCCTGCCCTCCATCCGCTTCACCATCAACGGGGCGGAGGCGGAGCCCGGTTCCCCCTCCGGCGGGAGCCTGAGCGGGGAAGGGCTGAGCGGCAGGAGCCGCCTCTACACCATCAGCGGAACAGGAGCCCTGAGCCGGGAGGACCGGGATGACCTGTATGTCATCTCCGGGGCGGGGTCCATCGACCGGATGGGAGAGCAGACGGGGAGCTCCGGAGGAGACACAGGCGCTGTGGCGGGCACCGAGGTCACGGTGAGCGGCAGCCAGTATGTATTCCAGGGCTCCGGCTGGGGCCACCAGCTGGGCATGAGTCAGTACGGTGCCTACGCCATGGCGGAGCGGGGATTCGACTACGACGAGATCGTGGAATTCTATTTCCCGGGGGTCGAGGTCGATGCCCTGGACTAAGAGAAAAGAGGACAAGGAAGTACATTGAAGACATCTGATTTTGATTTTGAACTGCCGGAGGAGCTGATCGCCCAGACTCCACTGGAGCGCAGGGATGCTTCCCGCCTGCTGACGCTGGACAAGTACACGGGCGAAACGGGCCACCACCATTTCTATGAGCTCCCCCGGTTTTTGAGACCAGGGGACTGCCTGGTGCTCAACGACTCCCGGGTACTGCCCGCCCGGCTGATCGGCCGCCGGTCCACCGGCGGCGCCTGCGAAGTGCTGCTCCTCATCGACAGGGGGGAGGGCCTGTGGGAGTGTCTGGTCCGGCCGGGGCGGAAGATGAAGCCCGGCGCTCAGCTCTCCTTCGGGGAGGGGAAGCTCACCGCCACGGTGGAGGCGGAGCTGCCCGGCGGGAACCGGCTGGTCCGCTTCCACTACCAGGGGATCTTTCTGGAGATCCTGGAGGAGCTGGGCCGGATGCCTCTGCCCCCCTATATCAAGGCGGAGCTCCAGGACAACGAGCGGTATCAGACCGTCTACTCCAAAGTGCTGGGGTCCGCCGCCGCTCCCACCGCCGGCCTGCACTTCACGCCGGAGCTGCTGCGCCAGGTGGAGGAGATGGGGGTCAGGCTGTGCTATGTGACGCTCCATGTGGGGCTGGGGACCTTCCGCCCGGTGAAGGAGGAGGAGATCACCGACCATGAGATGCACTCCGAGTACTGCATGGTCCCCGGGGAGACCGCCCGGATCATCAACGAGACCCGGAAGAACGGGGGGCGGGTGATCTGTGTGGGCACCACCTCCTGCCGCACGGTGGAGAGCTTTGCAGCGGAGGACGGGACCATGGAGGAGTCTGCCGGCTGGACGAACATTTTCATCTATCCCGGCTACCGCTTCAAAGTGCTGGACGGGCTGATCACCAATTTCCACCTGCCGGAGTCTACGCTGATCATGCTGGTCTCCGCCCTGGCAGGCCGGGAGCACGTGCTGGCCGCCTACCGGGAGGCGGTGCGGGAGCGATACCGGTTTTTCTCCTTCGGAGACGCGATGCTGATCGCGGACTTCAAAGAGCAGGAAAGGGAAAAGGGCTGACAGAAAGCTGCGGGCTTTTTCCGGCGGATCAAAGGCCCCGGCGGGGAACAAGATACGGTAAAGGAGTTTTTTTGTGTTTCAGATCCTGAAGACGGAGGGCAGGGCCAGGCGTGGCGTGTTCACCTGCGCCCATGGAACTGCCCAGACCCCTGTTTTTATGAATGTCGGGACCCAGGGGGCCATCAAGGGGGCGGTCTCCTCCCACGACCTGAAGACGCTGGGCTGTCAGATCGAGCTGTCCAACACCTACCACCTCCACCTGCGGCCGGGAGACGGGGTGGTGCGGCAGCTGGGCGGACTGCACCGGTTTATGGACTGGGATGGCCCCATCCTCACCGACAGCGGCGGATTTCAGGTCTTTTCTCTGTCCGGCCTGCGTAAGATAACGGAGGAGGGCGTCACCTTCGCCTCCCATATCGACGGACGTCGGATCTTCATGGGACCGGAGGAGTCCATGCAGATCCAGTCCAATCTGGGCAGCGACATCGCCATGGCCTTTGACGAGTGCATCGAGAACCCCGCCCCCTTCGACTATGTGGAGGCCTCCTGTGCCCGGACCTACCGCTGGCTGGAGCGCTGCGTGGCGGAGCACCAGCGGCTGAACCGGCAGCCCGGCTGTGTCAATCCCCAGCAGATGCTCTTCGGCATCAACCAGGGCGGGACCTACCCGGAGCTGCGGGTGCGGCACATGGAGCAGATCGCCCAGCTGCCCTGTGACGGTTTCGCCATCGGGGGGCTGGCGGTGGGGGAGCCCACGCAGACCATGTACGACATCATCGACGCGGTGGAGCCCCATATGCCCCGGGAGAAGCCCCGCTACCTCATGGGGGTGGGGACCCCCTCCAACATCATCGAGGGCGTGGCCCGGGGCATCGACTTCTTCGACTGCGTCATGCCCGCCCGGAACGCCCGCCACGGCAAGCTCTTCACCTGGGAGGGCACCATCAACATCAAGAATGAGAAGTATAAGCTGGATGACCGCCCCATCGACCCCGCCTGTACCTGCCCCACCTGTGCCGCCTTCTCCCGGGCCTATGTCCGCCATCTGCTGGCGGCGGGGGAGATGCTGGCCATGCGGCTGGCTGTCATGCACAACCTGCATTTCTATAACGAGCTGATGGCCCGCATCCGGCAGGCCCTGGACGAGGGGCGCTTTGAGGCGTTCCGGGCGGAATACAGCAAAAAGCTGGGGAGACCGGCGCCCTGAGGATACGCCGGGAATGAGATCGAACAGGAGTGAATCGCATGGAACACTTTGCATCTGTCCTGCGCCCGCGGGGGCAGCGTCCCGGGGCCGACCTGACCCTGACCAGTCCCGGGGAGGCGGAGAAGGCCCGCCGCTTCCACAGCGGCCTGCCGGGCTATGCCCCTACTCCGCTGGTATCCCTGGACGGCCTGGCCCACAGTCTGGGCGTGTCCAAGATCTGGATCAAGGATGAGTCCAAGCGGTTCGGCCTCAACGCCTTCAAGGCGCTGGGCGGGAGCTATGCCATGGCCCGGTGTCTGTCGGAAAAGCTGGGGAAGCCCTTGGAGGAGATGAGCTTTGAGGAGCTGTGCGCCCCCGCCGCCCGCCGGGCGCTGGGGGACATCACCTTCGTCACTGCCACCGACGGAAACCACGGCCGCGGAGTGGCCTGGGCGGCCCGGCTGCTGGGCCAGAAGGCGGTGGTCTACATGCCCAAGGGGAGCGCGGCGGAGCGGCTGGAGAACATCCGCGCCCAGGGCGCCCAGGCGGAGATCACCGAGTATAACTATGATGACGCGGTCCGCCTGGCGAACCGGATGGCGGAGGAGCACGGCTGGATCTTGATCCAGGACACAGCCTGGCCGGGCTATGAGGAGATCCCCGCTCATATCATGCAGGGCTATACCACTTTGGCCGCCGAGACCCTCCAGCAGCTGGAGGAGCAGGGGGCGGAGAGGCCCACCCATCTGTTTCTCCAGGCGGGGGTGGGCAGCTTCGCCGGTGCGGCGCTGGGCTTCTTTACCTCCGTATGGGGGGAGGAGCGGCCGGTCACCGCCATCGTGGAGCCAGACCGGGCCGACTGCCTGTTCCGCACCGCCCAGGCCGACGACGGGGCGCTGCACTTCGTCACCGGGGACATGGACAGCATGATGGCGGGTCTGTGCTGCGGAGAGCCCTGCACCATCAGCTGGAAGATCATCGATGCCTACGCGGATGCCTTCCTGTCCTGCGGGGACGGATACGCCGCCCGGGGAATGCGTCTGCTGGCCCGGCCGGAGGAGGGCGACCCGGCGGTGGTGTCCGGGGAGTCCGGCGCAGTGACAGCCGGGGTGCTGGATGCCCTGATGCGGGGAGACGCCCCGTCAGAGGTGCGGCAGGCGCTGGGCCTGAACGAGTCCTCCCGGGTGCTCCTGGTGAGCACCGAGGGGGACACCGACCAGGAAAATTACCAGCGGATCATCAACGGGGAGGACTGATCCCCGTGTTGGTCCCGGTCCCCCGCAGGGGACCGGGACCAACAGCTTTCTCTTTTACAGGAAAGGCGGCATAGCAGAAGCTGTAACAGATGAGGCGGGAAAAGGGACGCTGCAAAAAGCGCAGGAGCGCCAGCTCCTGCGCTCAGGCTGTCAAAAGACCTTTTTCAGGGACGGATATTTCAAGGCCGGGAGGGGGAGCTCGAGGGGGCGGCAGCCCGCCTCGAATGGGATATCATCCGCCACAGCCCTTGTACAACAAGGGCTGTGGCCAGCAAAGCGAGGACTTTTCCGCCCCACACTGGGCGGAAAAGAAACGGGACGCAGGAGCGCCAGCTCCTGCGCTTTTTATCATTTATCGAGATTGGGCGGAGTGAGATTTTTTGCTTGCCCCCTCCTAAAGAGTTTTTACGCCCCGGACTCAGTGGAGCAGCGCAGCCAGCTCCCTCAGGGTCTGGGGCAGGCGCTCCATCTGGATGCCCGGGTAGCTGATGACCAGAAAGTGCTGGTGCTCCGGGCCGGGGGAGGCGCAGAACTCCGACAGGAAGGAGAGGCGGATGCCCCGCGCACGGGCCAGCTGGGTCAGCTCCTGGTCGCCGCGCTCCGTCTCCAGCCGGACCAGGAAGTGGAGCCCCGCGTCCGCACCGGAGATCTGGGCCCGGCCGGCCAGGCCGCTGGCCTCCAGGGCCTCCAGCACCTGGTCACGGAGGGCCCGGTAGCGGTTCCGGGCCCGGCTGAGGTGCTGCTCGAAGCGCCCCTCTGAGAGGAAGGAGGCCAGGGTGTACTGCTCCAGGGCGGGGACGGTGGAGGAGTAGAACCCCAGGCGCTGGTGATAGCGGTCCAGCAGGGTGGGAGGCAGCACCAGATAACTGATGCGCAGGGAGGGGGCCAGAGCCCGGGAGAAGGTGTTCAAATAGATGACCCGGTCCGCCTGGTCGATGCTCTGGAGGGCAGGGATGGGAAGCCCTGTAAAGCGAAATTCGCTGTCGTAGTCATCCTCGATGAGATAGCGGTCCCCGCCCTGGGCGGCCCAGCGGAGCAGGGCCTGACGCCGCCCCGCCGGGGTGACGGCCCCGGTGGGGAACTGATGGGAGGGGGAGAGGTGGACCACCTGAGCCGGGGAGGCGGCGAGGGTCTGGGGGGAGATCCCCTGTCCGTCCACCGGGAGGGAGATGCAGCGGGCCCCGTTGAGGGCGTAGATCCTGGCGGGCTTTGGGTATCCCGGGTCCTCCACGCCATAGACCAGCTTCCGGCCCAGGAGCTGTACGATGAGGTTATACAGATATTCGGACCCCGAGCCCACCACGATCTGCTCCGGGGAGACGGAGAGGCCCCGCAGGCGGTACAGGGTGCCGGCGATGGCTTCCCGCAGCTCAGGGACCCCGCTGTGGGGCACGGGACGCAGGAGATCTGGACCACGCTGGGACAGTACCTGCCGCATCAGCTTGGCCCAGACAGAGAAGGGGAAGAGCTCTGTGCTCCCGCCGCCTCCCCGCAGATCCATCATCCAGGGCTGCCCCGGGGGCGGAGCATCGGTCCGGATGGGGGGCGGGGACGGGGGACGCAGGGCGGGCTCCAGCTGGGAGACGAAATAGCCGCTCTTTTCCCGGGAAACGATGTATCCCTCCGCAGCCAGCTGAGCATAGGCGCTCTCCACCGTGACGGCACTGACCTTCAGGTGCTCCGCAAGGCTCCGCCGGGAGGGGAGCCGGCTCCCGGCGGTCAGGCGGCCGCAGAGGATGTCATCCCGGATGCAGCGGCAGAGGTAGTCATAGCGGGGGATGGTCCCCCGCCGGTCCAGATCATATGTGAGCATGGTCGCCCTCCTATCTGGCCTGATAAAAAAGAACGAAACTGGACCTTTTCATCAGACCAGATAAGATTAAAATACAGACAGCGGAAAAATGCAAGGACATTTTTCCTGTGAACAGGACAAAAGGAGCGTAGAACGAGATGATTGGAGAAAAAACGAGAAAGCTGGTGTACGCGGCGCTGTTTGCGGCGCTGACCTGTGTGATGACCATGATCGTCAAGATCCCAGTGCCTGCCACGGGGGGCTATGTCAACCTGGGGGACTGCGTGGTGCTGCTGGCCGGGTGGGTGCTGGGTCCAATGTACGGCGGCGCGGCGGCTGGGCTTGGCTCTATGCTGGCCGACCTGGTCAGCGGATACCCTCTGTATGCACCTGGTACCTTTGTGATCAAAGCATGCATGGCGGTCTGCGCCTGGGCAGTATTCCGGGCGGCAGCCGGAGAAAAGCGGGGGCTGGCCGCCCGCATCGGCGGCGCCCTGGCGGGGGAGGCGGTGATGGCGGCGGGCTACTTCGCCTATGAAGGAGTGGTCCTTGGATTCGGCTTGGGGGCGGCTGCCGCCATCCCGGGCAACCTGATCCAGGGCGTTTTCGGCCTGGCGGTCTCGGTGGCCGCGGCGGAGGCCCTGTCCCGCAGCGGCGCGGTCAAGGAACTGTGACGGCCTGAACGGCTGCGCTCCGCCCCGCCCCCAGATGGGGGCCGGGGCGGAGCGCGTACTGCCTGCTGTCCCGCTTTCCGGCTGTTCCTGAAATTCCATCGAACCCTGTCGAGCGTTAAAATTTTTAAGCCGCTCCCCGCGGTATGAAACCCTCTGTCCCGGAGATACTGAAAGCACAGTATCATGGCAGGAGGTTCCAACAGATGCAAAACAAGGTGGAGATCTGCGGGGTAAACACGTCAAAGCTGAAGGTCCTGAAAAACGATGAGACCCAGGCCCTCCTGCTCCGGGCCAAGCAGGGGGACATGAAGGCCCGGGAGGAACTGATCGCGGGCAACCTGCGGCTGGTCCTCTCGGTGATCCAGCGCTTTGCCAACCGGGGGGAGAACGCGGACGACCTGTTCCAGGTGGGGTGCATCGGCCTCATCAAGGCCATCGACAACTTCAACACGGATCTGGACGTGCGCTTCTCCACCTATGGCGTGCCCATGATCGTGGGGGAGATCCGGCGGTACCTCCGGGATAACAGCACCATGCGGGTGTCCCGGGCCATGCGGGACACGGCGTACAAGGTGCTCCAGGCCAAGGAGGCCTATATGGCCGAGCACCAGCGAGAGCCAACCGTAGACGAGATAGCCAGGATGCTGGAGCTCAAGCGGGAGGAAGTGGTCTTTGCCCTGGATGCCATCGTGGACCCGGTCTCCCTCTACGAGCCGGTGTACTCCGACAGCGGGGATACCATCTGTGTCATGGATCAGGTGCGGGACAGCAAAAACACGGACGAGAACTGGCTGGAGCAGATCGCACTGCGGGAAGCCATTGCCAAGCTGTCGGACCGGGAGAAGCGCATCCTGTCCCTCCGTTTTTTTCAGGGAAAGACCCAGATGGAGGTGTCCACCGAGGTGGGGATCTCCCAGGCCCAGGTGTCCCGCCTGGAGAAGAACGCCCTGCGCCAGATCAAAAAGGACCTGTGAACAGCCGCCTCAGGGCGGCTTTACATATTTGTAGACTCAGCCCAGGGCTACGTCCAGGATCATCATGAGCAGGAACCCGGCCATTACCCCCAGAGTTCCGCCCCGGGAGGAGTGGTCCTCCAGGTGGGCGCCCGGGATCAGCTCCTCCACGACCACATACAGCATGGCGCCGGCTGCAAAGGAGAGCAGCCAGGGCATCAGCGGCTGGAGGCTGCCCACCATCAGGACGGTGAGCAGGGCGAAAATGGGCTCCACGACGCCGGACAGGGCCCCCATCCAAAAGGATTTGGCCCGGCTGAGCCCTTCCTGGCGCAGAGGCAGGGCGATGGCAGCCCCCTCGGGGAAGTTCTGGATGCCGATACCCAGGGCCAGAGCGACGGCGGCGGTGAGCTGGGCGGGGGTGTCCCCCTGGGAGGCCAGCGCAAAGGAGATGCCCACCGCCATCCCCTCCGGGATGTTGTGGAGAGTGACGGCCAGGACCAGAAGGGGGGTCCGGCGGCCCAGATGGCGGAAGGATTCAGGGGTGAGCTGGGGGAGCAGGGCGTCCATGGCCAGCAGGAAGGCGATGCCCAGGACGGACCCCCCAGCGGCCGGGACCCATCCCACCATGCCCATGGCCTCCGCCTCCTCGATGGCGGGGATCAGGAGGCTCCACATGCTGGCGGCGATCATCACGCCGGCGGCGAACCCCAGGAAGATCCGGTGGACCGTGGGGTCAGGGCGGCTCCGGAAGAAAAATACGGTGGCCGCCCCCAGGGCGGTGAGCAGAGCGGTGAACCCTGTTCCGCCGGCGGCCCATAACAGTGCCTGTGCCAATGTACTGTTCCTTTCCCGGCGCGGGTCACGCGCCGCTGTGATAGGCGGGGAGCGCACTGACGGCTCCCCCCGCTTCACACTATGCGGGAGGGGGTGTCCCGGTGCTCCTCCAGGGAAAATGAAAAACTTTGCCGTACCCCCTATGCAAAAGAGGAGAATTATATTAGAATAGGGATGAATCATTGATCTTGATGCGAGGAGTGTTTCCAATGGAACAGCCAAAGTATAAACGCGTGCTGCTGAAGATCAGCGGCGAGGCCCTGGCGGGGGATGCCTCCCGGGGACTGGACTTCAACGTGATCGGACAGGTGTGCGAGGTCATCAAGGAGTGCACCCAGCTGGGCGTGCAGGTGGGCGTCGTGGTAGGCGGCGGAAACTTCTGGCGCGGGCTGAAGGACGGCGGCGACCGGATGGAACGGGTCCGGGCCGACCACATGGGGATGCTGGCCACCAGCATCAACGCCCTGGCCCTGGCGGACGTGCTGGAGCAGAAGGGAGTGGACGTCCGGGTCCAGACTGCCATCGAGATGCGGGCGGTGGCGGAGCCCTATATCCGCTCCAGAGCCATCCGGCACCTGGACAAGGGCCGGGTGGTCATCTTCGGCTGCGGCACGGGGAACCCCTTCTTCTCCACGGACACAGCTGCGGTCCTGCGGGCGGCGGAGATCGACGCCGATGTGATCCTCCTGGCCAAGAACATCGACGGAGTTTATTCAGCCGACCCAAAGGTGGACCCCAAGGCGGTCAAATACGACACCATCACCTACGACGACGTGCTGGCTCAGCATCTCCAGGTGATGGACTCCACCGCCACCTCGCTCTCCATGGACAACAAGATCCCGGTGCTGCTCTTCGCTCTGAAGGACCCTCAGAACATCATCCGGGCGGTCATGGGAGAGAAGATCGGAACCATTGTAAAAGGCTGAACCAAGGCGCCAGCTGACAACAGAAAGGAAGATTCGACGATGAGCCCTGAGACAAAAGTTTACGATGCCAAGATGCAGAAGACCATCGAAGTGGTCAAGGCCAACTTCGCCTCTGTCCGTGCCGGACGGGCCAATGCCGGCGTGCTGGACCGTATTTTCGTGGAGTACTACGGCACGCCCACCCCGCTCAACCAGGTGGCGGCCATCTCCTCCCCCGACCCCCGCACCCTGATGATCCAGCCCTGGGACGGCACCCTGCTCAAGGCGATCGAGAAGGCCATCCAGACCTCTGACCTGGGCATCAATCCCCAGAACGACGGCCGGGTGATCCGCCTGGGCTTCCCCCAGCTGACAGAGGAGCGCCGCCGGGATCTGACCAAGCAGGTGCACAAGTACGGTGAGGAGGGCAAGGTGGCCCTTCGGAACATCCGGCGCGAGGCCATGGATGAGATCAAAAAACAGGTCAAGAAGAGCGAGATCACCGAAGATGACCAGAAGCAGCTGGAAAAGGAGCTTCAGGACCTGACCGACAAGCGGTGCAAAGAGGTGGATGAGCTGACCGCGAAAAAGGAGCAGGAGCTGATGGCGGTCTGAGCGATGCGGGCTGCACAATGCAGGATGCGGAATGTTCTCAAGACGTTCATTCTTCATTCTGCACGTGCGCTCTCAGCATTTTGTTTGGGTAAGGAAGATCAGATATGCCGCTGTTTACAAAGAAGCCTCAGCCGGAGGTACAGGTTGACTTTCAGGACCTGCCCCGGCATATCGCCATTATCATGGATGGAAATGGCCGGTGGGCCAAAAAGCGGGGGCTGCCCCGTTCGGCGGGACATGCCGCCGGGGCGGAGACTTTCCGCACCATCGCCACCTACTGCAAGGAGATCGGCCTGGAGTATCTGACGGTCTATGCCTTTTCCACGGAAAACTGGAAGCGGCCGGAGGATGAGGTGGGCGCCATCATGGGCCTGCTGAAGAAGTACCTGCTGGAGGCCATCGGACAGATGGAACGGGACAAGGTGAAGATGGAGTTTTTCGGGGACCTCTCTCCGCTGTCCCAGGAGCTCCGGGACCTGTGTGAGCAGACCCGACGCATCTCCAAGAGGTACGACGGCTGTCAGGTGAATATCTGCCTGAATTATGGCGGACGGGACGAGATCCTCCGGGCCGCCCGGGCCTATGCCCTGGACTGTGTAGAGGGGAGGGCGGACCCCAACCACCTGACACAGGAGAACTTCTCCGGCTACCTGTTCTCCCGCGGGGTGCCGGACCCGGACCTGATCATCCGCCCCAGCGGGGAGCTGCGCCTATCCAATTTCCTGCTGTGGGAGTCCGCCTATGCGGAGTTCTACTTTACGGATGTGCTGTGGCCGGATTTCAGCAAAGCAGAGCTGCTGCGGGCCATCGCCAGCTATCAGAGCCGGGCCCGGCGATTTGGAGGTATTTGAGAAATGGTGACGCGCATCCTCTCGGCTGTAGTATTGGCCCCGCTGTTTTTTGTTGTCCTGTTCTTTCTGCCGCCCGTCTTTCTCGCGGTACTGCTGGCATGCATCACCGCGCGGGCGTCCTTTGAGCTGCTGAGGGCCACCAAGGTGGCCCACCACAATGGAATGTATGTCTACACGGCGGCGGCGGCCGGCCTGATCCCCCTGACCTTCTGGCTGGGGTGGGGGAACTGGTCCCTGGCTGCCCTGTCCCTGCTACTGATGGCCGCTCTTTTTCTGGGGGCCATCCGCCGCTTTGACAGCGGCAGCGCGATCTCCCTGGAGGATCTGCTGGTGTGTATGTTCGGCGGGATCGTGATCCCGGCGTTCCTGTCCACGCTGGTGCTGCTCAAGGGGATGGAGAGCGGCAGATATCTGGTCCTGCTGCCGGTGATCTCCGCTTTCCTCACGGATGCGGGCGCCTACTTCGTGGGGGTGTTCTTTGGGAAGCACAAAGGCATCACTCGGGTCAGCCCCAACAAATCACTGGAGGGCTATGCCGGCGGCATCCTGTTCGGGGGGCTGTTCATGCTGCTCTACGGAGCCATTTTGCATCAGTTCGGCGGGATAGAAGTGAATTTCCCTCTGATGGTGGTCTACGGGCTCGTGGGAAGCGCCATTACAGAGCTGGGGGATCTGTCTTTCTCTCTCATCAAGCGTCAGTATGGGATCAAGGACTATGGAAATGTGATCCCCGGCCATGGCGGGATGCTGGACCGCTTCGACAGCATGACCTTTGCGGCTCCGGCTCTCTGGCTGATGGTGACTCTGTTTCCAGCCTTTTAGGCGGATACGGTGGTCAGCGAGGAGTTTTGTCATATGAGCAGATGTATTTCAATATTGGGCTCCACCGGTTCCATCGGGCGGCAATCATTGGATGTGATTGCCGCCTGTGGCATGCGTGCGGCGGCGCTGACTGCCAACCGGAGCGTCCGGGAGCTGGAGGAGCAGGCACGCCGGTTCCGGCCGGAGCTGGCCGTCCTGATGGAGGAGGACGCCGCAGCTGATCTGAAGGTCCGCCTGGCGGACACGGGGGTCCGGGTGGCCGCCGGGATGGAGGGGCTGCTGGAGGCCGCATCCCTGCCCGGTGCGGACACTGTGCTCACCGCAGTGGTGGGGATGGTGGGGCTGCGCCCCACCCTGGCCGCCATCCGGGAGGGAAAGCGCATCGCCCTGGCCAACAAGGAGACCCTGGTATGTGCGGGGGAGCTGGTGATGTCGGCAGCGGAGGCGTCCGGCGCGGAGATCCTGCCGGTGGACTCGGAGCACTCCGCCCTCTTCCAGAGCCTGGAGGGCTGCCGGGACCGGGGAGGTGTGAAGAGGCTGATCCTGACCTGCTCCGGGGGGCCCTTTTATGGGCGTACGACCTCAGAGCTGAAAGGAATGACAAGGGAGGACGCCTTACAGCATCCAAACTGGTCCATGGGGGCCAAGATCACTGTGGATTCCGCCACTCTAATGAATAAGGGCCTGGAATTTATCGAGGCGATGCACCTGTACCACATGCCTCCGGAGAAAATTTCCATTGTGATTCACCGGGAGAGTATTATCCACTCCCTTGTGGAATACTGTGATAATGCCATGATCGCCCAGCTGGGGACGCCGGACATGCGTCTGCCCATCCAATACGCCCTGACCTGGCCTGAGCGCATCCCAGGACCGGCATCACCGCTGGACCTGTGGAACTGTGGGCCGCTCACCTTCGGCACGCCGGATCTGGATACATTCCGCTGCCTTCCCCTGGCACTGGAGGCAGCGCGGACAGGCGGCACAGCGGGGGCCATCTTAAACGGGGCCAATGAGGCGGCGGTGGCCCGGTTCCTGGAGGGGAAGATCGGGTTCCTGGACATCGCAGAACAGGTCGCCCGGGCCATGGATCAGGTCCCTGTGGTCCAGCGGCCCACTCTGGAGGACATTCTGGAGGCGGACCGGGCGGCCCGCGCCGTATGAGACAAGGTCCAGACTGATTTTCTTTTGGAGGTTCTATGCTCGGTTCTGTTCTTTTTTATGTTGTCATCGCGGTACTGATTTTCGGCGTGCTGATCGCCACCCATGAGCTGGGGCATTTTGCCACCGCCAAGCTGCTGGGGGTGCAGGTGAATGAGTTCGCGGTGGGCATGGGGCCCGCTCTCTGGAAGAAGGAGAAGGGGGAGACACTTTACAGTATTCGTGCCCTGCCCATCGGCGGATACTGCGCCATGGAGGGGGAGGATGAGGAGAGCGACAACCCCCGGGCCTTCGGCCGGGCCAGCGGGTGGAAAAAGATCGTCATCCTCTGCGCCGGGGCTTTCATGAATTTTCTGACCGGCTTTGTGCTGATCCTGATCCTTTTTTCCCAGGCCACCGGTTTCGTGCTGCCCACCATCGACGGCTTTCTGGAGGGCTACGGTGTGGAGGACAGCGGGCTCCAGCCCGGGGACGTGGTCTACTCCCTGGACGGACACCGGATCTACAATTATAATAACCTGACCTTCTTTCTCGGCCGGGCGGGGGATACCCTGGATTTCGTGGTGCTCCGGGACGGCGAGAAGGTCCGCCTGGACGGCGTTGAGATGCCCCTCCAGGCCCGCACGGATGAGGAGGGGAAGACCACATACCTGCGGGGGATCAGCGTGGGGCGGGAGATCATCCCCGCCACCCTGGGCAGCAAGCTGCTGTACAGCTGGTACAACAGCCTGGATTTTGTGCGCACGGTCTGGATCAGCCTGGGAGATCTGGTCTCCGGGGTGGTTGGACTGCGGGACCTGTCAGGCCCGGTGGGCATCGTGACCACCATCTCCCAGGTGGGGACCCAGTCTGAGACGGTGGGGGACGCGGTGTATAACATCCTCTACCTGTCTGCGCTGATCGCAGTGAACCTGGCGGTGATGAATCTGCTGCCCCTCCCCGCGCTGGATGGGGGACGCATTTTCTTTCTGTTCCTGAACGGCCTGCTCTTCGGGCTGTTCCGCAGAAAGATCGACCCCAAGTATGAGGGGTACGTCCATATGGCGGGGCTGGCCCTGCTGCTGACCCTGTCCCTGGCTGTGACTTTCAGCGACGTGGGCAAGCTGTTCGGCGTCTAGCCGGACCAGATATGGGAAAGGAAGAGGTTTCAATGACCAGACAGATCCATGTGGGCGGCATCCCCATCGGCGGCGGGGCGCCGGTCACCATCCAGTCCATGACCAATACCCGCACCGACGATTTGGAGTCCACCCTGTCCCAGATCCGTTCCCTGGCTGCGGCTGGATGTCAGATCGTGCGGGTGGCGGTCCCTGATCGGGCCGCCGCCCGGGCGGTGGCCAAGATCAAGGAGGCCAGTCCGCTCCCAGTGGTGGTGGATATCCACTTCGACTATAAGTTGGCCCTGGAGGCCATCGCGGCCGGAGCGGACAAGGTCCGCATCAATCCGGGCAATATCGGTGGAGAGGACCGGGTCAAGGCGGTGGCAGACGCCTGCCGTCTGCGGGGCATCCCAATCCGCATCGGTGTCAATGGCGGCTCTCTGGAGAAGGGACTGCTGGCCAAATACGGCGGCGTCTGTCCGGAGGCCATGGTGGAGTCAGCCTTCGGCCACATCCGTCTGCTGAACAAATTCGATTTTGACGACATCTGTGTGTCGCTGAAGTCCTCCAGCGTCCCCATGACCATGCGGGCCTATCAGCTGATGAGAGAGAAAAGCAATTATCCTTTACATATTGGCGTTACCGAGGCCGGGACGGTCCGGATGGGCACCCTGAAGTCTGCGGTGGGCATCGGGGGCCTGCTGGCCCTGGGGATCGGGGACACCATACGGGTCTCCCTCTCCGCCGACCCGGTGGAGGAGGTCTACGCGGCCCGGGACATCCTGAAGGCCGCCGGGGTCCGGCGGGAGGGGGCAGAGCTGGTCTCCTGTCCCACCTGCGGGCGGACCCGCATCGATCTGATCGGCCTGGCTGCCCAGGTGGAGGAGCGGCTGAAGGGGGTGGACAAGCCCATCACGGTGGCGGTGATGGGCTGTGCCGTCAACGGGCCGGGGGAGGCGTCTGCCGCCGACTGCGGGATCGCGGGCGGCATCGGCGAAGGCCTCCTGTTCCGAAAAGGGGAGATCGTGAAAAAGGTCCCCCAGGACCGGCTGGTGGACGAGCTGTTTGCCCTGATCGAGGAACTGTAACACAGGGGGCGCTCCACCATCCCACTGACTGAGAATCAAGCGCAAGGAGCATCTGCATCATGTCCAAGAAGATCCCATTTTTACAAATGTTTGCTGCCCTGTGCCAGTGGCAGGAGTTGGCGGAGGCCGTAGAGGGCTGGGTCATTGTGGCCGCGGCCATTGACAAGGCCAGCCGGAGCGCCCTGGTGACCCTGGATGGGGCCAGGGGAGCCGGGGCCAATCTGATCCGCCAGGCAGAGGAGGCCGTGGCCCGGTGCTACGGGCTCGCCTCAGTGAAGTTTCAGATGGCGGCCCCGGAGCCGGAGACCCCCGCCGAAGCGCCGGCACCGGCGGCTCCTTCTGTGCCTGCCTCCGCACCCCAGACCCGCCCGGCCCATCCTCGGCAGGGGGAGAGCACGGCACCGGAGATGGACGCCTTCGCGCGGACGGAGGCCATTCGGCGGGAGGCGCTGCGGAAGGCCCGGGGGAGCGCGCCGGCGGCCAGACCCAAGGGAAAAGGGGAGGGCAAGCCCTCCGGCAAGACGATTTTCGGGCATGTCATCAAGAAGCGGCCCACCCCCATCGGGGAGCTGGAGCTGGACATGGGCATGGTGGTCATCGAGGGCGATGTCTTTGCCGTGGACAACCGGGAGCTGAAAAAGCGGGGCGCCTGGGTGGTGGCCTTCGATCTGACTGACTACACCGGCTCCATTCGGGTGAACAAATTCTTCCCCGGAGACGAGGGCAAGCCCATCGTGGACGGGGTCAAGAAGGGGATGCACCTCCAGATCCAGGGCCGGCTGAACATGGACCGGTTCTACGGCGACATGGTGCTGGAGCCCATGTCCATCATGGCGGTGCCCAAGCCCATGAAGATGGATGACGCGCCGGAAAAGCGGGTGGAGCTCCACCTGCACACCACCATGTCCGCTATGGACGCCCTCACCTCGGTCGGTCCCAAGCTGGGGCCGGACAAAAACGTGGTCAAGCGGGCGGAGGCCTGGGGCCACCGGGCCATCGCCATCACCGATCACGGGGTGGCCCAGTCCTTCCCGGATGCGTGGCACTCCGCCAAAAATATCAAGATCCTGTACGGCGTGGAGGCGTACTACATCAACGACGTGGATGACAGAGTAGTGGTCCACGGGGAAACAGAACAGCCCTTTGACCAGGAGATCGTCTGCTTCGACATCGAGACCACAGGGCTGAACCGGAAGTACGAGGTCATCATCGAGATCGGCGCCGTAGTGCTGAAAAACGGGGAGATCACCGACCGGTTCAACACCTTTGTCTCCCCCGGCCGCATCCTGAGTCCGGAGATCATCCGCCTGACCGGTATCACCGATGAGATGCTGGTGGGGGCCCCCTCCCAGGAGGAGGCCCTGCGGGCTTTCCTGGCTTTTGCCGGGGACCGGCCCCTGGCGGCCCACAACGCCGACTTCGACATGGGCTTTATCGCCGCCGGCTGCCGGAAATACGGCATTCCCTTCCACAATCCCTCCATCGACAGCCTGATCCTGGCCCAGAACCTGCTGCCTGACCTGGGCAAGTACAAGCTGGACATCGTGGCGGAGCACCTGCACCTGCCCGCCTTCAATCACCACCGGGCCAGCGACGACGCGGCCACGGTGGGCTACATGCTGCCCCCGTTCTTTAAGATGCTGGAGGAGATGGGCCTGCGCCACCTGGGGGAGATCAACGGGGCCATGGTCCACCTGCGCAAGGGAGGAAAGGCCAAGCGCCAGCCCAAGCACCTGATCGTGCTGGCGCGGAACCAGACCGGTCTGCGTAACCTGTACAAGCTCATCTCCCTGGGACATCTGGACTACTTCAAGCGTTACCCCATCATGCTCAAAAGCGTCATCAACGAGAACCGGGAGGGGCTGATCCTGGGCTCCGCCTGCGAGGCGGGCGAGCTCTTCCGGGCGGTGGCGGACGGCAAGGACTGGGAGGAGCTCAAGCGCATCGCCTCCTGGTACGATTATCTGGAGATCCAGCCCCTGTGCAACAATATGTTCATGCTCCGCAAGGGGATGGTCCGCACAGAGGAGGAGCTGCGGGACTTCAACCGGGCCATCGTGGCCCTGGGGAAGGAGCTGGGCAAGCCGGTGTGCGCCACCGGCGACGTCCACTTCCTGGACCCGGAGGACGAGATCTACCGCCACATCCTTCTGGCCTCCAAGGGCTTTGAGGACGCGGACGAGCCCCTGCCCATCTACTTCAAGACCACCACCGAGATGCTGGAGGAATTTTCCTATCTGGGGAAGGAGACCGCCTACGACGTGGTGGTGAGGAATACCAATCTCATCGCGGACTGGTGCGAGCCCATTGAGCCCCTGCCCAAAGGACTGTTTGCCCCCAAGCTTGAGGACTCCGACGGGGAGCTGAAGCGGCTGGTATGGGGCAAGGCCCATGAGCTCTACGGCGAGGAGCCGCCCCAGATCGTGGTGGACCGCATCAACGTGGAGCTGGGGGATATCATCCGCTGCAAGTACGACGTGATCTACATGTCCGCCCAGAAGCTGGTGCAGAACTCCCTGGAGCACGGTTATCTGGTGGGCTCCCGTGGATCGGTGGGCTCCTCTCTGGTGGCATTCATGTCGGGCATCACTGAGGTCAACTCCCTGCCCGCCCACTACCGCTGCCCCAAGTGCAAGCACTCGGACTTTGACTACGCCCAGGACCCCGCCCACCCCTACGGGTGCGGGGCGGATATGCCCGATATGAACTGTCCCGTCTGCGGCACGCCCTATGTGAAGGACGGCTTCAACATCCCCTTCGAGACCTTTCTGGGCTTCGGGGGAGACAAGGTGCCCGATATCGACCTGAACTTCTCCGGCGAGTACCAGTCCAGCGCCCACCGGTACACCTTTGAGCTGTTTGGACAGACCCACGTGTTCCGAGCCGGGACCATTGGTACGGTGGCGGAAAAGACGGCTTTCGGCTATGTGAAGAAGTACCTGGAGGAGCGGGGGAGGACGGCCTCCAAGGCGGAGGAGAACCGCCTGGCTATCGGCTGCACCGGCGTCAAGCGCACCACCGGCCAGCACCCCGGCGGCATGGTGGTCATCCCCCAGGACAAGGAGATCTATGACTTCTGTCCCGTACAGCACCCGGCGGACGACCCCAATACCGATATCGTCACCACCCACTTCGAATATCACTCCATGGAGTCCAACCTGCTGAAGCTGGACATGCTGGGACACGATGACCCCACTATGATCCGAATGCTTCAGGACCTGACTGGGGTGGACCCCCAGAAGATCCCACTGGATGACCCGGGGACCATGTCTATCTTCCAGTCCTCCAAGGTGCTGGGCTATGAGAACGACAAGATCCTGGGGCCCACCGGCGGCACTGCCATCCCGGAGTTCGGCACCTCCTTCGTCCGGGGGATGCTGGAGGACACCCAGCCCAACCAGTTCGATATCCTGGTCCGCCTGTCCGGCTTCTCCCACGGAACCGACGTGTGGCTGGGCAACGCCAAGGACCTGATCACCTCGGGCACCGCCAAGGTCAGCGAGGCCATCGGCTGCCGGGACGACATCATGCTGTTCCTGATCTCCAAGGGGATGGACCCCAAGCGCTCCTTCAAGATCATGGAGGCGGTGCGGAAGGGCCGCGGCCTGCCGGAGGGGGCGGAGGAGGAGATGAAGGAGCACGGGGTGCCTGACTGGTACATCGGCTCCTGCAAGAAGATCGCCTATCTGTTCCCCAAGGCCCATGCGGTGGCCTATGTGATGATGGCCTTCCGCATCGCCTGGTTCAAGGTCCACCGGCCTCTGGCCTTTTACGCCGCCTACTTCTCCATCCGGGCCAAGGCATTTGACCAGGAGTTCATGTGCCAGGGGATGGATGTGTGCCAGAAGAAGATGAGGGAGATCATCGCCAAGGACAAGGATGCCTCCGCGGTGGAGCAGGACATGCTCACTACCTTGGAGGTGTGCTATGAGTTCTATCTGCGTGGATTCACCTTCCGGCGGATGGACCTGTACCTGTCGGACGCCCTCCACTTCCGGGTGGACGAGGAACACAAGGCGCTGATCCCGCCCTTCATCTCGGTGGCGGGGCTGGGGGAAACGGCGGCCCTGTCTCTGGCGGAGCAGGCTAAGGGACGGAGGTTCATCTCTGTAGAGGAGGTCTCCGCTGCCTGCCCCAAGGTCTCCAAGACCCACATCGACAAGCTGACGGAGGCGGGGGCTTTCGGAGATATGCCGGCCACCAGCCAGCTGGACCTGTTCGCCATGCTGGGGTGACCGATGGAACGGTCTGCACAGATGGATGGGATCGAGGTTGCCGGATGCCCGGTTCTGTGTTAGGATAGAGGCAGATCGTGGAGAGGTCGGGGTCCTGATCCGTCTGTCTGTCCCGCACCAGAGCGGGGAACAGAGGGGGAGGATCTTGACTCAGAAAGAGTTTCAGAAAAAAGAAAAAGGAGTTGTTTTTTATGCTGGACGCAAAGGTCGCGCAGCTGCTCAACGAGCAGGTCAACAAGGAGTTTTATTCCGCCTATCTGTACCTGGATTTCTCCATCTACTATGAGGAGGAGGGCCTGGATGGCTTTGCCAACTGGTACAAGATCCAGGCGCAGGAAGAGCGGGATCACGCCATGCTGATGGTGCAGTATCTCCAGAACAACGGCGGAAAGGTGACGCTGGAGGCCATCGCCAAGCCCGACAGGGAGCTGACCAGCCGCCTGCGGGTGCTGGAGCTGGGGCTGGAGCACGAGCGGTATGTCACCGGCCTGATCCACACGCTGTATGAAGCCGCTTACAGCGCCAAGGACTTTCGGACGATGCAGTTCCTGGACTGGTTCGTCAAGGAGCAGGGGGAGGAGGAGAAGAACGCCGAGGACCTGATCAAAAAGATGAAGCTCTACGGCGAGGACGCCAAGGGGCTGTATATGCTCAACAGCGAGATGGCCGCCCGGGTCTACACCGCCCCCTCTCTCGTGCTGTGACCCCAATTTGCTTTGCGCGGAGCAGGACCGGAACGGGTCCTGCTCCGCGCCGCTTTTTCCGGGGCGCAAGATTTTTCTTGACAGCACTTTCTTGTAGTAGTATATTAGCGTAGTAAAGAATGAAAGCGGAGACAGCGCGCTGTCCCGCAGTTGACAAGGAGCCAGGCCATGAAATTGAGTGTCAATACCCCGGAGGGCACCCGCGACCGTCTGTTTGCCGAGTGCATGGGCCGCCGACAGGTGCAGGAGCGGCTGATCCGTCTCTTCCGCCAGCGGGGCTATCGGGAGGTCTCCACCCCGGAGACGGAGTTTTACGACCTATTTGCCCGCTCGGGCAGTGCCATCCCCCAGGAACAAATGGTACAGGTGTTCGACCAAAGTGGGAAGCTCTGCGTCATGCGGCCGGATTCCACCACCCCCATCGCCCGGGTGGCGGCCACAAAGCTTCGGGCCCTGCCCCTGCCCCAGCGGCTGTACTACGACCAGACCGTGTACCGGGCCGGGCCGGCCCACAGCGGCGGGAACCGGGAGCTCCCCCAGTGCGGGGTGGAGCTGATCGGAGCCGCCGGGATGAAAGCGGATCTGGAGATGGTGGCCACAGCAGTGGACGCCCTGCGGGTGTGCGGGGCCTCACGGTTCCATGTGGAGCTGGGCCACGCCGGCTTCTTCCGGGATGTGGCCGCCCGGATGGAGCTGGAGGAGGGGGAGATGGAGCGGATGCGGGCCCTGATCGAGGGCAAAAACTTCGCCGCCCTGCGGGATATGCTCGCCCCCTTCCGGGAGAACCCCGCCAGCGCGGCCCTGCTGCGCCTCTCCCGGCTGTTCGGCGGGCCGGAGGTGCTGGATGAGGCGGAGGCGCTGGCCGGGGAGACGGAGGCGGTGGAGTACCTCCGAGCCCTTTACGGGGAACTGTCTGCGGCGGGATACGGCGCGCTGGTCCGCTTTGACCTGGGGATGGTCCACCAGATCGACTACTATACTGGCGTGGTCTTCCGGGGCTATGTGGAGGGAGCAGGGGACGCGGTGCTGTCTGGCGGACGCTACGACTCGCTGGTGGGGGTATTCGGCCGGGAGGCCCAGGCCACCGGCTTTGCCGTAGATGTGGACGCTATGGCCCGCACCCTGCCCGAGGCTGCCCCATCCGCGCTGGACACTGTGGTCCACTACGCCCCCGGCTACTTGGCCAAGGCGCTGGAGGCGGTGGACAGCCGGCCGGCGGGGACCTGTGAGCTCTCCCCCTGCCGCACGCTGGAATCCAGCTGCAGCCTGGCCAGGAAGAAGGGCGCCAAGACTGTGCTGGTCTTTGATGTGACCGGAGAAAGGGTGGTGAAGGTATGAGCGGCCGTCTGCGTATCGCCCTGACCAAGGGGCGGCTCCAGGACAAGTCGGTGGAGCTGTTTGAGAGGATGGGGCTGGACTGCACCCCCGTCCGGGACCCGGGGCGGCGGCTGGTCCACGCCATCCCCAACTATCCCCTGGACGCTGTGCTGGCCAAGGCGCCCGACGTCATCACCTATGTGGAGCACGGGGTATGTGACCTGGGGGTGGTGGGCAAGGATACCATCCTGGAGAAGGGGGGCGCCTTCTATGAGGTGCTGGACCTGGGCTTCGGCCGCTGCCGCTTCGCTCTGGCAGTGAAGGAGGGGACCGACTTCTATGGGACTTATAAGACCCGGCGAGTGGCCTCCAAGTATCCGGCGGTGACCCGGGCCTTTTTCGCGGAGAAGGGGATGGATGTGGACATCATCAAGATCGAGGGCAGCGTGGAGCTGGCCCCCATCCTCTCTCTGACGGATGCCATTGTGGATATCGTGGAGACCGGGGCTACCCTGAAGGCCAACGGCCTGGTGCCCATCGAGACAGTGGCCCCGGTGTCCGCACGGCTGATCGTCAACACCGCCAGCATGAAGCTGCACAAGAGCCAGATCAACGATTTTATCGACCGCTGTGAGGCGGAATTGGAGAGAGACATATGATTTCCATCATCAAAGCGGATGGCACTTCCGAGGTGCGGCAGCTGGAGGCCATGCGCGCCCGCGCCGCACAGAAAAACGCAGATATCGAGCTGGCTGTCTCAGCAGTCATGCAGAATGTAAAGGAAAATGGCCTTTCGGCTGTCCGGGACTACTCCCGGCAGTTCGACCATAGGGAGCCCTATGAGCTCACCAGGGCGCAGCTGGAGGAGGCCTACCGCAGCTGTCCGGCGGAGCTGATCGCCGCCCTGGAGCACGCCGCGGCCAATATCCGGGACTACAACGAGAAGCTGCTCTCCCGGACCATGGAGTGGACCTCACCGGACGGAGGCCGGGTGGGCCGGATCGTCCGGGGGCTGAGCCGGGTGGGCATCTACGTCCCAGGCGGGACCGCCGCCTATCCCAGCAGCGTGCTGATGAACGCCGTCCCCGCCAAGGTGGCGGGGGTGGAGGAGATCGTCATGGTGACACCGCCCACCGAGAATCTGAACGCCGCCGTGCTGGCGGCGGCCCGCATCGCCGGCGTGGACCGGTGCATTGCAGTGGGCGGCGCCCAGGCGGTGGCCGCTCTGACCTACGGGGCGGGCTTCATCCCCCGGGTGGACAAACTGGTGGGGCCTGGCAACGCCTATGTGGCCGCCGCCAAACGCCTGGCCTACGGCAGTCTGGACATCGACATGGTGGCCGGCCCCTCGGAGGTGCTGGTCATTGCCGACAGGCCGGCGGACCCGAAGTACGTGGCCGCGGACCTGCTCAGCCAGGCGGAGCACGACCGGCTGGCCTCCGCCGTGCTGCTCACCGACAGCTGGGAGCTGGCCCAGGCGGTGGACCGGGAGGTGGTCCGGCAGACCGGGTATCTGGAGCGCTCGGAGATCATGGAGGAATCCCTGCGGGACTTCGGGTGCGCCATCGTCTGTGACAGCCTGGAGCGCTGTGTGGAGCTGGCAAACGAGATCGCCCCGGAGCACCTTGAGATCATGACGGAGGAGCCCAGGGCCCTGCTGCCTCTGGTGAAGAACGCCGGAGCGGTCTTCCTGGGGGCCTATACGCCGGAACCCCTGGGGGACTATCTGGCCGGCCCGGACCATGTGCTGCCCACCAGCGGCACCGCCCGCTTCTTCTCGCCCCTGAGCGTGGACAGCTTTTTGAAGACCATGAGCGTGCTGGAATTCGACCGAGCCGCCCTGGCGCCCATTGCCGGGGAGATCATCACACTGGCAGAGACCGAGCATCTGACTGCCCACGCCAACTCCATCCGGGTGCGGATGGACGGCTGACAGCCCCCGGAGGGGGAACGGGAAAGGAGATCGGGATGAGAATGTCCAAGCGGGCAGATCCCCACGGCCTGCGGTCCAAGCACCGCTCCGCCCTGCGCCTGTGCCTGGGGACCGCCTACTACTCGGCGCGGCGGTACCTGCTGTGGATGTCCGGCAAGTATCGGTTCGCCTCCCAGCGGCAGAAGGACAGGCTGCCCTGCGTCCATATGGCCCACCACACCCCTCTGCTCCGAAAGCTGAAGGATGTGGAGATGCAGTATCAGCACAATAAGATCACCAATTTGAAGCTGGCGGTGGCCCGGCTGGACGGGATCGTGGTCCAGCCGGGGGAGACGCTGAGCTATTGGAAGCTTATCGGCCGCCCCACCTACCGGAAGGGGTATCTGGACGGCGTGCTGCTGAAAAACGGGACCGTGCAGTACGGATGCGGCGGAGGGCTGTGTCAGCTGTCCAATCTCATCTTTTGGATAACCCTGCACACCCCGCTGGAGGTGAAGGAGCGTCACCGCCATGGCTACGACGTCTTTCCCGACTCCAACCGGACCCAACCTTTTGGGAGCGGAGCCACCTGCTTCTATCCCTACGGAGACCTGATGATCTATAATCCCACGGACCGGCCCTTCCAGCTGTGCCTCCGGGTGGGAGAGACGGACCTGGAGGGGGAGTGGCGCTCCGACCGGCCGCCCCAGTTCCGGTATCAGATCGTGGAGCGTCATCATGAGATGCGCCATGAGTGGTGGGGCGGATGCAGCCGCCACAATGAGCTGTATCTCCAGGTCTTTGATCTGGAGGGAGAGCTGCTGGAGGACCGGCTGGTGGTGGAGAACCACGCGATGATGATGTACACCCCGTTTTTGGAGGACAATGCTCCCGACGGGGGGCGGGAAGAGGAGGAAAAATAATGGAAATCCCAGTATATGAGGCGGAGGAGAGCCCTTGCCGGGCCTATGTCATCCAGCGCAGGACCAAGGAGACCCGGATCAGCGTGGACCTGTGCCTGGAAGGCGGCGAGATCCGCATATCCACCGGCATAGGCTTTTTTGACCACATGCTCACAGCCTTCGCTTTTTACGGCGGACTGGGGCTGAAAATAGAGGCCGAGGGAGATCTGGAGGTAGACGGCCACCACACGGTGGAGGACACGGGCATCGTCCTTGGCCAGGCTCTGAACCGGGCCCTGGGGGATCGGAAGGGGCTCCGCCGCTTCGCCTCCGCCTGTATCCCAATGGACGAGGCCCTGTGCTTCACGGTTCTGGACTTTTCTAACCGGCCCTTCCTGGTCTTTGACGCTGATATGCCTCAGCCTATGATCGGGACTTATGATCCCTGCCTCACCGAAGAGTTTCTGCGGGCCCTTGCAGTGAACAGCGGCCTCACTCTGCATATGAAGTGCCTTTATGGAAAAAATGCCCACCACATCACAGAGGCCCTCTTCAAGTCCCTGGGAGCGGCGGTGAAGGAGGCCGTTCAAATCACCGGTACCGGCGTCACTTCCACCAAGGGGGTGCTGTGATGGGCACAGTTGCCATCGTGGACTACGGGGTGGGCAATCTGAAGAGTGTGGCCAACGCCCTGAGCTATCTCGGCTGCAGCAGCTGCATCACCGCCGACCCGGCGGAGCTGGAACGGGCTGACGCCATTATCCTGCCTGGAGTGGGGGCCTTCCCGGACGCGGCGGACCGGCTGCGGAGCGGAGGGCTGGACCAGCATGTGCTGGCCCAGGGTCAGAAGAAGCCGGTGCTGGGCATCTGCCTGGGGATGCAGCTGCTGCTGGAGCAGGGGCGGGAGGTGCGCCCCTGTCCCGGTCTGGGGGTGATCCGCGGCACAGTGGACCGGATACCCACCCAAAGCAAGCTGCCCCACATTGGATGGAACAGCCTGCGGTTTTTTCACCACTCGCCCCTGTTCCGGGGGCTGGACGAGGGGGCGTATGTCTACTTCGTCCACTCCTTCAGCGCCCAAGACACCGATCCTGCTCAGGTGATCGCTGTCACCGATTACGGGCCGGCGGTGACAGCGGCGGTGTCCAGCGGGAACTTCTACGGGACCCAGTTCCACCCGGAGAAGAGCGGCGAGGTGGGGCTGACCATCCTGCGCAATTTCGCAGGGCTGAACTGCTGAGGACCGGCAGGATCTGAACAGAAAGGGAGCGACAGAGCCATGTATATTCTGCCCGCCATTGACTTAAAAGACGGAAAAGTAGTTCGCCTTTACAAGGGGGATTTCAACACGGTCCACCAGGTGGCCCAGGACCCACTGGAGACCGCCCGTGCCTTTTCCGAGGCCGGTGCCCGCTGGATCCATATGGTGGACCTGGACGGAGCCAGGGGAGGCACCCGAATCAACGGCGGGATCGTGGCGGAGGTCACCGCCCGCTCCGGTCTCCAGGTGGAGCTGGGGGGCGGCATCCGGTGCATGGAGGACTTGGAGGCGGTGTTCCAGGCCGGGGTGGGGCGGGCCGTTATTGGCTCGGCTGCGGTGAGCGACCCTGATTTTGTCCGCGCTGCGGCGGAGCGCTATGGGGAGCGCGTCGCGGTGGGGATCGACACCCAGGACGGCAGAGTCAGGACCGCGGGCTGGGTGGAGGACTCTGGATTGGACTACTTGGAGTTTGCAAAGTCTATGATGGAAGTTGGAGTAAAGAATATTATCTTTACAGATATTGAGACGGACGGTGCCCTCTCCGGTCCCTCCTTTGCCCGGCTGGAGGCCCTGAAACAGGTGTACACCGGGAATATTGTGGCCTCCGGCGGCGTATCGTCCAATGAGGATATCCGCCGTCTGGCCCGCATGGGGCTGTACGGGGCCATCGTGGGAAAGGCGTACTACGCGGGGACGGTGGATCTGGCCCAGGCAGTGCGGGACGCCGGCCGTCAGGATTGAGGTGATCGTATGCTGGCAAAGCGCATCATCCCCTGTCTGGACGTCCGGGACGGGCGTGTGGTCAAGGGAGTCAACTTTGTGAATATCCGGGACGCCGGGGACCCGGTGGAGCTGGCCCGGTTCTACTCGGACCAGGGGGCGGACGAGATCGTCTTTCTGGACATCACCGCTACCAGCGACGGCCGGGCCACAGTGGCGGACGTGGTGGAGCGGACTGCGGAGCAGGTGTTCGTCCCCCTGACCGTGGGCGGCGGCATCCGCACCCTGGAGGACTTCCGGCAGCTCCTCCGGGCGGGTGCGGACAAGATCTCCGTGAATTCCGCCGCGGTGAAGGACCCGGGGCTGATCTCCCGGGCGGCGGAGCGATTTGGCTCCCAGTGCGTGGTGCTGGCCATCGATGCCCGGCGGCGGCCGGAGGGCAGCTATGAGGTGGTGGTGGCCGGAGGGCGCACCCCCACCGGCCTGGACGCCGTAGAGTGGGCCCGGAGGGGCGAGGCGCTGGGAGCGGGGGAGATCCTGCTCACCTCCATGGACGCAGACGGCACCAAGGCGGGCTTTGATCTGGAGATGACCCGGGCCGTGACCCAGGCGGTCTCCATCCCTGTCATCGCCTCCGGAGGTTGCGGCAGCCTGGAGCACTTTGCCCAGGTCTTCGCAGAGACAGACTGTGATGCGGCTCTGGCCGCCTCCCTGTTCCACTTCGGGGAGCTGACAGTGCCCCAGGTGAAGGAGTATCTGCGGAAGCGGAAGATCCCGGTGCGCTGAGAGGAGCGGATGCCATGCTGGACGATCTGCTGGAGCTGGTGCTGGACGTGGGCGGAGAGCTGCTGTTCTCCCGAAAGAAGGGGGAGCAGGGCAAGCCAGAGGGCCAGCCGTCTGTCCCGGACGGCGGCCGGAGGCAGCAGAAGTCCGCTTTTCAGCCTGGAAAGGACCCGTGGGAGTACCAGGTAAAAAAACCACCCTGGGAGAAATGAGGATAGATATGTTTGATTTGGACCAGCTGTTTCAAAAATCAGAGCTGATCCCAGTGATCATCCAGCATGCCCGGACCAAGGACGTGCTGATGCTGGGCTTTACGAATCGGGAGGCAGTGGAGCGGACGCTCCAGACAAAGACTGCCTGGTTTTGGAGCCGGAGCCGGGGCAAACTATGGAACAAGGGGGAGACCTCCGGCCACTTCCTCCATGTGGAGCAGATCTTTACCGACTGCGATACCGACACCCTGCTCTACTTTTGCCTGCCCGACGGCCCTACCTGTCACACAGGACGAGACAGTTGCTTTTTTCAGAAGATTATGTTATGATACCCATAGTTCCGCTGGGGAGTTGACTCCCCGTTTTGGGGAGCGGATAGGAGAATGTCTGTGAACGACGTATGGAAGCAGTTGTATCAGGTGGTCCAGGACCGGAAGGCCAGCCCCCAGGAGGGGTCTTATACCTGCTACCTCTTTGACAAGGGGCTGGATAAGATCCTGAAAAAAGTGGGAGAGGAATGTGCAGAGACCATCATCGCCGCCAAGAATGGGCGGCAGGAGGAGACGGTGGGGGAGATCTCAGACCTGATCTACCATCTCACCGTGATGATGGCCCAGCAGAACATCCCTCTGGAAGCTGTGCTGGAGGAGCTGGACCGCCGCAGTCACAAGATCGGGAATCTGAAGCAGTTTCATGTTGCCGATCACAACACCTGACCGATCAGGAAGAAAGGAGCTGTTTTTATGAGCTTTGACCCCTATGAGTTTGACCGGGACTATGGGCAGTCCAGCCGGATGGAGAGCATCGGGCAATATACGGCCAAGACATTTTTATGGATGGTGCTGGGGCTTCTAGTCACCTTCGGGATCGCCCTGCTGGGCTGGGTCACCAATGCCACACTCTACGCCCTGGCCTATGTGCCTTATATCCATCTGATCGTACTGATCGCCACCATCGTACTGTCCATCACGATGGTCTCCCGCATTGAAAAGATGTCAGTGGGGACAGCCAGAGGGATCTTTATCGCCTTTTCCGCGCTGTTCGGCTTCACCATGTCCATGTACCTGTATATCTTTGAGTTTGGGAGCCTGATTTTCGTATTCCTGGCCACTGCGGCTTATTTCGCGGTGCTGGCTGCCTACGGCTATTTTACCAAGGCAGACCTGACCCGGCTGCGCCCCATCCTTTTCACTGGACTGGTGTTCCTGTTCGTATTCGCGCTGGTCAGCCTGTTTATCCCCGGCTTTACCGCCCTGGACCGGATCTTCTGCCTGGCGGGCATCGCCATCTTCCTGGGCTATACTGCCTATGATACCCAGAAGATCAAAGCCTACTACAACTACTATGCGGGCTACCCCGACATGCTGGAGAAGGCGTCTATTTTCTCCGCCCTTCAGTTGTACCTGGATTTCATCAACCTGTTTTTGTACCTGCTGCGCTTTTTGGGCAAGTCCCGGAATTGAGCGCGCCGCTGAACAGAGAAAGAGAGGACCTGTCTCACAGACAGGTCCTCTTTTCCATTTTGTTCATCGATAGCTGAGAAGGAGGGAGGTCTCCTTGCGCCTGGGAGCGGCGGGGGACTCATCGGGATAGCCGAGGGCGATCAGGGCCATCAGCTCCTGATCCTCCGGAATCTGGAGATACGCCTCCAGGCCTTTCCGGTCAAAGACGCCCATGACCACGGTGCCCAGCCCCAGGTCGTGGGCGGCCAGGCATAGGGTCTGGCAGGCAATGCCGCAGTCGTAGTACTGCCAGCCCGCCTCCCGGTCAGTGGAGAAGGAACCGTCCCGCTCGAAGCCGGAGCGGCCTTTCACAAAGGTCTGGGCAATGAGCAGGGGGCAGTTGCCGATGATCCGGGCGTTGAAGGGGGCGTAAGTGCGGCAGATCTCCTCCAGGACCTTGGGGTCCTCAATGGCAATATACCGGCTGATCTGGGTGTTCTTCCAGGAGGGGGCATAGGCGGCCAGCGAGATGATCTGCTCCACAAGCCGGTGCTCCACCTTCCGGTCTGTAAATTTCCGCACGCTGCGGCGGGTCAGGATACAGTCTTTTGTCTCCATGGAAACAGGGCGCTCCTTTCTGATGGGAAAACAGGGTCAGGGGGTCTCCTGCCAGCCCTTGCACACGTCGATCCATCCCAGGCTGTGGGAGTACTCCGCCAGCTCGTCACAGGTGAGCTGGATCGCGGAGTTGCTGCTGCCCGCCGCGGGGAAGACAGTCTCGAAGCGCTGGAGGGACACATCCAGGTAGGTACGCACCCCGTCCGGGTTGGCAAAAGGGCAGACGCCGCCCACCGCATGGCCTGTAAAGGAATATACCTGCTCAGGACTGAGCATCTTTGCCTTGGCGTGGAACATGGCTTTGAACTTGGAATTGTCGATTTTGGCGTCCCCTGCGGTCACGATCAGCACACAGCCCTCGTCCACCAGGAAGGAGAGGGTCTTGGCGATCCGGGCGGGGATGACGCCGGCGGCTTGGGCGGCCAGCTCCACCGTGGCGCTGGAGGTCTCAAATTCCAGGATATCCTGCTCACGGCCTAAAGGCTGGAAATATTGCCGGACTTTTTCAATGGACATGCCGCTCAGCCCTCCAGTTTCCGGGCCGCCTTGGCCAGAAAGCGGTCATCCGTGACGATAAAGCGCTGGTGGGTGCCCTCACCGATCTTACCCGCCTGGTCATAGGCGGCCACCTTCAGCTCGATGCGCTTGCCGTCCACCAGGGTGACCTCGCTCTCCGCCCAGACCCGGATGCCTACGGGGGAGGCGGAGATGTGGGTGATGTTCATGGCAGTGCCCACCGTGCTTTCGCCCGGCGCCAGGTGGGGGGCGATGGAGGTCCAGGCCGCCTTTTCCATCAGAGCGGTCATAAAGGGCGTACCGTAGACGGGCAGAGCGCCAGAGCAGGCGGCCTGAGCGGTATTCGCGTCGGTCACCGTCTCCTCCGCGCGGCCCTTCAGGCCAATTTCAACAGACATGAAAATGTCCTCCTTTGCACAAATGATACCTCATTTTACTACAAAGGAGGACAAAAATCCAGCGGCGGAGAGAAAAATGTTACAGCCCTTCCCGAATGTGATACAGGGCGTTGAGGATCACCCAGTTCTGGGGGAAGGGACGCATCAGGTTCCAGTACCCCACCCCACGCAGGCCGTATTCCGGGACCAGACTCAGCTTGGCCCTGATGCTGCGGGCATCCTCGAACCAGACCTCGTGCTCCTGCCCCCGCTCGTCCACGTACCGGAACCAGGGGGCCTGGACCGACTCGTCGAACCGGATGGCAGCATAGTAGCGGGCGGCCAGGGAGACGGCGTACTGGTTGGAGATGGAGACCGCCTTTCTGGACTGGGAGTAGGGGATCTGCCAGTCATAGCCATAATTCGGGATGCCCAGCAGGAGCTTCTCTGCCGGGATCTCCTTCAGGGCGTACTCGATCACGGTGCGCATGCTGCGGATGGGGGAGATGGCCATAGGGGGACCGTAGGAGTAGCCCCACTCATAGGTCATGAGGAATATCAGATCAGCGGCCCGGCCCAGCCCGGCGTAGTCCATCCCCTCATAGAGCAGACCCGGCTGGTTGGCGTAGGACTTGGGGGCTACAGCCACAAGGACCGGGATGCCCATGGGCGCGGCAAGCTCCCGCAGGCGGGAGATGAAGGACACATAAGACTGGGCATCCTCGGCGTAGATGGATTCAAAGTCCACGTCCAGCCCCTGATAGCTGCGGGCACGGATGACCTCCATCACGTTGGCGGCCAGTTTCTCCTGGATGGCGGGATCGGAGAGGATGATATGGGCCAGCTCCGGCGAGAACATGCCGTCCGGTGTCAGGTTGGTGATGTTCATGATGGGGACCACCCCCATCTGTTTGGCCGCATCCACCAGGGCCACGTCGTCCAGCGGGGTGAGCTCCCCCAGGGCGGTGGCCTCGTAGGAGAAGGGGAGCAGGCCGCTGAGATAGGGGAGGGTGCGCTGGAGCAGGGCGCGGTCGATATGGGGGTAGGCGTATCCGTTGACGGTGAGGGTCCCCTGTTTCTCCTGGCGGTAGGCGAGGACCAGCTCCTGCCCTGGAAAGATGCGGTCCTCCCCCGCCAGAGAGGGGTTGTTGCGGAGCAGGGTCTTGACAGTCAGGCCGTTGGCCTGAGCGATGGAGAAGAGCGTATCGCCGGAGCGGACCACATAGGTGCGCTCCGGGTACTGGATCACGATGGTCTGTCCCACCACCAGCCGGGAGGGGTCAGGGAGTTGATTGTCCTCCAGCAGACGGGACATGGGCACGCCGTGGGAAAGGGCGATGGAGTACAGGGTATCGCCCGGTTTGACAACATGGATATCCATAGAAACCTCCTTGCATCAGTTCAGCGTCACGAAGCTGTCTTTGGCGTAGCCAATGGTGCCGTTATAGTTGACCAGATACCAGTCCTGCCATTGGTTGATGATGGTGAGGAGCGCACCGTCCGGGGCCTGGGCCAGAACGGGGGCGTCCAGGGAGGGGCGGCTGCGGATATTGAGGGAGCCCCAGTTCACATCCACCATGCCGGAGCGGGCGGGGATCGGAGTCAGGAAGGGCAGTCCGAAGAACTCAGTGACCGAGAGGACCAGGTTGCGGGCGATCTCATCCAAGTTGTTTTTGATCCAGGCGGCGTCGTCCGGGTTGTCGTGGAAGGCCAGCTCCAGGAGGACGGCAGGGGCCCGGACCTTCCGCACTTCGCCCAGCGTTGTGGTGGATACCGCCCGGACCTTGTCCGGCAGGGGGTAGATGGAGCGCAGATTGTTGGCGATGATGTCGGCGGCCCACTTGCCCTGGATGCTGCCGGGGTAATAGAAAGCAATGGAACCTCTGGAAGTGCCGTACTGTCCCTCAGGGGCGGCGTTGGAGTGGAGGGCCAGGTGGAGGTCAAAGTTTCCCGCGTTGGAGGCGGCGATGGAGTCGGCCGCCGTCATACTGGGGGTGTTCCGGTCATACCGGATGCCGGAGGCGTCCAGATAGGGGACCATCTTGTCCGCCAGGAGATTCATGTATTCCTCCTCGGTCCCGCCGTTGACGTAGTAGTTCCACTCCTGTGTGGAGGGGGAGAGATAGATGATAGGCATACGATTACCTCCCGATTTTTTCCCATTCTATGAAAAAAAGGGGGCGGAGGTGCGGAACTTTTTCCAGGCGGAGGCGTCTAATCGGACAGAGAGACCTGATCTTTGCCTTGCGGAAACGATGAAAAGGAGGAGCGATACCATGAAGCGAACCATGAAACGCGCGCTTTTTCCCCTGATGCTGGCCCTGGTCCTGCTGCTGCCCGCCTGCGGAAGCGGCGGCGGGAATGGGGCGCCGGCGGATCAGACTGCCTCCAGCACGCCGGGGGCTGCCGGCGGGGAGACCGCGGAATTTGGCGGGATCTATGAGGTGGAGAGCCCAAGCCAGTCCCCTCAGGAGAGCCCGGTCTACCAGGACCCGGACGCCAAGCTGGTCCGCCGGGCGGAGCTGTATGTGGAGACCACCGAGTTCGACCAGGCGGCTCAGCAGCTGAACGAGATGGTGAATCGGGCGGGGGGCTATTTCGAGAGCGCCGCGGTGGAGGGCGGGAGCTATCGGAACGTGAACGCAAACCGGTATGGCTCCTATGTCATCCGTGTGCCGGAGGATGCCTACACCGGCTTTTTGCAGGATGCAGGGGAGCTGGGCTACCTGGCCAGTAAGACAGAGAGCACGGAGAACATCAGCACCCAGTACTATGACACCGAGGCCCGTCTGAAGACCCTGCGCACCAAGCAGGAGCGGCTCCAGGCCCTTCTGGCGGAAGCAGAGGTGATGGAGGACATCATCTCCCTGGAGAGCGCCCTGAGCGACGTGGAGTATGAGATCGAACAGTACAGCTCCACCATGAATCAGTATGACAGCCTTGTGAGCTTCTCCACCATCGACCTGACCCTTCAGGAGGTGACGAAGGTTATGGAGGAGCCGGGAGAGACCTCCTCGCTGGGAGCCAAAATGGCGGCCGGCTTCTCCGCCAGCCTGGAGGGGCTGGTGGATGGCTTCCAGGGCATGCTGATCTGGATCTCCTACCATGTGTTCGGCCTGGTCGTGCTGGCCGTGATCGCGGCGGCCGGCGTGGTGATCGGGCGGAGCATACTGCGTAAAAAACGGAAGGAGAGCAGAAAGGAAGGACAGGACCAGTAAAGCGGCTAAGTTATAAAAGACCAGTGCCCTCTGCCAAGGCAGAGGGCACTGCAGTTGTGGACAGGGTTCGCGCCCGCAGCCTTGCCGAAAACCGGGGAAAAAGGCCACGGGGCGTGACCGCAGAAAAAATGAAAAAACAGACTTGACATTGACGCAGCGTAAACGGGTAGAATGGACTCAGTCAAAGGAGGGACGCCTATGGAATACACCATTCAGAAGCTGGCGGAACTGGCCGGGGTGACCACCCGCACCCTGCGCTGGTACCACCGGATCGGTCTGCTCACGCCCAGCCGCATCGGCGAGAATGGATACCGATATTACGGCGGGGCGGAGGTAGACCGGCTCCAGCAGATCTTGTTTTACCGGGCCCTCGGGGTGGAGCTGGCCCGGATCGGAGCCATTCTGGATGATCCATCCTTTGACCGGCTGGACGCGCTCCGGGGCCATCTGGCCGCCTTGGAAAGGGAAGAGGGGCGTATCCAGGAATTGATCCATACTGTAAAGCGGACAATCCTGTCAGAAGAAAGGAATGAGTTTATGAGCGACGAGGCAAAGTTTGAGGCGTTCAAGCGGCGCGCCGTGGAGGAAAACGAGGCGCGCTACGGGGCGGAGATCCGGGAGAAGTACGGAGACGAGGAGGCGGAGCGGGCCAGCCGGGACATTTTGGACCTGACTCCTGAGCGGTATCAGAGCTGGAAGGACACCGGTGAAGCCATCCAGAGGAAGCTGGAGGAGGCCGTCCGCTCCGGCGCGGACCCGGCAGGGGAGGCCGGCAGAGCGCTGGCGGAGCTGCACCGGGCGTGGCTGTCCTTTGGCAGCAGCCCCTACGATCCGGCCAGGCACCGAGGACTGGCGGAGCTGTATGTACAGGATGAACGCTTTACGGCCTATTATGACAAAAGCGTTCCCGGCTGCGCCCGCTTCCTGCGGGAAGCAGTGTTGTCCCACGTTCCAGCGGCAGAGTAATGGAGTGGGCCGCGCCCCCTGCGGGGTGCGGCCCACTTTCCCATTTGGCTATGTGGGGTCCGGCAGCCGGAACATCAGCGCCAGAGAGAGCAGGAGGGGCAGGCAGGCGGCCAGGACCGTCCGCGTCCCAAAGAGGGGGGTGAGCAGTCCGCTGAGGACCGCGCCGGCGACGAAGGAGAGGATCAGCCCGTAATAGACCAGAGCGCTGCGGCCAGAGGTCCCCTCACGGTGGTGGAGCCAGCGGAACAGGTGCTCGGTGCCGCTCCTCAGGTTGCCGGTGCACATGGTGGTGGCGCATCCGCAGCCTGCAAATTTTCGGAAACTCTCGATCTGGATGGCGCTGGTAAAGGCGATGAGCACATTGGCCAGGGCGTCCAGATCTCCCTGAGGCAGGAAGGAGACCACCAGGATGACCAGGCACTCCGCCGCCAGGATGGGCTGCCTCCAGTGGACCCGGCCGGAGCTCAGGCGGCGGCGAAGCCCCTCGGTAGTCAGGACGCCCAGGGCAAAGGCGAGAATGGGAAAGAGGCAGGAGAGGACCCGGCCCAGCTCTCCCTGGGCCAAATGGATGCCCAGCAGGACCAGGTTCCCGGTCTCAGCGGTGGCGAATACCTGTCCCCGGTTCAAATAGGTATAGGAATCCAAGATCCCGCCCGCCAGTGCCAGCAGGAGGCCCACCGGCAGGGATTCTGACATCTGATATCGCTTCATGGGTCCACCTCCTCATAGAAATGGGGCGCCGCATCTGCGGCGCCCCATAGAGTTCTGCCAGCTTTACTCGGCCTTGGGGCCGGCTGCCACCACATCGGCAGGCATATGGGTGTACTTCTTGAAGTTCTCCACAAAGGACTTGGCCAGCTCCTTGGCCTTGGCCTCGTAACCGGCGGTGTCGTCCCCCCACTGCTTGGCGGGGATCATCTGCTCGTCGGGCACACCGGGGCAGGAGGTAGGCACTTGAACGCCGAAGTAGGGGTCGGTGACGAACTCCGCTTTTTCCAGCTCGCCGTTGAGGGCGGCGGTGACCATAGCGCGGGTGTACTTCAGATTCATGCGCTTGCCGCTGTTGCCGCACCAGCCGGTGTTGACCAGATAGACGTTGGCGCCGGACTTGGCCACCTTCTCAGCCAGCATCCCGGCATAGACGGAGGGGTCCAGAGGCATGAACGGGGCGCCGAAGCAGGTGGAGAAGGTGGGCACGGGGGAGGTGATGCCCCGCTCGGTGCCCGCCAGCTTGCTGGTGAAGCCGGAGACAAAGTAGTACATGGCCTGCTTCTCGTTCAGCTTGGAGATGGGGGGCATGACGCCGTAGGCGTCGGCGGTGAGGAAGATCACCGTTTTGGGGGTGCCGCCGATGCCGGGGATGGCGGCATTGGGGATATAGTCCACGGGGTAGCCCACGCGGGTGTTCTCAGTCAGGCTGCCGTCGGAGTAGTCGGGGACGCGGGTCTCCTCGTCCATGATGACGTTCTCCACCAAGGCGCCGAACTTGATGGCCCGGAAGATCTCGGGCTCCCGCTCCTCGGTCAGGTCAATGCACTTGGCGTAGCAGCCGCCCTCGAAATTAAAGACAGAGTCATCCGCCCAGCCGTGCTCGTCATCGCCAATGAGCTTGCGGTTGGGATCGGCGGACAGGGTGGTCTTGCCGGTGCCGGACAGGCCGAAGAAGATGGCGGAGTCCCCGGCCTCACCGATGTTGGCGGAGCAGTGCATGGGGAAGACGCCCTCCTTGGGCATGAGGTAGTTCATGACGGAGAAGACCGACTTCTTGATCTCACCGGCGTACTGGCTGCCTGCGATGAGCACCATCTTCTTCTCATAGTCGATCATGATGGCGGCCTCCGAGTTCACATGGTCCCGCTCAGGGATGCACTTAAAGCCGGGGGCGCAGATGATGGTGAAGTCAGGCTTGTAATTGGCAAGCGCCTCTTCCGTGGGACGCAGCAGAAGCTGGTGGATGAAAAGGTTCTGGCTGGCCAGCTCGTTGATCACCCGGAAAGCTTTGGTGTATTTGGGGTCCGCACCGGCAAAGCCGTCAAAGATAAAGATCTCCCGGTTCTGGAGATAGGCCACCATTTTCTCATACAAGGCGTCAAAGACCTCCTGGGTGGTGGGGACGTTGACCTTGCCCCAGGCGATCTCGTCATGGACACCGGCGGAGTCCACGATGAACTTGTCGTTGGGAGAGCGTCCGGTATATTTCCCGGTGTTGACGCACAGGGCGCCCGTGGAATTCAGCTTGCCCTCGCCCCGGGCCAGCGCCTTCTCCACCAGAATGGCAGGGGAGAGGTTCCGATACACAGCGCTGGGGCTGATAATGCCCAGCTGTTCCAGTCCATAAGTTTCCATGGGGCAATCCTCCTATTTTCAACAAAATTTCTTGGAAAATTTCGTGAAAATATTATACTCCATTTTCCGAAGAATGGCAAGGGCAAGTTTTTCAGGAGCTCATCAGGGCCAAAACAAGTCAGGCTGCACCCTTACATTTTGGAGGAAAATTTTAAAACCGCAAGAATGAGGAAGCCATTTTCCATGAAATCTGTTATCATACCATCCAGAGAGGAGGGGCTTCAATGGAAGACAGAGCGGTCCGTGGGATACAGACCGTCATCAGGTATATCGAGAGCCGCCTGGGCGGCAGGCTGGAACTGGAGACGGTGGCGGAGGCGGTCCACTACTCCAAATACCACCTGCACCGCATGTTCACAGAGACGGTGGGAATGACGCTTCATGACTATGTGCAGCGCCGCCGGCTCACTGAGGCGGCCAAGCTGCTGGCTTTTTCCCGACGGCCCATCAGCCAGATCGCTCTGCAGTGCGGATACGAGAGCCAGCAGTCCTTCTCCCAGGCGTTTAAGAGCATGTACAAGGCGCCTCCTGCGGCTTACCGGGCGGCTGGGAACTTCTATCCCCTCCAGCTGCCCTTTACCCTCCGTATGGAGAGGGGCAGGGAAGCGTTCAGAAAGGAGGAGATCCGGCTGGCAGAAGAGAGAGATATCCCTGCCTGGATGGAGCTGATGCGTCTGGTGATCGACGGCTATCCCGCCATGGACGAGGGGGCGTATCTGGAGCAGCTGCGGGAGAGCATTCGCGCCGGACACGCCCTGGTCCTGGGGGAGGGTGACACCTTGGCGGGGGCTCTGGCCTTCTCCACGGGGCCGGGACGCATCGAGTTTCTGGGGGTGCACCCCCAGTACCGGAGGCGGGGGCTCCAGCGGCTGTTTCTGGACGTACTGACGGAGACCTGTCTGCCCGATCAGGAGATCAGCACCACCACCTACCGGGAACGGGACAGGGCGGACACGGGGCACCGGGCCCTGCTGCTGGAACTGGGCTTTGCCCAGCGTGAGCTGTTGACGGAGTTCGGCTACCCCACCCAGCGCCTGGTGCTCCTTCCCCGGGGAGAGGAGGGGCGGGATGACAGATAACAGACAGCCCTCCGGATGGCGAAAAAGGGCTCTGCTCTTTCTGACCAGCCAGTGCATCACCCTGTTCGGCTCCACCCTGGTGCAGATGGCCCTGGTCTGGTACGCGGCTATGGAGACCGCCAGCGGCGGGTGGGTGGCCGCCTTCTCTGTCTGCTCCTATCTGCCACAGTTTCTGGTCTCCTTTTTAGGCGGTGTTTGGGCGGACCGGTACAACAGAAAGGCACTCATCATCGGAGCGGATGTCCTGATTGCCTGCGCCACCTTGGCTATGATCCCTGCGCTTCCCCACATCCCGTCGGGCCCGGCCCTGCTGGGCGGCCTGCTGGTCATGTCGCTCCTCCGTTCCCTGGGGGCCGGCATCCAGGCCCCGGCGGTGAACGCGGCCATTCCCCAGCTGGTCCCGGAGGACCAGCTCATGCGGTACAACGGCCTCAATGCCGCCATGCAGTCGCTGGTGAATTTCGCCGCCCCGGCGGCGGCAGGCGCGGTATTCGCGGTGAGTGATCTGCGCACCACCCTGATGATCGATGTGGTGACGGCGGTCGTGGGGACGGGTCTGCTGTCCTGTCTGGCGCTGCCCGGACAGAGAGGAACTAGGGAGCGGTCTCCCCTCCTGGCTGATATCCGTGCCGGGGTGAGCTGTGCTTTCTCCCACAGGCTGGCGGGGAGGCTGCTGGTACTATACGGGCTGGTCACCTTTTTCTGCGTGCCAGGGGGGTATCTGGCGGGCCTCTTTGTCCGGCGGACCTTTGGGGAGACCTATTGGTATCTTACAGCGGTGGAGCTGGCCGGCTTTGCGGGGATGATAGCAGGAGGAGTGCTGATGAGCACCTGGGGCGGCTTCCGGCGCAGGGGGAGGACCCTGACGGCGGGCCTGCTGGCTTTTGGCGTCCTGGCGGCAGGGATGGGGCTGTCCCGGCACTTTGTCCCCTATCTGGGGCTGATGGCGCTGTACGGGACAGCGCTGACGGTGGTGCAGACGGCAATCACCACCATGCTTCAGGAGCACACGGAGGCGGACATGCAGGGCAGGGTGTTCGGACTGCTCAGCACCATGTACGCCGGGTGCCTGCCTTTGGGCATGGCCATCTTTGGCCCCCTGGCCGATGTGGTCTCTCTGCGGTGGATCATGGCAGGGGCGGGGGGCGCCATCCTCGCGGCCGCGGCTGCGGTGGGCACCGACCACCGGATGCGGGCGGTGTGAACCCAATAGAGACCGGGCCTTCCCGTCTGGGAAGGCCCGGTCTCTATTGGCGCACACTGTGTTTCAGAAATAGGACGCAGGGGCTCATTGGGGCTGGGCCCGCAGGGCCTTCGAGAGGGCTGCGAACTCCGGGATGCCAAGCCGTTCCCCGCGGACGTCCGGGGCGAGGCCGCAGATCCGGATAGCCTCCTGGATGTCCTCTTTCGTGTACAGGCCGGACAGGGAGGAGGTGAGGCTGTTGGCCAGGGTCTTTCGGCGCTGGGCGAAGGCGGCCCGGACCACCCGAAAGAAGTGGGCCTCGTCATCCACCTCGGCCGGGGCGGGCCGGGGCGTCATCCGCAGGACGGCGGAGGTCACCTTGGGTGCGGGGATAAAGCAGGAGGGGGGGACCTCGAAGAGCAGCTCCGGGGCGGTGTGGTACTGGCAGAAGACGGAGAAGGCCCCGTAATCCGGTGTCCCAGGCCGGGCGCAGATACGCAGGGCCACCTCTCGCTGAATCATGACGGTGATGGCGGCGAAGACCCCAGCCTGGATCAGGGCGGTGATGGCGGGGGAGGTGATATTATAAGGAAGATTGGCACAGGCCAGCGGCGTAAGGCCGGGGAACTTTTCCGCTGTCAGGGCAGCCAGATCAGTCTTCAGGATGTCTCCTGGAACGATCTCCACATTTTCCCGGCCGGCCATGGTCTCTGACAGGATGGGGAGGAGGGACCGGTCCAGTTCCACAGAGACCACTCGCCCGGCCCGCCGGGAGAGCTCCTGGGTGAGGGGGCCGATGCCGGGGCCCACCTCCAGCACACCGCAGGAAGGGGAGGCGCCGGATGCCTCCGCAATATCCCGGGGCACCCAGTCCTCCACCAGAAAATTCTGCCCCATGGACTTGGAGAAGTGAAAGCCGTGCCGGGACAACAAGGCCTTGATTTGCTGGATGTCGCACAGATCCATAAGAGATCCCTCCTGAAGTGGGTGGGGCGAGGCGGCGGAGCGCCCGCCTGGAAAGATAAAAAATCGCCGGAGCAAAGCGGACTTTGCTCCGGCGTGGCGGAGAGAGAGGGATTCGAACCCTCGAACGGGTATTAGCCGTTACACGATTTCCAATCGTGCGCCTTCGACCAGCTCAGCCATCTCTCCATGGCGCTGTCTGCGGTCGACCGTGACAGCAAAATGTATTATACCAGCTTTTCCGCTGGAGTCAAGTCCTTTTTTCTATTTTTTTCTGTTTTCTTTTTTAAGGGCGGGGACCGGCGGGCAAAAGTGTGAGCGGGCCCGCTCCCGATCCGGGGAACGGGCCCGGGGAAAGTCAGGTGGGGTAGGGGCCGAACACCGCCTCCAGCTGGGGGATGACTTCGGTATGGAGCACACAGCGCACCGGGCGCTGGCGGTACACATTGTAGCAGTGGTTGCAGGCCAGGCAGGGGCTCTCTGTCTGGCCTTTTTCCATCCGCTCCACGAAGTCGGGCTGACAGATCAGCGCCCTGGAGAGGGAGACAAAGGGGGCACCGGCGGCCAGCACCTTTTCTGCCGCAGCGCGGGAAAAGACGCCTCCCACCGGGAAGATGGGTACGGTGAGGCCTTCCCAGGCAGCCAGCAGGCGGTCCAGGAAGAAGGGGGTCTTCTGCCCGTCCCGGCGGGCCATGTCCAGGCCGCTGAGCTCGATGCCGTCCACGCCGGCGGACTGGAAGAGCCGGAGCAGGGCAGGCAGGTCATCACAGCTGTCGTTGTCCACCTTGACCAGGAGGGCAAAGCGGGGACCACAGGCGTCCCGGACAGCCAGCAGGACCCGGCGGATCAACCGGAACCGATTCTCCAGGCTGCCGCCATAGGCATCCTCCCGGTGGTTCCACCGGAGGTTCAGGAAGCTGGAGAGCAGATAATTGTGGGCACAGTGGACCTGGACCCCATCAAAGCCCGCCATCTGGGCCGTCCGGGCCGCATGGCGGAACTGTTCCACCAGCCTGTCCAGCAGCTGGGGCGTGAGATCGCCGGGGGAGAGGGGCGGCCGCCCGTTGACGCCGGGGCGCGCCTTCCCGCCGCTGTGGCTGATCTGGGCAATGAGCAGGGCCCCGTGCTGGTGGACCCGCTGGGCGGCCAGAGAGAGGAGGGCGGGGTCCGTCTCCTGATCCAGCACCGCCTGCCCCTCATCTGCCCGCTGGTCCCGGTCCACCGACAGGTGGCCCGTGATGATGATGCCCACTCCACCCCGGGCCAGCGCCTCCAGGGAGTCCACCCAGGCGGGAGTGATCTGTCCACTGGGATCGGAGAGGTGCTCGTTGGTGGCGGAACGCACGGTCCTGTTTTTGGATATGAGCGGGCCCAGCTCCGCAGTCTCGAACAGCGAATAGGCCATAAGAACGCCTCCTTTTTTCTCAATTGTACCCGGAAAAAAGGGGATGTCAAGGAATTATCAGAGGAAAAGGCCAAAGGTGGACGTGCCTGGTGGGTAGGAAGACAGCGAGTAATGGGCAGAAAGGCAGAAGAGCGCGGATGTAAAAATGCGTCAGAGGAGGGGGAAAGAGGGCTTAACCGGTCATTCTAAGGCTTATACTAGGAATATTCCGAAAAAATGCACAAGATTTCAGAGAGAACTCTAGTCAATTTTGCCCTTGCGCCTGTTTGAGGAATTGGTTACAATGTGGTAACAAAAGTAACAAAAACGTTGCTTTTGGTGTCACCGTTTCGACACAAATTGTAATAGGGAGTGAAGACAATGAAACGCAAGCTGTTTTCAACACTGCTGTGCGCATTTGCCTTGCTCCTCCTGATGGGCGCCGGTGTGGAGCAGGACTCCGCCGCCGCGGCCATTGTGATCGAGGAGGAGAGCGCCTCCGCCGACGGATCGGCGCAGGTGCTTGAGACCGGAATCCAGACCGGTATCGAAGCGCAGGATACAGAAGAGATCTCCGCTGACGAGATATATTTGGAGGCGATCAATTCCGACGGGACCCAGACCTCGGTCACGGCCGAGCCCGCTGTGGCCCTGGACCACACCCTGCTGGTGAACGGCCAGCCCGTCCCCGCGGACACGGGAAAGACTGTGGAGCAGGGGACCACCTATGTGGCGCTGGCCGCCATGGCTCAGACCCTGGACCCCAGTGTGACCATCACCTGGGATGGGGGCTCCAGCACCGCTGCGGTCCAGAGCGCCGTTCTGGACCTGACGGCCAAGGTGGGCCAGCAGTATCTGGTGGCCAACGGCCGCTATCTCTATGTCCCCGAGGGCGTCCGCATGGAGGCCGGGCGGGTAGTCGTCCCGCTGAAGGAGCTGGTCAAGGCCTTTGATGCCAAGCTGAGCTGGGACCCGGCAGACGGGACCACCTCCATCACCACGGGGAGCGGCGGCATCGCCTCCGGCGACTCCTTCTACAACCAGGACGACCTGTTCTGGCTGTCCCGCGTGGTCTACGCGGAGAGCGGAAACCAGAGCCTGGATGGTAAGATCGCTGTGGCCAACGTAGTCCTGAACCGGGTCAAGAGCCCGATCTTCCCCAATACCATCGAAGGAGTGCTGGCCCAGAAGAACCAGTTCCCCACCTACGGGTCCGGCAGCCTGGCCAAGCGCACCCCCAACGAGGGCAGCATCATCGCCGCCAAGCTGGCGATGGACGGCGCCGTGGTGGAGGAGGCCGCCGGGGCGCTCTACTTTGACTCAGCTTCCAACAGCTGGGCTTCCCGGAACAAAACACATATCACCACCATCGGGGGCCATAAGTTCTATGGCTGAGCCCTGATGGACAGGAGGAGCCGCTCGATCCCGGCTCCTCCTTTTTGTCATCTCCCCATCCGGTGGGCCCTATGGAGAGATATACAACGGGACAGCTCCTCCGCACAGGCGGAGGAGCTGTCCCGTTGTATGGTTTGGTCAGTTGTCCGACTCCCGCAGGCGCTCCACCACGGTGTGTTTGGAGATGGAGCGGTACACCGCCAGGGGGACCAGGGCGCCCAGCAGGGCAAACACCGGAGCCACCGCCAGGATGGGGGCCAGGGTGAAGCGGTAGGTGAAGAACCAGAACATGCTCTGAAGGGCGGAGAAGGCCAGGGGGCCCAGGACCACCGCCAGGACCAGGGACAGGAGCACAGAGCTCAGGGCGTACAGCAGGCCCTCACAGACCAGCATGGTCTTCAGCTGCTTTCCGGTCATGCCGATGGACTGGAGGACGGCCATCTCGCGTTTCCTGGTGATGATGCCGGTGAGGATGGCGTTGAAGAAGTTCAGCACCCCTACCAGGCCCACGATGCCGCTGAGGGCCCCGCCCAGCAGCAGGAACATGGATCGCATCCCCTCAAACTCCGCGGCGTAAGTGGACTTGCTCTCATAGTCGAACTGGGGATTCACATTTTCCGTGTAGTCCGCCAGGAAGGACTCCATGGCGGCGTTGGCCTCATCCGTGGTGTCGAAGGCATAGTACATGACGCTGTCCGTGCCCGTGTCCTGGATGAAGGTCTGGTCGTTCATGATGAACTCATCCGCGCCGTAATAGCGGTAGCTCAGGGCCATGGGCACGGTCACCAAGGCGGCCACCTCGTACTCCACGTCCCGGTACTTCACCGCCCGGTCCACCCAGTTGGCACCCTCGGGCACGTTCTCCCATGGGCCGTACACCTCTCCGGTGTCGGGATTATAGTACTCATATTCCTCCACATACCGGATGGTGACGGTGTCCCCCAGCCGGGCCCAGTGGGAGCCCATCTCGGGCCGGCCGTAGTCGTCATCGCTGTACACAGCGGCTACATACCGCCCGCCGGGTTCACTGAGCTTGGACAGGTCTCCCTCCAGCACCGTCAGGTGGTCCAGGGGGAACTGCTCCATGCCGTAGAGCTGCACCCGGTCGGCCAGCAGGCCCTCCTCATTGCGGTCCTTGAAGTGGACCATGCTGTCCAGCTGCTCGGGGGTGTTCCAGCGGCTCCAGACGGAGCGGTAGTACTCCTCGGTGACGAACTCCAGCGCAGCGGAGGTATCGCCGTAGACCAAGCCGCCGCCGGTGATGCCGCCCTGGGCGTCGATGGCGGCGATCACGTCCTCCGTCACGTCCATCTCGTCGTTATAGGCGTCGCCGCCGGTCTGAAACTGGCCCGCGTCGGCCACGATGAAGTCGCTGGCAGTGAAGTTGGAGACATACTTGTCCATGTCAAAGCCCTGAGTGAAGGTGACCGTCACGGTGAGCAGCACCACCGCCAGGGACAGAGAGAGGACGGTGACCGCCGTCTTGCCCCGGCTGCGGCCCAGGTTGGCCCAGGCCATGGAGAAGAGGGAGACGCCCTTGGCTCTGCGCTTGGCTCTGCGTTTCAGGTTCCCGCCCTCGGTGTAGCGCACCGCCTCGATGGGGGAGACCCGGGCGGCCATTTTTCCCGGCTTGCGGCAGGAGAGAAGAACGGTCACCAGGGAAAACAGGGTGGAGGCCGCAAAAATGATCGGGTCCATTGACACCACATTGGACACCCCGTTCACCTGCCGGACGATCACCGGCGTCAGCTGTCCGCCGATGAGCCAGCCCAGCACCAGCCCCAGGGGGATGCCCGCCAGGGACAGGGCCAGGGCCTGATGCCGGATGATGCGCCGCAGCTGCCGGGGGGTGGTGCCGATGGTCTTCAGCAGGCCATAGAAGCGGATGTCGTTGGTGACGGAGATCTGGAACACATTGTAAATGATGAGGTAGCCGGTGAAGATGATGAGCAGCAGCACCGCGCAGATGGCGATGAAGGTGGCGGGGTCCATGCTGCCGGACAGCTGGGCGCCGGTGTAGCCCCAGTTGACGCCGGTATGGATATAGCCCGGCTGAGCGGAGCTCTCGGCCTGATAGCCATGGTTTTCCAGGATCTGGTCCAGGTCGCCTGCAATATTTCGGGCCCCATTTTTCAGCATCACATCCATGTTATAGGTCCCGGTCATGCCGTCCGTGGTCTGCCCGGGCACCACGCCGGTCTCCGTCAGGATGGCGTCCGCCCGGCTCTCCGGGATCAGAATGTGGTTGGCCACAATGGCCTCGTCGTACTCCCACCAGCCGCACAGGGTGAAAGTCTGGGTGGTCTCATGGCCGTCCACGTCAAAGGTGAGCGTGAACTTGGCGCCGATCTCCGGCGTGACCCCCATCAGCTCCAGCACATGGGTGTCCGTGGCGGCCTCATCGGTGCCCTCCTGGGGCAGGCGCCCCTCAACCGGGTCGCAGTACATCCAGTGGGCCTCGTTGGCATCGGAGTAGCCCACCTCCACATGGCTTTTGTTGAAGGGCACCTCACTGGGCATGCCCACAAAGCGCCGCAGACCCCACTGGTCGATGAGGGGGTCGTCCTTCAATTCGTGAAACTGCTCCTCTGTCAGGTACTTGAACCCGCCGTGGGAGAAGCCGCCCACCTGGCGGAAGTTGTTCTGCTGGATGCCGTCGTTGATGGACATGGCGATGGTGAACAGGGAGGTGAAGAGCACCGTGGTCAGGGCGATGGCCAGCACCGCGATCAGGTTCCGGGTGCGGTTGGCTCGCAGGCTCTTACGGGAGAGGTCTCGGATACACTTGCCGTTGGAGACGTTCATGGAATCCACCCCCTCAGCGCTTGACGATCCTGCCGTCCTCAATGCGGACGATGCGGTCGGCCATCTGGGCGATCTCCTCGTTGTGGGTGATCATCACCATGGTCTGGGCGAACTTCTGCCCGGTGACCTTCATCAGGGAGAGCACGTCCTGACTGGTTTTGGAGTCCAGGTTGCCTGTGGGCTCGTCGGCCAGGATGATAGCGGGCTTGGTGGCCAGAGCCCGGGCGATGGCCACGCGCTGCTGCTGTCCCCCAGAGAGCTGGCTGGGCAGGTTCTGGAGCTTCTGCTCCAGCCCCAGGGCCTCGATGACCTGATTTACATAAGACTGGTCCACCTTGCCGCCGTCCAGCTGGATGGGCAGGACGATGTTTTCATACACGCTCAGCACCGGCACCAGATTATAGGACTGGAACACGAAGCCGATCTTCCGTCGGCGGAAGATGGTCAACTCCTCGTCCTTCAGGGAGAAGATGTCCTTCCCGTCCACCAGCACAGCGCCGCTGGTGGGCCGGTCCAGCCCGCCCAGCATGTGGAGCAGGGTGGACTTGCCGGAGCCGGAGGTGCCCACGATGGCCACGAACTCCCCGTTTTCCACGCTCAGGTCCACCCCATCCAGGGCCTTCACCTGGGTGTCGCCGCTGCCGTAAAATTTTCTCAGATCCTTGGTCTCCAAAATTGTCATGTTGATCGCTCCTTATGGATAAAAATGGGCGCTGCCCTTGTTGACAGTGCCCATTCTAGCAAAAGATCCTTTCCACACTCTTTCTGAAATCTTTCAGAGCTGAAAGATTTCAGGGGCGGGGCCGCGGGGGAGCCGTCACTCCAGTGGCAGATAGAGGGAGAAGGTGCTACCCTTTCCCGGCTGAGAGGACACCCGGATATAGCCCCCCTCGCTGGTCAGGATGCGGCGGGTGAGGTAGAGGCCCAGCCCCAGCCCTTCCTGCTCCCGGACGGCGGCCCCCCGGTAAAAGCGGGAGAAGATCTGGGCCTGCTCCTCCTCCGGGATACCGGGGCCGGTGTCTGAGACCTGGATGCAGCAGAACATATGGTAGGCGGTGACAGACAGGGTCACTGTCCCGCCGGGCGGGGTATATTTCAAGGCGTTGTCCAGAACATTGTAAAGGGCTTCCGCCGTCCACTTGGAGTCAAAGCGGGCCGCGCCCTCCCAGGGCAGGACAGTGAGGGAAATGCCACGCTGTCTGGCGGCGGCCAGCCCCTGCGCGGCCGCCCCATCCAGCAGGGGCTGGATGGGGTGAGGTGCTGGGGACAGAGTGAGGATGCCGTTGTCCAGCCGGGAGGACTTGACTAAAGCGTCCACCAGGAAGGAGAGTTTCTCCGCCTGGGTCTTCAGGGCCTCGGCCTGGGCCCGCTGTTCCGGGGTCAGCTCGCTCTCCGCCAGCAGGGAGGCGTACAGCAGCAGATTGGCGATGGGGGTCTTGGTCTGGTGGGACACGTCGGCGATCAGAGCCGCGATCTTGCTCTTTTCCTCCGCCAGATTCCGGGCGGAGGAGGCGGAACCGTTGAGGAACCGGGACATCTTGGACTCCAGGGCGGAGGGGACGGACTCATCGAAGGAGCTCTCCAAAAAGCTCCCATCGATGGCCCGGTCCAGCATCCGGTCCATGCGTTCCAACTGACGCCGGGCGCGCAGCCACTGGGACAGACCAAAGAGCAGGCCGGCCGCCGCCAGCCCCATGCAGAGGATCAGCTTCCAGTCCATCTCAGTCCACCGCCCACTGATAGCCCAGGCCGTACACGGTGCGGATGGGGGCGTCCGCCAGCTTGGCGCGCAGGCGGTTCACCGCCACGGAAAGGGCGTTTTCGTCCACGAATTCGCCGCCGTCCCACACCCGGTCCAGCAGCACCTCCCGGGACAGGGTCTGTCCCCGGTGCTCCACCAGCAGGCGTAGCAGCCGCTGCTCCGTCTTGGACAGCTCCAACGGCACGCCGTCCCTGGCAAAGAACATGGCGTCAAAGTCGAACAGGAACGGGGGGAGCTCCAGCGCGGCGGGGGCAGGCCGGCTGCGCCGGAGCAGGCTGTTCACCCGGGCGCGCAGCACCGCCAGGGAGAAGGGCTTGGTCACATAGTCATCCGCCCCCAGCTCCAGACCGGTCACCTGGTCCATCTCCAGGTCGTTGGCCGTCAGGATCAGCACCGGCAGGGCGGAGCGGTCCCGCAGCCGGGAGAGCAGGTCCAGGCCGTTCCCGTCGGGCAGGTTCAGGTCCAGGATGAGCAGGTCAAAGGTCCGCTCCGCCAGCTCCCGCTCCGCCTGGCCGATGGTGCCGGCCTGGACGAACTGGCGCCCTTCCTGGCCCAGTGCCAGGCGGATGCCCTGGCTGAGGGCAGGGTCGTCCTCCACGATGAGGATCTGATGCATGAGATATCACCACTTATCTGTTGATCCGCCCCCCGGACCCCGCCGGGGGGGCGGTGCTATTGTACCATGGGCCGGTCCGAGTGACAAGGGCCGGGGCAGCCGCCCGGACCCAGATCTGTCCGGAAATCCCTGCCCGCCCCTTGACAAAGAAAACGGCGTGTGCTATATTGCACACATTGCAATGAAGAGGACCAGTAGCGGAGCCGCCGCTGCCCAGAGAACCCCCGGACGGTGAGAGGGGGAGAGGGGCGCTCCGGGAATACGCCTCCGAGCAGCCGCCCGAACCGGACAAGCCGCAGTAGGGGACAGGCCGGGCCGCGCCCGTTACCGCGCCGGAGTCCAGCACTCCATAAGGTCCTGCCCGCGAGGACAGGACGGTCCAGAGGTGGTACCGCATTTCATGCCCTCTGTCCTTCGGGACAGGGGGCATTTTTCAGAGAGCCCGATCCTCTCTGTGTATTCCCGCGCCGCAGGGGCGGGAACAGCGGGGGAGACTCCGCAAAATGAGTTCGGGCGGTCTGGAAATGTGGAGAGAGACAGAAAAGGGGGCGGTGTCGTGTCCGCAAAGCAGAGAGGCGTCCTGTGCGTCTTTGCCGCCGCGGTGCTGTACAGCATCGGGGGGCTCTGCATCAAAGTGATCCCGTGGAACGGGATGTCCATCAACGGAGCCAGGACCGCGGTGGCCCTGGTGGTCATCGGGCTGTACCTGTGGGCCATCCGCCACAAGCCCAGGATGAACCGCTGGGTCCTGCTGGGCGCTTTGGCGGTGTGTGGGACCAACATCCTCTTCTCCATCGCCAACAAGATGACCACGGCGGCCAACGCCATCGTCCTCCAGTTCACCGCCCCCATTTTCGTGATGGTGTTCACCGCCATCTTCTTCCGGCGCAGGCCGGGAAAGCTGGATCTGGTGACCTGCGCGGCCGTGCTGGGCGGCATCCTGTTCTTCTTTGTGGACAGCCTTTCCGCTGGCGGGATGGTGGGGAACGTGTTGGCCCTCATCTCCGGGATCTCCTATGCCGGTGTGTTCATGATGAACGACATGCCGGAGGGGGACGCCATCAGCTCGGTCTTCTGGGGAGATGTATTCAGCGCGGTGGTGGGACTGCCCTTTGTGGCCATGGAGACCGACTTCTCCGCCACAGCGGTGGTCAGCGTCCTGATCCTGGGGGTGTTCCAGGTGGCACTGGCCTATATCCTGCTCACCATCGGCCTGAAGACCACTCCGCCGGTGACGGCCAGCCTGGTCTCCGGCATCGAGCCGGTCCTCAACCCCATCCTGGTAGCCGTCTTTTACCATGAAATGATCGGTCCCACTGCGCTGGTGGGCGCGGTGATCGTGGTGGGCAGCGTGGTGGCCTACAATGTGATCTGTGGACGCAGGGAGCACAAGGAGCGCGTGCCTGCTCAGGGAGAGAAACAACAGTCCTGCTGAAAACACTTCATGCCAGCAGAATATTGAATAAAAAGGAGAAAGTACGATGACCTGTTATGAGGAACTGAAAGCCCGCGGACTGATCGCCCAGGTGACCAACGAGGAGGAGATCTCCAAGATGGTGAATGAGGGGAAGGCGGTGTTCTACATCGGCTTTGACCCCACTGCCGACTCCCTCCATGTGGGCCACTTCATGGCCCTGTGCCTGATGAAGCGCCTTCAGATGGCGGGCAACCGGCCCATCGCACTCATCGGCGGCGGCACCGGCTATATTGGGGACCCCTCCGGCCGCACCGACATGCGGAACATGATGACCCCGGAGACCATCCAGCACAACTGCGACTGCTTCAAAAAGCAGATGGAGCGGTTCATCGAGTTTGGTGAGGGCAAGGCCCAGATGGTAAACAACGCCGACTGGCTGCTGAAACTGAACTATATCGAGCTGCTGCGGGATGTGGGAGCCTGCTTCTCGGTGAACAACATGCTTCGGGCCAAGTGCTATGAGCAGCGGATGGAGAAGGGACTCTCCTTCCTGGAGTTCAACTATATGATCATGCAGTCCTACGACTTCTACTACCTGTTCCAGCACTACGGATGCAACATGCAGTTCGGCGGCGACGATCAGTGGTCCAACATGCTGGGCGGCACCGAGTTGATCCGGAGAAAGCTGGGCAAGGACGCCCACGCCATGACCATCACCCTGCTGCTCAACTCCGAGGGCAAGAAGATGGGCAAGACAGCCAAGGGCGCGGTGTGGCTGGACCCCAGCAAGACCAGCCCCTATGAGTTCTATCAGTACTGGCGCAACGTAGGCGACGGCGACGTGCTCAAGTGCCTGCGCATGCTCACGTTCCTGCCCCTGGAGCAGATTGACGAGATGGACAAGTGGGAGGGCAGCCAGCTGAACACCGCCAAGGAGATCCTGGCCTATGAGCTGACCGCTCTGGTCCACGGCAAGGAGGAGGCTGAGAAGGCCCAGGAGGCCGCCAAGGCCCTCTTTGTGGGCGGCGGAGACATGAGCAATGTCCCGGCCACCCAGCTGTCCCAGGAGGACTTGGCCGGCGGCTCCATCGGCATCCTGGACCTGATGATGAAGTGCAAGCTGGCTCCCTCCAAGAAGGAGGCCCGCCGCCTGGTGGAACAGGGCGGCGTGGAGGTGGACGGGGAGAAGGTCACCGACGTGGCCGCATCCTACACTGCCGACCAGATGGCAGGCGACGGCCTGATGCTCAAAAAAGGAAAAAAGGTGTTCCACCGCGTAAAGATGTGAAAAGTCAGAGGCAGCCGGGTATTCTGATAGAGAATACCCGGCTGTCAGCTCATTGGAGGCCAGCAGGGGGCAGACGGTCCGCCGTCCGCTTCTGAGGGACAGTGCGATCGAAAGCCTGTGTGGGTTCCGATCATATCCCCTTGAGAAAAAAGTCGTTTCGTTCTATAATAATGAAAAATAGAGAATGAAAGCGTCTGCTCTCATAACAAAGCCCGGAGGTTTACAGATAAGATGAAACATTTATTTATCAAAGCAGGGGGAGCTGGTGGCCGGCATGTACACCTTATACTGCGGATTCTGCCAGTGGTTTTTCTGTGTTATGCGGTCTATCTGCTCCTGGGAATGTGGCTCCCATTTCTGTTCCAGCCGGGAGTGTCAAAAGAATTTCAGAGAGGATTTGACAAAAGTGGATTTTATGGGACTGGAAGCGTGGATCGTGCAGCCCTGATAGATGACAATGTTGCCGCACTGGAGATCCGGATCCGCATGATTGAAGAGGCGCAGAAGCGGCTGATTTTCACCAATTTTGATATCCGGGATTGTGAGAGCGGCAGGGATGTGGCAGCGGCCCTCCTGGCGGCAGCGGAGCGCGGGGTCCAGGTCCAGGTCCTCACGGATGGGATGAACGGCCTGGTCAGCATGGCCTCCTCGCCGGTGTTTTATGCCCTGGGCGCACATCCCAATATTGAGATCCGTTTCTATAATACGCCCAATCCGCTCATGCCCTGGACCTTTAACGGCAGGCTCCATGACAAATATATTCTCTCAGATGACCGGCTGCTGCTGGCAGGCGGACGAAACACTTTTGATAAATTTTTAGGGGACTATGTCCCGGACCCGGAAAAGAGTCATGACCTGGATATTCTGTTCTATAATTCTGCCGCAGGGACGGCTGACAGCGGTGAGAGCGTACTCCATCAGGTGGAGCAGTACTTTCAGATGGTTTGGTCTGACAGCCACAGCAAAACCTGGCTGGAGTCCGCACCATTTTTCTATCGAAAGAGCGTACTTCTGGAGACAGAAGCCCTCCATATGCGGCACAGCACATGGAGGGAGGCTCATCCGGAGCTTTTGAGCAAACAGAATACAGATTACATAGAGGCCACGGTCCCATTAAAAGCTGTGACTTTTATCCATAACCCGATCAATATTTTGGCAAAAGAACCTCTGGTATGGTGGCAGCTGCAGCAGCTGATGGAGGGTGCTGAGGAGAGAGTCTACCTCCAAACACCCTACGCAGTATGTGATCAGTCGATGTATGACGGACTTTCACGGGTGGCTGGGCGCGGGGTGCCCTTCTCCGTTCAGATCAACTCCATGGGAGTAGGGGACAATTTTATGGCCTCTTCCGACTATTACCGCAATAAGGCTCGGGTGCTGGATACCGGTGCTCAGGTATGGGAGTGGTACGGGGATTACTCCTCCCACGGAAAGTCCCTGCTCATTGACCAGGACCTCGCGGCGGTAGGCTCCTACAATCTGGATATGCGCAGCACCTATGTGGATACGGAAGTGATGTTCGTGATCCATGGGGAGGAATTTAATGCGGTCTTGGAACATTACCTAGCGGAAATGGAGGAGGATTCTCTGCTGGTGTCCGGACTGGAGACCTATGTGGAGAAGGAAGGGGTGACCCCCTGGGATAACGGAGACTGGAAGCATGCACTTTATCCCATCACATCGCTCCTGGTCCAGCCGTTTCGGTGTCTGCTCTGAGTTTTGGTTCCTTTTCAGGGCCTGCTGTGCTATAATCAAAAAACAAACTTACATGAGCCTGTAAGGGGAGACACTTAACATGAAAAAAGGATATTTTTTTATCCTGATTGCAACTATCGCGTTCAGTTCCATGGAGGTGGTGCTGAAACTCATCGCGGGGGAGGTCAATCCGGTCCAGCTGACGCTGGCCCGCTTTTCCATCGGCTTCGTTTTTCTGGCCCCGGTGGCTGTCTACACCCTAAAGAAGCGAAGCAAGCGCCTGGACCGGAAAAGCGTGGCCTATTTCGCCCTGCTGGGCCTGATCGGCATTGCCATCTGCATGCCGATCTATCAGATGTCCATCAACTTTACCGAGTCCTCCGTGGTGGCGGTCCTGTTCAGCTGCAACCCAGTCTTTGTTACCTTTTTTGCCTTCATGATCCTGAAGGAGCCCATCAAGAGGCGCCATCTGGCAGCCCTGAGTCTGGAGATCCTGGGGACCCTGGCCATTATCAACCCCCTGCATATCAAGCTGAACATGGTGGGCGTAGGACTGGCCCTGTGCTCCACTGTGCTGTTCTCCATCTACGGGGTGATGGGCAAACGAAAGTGTGCGGAGTACGGGGGCGCGGTGGTCACCTGCTTCAGCTTCCTCTTCGGGAGCGTCATCATTTTCTGCTTTATCCTGATCACCCATATCCCCGCCGTGGCGGGATTCTTCCAGTCCATCGGTCTGCCCTCCTTTGCCCAGATCCCCATTCTGGAGGGCTATACCCTCCAGAACCTGCCCTATGTGCTCTATGTCTCGGCCGGCGTGGCCGGCGTGGGCTTCTGCGCCTACTTCCTGGCTATGGAATACCAGCCGGCCAGCGTGGTCTCGCTGGTGTATTTCTTCAAGCCGGCGCTCTCGCCCATACTGGCCTGGATGGTCCACGGGGAGGAGATCCCGGGCAATATGCTGGCGGGTATCCTGCTGATCCTGGCGGGCTCGTTTGCCAATATCATCCCCGGGATACTGGAGATCAGACGCGCCAAACAACAGATGCCGTCCAACTGAGTTTTGATCGATGCAATCGATGCATGTGAGGAGATGTGAGATCTATGAACAAATCGAAAGTTTACTTTACGGACCTCCGGGCCCCTGTGGGGACAAGCCAGCTCACCAAGCTCCAGCGGCTGATCCGCAGCGCTGGGATCGGTGAGATCGACATGGAAAAAAAGCTGGTGGCCATCAAGCTCCACTTCGGAGAACCCGGGAACCTGACTTATCTGCGGCCCAACTACGCCAAGGCGGTGGCGGATGTGGTGAAGGAGCTGGGCGGCGTTCCCTTTCTGACGGACTGCAACACCCTCTACCCGGGGAGGCGGAAAAATGCCCTGGAGCACATTGAGAGCGCCTATGAGAACGGGTTTTCCCCCTTCTCCACCGGCTGTCAGGTCATCATTGGAGACGGCCTGCGGGGCAATGATGACGTAGAGGTCCCGGTGGCGGGGGGCGAGTATGTGGAGAAGGCTAAGATCGGCCGCGCCATCATGGACGCAGATGTGTTCATCAGCCTGAGCCACTTCAAGGGCCATGAGCAGACCGGGTTCGGCGGTGCGCTGAAAAATATTGGCATGGGGTGCGGGAGCCGCCGGGGCAAGATGGAGCAGCACTCCGGCGGAAAGCCGGTGGTGAAGCAGAAGCGCTGCGCAGGCTGCCGCCAGTGCATCAAGCAGTGCGGGCAGGACGCTATCTCCTACGATGGGGGTAAGGCATTTATTGACCAGGAAAAGTGCGTGGGCTGCGGGCGGTGCATCGCGGTGTGTAACTTTGATGCCATTTTTAACCCCAACGACTGTGCCTGTGAGCAGCTGAACCGGAAGATGGCCGAATACGCCAAGGCGGTGGTGGATGGACGGCCCCAGTTCCACATCAGCCTGGTGATCGATGTATCTCCCTACTGCGACTGCCATGGGGACAACGATATGGCCATCCTGCCTGATGTGGGGATGTTCGCTTCGTTTGACCCGGTGGCCCTGGACCAGGCGTGCGTGGATGCCTGTTTGCGGCAGCAGCCCATCCCAGGCAGCCTTCTGGATGACCGGATGCACGAGGAAGGCTTCCATGATCTCCACGACCACTTCCGGAATGTGACGCCGGAGTGCGAGTGGGAGAGCTGCTTGGCCCATGGGGAAAAGATCGGCCTGGGCAGCCGGACCTATGAGCTGATCCGGGTCTGAACCCACAAAAAGCCTGCGGTCCATCAGACCGCAGGCTTTTTTGCACCTTTTGATAGCAGACTCCGGGACACTCAGGCATTCCGGGGCTGGGGCGTCATCTGTTTGTCGAATGCGGGGTTGGTGAGATAGACATTCTTGCTGTTCATCTTTTCCTTGCACAGCCGCAGACACTCGCCGAAGCGCTGGAAGTGGACGATCTCCCGCTCCCGCAGGAAGCGGATCACGTTGTTCACATCCGGGTCATCACTGAGACGCAGGATATTGTCATAGGTGAGGCGGGCTTTCTGCTCTGCTGCAATGGTGTAAGGGCAACTTTCTTAGAGGCAGTAATCTTTATTGTACAAACAGCGTTCAAATAATGTTATACTCAAAATCACAGAAATAAAAAATTTTCCTGAGTCTCATTTATTGGACAGATTTGAATGTAAAATGATTTCAATATAAGTGAGAGGAGGTATTCCTATGAGCATTGGTTTACAACAGATATGGGCGAAGACAGAACCTTTTCAATCCATTCTGACCCATTCCTTCATTTCTGGGATTGTCGCACAAGTCATCGTTCATAAGATGATTGTCCCAGGCGTACGAAATAAATTGTTGGCGTTATTATCGTGCACTCCAGAGAAATTTACAGACTGGATTGGATACCTTGTATCCCTTCATGATGTGGGTAAGATAGAAGGGCAATTTCAATATCGCTGGTTGCCTATGAAGGAAAGTATGGATAAAGAGGGTGTAAAACCAGACTTTCCTGCTTTAAACCAGATCCGTCATGAGAAAACTACCTGGCGTTGTCTGCGGGAACGCCTCTGGAAGGAAGCCTCGAATCAAAGCGCAGCTAAATTCTATGCGGATATTCTAGAAGTGCATCACCAAGGGAAAAGCGGAACGGAAGGGGACCGGCAAGATCTCTTTTGGAATCATCTTCAGGAAGAATTCGAGCACTGGATGCGGCTTCGATTTTTACGCTCTGAGGAATTATTTTTACCCCCTCTTGGGAAAGAAAACAGAGGAAGTGTAGGTGCGCTGCTGCTTGGAATTGTGATCCTGTCGGACTGGATTGCATCCAGTAACTATTTTGCCCAAGCAGAACTCTGGATCAATCAGCCGGATGGGGAGGAGCACGCAAAATGTCTTGCGGAAAAATTTTTGATGCTGAGCGGACTGACATCGCAGGCCGCAGACTTTGGAAATGAATTTCATGATGTGTGGCCCAATATTCCAAGAGATGTAATGCGGGGCTTGCAATCAGAAACTGAGGCCCTTTTTCAACAGGCACAGGAGCGCATTTCTGTGGTACTGTTGGAGGCACCTATGGGGGAGGGAAAAACGGAGGCCGGAATCTATGCAGGGATTCGAATGGCCAAACAGTGGGGGAAAAGTGGTTTCTATGTTGGTTTGCCTACAGCAGCTACCTCCAATCAGATGGTTGGACGTATGCGGACTTTATTAAAGCTGCATCAGTTTCCAGACTCAGTCCGTCTCCTTCACAGTATGGCCTGGCTGGTTGACGGAGACAATACCCAATCCTGGCCTAAATTCGAGACAGAGGAGGAGCGCTATGCCTCGAGCTGGCTTCTTCCAGTGCGTCGAGGGTTATTGAGTTCCTATGCGGTTGGCACGGTGGATCAGGCAATGATGTCTGTCTTGCTGGTGAAATACGGCGTTTTGCGGCTGCTGGGATTGGCAGAGAAAACTTTGGTGATCGATGAGCTCCACTCCTACGATGTCTATATGAGTGAGATCCTCCATCGGCTGCTAGAATGGTGTAAAGCCCTGGAGATCCCTGTGGTCCTGTTGTCTGCCACTCTTCCGCCGGAGAAAAAGGCGCAAATGTTGTCTGCCTATACCGATCATCCAATCCAGCCATGCTATCCTTCGATTACTGCTGTAACAGAGTCAGGGAATGTAATCGTGCGGCCGGTCAGCCGGACGGAAAAACGACAGACAGTATCCGTCGAGCTTTGCCCGGTGCTGCATCATGCGGAACAGATTGCCGAGAAGGCGATGGGACTGGTGAAAGACGGTGGATGCCTCTGTATTTTGCTCAATACCGTCCAGCAAGCCCAGGAGACCTACCAAGCGCTCAAAACCAAAGAATTTGATGGAGAATTGCTTTTATTCCATGCGCGTTTTCCGATTGGCCAGCGGGATCAAATCGAACAGCGCTGTATCCGTCTCTTTGGAAAAGAAAAGGCAGCTCGCCCGCAGAAGGCTATTCTAGTGGCCACTCAGGTGGTGGAGCAGTCTCTGGATGTGGATTTTGACGTTATGATGACTTCGATCGCGCCAATTGACCTTCTGCTCCAGCGCCTTGGACGGGAGTTTCGCCATGAAGATACGCCCCGGCCGCCTCATCTTGCTGCCCCACGGTTCTATGTGCTGATTCCTGATGAGACAGGAAAATTTGAGGCGGACGGCTATATTTACCCAGAGTGTCTTCTGAAGCAGAGTATTCATCTGTTGGAAGAACGCAGTGAAATACAGATTCCAGAGGATCTGCCCACATTGGTGGAGCAAGGCTACAGCCCAGAAGCGGCTCCACCGGAGGAATTGGATCTCTGGATAGATCACCTAATGGAAGATCAGGTTAAAGCGGCGGCCGGCGGAGGTTATCTGATCAATGCCCCTGAAAAGGGATACACCCCGATCAAAGAAGCTGAACGGATTCAATTTGACGATCTGGAAAGCAGTAGCTACCTCTCGGCCAAGACGCGCTTGGGTGAACCGACCGTACGTATTGTACTTTTGCCGCCGGAGCGGTTTGGATCTTTACGCAGCAAAAGTCAGCATTGTGGAGACCGACTGTGTCTATCAGATGTGACCAGAGAAGAGGCGCGTGAGATCCTGAAGGCCAGTGTCTCTGTTCGGGCAAAACTTCTGCGGCACGGAACGGAAGGCGTGATCTTCGGCAGAAGACTGCTGGAGGGGATCGAAATTTATACTGCCACAGTAGATGAAAATGGAAATATGCGGTATACTCAAGCTGATGGAACCCAAATCGTTGCAGACAAAGAGTTGGGTATATTTTTTGAGAAGGGGTGAGGTGTGTGAAGGCGTCATTTCAAATTTTAACGCAGCCGTGGATCCCAGTAAAAGAGCTGGACGGAAGCATGAAAGAGCTTAGCCTGCTGGAAACGCTGGAGAGGGCCCACCTGCTCAGCGAAATTCAGGATCCATCTCCTATGGTAGAGTACAGTGTTTACCGCTTTCTGATCGTGTTTCTCATGGACATGCTTCGACCAGAGGATGAGGAAGTATTGGAGGAGTTATTGGATGAGGGGCAATTTGATTGGGATACTATCCAGCGCTATGTGCGCCAGTGTGAACAGGAGGGGGTGAGCTTTGACCTCTTCGATTCAGAGCGGCCATTTTTACAGACCCGATATCGTGCAGATTGGGATCGAGATCCAAAACCGGTCTCCACATTGGATTACTCTATCCCAAATGGGAACAACCACATCCATTTCGATCACAAGCGGGAGAAGATCACTTACACGCCCGGCAAAGCGCTGCGGATGATGTTGGCTGCGCAGATTTTTTGTACCGCAGGGGCGCAGGGGTATCCCTCTAATATGAACGGCGCTCCGCCATGGTTTACACTGATCCGGGGAAAGAACCTGTTTCAGACTTTAGTGTTTGGTATGATCCAGGTGGATCGAATTGATCTGCCCCTTGATCGGCCTCCGGTCTTGTGGCGTAATCCGGATGAAGTGGTATCCAAACAAAAAGTGGCGAGGACATCATGGCTGTTTGGTATGTTTTTCCCAGCAAGGCGGATCCATCTAATTTCAGATGAGTCTGGTGAATACGTTGAAAACGTATATTTCAGCCAAGGAATGAACTTTGAAGTGACAAATTCTTGGACAGACCCGCATGTTACATACCGATACAATGCAAAGGGACGATTTAACTGGAAGCCATCTGCGGATGAAGCGATCTGGCGCAACCTAACGGATCTGATTGACACGAAAGGAAAGCGTGCTCCCCAGATCATAGCGCAGTATGAAAAATTGGATACCTCGGATCGTCCGATGTCTCTTGTGATTTACGGAGTTCAGACCAATCAGGCAAACTATATGAGGGCACAGAGGCACGACCTTCAAATTCCCAAAAAGTTACTGGGGAATGAGAACGCGTTGCGCTTTATTACCGAGTTTGTCGCGCAAGCGGAGCGGTTGGGCCGGGCGCTTTATAAAGCGCTGACTCTGGAGGAGATCCCGGAGGAGAGCCGTGTTCAGGCCAGACAGAGGTACTACGCGGTTTGCGAGCAGATACTGTGGAGCCAGTTTGATGCGTTGGCACAGCCTGGATTTGATTATGCTGCCAATCTGACAGCGGCCATCAGCTGGCAATGCAAGACAGCAGCGGAATGTGTAGATTGGACCTTGGAACAGCTGACCCTGTGTGGAAGAGCTATGCTCCAGGTTATGGATTATCAGCAAAAAGTGCTTGGAAAAGAAATCGCGGCAATCAAGAAGGGGATGAAGATATGAAGGAAGTGGATTGGAGCAGTTTCTTCCAGCGGCTAGATACCTTGCCGAGAGGAGAGCGTGCGTCTCTGAAGCGGGAAGCTGGGACCATGCTGAGTCAGGCGGATGGACAGGCCATGCGTGTTTTCTTTCAGTGCCTGCCTTTCTCCATACCGCAGTGGCAGGAGGAGCGAGCATTTGCGGCAGTTTGTCTGTACTGTCTCTGGGATACAGATGAGAAACGCCGCCAGCCTTTGGAGCAGATCTTCTATCAACTTGGTCGGGATAAAGAGATGTCCGAGAGCACCGGCCACCGATTGGAAATGCTTCTGGATCTCCAGTGGGACGAGGATGGATTTATGCTCAAAAAGCTGTCCAGACTGATCCGGTTTGTGAGATCAAAAGGATATGCAGTGGACTGTCAGTGGCTATTGGAAGATCTATTCTATTGGAACGGTGAAAAACAGAGCGTGCAGCGGAAGTGGGCTCGCGCCCTTTATATTAAGCCTGAAGAGCAGCAAGAAGAATTGAAAGGAGAATGATCCATGTTATACGAAATCCATATGCTCAAGAACTATCCCCCAGTCAATCTGAACCGGGATGAGTCTGGCGCTCCAAAGTCCTGTATGTTTGGCGGAACGACCCGGGGCCGTGTGTCCAGCCAGTGCTTGAAGCGGAGCTGGAGGCGTTCGCCGCTGTTCTCTCAGACCATCGGAGCGGAACATCTGGGCATTCGAACCCGTAAGCTGCCCCAACTGGTGGCAGAGAAGCTGGCGGAGATGGGAGTCAGTCAAGAGTATATTGACACTGTATTCCCCAAAATCAGTGGATTTGGCAACAAAGACGGCGCAGAGAATAAGGATGGCAGCTACACCGCACAGATTGTGTTCTATGCGCCGGAAGATATCCAGGCGGTGGCGGAAGCTATTTATGAAAAGCTCAAGGATTGTCCATCCCTGAAAGAGGTCAAGGCATTGAAGGCAAAGGATCTGCAGGAGGCGGTAAAGGGAGCGGAGAGCCGCCCTGTCACACTGGACATGGCACTCTTTGGGAGAATGGTGACTTCCAATGCGTTCCGGGATGTGGAAGCCGCCATGCAGGTGGCCCATGCTATCTCTACCAATAAGATGAACATGGAATCCGACTATTTCACCGCCATGGATGATCTGCTCTCCGGGGAGGTGATAGAGGAAAAAGGGTCCGCCATGATCGGGGATACCGATTACAACTCCGCATGCTACTACATCTATGCCTCTCTGGATACGGATATTTTGATGAAAAACCTGAAGGATACGCCGGATGCAGAGCAGTTGGTGAAAGCGGCCATCCCTGCGTTGATCCGTACTATGGCGTTGACCAACCCGTCAGGGAAACAGAACAGCTTTGCTGGAAACGTGCTTCCCAGTGCGATCCTTGTGGAATGCAAGGAGGAGAAGGTGCCGGTCAGTATGGTCAACGCCTTTGTGCGGCCGATTAAACCGGAGCTGGCCAATGACTACGATTTGGTGAAGGGCAGTGTTCAGGCGCTGGCTAGTCAAGTTGACACGATACAGAACAGTTTTGGATTAAACGTGAAACAACGGCTGTGGTTCTGTCCCACAGCATGCTCTATCGTACCAGAATGTGAGACTACGGTGTGCAAGACACTGACAGAATTGATCGAACAGGCGGCGGCTGCTCTGGCGTGAGGCGAATGTGATGGAAGAAAAGAAAACTTTGCTGATCCTGCGGCTGGAAGGGGCGCTGCAGTCCTGGGGGGACCACTCTAAATGGGACGTCCGGGACAGTGGGGATTTTCCAAGCAAATCCGGCGTTGTAGGTCTTTTGTCGTGCGCTATGGGATTAGAGCGGGGAGATCCGGAGATTGCAGCTCTGTCCGCAGCCCTACATATGGCGGTGCGGGTGGATCGCCCCGGGATCCGTGTGCTGGATTTCCACACGGTACAGGGGTATCCGCTTTATAACGCGGAGGGGAAGCCCCGGTCAAGCAACACGGTCATCTCACCTCGCTGGTATCTCCAGGACGCCAGTTTTTTGGTGGTGCTGGATCTGCCGGATGATTGGCGGGAGCGGGTGACAGCGGCTCTGAAGCAGCCGGTGTGGCCCATCTACCTGGGACGAAAGAGCTGTGTCCCATCCCGACCTGTGTTTGAAGGAGTGACAGAGGCATACTCCGACTTATTGGATGCGATCCAGCGCTACCCGGTCTGTATGCGGAAGGGAGACAAATCCGCTCCGCAGGCGTTGTACTATGAATGTGAGATTCCAGGAGACGGGGTGGGGAGTTTTACCCGGCCTGACGAAAGACTCTCAGGGGGACGAGAGTTTGGCCTTCGAACCGTCTATCGAGGGGTTATCACCAGGGAGGGACAAGATGTATCTGACGAAAATTGACTTGATTCCTCAGCAGCGTGGTATCCGGCAGGCATTGGGCGACTGCCAGCAGCTTCATCAAATGATTATGGGGCTTTTTGAGAGTGATCGGAAAAGCTCGGGCGTAATCTATCGGGTCCGTGAGGACAGGTACGCACTGGCAATCTATCTCTATTCCAATCGGCCTGCGAATCGGGAACGCCTGTTGCCGGGTATGCATTTTTCTGGGGAGCGGGATCTGACGCCCTGGCTGAATGCCATGCAGGAGGGGCAGATTTGGAGATTTGATCTGCTGGCATCGCCTACAAAAAAGGTGGCGCAGAAGAACGGGAAAAACAGCCAGCGCCGGATTCTCAGGACTCTGGAAGAACGCTGTACATGGCTAACCAGGAAAGGAGAGCAGAATGGGTTTCGGCTACTGAGTTGTCAGGAGTTGGAGGGCAGCCAGCTGACTGGCCGTCATGTGCCAGCGCGGGGCGGCCGGATGTATCTGGATCAATATCACTATCAGGGAACGCTCCAAATTACAGATGCAGTGCTATTTCAAAATGCAGTCCGGGAGGGAATTGGTCCCGGAAAATCGTATGGACTTGGAATGCTGCTGCTGAGCTCTTGATTTTTACTAGAAATAAAATTTTGAATTTTTCCGCTGGTAAAAGTGCTGTTTTACTGCTTGCGCGCGAAATTTTTGATTTTATTTCAGTGAAAACCCCACGTATGTGGGGATGGACCGAATACCATGAGCAGTTGGACGAGACCACCATCGAAAACCCCACGTATGTGGGGATGGACCGTCACCCTGCCAGACTTCGAGGCCATGGCGGACGAAAACCCCACGTATGTGGGGATGGACCGCCTCGTCAAGGCCCCCGTTCTCCACAAGGAGTGTAAACCCCACGTATGTGGGGATGGACCGATTCTGGACGAGCAGGAGGTTCGTCTCACTCAGTAAACCCCACGTATGTGGGGATGGACCGGAAAAAAATATGAAAAAAACGCTTGATGAGAACGTAAACCCCACGTATGTGGGGATGGACCGTCAAAATAGATGTCTGTGACAACCTCTCCGGCCGTAAACCCCACGTATGTGGGGATGGACCGCTGAAGGACATGGAGGAGCTGGTAGATCAGATCGTAAACCCCACGTATGTGGGGATGGACCGGTCGTGTCCGGAGTATGATCCAGAGCCAAAGCGTAAACCCCACGTATGTGGGGATGGACCGAAGATGGAGATCCTCCGGGCGATCTTCGACCAGTAAACCCCACGTATGTGGGGATGGACCGATCGGGGGCCCGGCTTCGCAGGTCAAGGGCGTGTAAACCCCACGTATGTGGGGATGGACCGGACGACGACGTGACGCGCCTGATCCCCCTATTGTAAACCCCACGTATGTGGGGATGGACCGGCCACCCCCAGCATTACGTTTGACCCGACATCGTAAACCCCACGTATGTGGGGATGGACCGGCAATCGCAACATATCTCGGCGTTACTCAACGGTAAACCCCACGCACGTGGGGATGAACCGTAGTGGGGGGTGTCGTCTAGCTTGAATCCCTCGTAAACCCCACGCATGTGGGGATGGACCGGTCTTGCCGCAGCCTGCATGGCCATTCGGGATCGTAAACCCTACGTGCGTGGGGATGGACTGATGGTGGATGACAAGACCACCTTTGAGCAGGCCGTAAACCCCGCGCACGTGGGGATGGACCGCAGAACGCTGCCCGTGACTGCAACATGGAGGAGTAAACCCCACATGTGTGGGGATGGACCGTAATACGTATCAAGATAGACATTATCCATGACGTAAACCTCACGTACGTGGAGATGGACCGATCAGTGCCGGTGACCTGCCACTCTATATTGAGTAAACCCCACGCACGTAGGGATGGACTATTGAAAGGGCTAAAAATATGGAGTCCAAAACTGTAAACCCCACGTGCGTGGAAATGGGCCGTACAACGAGGTCACCATCAGCATGGCCAACGTAGTAAACCCCACGCATGTGAAGAGTGGGCACGTCTATCCGTCGTCTGGAAACTGAAGATTTTCAATGCAGGGAGGGAATATTGTTGAAGAACTTACAGGAATTGCCTAAATTGAAAGACAGCATCAGTTATTTATATTTAGAACATGCTGTCATTGAGCAGAACGACACTGCGATTGTAGCAATTCAGAAGCAGGGGCGGACACCCATCCCAATTGCCGGCATGACATGCTTGTTGCTAGGACCGGGAACCAGTGTGACCCATGCAGCGATTCGGGCGATTTGTAATAACGGATGTATGGCGATTTGGTGTGGAGAACATGCCGAGCGGTTTTATGCTGCGGGAGTAGGGGAGACTAGAAGTGCGAAGAATCTGTTGGTCCAGGCAAAAGCATGTATGGACGCAGAGCGGCATCTGGAAGTGGCAAAAAGGATGTATCAGATTCGGTTTTCGAACTTAAAAACGGAGGGATTGACGTTACAACAACTGCGGGGAATGGAAGGAATTCGGGTTCGGAAGGCCTATGAACTAGCAGCGAGGACAACTGGAGTTCGCTGGAAAAAACGTTCGTACAAAACAGAGGAGTGGGATCAGGCAGACCCAGTCAATCAAGCGCTGTCTGAGGCTAATGCTCTGCTCTATGGTCTGTGCCATGCTGCTATTGTTTCATTGGGCTACTCACCAGGACTGGGATTTATTCATACAGGAAAGCAGCTCTCGTTTGTATATGACGTTGCAGATTTATATAAAGCGGAGACAACCATTCCGGCTGCATTTGAAGCAATCCAGAAAATGAAACAGGGTGAGCCGCAAAAAAAGCGGATTCGACTAACTTGCCGGGCATATTTTGCAAATGCACGTATCTTGTCTCGAATTGCTCAAGATCTGGAATGGATTTTCCAGGAGACGGTAGAGGAAGAAATGGTCAACGGTCCAACTGTAGGCTCCCTGTGGGATGACCGCCAGGATACAATCAACGGAGGAAAAAACTATGCTGCGGAAAGGGACCTTCTATGACAGTGATTGCAATGGATTCTGCTCCGGAGAGCGTGCGTGGAGAACTGACTCGGTGGTTTCTAGAGTTGAAACCTGGGGTATTTGTCGGAAGGGTCAATTCCAGGATTCGGGATCTCTTGTGGAAGCGGATATGTGAAACTGACTCTGCGGCAGGAGCAGTTATGGTTTTTTCTGCCCCTAACGAGCAGGGGTTTGAAATGAAAGTTTCTGGAGATCCCAAAAGAAAGGTAAACGATTTTGAAGGAATTCAGCTGATCACGGTATCAGAGGAGGTATATAGAAATACAGAAGCGGAAGAATGTTTCGAATTTCCCTTTGAACTTCAACTTCTGGAAGAAGAGGATAGATGAGTATTGTTATGTGGGTCTCCATGAAGCGAGAAAATCGTTTGATTAAAAGCCTAGGAAAAGAAACATGAGTTTCTTTTCCTAGGCGAATATTTATCTCTAATTTAGAAATTCCAATGTATTTCAACCGGCGGATCATTTTCGCCAAGCTGGCGTTTTCCCACTAAAATATAGTCAATGAGGGCCTCCACCATTTCACGGGTCAGGTGCTCCAGATTAGTGTAACGCTGGACCAGTTCCCGGCGGTTGTCCCCGGCGGCAATCCGGGCGTCCAGTTCTTCCAGCCGACGGTTGGTTTCCGCGATTTTTCCCTCGAGCAGTTCCTTTTCCTTGGAGAAGTCCTGGGAGAGACTGAGAAAATCCGACTCGGACAGAATTCCCCGTACCTTATCCAGATAGAGCTCTCGCAGGCCCGTCTGGAACTCCTCATGCTGTGCCTGATATTTGGAACGTTGATCCAGCACCTTCTGTCTTTGAGCCAGGAGAGAGCTGGAAAACTCCAGGTTTCGTTCCAGCTTATCTTGATCCAAATACTGCGCGGAAAGCCGGTTCAATTCCTGGACCACGATGCGTTCCAGCTTTTCCACGGAAATAAATGCGCCGGTACAGGCCTCTTTTGAAACGCGCCGGTTGGAGCACTGGAGATAGTGCCGCCCGCGGTTTTTCGTGGAGCGCATAGTGTATCCGCAATTGGCGCAGCGAACCTTTTTGGCAAAGAGCCCAATCGACCCACCTGTAAAGGGTTTTGTCTTTTCCTTTATTAAGGCCTGAACCCGCTCCCATAGGTCCTGGTCGATGATTGCCTCGTGAGTGTGTTCGACCCGGATCCACTGATCTTTGGGGCGGGGCTTGTTCTGTTTGCTTTTATAAGATACACTGCCGTACCGCCCCTGGACCATGTTGCCGATGTAGATCTCATTGGTCAGCATGTGGGAGATGGCAGGATATTTCCACAGCGTTCCTGTTTTTCCAGGGGGAGATTGGTACCGCAATCCTTTCTGGCGCTTATACTCGGTGGGATTGGGGATCCCATCCTCATTCAGAATTCGGGCGATGGCCGTTTTTCCGTATCCTTGTGAAAACAAGGTAAAGACCCGGCGCACGACTGCGGCGGCCTCTGGGTCAATGATCAGATGGCCCTTCTGAGCCGGGTCCTTCTGGTATCCGTAGAGGGCGAAGGCGCCAATATGAAATCCCTGTTCCCGGCGATTGGTGAGGACGCTACGAATATTGTCGGACATGTCCTCCAGATACCATTCGTTTACCAGACCATTGATCTGGCGGGATTTTTTGTTCCCCTTGTTGTCGGTATCCGCATTGTCCACAATGCTGACGAAACGGATTCCCCACAGCGGGAAAAGACCGTGTATGTATTTTTCTACCAGTTCCAGCTCACGGGTAAAGCGGGACTGAGTTTTGCAGAGGATGATATCAAATTTATGGGCCTGAGCATCCGCTAGAAGGCGGCTAAACTCCGGACGGTTTCGGTCAGAACCTGTGTAGTCATCGTCGCTGTAAATGTGAAATACTTCCCAGCCCTGCTGTATGGCGTACTGTAGAAGCATGGACTTCTGGTTTTGTATGCTGGCACTGTCGTCCTCGGCGGAGGCCTTATTCCGGTCTTCTTCCGACAGACGGCAGTAGATTGCGGCTTTGGACATTGGACATCGCTCCTATAAAAAATGCGGCCCCCTGACTATGCTCGTCAGGAGACCGCTTTTGTGGCTGTTACTGGAGCCCTGCAGCGCTGGAGCTGGAGCGCTCCATCTGGTTGATCAGCTGGATCCAGATCTTGGTGTATCGCTCCGCCGTCAGGGGAGTCTCGGATTTCCGGAATACGCTCCGGCAGGATGGAGTAGGAATGGGCAGTCGGTTCATAAAGGGTATGCTCCTTTCGCAGTCATTTTATGATTGCTGTCTCTCTGGTATGCCAGGAAGCCATAGTAATCGGTTCGATCTCCGGGATACTTCTTTCCTGTGCGGTAGTTGAGAGTGTTCATCACGAAATGGATATGAACATGGGGCTTGTCTTTATGTACAACTGACAAGATCTAGTACTGCTGTTTGTAATAGCGGACGGCTCGGACCGCGATATCCGCTGCGTCCAAAGCGTCGATTCTCTCCTCCGGGGAGAAACTGAGAATCGAGTGCCGGAGCAGAAGTCCATCTGTCCTATCAAACGCCCGGCAGAGTTCCTCCATAGAGTCTGCTGCAATGTTCGGAAAGAGAGCTCCGCCAAAGATAAGTCCGCTTTTTGCCTTCTCCGGTGAACTGACATATTGGAGTAGATCCCGGATCGCGTTCCAATCGTGGTATTTGCCCGAATGGTGGATTACTCGATAGATTGCCAAAGCTGTTCCTCCAATCTGCTGAGTCGCTCCAGAAGCTCCTTGTCACAGTCCAGTTGCTGAGTTGTATTCGCCAGGTCACATAGAAGCTGTGCTAAATTGCGGTTGACAGGCTCCCGATTGGGATTTTCATTGAGGCATCGGTGCCGGATATAGGCAGAGCAGTCCATTCCAACTTTCTGGGCTAATGCGGTGATGTGTCGCCGTTCATCTGATGTAAAACAGACCGATGTTGGTTTTCTTTTTTCCATTTTAAGTTCACTCCTTATTTGGTACGATTTCCGCAAGCGGGGAATGCTCGCAATATTTCTGTGCAGTGAGCATTCCCTGCAGAAGATGGAGCAAGACACAAGCTCTTACCGCTCGGGTTCATGACCAAATAAGAAAAAACGCGCCGGCACTTCATGAGGAAAAGTGCCGGCGCGTTTTTTGATAAAGATGGTTGAAATGAGACTAAATTCACGAGTTCGTAGACACTATTTTTTCAATTCCAAGAACTTCCATTACTTCGGCCGGAGTAAGGACGGTACACGATTCCAGGACGTTTGAGAAACAGTTCTGGGCATAATCAAGTGAATCACGGTACATGTAAATACCCCCTTTTTGCGTTATTCCCCTGTTGCACCCTGTTTGCTTTTCCTGTCCTCTTCAAAAATATATCATTTTGATAGAAAGCCGGAAGCTGCTGAGGTTTACGCCTCGATCGCAGCTTCCGGCTTTTCTCATTTTATATTGGAAAGGAAAGGGAAACCATGCTGAAAACGCTCTTATCCGTCATTCGCGCCCTCATTGTGGAGCTGGTGAATCAGCTGTTCCGGCAGGCCTGCACCACCGTGGGGTGAATCAGAATGACCGCCAGGAGGCCCGAGAGAAACTGCTCGAGGTTCTTCTGGCGGCCGCGGCAGCCCTGCTGTGCGCGGCCATCGACTATGTGATCAAACAGGAGGATGAAGAACCATGATAAGAGAAACATTTACATGCGCCGTCTGCGGCGATGAGTACGATCTGGACCAGCAGCGGGAGTTCGACGACCAGGACCGCTGTCCTGATTTCCTGGAGCAGAAGACCGAAACCTGTACCGTCTGTGGGGAGTGGATCTGGAGCGACAATAATGCTGGTGATTCCGATACGCCACTCTGCCAAAGCTGCTATGAGCGGCTCTATACCAACTGCACTCAATGTGGAGCGCTGATTCGCAATGCCAGAATCCTCTACGCTTGGGACGACGTAGGGAATGAGGAGCCCCTGTGCCGCGACTGCTATTCCCGCTCTACTCAACAAAAGGCTATTCAGGACTATTACTACAAGCCTGACCCGATCTTTTATGGGAAGGGCCCTCGTTACCTGGGCGCGGAGCTGGAGATTGATGGAGCGGGAGAGTGCAGCGAGAATGCCCAGGAGATTTTGAATCTGGCCAACGGGGATTGGGAGCTGATCTACTGCAAACACGACGGCTCTTTGGACGACGGCTTTGAAGTCGTGACCCACCCCATGACTCTGAAGTTCCACCAGAAGACCATGCCCTGGAGGGAGTCTGCGGGAGGCGGTCTCCATGGGATACCGGAGCCACCAGGCCGGAACCTGCGGGCTTCACATCCATGTAAGCCGCGCCGCCTTCGGCGAGACCAGCCGGACGCAGGACGCCGCCATTGCCCGGGTGCTCTACTTCTTTGAGAAGCACTGGGAGGAGCTGCTGAAGTTCAGCCGCCGGACCCCGCGCCAGCTGGAGCACTGGGCGGCTCGGTACGGCTATAAGGAGCACCCAAAAGACATTCTGGACCAGGCCAAGAAGGGGACCAATGGAAGCCGCTATACCTGCGTCAATCTCCGGAACGACAGTACTATTGAGTTTCGGATCTTCCGGGGTACCTTAAAATACAACACCTTGATCGCCACATTGCAGCTCGTTGACCAGATCTGCAATGTGGCGATTTTTCTGTCCGACGAGGAGCTGAAGGCCATGTCCTGGACCACCTTTGTCTCCGGCTGTCAGGCCCCGGAGCTGGTGCAGTATTTGAAGGAGCGCCGACTGTATGTGAATGAGCCGGTAGCCGGAGAGGAGGAGCTGTAACATGTGCTGTCTATTCGGCCTGATTGACTACGGCCACAGCCTGTCCAAAGGGGAGCGAAACCGGATTCTCACCATTCTCTCCACAGCTTGTGAGGTACGGGGAACGGACGCCGCCGGAATTGCCTATCACAGCAGGGGACAGCTTCACATCTACAAGTGCCCACAGCCCGCCCATGCCATACACTAGAGGCTTCCTGGAGACGCCTGGGTAGTGATGGGGCACACCCGCATGACCACCCAGGGGAATGAAAATCGCAATTACAACAACCATCCCTTCCTGGGCCAGACCAGGGAGGGGGCGTTTGCCCTGACCCACAACGGGGTGATTCAAAACGACCGGTCTCTGCGCAAGAAGCTGCGAATCCCAAAAAACAGGATCGAGACGGACAGCTATGTGGCGGTCCAGCTCCTGGAGCGGGAGGGAGCGCTGAACTTTGACAGCCTCCGACGGCTGGCCGAGCAGTTGGAGGGCTCCTATACCTTTACACTGCTGGGGCCAAAACAGGAATTGTATTTCATCAAGGGGGACAACCCCATGTGTCTCTACCATTACCCAAGTGCGGGACTTTACCTGTATGCGTCTACTGAGGATATTCTGAACCGGGTGCTGCGGTGTCTGCGTCTGCCGTTTGGAAAACCGATGCCGGTCTCAATTCAGAACGGAGAGATTTTAAAAATCGACGAGGCCGGACATATCTCCTGCGGAAAGTTTGATGACAGTAAACTGCTTTCCTCCTGGCAATGGCCGGGATAGTACCCATACAGCAGTTGGCGCAGTTTTGGATGGAAAACGGAAGAAGCGGACCCTTACCTGGAGGAGATCAAGTCAGTGGCTGCCGCCTTCGGATACACATTGATCAGCTGTACCAGGAAGGATTTACACCCGAAGAGTTGGAGGATACTCTATATGGCAGAGGATTGTGGTGAGAAAAAGCGCATGAAAATTCTGGTGGTGGAGCCAGGAAAAGTCCCCTGTGTAAGGGGAATCGCACATGGCTTGAAGGCAATGCAGCAGGTAGTGGGCGGCCCAATCCAGGCAGTCTATCTCTTTCAGGATTCTGCTGCTCTTATATGTCACGAGGAGGGAAAGCTGCTGACTCTGCCTGGATAAACCAAAACCGTGTGCCAGTAGGGTATACCCTAGTAGCACACGGTTTATGTATTTCAAAAGGGTCGGTTTCCGAGATTTGGCATGTGCCAATTTGGGAACCGATCCTTTTGAGAACTGTTCAGGTTTTTTCTGTAGGAGTATCTAAGAGGGAAGCACAATATTCCTTTAACTTTGGAATGTCATATTGAATGATCTCCCAAGTAGTTTCTGGATCTACGGTACCATAACTATGTGCGACAATATTCCGCATGGCTTTGATTTGACGCCAGGGAATCGAAGAATGCTGAGATCGAAATTCCTCACTCAATTTTCCTACCAGTTACCCAATCTGTAGGATACAGAGAGCGGCTGCGTTTCGATAAATAGGATCTGAAGAAAAAATGGAGCCGTCATTGCCAAAACGGGCAACCGTTTCCTCAATCTGCTGACAATAGGAGACAATATGCTCCAGGATGTGGATGTCACGATCAAGAGGCTTCATATAGCAGCACCTCATCGTTGTGAATGGACTCCAAAAAATGGGGCTCCAAACTGGTGGTCGGAATCAAGTCAACGGACACGCCAAGAGAGTCTTCCAGATCAAGGAGAAGACCTGCTAGCTGCAACCCTTGGATTGCGCCCTTATCAATACGGAGATCGATATCGCTGTCCTCATTCATATCTCCGCGGGCGTAAGAGCCAAATAGATAGATCCGCTTCGCACCGTATTGTCTGGCTAAGCGGGAAACGATATCCTGGATCTCAGATAGCGTGCGAACCGCCATGATAGCCACCTCCCGAAACAAGATTCTGTACAAACTTTATTAATTTTAGTATACCAAGGAACTGTACATTTGACAAGAGAAAGGAATTGAACGATGAGAATCGGCTATATCAGAGTGAGCACACAAGAGCAGAATACGATTCGCCAGGAGATTCTGATGGAACGCCTGGGGGTGGATGAGTTCTACATTGACCGGGCCAGTGGGAAAAATGCACAGAGACCGGAACTGCAGAAAATGATGGAATATGTGCGAAAGGGGGATACCGTTATTGTCGAGTCGATCAGCCGGTTTGCTCGGAACACCCGCGACCTGCTCGAATTAGTAGAGCGCCTTACGGGTAAAGGAGTGGAATTCATATCCCAGAAGGAGGCGATCGACACTACGACGCCCACAGGAAAGTTTATGCTGACCGTCTTTGGTGCGGTGGCAGAACTGGAACGGGAATACATCCTCCAGCGGCAGCGGGAGGGAATTGCGGCTGCAAAAGGTCAGGGCCGATACAAGGGGCGAAAACCCATTGAGCCGCCAGGTCTGGACATAGTTATACGGCGGTGGCAGGCAGGAGAGCTGACAGCAGCAGAAGCTATGAGAAAGCTGAACTTGTCACCCAGCACATTTTATCGGAAAGCAAAAAGATTCGCCGGTTAAGGCGAATCTTTTTTTGTATTCATGGCCAAAAGAAAGGTTTTTAACAGACTTTCGGCATACTCCCGCTCTGTATTTGTACAACTGTGGAGGAGAAGAGAGAGTGGATCGTCGGCCCGGACCTCTGCTCTGCCAAATAGAATATAATCTGTGGTCAGACGGAGCGTGGAAGATATCTTACAGAGGGTCGGAACAGACATCCCTTTGACGCCGAGTTCAATATCCGAACAAAATTTCGGTGTGACCTCCAGCAGTTCGGCAAACTGTTCTCTGGTGTAGCCAAGATATTCCCGCTGTTTTCGTATCCTGCTTCCGATTGCTATCCAGTCCATATAGCGCCCCCCAGTAGTTTCATTCAGTTTATCCCGGAGAGTTCCTTCTATAAATAAACTTTTGGTGTTGAAATAAAAGAACTTTTAGGGTAGAATAAGGGATGGGAAACAGGAGCTTTTTTCTTCTCATGGACAGTTTCCGTCTAACCCGGTCGGTATAATGGAGAAGGAGGGAGAGAAATGGCAGAGGAAAAAGGATTCCGCCTCCTATCTCTGTACGATCAGTTGGTCAACCGGGGGAGCATTTGGAAGAAAGAGGCTGCGCAAGTCTTTGGCGTGTCTGAGCGCAGCATTCAGCGGGATATTGAACAGCTCCGGAACTTTTTTGCGGAGCAGACTCCGCCGTTGGAGATCCACTATGATCCGGAGCGGAACTGCTACCGGCTGTCCGAGGGTGAGGGTGCGCTTCTCTCCTGTGGGGAAATGCTGGCGGTTTGCAAGATTCTCCTAGAAAGCCGGTCGCTATCAAAGCGGGAGCTGGATCAGATTCTGGATAAACTCCTGGCTCCTGGCATACGGCCGCCGGAGCGGGAAAAGCTCCAGGAGATTCTTTCCAACGAGCGCCATTGTTATGTGGAGCCCCGCCACGGAAAACCGCTGGTAGACATTTTATGGACCCTGGGGCAGGCCATTCAGACCCATTCAGAGATCGAGGCGGATTATCAAACTCAGACAGGAGAGAAGAAGCACCGCCGGCTCCAACCAGTGGGCCTGATGTGCTCCGAGTTCTACTTTTATTTGGCGGCATTTTTGAAAAACGTGGACCGAAATCAGAAATTTGAATATCCGGAGGACCCCTATCCCACTATCTATCGGGTGGACCGCCTGGAACAGATCCAGGTACAATCGGAACACTTCACCGTCCCATATAGTCAGCGCTTTTCAGAAGGGGAATTTCGAAAGCGGGTCCAATTCATGTACGGAGGGAGGCTGCGGACGGTTCATTTTCTGTATCAGGGACTGTCGGTGGAAGCCGTCCTGGACCGCCTGCCCACAGCGGAGATTGTCGGCGAGCGGGACGGGACGTATGAGATCCGGGCGGAAGTGTTTGGAAAGGGGATCGATATGTGGCTGAAAAGTCAGGGGAATCGAGTCAAACGGTTGTAGAATAATTGGAAGGAGAATCCATAATGGAGTGGGGAGCCATTTCCAAAAGTGATGCTGTCTTGTTAAGACAGGATTCCTGTGAGACACAAGATTATTTGTGTTCCATTGCCTGCGGAGCCATTGCAGGTTTGCTTGATATTTTTTTTGTAGGGGCTCCGGGCGAGAGTGCGCTTGGGCAGTGGACGGACAAACAGGTCGATACTGCCGTCATGAAATTTGCAAGCATGACAGGCTGGAAACCGGCTGCTGGAAAGGAAAGCAATGTTGCCAGTGCAATCGGTTACTTAGAGCGAAAATTTAAAGTAAATTATGATCAACGTTACACAGCGGATGTAGACAGCGTTTTTGCTATGAGCACTAAGAATCATCATATAAAATCGCTGGCCCACTCGCCGGATGTCGTCGGGCTCTTTTTTTCCATTCTGAACCAATTTACCTCAACTGCTTCCTTTATCAGCAATGGAAAACTAATTACAATACAGACACAGACATTCGAATTGCAAGGACATAATGTTATTTCAAAACTTTTCTGTGGTGTGGCAAACTGGTTTGGACATATCATGTCCGATATTGCAGGGAGTTCCGGTAGTCGAGGAAATTCTGGACGAGGGACAGGCGTGGCTATTCCTTTTTTTGAGCTTTTTCAATTTTGTAATTTTGGAAGTTTTCAAATCGGAAAAGATCGACAAGATTTTGCGACCTTAGCAATCCGGGCTTTCCAAGAGGGATATGATGCCCGTTTTAGCCTTGCTATGGCGATCCCGGTTCTGGTATGTGATTTAACCATTCGGCTCATTTGGACAATAAAGAGGTATTTTTATCGTGGAATTCCTTTGACCGAGTGTGTGCCAACGCAAGCTCATGCGGATTTGAGAGTAATGCTACTTTTTGGACACGGCACGCTGTGTCTGATGGATGGAGCAGATGCGGCTATTCGTTCTGGCGGGAATTGGTTAAATCTCTTTTTGCGTATGAATCTGATTGCCTGGGTACGTTTCAGTACATTGGTTTTGAAAGAAATCTGTATTCGTACCGGAATTGCGCTTTCACTTCAAAAACAATTGGATGCATATAAGCGGATTAACAAAAGTCTCGAGCTCTATCTTACCCAACTGAAGAGCATTGATTTGGAATCTTTCCAGCAAGAAACGGAATTTTATAATCATTCGCTTCAGTATATGGATCACGTTCAGACAGAAGATCAACTTAACATCCTTCTTCGGAAATCCATGATTGACTTAGGAATTGACCTTCCTTGGCAGGGAAATTTTGATACCTTTATGTCCAACAAAAAGAATCATCTGGTGTTTCGGTGATGTTTTACTGCGATCGATGCGGAGCATGCTGCCGGAATCTAAGGAAGTCCAAGCTGTATGCCGAACTGGACCGGGGGGACGGGACGTGCCGGTACCTGGCTGGAAATCTGTGCAGCATTTATGAAAACCGGCCGCTTTTGTGCCGGGTCGATGAATGTTATCATCTGTTTTTTCAGGAGATGATGACTTATGAGGAGTATATCCGTCTCAATAAAGAGGCATGTAAATTATTGAAAGAGTGAAGGAGGATATTATCATGCCATTACCGCTTATTTTAGGAGGAGCCGCCGCTGCTGCCGCTGCTGCCGGGGTTGGAAGCGCCATTCATGGGGGCGTAAAAATGAAAAAAGCTCACGACACCATGAAGAGTGCGGAACAGCGGCACCAGGACAACATTGCTCGCTTTGAAGCGCAGAACAAGCAGACGACCGAAGCCATGGATGCGCTGGGTAAGAAAGAACTGGAGATCCTGGAGAGCTTTCAGAAATTTTCCGACATTTTTGACCGAATCCAGAACCGCCCTGAGTTCCAAGAATATAGCAAGGATGATGTGAAGATCCCCATGTATAATGCCGAGGAACTGAAGGAAGTATCTGTAGGAGCGGGAGTCCTGCTGGGCGGTCTTGGCGGTGCCGCGTTGGGCACAGCCGGTGGGTTTGCCGCTGCTGGTGCGACAACAGCCGCCGTTATGGCGTTTGGGACAGCCTCTACCGGAACGGCCATTGCCTCATTGAGCGGCGCTGCGGCAACCAATGCCACGCTGGCTGCTCTGGGCGGCGGAGCGATTGCGGCCGGCGGCGGAGGGATCGCACTTGGTACGACGATTCTCGGCGCGACGACGTTGGGCATGGGACTTCTGGTTGGTGGGATCATCTTCAATCTGACCGGCAGCAAGCTCTCAGATAAGGCCAATCAAGCCATGGAGCAAATGAAAAAGGCGGAGGAAGAAATCAACCAGATCCGGCTGTATTTGGTGGAGCTGGCCGATACGGAGGCAAAATTTGAAAAAACACTCTCCGCTGTAGATCGGGTCTACCGGCGTCATCTGGAGCAGCTCGGCAATCTGGTGATTTTGTCCGGAAAAACTGACTGGAATCTTTATTCCGATGCGGAGAAGACGCTGACAGAGAACACGGTCCGGTTGGTAAGCATGCTCTTCCAGATGTGCAAGGTGCGGCTGGTTTTGAAGGGGGAGAAGGAGGCCGACTTAAACCGGATCAACCACAAAGAAATTGATGCGGCGATTCAAAATGCAGATGGTTTCCTGAAGGAGAAGGGCTTGACAGCGCTGACTTAAACCGTATAAGATAGGAAAACTCCCTGATTCCGTTTTTGTTGCGGAATCAGGGAGTTTGATGCATTTTAAGGGCTGTTGGCCTTACGCCATTGCACCATCTGCTGCCAGGTCCTCTGTAAGGTCAGCGATGACGTCGCCCGTGGACTGGATAGAGCCGGCGCTCCAGGGGAAGCCCGAAGCTGCCGTGGGATAGACGCCGGTGGTGTGGTCTACAAAATAGGGGGCAAAGGACGGGGAGTTCCGTACCTCCTCGTCAGTGAGGTTCCGGGTCAGCTGATGGACGATGGCAGCCACCATCTCCATATGGCCCAGTTCCTCAGTACCGATGTCGGTGAGCAGTCCCTTTGCCTCGGCATAAGGCATAGAGTAGCGCTGGGACAGATAGCGCATGGAAGCGCCCAGCTCCCCGTCGGGACCTCCGTACTGACTGATAATAAAAGCGGCGAGTTTGGGATTAGGCGTGGCGATCTTTACCGGGAACTGGAGCTTTTTTTCATAAATAAACATGTCACTTCACCTCATTCTGCTGGTAGTTCCAGGGCCATGGGTCCTGGAGCCAACGGTAGGTGTCCTCCGTGGCCGCCGTGCTTTTCATCAGCGGCCCGAACCGCTTTTCATAGGCCGCCTTGGCGGACTTTTCCATGGCAGCATACTGCTGGAACAGCTGGAATGCCTCCATGTCTTCCGGATGGGTATCCAGATAGATGCCCAGCTCGAGCACCACGAACTCCAGTGCCTGGAGCTCTACCAGCGGATTGGAGGGAAGGGTGCTGCCTTCCACTTTCAGATGGAAGGGCAGATTCAGACCGGGAAACAGCGTACCGTTACTCAGGGCATCCCCCTGAGAATATTTTTGAGACCCATTCTGCTGAAAGGGGACATAGGGGACAGCCAGCCCGGCACAAGAGGGGAGTGTGCCGAAATAGTCCGGGCAGCTGGCCGATCCGGCCGCGCTGCAAGTTTCTTTGTTCAATGCAGGATTCCTCCTTGTGTGGATTGGAGGATTGCTCCTCCGCACCATCCTATGCCGTGGGGAGAGCGGCGGCCCCGGCGGGACACAGGCGTCCCAGAGCATGTCCGCGGCGGATCGCCCTCTTTTTTCCGAGGAGCTTTCTGGATCGGGCCTGGAAAGGGCAGGAATGTCTGGATTCTCAGATTGCATTTTGTCTGGAGAGCCGCTATAATGAGAATCCGAGGAACCCACTGGGAGGAACTTGATCCATGGAACATCAGACCGTATCGCTCCCCAGAGTGATGGTGGCGGCCCCTGCCAGCTCCAGCGGGAAGACATCTCTGACCTGCGCGCTGCTTCAGGCCGCCCTGAACCGGGGAGTGGACCCCTGTGCCTTCAAATGCGGCCCGGACTATATTGACCCTCTCTTCCACCGGGAGGTGCTGAGTCTGCCCAGCCGCAATCTCGACTTGTTTTTTTCGGACGAGCCCACGGTGCGGGGGCTGATGGCCCGTGCCGGTGCGGGCCATGGCCTGGCCGTTCTGGAGGGCTGCATGGGCTTTTATGATGGAATCGCCGGAACGGAACGGGCCAGCAGCTGGCACCTGGCCAGGGCTACGGATACGTCGGTCGTTCTCACCGTCGTTCCAGGGGGCACCTCCCTCACATTGGCTGCTGTTTTGCAGGGGCTGCGGTCATTCCGGGCGCCCGACATGATACAGGGCGTCATCCTGAATCAGTGCTCCCCGAAGCTCTGCCGCCATCTCACACCCATTTTGGAGAGGGAGACCGGCCTGCAGGTTTTGGGGCATATCCCGCGGATGCCGGACTGTGCGCTGGCCAGCCGCCACCTGGGCCTCATCACGGCGGCCGAGGTAGAGGGGCTTCAGGAGAAGATCCTGCGTCTGGCCGGCCAGATGGAGGAGAGCGTGGACCTGGACACCCTGTTCGCCATTGCGGCTTCAGCCCCCCCTTTGACTGCATCGCTGGAGACAGCGAGGCCCCGGAGCGGCGGCGGGATACCCATCGCCGTAGCACGGGACCGGGCTTTCTCCTTTTATTACGAGGATAACCTAGAACTGCTGGAGGAGCTGGGGGCGGAGCTGGTGGAGTTCAGCCCCCTGACCAGCCGGCACCTGCCTTCCGGGGCAAAGGGCCTGTATCTGGGCGGAGGCTATCCGGAGCTGTATGCCCGGCAGCTGAGCTGGAACAAGTCTCTGCGGGCGGAGATCTGTGCGGCAGCCCGCGCCGGGATGCCAGTGCTGGCGGAGTGCGGCGGTTTTCTCTATCTCCAGGAAGAGCTGGAGGATGAAAACGGTGTCTTCTGGCCCATGGCGGGGGTCCTGTCCGGCAGGGGGAAACGGGCATCCGGAACCGGCCGCTTCGGCTATATCTCCCTGACGGCGGAGCAGGACACCCCTTATCTTCCTCGGGGGGAGACCATCGCAGCCCACGAGTTCCACCGCTGGGACAGTGGGGACAACGGAACGGCCTGCCGGGCGCAAAAGCCTGTGACAGGCGAAGCGTGGCTCTGTGTCCGGTGTGAGGGAGCCCTGTTCGCGGGATTTCCGCACCTGTATTTTCGGTCAAATCCGGCCTTTGCGTCCCGGTTCGTGGCGGCGTGCGGGCGATTTCAGGAGGGAGCATTATGACGACCAGCGTATTGAGTATCGCGATCTCCGGCATCACGCCGGCGGATCAGGGGGCTATGGCGGAGGCGGCCCGCCGCTGGGACTCCATCGCCAAGCCCATCGGGGGCCTGGGCCTGCTGGAGGAGGCGGTGATCCGGGCCGCCGGAGTCCAGGGGACCGCGGATGTCAGTCTGGACAGAAAGGCGCTGGCCGTCTTCTGCGCAGATAACGGTGTGACTGAGGAGGGGGTCACCCAGACCGGGCCGGAGGTGACGGCCTCTGTGGCGGCCTCCATGGCCTGGGGGGAGGCCTGTGTCTGCCGCATGGCCTGGACCGCTGGAGCACAGGTGTTCCCGGTGGACATCGGGATCGCCCACCCGGTGGAGGAGGGCGGCCTGCTGCGCCGCCACGTGACCCGTGGGACCAGGAGCATCGCCAAGGGCCCTGCCATGACACGGGACGAGGCGGTGGCCGCAGTGGTCACCGGCATCACGCTGGCAGAGGAGCTCAAGGGCAGGGGATATCGCCTGTTGGCGGCAGGGGAGATGGGCATCGGCAACACCACCACCGCCGCCGCCGTGACAGCAGTGCTGCTGGGGCGGCAGGTGGAGGAGGTGACGGGCCGGGGCGCCGGCCTGTCAGATGAAGGGCTGGAGCGGAAGATCGCCGTGATCCGCAGGGCCATCGAAGTCAACGCCCCTGACCCCCGGGACCCGCTGGATGTGCTCTCCAAGGTGGGAGGGCTGGATATCGCCGGTATGGCGGGCTTTTATCTGGGGGCCGCCCTCCACCATGTGCCTGTGGTACTGGACGGCGCCATCTCCGCCGCGGCCGCCCTGCTGGCTGTGCGGCTCTGCCCGGACGCGGCCAAGGCCCTCATCGCCAGCCACAGGTCAGCGGAGCCCTCCAGCGGCCTGCTCCTGGACGCCCTGGGGCTGCGCCCTATTGTTTCGGCGGACCTGAAGCTGGGAGAGGGGACCGGCGCCGTGACCATCATGCCCATGCTGGATATGGCCATGTCCATCTATCGGGACATGGCCACCTTCCAGGGCCTGGGCATCCCGCCCTATCGCCGCCAGAGCTGAGATGGAGGCACTGGTTTACGGCGGCGCGGCCAGCGGCAAGAGCCGGTACGCGGAAGATCTTCTGTGTGCACTGTCCTGTGAGGGGCCTCGGATCTATCTGGCCACCATGGAGGCGATGGATGAGGAGAGCCGGGCGCGGGTCCGGCGCCACCGGGCCCTGCGGCGGAACAAGGGCTTCTCCACCCTGGAGTGCCCGCGGGACCTGGGCGGGCTGACCATCCCGGTGGGGAGCAGCGTGCTGCTGGAGGATCTGGGCAATCTGTGGGCCAATGAGCTGTTTTCCCCTTCGGGCTTCGACCCGGATGGGGCCCTGCTCCGGACGGCGGAGGGGTTGGAGCGGCTCAGCGTCCAGGCCCAGAACCTGGTGGTGGTGAGCGCCGATGTGTTCGGAGAGGAGGTCCCCTGTTCTCCCGAGACGGCGGTCTATCTGGACGGGCTGGCCCGCCTGCACCGGCTGGCTGCAGGGCGGTGCGGCCGGGTAATAGAGGTGGTCTGCGGACTGCCGGTGATCTGGAAGGAGGAGTGCTGTTGAGGTATCTGCGGGCGGTCTCTATGGCCTTCTCCATGTACTCCCGTCTTCCCATGCCCTGGGTCCGGTGGTCCGACGACTGCCGGGCCTGGGTTTTGTGCGCGTTTCCCCTTGTGGGGGCTGTCCTGGGTCTGCTCCTGCTGGCCTGGTCCGCGCTGGCGGATCTGCTGACGCTGACGCCGCAGCTCCGGGCAGCGGGGGCGGTCCTCCTGCCGCTGGCCTACACAGGTGGTATCCATATGGACGGCTTCTGCGACACCTGTGATGCGCTGGCCTCCCACCAGGACCGGGCCCGGAAGCTGGAGATCCTGAAGGACTCCCGCGTGGGGGCCTTCGCGGTGCTGGGCTGTGTGTCCTATCTCCTCCTGCAATACGCCCTGTGGTGCCAGCCGGGCTGGGAGAAGGAGGATCTGTGGGTACTGGCTCTGGTCCCCGTGCTCTCCCGGGCCATGTCGGGGTACGGGGCGCTGACCCAGCCGGGGGCCAGGGCGGACGGCCTGCTGGCCGCCTTTACGGAGCAGGAGCAGGGGAGGGGGCGGCAGCGGTTTTTGCTGTTTCTGTGCGCTCTGCTGGCGCTGGCCATCGGGATGCTGGGGGTGGGCTGCGCCGCTGTGGCCGCCGCCATCCTCGTCTATCTCTGGTATATCCAAATGGCCCGTCGGGAGTTCGGCGGTTTGACGGGTGACCTGGCGGGGTGGTTCCTTCAGGTGTGCGAATTGGGCTGTCTGGCGGCGATGGTGTTGGCGAGAGAGATAGCGGAGGTGTTGATATGATCCTGATCGTGGGCGGCCTTGGGGCAGGAAAACGGGACTTCGCCCGGCGTGAGCTGGGGGTCCGGGAGGAGGAGCTGTCCCCGGTCCTGGGGCCTGGGACACAGGTGCTCTACGACCTCCAGGCGCTGGACCCCCTCCCGGATCTGGAGGAGCTGATGGGACTGCGGGCAGTGATCTGCAACGAGGTGGGCTGCGGCCTGGTCCCCATCCAGGCGGAGGAACGGCAGCGGCGGGAGGCGGTGGGCCGCCTCTGCTGCCAGCTGGCGGAGAGGGCCGAGGCGGTGTACCGGATCTCCTGCGGGCTGGCTATAAGACTAAAATAGAACAGACAGAGAGGAATAGACATGGAATTGCTGATGATCCGCCACAGCTCCACCAGAGGGAATCTGCTGCGGCAGTATGTAGGCTCCCAGGACCACCCCCTGGCCCCGGAGGGCGTGGCGCTGGCGGAGCGCCGCCGGGGGGAGATGCCTCCCATCGATGGGCTGTGGGTCTCACCTATGCTCCGGTGCCGGCAGACGGCTGAGATCCTGTTTCCCGGCGTGGAGCAGCGGCTGGTGGACGCGCTGAAGGAGTGCGATTTCGGAACCTTTGAGGGCAAGACTTGGGCAGAGCTGAAGGACGACCCCATCTATCAGGCGTGGCTGGCGGGGGACCCCCACATCGCCTTTCCCGGAGGAGAGGTGCTGGGGGAGCACATCGCCCGCTGCCGCCGAGGGGTGGCCCATGTGGTGGAGCAGGCCCGTGCCCTGGGCATGTCCCGGCCCGGGATTCTGGCCCACGGCGGGACCCTGATGTCCGCTATGTCCGGCTTTGCGGTGCCACATCAGGATTTTTACAGCTGGCTGCCCAGCAACTGCGGCGGATACCTAGTCCGGGTGGAGGAGGGGAAGGAGCTGGCCTTCACCCTTCTGGAGACGCTGTGAGCCGCCTGTGGGTCCTTCTGGCCGCTGCCGCGCTGGACTGGCTCCTGGGGGACCCGGCGTGGATGCCCCACCCCATACGGCTGATGGGATGGACCATCAGCCGCCTGGAGACCGGCCTGCGGCGGCTTTTTCCCAGGACGCCGGGAGGAGAACTGCTGGCCGGCGGGGTGCTGGTGCTGACCATGGTCCTGCTCTTCGGAGGGGGGAGCCTGCTGCTCCTGGCCGCTCTATATGCCCTCTCTCCGGCGGCGGGGACTGCGGCGGAGGTCTGGCTCAGCTATCAGCTGCTGGCCGCCCGGTGCCTCCGGGATGAGAGTATGGCGGTGTATCGGGCCCTGACCGGCAGGAGCCTCATGGACGCGCAGAGGGCGGTTGGCCGCATTGTAGGACGGGATACCCAGTGCCTGGACCGGGACGGCGTGACCCGGGCCGCAGTGGAGACGGTGGCAGAAAACACCTCTGACGGCGTGATCGCTCCCCTATTCTGGCTGGCTCTGGGCGGGTTGCCCCTGGGCATGGTGTACAAAGCTGTCAATACCATGGACTCCATGGTGGGATACCGAAACGAGCGATACCTCTTTTTCGGCAGGGCTGCGGCCCGCACCGACGACGCGGCCAATTATTTGCCAGCCCGGCTGTCCGCCCTGCTCATGTGCCTGGCCGCCGCTCTGCTGCCTGGATTCCGGGGGCGGGACGCACTGCGGATCTGGCGCAGGGACCGGCGTAAGCACAAGTCCCCCAACTCCGCTCAGACGGAGGCGGCCTGTGCCGGGGCGCTGGGGGTCCAGCTGGCCGGGGATGCCAGCTATTTTGGGACGCTGGTCCGAAAGCCCACCATCGGGGAGGCGGAGCGGCCCATCCGGCCGGAGGACATCCCGGCGGCCAACCGACTGATGTACGGGACCGAGGTCCTGTGTCTGGCCCTGTGCGCCGCAGCGGCAGTGCTGTGTTCTCACATATTCAGATAGGAGGGAGCGAAATGGAGGAGAGGACCCACGGTGGCGACATCTATGGACTGGAGCGGCCTGTGCTGGATCTGTCCATCAGCCTGAACCCCTTGGGGGTGCCGCCCTGCGCCATCCAGGCGGCGCGGGAGGCGCTGGAGCGCTCTCCCGCCTATCCTGACCCCCTCTGCCGTGGCCTAAGGCGGGCCATCTCCGCCCGGGACGGCGTTCCGGAGGACTGGGTGCTGTGTGGGAACGGGGCCTCTGACCTGATCGACCGGCTGGTCCGAGCCCTGCGTCCGGACCACGCCCTGGTCCTGGCCCCGACCTTTTCGGAGTACCACAGGGCCCTGTACAAAAATAATTGTAAAGTTAAATTCCATTACGCAAATATGCACGAAGATTTCCGCTTTTCCAGCGCCCTGCTCGGAAAAATTTCCCAGGAAATTGATGCTGTGTTCCTCTGTGATCCCAACAACCCCACAGGCACACTGATCTCTCACCAGCTGTTGCGGGCCCTTCTGGCCCGCTGCCGGGAGGCCGGAGCACTGCTGGTGGTGGATCAGTGCTTTCTGGAGTTGTCTCCAGGGGAGCCGGACCGGCTGGTTCGGGAGCTGGAGGGCGGAGGGCTGCTGCTGCTGCGGGCCCTGACCAAGAGCTATGCCATGGCCGGGCTGCGGCTGGGCTACTGCCTGTCCGATGACCGGACGCTGCTGGCCGCTATGGCGGAGGAGGGCCCGCCCTGGCCGGTGTCACAGCTGGCACAACAGGCAGGGATATCTGCTTTACAGAATGCGCCGGACTGGCCATTTCGCGTCCACCAGCAGTTGGAGGAGGAGCGCCGCTATCTCTCTCAGGAACTGAGCAGGCTGCGGTTCCACGTCTACCCAAGCGACTCCAATTTCCTGCTGTTCCAGGGGGAGGAGGGCTGGCGGGAGCGCCTGCTGGACCGGGGCATCCTGATCCGGAGCTGCGCCGACTTCCAGGGGCTGTGTCCTGGCTTCTACCGCGTCTGCGTCAGGAGCCGCGGGGAAAATAAGAGGCTGATCCAGGCCATTCAGCAGGAGAGGGAGGCTTTCCATGGCTAGATCCATTATGATCCAAGGGACCATGTCCAATGCGGGAAAGAGCGTTCTGGCGGCGGGGCTGTGCCGTATCTTCCGGCAGGACGGGTACTCTGTGGCTCCCTTCAAGAGCCAGAATATGGCGCTGAACAGTTTCATCACCCGGGAGGGACTGGAGATGGGGCGGGCCCAGGTGATGCAGGCGGAGGCGGCCGGCGTGGAGCCCTCTGTGCGGATGAATCCCGTCCTGCTCAAGCCCACCAGCGATGTGGGGAGCCAGGTGATCGTCAACGGGGAGGTGGTGGGCAGCATGTCCGCCGCTGCCTACTTGTCCTACAAAAAGCAGCTGATCCCCACTATTCTGGAGTCCTACCACGCCCTGGCCCAGACCCACGATATCGTCGTACTGGAGGGGGCCGGCAGCCCCACAGAGATCAACCTGAAGGCGGAGGACATCGTGAATATGGGGATGGCCCGGATGGCGGGGGCGCCTGTGCTGCTGGCGGGTGACATCGACCGGGGCGGTGTCTTTGCTGCCCTTTACGGGACCATGGCCCTGCTGGAGCCTGATGAGCGGGCTATGGTGAAGGGGACCATCATCAACAAATTCCGGGGCGACGTGGAGATCCTCCGCCCCGGCCTGACCCAGCTGGAGGAGCTGACCCATGTGCCGGTGGTAGGGGTGGTGCCCTGGATGGAGCTGGATCTGGATGAAGAGGACAGCCTCTCCCAGCACTTTTCTGCTAGACGGGAGGGGAAGCCCCTGGACGTGGCGGTGATCCGCCTGCCACGCATCTCCAACTTCACCGATTTCGCCCCTCTGGAGCGCCATCCGGCGGTAGGACTGCGCTATGTGGACAGGGTCCAGGCACTGGGAAGGCCGGATCTGGTCATCCTCCCAGGTACGAAGAGCACCCTGGCCGACCTGTCCTGGCTTCGGCAGAGCGGGCTGGAGGGGACGATCCTCCGGCTGGTGGGAAAGGGTGTCCCAGTTATCGGGATCTGCGGCGGATTCCAGATGCTGGGCCGCACTCTGGAGGACCCCCAGGGCGTGGAGGGAGGCGGCTCCATGCATGGGATGGGACTCCTGCCGGTGGCCACCACCTTTTCTCGTAAAAAGTCCAGAGAACAGAAGTATTGTCAAGCGGATCTCCCTGACGGATTTTATGGACGGCTCAGGGGGTGTCCTCTGGAGGGCTATGAGATCCATATGGGGACCAGCGGGGGAGAGAGTATCTTCACCGTGGAGGGCCGGGTGCTTGGGACCTATCTCCACGGACTGTTTGACAGCGGTGCGTTCACCTGCGGGCTGGTGGATCTGCTCCTGGATGAGAAGGGGGTGGAGTGGAACGGAGAACAGTCCTGCACCGAGGACGCCCGTACCTTTAAGGAGCGGCAGTATGACCGGCTGGCTGACATGCTGCGGCGGAGCTTGGACATGGAGGCCATCTATCGAATTTTGGAGCAGGGCCTGGAGTAGGCTGGCCAGAGAAAGGAGAGCAGTATGATTTTTCGCTGTTCAGACCAGGGGTGCGGCTATTTTGGAGAGGGGCCCCGGCTGCCGGAGTTCTGTCCCCGCTGCGGCAAGCGGATGCTCCAGGCGGCGGAGGGGGAGATGACCGGAGATGACTGGTCTGCCCTTGGTGTCTTCTGGATCAGCCGGCCCGATGGGAAAGAGAGGGGACTGGCCTGCTTCCGCCGCTCCGCCGGAATGGGAAGCGGCTGGGGGACCTGCAACCTGGGCATCTGTATGGAACAGGGGCTCGGAGTGGAGGCCGACCCCCGCCAGGCTTTCTGGCTTTATCAGCAGGCCGTGGAGATGGGGAGCCTGTCGGCGGTGTGCAATCTGGGCGTCTGCTATGAGCAGGGGATCGGCACCACTTCAGACCAGAAAAAGGCGGTGGAGCTGTTCCGGCAAGCGGCGGAGCACGGCTCCTCCCGGGGGCAGAGGCTGCTGGCCCGCTGTCTGGAACAGGGGCTGGGACTGCCCCAGGACCAAAAGGCTGCCCTGGAATGGCTGCGGACCTCCGCCCTTCAGGGGGACACCTCCAGCCAGGCGGAGCTGGCCCGGCACTATGAGTTTGGCATCGGGACGGAGATCTCCCCCAAGCAGGCCGTACAGTGGTACCGCCGTGCGGCTCAGGCAGGGGATGCGGACGGACAGTGCTGTCTGGGCTGGCTGATGGAACACGGAAAATGGGTGGAGCAGGACGCGGACGGCGCGGTCCAGCTCTATTCGCAGGCGGCGGAGCAGGGGCACAGCCGGGCCGCTCTGCTTCTGGGGATCTGCTGCCTCAATGGGACCGGGATGCCCCGGGACCCAGACCGGGCCTGGGACCTGCTGGTCCGGGCATGGGAGCTGGGGGCCGAGTCCGCGGCCTGCGAGCTGGGACAGATGTGCCTGAAGGGGGATGGGGTCCCTCAGAATGACCAGGAGGCGGTCCGCTGGTGGACCCTGGGGGCTCAGAAGGGGGACTCCACGGCCCAGTATGATCTGGGATGGTGCTGTGAGAAGGGCCGGGGGATCGGACAGGACTATGCTCAGGCCGCCTACTGGTACCGCCGCTCTGCGGACGGAGGGGACAGCGATGCTATGTGCAACCTGGGCTGGCTCTATGAGGCGGGCCAGGGCGTGGAGCAGAGCTGGGAGAAGGCGGCGGAGTGGTATCTGCGGAGCGCCGAGGCCGGGAGCGGCCGGGCCATGGGCAACCTGGCTTGGTGCTATGACAACGGAAAAGGCGTGGAGCAGGACCACGCCGAAGCCGCCCGGTGGTTCCAGGGTGGAGCCGAGTCTGGAGACGTACGTTCCATGTACTGCCTGGCCTGGGACTATGAGCATGGGGAGGGCGCAGAGGCCAGCCTCCCTCTTGCCGCGCACTGGTATGAACAGGCATCTGAGGCCGGAGACGCGGAAGCCAGCCGCTGCCTGGGGTGGCTGTATGAGACAGGGCAGGGCGTGGATCAGGACGGGAAAAAGGCCGCAGCTTTGTACCGCCGTGCAATGGAGGCGGGCAGCATCCGCGCCATGGGAAATCTGGCCTGGTGCTATTCTGAAGGGATCGGGGTAGAGCAGGACCAGGTCCAGGCAACAGAGCTGTATCGCAAAGGCGCGGAAGCGGGCAATCCCCGCTCTATGAGCAGCTTTGGATACCGGCTCCTCCATGGCAGGGGCATTGGGAAGGATGACAAGCAGGCAGTCATCTGGCTGCGAAGGGCTGCGGAACAAGAGCAGGACAACGCCATGTGCAACCTGGGGTGGTGCTATGAGCGTGGACACGGTGTTCCCCAGGACTGGAAGCAGGCCGTGGAGTGGTATCGGCGGGCGGCACAGGCCGGAAATACTGTTGCGATGGGAAATCTGGGCTGGTGCTATGAAAAGGGAAAAGGTGTGGAAAAAGACCCGGAAGCTGCGGTAAGCTGGTACAGGCAGGGAGCAGAGCGGGGTTCCGTCCGATCCATGTATGAACTGGGCCGGTGCTGTCAGGGCGGCATTGGAGTTGCAGAGGACCTGAAGCAGGCGTTGATCTGGTTTCACAAGTCCGCCGAAGTGGGGGATGCCGACTCCTTGGGGCTTTTGGGCTGGTCTTATGAATACGGCATCGGGACAGAACAGGATTACGCCAGGGCAGTCGAATATTACCGGTGTGCGGCAGAGAAGGGGAATGCCTCCAGCATGAACAATTTGGCGGAGATGCTGGCAAATGGAAGGGGAGGGCCCCGAAATTTCGAACAGGCTATGTTTTGGTATCAGCGTGCAGCGGAGGCAGGGAGTGTCTGTGCGCTCTATAACATGGGCTGGCATGCAGAACAGGCGGGCCGCATCGCAGAGGCGCTGGACTGCTACCGACAGGCCCAGCAGTCCGGGGATGAAGCTGCCTTTTGGGCACTGGGGCGTTTTTATGAGACCGGAATTGGAGTAGAGCAGGACCCGAAGCAGGCGTTTGCGCTCTACCAGGCGGGTGCGGAAAAGGAAAACGTCAACTGCCGCTGCCGCCTGATTCGATGTTATGCTCTGGGGATCGGAACGCCGCGTGATCCGGACACGGCCCGGCAGCTGGGGCGTGCGTTGCTCTGTGAGAAGCTGGACCCCTGGGACTTAGAGGACTATGGCTGTCAGCCGGAGCTGGAGCAGCTTCGGCAGCTTATGGATACATTAGAGACCTAAAAAGCTGGAGCGGCGCATTTCTGATGCGCCGCTCCAGCTTTAGGGTGTGCAGAGCGTTTCCAGAGTCCTGCGGTCCAAAAGAGAAATGCTCCGGTATCCCAGAGCGACCAGCCCCCTGCGGGAGAATTGGTTCAGGATGCGGCTGACGGTCACCCGGCTAACAGAGATGGATGAGGCGATCTCCTCCTGGGTGCAGGACACCTGATCCTGCCCAGATGCTGCGGAGAGCAGGTACTGAGCCACCCGCCACTCTGCCGGACGGAAGGCCATGTCGTCCACATGGGCGGACAGCAGCCGCACCGTCCGGGCCAGATATTTCAGCATGGACATGGCCATGCCTGGATTCCGGGTAAATTCCGCCGTGACCTGCTCCCGGTCGATGGGGACGATCTCACAGGGGGTGAGGGCTACGGCGGAGGACACCCGGGGCAGTTCGTCAAAAAAGGATGCCTCCCCGAAGATGGAGCCCTGCTGATACAGGTTTAGGGTGCGCTCCGCCCCGTCCTCCGACTGGATGAAGCTCTTTACCTTTCCCTTTTTCAAATAATAAAAGCAGGTGGCCTCTGTCCCCTGGAGGTAGATCAGATAGCCGGAGGAGCAGCGGACCGAGGGGCGGTCCTGGGCGAAGGGACGCCAGAGCTCCACAGGGAAGTCCAGCGAAAAGGTGTTGGCGTATTCCATCGATCTCTCCTCTTTTCCCAAGAAATCCTCTTAATTGTATCATAGTTAACATTCTTTTGGCAAGAGAACCGTCATACTGGACAGGAAAAAATCACCCACAAAAGTGAGGAGGCACATTCCATGGGAATGACGATGACACAAAAAATTCTGGCAAAGGCCGCCGGGCTGTCCTCAGTCCAGCCGGGCCAGCTGATCGAAGCCAGACTGAACCTGGTCCTGGGCAACGATATCACCACCCCTGTGGCCATCACGGAGTTTGAGAAGGCTGGCTTCACCCAGGTCTTTGACAAGGACAGGATCGCCATTGTGCTGGACCACTATACCCCCTGCAAGGATATCAAGTCTGCCCAGCTGTGCAAGCAGGCACGGGAGTTTGCCCACAAGCACAGCATCACCCATTTCTACGACGTGGGCCAGGTGGGCGTAGAGCACGCCCTGATCCCCGAGAAGGGGCTGGCCGCCCCGGGAGAGGTCATCGTGGGGGCCGACTCCCATACCTGCACCTACGGCGCGCTGGGTGCCTTCTCCACCGGCATCGGCTCCACCGACATGGCCGCGGGCATGGCCACCGGCCTGCTGTGGTTCAAGGTCCCCTCTGCCATCAAGGTGACCCTGAAGGGGAAGCTCCAGCCCTGCGTCAGCGGCAAGGATGTGATCCTGCACCTGATCGGCGAGATCGGGGTGGACGGTGCCCTGTATCAGTCCCTGGAGTTCGCCGGGGAGGGCGTGTCCTCCCTGTCCATGGACGACCGCTTCACCATCTCCAACATGGCCATCGAGGCCGGCGGCAAGAACGGCATCTTCCCCGTAGACGAGAAGACCATGGAGTATATCAACGGCCGGGTGGGCCGTCCCTGCGAGGCCTTTGAGGCCGATCCCGATGCGGTCTACACACGGGAGGTAGTCATCGATCTGGACAAGCTGGAACCCACCGTCTCCATGCCCCATCTCCCCGAGAACACCAAGGTGGTCAGCGAGGTGGCCGGCCTGCACATCGACCAGGTGGTGATCGGCTCCTGCACCAATGGGCGCATCCAGGACCTGCGGGAGGCCGCTGCTATTCTGAAGGGGAAAAAGGTGGCGGAAAATGTGCGCTGCATCGTCATCCCCGCCACCCAGGAGATCACCCTCCAAGCCATGAAGGAGGGGCTGCTGGAGATCTTCATCGCCTCCGGCTGCGCTGTCTCCGCCCCCACCTGCGGCCCCTGCCTGGGTGGACACATGGGCGTCATGGCGGAGGGGGAGCGCTGCGTCTCCACCACCAACCGCAACTTTGTGGGCCGCATGGGTCATGTGCAGTCGGAAGTCATCCTGGCCTCTCCCGCCGTGGCCGCCGCCTCTGCAGTGGCCGGCTGCGTGGCCGACCCCCGCATCTAAAGCGAACGGCGCCTCAGGCGCAATGGGGAATATAAGGTCCCGAACTCCTCATTCCTAATTCTTAATTTGTAAAGAAAGGATCGACGAACCAATGAAGGTTTACAAATACGGTGCCAACGTGGACACTGACGTCATCATCCCCGCCCGGCACCTGAACGACCCCTCTCCCGCGGCCCTGGCCTCCCACTGCATGGAGGACATCGATAAGGACTTCGCTTCCACCGTCCAGCCCGGCGACATCATCGTGGCCGGTCCTAACTTTGGCTGCGGCTCCAGCCGTGAGCACGCCCCTCTGGCCATCAAGTCCTGCGGTGTGAAGTGCGTCATCGCCCCCTCCTTTGCCCGCATCTTCTACCGCAACGCCATCAACATTGGCTTCCCCATTATGGAGTGCGCCCAAGCGGCGGAGGAGATCCAGGCCGGGGACCAGGTGGAGGTGGATTTTGCCACTGGTGTCATCACCGATGAGACCACCGGCAAGACCTACCAGGCGGCCCCCTTCCCGGAGTTTATTGACGGAATTATCAAAAGCGGCGGCCTGCTCAACTCCCTGAAGGACCGGGGGGTGGCGAAATGAACTACAAGATCGCGCTGATCCGGGGCGACGGCATCGGCCCAGAGGTAGTGGGTGAGGCGGTCCAGGTCATGGAAGCCGTGGGGAAGAAGTTCGGCCACAGCTTTACCTTTGAGGACATTTTGATGGGCGGCTGCGCCACTGACGCAGTGGGGGTGTCCTACCCCGAAGGCACCGCGGAGAAGTGCAGGGCCTGCGACGCGGTGCTGCTGGGCGCCGTAGGCGGTCCCAAGTGGGGCAGCGACAAGCCAGCGGAACAGCGCCCGGAGACGGCCCTGCTGGCCATCCGAAAGGACCTGGGGCTGTACGCCAACCTGCGCCCCGCCGCCCTGCGTCCCGCCATGGCCGGCGCCTGCCCCCTGAAGAAGGAGACCGCCGAGAAAGGCATCGACCTGATGATGGTCCGGGAGCTCACCGGTGGCATCTACTTCGGAAAGCGGGACCGCTATCAGACTGAGGACAGGGGGGAGGAGGCCACCGACCTGATGGCCTACTCAGAGCAGGAGATCGAGCGCATCGGCCGCCGGGCCTTTGAGCTGGCCCGCCTGCGCCGGAACAAGGTGTCCAGCGTGGACAAGGCCAACGTGCTGGAGACCAGCCGCCTGTGGCGGAAGGTGATGCACCGGCTGGCGGAGGAATACTCCGACGTGTCCTATGAGGACGTGCTGGTGGACAACTGCGCCATGCAGCTCGTCCGGGACCCCGGCCAGTTCGACGTGGTGGTCACCGAGAACATGTTCGGGGACATCCTCTCCGACGAGGCCTCCATGGTCACCGGCTCCATCGGCCTGCTGCCCTCCGCATCTATCGGGGACGCCGCCCCCGGCCTGTATGAGCCCATCCACGGCTCCGCTCCGGACATCGCCGGCCAGGACAAGGCCAACCCCATCGCCACCATCCTGTCTGTGGCCATGATGTTCCGCTACTCCTTCCACCTGGCCGCGGAGGCCCAGGCCATCGAAAACGCCGTGGACGCGGTGCTGGCTGAGGGCTGGCGCACCGCCGACATCGCCGAGCCCGGCGTCATCCCCATCGGGACCCGGGAGATGGGCCGGCGCATCCGGGAAAAGCTCTGACTCAGAGAAAACACACAGACCCGGGACCCCCAAGCCAGATCCGGGAGGGGGGCCCCGGGTCCTTTTGCCCTCTGGAGGAACGGAAGTGGGAACAGGGCAGAGGAGAATTTGGTGAAAAAGCACAGAATGGAGGGAGCTCTACCCCTGACTTGCACCGTCCCCTGCCAAATTGTTCAGAATTTCAGGAAAATAACCGGAAACCACTTGCAATCCTGCAAGTCGGCGCATATAATATGCCATGCGTGATTCGCCAGAAGGAGGACAACATTGATATGAAAGAGCTTTCCAAGATCGCACTGGCTGTTGAGCCGTCCAGCACCATGGCCATCGACACTCTGTTCAAGCAGATGAAAGCCGAGGGGCAGGACGTGATCGGGTTTGGAGCCGGAGAACCCGACTTCAATACGCCGGACTATATCAAAGAGGCGGGTATTGCCGCCATCGAGCACAACGAGACCCGCTACACTCCCTCCAGCGGCACGGTGGAGCTGCGCAAGGCCATCTGCCAGCGCCTGAAGGCCGACTGCGGCGTGGAGTACACCCCCCAGCAGATCTCCGTGTCCAACGGCGCCAAGCCCTGCGTCTATGTGGCCCTGAGGGCCCTCATCAACCCCGGGGACGAGGTCATCCTGCCCTCTCCCTACTGGGTGAGCTACTCTGAGCTCATCAAGATGACCGGCGGCGTGCCTGTTATTGTGGAGACCCGGGAGGCGGACCATTTCAAGCTCACCGCCCAGGAGCTGCGGGACGCCATCACCCCCAAGACCAAGGCCATGATCCTGAACAACCCATCCAACCCCACCGGCATGATGTACAGCCGCAAGGAGCTGGAGGAGATCGCCAAGGTCTGCGTAGAACAGGATATTTACGTGATCTGCGACGAGATCTATTATCATCTGGTGTATGATGGAGAGGAGTTCGTCAGCCTTGCCTCCATCAGCCCGGAGATCAAGGAACGCACCCTGCTGGTCAATGGTGTTTCCAAGTCCTATGCCATGACCGGCTGGCGCATCGGCTATGTGGCCGCTAACGACCAGGTCTCCAAGGTGATCGCCAACTACCTCAGCCACTGCACCGGCTCCCCCAGCTCCATCTCCCAGAAGGCCGCTGTGACCGCCCTCACTGCCTCCCAGGAGAGTGTGGAGGTCATGCGCAAGGCTTTCGAGCGCCGCCGTGACTACATGGTGGAGCGGATGAACAGCATCGAGGGCGTCAGCTGCATCAAGCCCCACGGCGCTTTCTATGTGATGATGAACATCGAAAAGCTCATCGGCCAGGAGCTCCACGGCGTGGTCATCCGGGACGCGGACGATTTCGGCAACCTCTTCCTGAAGTACGGCAAGGTGGCCGTGGTGCCCGGTACTGGCTTTGGTGCCCCCACTTTTGTTCGCTGGTCCTATGCCACCTCCATTGAGAACATCAAGGAGGGCCTGAACCGGCTGGAGCGTTTCCTGAAGGGCGAGACCATCTAAACATGACGAAACAGAGCGGGAGCACGGACAGACCCATGTCCGCGCTCCCGCTTTCCTCTCTTAAGTTTTCGTGAAAATTTGGGAAAGCACTGGCAATCCCCTGGGGAGTACGTTATAATATTTGATACAAGCGGGCAGGGGAGAGCTGCCCAGATTCTAAATAAAATGAGGTTTGATGCAAATGCCGACCAACGCCTATGAAAGTCCGCTGTCCTCCCGATATGCCAGCGACGAGATGCTGTATCTCTTTTCCGCTGACAAGAAATTCTCCACTTGGAGACGTCTGTGGGTCGCGCTGGCCCGGGCCGAGATGGAGCTGGGGCTCCCGGTGACCCAGGAGCAGGTGGATGAACTGGAGGCCCATATCACTGATATCGACTATGAGAAGGCGGCCCAGTGGGAACGGAAGTTGCGCCATGACGTGATGGCCCATGTCCACACCTACGGTGAGCTGTGCCCCAAAGCCATGCCCATCATCCATCTGGGGGCCACCAGCTGCTATGTGGGGGACAATACCGACGTGATCCTCATGCGGGAGGGACTGGAGCTGGTCCGGGCCAAGCTGGTAAAGGTCATCGCCCGGCTGGCCAAGTTCGCAGAGGAGTATAAGGCCCTGCCCACCCTGGGCTTTACTCATTTTCAGGCTGCCCAGCTGGTGACGGTAGGCAAACGGGCCACCCTGTGGATGAACGAGCTGCTCATGGATCTGGAGGAGGTGGAGCACCGCATCTCCACCCTGAAGCTGCTGGGCTCCAAGGGGACCACCGGTACCCAGGCATCCTTCCTGGAGCTGTTCGAGGGGGATCACGAGAAGGTCAAGGAGCTGGAGCGGAAGATAGCCCGTGAGATGGGCTTTGACGCCGTGGTCCCGGTGAGCGGCCAGACCTATTCCCGGAAGATGGACTACAACGTGGTGTCCACCCTGTCCGGCATCGCTCAGTCCGCCAGCAAGTTTGCCACCGACATGCGGCTGCTCTGCCACCTGAAGGAGGTGGAGGAGCCCTTTGAAAAGAACCAAATCGGCTCCTCCGCCATGCCCTACAAGCGCAACCCCATGCGCTGCGAGCGTATCTGCTCCCTGGCCCGTTACGTCATGGTGGACGCGGGCAACCCCGCTGTCACCACCGCGACCCAGTGGTTCGAGCGCACCCTGGATGATTCCGCCAACAAGCGCCTGTCTGTGCCAGAGGCCTTCCTGGCTGTGGACGCCATCCTGAACATCTACCTGAACGTGGCCTCCGGTCTGGTGGTCCATCCCAAGGTCATTGAGCGCCACGTTCTGGAGGAGCTGCCCTTCATGGCCAGCGAGAACATCATGATGGATGCGGTGAAGCGAGGCGGCAACCGCCAGGAGCTCCACGAGCGTATCCGCGTGCTCTCCCAGGAGGCCGGGCGGAATGTAAAGGACCTGGGCCTGCCCAACAATCTGATCGATCTGATCGCAGAGGACCCGGCCTTTGGTATGAGCCGGGAGGAGCTCACCGCCCATCTGGAGCCCAGCCGCTACATCGGCCGCTGCCCCCAGCAGGTGGAGGAGTTCCTGAAGGAGCAGGTCGCCCCCGCTCTGGCCAAATATCAGGACTGCCTGAAGGATGAGGACACAGAGCTGAAAGTCTGAGAAAAAGGAGCTGCCCACGTGAACAAGAAGCCGCAAAATCCATACTTTTTTGCCGGCGTGACTGCATTTCTGGTCATCGCCGCCGCTATCCTCGTCTTTTTTGCCGTCTTTCACTTCAAGGGCATCCTGAGCTTTCTCTCCACGGTCAACCGCATTCTCCGTCCCATCTACTACGGAGCGGTCCTGGCTTTCCTGTTGCTGCCCATCCACCGGGCCATTTTAAGATTTCTCACCGGACTCACCCCGGACAGCCGCCTGTCAGACCGGCGGAACCTGAGCTTTCTCAACGCAGTGGCCATCATCCTCAGCCTTCTGTTCGCCGCCCTAGTCATTTATATCCTGCTGGCCATGGTCCTGCCCCAGGTCTATGAGAGCGTGGTAGGGCTGGTCCAGTCCATCCCCGGCTATTTTATGACCCTCCAGGAGCGGCTGATGGAATTTTTGGCCAATAACCCGGACATTCAGACAGCGGTCATGCCCTACTACAACTCGGTAGCTGTGTCGGTGGAGGAGTGGCTCCAGTCCGATCTGCTCCCCAATCTGGAGTCCGTCAACAGCTCTTTGTCCTGGTTCCAGCAGGAGATCGTTCCCCGGCTCACCTCCATGTTCTCCAGTGTGTCCGCTGTGTTCATCGCCCTGCTGATGCTGGCCAAGGACCTGCTGATCGCCGTTATCGTCTCCGTCTATCTGCTGGCCAGAAAGGATATCTTCTCTGCCCAGGCCAAAAAGATCGTGTACAGTGTGTGTGAGACCCGCTGGGCGGACCTGATCGTGGAGGAGGTGCGCAATGCCTATCGCATCATGAGCGGCTTTATCAACGGCAAGCTGCTGGACTCCCTCATCATTGGGATCATCGCGCTGGTGTGCTGCAATCTCTTTAACTTCCCATACCCCGCCCTTTTGGCGGTCATCATCGGTGTGACCAATGTCATCCCCTTTTTTGGCCCCTTTATCGGTGCCATTCCATGCGCCCTGCTGATCCTCATCATCAGTCCTATCCAGTGTGTTTATTTCGTGATCTTTATCCTTGTGCTCCAGCAGTTTGACGGGAATATTCTGGGCCCCAAGATCCTGGGGGACTCCACGGGACTGGCCAGCTTCTGGGTACTGTTCTCTATCCTGCTGTTCGGCGGGCTGTTTGGATTCGCCGGCATGGTGCTGGGTGTCCCGGTCTTTGCCATGTTTTACAGCGTGGTCAACCGTCTGGTACGCTATGGGCTGGGGAAGCGGAAGCTCCCGGTGGAGACCCAGGAGTATCTGGGACGGACCGGGCCTCTCTCCAGGCCGAAGGAGTGACCCCCTGTGAATAAAACAGCGATTTGCGGCCTCAGGGCGGCCCTGGTGATCGTCTTCCTTTTGATCCTGCTGGCACTGGGTGCCCTGATCCTTGTGGGAAACTATTTCTACACCTTTGCCCTGGACCCTAACGCCAAGGGCGGCTTCGGCTCCGCCGCCGGGATCGTGGACAGCGAGTACACCCGCTGGCTGCTGAAGGACAGCCGTGACGTGTCCCTCATCAGTGATGACGGCCTGGAGCTCCACGCCTACCGGGTGGACGGAAGCGTCCCTCACCGCTACGCTGTCCTCTGCCATGGCTATCAAAACAACGCCACCGGCATGGCCTCCTATGGCAAACATCTGTTTGATTTGGGCTACACGGTGCTGCTCCCCGACGCCAGAGGGCACGGAGAGAGCGAGGGAGACTACATCGGGATGGGGTGGCCGGAGCGCCGGGATGTGGTCCGGTGGTGTCAACAGCTGATCGCGGAGGACCCGGAGGCGGAGATCGTGCTTTACGGCGTCTCTATGGGCGCTGCCACCGTGATGATGGCCTCCGGTGAGGCGGATCTGCCTGTCCAGGTCCGGTGTGTGATCGAGGACTGCGGTTATACCTCTGTCTGGGATGAATTTTCTGGCCAGCTGAAGGAGCTGTTCGGCCTGCCGCCCTTCCCCGTTCTCAACGCTGCGGATCTGGTCTGCCGTATCCGGGCCGGCTACAGCATCACAGAGGCCAGTGCCCTGAGACAGGTGGAGCGCTCTGTCACCCCCACGCTCTTCATCCACGGAGAGGAGGACACCTTTGTTCCTTTCTGGATGCTGGAGGAGCTGTATCAGGCCGCCTCCTGCGAGAAGGAGAAGCTGGCCGTCCCCGGTGCCGCTCACGCGGAGTCCGCCGCCGTGGCGCCGGAGCTGTACTGGCCCGCGGTGGACGCCTTTCTGGCGCGGCATATGGCCTGATTCAGCGGGATAGAAAGAAGCCCTGCATGGCATTGCCATGCAGGGCTTCTTTACTGGAAACCTATTACAGGCTGGTGGTCAGCACCTTTTTCAGGCGGGCAAAACGGGGGAGGGCGTTCTCCTTGGGGGCATCGGTCTCTCCCTGGATCAGGGGCAGCACATAGTCGATGAACTCTTGAGTCACACCGTTCCCGGCCTCGTTGATCCACGCGCGGGGGACCTTCTTCTCAAAGTTGGCCACGATATCCAGGGGCTCCAGGACGGTCTTGCATTCATAGCTGCCATCCCGAGTGCACTGGAAAGCCACCATCTTGTCAGTAAAGCCCTCAGCGGCGGCCTCCACCGCAGCCTGGCCGGCCAGATATGCCTCCTCCACATCGGTCTTGGAGGCCAGATGGGACCCGCAGCGCTGGAGCAGGGAGAGCTCGATGCCGCGGACCTTGGCCCCCAGCTTCTGCTTCACGGTCTCGGCCAGCATGGAGGCCAGACCGCCCAGCTGGGCGTGTCCGAAGCCGTCAGTAGCGGAGGTCTTAGCCTCGGAGACGAAGGTGCCGTCGGCGTAGTGGATGCCCTCGGACACGGCTACCATGCACTTGCCGGTCTTATCGTAGACGGCCTTCACATCGGAGAGGAACCGGTCCATGTCAAAATCGGTCTCGGGCAGATAGACCAGGTCGGGACCGCAGCCGGTGAGGGAGGCCAGGGCGGCGGAGCCGGCCAGCCAGCCGGCGTGGCGGCCCATGATCTCGATGATGGTGACCATGCCGGTGTCATACACATGGGCGTCCTGCCACACCTCGGCGCAGGAGGTGGCGATATACTTGGCCGCGGAGGCAAAGCCGGGGCAGTGGTCGGTGCCGTTCAGGTCATTGTCGATGGTCTTTGGAACACCCATGATGCGGCACTCGTAGCCCACTTTCTGCATATACTTGGAGATCTTGTTGCAGGTGTCCATGGAGTCGTTGCCGCCGTTGTAGAAGAAATAGCGGACATTGTACTTCTTGAAGATCTCCAGGATACGCTGGTAATCGGTATCATCTACGTCGGGATCCGCCAGCTTGTAGCGGCAGGAGCCCAGGGCAGAGGAGGGGGTGTATTTCATCAGGTCCAGCTCAGCGGGGTCCTCCTGAGCCATGTCGTACAGCTTGTCCTCCAGCACACCCTTGATGCCGTGGGCGGCGCCCAGCACCTGAGTGATGCAGGGAGTCTTCAGGGCGGTCTGGATGACGCCCTGGGCACTGGCGTTGATGACGGCGGTGGGGCCGCCGGACTGGCCGATGATACAGGCTCCAGTCAGTTGATTCATGTTGGTTGCCTCCTTCAAAAATCTTGCAGCGGGATTGGAAAACTGCACATTTCTTTATTGAAAATTCCAAAGTAAATCATACCATGTCCTATTGTATTTCGCAATTGGAAATGGTACAATATAACATGTAAATTTGAAGAAGGAGATGGTCATTATGCCACTGGTAACGACCACTGAAATGTTCAAAAAGGCCTATGACGGCGGATACGCTATCGGCGCGTTCAATGTCAACAACATGGAGATCGTCCAGGGGATCACCGAGGCGGCCAAAGAGGTCAACGCCCCCCTGATCCTCCAGGTCTCCAAGGGTGCTCGGGCCTATGCTAACCATACCTATCTGATCAAGCTGGTAGAGGCCGCCATCGCTGAGACCGGCCTGCCTATCTGCCTGCACCTGGACCACGGCGACAGCTTCGAGCTGTGCAAGTCCTGCGTGGACGGCGGTTTCACCTCCGTGATGATCGATGCCTCCTCCAAGCCCTTTGAGGAGAACATCGAGATCACCAAGAAGGTGGTGGAGTATGCCCACGACCACGGCGTAGTGGTGGAGGCCGAGCTGGGCGCTCTGGCAGGCGTGGAGGACGAGGTCAATGTGTCTGCCGAAGACTCCCACTACACCCGTCCTGAAGAGGTGGAGGAGTTCGTCTCCCGCACCGGCTGTGATTCCCTGGCCATCGCCATCGGCACCAGCCACGGCGCTTACAAGTTCACTGCCGCTCAGTGCACCCGCAATGAGAAGGGGGAGCTGGTTCCCCCTCCGCTGCGCTTCGACATCCTGGATGAGATCGTCAGGCGCCTGCCTGGGTTCCCCATCGTGCTCCACGGCTCCTCCTCCGTGCCTCAGGAGTTTGTGAAGATGATCAACGAGAATGGCGGCAAGATGCCTGACGCTGTGGGCATCCCCGAGGATCAGCTGCGTCAGGCCGCACGGGGCGCCGTGTGCAAGATCAATATCGACTCCGATCTGCGTTTGGCCATGACCGGCACCATCCGCAAGTATTTTGCCGAGCATCCCGCCGACTTTGACCCCCGGCAGTATCTGAAGCCCGCCCGTGAGAACATCAAGCAGCTGGTCAAGCATAAGCTGATCAACGTGCTGGGCTGCGACGGCAAGGCCTGATCGAACTTCTGCCTTTTGAAAAGGGAGCGCTTCGGCGCTCCCTTTTTTCATACCTAGTTCGCCAAAGCCGCCCCGTAGGCCCATGGTGAGAAGAAGGAGACAGAACTTTCAGGTGAGATGAACCCGGGACCGTTTTCTGCATAGAATGGGGGCAGGAGAGGGGAGAGGTCCTTTGCACGATATCCTGCCCTATGACCGCGGGGCGGCGGTGCGCTATGCCCACCGGTGGGCGTATGATCGGAATCCGGCGTACTACGATTTCTCTGAACTGGGGGGAGACTGCACCAACTTCGCATCCCAATGCCTTTATGCTGGGAGCGGCGTGATGGACCATACGCCTACCTTCGGATGGTACTACATCAGCGGAAATCAGAAATCTCCGTCCTGGAGCGGCGTGCCCTACTTTTATAACTTTTTGACCCGAAAGGACAGCAGGCCGGGGCCCTTTGGCACGGAAGCCGGACTGGGTGAACTGGAGCCGGGGGATTTTATCCAGCTCAGCTTTGCCGGCGGCGTCTTTGCCCATGATCCTATCGTGGTGGAGATCCGGCAGCCGGCCTTTCCCGACACCATTCTGGTGGCCGCCCACAGCCAGGACGCCGACTTCCGGCCGTTGAGTACCTACCCATATCAAGCCCTGCGGGGCATCCATATTCTGGGGGTCCGCCCCAGATAAGCGATAGACCTCCCAATTGGTTTTGGGAGGTCTATCGCTTTAACGCTCTATGGGGAGGCCATTTTCATCAAAGGTGTTTTTCAGCAGGGCATCCACCAGAAATGCGGAGATACACAGAAATACCATCTGTCCGCCGATCAGCCACAGTACAAAGGAGGAGGCACTCTCCCGGAACACAACCATAAGCACTGCGGACAGGATGCTGAGAAGGAGTCCGATGCGCAGCCAGAGCTTAGAGATGTGCCGGTGGGCGAAGGCCCAGGTCGCCTCGGTTTTGCTGGAGAGGGCGGTGCGGTAGGCTAGAAAGCCCCCGTCCCGCTTGGGGGGATGGATGCGCCAAATCAGCCCCACCACCGCCATCAGGACCGGCGTGAGCATGGCAAAGACGAACAGTACATAATACATGGGTCACGAACTCCTTTTTTCTTCCTGTTCCATGATCTCTCTTTGGGCCCGCTTGGTCAGCTTCTGGAATACCAGTTCATAGGACATGCCGCAAAAGTCCCGCAGCACGTCGTCCGGGAGAGCCCCGTCCAAATAGACCGAGTTCCAATTCCGCTTATCGCTGTAAAAACCGGGCACTACCTCCGGGTACTGCTCGCGAAATGCCTCGGCCAGCCTGGGATCGCACTTCAGGATCACCATAGTCCGCCCAGCATGGGCGGCATGTTCCGGTCCTGGGGTGCAGACGGCTGCAAACATCCGCCCGCCTACCAAATAACGCTGCCACTGCCATTCCAATTTGTAGTCGGTGACGGCACCGGGCATGGACAGCAGATAGCCCTCCAGCCAGGAATATCGGTTCATGTCTCGTCCTCACTTCCCCTTTTTTTCTTCTTTACCATCCCCAGAGGATTGGCACGGGCTGCGGTGCGCAGATCATCGCTGTCCACGTGGGTGTATATCTGGGTCGTGTTCAGGTGGTCGTGGCCCAGGACCTCCTGCAAAGTGCGCACGTCTACGCCGTTTTGAAGCATCAGAGTAGCGGCAGTGTGGCGCAGCTTATGGGCGGAATACTGGGTGCTGTCCAGCCCGGAAGCGGCCAGATGCTTTTTCACCAGCTTGTGCACCGCAGCGCGGGAGATGCGCCGGCGGTTCTGATGGGTGATGAAGAGGGCCTCCTTATCAATCAGTGTCAGCATGTTCCGCTCTGTCAGCCAATCCTGGAGAGCCTGCTGACAGGCTTCGTTGAGAAAGAGGACCCGCTCTTTGTTGCCCTTGCCCAGGACTCTGAGCTGATCGCCCCGGACATCGGTCACGTTCAGGCCGACTAGCTCTGAGATCCGCAGGCCGCAGTTCAAAAACAGGGTCAGGATGCAGTAATCCCGCACAGAGTTAGCTCCGTCTACCGACTCCAGCAATTCCACGCTCTCTTCCAGATCCAGGTAACGGGGCAGTGACTTCTTGAGGCGGGGGGAATCCAGATCCTGCATAGGGTTCTCAGTCAGCAGCTTGGCCTTGTTGGTGAGGTACTTATAAAATGAGCGGATGGTCGCCACCTTGCGTGCCCGGGAGGACGCAGACAATCCATAGCTGGTGTCTGGGCTGTTCGGATGGGCCGCGCGGTCTCGGCTGAGATAGCTCATATAGGCGTAGACGTCGGTCAGAGTGACGGAGCGGATGAGTTGGATGTCCACATCATCGATGGGGATCGATTCCATGGGCGTATCCTTGGGGACGAGCCGTTTTTCCAGCTTGAGATAGCGGAAAAAGCTGCGCAGATCCAGAAAGTATTCGTCCACGGTTTTTGGGGAGTGGCCCTGGATGGTCTCATGATAGACCAGAAAATCCCGAAGGATGGGTGGTGATTCTGAGCGGTAGTCCAAATCGCAGCCTGCGGGCCTTGGATGGGTGAAAACGCGGTTTTCTCCTATTGCTCCTCCTCTCAGGTCAACAAAATTTTTATTTTGTTGACCTACGAGTCTTCCCGCAGTACCTCCCTTCGCAGTGCTTCCCCTGCATCATACCACACCGGCGGAGCGGTCGCAAGCCCTGCGGCCGGCTTTTGCCGCCTTGGCCTCCAGGGACGCCTGCAAGAGCCGGTCGGCCATCGCATAAATCATGCGCACGAAAAGACCGCATCAGAAAGACTCTAGCTTCCTGATGCGGTCTTTTCGCATAGATATCTCTCATCTGGGCACACTGATGACCATGATATCATGGCCCGCATTTCAGCCAAACAAAAAAGGTGTGATCTTTTGAGCCTGATCGTCTGCACCGACCCCTGCGTCTACCAACAGGACGGCTACTGCTCTCTGGCCCGGGCGGCATCCTGCGGGAGTACCGGCGGGAGCGGCTGTGTCAACTTTGTTCCCCGCTTACAAAATGGCGGCCAGTGCTTCCCGGATGTTGGCCACCCGGATCACGTCCAGGCCCTCCGGAACAGACAGCTTTCCTTGGACCCGTTTCGGGATCAGGCATTTGGTAAATCCCAGGCGCCGCACCTCACTGAGCCGCTGTCCCAGGGCACTCACCGCCCGCAGCTCGCCGGTCAGGCCGATCTCTCCGATGGCGGCCAAGTCGCTGGGAACAGGCCTGTCCCGGAAGCTGGAGGCAAAAGCGATCATAGCGGCCAGATCAGCGGCGGGCTCCTCCAGTGAGAGGCCGCCAATCACGTTCACATAGGCATCGCAGCCGCTGAGCATCAGTCCGCCGCGCTTTTCCAGCACCGCCAGCAGCAGCATGGCCCGGTTGTAGTCCACCCCGTTGCTCACCCGGCGGGGATTGCCCAGGCTGGAGGGCACCACCAGCGCCTGTACCTCCGCCAGCACTGGCCGCACCCCCTCCATCACGCAGGTGACGCAGGTCCCGGGGGCGTCGGTGGGCCGCCCGGCCAGCAGGGCCTCCGACGGGTTGGGCACTTCCGTCAGTCCCGCGTCTGCCATCTCAAAGACGCCGATCTCATTGGTGGCGCCAAAGCGATTTTTCGCCGCCCGGAGGATGCGGTAGGCCATCTGCCGCTCTCCCTCAAAATAGAGAACGCAGTCCACCATATGCTCCAGCACCTTAGGGCCGGCGATAGATCCCTCCTTGTTCACGTGGCCGATGACAAAGACGGTGATCCCCTCCCCTTTCGCCAGCTGCATCAGGGACATGGTACACTCCTTCACCTGGGAGATGCTTCCCGGCCCCGAGCTGATATCCCCGTGATAGAGGGTCTGAATGGAGTCCACGATGAGCACATCGGGCTGGAGGCTGTGGACTGCGTCCAGCACGTGTTCCAGGTTCGTTTCCGACAGGAGATAGAGCCCCTCGCCGGCCACGTTCAGCCGCTGGGCCCGTAGCTTGATCTGCCGCTCTGACTCCTCACCGGATACATACAGGACCTTGGCGAACCGGCACAGGTTGTCGCAGATCTGGAGCATCAGGGTGGATTTTCCAATGCCCGGTGCGCCGCCCACCAGCACCAATGAACCGCGCACCGCTCCGCCGCCCAGCACCCGGTCCAGCTCTCCCATCCCGGTGCGGAAGCGCAGCTCATCGGTGACCTCCACCTCTTCCATGGACTTAGGACGGCTGAGAGGGACGCCGATACCGGATGTCCCCCGGGCGGGCCCTCCCTTCCTGGGGGCCTGTTCTGCGGGCCGCTCCACCACCGTATTCCAGGCCCCGCAGGCCGGGCATCTCCCCTGCCACTTGGGCGTCTCATTTCCACATTCCGTACAATAAAATACCGTCTTGGCCTTCATATTTCATCCTCAAATCTCTGTGGTATGGGCCGTGATCCGCTCCCCCTGAAAGGTCAGGCAGGCGCTGGCCAAGGCTGCGGCGATCTTGGTCTGATAGACCGGGTCTCGGAGCCTGGCGGCCTCCTGTGGATTGCTGAGGAAGCCGCACTCCACCAAAATCGCCCGGTTGTCAATGTGATTCATCAGATATACTGTGTCTGGGATCTGCTTGGCCTGCCTGCCGTTGTCCGGGTCCAGCGTTTGGCGCAGGATCTCCTGGGTGTATTCGGCCAGTGCCTGGGAGCCCTCTGTGGGTGCGTAGAACACCTGTGCACCGTCGTAGCGGCTCTCCGGGTAGCTGTTTTGGTGGACACTGATCAGGGTGGCGCCGGACAGATCCTGGACGGCCCGGGTCCGGTTGCGCAGGTCCGAGGACTTCTTCTCCTTCAGGGAACCGGCCTCCGGGTCGTGCAGGGAGATATCCTCCCGGCGCAGCATGACGGGGGCGGCACCGCAGAAAGCCAGGATGTCCTCCAGCCGAAGGGCTATGGCCAGGTTGATGCCGCTCTCCTGGGTGCCGTCTGCCGAGACCGCACCGCCGTCCTCTCCTCCGTGGCCGGCATCCACGATGAAGGGGCCTGTCTCCGTGCGGGCAGCGGCGGAGACAGCCTCTCCCTCTCCGTTCGGAGACACGAAGGGGGCCATACACAGCAGTACTGCCAGGACGCACAGGACCGAAATGACATGTTTCATATTGGCATACACCTCCCGTCCATCCTATGGCCGGGAGGCCGCTTTCATGTTATTATACCGCAGATAGGTCCAAAAGGCAAAGGCTCATGCTCACATTAGCTGCAGTATTTTGGAAAGGACTATGAAGCAGTTTTCTCCCAGTTGACATAATATTAGAGGGCGGGGCGCGATTGGAGCGCCCTGCCCTCTTATTTGTTACAGGATGATGCAGATCAGTCCGCCGGAGCCCTCGTTGATGATGCGCTGGAGGGTCTCCCGGAGCTTTTCCCGGGCGTCCTCCGGCATCCGCTTGACCTTGGTGTTCAGGTCCTCCCCCACCAGCTCGTAGAAGGATTTCCCAAAAATGTTGGACTGCCAGATCTTGGAGGTGTCCCCCTCAAATTCCTGGAGCAGATAGTGGACCATCTCCTCGCTCTGCTTCTCCGTACCCACGATAGGGGCAACTTCGGTCTCAATATCCGCGCGGATCATATGGATGGAGGGGGCGCTGGCCTTGAGTCGGACGCCGTAGCGTCCCCCCTGCCGGACGATCTCCGGCTCCTCCAGCACCAGGGAATCGATGGAGGGCACCACGATGCCGTAGCCGGTCTCCTCCACCTCCTTCAGAGCGTCTGCCACCTTGTCATATGCTGCCTTGACTCCAGCCAGCTGGGTCAGCAGAGAGACCAGATCCCCGTCGTCCTGGATCTGGAAGCCGGACTGCTGGGACAGAGTGTGGTAGAACAGGGCCCTGGGCAGGTCCAGTACCGCAGCGGCCAGCCCGGTGCCTAGGTCGATGGAGGTCACCCGGGCGTCGCTCACCTCCTCGCACTCCTTGATGGAGCGGACCGTCTGCTCCACGTCCCGGATGCGGTACAGGTCGGAGGCCCCCTCCCGGATGGCGGTGTACAGGGCGGACTTGATGGGGTGGTCCTGAGCCAGGGCGTCCACCCAGGGGGGCAGGAACAGGTCCAGCTCCTTCACCGGGAACTCGTAGAGCACATCCTTCAGGACGGTGTTGATGTCCCCCTCGCTCAGCTCCAGGCAGTTGAGTGCCCGGCAGGCCACCCCGTACCGCTGGCTGATGTCCGCCTGGATGGCCTGGGCCCGCTCCGAGTTGGGATAGGCGGAGTTGAGGAGAACCAGAAAGGGCTTCCCCAGCTCCTTCAGTTCCGTGATGACCCGGTCCTCCGCCTCCAGATAATCCTCCCGGGGGATCTCGGTGATGGTCCCGTCCGTGGTGATGACGATGCCGATGGTGGAATGTTCCGCAATGACCTTCCGGGTGCCGATCTCCGCCGCCTCCGACATGGGGATCTCGTGATCGAACCACGGGGTGGTCACCATCCGCTGGGTCTCTCCTTCCAGATGTCCCACCGCTCCCTCCACCATGTAGCCCACGCAGTCGATGAGCCGGACCTGGAAGGCGGCGCCCCCCTCCATTGTGACAGCTACCGCTTCCTCCGGGACAAATTTGGGCTCCGCCGTCATGATGGTACGCCCGGAGCCGCTCTGGGGCAGTTCATCCCTGGCCCGCTCCCGGCGGTACACATTTTCAATGTTGGGGATGACCAGCGTCTCCATGAACCGCTTGATAAATGTGGATTTTCCGGTCCGGACCGGCCCCACGACGCCGATATAGATATCGCCCTCGGTCCGAAGCGCGATATCCTCGTAGATTTTGCGATCTTCCACTGAAATTCCTCCTTCGGCCGAGCAAGCCGGTGATTTCCTTACAGTGTATGGGGATAAGCTGTGGAATATGACCTTGCCGCATAGCTTTTCCAGCCTTTGTTTGAAAAAGGAGCCGGACCGCAGGCCGACAGGCCCGGTCCGGCTCCTTGCCGATGAGATCAGCGTACCCGGGGGATCAGGAGCATCCTGCCCGTGGGCAGGCAGCCCTCCTCCAGCTCATTGGCTTGGGTGATCTCCTCTGTGGTAGTACCGTACGCTTTCGCGATGTCCCACAGCCGCTCTCCCGGAGCGGCCATACGCAACACCACAGAGGGCTGTGTCCCGTCCGGCTTGGCCCGTTCCTCCCCCAGACGCGCGGAGGAGATAGCGGCCTGCCTGCGCTCCGCCAGACAGAGGCAGTGGAATTCCAGAGTGAAGCGCACCTCCAGTCCGCCGGCCGCCGGCACCACGGCCAGTTCGCCTGGGGCGGTACACCAGCACTGACACACCGCCTGGACCGGGCAGTCCAGCCTGCAGTCCGTCTGGACGGTGCGCTGGATAGACTGAAGCTCCTCCCCGTCATCCAGATACAGGGCCGTGATGAGTACCTCTGCCGAAAGGATCATCTGGTCGCCCTCCCGGCTCTGCCGGATCTCCCCTAGGGACAGCCACCCGTCTATGGCGTTTCGTACCAGGGTGGTGGTCTCCAGGATCTCACGGACGCTCTGGGGCCGAATGGACTGATCCACCACCTGGCGCATGGTGTGTTCCTCGGTCTGGACCTCCAGCATCCATCCGGTGCTGTAAATATCCTGAAGCATGGTGACCGGCCGCTGGCTCCTCACCACCGCCTGGGCCAGGAGCTCCAGCGTCACCTCGGCGGAGCCCACCGTTGTCCCAATGGCGGGGGCATTCAGATCGGTGAGGACGACCCGCACCTCACATTCCGCGTCCTCTCCGGCCCCAGGAACTTCGATGATCTGAGAAAAGGGCATGGACTCCCTGGCTGTCCGAAGGGTCCCGTCCGCGTCCCGCAGGAGGGCGTGGAGCTCCACACTGCCCTTGAAGATCAGCTTGCTGCCAATGAGACGGCTCTCCTCACAGGATGGCTCTCCCCGGAGGCTGAGCAGCTCACCACCCTCTGATAGCCCCAAGTCCACACCATCTGTAAATGTAAAGGGTTTTTCCTGCACGGCTATGATCTGATCGGTGGTCTGCTCCTCCTGGAGCTGGCGGATACCATGTTCCTCCGCCGCCTCTACCCCTTGGCATATGGTGCGCTCACAGGGCTGGCAGGCCCTGATCTCCACGGCCAGGTCCACCCGGAGCAGGATCTTTCTGGGATTCAGCACCCGGGCCTCCGCCCACCGCAGGCGGGGATCGGCCAAAATGGTCCCCTGGGAGGTCAGGCCGGGGGCCTCGACCTGGCAGGTGAAGGGGACGCTGAGCTCCATATGGCGCAGACATCCCCCCGTCTCCGGCAGATACAGCACCGAGGCGCGCACCATGCCGGAGACGGTGGCCATTCCCTCCCGGGCCTGTTTTCCTGTGAGGCACGCCTGACCGCATACCTCAACGATGCGCAGAATGTCCGGACAGGCATCCGGAACGATAGCCTCCTGGGTCTCCTCCTGACAGATGGTGACGTCTGCTACGGTCTCAAAGCAGTGGATCGCATCTCGTTTGAGCTCAAGCTCCATAATCGTCCTCTCCCTTACAAATCGAGTCGGCGCGGCCTGGGCCGCCGCGCCGGGTCAGCCATTCCGCTTTGGGACCACTATATGTACAGGCAGGGACAAATATGCCACCCTCAGAAAAGGACTCAGTGCCCCCTGGGCCCCGGGATCACTTCAGGCCAAACAGCTTCCGCAGCAGACCCCGCAGACATCTGGGAGAACGTACCACGACGATGCCCATAAGAAAGCCTCCCCTCCGCATAGACTGGCCGTTTTCCGGCTAATCCAGTCTATGCACGGGGAGGCGATGTGTCACTGTTCCACTGATAAAATTTTATCGCGCCCAGTCCGGGATCTGCTTGGCCTGGTCGTACAGGCGTATATAGCTGGCGTGGCGGCTGGGCTGGATCGCTCCGGCCTCCACCGCCTTCAGCACCGCGCAGCCCTTCTCCTTCACATGGGAGCAGCCGGTAAACTGGCATTTTCCCAGGTAAGGGGCAAACTCCCGGAAGCAACCCTCCAACTCCTCCTTGCGGCAAAGCTCCATGCGGTCCGTATCAAAGGAGGAGAACCCCGGGGTGTCGGCCACCAGAGCCCCGCCGCTCAGCCGGTAGAGCTCCACATGGCGGGTGGTGTGCCGACCCCGCCCCAGCTTTTCGCTGATCTCCCCTGTCTGCAGGGCGATCCCAGGCTCCAGTGCATTTAGGATGCTGGACTTACCGACGCCGGAATTTCCTGTGAAGGCAGACACCTTTCCAGAAATGACCTGCCGCAGCTCTTCGATCCCCTCGCCGGTCTCCGCGCTCACCTTCAGGGTGGTGAAGCCGGCGGAGGTATAGATCTGGTACAGGTCCTCCCCCGGCACCAAGTCCCACTTGTTGACGCAGATGACGCTGTCACATCCCCGGCGCTCCGCGATGGAGATCACGCGGTCAATGAGGAAGGGATCGGTGGCAGGGACCGCCTGGGACACGATGATGACCAGTTGGTCCACGTTGGCCACCGCCGGGCGCTGGAACTCATTCTTTCTGGGGAGAATCCCGTCCAGCGAGCCGCTCCCGTGTTCCAGCGGGGTAAACAGCACCCGGTCACCCACCAGAGGGGTCACCTTCTCATGGCGGAACTTCCCCCGCCCCCGGCAGGCGAACAGCTGAGTCCCGTCGTCCACATAGTAGAAGCCGCTGAGGGCTTTTAAAATCATTCCTTCTGCCATATCACTCGTCAAAGTTGACCGTGACGCCGTGGTCCAATCTCCCATTGAAATAGACGTTGTATGTCACTTTCCCTGTCCCACTGACCGGTACTGACACAGCCACTTCCATAAGAGGGTTCACATCCCGGTTATAAACTTCCTTTCCGTCGTCGCTGGTGACCATCACATTGATGGACTGGACAGGGTCCGTCTCATCCACCACCGGCAGGTTGATGGTGAGTGTCTTGGTTGATGTCTGAGGAATGTCCGGGTTCTCAGGCCCTGTACTGACGGTAAGGTTGACCTTGCTCCCCTCTTCCACCTCTGTACCAGCCTCCGGCCACTGTTCCACTACCTTTCCCTCCGGTACTGTTTCACTGGAGACATGCTCTATCTCACCCACCTCCAGGTTCATCAGACGGATCCGGCTCTCCGCGTCGCTCTGGGCCATGTCCGCGAAAGAGATCAGCGTGACCTTGGACGCCTCAGGCCCCTTACTGACCACCAGATGGACGCTGTCCCCCGCCTTGAGTTCGGTCCCCTCCGCAGGGGTATAGGAGATGATATAGTTGGCGGGCACCTCATCATCGAACTGATATTCGGGGGCCTCCACGCTCAGCCCCATGTCCCGCAGGGTGGCCAGGGCCTTCAGATATTCCTGGTTGGTGACATCGATCATCTGGATCACCTCGGGTCCACCGCTCACCGTCACCGTGATCTCTGCGTTGTTGGACTTCACGGTGCTCCCGGCAGCAGGGTCCTGCCTGAGGATCGTCCCCGCAGCCTCCTCGCTTTCCACCGTCTGGCCAACGACGATGTTGAACTCCTGTCTCAGCTCCGGGTCCTGAAGGACCTCCTCATAGGTGTAGCCCGTCAGCTTGGGGATGGTATAGTCCGGCGAGGGCATCAGGATGGAGGAGATGAAGAACTGATACATGAAGTAGAACAGTCCCGCCACAAAGGCCAGGATGACAACGATGGCCGCGATGATGGGCCAGTTTGTCCCTCCCCGCCGGCGGTCCCGGCGCCTGGGACGGTTCTCCGGCTCCTCCTCTTCCTCCTCCGGCTCCTCGTAGCGGCGCCTGCGGGGTTCAGGCTCCGGCACACGGCTGCGCACCGGCGTATGGGGCGTGCGGATCTGAGTCATGGCGCCCTCTTCCGGCTCCTCGGGCACGAACTCGCTCACGTCGTAGTCAAAGTTGATGCTGGGGTTCTTACGGAACTCTTCCAAGTCGGCCAGCATCGCGTCTGCGGAGGGATATCGGTTGTCCGGGTTGGGAGCCATGGCCTTCATGGTGATGGCCTCCAGCGCCTCTGGGATGGTAGGGTCCAGCTCACGGGGGGAGAGTGGGATGGAATTGATGTGCTGGATGGCCACGGAGACCGGAGTGTCCCCCTCAAAGGGCAGGCGGCCAGTTATCATCTCATAGAGCACCACCCCCGCAGAGTACAGGTCGGAGCGGGCGTCAATATGGCTCCCTCTGGCCTGCTCGGGGGAGATATAATGGACGGAGCCCAGCGCCTCCTGAGTCAGGGTGCTGTGCCCGCCTGAAGCCACCCGTGCGATCCCGAAGTCGGCCACCTTCACGCTGCCGTCCCGCAGCACCATGATGTTGTGGGGCTTGATGTCCCGGTGGATGATGCCCCGGCTGTGGGCGTGCCCCAATGCCTTGACGATCTGGGTGATAAAGTGGAGTGCCTCCCGCCAGTTCAGCTTGTTCCCCTTTTTCTGCATATACTGCTTCAGGGTGATACCGTCGATCAGTTCCATCACGATGTATTCCAGGTCGGAGGAGCGGCTGACGTCATAAACGGCCACGATGTTTGGGTGGGAAAGCATGGCTACGGCCTGGGACTCGTCGTGGAAGCGGCGGCGGAACTCCGCGTCCTGGGCCAGATCTTCCCGAAGGATCTTGATGGCCACCAGCCGGTTGAGCCGGTGACAGCGTGCCTTGTACACCCGGGCCATGCCCCCGGTGCCGATGATCTCCAGGATCTCATATCGATTATCGAGTAATTTACCTATGTATTGATCCATGGTAAATCGCCTCCTTTGTCGCTGTTATTCGTACTGAATCAGGACCGCCGTCACGTTGTCCGGCGCGCCCCGTTTCAGGGCGATATCCAGCAGCCTCTCACAGCAGGTGACCGCCTCCCCGCCGTGGATCACCTCATAGAGCAACTCCTGGTCGGTCACTACATTGCTCAAGCCGTCGCTGCACAGCAGCAGGTAGTGGCCGGGCAGGGCCTGAAGATAGAAACAGTCCGCCCGAAGATGGGACTCCGCCCCCAAGGCGCGGGTGATGAGATTCTTATGAGGATGGACTCTGGCCTGATCTCGGGTCAGATCCCCTCGTTCCACCAGATCTTCCACCAGCGAGTGGTCCCTGGTGACCCGGGTGATGCCTTCTGGGGTGACGTGATAGGCTCGGCTGTCCCCTTCGTTGAGGATAACTGTCTCGTGGGGCCCCGCCAGGGCTGCCACCAGGGTGGTGCCCATCCCGGAGCACTCCATGTCCACATTAGAGCGGTGGAAGACCTCGTCATTGGCGCGGGATGCCGCCCGCTCCATCCGGACCCGGTCAGACTCGTCCTCCTTTCGTGAAAGGAATTCCTCCATAAAGAGCTCCACCGCCATGGTGCTGGCGATGTTGCCCGCCCGGGCGCCGCCCATGCCGTCGCAGACCAGCGCAATGATCCGGCCGTCCGGCAGGGTCCGGCAGGCAAACGCATCCTGGTTCTGCTCTCGTACCATTCCCCGGTGGGTGATCCCCCATACATTCATGGAATATCTGCCTCTTTCCTGCCGTCATTCCGGCCGAGTGTCTGAGCCATGGCCTTTCGGCGCAGCTGGCCGCAGGAGGCGTCGATATCGCCTCCCAGCTTGCGGCGCACCGTAACGGTCACGCCGTGCCCCTCCAGGCGCCGCTGAAAAGCGGCCACCCTGCGGCTGGGCTTCAGTGGACTCTCCTCCACATCATTGAGCGGGATCAGGTTGACATGGCCGGGTGTCCCCTTCAGCAGCCGAGCCAGGAGATCAGCCTGCCAGTCAGAGTCGTTGACCCCGTCGATCATTGCATATTCGTAGGAGATGCGCCGTCCAGTGGTCTGGAAATACCGCCGGCAGGCTGCCATCAGCTTTTCCACGCCCACGCTCCGGTTCACCGGCATCAGACGGGAGCGGGTCTCATCGTCCGGCGCGTGGAGGGAGACCGATAGTGTTAATTGTAACCTATGTTGGGCCAGTTTGTCAATTTGATCCGCCAGCCCGCAGGTAGACAGGGAGATGTGACGCATGCCGATGTTCAAACCATTGGGCTGGTTGACCAGTGTCAGGAACTTCAGCACCGTATCCATATTGTCCAAGGGCTCCCCGATCCCCATCAGCACGATGTTGGAGACCGGCTCCCCGCTGTCCAACTGGGTGAAGAGGACCTGGTCCACCATCTCTGCCGGCGTAAGGTCCCGTACCTTGCCTCCCAGGGTGGAAGCGCAGAAAGCACAGCCCATCCGGCAGCCCACCTGACAGGAGATACACACAGTATTCCCATGCTTATACCGCATCAAAACTGTCTCGATACAGTTTCCGTCTGACAGCCTCCACAGGTATTTGATGGTGCCATCCTGGGCAGAGACCTGCTTTCTGGCCACCTGGGGAGCTGTAAGAAAACAGTGCTCCTCCAGCTTCTGCCGCAGGACCTTGGGGAGGTCGGTCATTTCGTCAAAGGAGACGGCACCTCGATAGAGCCACTGAAACACCTGCTTGGCCCGGAAGGCGGGTTCCCCCTGCTCCCGGAACCAGGCGGCCAGCTCCTCCGGCGTCATGGATTTGAGATCGATCAAAGGGCTTCCTCCCTCTTTTTCATGCGGCTGATAAAGAAGCCGTCCGTCCCCTGTATGTGGGGCCACAGCGTCAGCATCCAGCTGCTCCCCTCCGCTCCGGGGACGCCAGGCAGCTGGAAGGGCTCGGGTCCAAACTGGGGGTGCGCCTCCAGGAAGGCGGACACCACATTCTCATTTTCCCGCCGTAGCAGCGTGCAGGTGGAGTAGAGCAGTGTCCCACCGGGCCGCACATAGGAGGAGACGTTCTCCAGGATTCGGCGCTGTACGCTGGGAAGGGCTGCCAGGGGCTCCGGGTCCTTGTAGCGGATGTCCGGCTTCTTCCGAATGACGCCCAGACCGGAACAGGGGGCGTCCACAAGCACCAGATCAAAGGCACCCTCCCACTCCGGGCGGTGGACGCAGGCATCCGCCGTCATAGGCGTGACGCAGTCCAGGCCCAGACGGGCCGCGCCGTTGGCGATCAGCTTTTTCTTGTGGGGGTGCAGGTCGCAGGAGCACACCGTTCCCCTGCCCCCCATGGCGATAGCTGCGGCAAAGGACTTGCCGCCGGGCGCCGCGCAGGCATCCAGCACCCGCATCCCCGCGGCAGGGCCTGCTGCCGCCACCGCCAGCCGGGAAGCTGGGTCCTGGATGTAGAAGAGACCCGCCTGAAACTCCGGCAGCTCCTCCAGATTCCCGGTCCCAGACAGGAGGATACAGTCTGTCAGCCAGGGGTGTTTCTCTGCCCGGACCCCTCGCTCCTCCAGGCGCAGGCGCAGCTCCCGGGCGTTGATCTTCAGGGTGTTCACCTGGGCCGCCGTGGCAGGCTGCGCGTTGTTGGCCCGCAGCAGGGCCGCAGCACCGTCGTTCCCCAGAGTCAGCAGGAATTCCCGCACCATCCACGCCGGATGGCTGTACAGGATGGACAGGTACTCCACCGGGTCCCGCTGGGGGATGGTGGGCAGACGCTCCAGGCTCCTCTCCAGACTGCGGAGGATGCCGTTGACCATCCCCGCCGCCCGGGGGTTCTTGCAGTAGGCCCGGGTCAGCTCTACGGACCGGTTGACCGCTGCGCTGTGGGGGATCCTGTCCAGAAAGAGCATCTGGTAGGCCCCCAGGCGCAGGGCCTGGACCACCCGCCCCTCCATCCGCTTGAGGGGGATATTGGAGAAATGGGCCAGGTAGAAGTCCAGGAGCATCTGGTTCTGCAAAACACCGGCGCACAGCTGGGTGGCCAGCGCCGCGTCCCGGCTGTCCAATCCGGCCGCCGATATCTGCTTTTTTAGGGCGCCGTCCGACCATCCCCCCTGTCTCTCACAGGCGTTCAGGGTGAGGAGCGCCGTTTCTCGGGCATCCACAGGGCTTCACCTCCCGCTTCTGAATGGGTCTCAATCCTCTTCCGCCGAAACAGGGTGTCCTCTCAAATAGTCTGCCGCAGACATCCGTCGACTTCCAGGCGCCTGAAGCTCTGTCAAGCAGAGCACCTTTCCATCTCCACAGGCGACCCGGATGCCCCGTTTGTCGGCAGAAAGGATGGTGCCGGGCCGCCGGCTGGTGGACTCCCCGGTCTCTCGACCGCCAAACACCTTCACCACACCAGCACCCAGCAGGTCGGTGCTGGAGGCAGGCCAGGGGATCAGCCCCCGGATCTGGTCGTGGATCTCACGGGCCGGGCGGGTCCAATCAATGGGAGAGAGCTCCCGGGAAAGCATGGGCGCATAGGTGGCCCGTTCCCCGTCCTGGGGGGTACGCTCCGCCGTTCCGGCCTCCAGCCGGGACACTGTCTGGACCAGCAGCCGGGCGCCCAGCCCGGCCAGCCGATCATGAACCGACTCCACCGTCTCTTCGGGATCGATCGGGGTGGACGCCTGGGCGATGATGTCCCCCGCGTCCAGCTCCTGGGCCATATACATGATGGTGACCCCGGTCTCCTCCTCCCCGTTGAGCACCGCCCAATTGATGGGGGCAGCCCCCCGGTACTTGGGGAGCAGGGAGGAGTGCACATTGATGCATCCATTGGCCGGCAGCTCCAAAATTTCCCGGGGCAGGAGACGGCCGTAGGCCGCCACTACGATCAGCTCAGGGGACAGCTGGCGGATCTCCTCCAGGGCAGTGCCGTCCTTGAGAGTAACAGGCTGGAAAACAGGAATATCATGTGCAAGGGCTATCCGCTTTACAGGTGGTGCCTGGAGCTTCATTCCCCTGTTTTTCGGCCGGTCCGGCTGGGTGAATACGCCGCAGATGGTGTGTCCTGCGGCAATCAGCGCCTCTAGGGACGGGACAGCGAAATCCGGGGTGCCCATAAAGAGAATCGTCATTTCCCCTGCTCCTCCAGCATGGCGTCCAGCTCCTCGGTGGTGTAGATCCGGTCGGCCAGATCCGTGTAGAGCTGTCCGTCCAGGTGGGCCAGCTCGTGGCAGAAGCACCGGGCGGTCATGCCTGTCCCCTCAGTCTCAAACTCATTTCCGTTCCGGTCGTGGGCCCGGACCTTCACCCATGCGGGACGCTTCACATAGCCCCAGTAACCGGGCACGGAGAGGCAGCCCTCCAGGCCGTCCTCCTCCCCCTCGCTGGCAATGATCTCAGGGTTGATCAGCTCCAGCATCTCCTCCTGGTCGTTGACCACCAGGACCGCTCTGCGCAGGATGCCCACCTGGGGCGCGGCCAGGCCCAGCCCGTTGGCCTGGGCCAGGGTCTCCCGCATGTCGTCCAGCAGATCCCACAGCTTTTGATCGAAGCGTGTGACCGGATGGCAGTGTTTCTCGAGGACAGGGTCCCCCTTTTTGATGATCTCTCGAAGCGCCATGAAACATTTCTCCTTTGCATAATCAATCCATGGGATTCAGGTCGGCAAATACAGAAGTCCCCCGGCTCTCCCGGTCCTGCCGCACCGCCCGGAGGAGGGCGGCGATCAGGGAACGGAGAGGGCGGCTGTCCTGTCCGACCAGTGTAAGGCGGTATCGATACCGGTTGTTGACTCTGGCGATGACTGCCGGCGCGGGACCCAGCAGGCGGAAGGACTGATCGGGCAGTTTGGGGAGCTCTCTCTCCAAAAACTGCCTCAGCCGGGTGCACACCCGGAGCACCCCCGCCTCGTCGGGGCCGGAGGCGGTCAGCACCAGGATGTCCCGAAAGGGCGGCTCGTCCCGCAGGCGGCGCAGCTGGATCTCCTGCTCATAGAAGCTGTCATAGTCCTGGCCGGCGGCGAAACGGATGACGTCGTTGTCCGGGGTGTAGGTCTGGATCACCGCTCTCCCCCGCTTCTCCCCGCGGCCGGCCCGGCCCACCACTTGGGTGATCAGAGAGAAGGTGCGCTCCCCGGCGCGGAAGTCGGCGGCATAGAGGGACAGATCTGCGTCCACCACCCCCACCAGGGTCACATTGTCAAAGTCCAGCCCTTTGGCCACCATCTGGGTCCCAACCAGGATGGGGACGCGCTGTTTCTGAAATCGGGATAGAAGCTCCTCGTGGGGGTGGGCGGCGGAGATGGTATCCGCATCCATGCGGAGGATCTCGATCCCGGGAAACAGTGCCTCCAGTTCCTCCTGGACCCGCTGGGTCCCCACACCGATGAAGTTCAGCCTGCCGCCGCAGGAAGGACACGCAGGAGGAAGGGGCTCAGAATAGCCGCAGTAATGGCACATCAGCCTTCCGTTGGCGGAGTGGTAGGTCAGCCGCACCGAGCATCGTGGGCACTCCGGGACCTGTCCGCATTCCCCGCAGGAGACCATGCGGCTGCTGCCCCGGCGGTTCAGGAACAGGATGCTCTGCTCCCCGCGTTCCAGGTTGCAGGCCAGCTCCCGGCGCAGCTCCGCACTGATGGCGGTGCAGTTCCCCGCCCGCAGCTCCCGCTTCATATCCACAATGCGGACCTGCGGCATGGCCTGTTGGTTGAAGCGTTGGCTCAGGGTAAACAGACGGTAGCGCCCCTCCCTGGCCTGGTACATGGACTCCACCGCCGGGGTGGCTGAGCCCAGAAGAAGCACCGCTCTATGCTGGACACAGCGGTATTTTGCCACGTCCCTGGCATGGTAGCGGGGGGCGTTCTCTGATTTATAGCTGCTCTCCTGCTCCTCGTCCAGCACGATCAGCCCGATGTGGTCCAGAGGGGCAAAAACAGCGGAACGGGTGCCCAGCACCACCCGGGCCGCGCCGGAACGGACCCGCTTCCACTCGTCGTACCGCTCTCCGCTGCGCAGGGAGCTGTGGAGCACCGCCACCAGCTCCCCAAAGTGGGAGGCGAACACCCGCAGCAGCTGGGGCGTCAGGGAGATCTCCGGGACCAGTACCATGGCGGTCTGCCCCCTGGCCAGCACCTCCTGGATCAGGCGGATATAGATTTGGGTCTTTCCGCTGCCGGTGACGCCGTACAGCAGGGCGGCGCCCGCCTTCCCCCGGAGGCAGAACCGGTCCAGGCCGCGGAAGGCCGCCTCCTGCTCCTGATTTAATTCCACCGGTCCGGCGGGCTCCACGTCCTCTACCCGGACCCTCCGGAGCACCTCATGCTTCTCCAGGGTGAGGATTCCGCTCTTTTCCAGAGATCGCAGCGTGGCGGGAGAGGCGCCGGTAAAATAGCAAAGCTCCTTGGTGGAGGCCGCCCCCAGAGTGCAGAGGAGCTCCGTCACCGCGTAGCGCAGGGGAGCTCGCTTCCGTCTGGAGGCGACCAGCTCCATGGCCTCCTCTGCCGGCATATTCAGCACGGCCAGCCGCTCTGTCTTGTCCCCCACCGCCCGCTGGGCGCTGGTCTCCAGTACCGCGATCTTCCGGTCCAGAAGGACCCGGATGGCGGGGGTGGGGTCCTTGGCGCCAAAGGCGGTGTGGATCTGAGTCATGTCCCCGCTCCCCCCCCAGCAGCAGAGCATCTCCGCCAGCCTGGCGGCAGCTGGAGCGTCCGAGAGCAGATCCCAGATCTGTTCCGGCTCCAGCCCGGGGACTAAGGTCACGCTGTCCCGCAGGGCAAAGTACATCCCCGCCGGGAGCATGGCCTTCACCGCGTCGCTGACAGTGCAGAAGTACCGCTCCCGCATCCACAGGGCCAGCTGGATCCCCTTTTCATCCAGGACGGGAGCGTCGTCCAGACAGGACAGCACCGGCTTCAGTGTGGGTGTGTTCTCCTCCTGCCGTTCCAGGGAGAGCACGATGCCATCCGACCCACGGTTTCCGCTCCCGAAAGGGACGGCCACCCGCATCCCGGGCAGTACCTGTCCCTCCAGCTCCGGAGGGACCAGATAGTCATAGGGCTTGTCGATGGCGTAGATCGCTTTGGATACCGCCACCTTGGCCACCACTCTCCCGATACCGATCCCCTCCTCTTCCGTACAAGGCAAAGCAAGCGTGGGAAGCCTCCCTCCGCTTGCTCCTCGCCGCCTGCTTACGATTCAGACACGTCCAGCTGACCCTCCGCTACTTCGCGGATGGCAATGCTCACCGGTTTGTCGTCCAGAGGGACGCCGGCGGTCTCCGCCTCGCTGGCAATCTGCCGGGCGCGGCAGGCCACCACATTGACCAGCTGATAGCGGCTGGGCACCTTAGCCAGCAGATCTCTCATAGCAGGATAAAGCATCATAACGAAAATTCCCCTTTCAAAATGTTTCTGCGGTTGTCCACCCGGCACTCATTGGCCACCAGGATGGCCTCGATTTCCTCCACTGCGTTGGAGACCTTGTCGTTGATCACCAGATAGTCGTAGGTCGGGATCTCCCGGAACTCTATCTTCGCCTTCTCCAGCCGGCCGGCGATCACGTCCTCGTTGTCCGTGTTCCGGTTGTGGAGACGGCGGGAGAGTTCCTCAAAGGAGGGCGGGATGATAAAGATAAAGATGGCTTCAGGGCATCGGGCCCGAACCTTTGCCGCCCCCTGCACCTCGATGTCCAGCAGAACGTCGATGCCGGCGTTCAGTTTTTCCTGGATCATCTTCAGGGAGGTGCCGTAGTAGTTGTTCACATATTCCGCGTATTCCAGCAGCTCCTGGTCCGCGATCATCCTCTCGAACTCCGTCCGGGAGACGAAGTTGTAGTTGATCCCGTCTGCCTCTCCCACCCGGGGCTGGCGGGTGGTGTAGGACACAGAGAAATAGATCCCCTTCCGCTGGCCCAAAAGCTCTGCGATCACGGTGCTCTTACCCACACCGGATGGACCGGACAAAACGATGAGCTGTCCCTTCTCTTTCTTTTTGGTCATTCCTCATCCTCCTCTGCTTCAGGGGCCTCCCGGCTCTCCAGACGGCTGGCCACAGTGTCCGGCTGAAGCGCTGAGAGAACCAGATGGTCGTTGTCCATGATGAGCACCGACCGGGTCCGGCGGCCATAGGTGGCATCGATGAGCGTACCCCGGTCCCGGGCCTCCTGCACCATGCGCTTGATGGGGGCCGAATCCGGCGACACGATAGCCACCAGCCGGCCGGCGGAGATCATATTGCCAAATCCGATGTTGATGAGCTTCAAATGTCCCGCCCCCTCATTCGATGTTCTGGACCTGCTCCCGGATCTTCTCGATTTCAGCCTTGATATCCACCACATAGCGGGCGATCTCGATGTCGCTGCACTTCGAGCCGATGGTGTTGGCCTCCCGGTTGAACTCCTGGATCAGAAAGTCCAGCTTGCGCCCGGTGGCTCCGCCCTGAGCCAGCATGTGCCGCAGCTGCCCCAGGTGGCTGCGCAGGCGCACCGTCTCCTCGTCCACCGCCACCTTGTCAGCAAAGATGGCCGCTTCTGTGAGGATGCGGGCCGGGTCCAGCTGGGTGTTGGCCAGCACCTCATTCATTTTAGCCTCCAGACGAGCCCGGTATTCCTCCACGGTCTGGGGGGATCTCTCCTCCACCAGGGTGACCAGGCGTTCAATGGTGTCCGCCCGGGTCAGGATGTCATCAGATAGCTTCTGGCCCTCCCGGCTGCGCATCCGGTCAAAGTCGGACAGCGCCTGTTCCATGACGGCACTGATGTCCTGGGCGACCTGCTCCGCATCCTCCTCTTCCTTCTCCACCAGCAGCACATCGGGAAATCGGGAGAGCAGGGAGACGGAGATGTCATCGGACAGCCCATAGCTCTGGGCCAACTCCCGCAGGGCAGCGCAGTATCCGTCCGCCACCGGCCGATTGATGGAGACCTTCACGCCGGCGGCGCCTGCGCTGTCTATTGTGACGAAGACATCCACCTTTCCCCGGGAAATGGAACTCTGGACCTGAGACTTCAGCCCATCCTCCGCAAACAGATAGAGCCTGGGAATGCGGATAGAGCAATCCAGATATCGGTTATTGACGGAACGGAGCTCCACCGTGATGGTACGCCCGTTCAGGCTCTGCTCCGCCCGGCCGTAGCCGGTCATGCTTTTCACCATTGGTGCGGTTCACTTCCTTATTTTGATTTCAGCGGCGGCGCCCCGGCATCCGGGCCATCACCAGCGCGATCAGGCGGGACAGGCCCACGTCATAGAGGACGAAGATCAGATTCCCTGCCAGATAGAGCAGCCAGGTCCTCTCCCCCAGCCACACAGGGGGATCGGGCAGGAACAGCGCCCGCAGCGCGAACCAGAAGAGGGACAGGGCCGCGTTGAAGCAGGCCAGCTTGCACAGCCACTCCAGGGGCAGGCGCCGCAGGCCCTCGATGTTGTTTTTGACTACCGGGTAGAGCCCCAAGAAGATCAGGTAGAGCAGAGCGACCCCCTTGTCCGGCAGCAGGAACAGCCCCAGCAGGGCGGATGCGGCCCAGCACAGATAGCCCGCCGCCCGTCCGGCGGCCAGCACCGCGGCCACCGGGAACAGACCGGCCGCGCCGGTCAGGCCGATGCGCCCTGACGGAACCATACAGGCCAGCCAGAGCACGGCCAGGCTCCCCGCTGCCAGGACCCCGGCAACCGCGGTGCGGCGGCTGGTGGTGTGAAAAGAGGCCATCTCAGCAGTGCCCCCCTCCGCACAGGCAGTTCAGGCACAGCAGGCTGGTGCAGCAGTCCAGGCCGTCCATCCCTCCGCTGTATCCGTAGGGGCGGTATGCCTGTCCCCCCTGCTGCATCATGGCCAGGGCCTGGCGGTACTCCATGTTCCCTGGGTCCATCTGGCAGGCCAGGGAGTAGTTCTGCATCGCCTCATCCAGCCAGCCCTTCCGGTAGGCGATGCTGCCGGAAAGGAAATACCACTCCCCGTTTTTCTGGGGCACCTCGTTGAGCAGGCGCTCCGCCGTCCCCAGATCTCCACTGTTGATCAGGTTCCGGATGCGGGCGTAGGTAGGGTTGGCGGAGCCGCTCTGTTGATGACTGTATTGGTATCCGCCGCCATAGCTCTGCCCGCCGTATCCGCCGGACGGACGTTGATAAGAGCCCCCACCTCCGCTGCGCTGCTTGGTGATGGTCTCATAGGCCTCGTTGATCTCTTTCATCTTCTCCTCAGCCAGATCGGCCAGGGGATTGTTCTGATAATTGTCCGGATGGTACTTCCGGGCGAGCTCACGATAGGCCTTTTTGATCTCTTCATCGCTGGCATTGGGGCTGACCCCCAAAACACTGTACGGATCGTTCATGTAGGTTTTCTCCAAATCTTTTCTTTTTTCAGACGGGACCAGCTGCCATCAAAGACGGCCTGCTGGATCATGGGGAGCCCCAAATAGAGGATATTCTCCAGCACAGGGGTTCGGCAGCCAAAGTCCGGTACGCAGAACGCGGAGCGGGCCAAATTTAGGGAGTGCTCCAGAGTCAGGGCCAGCGCCTGGTCGTCCCCTCCCTCCCCATATCGGGCGCGGACAGGGTTATAGCAGCCGGAGGCGCGGTCCTCCTCCAGATCGTCCCGGGCGTCGATGAGATAGATCCACCGCCCCAAGTGGTAGAGGAGCTGCTCCAGCGCCCGATCCCGGCTCCGGTCCTCAGAGGGGGGCGCGGCTGCCTGGAGGATGCGGGCGAAGGTGTCGGCCGTCCGGTCGATTGAGGGGCAGTTTTCTGCCTCCAGCCCTGTCAGCTCCTCCAGGCAGGAACGGACTGTCCGGTCAAATTCCGGCCGGCAGACCGCCGCCTTTCGGTAGGCGGGAGCTAGGAGCAGGGCCAGCCCTCTGGCTGGCAGGCCGCTGAAGGGGCCGTCGTCCCGAGCAGAATCCCGCAGCTTCCAGTAGGTGAGGATGATGCTCTCGTCCGCCGCCGCCTCCAGGGCCGGATCAGCGGGACACATCTCCTTTCTGGCCAGCGGATTGGCGTGGCACCTGCCGCGGCAGGGGACGAACCGCTGTTCTGCCGGCCAGAGCAGCAGGGCCAGAAAGGTGAAATCAAAATTGAGGAACATGGGTGCCAGCAGGCCGTATTTCCGCCGCAGTTCCCGGCAGAGCCCACAGTATGTGGCACGATAAAGGTCAAAATCTTTACACTTCAGTTCCTCCCGGACAGGCCGGACATATCCAAACACAGGGCTCTCCTCACACGCTGTGAAGATACCCCAGCACGGTGAATTCCGGGGTCTTCCGCCGGGTGATGGTCCGGTTGATCAGGACCGCCGGAACGAAGCCCAGGACCAGCCCCGCGGCTGCCATTCCGATGGAACCCCCGTCTCCCAGACCCAGAAGCCTGCCGATGAGGTATCCCCCCAGAAGAAAGACGCAGGGGAGGAAAAAGACCAGAAGGGCGAAGCCGATGGCGCTGCCGGAGGCGGGCTCCACCTCCACCCAGTCCCCCGGCTTGGCCCCCCCCTGCGGATCAGAGGCCAGGGCCAGGATCTCCTCCTTGGGGCGCTGGGGGCAGCCCTCGCAGCTGGAACAGCTCAGGCCGCACTCCATTTGGCGCATAAGGGACACCTCCACCACACCGGGATGGACCACTTTTTTTACAATGGCATTTTGACTCATGATGCTGCTGCCTCCAAAGTTTTGCCTCAAAAACCGTTTTTACTATCTGCTGATGTTGACCACAACAGAGTACTCTCCAATGACGCCTACCTCACTGTTATAGTCCAGATACACTCTGGCTGGGACGGAGACGGAGCCCACCGTCATCACATTGGACAGGTCTGCCACGATGCGCAGCTGGCTGGCAGAGATGTCCTCCAGGCGCTCCTCGCTGCCTCGCACCACCACAGAGCAGGACTCGGTAGCCACCTCCACATGATAGCCCTCCGGTGCATTGTCATAATCGATGTTGGTCACATTGAAGGTACGGGTGGACAGGCCGGATATGGTCACCGTGACGACGGCTTCTGTGATGCCGCTGACGTTCTCCAGGCTGGAGTCCAGCTCGATGGGTAGGGTGAAGCTGTTGGTCCCCACCACTTTGGACAGGTCGATACTGCCCAGCGAGATCTCCTCTACCTTGGACACGTCCTCCTCTGAGCCGGCGATGGTGATAGAGTCCGGGAAGATGATGGCCGAGGTCACATCCTCGCCGGTGGCACCGCCGCCCGGCGTGTAGTCTACGGTCAGCTTAACTTCCTTCACCACATAGACCGGCATGGTCACATAGGTGGTATCTGTGTCCATGTTGATCTCCAGATCCGTCAGCTCGTTCCCTTCTGCGTCCAGCAGAACGAGAGGAACATTGCCGGAGAAGCGGGTGTTGAGCTCTTCGCCCTCCAGCACCGCCTCCACCTTCGCCACCCTGGAGACCGCCTCCTCCGAGCCACTGATGGTCACGGTCTCTGGACTGATGGTGATCTGGCCCGCCTGGTAGCCCGGGGCGATACTGGCCTTCAGCACGGGCTGGATCTCAAAGGTCTTGGAGTACAGCCGTGCCACCATAACGGTGATAGCGGCAGGCTCCTGAGACTCCTTGGTGATCTCCGCTGTGCTCACGTCCCGGGGCCAGTTCACGTCATACTGGAGGATCTGCTCCCCCTCGGTACACTGGGACACGTTCACGGTCACGCTGAGATTGCGGTTGCTCAGCTTGTTCAGGATACTGATAGGGGCGGTGATCTTCAGGTCCACCGCCGTGTCAGAGACCGCAGTGATAGTGAGCCCCTGACTCTCCAGGATAGTCTCTCCCGTCAGGGTCACCGGCACGTTGTAGATCGTCCGGCTCCCCGGGGGGTCCAGGTCGTTGCGGACGTACATCCAGAAGATCACGGCCAAAAAGACGGAGATCAGGACAAAGACCCACTTGCTGTTCTGGATACGCTGGATCATTCTGTCCCCTCCTTTTTCCCTCGGTTGAACAGGGCGGCGACCAGGGGGAAGAGGTCGCTCTTCTTCTCCCCGTCATCCTCGTCCGTCTTCAGTTCATTGCGCAGCAGGCGGTCCAGGGTCTCAGGGGCCAGGTGGCGCTTGAGCATGCCGCCCACCGCCACCGAGATGGAACCGGTCTCCTCCGAGACGATGGCTACCACCGCGTCAGAGTGCTCGCTCATGCCGATGCCTGCCCGGTGGCGCATCCCCAGGTCACGGCTGAGGTTGGTGTTGCCTGAGAGTGGCAGCATGCAGCCAGCCCCCACGATGCGGCCGTTACGGACGATGACCGCCCCGTCATGGAGTGGCGCCTTGTTCCAGAACAGGTTCTTCAGCAGTTCGCTGGAGACGGCACAGTCCAGCGCCGTGCCGGTTTTGATGACCTCGTCCAACAGGTTGGCCCGCTCAAAGACCATCAGCGCCCCCACCTTGTCCTTGGACAGGGAGGTATAGGCCTCCACAGTCTGGGAGATGGCGCTGTCGATGTCGTGGGCGGCCTCCGGGGGCTGGACGAAGACCTTGCTCATCCTGCTGCTGCCTACCCGCTCCAGAAAGCGGCGGATCTCCGGCTGAAACAGGATGACCAGCACCAGAATGGCGTACTCCACTACCCGGTTGAGCACGAAGCTGGTGGCGTATAAGTTGAACTCGGCAGAGGCCCAGATGGCCACCACCACGATCATAATCCCCCGGAGCACCCGCCCAGAGCTGGTCTTCCGCACCATCCAGAGTAGTTTGTATATGACGATAGACAGGATCGCGATATCCACCAGGTCGGACAGGCGAATGGTCTGAACGACTGCCGGCATCCTCTGTATGAGTTCGCTCATGGAATCTCCTCTTTTCAAAAGGCCCGCATGGGTCTGCCCAATTACCTATTTGATAATTATACGATATTCCGCGGAAGTTGGCAACATGAAACGAGAAGGAAAGAATGAAAATTTCATGAATATGTCTCCCGTCACCCCTGACGCCGGATAGGCTGCAGGGCAGGACCTGCCCTGGGCTCCGGCCGTTCCGGCAGGAGCCGGACAGAAAAAATGCCAGGGATCTCTCTTCAAGATCTCTGGCATTTGACGCCTTGTAAGGTCTTACGGCTTTTCGCTGAGGATCTGCCTTAGCTCTCGGACGAAGCGTGGGATCTCCTGGGGGACGTTGAAGGCGGAGACGCTGGCCCGCACGGTCCCGGTCTCCAGTGTCCCAGCTGTCCGGTGGGCCAGCGGGGCGCAGTGGAGCCCGGAACGCAGGGCGATGTCCCGGCGGCCCAGCGCCTCCCCCAGCTCCTCACAGTCCATCCCCGATACCCGGAAGGAGAGTACTCCGGCCTGCTGGCTGGGGTCTTTGCTCCGGAACACCTCCACCCCCGGGAGTTGGGCGAGAGACTCCCCCATCTGGACGGTCAGGGCCCGCTCATGGCTGCCGATGGACTGTACCCCCTGCTTTTCCACGAAGCGCAGTCCCTCCAGCAGCCCGGCGATCCCGGCGATGTTGTGGGTCCCCGCCTCCAGACGGTCGGGCAGGAAGTCCGGCATCTCCTGCCGGATGGATTCACTTCCCGTGCCCCCCTCCAGCAGAGGCGGCGGGGTCTGTCCGCAGAGCAGAAGACCGGTCCCCTGGGGGCCGTACAGCCCCTTGTGGCCCGGCATGGCGATGAAGGCTGCCCCCAGTTCCTCCAGATGGACCGGGAGGCAGCCCGCTGACTGGGACGCGTCCAGGATGAAGGGGACCCCCCGTTCCCGGCAAAGCCGGGCCAGCTCCTGGATGGGGAGGATCATTCCAAACACATTGGATACATGGGTGAATACAGCCGCAGTCACCTCCGGGGTCAGGGCCTTTCGGAATGCCTCCACGGTCTCCTCCGGCCGGAACAGTTGTCCGGCCGCCACCCGGACCGTCACATCCGGGATGGCGTGGAGCGGCCGGGTGACCGCGTTGTGCTCATATCCGGAGATGACCACTGTCCCTCCCGGACGGACCAGGGCCTTTATGGCGATATTCAGGCCGTGGGTGGCATTGTTGGTAAAGACCACCTGTTCCGGCTTGGGGACCTGGAACAGGCGGGCTGCCGCCTCCCGGCAGGCAAAGGCCGCTGCTGCTGCGTCCATGGCCGGCTTGTGACCACCTCGGCCCGGACTGGCATAATGTGAGATGGCGTAGGAGCAGGCGCGGGCGACCGCAGGCGGCTTTTGCAGAGAGGTGGCCGCGCTGTCCAGATAGATCACAGCTGCACCTCCTTGTAGCTGCCGTCTCCCGCCGTGATATAGACCCGGCGGGGGTCCAGCTCTGTTCGGTGCAGTATTCTTAACGCATCGGGCAGATTCCGCTGAGAGACCTTCACGGAATGACTGCACCCCTCCCCCGCGATGCTTTTAGGGGAGCGCATGATATGAGCCGTGATCCCTGCCCGCTCCAGGGCGGAGGCGGTCCGCTGTGCGTAAGTCAGGGATCGGCACACGATTAGATAATAGAGCATGGCATAGTTCCTTTCCTGGAGTACGGGTGGCCGCAGCCGACGGCGCGGCCGGGAGGGGATACCCTCTCAATACAATGTATGCTGGCAGCGGGCTGCCGGATACTGCGGTCTGGATGCGCCTGCCCTGCATTAAATTTTTTCAATTTTGAATGAAAAAGCATCATTTGACTTTTTGTGTGATTTCCCCTATATTGAGTCTATCAAATCTGAAAAGCCCGTGAGCCTTTCACAAATCATGAAGGAGGAACTTTCTATGAACAAGCAGGTAAAACCCGTGGTCATCGGCACCATCGGAGCCGGCTATGCCGCGCATCTCCACGGCAACGGCTATGAAAAGGTCAGTGGAGTGCCCATCCGCCTCAAGACCGTCTGTGACCTGAACCTGGATCTGGCCAATCAGGTCAAGGAGCGCTATGGCTATGAGCAGGCCATCACTAACTTTGACGATATGCTGGCAGACCCGGAGATCGATGTCATCGACATCGTCACCCCTCCTTTCCTCCACTGCTCCATGGCCATCAAGGCCCTGAAGGCCGGCAAGCATGTCATCTGTGAGAAGCCTCTCACCGGCTATTTCGGCAAGCCCGGCGAGGAGAATGTGGGCAGGACCGAGAAGGCCAAGATGTATCGAGAGGTCATGGCCATCATGGATGAGCTGAAGGAAGTGGTGGACTCTACCGACAAGAAGTTCCTGTACGCCGAGAACTTCGTCTATGCCACTCCGGTCCAGAAGGCCGCTGAGATCATCCGCGCCAAGAAGAGCAAGGTGCTGTTCATGAAGGGTGAGGAGAGCCTAAAAGGCTCCAGCTCCCCCGTGGCTGGCAAGTGGAACAAGACTGGCGGCGGCATCCTGGTCCGCACCGGTACCCATCCCCTCACTGGCATGCTGTGGCTGAAGCAGCAGGAGGCCCTGGCCCGGGGCGAGACCATTACTGTCAAGAGTGTCTCCGCCGACGTGGGCGTCACCACTGCCTGCCTCAGCGAGCATGAGCACCGCCACATCGCCGCCCGTCCCGAGGACGTGGAGGACTACGCCGCCGTCACCGTTACCTTCTCCGACGGGACCAAGTGCCTGACCATCGCCAGTGACACCGTACTGGGCGGCACCAAGAACTACATCGAGGTTTACAGCAACGACAGCTCCCTGATGTGCAACATCACCCCCACTGATATCCTGAACACCTATTTCCTGGATGAAGAGGGCTTGGATGATGTGTACATCTCCGAGATGCTGCCCGCCAAGCTGGGCTGGAACAAGGCTTTCGTCTCCGATGAGATCATTCGCGGCTACATGGGTGAGCTCCAGGACTTCATGGAGACCATTGCCTACGATAAGACGCCCTCCTCTGATTTTGCTCTGGCTTACGAGACCACCAAGATCATGTACGCCGCCTATCAGTCCGCCGAGGAAGGCCGCCGCATCGATTTCTGATCCTACACCTCCTTGCTATTCTCTTCACAGAGCGCGGGCACCGGAATTTCCGGCGCCCGCGCTCCATTTTCCGTTATTCTTTTGTCAGCAGGCAGACCGCATGGGCAGCCATCCCCTCTCCACTTCCAGTGAAGCCAAGCCCCTCCTCTGTGGTCGCTTTGACATTCACCTGTCCCAGCTCCACTCCCATATGAGCGGCCAGATGATCCGCCATACCACCCAGATAGGGAGCTAATTTAGGCCGCTGGGCCAGGATTGTGGCATCCACATTTTCTACCTGCCATCCCTCCGCATGGAGCAGCTGCATCACCTGGTCCAGCAGGGCCAGACTGTCCGCTCCGGCGTAGGCCGGGTCGCTGTCCGGAAAGTGGCAACCGATGTCTCCCAGTGCCGCCGCGCCCAACAGGGCGTCCATCACTGCGTGGGTGAGGACGTCCGCGTCCGAATGGCCCAGGAGCCCCCGCTCATAGGGGATCTCCACTCCCCCCAGGATCAGCTTCCGGCCCTCTGCCAGGCGGTGCACATCGTATCCCTGTCCGATCCGTGTCACTCAATATCCCTCCCTCTGCCGGATGATCGCCTCCCCCACCATCAGGTCGAAGGGGGTGGTCAGCTTGATGTTCTCCCTGTCTCCCCGAGTGAGGGAGACCTTCATCCCGATCCGCTCCACAGCGGCGCAGTCATCTGTGAGAGTCTCCCCGTCCGCCACCGCCTTTTCAAGGGCCGCCCGGATCAGGGACGCCTCAAAGACCTGGGGCGTCTGGACCGCCCACAGGCTGGAGCGGTCCATCGTCTCCACCACAACGCCCCGCTCTGCCCGCTTGATGGTATCCACCATGGGAATGGCCGGCGCCGCCGCCCCGGTAACCGCAGCCTTTTTCAGCACTTCCTCCAGCACCTCCCGGCTCAGCAGCGGCCGCGCCCCGTCATGGATGGCGATCAGCGCCGCGTCCCGGCGGGCCTCCTGCACCCCGATTCGGACGGAGAGAACCCGCTCGGCGCCTCCTACCATCACCTTGGTCACCTTATCCAGCATAAAATCCCTGCACAGCTGGCTCACGGGGACGATCAGATCCTCCCGGGTGACCACGATCACCTCATGGACCAGATCGCAGCTCTGGAACACCTGAAGGGTGCGCACCAGCACCGGGAGTTCCCCCAGGGGCTCCAGGATCTTGTCGATCCCCTCCATCCGGGAGGAGGACCCTGCCGCTGGGATCACCACCGAGCAGATGGGCACCCCTCTGCCCTTTCTCTGGGCCAATCGTTTCCAAATTCCTGCCAATCGGTTCACCTTCCTGCCTGAAAAAAGGGACCATCCGGTCCCTTTTTGCCCGCGCTTCTCTCCCAGCATATTAGTTCAGCGCCGTATTTATGCGCGCTTCCACATCCTCATAGGTACAGCTCTGGGACAGTACGATCTCTGAGATCAGGATCTCCTTAGCCGAGTGGAGCATCTTCCGCTCCCCAGTGGAAAGCCCCCGTTCCAGCTCCCGGAGCATCAGCCCCTTCACCACCCGGGCCACCTCCAGCAGGTTCCCGCTCTTCAGGCGCTCCAGATTTTCCCGGTACCGTCGGTTCCAGTTCTGGGTCATGTCCACCTCTATGCCGGGGATGGCCGCCAGCACCTGGTCGGCCTGCTCCCGGTCCACGATGGGGCGCACCCCGATCTCTTCACTGTTGTCTGTGGGGATCATGACCACCATCGCACGCACCGGGAGCTTCAACACATAGTAATCCCGCATCACACCGTTTACCTTCTTTTGGACGATACTCTCTACGATACCTGCTCCGTGCATGGGATGGACGATCTTATCCCCTACCTGAAACAACAGTCTCACCTCCAAAATAGACCAGAATTTCTGATTTTCCAGTCTTATTATACCAATCTATTCCCTCTCTTGCAAGTAAATTTTATGAAAAATCCACCATAATACCTCCATTCGGCTGCTTTTTATCCCCCGGATGAGCGGCTTTCTGGTCCATATGGCCTCCCCCCGGTCAGGGACCCTGGAGCAGTGCCCTACAGGACCGGATCAGAAAAACAGCTCCCTCTGCCGTGGCAGAGGGAGCTGTTTTTCATGGTAAAATAGGATTAGGGCTGAATCACTCCTCGGCAGGAGCGTCCTCCTCAGCCTCGGGCTCTTCCAGCAGTGCACGAATGGACAGGGAGACCTTCTTGTTCTCCATGTCGATGTCGGTGATCTTCACGTCCACCTTTTCTCCCTCAGCCAGCACGTCGCCGGGCTTCTCGATGCGGTGGTCAGCGATCTGAGAAATGTGGATCAGGCCGTCCACACCGGGGACGATCTCGGCAAAGGCGCCGAAGGTCATCAGCTTAACGACGCGGACATTGGCTACGTCGCCCACCTGGTACTGAGAAGTGAACACGGTCCAGGGGTCCTGGCTGTGGTCCTTCATGCCCAGGGAGATCTTCTTCTTCTCCTTGTCGGCGGAGATCACATACACATCCACGGTGTCGCCCACCGAGACCACCTCGGAGGGGTGCTTGATGCGGCTCCAAGACAGCTCGGAGATGTGGACCATGCCGTCCACGCCGCCGATGTCCACGAAAGCGCCGTAGGAAGTCAGGGACTTCACCACGCCGGTGTAGTGCTTGCCGTCCTCGATCTCGGCCCAGACCTTCTCTGCGGCGGCGGCGCGCTCGGCGCGCTGCACCTTGGCGATGGAGCCCACCACGCGGTGACGGGCACGGTTCACCTCGGTGATGACCAGGCGGACCTTCTTCTTCAGCAGCTCGGACATGGGAGTCTCCCGGGGCAGGCCGGTCTGGGAGGCGGGAACGAAGACCCGCACGCCCTTTACGGACACCACAACGCCGCCCTTGTTGTCCTCGGTGACGACGCCCTCCATGACAGTCTGCTCTTCCTGGGCGGCCTCCACGTCCTCCCAGCCCTTGACCACGTCAAGGCGCTTCTTGGACAGGGTGACAACACCCTCCTGGTCGTTGACGCGGACCACAAAGGTCTCGATCTCGTCCCCTACCTTGACCAGATCTTCCACCTTGGCGGTGGGGTCATCAGTCAGCTCGGATACGGGAATGTAGCCGGCGTGCTTGGTGCCCAGATCCACATAGATCTCAGTCGGCGTGATCCCAGTGATAACGCCAGTTACCTTATCCCCCGTATTCAAAGTTTTGATCGACCTCTCCAGCATGTCAGCGAAGGATTCCTCGATCTCCATGATTTCGTCGCTCATTTTGTCACAGACCTCCTTTATTATCCACGCAGGCGTGGATGCGCCCGCAGTGATACCGACAGTCTCTGTCCCCCGCAGAGGAGACAACTCCAGGTCATCTACCCGCTCGATCAGCTGGACAGATGGACAGACTTCCCGGCAGAGCTCCGCCAGCTTCCTGGTATTGGAGCTCTGGCGGTCGCCGATGACCACCATCGCGCCGCACTGGGCGGCCAGCTGGACGGCCTCTTCCTGGCGTTTTGATGTCGCTCCACATATTGTATCAAAAAATTCTGCGTTTGTACACTCTTTTTTTGCTTTTTTCACGCAGGAATCCCAAACCCTGCGGATGGCCGTGGTCTGGGACACAAAAGTGAGTGGCATTTGGCGTCGGGACGGGTCCTCCGCCAGCCAGTTTTCCAGCTCCTCCGCTCCAGACAGGACCACCGGGCGGCAGCACCAGCCCGCAATGGCCAGCACCTCCGGGTGGTCCCGGGTTCCGATGATGATGGGCTGCCTCCCCTGCTCCTCAGCCCGGGCCACGATCTGATGGATACGGGTAACATTGGGACAGGTGGCGTCCAGGATGCGGACGCCCCGGGCATGCAGGCCCTCGTGGACAGCGCGGCTCTCCCCATGGGAGCGGATGATGACCTCGCTCCCCTCCGGGACCTCCTCCGGCCTGACCACCGCCCGCAGGCCATGGCGGGCCAGATGGTCCATCATGTCCTGGTTGTGGATGATGGGACCCAGCATCACACAGGGCTCGCCGGACCGGGCGGCCCCCTCCGCCAGCTCCACCGCCCGGCGCACGCCGTAGCAGAAGCCGGCCGAATTTGCGATCCTTATCTTCACTGGGGAAGTCCCCCCAGTGCGTGGATGCGCCGCATGATCTCACGGGCGATCTCCTGATTTTCCTCCGCCGTGGCCCGCCGCCCCTGGATCTGGGGATAGTAAGGCTCGCCGATCACCACAGTGGTAGGGCGGAACCAGTGCTTCTGCGCCGGGATGTACATGGGGACGATGGGCACCCCCGTCCGGGTGGCAAACATGGCCGCTCCCGCCTTGGCGTCCACGTTCTCCCCCTCCTCCACGCGGGTCCCCTCGGGGAAGATGAGCAGCTTGTGCCCCTCTTTCAGGCAGCGCAGAGCCGTCTTGGCCGCGTGCATGTCCGCATGGCCCCGGTCCACTCCGAAGATGCCCGCCTTGCCCAGCAGCCAGCCGATCACGGGCACCCGCATCAGCTGGATCTTGGCCATCACCCGCAGAGGGTTCTTTTTCTGAAAGGCGAAAGCCACAAAAAACGGGTCGCTGAGGGCGGTATGGTTGGGGCAGATCACCGCCGCCCCCTCTGGGATGTGCTCCCGCCCCACGGTGCGTACCGGATGGAACAGATTGAAAAAGGGCCAGACGACGAGATAGAGGAATCGGTAGAACTGTTCTGTACTCATTGAGCCAGCCTCCCTTTCACCAGGGAGATCAGGGCCTTCAGGCTCTCCTCCAGTCCCAGCTCCGTGGTATCCAACAGCACAGCGTCCTCCGCCTGACGGAGAGGGGCCACCGCCCGGTTCCGGTCCTGTTCATCCCGCTGGACGATGTCCCGGAGAACGGTCTCCAGCTCCGTCTCCTGTCCCCGCTGCTTCAGTTCCAGCAGGCGGCGGCGGGCCCGGGCCTCCGGCGCGGCGGTAAGGAAGACCTTTGCCCCCGCGTGAGGGAGCACCACCGTCCCGATGTCCCGGCCGTCCATGACCACGTCGTGCTCCATGGCCTGACGGCGCTGAAAGTCCAGCAGGAAGTCCCGCACCGGGGGCAGGGCAGCCACCTGGGAGGCCAGTCCGGAGATCTGGTGGACCCGGATAGCCTCTGTCACGTCACGTCCAGACAAGTACATCCGCTGTACACCATCTGCCCCATAATCCATGCGCAGGTCCAGCCCCTTCAGCAGAGGGGCGATCTGCTCCGGGTCGGATGGATCCGCCCCTGCCTCCCAGGCCCGCAGGGCCACCGTGCGGTAGATGGCCCCCGTGTCTACATACAAATACCCCAGCTCCCGGGCCAGGGCCCGGGCCAGGGTGCTCTTTCCGGCCCCGGCGGGGCCGTCGATGGCAACGCTTTTTTCCTGCATTTCTTATTTCGCTCCAAAATTTGATTGATTCTCCGCTCCGGTCCGACGGTACTCAGGCCCCTGCTCCCCCCAGGTCCTGCCCCAGGCAGGTCCGGGCGGCGCTTTCCCCTGCCGCCCGGCCGGTGGCCCAGGCGATCTGGAGGTTGAAGCCCCCTGTATAGGCATCCACGTCGATCAGCTCCCCGGCGAAGAACAGGCCGGGCACCTTTTTCGACCCCATGGTCTTGGGGTCGATCTCCCCCACCTTCACCCCGCCGGAGGTGATGATGGCCTCCGCAATGGGCCGGGGACCCCGGATATGGATCACAAGGCCCTTCAGGACCTCCAGCAGGCGGCGGCGCTCCCCCTTGGTCATGTCGTGGGCCTTTCGGTCCCCGGGGATGCCGGTGAGGGCGATGACGGTGGGCACCATCAGCCTGGGCACTAAACTGCCCAGGACGTTCTGAAAGTCCCGGTTGGCCTGCTCCGAGAGCTCCCGGACCAGCCGGGCGTCCAACTTCTGTTCCTCCAGAGCCGGCTTCAGGTCGATGACACAGGTGTACTGCTCCCTGGCAAAGTCCCGCATATGGGCGCTGGCGCTGAGCACCAGGGGACCGGAGAGGCCAAAATGGGTGAACAGCAGCTCCCCTTGCTCCTGATAGACCACCTTCCCCTTCTGGTTCTTGACCCGGAGGGACACATTTTTCAGCGCCAGGCCCTGCATTTTTCCGCAGAAGTCCTCCTCTGCCTCCAAGGGGACCAGGGATGGAACGGGCGAGACCACAGTATGGCCCAAGGCCCGGGCCATCTCATATCCGTCGCCGGTAGAGCCGGTGGCCGGATAGGAGCAGCCGCCAGTGGCCAGGACCGCAGCCCGGCAGGGAAAGAAGCCGCAATCGGTCTCCACCCCGGACACCCGTCCCTCCTCCAGACAGATCTGGGAGGCCCGGGCCTGCGTCACCGGGATATTCAGCTTTTTCATATGAAAAAACAGGGCGTCGATGACATCCGCCGCCCGGTCCGACACCGGAAAGACCCGGTTGCCCCGCTCTACCTTCAGCGGGACCCCCAGGCCGGTGAAAAAGTCCTCCACCCACGCCGGCGGCGTACGGGTCACGGCCCCGTAGAGGAACCGGCCGTTCCGGGGCGTGCTGGCCAGCACCTCCTCCGGCGGACAGTGGTTGGTCACGTTGCACCGGCCCTTGCCGGTGATGTACAGCTTGCGCCCTACCTTGGGGTTGCGCTCCAGCAGCCGGACGGCCGCTCCCGTCTCCGCAGCGGAAATGGCGGCCATCATGCCGGCGGCCCCGCCGCCGACCACGATCAGTTCATCGGCCATCGTTCAGTCCTGCACCTTCTCATAGACCCCGTACTCATCCCAGATGTCCTCCAGGGTCTGGAAGGTATGGGCCAGGTCGTCATTTTTCTTCCGGCTCACCGCCACCAGCAGGGCGTTGACCAGGCTGAGTGGGGCCACCAGGGAGTCCACGAAGGAGGCCATATCGCTGCGGGCCTTCAGTGTGTAGTTGGAGATGGGGGCCAGGGGCGAGGCCTCGCTGTCCGTGATGGCAATGGTGGTGGCGCCCCGGTCCCGGGCGAAGTTCATGGCCTGGACGGTGCGGCTGGAGTACCGCGGAAAGCTCACGCCGATGACCACGTCCTCCGCCCCCACCCGGAGCATGGTCTCAAAGACCTCGCTGGCGGTGTTGGCCGCCACAGAGATCACATTGTCGAAAATCAGATTGAAATAGAAGCTGAGGAAGGTGGCCAGGGAGGCGGAGGACCGCACACCCATGATGTAGATCTTCCGTGCGGAGACGATGGCGTCCACCGCGCGGTCAAAGCTCTGGCGATCCACCTCCTCCAGGGTGAGGCGGATCTTTTCGATGTCCGACTGGAGGACGCTGGAGAGCAGATCCTGATCTCCGATCCGGTCATTGGAAACCTCGATGCGCTGGACGGAGGTCAGGCGGTTCCGGATCATTTTTTGCAGGGAACGCTGCATGCTGGGATAGCCATCATAGCCCAGCTCCGCCGCAAAACGGACCACGGTGGACTCGCTGACGCTGACGGTCTTGCCCAGGCGGCTGGCGGTCATAAAGGCCGCCTTGTCATAAGATTCCAGGATATAGTTGGCGATCCGCTTCTGCCCTTTGGAGAAGGTGCTCATATTTTCCTGGATCACAGTCAAAATGTCTCGATTCATCTCGGTCAACTCCTGCTTTTCTCTTTGAGGAAACCAGCTGTTTCAGCTCCTTATGATACCTTGTTTCCCGGAAAAAAGCAAGCCATTTTTGCAGGATAAAAACTTTATCTTGCAAAAAATTTATGTTCTATCCGGTACGGGGCAAAAAATCAGGGCTTTTGCAGCAGGGAGGCCACCTCGCTCTGCTCCAGTCTCCGCCACTTTCCGGGCCCCAGGGTCCGGTCCAGGCAGAGCCCTCCCTCCCGGACCCGTTTCAGGCGCAGCACCTTCAGACCCGCCTGACCGCACATGCGCCGGACCTGCCGGTTTTTCCCCTGACAGATGGTGATGGATAGCTGGGTCACTCCTCCGCTGGTCCTCCCCCGCCGCACCTTGGCCGGGGACAGCGGCACGCCGTCCAGATCCATGGGGCCGGACAGCACCGGCAGCCCCCGGCTCACGTCCCCAGTGACCCACACCAGATATTCTTTTTCCACCTGATGACTGGGGTGGAGCAGCTTCTGGGTCAGTTCCCCGTCGTCGGTCAGCAGGAGCAGCCCCTCGGAGTCCAAGTCCAGCCGCCCCACCGGCCACACTCTCCGTCCGCATCCGGAGACCAGCTCCGCCACCGTCTTTCTCCCCTTCTCGTCAGACAGGGTGGTCACATACCCTCGAGGCTTGTTCAGCATCAGATACAGCCGGTCTCCGCCGGGCCGGACCGGCCGGCCATCCACCTCGATGCGGTCCCGGTCCAGGTCCGCCTTGTCCCCCAGCCGTGCCTTCGTCCCATTGACGGTGACCCGCCCCGCCTCGATCCACTGCTCCACCGTTCGGCGGGAGGCCAGCCCGCAGGCTGACAGCAGCTTTTGCAGGCGCTCCTCCATGCTGACTCCCCCCTCTCTTTCTTTATCTGTTCCAAAGCTCCATAAGCCGAGTCCAGATCCCACCAGGAGGCTGGAGCGCACGGTCCACATCCTGGGCGAACACCAGAGGCACGCAGGCCGCCTCCTCGCCGTTCACCCGGCAGACCATCCGGCCCGCACTGCCGCCGGCCCGGAGAGGAGCCTCCAGCGCCTCCTGGTCCCACTGGAGTTCCCAGTCGATTTTGTCCTCTTCACACACCGGGATCCGCACCGTCTCTGCCGCCTGGATCTCCACAAAGGGGACCAGGCTGCCGGACACGGGCCGCCGAGCCACGGCCTTTCCCTCCTCTGTCAGCGTCACCGGGGCATAGGTGGAAAATCCGTAGTCCAGCAGGGCGGTATGGTCCCGCCAGTCATCCGGGTCGTTGAGGGTCACCGCGATCAGCGTCATCCCGCCCCGCCGGGCCGCGGAAACCAGGGTCCGCCCCGCCTTTTCTGTATAGCCCGTTTTCAGGCCGATGCAGCCCTCGTACTGCCACAGCAGCTTGTTGTGGTTAGTCAGCACCCGGCCGTCCACAGTGGCGCTCTTGGTGGCGGCGATCTCCGCCAGTGCCTCGTTCTCCAGGCAGGCCCGGGCCAGCAGGGCCATGTCGTAGGCAGAGGAGTAATGCCCCTCCGCGTTCAACCCGTTGGGGTTGGCGAAATGGCTGTTCACCATCCCCAACTGGGCCGCCTTTTCATTCATCCGCCCAACGAACTCCTCCACGCTGCCCCCGCAGTGCTCCGCCACTGCCAGCGCTGCGTCGTTCCCGGAGCGCAGCATCACCCCGTAGAGCAGCCCCTTCAGCGAGATCTCCTCCCCTGGGCGCAGATAGAGGGAGGAACCCTCTGCCCGGGTGCAGGCCTCCCCCACTGTGACGGTCTCCTCCAGGTCGTGGCCGGACTCCAGCGCCACCAGGGCGGTCATCAGCTTGGTAATACTGGCGATGAGCCGTTCCTCGTGGGCGTTTTGTTCATAGAGCACCCGGCCGCTCTCTGCCTCCATCAGGATGGCAGAGGACGCGGAGGTGCCCACCGCCTGGGCAGTGGGCACCTGGCAGAGCATAGATCCAGCGGCCAGCGCCGCCGCCAGCAGTCGTTTCAATATGGTCACCTTCCATCAAACAAAGTGACCTTAGTATTTTCCGGGCCGCCGGTTTTCTCTCCCTGCCGGATCCGGCAAATTCTGTCAGATCAGTGCGGTCACACCACAAAGTGGTCCGTTCCCTCCGGGGGCTCGTCTGCTTTTTTCTGCTTTTCCAGAAAATCGGTGACCTTTTCCACCACCTCAGGCACCACCTCGATGACCCGGTCCACCGTGGTGGCGGGAGGTGGATCGACCGGGAGCAGCTTGACGCTGTCCCCCTTGATGATGAGGAAGGCCACCGGCTCCATCTTCGCGCTGGCGCCGCTGCCCCCGCCAAAGGTGTTCTCAGCCCCGGGCTTCTGATTTTTGGTCACAAAGTCGCTCCCGCCGCTGGCAAATCCAAAGGACAGCCTGGAGACCGGGATCAGGGTGACCTCCCCGGTCTGGATGGGGTCGCCAATGATGGTGTTGGCGTCCATCATGCTGCGGATCTTCTCCATTGTAGTGCTCATCATTTCATTGATGGGATGCTGTTTTTCCATATTCAAACCGCCTCTCTCTGCTGTTTATGCCGATTTCGATGGTTCACATAGGTACTCAGGGCCCGCAGGCCGAAGTGCAGCCCCAGCCACAGGAGCTGATACAGCTTCAGGGACAGGGACACCTGCCCCGTCAGCACCGGGGCCGCCGCGGTGAAGTCCACCTCCACCCGGGCCCGGCCCTCCTCCACATGGAACGCCTCTGTCAGGGGCTGCCAGATGCTTCCCAGCAGGGCGTTGGCCTGTCCATATCGGATAGCTGCGTCTCCTGGGTCCGCCGCGCCGATGGTGAGCTTCAGCTCCAGCTGATCCACCCGCAGCCTGCGGCGGAAACAGCCCGCCGCCTCCAAGGCCAGGGGCAGCAGCTCCTTCATCAGCTCCAAAAGTCCGCCGCCGCGTGCCTCCCCCGCAGGGTGCTCCTTCCCGGGCTTGGGCGCCTTCTCCTTTTTCGAAGGCCCTGAGCGCCTCCTTGGGTAGAGGCGGATGCGGACAGGCCCCGCCCGGAACCAGGCTCCGGCTCCTCCGGGACCATACTCCCCCACCGCGCCCAGGCGCAGCTGCCCCAGCAGGAACAACAGCAGCAGGACCGCCGCCAGAACGATCCACCCCCTCATTCCGTCTCCTTCTGGGCCGGGTGAGCTGCCCCGTCCTCTTGGACAGTCTGCCCACTCTCCTCCGCCCTCAAACGGGCTACCGCCGCCTCCAGCTCCAGGGTCAGCTGTCCGCTCTCCTGGGAGGCATCCGGCAGCTCAGGCAGCTCTTCCAGGCTGGACAGCCCAAAGGAGCGCAGGAAATTTTTCGTTGTGCGGTACAGGATGGGCCGCCCGGGAACGGCCAGCCGACCGCACTCCTCAATGAGCTCCCGCTCCAGCAGCAGTCCCACCGTATAGGCGCTGTCCACCCCCCGGATCTGGTCCACATAGGCCCGGGTCACCGGCTGGTAGTAGGCGATCACCGCCAGCACCTCCAGCGCAGGCTGGGACAGCCGCGCCGGCTTCCGATTCTCCAAAGTCTTGCGGATATAGGGAGCGAATTCCGGAGCAGAGCACAGCTGGTAGCTGGTATCCAGCCGCACCAGGCGGATACCCCGCCGCTCATAGCTGTACCGGTCCATCAGCCGCTGGGCCACTGCGTCCATGGTGGCCCGATCCACCTCCAGCCCCAGACACAGGCGCTCCACCCCCACCGGCTCCCCGGCGGCGAACAGGACCCCCTCCAGCGCGGCCTCCAGCTCCTTCAGTTCCATGCCTCTTCTCCCATCCTGTTAAAATTCAAAGGAATCCGCTGTGACCTCTAAATGGTCCCCCTGCTCCCCCTGGGTGGAGGTGATGGTACAGTCCTCCTCCGTCCCGGCCAGCCGCAGGCGGTGGGCCTTGCACAGCTCCAGCACCGCCAGGAAGGTGGCCACCACCTCGGAGCGGCTGCGGTTGCCCTGGAACAGGGCGCGGAACCGGGTGACCCCGGTCCGGAGCAGCCGGCGGATGATCTCCCCTGCCTTTTCCGACACGGGGTATGGCTCCCGCCCCACGATGCCTTGAAAGGCCGCCACTGGGGGCGGCAGCTGGTGGTCCGCCCTGGACAGGACAGACAGAATAGCCTTTTTCAGGTCCTCCCTGTCGTGGACATAGCGGTAGGTCCTGTCCGGCTGAATGGTCTCCGGCACTTTGGTGATGAAGTCTCTCCCATAGCTGTACCGCCGGTCCAGCAGGGGGGTGATCTCCTTGATCTTCAGATAGTTCTCATTGCGCTGGTGCTCCTCCAGGCTGGCAATGAGCTGCTCCATCTCGCTCAGGGCCTCCTCGTCGTGGATGGAGAGGAGCATCCTCGTCTTGATATAGACCAGCTGGGAGGCCATGGTGACAAACTCGCTGGCTACCTCCAGGTCCATCTCCTTGCGGGCGGCCATCCAGGCCAGATACTGGTCCAGAATCAGAGAGATCTGAATGTCCTTGATCTCCATCTTGTTTTTGCTCAGCAGGTGAAGGATCAGGTCCAGGGGGCCGACAAAGTCCTCCATGTCCTCTGTTTTGGCCTTGACCACCCCTTCCAGGTGGTAGATCGGACTGTCCAAAGCGTTCCCCCCAATGCCTCTCAGAAGAAATAGTACTGCGCCAGCTGGAACGGGAAGGCGGTCACCGCGCACAGGCCGCGGACGATGCCCTCCATGCAGAAGCTCAGGGGCACGCTGAACACCCCCATCCAGGCCAGCAGCACCACAGCCAGGATAAAAAACCGCTCATAGCGCAGGTATTGGTAGTAGATCCGGTCGGGCAGCAGGGCGAACAGGATCTTGGAACCGTCCAGCGGTGGGATAGGGACCAGGTTAAAGATCCCCAGCCCTACACTGAGCACCGCCATATACAGGAAGAAATAGATGGCATAGGCCGCCGCCGTCCCCTGAGGCGCGAAGTGATAGATCAGGGAGGCCACCCCCAGGGCAGCCGTGGCCAGAAGGAAGTTGGCCGCAGGGCCGGCCAGGGCGGTGATAGCCATGTCCCGCTTTGGGTGGCGGAAGTTCCGCATATCCACTGGCACCGGCTTGGCCCAGCCCACCCGCACAGTGAGCAGCAGCATCAGGCCGATCCAGTCGATATGAGAGATCGGGTTCAGCGTCAGACGGCCGTTCACCTTGGCGGTGGGGTCCCCCAGCTGGTAGGCCGCGAACCCGTGGGCCAGCTCGTGGAAGGTGATGCAGAACAGGCAGGCCACCGCACCGATCAGCAGCAGAAACAGTTGAAACCAGTCCATATGCTCCAGAAAACCATTCAGCGACCCCATGGCGGCCTCCCTTCCCTGTCCATGGGGCACCCATGGACAAATAAATACTTATTTATCATACCAGATTCTCAAAGAAAATACAAGACGGCGAATCAGGCAGCTCTTTTTCAAAAAATGCTGCGTAGAGAGAACTTCGGAAATTTACAGAAAGCCGGAGGGTAAGATTTTTCCTTTTGAGGATGACTGAGATCTGCCGTAGAAGGGCGGCCTCTGCCTCCCCACCGGGCCAGGTCCCCGCCGACACGTTTCAAAGTCCATGTTCCCTGAGGAAGCCCTGGATGATGGAGTTGACCTGATCCGGCACGTCCGTGTTGGAGTTGTGCCCCGCGCTCTGGAGCCACACCAGGGGGATGCCGGTCTCTTCCGACCAGCGGCGGTTATACCGTCTCGTCAGGCCCGCCCGGTCCCGTTCCCCGCACAGCAGAAGGGCGGGACAGTCCACTTTGTACGGCAGATCAGCCGCCATCGCCTCCGCCAGAGCCCGAAACCCGTGCCCCGCCAGGGCGCTGAATTCCCTTTTGCTGTAACAGTCCATCATCTCCTTCATCAGCGTCTGCCCCTGGGCTGTCTCCGCGCACCCTCTGGCTCCGGCTTTCCGCAGTATGCTCCAGGGGTAACAGCGGTAGAGCAGCTCGCAGCGCCGCAGTGCCCAGAGCTCTGCCGCCGTGACATACCTCCGTTGAAGCGGGGCGGAATCAATGGAGATAAATCCCCGGGCCTGTCCGGGGAATCGCTCCATAAAGCACTGCGCCAGATACCCTCCCATGGACTGACCGATCAATACAGGCCCTCCCATCCTCTCCCGAACCAAGATCCCGTGGAGCCACTCTGCCTGTTCCATCAGGGAGAAATCCAGGGCAAATGGTCGGGAGGCCCCGTGGCCCGGTGCGTCCCACACCAGCAGGGGCCGGCGGGATGCAAAAAAGGAGAACTGCATCTGGAACAGCCGGTGATCCGCCGTCAGGCCCGGCAGAAAGACCAGCGCGGTCCCGCGAGGGCCGGGCGCGCTCACCCAGTATCGGATGGTCCCCTGTCTCGTCTGATAGCTCCGCTCCAACATCTCCGTTTCCCTCCCTTTTCTCCCCGCCGCAGCGGGAACACGCACACGGCCCCTCCGTGCCCGCATGGGCGCAGAGGGGCCGTGCTTCCTCACAATTTCGATAGGATCAGATCCAGCAGCTCCTGTTTTCCTTCGCCCTTCTCAGCAGAAAAGGGAATTAACTTTACGGAATCATCCAGCTCCAGCGTCTCTCGAATTGTCAGAAGATTGGACTCGATCTCTCTTTTTTTCAGCTTATCCAGCTTGTTGGCCACAACCACAAAAGGGCAGCCGGCGTCCCGGTACCACTGGGCCATGGTGCAGTCATCGGCGGTGGGCTTGTGACGGGCGTCCACGATCATGGCGCCGAAGGTCATCAGCTCCCGGTCCGCGAAGTAGTCCTCCATCAGGCGGCCCCACCGGTCCCGCTCTGCCTTGGAGACCTTGGCGTAGCCATAGCCGGGCAGATCCACCAGATAAAAGGTCTTATCGATCAGAAAGTAGTTGATATGGACGGTCTTGCCCGGGGCCGCCCCCACCCGGGCAAAGTTTTTGCGCCCCAGCAGCCGGTTAATAACCGAGGACTTCCCCACATTGGAGCGTCCGGCAAAAGCCACCTGGGGGAGCCCGTCTCTGGGAAAATCCTTGGGGGCGGTGGCGGAGCGGATGAACTCCGCCTGTTGGAAGTTGATGGCCATGGTCTCTCCCCCTCTTACTGCTTCAGGCCGATGGACGTCCTGCCCTTTCCTGCAGGGAAGGGTCCCCCCTGCTCGGTGTCCCGCTCACAGGCGGTGCCGGACAGAGACAGCGCTGCGGCCAGCACCTGGTCCACCTGCTCCACCAAGATAAAATGGAGGGCGGCGCGGACCGTCTGGTCGATCTCCTCCAGGTCCTTCTCATTCTCCGCCGGAACGATCACGGTCTTGATGCCGTTGCGCAGGGCCGCCATAGTTTTTTCCCGCAGTCCGCCGATGGCCAGCACCCGGCCTCTCAGCGTTACTTCGCCGGTCATGGCCAGTCCCGGCTTTACCGGTGTATCTGTCAAAGCGGACACCATAGCCGTGGTGATGGCGATGCCCGCGGAAGGGCCGTCCTTTGGGACCGCCCCTTCGGGGAAGTGGACATGGATGTCCCTGTTCTTGTAGAAATCTCCGTCAATGCCCAGCTGAGAGGCCCGGCTGCGGATAAAGCTGAGGGCTGCGTGGGCCGACTCCTTCATCACGTCGCCCAGGTTGCCGGTGAGCTCCACCTTGCCGCTGCCGGGGACCACGTTGACCTCCACCTCCAGCAGCTCACCGCCCACAGAGGTCCAGGCCAGGCCATTAACTACGCCCACCCGCTGGGCGAGTGCCTCCCGCTCCGGGTGGAAGCGGGGCGCTCCCAAATATTCCTCCAGGTCCCGCTCTGTAATGGAAACAGACTTGCATGCTCCCTCCACCAGCTTCATGGCGGCCTTTCGGCACAGGGTGGCCATCTTGCGCTCCAGCACCCGCACTCCCGACTCCCGGGTGTAAGAGGCCACCATCTCCCGGATGGCGCCATCAGACACCTTCAGCTGGGTCCGGGCCAGCCCGTGGCGCTTGAGCTCCTTGGGCAGTAGGTGGCGCTTAGCGATCTGAAGTTTCTCCTCGTCGGTATAGCTGTTCAGCTCGATGACCTCCATCCGGTCCAGCAGGGGCCGTGGGATGGTCTCCGTGGTATTGGCGGTGGTCACGAACAGCACATCGGACAGGTCGAAGGGCACCTCCAGGAAGTGGTCCCGGAAGGAGGCGTTCTGCTCTCCGTCCAGCACCTCCAGCAGGGCCGAGGCCGGGTCACCCCGGTGGTCATAGCCCAGCTTGTCGATCTCGTCCAGCAGGAGCAGGGGGTTGCTGCTCCCAGACTGGCTGATGGCGTTGATGATACGGCCCGGCATGGCCCCCACATAGGTCTTGCGGTGGCCCCGGATCTCCGCCTCGTCGCTGATGCCGCCCAGAGAGATGCGGGCCAGCTTACGATTCATGGCCCGGGCCATGGACATGGCAATGGAGGTCTTTCCCACACCGGGCGGGCCCACCAGGCAGATCACCTGCCCCTTCAGCTCAGGGGCCAGCTGCTTGACGGCCAGGAACTCCAGGATGCGCTCCTTCACCTTCTCCAGCCCATAGTGGTCCTTGTCCAGCACCTTGCGGGCAGCCTCCACGCTGACCCGCTCCCGGGTCTTTTTGCCCCAGGGCAACTCCAGGCATACATCCAGATAGTTGCGGATCACGGTGGCCTCTGAGGAGCCGAAGGGCTGCTTGGACAGGCGGTTGAGTTCCTTCTCCAGCTTCTCCCGCACCGGCTCCGGCAGCTGGGCCTCAGCAATCTTTTTCCGATAGTCCGCCGTCTCGCTGTCTCCGTTCTCGCTCTCACCCAGCTCGGCCTGGATGGCCTTCATCTGCTCCCGGAGATAGTAGTCCCGCTGGTTCTCCGACATCTGCTCCCGGGCCCGGCTCTGGATCTCCATGTCAAGGGAGAGCACCTCCACCTCCCGGCACAGCAGGCGGTACATACGCTCCAGGCGGCGCACCGGCCGGAGCTCCTCCAGGATGGCCTGCTTGTCACTGTTGCGCATGGCGATGTTCTGGGCGATATAGTCCGCGATATAGCCTGGGTCGTCGCTGGCCAGCACATTGATGAGCAGGTCCGGGGAGATCTTGGGGGCCAGCTCCGTGTAATTTTGGAACATCTCATAGGTGCTGCGCATCAGGGCCTCGGTCTTGGCCGAGGCCCTGCCCGCCTTCTCCTCCGGGATGGCTTCTATCTCCGCCATCAAATAGGGCTCCCTCTGGGTCACGTCCCTCAGGCGGGCCCGGGAGATGCCCTCCACCATCACACGCACGTTGTCCCCGGGCATGCGGAGGATCTGCCGCACGTTGGACAGGGTGCCCACTGTGTACAGGTCATCCCGTTCGGGGCGCTCCACCGTCATGTCCTTCTGGCCCACCAGGAACACCGGCTCTCCGGCAGCCATGGCGGCCTCCATCGCCTTGATGGAGGCCGCGCGGCCCACGTCGAAGTGGATCAGTACATTGGGAAACACAGTCAGCCCCCGCAGCGCGATGGCCGGGAGAGTCTGGATGCTGGCAACAGGATCATGGTCCATGTTCGTCACTTCCTCTCTGGGAATAAAAAGCAAGTCCCGGGAGGCCCGCACAGGATAGGCTTCCGCGGGACATTGCAGCAATGGTCATTCAAATGGGATTCAGCCGGCGTTGGTGCCCACCGCACCGCCGCGCTCGGCCCGCAGGGACGCCTTGCCCAGACGGGGGCGCTGGCGGCGCTCCGGGTCCCGGACGATCTCCGGGTCGGCCCCGTCCGTCACGCAGGAAGCCGTGATTGTCACCTTGACGATGGTGGGGTCAGAGGGGACGCTGTACATGATCTTGGTCATGACCTCCTCCAGCACAGCCCGCAGGCCCCGGGCTCCGATGCCCCGGGCCACCGCCCGGTCGGCCACCGCCTCCAGGGCCTCCCGGCTGAACTCCAGCACCACCTCGTCATAGTCCAGCAGCTTCTGATACTGCTTCACCAAGGCGTTTTTGGGCTCAGTGAGGATCTGGATCATCTGCTCCCGGTCCAGTGACTGGAGGGTAGTGATGACGGGCAGGCGGCCCACCAGCTCTGGGATGATGCCGAATTTCAGCAGGTCCTGGGGCTGGATCTCCTTCAGGAATTCGCCCACATTGCGCTCCTTCTTGCTCTGAAGCTGGGCGCCGAAGCCCATGCTGCGCTTATCCAGGCGGTTCTCGATGATCTTGTCGATGCCGTCGAAGGCGCCGCCGCAGATGAACAGGATGTTCTTGGTGTCCACCTGGATGAACTCCTGGTGGGGGTGCTTCCGTCCGCCCTGGGGCGGAACATTGGCCACCGTGCCCTCCAGGATCTTCAGCAGGGCCTGCTGCACGCCCTCACCGGAAACGTCCCGGGTAATGGAGGTGTTCTCGCTCTTCCGGGCGATCTTATCCATCTCGTCGATATAGATGATGCCCCGCTCCGCCAGCTCCACGTCGTAGTCGGCGGCCTGCACCAGACGAAGCAGGATGTTCTCCACGTCGTCGCCCACATAGCCCGCCTCGGTCAGAGTGGTGGCGTCGGCAATGGCGAAGGGCACCTTCAGGATTCGGGCCAGGGTCTGGGCAAACAGGGTCTTGCCGCAGCCGGTGGGGCCCATGAGCAGGATGTTGCTCTTCTGGAGCTCCACATCCTCCGCGCCTCCAAAATAGATGCGCTTGTAGTGGTTGTACACCGCCACTGACAGGGCCACCTTGGCCTGATCCTGGCCGATGATATACTGGTCCAGGACCTGATGGATCTCCCGGGGCGTAGGGATCTCGTCAGGGATCTCTCCAGCGTAGCCCTCCTCTGGCAGGTCCACATCGTCGCTGAGGATGCCCATGCACAGCTGGACACACTCGTTGCAGATATAGGCGCCCGGGCCGGCGATCAGCCGCCGGACCTGGTCCTGATGCTTGCCGCAGAAGGAGCAGCGGATGGACTTTTTTTCGTCGTTTCTTGCCATAATGCACCTCATTGTTGTGCGTTCAGATAGGAATCGGAGTGGGAACAGAAGCCTGTTCCCACTCCCCTGTTTCCTTTAACGGTGTTCGATGACCTTGTCGATCAGGCCGTACTCCACGGCCTCCTGGGCGGTCATGAAGTTGTCCCGCTCACAGTCGGCGGTGACCACCTCGATGGCCTTGCCGGTGTTCTCCGACAGGATGCGGTTCATCCGCTTCTTGACCACTTCCAGCCGCTTCAGGTGGATCGCCATGTCGGTGATCTGCCCCTGGGTCCCGGCGGAAGGCTGGTGGATCATGATCTCGGCGTTGGGCAGGGCCAGCCGCTTGCCCTTGGTCCCGGAGGACAGCAGGAACGCCCCCATGGAGGCGGCCAGTCCGATGCAGATGGTGGACACGTCGCACTTGATATACTGCATGGTATCATAGATGGCCATGCCGGCTGTCACCGATCCGCCGGGGCTGTTGATGTAGAACTGGATCTCCTTGTCCGGGTCCTGGGCCTCCAGATACAGCAGCTGGGCCACCACCAGAGAGGCGGTGGTGTCGTTGACCTCCTCGGAGAGCATGATGATCCGGTCATTGAGCAGTCGGGAGAAGATGTCGTAGGAACGCTCCCCCCGGTTGGTCTGCTCGACTACATAAGGAACTAAACTCATAGAATGATCTCCTTTGACTTGGGCAGTGATACCAATAGTATGCCCGCCCGCCCGGAGCGCATACCTCCGGACACAAAAACCTTGGAAATTACTCCGCCTTGGGCTCCTCAGCCTCCTCGGCCTTCTTCTTGCGGGTGGTCTTCTTGGGCTTCTCCTCGGCGGCGGCCTCCTCGCCCTCGGCGCTCTCAGCCTTCTTCTTGCGGGTAGTCTTCTTGGGCTTCTCCTCGGCCTCTTCCTTCTTGGGGGCCTCCCCCACCTTGGCCTCGGCCATCACCAGCTCAGAGGCCTTTCTCAGGCGCAGATCCCGCTTCATATCCTCCACGGGGATGGCTCTCTTCACCTCATCCAGCTCCAGCTTGTACTCCCCGGCGATCTTCTTCAGCTCTTCCTCCAGCTCCTCGTCGGAGATGGTGATGCTCTCGGCGTCGGCCACAGCGGTGAGAGCCAGGTCCACCTCCACCTGACGCTGAGCGGTGGGGCGGGCAGAGGCGCGCATGGACTCGGGGGTGGCGCCCATCATCGCCAGGTAGTCCTCCATCTTCATGCCCTGGTTGGACAGGCGCATGGAGAAGTCCTCCATCAGCTTGTCCAGCTGAACCTCCACCATGGCATCGGGGATGTCAGCCTCCATGTTGCCCACCAGCTGCTCGATAACAGCGTTCTCATACTCCTGCTGGGCGGACTTGGTTTTGCTGTCCAGCAGCTTGTCGCCCAGGCTCTTCTTGAACTCCTCCAGCGTCTCGAACTCGGACACGTCCTTGGCAAACTCGTCGTCCACCACGGGGGCCTGGTGCTCCTTGACCTCCTTGACCTTCACCTTGAAGATCACGGCCTTTCCGGCCAGGTCAGGCACATAGTCCTCGGGGAAGGTGATGTTCAGCTCCTTCTCGTCGCCGGCTTTCAATCCCACGATCTGCTCCTCGAAGCCGGGGACAAAGGAACCGGAGCCCAGCTCCAGGCTGTAATTTTCTCCCTTACCGCCTTCGAAGGCCACGCCGTTGTCAAAGCCCTCAAAGTCGATGACGGCGGTGTCCCCGTTCTGGGCTTCCCGGTCCACGCTGACCAGGCGGGTGGCGCGGGTGATGTAGGGCTTGAGCTCGTTCTCAATGTCCTCGTCAGTGACGGCCGGCTCAGCCTTGGGGGCGGTGAGGCCCTTGTACTGGCCCAGCTTCACCTCGGGACGGACGGAGACCAGGGCCTTGAAAGTAAAGCCCTCCTTGCCGACCTCCACTACCTCTGTCTGGGGGTAACCTACATCGTCCAGGCCCTGCTCCTTCACAGCTTCCTCATAGGCGCCGGGGTAGACGATATTGATGGCATCCTCATAAAACACGCCGGAGCCGTACATCCCCTCAATGATCTTGCGGGGGGCCTTGCCCTTCCGAAAGCCGGGCACACTGATATGGGCGCGGTTCTTCAGATAAGCCTTCTGAACGGCGTCTTCAAACTCCTGAGCTTCCACCTGGATGGTCAGCTCCACGGTGCTCTTTTCTTTCTTTTCCACGTTGGTGACCTTCATGTTTCCTTTTCCTCCTGTAGGCTCCTGGTCCCCTGTTGGGAACAGCCCGCCTTTTTACTTTCGCCTGGATATTCTAACAGATGTGGCTCTGTTTGACCAGAGATATTTTTGATTTTTCCGCTCAATCGCAGATTTTTTCTGGTTGAAACCGCAGATAATCCGCGGAGACCAGCCGGAACTGGATGCCGTCCTGCTCTCCCACCGCTGCCAGGCGGTGGCTCCCCCCGTGGAGGTGCCCGTAAAAGCAGCGGGTCACGCCGTACCGATGGAGCAGATCCAGGATCTCCTGGCACCGGTACCCCTGATACAGGGGCGGATAGTGCAGGAAGCAGTATTTCTCCCGCTCCCCCGCCGCCTTCAGTGATGCCTCCAGCCGGATCAGCTCCCGGTTGAAGATCTTGGCACTGTGCCCGCCTCGTTCCTCCTCGTAGAACCAGCCCCGGGTGCCGCACAGGGCGATGTCTCCATAGAGATGGCTGTTGTTGTGGAGCAGTTGAAAGGAAGAAAACCCATTTTCCTGGAAAAAGCGGTCCATTTTGGCTGCGGTGGTCCACCAGTAGTCATGGTTCCCCTTCAAAAGCAGCTTCCGCCCTGGGAAGGAACTGAGGAAAGCAAAGTCCCGCCTCGCCTCCTCCAGGCTCATGCCCCAGGACAGATCCCCGCAGAGCACCACGGTGTCCCCGGGCTCCAGCACGGACAGTCCCTCCCGCAGCTTCTCCACATATCCCGTCCATCCCCCGCCGAAGACATCCATGGGCTTGTCGGAGCTGAGGGACAGGTGGGTATCTCCAATGGCGTACAGGGCCATCGCTTACTCCAGCATCCCCAGCACCGCGTCCACCATGTGGTCCTTTTCCACGGTCTGTGTGAAGCGGATCTCCTTGTCCCGGAGGGATGACAGCGGCTTGGGGGCGGGCATCCCGGTCTTTTCGCTCAGCTCGTCCAGCAGCTCCAGCCCGTTCTGCTTCTCCTCCTCGCCCAGGGCGCTGAGGACGCTGTCGCAGAACTTGAAGGGACTGGCGGTGGAGACCACGATGCAGGGGGTCTGGTCCCCCGTCTCGCTCCGGTACTGCTCCAGGGCGTCGAAGGCCACGGCGGTGTGGGGGTCGATGAGGTAGTCGTACTTCTGATAGATGCGGCCGATCACGGCCTTGGTCTCCGCGTCGTCGCAGAAATAGCCAGCGAACCGCTTCTGCAGCTTCTCCCTCACCCGGTCGCTGACCTGATAGGTCCCGGTGGCGGACAGCTGGGCCATGTAGTCCTTCACCTGCTCGTCATCCTGGGTCAGCGCCAGCAGGAGCCGCTCCAGGTTGCTGGAGATCAGGATGTCCATAGAGGGAGAGATGGTGTTGTGGAAGGCGCGGTTGCGGTCATAGCGGCCGGTGCGGATGAAGTCAGTGAGCACATTGTTGCTGTTGGAGGCGCAGATCAGCCTGTCGATCGGGACCCCCATCTCCCTGGCGTAGTAGGCGGCCAGGATGTTGCCGAAGTTTCCTGTGGGGACGCAGACGTTCACCGCCTGGTCTGGCTGGATCTTCTCGTCCCGCAGCAGGTCGCAGTAGGCGGAGATATAATAAACGATCTGGGGCAGCACCCGGCCCCAGTTGATGGAGTTGGCGGAGGAGAGGAAGTACCCCCGGCGGGCCAGCTCCTGGCGGAGCGCCTCGTCGGAAAAGAGCTTCTTGACTCCGGTCTGGGCATCGTCAAAGTTGCCGAAGACCGAGCAGACGCCCACATTCTTCCCCTCCTGGGTGACCATCTGAAGCTCCTGGATGGCGGAGACTCCGTCCTTGGGGTAGAAGACCAGGATGCGGGTGCGGTCCACATCCCGGAAGCCCTCCAGCGCCCCCTTCCCAGTGTCCCCGGAGGTAGCCACCAGGATGCACACCGTCTTCTCCTCCTCCGTCTTCACCAGAGAGGCTGTGAGCAGATGGGGCAGCATCTGAAGGGCCATGTCCTTGAAAGCACAGGTGGGGCCGTGCCACAGCTCCAAGCAGAAGGTTCCGTCATCCAGGGCGCGGACCGGGGCCACGGCGGGAGTGTCGAATTTTTCCGGCCCGTAGGCCGCCGCAGCGAACTCCGTCAGCTCCTTGACGGAGAACTCGTCCAGAAACAGCTTCATGATATAGACCGCCCGCTGCTGATAGGACATCTCCTTCAGGTCAGACAGGGACTTGCCCGGCAGCTTGGGCAGATACGCCGGGGTCATCAGGCCGCCGTCCGGGGCCAGCCCTTGGGCGATGGCCTGAGATGCCAGATATGTGGTGTTCTTATCTCGTGTGCTGATGTACTGCATTTCTCTCAGTCCTTTATCCAGTCAAATCTCGATCATCAAGACCACAGGGCCGCCTCGCCCCGCTATTCAATCTAATACTTTATTATGCCAGTTCTTTTCTCTCCGGTCAAGCGTTTGTCGCAAAAAAGAGGGGCAGTCTCCCCTTCTCCCCGATTTTCTCCCCCCGGGCCCCGCCCATTTTCCGGATTGGGGCAGGGGGACGTCAAAAAGCGTCAGGGATGACATAGATCTCCGGGGCCCTGGTCGCCAGCCCCTGGGGCGCGTAGATCTCCACCACGTCGAACCTGGGCTGGAGCTGCGTGGGATGCTCCGCCAGATAGAGCTGGGCCGTGGTCCGCAGCTTCTCCTGCTTCCTCCGGTCCACGAACTCCCGCGCCTGGGCCACCCGTCCGTCCTTCCGCAGCTTGACCTCTACAAAGCAGAGGAAAGGCCCCTCCTCCGCGATCAGGTCCACCTCGCCAAACCGGCAGCGCCAGCCGGCCTCCACCAGGCGGCACCCGCGCCGGCGCAGCTCCTCCGCCGCCAGAGCCTCTCCCCACCGGCCCAGCAGCCTGCTCTCTCCCCCGCTCACAGATCTTTTAAAAAGGTGCGGCGGTGGATGGGACTGGGGCCGTACCGGCGCAGCATCTCATAGTGCAGTCGGGTCCCGTACCCCTTGTGCCGCTCGAACCCGTATTGTGGATAGCGCTCCGCCATCTCCAGCATGAAGCGGTCCCGGCTCACCTTGGCCAGAATGGAGGCGGCGGCGATGGAGGGCGAGATGCTGTCCCCTTTCACCACGCACCAGTGGGGAACGGTAATGGCGGCAGAGCGCCCGTGGTCCCGGTTTCCGTCGATCAGGGCAAAATCCGGGCGGAGGGAGAGCCCTTCTATGGCCAGCTGCATGGCCCTGATCCGCGCGCTGAGGATATCGGTCCGGTCGATCTCCTCAGCCTCCACCCGGGCTACCGACCAGGCCAGCGCACTCTGTTGGATGAGTGGAAAGAGCGCCTCCCGTTTTTTTTCTGTCAGCTTCTTGGAGTCATTCAGGCCGGGGATGTCCGCGCCCTGGGCCAGGATCACCGCCGCGGCGTACACCGGTCCGGCCAGAGGTCCGGCCCCCGCCTCGTCACAGCCGCAGACCCGGACAAAGCCGGCCTCCACTGCTTTCTGTTCATACTCTCCCGGTCCCATGCCTTCCTTCCTTTTCTCCAGGCTGCTCATATAGACGTTCCTTCTGGTGTCTCTAGTGTAAAGCGTCCCAGCTTCCCGGCCCTGTATTCATCCAGCAGGACCCGAGCCATCCGCTCCGTGTCCAACTCGCCGCCGGAGATGCGCATCCCCCGCTTTGCCGCGCCGGCCTCCAGCAGCCGGTAGCCGTAGGCGATGTCGTTTTCCTCCTCCTGGCGGGCAGGAACTTCCGGCAGCTTGTAACTCTGGGTCAGGACCTGGGGATAGTGCTCCCCAAGATAGGCCATCAGATGACAGCCCAGGGTCTCCACATCCATGATTTCGTCTTTGACAGCGCCTGTAAAGGCAAGTACCATGCCAGTGTGCGGGTCCTCAAATTTCGGCCACAGGATGCCCGGTGTGTCCAGCAGATCCAGGGCACTGTCCACGTTGACCCACTGCTTGCCCCGGGTAACGCCGGGGCGGTCCCCCGCCTTAGCCGACTTCTTCCGGGCCACCTTATTGATAAAGGTGGACTTTCCCACGTTGGGGACTCCCACCACCATGGCCCGCACCGGACGGCCTACCTGGCCCTTCTCCCGCCATTTTGAGATCTGCTCCTTCAGCACTTCCTGGGTCACAGAGGAGAACTGGTTTACACCCCGGCCGGTCTTGGCATCAGTCTCCAGCACCGCATATCCTTTTTTCCGGAAATACTCGCCCCAGGCCCGGTTCTGGGCCGGGTCGGCCTGATCTGCCCGGTTCAGCACGATCAGCCGGGGCTTATCGGCGCAGATGGCATCGATGTCCGGGTTCCGGCTGGAGATGGGGATGCGGGCGTCGATGATCTCCGCCACGATGTCCACATGCTTCAGGTCCGCCTCGATCTGCCGTCGGGTCTTGGTCATATGTCCCGGATACCACTGAATATTCAACTCTCGTCTTCTCCTTCCCTACGGCGGAGGGCGTGCTCCGCTCTCCCCGCCGCCATGGTATAAAAAGGGAGCGGTACCAGTACCGCTCCCTTTTTATGTTGGATTACAGGGCTTCCTTGATCTTGGCGGACTTGCCCACGCGGTCGCGCAGGTAGTACAGCTTGGCGCGGCGGACCTTACCGTGGCGGACGGTCTCGATCTTCTCAATGGAGGGAGCGTGGACGGGGAACACCTTCTCCACACCGACGCCGTAGGACACGCGGCGGACGGTGAAGGTCTCCTCCAGACCGCCGTGCTTCTTGGCGATGACGGTGCCCTCAAAGACCTGGATACGCTCGCGGTTGCCTTCCTTGACCTTGATGTGCACCCGCACGGTGTCGCCCACCTCTACGACGGGGGGCTCAGCCTTCAGGTGCTTCTGAGTAAAAGCCTGCATGAGATCCATAATGATTCCTCCTGTTTATATAGGCGTTCTTGCCGGCCGTCTGCCCCGCTGTCGCTGGGGCGCCGCAGAGGACCGCCCGTTATCAGACCAAAGGATTATACCACAGTATTTTTCAAAATGCAAGTAGAATTTCCCTGTTTTTCGCCTTTCTCACACCGAATCATAAGCCTCCCGGTGGCTCTCCGTCCGCCGGACCTCCACCTTCGGGAAGTGCCGGGAGAGGAACTGCACCAGCGCTGGGCACACTACATCCTCTGTGGCAAAATGGCCCGCGTCCATCAGATTGATGCCCAGGGCCTTTGCTTCCAGGTATTGGTCGTACTTCACGTCGGCAGTGACGAAAGTGTCACACCCCGCCGCCAGGGCGTCGGAGAGCATGGAGGCGCAGGCGCCGCCCCCCACCGCCACCCGGCGCACCGGCCGGCCCGTCTCCACGAAACGGATGCTGCAGGCGGAGAGCTTTTCCTTGATAAAGGCGGCAAATTCAGCGGCGGAACAGCCGGCCTGAGGGGCCGTCCCAACCCGGCCGATGCCGTAGGGCCGCCCCTGTCCGTCAGTCCCGTCCCGGCAGAGCAGTTCCACACCGTCCAGCTCCAGGGCCCGGGCCAGACAGTCATTGACGCCCCCCTGGGCGGCGTCCAGATTGGTGTGGGCGCACACCGCCCCGATACCCTGTTCCGCCAGCAGGAGCAGGGTCCGCCCGGTGCTGGTCTGGTCGGTGAGGGCCTTCACCGGATGAAAAATCACCGGGTGGTGGGAGACGATCAGCTCCGCCCCCCAGCGGCCGGCCTCCGCCGCCACCGCCTCCGTGATGTCCAGAGACACCAGGACCCTCCGGACCTCCCGCTCTCCCCGGCCCACCAGGAAGCCCGCATTGTCAAAGTCCATCTGGGTGTCGAAGGGGGCCCACTGGTCCAGAGCCCGGTAGACGTCTATTATCGCTGCTGCCATGCATCCCACTCCTTCCGCATCTCCATCAGGCCCTCCAGGACCTGCTCCAGCTCCCTGCGGCGCGCCTCCGCCGGCGCCCGGGAGCGGGCCATCCCATCCAGTGCGCGCCTCACCCGCCCCAGCAAGTGGTCCAGCAGCAAGCCCCGGAGCGGGTCCTCCATCCCCGGGTACTGGCGCCCCGCCCACTCCTCGGCGGGCGTCATGGGGACCGCGCCTCCCTGTCTCACCAAAATTATACTGTAAAGGGTTTCCCCTTCCAAAGCCGTTTTCTCCCGTAGGCATAGAAATCCATTGCGCCACAGCCAGCCCCGCAGCTCCGCCTGAGTGCTCATGGGTTGGAGAATAATTGGAAAGTCTTTTTCCTTTATCCACGGCGCCGCTTCCAAGATATTAGTGATAGTCTCCCCACCCATCCCGGCGATGACCAGAGCGTCCACCTCCTCCGGAGCGATCCCAGAGAGGCCGTCGCACAGGCGGAAGGACATCCGCTCAAAGCAGCCGCAGGCCCGGGCGGTGGCCCGGGCCCTGGAGAGGGGCCCCTCCCGCACATCTGAGGCGATGGCGCTGGGGATGCGTCCGTTCTGGAGCAGCCATGCCGGAAGATAGGCGTGATCCGTCCCCACATCAGCCAGCCGGGCCCCCTCCGGGATCATCTCCGCCACCCCCTGGAGCCGGGGGCTCAGCTCCGCCCGCTTCTCCATAGTCACAGGGACAGGCTGACCGTCAGGTAAAGGGCGTGGGCAAAGTCCCGGGCTGCCTCATCCCGCTCTTCATTCATAAAGGGCTCCTGGGGCCCGAAGTCCCGGCGGCACAGCATGCCGAGATAGTCCATCTCCCCGTGCTTGCACCAGCGCTTCAGCCCCTCGTCCCACAGGTCCGCGCCCCGGTCGGGGTGATAGCCGCAGCTGGCGATAGCAGCCACCTGCTTCAGCTTCCAAAGGGCGGGCTGACGGCCCTCTGGCCCATAATACTTGTTGGGTGCATAGATCAGCCGGTCCATCACCGCCTTCATAGGCGGAGTGCAGTACCAGGAATAGATAGGGCTTGCAAGGATAAGTACTTCACTGGTCTGGACGGAATCAAAGATGGCCTGCATGTCGTCCTCCTGGGGACAGCCGAAGGTCCCCCAGGGCGTGCTCTGGCACTGCTTGCAGGACAGGCAGGGCAAAATGGTCCGGTCATAGAGCCAGATCATATCCTGCTCGATCCCCATGTCCCGGTTCTCCTCCATAAATGCCCGCAGCAGAGCGGCGGTATTGCCGTTCTTCCGGGGGCTCCCCATCAAAACCGTATATTTCAACGCTGTTTCCTCCCCTGTTGTTTAATGAATAAAAAAGCGGGGCGGATTGCTCCGCCCCGCTTTTTCAGCAGCTCAGTTTTCGGCGGCGATCATGGCGTTGACCTGCTGGAGCAGATCATCCACGTCCACCCCGTGGACCATGCAGGCCTGCTCCACGGTCTCCCCGCGGGAGGCAGGGCAGCCCAGGCAGTGCATGCCGATCCCCATAAAGAGGGGGGCGGTCTGAGGCGCAATGTTGAGGATATCACCGATAATGGTGTCCTTGGTGATGGTCATAGCAGAATTCCTCCGTTTTCTTTGGAATAAGAATAGTATATCCTATCGACAGGATTTTTGCAATGGAGAATTTTATGTTTTCTGCTTTCTCCAGATGTGGTCTCTTTCCCTGAGAAAGAGGACGGCCCCCCCTATCTTCTCAGCCCCGGGACCTCCTTCCCGCTCCTCAACATCTGAGAAAGGGTGGAAAAGAGAAAAAGGGTGCCCGGTGGGCACCCTTTTTTCCTGGATGAAATCAGCCCTGCTGCTCGCGCATCTTGGCGAAGCACTCGCTGCAGTAAACAGGACGGTCAGACTTGGGCTCAAAGGGGACCCGAGCCTCGCCGCCACAGGCAGCGCAGGTGGCAGTGAAGTACTCACGGGGGCCACGGGCCGCGTTCTTGCGGGCGTCACGGCAGGCCTTGCAGCGCTGGGGCTCGTTCTGGAAGCCGCGCTCCGCGTAGAACTCCTGCTCACCGGCGGTAAAGGTGAACTCATTGCCGCACTCTTTGCATACCAGGATCTTGTCTTCGTACATGGTTTTCCCTCTCTTTGACTCGTTCCCCATTTTTCATGGGTGGTGTAATATTTGCGATCAGCTCTTGCTGAGATCGCCGGAAGAAAGTTGCCGCGCCACCTTTCGCCTGATCCGCTGAACGGCGTTGTCCACTGACTTAGTGGAGCGCCCGACCTGGCTGGCGATCTCGGCGCAGGAGAGACCGCCCAGATAGTAGGATAGGATTTCTGCCTCGAAACCGGATAATTGTCCCTTCAGAGCGTCTAGGCGCTCTCTCAGTTCTTCCCTGCCGATGACAACATCTTCCGGGCTCTCTTCGCTGGAGAACAGGTGTGCGCTGGTTCCGTCAAAAAGAGGGGTTTCGAATGAGACGCTATGGTTCAGGGGAAAGTGTTTATCCCGCTGCGCCGCCCGGACGGCGGCATAGAGCCTGCTGCGGACACAAATCTCCGCATAGGTGCGGAAGGAGGTCTCCTTGCCGCTCTGGAAGCCGCGGATGGCGGCCAGCAGTCCTAGCATCCCCTCCTGGATCAGATCCTCGCTGTCGCCGCCTGCCAGAAAAAGCGGGCGGGCACACACTCGCACCAGACGTGTATAGCGGCCGACCAGCTCGGTCTCTGCCAGCGGGTCGCCGGAGGCGGCCAGACGGCAGAGCGATTCATCCGAGTAAGACTGTGTTTGGGACTGCACCAAATCCATATACTATGGCTCCTATACATAATAAACAAAACCGACGGATTTGTCAAGAAAAATTTTGAATCGATTTGTGAAAGTCTCACAGAGCAGGAAAACTGCCCCTTGTCACGAACTTCCACACCTTCCAGTTTTCTGTCACAGGGCGGCGATCTGGTCCGCCAGCCGCTGCGCCGCCGCCTGGGCCGTATCCTGATCCCTGGCCTCCACCATGACCCGCATCAGGGCCTCAGTGCCCGAGGGGCGCACCAGCACCCGGCCCTCGCCGGCCAGCTTCTCCTCCTCCGCAGCCACGGCATCGGCCAGGGCCTGGCTGGCCATAACGGCCTTTTTCCTGTCGTTATCGGCGACCGGGATGTTGATGAGCACCTGGGGATACCGCTGGCAGATCCCGAACACCTCAGAGGCCCGTTTCCCGCTCTCCTTCAGCAGAGCGAGCACCTGGAGGGCGGTGAGCTGCCCGTCTCCGGTGGTGGCGTGCTCTAGGAAGATCATGTGTCCCGACTGCTCTCCTCCAATGGCATAGCCCTTCTCCAGCATACGCTCCAGCACGTTGCGGTCGCCCACGGAGGTGCACTCCAGGTCCATCCCGTGCTCTTTGGCGAACAGATGCAGCCCCAGATTGGACATGACGGTGGCCACCACCGCGTTTCCTGGCAGCTTCCCCTTCCGCTTCATGTCCAGACCGCATGCCGCCATGATCTGGTCGCCGTCGATCAGCTCCCCCCGCTCATCCACTGCCAGGCAGCGGTCTGCGTCGCCGTCAAAGGCGATACCGATGTCATAGCCCCCAGCCCTTACCATGGCGGCCAAGGCGTCCATGTGGGTGGAACCGCACTTTTCGTTGATGTTGACCCCGTCCGGGTCGGCGTTGATGACGTCGGTGCGCAGCTTGGAGAAGCGGTCGAACAGGCGGGCGGCGGTGGCGGAGGCGGCACCATTGGCACAGTCCACCAGGATGCGCAGGCCGCCCAGGGTGGAGTCGATGGTGGACTCCAGGTGGTCGATGTAGTCCTCTGACGCTTTGGGGGCCACATAACTCACTTTGCCGATCTCCCCGTGGGTCTTTCGGGGCACGTCGTTGTGGCCGAAGAGGACGATCTCCTCGATCTTCTCCTCCAGCTCGTCGGACAGCTTGAAGCCCTGGCCGTTGAAGATCTTGATGCCATTGTGCTCGAAGGGGTTGTGACTGGCGGAGATGACGATGCCCGCATCCGCCCCCTCGTCCACCGTCACCCAGGCCACGCCGGGGGTGGGCAGGGTGCCCAGGTCCAGCACGTCGGCCCCCGCGGTGCACAGCCCCGCGATGAGGGAGCCCTTCAGCAGGTCGCCGGAGATGCGGGTATCCTTGCCGATGGTGACCAGGGGCTTCTCCCCCGGCTGCTTGCCCTTGGCCAGCACCTCCGCCGCCGCCAGGCCCACCTTATAGGCCAGGTCCGCGTCCAGACCGGCGTTGACCACGCCCCGGATGCCGTCAGTTCCGAATAGTTTACCCATATATGATTACCTCTTTCTTCCGAATTGATCAAAGTTTTCCTTCAATGCCCGCTCCACAGGGAACATGCTGCCCACAAGCACTGCCAGCTGCACCCCTGTCACCGGAATACACCACATCCCGGTCTCCTCTGTGCCCCGCCCCAAGGCAGGCAGCATAGCCAGCAGGCTCAGAGGAAGCATGACAGCCCCCGCCCGAGACCAGAGCTTCCCGCACACCCGGTGGGCAAAGTCCCAGGTCTGCTGATTTTTCATGGATCGTGCGGTGCGGTAACCGTAGAGGGAGTTGATGCTCTTGGGCGGCTTTGTCAAAAAACGCCGGCCAAAAAACAGCATCACCAGCGGGATCAGCAGGGACGAGGCGGTGCAGAAAAGCCAAAAGCCCATGGTCCTCTCCCCTTTCCGATTTAGAAGCTCAGCTGGTCCAGTCCGCCGCCGCCCGCGCCCCCGGGCATCGGCAGCCCCAGGTGCTGATAGGCCTTGGGAGTGACGCAGCGGCCCCGGGGGGTCCTGGTGAGGAAGCCCAGCTGCATCAGGTAGGGCTCATACACGTCCTCCAGGGTGACCGCCTCCTCGTTGATGGTGGCGGCCAGGGTCTCCAGCCCCACCGGGCCGCCCCGGTAGTTTTCCATAATGCTGCGAAGCATCCGGTGATCGATGGCGTCCAGCCCCAGATGGTCGATCTCCAGGGCGGTAAGGGCCTGGTCTGCCACGTTCCGGGTGATGACGCCCCCAGCCCGCACTTGGGCGAAGTCCCGCACCCGGCGGAGCATCCGGTTGGCGATGCGGGGCGTCCCCCGGGAGCGGCGTGCGATCTCCATGGCTCCCTCCGGCTCGATGGGCACCTCCAGGATGCCGGCGGAACGGGTGACGATCAGGGCCAGCTCCTCCGGACTGTAAAGCTCCAGCCGCAGCGTCACACCGAATCGGTCCCGCAGGGGGGCGGACAGCTGTCCGGCCCGGGTAGTGGCCCCGATGAGGGTGAACCTGGGCAGGTCCAGGCGGATGGAGTTGGCTGAGGGCCCCTTGCCGATGATGATGTCGATGGCGTAGTCCTCCATGGCAGGGTAGAGCACCTCCTCCACCGCCCGGTTCAGGCGGTGGATCTCGTCTACAAAGAGGATGTCGTTCTCGTTCAGGTTGGTAAGCAGGGCGGCCAGGTCCCCCGCCTTCTCGATGGCGGGGCCGGAGGTGATGCGCACGTTCACCCCCATCTCATTGGCGATGATGCCGCTGAGGGTGGTCTTGCCCAGTCCAGGGGGGCCGTGGAGCAGCACATGGTCCAGGGGCTCATGGCGCATCTTGGCCGCCTGAATGAACACCTCCAGGTTGCCCTTGGCCTTCTCCTGGCCGATGTACTCCCGCAGGGTCTTGGGCCGCAGGGAGTACTCTCCCTCGTCCTCCCGGGTGAGGGAGGTGGTCACCAGGGGCTCCTCCAGCCCCTCCGCTTCAAATTCTGTATTGGAAAAATCAATGGCCATAGGTCCACTTCCTGTTCATTGGTCCGATCCCGGCCGCACGCGCCCCGCCGGTCAGGGCAGGTCGTACAGCAGGTCGCATTTGGGATATTCCCGATAGGCCCCCTCCGGGAGCTCCATGCCGAAGCCGTCGAAAAAGATCTTAGGCGGCTCAGCGCTGATGACCTCTAGCAAGGTGCCAGCGGCCGCCAGCAGAGGGCGCCCTCTCCCCTACTGTTGTGGGTGGGCGGCATCGAACCCGTCTGCCAGCTTCGTCAGCTTCTTCAAAAAGGCCTCCTCGCCATAGGTCCATAGCTTCTCCAGCCCGCCGCAGCCGGCGGTGATCCCTGTGAGCCGGATCCTGCCGTCCCCCAGGTCGGCCAGCAGCAGGCTCAGCGAGACCAGATCCCAGTCTGTCAGGCTGAACCGCTCAAACACCCGGACAATAAAGCGCGCCCCCTCTGTCTCATAGACACTCCCTCCCCCGTCGGTAACAGACTGGCTCCCCGCCAGGATCCCGTCCCGGAAATAGTGGAAGACCTCGTCCACGCCCCAGCGGGCGGAAAACTCACGCTCCAGCGTTGCCATCGTGTCTCCTCCTTCGGCGGACTCAGCCGGTGAGCTGGTCCGCCAGTGTCCTGATCCAGTCCATCGTCTCATCCACTCCGGCTATATCAGCATACTGGTGGGACGCGCCTGGGACAACGGACAAAAACAGCCTGCCGTCCCGGCCCGCCAGCATCATGGTCAGGGTAAGGCGGTAACCTCTTGAATGAGTATAAATATATTTCTCATACACCCGGAAGGCGCAGCGGACGCCATCCCGCCGGCCGTCCCACTGGCCCGCCAGGGTCACCGTATCCTGCATTTGGATCAGGTTCCACACCACATTGGTCCGCATGTCCATGATCCCCCGGTGCAGATAGTCCAGCACCTCATCAAAGTCGTAGACTCCCGGTATGTTCCGCTCCAGCTTCTTCATCGTCCCCTCCTGTCCCGGCCGCCCACGGGGCGGGCCTCGCCGCAGCTCATGCCACTGCGGTCTCCAGCGCGGCAGAGGAGCCGCCGTCCATCACTGCCCGGTCGATCAGGGTCAAAACCTGTCTAAAATCGCCGCGGAAGTGTTTTTCATATTTGGCCGCCGCGTCCCGGCACCCTTCAGCCTTTCTCCAGGACCCTCATCCCCTGGAACATGTTTGCGCCGTCGGAAAAAATCTCCAAAAATTTGTCCTCACCCCAGTGAATGGAGATCCCCAGACCGCCCCCACGCCCGGCAGCGGAGATAGCGGATGCGAAGGTATCCCCGCCGTCATTGACCAGGGTGAGCGTCAGGCTTAGATAGTTGTCCCCCATCAGACTGTATCGCTCATACACCCGGACGGCAACCCGGGCACGTTCAGAGGAATAGTCGCTGCTCCCCGTGCATTCCCCGTGGTTTTTGGTGAGATGGGTATGGAAATACTGCAGGATATCGTTAAAGGAATAGCCGCTTGGAAACACACATTCAAACTTGGCCATTTCCCTGCACCTCCAGTCGGAACTTTACCCCTTCATCATCTTCTTCAGCGCCTGCTTAATGACCTCTTCCAGGGTAAGGGCGTCCAAGTCGATCCCCTTGAGCGCCAGGTTGATCTCCCCCTGGGAGTAACCCAGCACCGCCAAGGCGGCGGAGGCCTCAGACAGCTTGTTCTCCGGGATGACGGTGACCCCGGTGCCTCCATAGGTCTCCCCCGCCCCGTTGATGGTCTGGCCCTTGGCCAGCTTATCTTTCAGCTCCAGGATGACCCGCTGGGCGATCTTCTTGCCGATGCCCTGGGCGCAGGTGAGGGCCTTCTCATCCCCGGTAATGATAGACAGAGCAAGGTTGGCCGGGGTGCTGGCCGACAGGATGGACAGGGCGGCCTTGGGGCCCACGCCGGAGACAGAAATGAGCTGCTGGAACAGGTTCAGCTCCTCCTGGGTGGCGAAGCCGTAGAGCTCCATGGCATCCTCCCGCACGTTGAGATGTGTAAAGAGTTTTCCCTTATCCCCCTTCTTCAGGGCGGACAGGGTATAGCTGGTGGTGCGGCAGGCATAGCCCACTCCGCCGCAGTCGATGACAGCCAGATAGGGCTCGATATGGGTCACGGTTCCACTGAGATAATAAAACATAAGATAGGACCTCACATTAGATCAGATAGGAGTTATGAGATATGGATGCGGTATCCAGCTCCGCCGGACACAGTTCAGACAGCCGCTCCAGGCGCCGGCTCCTTGAGCAGGTATCGGAATTCTCCGCTATAATAGAGCTCCAGCCGAAACTCCAGGCAGCGGCCGGTCAGGTTGAGAAAGCCGTCCAGCTTCACCTGGCGGTACCCGTAGGTCTCGTCCATAATGTCCAGCGTCCCCTGAGGGTATGTCTTCAAAAAATCCTCCACCGCCATTTTCCGGCCGGTAAAGGGCCCTCGGTTTCCGCAGAGGACGCCGCGGTACTCCATTACATAGGCGTGGGAGCTGTCCCAGTCTACCCCAGTGATCTCCACATCCCCCTGCACCTGGTCGAAGGGCTCTGTTGTCTCCACATAGCCGTACTGGGTGACCAGCCGCAGGGTATCCCCCTCCAGCCGCACCTCCAGAATATAGGCGTCGTGGAGACTGTAGGGCAGGTCTGGGGCGGGCTGCTTTACGATGACAGGCATGGGTCCCATCCTTTCCGGGAGTCAAGTCCCCCTGGTCCTATCTCCTGATCCGCTGTTCTTTCATCGTGTGTCGTATTTCATGGGGTCAAAGACCCGTTCGGTGTTCAGGAGGCTGGTGGCGGCACGGCCGTGGCAGATGGCCAGGGCCAGGGCATCGGCGGCGTCGTCGGGCCGGGGAACCTGCTTCATGTTCAGCAGGCGCTGGGTCATCAGCATGACCTGCCGCTTGTCGGCCCCGCCGTAGCCCGCCACAGCCTGCTTCACCTGCATGGGGGTGTACTCAAAGACGGGGACCCCCAGCCGCTCCGCCGAGAGGAGGATGACCCCCCGGCCGTGGGCCACCGCGATGCCGGTGGTGATGTTTTTGGTGAAGAACAGCTCCTCCACCGCCATCTCGTCCGGGTGGAAGGTGCGAATGAGCTCTTCCATGTCGTCAGAGATCTGGAGCAGGCGGCTGGACAGGGGGATGCCCGGTGGGGTGGTGATGACGCCGTATTGGACCAGCGTGTTTTTCTGACGCTCCGCACGCACCACCCCGAATCCGATGGTGGCCACGCCCGGGTCGATGCCTAAAACGATCATGGGCCCCTCCCGCTTCCATACATACGAAGTAAGTGTATCATGTTTTTCTCCAAATGGAAAGACTGTTTTCACTTTCCCTGTCTCTTTCGATACCGCGGCACACTGGGCGGCTGTCGGGAGGCATGGGAAGAGGCACTCCCTTGCTTTCCCGGCGGGTGTATGGTACAACGGAAAATGGGATGGGGGCTCTGGAGAAAAAAGTCTGCTTCCACCGTGACATTTCCCCCTGCAAAATGGAGTATTATGCGAAGGGAGGTCGTGATATGGCAGAGCAACCGCTGAGCCCGGAGGAGGGATTCGCCTCCATCCTGGAGCGGTACGAAAAAATGGTGTACGGCTTCGCACTGGCTCGGACCGGCAGCCGGGCGGATGCGGACGATGTGTTTCAGGAGGTATTTCTGGCCTATTTCCAGTGCGGCAAACATTTCCGGGAGGAGGAGCACCGCAGGGCCTGGCTCCTGCGCACTACTCTCAATTTCAGCCGCCGGGTGACCGCCTCCCCCTGGCGGAGGCGTGTGGTCCCCCTCTCGGAGCGTGCGGATGCGCCGGTGCAGTTCCAGACCCCGGAACAGACCGGGCTCTGGTCCGCCCTCTCCTCTCTGCCAGACGGGCTGAGGGTCCCCCTCTACCTGTTCTACTTTGAAGAACTGTCCACCCAGGAGATCGCGCGGCTCCTCTCCCTCCGCCCAGGCGCGGTGCGGATGCGCCTGTCCCGGGGGCGGGAGCACCTGCGGGAGCTGCTGAAAGGAGACTATTTTCATGAATGACCCCATCTTTTCTCAGATGAAGGAACAGCTCATCCCCAGCCCGGCGGCCCGGGCCGCGCTGGAGGAGGGGCTCTCCTGGCCTGTCCGCCGCCCCGTCCACCGGTGCCGGTACTGGGTGCTGGCCGCCTGCCTCCTTCTGGCGGCCGCCCTGCCGCTGGGACACGCCCTCCTCTTTCCGCCCCTCCACAGCTATGTGACGGTGGAGGAAGCGGCGGGGCAGGAACAGGACGCCAGTACCCAGGAGGCAGCCCCCCGCCCCGGCCTCATCATCAGCGAGAGCGGACTTGGACCGGACACCCTCCCCGCAGAGGAGGGGGAGCCGTACGACCTCAGCCGGCTTCCCGCCTCCGCCCAAGACGGCGGCTACCCTGCCCAGCAGCTGCCCAGTGCGGAGGGAGAGACCTCTTCCGATGCCGACACAGGAGAGGGCGCCCTGCTCCTGGAGCGCCTGACTCGGGAGATCCAACGGGAATACGGCAACGGCACCTACCCGGACTGGTACGGCGGCGGCTATCTGGACAGCGCGGGAGATGTGGTGGTCCTGCTGGTCCAGGGCTGCGACACACAGGCCCTGCGCAGTCAGGTCCGGGACTGGGCCGGGGGCGGGGTGTCCTTTGCCAGGGCCCGCTACTCCCTCGCCTCCCTCACCAAGCTCCAGGAGCAGATCTGTGCCCAGCCCTCAGTGAAGGCGGTGCTGTCCTCCTGCGCCCTGGACGAGGAGAACAACCGTCTGGTCCTGTCCCTCACCAGGGCCGACGATGAGGCCCTGTCTGCACTGGCCGTGCTGGACCCCAGGGACGACGCCGTCTATGTCCAGGCGGCCGCTCCAGCCTCTGCGGAGTCAGGCACCGGCACCGCCTGCCCCCGGGCCTCCCGCTAACTGCGCTCTGGACCGCCCACTTTCCCACATCGTCAGGGCTCCCCGGCACTGCCGGGGAGCCCCTCTGTTATGCAGATATCGGCCACCGGGCCCAGCCGGATCGGCGGAAGAATTTCTCCAGCTGGCCTCTGTCGATGGTCACGACAACGCTGGAGGAAAATCCGATGGTGATGGTGGAACTTGATTGACCTCCCTATGCGCAGCAGCCCCATGAGGACCAGCAGGATCCCAACCAGGATGGCGGCTATGGACATCAGCATCTGAGGCAACAGTCTTTCCACACCCATTCCTGCCTTTTGCCCTGACTCCCCCCTCTCCCGTGGCTGCCAAGTCTTCTCCTGCCTCTATACGTGCAGGGGATGGAAAAACTGCAAATCTTATTTCATATCTTTGTCTGTTTTTTCCAGCCCGCGCTCAGGCAGGGACACCCGCCGGGTGGCCACCCGCTCCCGGAACGCCTCGTCGTGCTCCACAAACAGCAGGGTGGGCCGGTACTCCAGCAGCAGCTCCTCCATCTGGATACGGGAGAACAGGTCCACAAAATTCAGCGGCTCATCCCAGACATACAGGTGGGCGCTACGGCACAGGCTGGCCGCCAGCAGGACCTTCTTCTTCTGGCCCGCGCTGTACGCACCCATTTCTCCCTCAAAGGCCGCCCTGGGGAAGTCCAGTTTGCGCAGGATGGTCATAAACTGGGTGGCGTCTATCCCCTCCTCCGCCGGGAAGTCCCGAAGGGCTCCCTGCAGATGGTCCACCTCTTGGGAGACATAGGAGATCTCCAGGCCAGAGGCCCGCCGCACGGTCCCCGTGTGGGGCACTTCCTCCCCCAGGATCAGCCGGAGCAGGCTGGTCTTGCCGCTCCCATTCCTCCCCTCCAGGCACAGCCGCTCCCCCTGGCTCAGGGAGAAGCTGACCTCGCCGCACACAGGCCCGTCTCCGTAGTCGATGGAGACGCGGTCCAGCTCCAGCAGGCGGGCACTGTGGAACGCCCGGGGGGCCAGCTTCAGGGGCTCGGCCCGCTCCACGTCGTGGAGCAGAGCCGCCTTCTCCTGGATGGCAGACTCCTGCCGGCTCTCCAGGCTCTTGGCCCTCTTCATCATCTTGGCCGACTTGTGGCCCACATAGCCCCGGTCGGGGCGCAGTCCGGAATTTTTACTGGCGTATTTGGTCTTTTCCACCTGGTCGGACCAGGCAGAGGTCCGGCGGGCCGCCTGCTCCAGTCGGCGGATCTCCCCCTTCAGCTGCTGGTTCTGGGCCTGCTCCCGCCGGTCCCGGTCCTGCTTCTCCTGGTACCACACGGAGAAATTTCCCTTCACCAGCTCCGGCCCCGTCCGGTTCAGGGCCAGCACATGGTCCACGCACCGGTCCAGAAACGCCCGGTCGTGGGAGACAAGCAGGAAGCCCCGGCGGCTGTGGCTGAGATATTGGGCAAGCAGCTCCCGCCCCTCCTCGTCCAGGTGGTCGGTGGGCTCGTCCAGCATGGGCCAGCTCCCCTCGTCCAGAAACAGGGCGGACAGGAGCACCCGGGTCTGCTCCCCTCCGCTCAGGGTGGAGAAGGTGCGCTCCAGCACCTCCTCATCCAGCCCCAGCAGGGACAGCTCCCGGACCCGCTGCCACTCCTCTGCCTCCGGTGAGATATCCCGCAGCACCTGGGACACCGGGACCTCCGTCTCCCGGACGGCGCAGGGGAACCGGCGGCAGGCCAGGCCCCCCGTGCGGATCTGCCCCCGGTACTCCAGCCCGCCCTCCAGAAGGCGCAGCAGGGTGGTCTTCCCCCTGCCGTTTCGGCCCACCAGCCCCAGCTTCCAGTCTGTGTCCAGCTGTAGGTCCAGGTCCTCAAAGACCGGCTCGCTGCCGCCATCATAGGTAAAATACAAATGTTCGATTCGGATCAAAGACACTGTTCTGCCTCCCTTTCCGCCCCGCCGCCGGCGGGGCATATGAAAAAAGCCGCAAGAAGGCGCACCTTCTCACGGCTTTGGCAGACGATCCACAGCCGCCCCCCTGGGGCAGCTCCATACGAACAGCCGGAGCGGGAAGACAACACCCTCTTGCTCAGGCATGACAGAACCGGGGCTTTTCAGGCCCCTCTCTCTTCCATCATGCGGTTCAGCAAGCGGCATTGCGCATTTTCCCGCCTCCATTTCTTCTAGATTCCCATGCAGTGTAGCACAGCGGAGCCGCCCTGTCAAGCAAAAACCAGGACGAACTGCATCCGGCCTGGCTCATGCTCTGGGGTGGGCCTTCTGATAGACGTCCTTCAGCTTGTGGTTCAGCATCCGGGAGTAGATCTGAGTGGAGGAGATGTCCGCGTGCCCCATCATCTCCTGGATGGAGCGCAGGTCCGCCCCGTTCTCCAGCAGGTGGGCGGCGAAGGAGTGGCGCAGGGTGTGGGGCGTGATGTCTTTCTGGATGCCGGCCTTCTCCTGGTAGTATTTGATCAGCTTCCAGAAGCCCTGGCGGCTCATCCGGTCCCCGCTCATGTTGACGAACAGCGCCGTCTCGTCCGGCTCGTTGATGAGCTGCGGGCGGACGTTGCGCAGATACTCCTCCAGCGCCCGGATGGCGGCGGGGTAAAGGGGGATGACCCGCTCCTTCCCCTTGCTGGCACAGTGAAGCACCCCGGCGTAGAGGTTCAGGTCGTCCACGTCCAGCTCGATCAGCTCCGACACCCGGATACCCGTGGCGTAGAGCAGCTCCAGCATGGCCCGGTCCCGGTACCCCTTCAGGTCGCTGCAGTCTGGCTGCTCCAGAAAGAGCTCCACCTCCCGGCTGGTGAGGATCTGGGGCAGCTTGCGCTCCACCTTCGCCGCAGTCACGTTTCGGGCTGGGTTGCTCTCCACCAGTCCCCTTGACAGCAGGCAGTTGTAGAAGGACTTGATGGATGCCACGGACCGGGTCACCGTGGCAGCGGATTTGCCCCGCCGGGTCAGGCCCCGGATATAGTCCTCCACGTCCCGGGGCAGCACCTCGTCGAGCGGGACGTCCCGTTCCTCCATCTCCTGGGCAAACTGATGCACGTCCCGCAGATAGGAGCTCACCGTGTTGGCCGAGGCCTTCTTTTCAGTTGTCAGATAGCTCTCATAGTCCTCCAACAGATTCGACACACACAAAACTCCCTGATTCCAGATTGCGGGCCCTCCCGCAAGTCACAGCACAAAGCGGGCCGAAGCCCCCACCAGCACCGGAACGATGCTCAGCTCCAAGATCACACACAGCATGACTGCCCCGCCGCACAGCGCGCAGCGGACCCCGTAGGCAGTGTCATAGCTGAGGGGATAGCGGCTGTCCCCCGTCACCCGCCGCAGCAGGCCGTAGGCCCCCAGCATCCCCTGGGCCCCCAGCACGAAGAGGGCTGGCGCCCACAGCAGCGCCGGCAGCCCGAACAAGAACAGCGCCGGGATCAGCCCCGCCCCGCCGAACAAGCGGCAGAAGCAGGCCACGGAAAAGGAAAATAAAAAGCCCCGCACGGCAAACAGCACTGGCAGTCCGATCACCCCCAACGCCGTGAATCCCATCAGCAGGGCCGCCAGGGGAAAACGCATCTGCTCCCACAGCACCGCCCAAAAGCCCGGGGCTCCCTCAGTCCCGTCCTGGGCCAGCGTCAGATAGGTCTGGAGATAGTCGGACAGGGCGCTGCCGCCCGCACCATTCACCATGCCGCCCAGCAGGCAGCCCGCGCCGCCCCCCAGCAGGAACGCCATACCCAGCACCGCCATCGCGGCCAACGTCCCAGACGGCACATCCAGCATGATCTTTCCCTGTCTCCCCATGGCGCTCACCTCAGTGTCAGCCTATGAGGCGGGATAAAAAAATAGAAGCGGGGAACCCTTGGATCCCCCTACCGAATCTGAATTTATCCTTAATATACCGCTCGGCGCCCGTTTCCGCAAGGGGTTTTGAAGGATTTGTGAAAATTCGTCATTTCCGTCAATACTTTATGTCAACATGATTATGTAAACTTTGTTGACCAAAGAAGGCGGGCCAGTGTCTGCTGGCCCGCCTTCTTTCTAAATATAGTGATTTTGTACCGTCAGGCACCGCAGATGTTGTGTTTCCTGCTATTCCGCGCAGGAGCCGCACAGACTACAGTCCGTATTATTACATTCTGTATTCTCCGTCTCTCCCATCCCGGCCGCAATGGCACGCAGGGCGATGGCGCACTCCAGCCGCTTACGCTCCATTTCGCAGGCTACCGCATTGGGCTTTTTTATGTCGCCGTTGACAAGCAGGTTGGAGGCGGAGCAGCCGCCGCTGCAATAGAAGCGGGCCCAACAGTTCCGGCAGTCCTCCCGGGTGTAGATGTTCAGCTCCGCGAACTTCCCGGAGATGTCCATATCGAAGTCCCCGGAGCGGACATTGCCCATCCGGTACTCCTCCCTGCCCACAAACTGGTGACAGGGATAGATGTCCCCATCAGGAGTGATGGCCACATACTCACAGCCCGCCCCGCAGCCCCGCAGCCGCTTGATGACGCAGGGCCCCTGAGCCAGATCCACATTGAAGTGGAAGAAGTTCACGTCCTTCCTCCCCTGCAGCTGCCGGGCCAGCTTCTCGTATTCTGCCTCCACTGCGGGCAGGTCTCCCTCCTTGATGGCGAAGGGGTCGTCCAGCGGTCCGCTGGCCGGTTCCACCGAAACATGGCGGAAGCCCAGGGAAGCCAGGTGCTCCACGTCGTCGGCAAAGTCCAGGTTCTCCCGGGTGAAGGTGCCCCGCACATAGTAGTCCTTGGTCCCCCGCTGAGAGACCAGCTGCTGGAACTTGGGGACGATCACGTCATAGCTCCCCTTCCCGTTGACAGTGGGGCGCATGTGGTCGTTGACCTCCCGCCGGCCGTCCAGGGAGAGCACCACGTTAGACATCTCCCGGTTGATGTAGTCGATGGTGTCCTGGTCCAGCAGGACACCGTTAGTTGTGATCGTAAAGCGGAAACACTTGTCGTGCTTTTCCTCCAGGGAGCGGGCGTACTCTACCGTCCGCTTGACGGTGTCCAGCGCCATCAGCGGTTCCCCGCCGAAAAAGTCCACCTCAATGTTCCGCCGCTTGCCCGACTTCTCCACCACCCAGTCGATGGCCCGCTTGGCGGTATCAAAGTCCATGGTCATGCGGTGTCCGGTACCGAAGTCGCCAGTAGAGGCAAAGCAGTAGCGGCAGCGCAGGTTGCAGTCGTGGGAGACATGCAGACACAGTGCCTTCACCACCGCCGCCTTGGGCAGGGCCATGGCGGCAGCCGGGTCGATGTAGTCGTCATCTGAGAAGAGCAGCCCCGCCCGCTGGAGCTCCAGCAGCTCCGTCCAGGCCTCGTCCAGTTCCCTGGCGTCGTACTGAGAGAGGCGGTCCTTCAGATCCTGGGGACAGGCATCTCCCATGGGGCCCTCCACCAGAGAAAGCAGGTCACAGCACAGCTTGTCCAGCACATGGACCGCCCCGCTGTTCACATCCACCGCCAAGTTCCGGCCCAGCGCGGAAAATGTGTGTACCATAATGATATTCCTCCGAATTTGCAAAGATTGCGGCCGATTCCAGCCGCGAAAAAAGGGCAGGCTGACGCCCGCCCCTTTCCGGTCAGGATGTTGTCCTTACTTGTTGTCGTTCTCGCACTTCTGATTGGCGACCGTGCAGGAAGTCTTGCAGGCGGACTGGCAAGAGGTCTGGCACTCGCCGCAGCCGCCGTGGGCTGCGCTGTTCTTCAAAGTGGCTCCGTTCAGAGTCTGGATGTGCTTCATCGGAATCTTCCTCCCTAATATGCTGTCATAGGGCGGAGCATGGCCCCGCCAATATGTATGGTAGGATTATACCATACACAGGCCGGGATTTCAATCATCTTCTGCGTTTTTTCTTTGGTTTTCCCCCCAGTACGCCCGCCAGGGCGCCGCCGCAGCCGCAGGAGAGCAGCAGTCCCAGCCCGCCGTTGCGCAGATCCGCTGACTCATAGAACAGGAAACCGGCAGTGAGCAGCAGAAGGAACAGGATCAGACCTGCCCCGAAGCCCATCAGCAGGCTCCTGCCCCGGCCCTGACGGACGGCCAGCAGGCCGCCGGCGAGAGCCCCCAGGGCACAGGCCGCCATCACTGCGCTGTCCATCATCCCCTGCCCCAGCCAGCGGTTGGACACCGCCAGCGCACACAGGAACAGGATGGCCACCGCCGTCAGAAACGCCAGTGCGCCCCCCTTCAGCATCCCGCACATGGTCCCCAGCCAGGGGCTCTCCGCCTCTTCCCGCTTTCCTTTCGTTTTCACAAAAAACACCCTCCCCGCAAGTTCCAGGTATGGAATCTTATGCGGGAAGGGTGCTTGTCATGCCTGTCATTTCTGCCCCAGGGCACAGCAGCCCGGAAGCACGGCACGGAGTCCTTTACTTCGTGGTCTCGGAAGTCTGGGCCCCCTTGGTGGACACGGCCCACTTGGTGAATTCGATCCGCACACGGTCGGCACCGGTCTCGATAACGATGGTGTTCTCCTTCACAGCACAGATGGTGCCGATGATGCCGCCGATGGTGGTGATCTCGTCCCCAACGGTCAGAGAGTCCCGCATGGCCTGCGCCTGCTTCTTCCGCTTGTTCTCCGGGCGGATCATAAAGAAGTAGAGCAGCGCAAACATCAGGACTAACAAAACAATGCTGTACATCCCACTATCCAAGGTAGATTCCCTCCAAAAATTCGGTAGTGCTGCCAAAAGGCGTCTTTGTCATTATACCTGTTTCCCCTTCGGTTGACAAGCCTTTTTTGCAAATTTTCTCAAACCTGGTTTTACACGCCGGTCAGCGGAATTCCTTTCCCTCCCCGTCCAGCACCGCACGGCGGTGGAAGGTGACGAAATCCGGCTGGAGATCTGGGTAAGTCTCGCAAAAAGCCGCCCGGATCAGTTCTGGATTCAGTCCCGGGTTCTGGGCCGCCAGCACCGCATCCAGGGTCATGGTGTCCCGCTGCACCTCCAGGTTCCAGCTGTAGATCAGAGGGATCAGGTCCACCTCGGTGAAGCCGGCCTTGGCCTTCTTCGACTTCTTCCGCACCACCAGGCTCTCCTGCCCCAGCAGGCGGCTCAGGGCGGTCTCTGCCTCCAAAGGCCGCCCCTCCTCGTACTCCATATTGATGATGTAGTTGACCCGAGACAGCTCCTTCACCGGCCGCTGGGCCGGATAGCAGCTATGGATCACGATGCCCTCCGGCATGGCGGCAGTGAGCCGCGCCGGCACCTCCTCATAGGATGCGCCCCCCACCAGCCCGAACTCCAGGATCTCGCACTGGCTGGAGTAGCCCACTGACAGAGGCAGCGCGATGGAGACGAAGGGGTGGGGATTGAAGCCCTCCGTGTGCCTGATCTGGATGCCGGAGCGGAAAAAGGCCCGCTGGAAGGTGCGCATCAGGTCCAGATGGGAGATGTACTTGGCTCTCCCAGTCTTGGAGAAGAGCAGGCGGTCAGCCATTGCACACCCCTCCTTTCAGCAGACGGTTGGCCCCGCAGCCGGAACAACGGGTGCGGCAGTCCGGGGTTGTCTGGGACTGGTAGCACAGCTCCCGCTCATGCCACAGGAAAGCGGGGGTCACCATGGGGTCGATGCGGCACCAGGGAAACACCTCGCTGCGCGGCCGCTCCCGGTGGGCGTAGAAGTCCCCATCCAGCCCGCAGGCCTCCAGGGCATCCATCCACCGCTGGTAGTCGAAATACTCGCTCCAGGAGTCGAACTTGGCCCCATGCTGCCAGGCCCACTCCAACACGTCGGCCAGGCGGCGGTCCCCCCGGGAGAAGATAGCCTCCAGATAACTGGTCTGGGGGTCGTGCCAGTTGTAGGTGATGGACTTGTCCCGCTTCAGGGCGTCCCGCAGCAGGCCCACCCGCCGCTGGTACTCCTCCACGGGGATCTGGGCCTCCCACTGGAAGGCCGTGTGGGGCTTGGGCACGAACCAGGAGGTGGACACCGTGATCCGCACCCCCCGCTTGGGGTTGGGAGTGTACTCCCGCCAGGCGAAATAGACCTTGCGGGCCAGATCCGCGATCCCCAGCACATCCTCATCAGTCTCGGTGGGCAGGCCCAGCATGAAGTAGAGCTTCACGCCGCTCCACCCGCCGGCGAAAGCGGTGCGGCAGGATTGGAGCAGGTCCTCCTCCCGCAGGTTCTTGTTGATGGCGTCCCGCAGCCGCTGGGTCCCCGCCTCCGGCGCGAAGGTGAGGCCTCCCTTCCTCACCCGCTGGAGCCGCTCCATCAGATTCATGGAGAAGGTGTCCGCCCGCAGGGAGGGCAGTGAGAGCCCGATGTCCCGGGGGGCGCAGTAGTCCAGCAGGTCATCGCACAGCTCCAGCAGGCAGGGATAGTCGGTGGAGGACAAAGAAGACAGGGTCATCTCCTGATAGCCGGAGTCCTCACAGGCCGCCTTTCCATACTCTGCGAGCTGTTTGGGGTCCCGGCTGCGCACCGGGCGATACACGTATCCGGCCTGACAGAACCGGCAGCCCCGGATACAGCCTCGGAACAGTTCCAGCATCACCCGGTCGTGGACGATCTCTGTAGAGGGGATGATGGTCTTCACCGGGAAATAGGACTTGTTCATATCCTCCACCACCCGCTTGCGCACCAGCTCCGGCGCGCCGGAGCCCTCCCGGATGCGCATCTCCTCCAGGGTTCCGTCGGGGCGGTAGACCGGCTCGTAGAAGGAGGGCACATAGATGCCCGGGATGCGGGCCGCCTCCCGGAGTAGCTCCTCCTTGGTCCAGTCCTCGTCCCGGGCCCGGCGGTAGAGGGCGATGTACTCCAGGGTGACCTCCTCCCCCTCCCCCAGCACGAAGAAGTCCACAAAGGGGGCCAGGGGTTCTGGGTTATAGGCGCAGGTCCCCCCCGCCACCACCAGCGGGGCCAGGTCCCGCCGCTCCTCCGAGCGCAGAGGCAGGCCCGCCAGATCCAGCATGTTCAGCACATTGGTGTAGGCCATCTCGTAGCCCAGCGAGAATCCGATAATGTCAAAGTCGCACAGAGGATCGCCGCTCTCCAGGCCGTACAGCTGGATGCCCTCCCGGCGCATCTCCTCCTCCATGTCTCCCCAGGGAGCAAAAGCCCGCTCGCACCACAGGCCCTCAACCTGGTTCATGGCCCCATACAGGATACGCATCCCCAGGTTGGACATACCGATCTCATAGGTGTCTGGAAAGCAGAGGGCATACCGGGTGTCCACCTGGGCCCGATCCTTCACCACCGCATTATATTCTCCGCCGGTGTAACGGGCGGGCTTTTGTACTTTTGGCAGAATACGCTCCAGTGTCCGGTTCATGATGTCCCTCCAGGTAACTCTCATTTCGAGTGCAGGAACCATTTTACCCGTTTCTGAAGCCCTTGACAAGACCTATTTCTTCCCTTTTTCCCCTCTTTTTCTTTTGCCAGCAGCCAGAGCGCCACCAGGAGGAGGGTAAAACTGCCTCCCCAGCCGATCAGGAGCACGCCCAGCGCCAGCAAAAAGGCGATGAGGACCCGGTCCAGGACCGCCTCCGCCTCCTCCGCAGCCGGCCCGATGGACATGGACAGCAGACAGTGCAGCGCCCGTCCCCCGTCCAGCCTGCCCACTGGAAGCAGATTGAAGCAGCCCAGCGCCAGATTCAGCCCGGCGAAGAGGGCCCCGCCCTCTGCCCGGCAGCACAGCCAGGCCGCCGCCAGGTTGGCCGCCGGGCCCGCCAGCGCCGCTGCCAGCTCCCCCGGATAGGACATGGGCCGCTCCATCTGGATCTCCGCCCCCACAGCCGTCAGCCGCAGGCGCCGCACCGATCCGCCCAGCCCCCAGATGGCCGCCAGGTGGCCAAGCTCGTGGAGCGCGCACCCTGCCAGGGCCGGGAGCAGGAGCCCCTGCTGGTCCGCATAGTTGCACCAGGCCATCAGGAACAGGAATCCGGGCGTGACCGTGATCCTCCCCCGCCCCACTCAGACGGCCTGCTTGTAGTCGATATAGTATGCCGGGTCCAGATGGGTCCCCGCGTATTTCAGCTCCAGGTGCAGGTGGGGACCAGTGGAGTTCCCTGTGGACCCCACCTCTGCCACCTTCTCCCCCGCGGACACGGTCTGTCCCGTGGTCACACAGATCCTGCTGCAATGTGCGTAAAATGATTTGATGCCGTTGCCGTGGTCGATTTGGAAATACAGTCCGTGGTCGTCGTTCTCCCCCACATACTCCACCGTGCCTGCGGCGAATGCCAGAATGGGGTCCCCCTGATAGGCGCCGATATCCACTCCGTTGTGAAATCTGTATTCTCCGTCAATGGGGTGGTCCCGGTAGCCGTAGGTGGACCAGAGGGGGCCGAACACCGGGGTCACGGTCTCCAGGTCCCCCAGGGAGATCTGGTCCATAGTATAGTTGGCCGGCAGCTCCGGGCCGTTATAATTGGCTTTCAGCAGCACCGTTCCCACCGCAGGCGCTGCCGTCTGGGCCTGCGGTGTCTGCTGGGCTGCCTCTCCCTCCGCCTGCTCCCCCGGCAGCCAGCTGTCGGGCACCCGGTCCAGCCGCAGATAGTGGGCGGTGAGCTCCGCCATGTCCGGCCGGCTGTTAAGGAAGCGGCTCTCCTCCTCCACCCCGCCAGCCAGGGCGGGAGATGCCTCTCCGCCGGAGTCCTGCCCGGACCCGAACACCTGGATGCAGAACTCCCCGATGTCTCCCAGCACGGAGTCCTGCTCCGCCAGCGACTCACCCAGGTCGGAAAATGCCGCCCGGAAATCAGTGTTGGAGCCGATCAGCGCCAGGATATCCTCCCCCAGCTGGTCCAGCCGCTGGGGAAAGACTCCCTTTCCGATGAACACGGTGAGGAACAGTGCCAGACACGCCAGCAGCTGGACCAGCCGGACACGCTCCCTCCTGCCGCTCTCCTCCTGTTTCCCTGTGCGCCTCCCCTGCGCGGCCGGTCTCCTCCGACGCGTCGCCTGTGTGGACTGGCTGTACATAGATGCCCCTCCCTGTCCTGTTTGATGGATACCCCCAATCTATTCCGAGAAAAGATGCTATATTCCTCTTGACAGATCTTAGAAAAGAAAATATAATAGATAAGCTAACTGCATCGGGGTGTGGCGAAGTTTGGTATCGCGCTTGGTTCGGGTCCAAGAGGCCCCGGGTTCGAATCCCGGCACTCCGACCATGGGTGAGTCCTTATAGGACTCACCCATTTTTTATTTAGACATTGGGAATGTTATATTTGAAAACTCTCACTTAATATGCTATTATTCTGTTAATAATAGTAGTATACTTTGTAGTCTGTCGCGACATAACAACTGTAAAATATATTTGCGAGGTAAGTGCTATGGGAAAAATTCTTGGAATCGCCATAAAAAACTACGGGTCGCTTAAAGATATTAAAATGGGACAATTGTATTCGGGACAGACAGGTGTACCGCTCGGCAATATGGTTGCGATTATTGGCCCTAGTGGAAATGGAAAAAGCACATTAGCTGATGCCTTCGGTTTTATTGCTGATGCACTTACAACCGATGTTGAGAGTGCTTGTGATGCTAGTAATCGGGGCGGATATGACAAGCTTGTTTCGCAAGGAAGCAATGGCCCTATACACTTTGAAATCTATTATAAAGAGAATAGTAATTCTCGTCCAATAACATATGAGTTGACAATCGGAAAAGACAAATATGATAGGCCTTATGTAAAGGACGAAAGGTTGCGTCAACGTAGACCGGGAAACAAAAGTGGTCGGCCTTTATCGTTCTTGTACCTCATCGATGGAAAAGGGTATGCATTTGAAGGCGCTGAAGGGGGGCAAGACGACGAAGGAGTCGTAACCGGAAGTAAAGTAGATGTCGAATTAAGTGATATCCGTAAGCTGGGAATTGTAACGCTTGGCGCAATGAAGCAATATTCAAGAATAGAAAAGTTCCTGACATTCTTAAAGAGCTGGTATCTGTGTTATTTTACTCCCGATACTGCAAGACAAATTCAGACAGCGGCCCCTGCTCCGTATTTAAATCGTACAGGGAGCAACCTGAATAACGTGGCGCAGTTTATGTATCGTGAGAATCCTGGTGATTTTAAGAGAATTCTCACGAGCATTCAAACAAAAATTCCTAATATAAAGAAAATCGAACCTGTAAAACTTAAAAACGGACAAATGGTACTAGAATTTTGGCAAAATGGATTTAATGAGCCCTTTTTTTCCCAGCGAATGTCAGATGGTACCTTGAAATTGTTTGCTTATTATATGCTCTTGCATGAAAAGAATCCCCGCCAATTAGTTTTTATCGAGGAACCTGAAAATGGCCTGTACCATCAATACTTGGCTGATTTGGCTATTGAAATGTCAAAAAATGTAGGAACAGGATACAATAAGCAGCTATTTGTTACGACGCATAGTCCATTTTTTGTTAATGCACTTTCGCCAGAACAAGTCTGGGTCTTAGATAAAGGGGCAGACGGCTTTTCGACTATAAAGCGCTCATCTGAATATGATTTTGTGAGTGACTTGGTTCAAGAAGGCGCATATATTGGCGACTTGTGGAATGATAAGTACTTTGGCTGAGGAGGAATGCATATGCATTTTCAGTATCTTGTTGAAGATCAGTCAGGTGCTGCGCTTATTCGAATTTTGATGCAAAAAATCGTGGAGCTTTACCCAAATGCAACGTATGATTGCAAAGGTTTTCGAGGGATCGGTGGATTCACAAGAAAAAATACGATAAAAGAAACAAAAACAGGAAAGTTACTCAACGATTTAGCAACATACTTGCGCGGCTTTGACAGAAGCCTTCAAAGTTTTCCTTCTGTAATCATTGTTGTCTTAGATAGCGATGATCACGATGTGCAACAATTTCGATCTGAATTAGAAGCTGTCGCAATGCAGAACATGATAAAGATAGATCATGTGTTTTGCCTTGCGGTTGAAGAAATTGAAGCATGGCTGCTGGGCGATAGGCATGCACTTTTGTCCGCATATCCTCATGCAAAAATGCATGTATTAAATACTTATGTTCAGGATAGCATATGTGGAACTTGGGAAGTACTCGCTGATGCTGTCTATCCGGGTGGAACTTCGAAGTTATCCAGAGAGCATGCCTCCTTTATTGAAATCGGAAAGTTGAAAGCTGAATGGGCGCAAAATATAGGAATACATATGGATTTGAAATCGAACGAATCGCCGAGTTTCAATGATTTCATTCATGAGATTGAAAGGCGCCTTGTTTCATAAACCCTCGTCATAAAGGTACTCAACGGGTCTAATATTTCAAAAGTAACATGCACAATGCCGCCCGTTGTCCTGTTTGGGCGGCGTTGTTCTTGTCATTTTAGATTTTTAGAATAAATACCTCTTTCCGACTGCCAGCAAACCGTTGATATATCTGCGTTTTCTGAAATCCTATAATTACACTCCGACCAAATTGGAAAGACCGTCGACGTTTGTCGGCGGTCTTTTGCTATGCCTGTGTGCATGTGGAATGGTAGGAATATTCATAACTGGAAATCCTATAACTACACTCGAAAGCAAAATTGAGTGACAGGATTTTTAATAAATGATATACCAAAAGTAACTCTATGAGATTCTTGATTTTAAAATTTGAAAGAGGAGAATATAGATATGGATATAGAGTATTTTTTCTATGTCGATGATAGCACTCTTCAGCATCTGCGTCCGGCCACAAGCGATGAGCGCAAGTGGTATCACTCATTAGCACAGGAGCTGGGCCCCTATCAGAAGAATATTGACCGTTTTCAGAGGGTAGAAGATCGATTTTCTGCATTAGCGGAAATCCTGGAAGCCCCTGAAAAAAACGCCGCAAAGTTAGAACGTAACGCAAAGGATGCTGTGGCAAATTTCTTGTACTCTTTCAACGAGTGTCTTGATCATTGGAGAACCTATATAGTCAGAGCTTATGGCGAGGGATCCAACTATTTTTCCGCTTATCAAAAGCTGACCACGCTTGCCTTCGATACTTACGATGAGTATAAAATTACATATGCCCTTCGAAATTTCCAACATGTAGACGATGTTTTTGACGGTATATCCGTGCGTTTAGGCATGCCCGCGCAGATATATGCACATCGTCAACGGTTGCTCGACAACTCCCGCTTTACCGCTCCCCAGCGCGCCGCTTTTACCAAACTGGAAGAGTGCTTCGATTTGTTCCCGATTTTTAAAACAGCAAAAGAACAACTGGAGCAGATCGAAAAGAAGCTGATGTTTTATACAGTGACTCCAGAACAAGAAAATAAGGCTATTGACGCCTTGAAATTTAAAGAGGAACTCTGCGGGCCGCACGGAGTGCTGTTATTGGGAGAGCTTTTAGATCCAAACGGAAATGAACTCGAAGCAACAGACAGCACCATCATAAAACTAGCGCAGGAGCAGTCAGAAGCCTCTCTGTCCTATCAGGATGAAATTCCTTGGGGAGTCTGCAGATTACTGCAGCTTTTTCAGGGAACAAACTATCAGGACATTTGACCAAACTGCCTGACGGCCTTAGTTCCTCTCAGGTTTTATCATCACATGTCCCCTGCCGCTCCCCCTAACTTCCCGAGTTGCTGTTTTTCTCTTCCTGAGGTATAATGGGCAGGCCGGGCGGCGCTGTTAGGGCGCGCCCTGGGTTCCGGCGCGCTGTGTGACATGGGCACCGGCACCTTCTCTCCGATCCGGCGCCGCCTTCATCCATCTCAAAACACAGGAGGTCTGATCCATGCTCGCCTACACCTATCTGGAGCGGGGGAAATTCGCCCTGCTGGACAAGCCAAAGCCGGTCCTGCTGGACCCTGGGGACGCGGTCGTCCGGGTCACGCTGGCCAGCATCTGCACCAGCGATCTGCACATCAAGCACGGCTCTGTTCCCCGGGCGGTACCCAGCGTCACGGTGGGACACGAGATGGTAGGCGTGGTGGAGGAGACAGGCCCGGACGTCCGTACCCTCCGCCCCGGAGACCGGGTGGCCGTCAATGTGGAGACCTTCTGCGGCTCCTGCTTTTTCTGCCGACACGGCTGGGTCAACAACTGCACCGATCCCAGCGGCGGCTGGGCCCTTGGCTGCCGCATCGACGGCGGGCAGGCGGAGTATGTCCGGGTCCCCTATGCCGACCAGGGGCTGACCAAGATCCCTCACGCCGTGACGGACCGGCAGGCCCTGTTCGTGGGGGACATCCTGGCCACCGGATACTGGGCCGCTCAGATCTCCCAGATCTCACCGGAGGACACGGTGCTCGTCCTGGGCGCCGGCCCCACCGGCCTGTGCACTCTCCAGTGCGTCCTGCTGGAAAACCCCAGGCGGGTCATCGTCTGTGAGCGGGACCCCCAGCGCCTGGCTTTCGTCCGTGCCCACTATCCTCAGGTGCTGGCACTGGAGCCGGAGGGGCTCCGGGAGGCGGTCCTGGCCCACAGCGCCCACGGAGGGGCGGATGTGGTGCTGGAGGTGGCGGGCAGCGAGGACACCTTCCGTCTGGCCTGGGAGTGCGCCAGGCCCAATGCGGTGGTGACGGTGGTGGCCCTTTACGACCGGCCGCAGCTGCTCCCTCTGCCCGACATGTACGGCAAGAATCTCACCTTCAAGACCGGCGGGGTGGATGGCTGCAACTGTGCCCAGACCCTGGACCTGATCGCCGCCGGGAAGCTGGACACCACTCCCCTCATCACCCACACCTACCCTCTCAAGGACATCGACGCGGCCTACCAGCTCTTCGAGTCCCGGCGGGAGGGCGTCATCAAGGTGGCCATCCAGCCCTGACGCCTCCCCAGCCATCCTACGACAGATCGCTCCCCAGGGAGCGGGAGGAACCTTATGGATACCATGACTCTGACTCTGAACCACGCCTCCGTCCCCGCTGTCCTCTACGGCTTCCCGTCCCCTCAGGTCTGGCTCTGCCTCCACGGCAAGGGCGGCCGCAAGGAGGAGGCCGAGTCCTTCGCCCAGGTGGTCTGCCCCAAGGGCTGGCAGGTACTGGCCATCGACCTGCCCGGCCACGGGGCACGGTCCGGCGGGCCGGAGCTCTTCACCCCCTGGCACGCTGTCCCCGAGTTGAGAGACCTGCTCTCCCTGGCCGGACAGAAGTGGAACCGCCTGGCCCTCCGGGCCGTCAGCCTGGGGGCCTGGTTCTCCCTGCTGGCCTTTCAGGACCGCCCCCTGGACCGAGCCCTCTTCGTCTCCCCGGTGCTGGACATGGAGCGCCTGATCCAGGAGATGATGTCCTGGGCCGGGGTGACCGAGTCACGCCTGGAGGCCGAGGGAGAGATTTCCACTGAGTTCGGTGAGACCCTGTCCTGGCCCTATCTCCAGTACGTCCGCGCCCACCCTGTCTCCCGCTGGGAGACCCCCACCCGCATCCTCTGGGCCCAAAAGGACCATCTGGTGCCCCGGGACACAGTGGACCGCTTTGCCCGCCGCTTCCGCTGCTCCCTGACTGCGGCGGAGGGGATGGAGCACTGGTTCCATACCCCGGAACAGCTGGCGGTTCTGAGGCAGTGGGAGGAGGAGAGCACATGAAGATCCTCATCTCCCCCGCCAAAAAGATGCGGACCGACACCGACACGCTCTCTCCCCAGGCCCTGCCCGCCTTTCTCCCAGAGACGGAGCGCCTGCTCTCCGCTCTGCGTTCCCTGTCCCGGCAGGAGCTGAAGCAGCTGTGGCGGTGCAGCGATGCCATCACTGATCTGAATGTGGAGCGGCTGGCCCGCATGGAGCTGGAGAAGGGCCTCACCCCCGCCCTGCTCTCCTATCAGGGCATCCAGTATCAGTACATGGCCCCCGGCGTCTTTGAGACCGGCCAGTTCACCTATCTTCAGGAACATCTGCGCATCCTCTCCGGCTTTTATGGCATGCTCCGCCCCTTCGACGGCGTGACGCCCTACCGCCTGGAGATGCAGGCCCGTCTGTCGGTGAACGGCTGCCCTGATCTGTACGCCTTCTGGGGAGACAGGCTGGCCCGAGCGCTGGCCGGAGAGGCCGGCTTGGTGGTGGACCTGGCCTCCCAGGAGTACAGCCGGGCGGTGCTCCCCCACCTGCCCCCCTCTGTGGAGGTGCTCACCTGCACCTTCGGCGAGCTGCGTAAGGACGGCCGGGTGGTGGAAAAGGGCACGCTGTGCAAGATGGCCCGGGGGCAGATGGTCCGATGGATGGCAGAGCGTGGCGTCCGCCGGAGCGAGGAGCTGAAAGACTTTCAGGATCTGGGTTACCGGTATGACGCCGCCCATTCCGGGCACGATCACTATGTCTTTCTCAAGGAAAAAGAGGAATTTTGAACATACTGGAAGCTGGGATGGCTGAAAAACGACCGGGTTTGGCGCTCTTGCCAAACCCGGTCTCATATTACCTGCGCTGATGGAAGCGATGTGTTTGTCAAGTCTACCTCCCCCGCTGTTAAATCAGCCACCCCAGTTCGAGGGAAATGGGCGTCAGTCTGGTGTCCGGACGGACGGCTTCCCCGTGGAAATCGCTGCCCGCTGTGATATGGAGCCCATATTTTTCCGCAAGACGCAGATAGGCGGCAGTCTGTCCCGGGGTATGACGGGGATAGAAGCACTCCAAACCGTCGAGCCCCTTCTCCCGCAGGGTGCGGAGGGTCTCCTCCAATCGATCGTCCGCATAGCCCAGCTGGTAAGGGTGTGCCAGCACGGCCCTGCCGCCGGCGCTGTGGACGGCGGCGATGCACTCCGCGGCGCCAGCCTTCCAGCGTTCGATGCGCTGATATTCATCGGAATCCAGATAGCGGTCGAATGCTTCCCGGAGGGAGGTGACATACCCGCGCCGGAGCATCACCTGGGCGAAGTGAGGCCGGGCGACGACCCCGCCGCCTGCCAGCGCCTCCACTTCCTCCAGGGACACATCCATGCCCTTTTCCCGGAGAAAGTCCACGATGCGGAACTTCCGCTCGTCCCGGCTGGCGCGCAGCTTGCGGCAGAGCGCTGTCAGGGCGGGGCACTCCGGGCCGAGGTGCAGGCCGAGTATGTGCATGTGCCGGTCCTCGGCCGCCCCCAGCTCCACGCCGCGCAGCACTGTAAGGCCCAGGGCCGTGCCCGCCCGGACCGCCTCCTCGGCGCCGTCAATGGTGTCGTGGTCGGTGACCGCCAGCACCTGGATGCCGGCGGCGGCAGCCTTTTCCACCAGCGCCGCCGGCGCATACTGCCCATCAGACGCGGTGGAGTGGGTGTGGAGGTCTGCCAGGACGGTCATGCTTTCATCTCCTTGCGGATGGCAACGATCCGTATCACCGGCGGGTCATCATTTCCGTAGGGGGCGAAGCCGGTCCGCTCCTGAGCGTACTCCACGCGGAACCCCACCTCCTGCAGAGAGGCGGTCAGCTCCTCCATGACGATGAAGCGTCGGTAATGATTGTTGTAGAAGAACGCGTTTTTCTCCTGGGGCTGTCCCCTGCCGTACAGCGGATCATGGACGCCCCGCACCTCGATGAAAAACTTTCCGCCGGGCTTGATCGCGCGGTGCATGGCCAGCAGCAGCATCCGCTCCTGCTGCTGGTTGATGGCGTGGATGGTAAAGCGGCTGTACGCATAGTCATAGCTGGCAGGCCGGTGGATGGGGGCGTTGATAAAGTCCCCGCAGAGGAAGCGCGGGTTGTCTCCGCCCCGCTCCCGCAGCGTCTGAATGGCCGTGTCTGACAGGTCAATGGCAATGACAGAGAGGCCCAGGGAGGCAAAGTAGAGGGCGTCCCGCCCGTTGCCGCAGCCCAGGTCCACCAGGGTCCGTCCCGGTTCCACCAGAGTGGCGGCATACCGGGCAAAGGGGGAGGGGTCCATGGGACAGAGGCCGTCCTGATAATAGCGGTTCCAGTAGTCCCGGTTATCGATGGGGTTTTCGACGATGTTGGGATACAGGACCCGCTCGATCTCCTCCACCGCCTCCAGAGGGGTGCGTTCTCCGTCGTTCTGAATGATCAGATCGGGGGTCTGGGGCTCGTCAAAGGGCAGGTCCACCCCCACCACATTGTGCCCCCCGGTGTAGAGCCCCTTCTGGTTCCGGGACAGCAGGGTCTCCGGCTTCACCCTCAGATAGATCTCCTTGTAATTGGGGATATTGGCCCGGTTCCAGGCCCGGACGCTCTGATACATGGCGATGGAGCAGCACACCACGTCGATGCCTTGGTCGGAGAGGAGCTTACACACCCGGAAGATCCGCCCCGCCCATCGGAGGCGCTCGTCGTTGGTGTAGCCCACATCCTCACCGAAGGCCACCCGGATCTCGTCACCGTCCAGATAGACCGCGTTGGGCTTGGTGTTTTTGAGCCGCCGGTAAAAGAGGCTGCCTACGGTGGTCTTGCCCGCGCCGGAGAGGCCGGTGAAAAAGTAAACGGTTCCCTTGTGTTCCATGTGGTCCTCCTCAGTGATAGAGCGGCTGTTCCAGCAGGGCCGGGTCCAGCTCCAATAGGGGCATGAAATTCAGCGGCGCGCCGTTTTTGTTCACGAACCGCAACCTCCGCATTAAGATCGAAGCGATCTTACTCCTATTTTCATCGATGTTCTCTTTACGTTCCTGTAGAAGCGACTCCTCCAGCTCCTTTGAGACTTTCTCCCCAGAAAGCCTTTTCCGCTCGATATATTTCTTGTAAGATGCTAGAATTAGATCCGTATGTCCGTGCAACCGGCCAAGCAGATCGTCCATCTTTTCTTTATCCATGGGAGAACCATCATAGCATTGGAAGTCATAGCCGTAACGCCGATACACATCTCCCATCAGATACTCTAGATACACCCGTTCTTCCCGACCCAGGTACTTCTCATAGGTCCGATAGATGGCCGCCGGATCAAAGCCCCGGTCATTGCCTTTCAGGGACTCCGGATCCCGCTCACCGTTGCGGGAACAGTAGGTCATGCTCTTCGTATAGGGCAGGTCCAAAAAGGCCGCCAGGGCGGTGAAGGTGGCCTTTGGGTTCAGCTTGCCGTCCTCAAAGCGGACCAGTACCGAGTCCTGAAACAGCCGATCCTGCCAGTCCACCATATAATTCCGATTGAGTGCACGCATGGCAAGCTCATCGGGCATAGTCTGCAACTCCTGCCCCGGCTCCCACTCATCTATCTGCCTCTGCATGAAACGCACACATGCCCCAGTGGAGGACGTCGGCCGGCGCATGGGTGTGAAGGTCTTGATATACTTGAAGCCCTTCAACGGTGCAAAGTTATGGAGCTTTTGATATTCCTGGGAATCTGCAACCGCGCAGCCACGTCGATTGACCTCGATACTTGGATGATAGTCATGAAAGTGCGGCTGGAAAAAAATCGCTGGCACGATACGGGACTCGTGATCCAGGGATCGTAAATCCGCCATCAGCAGATAAATCACCACAAAAAGATCCTTCTCCGTCCAATCACGCATCTGCCTGAGTTGGTTGAGCAACAGATCTGCTTTCTCTTCATTTCCATCCCCAAGGATAATATCTGTATCAACCGCTTGATTTCCATCATTAGCAAGCCATTCCCGCAACTTATCCAGGTGTTCCTGAATCGTGTAAAACATAATAGATTCTACAGCAATTAGGTTGGGGTGATTGTCAAAGATCTCGTTAAAAAAGTCACCGCCGTTATGGCTGGAGAGCTGGGTGTGCCAAATCAGCCGGTGGATTTCCCGGATACCGATAGGCTTGACCGGGTACTGGCTGTAATCGATGCCGAAGCGGGACTGGAATTCGATAGGGTACTGCTCGATCTCATCTTCTATCAGGAAAACCAGTTTCTCCGCCTCCAGCAGAGGCCGAAGGTTCAGAATCTGGAGATAGGAGCAGAAGTTCCCCCAGTCCGTGTAGTGGAGATAGATGTGGTTCTCCCGGCCCACCCACTCGCTGTTCCGCACATTGTCACGGAGGTATTCCAGCTCATACTGGGAGTACACGTCCGCCGCCAGCACTGGCTTGTCCAGGTCCCTGAAGAAGTTCCGGCTGACTACCGGGTGCCGGGGATCCAGATGCGCCCCAAAGGTCTCTGTCTCCACGGTAAAGGGGATATAGTTCCGGTCATCATAGGGGTAAAACAGGATAGGCAGGTCCTCAAAGGCGGGAAAGTCCTGCCGGAAGCAGTAGGGGTATTTACGAAGCAGACGGCAATTCTTCTCATATCGGCTTTTCAGCAACTTCCGATTGGGCATGTAAAATGCCTGGGTCATCAGCTCCAGCAGAGTTTCCCTCTGAAAGCCCCGGCTGTAGAGGGACTGGAAGGCGTCATAGGCTACCTTATAGTTCCCGCCGTGTTCCAGGATGTAGAGGGCGGCCTCCAGCTCGGTATCCGGCTGGCAGTCCTGGGCGTCAGCCAAGGCCAGGGTATAGGCCGTCACGGCGTGCCCATGTTCCCCCAGCTCCGCCATCCGGCGGGCGATATCCAGAGCGGTTTGTTCCTTCATATTCCTTCTCCTCCCAATCTCAGCTCAAAAATAGGGGCCGGGCTCAATGCCCGGCCCCCTGTGGTTGCTATGGTTGCTATGGAAGAACAACTGCGCCAGATGCTTACTGCAGCAGCTGCAACACACCCTGGGGCACCTGGTTCGCCTGGGCCAGCATGGCCTGGGCGGACTGGATCAGAATGTTGTTCTTGGTATAGGCCATCATCTCGTCGGCCACGTCAGTGTCCCGGATGGTGGACTCGGCATCCTGGATGTTCTCCTGCATGACGGACAGGTTGTTGATGGTGTGGTCCAGACGGTTCTGGGTGGCGCCCAGGGTGCCGCGGACGTCGGAGACATAGTTGATGGCGTTCTTGATCACGTCCAACGCAGCAGCAGCCCCCTTCTGGTTACCGATATCCAGCTTATCGATCTCCAGAGCGGCAGTGTGGCAATCATTGATGGAAACATTCAGCTGATTGTAGCTGGCAGAGGTATCGCCAATCTGCAATGTTAGTGCCTTGCCTGTTCCACCCGCATTGCCCTTGCTTCCCAGAGTAAATCCTGCGTCAGTAATCGCCTTCTTAAATGCAGCAGTACTTTTGATGGTCGTGCCATCAAAAGTAAATGTCTTGCCGCCAATCTTCAAGCTGTCTCCCTGCTGGAAAGTTACACCCGACTTCAGATTGGTCGCGCTGGTGACAGCCTTGCCGCCAGCAGTTCCAGTAACCGTAAGTGTGATAGTAGCACCGTCCTCCATGGAGCCGTCCAGCAGGTTGATGCCGTTGAAGTTGGCGGAGTCGGCGATGCGGTCGATCTCAGAGCGGAGCTGAGTGACTTCCTTCTGAAGCTGCTTGCGGTCGGTGCCGTCCTCAAAGGTGCCGTTGGCGGACTGCTCAGCCAGCTCATACATGCGGTTGAGCATGTCGTGGACCTCGGTGAGGGCGCCCTCGGCGGTCTGCACCAGGGAGATACCGTCCTTGGCGTTGTCCTGGGCCTTGTCCAGGCCGGTGATCTGGGCGCGCATCTTCTCGGAGATGGCCAGACCCGCGGCGTCGTCGCCGGCCCGGTTGATCTTATAGCCGGAAGACAGCTTCTCCAGGTTCTTGGACAGGGCGCTGGTGTTGTTGGTGTAGTTGCGGTAGGCGTTCATCGCCATGATGTTGTGCTGAATACGCATAGTGATTTCTCCTTTATTTTTGATATTCCCGGACGGTTCCTTCCCTCCGGTCCGCAGGGGTGGATAGTACTATTCAGACAGGGCCCCGGTCTCGTCCCGGTCCTGTTTGAATCTTGATGTATGGGGAGGTGTCTTCTTCTGGCGCAGCTTACGGATGCAGTCGGGCGCCCCGCCGCTGGACTCCACCAGCTTTCCCCGCACCACAGGGCACTCCCTGGGCGCCTGAACGGCGAGCCGCGTCACTTCACCGGCCTTGACGACCTGGATCACGATATCCTGTCCGATGGTGATGTATTCGCCGGAGCGCACTCCCAACACCAGCATGCTCTTCCCTCCAAACGCCCAAGGATTTTCCAAGTCCAGAAAAGTGTACTCAGATAGACTTCTGTCTGCTCCTGGGTCTCTGTTATGTACTTCGGCATTCCGGCGGAAAAGTTAAGTATTACAGAGAGAAAAGATTTTTTTCTTTCGTCTATCTGAGTACACTTTTTGGGACTTTTCTTCCTACTCCCTCTGGCACGCCCTCTTCTCCTGCAGACGTTTATACAGCGTGCTGCGCTTCATTCCGCAGACTTCCAGAAGCTGCCCCTCACTTATCTCCCCATTTTTCCAGGCCGTGTAGAGTGCCGGGAAATCAGGAGGTAAGTTTTTCTTTTTTCTCCCCCAGCGCTTCCCGCTGGCCTTCGCTACGGCGATGCCCTCCGCCTGTCTCTGACGTATGTTTTCCCGCTCTTTCTGTGCCACATAGGCCAGTATCTGCAGCACCATGTCGGCCAGGAATTTCCCGGTGAGGCTCTGGTCCTCTCCCCTCCCCCTGGTGTCCAGGAGAGGAAAGTCCAATACCACGATATCCACCTTCTTTTTCCGGGTCAGCAGCCCCCAGTGCTCCAGGATCTCCTCATAGTTCCGCCCCAGCCTGTCGATGCTCTGGACAAAGAGCGCGTCTCCCTCCCGCAGCTTGCGGAGCAGGCGCTGGTATTCCGGGCGGTTGAAATCCTTCCCGCTCTGCTTGTCGATGTAAAGCCTCTCCCTGGCGATTCCCGCCTTCTCCATGGCATAGAGCTGCCTCTCCTCATTCTGACTCTTTCCCGACACCCGAACATATCCATATTCCACGCTTTCCGGCTCCTCCTCTTTTCATCGCCCCAATTCAGATTGATGCGGCAGAGAACACCCTGCATAAACAAGCCGCACCAAATGGGAATCGGGAAGTTCCATCAAAAAACCCCGTCCCAAATATGAATTTGGACGGGGTCCTTCTTATTATATCAAAAACCAAAAGCGCCCTGCGGAACATGCACTGCCCGTTTTTTCCAGGGGCCTTTTCGGTCGGGGGCCGGCGGGCTGACCGCCCCTGTTTTGAGGCTCAGAAAAAACAGCCCACAAAAAACGCAGTTTAAGGTTGACATACGGCTCAAAATATGGTATGCTTTCATTCGCCTCTGAGTTGGAGATCAACAGGGAGAGATGTCCGAGTGGTTTAAGGAGCCGGTCTTGAAAACCGGTGACTCGCAAGAGCCGTGGGTTCGAATCCCACTCTCTCCGCCACCTCTTTCCTGACGAGGCGCTATTGATAGCTGCAGAAGTACCCAAGTGGCTATAAGGGGCTCCCCTGCTAAGGGAGTAGACGGGTTAAACCGTGCGAGGGTTCGAATCCCTCCTTCTGCGCCAAAAAGCCGCAACAATTTGGATATAGTGGGCTGTAAGTCTACTGTGCCAAGGTGTTGCGGCTTTTTTATTTTCAAAATTTCTGAAGTTCAAAAAAAGATGCCGAACAGGAATTTTTTAAACCGAATGGACTTGAACTCTGAATTTAGATATTTGGGAGCCCACAGTAGCAGCGGGCGCCCTTTTTCAAGCCAAAAAGGGCGCCCGAGTACAGAAAAATTATATACGAAAAATAGAGTCCCGGTTTGTTGGTATCAGAAAATCAACAGGCCGGGGTTCTTCGTTTTCCGGCACAAACGAAAAAGGGCGCCAAGCCCAGGAAAGGACGGAAACAGCCATGGACAACACACAGCACACCTATTTTGCGGAACTTAAACTTGCTCTCCAGAAAGCCGGTTACACCGTACAGGCTGTGGAGGATGGTCACCTGCCAATCGAATGGAACGACCGCAGGCTGTGCCAAGTCACCGAGAGCGGCGGCATCCGCTTCCGAACGGATGATACTACAGACCCTGCAGCAGAAGCGGCTCGAAGCCGGGTCACAGATATTGCCGGTGTGGTCAGGGAGTACATGACACTCATCGAGCAGGCCCCAGACCTGAAAGTGGATGGACTGGGCGAAAACTATAAGCTCCTGACGGAGTTCAACGGCGCTGTGCCTGCCGGCCACCCCAGCAGATACGGAGTTGAGTTTGTCACATGGGAGTGGAGCTATGGTCGAACCGGGCTGTGGCAGGGCCATTACTATGACCCCGGAAGCGGCCCCAATGGGTACCTGTCCGCGAAACAAGACTTCTGCGTCCGCTCCGGCCTCATGGATCAGAACCGCCTATTCACCAACGAGCAGCTTGCCGAGGTCTACCGCTGTGTCCACGAAACCTTGGAGAGCGTATATCCCATCACTCCGGAACGGCTGAAGCTGCTGGAGGGTGTGGCAGAACAGGTCAGGTGCGCTGTACCAGATCTGGCGGAACTGGTCAGCCAGTCCAGCGAAAGAGAGCTGGAGCCAGTGGCAGAGGAGGAACAACCGGACGTGATGATGAAAATGTAGGTCGGGCCTTCTCCTGTACCGTTCAAAAAGGGCGCTAAACGCAGAAACACAGAAAAGAACCAGAGCAATTATGATTGTCATCTGCGCAATATATTTTCCATAGAATCAATGAAACATTTGTGCTATAATCAATGGGGCCCTCAAGTTCAGCGGACTCCTCATACAAACCGGGAACGCCCCGCAAAAAGGGCGCTGCTCATAGTCAGAAGGGTAGAATGGGCGGCCATCACAGGGCACACACTATATCAGGACTTGAAAGGAAGTGGCCGGGGCATGAAAGAACGGACCTATGTTTGCTGTGATTTGAAAAGCTTTTACGCTTCGGTGGAATGTGTGGAGCGGGGGCTGGATCCCATGACCACGAATCTGGTAGTGGCAGACAAACGCCGCACAGAAAAGACGATCTGCCTCGCCGTCACTCCCTCGCTGAAAGCCTATGGCATCTCCGGTCGGGCACGGCTTTTCGAGGTGGTGCAGCGGGTCGCTGAGGTCAACGCCCAGCGCAGGCGGAACGCGCCCGGACATCAGTTCAGCGGTTCCTCCTGGAATGACCCGGAGGTGCGGCGGGATCCGTCGCTGGAGCTGGACTACATTGTGGCCCCGCCCCGGATGGCCAACTATATCGATTGGAGCACGCGGATCTATCAGGTATATCTGAAATACATTGCTCCGGAGGACATCTATCCCTACAGCATTGATGAGGTGTTCATGGACATTACCGACTACCTGGATACCTACAAGATGACAGCACGGGAACTGACCCGAACCATCATCCTGGATATTTTGAAAACTACTGGTATCACCGCCGCGGCTGGAATGGGCACGAACCTGTATCTGGCCAAGGTGTCCATGGACATTGTAGCGAAGCATGTTCATGCGGATAAAGACGGAGTTCGTATAGCCAAGCTGAACGAAATGACCTATCGGCGGCTCCTGTGGAGCCACCGCCCTCTCACTGATTTCTGGCGAGTCGGCAAAGGATACGCGGCAAAGCTGGAGGGCTGCGGCCTCTATACGATGGGCGACATCGCCCGCTGCTCCATAGGAAAACCAACAGATTACCATAACGAGGAACTGCTGTATCAACTCTTCGGCGTCAACGCCGAACTGCTCATTGATCACGCATGGGGATGGGAACCCTGTACCATCGCGGATGTAAAAGCGTATAAGCCGGAGCATAAAAGTATCGTCTCCGGCCAGGTGCTCCAGTGCCCCTATACGTTTGAGAAAGCCAGACTGGTCGTGCGGGAGATGGCGGACGCTCTGGCCTTGGACCTGGTGGATAAGGGACTGGCCACCAATCAGCTGGTGCTCACAGTCGGCTACGATATTGAAAATCTCTCTGTGGAAAATCATCGCTATCAGGGGCCGGTGACCACCGACCGCTACGGGCGGAAGATCCCCAAGCACGCGGTTGGCACAGAAAACTTTGACTACACCTCCTCCGCCAACGATCTGCTGAGAGCGGTTTGCAGCCTCTATGACCGGATCGTGGATCGGGACCTGCTGATCCGCCGGCTGAGCATCAGCGCCAACCGCCTGCTGGATGAATCGGCTGTCCCCAAAGAGGATGGAGTCGAACAGATCGACCTGTTTACTAACTATGCGGACAGAGAAAAACAAAAGGCGGAGGCAAGCGCCACCCATGCGCGGGAGCGGAGGATCCAGGAGACCATGCTGGATATAAAGAAGAAATATGGGAAGAACGCCATTCTCAAAGGCATGAATCTGGAGGAGGGTGCCACTGCGAAGGAACGAAATGAAACCATAGGAGGGCATCAGGCATGACGGGCCCCTACGATGATATGCTGAACCTGCCGCACCCAACCTCCAGACGGCATTCCAGAATGTCCCGCTCAGACCGCGCCGCCCAGTTTGCCCCTTTTGCGGCTTTGAGCGGCCATGGCACCGCAATCGCAGAAACTGCCCGGTTGACAGAGCGGCGCATAGAGCTGGATGAGGATGTGAAAGCGGCTCTGGACTTCAAACAGCAGATGCTGATGGATCGGATCGATGAACATCCAGATGTGTCGGTGACATGGTTCCAGCCTGACGGGAAAAAGGATGGCGGGCGCTATGTTACAACGACCGGACGATTGAAGCGGATCGATGAGGTTGAGCGTGTTCTGGTCATGGAGGACAAAACAACGGTTCCCCTGGACGATATCATCAGCATCGACGAGTGCCGCAGTCCTGACTTTACCTCCGACCTTTAAGCTTCTCCACGCCGCAGATAAGGGACGAAGCTGAGAAACAGACCAATAGGAAAAACGGCCCCGGTGTGATCGGTCACAAACGATCACACCGGGGCTGGTTTTCTGCCCGATTCAAAAAGGGCGTCAAGTAACTGTATGTAAATTATAAAACAGGACGAGGCCGTGATCCCGCAGAGGGAAACGGCCTTTTTGGGCGCCCTTTTTCGGGATCACTGCTCTGTCCGGAAAGGACAAGCGTATGACAAAGTATTTTCTCAAGGACACACCCCTGGCAGAACTGGAGCGGCAGATGATGACGCCGCCCAACTTTTCTCCCCGAGGAGGAGGGCAAACCGTCCTCTGCCGGTTCCGATACCGGCCGGAAGACGTAGTCTGCAAGCACTGTACGGAGTACCGGCGCGGTGGCTGTACGGAGGAGGTCTGCCCCTGGCTGGAGGAGCGTGTCGAGGCTGGAACCGTCACCTATACATCTTTGGCCGCTGAATTTTACCGGAAGTGGCTGGGAACCGCACTTGGGGAGCGGATCCAGGAACTGCTCCGGGGAAAACGGTCTATCGCTTACTATGACTCCGCTCACACTGACCGGCTGGCACTTTACGCCCTGTTTCTGGCCAGACACCGGAGCGATCACCGGGCACTGGCGGCGATGTACCTGCTGACCGTAACGGAAACACTCCGACGCTGCGCCATCCCCCGCATATTTGATCTCTGGGGTATTGACATCAGGAGCTGGAGTGCCGTGCGGACACTCAGCGAGCAGGAGTATGTGCTGTTCCAGGCCGCAAAGGGGATCTGGCAGAGCCAGAGGACCATCACTATTCCGGAACTGTGTGACCGGAAACTGGTGGAAGACAAGACTTTGGAGCTGATCCTGAACGCGGCGCTGATCGCCCACTACGGCAGGGCCATGCTGGCCTTTGACAGACTGGAGGGCAGAGCATGATGCAGATGGCGCTGAGCAATGCCGTACACCCGGAATATGGCGTGGTGACTATCCCGTTCCCCATCCCGGAGGAGGAATACGGCCACTGTTTGGAGCTGCTGGAGGCACTGGAGATCGGAAATGCCGTCAACCGTGACTGCAAGGTGCAGGAGGTCCAGGATGGCCCGCCCATCCTGAAGCGGCTGGAGGGGAGCAGGGTCAATCTGGATGAGCTGGACTATCTGGCCAAGCGGCTGGACAGCTTCACGGACCAGGAGCTGGCACAGTTCCAAAGTGCGGCTGTCAGCTATGACTATTCCAATATCGTCGACCTCATCAACCTGACCTTCTCCTGTCAGGAGGTCACGGTCATCACGGATTTTTCCGACCTGGAGAGTATTGGACGAAACCACTACATGACCCTAAATGGCGGAAGCGCCAGAATGGAGGAACTGGACAGCCTGGACGGGACTGAAACCGCCCTGCTCCTGATAGAGAGCGGAGATGGAGTCATCACCCCCTATGGCGTAGTGTATGACAACTGCATGAGGCTGTCACAAGACTATGACGGGCGCCACCTCCCGGAGTATTACTACACACGCTGCACGGTCTCTGTCATGCTTTCTGCGGATGGACGCCCGGAACAACAGGAAATGCTTTATTTTCCCTGCGCGGAGAGCAAAATCAGCCGTGCTGTGCGGCGGCTGGGCGTAGACAGGCCGGAACAATGTACAGCAACGCTGAAACTTGCCGAGGTCAGCGACGCGGTTAGGGGTATATTTGGGCACGAATGCCCGCTAAATGAGCATCTGGACACCCTGAACGCGCTGACCAGATACCTCCAAGCGTTTGATGAACAGGCATTGGAGAAGTTCCATACTGTCTTCGACATAGTCTGGCCCCAGACGCCGGAGGAGGTCCTGTCCCTGGCGGAGAATCTCCATGAGTTCACGGTGGTGCCGGACATCAGCACCACGGAGGAATACGGGCGGTATATGATCCAGGAGTCCGGCCATTTTGAGGTGGACCCAAGTCTGGAGGACTACATCGACTACCAGAGCTACGGGGAACGCCGTGTCCAGGAGGAAGGCGGCCTCTTCGGGGACCGGGGCTATGTGGCCTATCTGGGAACAAAGCCGGAAATGAAAGAGATCATGGCCCGGAACATTCCGGCAGAGCGGATGGAACAGGGGCCGCAGATGGGAGGACTTACATGATCACGTTAAAACTGGCCCGCGGGGACAACTATGAGAGCGTCCCTCTTCGGCTCCCTACCACTCCTGGTGAGGTGGACGAAGTGTTTGCCGCGCTGGACGCGGCCAGCCGCTATGCCGGAGAAGTCCAGATCATTGGGGTGGACAGCGGCGTCCCCAGCCTCGCCAAGCACCTCAAAGGCGCCGGTCTCACCGATCCGGACGCCTTTGACAAGCTGAACCGGCTGGCGGAGAAAATCGACGGCATGGACGAACGGCAGCGGGATATCTTCTCCGGGGCTTTGGACACAGAGAGCGCCGGCAGCCTGGATGATGTGCTCCGCGTCTCAGACTCGTTGGAGGCGTACACGTTCGTCCCCAATGTGCGGTCCGATGAGGAGCTGGGCAGATATGTCGTTGTTGCCGGCCAGCTCCATGGCGACCGACGGTTTCCCGAAGAAGCGTGGCCGTATTTGGACCTTGCCAAAATCGGCGCGGAGTATTTTGCCGGCCACGGCGGCGCCTATACTGTCAGCGGCTATGTGATGCGGCGGGAAGATGGACAGCAGCAAGTGCAGGAGAGTAAACCCATTTTTGAGCTTTATCTGCTCCACGGCCAGATCAGATACCGCCTGGATCTCCCAGCGGAGGAGCTCCAGCTGGATATGACAAAGCGGAGCCTTGGGATCGAGGACTTTGCCCAGGCTGCCATCTACCAGACCAGGTGTGAGATGGAGCCTCTGGCCGGCCTCCTCCCTATGGACTGTGTCAGCGTGGAGAGCGCCAACGAACTGGCGCGGACGATCCGGGAGATGCCGGACGGCGACCTGCTGAAATACCTGGCGGTCCTGTCGGTAGAGCCGCCAGCGGACTTCCCTGGCGCCCTGCGCCTTGCTCTGGAGTTGGACGACTATGAGCGGATCACCGAGGGAAGCTATGAATACGGACAGTCTGTACTCCGGCGTATCGGAGCGGATGAAGAGCTGATCAGCGTCATAGACGGCTATATGGATTTCGAGCAGTTTGGTGAGGACTCCATGAAAGAGGACGGCGTCCGTCAGACGGAGTTCGGCCTGGTGCGCCGCCTGAGCAGCCCTTTTGACGGCCAGACGCCGCTCCAGCAGGTGTTCTGAGCGGGGTGCGGCCATGGGAAAGAAAAATACCGGCTGTGAGTATTTCAACCGCCGCCAAGGGGGTGTGAGATGAGCGGGAAGAAACGGGGGTGGCCCGCGGAGACCAACCTTGCCGCCCTGAAGACGCTGGCTCACACACTGCTGTGGTTCGATATCCAGCCAACGAAACTATCGCCGCTGGTTGTCAAGCACCCTTTTACGGACAGCGGACTGGTCGGTATCCGCAATGAGGACGGCAGCTTGTCGGCTGGAAATCTGCTGGATGATCCCGGCGCGCTCCACTCCTGGAGGGAAAACGTGAGACAGCAGATCAATGAAGCGGAGACTGCCGCGGGGCTGCTCCTGCTGGTCACCAAGCCGTATCGGTTGGGTTACTTGAAATTGGCGGCGCCGTATTTGTGCGAGCAGGACGCGGCCCTGTTTCTCTCGTATGCGTGGATCAGCACAGAATCCCCCAACGATGACCCGAATCTCAGCAAAAGGAGCCTGCTGGCCATGTTCCGCTCCATCGACCCTCAGATGCTGATGGATGAGGAGGAGCGTGGGCTGTTCCAGAGCCTGGACGATGTGGTAACGGTCTACCGCGGCGTGACCTCCTACAACGCTCAAAATGTTAAGGCGCTTTCGTGGACGTTGAACCGTGAGGTTGCTGAGTGGTTTGCTCATCGATTTGGTCAAAATGGCACGGTATATGAGGCGCAGGTCAAAAAAGAGAACATCTATGCCGTATTCTTGGGTAGGAACGAGGAGGAAGTAATCGTGGACCCGGAACGCCTCATGGGTCTCTCCCAGCTGCCGGAACAGGAGCAGGGACAGGGAATGGAGATTTCTATGTAGATACCGAAAAATAGTAGACTTTCCCAGTGACTTGTGGTAATTGTTGTTGCTATAAAATTGGAGGTGATCCTATGAGCATCAACATCAGAACGGACTTCATGCAGCATGCCGAGCTGTTTGGGAACCCTGTGCTGTTTACCAATTGGCTGATCCAGCGGGATACGATCCCCAAGGACTGGTACTGCTATGACCTGCGGGGCACGCGGCAGTCCCCCAACGTAAAGATTGCCCTGGTGGACAAAACCGCCAGGTATCATGCCGGCACGGTACTCTCCCCCACCCCCCTTAAGCGGAAGGAAACGGCTTCACGCCGGGTCAACAGTGCGTTCCACCTGTTGGGCGAGGAAATGACACTGGAACAGTTTTGTGAAGAACATTCTTTGGAATATCCCCAGGACGACAGAAAATTTGCTATCAAGGCCGCTTCTTTCGATGAAGCGGCCCTTTTTTATGCCATGACGCCGGAGGAGGACCAGAGGCTTGGCTGCATTGGACATGTCCGAATGGACTTCGGCCACCGGGGACAAGAGTTCTGGCACACCTGGTGGCCCCGAGGTCCCGAGGAACTGAACAGTCCTGAGTTCAAGGCTGAGTTACAAGAGGTCGTGGACGAGCTGCGAACCAGTGTATTGAAAGATCTGGCCGGCATGACCAAGTATTGTTGGGGCCATGGCGGAGAGGTGGGCGGCTGGCCGGCCAACTATGGCTATATCGTAGAGACGGAGAATTACCGCTACTGTCTGCGATGCAACCCTGTTCCCGGCGACTATCAGGCATATCTGACGGCCTTCGACCTCCGTGTCCAGCGGCAGAATTTGGCGGAGCAGCCTGCGGTGATAGGCCGGGTCTCCTTCGCCAGCGGCGAGCAGGTGGATTATACGGACCCGGAGGCGTACCTCCAGTGCATCCGGGAGGAACTGCCGGACCATCCCGCTACCGGATTCCGGTATGAAACGCTGACGGATGATCCAGCTGTCCGCAAGCAGGCGGATGATATCCTGTACGACCTCTACGGCGAGGAAAACCCCCGCCCGGTGGAGGATTATGAAAATGCGCCCCAGGAGGGCATGACAATGGGAGGAATTTCGCTATGAACACGCCGCCAAGAGAATGGCTGGCCTTTCTGCGGGAGCAGTACCCCGCAGGGAGCCGGATCAAGCTCAGAGAGATGAAAGACCCCTACCACCCAGTGCCGTCCGGTACCATGGGCACACTGGAAAACATCGATGACACTGGGCAATTCCATGTGAAATGGGACAATGGCAGCGGTCTGGCCCTGATCATTGGAGAGGACAGCTTCACTGTCCTGCCGCCCGAGCCCACCACTATGAAGCTGTACATGCCGCTCACCGCTGATTTCTATGGCCGGGACGAGTGGGGGGACATGTCGGAGGACAGCGAGGAGTGGGACGGCCGCACGCTCCTGGATCATGAGGGGAGCGTCCTGGCAGCCCTGGTAAAAAATCGTGTGCCGGAGGAGTCCAAGCGCGGCCTCATGCACTGGTATGGCGAGGATGATGCTGTAAACGAAAAGGTTCAGTCGGCGGTCTTTACCACAGAAGGCCGGAATGGCCGGCTCTGGGGTGTGGCGGAATGCCGTGTGGCAGGCGCCCTCTCTCCCGAAGAGCTGGATACGCTCAAAGAATATGTCACCGGACAGGCTTCGGATGCCTGGGGCGAGGGCTTCGAGCAGCGGCCCATTGAAGTGGACGGCGGCGAGCTATATGTCCATCTGTGGCAGAGCGATGATTGGAGCATCCAGACTGAGCAAGAACGGTTTGCCCCCAAGGTGGCCGAGGGCCTGCCGGAGCTGTGCTTTTCCATCCTGAAAACCACCGGCCAGCTCATCTGCATCAAGCGGGGCGAGAGCGGCTACTATCCCTCGGACTGGGATACCGGCGATAAGGAGCGAAATGTGGAACTGGCAGATGAGCTGAATGAAAACCTGGGCGTCAGTCCTGTTCAGCGGCAGGCTATGGAGATCGGAAGCCTTGCGGGATGGGATGTTCCCGGCGCCGACCCGAAAGCCTACGAGCAGGATGCGCTTCAAATGGGGGGAATGTGAAATGGAACTGGATCAGGCAACAGAGCAATTTTATGAGAAGCTGTCGGAGCGTCTGAAGGAAAAGGGATTCTCCACACGCATCATTGAGGATGGGTGCCTTGAGGTGACTTCGGAGAAGATACGGGGCAAGCAGAAGACGCATTGCGCGGTAGGCAGAGACGGCGAGGTATACTGCCACTCAGAGGATCTGGCGAACATCGCCCGAAACAGAGATTTGAACACTGTACTGGAGGCGGTGAATGATCTCTATCCTCAAACAGAGCACTCCAATGCTCCGGAGCAGGAGCCGATGGGAGGAATGACCCTTGGCTAAGAAGATGTTTGAAGTGGAGATCCGCAACAACGAACCCAAGGGCTATGAAACAGCCGTCTCCCTGCGGATGCCGGCCACCTGGTCGGAGTTCCACGACGCACTCCAAAAGGCTCGGATCAAGGATGGCCGATCCTGCGGCAATGAGCTTCTCTATGTTGGGTATGACGGGCTTCAACGTGGCATGATCGGCAGGAACATCAATCTATATGACCTGAATCTGCTGGCCCAGCGGCTGACCGCACTGACGCCGGAGGAAAACACGGGGATGGAAGCTCTGCTGGCAATGGAGTGGAGCCGTCGCAGGGGTCCCGTCTCCCTGGAGCACCTCATCAACCTGACCTACAATACCGACGTCTGCTGTCTGGCGCCTCAAGTTTCCAACCTTCAGGAGCTTGGGGCGTTTCTGTATGAGAACGAGATGCTCTCCAAGGAGGCCATGGCCCTGCTGGATACCACAGAGGAAGACAGCGAATTCCGAGCCAGTCTGCTGAAGCTGTTGGGCGAACAGCACAAGGAGGATCATGGCGGTGTGTTCACCAAACGGGGCTATGCGGAGCTGGGCGGGGAGATCAGACCTGTCTACGCATATCAGCCGGGGGAAACAACCTACTTTCAGCGGTCCGGGGCCCCAGTGGTGCTGGAGGTCCGCAAGGGTTTCTTCAACGACCCACAGTACGACAATGATAAGACCGCTATCCTGAACCTCCCAGCGATAGACAAGGGCGTCTGGCAGGCGGTGGAAGCGGTGGAGGCCGTTTCCGCAGAGGAGTGCGCGTTTCACTGCACAGAGTGGCTCATCCCCTCCCTGCGGGATACCATCGACGAGGCTCTGGAGGACGGAGGCCTGGCTCAAGTCAATGAGTTTGCCCGTGAGCTTGCCCAGAAAAAGCGGTCCTGGAGTGAGGCAGAGTTTGTCCGATACAAGGCCCTCCTGGCGGCCAGCGGCCAGCCCAGCCTGGGGGACGCCGCCCAGCTTCTGGAGGAGGCGGAGCAGTATGAACTGCTCCCCGAGGTGGCGGAAACCTGGGACTACGCGGAGCTGATGGCGCGGGAGAAATACCCGGATCTGCCGTCTGAACTGTTCCAGACGCCCCAGGCCGCCCAAATTGGCAGGACTATGCTGGAGGAGGGAAACGGGGCGATCACCGAGTATGGCCTGATCCGCAGAACAGACGGACGGCCGCTTCCAGTCTTCACCGGAAAGCCGCAGAGGGAAGAATTCGCTGGTCCCCAGATGACGGGGATGTAAGCCATAAGCGCACAAAAATGGAGGGATTGTATTGCGAAACGGTCAAATCAACTCACTGAGCGAGATCGACATGGAACACCTGAGCTTCGAGGACATCCGATGGCGGTATGGTGTGTTCCACCCAACCAGTACCGGCGCCGGCCGGGATAAGCAATACAGCGCCTGGATTGGCGTACAGACAAGCTTGGGTGAGATCGAGAAGGGCGTGTGGTACCAGGCGGCGGAAGCCCTCATCCAAAAGGCTGGGGAGCAGAAGCTTCTGGAGGCGCTGACCGACTGGGAGAGCCGACACAACTACGCCAAGGATTCCGCCCGAACTGTGCGGCACAAGGCCCTACAGCTCCATATCAGCCGCATCTTTGATAACCCCCGCTGGGTCAACTTCATCCCGTTTAACCGGGAATACCGGCCGGAGGTGCTGGAACACGCTAGTCTCGTCACTGTAATCAACGAGTGCTGCGGAAAACCGGGTGAGGTGACGCAGGAACAGATCGATGGCGCCTGTACTGGAACAGTGGCCTGTCCGCACTGCGGGCGGTGGAGCAGCTTCTCTATTGTTGAGCCGAAGCAGGCCGAAGAGCAAGGAATGGAGATGATATGATGAACATCCAGCAGAAGCGGGATCTTTTGATGAGCCTTCCGCTCATGGAACAGGAACAGCGGTGGATCATGGAGCGCCTTGACACGCTCTCTGTTAAAGAACAGTACCAACTGTCCGCGGCGATCCTGCGGACCGGGAAGCTGGAGGAGTTGGCGGGCAAGACCGGCTGGGAACTGCAAACCGCCATTTTACACATGGACCCGAAGGTAGCCGTGGACGCAGTCAACTGCCTGCTTTCGCTGGAGGATTACCAGATCTGCTTCCCCGCGGGGAGCTATGCGCAGCTGGGGAGCTTCTATCTACGGCACGAAAGCCATCTGCCGGAACGCGCCATGTACTATGCGGACCTGGAGGCGCTGGGCCGCCGCTATGAGGACCGGCACTCCGGCCTGTTCGTTGGAAACTGCTATGTGGAGTACCCGGAACACCCCTCCGCACCTCGTTACACCGGCCAGGGACTCATCCCGGAGGATGACGGTTGGAGTATGAAAGTGAAGCTGGCCTCTTCGGCGGTACCGGAGGGGGTGTGGCTCCGTCTGCCGGACTACTCCGCCATGACCGACCGGCCTGATGAGGTGGCGCTGGCTTTGGATGAGTTGAAAACCAGAAGCCTGGAAAACTGTATGCTGCTGGATGTCCGGTGCAGCCTGCCGGAGCTGGGAAATCTGATGGAGCAGTATGACAGCGCCTTGGAACTGGTCAATGACGGGAGCGATCTGGGCTATGTTCTGGATGAGCAGGGGCAGGGAATGCCCCACTTTATGGAACGCTTTGCCGCTGCGCTGGAGTTCGAGCACTGCCGTGACCTCCGTCTTGCCCTGGACATCAGCCAGAACCTGCACTGCTATGAATGGGTTCCCCGCGATGGCCTGAAGGACTTCGGCAGGCGGAAGTTGCTGGAGACGGGGGTATCTGAAGAACTGCTGGACTCCGGCTGCATCGACTTAGAGAGCTATGGGGAGGATCTGCTGGAGGAGGCAGGCTATGTCCTGACCGCCGACGAAAGCGCCTACATCACCAGAAATAACCTGGAATTTCTTCGTGACTGGAGCTCCCCGGAGGAGGCGGGGCTGAACATGGAACAGCAGTAACCAATTTATTAACACATAGGGGCCGTTTTCCCGATGGGGACGACGGCCCCTTCTTTTTTTGCGCCCATTTTCGGGAAGACAGCCCCGGAAAGGAGCGAGCATGGAGAAGGAACGGCTGGCAGAGCATCTGGAGCGTTACCATTCGGGCGCCTCCAACGCCGCCACCAGCCGGGAGCTGGAGTGTGCCTTTGGCATCAAGGGAAAGGAGCTGCGGGACGCGGTCAACGCCCTGCGGCGTGAGGGCGTTCCCATCGCCAGCAATGGCAGCGGCTACTTCTACGCCGCCACGGAGCAGGAGGTGCGGGCTACCATCGCCCACCTGACCCACCGGATCGGCGGCATCGCCGCGGCGATCCGTGGGCTGACCCGGTCGCTGGATGTGTTCGACACCGCCCAGACCCGCCTCCCACTGGAAGGGGGTGATGGCTCTTGAACAGCTTTATGAGCTGGGTGGGCGGCAAGAAGGCGCTCCGGGAGGAGGTGGTCAGGCGGTTTCCCCTCTACTATGAGCGGTATATTGAGGTCTTCGGCGGAGGAGGCTGGGTGCTGTTCCATAAGAATCCCGGCAACGACTTTGAGGTCTATAACGACTTCAACGGCCTGCTGACCAATCTGTACCGCTGTGTGCGGGAGAAGCCGGACCTGCTCATGGGCTCCCTGCGGTATGTGCTGAACGCACGGGAGGATTTTGACCGGGCGCGGCTGGCCCTGCGGCGAAAAGGAACCACATCAGTCCAGCGGGCGGCGTGGTTCTATCAGATCATCCGCCAGAGCTACGCCTCCGCCCTCACCAGCTTCGGCAATCAGCCCCACGATCTGTGGGCGGATTTCCCGCTCATTGAGCAGGCCCACCGCCGTCTGGCCAGGGTGGTCATTGAAAACAAGGACTTTGAGAAGCTCATCCGGCACTACGACCGGCCGGAGAGCCTGTTCTACTGCGACCCGCCCTACCACTGCACGGAGGGCTACTACTCAAATATCGGAGAGGACGGCTTCACAGAGAAAGACCACATCCGTCTGCGGGATGCTCTGATGTCCATTCAGGGGAAATTCCTGCTGTCTTATAATGATGATCCCTTTGTCCGGGAGCTGTACGACGCCCCCGGCATCCAGATCGAGCCGGTGACCCGGCTGAACAACATCCGCCAGCGGTATGACCCCAACTGCCAGTTTGCCGAGCTGCTCATCGCCAACTACGACCTGCATGAGCGGGAACGGGCCTCGGTCCAACTGAATCTGTTTGATTTTGATATGAAGGAGACTGACTATGAAATTTGTAAAAGAAACCACTTCCAAAGGCCTCCAGATCCCCACGGCAGCGATGAAGCTCTCTGGCTTTGAGAGCAGCGGCAAGGTGGAGCTCCACGCCTCGGAGGACACGCTGGTGGTGCTCAAGCAGCGCATGACCGCCATGGAGCTGCTCCGCGCCGCCAGATCCCTCCAGAAGCTGGCCACGGACCTGCATGTCCATCTGGCAAGAGTATGCGGCCACTGCGATGGCTGTGACGGAGAGTGCCCCTTTGGGGGCGGGGACGAGGTGGAGCTGCCGGACTATCTGCGGGAGGAAGCCGGCATCCCGGAAAAAGCCAAGTTGTGCGCCAGCGTGGACGAGGATGAACACACGGTGACTATCTCCGAAGCGGACTATGACTATGACCTGCGGGATGTGCCGGAGGAGGTGCTGGAGATGTTCAGGGACGCAGAGATCTGTGTCGGAGAATTGGAGGAGCGGCTGATTCTGGGAGACGTAGTGTATGGAGATTGAGACATATCTCTATCCCTATTCCGCAAATGAGGCTCGGAAACGGGGGGAACTGGCGCTCTGGCGGGCCAGCCACCAGGCCAATATTTCCTGTAAGCGGGCCATTGAGGAGAGCATCCGCCAGAACTTCGATGGGATGCACCTGAACAATGGCTGTGTGGATGAGGTCATTGCAAAGTATGGATACAAAAGGACCGCGTGGGTACTGTCAAACACGATCCAGCAAAAGGATCAGGATGGCCGCTTCAGCCCAGCGAATAAGCAATGGGCCAAGAGAACTTGCATTCCCTCAGATCACTGGCACAACAGCGATTTTGTAGTAGAGAGCCATCCGGCAGTGCTGGATGGCTTTGTCACACAGTATTGCAAGGCGTATCAGGCGCTTGGGCTTTTCGGACCGGAGCACTGCCACCCAGACTCCTTTTCCTCTCTGGACTACGAGGGCAAAGTGCTGGTCCTCTCTCCCGACATCTTGAAAGAGTCCTATTGGAATGAGGGCGCCATGCTCTGGTACGCCCACGACGGTTTTGGGTGCGGTCCTCACGCCATCGGACGCTCCATCCGCTGTACCTGCTTGGGCGATGGGGAGATGACCCGCTGGAACCGGGCGGATTTTATGGGCGTGCTGAAAGATCAGTTTCTGCCGGACTGGGCCGCGGAGAAACTGGCGGAATTAAAAGGCATGGAACAAACGCAAAGTGAGCACCCAGCTATGGGTGATATGACGATGAAGTGAGGAGCAAGAAGAAAATGAGGATTTCTTTTTATACCATTGACGATTTCCGGCTGGGGCATGACCCCAAAGGCGTGACCGGCTGGCGGCTGTCCCAGTTCCTGAACTGGCGGGACGCGCTGGAGCATTACCACAGTTTGCCCAATGACAGAGTGAAAGAGTTTGGACTGTCCAATGGGGTGCAGGTCCTGCAGCTGGTGCGGTGCCTGCCGCTCTTTCCTACTGACCGGACAGGGTATGACGTCCTCCTGACGGACAGCATCGTCCAGCCCCTTTGGCGGAATGAAACGCAGGCGCTTGAAGTGGCTCAGGCGGCGGCTGAGCATCTGGACGTCCGATACTGTCTGGACGGCGGGCAGATCATCCCCGCACCCAAGCCGCTTTCGGAGCGCTGTAAAACCTCCTGTGAACAGAATATCGCTCCGGTGATCAAGCAGATATATGCCGCGGGTGTGGGCTGGCTTATGCCAGAGGATTTAAGACGGCGGTACCGCAATGCGGGCCGGACCTATCACTACCCTCTGGTTCTCAAGTACCTGGTGGATACCGTGACCCAAGATGGCGGGTCCAGAACCCAGGAGATCACTCCCTGGGCATACAAACGACTGGAATGGCGCGCGAAACAGGGCGCCTGCCAGAATACAATCTAAAGGAGAAGTGCTGTCATGAACGAAGAAAACACTGTCATTTCCTCGCGGGAGGAGCATTGCTTACAGGTCCTGCCCACCCAGGTGAATGTACGCATCTACGCGATCCATACCTCCGGCCCGGTCCTGGCGGAAGCCTCCGCCAACCTGAACGGCTGTTTTACCATCCGGGGCCTGAAGGTGGTGGACGTGGGGAACGGGCCCTTCATTTCCATGCCGGATTACCGCACAGGCGGCGGGTACCGGGACGCCTGCTTCCCCAGCGAGAGGGAGTTCCGCCAGCAGTTCCGTCAGGCAGTGCTGGACGCCTATGAGCAGGCCCTGTATCAACTTCCCCAGCGCCAGCAGGAGTACCAGGCCGAGTCTACGCAGAATAGCGAGAGTATGTAAGGAGGTGGTCATCCATGAAACGAGCATTCAGCCTTTGCGCCGCGGCGCTGATGCTGACCCTGGCCCTGCCGGTCAGCGCCCTTGCCGCCGAGACTGCGGCGGTCTGCTATCCAACCTCGGTGACCCGGAGCGAGGATGGTACGGAGCTGAAGAAGATCTATGACCTGGCCCCGGAGGAGGATCCTGCCGGCATCCCCCGGTCCGACTTTGAGCAGGACGGCTTCCGCTACACGCTCACAGACCTGCTCAAGCAGGAGCTCCCCGAGCATGAGGAGCGGCAGCATACAGAGACCGTCTCTCTCCCCAGTAAGAACAAGGACATGGCCTCGGTACTTGACCTGCTCCCCCAGGAGCGTGAATTCGTCACCGATGACGGACTCATGGGCACCCTGACGCTCCAACTGGACACCGTCCGGGTGGAGGTGGCCGGGTATGGCAGTTCTACGAAAGAGATCAGCGCCACCCGGTCCTATCCCAACCTCGCGGGCCAGGATACGCAGTACATCCCCAAGACGATTGAGGAGAACGGAAAGACCCTGACGCTCAAGGATATCGACTGGCAGACAGACAATACCGCCACCTCAGACGGCTACGCTCTGGGGGACCGTTTTACCGCGGTGGCCACCTATACCGGCTCCGCCACCAGCAGCTACGTCAAGGGCTATACGGTAACGGCGGACTACACCGGGACGGTCAGCCGGATCGCCCTGAACCGGACCCGCTATGTGGCTATCTTCGAGGGCACGCCCCTCCAGCCTGTGACAGCCCCGGAGGACCAGCTCCCCACCCAATTCAACTGGGCGGCAGTCCTGGTTCCCTTTGGCATTGTGGCTCTGGCGGGCGCGGGGATCGGAGCGGCAATCTTCATCCGGCGCCGCCGTGAGGCGGACGATGATGGCGGCGAGTCCGCCTGATGGGAGGAACACACCATGAAACGAACCATGACAGCCATGCTTGCCCTCTGCCTTGCCGCGGGACTGGTCCTGCCGGCCAGCGCGCTGGAGTACACCATCGACGCCCCGGACGGTCCGGACTATGGCAAACCCACTTCCGTGGAGGTAGTTCATACGGCGGACGGCGGTGCCAGAAAGAATGAGGACGTCAGCAAAAACGCCGCTCTCATCCCACCCGGTTTTGGGACGCCCAGCATGGATACCAGGAACACCGGGAGCTATCTCACGCCTAACTTGTCCCCCGTCGGCGCTCCTGCCACCGGGGCGGTGGTCAATGGGAGCGGCTCAAGTGTCATAACGCCCGGAAGTCCCACTGGCTCCGTGACCGTCCCCGACACGACCGCCCCCTCTACCCGCTACACGGAGGTGACGGATGATCTCTACTACAAGGGCGGGTATCTGGCCACCCTGAAAATCCCGGCCATCGACCTGACGGTCAAGGTCTATGAGGGTACGGACAGCAAGACATTGGCCAAGGGGGCCGGCCACTTCGAGGATACCTCCATATGGCGGGGAAATATTGCGGTGGCAGCGCACAACAGGGGTGTCAACAACCATTTTGGGCAGCTCCACACGCTGGAGATCGGGGACAAGGTTACCCTGACCACCAAGCTGGGGACCAAAACCTATGAGGTGGTCTCCGTGGAAAAAGTCAATGAAAATGACACCTCCGGCCTGAATCCCACCGCCAACGACCAAATCACCATGTACACCTGTGTCCGCAATCAGCGGGACAACCGCTGGAAAGTGGTGGCGGTGGCCAATTGATTCCCGAATCATAAAATAGACGCTGATTTCTCCCTTTTCACGAACGCTTTCCGCTCGACTTTCAAAACCTTTTCTGATATGTTGGGCTTGCAAAGGCAAAGTCTAATAACATCGAGGAGGAAAACGGTATGAGCAGAAGAAAGAACGTGCTGATGGTGACCACAGGCATCCTGATCGGGATCCTGATGGCCGGCACCGCAGCCCATGCGGCAGAGGCGCCTCCCATCCGGGTGAGCAGCTACAAGGGCGCTGTACTGGAAGTGGGGGAACGGAGCGGCCTTGTAATCGGCCCCAGCGGGGCGGCGTACACGGTGACCTCCAGCGACCCGGACACGGTGGCGGTGGAACAGGTGATGAGCTGCTGGGTGGCCGTTGCCAAGTCCGAGGGGAGCGTGGAGATCACCGCCTCCAACCAGGCCGGGGAAACCGGCGCCCTGACGCTGACCGTGGGGCCAGACGCACCGCAGGCCCCCACCACCGGGGACAGCCCGGACCAACGTGAGGTGTCGGATGTGCGGTTGGAGCTGGTGCGGCTGGTCAACGAGACGCGCCGGGAGAACGGTGTAGCGGAGCTGACCGTCAATGAAGCCCTGATGGACGCAGCCCAAAGCATCTCCGACAAGGAGTATAGCTGGCATCACACGAAAGAGGAATGTGAGGCAGCCCTGACGTGCGGCTATCCCTACGGGTTCGGTGTGAACCTGACCGTGTTCACCGGCGCAGCCACGGAGAATGCAGCCCAACACGCTCTGGAGAACTGGATCAGCTCCCCCGGCCACTTCGAAACCATGATCGATCCAGACGGTGACAGCATCGGTGTGGGCGTGACGGAGCGCGACGGCGTGACCTACTGCTACCTGTTCGTAGGCTGCCCGAACACCCACAACCCATATGAATAAACACCAGCCAGATGGCCTCTCAAACGAGAGGCCATCTTTTATATCAGCCAGAAAGGAGGCGGTCACACCCCAGTAAACACTTCGCCGGAGCGATCCGCATGAGACTCCGGCGCCGCGCGCATCAATAAATTAAAACGCAGAAAAAGAAACAGGCCGTAGGGACCAGATCCCCGCAGCCTGTTTTTATTGTTGGGAAGCATGGTCCCCCGGCCTTTCCTTTTTCGGAAAGGAACAAGGTATGCGAAAGATTTGTTTCCCATACAAGCGAATGATCTCCATGCTGCTGGTGCTGATCTGTATGCTGGGTCTGCTGCCCACCGCCGCGCTGGCGGCAGACGCCCCCGGCTCCATCAAGATGGAGGACTGCACTCACAACGGCGTCCACTATGAGTCTCCCAGCCTGGGGACCTGCTGGCTCCATCAGATGACCTTCGATTACAACCAGAAAAGCACCATCGGCTTCTGCGCCGAGCACGGGAAAGGCATGGGCTGGTCCCTGGAGGGGCAGACCTGGGGCAATCCCAAGCCCATCACTGACCCTACCGTACAGACCATGATGGCCTACTACTACGCCCATACCACCGGCGTGTTCACCGACCAGGCTCACGCCCTGGGCGTAGATGAGGTGTGGGGCAGCGATTATTCCTGGACCATGAACGCCTGGGTGCAGGCCATCATCTGGCGCTATAAGGCCGGCCTGCTGGCGGATCCAGCCACCGCCTGTGCCGAGGAGCTGCTGTGCGTCTACAACAATCTGGAGCATACCAGCTACTCCAGTATTGATGACCTGCTGGACGGGATGTCCTTCCGTGACCGCACCCAATATATCCTGGATTTGGGCAAGCAGGGCGTGTGGGGCGAGTGTACCGTCTACGAATACCAATACACCGGCTCCAGCACCAGCTCCCATCAGGCCAAGGACGTGCAGGCCATTATGATTGGGAACCTGGACGTCACCCGTGAGAAGTACGACCTGACCGTGAAGAAGGTGGACGCCACCAATCCCAACAAGGGGCTCCCTGGAGCACGGTTCATGGTGCGTTCAGAAAACGGGACCTATGAGCAGGAGATCGTGACCGGGAGCGACGGGACCTATACGCTCAAAGGCTTGGACGCCTCGACATATTCCATCGTGGAACTGGAAGCGCCGGAAGGATACCAGATCGACAACGCTGGACCCCAGTATGTGGCCCTGCCCAACGGTAGCAGCAGGGCTGTGACCGTCACATTCACGGACACGCCCGAGGTCACCAGCGAAGGGACCATCCGCAAGGTGGATGCGGACGATCCCACCAAGGGCCTTGCCGGCGCTGTTATCCGCATTGACGGTGTGGATAACAGTTTTACGGGCACATATACGACCGGCATAGGCGGCTACCTGACCGACGTGCCCTGGGACACCATGCCCATTGGCAGCTATACCGCAACGGAGGTGACTCCGCCCTCTGGCTACTCCCTCAGCCCGGACCCGGACAAGGTCAAACAGGAATTTGTTTGGGATGGCAAGCATGATGTCAGTTTAGTTTTTGAAAATGACGCCCGCGTCAAAATCGAACTGCTGAAGCTGGACGATTCTGATGATCCCCTCCCTGACGCGGTCTTCCATGTGGTAAAGGACGGCCAGATCATCGCCACAGAGAAAACCGACAGCTCAGGCCGCATCGTGGTCCCCAACGTCACCGAGGGCATGTACGCATTCATTGAGAAGTCCGTACCGGCGCCCATGGCCACCCTGCTGGAGCCGGTCATTGTCCATGTGGATCAAGCTACGGTGGATGGGGGTGGGACCGTCAAGGTGACCGCCAAGGACCAGCGCCTACCCAATCTGACCATCTGGAAACGGGACGGCAGCGACGAGAATACCGTCATCCCCGGCACCGTCTTTGAGGTCAAGGGTATCCACTCCGGCTTTCACACCGATGTGACCACCGGCGAGGACGGAAAAGCGGTCCTGACGGCCCTCCCTGTGGACAGTTTCGAAGTGACAGAAAAATCCGTTCCTGCGCCTTATGTGATCGGGGATGAGCCCACTCAGACCATCTGGCTTGGCCCCGGTGATGAGAAAGAGCTGGTTTTTGTCAATCGGAAGCAGCCCCTGCTCACCATCGCAAAGTCAGACGCGGATGACCCCACGATCAAGATCCCCGGAACCGTCTTCCTGGTGGAGGGGATCGACAGCGACTACAAGGACGAGTGGACCACCGGGGAGGACGGAACCGTCTCCAAGCGGGTAGACCCCGGCAGCTATGAGATCACAGAAAAATCCGTTCCCTCCCCATATTATATCTCAGAAACGGAATCGGAACGGGTCCAGACCATCAGCCTGAACGCCGGCGATGAAAAGACGATCAGCTTTGAGAACCACAAGCAGCCTTTTATTGAGATCATCAAGGAAAACGAGATCACTCATGATCCCATCGAAAATGTCAAGATGCAGGTCTGGTACGCCTCCAACAATACCGCCACCGGAGAGTATAACGACCTGGGCGTGTACTATACGGACTCCGAGGGCCGTATCGTTCTCTCCGAGCCGGACATCTCCCTCCGGGACGGCTGGTACCGGGTAAAAGAGCTGGAGCCTGCCCCTGGATTCGCCCTGCCGGACGAGGACACGCAGGAGGTATTCATTCCGGCTGGGGGAAGCCATACCTTCCGCTTCCAAAACCAACCTCTCTCAGCCATCTGTGTGTGGAAGTATGATTCCAAAACAGGGGCCGCTTTATCTGACTGCTGGTTCCAAGTCCGGTATCTGAGCGGCAACGCCAGCGGCAGCGGCGGCACGGTGATCGGCGTCTACCAGACCTCGGAGAATGGCTCCTTTACCGTCACCGGCTGTGAAGCTGGCACTTATATCATTGAGGAGCTCGCCAGCGACGGCACTCACGTCATCGACACACCGCCTCAGACAGTCTACCTCTCCGGCAAGGACCAGGAGGTCGTGGAGGTCCACTTCGGCAACTCCCCCAAGGGCGCTCTGCTGGTCACCAAGATCTCGGATGACGAGAAAAAAGAACCGCTTTCCGATGTGGAATTTCTGGTCACCACCAGCGATGGGACGCTGGTGGGAGACGCCAACGGCAAATTCGTGACGGACAGCAGCGGTTCTTTCCTGGTGGAGAATCAGGACCCCGGCACGGTGCTGGTGGTGCGCGAAACCAGAGCGAAGCCGGGCTATTTGCTGGATGACACCCCGCAGACAGCGGAAATCAAGGCTGGGCAAACCATGTCGCTTGAGTTCCGGAACCAACCCCTGGGCAATTTGATCATTCACAAGCTGTCGGGCGCCGACAAAAAAACGCCGCTGGAGGGGGCGCAATTCAAAATCACTTATGCGGATGGTTCTTTCCTGCCGGATGAAAACGGCCAGTTGTCCTCCAACGGCCTGTACTGGAGCAATTTAGAGGGACAGATCATCCTCTCTGGGATCACAGGCACCGTCGTGGTGACTGAGGTACAGAGCGTACCAGGCTATACCATTGACGAGGGTACCCGGAGCCAGACGGTGGTGGTCAATCCGGATGACACGCAGCATCTTTATTTTTACAACGACCCGGAAAAAACGTTGGTTCTCCAGAAGAACATCTACGACGGTGATAAAAACGACAAGCCACTGGCCGGGGTGGAATTTCTGGTGACGGACTCCACCGGGGCTTATATAGGCCCGGACAATGGCCGATATGTGAGCGATAGCAAGGGCCGTGTGGTCATCACCGGCCTCACCGCCGGCATGACCATTACGGCAAAGGAGGTCTCCACAGTCGCGGGCTATGTTCTGGACAGTACCCCCCAGACCATTGAGATCTCGGAGGGCGACGAGGTCCAGACCCTCTACTTTTATAATGAGCCGGAGGGCGGCGTCGAATTTACCAAGGTCAGTGCGGCAGACAAAACGGAGCGGATTCCTGACACGACGTTCGAGGTCCGCAATGTCAGCGATGACGCACTGGTGGACACCGTCACCACAGGGAAAGACGGCAAGGTCTATCTCCCTCTGGAGGCCGGTGATTACTACGCGGTGGAAACGAACTGTCCCAGCTCGTTCCGCCTGGACGCTGCCCCCATCTATTTCACGGTGGAGGATGGACAGGTCACCCGTGAGACTGTGACCAACCAGCCCATCAGTGGTATTCTCATCCACAAGGTGGACCCGGACGGTGAGGGAATCCCTGGTGTCGTTTTCTTGCTTTATGATAGCAATCGGAAGCCTATTTGTCAATACACCTCGGATGACCGGGGATATGTCTATATCGATGATTTGACCAGTTCTGGCCGGTTCTATCTGCGAGAGCTGGAGAACGATGGCTACATTGTGGACGACCAACTCAAGACTGTATACGTACAAGCCGGAAAAGTCACTGAGGTTGAGTGGGAGAATACCCCCATCACCGGACAGATCCAGATCACGAAGACCTCGGAAGACTACAACTCCATGAACGGCTGGCCTGCCGGCACCCCGATCCCTAACACAGAGTTTGAGATTTACAACGCCCGGACGGGCCGTCTGGTGGATACCATCCGGACTAATAAAAATGGTGTGGCCGTGAGCAAGCCTCTGCCTCTGGCCCGCTATAAAATCATTGAATCCAGGACGGCGGACTTCTACGGCCTGGACAAAACGCCCATTGAGGTGGAGATTGAGCATGAGGGCCAGATCGTCAAGGCAGCTATGACCAATAAGAGCCTCTATACCAACGTCAGCATCAAGAAGACAGGGTATGTGGAGGTCATGCCGGGCCAGCAGATCCGCTATGACCTCAGCGGCATTGCCAACAACTCCACCACCGGCCTGACCTCCTTCTACTGGCGGGATACGCTACCCACCCAGGCGGTGCGGCTGGATAAGCTGGTCACCGGCACCTACAATGTGACGGGCAATTACAAGGTGGTCTACAAGACCAATCTCAGCGGAGATACCTGGCGCGCCCTGGCGGATAACCTCTCCACTCAGCAAAACTATGTACTGGACGCATCTCCCGCCGCGCTGGGGCTGGCCTCCAACGAGTATGTGACGCAGTTTATGGTCTCCTTCGGGGTGGTCCCCGCTAACTTCCGGCAGGTGGAGGCTCCGCGGGTGTACTGCGATGTGGTCTCCTGGGTCACTGGCGGTACCCAGTTCACCAACCAGGCGGACGCGGGCGGCGTCTATGACGGCCAGTGGATCATGGCCACCAGCCGGTGGGTGACCAAGGTCTACAAGCCATCCAATCCCCTGCCCCGCACCGGCTACTGAGGCTTACCGCGGAAGACAAATAAAGCAGGGGCGCGGCCTTATTGGGCCGTGCCCCCCACTCGGAGAGAGATCGGTCCTTCTGAACGACGACAATCTCCCAAGAAACGTCATCGTCCAGCTTCACGCCAGTGAGGGCTTCGAACTGCTTCCGCATATCGCCTTCACAATGGAGCTGCGGGGAGCGGCCTCGTATCCCGCCTCCGCGGCGGCCTTTACCATGGCCTGAGCCTAACCGTTGAACCCGCCGTCAGAGGCGGGATGCTTCCGGGTGTACAGCGCAGTTTCTCTTCGTTCATACTGTTTCCTCCAACGCAAGCAGAATATCCGATGGATTAAACTTGTACTATGCAATACATCGAGGGCGTTGTCAACTCACGACTGCCCGCTCCAAGGCTTTTGGGGCGGCTGTGTTTCTGAGGAGGTGGAGCAGAAAATCAAGCGATTTCCGCATCGATTTTATAGACGTGATTTTAAAGGAGGAGAGCCTGTGAAACTGAAAAAATGGGTCTGCGTCCTGCTGGCGGTTTTCCTGCTGGCAGGGCTTTTTTGTATGCCCGCGCTGGCCGCCGCGGATGATGTGGCGGATGCGGTGGAACAGACCTGGGGAGACGCCTCAGAGCAGATCAAAACGGTGGTGGACAGCGTCGTGTTTCCGGCGCTGGGCATGGTGCTGGCCATCGCTTTTTTTGTCAAATTAGCAATGGCGTATTTTGATTATCGCAAGCATGGACAGTTCGAGTGGACCGGCCCTGCTATCTTATTCGTGTGCTTAATTTTTGTCCTGCTGGCCCCCAACTACATCTGGGGCATTGTGGGACTCTGACACTATGACCAGGGAAGATTTTGAGCGGAGGATAAGAGACCTGCTTCCGGATGTCTCTGACCAGGCCATGAAAAACTGGCTGGAATACGCTAAAAATCTGGACCGGGACGGGACGAAAACATAATCCGAAATTTTTGACCGCTCCTATGTGGAGCTCGCCCTCATCAAGCGGCACCAAGGCATGGAAACCGCCGCGGCCCAGTACCTGAGTCTTGGCGGGAGTCTGGACCATGTGCCAGCTCTTGCGTTGGTGGGCTTCCTCATGGAACCCCAAAACCATGACAGCATGCTTCGGGCTGTGAAGCATATGAATGATGGCGGGGATGCAGCCAGCGCCTATTACGCGGCTGAGGGGGAAGTGTTCAAAGACCACTCTCCTCAGTGTCAGCAGACCATGTGATACCCCAAATTTATTTCCTTCATACCCCGCACCAGAGAGTATGCTAATATGGAATTGAATTTTGGCATAAAGACACGCGGGCACTGAAGCAGTGCCCGCTTTCTTTCTGTCGCAACGACTATATGAGGGCCGTACCGTCTGTACGGCCCTCATTTTTATTCCGCCGCAGGCGGTACGCCCCTTTCGCAAGAGGGGTGATTTTTCTTTGTTTATCTGGGACTTTGTGGCCTCCACAGTCATGGACAACCTGATCGACTGGTTCTACGGACAGATCGTGGGCTTCCTTGGGAACTTCTTCTCCGCCATGGGCAACATGGGGGTGGAGATCTTTGAACTGGAGTGGGTACAGGCCATTGTCCTGTTTTTCTCCCAGCTTGGCTGGGCGCTGTATGGGGTGAGCCTGGTGGTGTGCGCCTTTGAGTTCGGCATCGAGTACACCACGGGCCGGGCCAATCTCCAGCACACGGCGCTGGGCGCCATCAAGGGCTTCCTGGCCGTCAGCCTGTTCACCATCCTTCCCGTGCGGCTCTACGCCCTGTCCGTATCGCTGCAGGGCCGGCTCAGCGCCGGGATTACCGGCTACGGGACCAGTATCGGGGATGTGGGGCAGCAGATCATCACAGACCTCAGCAGTGTGGAAAGCATCGCGGATATGACGCAGGTGACGCTGGATTTTGGCTTTGGCGTCATTACCAGCCCCATCATGCTCCTGTTCTGCATCATCCTTATGGCCTACGCGGTGATCAAGGTCTTTTTCGCAAACCTGAAGCGGGGCGGCATCCTGCTCATCCAGATTGCCGTTGGATCGCTGTATATGTTCAGCATTCCCAGAGGATATGTGGATGGCTTTGTACAGTGGATGAAGCAGGTCATCGGCCTGTGCCTGACCGCCTTTCTGCAATCCACCATTCTGGTGGCGGGCCTTATGGTGTTCAAGGACCACGCCCTGCTGGGACTGGGGCTCATGCTCTCCGCGGGGGAGGTGCCCAGGATCGCCGGCACCTTTGGCCTGGATACCACAACGAGAGCCAACATCATGAGTGCGGTCTACACAGCTCAGGCCGCCGTCAACACCACCCGGACCATCGCGGCCGCGGTGGCGCCGAAATAGGAGATGAATATGACAGAAGGAAACGAATTCCATCCGCCTAAAATCTACGCGATCTGGGTGGATGCAAGGCCGGAGAGTCCCATGGCGGGGCTGTCCGGCTTTTTATCTGAGAACAGCCGCCGCCTGTTCTTTACCGAGCGTGGGGACGCGGAACTGAAGATCCGGGATATGGAGGCGCTGCGGCTCAACCGCCACCCCGCCGCGGAGTACCGGTGTGTGGAGTATCCGGGCGGGTATGATGCGGAGCGGAGCATACAGGCGGAGCTGCTCAAAACAATTTCCCTACAGGCAGACCCTGAGATCATGCGGTATGAAGTCACAGACCGCATCTACGGCAACACTGGAGGGGGCTGCATGGTAGGGACACTGGCTGTACGCCTCCCTGATCTGGATAAGACCATCTGGATCAACTGCAATGACGAAGGCGTGACCATCACCTCCGCCGACTATGTGTGGAACGAGGATGACAGCGGGAGCTGGGAGCGGTACGAGGATGTGGTCATGTTTGAGGTCAACTTTCGGGATGACGATCCGCAATCTATGTGGCCCCTGCTCCCGGCAATCCACGAGGCCCTTGCCTATACCATTCAGCGGGAGACAGAGTACTCCTCCAGGCTGTTCAGCATCCCGGCAAAATGGCTGCCGGAAACATACCGGCGAGGAGCTGACCCGGCGTACCTGAAGTGGGCTGAGGAAATGGAGCAGTCTGTTGAAGTAGGCGTGAATGGTCTGGTAGTCAATGATCCCTCATATCGGCATCAGCCCCAGAGGGAGACAGACACCCAGGCCAAGGTGGTCTACATCGCTTCCCCTCTGTCCGGAGATGTGAAGCGAAACCTCCAGTTCGCCCGGCAGGCATGCCGGTATGCCATCTCGGAGGAGATGACCCCATTTTGTCCGCACTTGCTCTACACCCAGATGTTGGATGACAGCGACCCGGAGGAACGGCAGCTGGGCATTGATATGGGAAACCGGATGCTAAGGCTTTGTGACGAGCTGTGGCTGTGTGGGGACCGGATCAGCCCCGGCATGGCGGGAGAAAAGGAGATGGCGGAGCGTCTCGGCATCCCTGTGCGGAGCGTCAGCACGGAGGAGATCCAGTCCATGGAGCTCTCGCCTACGGAGGGGATGGGGATGTCCATGGGATGAACCTGACCATGGGGAGCCTGTTTGATGGCATCGGAGGCTTCCCCCTCGCGGCGGAGCGGTATGGGATCAAAACTCTCTGGGCCAGCGAGATCGAGCCGTTCCCCATGAAAGTCACGGAGCGGCGCTTCCCAGGCATGGCCCATAAGGGCGACATCACAAAGTTGAACGGCAGGCTGCTGCTCCCGGTAGACATCATCTGCGGGGGCAGCCCTTGCCAGGACCTGAGCGTGGCCGGAGCGCGCGCCGGATTATCCGGCGCCCGTTCCGGCCTTTTTATGGAACAGATTCGGATCATAAAGGAAATGCGGACAGCGGAGAGAGAACGGGGCCGGACCGGCGCCGACATCCGTCCCCGCTGGATGTGCTGGGAGAATGTTCCAGGCGCGTTCAGCAGCGGATCGCCCAAAGGGGAGGACTTCCGTATTGTGCTGGAGGAGATCATTCGGATCCATGACATCGGCGCGGAGGTCCCGCGATCCTATCCCTATTCGTGGCCGGACGCGGGAGACGCCGTGATGGAAAACGGCTTCTCTCTGGCGTGGCGCTGCCTTGACGCGCAATTCTGGGGCGTCGCTCAGCGGAGAAAGCGCATTTTTCTGGTGGCGGACTTTGCCGGCCCTCTCGCGCCCCTGCTCCTGTTTGATGTCTTAGATGGGAGGCTTGACTATGCAGCACTGCGACAGCGACGGCCAGATGATGCTGTTCTCTCTGGAGGAGGCTGATGAAATATATGCGAGACCTCCGAAACGAAAAAGCGGGACCTTAACCCTGTCCACGCTGATTTCCATTCCTTATTTCCACCTGGATCTGTCCAAAGGCCATGTGGACCTGTTCGGGTGCCATTATTGGGAATTCCGATCCCCGTGGCAGGAAAATGGCCCGCCGCTCAACACTGGAGCAGCTCCCAGAGAGCCGGTCAAATGTGATCTATCCAGCATCTTGGAGCGAGATCCTGACGAGAGACACGACCTGAGTCCAAAAGCCTGTCTCGGCATCCTGCGCAGAGCAAAGGAGCGCGGTAAACCGCTGCCGGAGCGGCTGGAGTGGGCTTTGATGGCTCAGGCCGGCCTGCTCCCGATGAATTTCCAGGCAGCGGAGATGAGAGCGTATCACATCAATCGGAGAGATGAGGACACCAATCTATATGGTGTAGCTGGTACGCTGATGGCCACCAGTAATATGCAGATGCAGACCTTCATCAACGGCGATTCCGTGGTCTTTGCCGCAAATCAGAGAGAGAAGGTGAATTGCCGCAAAGCGGCAAGAGAAGCCGCCCTGGGGCGTGAGGTACGGGATCTGCATGATCTTACTGGTGCGCTTCAGGCACAACCCGGAATGAAGCAGCAGACCTTTGTTGCCGGATTTTCTGCGGGGGCCGGAGCCAAGGCCGGAGGCATCGGCTATTCCGAGAAGATCTCCCCCACGCTGAAAGGGACAGCCAGCGGGAACTGTATGCCCTCTGTCCTGTGCCTGAACGACCAGGGCGGCAGCGTGATGGACTGTACGGTGGGGATCACGGGGACCCTGCGGGCTCAGGAGCACGGGCATCAACCCCTGGTGTATGAAAACCACGGCATCGATGCCAGATACACCGGGCCACACACCATTGCCCCGACGCTCTCCGCCCGTGCAGGGACCGGAGGCAACAATCTGCCGCTGGTGGAACAGAGAGACGCGGCTCACGGGTCGCCTTCTGAAAAGGACGGCATTCTTTATGCCAGACAGCGTGTAGACGTATTTCACGATAACGATGTGGCCTCTACAGAAAGCGCCAGACAGTATAAAGATGCCACAGACCTGGTATGTCAACAGGCAGATAGCCGCCGATTGATCCGCCGCCTGACGCCGCTGGAATGCGAACGCCTCCAGGGTTTCCCGGATGGCTGGACGGCTCTCTCCGACGCCTCGGACTCCGCCCGGTATCGGGCGTTGGGCAACAGCGTGGCCATCCCCTGTGTGGAGTTCATCATGCGGGGAATCACCATAGCGGTCTCTTATTGATTATTCGGATGACAGAAGCAGGACAGCTCATGGTCGTTGACCACACCCACAGCCTGTAGGAACGCATAGATGATCGTGGTGCCGACGAAGCTCATGCCCCGGTGCTTCAGGTCCTTGGAGATACGGTCAGACAGCTCTGTATGAGCGCGCGCTTCATCATCCGTATTCAGGATGACTTTCCCGCCTGTGAAAGACCAAAGGTAGCGGTCAAAGGAGCCAACCTCCTTCTGAATGGAGAGATATACCCAGGCATTACGAATCGCGGCCTCGATCTTGCGCCGGTTGCGGACGATGCCCGCGTCAGCCATCAGAGTCTCCACCTTCTCCGGGCCGTATTGGACGATCACATCCGGCTGGAAGTTGTCAAAAGCCCTGCGGAACGCCTCACGCTTTTTCAGGATCGTCAGCCAGGACAAGCCCGCCTGGAAGCCCTCCAGAGTCAGCATCTCAAAGAGCTTGCGGTCATCATGCTCCGGCCGCCCCCATTCGTTATCGTGGTAGGCAATGTATAATTCCGAGTTTGGGTCCGCCCAGCGGCACCGCTTCATCTCAGATCCCTCCATGATCAAGTTGTCTTGATTATACATGTAGTCAGGAAAAATGGCCACCCAAAGTTCAGCGAAAGAGCTTGTCACTTGTGCTTTCGTTTCAGCGTTGTTCTTCGTCGGATTTGGTGAATAGCTTTGGGCCATAGCCTGGGATATACTTGGCCTACCAAAAGGAAAGGAGCCTACAAAATGGGAAAACTGACGATTAATTTATGTGAAGAACTCCACCAGAAGATCCGGGAGGATGTGGCGGCGGACGAGAGCCTGACCACCGGCCTCCTCATGGAGCGGATCATCCGGGAGCACTATGAGGGACCCAAGCCGCGGCCCCGGATAGAGAGCGGCGGCCGGACCATGGCCTTCTCGGTATCGGAGGAGCTGTTCCAGCGGGTCAAGCGGTATCTGGCGGCCCACGGGGGCCAGTCCCAGCGGGATTTCGTGATTGGCCTGGTGACACAGGGACTCGCTCTGTGGGAACAGGGTAAGGCCCTCAAGATGCTGGAGGGGTACACGCCCCAAAAGGGGGACCGGACGCTGGCGTTCGCCGTCACGGAGGAGCTGTTCCATCAGATCAAAGCATACCTGGCCGCGCATAAGAAGCTCTCCCAAAAGGAATTTATGGTCAGTCTGGTGGAAAACGCCGTCTCAGCCTGGGAGGCCGGGGCGGAAGCGGACGGATCGCCCATAGTGGAGGTCCTGCCGGAGCTGACCGAGGAGGAAAAGCGGCGCCGCAGCTTTGCCCCACTCTCTGGAGAATACACATACCCCTAAGAGCGGAACTGTCACAGGAAGAAACCGCCATGGGAGATGCGGATGCCGCACTCCATACCAACGACGCACAGTAATGAACAAAAGATCATCCAGGACGGGAGGAGAAACCTCCCGTCCATTTTGTTTGCCAAGGGAGGGACGAATATCTATATTTACCCTGAAAACCTGAGAGCCAAAGCCATGCTGTGGCTGTGGCCCCTGCGGGATGTGGCTATCATCGGGACCGGCTTTATCCTCTCTGTCCTGGCTCTGGCGCAGAGCGGCTTCCTGCCGCCTCTGGTGGCCACATTCCTTTTCGCCTTTCTCAGCATCCGCGTGGAGGACGCCAGCATTCTGGACTTCCTGCGCTATGCCGTCAACTTTCTGTTTTTGAAACAGCAGTATTATGAATGGGGGGAATGCATTGAATAAAAAGCAGAAACAAGAGCTGCGCCAGCGGCAGACCGCCCGGCAGCTCATGGGCATCAGCCAGCTCACCGGCCACGGCATCCGAACTGCGGAAGGGGAACTGGCCTTTTTTCTTATCAGGCCGGACAACCTCTCCGTGCTCTCCTCAGAGGGGGTCCGGGGCCGGGTGACAGCTCTGACCCATCTGCTGTGCGCCATGCCGGAGCTGCGTATCCTGGCCCTGGACTCCCGGGAGTCCTTTCAGCGCAATCAGGAGCGGTACCGCCAGCGGCTGGAGCAGGAGGAACTGCCCGCCCTGCGGGAATTGCTGCGGCAGGACTCCGCCCATCTGGACGAGATCCAGACCACCACCGCCTCGGCGCGGGAGTTCGTTCTGGTTTTCCGGCTGGATCAGCAGAGCGGAGAGGGCAACGAGGTCCAGCTCCGCCAGATGGATAAGCGGATCCGGGATCAGGGCTTCCACGTTTGGCTTGCGGAGGAGCAGGACGTTAAGCGCCTGCTGGCGGTCTACTACCAGCAGGACGTGACCACGGACCGCTTCGAGGACTACGACGGAGAGATGTGGGCAAGAGAACATGGCTAAGAAAGTACAGAAAAAAACGAATAAAAAGGTCCCTGCAAAGGCCCCAGAACCCCGCGTCAAGGACTTCCTTGACCTCATCGCGCCCACTGCCGTCAAGTTTAACACAGATCACTACGTCTGCGGTGGGACCTACCGCTGCACCCTGGCCCTGCGGAGCTACCCGGCCAGCACCGAGGAGCTGGCCCTGCTCCGCCGGCTGGGGGAAAAGAGCGGCGTGACCGTGCACATTTATAACCGGAGGACGTCCGCAGCGGAGGAGGATAAGATCATCCACAACGCGGAGAACAAAAACAAGCTGGACCGAGGCAGCACCAGCAGCATGAAGCAGGCGGTCACCGCCGAGGCTAACCTTCAGGATGTGGCGGCCCTCATCGCCTCTATGCGGAAGAACAGCGAGCCCCTTATCCACTGCGCCGTGTTCATTGAGCTCTCCGCCAGAGACCCGGACAGTCTGCGTGCCCTGCGGGATGAGGTGACGTCGGAGCTGATCCGGAGCAAGCTGGGCGCGGACCGGCTCCTCCTGCGCCAGCGGGAGGGCTTCCTCTCCTCCAACCCGGCGGGCCGCAACGCCTTTGGATCCCAGTTTGAGCGGGTACTGCCGGCCAAGTCCGTGGCCAACCTGTACCCCTTCAACTACTCCGGCAAGACGGATCCCAACGGCTTCTACATTGGCCGGGACCGGTACGGCTCCAACATCATCGTGGATCTGGACCGCCGCGCTGATGACAAGACCACGGCCAACGTCCTGATTCTGGGCAACAGCGGCCAGGGCAAGAGCTACCTCCTCAAGCTCCTGCTGTGCAATATTCTGGAGAGCGGCAAATCCGCTATCTGCCTGGATACAGAGCATGAGCTCGTGGACCTCTGCTCCAACCTGGGCGGGTGCTTCATCGACCTGATGAGCGGACAGTACCGGATCAATCCCTTAGAACCGAAGCTATGGGACGACGGCAGCGAGGGGGATGATCCGGATGCTCCCGCTGCATTCCGCCAGAAGACCCGGCTCAGCCAGCATATCTCGTTCCTCAAGGACTTCTTCCGGGCCTATAAGGATTTTACAGACCAGCATGTTGATACCATTGAGCTGATGCTGGGGCGGCTGTACGTCAAGTGGGGCATGGACGACAATACCGACTTCCAGCCCCTGTCTCCCAGGGATTATCCAGTCCTCTCCGATCTCTATGACGTGATCGAGGAGGCGTACCGAAACTATGACAGCGAGGAGTATCCCCTCTACCCAAGGGAACTGCTGCAGGAGGTCCTGCTGGGTCTCCACTCCATGTGCCGGGGCGCGGAGAGCAAGTTCTTCAACGGCCACACCAACATCACCACCTCCCGCTTTCTGGTCTTCGGCGTCAAGGGGCTCCTCCAGGCCAGCCGGAATGTGAAAAACGCCCTGCTGTTCAATGTGCTGTCCTATCTCAGCGACAAGCTGCTTACCAAGGGCAATACCGCGGCGGGGCTGGACGAGCTTTATATCTGGCTGAGCAACCTGACCGCCATCGAATACATCCGCAACAGCCTTAAGCGGGTACGGAAGAAAGAGTCCTCCATGATCCTGGCCAGCCAGAATCTGGAGGACTTTGACGTGGATGGGGTCCGGGAGCTGACCCGGCCGCTCTTCGCCATCCCCACCCACCAGTTCCTGTTCAACGCCGGCAGTGTGGACAAGAAGTTCTATATGGACAACCTCCAGCTGGAGCCTGCTGAGTTCGAGCTCATCCGCTATCCCCAGCGGGGCGTCTGCCTCTACCGCTGCGGCAACGAGCGGTATCTGCTGGAGGTCCACGCGCCGCCCTATAAGGAAAAGCTGTTCGGGACAGCTGGCGGACGATAAAGCCGGCATCTGTTGGAAGGTCAATGGCAGTCCCCTATGTGTAAAGAAATGGACGGCGCATTCGTGCCGTCCATCTCCACAGGATATGAAATTACATTTCAAGCCCCAGCTTCTCCGCGATCTCTTCCGCGGATAGGCCGGCGGCCTTTGCTTTCTCCATGACAGTTCTCATGGTGACCGGGTGGAGGAGCTTCTGCTTCTGGGCTTCCAGAGTCTTGATCTCCTCCTGCTTTTTGGAGATCTTCGCATCGATCAGCGCGATACGTTCTTCGGTGCTGCGAGCGGCCATTCAGGGCACATCCTTTCTGTTTGATGTGATTATCATAAAATACAAGCTGAACCCTGTCAACCGAATTTTGTCATATCGCCGCCTTTTCCGTCTTGATTTTGTAGCCACACGGCGATATGGGATGAACATACAAAACCAAGGAGGAAACGAAAATGGAACCAATTGAACTATCCCGCTGGGAACCGTCCCCGGAAGATCCCCGGCGGAAGCAGTACGCCGGACAGCGTACCGCGCAGGAGGTCTTTGAGGAGCTGAGGCACCGTCTGGAGGGGATGGGGTACCTGCCGGACGAGTATTTTCTCATGAACCGTGACTGGGAGAATGGCCGGGAGATCCCGCGGGGCGCGGATATCTTCTGCACCACTGACTACGGTGGCAGTGAAGGAATCTATTTGGATGTATCTCTGCAATGGTATGAAAATGATCGAACAGTCACAAGGAACTTTATCACAGGCAAAACGCTGGGCGAAACCGGCGCGGACCTGGACCGGATGTTCCTCATCTCCTCCGCCATCACCAAGGCATTCCATGGAGATCGAGGAACCTATGCCCGGTACCTTAGCTGCGGGGAACAGCCGGAGCCGGAGGCCATGATCGTCCATCTGGATCCCGCAGAGCAGCGTACCATCATCCAGGCGTTGGTAGAACAGCGGGAGCGGCAGGAGCAGGCCATGTCTCAGACGGAGCAGCTTCTGAGGCGGATGACCGGGAGCATCACCGCCTATATGGAGGAGGTGGGACAGCGGCCTCTGCGCATGAGCGACTATGATAAAACAGTGCTGGCGATCCAGGATGGTGAGTTAACAGAGTTCTGGGCACGCTATCCCAAAGCACTGGATCAAGCGGACAGCCTGCTGGTGGAGACTGCGGGCCGACCGGGAGCGGTAGGCAGAAGGATGACTCTGAGTATACTGTCTGCCGCAACGAAAATCTCTCCCTCTGCCTACCTGACCGCCTGCAAGCGGGCGGTGGATACCGGAGATGGGCAGCGGGTGCAGTCTCTCATAGAGCAGGCGGAAAGCTGTCTCTCAGAGCCGCTTCCCGCTCTCACCGGTGTGGCCATCCTGCATGCCTATACGAATGGCCATCGAAACATGGCCAAAGATCTGATCGCCCAATGTACGTCCGAGCAGATTGCCGCCGCGCCCCCAAACCTCCTCCGTCTGGTTGCGGAGCGGCTGGACTTCCAGACCGCAATGGAGCTGGTGGACAAGGGCGTCCAGCCGGGGGATTATGCGGCAGACGTTCTGCACACCCTCACGGGCCAGCATCAGGAATGGATGGCGGAGAAGCTGCTGGAGCACGGGATGCCGGTGGCGGCGGACAACTACGCCGCTCTGTATGTCTGCGTCAATAACCAGGCGGCCGGCGTTGCAAAGCTCCTGCTGGATCGGGGGATGGATCTGGAGCAGTACCAGACATGGGCGGAGAAGCAGAGAAAAAACGAGGGATATGAGGAGACAATGGCGGAGCTGACCGAATACTGGTCGGAGCTGCAAAGCGGGCCTGAGCAGGACAGCCCCTCCATGGACGGCATGAGCTTATGAGCGCCACAGCCGCGGCGTTGGTCAAGGCGGCCATCCTCGCCCTGACTGATGAAAACACCAGAAAGAAAATCGGTTGGGTGCTGGCGGCGATTCTCTCTCCAGTGATCCTGCTGATTGCCTTTTTGTGCGCTCTGGGTTCGGGTACCGCCAGCCACAACCTCTCCGTTGTGGAGCTGTGCTTTTACGGCGGCAAGGTCCCGTCTGAGACCCCTGATGAGTACCGGGCCTACATTGAGGAGATGCGCGCGGGCTTCAATCTCTTGGATGGATCCATTGAAAATATCAATGAATTGACAGAAGGAGAAGACGGCCTTGACGAGATCCGCGTCAAGGCCCTTTTTTATGCTCTGTACTTCGGCACAGACAGCCCCAGCCAACAGGACTGCCAGAAGTTTGTGAGCTGCTTTGTCACCTACGAGGAGCGGACCCGGACCGTCACCGTGGAACATGAGGACGGGACCATCACAGAGGAGGAAGAAACCTATACAGTGGCCGTGTCCATTGAGGATCTGGAGGTGATCTATCAGAATATCCGTTCCACCATGGGTGTGGAGGCCACAGAGGACCAGCGGAGCAACGCGGAGAGCATCTACAGCCTCATCCGCTACGGCTATACGGGGGGAAGCAGCTTCGAGGGGGCTGATGTGCCGTTCATCGGGGCGGACGGCTTCTGCTCCCCCATCGGGGAGAACTGGCGGAGCGTGGTCACCTCCGAGTTTGGTAACCGTATCGACCCTATCACCGGGCAGCGGCGGGGACACACCGGTATGGATCTGGCAGTCCCCACAGGCACACCCATCCGCGCCGCCCTGCCGGGGACGGTGACAGTGTCCACCTACAACCGGGGCGGATACGGTTATTACATCATGATCGATCATGGCGATGGGCTGTCCACACTCTACGGTCACTGCTCCCAGCTGCTGGCATCGGTGGGCAGGATAGTGAATGCTGGGGATGTGGTTGCCCTGTCCGGTTCCACCGGGCGCTCCACTGGCCCCCACCTCCACTTCGAGGTGCGCGTCAACGGCCAGCGGACAAACCCACGGGGCTATCTGCCATAAGGGCAGAGGAAAGGAAAACGCAATGAAAATCAAAGCCAATCTCTTAAACAAACCAGTAAACTTTCAGATGGACGACTGCCAGATCGAAAAGGTGGTGGAATTGCCGCGGGACCAATTTTCTGCGCTGGTCATCACACCGCTCACAAATCAGCCGTTCATCGCGGAGAACAAAAGATGGATGTTTGCGGACGACAGCGCCGTCCACTGCCTGCTGGTGCTGGGTCAGGGCAGCGGGGACGGCGTGCTGATCTATTCCGCCGGCTATGACTATCCCCGCCTTGCCGCCTACCTGCCGGGGATGCGGGATATCCTCAACGCCAGATTGGAGCGGGCGGCGGACTTCATCGTCCATCAGGGCACAGAGGCCACAGAGAACGGAAGCTGGAGCATCAGCTTCAAGGAGCTGGAAAAGCAGACCGAGATCACAGTCCGCAGAGGAAACGGTCTGGACGGGATGCTGCTGGAGGCGCTCACGCACCGCAGGGAGGTGACCTCGGCGGCGCTGACTGATACGGGGATCGACACAGCGTACCACCTGAACTTCTGCTCCAGAATTCCAGGCCAGAAGCCGTGCTACTTTACCAAACTTCCTGAGGAGCAAAAGACACAGCTTTTCTACGAGGCGGTAGAGACCCTCCTTGATTTTTTTGGCGATGAGAATCTCTATGGTGTACTTCACAACGGATTGCAAATGCCGAACGAGGAGATCCTGGCCCGTGGATATCTCACCACGGAAGCTATGCTGGCCGCGGGCACCGTCATGTCCCTGCCGGAAAACTCCGGTATCTCCCTTCGTGACGTTCTCCAATACGAGTTGACCGAAGACCTGTCTCTCGTCCATGCCCAGGGCGGAGAGCCAGTACCGCTTGAACAGGAAGAAGAACTGACCCGCACGGAGCGGAAGCGGTTCTCCGATGTGCTGGACGCCCACGTTCTGGAATCCCGCGCCGGGGAGCATGGTACGGAACTCGTGATTGGCGGTGTGAAGCCGGAACGGCTGGAGCGGTTCCGCTCTATCCTTGACGCCTATAAGCCGGAGGACCAGAGCATGGAGACTATTCAATAAAAGGGGGCGGCGGTTTTATGGACAGTTACTTTCAGGTCCGGGACGCGGAGCGCACGGCATGGTTTACCTCGCAAGAGGTGCGGAATATCGCGGATGTGGCCGCCATGGTCACGAAAGCCCTGGACGCCGCTGGTGGGGAGGGGGAAACCTCCGTCCAAGCACTTGCGGATCACGGTGGAATTTCCCTGCGGCCGATCTCCGCGGATCGTTTCAGCGCGCAGGTGCGGGACCTTTTCTGTGAGCCGCCCGGAAAGCTCCTGGCAGAGCTGGACCTCAAAGATGACACATTCTACTGCGCCAGCTGGGTTCCGCGGGAGGAACACTGCGTCGCGGTCTCCGGAATGATCAGCCGTCTCCTGGGTGTCTATGAACTGGCGATGGTAGAGCGGCTCGAAAAACATCTGGATCTGGACCGGTTCTGCAATGAGATATGGGACCACCTCCACGTGAGCTTTGTGGCCCCCCGGATGGAGCGCCAGTCTGAGCGGTGGGGCCCGCGGGACAGACCTGAGACCGGGCGCGGCGCCTTGTACAAACGAGCGGCGGATCTGGTGGCCACCTATGAGGAACTGCTCCTGGTACCGGATGAGGCGTGCGTCACCCACTATTTAGGGGACCTGGGGATACACATTTTTAAATATGACGCGGCACAGGAGCAGATCCAAAACGCCTATGAAAAGGCGCTGAGCGTCATGGAGATGGACGACGCCGAATTCCAGGCAGAGAAACAGTTCGTCTACCGGGGGGAGATCATCTCCGCCATGCGGGACCGTCTGCTGGTTGGGGAGCTGAAGCCTGGCGAGACCGTGCTGTTCGTCGGTACGGAGCCATACGGCGGCCCCGGTGATTTCGAGCTGCGGGGCGGCGTCGTGGAAGCAGTGAATCCGTCCGAACGGACCTGCTCGGTACGCGGCGAGTTCTTCACCATGCACGATGTGCCGCTCCACTATGTCCTGGGCCGGTATGACACCAGCGTGGAGGGAGAGCACTACGGCTTCCCCCATGTGCGGCCTCTGTTCGGGGAGAACCGTGACCTGGCCGGCCAGTATCTGCGGGAGGCCGAGGCAAGCTGGAACGTACAACAGGCGGAGACGCAGATAGACGCTCCACAAATGATGTAGGAGGAGGCGTCGGAAATGCAGAAGACCGAGATCACCCTCTCCTTTGACGGCGAGAAATTGGACGCCCTGGAATTTTATCTGAAGAAAGAGAACACCACTGTACAGAAGCGCATGAATGAGGCACTCACGGAACTATATGAACGGATTGTACCGGAGGCTGTGCGGGAGTTTCTGGACCGCAAGGCGCCGCCACCGGCCAGACCCAAACGTCCCGCCCGCCCCGGCGTGGAAAAGCCCCCGGAGAAGGCGCCCAGACCGGAAGGGCAAACTGCTTTGGAAAAGGATGGTGCTGCGGAATGAAAAGCAGAGAAATATGTGTGTGGCTGGATGAGCGGTGGTACGACGCCTTGAGCCGCCATCTGAAGGATGAGACTGTGGAGGATAAGCTCGGGGACTATTTGGACCAGCTCATCAACGAGCTGGTTCCCGAGCAGGAGTACAGCCGCATCAGTCAGGAACTCTGGCAGGAGGATCGGCAGGCCAGACAGGAGCTGGAGGCCGCGAGGAAGTTCGCCATCTTCCGCATCCGGGAGTCCGGGCAGGACCGCTGCCTCCAGGTAGAACGGCCTCTGGAGTTTCTGGATGCCGCCCGGCTCCTGCGATCCTACCTGCGGGGAGAGCGCGGGGCCTCCTCCTTTGAGCAGATGCTGCATCAGGCGGAGGAGATCACTCCCGAGGCGTTTGAGGACATGGTGCTGGTGCGCATGGAGAATACAGGAAAGGTCACCGGCACCTTTGAGCTGGACTTTGATAAGCGGGAGTTTTCCGCTGTCAATGTGATGGATGGCTGGCAGACCTTTGCCATGGGGGACGTCTCTAAAGCGGTCTATCAGGCGGACCGCAAGGCGCACCTCGACAGTGACCAGCGATGGGTACGGTTCCTGGACGCGCTGGACGGCAGGCAGATCACCTCGGCGGGTCATCTCTCCGCGCGGGAGGTCCGGATGGCGGAGGAGATTTCCGAGGTGGACGGCCTCCTGAATTTTTACCTGGAGACGTCCTTTGACGTGGACGCGGTGTTCGGGACCCAGGTCTGCACCGCGGAGAACGGCGACTGGCTGAACGTCTACGCCAACTATGATATGAACTCCGGTCAGGTATGTGATGAGCTGGAGATCGCGCTTCACCGGGGGGACGGCAGCGAGACGGCCCTCTCCTATCACCTCAACGCCGCGGAAAAGGAAGTCCTGCTGCGGAAGATGGAGGACTACTGCCAGGAGCAGACGGGCATGGGCCTTGCGGAATACAGCGCCCAGATCATGGCGGAGGCGCCGGAGCCGCCCACCGGGCCGACCATGTGACTTGGGCGTCTATGCCAAAGATGGGGGGTATTTCTCGTTGGGTTTGGTGAATGGCTTTTCCCGCGGGGATGTGGCATTGTGTGTTCAGCCGCCGAGGACTGCGGCAAAATAACAACACGGGAGGAAATCACATGAACACAGAATTGGCAAGGGACCTACAGTATCGGATCACCAAAGAGGCGCTGGCCATGCTGGTCATCCATGGCAGCGCGGCGGAGACAAAGGATTATGAGCGGGCCATCATCCTGATCGGCTCAGCATGGGGCCTCGACCCTCAAAACGCCGTGTCCCATCTGGAGCTGATCACGCGGGAAAAGGAAGCGGCGCGTGGGACCGCCGAACCGGAGGAGACCCGCCACGTCCTGCCGGAGAGCGAGCTGCCCATGAACGCCAGCGGCATGGAGACGCTGGACAACGTCTGCGGCCTGTTTGAAACCGCCATCCAGCTGGAGAGCCGGGACCACCGGGAGGCCCTCTTCCGGCTCGCCTCCAAACTGATGGAAACGCAGAATCTGCTGGACTGGATCGAGAAGACGCCGGAGGAACAGGAGCTGCCTGAACTTGCGGAGAGTTGAGGCCGCAGGCACAGCCGCTCCCTCTGCCCTGGCCGCCCCCCTTGACTGGTTATCGGGATGCCGATATAATCAGAGACAGGTGATGCATATGACGATCCAACAAATCCTGCGGGAAAAGGGCCTCTCCCGCTATCAGCTCTCCAAGCGCAGCGGGATCCCCTGGGCCACGCTGGCGGACATCTGCTCAGGCAAAACAGCGCTGACAAGGTGCAGCGCCGGAACGCTGGGCAAGCTCTCCGCCGCGCTGGACATCCCCATGGAGGAGCTCCTGACCATGACGGTGGAGCAGAGACTGGCCCCGGATGGGAAGCCCAAGGACCGCTCCTATCTGGAAAAAGATCTGCCGGCCAGCCTGCAAAAAGCCCTGGACGAATACATCCAGGGAGAGAAAGACCATGTGTCCTACATGGACTGCCTATGGGGAGAGCTGTACGGAGCTATCAACTCCAACCAGTGGAGCAACGCCATCACGCTGGAGCAGGCGGACTACCTGAGAGCAAAATACCTGTAGAGGGGAGGAATGATCTGTGATCGATTTTACCAACTGCCCTGTCAACCGTTTTCGCGCCTATGGCGGCGCGAATGGGAACAAGATCAATATCTCCTATGAGGGCTCCAGCTACATGCTGAAGTTCCCTCCGCGCCCCAGCCGGAACAAAGAGATGAGCTACACCAACGGCTGTATCAGCGAATATGTGGCCTGTCACATTTTTGAGATGCTGGGCTTCCGGGTACAGGATACCCTGCTGGGCAATTACACGGACAGCCGAGGCAAGAGCAAGCTGGTGGTTGCCTGCCGTGATTTCACAGAGGGCGGAAAACGGCTGATTGAGTTCGCCCAACTGAAGAACACCTGCATCGACAGTGAGCAGAATGGCTACGGCAAGGAGCTGGACTCCATTCTGGAGGCTGTCAATGAGCAGACACTGTATCCCGCGGATGAGCTCCGCGCCTTCTTCTGGGATATGTTTATTGCGGATGCGTTTCTGGGCAACTTCGACCGGCACAACGGCAACTGGGGTCTGCTGGTAAACGAGGAGGAGCAGAGCGTGGAGATCGCGCCGATCTATGACTGCGGTTCCTGCCTCTATCCGCAGTTGGATCTGCCGCACATGGCGGAGGTGCTGAATTCGCAGGAAGAGATTGACCGGCGCATCTATGTGTTCCCAGCCTCTGCCGTTGAAGAACACGGTGTGAAGATTCCGTATTTTGATTTTATCTCCTCCCTGCGCTGCCCGGAGTGCAATGACGCGCTCAGGCGGGTCACCGCGCGAATTGATCTGGACAGGATTCAAAAGTTCCTGGATGGTGTCCCGGAGCTCCAGCCGATCCAGCGGGAGTTCTACCTCACCATGCTGACGGAGCGCAAGGAAAAGATACTGGACTACAGCCTGGACCTCCTTCTGCGGGAGGAACAGCAGCCGGGAGCTCCCGAGTTGACAATGTGACCAGCGGAGTATTCAGGGGATCGCATCTCATTGATGCGATCCCCTTTTTCCGTTCTGCCGACCACCACAAAGCCGCGCGGCACCATCCCGATGCGGGAGCGGACTGAGGCGAAAAGCGAAAACCACAAAGTGATGTGCCAAGATAATTTGAGCAGGGGGCGGCTGAACACAGCCGCCCCCTGCTTATTGGAAACTGTTGATCATGACCGAAACCACAGCGAAAAGTTCGGTGGGTTTGCTGAATAGCTTTTCCGGCCGCAAAGGAGCATCGTGTTTGACAGCAGCACACACCACCAAACACGGAATGGAAAGGAAAAAATTATGAATACGAAAACGATCACCCCCATCCATGTGTGCGACCTCATCGCCCACGAAACCGTCTCGCTCCTCTCGGTTCTCGATGAGGACGCGGTCCCACCGGCCCAGTGGATGCGCGACGGCCTCGCGCTGTATGCCGCCGCCCATCAGCTGGAGGAGGAGACCGCGCGCCATCTGAATTGGATCGATGACGAGATCCAGCGTATCAGGCAGACAGCCACTGGGCAGGAGCTCATCCTGCTGATTGGGGATGAACAGTTTGTCCGCACAGCCGGACTCCCCATGCAGATCGAAGCGGTGCGGGAACTGCTCCACACCACCGCGCAGCTGGAGTCTGTGGAGAGCCGCACCGCCCTGCTGGAGCTGGCCAGGACCGTCACAGATCTGTGCGGCATGGAGGATGCCCTGACGGCCAACGGCGACGAGGCGGTCCACAGGATGGAGCAGGTATGGGAGCTCTTCCGGGGAGCGGTGTCGGCGGAACACGCGGAGCGCCGCCAAGCTCTGCTGGAGGAGGCGGACATCCAGATGGATGAGCTGTGCGGATGCCTGGACCCGGAGGCAGAGGTGGAGGACGGCAAGCAGCCTCTGACCTGGGAGGAACTGCGCTCTGAGCTGGAGGCTGTGGCCGGAGCACTGGAGGCGTCAGAGCAGGACGCTGTCCCCCGCTGATCTCACACTCACGGAGGCCGGAGCGAAAAGGCTCCGGCTCTTCTCATTCGCGCGGAGAACAGGAATACCAGCGCCGTGCGCCCTGCGCGGCTCTGTGTGCCGCTTCAACGGGAGGGGGGACCCCCTGTGCCACACACGCGAGGGAAAAGCCAGCGTTGAGGCTGTGTGCCGCAAGCACCCGCAACGCATGGAGGCCCAAATGGGCGGGTGGACCGGGGGGACGAAAAGTGTGCGGGATAAAGCCGTGTTATCACGGCCTCAGACACCGTCCCGCAATGCGGGCCGGGGATGCGGTTTCAGGGCGCTTTCAACCGCCTTTCCGCATCTTTTTGGAGGGACCGATGCTATCACTTTTTGAGCGGTGTTATCAAATCTGCTATCAGGCGGGCGGGAAATGTCGCAGTTCCAGCAGCTTCCACGGTTTCAAATGTGTTATCACGGCCAATTTTACGAAATGGAGGCTTCTTTTGAATGCCAGATGAAAAAATAAAATTCCTGATGCGGATCGATCCGGCCACAGACCGGAAGATCAAGGCGGCCATGCCGCTGGCCAACTGCCGGAGCCAGAACGAGTTCGTGGAGAAGGCGCTGCAGTTCTACTGTGACTATGTGGCCTCCCAGGATTGCTTCTCCGTTCTGCCCCCCATGCTCATCGCGGCACTCCGTGCGACCGTGCAGGGCAGTGAGAACCACATCTGCCGGTTGCTGTTCAAGCTGGCGGTAGAGATGGATATGATGATGAACGTCCTGGCCGCGGCCATGGAGATCCCGGAGGAACAGCTGAGAGAACTGCGGGGGCGCTGTATCCAGGAGGTGAAGAAGACCCACGGCATGATCTCTCTGGATGACGCCGTGGAGTATCAGAACGGCGGGGACTGAGCAGCCGGAAGATTATTGCCGTTGCGTTCTGGATATGATCATAGTATAATGAAGCCAGTCAAAGGGGGTGCTCCGGAATGATATACGCAGTGGATGAGATCGCCCGTATCGTAAGACCGATTGCGCAGCGGTATGGATTGCGCGCGGTGTACCTGTTCGGCTCCTACGCACGGGGTGCCGCCACAGAGGACAGCGACATCGATCTCCTGATCGATACCACAGGGACGAACATCAAGAGCCTGCTGCAAGTCGCGGCGGTCTACTGTGAATTGGAAGAAGCGCTGGGAAAGCCGGTGGATCTGGTCACTGTCAGCTCACTGGAACAGGAAGCGCGGATGCCAAGCGAGGAGAGCTTCCGAAAGGCAGTCTGGAAAGAAAAGGTGGATATCTATGTTGCAGCCTGACCGACAGCGGTTAGAACACATCCGCGATTATTGTATTGAGATCAAAAAGACGATCATCCGATATGGCGAATCCTTTGAGGCGTTCGATTCGGACGCCGATTACCAACGCTCGGTTTCTTTTTGCATTTTGCAGATCGGTGAATTGAGCGGAGGCCTTTCTGTCGAGTTCCGAAAGGCAACGGCAGACCGTATCCAATGGGGGCCCATCAAAGGGATGCGGAATCTGGTGGCGCACAGCTATGGCAGCATGAGCAGGGATATCATTTGGGAAACTGCTGTCACAGATATTCCAGTCCTTCAGGAGTTCTGTGAGCAACAGCTCATGGCGGAGGATCAGAAGTAAATCAGGACAGACTCTGAAACAGGGGCGGTTCGTTTGAACCGCCCTCTTATTTTTTGATAATAGATGGGAGTGAATGCCTGTGCCCCGCGTCATATTCAAGTGCCCCTACCTCAAGGGCGGCTCGGAGCGCGCCGCCTCCCATCTGCACAACTACGTCCGCTACATGGCCACCCGAGAGGGCGCCCAGCACATGGCGATAGGGCATGAACAGCTCCCTGCCACGGAGGAACAGCGGAAGATGGTGGCGCAGCTCCTCCGGGAGTTCCCGCTGAGCCGCGGTCTGTTCGAGTACGAGGACTACCAGACCGCTCCTACCCGCGGCAACGCTTCCGAGTTCATCACCCGCGCTCTGGAGGACAACTACGACCAGATCGCCAAGCGGGACAACTACGTCAGTTACATCGCCAGCCGCCCCCGCGCACAGCGCGCCGGAGCGCATGCCCTGTTCACCGGGTCGGATGCTCCGCTGGTGCTGTCCCAAATTGCGGCCGAGGTGGCCCATCACCCCGGCAACGTGTGGCTCCCCATTATCTCCTTGCGCCGGGAGGACGCGGCGAGACTGGGCTACGATGACGCGGGACAATGGAAGAACCTCATTGCCGGCTATGCCATGGAGATGGCCGAGGCTATGAAAATACCATGGGAGCAGTTCAGGTGGTACGCGGCGTTTCACGACCAGGGCCATCACCCTCACATCCACATGGTCTGTTACAGCGCGGACGGCAGGTCCGGGTATCTCACCAGAGAAGGGATCGCCCGGATCAAATCTGATCTGGCCAAGCGGATCTTCCATCAGGAACTCCACGAACTCTATGAGCGGCAGACTCAGCGGCGGGATGAGCTCACCCAGGAGGCCGGAGTGGTCATGGCTGAACTGGTTCAGCAGATGTGGGAGGGCACGCTGGATAATCCGAGGATCGAACAGTTCATGGAGCATCTGGCCGGAAAGCTGAAGAACCTATCCGGCAAAAAACAGTACGGCTACCTGAGAGCGCCACTGAAAGCAGTGGTAGATGAGATCGTGGATGAGTTGGCAAGGGACGAGCGAGTGGCGCGGGCATACGAACTGTGGTATGAACTCCGGGAGGAAGTGCTCAGAACCTACAGGGAAGACCTCCCTCCCCGGCTTCCCCTCTCCCGGCAGAAAGAGTTCAAGCGGATTCGAAATATGGTGATCGAGGAGGCTCTGCGGCTGGGATATGAGTCCACTGTGTTTGATCCAACAGCACCAGAGGAACCGCCGCTTGAACGGGACATAGCGGAAGCTGACAGAGAAGCATCCAAAGAGCCTGAGCTGTCTGTGGATATGGAACACATAGAGCCGGAAGAGACACGGAATCACAGAGGCAGGCCAAGCAACCCATACGCCCGGTATCGGTTGGCGAAAATCATACTCGCAGATCCTGCCGCGGAGCAAGAGCGGTTCAGGACCGCGCTGGAGTGGCTGACAGAGGCGGCGGAGGCGGGGCTGGTTCATGCTCAATATGAACTGGGAAAGATCTATCGGGATGGCCGGGGTGTGGAGAAAGACGCGCTGCTGGCGGCGGCATGGCTCACCAGGGCAGCGGAACAGGGCAGTGACGCAGCTTCCTATGCGCTGGGTGCCCTGCTCCTGACTGGCGGGGAGGGACTGGCGAAAGACATCCTGTCTGCGCTGAACTGGCTGAGGCGCTCGGCGGAGGACGGGAACCAGTATGCCCAGTACCGGCTGGGCAGGCTTCTGCTTCGTGGAGAAGATGCCCCCAGAGAGATCGAAGAAGCGGTCCGTTGGCTGACCGCCTCCGCGGAGCAGGGAAATCGGTACGCACAGTATGCCCTTGGAAAGCTCTATCTGATGGGAAAGGAAGTGCCGCGTGACCCGGAGGCCGCTGTCCGCTGGTTCACGCTCTCGGCGGCTCAGGGAAACGAATATGCCCAATACTTTTTGGATCACATGGACGAGGGCCTATCCATATTCTCCTGCGCCACCCGGCTCCTGCACCACTTGAGTGGGATCTTTCGAGAACAGAATTCGAGAGGACCCGGCAAGACCTTCGTGCTCACGGACCGCAAGCTCAGGCAGCGGATCCGGGAAAAGAAAATAGCCATGGGGCATAAGCCCGATGACCATGAGGATGCTGAGATCAGCATGAGGTGATGCCTCCTTATTCAGACCTTGAAAATCTTGGGAGGTGACCAACTATATGACCTATATCCATTTTACTGAGGAACAAAAATATCGTGCCAGCTGTGTGGATCTGGTGGAGTTCCTGCGGCGGCAGGGCGAGAAGCTCATCCGCTCCGGGCCGGAGTATCGTATGGCCAGCGACCACAGCGTCACCGTTCGGGGCAACGAATGGTACGACCACGCCTCCAAGGAGGGCGGCGGCCCCATCTCCTTTGTGCAGAATTATTGTGGACTCAGCTATCCGGAGGCGGTCACCCGTCTGCTGGACGGTGAGCAGGGCCGGATCTGTGAACCGGCGCCCAAGAAGAAGGAACCGAAAAAGGAATTCATCCAGCCGCCAGTGGGCCGGGAGATGCGGCGGCTGTACGCCTATCTCCTGAAAAAGCGCCTGATCGACCGGGAGGTGCTGAGTACCTTTGTCCGGGCCGGACTGGTCTATGAGGACGAGAAATATCACAACGCCGTGTTCATCGGGAAAGATGAGCACGGCGTTGTCCGTCATGCCCATAAACGGAGCACCAGCGACATGGGCAAGACCTTCCGCATCAATGTTGAGAGCAGCGATCCCAGATACAGTTTCCACTGGAACGGGACCAGCGACCGGCTCTATGTATTCGAGGCGCCCATTGACCTGCTCTCCTTTTTGACACTGTATCCAAAGGACTGGCAGCAGCACAGCTATGTGGCTCTGTGCGGCGTGGGAGAACAGGCGATGCTGTGGATGCTGGAGCAGGCGCCGGAGATCCGGCATCCCATCCTCTGCCTGGACCATGACGCGGCGGGCATCGAGGCCACGGGCCGCCTAAAGGAGATTCTGGCCGAACGGGGCTATGCTGAAACGGCGGTCCTCCAGTCCATCCATAAGGACTGGAATGAGGATGTGAAAGCCCGATGCGGACTGGAGACCCAGAGCGCGGAGGAACACCCCCAGCTCATGGCGGCGCCGGAGGTCTGTAAACGGGTCTGTGCCATGAGCACAGCGGTGAAGCTGGACCGGCTGAACATTGAAGTCCCGTGGCTGATCGAACAGTACCGCGCCCACCTGCACTGGGGCCGGTTCGATCAGGCCATGGACTGCATGGAACAGGCGTCGGCGCTGGCCGTTGCGGCCTGCCGCCGTGAGCTGCGGCAGCTGGGGATGGCGGCCACAGAGGAAGAACTGGCCGGATCACTGTGCGAACGGATCCGCCCCCACCGGAATCGGGGGAACTTGAAAAACCGCCACAGAGAGCTCGCCCCACAATTCCAGAGTGTCCTCGCCCTGGAAGATGCCGTGGGGCTCCGTACCCAAGAAGAGAAGAAAACTCTGGCGGGCAGATGGCTGGAGCTGGCCGCCGCCTTTGCGGGCGTCCCCATCCAATATGAGGCGGAGCAAATAAAACAGCGGGAAGCACAGCCAACGCTGAACATGGAACTGGGGGTGACCCTATGACAACGACAGAACTGCTCCCTCTGATCTTGCTGGGCGGCGGAGCATTCCTGCTCATCGGCGCGGCAGTACACTTCACAGGGGTTGGCTCTCTGAACAATATCAAGTCCAAGACCGTGGGTGACGGCCAGCACGGCACCGCCCGCTGGGCCACGAAGCAAGAGATCCAGAAGACTTACCGACATATCCCTTTCCGGCCGGATCTGTGGCGCAGGGGCGAGGATCTGCCTACTGCCCAGGGACTGGTTCTGGGCTGCGTGGGAGGCCGAGGTCTGAAAAAGCCTGGAAAACTGGCGGAAAAGGTTCGCTCTCTCTGGAGAGGGAAAGGAGCTCCGAGAAGGAAGCGTCCAAAGCAGAAACCGACAGCAAAACCGCTCTGGGCTATCGTGGATGTCGATGACATCCATTGCCTGATGATCGGCGCCTCCGGTGTGGGCAAAACGGCCTTCTTTCTCTACCCCAATCTCGAATATGCCTGCGCCAGCGGTATGAGCTTTCTGGCGCTGGATACCAAGGGAGACTTGGCCCGGAACTACGGGACCATTGCCTCCCGATGCTACGGCTATCAGGTGGCGGTCATCGATCTGCGCAACCCCACTCGCTCGGATGGATACAATCTGCTGACCCTCATCAACCACTACATGGATGTCTGTCGTGAGGATGAGAAGAACCTGGCCGCCCGCGCCAAGGCGGAGAAGTACGCCAAGATCCTTGCAAAGACCATCGTCAACCCGGAGGGGGACGCCTCTAACTACGGGCAGAACGCATTCTTTTATGACGCGGCAGAGGGCTTGCTCACCGCCGTTATCCTTTTGCTGGCAGAGTACCTGCCGCCCACAGACAAGGCCCCGCAGGAGCGGCGGCACATCGTCAGCGTGTTCAAACTGGTGCAGGATCTGCTGGCCCCCAGCAAGACCAAGGGGAAAACAAGCTTTCATATTCTCATGGATAAACTGCCGGACACCCATAAGGCACGGTGGTTTGCCGGCGCGGCCCTGACCACTGCGGAGCAGTCTATGAATTCCGTCATGTCCACCGTCCTGTCCCGCCTCAATGCCTTCCTGGATACGGAGCTTGAGCAGGTCCTCTGCTTTGACAGTGCCATCAACGCCGAGGATTTTGCCTCGAAGAAGTCCGCCATCTTTCTCATACTCCCGGAGGAGGACCCCAGCAAGAACTTTATGGCCGGCCTCATGATTCAAACGCTCTCCCGTGAGCTGTTCGCTGTGGCGGACGAGAATGGCGGGAAGCTGAAGAACCGGGTGGTCCTCTTCTGTGACGAGCTGGGCACCATGCCCGCCTTTGACATCCTGCCCCTGTTCTCGGCGGGACGCTCCCGAAAGCTGACTCTGGTCCCGATCATCCAATCCCTCGCCCAGCTGGAAAAGAACTATGGCCGTGAAGGAGCGGAGATCATTCAGGACAATGTGCAGGATACGATTTTTGGCGGCTTCGCCCCCAACTCCCAGACCGCCGAGGTGCTGTCCAAGGCGCTGGGCAGCCGCACCGTCATGAGCGGGTACATCAGCAAGGGGAAAAGCGACCCAAGCCAGACGATCCAGATGATGGAACGTCCCCTCATGACTCCTGACGAACTCAAGTCCATCCCCAAAGGTCACTTCATCGTCATGAAGACCGGCACCCACCCCATGCGGACCCGTCTGCGCCTGTTTCTGGAATGGGGGATCACCTTCGGGGATCCGTACAGCATCCCGGAGAAAACGGCCCGTCCCGTTGCCTATGCCAGCAAGCAGGAGCTGGAGCTTGCCATCATGCGCCGCCATCACGTGTGGATGCCTGCGGCAAGCGGCGCGGCGCCGGCATCCGGCAAGGCGGCAGCGGGGAGAGAGCCCTGCCCCAAAACCGGACAGCCCGGAGATGAGCCGCCAGATGGCCAGAAAAGCCTGCGTCCATGAGGATATCGTGTATGGCTTATTTTCAGAACATCTACCATTCCGACCTGAGCCACAGGGCCAGAGCGGTCTATATGTATCTCAAAGATCACGCAGACAGTGAGGGGCGGTGCTGGCCGGGGATCCGCACCATAGCCGCGGAGCTGGGCCTCTCCCGCTCCACAGTCAAGCGGGCGCTGGACGATCTCTACGGAGCTGGCTTGCTCACCAGAGAGCCGCGCTGGCGGGAAAATGGGAGTCACAGTTCCAATCTATACCGGTTGGTGTGAGTTCAAAATAAAAAGGTCCACCGCCAGGGGGAGATTTTGCCCTGACGGTGAACCGAGGGTAGGTTCATGATGAGCCAACCAGAAGGACATACTCTAAGGAGAGACTAAGACAGAAGAGAATCGAGAGAGGAATAGAAATTGCATCCAAAGATATTTTCACCAAGATCAAGTCCTCACTGCATACCAAGGCCAATTGCGGAGAATACCCGGGTGCCCTTGACCCCTACGGGTATCTGCGTAACACGCAGGACAAGTAAGGCTAATCGTCAATAAAGAAAATGCGTCCGCCATACGGCGTATCGTCGATATGAGTGCGGCTGAGATGGGCTCATGGAGCATCTGCACCGTTTTGGACAACGAGGGAATTCTCTCTCCATCCGAGTACAATCGGTTCCGCAGGCATAATCCCGACATGGACAGCAAGTTCGTGCGGAAACGTTTTTGGATCAAGATTATCTGCGGAACATCCTGCAAAGTCTGCAAATAAAAAGTCAATAGGGAAATGAAGAAAAATTGAGAAAAGAAAAAGGCCATGCCAAATGCTCCGGCCTGATAAGGGTATCACCGAAACCGTCCAGAGCAAAAGGAACTGCCACATCACCGTGGCAGTTCCTTTTTATATGCAAGTAATTTGGACAGGCAATGCCTGCTATTATTATCCCCAAAGGTCACTTCATCGTCATGAAAACCGGCACCCACCCCATGCGGACCCGGCTGCGGCTGTTCCTGGAATGGGGGATCACCTTCGGGGAGCCATACAGCATCCCAGAAAAAGCGGACCGCTCTGTGGCCTATGCCAATAAGCAGGAACTGGAGCTTGCCATCATGTGCCGACATGTGCGGATGCCCGCGGCAAGCGGCGCGGCGCCGGCATCCAACAAGGCGGATGCCAGACGGGGGCAGCAGGCCGATCCCTCAGCAGGCCATCACGGCCAGGAGCCACCTGATGGGCAGAAAAGCCTGCGCCCATGAGGATATCGTGTATGGCTTATTTTCAGAATATCTACCACTCCGACCTGAGCCACAGGGCCAGATCGGTCTATATGTATCTCAAAGATCGCGCCGACAGTGAGGGCCGGTGCTGGCCGGGGATCCGGACCATAGCCGCCGAACTGGGGTTCTCCCGCTCCACTGTCAAGCGGGCGCTGGACGATCTCTACGGAGCCGGCCTGCTTACCAGAGAGCCGCGCTGGCGGGAGAATGGGAGTCTCAGTTCCAATCTATACCGGCTGGTGTGAATTCAAAATAAAAAGGTCCACCGCCAGGGGGAGATTTTGCCCTGGTGGTGAACCGAGGGTAGGTCCATGATGGATCCACCAGAAGGACACACTCTATCACACCGCCTTTGAAAACGATAACCTTTGTTTCGCTTTCGCTTCTTATTATATACGAGACCCCGTAGATTTTCAAGATTTAAGCAGCCGGAAGAAAAGCCATATTTTTTTCTTCCTGCAGCCCATCTTGAAAATATGCTGATATTCGCATATAATATATACAGCAGATTTCAGACAGGATATATTGACAAAGCAAGCATGACACCTGATGTATCTTTGGGAAAGGCGGAGCGCGAATGAAAGGCTATCTATCCATAAAGGAAGCCGCCCGCAAGTGGGGGATTTCAGAGCGTTGGGTCAATCAATACTGCACAGACGGGCGTATTCCCGGTGCGGAGCGTTTTGGGCGGTCATGGGCAATTCCAGACACCGCCGAGAAGCCCACTGACCCGCGATCTAAGAAACATCGCCGGGATTGCAGAGAGACAAACCGCTGAGAAGTGTCTTTGTAAAGAAGATACGGCGAGGAAGTGAATGACATGATTTCCGATGAAGAATTATACAGACAATATATAAGCGGCGATGAAACAGGACTTGACGAATTGATGAAAAAATACGGCGACCCGCTGACCTTATACATAAACGGGTATCTGCATGACGTTCACGAAGCGGAGGACTTGATGATAGAGGCTTTTTCCTATCTGTTTACGAAAAAGCCACGCATCCGGGACGGTGGTTTTAAGGCTTACCTGTATAAAACGGCGCGGCACATGGCTTTGCGCCACAAAAGCAGACAGCGTCTTTCCTTCAATCTTGACGATCTGACTGAGGAACCGGACGGACAAATACTGGTAGAGGAGGTTGTCCAAACAAAGGAAAGAGATCAAATTTTGCATTTCTGCATGGACGAATTAAACCCAGATTACCGGGAGTCACTTTATCTGACCTATTTTGAAGGCATGAGCTACTTGCAGGCTGCCGAGGTCATGGGAAAAAGCGTAAAGCAGATCACCAATATGGTGTACCGGGGAAAAGAGCGTTTGCGCGGATTATTGGAACGGGAGGGGATCACAAATGTTGAGCCATGAGGAACGGATTGCAGAAGTAAAACGGCGTATCGCGGAAAAAGAGCATCAAAAAAGGCTGCGGCAGGCACGGATCGCCGCCGTTTCCGGCGTGGCAGCGTGTCTTGCGGTGATCGTAGGCGTTTCCCTGTTCATGCCCGGTATTGTGGAGCAAATCGAGCTGGGAACTTCCTCCGGCTTTGAAACAGCGGCAACGATGTTCGGCGGCAGCGCCGCGCTGGGATATATCGTTATCGGGCTGCTCGCCTTTGTTCTCGGCGTATGCGTGACGATTTTGTGTTTCCGAATCCGTCTGCTGAACAAAGAGGAACAGATGGAGGAGCAAAAGGGGGACAATGCGGATGGAACTTGTCAGTAACCTTTTGCAATTCATCGTTACCCTGCTGGGCTTTAGCCTAAGCGGAATCTGGTATCTGAAAAGCCGAAAACAGACGTATTTTCTGTTGACCTGCTTTTACGGCTGCTTTGCCCTCGGCTCTCTGTACTGGACGCTGTATCTGCTTTTATTCTCTGAAACGCCGCAGGTCTTTTATGTGTCGGAGTTCGGCTGGATGGCAAGCGTTATTTTTCTTTACATCCTGCAATACGCCCTTTCCTCTGCGGAGGAAAGGGGCTTTGCGACACGCAAAGCCCTGATTGCCCTCTTGGTCGGCGTTCCGCTGTGCGTGTTTTACTGCACCTTTGGGGACATCCTCTCCAATCTGCTCTGGTGCGGTATGATGATCGTTGTTTCCTATCATGCGATCCGGGGGCTTGCTTACGCCCGGACGCAGGCGGGAGCGGCGCGTGATATGCGATATTTCCATATTGGGGTACTGTGCTATGTGGCGGCAGAATATGCCCTCTGGACTTCCGGCTGCTTTTGGCCGGGAGATTCCATTTCCAGCCCCTATTGCTGGTTTGATCTTCTGCTGACGCCCTGTATCTTCGCTCTGCTGCCCGCTACAGGAAAGGCGGTGGAGGGATGACCTATATTGAAAATATTTTTATCTGTATGGCGTCGCCCCTGCTGATCGCCGCCCTGTGCATGGGAAAGCGGCAGACAAAGTTTTTCCTGTTTTGCCTTGCGGGAATAGGTGCGTGTCTGCTCTCCGCTTACATCAATACCTTTCTCGCCGCACTTTATGGGGCGGACACCTTTGGCGCAACTGCGGAGATCGCCCCGGTGGTGGAGGAAGTGATGAAGCTCCTGCCGCTGCTCTTTTACCTCTTGGTATTTGAGCCGAAAGCGGAACAGATCAAGATTGCCGCTGTGATCACCGCTCTTTCCTTTGCCACCTTTGAAAATGTCTGCTATCTGATCCAAAACGGGGCCGGACATTTTTCCTTTATTTTCTTCCGGGGCATTGGGACGGGAGCGATGCACGTCATCTGCGGGGCCATCGTCGGAGGAGGGCTTGCGTATGTGTGGCGGCGGACGTGGTTGAAGATTGCCGGAACCTGCGGCCTGCTGGGAGCGGCCATCACCTTTCATGCGATCTATAATCTGCTGATTGCCTACGGCGGCGCGGCGCAGTATATCGCCTATCTTCTGCCTGTGCTGATTCTGACAGTGGGAAAGCTGCTTGCCCGCCGTCTGACACCATAATGAAATAGATTTTTTCCTTTGGGAGCTGCCTTTGCGCGGCTCCCAAATTTTTTGAAAAAATATGATTTTGGGGTGAGAGTTTTTCCGCGTTTTTGTACCTATATAAATGAAAGGCTTTTTAAGCTGAGTTTTCAGAGAGGAGGTTTTGCGTGTATGTACGATACAGAAAAGCGTGTTGCGCTGGTAAAAAAGCGAATAGCGGAACACCGCCGCAGACAGGTGCGGCGGAGCATCCGCAGTCTGTCTGCCCTGTGCGTCCTGCTGTTCCTATCCCTTGTGGGAACGGTAGGGACGGTGCAGGGCCAGCCGATGGACACCGCAGGAATGTACGGCGCAATCTTGCTGCATGAGGGCGCGGGCGGATATGTGCTGGTGGCGGTGGCGGTGTTTACGCTGGCCGTGGTGATCACGGTCATCTGTATGCGACTGCATGAACGGGAGAGGCAAAAACAAAAATGAGAACGAAAAGATAAGGAGGACGCAATATGAAAAAATTCCTATCCCTGCTTTTGACCCTCTGCCTGCTGCTGGGCATCCTGCCCTCGCAGGCCCTCGCCTATGTGGGGGACATCCTGCCATCTACCGGCTCGACAGTGACGACGGAAACACGGGCCGATGGAACACTCGTCCTGCAAAATGACTATATCCGCGTGACGCTGAACAAGCATGATGGTTCCCTCACGACCTCCCCGGCTGCGACGGCGGACAGCGCAAACTCAATTGACAGGCAAAAACCATACTGTGAGTTCATCATTTATGGAAGTTATGGCTATGGTAAGGCGCATCCTGCAACACTTCGCCTAAAAAGCGCAGAATTTGTGGATACGACACCGAACGGAACGGCGAAGGCTATCAAGGCGGTGTATGATCTGACGGTCAATCTATCCGGGAAATCCGTTGCTGCGACGACTGCGGTTTACTATGAGCTTGTGCAGCTCAAGGAAAATGAAACGTCGGCAGACACATGGGGCGTGCTGACGTCCATTGATAACATAAAAATTAACAATAATAGAGATGACCTATTCGGTTCCTTGACTGGTGATATGGGAGTTATATGGGGCTATACCCTCGACGCCTTCAGCGGCATGGGCCATGCGAACGCCACCGACGGCCCTGCCATCAAAATGAGCCGCACTGTCTACAATTACGATGAGCAGGTAGAAATATCCACCGAAAGCTCCGTGCTCACGAGCAAGGTAGAAAATCTGGATACATGGCAATCTTTCTCACAGGGGACTGATTGGTGCTACAACTACATCACCGAGGTCTATGTGGACGGCTACACTTGGGCAAATCCTTTTGTGGGACTGTCGGGCTACTATGAGAATAAGACCATCAAAGCCTATCTGCCCGATACGGTCAGTGTCACGCCGGGCAATAACCCCAACAGCACCCGCGTGGAGTGCAGAAACGATATTGGTTACTATTTCAGCGATGGCGAGGACTATCCAAATTCACAGCGCTTCCTCTGGGGCTTCCGCAACCTGGCGAAAGGCGCAGAGGACGTTCCGTCAGAACCGGACAAGGTAGATATTTCCATTAACGCCCAGCGCTTAGCCGCCTTTGCAAACGGGAACGGCGGCGTAACGGTGGAATATGTGGCTGACGATGCGGCGCTGGACGCGCTGAAAAAGCAGTATGGAAACCCCGTCGCCCTCATCAGCGGCGAGTACGAGAGCAAAAACGGCGCGGAATTTACCTTTACCGGCGGGGCGGCGCTGCTCTCGCCCTCCGTGACGGCGACGTGGGACAAATCGAATGGCAAGCTCATCATCAAAAAGGATGGTACGATTGAGCATAGCGGCCTGAGCCTGAACGCGCCCAGCTTCAAGTTCTATCAGCCAAACAGCGGCAGCGGCAAGGACTTGGAAATCAAACTCACGCAGGACGGCTTTTCGTTTGAGATCGACCCCGGAAAGAACGATGCCGTGATCTATGTGGACATCCCCTATGCCACGGCGAAGCTGGAACAGGCCACCGCCGACGCGGCGGGAAATCTTGTGTTCAGCGGCGAGATCGGCTTCCAAACTGTTTTTGAGGGCGCGAGCTTTACCCTTGAGGAACTGGGCTACGGCTTAAATGAGAAAAATGAATTTACGGTCAACGGGGTTCACGCCACGGGCGAGTTTGACACGGCAAAAACGCTGTCACTGGAGCTTGCAAAGGTCGAGGGCGAGGTCAACACCTTTAAGGGCAAGGAAAAATACGCTTTCAGTCTGGAGTTAAATGCCTTTGACCTCTTTGAAACGGAGGCGGAGCTGGAACTGACACGTAGCCAAAAGGACGGCAGCCTGCTCCCCAACACACTGTATTTCTATGTCGCGGCCAGCCCCGGCATCCCCCTCATTCCGCCTGTGCCCGTTGGACAGCTCAACGGCGGCGGCGCGGGCTTCAGCAACCTGGCCGACACGGTAAACGGCGATTATTTTGCTATCCCACCTCTTAAACTGCGTGGTACGCTGAAAGGCACCTATCTTCATCTCATTGAGGGCAAGGGCGACGTTGTTATCGGCCCCAGCGAGATTTCCCTCACGGCAAGCGATGTAGGTATCGTTGGCACGAACGCCTCGATTATCGACAGTTTCGGATATTCCCTCAAGCTAAACGGGCAGGAGCGGACTTATAACGGAACGGACTACACGGGCATCTACTTTGTCGGCTCCGAAGCCCTTGAGCTGGATCTGCCGAACACCGAAATAGATGTGTTTATCCTGGATACCTCCATCGAGCTAGGCGCGTTTGGCGGCACGGGTACGAAAAATGATAAACAGCATTTGTATCTCGCCATCGGCGCCAACGCTGTTGTCAAAAGCAAAGTGCAGGTCCCAAGCGATGTGCCTGTGATCGGCGGTTGGAAGCTTGGCAGTTGGGACGTTGACCTCATTGTGGGCGGACAGACGGAGTTCCCGATTAAGGATGTCAGCGTTGACGAGGGCATGAAGCAGGCATTCAGCAATATCGACGTGTACCTCGGCGCGATGACCGGCGTGTATGCCGGAATCATCGACGCGCGGCTGTGGGTGCTTGTGCCGAATATCGTGGAGACCAACTTCCGCAGGGGTGGCGGCTGGGATGTGGAAACCAAGTGGTTTGGCAGACTACCCGAATGGGATTGGTCGGAAAAAGGCGTTGAGCCAGTGGCGCAGGCTATGTCTTTGGAAGATAGCGAAGATACCGTCCTGATGAGCAGTCCGAGCCCCACTGAACAAGCTGCGTCTTTGGAAGCTGTTGGGGAATCTACCCCGACAAGCAATACGAACTCAACCGAGCCGGCTGCGTCTTTGGAAGATACCGGGGAGTCTGTCCCTGCAAACAGTACGAACTCAACCGAGCAAACTGCGCCTATGGAAGATGCCGGGGAGTCTGGTCCTGCAAACAGTACGAACTCAACCGAACAAGCTGCATCTTCGGAAGATACCGGGGAGTCTGCCCCAACAAGCAATATGAACTCAACCGAGCCGGCTGCGTCTTTGGAAGATACCGGGGAGTCTGTCCCTGCAAACAGTACGAACTCAACCGAGCAAACTGCGCCTATGGAAGATGCCGGGGAGTCTGTCCCTGCAAACAGTACGAGCTCAACCGAACAAGCTGCGTCTTCGGAAGATACCGGGGAGTCTGTCCCTGCAAACAGTACGAACTCAACTGAAATTACGGTCAGCGCCGACACAGACGAAACGCCGTACATTCTGCTGGCGTTTGAGAACACCGTCACCGAAGAGCAAATAAAAAACAGCCTGTCTGTTACGAAGCAAAACAGCAGCGACAAACTCGAAATCCATTGGGTGAACTATGACACAGAAAACAGCGAAGATGGGCAAATCGATGAAAACAAGGACATCAACGCGACCACCGACATCATACATAACAAGACGGACAATAAGGACTACCGCGTGGCGATCCTGCGGCTGAAAGATGCCGGAACCTATCAGGTCAACACGGGTTCACTTTCGCTTGACACGCAGAAATCCCAGGGCGTTTCCATTGCTCCGTTTGAAGAACTGGAGTTGACTTTGAACAATCAGCAGGTGTCCGGTGAGATCAAATACGCCGAGGAAAACACAAAGTATGTGCTTCGCACCTATTTTGCCAAAGAAAAGGGCGGCGCGGATTATCTGATCGACGAGCAGGAGATAACGAACAGCTCCAGCATCTCGGTCAATATTCCCTCCATGGGTGCGCTGGCCCCGTCGGGCGAATATTATGTGACCTCTTTCCTGATGACAGAAAAAAGCGTGGAAAGCATCGACGAGAACGGCGAAAAGGAAACCCTGACCGGCCTTGTCGCCATCGACCATCAGCAGTTTAATACTCGGGTAAGCTATCAGAACCAAAACCAGCCGACCGCACCCCAAACTGTTACGCTGGAGCTGGCCGGAAACGAGATCATGACGGCGACATGGGGTGCCGTGACTGATGCCGACGGCTACGCCGTGACGATTTATCAGAAAGACGGCAACGACTGGATCGACACCGGCTTTGGTTACGACCTCGATAAAGAAACGACCTCCATCAATATGGCGCTGACTGTGGGTGGAGAAGAAACAACAAAGTCTAAAAACCTGTCTGCAAACGAGACTTACAAGGTGGGCGTTAGTGCCTATAAAACCATCGAGGGCGGCAAGTATTACAGCGCGGAAACCGAGTCTGCGGAGAATGGTGTGTATCTGCCTGAATATACGCCGCTGGATATGATGCTCTTCGTGAATGGAACGACCTGCACAGCCGATGAACATGGCGTATATCGCGCCTATGTGGACGGCAAGGACGATGTGCTGACGGTAAGCTGCACGACCGAGAACGTCACCTACAAAGTCACAAGAATGGACAAGACTAGCGACAACGAGATTTCGACGGATTCTGACGGCGCTTATCCAATTCCCAACTTTGAGGGCAACCTGATGTTCAAAATCGACGGCATTTCCGAGATTGAGAACAGCACCGCAAAGGATGTGACCAGCGTATTCCTGTTGGTGAGCGTGGACAAAACAGCACCCATGCTGACGCTCTCCGATCCGGTATTCTATGCCGATATGACCACGGGTGCGTATCAGATCACCGGCACAGCGGATGCGGGAAGCAAAATCATTTACGGAGATGATGGTGCATCGGTCAATGCAGGCAGCGACGGAACCTTTACCATTCCCGGTACGCTGGATGAAAACAGCGGTGTTCTCTCCCTCTGCGCACAGGACAGCGCAGGGAACAAATCCACATCGCGGTTTGCGCTGATTACGAAGCAAAACACCGCTACCGAGTTCATCGTCACCTTTGACGGAAACGGCGGTATGCCCTCTGTCGGCAGCATGACCACCACCAATCAGAAGCTGACCTCTCTGCCCAGCGCATCTCAAAGCAAGCACAGCTTCGACGGCTGGTACACCGAAAAGAGCGGCGGCACAAAGATCACGACGGATACCGTATTCCATGCAGATACCATCGTCTACGCTCACTGGACGTACACCGGCGGCGGTGGAGGTTCCTCCTCCGGCGGCTCATCTTCCAATGATGGGGAGGGTTCCGTTAACAACGATGCCACCATCATCCAACGCCCCGATGTGAACGAACCCAATGTCCCCACCACGGCGCAGAGTGAGAAGGTCAAGACAGACGCTAAGGGCAATGTGACCATTACCAATCCCATGGTGTCGGATGCCATCAAGGCTGCAAAGGATGATGCGAAAAAGCATGGTAATCAGAAAAATGGTGTTGCGGTGGAAGTCCCTGTGGAGATTGATAAGAAGCTGGACGGTCTACAAATCACGCTGAAAGCGGATGCACTGGATACTTTGGTGAAGGAAAATGTCAAGCGCTTCACCATCGATACAGACCGGATGACCGATTTCGGCTTCACCTTGGATACCCTCAAGGAGCTGAACCGCCAGACCAGCGGCGACATTATCTTGAAGGTGAAGAAAACTACCGTTTCCTCTATTGAGGCAAAGGCGACTATCGGAAATCGCCCCGTTTATGACATCTCCCTGTGGGAAGTCAAAAACGGCAAGGAAACCAAGCTGAGCAACCTGAATGGAAAGACTATCAGCATTGCCATTCCGTACACACCGGCAAAGAACGAGCAGACCGGCAACCTCTATGCGGTTTCTGTGGATGGAAATGGTAAGCCCCAGTGGATCACCAAGTCCAACTATGATGCCGACCAGAAGGCAGTCATCTTTGAGCTGACACAGCCCGGTGTTTACGGCGTGGGCTATGATGCTAAAATGCCAGCCTTTACCGACATCGAAAACCACTGGGCTAAGGATAACATTCTCTTTGTGGTCAGCCGTGGGTTGCTGAATGGCACCAGCGAAACCACATTCAGCCCCAATACCGGCATGACCCGAGGGATGTTTGTCACCGCTCTTGGACGGCTGGCGGGTGTTGATCCTGCTGATTACCAGAGTGGCAAATTCACCGATGTGAAAGCCGATGCCTACTATGCACCGTATGTCAACTGGGCGGCAAAGACCGGTATCGTCAGCGGAACAACAGACACCACCTTCGCCCCGGATACCAACATCAACCGGGAGCAGATGGCGGTCATTATGAAGAACTACGCTGTCAAGCTGGGCTACACAGTTCCGAAAGCCCTGGAAGCCGTGACCTTTGCGGACAACGCAAGCATTTCTTCCTGGGCAAAGGAGGCAGTTAAGTCCATGCAGCAGGCGGGCATCCTGGCGGGCAAGACGAACAATCGCTTTGACCCTGCAGGAACCGCCACCAGAGCCGAAGTCGCCACCGTCCTGCGGCGGTTTGTGGAAATCGTCATTGACCCGCAGACCGCAAACGGCTGGCAGTAGAATGACAGCGGCCAGTGGAGCTATTACAGAAATGGGAAGCCAGTGAAGGGCTGGCTCTCCGATGACCAGAAGTGGTACTGGCTGGATAAGACGACCGGAACGATGTTTGCCGGCGGCTGGAAGCAGATTGACGGCAAGCAGTATTACTTCTATGCCGATGGTTCTATGGCGGTAAATACCGTCATAGACGGCAAGACCATCGGTGCGGATGGAGCCAGAAAGTAGTTATTCTACCTGCAAACCAAGAATTAAAACAGGAGGGGCATTCCAAACGACACGGCTCTGCTGGAATGCCCCTTCTACAATAAAAGACTGTTTGCCCGTATAACAGCGGACAAAAACAAACGCGGTCGGGTATACGAATACCCAGCCGCGTTTATTCTTACTATGCATTTTGCGGGGGTGGATCTATAACGAAACATCTTAATAATATTCTTATTTGCCGAAAAAAGGGGGTGAATTTACGAGCAGTGTCATATCAGGTAAGCACGTCCTTCTGATCATATCTCATGAGAATGAGCCTCGATTGGATCAGCGGATATGTGTCGTATCGCAGCAACCGCATAGAAAAACAGGGATGGCGTATCTCCGCCCACTCCGCCATAGAGACTCAGCGGTTCTACCGCTCTCTGGGCTGTGTAGATGCGGCCCAGCCCCTGCAAAAGCATGTAGAGGCCGAACCGTTCGACTGCCAGCTGGAATACAGACTGTAAAAGCACGAGCTGCATGGAAGTAAAACATAAGCTCCCCCGGAAGGCAAACGCTTTCCAGGGGAGCTTTGTGGTTACTTGGGAGTAGTATGTATTTCCACTTATCCACAGAGCATGACTTTGGCGGAGAAAGCGCCATTCTGATGGGTAAACGTACTTGTTCCGCCGTTTTTTTCCGCAATATGGTTGACAGCCTGGATACCAATTCCGCTTTCTTTTCGCTTTGATGAGAGGAAAACGCCATTTTTTTCGTTGACTTTACCGTCAAATGCATTTACGACCTCGATCAGAAGAAGCCTCTTGGCATGCACATATGCTGTTATTTCGATTTGCCGGCGGGCGGGTGCGGTGCGAAGGCTGGCTTCCAGCGCATTTTCCAGTAGATTGGATAAGATCAGGCACATATCGACCTCATCGATCGGAAGCGATTCCGGCAGATCGAGCTTGGTGCGGAAGGGAATGTCCTCGCGCTTTGCAAGAGCGCAGTAATAGCCGACAACACTGTCCGCCGTACGGTTTTCACAGAAGCACATATCGAGATTCGGGATGCGGGAGACAGTTTTTGCAAGGTAGCTTTTCAAGTCCTCCAGTTCACCAGCCTCGGCCAGCGCAGAAATATGATTTAATTGATGGCGCATATCGTGCCGCGCCTGCCGGGCCTCTTCGATGGCGGTTTTAAGGCTCTCATAGCGCTGCTGCTGCATGGAAAGCAGCTGGTTTTCCTGCTGTAATCTTGCGTTGCGGTTGAGGCTGTTCGCCATCAGAAGGAAAATCGTGTTGAACCAGAGAAGCAGCACCAGAAGCGCGATGCTGAGCACAATGTAACCCTGCAGGACCCTTCCTGTCTGAAGTGTTGTCTGGTAACGCGGGATCATGAACAGATTTAGAAGGATGAACACCAACGGTAAAACCCAGAACACATACCATGTCTGTGCAAAATTGTCGTCCTCGACCATCGCACGCACCGCATGGGTCGACGGATAGGATGCCGCCAGCACAAAAACCCAGCAAACTGCGTTATAAAAAACGCAGGCAGCAAAGCAGAACCATGGCCCATCCGGCGGCAGCTGCATATGCAGGACAATCGCCGCGCTGACGGCTCTGGAAAGGCTATTCAGGCAGGCAAATACCGCGCAGATCGACAGCGCGATCGTTCCGGATTTCCAGAGGGATATCCGGAGCGTTCTGGTATACAGAACAATCGCAAGCAGCGTGATACCCGCAAGGACAAAAACAGTGGAAATGCGAAGCCGATAGCAGACGAGCCCGCCGCCGACGCCCAGGCCCGCCATCAGCGGCAGAAGCCAGGCGGCAAGGTTTCTTGGTGACTGCTTCAGATAGGATTTTACAGGGAAATATGCAAGCAAAAGGCCAGGGAGTGCGACGAACAGTTCCAGCATCGGACGCAGAATATCTTTCATCTCATACGCTCCCCTTGCAGCAGAAATTCCATAAACGCCTGCCGGGCAGGCTTCAAAAGTTCCTGGTTGACATAGACACGGCTGCCGTCGGTCATACAGAAGGCGGCATCCCGAAAATCAGCGGCGTGCTCTAAATTGACGATCACACCGCGGCCGCAGACGAAAAAGCGCGGATCTTTTTTAAGCGGCTCGGTGAACGCCTTGAAGCTTTGGCGCGTGGCCAGCGTTTTTCCGGCGGTGGTGCGGATGTTGATTCTATGAGCAAAATGCTCGGCGGAAATAATGTCCCGATAGCGAAGACGAATGTCGCTGCCGCTGACTTTCACAGTCAGAACCGGCTCAGGACGCGGCAGTTTTGCAAGCATTTCGGTAAGCAAACCGGAGAGTTCTTCCTCGGAAAAGGGCTTCACGAGATAGTGAAGTGCCCGTACCTGAAAGCCTTCGAGCGCGTGATCGGTAGATGTCGTGGTGAAGATCAGAAGGCAGTCTGTGTCCGTCTTTCGAAGCTCCTTCGCCGCGTCCATGCCGCTTAAGCCCTCCATGTAAATATCGAGAAACGCGGCCGAAAAGCGCCGCTCTTTTTCTGCCGCGAGAAAAGCCTCGCCGCTTTCAAATCCCAAAATATCCGCTTCCGCACCGCGAAGCGCCAGCTGCTGCGATAAGCGTTCTTTCAGCAGTGCGCGTTCGGTCTTGAGATCATCCACAATTGCAATCCTCATGCTGACCTACTCCTCCCCTCCGTAAAAAACTCCGGTATGATTATATCACAGATGTCCTGCCCCGGCACACCAGCAAAGCCAGATTTCGTGTCGGAAACGGGGCTTTCGTGCCAAACAGCTTGAAAAGCGTGTGCGCATTCGTATACTGACAAGCAGAAAACGTCAACGACGGCAGAAAGGAGGAGCGCTGTGTACCGAATTGCCGTGCTGACAAATAGTGAAGCGCAAGAAGCTTTTTTTACAGAGCAGATCTCGCAGTTCTGTGCCGAATGTGAACGGTTTCCCGTAATTGAAACATTCCGCGATCAGAAACAGTTTTTTGAAACCACACGGAAAACGCCGCCGACCAATGCGGTGATCGCCCTGCCGGGTGTCGACGGATTGAATGCGGTGGAACATCTGCGTGCGCTTTGCCGCAATACGCGCATCATCTGGTGCAGCGATCTGGATTTTTCGCTTCATGCTTTCCGACTGCGTGCAGATTATTTTCTGCTGGAGCCGGTAACAAAAGCAGCTTTCCAACAGGGGCTTTGCGTCTGGCTGAACGAGAAAAATTTGGTTGCTCAACTCCGGCCCAACTACGCCGAAACCAACAAGGAGGACTATTCATGAAAAAGAGAAGCATCATCCGTTCTGCGCTATGCCTTATGCTGGCAGCAGTATTGTGTCTGTCAATGGCCGCCTGTGGTAGAACACAGACACCCGCAGACGAAGGTACAACTTCAGAATCTTCTGCGCCGTTATCCGGTGCACTGCCCGTGAAGGCTTTGCAGCCCAAACAGGTGGAGGAAAACCCCTACATGGCAAAGAGCGACGCGAATATTCACCACGACGGGTACAACACCGACTCCACGGATGAAATTCTGCCGCTGGGCATCTATCCGGAGATCAATGTCTCCTACGAGACGACGAACGCAAACGCCTCCCCTGCCATCTACTTTGACAGCTACGGTCATGCGGTCGTGCCGCTGCTCGGCGGCATCGCCATCCGCGATCTGAACGCCGAAGAGACGAAGACGCTCGGCTATTTCTCCCCGAAGCAGCACGACGGCGGTGGTTACGTCATCCAGAGTTCCTACACATTCCTTGACTCCGAAAACCGTATCGTCTGCCCCACCAGCAACAACCATGTGCTGATGCTGCGTGCGACGGAGGAAGACGGCAGCGTCATTCCGGAATTTGAAAAGGTTCTGGACATCGACATCAAGGCTGCAGCTGAGGCTGCGCTCGGCAAGGAGCTGACGCAGAATCTTCTGTCTGTGGTCTTTGACTACGATGGAAACCTTTGGTTTGCAACGGGCGGCTTCCGTATCTACCCCGAGCGCCAGCAGCAGGGCGTTCTCGGCTACATTGCCCGTCCGGCCATCGATGCGATTTTAAGAGGCGAACAGACGGATCTTTCGAAGGCAGTTTTCGTCTATGAGCTGACGCCCGGCGAGGGTGCAGAAAACGGCATCGCCGCTTCCCGTGACGGCGCAGTCATTCTGACCAATATGAACTGCTATCTGCTGCGCGCCGACAATGGCGTGGACGTTGCGTGGTGCACGCCGTATGAGAGCGTTGGTGCAAAGGTCAGCGGTGAAGGCGATAAGACCACCGGCGGCGGTCTTGCATGGGGCGGCGGTTGCTCGCCCACGCTGACGCCGAACCTTGTGATGTTCACCGACAACGCAGACCCCGTGAAGCTTCTTGCGCTCGACATGAAGACCGGCGAGGTCGTAGCCAGTATGCCGGTTTTGGATGATCTGCCCGAGGGGTATCAGGTGGCGGTTGAGAACTCTGCGATCGTCTATGACGACGGTGAAGGCACGGTCAGCACGATTGTCTGCAACTGGTTCGGCGCAGGCAACGCAGGTCTTGCCGACCCCAACAGCGACTCCTCAATTCAGAGCTATGCCAACATTTATGACCAGAACTGGCTGATGAAGGGTAATGTTATGATTGCCCCGGGCGTCGAGCGCGTGGACACCGTGAAAACCGATAGCGGCTATGAGATGAAGAGCATCTGGTCTCGAAATGACCTGAGCGATACATCGATGCTCAAGCTCTCCACCGCGACGGGCTATATCTACGGCTACGTGCAGGATCTGACCACCGGGATGTGGCAGTACATCATTCTGGACTTTGAGACCGGCGAGACCGTCTTTACGATGGATGTTTCCAACAGGTTTGGCTACAACAATATGGCCATTGGGATGTACGCCGGAAACAGCGGCAACGCGCTCTACTGCCCGACGGGCTATTTGGAGCTGCTGCGCTTGCAGGATCGCTTTGTGTATCTGCCGGAGATGCCGTATCGTGAGGTAGACTTAGACAAGGCGGCAAGAAACGTCCTTTCGCAGGAGCAGTTTGAGCAGGCCGGCGGCGAAGGTACGGTCGCGAGCTGGCGCAGCACTGTGACTATCCGCAATGTGCATCCTAACACCACGGTCGCTTTCCGCATGAATAATTTGTCTGGCAGCGCCTCTGATCTGATGCTCTACGCTTATGGCATGGACGGCAAGCTGGCGAAGGTCGCTTCTGAGCTATGGTCGATCACGGATGAGGCCGGTGAGGCTGTGACGGAACTCACCGACGGAACGCTCTATGAAGTGCGCATCACTGTCGCCGACGGTGGTGAACTCGACCTGAGTGAAGTGGAAAAGGAGATCAAGTTCTCCTGTGTACTTGGGAAATAAATCATTTCAGAATCCGGTGTTTTGAACGCCGGATTCTTTTTAAACAATCATATTCATTACGGAGGAAGTGCCCATGAAACGAATGATTGCGGCAGCACTCATGATCTTATTGCTGCTTTCTGTCACCGCTTGCGACAAAGCGCCATCTAAAGAATCCACACCGCTGAATGCCGAAAGCAAAGCTGCAACAGAAATTACAGCGCAGACCAACGCCGAGGTCTATCAGCTGCTCGATTTTGACGACGAGCAGGAGGCCGAATTTGCAGGCCGCGGCCTCATCTTTGCGCCGGACTCGCTCGTCATCCAGGCCGAAAACGGCATGACGATCTGGTCGCAGGACGCGTATGACTTCGTGCGGGAAAGCGGCGATGCGCCCACGTCTGCAAACCCAAGCCTCTGGCGCAACACGCAGTACAACGCCCGTTACGGCCTGTTTGAGGTCACGGACGGCATCTATCAGGTGCGCGGCTATGATATTTCGAACATCACCTTCGTCCGCAGTGAAAACGGCTGGATCATCATGGATTGCGGCAGCAGCCGCTATACTGCGTCCGAGGCACTGAAGCTCTTCCGTGAGCAGATGGGCGATGACCGCATTGTCGCTGTCGTTATTAGTCATGCGCATGTCGACCACTACGGCGGCATCGAGGGGCTGATCGGCGCAGAAGATGTGGCGGACGCATCGCTTCCGCTGGACGAGCAAATTGCCTCAGGCAAGACAGCCATCATCGTGCCGCAGGGCTTTGCCGACGCGGTCATGAAGGAAAACATCTTGGTTGGGACGGCGATGAAGCGCCGCGCGATCTACCAGTACGGCAGTTTCCTGCCGTACAGCGAGCAGGGACGGCTTTCCGTCGGTATCGGTCTGACCGCCGTGCAGGGCGGCACGGGCTATCTCGCACCGACATATGAGGTCACCGACACACTCTTTGAGACGGAAATTGACGGCGTGAAGGCTGTCTTCCAGCTGACGCCGGGCACGGAGTCTCCCGCGGAGATGAATACGTATTTCCCTGACAAACAGGCGCTCTGGATGGCGGAAAACTGCACCGGCACGATGCACAACCTCTACACGTTGCGCGGCGCAGAGGTACGCGACGCCAACGACTGGGCGCGGTACATCACGCAGGCGCAGACGCTCTTTTCGGACGCGGAGGTTGTGTTCCAGTCACACAACTGGCCGCACTGGGGAGCCGATGTGGTGCAGGAATATCTAACCAATACCGCCGCTGTCTATAAATTCATCCACGACCAGACACTTTTGTACATCAATCAGGGCTACACCGCGACGGAGATCGCCGCCACGATCGAGTTGCCGGAGGCTTTGGATAAGGTCTGGTACACGCGGCAGTATTACGGCACGCTTCGCCACAACGTCCGCGCGGTATATCAGAAATACATGGGCTGGTATGATGCGAATCCCGTGCACCTGAACGAGCTGGAGCCGAGCGAATACGCGAAAAAGCTCGTCGAATATCTCGGCGATCCCGAAAAAGTGCTCGAACAGGCGCGCGCGGACTATGAGAAGGGCGAATACCAGTGGGTCGCGCAGATCACAAACACGCTCGTCTTCGCAGACTCTGAAAATATGGACGCGCGGTATCTCTGCGCGGACGCGCTCGAGCAGCTTGGCTATCAGGCGGAGTCCGGCGCGTGGCGCAACGCGTATCTCGCCGCAGCATATGAGCTGCGAAACGGTACAGGCAGCTATCCACAGGTCAGTAGCATCGGTGCCGGCACGACGGCGCAGGGCATGGATGCGCAGACAATGTTAGACTACATGGGTATCATGCTCGATACAGAAAAGCTTGCAGATACGTCCTTTACCATCCGGCTTAAGCTCACGGACGGCGAGGATTATTTCCTGAAGCTCCACCACGGCGTCCTGCTGTATTATAAGGACGATGGCACGGCGGAGGCCGACTTGACGCTCTCAACCGTCCGCACCGGCATTCTTGCCATTGCAAACAGTGATCAGGAAAATATCGCTAAGCTTGTCACAACAGAAAGTGGAGATATGACACTGTTTGAGGATCTGTGCACCAGTATGACCACACCGGAGTTGTATTTTAATATTATCGAGCCATGATTGCCGCTCATCTGACTATATCGTGTATGGCTTATTTTCAGGATATCTACCATTCCGATCTGAGCCACAGGGCCAGAGCGGTCTATATGTATCTCAAAGATCACGCCGACAGTGAGGGGCGGTGCCGGCCTGGGATCCGGACCATAGCCGCCGAACTGGGTCTCTCCCGCTCCACGGTCAAGCGGGCGCTGGACGATCTCTACGGAGCCGGTCTGCTCACCAGAGAGCCGCGCTGGCGGGAGAATGGGAGTCTCAGTTCCGATCTATACCGGCTGGTGTGAATTCAAAATAAAAAGATCCACCGCCAGGGGGAGATTTTGCCCTGGCGGTGGACCGAGGATAGGTTCATGATGAACCAACCAGAAGATCCCACTCTACTAAGGAGAGACTAAGACAGAAGAGAATTGAGCGAGGAATAGAAATTACATCCAATGCCCTCGCAACTTTTGCGATGTATGACAAAGTATGCTCAACGAACTCATCAACCGCATCGGCAAGGAGAAAATCATCACAATCTACTACAAGTTTGTGGGCGCGTTACAGTAATCTTCTCTTTACTAATTTGAGTGTTCATCATCTGTTGTGAATCGGCAGGGTGATCCCCACCTGAAAGACATCCTCTCCGGGGTAGAGATCCATCGTCCCGCCGTGGCGCTCCACCGTCTCCCGCACCGAGCTCAGGCCGATGCCACAGCGGACACCTCCTTCCTTGCGGGAGAGGATATGTCCCTCCGACCGGTCAAACCGGCCGTCGTAGGTGTTCTCCACCAGAAGGAACAGGGTCCCCTCCGTGGCCCGGCTTGTGAGGGACAGCCGCCGCTCCCCCCGGCTCTGGCGCTGGCAGGCCTCCAGGGCGTTTTCCAGCAGGTTGCCCAGAACAGTACACCACTCCACGTCCCCCAGAGGGACCCCCGCCGGAATGGTCAGAGCCAGGTCCGCCCGGATCTCCTGCCGCTGGGTGGCGGCGCTATAATATTGTAGCAGGGCGTCCACCGGCGCCCGGTTGCAGAAACTGCCGGGGGACACCCCGGGCCGCCGTGCCAAAACGGAAGGGAAATCCTCCAGATAGCGCAGCAGCTCCCGGCGGTGTTCCTCGGTCTCCGGACGGCTCTCAATCTGTCCCGCCAGCTCCGTGATGGTACGCAGGTGCTGACGGAAGTCGTGGATGAGCCGTCGGTTTTCGTCGGAGCGCTGGGCGAGCTGGTCGGCGTACTCCACCTGCATGGCCAGTTGCCGCTCCATCTGCCGGTACTCCGCCGCGAAGGCCAGATTGAAGCGGTAGGCGCTGACGATGTCCCGCCAGAGGACATACCCAATGGTCAGCGTCATGGCAAAGCTGCCCCACTCACCGAACCAGCCGGTGACCACCGGCTCAAAGGCCGGCAGCAGTCGGTCCCAGAGAAGAAGCGTTGCATAGAAGGCGGCGGCGAAAAACAGCGGCGCAGCCTGGGGGACCTGCTGCCGGACCGCCCGGAGGGCCGCTCCCAACAGATAGACCGCGGAACCAATCTTGAAGCAGAAAATCAGCAGGGAGAATACTTTCATCACCGGGATCGTCAGGTATGGAGACAGCAGTCCGTAGCAGAGGGCTGCCAGGCAAAACAGCCAGCCCGCGATTTCCACCGTCAGGGCAACTGGGCGTCGGGTCTGACAGAGCCGGTTTTGCAGCGTTACCACCAGCACCACCATGGCATAACCCACGGAGATCTCCAAGGCATACCAGGGCCGGGGTGGCAGGGCGGCGGCGCTGTGCAGAATGGGGTAGGCAGTGAACAGCGATCCTGCCAGGCACAAAAGGGCGAAAAGCAGGGCGTTTTTGTGGCGCATCCGCACACCGAAATAGGCGGCCAGCGCCGCCCCCAATACCCCGCACAGCGTTACGCATACCGCCAGTCCCAACCGCAGCCCCCGGCTGAGGTTGACTGCCAGGGGTGTGCCCAGGGCCGGGGGATAGACCAGCCCGCTGTAAAAATGGGAGTCATCCCGCACCGCCAGCAGGATGGTGGTGAGACCGCTTCCTGTAAAGGTGACCATGCGGTTCTGGGTGCGGGGCTGGTAGTGCTTCAAGTCCGGTTCCCCCACCTGCAATTCCAGATTTCCGTTGAGATAGAGCCGATAGGCGGAGTAGATCTCCGGCAGCTCCAGGCCGTATTGGGCGGGGGTCTCCGGCAAATCCAGGGTCAGCGCGTAGGTCCCGCATCCATGGGGCGTCACCCCGTCCGGCTGGTCAAAGCGGGTGCGTTCCCCGATGGAGGTATAGATCATGTAGTGCTCCGTGCCGTGTGCCGTCCACTCCTCCGGGGTGAGAAGTACGCCGGGGTAGAAGGCCCAGCCGTGGATGAGAAAGTGGAGGTCGGTCTGCCCCAGTTCCTCATCCGTCAGGGTCAGCAGGCCATCCATAGGCTGGGCGCCGGGGCGGGTATATTTGTTGTCCCAGACATACAGGCTCAGGCACAGGGCGGAGCCCAGCACCACGGCCAGCAGCAGGGCCAGCAGCTGACGGTGGACAGGCTTCATCGCCGCCACCTCCTCCAGAGAAGGGCTCCAAGGCCAACCAGCACCGCCCCGCCCGGGAGAACCAGAGCGGTGGAGGGGATTGCCTCCCGTTTAGGCATAGACGGCTCTGACAGTTCTTCAGGTTCCTGAGATGCAGAAGTCTGCTCCGGGAGTTCGGGCTCCGGGCTGTCCGAAGGGGCGGCAGGCTCCCTGGCGGTCTGCTCTGACGAGTCAGACGGCTGTGTGGACACGGCACAGGACTTCGTCTGCGCGGGAACGGCGGCCCCTGCTTCTTCCTCTGCTGTGACTGGTTCCTCCGACTGGGCGGCGGGGGGCGTATCCGGTACAGGTTCCTCCGGTTGGACAGATGGAAGCGCATCCTGCACGGGTTCCGTCTCCGACTGCTCGGTCAGCATCTCTGACAGGGTGTACCGGCCCGTATGCCGGATAGGAAAGACCGCGATGCCCCGCTCGGCATCCAGTGTTCCGGCAGCGGCCGTACCATCTTCCCCCGTCAGCACGAGGACAGCTCCATCCTGTTCCAGCGTGACCGGCAGCATCACCTCACAGTCCGGAAAATCGGATATTCCCCGCCCGTCCACCTCCACAGTGAGGGAAAAGCCGTCCTCCGTGGGAAACAACTCAATGTAAAAGACGCTGTCAGCATGGAGGGAAAGAGCGTCTAAGGCGGCGTCAGACAGGGTGAGGGTTACCCCCTGCTTGGAAAAGCGCACCGGCCCCACCTGGGCCATGGTCAGCACCCGGGCCCCGGACAGCAGGCTTTCGGTCTCCGTCACCCGCTCCTGAAAGGGCTCCGGTTTTGAAACCTCCGGATCTTCCTCTGGTGTCTCCGGGCGGCGGGGCAGGTCATCCTCCTCCGGCTCCCATGGCTCCGGGGCGGCGTCGGTCCGGTCATCCCCAGTGTCAGCGGGAGGCTGGACGATGTCCTGGGGCGGATTTCCGCCGGTGTCCCCGCCGTCCCGGTCCCCGTCGTGGTAGCCCTCCAGCACGATCTCGTCGGCGTAGAGAAAGGATAAGATTCCCGTCTGTCCGCCATCGTAGTCGGCCTGGATGCGGTAATGGCACCCCGTATTCAGAAGATCGGTGAACAGGGACAGCTGGGTTTCATCCCAGTAGGCTCCGTCCGTAATCTCCTCCCATGGCCCGCCATCCTCCGACAGCCATACGCGCACAGCAGCCAGATCACCGGGTGGGGCCACCCAGGGAAAGACCAGTGCCCCCCGTGTGGCCAGAAGGCAGTTGAGTTCCGGCCTGCCCTGCTGCTGGACGGAGACGGGAACGGTGATCTGGGGCAGAACAAGCCCATCCCCAAAGACCGTGTTTTCCGGCAGGAGCACCGTGCCCACCGCCAGATAGACCCCCACGGTCTGGAATTCCACGCCGGAGAAGTCCCACTCGATGGCGGCGGTCACGGTTTTCCCACTCTCCGTTTCGCATTGGAGGGTATAGGGGGAGAAGCAAAATTTCTCCTCCAGAACCTCCAAAGCACTGCCCAGGGGCAGGGCAAATGCGTCGGTATAGGGGTACCAGGATTCCACTGCGGTGATGACCTCCGGGGACTGATCCTCCACCGTGACCGGGATGTACAGTGCCCCCGGCACACCCTCGGCGAGGACGTAGCCCTCGGGCAGCTCGATCCGTCCCACCGCCTGATAAGTCCCGGTCTTGGTTTGGTCGATGTCGCCAAAATCCCAGGCCACGCCCAGGGGTTCCTGCCGGCTCTCCTCCCCCGCCGTTACAAGGGCGGTCACCGATTGATGTTGAACCGCCAGCCTGTATAGCGGCTCCAGATCGTCGTCGCTGTTGCCCGTCTGCCGCACCGGGAGGGTAACGGCGGGCAGAGCGGGCAGACCGTCTCCAGCAAAGCCGGTCACGACGGCGGAGATCATGGGCGCAGGCTGCGGGGGTTCCTCCGGTTCCGGCGCAGGCAGGCCGCTTTCTTCTGTGGCCGCAGGCGGCGGGGTCTCAGGTTCTGCGGCATAGGCAGGCCAAGCGCCGCCCAGGGTCAGGAGCAGCACCAACAGCAGAGCACCCCCTCTGTTTCTTTTCCTCATTACGGTTCCCTCATTCTTCCAAACATATAGGCCCGGTATTGGGCCAGGATCTCCCGCCTGCGCCGGGGGGCGATGGGCAGGATGCTCCCGTCGTCCAGACGCAGCTCGTCCCCCGTCTGGGCGGCGATGTGGTCCATGTTCACCAACACTCCCTTGAAACACAGGAGAAACCGCCGGTCCCGCTCCAGCGGGGCGGCCGCGGCGGAAAAGCTGCGGCCCAGGGGCAGGTCTCCCCGGGTGGTGTGCAGCACCACGCTGCGCTGCTGTACCTCCAGATACCGGATCTGGCGGGTGTCCACCTCCAGCGTCCGCCCCTCCACCGTGACGGCAAGGGTGGGTACCTGGAGGGCCCGTCCCAGGCGGCAGTTGGCCATGGCCTGGGCAAAGTCCTCGTCCTTCACCGGCTTGATGAGGTAGTGGGCGCTGTTGAGGGAGAAGCCCTGGCGCATAAAGTCCTCGCTGGTGGTAAGAAAGACCAGCTTGCAGTCCATGTCCCTGGCCCGGAGGGCCTGGGCGGCCTCAATGCCGGTAATGCCGTCCATGTAAATGTCCATAAACACCAGATTGAACCGCTGGCCCTGCTCCAGAGCCGCAGAGAACGCTTCTCCGCTGGCAAAGGCGGTCAACTCGTATTCCAACCGTTCCCGGGCCATATAGTCCGCCAGCTTCTCCGCCAGCCACGTCCGGTCCCGCTCCAGATCGTCCACCACGGCAATGCGGTATGGCGTCATATTGATCCCTCCCGTCCGCATAAAATCCCAGTCTCAGTATACCATAAATCCACCGGCCCGGACGTGTATTTCGCGCCAAAAAAATGCACTTCGTGCCAATGACCTTGCGCTCCCCTTGACAACCTGATACCGTATAGATGACACCAGACTGTGAAAAGCCTGGTGTTTTTTATTTTCAAAATTGGTGGAAGGAGGTGCGCCCGGATGAAACTGGCCATCTGTGCCCCGTTTATGGAGTCCGATCTGTGGCAGGAGCGGCTGCGGCGGGCTGCGCCCTGGGCGGCGCTGGAGTTTGACGAGTTCTACCGCCCGGAGGAAATCCGCTCCGTCCCCGGCTTCCGATATGATGCCGGGGTGGTGGCTATGAAGGGGGCGCGGGGGCTGGAACTGGCCACAGCCCTGCGGGAACGGTCTGCCGCCCTGCCCCTGCTGTGGCTCAGCGACGACGAGAAATTCGGCCTGGCGGCCTTTGACTTAGGGGCGGCCATGCTGCTTCCTCTGAACTGTACCGATCAGGAACTGGCCGATGGCCTGCGTCGGTGTGGAGTAAAAGAACGATGGGAGGCGATGGGATGATCGCGCTGATCTGTGACAGCTGGGAAAACTTCTGGAGGGAGGTGCTGTCCCCATGGGGAGAGATAAAAACCTTTTCCGACGGGGTGACGCTGGCATACTACCTGCAGCATGGCGGTCCCTGCGACCTGGCAGTGGTGGCGGTTGACGGGGCGGACGGCATGAACTACTGCGACTACGCCCGGCATATACGCCCCGGAGTCCGGGTGCTGTGGGTGACCCAGGATGCGGATTTTGCCCCCCGCAGTCAGCGCATGGGGGCGGACGGATTTCTGGTCAAGCCCCTGCCCCGGGGCGAGCCGGAAAATGCCCTGCACCGCATCCTGGGCCCGCCCGGCAGCGCCGGGTGACCACACGCAAAACCCATTGGCAAGGGGGTTCCCCCTTGCCCCCGGAGGGACCCCTCCGGGGGCTGATCCCTCTTGTGCCACATTTTTATATGGAGGCGATCTGATGAAGCACATAAGAAAAAACTGGAGACGGTTTGCCGCTGTGCTGCTCTCCGCCGCGCTGATGATTTCCACGGTTTCGCAGACGGCATTCGCCGCCGGAGCAGACACCGGCAAGGCGATACAGCTTGTGGACGGCGGAACGGCCGCAAACATCAGCGGCGGGCAGGCCAGCAGCGTTTATTTCGGAACCTATCCGCAGAACAGCGCCGGAAGCGGCGGATATCATACCGACCCTAATGAAAGCGGCGATGTACATACCCACTGCGTCTGCGGCGGGAATGGAGCTGTCAACGGGCACGAACATGACACTGCTGGCACAGAGTGGACAGAATGGACAACTGCCGCTTCCCTGCCCGGTACTGCTGGCAGCTATTATCTGACGCAGTCTGTGTCGGAGAACTGGGCTGTACCGGCGGGCGAGGTCACGCTCTGCCTGAACGGACAGACGATCAACGGCAGCATCACCGTCGGCGGCAGCGCGAAGCTGACGCTGACCGACTGCTCCGGCAATGGCAAAATCCAAGGCGGAGTGACCGTCAACGGCGGAACATTGGAACTGTACAGCGGCACGATCACCGGCGGCGTGCAGGTCGGTATAAAGGGCGGCACCTATCAGACCGGCTCGTCCTTTACCATGTATGGTGGAGCGATTACCGGTAATAAAACAGACAGCGGCTCCGGCGGCGGTGTGTTCCTTGTCGGCACGACGAATCAGACCGACCCGCCAAACTTCACCATGCACGGCGGCACCATTTCCGATAACACTGCGGGTGCGTCTGACGGCGGTGGCGGCGGCGTATATGTGGGTGAGAAGTGCAGCTTCACCATGGACGGCGGCACCATCACCGGCAACACAGCCACCAACGGCAACGGCGGCGGCATCTATATCCATATGCTTTCAAGGGTCACCATCTCCGGCGGAGAAATTACCAATAACACTGCGAGCGGTTCGGGTATCAGATATGGTGGCGGCATTTATTCGGAGAGCGGGGTGACCGTCAGCAATGTGACGATCACCGGAAACAGCGCCAACGAGGGCGGAGGCATCTATGGAAAGGGCGCTATTACCCTCACCGATGCTACCGTTACCGACAACCAGAAATATGACGTTTACTACGACGGAGGGGAAAGCTCAGCTCCTAAGCTCACTGTTTCCGGCTCGGTGAAGGCCGGTTATTACGCCAATTATGCGTGGAAGCTGCCCATTCGTGTATCAGGCGCATTGAGTGAGGATTCGGTCATCCGTGTGGGCGTGTATGAAGGCATAAAGCCCAATGCCGGCGGCAGTCTCCTCATTGCCGAACCGGCAAGCGGCGTGACGCTCAGCGCCGAGAACTTCAAGGCGGACGCCGCCGACAGCGTGACCAGTCTGGGCGAGGACGGCAAGGTCTATCTCTCCCTCTGCGCTCATGAAATGGACGATACCGGCTATACCTGCAAAAAGTGCCATACGCAGTTCGATGCACGTATAGGCGAGAGCGCCTATTATCAGACGCTTGCAAAGGCGTTTCAGAATGCGTGGGATGGCAGCACGATAACACTGATGCGGGATGTGAACCTTAATGGAAGTTGCTCCGCCTCCGATACTATAACGCTGGATCTGCATGGAAAGACGATCACCAGCGAGGATAAGCCCATCCGTGTCAACGAAAAACTGACGGTCAAGGATTCCAGCGAGGGCGGCGGAACGCAGGCGCTCAATGTCAAGTTTTCGGTTGGGTCCAACGGAACGCTGGCGGTTGACGACTCCTACACCGGCGACATTTCGTACGTGGAGCTTCGTACCGGCGGCGCGCTGGAAGCTTACACCGGTACGATTCAGGAACTGCTCCTGGGAACGGGTAATGGAACCGGTTATAGCGTGAAGTTGTGGAAGGATAACGCCCACTGCTGCACTGTCAAAACAATTACGCTGGCCGAGAATGCTGACCAGAACCTTACCGTCGGCGGCCTGCTGGAAACCAACCATGCAAAATGCGAGCTGTACGGCGAGCAGGACGGTACATGGAGCATCGTTGATAAGAGCACTAAAATTGTGGACTTGACGGGTTATACGGCGTACAAGGTACAGTTCGCAGAGTGCGTCCACGCGTGCAGTGATGATACGGCAGAAAAGCCTGTGTGCTCCAAATGCGGCAAGGCGCTGGTCGTTAAGATAACAGCCACTGCTTCCGATGGCAAAACAAGAACGGCCTGGTTCCCGGCGGACAGTGGTATCGAAAACGGGGACGGCTATGTAGAGGCCATCCAGACCTTGAACGGCTGGAGCGCCGAAGGGTACACTGATGCGACCCTGATGCCGCTCTGTGATGTACACAATAACTCCGGCGGTATCGGCATTGCCAGCGTCACCCTGACCGGAAAGCTTGCTGTGGACGGCGGAGAGCATCTCATCTATTCTACGACCGTCGCCGCCGGCGCAGATGTGACCTTCAAAACCGGTCAATTCTATCATATCACCGTCAACGGCAAGGCGTCTTTCGTGGGCGGCACCTACCTGGGCCTTGTGACTGCCGCCGCCGGCGCAGAGGCGGTCTTCAGCGGCGGTGCGTATCAATACCTGGAGGTCGAGGACGGCGGTACGGCAGTGGTGAAGAACTCAGCTGCGTTTGGTGAAGATGTTAAGGTGACTAAAGGTACGCTGACTGTGGAAGGCGGCAGCTTTGATGCTGCGGTTGTCGTCGAGGGCGACGGAACAATGAATGTGAACGGCGGCAGCTTTACCGGAACCGACCTTGATAAAGTGACCTATGGCAACGGTGCGAAGGGAACGGTCTCCGGCGGCTCCTTTGCCGATCTTTACTTATATGGGAGCGGCACAGCTTGGCTTGCCGGAGGCAGCTTCACTAAGCTGAGCACAGCTTCTTTTGGCGTGCTCAGCAGCCTGCTGGCGGACGGTGCGGCTTACTACGATCAGAGCGGTAACGCCATATCGGGCAGCGGAGTTTCAGAACTTAACAATGTGACTGTGAAGACCCATACCCACACTGTGGATGAGCAAACCGGCATTTGCAGTGTCTGTCAGAAGCAGATGGCGGCCTCCCTGACTGCCGGCAATGAAACAAGCTGGTATTTGACCCTTGACGCAGCCATCGCAGCGGCCAATAGGGCTGATGGCGAAAAGACGATCAAGCTGTATCAGGATGTTAGGGCTTCTTATGAATTGACCCGTGGGCCGGTAACGCTGGATGTGAATGGCATAAAAGCCCAGAATGTAACATTCACTGTGAAAGGCATCCAGCTGACAGTCACCGGCACAGGTACGATCTGGGATGTGACGGCCAGTGGTAGCAGCGCTGTGGTGAAAAATTCCACGGTCGAGATCAAGTACATCACGGCCGAGAACGGCGGCAGGCTGGAGCTGGGCGGCGGCTTATACGCGGGTCTGACCGTAAAAAACGATGGCAGCAGCGCCAGCCTGAGCGGCGGCACATATAAAAAGATTGAATGGGGTAATTCTTATGTTCCGGCGAAAGAATATCTGGCGGATGGATATGGCTATAAAACAGGCGATGGCACATGGGAGGATGGCACTGCCAGCGTAGACAATGTAACTGTCACGCCAGCGCCCATCAAAAGCACAAAGGTCTATCCAAACAACGAAACGGACTACTCCGGCAGTACCTTCGACGCAAAGGACAGCACCTCTGTGACGCTGACAGTGTTGGTCACATCCGATGAGAGTGCAGGCCTGACCTATACCTGGTACAGATCCATCAATGATGAGTGGCGTTCGCTTACGAATCCTTATATTACGCAAGGCTTGACTGAGAAATATACCGGTGCCGACAGCCAGACGCTCTCCATTACCGAATTGCCCGCAGGCCAGACATTTTCGTATAAAGTCCAGATTGCAACGGGCGACGGCTATAAGTGCTTCAGCAAGCCCTTTACCGTGACCCGGCATCAGCATAGCTGGACGTACACGGCAAGCGGCGCGACCATCACCGCCACTTGCCAGGCGAGCGGCTGCCCCAATGCAAACGGCGGCAGCGTGACCATTGCGGCCCCCGCCGAGCTGACCTACAACGGTAGCGGCAAGGCCGCCGTGGTGACCGCAAGCGGTGACGATTGGCAGGGTCCGGCGGTGAGTGATATCTCCATTGGCTACATCAAGATGGGCAAGTATGGTCCAGAGACATTGGAAACCGGCGCGCTCCCCACGAATGTCGGCACCTACACCGCCAGCATCACCCTGGGCGAGGGCGACAAGGCTGCCACTGCCAACGTGGAGTATACAATCCAAAGGGCTGACCCGAAGGCAAGCGACTTCACCTTTGCCGCGCCCTCTCCCCTGACCTATGACGGAAACGCCAAGACCGCCACGGTCGAACCGAATACCGGCATCAACGGCATGGGCGCTGTCACGGTGAAGTATTTCAAAAACGGTGCGGAGACTGAACCGAAGGACGCAGGTGACTACACGGTCAAAGTTTCCGTTGCGGAGGGTGCAAACTACAATGCCACGACTGACGACCTGACGACAGACGGCTGGAAGTTTACCATTGGTAAGGCAACGCAGACCATCACCGTTCCCACAGATAAGACCATCGTCAAGGACGATATTGCCGAGGATATTTCCGATTGGGCAACCGACGCGGGCGTGACCGGTGGTAGCAATCCCGGTACGCTCTCCTATGTGCTGAACGGCTCTTATACCGGCGTTGCGCTGGAGGGCAACCAGTTAACTGTGGACAGCAGTGTTACTACGGGTACGACCATCACCATCAAGGTCACCGCCGAAGAAACAGGCAACTACAACAAGGAGGAGCAGACCTTCACCGTGAAGGTCGCGGACAAGAACACTGCCACTGTGACCATCACTGGCCTACCTGACACCGTAACCTATGGTCAGGAGTTCATCCTGGCGGCATCGCAGACCGGTGACACCGGCACGAGCGGAAAGTGGAGCTGGGATTGCAACCAAGAATACTTCAAGCTGGTAGAGTCCAATGCAAATACCAAAACAATCACGCTTCAGGCTATCAAGGCCGGTACGCCCAGCAAGGGCATCACCGCGACCTACGAGAGCGGCACCCATAAGGGCAGCGCGACCGTGAACGCCGTCGTGGAGAAAAAGGAAGTCACCGTTTCCGGCATCACCGCTGAGAACAAAGAGTATGACGGCGGCACCACTGCCACGGTCAACGCCTCCGGCGCGACCATTACTGGCATTGTGAGCGGCGATAGCCTGACCATTACCGCTACTGGCACCTTCGCGGATGCTGATGTGGGCAATGGCAAGGCCGTTAATCTGACTCTGGGCGCTCTGAGCGGTGCCAGTGCCGGCAACTACAAGCTGGCCGCCAGCGGTAATCAGACCACGGCAACAGCGAACATCACGGCAAAGAATGTTTCCATCAGCGCAGCCACCGTCAACGACAAGGACTATGACGGCAATGCCAACGCTACCGTCCCCAGTGTGACCATCACCGGTGTCAGCAGCGCACTGAGCATGGGAACGGACTTCGATGTTACCTCTGCTACATTCCCCGATGCTGACGCGGACACCGCCAATGTGGATGTGACCATCAATGTTGCATTGAAGGGCACTGCGGCAAACAACTACAACCTGACCAACGGCATGGGTTATGTTGTGACCAGCGCCGCGAAGATCAACAAGGCTACTTACAGTGACTCCGCTCCCACCAAGACGGTGAATATTCTGAAGAACTATGCCGGTGTACAGACAGGTACGCTGACGGCAGCCGATTTCTTCACCACCGCTCCTGCCGAGGCGAAGATCACAAATGCGGTTCCGAATGCTGACTCCAGCAACATGATGAGCAACGCGGGCGCAGATGCATCCGGCAATTTCACCTACGCCAGCCAGACGAGCATCACGGCTGCATCGAATGAGAACTGGACCATCACCATCAGCAGCAAGAACTATACGGACATCACCGCTACGCTGACCTTCAAGCTCGTGGATAAGACCGACGCAGGCGTGACCATCAGCAGTGTTCCCGCCAGCAAGACCTATGGCGAAAGCTTTACGCTGACTGCCTCTGTGACCGATGCGGGCACCGGCACCGGCAGCTGGACTTGGACTTCCAACGATCCCAGTGTACTGCAAGTGACTGGAACCGGCGCGTCTGCCACGGTCAAGGCGCTGAAGGCGGGTTCGGCAACGATCTCCGCAAAGTATGAGTCCGACACCACCATGGGCGAGCAGACCACAGCTCCTATTACTGTAGGCAAGCGCGTCATCACAGTAACTGCCGACAACAAGAGCATGACCGTGAACGGAACACTCCCCACCTTCACCGTGACCTACGGCAATCTGCCTTCCGGCGTTCAGGCGGCGGACATCTTTGGAACCCTGGCCAGTGCCTCCACCACCACCGATGGTAAGACTACCGGCAGCTTCGACATTACGGTCACCACACCTGTTCTCAAGACTGAAGCGGGGGCTAATTATGAAGTCGGTGCAGTTACCAAGGGTACCCTGACTGTCAATCCTCGTTCCTCCTCCGGCGGCGGTGGCGGCAGCTCTGTCTCCACCTACAGCGTGACGGTCGGCAAGACTGACAACGGCTCCGTTTCCGTCAGTCCCAAGTCCGCCTCCAAGGGCGACACGGTGACCATCACGGTCACGCCTGACAAGGGTTATGTTCTGGAAACTCTGACGGTTTTGGACAAGAACGACAAGGAGATCAAGCTCACCGAAAAGAACGGCAAGTACACCTTCACCATGCCTGCCAGCAAGGTTACCGTAAAGGCCACCTTCATGGATGACAACACGATGCTGAACTACTTCGTGGACGTCAAGGTCGGCGATTACTTCTATGACGCAGTTCTTTGGGCGGCGGAGAAGGGCATCACCTCCGGCACGGACGCCACACACTTCAGCCCCAACGCCGCCTGCACCCGCGCGCAGATCGTTACCTTCCTGTGGCGTGCAGCAGGCAGTCCTGAGCCGAAGAACATGAGCAGCTTCACGGATGTTCCGGCTGACAGCTACTACGCCAAGGCGGTGGCCTGGGCCGTGAAGAACGGCATTACCGGCGGAACCGGCAACGGGAAGTTCTCCCCCGATGCCCCCTGCACCCGGGCGCAGATGGCCACTTTCTTGTGGCGGGCCAACGGCTCCCCCAAGGTTACGGGAACAACGCCCTTCTCTGATGTGAGCGCCGGAACCTACTACTGCAATGCAGTGCTGTGGGCCTATGAGCAGAACATCACCAATGGCACCGGCGGCGGGAAGTTCTCCCCCGATGCGCCCTGCACCCGGGCGCAGATGGTGCAGATGCTGAAAAACGCTTCGGACGCAGCGTAATACTCGGATCATTGGCGGGGCGGGTCAGCTCGCCCCGCCGGTTTGATGAAAACCCATTGGCAAGGGGGTTCCCCCTTGCCCCCGGAGGGGTCCCTCCGGGGGCTGATCCCTCTTGTGCCACATTTTTATATGGAGGCGATCTGATGAAGAAACGAATATTCAGCCTGTTCCTCGCCCTGACTTTGTGCCTGACGCTCCTGCCCGCCCCCGCGTGGGCGGCGGAGCCGGACGTTTCGGAGACCCCGGACGCGGCGGTGGCCGCTGTGCAGGCGCGGATCGACGCCCTGCCTGACGCGGAGACCCTGCCCAACATGGACGGCGATGCTGCCATGGCGGCCTATGACGCGGTTCAGGCGGCCTATGATGCCTATGAGGCCCTGACGGAGGCCCAGCAGGCGAAGATCGCCGGCGCGGACCGCTTCGAGGCCCTGTTCGGCTGGTTCGATGATCAGGTGGCGCCGCTGGCGGACGGGACAGAGGAAAATATCTATTACACTTACGATAGTGTTGACGAAAATGGTAACATTACACAAGGTACCGCCAGCCTAACTGGCCCCTTACTCACAGAAAATGATAAGACTCTGAGCGGCCAATATTACATCGTCCAAGGCAACATGATCATTGATGGGAATTTGACTGTGGATGGTTCGCAAATGGGCGGTCTTGTTCTCTGCGCTGGCGCAACGCTGACGGTCAACGGCGCTTTGATACACAACGGCGGCAGTAGTTTTGGCATTTACGGGACATCGAACAATGGCGCCGATGCTGGAGAACTGGTCATCAACAATTCTTTGGACAATGGCGCGGCGATCCGGACTGGAAGTACATCTACACCGCAGCTCAACATCTACAGCGGCGAGGTGACGATCAACGCCGGGAACTCCGGGAAGCTGGTCGAAGGGGTCGAGCTGTACAGCACAAGCAAGATACACGCAGCCACTCTTGCTGCCAAGAAGGTATTGCCCGCAGAGTGGCGCGGGGTGTCCTCGATAAAGGGGACGTCGCTTGTCCTTGAGTACTGCGGCCATGCTGAGGACGATCCTGAGTATGTTGATTATGTTGAAGTCGGCGAAACACAGCATCGTTGGCAGTGCAAAGCGTGCGGCTTTGAGGGGGGTGTCGAGGCTTGCTTCACCAATACGACGATTTCCGGCATTACACCGAACGATAATGGTACGCATACATGGAAATGTATCTGTGGCCGTGAGAAAAACGGAAATTGCAGCTATGAGTCTTTGAGTACTCCAGAGGCCACGCCTGATGGTAAGGGACATACCGCCAGAATGTGTTCGGTATGCGGATCCCCGGAAGGTAAAGCAGAAGCACACACCTATGATGCAGACGGCAAATGCACGGCTTGCACATTTGAACCCCTTGCCAAGGATGAGGCTGGCGATCTGTACGGCAGAACGCAAGATCATAGCGATGTTTCTTTGGATGTAAATGATGCGCTTGCGGAAGGCCACACGATCACGCTGTGGCGTCCTGATACGATAGCGAGCAAAACGATTCAAGGCATCTATATCGACTTCGATGCGGCTGGCAAAAGCGCCACATTGGATATGAACGGGTATAGCCTGGAAACCAGCAAAAGCGCACCGATCACGGTTGAAAACGGCACTTTGACGGTTACGGGCGATGCAACGCTCGTTCAAAACGGTACGCAAGAACTGGCGTCGTCCGCCGTTCGCGTCACCGGCGGCACGCTGATCTTCGACGGCAAATTGACCGCTACCGGCGCAAGCGGCAAGCCCGCTGTCGAAGTCACCAACGGCACATTGCGGCTCAAAGAGGGCGATGTGCTCAACGGCGGCGTCTCCGTGGAGGGCAGCACCACCTATGCGAATGTCAACGCCCTGCTGGGCGAAAACCTCGCCTTTGCGAAAGTGGGTGCAACTTCCGCCATCGTCAAGGGCGATGTTACGTCCATCTCCGGGGACGTGACGGTGGTGGCGCATACGCACGGCTTCACGCGGGGCAGCGATGGGAAGTACACCTGCGCCTGCGGCTATACCTGCCCGCATAATGATTTTAAGGATGGGAAATGCACGATCTGCGGCAACGGGTGCGCGCACACGGACGTGGGCGATGACGGTGTATGCCGGAACTGCCAGACGCAGATGGTTGCGAAGATCGAGGTCGACGGCAAGACCACCTACAGCACAGACTTTCAGGCGGCGATGAAGGCGGCAACGAACGGCACAAAAATTACCCTGCTGGCGGATGTTTCGATTCCAGGAAGGACGGGCATTTCCGGCGACAATACAACGGTTACGTTGGATTTGAATGAACACAAAATCACAAGCGGCTGGCTTGATGTCGGGGATAGAAATGCTACTTACACAACCCGCACCTTGAAGATCATCGGCAAAGGCAGTTATGAACCTCCACAGTATGGCGGCATTATCACTGTTTATGTGAAAGCTACGCTGGATTTGAGCGAGTGGGAAGGCGGTACGATCAGCGAGATCAATATATCGGATAACTCGAACCATGACGCAGCAACGCGGGAACCCGCAGTAATCGTAGGATCGACGGAAGGTACGATCGGAAAACTGTCGTTCGGGAATAATCAACTTGACGAACTGAAAAAGACTAAATTGAGCGGCGGCAGCTTTAATGAGATTTGGGCAGCGGCTCACCAGCCGGTTAAACTTGGCGAACTGCTTGCAGATGGCTATGCCTTCCAAAATGGGGATGGGTCGTATGTGGAGTACGAAACAACACTTAAGGACGCGTCTATCTACAACGTCAAGGTCGTAAAATGCCCCCACGCCAAAATCAACGAGGACGGCCACTGCGCCTACTGCAACGCCACCGGCTTTGTCGCGCAGGTGACGGCAGCGGACGGCTCCTCCTCCGCCTACACCGACATTGCTGCGGCCATCGCCGCAGCCGACGGCGGTACAGTGAAGCTGCTGGCAAATGCAGGCGAGATCACCATCGGCAGCCCGCTCAAGCTGGATCTGAACGGTAAGACGGCGGCAAAACTGACCGTCACCGGAGATGTCACGCTGGCATCCCTCCTGCCGGAGGGCTGCGCGTTCAAGAGCGGCAGTACCTGGATAACCGACCTTACCGGCACGGAGCTGACCAATGTTTCTATGGCCAAGCTCCCCATCAAGAGCATGGACTATGAGACCAAGATGAGCATGACTTATGGCGGTATGGGGACGCTTCTTGTCAAGGTAACGAAGGAACCCGGCACTGGCGCTGTAACCTTCCAGTGGTACAAGGTGGAGGGCGGCAAAGAGACAGCAGTTGGCAGTGCGACAACAAAGAATCAATTTGATCTTTCTGCACTAAAGCTGCCCGCAGGCCAGCACACCTTCCGCTTTTCCGCCACTTGTGACGGCTACGAGAAGATGAGCCAGGATATTGCTGTGACGGTACAAAAGGCCAACATCAGCGCAAGCCTCATCACGCCTCCCACAGCGCAGGAAAACCTGACCTATACCGGCCGGGAGCAGGCGCTCATTACCGCGGGCAGCGTGACGGACTATGGCACCATGCAGTACAGCCTGACCGAGAACGGCACATACAGTCAGGACATCCCCACCGGCACCGATGCCGGAACGTATACCGTGTGGTATCGGGTGATTGGCGATGCAAACCACAACGATACCGCACCCGCCAGCGTGGCGGTCAGCATTGGGAAGAAGCCGCTGACGATCACTGGGGTAGCGGCTGCGTCCAAGCCCTATGATGGCACGACAAACGCGGACATTACCAGCGTGACCTTCGACAACGTGACCTTGAACCGAGGCACAGACTACACCGTGACCGCCAGCTTTGACGATGCCAGTGTGGGCAACGGCAAGAACATCATTGCCACAGTGACCTTGATGGAGCAGACCGCGAAGAATTACGCCCTGGAGCAGAGCAGCTTCACTACTACTGGCAGCATCACTAAGGCCGCTGCGCCTGACTTCATCAGGGAAACTGCGCTCGTCATTATAAACGGCTACGAAAAGACCTACACTGTGACGCTCCCCGCCCTGCCCACGCTGGAAACGCCCAAAGAGTATGGTGCACCCACCTATGAGCTGGGCGAGATCAAACTCAATGACGGCTACTACACCAGCGGCGCGAAGGTGGAAAACGGCGAGCTGACCCTGCCCATTCAGAAAAATGATGTGGAAACCACCGGCTCTGTGGGCACAGTGACCGTAGTGATCAAGAGCGCAAACTATGAGGACATCACGCTGACCGTCAATGTCAATGCGACCAACAAGCTTGTCCCCACTGTTACGGCACCTACGGCAAACGCCCTGACCTACAACGGTGCAGAACAGGCTCTGGTTACAGCAGGCAAGACCACTGGCGGCACGATGCTCTACCGGCTTGACGATTCTGAGTGGAGTGAGCAGATCCCCACAGCGAAAAATGCCGGGGAATACACCGTTTGGTATAAGGTTCAGGGAAATGCAGAGTACGCAGATGTAGCAGAACAAAGCTTGACTGTGACCGTAGCGAAAAAGGCAGTTACCGTTACGGTGCTTGATAAGAGCGCCTACACCGGCAGCACCGCGCCCGATCTGAGCAGTCCGGAAGCAGATAAGGATTACAAGGTGGAGGGGCTGGTCGGCGCAGATACCCTGAGCGGCACTGTAACACTGGACTATGCGCAGACGCCGGATATGAGCAAAGCCGGAGAAATCGCAATCAACATCACTGGTACGCTGTCAAATGACAACTATGAGATCACCTATGTTCCTGGAACGTTGACCGTTTCCGATCGGCCTTCCAGCGGCGGAGGCGGCGGTTCTTCCACCCCGTCCGTCTCGGTCCCGGTGTCCTCGGATTACGGCGGAACCAAACTCAGCGCTACAATCTCCGGCAGCACCGCCACTGTGTCCGTCAGCGGAAAGGAAATTGACAAGGTCATCGCTGACGGGGCAAAGTCGGTGACGGTAGATCTCTCCGGGCTTTCCAAGGTAGACAGCGTGAAGCTGCCCGCCTCGGTCATTGCCAAAACCGAAGAGGCTGAGGACACAGGACTGACGATCCGGCTCCCTGATTGCGCCGTGGAACTGGACGAAGCGGCGCTGGAATCCATTGCCTCCGGCAAAACCGTGACCGTCTCCGTCCAGCAGGCCAAGCTGACCGATGCCCAACAGGAGGCCGTCAGCGCACTGGCTCAGGTGGCCGTGGTGGTGGACGTTGACATCGTAGTCGGGACGGTGAAGCAGTCCGCCTTCGACGGCGGGCGTCTGACCATCTCCATCCCCTACACCCCTGAGAAGGGCGAGGACACGTCCACACTGGCAGTCTGGTACATCCGGGACGACGGCTCCATTGAGAACAAGGGCGGCAGCTATGACGCCAAGAGCGGCTGCTTCGTCTTTGAGACTGACCACCTCTCCCGCTACCTGCTGGTCCACACCGAACAGGCCATAGGCTTCACCGATGTACCCGCTGACGCCTGGTACGCCGGCGCGGTGGCCTGGGCGGTGGAGCAGGGCATCACCAGCGGCACCGGCAACGGGAAATTCTCCCCTGACGGCTCCTGCACCCGGGCGCAGATGGTGACCTTCCTGTGGCGGGTCAACGGCTCCCCTGGGATTGGTACGGCGAATCCCTTCTCCGATGTGAGTTCCGATGCCTACTACTATGATGCGGTGCTGTGGGCTGTGGAACAGGGCATCACCGGCGGCACCGGCGACGGGAAATTCTCCCCAGACGCCCCATGCACCCGGGCGCAGATGGCCACTTTCTTGTGGCGAGCCAACGGCTCCCCCGAGGTTACGGGAACAACACCCTTCTCTGATGTGAGCGCCGGAACCTACTACTACAATGCAGTGCTGTGGGCTTATGAGCGAAAAATCACCAATGGCACCGGCGGCAGGAAGTTCTCCCCCGATGCCACCTGCACCCGGGCGCAGATGGTGCAGATGCTGAAAAACGCTTCGGACGCAGCGTAATACCCGGATCATCGACGGGGCGGGCCAGCCCGCCTCGCCGGTTTGATGAAAGCTCATTGGCAAGGGGGGGGTCCCCCTTGCCCCCGGAGGGGACCCTCCGGGGGCAGATCCCTCTTGTCCCACGATTTTTATAACGGAGGCGATCTGATGAAAAAAAGAATGTTCAGCCTGTTCCTCGCCCTGGCACTATGCTTAAGCCTGCTGCCCGCGACAGCATGGGCCGCAGGAGAAACGGTACCCAGTAACGTAACGCTTGCCGGTACAGCTTTGGAAAGCGGCAAGTCTTACGTTGCGACAGTTGATGGGATCACCGAGAAAACCGGCGAATCTGTCGAAACGAACTACCTGACCTACGACAACGGCACGCTGACCGTTTTCGGAACGGTGGAGGTAAGCTGCGGCGAGTCAGCCGGCCTGAGCTTTTATAGCGGCACCCTGACCCTGGCCGGAGACGGTGATCTCACCATTGCGGCCTCCGGCAGCAACAGCGCGGTGTCCGGCAATCCATACAGCACCCTGACCGCAGTGAACTTTTCCGGCGACCTCACCCTGGGCAGCGTAAATGCCCCGGCAGTCCAGAATGTGGTGCTGAATCTGACCACCGGGGGAGATATCTTGATCTCTTCCGCCAAGAACAGTGCCGTGAATACCCCCCAAAACCCCGTTACGCTTGCAGGTAAGACGGTGACCATCAAGGGAACAGATGAGACAACAGAGGCTTCGCCAGCGAACGTCTCAACGGTGACCGCCCCAAAACTGAATGTGACCGCCGAAGATGGTGTGACCATCACCGGCAGCAGCGACTATCTCCCGCTGATTGCAGACGACAGCAACAACGAGTGCGCCGTCACCCTCAACGCTGGAGGAGATGTGAAAATCGTCAACAAGGGCGGCATGGCGGTATACGGCCCACTGACCGTGGAATCTGCGCATAATGTGACGATTGGAGGCGGCGGAGAAAGCCTACTCTATTCCGCAAACGGCGTCCACCGCATCAACGCCAGCAGAACAGTGAAGATGGAGAGCAGCGGCATCGTGTGTTCCGGCACTGATGCCAACGGTCTGACCATCACCGGCGTGGAGACGGTGGACATCGCCGGTGAGAGCACTTCTGCCCCTGTGGTCACGGGCATGACCCTGAACGAATGCGGTACGGCGACTGTCACCCGATTGCAGTATGCTGATACTATGGCTCCCATCGCGTACACAGTTACTTCCGATATTCCGGTGCTGCTGCGCAATGGATCAAATGACATCGAACCGCAACTTCTGTGGGACGGCGAATACTACCAAAAGGCCGCCGTCGAGGATGTGTATATGGAGCCCAGTTCCGAGGCTGCTGTCTATTACGAGGCAGGGGATGGCTATGTGATGTTCTCCAAGACAAGCGGCGGTGTCGAAACCGGAACCGCCAACGCCGTTTTGTTGAACGCCAGCAGCACTGCCCCTATTGCCGGGAATCTAGCCGAGGTGAAAGTCATTGGGGAGAATTCCCTGGATGAAATTCAGTCCCTGGATGAGGTTGGCACAAAGGTGTCTTTCACCGGAAACGGCACACTGCACACGTTTTTTGGCGGCAGCGTGGAACCGGAGATTGCGGACAGCGTTGCGTTCCACGGCCTGGTCTGTGTGATGACAACAGAGGCATCGCAAGAGCAGGGAAAACTCAGCATATCCATGAACTTTACCGCCTACGGGACCAGCGATCTTCCCCCAATCGTGTGGGAATCAGAAGAAGATCCGGGCAGCTTCGTTGTGGGGACAGTGTCCAGCAAAGAGGCAATCGTGACGATTCGTCTGACCGTTTCCGAAGGGGCGACGCTGACTATTCCGGAGGAGGTGCCGCTGAAGATTGAAAAGAGTGAAGAAATATCCTGTTTGACCAACCACGGCACCCTGATTAACAACAGCACCGTTTCACTGCCCGATGCCACGCCTGCTGATATAAAGGGGCTGCGTCTGACCGGCTCCGGTCTGGTACAGGTGCCAAGCGGTACGGGCATTACATACTACACCAATGAGGGTGTGGAACTTGGGAATCACAAGATGGAGGATCTTGACCTGAGCGGCACCAACGCAGATCAGGGCAGTCTGGAAACCGACGGCTACCACTGGGACGCGGACGCAAAGACCCTGACCCTGAACGGTCTGGCGCTGACCGGAACGCTGACCCTGCCGGATGCAAGCGGCAGGGAAATCAAAATCGTTATGAGCAAGGAGAGCCTTGTAAACTCGGTTTCTGTAAGCGGCAACTATCGTCCAACGGTACAGATCACCGGCTCCGCGCCGCTGACTGTCCAAAGCATAAGCGGCGATATGAGCCTCACCGTGGCACAGGGCGCGGTGCTGAACGCCATGGAGAGCATCAACATCGGAGCCTCCGGCAACACGGATTCCATTATCACCGTCAACGGCACGCTGACGGTCAAGGGCGATAGCGGCATCCGCTGTGGGCAGATGGTCATTGGCGCTGATGGCACGGTGAATATCTCCGGTGCGCGTGGCGTTGCGGTATTCGGTGTGAATGGCAGCAGCTCCGGCACCGAGCATAAGGGCGCTTTCCAAATTGCAAACGGTGGCACCTTCACCGCCGACTGCACCGATTACAATGTGGTGGTGTTTACCGGAGGTGCAGAGGTGACCAAAGAGAATGCGGAAACGTACCTTGTCCTTCCGGACAACTACCTGCCCGCAGGTTATTCCATTCGGGTGGTCACCGGTGAAAGCGGCGGTAATACACACTATGCCGTCACCGTGGCGCAGAAGGATGCGGATTTGACGCTGGTTTCGGAACACATCACCGGCGCGGGCGGAAAGATGGAATTGAAGTACCAGCCCACACCGACTCCTGACCCTGAACCGACCCCCGACCCCGATCCCATGCCTGGCGGCGGCTCGGATGACAGTGAGCCCAGCTATTCCATCCTCCTCACTGAAACAAAGGGCGGCGTTCTGGCCGTCCGGTACAAATATGCTTCCAAGGGCGACACCGTGACCATCACGGTAACGCCGGACGCCGGCTATGAACTGGATACGCTAACCGCAGCCGACAAAAACGGTAAGGAACTGGCGTTGACGGACAAGGGCGATGGCAAGTACACCTTCACCATGCCCGGCAGCAAGGTCACGGTGACAGCCAGGTTCAAGCAGACCGACACTGGGACGGAGAACCCGTTCACCGACATTTCCAAGAACGATTACTTCTACGACGCAGTGCTGTGGGCCGTGGAAGAGGGGGTCACAGGCGGCACCGGTGGCGGAAAATTCTCCCCCAATGCCCCCTGCACCCGGGCCCAGATGGTGACCTTCCTCTGGCGGGCCAGCGGCTCCCCCGAGATTGGCACGGCCAATCCCTTCTCCGATGTAAGTTCCGATGCCTACTACTACGACGCGGTGCTGTGGGCTGCGGAACAGGGCATCACCGGCGGAACCGGCAACGGGAAATTCTCCCCAGATGCCCCCTGCACCCGAGCCCAGATGGCCACTTTCTTGTGGCGGGTCGCCGGTTCGCCTACCCCTGAAAGCGGCGAAAACATCTTTGCGGATGTGCCCGCAGACAGCTGGTACGCCCAAGCCGTCCAGTGGGCGTATGGGCAAAAGATCACCAACGGCACTGGCGGCGGGAAATTCTCTCCCGATGCCATCTGCACCCGGGCACAGATGGTGCAGATGCTGAAAATTTCGAACCAGGAATTTCATGTTGCGAAGTGAAGAGATAAGTGATGGTATGCAGAACGAGTCAAAATGGATCTGCTGTCCCCAGTGTGGCAGCAAAACGAGAGTCAAAGTTTATGAAGAAACCGTTCTGATAAAATTTCCGCTTTACTGTCAAAAATGCAAAAAAGAGTACTGGGTCAATGTAGTAAAACTGAAGATGGTATTAAGCGACGAGCCAGATACTTAAAGTATAGAGCCTGCTTTTCCCCAAAGAAAGGGGATCAGCAGGCTCTGTTTTTGTTTTATGTAGTTTCTACCCAATTTCGATGGCATCCTTTGCCCGGAGTGCGGCAATGACGGATTCCACCACCGGGATCAGTGCTTCGGCCTCCTGTTCACTGCACTCCTCTACCATCAGTCGAAGCTGCTGGAACATAGGGGCATCCCGCTCCAATTCCGGGTTGAAGATGGTTCTGGCATCAACACGGAGAGTTCGGATTAGAGGAAACAGCACCTCCATTTTCGGATTTGCCTTGTAATTTTCAATATTCATCACGGTCCGCACATCAATATCAGCCATTTCCGCAACTTGAAGCTGTGTCAGGCCGCGCTGATACCGTGTACTTTTTACCGCATTTCCCAATGGGTAGGAGAAGTCGTACATCGCAATTCACCTCAAAGATATTTTACAATACATCTTTTTACAGTTGAATGCGATGTAATTCTCTTGTTTGATGTAACACAATACACCATTTAACAAACATGATATCCGACAAACTGAATCATATAATCGGTAAGGCAGCCGCATTTGCCGACTACCAAATGATTTAAAGGGGGGTGATGCTGGCTGTCTGTGTGCCGGCCGCATGAGCGGAAGGAGAAATGCGACATGGCAGATGCCAATCGCCGCATTAAGTTGTTCCGTCTGATCAAGCCAAGCCACACTGCTTTCAGGGCAGCACGGGGGAAAAGAACAAAAAGTTGCCGAGGCAAGCAGGTTGGTCATACAAAAAAGGAGGATAAACCTCCACCTGCAGCCTCAGGATTCCCCCGTGGACTTCTTAATGCAGATTTAATCAGGATTTCTGAATTCCTGTCATTTTACATAGACGGAAGCTATATTGCTTGTTATGGTTTCCGGATAAGGTGCCGCGGCCCTCCTTTTCTGACATTTGGCTTTCCAAATGTTTAGAAAAGGAGGAACAGCGCAATGCTGATCAAAATAGCGAAAAATGGCATCGAATCTGAGTGGTTTCAGCTAACTAAGAAGCACCACCGCACATTGCTGTTGGAGAAACCAGATGTTGTGTTTGTCCATATTGATTCTCTTTATCCCAAGAGTCCAGAAAGCGGGCAGATTGTTGAATTGAGTTTTCCTTGCTTCAACCTCCTGGCTCGCGAATTCGTTTTGGAGGAAAATAGGCAGGAAAAACAAAATGAACGGCATCAAGACTACAGAGCCGTGGAAGATATCAACCCAAGGGAGAATGGTGCGCTAATGACATCGCTGGAGGAAATATATCTTAGGCAGGAGATTAAACGCATTCTTAATGGGCCATCCAATGTCCTAACTGATCTCCAGCAACGCAGGCTACGACTCTTTTTGGATGGATATACCCTGACACGGATTGGAGAGATAGAGGGGATTTCCCATACTGCAGCCAGAAAATCTGTTTTCTCTGCAATAGAGAAAATAAAAAAACACTTTGAATGATGGTTTCAAAAAGGCGCTTTTCTGTCGGATTAAGTGAGAGGAAAACATATCCTCATTGAACTTTGAAAAACACCGCCAGGAGGCGGTCATATCCGGCAGCTTGGATACGTCCGCTGGCGAGAGGCCCCCGAGAGGGAGGCTGCAGCGACATTGGAGGATGCGCCAAGACCATCTGTGCGGGAAGCCCCCGCATCAAAGACGGCCAAATAAGGTGCAGAGCGGTTCCCATCCGTCCATAAAACAGCCTGTGGCGGGCTGTTTCGCATTGCGGCAGGACTCCGCGGGAGTCCTGCCCGACCCTCGCCGGCAATCCAGTAATGATACTCCTGTCCAGCCACAGCCACAAGCAGTGGGGGCAGCTCGGAGAGATCCTCGGAGGGGTGAGATTCCCGTGACGCGCGCCCGCGCGGTCCAAGCCTGCCGCCTACGGCTCGGGAAGTAGTGTCGAATAGGGCCATCATTGGAAACGCAAATGTCAGAAACGGCGGGGGCCGCCCTGAAGGGTATCGCAATGCTACCACACATCGTGGAGCGGCCCCCGCTTGTTTTCATACACGACTGAAAAACGAATGAAGGATTGGCTGTGCGCCGGAGCTTATCTCTGGCGCACCATCATGGGAGGCATAAAGCTTATGGCGGAAAAGAAGAAAGCATGGCTGTATCTGAAAGCCAGGACCGATGAAGACCTGAAGGCCCAGAAGTCGCTTTTGCTGGAGTACGCAGATAAAGCAGGATATGAGGTGACGGAGGTTGCCGCTGACTATTCCCCGAGCCAGAGTAGCCTGAAGTATGTGCGTCTTGGCGCGGCGAAGCATGACTTTGAGGTCCTGCTAATTTCTTCGTGGAATCGGCTGGGGAGAGACCTTTCAGAAACACTTGATACGATGACAGAACTGAAGAATCAAAACATAGCGGTGCAAAGTGTCAAAGAGAAGAACTTGTCTCTTGATCGGGTTCTTTCCATAGCGCGCTTTGCAGCCGCGATGCAGCTCCCCGATGAAACACTGCCCGAAGAACTGGATGAGACTCCCTTCGAGGACCAGGAAGAATCAGAAGGGTTAGATATGACGCAATCCTTCTGAAAAAAAACTGCCTGGTCTCTCTTTGGATGAAGAAGCCTGATTGGGAGGGAAAGATCATGAACGCGAATGTAAACTACATTGGTATGGTAAACCTGCTGTGTGCCTTGCGGGACGCCAGTATTATCAGCGAAGCGGAGGCGCGGAAGATCGCCGCGCGGCTCCGGGTAGAAACAGGAGCGGACGTCATATATTCGCCTCAATAGTTGTTGCATTTGAGTATAGCTTTTCAGAGAAAGTTAGGGTATTGTGTGTGGCTGAACAGAGGTGATTTAGATGAACGGACAGACAGCAATCAGTGGTTCCCTCGCATTGGACAAGGTCCCCAGTGTGATCACGATCCCAGCCTCCGGGCCGGTCCGGACCCGGAAACTGCGTGTGGCAGCTTACGCTCGTGTCAGTTCCAACTCTGAGGACCAGCTCCACTCCTTTGCCGCACAGAATGCCTACTACACAGAACTCATCACCGGCAACCCGGAATGGGAGTTCGTGGACGTATATGCGGATGAGGGGATCACCGGGACCTCCGCGGAGAAACGGGATGACTTCCAGCGGCTCCTGAAAGACTGCCGCAGAGGCCGCATCGACAAGGTCCTGACAAAATCCACCGCTCGGTTCGCGCGAAACACCAGCGAGAGCCTGATAGCGGTCCGGGAGCTGAGGGACTTGGAGGTCGGGGTCTGCTTCGAGGAGCAGGGCATCGATACCGCCCAGATGTCCGGCGAGCTGCTGACAGCTATCTTCTCCATGATAGCCCAGAAAGAGAGTGAAGCTATCTCTGAAAATATCCGCTGGACCTACCAGAAGAAAATGAAAAAGGGCAGCTTCATCACCTGTAAGGCCCCGTTTGGATACCGCCTGGTCAAAGGAGAGCTGGAGATCATCGAGGCGGAGGCCCAAATCATCCGTCTGATCTTCCAAAGATACCTCAATGGCAACAGCATGGAGGACATCGCAAAAGAGATCACGCGGTACGGGATCCCCACAAGAGATAAGACCCCATACTGGCAGACAACGTCGATCCAATATGTCCTCCACAATGAGAAATATGCGGGTGACTCGCTGGCACAAAAGACCTATACCACCCGAACACTGCCCCACAGGAAGAAGCGAAATCAAGGTGAGTATGACCAATATTTCGTACCGGGCAGCCATCCCGCTATTATTGACCGGGAATTGTTTGACCGGGCACAGGCACTGCTGAAGCAGAAAGGCGCGGTGATTCACCCAAAGTCCGGAGTTACATATCCATGGACCGGTACCGTCATCTGTGGACAGTGCGGTTCCATATTCAAACGAAAAAAGTGTAGGGAATCCGCCTATTGGACCTGCAGGCTCCACGATAAGTCGCCTGACAAATGTCAGATCACGCAGATCCCGGAATCTGAATTTGAACGTGCCTTCCTCCGCCTGTATTACAAGCTGCGGCATCACGGAATGCCAGTCCTCTCCCAACTGCTCACAGACCTCCAGACAGCCCAAAACAGGAAACTGCTCTGGAGCCTGGACATCGTGGAACTGAACAAACAAATAGCGGATATCGTCCGTCAGGAGCGACTACTGGCCGAGCTGAAGCAGCAGGGCCTTGTCGATCCTGACATTTATATTACCCGGAGCAACACGCTGGCTGAACAGCTCCGCACCGCCAAACTGGAAAAGGAACGGTTTCTGGAGTCCGAGGAGGATCAGACCATCCGGCAGACTCAAGTCCTGCTGGAGATATTGGAAACCGGGCCGGAATTTCTGGAGGCGTTCGATGAGGAGCTGTTCAGCGAGCTGGTTGCAAAGATCATCGTGGAGAACAACGAATGCCTGCGGTTCCGGCTGATCAACGGGCTGGAGCTGACGGAGACCATCGAGAGGACGGTGCGCTGATGGCGGGCAACAGAAAGCAGCCCTTCGGATATCGGATGGAGTTCGGAGAGTACACTCCCCATCCGGCAGAGGCGGAAACAGTCCGCTGGATCTACCAGACCTATCTGGCCGGGGCATCCTATCAGGAACTGGTGGAGGCACTCCAAGAGCGGGGAATTGCCTATGACGAGGGAAAGCTGTGGAACAAAAACATGGTGGCCCGCATCCTGGAGGACAAGAGATACAGCGGGACAGACCGGTATCCGGCCATACTCCCGGAGGAGCAGTACCGCGGTGCTCAGGAGCGCCGCAGGGACCGGGCGGTCCCGGTCAGAAAAACGCCGGCACAGATGGAGCTGCGGCGGCTGTGCGGCGGTCCCCCGCCTGCCTGGGTGGAACAGCAGACCCTGACGCTTCTGAACCGTCTTGTCCAGCACCCGGAGCGTATTGCCTCCGGCCAGACAGAAATGGAGGACCCGGCAGAGAGCAGGAAACTGAGACGGGAGCTGGAGGAAGCTCTCCAATCCCCGCCTGTAGATGGAGAGCGGACCAGGAATATGGCGCTTCGGCTGGCGGAACACAGGCTCAACGCCATTGGGGCGGAGGAATATGAGACGACGCGGCTCCAGAAGCTCTTCCGGAACCATCCGCTCATGGAGGAACTGGAGCGGGAGCTCCTGTGTGAGAGCGTCCGACAGATCACATACAGAGGAAAAGGCATTCAGGTCCGGCTGAAAAACGGCCAGATCATGAAGGGAGGACAACAGCCATGACAGAAACCGCCCCGAAAGTCATTGTGATCCCAGCCAAGAAGGAAACGCCCCAGGAGCAGGCCCAAAAGAGGCACCTGCGGGTAGCGGCCTACTGCCGTGTATCCACCAACAGCAAGGAGCAGCTCACCAGCTATGAAAACCAACTTGCCTACTACACCGAGAAGATCATGAAGAACCCCAGCTGGACCATGGTAAAGGTGTTCGCGGATGAGGGCAAGACCGGCACCTCCACCTGTAAGCGGAAGGAATTCCTCCAGATGATCCGGATGTGCCGCCAGGGAAAGATCGACATGATCCTGGCCAAAGCCGTTTCCCGGTTCGCAAGGAATACGGTGGACACCCTCAATTATACCCGAGAACTGCGGGAACTGGGTATCCCGGTCATCTTTGAGGAACAGAATATCAACTCCATCTATCCGGAGAGCGAGTTCCTCATCGCCATACACGGCGCCTTCGCCCAGTCTGAAAGTGAGAACACCAGCGCCAATGTCCGCTGGGGGAAGCGAAGGTCCATGAAAGCCGGCCATGTCACGATGCAGTACAAGTGGATGCTTGGGTATGAGAAGGGCCCGGACGGAAGGCCGGTGATCAACGAGGAGCAGGCGGAGACCGTCCGCTTTATCTATCAGCGGTATCTGGCCGGAGATACCCTGCGGGCCATCAAGAGCAAGCTGGAGGCGCAGGGGGCCTTGAACGCGATAGGAAAACAGGAGTGGACCATCAAGAACCTGCTGAGTATTCTGAGCAACGAGAAATACTGCGGTGACGCGCTGCTCCAGAAGACCTTTATCCAGGACTGCATCAGCAAAAAGGTGATCCAGAACAACGGCCAGCTCCCCAAGTATCTGGTCCAGGACCACCATGAGGGGATCGTGAGCCGGGACGTCTTCTACGCGGCGCAGCTGGAGATAGCCCGGCGCAGGGCACAGACAGGCGGTACCAGCAAGAGCGCGCCCACCGGGCGGAGCAAGTACAGCGGGAAGTACATCCTGACAAATCTCATGTTCTGCGGCCACTGCGGGACAGGCTATCGCCGGTGCGTCTGGAACAAGGGCGGAGTGAAACGGGCTGTGTGGCGGTGCGGAAGCCGCCTGGATTATGGGGCAAAATACTGTAAACACTCTGAAACGCTGGAGGAAAAGCCGCTCCAGCAGGCGATCCTGAACGCCATCAACAGCGTGATGGACAGCAGGGACGCCCTGGAAGTCCAGCTGATGGGGGCCATGGAGCAGGAACTGGCGCCCATCCCCGGTGAGACCATGAGCCTCGCGGACATCGACCGGATGCTGGAGGAACTGGAGAAGCAGTTCAACAGCCTGCTGGCGGAGGCGTCCGCCGCGGGTGGCACGGAAGACTATGCGGAGCGGTTCCGCATGATATCCAACGCAATGGCGGATCTCAAGGAACATAAGTCGCGGATCAAGCAAGTCTATCAGGAAAATGAACTGGTAAGCCAGCGGCTCAAAGCCGCCTCGATAGCCATGAGCGCCTATGCTGCAGAGCTGACAGAATGGGATCAGAGCGTGGTCTACCAGCTGGTGGAGAAAGTGACCGTCCTCGCAAAAGACAAGATCCGGGTTACCTTCCGGAACGGTACTGAGGTGGAGCAGGAGATCGAACAACTGGATTGGAGGAACGCATCATGAGCGTCTATGTCACAGGCGATACACACGGCGGATTTCAGCGGCTTGGGATGAAATACTTCCCGGAGCAGAAAAAGATGAACCGCGAGGACATGGTAATCATCGCAGGCGACTTTGGAGGACTCTGGGGTGGAACACCCGCGGAGAAGTATTGGCTGGACTGGCTGGAGGACAAGCCTTTTACGACTGCCTTCTTGGATGGGAACCACGAGAACTTTGCCATGCTGAACGCGCTGCCGGAAAGGTTGTGGCACGGAGGCAGGATCCATGAAGTACGGCCCCATGTGCTGCACCTCATGCGTGGGCAGGTCTTTGACATCGAAGGATACACATTCTTCACCATGGGTGGAGCGTCCTCGCACGATATTCAGGATGGCATCCTGGACCCCGAGGAACCGGGCTTCGAGGAGCGGTACTGGCGGATGCGGCGGGCCAGGGCCATGTTCCGGGTCAAGGGCGTGTCCTGGTGGACAGAGGAACTTCCCTCCGATGAGGAGTATGAGGAGGCCCGGAAGAACCTGGACGCCCATGACTGGGCGGTGGACTACATTCTGACCCACTGCGCCCCCACCAGCATAACGCAAAAGATCATCCCCCACGCTCGGGCGGACCGGCTGACAGACTTTCTGGAGGAAGTCAAAAACCGGGCCAGATACCACTACTGGCTGTTCGGCCATCTTCATGACAATCAGGCGGTGGACAAAAAGCACATTCTCCTTTGGGAGCAGGTCGTGCAAGTGATATAATAAGCGGAAGCCGTAAAGGAAAGCGCGGAGCCGTCTCCGCGTTTTCCTTTACAGCTTTCTTTTCGAGAAAACAGTTAGATGATAAAATGAAAGCGGGAAAATAGCTCTTAAAATGTGACCTGACATTGGAAATCAGCAGACTAATAAATGTGGATTGAAGTTCTGGGATGCAGTGGGTACAATAGTGATGGAGCAGTCATGGTATAGGGAGTTATAATACCGCTTGAAAGATTCATTGAATTCCAGAGGATGATAATATGGATGCACAGGACAATCTAAAGATCATACACACGGTAGATGGTGCCAGCTTGCAGAACCGATACGGCAAGTCTGTTATCCAGATCCATGACATCGGCCTCATCAGTCTGCCGACAGGCGAGATCGTGATGGCAGACCCAACATTGCGGTTCGAAATCGCTGATTTCAAACGGAAGGCGTTTCAGCAAAAGGTCCGTCCCGGTATGTATCCGGTGTTCGCATATACCGCCCATTCTGACGGGGACTGCGTACTTGCGTTTGCGGAGATTTGTTTTACAGATCGTCCTCCAGTGACTTTCACAGCGGCGAAAACGCTATGGGATACTGAGCGGTCCCGCCGCAGGAACTGCGGCTATGTTGTAAGCGAGTCGACAACGGGATTTATGGATGGCCAGTATTTCAAAGATGCCTGTATGAAATCTGAGTTTTCAGATTTGGAGCATGAGATGGTCCTGGATGAGATTCTGGAGGAGAATCAGGAGCGCTGGGGAATACGCTGCGCAGCCGGGATCTCTCCGGACGGCAGTTACTCAGCGGCCCTTTTTACCGTTCCAAGCGGCGTCTACTACTGGTACTGGGGAAAGGACCAGAAAGGCAAGATCTGCTGCTTGGTGGCTGACTTTTTTACATACCTTTGAGTTGCTTTAACATTGTATCAATAAAAAAGAGTATATCCCAGAGGAGGCCGCGGCTGTCAAGAGGCGCGGCATATCCTTCTCTGAAATTAAATCGTACAAGCTATATGGTCGGTGGAAGCCGTAAAGGAAAGTGCGGAATGTTCTTCCGCGTTTCCCTTTGCGGCGTTCTTTACCAAGGCGGATACGCCGGAAAGGAGCAGCTATGAACATCCGAAAACCAAGCGACTATTCTTCTCTGTATTCGGCCCTGGATGTCCTGATGGGTTCCGATCTGGCAGAGATGGAACTGTACTGTGAGATCGGCAGGGCCGTATGCGGCAGAACGGAGAAGGGCGCAGCAGTCATGGCCGCTGAATACCTCCAGTCGAGATACCCGGAGCGAAAGGGCTTTTCACCCCGTAATCTACGCCGTATGCGGTTGTTTTATCTGACCTATGGGAATACACCGGATCGGCTTGAAAAGGCGCTGAAGCTGGCGTGGACGCAGAATGTGACGATTTTGGAAGCCTGCGAAGCAGCGGAGGAACGGGCGTGGTATCTCAAAGCCGCACTGGAGTATGGCTGGGGCAAGACAGAATTGCTCAGACAGATCCAGAATGGCGCGTGGGGGCTTCATTGGCTCGACGAACCGGAGGATATCTGCTATACTGAAGAAAAAGAAACTGTAACGGAGTGCGGAGAACGTGAAAAAGATCCTTTTTATTTGCCACGGCAATATCTGTCAGAGCCCAATGGCCGAGTATGTTATGAAAGGCCTTGTGAGGAAAGCCGGCCTGGAGAGTCAATTCCAGATCGCCTCCGCGGCGACCAGCCGGGAGGAGATTGGGAACCCTGTCTATCCTCCTGCACAGCGCAAACTGGCGGAGCATGGAATCGGCTGTTCCTGCCACGCCGCACGACAGCTCGTGAACAGCGACTACGAGGAGTACGATCTGCTGATCGGGATGGATCGGGCCAACCTCCGGGATATGTACCGCATCTGCGGCGGAGACTTTATGGACAAGATGCGCCTCCTGCTGGATTACACCGACCGCCCCGGTCAGGAGGTAGCCGACCCTTGGTACACCGACAACTTCGAAGCTACATGGCGGGATGTGTCTGATGGGTGCCAGGGGCTGCTTGATCACCTGATGATAACATAGAGAAAGAGAGAAATGAGTATGGGCCTGGATGATAAGATTCAGCTTTTTGAAGATAAGCACATCCGCACTGCATGGGATGAAGAAAAAGAGGAGTGGTATTTTTCTATTGTCGATGTGGTGGCGGTTCTAACGGAGGCTCCGAACCATCAAGTGGCCAGAAACTATTGGAAGGTTACAAAAAAACGCCTTGTGGACGAGGGCTTTGAACCGGTTACATCTTGTAACCAGTTGAAAATGACCGCCGCTGACGGGAAAAAGCGGTTAACTGACGTAGCGGATACGGAACAGCTTCTTCGAATCATCCAATCCATCCCGTCACACAAAGCAGAGCCCTTCAAGCGTTGGTTGGCAGAAGTGGGCCGGGAACGCATTGAGGAAACGATTGATCCGGAGCTGACCATTGATCGCGCACTGGAAACCTATCTGAAGAAAGGCTATTCCCGCGAGTGGATCAACCAGCGCCTTCAGGCGATCCAGGTGAGAAAGGAACTCACCGATGAATGGGATGCCCGCGGTGTTCAGAAGGGTGTGGAATACGCCATTCTGACTGATGAGATATCCCGTGCGTGGTCAGGGATGACGACCCGGCAGTACAAAACGCTCAAGGGATTGACAAAAGAAAATCTCCGCGATAATATGACAACACTGGAACTTGTTTTGAATATGTTGGCTGAGGCTACGACTACAGAAATATCAAAGCAGAAAGAGCCGGTAACATTTAGCGAAAATATAGAGACTGCACGTGCCGGTGGAAAGGTTGCTGGCGATGCGCGGAAAGCAATTGAAGCGCAGACTGGTGTCCCAGTTATTACATCAAAGAATGCGGCCCAGCTCAGTCAGGTAGTTGTAGATATGATCGAGGGAAACGTCGCTCCATCTGGAGAAGATGCGGACTCATAAGTCTTTATACCTATCTGCTTCTGGCATATCGGTTCCGGCATAATTTTATAATGAAAAAGGCCTGAAAATCTATGCGAGAGATGGGGCCGAGTTTTGTAACCGTTGCGGCGCAAGGCTTTTATAGATCCAGGGTTCGGAATTGTTACCCCCTGCCAGCTCGTGGCAAGCGACATATCGCTTGCCACGAGCTTTTTCATTTCAATTGCAAAGCTCATCGCGCACTCATTCTGCCGCTCCCTTGCTCCTCCGTTCCAAATCGAATCCACTGCGTTTGGCTTCGATTTGGTGCCGCCCATCGGTCCCCGGAGCTTTTTGCAGGAGGGCTTTTCCCACAAACTGAGAGGACCGCCCATGGGCATGGGCGGTCCTCCTTTTTCCACATGTATCACCACTTCCGGGCCAGGACCGGCTCCGGCAGCACATTGCGGGTGTGCCGGATCTCCTCCCAGACCGTAGTCTGCTTGAAAAAACTCCCGATGGTGATGGGGAGCCAGCTCAGCAGGAAGAGCCAATAGACCAGCAAGCTCTTCCAAAGGCGGCGGTCCCACTTTCTCTCCACTGTCAGCACCAGGGCGCCGCTCAAGGTGGCGAACACCGCCGTCAGTCCCACGTTCAGCAGGATCGCGCCGCAGAACGCCCCTGCCGCGAAGGTGAAGGGCCGTCCGCTCAGGCCGGCCGCCGCGGCCGCGGCCAGCGTATTGACCACCGCCACCAGCTGATAGGCCGGGATCAGCATCGTCATGCCTATGTCCAGAAGCGCTCCCCGGGGGGCCGCTGTCATCTGGCGTCCGGTCCGTGGCAGGTACTGCCGCGCCACCTGGATGGTGCCGCTGCTCCACCTCCTGCGCTGCTTTACCGACTCCCGGTAAGTCAGGGGCTGCTCGTCATAGGTGACGGCCAGCGGCACCCAAGCCACCTGCACGTCCGCCAACACGCACTGGGCGGTCATCTCCAGGTCCTCGCTGATGGTCTCCGTCCGCCAGCCCCCCAGCTTCTTCAGAGTAGAGGCGGCCACCATGAAGCCTGTGCCGTTGATCATGGCGGACAGCCCCAGTCCGGCTTTCCCCTGGTTGTGAAAGCGGTCCATCATCCAGTAGTAGATGGAGTAGCATCCCGAGATGGCGCTGTCATAGGGATTTTTGCTGTCCCGATAGCCCTGGGCCGCCCGGGCCCCGGCCCGATAGGCATTGTTCATCTCCTTTAGGAAGCACCGGTCCACCACATTGTCCGCGTCAAAGACGCAGAAGGCGTCATAGTGCCGCCCGGAGAGCTGCTCCTCCGCGAAGCGGAGCACCTCCCCCTTTGACCGGACCGGCACGGTGCACTCCAGCACCTCCGCCCCGAACTGTCGGGCGGCCAGCGCTGTGTTATCCGTACAGTTGTTGGGGATCACATAGATGTCATACAGCTCCGCCGGATACTCCTGCTCCAGCAGGCTGTTGATCAGCGGACCAATGACCAGTTCCTCGTTTCTGGCCGCGATCAGCACCGCGAACCGGGTGCCGGCGGGGTGCCGGCCGTAGTCCATGGGCCTGCGCCAAGACATCAGGCCCGTCAGCAGATAGTATCCGCCCCACAGAGAGATCCCCACCGACAGCGCGGCGGTCAGCACCAGGACCGTCCTGACCAGGATGATTTCCAGATTCATGCGCTCGCCTCCTTTGCTGGTTCGAGTGTACCAGACGTTTTTTAAGGACAGGCCCGGGATATGGTTAAGATTTTATAAAAAGTTTCTTAATTTCCCAGTTTAATTCCATATTTATGTCATCCGACCCATATTTACATTTTGTTTATTTGACAGTTTTTTCTGGTACTGCTATAATAAAGTTGTAATGTTACCCAATTTTCTACCTGGAGCAGAGGGCTCTCCCCCTCCATCCCGCACCTGATACCTGAAGGGCGCCCCTCCGGTGCCGTTCTCGTTGGCCCGCTGGCCGGTCTCCGGCCACACCGGAAAAGGAGGTCTCATTTGTTAAGATTCGACCATGTATCCCTGTCCTACGGCAGCCAAAAGATCCTAAACGATCTGTGTTTTGAAATTGAGGAGGGGCAGTTCGCCGTGCTCATCGGCCCCTCCGGCTGCGGTAAGACCACCACACTGAAGATGATAAACCGTCTGATCCAGCCCGACACAGGAAAGATCTATCTGAACGAGGAGGACATCACCTCCAAGGACAAGGTGGAGCTGCGCCGCCACATCGGCTATGTGATCCAGCAGATCGGCCTGTTCCCCAACATGACGGTGGCCCAAAACATCTGCGTGGTGCCCAAGCTGCTGAAGTACTCCAAGGAGCAGTGCGACCAGATCGTCCGCGACATGCTCGCCATGGTGGAGATGCCCTATGAGCAGTACGCCAACAAGTACCCCTCGGAGATGTCCGGCGGACAACAGCAGCGCATCGGCATCCTCCGGGCACTGGCCGCCTCCCCTCCCATCGTCCTGATGGATGAGCCCTTCAGCGCCCTGGACCCCATGACCCGCCGCTCCCTGCAGCAGGAGGTGAAGGGCCTCCAGCAGAAGCTGCACAAGACCTTCATCTTCGTCACCCACGACATGGCGGAGGCTCTGGATCTGGCCGACGTCATTATCTTCATGGACCACGGCAACATCGTCCAGATGGCGCCTCCGGAAGAGATGCTGGCCCACCCCGCCAGCGGACAGATCCAGGACTTTTTGGGCAATTTCATCGACACCCACGCTCAGAAGGAGCTCACCGCCGCCGACTTCATGCGCTCCGGCGTGTCCACCGTTTCCGCCCGCCGGGGCGTCAACGAGTGCGTCAGCAAGATGCAGCGGCGCAACGTGGACACCCTGATCGTGGTGGACGACCAGGACCGCTATCAGGGCACCGTGTCCATTGCGGACATCCGCCTCACCGGCCATGTGGTCAAGACCATCGAGCCCCTGATCCGCTGCAACACCCCCACCGTCCACACGGGGGACAGCGCCAAGGACTGCTTCGACCTGCTGATCTCCAGCGGCGCCCCCTACCTCATCGTCCTGAACGAGGAGGAAAAGGTGGACGGCATCATCACCAAGACCAGCATGACCTCCGCTATGGCGGAACAGCTTTGGGGGTGAGACACATTGGGATGGGATAAACTTCCTGTGGCCATCGGCCAGCATCTTCTGTTCACCCTGGTGTCCGTCGCCATCGGCTTTGCCCTGGGCCTTGTGCTGGGCATCCTGCTGTCACGGCGGCCCAAGCTCTCCGGAGTAGTCCTGCCCGTCTTGTCCGTCTTCAACACCATCCCGGGCATCGTGTTCATCGGTCTGCTGGTGCTGGCCTGGGGGGCGGGCACCGCAACGGTACTGGTTGCCCTGGGCATCTACGCCACTTTCCCGGTGCTGAAAAACACCTATGCCGGCTTGGTATCCGTGGACCAGCAGTACATCGAGGCTGCCCGTGGCTGCGGCATGAGCGCCATACAGAGCCTGATCCGGGTGGAGCTGCCCCTGGCCATGCCCACCATCATCGGCGGGCTACGCATGTCCACCGTCTACACCGTCAGCTGGGCGGTACTGGCCTCCATGATCGGCGGCGGCGGCCTGGGGGACTTCATCTACTCCGGGATCAGCTCCAATGACAACGGCCTCATCCTGATGGGTGCCATCCCCGCCGCCCTCCTGGCTTTCGTGCTGGGCTCTCTGGTGGATCTGGTCCAGCGTCAGGTGGTCCCCAAGGGGATGCGGAAGGGAGGGGATAAGGTATGACCGCTTCCATGATCTTAGAGCACCTGTCTCTGGTGGTCGCCGCCCTCATCTTCGCCGTCCTGGCGGGTGTTCCCCTTGGCATCCTCTGCCACTTTTATCCTGCTGCCCGGAAGATCGTCCTCCGAGTGGTGGACCTGATCCAAACCACCCCCGCCTTGGCACTGCTGGGCATCATCATGGTGTTCATCGGTCCGGGCAAGCCCACTGTCATCGTGGGTCTGGCCCTCTACTCCCTGCTGCCCATCGTCCGCAACACCTGCCTGGGGCTGGACCAAGTGCCTGAGCACCTGATCGAGGCGGGCAGGGGCATGGGCATGACCCGTACCTACCGCCTCGTCCATGTGGAGATCCCCATCGCCGCCCCCATCATCTTCACCGGCATCCGCATTGCCGCAGTCAACGCCATCGGCACCGCGGTCTTTGCCTCCTTTGTGGGCGGCGGAGGCCTGGGCAGCGTCATCACCACCGGCATCCGCCAGGAGGACATGCAGGCCATCCTGGGCGGCACCGGCGTACTCATGGCGGCGGCCCTGGTTCTGGACCTGCTGATGGGCATGGCGGAGCGGTATCTCAACAGCCGGGACAGCCAGCGCCCCAGGGGCCGCAGGATGGCCGCCCGGGGAGCTGCCGTCCTCTCCTGTGCGGCGGCCCTGGCCCTGTGCGTGTACGCCTTCCTGCCCAAGAGCACCGCCGGCCTGCTCCTCTATGAGGGCCAGTTCTCCGAGGTACAGCTGGTCAACAGCATGATCAAGCAGTTGGTGGAGGACCGCCATGGCATCCCTGTCACCATCCAGGACGAGATGACCGCGGTGAACAACTTCAACGCCCTCACCGCCGCCAATCACTCCTGCGATCTGATGTACACGTGGGACGGCACCCTCCTCACCACCATCATGGGGCTGGACACCACCGATATCCCAGAGGGACAGACCCTCTACGACTTTGTCAACGAGAAGATGAATGAGGAGTACGACCTCCAGCTGCTGGGCAAGATCGGTGTCAACAACACCTACGTCATCGGTGTCACTCAGGAGGTGGTGGATACCTACCACCCGGAGACCATCAGCGACCTGGTGCCCATCGCCGGAGAGCTGCGCTTCTGCGCTGAGCAGGACTTCTTCACCGACGCGGGCAACATGAAGTTCGGTCCCATGGTGGAGACCTACGGCCTGAACTTCCAGGTGGCCAACCCGGTGGACATTATGATGAAGTACACCCTGATCGAGCAGGGCGCTTACGATGTGATGGTGGTCTACGCCACCGACGGCCTGAACAAACGGGCCAATCTGACTCTTCTGGACGATGACCAGCACTTCTTCCCCGACTACTACGGCACCATTCTGGCCCGCAGCGACGTATTCGAACGCTTCGCGGAGGATGCTCCCGGCCTCAAGGAGACCATCCAGCTCCTCAACGAGCAGTTCACCGACGAACTGATGAGTGAGCTCACCTATCGGGTGGACGTGGCGGGCGAGGAGGTGGAGACCGTCGCCCACGACTTCTTGGTCCAGTCCGGTCTGCTGGATGCCTGATGTCCTTTTGATCCCCTGCCGAATCCTGCGGCGGGGGATCTTCTATTGTGGAAAAACTAAAAGAGAGCCCGAGGCAACTCTCATTGCCTCGGGCTCTCTCCATCAAGTTATCTGTCAGGCGCTGTAAAGCGGTCTTACTTAATCATGCTGGCGACCTCGGCGGCGAAGTCGTCCTCTTTCTTCTCGATGCCCTCGCCGGTCTGGAAGCGGGTGAAGGCCTTGACGGTGATCTTGCCGCCCAGCTGCTTGGCCACCTCAGCCACGTGCTTCTCCACGGAGATCTTATTCTCCTTGACGAAGGCCTGCTGGAGCAGGCAGTTCTCCTCGTAATACTTGCCAATGCGGCCCATGACCATCTTCTCGATGATATTCTCGGGCTTGCTGGCATTCTTGGGGTCCTCCTTGGCCTGGACCATCAGGATCTCCTTCTCCTTGTCCAGGGTGGCCTGATCCACGTCGCTCTTGTCCAGGAAAGTGGGGTTCATGGCGCAGATCTGCATGGCCACATCCTTGCCCACCTCGACGACCTTGGCCATGTCAGCGATGCCCTCCACGGCCAGGTTCACCAGCACGCCGACCTTGCCGCCCATGTGGATATAGGGCACATTGACGCCCTCGGCATAGCGGACGAAGCGGCGGATCTGGATGTTCTCCCCGATGGAGAGCACCTTGTCGGCGGTGACGGAGGCGATGGTGCGGTCGGTGCCGGGGTAGGTCATCTCCTGGAGTGCGGCCACATCGGCGGGGTCCTCGGCGGCGATGACGGAGGCCACGTCCTTGACAAAGCCCTGGAACACCTCGTTCTTGGCCACGAAGTCGGTCTGGGAGTTGACCTCCACCACGACGCCCACGCCAGCCTCATTGACGATGGCGTAGGAGACGCCCTCGGCGGCCACCTTGCCGGCCTTCTTGGTCTGGGCGGCAAGGCCCTTCTCACGCAGCCACTCGATAGCCTTGTCCTTGTCGCCGTCAGCGGCGGTCAGCGCCTTCTTGCAGTCCATCATGCCCACGCCAGTCATCTCGCGCAGGGCCTGTACGTCTTTCGCGGTAAAAGCCATTTGTATTACCTCCATAAAATATGATCGTTTTTTCTCTGGAATACAGAAAGAGAGCGCCCGCCCGTCCGTCGGGCGGGCGCTTTGGGTCAAGGCTTACTGCTCCGCGGCGGCGGGAGCGGCCTCCTCAGCAGCGGGGGCCTCATCCTGGCCCTGCTTGCCCTCCTGGATGGCGTTGGCCATGACGGAGGAGATCAGCTTGATGGCGCGGATGGCATCGTCGTTGCCGGGGATGACGTAGTCGATCTCATCGGGGTCGCAGTTGGTGTCCACGATAGCAACGATGGGGATGTTCAGCTTGCGGGCCTCGTTGATGGCGTTGCGCTCCTTGCGGGGGTCCACCACGAACAGGGCGCCGGGCAACTTCTTCATCTCAGTGACGCCGCCCAGGTACTTCTCCAGCTTGGCGATCTCGCCCAAGTGCTTCATGACTTCCTTCTTGGGCAGCATGTCGAAGGTGCCGTCCTCCTGCATCCGCTTGAGCTGATTCAGGCGGTCCACACGGCCCCGCATGGTCTTGAAGTTGGTGAGCATGCCGCCCAGCCAGCGGGCGTTCACATAGTACATGCCCACGCGGGAAGCCTCTTCCTTGATGGCCTCCTGGGCCTGCTTCTTGGTGCCCACGAAGAGCAGGGTCTCGCCCTTCTCGCCCAGCTCACGGACGAAGTTGTAGGCCTCCTCCAGCTTCTTCACGGTCTTCTGCAGGTCGATGATATAGATGCCGTTGCGCTCGGTGTAGATGTAAGCGGCCATCTTGGGGTTCCAACGACGGGTCTGGTGGCCGAAATGCACGCCGGCCTCCAGCAGCTGCTTCATAGATACGACTGCCATGATTCTTGTTTCCTCCTAAAATTCAGTTTGATCTTTCCGGGCGCCTCATATTCCCCGCCAACCCGGCCGAGGCCGGGCACTGGGCGGAAAATCAGCACTCCCAGGCATAATGCGCTGGTAGTATATCACAGTTTTCCGCCGAATACAAGTATTTTTTGAAAAAAGTGAGCGGGCAGCTCCCCTTTTCCGCCTCTGCCCTGCCCTTCAGGAAATTTCTTCAAATTTCGCAAAAGCAAAAAAGAAGTGTTCCCTTGAAAACAGTCCGCACCTGTGCTATACTTCTTTTAAAAATAACATAATAATTATTTTGAATATTATTGCTCACGTATCGGGAACCAGGAGATCAGCTGGAGGGTCTTTTCTTCTTGTAAAAAATCGTAATTTAAATTTCATGATCATGCCCATATGGGCATGATCCATCTTCAATCTTGAAGATGGCAGGCGTTTTCCCACTAAATGCGCCTTAATTATAGACGTAATTTATATTTCGTTTTATTGAATCAGCGGTATCATCCGCTTATTCATACAGCAGACCCTATTTTTTGTAAAGGAGTGTTATGCATGAAAAAACGGCTTTTGGCCATCGTGATGACGATGGCCATGGCACTGTCTCTGCTCCCTGTCACAGCACTGGCTGACGGTGCGGACACCGGCAGTCAGCCCGCGGGGCAGGTGCAGGAGGACCCCGATCTGGGGAACACCGGAGGCGGCGGGGACGATCCGCTTCCCGGGGACGGCCCGGACGAGGGGGACGATCCCACCCTGCCCGGGGGCGGCCCGGACGAAGGGAATGATCCCACCCTGCCTGGGGACGGCCCGGACGAGGGGGACGATCCCAGCCTGCCTGAGGATGAAGATCCTTCCCTCCCGCCCCCCAACAATACGATCCCTATGGCAGACCTCGCAGTTGCGGCGGTTGACGACTCCGTTACCATGAACGGTACACCTTACGACTCCCTCTCCGAGGCCCTGAAGGCTGTATCCTCTTCTGAGAACGCCGTCATTTCTCTGCCCTCCGGCGAGCACACCATTGACAGCGTCACCTTTGAGAATGGGGAGCATGTCACCATCCTCGGCAACGGGGAATCTGAGACCACCATCAGCGTCAATGGACAGGTGGCCTTCCACCTTGTCAACGACGATGCCTCCCTCACACTGGAGGACCTCACGGTCGTTGTCAATGACAACTCCAAGAATGGTGCCCGGGTCGTCAGAATGGTGAACGGCGATGACATGTCCTTCTCGGCAGAGAACGTGACCTTTGAAACCCCGTCTGAGGCCGCCAGCACTAACAACATCGCCCTCTATATCAATGGCGCCTGGAATGAATCCGGCTTGACTCAAAGCAGCGGCGTCAATGTCAGCCTGACCAACTTTACCTATGAGGATGACTCCGCACATTCCGGCCTTTATTTCCAGAATTACTCCGACATTGACCTTTCTGTCCAGCAGAGCAGCCTCACGGTGGACAAATACGCCATCAACATTCAGGCCAACACGGCCGCATCCATCGACATCTCCGGCTGTGAGATCCAGGGCTGGACGGCTTACTATGCTTACTCCTGCAACACCAACACTACCATCACCGACAGCACCCTAATCGGGATCAACCATTTTTCCGGTCCGAGCAACAATTTCGGAACCATCGTACTGGACGGCGGCGAACTTCAGGATATCCCGGAAGGGGACTCCGGCTTTGGGAACACGCTGTACATCACGGACAGCGATATCCAGGCCAAGACAACTGCCGGAAATTATCAGGTGATCGTTTCCTGCAACTATGGCGCTTCAGCCAACAAAATTGTCTTTTCTGACTGCACCTTCCAAGCGGAGGGCACCGCCAATGGGAACGATCTGATCCCTCTGTACGGCAGTTCTGGCCAAGGAAACCAGCTCATAGTAGACGGGCTTTCCATGAACACCGATTCTGAAAACTATCTGGAGCTCATCCCAGCTGCGAAAATCGGGGACCAGGGGTTTGGTACTCTGGAAGCGGCCGTGGAAGCCGCGGACGGCGATACCATTGTAATGCTCACTGATGTGGCAGAAGATATCACCATCCCCGAAGGCAAGATCCTCACCCTGGACCTGAACGGCCAAACCCTGACCAATGTGTCCAGCCACACCATCGTCAATCAGGGCACCCTGACCATTCTGGACAGCGCCGGCGGCGGTGTGGTGGATGTGGTCACCCATGGCAAGGCAGTTCTGTACAACTACGGCACCATTACCGAGATCTCCGGCGGTATGTTCACCCGCAGCAAGGAGACTCAATATCCCGTCTCCGGCGGCACCGCCGCTAATTCCTGGTACACTGTGGTCAACGGCGGTGTCATCGAGGAGATCTCCGGGGGCACCTTCACCACCGGTGATGGCACTTCCAAAGCCCTCGGAAACCTCTCCAGTGTGATCCGAAACGGAGTGGATGATTCCGCTGATCCGCATCCTGGGGAGATCAAACTGATCTCCGGTGGCACCTTTACCGGCGCTGCCAATGTGCTGAAAAATGAACCCAACGGCAAAATCGGCACGATCACCGGAGGCACTTTTACCATGGACAACCAGGAGCAGCACTTCTGGGGCGGCAACAATGTGCTCCAGAACTACGGCACCATCGACTCCATCACAGGCGGCGCCTTCCGAGCCATTGGAAGCAGCGATGACGGATATCTTATCGCTGGACAGCCCAACCCCGCAGCCCGCTATGGCATCACCAACTACGGCATGATCGGCGAAATGGGCGGAGATGTCTCCGTGTCCGTCGCCGGGAATTCCAGGGCCGTTTATGTGGCTTATTCCTCCTCCGTCGGCGGCACCAGTTCCCTCAACATCACCGGCGGCACCTACGCCGTCACTCCCGCCGAGGGGACCGAACAGAATACCTTCCCCCCCGCTGTGATCATGGCCAACTCCGCACAGGCGGCTCTGAACATTTCCGGCGGCTCTTTCCAGGGCGATATCCAGACCGGGACCGCCCATGGCCTGAGCATCTCCGGCGGCTATTTCACCGCCGATCCTACCAGTTATCTTGTCAGCGGCAAGGATGCCGTAGCCAGCAATCAGGATGGCTACCAGTACATGGTGGGCACGCTGGCCCTGAGCCAGCAGACCCTCGCCCTGACCAAGGGCGGCGAGGCTGTCCTGTCTGTCAATGCCGAGCCCTGGGGCGCTGTGCCTGCTTCCGCTGTGTCCTGGTCCAGCGACAATGAGGCTGTGGCCGCCGTGGACAACGGCACTGTGACCGCTGCGGCTCCCGGGACGGCTACCATCACCGCTGAGGTAAACGGAAAATCACTGACCTGCTCCGTCACAGTCAGCTACGCCGGTGTGGACGGCATCTCCCTGGACCGCGCCGCCCTGACACTCGTCAGCGGCGGCAGCACTGCCCTGACCGCCACCGTCTCCCCTTCCAATGCAGACCAGACGGTGACCTGGACCAGCAGCGACGAGGCCGTTGCCACTGTGGCTCAAGACGGCACCGTCACCGCCGTGGCCGCCGGTGAGGCCATCATCACTGCTTCTGCTGGCGCTTACCGCGCCTCCTGCACTGTCACCGTCACCGGGGCGGACGTAGACGTTCTCCCCAGCACCGAGCCTACCGAGACTGAGGACCAGCTGCCTGACGGCCTGAATGATGAGGTCAAGGAGGCCGTAAACGAGGCGGCCGGCACTGTGAATGCGGACTCCGCCCTGTCTCAGGCAGCCCAGGAACAGGCCGGCCAGCTGGCCGACAGCGCAGAAAAGGACGAACTGCTACAAAAAGGACAGTCCGAACTTGGGAGCGAGGAGATTGTCCTCTATACTCAGACCTATCTGCAGGTCACCACAGTAGACGCTCTGACCGGTACGGACGGCAGTATTAACTCCGTCACCCTGGACATCTCGCCCAAGGGACAGGTGGTGGCCTCCACCGCCAGCACCGCAGGCGATATCAACCAGGGCAACTCCGTGGTGGTCAAGGAGATCCCCCAGGAGGATCTGAACATCACTGGAACCGCTCATGTCACCCTAACCCTGCCCGACGACTTTGCCAGCAAGACCATCTATATCAAGCATCAGGCCTCTAACGGCAGGACCTATTTTTACACCGCGGAGGCGGATGAGGGAGCCAATCTCACCTTCAGCACCCGCCACGGCTTCAGCCCCTTCACCTTCTCTCTGACCAACGAGGCAGCGGCCCAGGTGGAAGATGTGGGTTACGCTGATCTTCAGGACGCTATCGACGCGGTTGCTGACGGAGGCACTATCACCGTGCTGAAGGATGGCCTGGGCACGGTCACCATTCAGGGCAGTAAGACTTTTACCCTGGTCAAGGGTGAGGACGTCGATACCCTGCCCACTCTGGTGGCCGCCTCCGGGTACCGTCTGACGGATCACGGCAACGGTTCCTATACCATCTCCCGCCGCTCTTCCGGCGGCGGCTCCAGCGGCTCCGCCACCTACACGGTCAGCGTGGACAGCAGCCGCCACGGCGACGTCACTGTCTCCCCCAAGAGCGCCTCCAAGGGCACCACGGTCACCATCACTGTCAAGCCCGATGACGGCTATGAACTGGATGAGCTGACCGTCACCGACAAGGACGGGGACTCCATCAAGCTCAAGGACAAGGGCGACGGCAGGTTCACCTTCACCATGCCCGCCTCCAAGGTCACGGTAGAGGCCGTCTTTACGGCTCTGGAGCAGGAGGAGGAACAGCCCCTCTTCTCCGATGTGGCAGAGGACGACTGGTACTATGATGCAGTGGCCTATGTGGCCGAAAACGGCATCATGTCGGGCACCGATGGCTCCCGCTTCTCCCCCAACGGCACACTGACCCGTGCCATGCTGTCCCAGATCCTCTATGCTATGGAGGACAAGCCCGCTGTCTCCGGCGCGGCCACCTTCTCCGATGTGGCCGCCGGCGCATGGTACGCCGATGCGGTGAACTGGACCGCGGCCCAGGGCATCGTGGCCGGCATGGGTGAAAATTCCTTCGCTCCTGATGCCCCGGTGACCCGGGAGCAGCTGTCCCTGATCCTCTATGGCTACACCAGATACAAGGGCTATGACACCAGCGCCTCCGTCAGCCTGAGCGGTTACGCCGACCGGGACAGCGTCGCCGTCTGGGCGGCCGACTCCATGGGTTGGGCCGTGTCCGAGGGCCTGATCTCCGGCAGACCCGGAGGCTATCTGGACCCCGCCGGCACCGCCACCCGGGCCGAAGTGGCCCAGATCCTCATGAACTTCTGTGAGGATCTTGCTCGCTGACCTCCCCCCTTTTTGTTCCCCTCATAGGGAAAGGCCCGCCGGTCTGTGACCGGCGGGCCTTTCCCGTTCCGCGCCTCTCTCACCGGCGGCGGCGCAGTGCCCGAGGCTGGGGCTCCTGCTCCACCAGGATGATGTCCTCCCCAAACCGCCGCACCCGGTCCCAGGGGATATAGCGGTCCTCCTCCCGGCCCAGCAGGCCGAACAGCCGCAGCCGCCCCGGCACCACCAGGGCCCGGACCTGCCCGCTCTCCAGGTCCACCTCCATGTCCCCCACATATCCAAACCGGCTGCCGTCGGTGACGCTGATGACCTCCTTGTACCGCAGCTCCGCGATCCTGGTCTCCATGCTCGGACCTCCTTCCAGGGGATGTTCTTCCTGCCCTCAGATTATGAGCTGCGGGCCCGTCCTATGCCCCGCCTGCCCGCAAAAAAGAGGGGGGCGCCGCGCAGTCCGCGGCGCCCCCCTTGAAAACGGTCCGGCATCCCTTATTCCAGGTTCAGATGGTTTTTCAGGAGATACCGGGTCAGAACAAAGAACCCGGCACCCAGCACCGCGATGCCCAGGATCAGCAGCCACATGAGCAGGTGTCCCCCCGTATCCCCCTTCAGCTCCATAAACCAGCGGCCGATCTCCGCCATCCAGGGGGAGGAGACGAAGATCTCCAGCATACCGGTAAAGAGGATATTCAGCGCCACTGCAAAGCCAAAATAGGCGCCGAAGGCTGCCAGGGTACGGTGCTTCCGGGCCAGGTGGCCCACCGCGATGCTGGCATAGATGTGCAGCATGCACACGGCGCCGGCGGCCAGACACAGGAGGAGCAGCTCCAGGAGGAGCAGCCAGTCGCTCCAGTCCACATATACGATCATGTCAAAAAAATCACCGGGCAGGTCGAGCCACATGGTGCCGTCCAGGGCCAGGGCCAGCACCGCCAGGATGGCGGCCGCCACAGAAAGCACGTCCAGCAGCACCGCCACAACCAGCTTGGCAGTGATATGCTGGGACACACTGGCGGGCAGGGTGAACATCAGGTATCCCTCGTCCCCCAGCAGATTTTTGGAAAAGCGCTGGATCTGGATGATCAGGGTCAGCACGAAGGCAGCCATAAAGAGTCCGAAGCACAGGGTGCTCATCGCCATAGTGATGATATCATAGAGCGTGGAGCTGAACCGCTCCAGGTTCCCCAGCAGGAAGTGGGTCAGCATCGCCGCCAGGATCAGGCCGCCATACATGGGGATACACACCCGCGCGACCGCCTTCCACTCGTATCGAATCAGTTTGCTCAGCATGCGAACACCTCCCGGAACAGAGTATCCACCGACTTGCCCGTCTCCTCCCGAATGGCGTCCACGTCCTTGTGCAGGACCATGACGCCCTCCCGGATAAAGACCACCTCGTCCAGCACCCGCTCGATGTCGGCGATCAGGTGGGTGGAGAGCAGGACACTGGCCTCCTCGCTGTAATTGGACAATATAGTGCCCAGGATGTAGTCCCGAGCCGCCGGGTCCACCCCGGCGATGGGCTCATCCAGCACATAGAGCTGGGCTTTCCGGCTCATAGTCAGGATCAACTGCACCTTCTCCTTGGTGCCCTTGGAGAGCACCTTCAGTCTCTGCCCCGGGCCGATCTTCAGGTCCTTGAGCATCTCGTCCGCCTTCACCTGGTCAAAATCCTTGTAAAAGTCGGAAAAAAAGGCCAGCAGGTCGGACACCCGCATCCAGTCGCTGAGGTAGGGGCGGTCCGGCAGATAGCTGATGATGCTGTGAGTGTAGGTCCCCGGCGCCTGTCCGTCCACCAGAACGGTCCCCTCGGTGGGAGTCAGCAGCCCGTTGATCAGCTTAATCATGGTGGTCTTTCCACTCCCGTTGGGGCCCAGAAGGCCGATGAATTTGCCCCTGGGCAAATTCAGGTCCAGACGGTCCAGGGCCGTCTGGCGGCCGAACCGCTTGGTCAGTCCCTGACAGACCACCAAATCGTTGTCTTGTCTCATGCGTTCTTCTCCTCTCTCTCCCGCTGGATCAGCCCCAGGACCTGCTCCTGGGTGAAGCCCAGCTGGGACATGCTCTCCAAAAAGGCACAGATCCGCTCCTCCGCGATCCGTTCCCTGATCTTTGTGATCATTTCCTCATCCTCCGTCACATACCGTCCGCTGGTCCGATTGGTGTACAGAAGGCCCTGGCGCTCCAGATCGGCCAGCGCCCGCTGCATGGTGTTGGGATTTACCCCGGCTTCCGCCGCCAGCTCCCGCACGGCAGGGACCTTGTCCCCCGCCTTCCGCTGCCCGCTGACGATCTGCATCATGATCTGGTCCACCAGCTGCTGATAGATGGGCCGGTCGCCTTCCAGCTGCCATTGCATGTCTGTGCTCCTTTCTGTTCGTATTATTGTATTAAGCAATTAGTACAATAATACATTGGTGCAAATTTGTCAACCCCTTTTTAAAAATTTCTCCCGATCCCATTTTGTGTTCCTGAGCAGGCCTCCTCTCTCCAGAGCGCTTTCTGTTTCCGGAGATATTTCTTATGCTCATTTCTATTTACAGAGTCCGCATTTCTGTGTACTATATGGGACATAGCAAATCACCGGCGGATCTCTATCGGGCCGCACCACACAGAGACAGAAACGGAGGACAAGGTCAATATGGAGCTTGACAGGAGCAAATTTGTGACACCGGAGGTGGCCGCGGAGAGGGCGGTCCGCTCCGGTGACTGGGTAGACTACGGCTTCGGCGGCGGATATCCGGAGTTGATGGACAGGGCGCTGGCCGCCCGGAAAGGCCGGCTGACAGACGTGAAGATCCGCGGCGGACTGGTCATCCGCCCCAGGATCGAGGTGGTGGAGTGCGACCCGGAGCAGATCTCCTTCCACTATTACAGCTGGCACCTGGGGGATTACGAGCGGAAGCTGCAGGCCCGTGGCCTGGTCCAGTTCCTGCCCATGATCCTGCGCTCCCTGCCCTGCCTCTACCGGGACCGGCACATCCGCTGCGACACGGCATTTGTCCCCGTCTCTCTGCCGGATGACCAGGGCTACTGCGGCCTGGGCATCTCCAACTACGCCTGGCGTACCATCTTCCAGTCCGCCCGCACGGTGGTCTTTGAGATCAACGAGCGCCTGCCCCGGCTGCAAGGGGTGGACGGCAGCCACCGCGTCCATCTCTCGGAGGCGGATTATATCGTGGAGGGTGAGCATGAACCCCTGCCCCTGCGCACCTACCGGGACCCCAGCCCCACTGATCTCAGGATCGCCCAGCTGGTGGCCCAGGAGATTCCGGACGGAGCGGTCCTCTCCCTGGGGGTGGGAAGCGTCCCCTTTGCGGTAGCAAGTATGCTGGCCGACTCCGACATCAAGGATCTGGGCTGTCACACCGGAACCATCAGCGACGCTTTTCTGCGCCTGTTCCAGAAGGGAAAGCTGACCAACAGCCGCAAGGAGGTGGACCGGGGATATGCAACCTGGAACCTGGCCATGGGCTCCCAGGAGCTCTACGACTGGCTGGACCGGGAGCCCGGACTGTTCCGCCCCAGCGATGTGGACTATGTCCACTCCCCGGAACGCATCGGGCAGATGAGCAATGTGATCAGCATCAACGGCGGTGTGGAACTGGACCTTATGGGCCAGGAAAACGCAGAGAGCGCCGGCGCCCGGCAGCTCTCCGGCATCGGCGGGCAGCTGGATTTCCTGGAGGGTGCCTTCCGGTCTAAGGGTGGAAAGGGCTTCATCTGCCTCAATTCCACACACCAAAAGAAGGACGGCACACTGAAGTCCAACATCGTCCCCTGCATCCCGGCGGGCAGCGTGGTCTCCGCCCCCCGTACCATGATCCAGTATGTGGCGACGGAGTACGGGGTCGTCAACCTCACCGGCCTGTCCCTGCTGGAGCGGGCCCAGGCTATGGCCTCCATCGCCCACCCAAGCTTCCGGGAGGAGCTCCTCCGCTACGCTGGCGAACATTTGGGGACCAGATAGGCTCCTGGCCTTTCCCGCAGTCTATCGCTCCTCCCCTTTAGTTCACTGTTCTCTTCAGAAAAGCTTCAGAGTACCGATTTATAAAAAAAGCTGTGAGGAAAATTCCTCACAGCTTTTTTGACTGCCCTGGTGTCCTCTCATCCGTCACTGCATCCGCCGTGACAACTCCCCCTATAAGATGGAGGCGGGAGGGGCCCCCCTCCCTTATGCAAGAACCGAAAGTATCCTCCGGGCCGCACCAGCTTTGATGGGTCCCCTACGGGGAAGGGGCGGCCCCGCTCTTCCGTTCCTCAATCATCTCGTGCAGACAGGATAGGGCATCTGACAAGCCGCCGATCCGGTCAATCAGCCCCAGCTCCACCGCCTCTTCACCGTAGATCACGCTGCCCACGTCGGCGGCCAGCTCTCCGGTCTGGAGCATCAGCTTTGTAAAGGTCTCCCTTTTTATGGAACTGTTGGCAGTCACAAATTGCAGGATACGCTCCTGGATGCGCTCAAAATAATAAAAGGTCTGGGGCACGCCGATCACCAGCCCATTCAGCCGCACCGGATGGATAGTCATGGCGGCGGATGGGGCGATAAAGGAGCGCTTGGCCGACACAGCCAGCGGCACGCCGATGGAGTGCCCTCCGCCCAGCACCAGGGACACCGTGGGCTTGGACATGCTGGCGATCAGCTCCGCGATGCCCAGCCCTGCCTCGATATCCCCGCCCACCGTGTTCAGCAGGACCAGAAGTCCGTCCACCTCCTCGCTCTCCTCCACCATGGCCAGCAGCGGCATCACATGCTCATACTTCGTGCTCTTGCTGGTGGGAGGCAGCAGCTGATGTCCCTCGATCTGCCCCACGATGGTGAGGACATGGACTGTACCGCGGCCGGTCCGAATGGTGGAGGACCCCATCTCCACGATGGGCTGGATGGCCTGCTCCATCTCCTGCTGCTCCCCCTGCTGGTTCTCCTCCATGATGCATTCCTCCTTTTTCAGAAGTAGCTTGCGCCGAAGTCCGGAATTTTACTCCTGATTTTCCCTCATTGGCCCTGTCTACTTTTCGTAGGTTGACTTTTTTCCGCCCCATGTCATAATAAAATAGAAAAGGAGGGGCTGTATGGACAACATACGCTTTGGGTCCTTTGTGGCCCAGCTGAGAAAGGAGCGGGGGCTGACCCAGAAGGAGCTGGCCCAGCGGCTCCACGTGACGGACAAGGCCGTCTCAAAATGGGAGACAGGACGGGGATTTCCCGACCTGAAGCTGCTGGAGCCCCTGGCCCAGACCCTGGAGGTCTCTCTGGTGGAGCTGCTCCAGGGGGAGCGGACCTCTTCCCCCACTCTGTCCGTAGAGGAGGCGGGACAGGTGGCGGCCCGCGCTATGGACCAGTACCAGCAGACCACCGTCCTGCGCTATCTCCGGCTGTTCCGGTGGGTCTGCACCGCCGCGGCGGTCTTCTGCTTCCTCTTTCTGCTGCCGTACCTGGTTTACGGCGTCTCCCAGCTCTACTTTCATTGGGTGATCGAGCCCCAGATGGGGGTCATCGGCAGCGCGGAGGGCCCCACCGTTATCATCACTTCCTCGGCTCCCCTGTTCCCCGCCTGGTTCCGGCCGGCACTGCTGGCCCTCCTGTGCGCCGCCTGCGGCGTACTGGTTTTCCGGCTCCACTGCCTGGAGAGGAGGCTGAAATGAAGCGCCTGTTCCCTCTCCTGCTGACGCTGCTCCTGTTCCCCCTGCCCGGCTGTGGGCTGGGGAATGGGATCCCCCGCGGTCTGGACTGGCAGGCCCTCACCGTCACTGACCAGAAGGGAGGCGCGCTGCTCTCCGCCGCCCCAGGCTGGGAAGGGGGAAAGGACGTTCCCCGTCTCTCCCTGTCCGTCCAGGTGGAGGCAGACAGCGTGGTCCTCACCCGACCGGAGACCGGAGAGCAATGGAGCGGCACCCTCGCCCCCGGCGAGGCCCTCTCCGACGGCACTACCGCCTACCCCCTGTCCTTCCCCGGCGCCGAGGCAGGCTGGGCGGTGTATGGTATCACAGAGCACACCGATGGCAGCCGGGAGGCCGCCCTCTATCTCACTGCCGGGGGCGTGACGGTCTACTGTACCGCCCCACTTTCTGACTAAAAAGAGACCGCCCCGCCGCCGTCCACATAGAATGGACTGCGGGGGGTGGTCTTTTTTGTCCCATATGTTTTCCCGAAATTCCTACATCCTTCTGGCGGCGGCCGTCCTGCTGGCCGTCCTCCTGGCCTGGGAGGCCGACGTGGACGAGCGGGGCCGCATGGCCGCCTTCTTCACTGTGCTGGGGGACGCCCTGGCTCTGCTGGCCCTCCAGCCCAGCTGTCCAGCTGCGGAGGACGAGGTCACGCCCTGTCCGGCGTGAGGAAAGCCCGGATCTCGTCCATTCGGTCCACCGCCTGCTGATACCCATCTCCCCACAGCATCCTCAGCTTTTTGGTATCCCGCTCGATGCGGGATACCTTGTGGGTGGACACCGGGGCCAGCACCAGTACCCTGCCCTCCCGCTCCAGCTGGAACAGGCGCTCCCGGCAGGTGTTGTACTGCTCTGCCCGCCGCGCCATAGCCCGGCAGAAGTTGGGATATTCCCGGTAGGTCCGCTCAATCACCGGCTGGAGCTTCTCCGGCCGGCGCACATAGCTCCGGGTCTTGCTCAGCACCACCACCACCCGGTCGCACCCCTGCTGGAAAGCCCGTTCATAGGGGATAGAGTCGGCCACGCCGCCATCCAGATAGGGCTGTCCATTCAGATGGTAGATGGGGAACATCAGAGGCAGGGCGCAGGTGGCCTGGAGCAGCAGGAATTTGTCATCCTCCCGCGGGACTGGCATATACTCCGCCTCCCCCGTGTTCAGGTTGGTCACCACCGCCTCCACCTGACCGGGATAGGCGGCAAAGGTCTGGTAATCAAAGGGGACAAGCTCGTTGGGGATGGTGTCATAGACGAACTCCAGGCCGAAGTAGCTCCTGTTGTGCCGGTCCGCCAGGTTGTTCATCCCCATATACCGCCGGTCCCCGGCGTACCGGGTCACGATCTCCAGGTTGCGGCGGGGCTGGCGGGAGATATAGCTCACCCCATAGGCGATCCCGGCGGACACCCCGATCACGTAGTCCACCATCACGCCGCCGTCCAGCAGGGCGTCGCACACCCCGCTGGAAAAAATCGTCCGGAGAGCTCCGCCCTCCAGCACCAATCCAGTCTTCATGATGAAACTTCCTTTCCAGGCCGGTGCCGCGCCCCCGGCGGCATCCCGTGGACATCCATAGTTTTTTTCATTGTATCCCCTTTGCCGCCCCCCGTCAAGGCACCTGTCATTATCTTCCCTCTTTCGGGTGGTTTTGACCGCTGAGCCCGGCGCGGCGCGCCAGGTCTTGCCGTCTCACACAGGGGCGTGTCCCATACACGCCCGATCCCGGCGATTTGTTCTGATGGAAGAACATCCCCCTCATTCATCACGGCAGCACTTCGTTCTGCCCGTTCTGTATCTAAATAAGATGATGTGGAGGATCTGCCTCAAAGCTCCTTTTGCACTTCCTTTTGCTGGTTCTCAATATCTTCCATGGGCTTTTCCGGCATGTGGGCCCGCATATTTTTCCTGTTAGCACAGAAAATAAGGGCACATCAACAAAGTAAGGAGGTCATTCCTTTGAATCATTCCCCAGCTTTCCGCAGGATGCTCGCCCCGGTGCTGGCGTTGGCGCTGGTCTGTACCCTGTCCCTGCCCGCCTCCGCCTTCTTCTGGAACAAGAAAACTGATGTCCCCAGCGTTTCCGATTTCTCCAAAAACGGCATGGTGGGGCAGGTCATTTCCTTTTCTGCCGAGGACTTCCCTGTCTCCGGCGGCAGCGGTGGGACCGCGCTGGCCGCCATTACGCTGAAAACTCTGCCCGATATCGGCACAGGGATGCTCACCGTAGGAGGACAGCCCCTGACCGAGGGCGCCCTGGTGGACGCCTCCGCCCTGAGCGGGCTCCAGTTCCAAGCTCTGCCCACCCCCTCTGTCAACGAGACTGCCTTCACCTTCCTTCCCTCCTTTACCACCGGAGAGACCGGTGAGGAGGTGACCGTCACCCTATATCTGCTCACCGAGGCCAACGAGGCCCCCATCGCCCGGAATATGGACCTGTCCACCTATAAAAATGTGGCTATCACCGGCTGGTTCGACGCGGAGGACGGCGAAGGGGACTCCCTCACCTTCCAGCTCACCTCCACCCCCGCCCGGGGGGCCGTGACTGTGGCGGAGGACGGCTCCAGCCAGTTCGTCTATACCCCCTATGAGAACAAGACTGGCAAGGATAGTTTCACCTATGTGGCGGTGGACCCGGCGGGCAACGTATCTCCCGAGGCCAAGGTATCCATCCAGATCGAAAAGCCGGACACCAAGGTGACCTACGCTGATATGGAGGGCAACCCTGCCCACAAGGCCTCCATCCGCCTGGCCGAAGAGGGCATCTTTGTGGGCTCCTATGTCAACGGAAGCTATTTCTTTGACCCAGACCAGCCGGTCAGCCGGGCGGAATTTCTGACCATGGCCATGGCGGCCACCGGCCTGGAACCCCTGGAGGACGTGACCCTCACCGGCTTCTATGACGACGAGGCCATCCCCACCTGGGCCAAGGGCTATGTCTCCTCTGCCCTGAAGGCAGGGGCTATCCAAGGCAGTTTGGACCAGGAGGGCCAGCCCGTCTTCGGCTCCGGTGAGCCGGTGACCCGGGGGGAGGCCACGGTGATGCTGGATAACCTCATGGGCATCCTGGACGTGCCCGCGGAGGTCTTTGCCTCTGAGAGCGGCGGCCACTGGGCCGGCCAGGCCGCGGCCAACCTGTCCGCCTCAGGCGTTATCCACGGCGGGGACGACAGCGCCCAGGCCATGGCCGACCCGCTGACCCGGGCCGACGTGGCCGAGCTGCTGGACGGCGCGATGGACGTGATGGCAGATCAGGACGGCAGCATCTGGTTCAGCTGGTCCTGATGCGGAGATCCGAAACAGCTCCACTTTTAAGACAAAACCTCCGGCTGAGCCGGAGGTTTTGTCTGTCTGAGGCATCTTTTGTATGGGATGTCCCTTCCCAGACACATGTCCCGGGAAAAAACAAAATTCCAGATAATCCCCGCTGGAGGGCCTTTTATTCAAGATGCGTCGGAGACTTCCCCTGCGGTCATTTTCCCGTCCTTCTGCCCAAGGCGATGACCAGATCCCCGTCCCTCCAGGAGATCAGAGGGCGGCCCCGGCTTGACTGTGCGGCGGGCCCCTTCTGCCCCTGCGGGAGCCTTTCTTCCCGAAAGGCGGACAGCATCAGCCCCAGCAGCAGCAGATTGACCACCATATACCGCCCGCCGGTGGACAGGAAGGGGAGCACCAGCGGCGCGGCCAGGGGGAATCCCAGATCATAGACCACAAAGCACACTGTCTCCAGGACCAGAGTCGTCAGGGCCGCGGTGGACAGCAGGCGTCCCAGCATCCCCCTCTGCCGCATACAGCGCCGCAGCCCCAGTGCGAAGAGGGCAGTCATCAGGGCCAGAAGGGCCAGCCCAGCGGCCCAGCCCAGCTCGTGGATCACCCGGGCCAGCCAGTAATCCGAAACGCCAGGGAGATAGCCAGCCGCTCCGCTCAGTTCCCCCAGCTCCCCTTTCCCCAGCCATTGGGCGCCGGAGAGCATCTCCCGGACCATCATGGGGAAATATCCCAGCCCCAGGGGGTCCAGCTCCGGGTGGAGGGCGAATCGGACCCGCTCCAACGCATAAGGGCTTTGAGACAGATGCCACAGCGCGGCCCCGTTCAATACCAGGAGCCCAACGGCCACGGCGGCTGCCCCCTTCTTCCGGGGCACCCCCATCCAGCCCTTCCACGCCGCGGTGAGCACCACCGCTGCTCCGCTGAGGCCGGCGATGGCACCGCTGGTGAAATTCGGGATGAGGCAGGGCAGGACCACCGGCGGGACCAGCCCCGCCAGAGCCAGGAGCAGTCCCCGCCAGCCCTTCCCTCGCAGGCCATAGATCAGCAGGGCGTAGAGCACCGGCCCCAGCAGGGTGTAGCTGATCCCTCCTACTCTCATTCCGCCCCTCTGTATCAAAACAGCCAGAGCAGCCATGCCCAAAGAATAGAGGAGGACCGGACGCCGTCCCAGCAGGGTATAGTCCCCCAGGTACACCGCCGCCATAGCGGCGACCCCCAGGAGGATGCTTACGATCACGGTAGGCATATAGGGCTGAACTCTGCCTAGCTGCTGCATCACGGTGGCCTGGATGAAAAATCCGGAGCACAGCAGCAGCCCAACCAGGGCCAGCATGCCCCACTGGGGCGCAGGCCGGTGCACCCGGTCCAGCTGGGTACCCACCTCCACCGGGTCCCCCATCTGCCGCAGGCTCTCCGCCTCCGCCTCCGTCTGGCTCATCCCCTGGGCCAGGCAGGCGTCCCGCTGGTCCAGCAGGTGGGTGCGCAGCTCCTGGGCCAGAGCGGGCCGGGCGCGCCTCCAGCGCACCTGCTCCATGGCCTGATCCATGTAATCCGCAAAAAAGTCATCCAAAACAGATGCCCCCCTCCAGCACCCGGGACACCGCCCGGGTGTAGCGGTCCCACTCCGCCCGCTTCTCCTTCAGCTCCCGCCTTCCCTTTTCTGTTAAGTGATAATACTTTCGGGTTCTGCCGCCCCCCTCCCCCTGATAGGAGGTGATCCACCCCTTCTCCTCCAGCCCGTGAAGCAAAGGGTAAAGTGTTCCTGCTTTCAAGTCAAACGTATGGTCTGAGCGGCGGCGGAGCTCCTCGATCATCTGATAGCCGTACCGGTCTCTCTCCTCCAGCAGCCGGAGGAGCAGCATCGCTGTGCTCCCGGCCATCCATCCTTTATCGATGCCCATAGATAGACCTCCTATATATCGGATATCTATATATTAAAGGCGGTCCCATCCTTTTGTCAAGGACAATTTTTTCAGGCCGACTTCGGCTGCCCCGCTCTCTTCCGCCTGGGGACTCCGTAATAGTAACGGAAAAACCGCTCCCGAAGCAGCTCCAGGGCGCACCGATAGAGCTTTTCCGCCTCCTCATCCTCCAGCTTCAGCTGTCTGGCTGTCTCTGCCTCAGGCCGTGCCTTTGCCACCCTCAGCGTCAAAATGACCTCATCGTTGACTGGAAGATCCGCCATAGCCAAGTGGAGGGCCTCCAGTTTCTCCTGATGGATCACCCACCTCAGCGGGTCGCCGCCGAAGTGGGGCTCATCCGGTGGCGGCTCATGCCACCATGCACTCTGATCCTTCCGCACCTCCTCCCAGATTTGATCTCGGCGTGCCCTCTTCCTGTGGTGGTTCCGAAGAACATTCTTCGCGAACCCATAGACCCAGGTGGTGAACAGAGCTCTTCCCCCCTGAAACCGGTCCAGCCTTGCCAGGCATTTCTCCACCGCATCGGATGCGATGTCCTCCAACTCCTCTTTCACACCGTCCCCATAGCACCGCCGTGCGTGCCGGAAGAAACAGCGGCGCAAATATTCCTCTGCCAGCGCGCCCAACTCCTCCCGGGCATGCTCGTCTCCTCGCAGGGCAGCCTGGACCAGGGCGGCCTGCCGGGCCCGCTCCAAACTCATATGCGGCTCTCCTCCCCATGTCTCTCACTCATTCCAGCCCCTCCCCTGCCACAGAGCCATCCGGAGATACCAGAGCTGATCCAGATAGTCCCGCCACCCCCAGGGCCGCCCCCGCTCCATCATGGCTCTTCGCCGCCGGAGGGAAGGGTGGAACTCCACTCTGAGATAGCGCCGGTAACCTTGGTACAGCACATTTTCCCCTCTCAGCCGCGCCTGCCGCTTCTCCTCCGCCTGGAGCAGCCGCGCGATCTCCCAGAACTGCATCCACTCCTCCCCGGACGCCCCGCTCAGGCGCAGGCCGGTCCGGTCCGCCCGCAGCTCACACATCTGTCCCCAGAACCGGCGGTCCGTCAGGATCTTCCCAAAGAGCAGGTCTGCCCCCAGATAGAGGACCAGCAGGAGAGCGGGCAGTGGGGCAGCCGCCGGCAGGAGCAGGACCGATCCCGCCAGTAGCAGGAAGATGCCTCCGCTGACCAGTGCCGCCTTCCGTGCCCGCCGCTCCAGCTGGAGGGCATCCCGGTGGGCGATGTGGCTCAGCTCATGGCCCAGGATGGAAAGCACTGTCCGGTCCATCTGCTCCAGGTTTCCCGTCCGCCGGAAGAGGAGCTCAGCCTGCTTCAGCAGTCCCCCGGTCACCCGCAGCTCGGGCACCTGGCCTGGGGAGAGGCGGGCGCTGGCGTTGACCGTCCCCTCCTGGGTCTCCGTTACCAGCAGGGCCGGGATCTTCATCGCCCGGCAGGAGTCCTCCAGCGCCTCCTGATACCGCTCCAGGCTGCTCCCTTGGATGGTCACGCCCGGCTCTGCTGCTGCGCTCCTCCCCTTTTTCTTCCGCCAGGGCTGTTCTGAGAGCAGCCACAGCAGGGCCAGCAGAACCAGGGCCGCCGCCTCTCCCACCGGACCGGCGGCGGCCAGACTGTGGCTCAGCCCCCAGATGGTTCCAAAAACGGCCGCCGCAGCCAGCAGGAGCAAGACAAGGAGCCCTCTCTTTTTCTGGTCCCACTCCACCGGCCGCGTGTGCTCTTTCAGAAACCCAGGTCGGGAACGCAGGCCCTCCAGCTCCCCCTGCATCCAGCTTAGCTCCTCTACGGTCCTCTGGGTCCCCGCCTTGAAGCAGCCGCCTGCCAGCCCCGCCAGCACACAGCAGCCCATCGCCAGCTGGCCGGCCCCCTCCGGAAACATTCTCCAGGCCAGCACTGGGGCCAGCGCCCCACCCAGGGTGAGGTATAGCAGAGGCGGGAGCAGGCGCAGGGCGATCCTGCGCCAGGCCTGGCGGAAGCGCTCTGTCTCCTCCCCCTCTGTCCAGCGGCGGCGGACCAGCAGCAGCTCCCCCAGCACCTGCCGTTCCCCGCTCCACACGGTCCGGGCGGTGCGGAGCAGGGCGGGCAGGTCTACCTCGCGGCAGATGACCCACCGGCACCAGGCTGCCGCCATCCCCAGCTCCAGCAGATAAAAACACAGCAGATGTCCCATCTCTCTCTTTTCCTCCGCAAAAATGCGCGCGCCCCCCTCTGCGTCAGAAGGAGACGCGCGCTCCTGTTTTTCTGTGCAGCCCCGGGCCGTCACTCCACCGTGACGCTTTTCGCCAGATTCCGGGGCTTGTCGATGTCACAGCCCCGCATCAGGGCCACATAGTAGGCGAACAGCTGCATGGGCACCACCTCCAGGGAGGGGAGGAACATGGGGTGGGTGTCCGGGATCTGGATGGCGCTGTCCACGCTCTTGGCCAGCTCCGCCCCATGGCTGCGTGTGGTGATGCCAACCACGTCCGCCCCCCGGGCCTTTACCTCCTTCACATTGCTCATCAGCTTGTCAAACAGGTCCCCCCAGCTGGCCAGGGCCACTACCAGGGTGCCGTCCTCGATGAGGGAGATGGTGCCGTGCTTCAGCTCCCCGGCGGCGTAGGCCTCCGAGTGGATGTAGGAGATCTCCTTCAGCTTCAAAGACCCCTCCAGCCCCACCGCATAGTCGATGTTCCGCCCGATGTAGAACACGGAGTCGTGGTTGAAGTAGATAGAGGCGTAGTACTGGATCTTTTCTGTGTCGGACAGGATCTCCTCCACCTTGGCGGGGAGCTGCCTCAGCTGGGCTACCATGCCGGCGTACTCCTCCTCCCCCACTGTGCCCAGCAGATGGGCAAAACGCAGGCCCAGCAGATAGATGACCGCCAGCTGGGTGGAGTATGCCTTTGTGGTGGCTACGGCGATCTCTGGCCCGGCCCAGGTGTAGATCACGTCGTCCGACTCCCGGGCAATGGTGGACCCCACCACATTGACGATGGACAGCAGCCGGGCTCCCAGCCTCCGGGCCTCCCGCATGGCGGCCAGGGTATCGATAGTCTCTCCGGACTGGCTGATGACGACGGCCAGGGTGCGCCGGGTGACGATGGGGGCACAGTAGCGGAACTCTGAGGCCAGTGTCACCTCCACCGGGATGCGCAGCATCCGCTCTAGGGTGTATTTGGCCGCAACCCCCACATGGTAGGAGGAGCCGCAGGCGATGACGTACAGCCGGTCCAGCCTCTCCAGCTCCTCCCGGGTGAGGGAGACCTCGTCCAGCACCACTTCCCCGTCCCGCAGGCGGGGGAAAATGGTGTCCCGCAGGGCCTTGGGCTGCTCCATGATCTCCTTGAACATAAAGTGCTCATAGCCCCCCTTTTCCGCGGCAGAGATCTCCCAATCTACATGGGAGATCTCCTTCTCCACCGGCTGGAGCAGGGAGTTGTACACCTGGGCCCCATGGGCGGTAAGCACCGCCACTTCCCCATCCTCCAGATAGCACACCTCCCGGGTGTGCTGGATGACGGCGGTGACATCAGAGGCCAGCATGTGGAAGTTCGCCCCGTATCCCAAGATCAGGGGCGAGTCCTTCCGCACTGCCACCAGCCGGTCTGGCTCGTCGGCGCAGACGATGCCCAGGGCATAAGCCCCCTCGATGCGGTGGAGCACCTTGCCCACCGCGTCCAGCAGGTCGCCTTCATAGTAGTAGTCCAGCAGCTGGGCCACCACCTCCGTATCTGTCTCCGAGACGAAGGCTATCCCCTTGGACTCCAAAAACTCCTTCAGCCGGGCATAGTTCTCGATGATCCCGTTGTGGACCACAGCGATCCGGCCGGACTGGCTCACCTGGGGGTGGGAGTTGACGTCGTTGGGCGCCCCGTGGGTAGCCCAGCGGGTATGCCCCAGCCCCATGTGTCCGGTCAGCTTCTGCCCCTGACCGGTGAGGTCGGCCAGCACTTGGAGCCGCCCCTTGGCCTTGGCCACCTGGAGCCCCTGCTCTGGGTCCAGCACCGCCAGCCCCGCGGAGTCATACCCCCGGTACTCCAGGCGGCGCAGCCCCTCCAGCAGGATGGGGGCCGCCTCTTCCGTTCCAATATATCCTACGATACCACACATTGCAATGATGATCCTCCTGAATTGAAATGGAGGACAAACTCGCAGCCATTTGCACCTCGTTCCCCGGTCACGGCCCCTCTGTTTTGCGGTCGCCCGCATATTTCGAGCCATGTCACGCGCCCGGAGCGGCGCGGAAGGGCATCCGCCGAACCGGAGCGCCCCCTGTGCCGGCGGCGCTCCCCCTCGATACTCCCTTCCCCTCGTCGTCCCTCCCCGGGCGTTCTGCCGGGAAGGGCGCTGGCGCTTCTGATGGGCCAGAGCCCATGGTCCTCCTTTCTCTCTGCGAAGCTGGTATATCAAGGCCACCGCCAGGGGCGGCGGGCCCTCATATCTCATATCACGGCCGTTTCTCGTCGTACCAGTCCAGGGCCCGCCGCTCCAGCGCCCGGACAAAGGCGTCCTTTCCGTCGCAGTAACCCTCAATGTCCTCCGGGTACTGTCCGGCCAGCCACCGCTTCAGCGCCCCATAGGCCTCCCGCTCCGCCGGGCAGGCCCGCAGGTAGTCCCGCACCGCCAGATGCCGGAGGATATTTTTCCGGTCGCCCGCCTGAAAGACGTGGAGCTGGTGGGTCCGATGGTCCCCGCCCTTGCGGAAATACCGCCTGCCCGGGATGCCGAACTCCCCCATGCACTGGTAGCCCAGGGCCTCCAGCTCCGGGTCCAGCCGGTCCACCGCCTCCAGGCTGGTGACCACCGGCATGAGGTCCAGGATGGGCTTGGCCCACAGTCCCTCCACCGCCGTGCTGCCGATGTGGTGCAGCTCCACCAGCAGCGGCCCGAAGACTGGCATCAGCAGGGCCCGCTCCCGGCGATAGCCCTCCGCCCAGGCCGGGTCCGGCGGGACCACCCGCACGTGCTGCGGCATGCTCACCCCTCCTCCGGTACCAGGCGGCGGATCACCCGGCAGGGGTTGCCCGCCGCCAGCACCCCGGGCGGCACGTCCCTAGTGACCACGCTGCCCGCGCCGATCACCGAGCCGGAGCCGATGGTCACCCCGGGCAGTACCACCACGTTTCCTCCGAACCACACGTCACTGCCCACGGTGATGGGCCTGGCGTACTCCAGTCCGGCATTCCGGGTAGGGGCGTCCAGGGGGTGGCCTGCGGTATAGAAGCCGCAGTTGGGGGCAATGAATACGTTGTCCCCAAAGGTGACGGGTGCGCAGTCCAGGATGACACAGTTGTAGTTGACATAAAAATTGTCCCCAGCGGTGATGTTGCTGCCATAGTCACACCAGAAGACAGGATTGACGGTGCTGTTCTCCCCCACCGAGGCGAACAGCCTGCGGATGATCTCCTCTTGCGCCTCCCGTTCCTCCGGCGGCGTCTGGTTCAGCCTGCCGCACAGGGTACGGGCCCGGATGCGGGCCGCGGCCAGCTCCGGGTCCTCTGAAGCATATAGTGCGCCGGACAGCATCTTTTCCCGCTCAGTCATGGCTTCTCCTCCTGTCTCCCTCCTGCTTCATAGCTCGGGTGGGACGCTTTATTATACGAGACCGGTGGCCTGGAGTAAATACCCTCCGCCATTGAAAATCTTTTTCTTTTTCCGCCGTTCTGAAAAGGCAGATTTCTTTGAGCGGAAAGAGCCCCAGCGCCGTCAGACGCCGGGGCTCTGTATGCATCAGGATCTCTGCTGGTCCTTACACCTCGAACATCAGGTCGCCGTAGGTGGGCACCGGCCAGATGGACTTATCCACCAGCAGTTCCATCTCATCCACCGGCTTGCGCAGCGCGGCCATGGCTGGGACGATCTGGTCGTGGTAGGCCAGGGCCATCTCCTTCACATCCTCCATGGCGTCCACCTGCTCCACCAGCTCGGTCAGGCTGTTCAGGGCCTTGGTGGCGGCGGTGAGGCGCAGGCTCACCTTCTCCAGCAGCTCCCGCTGCACCGTCAGGTCGGCCTGGGGACAGGCGGCGGTGACGGCGGTGATGGATTCGGCCAGCCGGGTGGTATAGGTGATGGCTGCGGGGACATAGTGCTTGCCTGCCATGTGGGTCATGGTCTTGGCTTCGATCTTCAGCACCTTGGCATAGGTCTCATACATGATCTCTGCCCGGGCCTCCAGCTCCGCCTTGGTGTAGATGCCGAACTTGGTGAACAGAGCCTCCGCCTTGGGGGTGAGCAGAGCGGGCACCGCGTCCACCATGGAGCGCAGGTTGGGCAGGCCCCGGCGTTCCGCCTCCTCTACCCACTCGTCGGAGTAGCCGTTGCCGTTGAATACGATGCGCTGATGCTCCGTCATCATATCGTGAATAAGCTTGGTGCAGGCGGAGTCAAAGTCCGCCGCCTTTTCCAGCTCGTCTGCCGCCTCACAGAAGGACTCCGCCACGATGGCGTTCAGGGTGGTGTTGGCGTCGGCGATGGAGTCGGAGGAGCCCACCATGCGGAACTCGAACTTGTTGCCCGTGAAGGCAAAGGGGGAGGTGCGGTTGCGGTCGGTGGCATCCTTCTTGATGACGGGAACCGTGGACACACCGGTATCCAGTCCGCTGGAGGTGAGCAGCTTGATGGAGTCCGCGTTGGAGACGATCTGGCTCACCACATCGTCCAGCTGATCCCCCAAAAAGATGGAGATGATAGCGGGAGGGGCCTCCTGGGCACCCAGACGGTGCTCATTGCCTACGCAGGAGGCGGACTGGCGCAGCAGGTCGGCATGGCGGTCCACCGCTCTCATGATGCAGGAGAGCACCAGCAGGAACTGCATGTTCTCATTGGGGGTGTCCCCGGGGTCCAGCAGGTTCTCCCCGGTATCTGTGCCGATGGACCAGTTGTTGTGCTTACCCGAGCCGTTGACGCCGGCGTAGGGCTTCTCATGGAGCAGACAGACCAGACCGTGGCGGGTCGCCACCCGCTTCATGGTCTCCATGGCCAGCTGGTTCTGATCCACCGCTAAGTTGCACATAGAATAGATGGGGGCCATCTCATGCTGGGCGGGGGCCACCTCGTTGTGCTGGGTGGTGGCCGGGATGCCCAGCTTCCACAGCTCCACGTTCAGGTCCTTCATAAAGGCGCCCACCCGCTCCCGTATGACGCCGAAGTACTGGTCATCCAGCTCCTGCCCTTTGGGGGCAGGGGCACCGAACAGGGTCCGCCCGGTGTAGATCAGGTCCCGACGCTTCAGGTACTTCTCCCGGTCCACCAGGAAATACTCCTGCTCCGGCCCTACGGAGGGGGTCACCTTGTGGGCCTCGGTGTTGCCGAACAGCCGCAGGATGCGCAGGGCCTGGGTGTTGATGGCCTCCATGGAGCGCAGCAGGGGAGTCTTTTTGTCCAGTGCCTCGCCAGTGTAGGAGACAAAGATGGTGGGGATGCACAGGATGGTGCCGCAGGACATCTCCTTCACAAAGGCGGGGGATGTCATGTCCCAGGCGGTGTAGCCCCGGGCGTAGTGGGTGGACCGCAGGCCCCCGGAGGGGAAGGAGGAGGCGTCCGGCTCCCCCTGGATCAGCTGCTTGCCCGACAGCTGGAGCAGTGTCTTGCCCTCCACCGGGGCGGTGAGGAAGGAGTCGTGCTTCTCCGCAGTGATGCCGGTAAGGGGCTGGAACCAATGAGTATAGTGGGTAGCCCCTTTCTCCAGCGCCCAATTCTTCATGGCGTTGGCCACCACATCGGCGGTGCTCATGCTGATGCTGCCGCCATTCTCCATCACATTGGTCACTTCGGCAAACACCTTTTTGGGCAGGCGCTCCCGCATGACGGAGACGCTGAACACATTTGTGCCAAACAGCTCGGTGATCGCAGTACTCATTTCCAGTCAACCCTTTCCATTTCCGTAATTCCAAGCCGCTCCTGATCTCCCAGCCGCAAAAACAAAAAAGACAAAGACATCCTATCAAGACGTCTTTGTCTTCATTCGTTCCCAAACGGACCGGCGGACCGGACTGCTTTCTGGTTGACAGCATACTCCTTTCCGGAAGTTTTTGCAAGTGTTTTTTTCATTTCCACCATAACGCCCATTTTTTTGGGGCCCTCTGGGGCAGGAGTTGCGAAAACGCACAAATCCCTCTCCCGTGAGATGGCGCCGGCAGGTTCCCGGAGACCGGGTGGCCGCGCGGGGCCGCCTTTGCCCGCAAAGTGCCCCAATGAAGTCCGCCCCATCCATTTGCCGGCCCGCCGCGCCCTGCGCGGCGGGCTCGGTACTCGTCCTCTCCAGCACTCCCATTCGGAAAAGTCTTGACAGCCGCCCCCCTTCAGTGCAATACTGTTTTATCCAAACATTTTCCGTCCCTGGGGCGGTGAGAAAGGGGCAGACACACCATGAGCTATACTAAGGAAGACATTATCCGCATCGTGAAGGAGGAGGACATCGAATTCATTCGGATGCAGTTTGTGGACATCTTCGGACAGCTGAAGAATGTGGCCATCACCGCCTCCCAAATTGAAAAGGCGGTAAACAACCAGATCACCTTTGACGGCTCCTCCATCGAGGGCTACACCCGCATCAATGAGTCCGATCAGTACCTCTACCCCGATCTGAACAGCTTTGCCATCTTCCCCTGGCGGCCCGCCCAGGGCAAGGTGGCCCGGCTGATCTGCGACGTGTATAACCCTGACGGAACCCCCTTTGTGGGCGACCCCCGCGGGGTGCTCCGCCGGGTGCTCCAGCGCAGCCGGGACATGGGCTTTGATGCCTTCAACATCGGGCCGGAGCTGGAGTTCTTCCTCTTTGAGACTGACGACCAGGGCCACGCCACCACCCTCACCCGGGACGAGGCGGGCTACTTCGATCTGGGCCCCCTGGACCACGGTGAGAGCACCCGCCGGGAGATCTGCCTGAATCTGGAGCAGATGGGCTTTGAGATCGAGGCCAGCCACCATGAGTGCGCCCGGGGCCAGCATGAGATCGACTTCAAGTACGATGAAGCCCTGGACTGTGCGGACAAGATCATGACCTTCAAGCTGGCGGTGAAGAGCCTTGCCCAAAAGAACGGACTCCACGCCACCTTCATGCCCAAGCCTCTGTTCGGGCTGGCAGGCTCCGGCATGCACATCAACATGTCCCTGTTCCGGGACGGAAAAAATATCTTTTTTGACGAGAAGGGGGAAAAACAGCTCTCCTCCCTGGCCTACTCCTTTATTGCCGGCCTTTTGGAGCATGTGAAGGGCTTCACCGCTCTCACCAACCCCCTGGTCAACTCTTACAAGCGGCTGGTCCCCGGCTACGAGGCTCCCTGCTACTGCGCCTGGTCCGCCTCCAACCGCTCCGCCCTCATCCGCATCCCCGCCGCCCGGGGCCAGTCCACCCGGGTGGAGCTGCGCAGCCCTGACCCCTCCTGCAACCCCTATCTGGCGGTGGCCGCCTGCCTGGCCGCCGGCCTGGACGGCATCCAGCGGGGCCTCACCCCTCCCCCTGAGATCACCGGCAACATCTATGAGATGGACGACAGCACCCGGGCCGCCAGCGGCATCCAGGCCCTGCCCTCCTCCCTGGAGGAGGCCCTGCGGGAGATGGAGGCCGACCCCGTCATCATGGACGTACTGGGCGGCCATGTGGCCTCTCACTACATCCACGGCAAGATGAAGGAGTGGAACGAGTACTGCATCCGGGTGTCCAACTGGGAACTGGAGAAGTATCTGGTCACCTACTGAGCCCCGTCCCCCCGCTGAAAGGAGTGAAGCCCCCCATTGGATACGGTCATCGTCGCCTTTGAGAGTGACTCCCTCTGCCGCAAATTCCGGGATCTGCTGGAGGGCTCCGGCTCCGCCGCCTGCCTCATCTGCCACTCGGGCAGCCAGGTGCGCCGCGCCGCCGCCGCCCAGCCCATCTACTGCGTGGTCTGCGGCACTCGTCTGTCCGACGGCCCGGCGGAGTGGCTGTGCGGGGATCTGCCCCCCTTCTGCTCCCTGCTGATGGTGGGGCCCGCCCACCAGCTGGCCCTGTGTTCTGACCCGGACATATTCAAGCTGCCGACCCCCATCCGCCGTGAGGAGGCCCTTTCCACCGTCTCCCTGCTGCTCCAGTTCGGACACCGGATGGAGCGCTATACCCGCCACCGCCGCTCCCCCTTAGAGCAGGATCTCATCGCTCGTGCCAAGGCCCTGCTCATGGAGCGGGACGGGCTCACCGAGGAACAGGCCCACCGGACCCTCCAGAAGCGGAGTATGGACCAGGGCCTCACACTGGTCCAGACCGCCCGGCGGACCCTCGCCCAGGGCGGAGGCTGAGCTGCGGCATATTCCCGCCTGCCGGCGCATATCCATCCTCCAGACCGGGCGCGCCCGCCGCGCCCCGAAAAGGAGTGATGGCATGCGCTTCACCAAAATGGAGGGGCTGGGAAACGACTACATCTACCTCAACTGCCTCTCCCGCCGTCCCCCCGACCCCGCCGGGCTGGCGGTCCGGCTCTCCGACCGCCACTTTGGTGTGGGGGCGGATGGCTTGATCTGCGTCTGCCCCGGCCGGCGGGGGGACTTTGCCATGGAGATGTACAACGCCGATGGCTCCCGGGGAAAGATGTGCGGCAACGGCATCCGCTGCCTGGGCAAGTATGTGTACGACAAGGGGCTCACCCGCCGCACCAGCCTCCAGGTGGACACCGACTCCGGCCTGCGTGCCCTCCGGCTCCTCCCCGGCCCCGCCGGCATCGGACAGGTGGAGGTGGACATGGGGGAGCCCTCCGTCTTTCCCCAGATCTCCATCCCTCTGATGGAGCTCACCTACTCCGTCATGCCCGTCTCTATGGGCAACCCCCACTGCATCCTCTTCTGCCCCCACCCGGAGGAGATCGCCCTGGACGTGCTGGGCCCCGCCCTGGAACACCACCCCGTCTTTCCCGACCGGACCAACGTGGAATTTGTGGCCGTGGAGGGGGATCAGCTGCGGCTGCGGGTGTGGGAGCGGGGCAGCGGCGAGACTCTGGCCTGCGGCACCGGCGCCTGCGCCGCCCTGGCTGCCGCCCACTTCCTGGGACTGTGCCCCCCAGAGGTCACCGCCCTTCTCCCCGGAGGCTCCCTGGTCCTGTCTCTGGACACAGCCAGCGGGCACATCCGCATGACCGGCCCCGCCGTCACCGTGTTCGAGGGGGAGTGGCCCGGAGGTTAGGATTGACAGCGGGGCAAAATTCCGCCATAATAGTTTGTAAGTTTTTCTGCAAAGGAGGGGTCTCCCCATGGCCCACATCAACCAAAACTATCTGAAGCTGCCCGGCAGCTACCTCTTCTCCGAGGTCAACCGCCGGATCACCGCCTACTCCGCCTCCCACCCCGGCGCCAAGATCATCCGGCTGTCCATCGGCGACGTGACCCGCCCCCTGGCCCCTGCTGTCATCGAGGCTATGCACCAGGCCGTCACCGAGATGGGCACCTTCGAGGGCTTCCACGGCTATGGCCCGGAGCAGGGCTACGACTTCCTGCGGGAGGCCATTGCCCAGCACGACTACGCCGCCCGGGGCGTGGACATCAAGCCGGAGGAGATCTTTGTCTCCGACGGCGCCAAGAGCGACTGCGGCAACATTGGCGACATCTTCGGTCTGGACAACGTGGTGGCGGTGTGCGACCCGGTGTACCCTGTCTATGTCGATACCAACGCCATGGCCGGCCGGGCCGGTGACTACCAGGAGGAGCTGGGCCGATGGAACAAGCTGGTCTACATGCCCTGTGTGGAGGAGAACGGCTTTACCCCTGTTCCCCCTCGTGAGAAGGTGGACATCATCTACCTCTGCTTCCCCAATAACCCCACCGGCGCGGTAGCCACCCGGGAGCAGCTGAAGGCGTGGGTGGACTACGCCAACGCCAACGGCTCCGTCATCCTCTACGACTCCGCCTATGAGGCTTTCATCTGCGAGGAGGATGTCCCCCACAGCATCTTTGAGATCGAGGGTGCCCGAACCTGCGCCATCGAGTTCCGCTCCTTCTCCAAGACTGCCGGCTTCACCGGCAACCGCTGCGCCTACACCGTGGTCCCCATGGAGCTGGAGCGGGACGGTGCCAAGCTGAACAGCCTGTGGAACCGCCGCCAGTGCACCAAGTTCAACGGGGTCCCCTATGTGGTCCAGCGGGGCGCCGCCGCCATATACACCCCCGAGGGCAGGGAGCAGACCCGCGCCTCCATCGACTACTACCGCAAAAACGCCCAGGTCATCCGGGAGGGCCTCACCTCTGCCGGGCTCCAGGTGTTCGGCGGGGTCAACGCTCCCTATATCTGGCTCAAGACCTCCGGCGGTATGGGGTCCTGGGACTTCTTTGATCTGCTGCTGGATCAGGCCAATGTGGCCACCACCCCCGGCGCCGGCTTCGGCCCCAGCGGTGAGGGCTACGTCCGCCTCACCGCCTTTGGCGACGCCGCCGCCACAGTGGAAGCCGTGGAGCGGGTGAAGGCCGCTGTCCGCAAGTGATCCATTCCCCGTGCCCCTGGCACGGGGAATTTTTTCCTGCCCGGAGGGAGCGGTCCCTTTGGAGCGGCAGAGGACGACTTCCCCCTTTCATCCCGTTAATGAAAGCAAAAAGGGATAAATCAATATTTTAAGTGGGTGGTGTCATGAAAAAGGTAACACCAGTTTTGATGGCAATCGTATTCTGCGCTTTGCTGCTCGCAGGGTGCAGTATTTCTTCTCAAAGCAGGCAAGGGCAGCCGCTAGCAGTCTATTCTTTTAGCGGGGAAAATGAATTTATTTCTGTTTCAAATGGGGTCATCGTTTTAGACGCTGAAGAAGAGATCTGTTATGGCGGTAATTTGGAGACAAGAAAAGATAAGTTTACGGATATTGCTTCATACTCAGCTACCATTTATCTTACATCAGATGGTGAAGAGAATATTTTAATGTCCAATAGAGTTGAAGATAAAACAGGAGGCGCAATAAATATTTCCGAGGATATAGGAAAAATAACCGGGGACATTCTTATCCCTGATGATATTGATAATTTAGTTGATGGTCTTTGGTTTGAGCTGAAAACAGTTGATCTGGATGGAGAGGAAAACACATATCATCTGCAATTAGAAGTGATTGAGATCACTAGAGCGAATGATAATTCGCCTTCTGCTTATTGACCCGTGTGACCTGGAGCAGATCCCCCTCATCTGAATGGACGCGGGGAGGGTTTCTGTCCTGAAGACCGGTCCAGAGGGGAAAAGGGTACAGGGCGTGGACGGCTTGACTTTCCCCCCGCCTCAGGATACAATCGAGTTGTTTCCCAAACTCTACCCTCTCCCCTGTTACTGCTCAGACTTTCCGGGCATCCTAGCAGGGCGCCCCGGCTGCGGGGCCTGGCACAACAGGACACAGCAGGAGGTCTTCCCCATGAAACAGTTCAAGTTCCCACATATCGGGATGCGCACCACTAAGACCGCCGTGGCAGTGATGCTCTCCTACCTGATCTTTGTCCCTTTCGGCCTCCTCTATAACGAGAGCTACCCTGGGGTGCTGGCCTATGTGGGCCCCACCTATTCCTGCATCGCCTGCATCGTGTGCATGCAGAGCTCCCTGGAGCAGACCCTCCAGGTTGGGCTCTCCCGCTTTGTGGGGGTGTTCATCGGTGCCATCCTGGGGGTGGCTATGCTGCTCCTGGAGCCCCTGCTGTCCCACTGGGTGGGCATCGTCCTGATGCTGGGAGCCGCCTGTGTGTGCGGGATCTGGCTTTGCATGCTCTTCAACCGGCCCGCGGCCTGCGGCATGGCCTGCATCCTCCCCTGCGTCATGCTCATTTCCGGTGACGTGTCCGGCATCCAGCGCTACTACTACGCCGCCGCCCGGGTGTCGGAGACGGTGGTGGGAGTAACGGTGGCCTTCCTCATCAACTCCCTGCTCCCCACCAGAAATCCACAGCCCCAGGATAAGTGACAGGCTGAACTCCTTGTCAGCAAGAACCCACCAAAAAAGAACAGGCCCGCGCGTCCGCAGAACACTGCAGGCGCGCGGGCTCGTTTTTCACTCCAGGTCCACCGGATAGCGCTCAGTGAAGCAGCCGTCACAGAAGCCGCAGGCCGCCTTGGGGGCCAGCTGGTGCAGGTCCTCCAGAGGCAGATAGCCCAAGCTGTCCGCCCCGGCGATCTCCCGGATCTCCTCCAGGGAATGCTGGCAGGCGATGAGCCGTTCCCGGTCCGGGATATCGGTTCCAAAGTAGCATGGGGCGATGAAGGGGGGCGCGGACACCCGGATGTGGACCTCCTTCGCCCCGGCCTCCCGCAGCAGGTTGGTGATCTGGCGGCAGGTGGTTCCCCGGACGATGGAGTCGTCGATCATCACCACCCGCCTGCCCTCCACCTCACTGCGCAGGGCAGACAGCTTGATGCGCACCGCCTGCTCCCGGCTGGTCTGGTCTGGAGTGATGAAAGTGCGGCCCACGTAGCGGTTTTTCACAAAGCCCACCCCGTAGGGGATGCCGCTCTCCTGGGCATAGCCCCGGGCGGCGTCCAGCCCGGAGTCAGGCACCCCCACCACCAGGTCGGCCTCCACTGGATGGCGGCGGGCCAGCAGACGGCCGGCGTTCACCCGGGCCTCGTGGACTGACTGCCCGGCGATCACCGAGTCGGGCCGGGCGAAGTAGATATATTCGAAGATGCACATGTGGGACTGGCCCCTGCAGTTGTCTCGGATGGAGCGCACCTGCCCCTCCTCCACCACCACGATCTCTCCTGGGTCCAGTTCCCGCTCCAGGGTGCCCCCCACGCTCTCGATGGCGCAGGACTCAGAGGCGAACAGCACCGCCTTCCCCTTCCGGCCCATGCACAGGGGGCGGAAGCCCCAGGGGTCCCGGCAGGCGATGAGCTTACGGGGGGACATGACGATCAGGGAGAACGCCCCTCGCAGCTCCCCCACAGCCCGGCACACCGCCTCCTCCACGCTGGGCCCGTGGAGCCGGGCCTGGGCAATGGCGTAGGCAATGAGCTCCGAGTCGCTGGTGGTGTGGAAGATTGCCCCCTGGTACTCAAACCGGGCCCGCAGCCGGTCCACGTCCACCAGATTGCCGTTGTGGACCACCGCCAGCGTTCCCTTCACATACTTGATGGTCAGGGGCTGGGCGTTCTCCCGCGCCCCAGCGCCGGTGGTGGCGTAGCGCACATGGCCCACCGCCATGGTCCCATTCAGGCGCTGAAGGGTCTCCCGGTCGAAGACCTCGCTGACCAGTCCCACGTCCTTATAAAAGGACTGCTCCCGGTCATTGATGGCCGCGATGCCGCAGGCCTCCTGCCCCCGGTGCTGGAGGGCGTACAGCCCGTAATAGGTGGTCTGGGCGCAGCTGCCCTCCGGGTCATAGATCCCGAATACACCGCACTCCTCGTGGAGCCCCTGCTCCAGCCGGATGTCTTCCATACTCACGATATTCTCCGCCCCTTTCGACTCCGGCGCCTCGCGTGCCCCGGGAAAAAGATAGTTTATTATAGCGCCCCCCGCTCCGACCATCAAGGACAGGATCTCAAATATTTTTACAAAATCCCTGCTCTTTCTCGTATATTTTGCAGAATTTTTCAGATAATATGGAGGAAGGGAGAGAAATTTCATGGATCACGATCAGCAGTTTTTGTCTTTCATTCATAAAAACGCGGCTATGGGGGTGAGCGCCATCCCCCAGGTGCTGTCCCTGCCCCAGAGCCGGGCCATGGGCCAGGCCCTGAACAGCCAGCTCCAGGAATACCGGACCATCGCCGCCCAGTCACAGGCCTATGCCCGGAAGCATGGTGCCCGGCTCCATACCCCGGGTCTGACTGTCCGGGCCATGTCCGGTGCCATGCTCAAAGCCCGCACTGCCGCCGACCACACCACCTCCAAGCTGGCTCAGCTGATGATCCAGGGGAGCACCATGGGCACTGTGGAGATGACCCGGCGCATCCACCAGTACACCGGCAAGGCGGACCCGGAGCTGCTGGCCCTGGGCAGCCGCCTGCTGCACACCGAGGAACAGAACATCCAGCAGATGAAGCGGTTCCTTTAAGCTCCGCCCTGGCGCGGCACAAAAAGCGGGAGGCCGATGGCTCGGCCCCCCGCTTCCGCTAGTGAAAAATCTCCCCCAGAGGGGGCCCCAAAGAGTTCTGTCGTCCGTGGAAGACAGGATCAAATCAAAAAGCATTATTTCCCGGGACATGCTTCTGGAAAATGACACCTCTCATGACAGATGAGGCGGCTTTTTCCTGCAAAAATAGGCCTCATCTGTCATGCAGCCCTTCGTCGCAAAAGACCCGACGGCCTTTTGCGACAATTTGAGCCCCGGGACCATGTGGTCCCGGGGCCGGATTGCTCACTTATCTTCCAGCAGCTTGTTCAGCTCCCGCATGAAGGTGTTGATGTCCTTGAACTGGCGGTAGACGGAGGCAAAGCGCACATAGGAGACCTCGTCCACTTTTTTCAGCCGCTCCATCACCAGCTCTCCGATCTCGGCGGAGCTGACCTCCCGCTCCATCTCGTTCTGGAGGGTCTGCTCGATCTCGTTGACGATCTCCTCCATGGTGCTGAAGGAGACCGGCCGCTTTTCACAGGCCCGGATCAGGCCGTTCATCACCTTGTTCCGGTCAAAGCTCTGGCGGCTGCCGTCCTTTTTGACCACCATCAGGGGCAGGCTCTCCATGGTCTCGTAGGTGGTGAAGCGCTTATGGCAGGACAGACACTCCCGGCGGCGGCGGATGCTGGCTCCCTCGTCCGCGGGACGGGAGTCCACCACCTTGCTCTCCAGATAGGCGCAGAAGGGGCATTTCATCTCGATTCCTCCATTCTGTGGTTGCCCGGCTGCCGCGGGCATGTGTTTTCTCCGCTATTATACCATCCCGGCCCAGCCTTGAACAGCCTGTTTTTTCCTGTTTCGGAAAAAATGTCCCCGGCGGCACAGGCCGCCGGGGACAGGTGGATCTTATCGCAGCTTGTCCAGCCCCAGGCGCAGGCGGCGCAGAGTCTCCTCCCGGCCCAGCACGTGGCAGATCTCCACCGCGCCCCCGGGAGTGACCGCCTTTCCGGCGGCGGCGATGCGCACCGGCCACATGAGGGTGGCGTTCTTCACCGCCAGCTTCTCCGCCAGAGCGATGAGGGCGTCGTGGATGCCCTCCGTGGTCCAGCCGTCCAGCCGCTCCAGGGCGGGGATGGCGGCCTCCAGCATGGCCCGGGCCACTTCCGGGTCGGTCTTGGACTTCTTGTTGGTGAACAGAGCCCCATCATAGTCAGGCAGGGCATCGAAGAAGTCCACCTTCTCCGGGATGTCAGTGAGCCGCTCACACCGGGCCTGGAGCAGGCCGGCAATCTCCGCCGCGTCCAGCGCCGGGTCTTTCACGCTCTGGCGGATATAGGGCTCTGCCGCCCGGGCAAAGTCCGCCGGCTCCATGGCCCGCAGGTACAGGGCGTTGAAGTGGGTGAGCTTCTCAATATCAAAGATGGCCGGGGACTTGGATACACCCGCCAGATCAAAGGCGGCCACCAGCTCCTCCAGAGAGAATACTTCCTGTTCCGCCAGTTCTCCTCTGGGGGACCAGCCCAGCAGGGCCACATAGTTCAGGATGGCGGGGGTGAGGTAGCCCTGGGCTTTCAGGTCCTCGTAGGAGGGGTCCCCGTGGCGCTTGGACATCTTGTTGTGGGCATCCCGCATCACGGGGGAACAGTGCACATAGGTGGGCACTTCCCAGCCAAAGGCCTGATAGAGCAGATCATACTTGGGAGCAGAGGACAGATACTCGCTGCCCCGGACCACATGGGTGATGCCCATCAGGTGGTCGTCGATGACATTGGCGAAGTTATAGGTGGGCAGGCCGTCCCGCTTGATGAGCACCTGGTCGTCCAGGGTGTCGTTCTCCACGGTGATGTCCCCGAAGATGGCGTCATGGAAGGTAGTGGTCCCGCCGCTGGGGATCTTCTGGCGGATGACGTATGGCTCGCCCGCGTCCACCCGGGCCTGAGCCTCCTCCTGGCTCAGGGCGCGGCAGGGGTCCGAAGCCCGGTCGAACTGGCCGGAGTCCTCTTCCGACTCGGTCTTTTCACAGAAGCAGTAGTAGGCGTGTCCCTTTTCCACCAGCAGCCGGGCGTACTTTCCATAGGTGTCCCGGCGCTGGGTCTGGATATAGGGGGCCACCGGGCCGCCCACGTCGGGGCCCTCGTCGTGGTCCAGCCCGCACTCCGCCAGGGTGCGGTAGATCACCTCTGTGGCACCCTCCACCTGCCGAGTCTGGTCAGTGTCCTCGATGCGCAGGATAAAGGTGCCCTGATGGTGCCGGGCGATGAGCCAGGTGTAAAGGGCGGTGCGCAGATTGCCCACGTGCATATAGCCGGTGGGAGAGGGGGCAAACCGGGTGCGGACCTTCCCCTTTGGGATCTTGGCCTCCATCTCCTCAAAATACTTCATATCCAGAGCCATGTCGTTCCCTCCATCGCGGCAGACGTTCTGCCGTTGTTTTACTGGTATTATAGATGCTTTCCCGCCATTTGGCAAGGGCCGGAACGCAGTCCGGCACCGCTCCTCCCATCCCCCGCCCGCCGGGGCGGTCCCCTTTTCCTCTTTTTAGCTGAGAAGCAGTTTTGGAAATGCTCCTTACAAAACAGTCAAGCCGCAGCTGCCCTTATCGGGTAACTGCCAGATAGATCAGAAGTTGTCAGGCTCTATCATTTTGGCCGCGAACTTCAACTGTGACAGTCTGAAATTCCAATAAAGTTTTGTTGGGCGTGTCTGTTTCTTTCGGGGCCTCTCTGCCAGTCACCTCGTAATATTCATCGCTGTACTGTATTTTACTGTCATCAAAGTCTTTTTGGATCGCCTTGACATATTCAAACGGGGTTTCCATTGGCAGCAGATCCATTTCGCGTTGAAGCTGCTGTACCGCCGCCCTCTGCTCCTGTGTCAAAATTTTTTCTTCGTGTTCCATGTGTTCCTCAAATTGCCTTTTATCCATCCAAACAATCTGCTCCACTGGATCAGCGGTGCCGCACGCCAGGATCAAACGGAGAAAATCCTCGAAATTTTTTGCCAGTGGATATACATTCCGATCTGCACAGCTTTCCGGGTCGCAGGCAAATACCATCTCTCCATACTCCGGCAAAAAGCAGTACAGGATACACCCTTCAAATCCTATCGGCTCTGCATTGACAGGGTAGCAAAAATATGGCTCTGTGATCTCGCCATGCTCCAAGCATAAAAGCTCCTTGTCGATCGGCGATGCCATATACTTTTCATAGATCGTTTTCATGGACATACCTCCGCAGCTTTTGATTGCCGCCCTGATTATACCGCAGCCGATTCTGTATGGCAATACGAAACCGCCGCTTCAACCCCAGCGGAGTTTGGAGTTTTAAGATAAACGGACCTCGAACGGGCTGTCGTTGCCTCCGAGCGAAAAATGTGGTATGCTTGGGACCGACATGCCGCGCTCCCTTGGCTGCGGCATCATTTCCCAGGAAAGGAAGGACCGCCATGGTCATTGATATCCACACCCACACCTTCCCTGACAAGCTTGCGGCCCCCACCATCCGCAAGCTCCAGGGTGCCTGTCATACCCGGGCCTTCACCGACGCCACCAACGCCGGCCTGGCCGCCTCCATGGCCCGGGCGGGCATCGACTGCTCCGTAGTCCTGCCGGTGGCCACCAACCCCCATCAGGTGGCCCATGTCAACGAGAGCGCCGCTCAGATCAACGCCCGGGGCCGCGGGACCGGCATCTACTCCTTCGGCTGCATCCACCCGGACTGTCCGGACCCCAGGGGAGAGCTGGCTCGGATCGCTGCCCTGGGTCTGAAGGGCATCAAGCTCCACCCCGCCTATCAGGCCACCCGGTTCGACGATATCCGCTATCTGCGCATCCTGGACCGGGCCGGCGAGCTGGGGCTCGTGGTCCTCACCCACGCCGGCATCGACATCGGCATCCCCGCCCCCACCTACTGCGACCCGGAGATGGTGCTCCGCGCCCTGGAACAGGTGGGCCCGGTGACCTTGATCCTGGCCCACATGGGAGGCTGGCGCCAGTGGGACCAGGTAGAGGCCCTGCTCCCCCAGTCCAGCGTGTTGCTGGATACCGCCTTTTCCTACGGCGACCTCACCCCCCTGGAGGGACACCCTTTTTCGGAGGACCAGCTGCACATGATGGAACAGGAGCAGTTTGTCCGCTTTGTCCGAAAATTTGGGGCCCAGCGCCTCCTCTTCGGCACCGACAGCCCCTGGGGGGACCAATCCGCCGATGTGGCCTCTATCCGCGCCCTGCCCCTCTCCCCAGAAGAGCGGGACGCCATTCTGGGCGGCAACGCCCAGCGCCTGCTGGGGCTGTAGCCACTCGGGGCCTTTTTCTTCCATTTTCCGGAGAGATCCAGGCCGTCAGTATATAAAGCAGCAGGCAAGAAAGCCCGCAGGGAGGTCATCTTGATGAAGCAGTACGAGTACAAATTCATACAGGTCCCTGTGGCCTGGAATACCCAGGGGATCATTTCCCGTCCCCCGAAAGCAGGGTCTACCTTCGATGCCTGTAAGGACGTAATCGAAAACGAGGCAGCAAATGGGTGGCGATTCAAGCAGATCGTGATCCCCTTCTGTGAGGGGCGGGGTGTGGGTCCCGCCCAGTGCTATCAGGTGATCTTTGAACGGGAGATTTCCTGAGGCTCCAAGCAGAGACAAGCAGGTCAGGCCCCGCACCCTACCCATGACACACAAGGAGGTCACCGCCATGGTTGATGTCACAAAGCCCATCGTCAATCCCCGTCTGTCTGAAGCCCTCGCCGCCCTCCACCGGGAGAACACGCCCGCCAACCAGGACCGGGCGCTGAGGGAGCTCATGACCCAGGCCCATCTGCTCGCGCCTGTGGTCCTCACCCCCGCGCCGCCCCCCGCTGTCTCCGGCCAGACTACACTGGAGCAGAACACCGCCATCCAGTTTCAGCTCATCTCCAGCCAGGAGGGCCGTCCCTTCTTTCCCGCCTTCACCAACTGGGGGGAGCTGCGGAAGCTGTGCGGCCCCCAGGACCAGCAGACCCTGGTCCTCACCTTCGACGACTATGCCTCTATGCTCCAGCGGGACAGCCGGGCCGCCGGCTTTGTGGTCGATCCCTTCGGGGACAGCCTCACCCTGGACCGGGAGACGGTGGCCCGCCTGGCCCGGCAGAAGGCAGAGGGCACTCCACCAGTCCGGCAGGTGATTCAGAAGGATACCCGAGTCATGCTGGGGGACCCGGCGGAGTACCCGGAGCGGATGGTGGAGGCCATCTGCTCCGCTGCCCGTGAGCTCCCAGCTGTAAAGGCACTCTACCTGCGCCTGATGGTCCGGGAGGGTGAGATGGAGCCCAGCTATCTGGTGGTAGTGGACCAGGATGGAGAGCAGGACGCTGTCTTTTCCGCCATTGCCGGGGCCGCCCGCCCTTGGCTGGAGGGAAAAACGGTGGATCTGGTCCCCCGCTCCTCCCGCTTTGGCCAGGACGCCTCCAAGGGAGTCTCCCCCTTCTACGACCGGATCTGAAAAAGCAGACCGCGCGCCGGCTGGCGCGCGGTCTGTCCTTTTTCTTGAAAGCTGTTTCGCTTTACATTCGCTGGATATCCGCTTCCTCCAGGGTCTTGATGCCCCGGGAGGCCAGGGCCTCCGCCGCGGCATTGTTGTCCTCTACCCGGAAGATCATATAGGCGGCTTCGGTCTTGCCCCCCAGGAATGCATACATGTACTCCACGTTGATCCTGGCATCGGTGAGCACCTGGAGCACCTTGTTCAATCCGCCCGGCACGTCAGGGATCGCCACCCCCAGCACGGGGGTGATGTTGTACACATAGCCCGCGTCCTTCAGGACAGTGGCCGTCTTGTACGGGTCGTCCACGATGATGCGGAGGATGCCGAAATCCCGGGTCTCCGCCACCGAGAGGGCCCGCATGTCGATCTTGTTCTGGGAGAGGATACCGGTCATCCCATACAGGGCACCGGGCCTATTCTCCAGGAACACGGAAAGCTGCTTGACGCTCATAACTCTTCCCTCCTGTCAAATCAGTCAGATCTTGCGCTTGTCGATGACACGGACCGCCTTGCCCTCGCTGCGGACGATGGACTTGGGAGCCACCAGGGTGACCTTGGCGGACAGGCCCAGCATGGAGCGCAGGCCGTCCACCAACTCCTTCTGGCGGCGGTCCACCTCGCCCACCTTGTCGGTAAACATCTCCGGGGTCATCTCCACCTGCACGTCCAGGGTGTCGGTGGAGTGGACCCGATCCACGATGATCTGGTAGTTGGCGGGATAACCGTAATTGAGGAGCACCGTCTCGATCTGGGAGGGGAATACGTTGACCCCCCGGATGATGAGCATGTCGTCGGTGCGGCCCCTGGGCTTGGACATCTTCACATGGGTGCGGCCGCAGGGACACTTTTCCCGGGTGAGGGTGCAGATGTCCCGGGTGCGGTAGCGCAGCAGAGGAAACGCCTTCTTTGTGATGGAGGTGAATACCAGCTCGCCCTCGCTGCCCTCGGGCAGCACCTCGCCGGTGTCCGGGTCGATGATCTCAGCGATGAAGTGGTCCTCGTTGATGTGCATCCCTCTCTGGGCGGAGCACTCGAAGGAGACACCGGGGCCGGACAGCTCGGTGAGCCCGTAGATATCATATGCCTTGATGCCCAGGGTATTCTGAATGTCCTGGCGCATCTCCTCGGACCAGGCCTCCGCACCGAATATGCCCGCCTTCAGGGGGATCTCCTCCGGACTCATTCCCATCTCCTTCATGGTCTCGCCGATGTAGGCGGCATAGGAGGGGGTGCAGCACAGGATGGTGGCGTTCAAGTCTTTGATGAACATGATCTGACGCTCGGTGTTGCCCGAGGAGGTGGGGATGGTGAGGCAGCCCACCTTGTGGCTGCCTCCGTTGAGGCCGGGGCCGCCGGTGAACAGTCCGTAGCCGTAGGACACCTGGCACACATCCTCATTGGTGCCCCCCGCAGCCATGATAGCCCGGGCACAGCAGTCCTCCCAGAGATCGATGTCCTCCTGAGTGTAGAAGGCCACCACCCGCTTGCCAGTGGTGCCAGAGGTGGACTGGATGCGGACGCAGTCCTTCAGGGGCATCCCCACCAGCCCGTAGGGGTAAGCATCCCGCAGGTCAGACTTGGTGAGGAAGGGCAGCTTGTACAGGTCGTCGCTGGACTTGATATCCGCCGGTGTGACCCCCTTCTCCTCCATCTTTTTGCGGTAGTAGGGCACGTTGTCCCACACATGCTGGACCTGCTTTACCAGGCGCTCGTCCTGCCAGGCCTTGATCTGTTCCCGGGACGCAGTCTCGATCTCCGGCTGATAATAGCGTTCCAATGGAATCATCCCTCTCTCGTTTTCATATTTCTTCTCTTTCATGCAAAAAAGAGTCAAAGAAATTCTCGGCTTTTATTTAGGCGATGTCTGCTGCTTTTTCCGAAGCAGTTCCAGCACCGCGATCAGAGCAAAGGAAAACAGGGCGGCACACCCGCTCAACAGGAACATGGCCAGATTTTCCGGCGTGCTCGCATCAAAAAAAGCAATTCCGCACACCAGAGCCACATAGAGGGCAAATGCTCCCCAAAGCCCCAAAAGCCACTCTATGACAATGACAAATTTCATCCATGTCCCCCCTCTATCCTGATTTTTTTATGGACCCCCCTGCGATCATCCCAGCTCGTCCAGGCGGGCCATCACATGGGCCAGGCCGTGGGAGATCAGCCCCATGCCCAGCCACTCCGCCAGTCCGGTGCCTCCCGGCTGATAGATATTGTACGGCACAGCGGCCGCATACAGGGTCAAAGCCCCATGCAGGGCGGCTGCCAGCAGGCACACCCAGCCCCAGATCCGCAGCAGATACTTCCAGATCATCCCTGCGTCCCCCCTTCTGTCCGAAAAAGGGGTTCCGGCGGCCGGTCCGGGGGGGTGAGGCGCAGGCCGTACTGGGCCACGTCGTGCCACTCCCCCAGCTTGAATCCCATCCGAGGGTACAGCCCCTGCCGGGTAAAGCCGAAGCGGCGGTGCAGGGCCTCACTGCCCGGGTTGGGCAGTCCCAGCACCCCGTACAGGTTGACCAGCCCCATTTCCCGCAGCTTGGGGATGAGCGCCCCGTAGAGGGCGGTGCCGATCCCCAAGCCCTCCCGACCCCGGCGCACATAGACAGTGAGCTCCGCGTTCCACTGGTAGGCCTCCCGCTCCATGTGGCGGTGGGCGTAGGCATAGCCCAGGATCTCCCCCGCCCGGCAGCACACCAGATAGGGGTAGTGCCGGGAAAATTCCTCCATACGGCGCCGGAACTCCTCCACCGTGGGCGGGACGCACTCAAAGGTCACCCAGCTCTCCTCCACATATGGGGCATAGATGGACAGCAGCTCCGCCGCGTCCTCCGGCTCTGCCCTGCGGATCTCCAAAGGGACGCGCTCCTCCGCCATCTCTCCGCCCTCCTTTCAGGCGTTCTTACCCAGCTGGAATGCCTTCTTGTTCAGCTCCAGGAACTTGGAAGGCACACAGACCTCCAGGGACTTCTGCCACGCCTCGTCGGGCAGATCGAAGTAGTGGGAGAGCCGGCCCATCAGCACGATGTTCACCGCCTTGGAGGAGCCTGCCTCCTCGGCCAGAGCCAAGCAGTCCAGGGCGTCCACCTTGGCGCCGGCCGCTTTCATCTTCTCCACCAGGTTTTCCGGGTACTGGGCCGCGCCGGTGATAACGGGCATGGGATCGATCTGCTGGGTGGAGGTGACGATCTGGCCGTCGGGCTTCAGATAGCTGAGCCAGCGGGCGGCCTCCAGCAGCTCGAAGGAGACGATGTAGTCAGCCTCCCCCTTGTCGATAACAGGGGAATTTACCCGATCGCCGTAGCGCACATAGGTGACCACGCTGCCGCCCCGCTGGGACATGCCGTGGACCTCGGACACCTTTACGTCATAGCCCTGCTCCATCAGCAGATGGCCCAGCAGCTTGCTGGCCAGCAGGGAGCCCTGTCCGCCCACGCCTACGATCATGATATTCTTGGTCTTCATGGCTCAGCCCTCCTTCTCGGTGCTCTGGAAGGCACCAAATGCGCACATCTGTTCACACACGCCGCAGCCCACGCACAGGGTGTTGTCCACATGGGCCTTGCCCTCCTTCATGGAGATAGCGGGGCAGCCGATGCGCATGCAGCTCTTGCAGCCCACGCACTTGTCCGTATCCACCGCCAGAGGGGCCTGGTGCTTTACATACTTCAGCAGGGCGCAGGGCCGGCGGCTGATGATGACGGAGGGCTCCCGGGCGGCCAGTTCCTCCTTCACCGCCTGGTCGGTGGCCTTCAGGTCATAGGGGTCCACCACCCGGACCCGTTCAAAGCCCATGGCCCGGCACAGCTGCTCCAAATCGATCTTTCCCGCCGGCTCCCCCTTGATGTTGTAGCCGGTAGTGGGGTTCTGCTGGTGGCCGGTCATGCCGGTGATGGAGTTGTCCAGGATGATGACCGTGGAGTTGGACTGGTTATAGGCGATGTTGGCCAGGCCGGTCATGCCGGAGTGCATGAAGGTGGAGTCTCCGATGACGGCCACCGTCTTCCCCTCGCTTTTCTCCCCCAATGCCTTGTTGAAGCCGTGGATGCCGCTGATGGAGGCGCCCATGCAGAGGGTCATCTCCATGGCGTTCAGAGGGGCCACCGCCCCCAGGGTGTAACAGCCGATGTCGCCCAGCACGGTACACTTGTTTTTTGCCAGGGTGTAGAACAGTCCGCGGTGAGGACAGCCGGCGCACATCACCGGCGGGCGGGGCGGGATGGCGTCCTCCAGGGCGGTGCCGGTATGTACCGCGCCGCCCAGCTTGGCGGCCACCAGGTTCTGGGAGAACTCCCCCTCCAGGGGCAGGGCCTCCTTGCCGGAAACGGTCAGGCCCAGCTGACGGCAGTAGTTTTCGATGATGGGATCCAGCTCCTCCACCACCACCAGTCGGTCCACCTTGGCGGCGAAGTCCCGGATCAGTCCCTCGGGCATAGGGTGGACCATCCCCAGCTTGAGGACAGAGGCTTCCTCCCCAAAGACCTCCTTCACATACTGGTAGGAGGTGCTGGAGGTGATGATGCCCAGCTTGGTGTCCCCCATCTCAACCCGGTTCAGATCGCAGGTCTCGGCGTACTGGGCCAGGCGGCGCATCCGGTCCTCCACCACCGGGTGGCGGCGGATGGCATTGCCCGGCATCATTACATACTTGGCGATGTTCTTCTCATAGGGACGCTCCGGCCCCTCGGTCCGGGGGCTGGTCTCCACGATGGACTGGGAGTGGGCCACCCGGGTGCACATCTTCAGGATCACCGGAGTGTCGAACTCCTCGGAGATCTCATAGGCCCGCCTGGTGAAGGCCAGGGCCTCGGCGGAGTCGGCGGGTTCCAGCATGGGCAGCTTGGCGGCGATGGCGTAGTGCCGGGAGTCCTGCTCGTTCTGGGAGGAGTGCATCCCCGGGTCGTCGGCCACCGCGATGACCATGCCCGCATTGACGCCGGTATAGGCCACAGTGAACAGCGGGTCAGCGGCGACGTTGAGGCCCACGTGCTTCATGGCGCAGAAGGACCGCTTTCCTGCCAGGCTGGCGCCGAAAGCCACCTCCATGGCTACCTTCTCATTGGGGGCCCACTCACAGTAAATATCGTCGAATTTGGCGGCCTCCTCGGTGATCTCGGTGCTGGGGGTGCCGGGGTAGCTGGAGATCACGCAGCAGCCCGCCTCGTAAAGTCCCCGGGCAACGGCGGCGTTGCCCAACATCAGTTGTTTCATGAATCTGTTCCCTGCTTTCTGTATTGTTCTTCCCCGCAATGCCGGACGGCTTCCCGCACCGTCACGGCTCAGGATCTGCTTTGGGCTCTCCCAGGCCCTCCCGGATGATGACGTCCTGCATCACACCGCCGGCGCCGTTGTCCAGCATGGCCCGGCGGACCCGGCTGATGGTGGCACTGCTGGCCCCCGTTTTCTCCAGGATGTCCAGGTAGACCAACCCCTGCTGGAGGTAGACCGCCACGTCGAACCGCTGCTCCAGGGAGCGCAGCTCGGTGGGGGTGCACAGGTCGTCAAAAAAACGGCAGCACTCGTCCAGGTCCTTCAGCTTCAGGATTGTCTCGTACAGGGCCATGCTGCGGCCCCTCTGATGTTCCGCTTTGGGCATAGTGTCACTCCTTTTTCGCGCCGCGGGCAAAGGGACGCCCGTGGTTCAATGGTTTAAAGTGATTTTAGCACATCAAAGCGTGAAGGTAAAGAGAAAACCGCCCTGGCGGGGACCGTTTTTTGAAAAAGGGTACAAAAAAACCTCTGGCGACTGCCGCCAGAGGACGGGGCGTGCCCCGTGGTACCACCTCTTTTTACCGCCCCCTCGCGAGTGCGGCCTCAATGGGTATCCAGCAATACCCAGCCTCTGTAACGGGAGGACCCGGTTCCGCTCTACTTGCCCCCGGAGGGAGCGTTCCTCGGACGGCTCGGGAGAGGAAATTTCAAGCTGCGGAACCAGGCCCCTCGCACCTACCGGGAACTCTCTGACTGGCTCTCTCCGCGCTCTATGCTGTCTCCGTCTGCGCCTTTGTTGGTTTGCATTATACACCTCTCTTCCCATTTGTCAAGCGGGATTTTCTGTGTCTCCAGGCAGGGGGCCCCTCCTTCGCTCCAAAGACGCTGCCTCTGAAAGATCCCGCCAGCAGGAGGCGTTTGGGAAAGAAAGGACCTTTCCTCTTGACATTCGGGAAAAAATTCGCTATGATACTTTAACGAGTAAAACCAATGAAGTCAGGCGGCACCGCCGCCTTTTGGAAAGGACCGAGGCAAATGCCCATTACCGACCTGCTGGAGCGCAATCACAAGCTCTACGGCGGCGAGACCGCCCTGGTGGAGATCAACCCGGAGATCCAGGAAAAGCACCGGGTCACGTGGAAGGAATATGAGCTCATCGAGCCCGCATCCACCGTCCCCTACCGCCGGGAGATCACCTGGGGCGTCTTCGACGAGAAGGCCAACCGGGTGGCCAACATGCTCCTCTCCCGCGGGGTGAATAAGGGGGACAAGGTGGCTATCCTGCTGATGAACTGCCTGGAGTGGCTGCCCATCTATTTCGGCATTCTGAAGGCCGGAGCCATCGCCGTCCCTCTGAACTTCCGCTACACCGCCCAGGAGATCGAGTACTGCGTCCAGCTGGCCGACGTGGATGTGCTCCTCTTCGGCCCGGAGTTCATCGGCCGGGTGGAGGACGTGGCGCCCTCCCTGTCCCGGGGCCGCCTGCTCTTCTTTGTGGGAGAGAACTGCCCCTCCTTTGCCGAGGACTACCACACCGCCACCGCCAACTGCTCCAGTGAGCCCCCTAAGGTGCTCATCCAGGATGAGGATGACGCGGCCATCTACTACTCCTCCGGCACCACCGGCTTCCCCAAGGCCATCCTCCTCAAGCATCAGGCCCTGCTCCAGTCCGCCCGGATGGAGGCCGTCCACCACGAGACCTGTCACGAGGACGTATTCCTCTGTATCCCGCCCCTGTACCACACCGGCGCCAAGATGCACTGGTTCGGCTCCCTGTTCACCGGCAGCCGGGCCGTCCTGCTCAAGGGCAACTCCCCCAAGGCCATCTTCGATGCCGTCTCCAACGAAGGCTGCACCATCGTCTGGCTGCTGGTGCCCTGGTGCCAGGACATTTTGGCCTCCCTGGACCGTGGTGAGCTGAAGCTGGAGGACTACCGCCTGTCCCAGTGGCGGCTGATGCACATCGGCGCCCAGCCGGTGCCCCCCTCCCTCATCAAGCACTGGATGAGCTATTTCCCCCATCACCAGTACGACACCAACTACGGCCTGTCCGAGTCCACCGGACCGGGCTGCGTCCACCTGGGCCTGGGCAATCTCCATAAGGTGGGGGCCATCGGCGTCCCCGGCTGCGGCTGGAAGGTGAAGATCACCGACGAGAACGACCAGCCCGTCCCCTTCGGCCAGGTGGGGGAGCTGTGTGTGAAGGGCCCCGGCGTCATGGTGTGCTACTACCACAATCCGGAGGCCACCGCCGAGGTGCTCAAGGACGGCTGGCTCCACACCGGCGACATGGCCAAGCAGGATGAGGACGGCTTCTACTTCTTAGTGGACCGGAAAAAGGACGTCATCATCTCCGGCGGCGAGAACCTGTACCCGGTGCAGATCGAGGACTTCCTGGCCGCCTACCCCAAGGTCCACGACGTGGCCGTCATCGGCCTGCCCGACAAGCGGTTGGGGGAGATCGCCGCCGCCATCATCCAGATCAAAGAGGGCATGACCTGCACAGAGAGCGAGATCAACCAGTTCTGCACTGACCTGCCCCGGTACAAGCGCCCCCGGAAGATCATCTTCGCCCCCGTCCCCCGTAACGCCACCGGCAAGATTGAAAAGCCCAAGCTGCGGGAGCAGTATTGCGGCGTCCGCCTGGTGGAGGCCCAGAACCGAGGATGAACTGACCGCCTGATCCACCGCCCGCCTCCCCGATGGGGGGCGGGCGGTCTTTGTTTCCCCCTATCCTCCGCCCAGGCCTCCCAGAGAAAAATGATGTACATTTTTCCTCTTCCGTGGTAAACTATCCGAAAAAGGAGGGTTTTTTCCATGCTTTCATCCTTTGCCCAGCTCCGGCAGCAGCTCCATCAGTCCGGTCCCCGGTCCGCCGTGGTGGCCGCCACCCAGGATGAGCACACCCTCCAGGCCGTGCTGGCCGCCCGGCGGGACGGCCTGATCCACCCCATCCTGGTGGGGCCCCCGGACCAGCTCCGCCCCCTGCTGGACCGTCTGGGCGCTTCGGTCCCGGAGGAGGACTTGGTCCCCGCCGGAACAGAGGCGGAGTGCGCCGCCCGGGCCGTGGCCCTGGTCCGCCAGGGGCGGGGCAGTCTGCTCATCAAGGGCCGTCTGTCCACGGGCGCCCTGCTGGGGGCCGTAGTAGACCGCGCCGGCGGCATCCGCGGGGAGGGGCTGCTCTCCCATGTGGCCATTCTGGAGGTCCCCGCCTACCACAAGCTACTCTACATCACCGACGGCGGGCTGGTCATCGCTCCCGGCCTGGAGGAGAAGCGGGCCATCCTCCGCAACGCCCTGTCACTGTGCCGCTTTCTGGGGTATGAGAGGCCCAAGGCGGCGGCGCTGTGTGCTGCGGAGACGGTGAGCCCCCGCATGCCCGAGACCGGAGACGCCGCCGCCCTCCGGGAGGAGGGGGAGCGGGGAGACTTCGGCCCCTGCCTGGTGGAGGGCCCCATCTCTCTGGATCTGGCCACCAGTGCTGAGGCGGCCCGCCTCAAGGGCTACTGCAGCCCGGTGGCGGGGGACGCGGACATCCTTCTCGTCCCCTCCATCGCCGCCGGCAATCTGCTGGGCAAGGCCCTCTATGGGCTGGCCGGCGGGAAGATGGCCGGTGTGGTGCTGGGCGCCTCGGTGCCCATCGCCCTCAACTCCCGGGGGGCTTCCTGGGAGGAGAAATATAACTCCATCCTCATCTGCGCCGCCATGTCCCGGCGGTGATCCTGCCAAAAAGGAGGCGTTTCTCATGCCGGAACGGCTGCTTATCCTGAACCCCGGCTCCACCAGCACCAAGGCGGCGGTGTATGACGGCACCCGGCCTCTCTTTTCCCGGAGCATCCCCCACTCCAATCAGGACCTTGCCCCCTTCCCCACCCTCAACGACCAGCTGGACTACCGGGTGGCCCTGGTCCGGGGCCTGCTGGCCCAGGAGCGGGTGGACCTGTCCACCCTCACCGCCGTGGTGGGCCGAGGCGGCATCCTGCCCAACATCGTGGCCGGGGGCTACCAGGTGAACGACGCCCTGGTGGACTGCCTGCTCCACTATCCGGTCTTTGAGCACGCCTCCAACCTGGGAGGCGTGATGGCCCTGGCCTTCGCCCGGCCCCTGGGCATCCCCGCCTACATCTATGACGCCGTCACCAGCGACGAGCTGCTGCCCGAGGCCCGGATCACCGGCTTCAAGGGGGTCACCCGCACCAGCTTCTGCCATGTGCTCAACGCCCGGGCCACCGCCCACAAGTACGCCGAGAGCCGGGGACTGGCCTATAAGGACATGAATCTGGTGGTGGCCCATCTGGGGGGCGGCATCAGTATCAGTGCCCACAGCCACGGCCGAATCATCGACTCGGTATCCGATGACGCCGGCCCCTTCTCCCCCGACCGCTCGGGAAGCACCAACACCCTCTATGTGGTGGACCTGTGCTACTCCGGCAAATACACCAAGGCGGAGATGCTGAAAAAGCTGCGGGGCGAGGGGGGCATGTCCGCCCTGCTGGGCACCCACGACTGCCGGGAGATCGAGAGGCGCATCCAGGCGGGAGACGAGCGGGCCGCCCTGGTGTACAAGGCCCAGGCCCTCCAGATCGCCAAGGGGGTTGGCACCCTGCTGGGCTGCTTCACCGAACTGATCGACGCAGTGATCCTCACCGGCGGGCTGGCCTATTCCAAGATGCTCACCGACATGGTCATCGGCTACCTCCACAACCTGGCCCGGGTGGTGGTCATCCCGGGGGAAAATGAGATGGAGGCCCTGGCCCTGGGCGGCCTGCGCCTGCTGCGGGGGGAGGAGCCGGTGCACACCTTCGCCCCCGCCTGCGATTTGTCTGTTATCCCGTAGGCAGCTCTGTTTTCTTTCTCCGGCCCGCCCTGCCCAGATGGGCAGACCGCCCCATCCCCCCGCGCCTGACTCCTCCGGCGGGATCGGTCCAGACCAAACCCGCCAGCTCCCTTCTCCTCCTGGAAGGGCCTTGACATTCCCGCCCTCTTCTGGTATCTTAAGAGTACAAATTGGATAGACGGTCCACCGCCGGGTGGGCCCCATGCGTTGTTTTCCTGTATCGTTAGGCCTTTGTAAGATACGGGATCACAGCGCTTTTTCTTTGCCCTGGCGCGGCCGGGGCTGGACCTTACCGAAAGAGGTGCAGAATATGTCACAGTCCACTCCTCTGCGGGAGTTTGTCCGCTACTCCGCCCTCAGCTCCTGCGGCATGATCGCGGTGTCCTGCTACATCCTGGCCGACACTTTCTTCGTGGCCCAGGGCCTGGGCACTGCCGGGCTGGCCGCCCTGAATCTGGCTATCCCCATCTACAACTTCATCCACGGCACCGGCCTGATGCTGGGGATGGGCGGGGCCACCAAATACTCCATTCATCAGAGCCGGGGGGACCCCGGCGGCGCTTCCAGGATGTTCACCGGCATGCTTCTTCTGTCCGTCCTCTTCTCCATCCCCTTCCTCCTGCTGGGCCTGTTCTGCTCCCATGGGATCACCGTCCTCCTGGGGGCCGACCAAGCTGTGTTTGAGATGACCCGGACCTATCTCCAGGTGCTGCTCCTCTTCGCCCCCGCCACCCTCGTCAACGACGTGCTGCTCTGCTTCGTCCGCAACGACGGGGACCCCCGGCTGTCCATGCTGGCCACTGCAGCAGGCAGCCTGGCCAACATCGTGCTGGACTACATCTTTATTTTCCCCATGGGGATGGGCATCTTCGGTGCGGTGCTGGCCACCGGGATGTCCCCCGTGCTGGGCATCCTCATCCTGCTTCCTCACTGTATCCGCAAAAAGGGAGATCTGCGCCTGGTCCCCGGCCCTCTCTCCCCCGGCCCCACAGCCTCTGCCCTCTCCCTGGGCCTGCCCTCCCTGCTGGCCCAGTTGTCCTCCGCCGTGGTCATGATCGCCTTCAACAGCATCATCCTGGGTCTGGAGGGCAACACGGGAGTGGCGGCCTACGGCGTCATCGCCAACATCTCCCTGGTGGTCACCGCCGTGTACACCGGCATCTCTCAAGGCATCCAGCCTCTGGTGAGCACCGCCCACGGCCAGGACCGTCCCGGTCTGATCCGCCAGTACCTGCGCTATGCCCTGATCACCCTCCTGGTCCTGTCCGCCGCCCTCTACCTCCTGCTGTTCCTCTTTGCCGGACCGGTGGCCCTGATCTTCAACAGTGAGGGGGACCCCCGGCTCCAGCAGATCGCCGAAGAGGGCCTGCGGCTCTATTTCACCGGCGCGCTCTTTGCCGGGTTCAACATCATCCTGTCAATGTATTTCACCTCGGTGGAGCGGGCCCTGCCTGCCCATATCACCTCCCTGCTGCGGGGTTTCCTCCTGATCCTCCCCATGGCCTTCCTGCTGGCCGCCTGCTGGGGCATGACGGGCGTCTGGCTGGCCTTTCCCCTCACCGAAGCCGTCACCGCGGCCCTGGGCGCTGGATTTTACGCCCTCTATGCCCGCAGGGGCAGGGCAAAGCTGTAAGGTGTTTTCCCTGTTTATTTATTAAAGTAGCAGAAGGCCCGTCCCACATGGGACGGGCCTTCTGCCATCCTAATCATCCCGCTCCAGCCGTAATTTTCCCCTTTGCATTACAGAAAAATGTGACGGAAATCTCCGCGTTTGACCATTTGCCTCCACCGGGCAATCCTATTGTCCCCGATGCCGCATAGACACATTCTTTTCCTCCATCATAAAATGTATGATTTTCTTCTGACGTAGTCCATGTATATCCTGCACTGTGACTTTTTGTAGAAAACTCCGCATCAACCATTACCTGACTGTTCCTATCAAGGTCATATTCTGTTACAAATTCTCCTGTAACTGCAACATACATATGCGCAGATCCATAATCAGCTTGTGCAATTCCAGTACAGCTGTTTCCAGCGGTGGTGGAAGTAACCGTCATTTCCTGTGTGATGAGCGCCCCTATCGCATACAGATGATCTTCAAACTCTTCCAAAGTACCAGCCTGTTGCATGTCAAACGTTCCAAATGGCTCGAGCGTGATTTCTGCGTCATACTGCTCTGACACTTTTTTTGCGATCTCTACATATTTGTCATACAGATCATTTTGTGATTCATTTGCAAAAACCGGGCTTATCATACCGAGAGCTAAGACAAATATGAAGAACCATCCAGTTATAAAATGAATTTTTTTCATACTATTTCTCCTTTTATCTCAAACTTGTCTCATGATTCATTAAGAAATCTGTCCTATCCATGAGCAATAAAACTCCACCTGAATACTTCTATTTTTCCAGATTGTAGTACCACTTTCAATGTCACCATCTTGCCCTACATAATAAGTTCGTAATGTATCACTGTCAATTTCCGCATCTATGGGCGTAGTAGGAATCCATGTGTATCCTGTATTATTTGCTTTTGTTGTAAATGTTGCACTGTCAAATACTTGTGAATCCATTTTTTCATTGTAAACTGTAACAAAATCCCCCGTTACCTTGATACTGATTGTCCTAGCTCCTGCATTTACCTCAGCGTATTTAGTGTATGTATTTCCTGCTCGGGTGTGGGGAAGTTCCATACGATATTCTACGTTGTTTAAATAGCGTTGCTGAGGATCAGTTAATTGTGCAATGGCTTCCAGTGTGTCCTTAAAATATTCCGGGTTTTGAGCTTCTTCAAAATCAAAACTTTCCATCGGGACAATCGTAACGTCTGCTTCATATTTTTTTGAAATTGATTCTACAATTTCCACATATTGACCATAAAGTTCTCTTTGTTCTTCTGAAAAATCTCTTGCATATGTTACTATCGCCATTGATAAACACAAACCAATCACCATTAAAGCTCCAAAAATTCTTTTCATGCAACTTTCCTCCTGCTTTTCTTTGAAACAGTTATTGCTTACATCACCCTAAGAATGTGTCTTATAAAACCATTGGACTCCTCCTCCTTTAGTATCTCTTTGTCCACATTGTACTCTTTAACAATATATTTGTCAATAACAATTATATAGTTAAAAAATATTATCTTATTGACAAATTTTTTCTATTAAGTTATACTATTTTTATCAGTACTGATTTTTGTATGGAGATATGCATGAAAAAAAACGACCAGGACCTGCGGGTCCGCAGCGGGACCCCTTCCAGCATCCGGGAGTCTTTAAAAAAATCTGTCACAGAGATGCTCGTCCTCTTTGTTCTCAGAAAGCGGCCCATGTACACCTATGAGATGATGCAGGAGATCGACACGCTCAGCGGCGGAGCGATCACCTTCAACACGCTCTACCAGGCCATTTACCGGCTTCAAGGCTTTCAATATATTGCGGAGCACGATAAGGTGGTGGCGGGCAACCGGATGCGCATCTACTTTGCCGTTACCTTCGCGGGGGAGGCCTATTTGGAGCAGCTCATCCAGGAGTACCGGGACTTCACCGGTGCGGTAGACAAGATCCTGGGGCTGGATCGGAACGGACAAGGAGGAACATCTCATGCGTAACTTCTACCAATACCAGAAGGCCCTCTCCCGGGCGCTGAACTGCCCCGCCCCGCTGCGCCGGAGGCTGCTAGACCATGTCTATCAGACCGTACAGGACTTTCAGGCGGAAAACCCGGACACGGGGTGGCCGGAGGCCGAGGCCTACCTGGGGAACCCCGAGGACCTGGCTCTGGTCATGCTGGAATGTGAGGACCAGAAAAAATTGGCGCAATATCGCAGAAAGACGCATTTATGGAAGCGGATCGTTTCCGTTTTACTTGCCATTGGCCTGGCTGTCTTTTTGATTTGCGGTATTTACATCTATTTTGTCAAAAGCCAGCCTTTGGAAATCACGATGACCGATACACTTGTGATCTATTCAGAAAAGGAGTTGTGAGCGGAATGAAAAGAATGATGTCCTTGATCCTGTCCATCCTGGTATTGGCCTCTGTATTGATACTGCCGGCTGGCGCAGCGGCCCAGAGCGCCCCCAGCACCACGGTCTGGATAGAGGAGTATGGAGACTTGCAGGTGGAAACCATTTTGACTGTCTATGACTCTCTTCGCAGTTCCAGCAGAACCGCAGAAAAAACGAAAAAGGTATATTCAAGCGGGAATCTGATCGCCACAGTCACCCTAAAAGCCACCTTCGGCTATGACGGCTCTGAGGCCTGGGTAATCAGCGCCAGCGCCTCCAAAAGCACCAGCGGGGGGTGGTCCTACGGCGGACAGTCCATTGACAAGGACGGCGGCACTGCGACCCTGACAGCGGAACTCTCCAAATATCCCTATTCTGATATTCCTGTGGAGATCTCTATGACCTGTTCTCCCTCCGGCAAAATCAGCTGAATTTCTTTTGTAGGCAGCAAGACCGGCCCGGACATGGATGCCATGTCCGGGCCGGTCCTCTCTTACAGCACATTTTCCAGAGAGGGGTCCTCCATCTCCGCCAGCAGCTCCAGCTGGGCGATGAGCTGGGCGTTGGCGGCTGCGTACTGGTCCATCTCTTCCAGCTTCAGGTACTCTTCCACCGAGCGGAACAGGAGCAGCACCTGGTCCGTGTCGCTGTGTCGCAGCAGGGCATGGAGCCAGAAGCTCCTCTCCTGCCAGTTCCGGTACACCCCTCCCGTCACCTGGGCAGCCCGCTCCCAGTCGCCCCTCTCACTCATGGCCTGGGCCTGCTCCAGCCGGGAAACATAATCTGCAGTCAGTCCGTCCACCCACCAGCCGGTACCCAGGGCGGCGGCCAGCAGAGCGGCCAGGATGCCCACCGCCGCCCAAAGGCGCTTCATCTCTCCCATTCCCTACTTTCCCTCCCTGGGGACGAAATACACGCCCCCGGCCTCGTCCACTGTCAGCAGGAACACGTCCCGGAAGTCGGGATACCCGTGCTCCGCCAGCTGCTTGTCCAGCCAGGACAGGTCCAGCCCCCGCCGCTTCAGGTTGTCCTGCAAAATGCGCCCGTCGCTGATGATGACCACGGGCAGCCCAGTCTCCCGGCTCTCCAGCCCCAGCTGCCGGGCGGTGGCCGGCCTCTGCTCGGCGTAGGGCAGGACGGACAGCCGGCCGTTGGTCTCCAGGATGCCGTATTTCACCCCAGCCAGATCGGTGTAGCCCTGCCCCCGCAGCTCCTCCAGAAGCTCATCCACCGTCAGCCGGTTGCGGCGCATCTCCCCCTGGTCCACTTTTCCGTCCCGGACCACGATGCTGGGCCGGCCGCACATCAGGGTGCGGAAGCGGATGCTCTTCATGGTCAGCACCGAGAGGATCATGGTCAGGGACAGCAGGGCCAGGATGGGCACCACCCCGGCATGGAGGGGGATGCCCAGGTCCTGCATGGGCACCGAGGCCAGGTCCGCGATGAGCAGGGAGAGCACCAGCTCCGAGGGCTCCAGCTCCCCCACCTGGCGCTTGCCCATCAGCCGCACCCCGGCGATGATGAGGATGTATAGGATCACGGTACGGATCAGCGCGGTGAACATGGCTTCCTCCTGTCCGCCCCCGGCCCGCCGGGCGCTTCGTTCCATCCCTCTCATTCTTGCCCTTCTCCGGCCCTATTATTCTTTAATTCTTCGGTGCGTTTTCTCCAAAAGCCGCCGGTGTTTTTTTTCGAAAAAAGGAGAAACGACATCTTGCATTGCGGGTCGTTTTCCGATAAAATATTAAGAAGCAAACTGGAGGGTCATGCCCTCCTGAAGCAATGCGTATGAGAACCTGGAACGGAAGGCGTGTGAGAGAATTGATGAAAGCGACTTTGATCCTGGCCAACGGAAGCGTTTTTTCCGGGACCAGCATCGGCGGCACCTCCGACCGGATCTGTGAGATGGTGTTCAACACCTCCATGACCGGCTATCAGGAGATCCTGACCGACCCCTCCTATGCTGGACAGGGCGTGGTGATGTCCTATCCCCTCATTGGCAATTACGGCGTCAACCACGAGGACAACGAGTCCCGCCGCCCTTGGGTGGAGGCCCTTGTTGTCCGCCATCTGTCTCCCCAGGGGAGTAATTTCCGCTGTGAGGACACACTGGACAGCTATCTGAAACAATACGACATTACCGGCATCCAGGGCGTGGATACCCGGGCACTGACGAAAATACTCCGCAGTCAGGGGAGCATGAACGGTATGCTCACCTGTGCGGAGCATTTTAATGTGGCCGAGGTCATGGAGCGGCTGCGCTCCTATGAGGTGAAAGACACCATCCGCAGGGTGACCCGGACCGAGCCCGAGGTGTTTGACGCCTATGGCGAGGAAACGCACCTGGTGGCCGTGATGGACTACGGCGTGAAGCAGAACATCATCGAGTGCCTGCGCCGCCGCGGCTGTAAGGTCGTGGCCCTGCCCGCCTACACCCCCGCCAGCGAGGTGCTCTCCAGCGGCTTTGACGGCGTGATGCTCTCCAACGGCCCCGGCGATCCCGCTGAGAACACTGAGATCATCGCAGAGCTGCGCAAGCTCTATGACAGCACCATCCCCATCTTCGGCGTGTGCATGGGCCACCAGCTTCTGGCCCTGGCCACCGGCGCCAAGACAGGCCGGCTGGCCTATGGCCACCGGGGCGGCAACCACCCCGTCCGTGACCTGGAGAAGGAACGTGTGTTCATCACCAGCCAGAACCACGGCTATATGGTCCTCTCTGACACGGTGGACCCTGCCGTGGCCGAGGTATCCCACATCAACGTCAACGACGGCACCTGCGAGGGACTGAAGTACAAGCGCCCCAACTGCTTTACCACTCAGTTCCATCCCGAGGCCAACGCCGGCCCCAAGGATACGGAATACCTCTTCAACCGCTTTATCGACTCCATGGGAGGTGCCAAGTAATGCCGAAGTACACCGATATCAAGAAGGTCCTGGTGCTGGGTTCCGGCCCCATCGTCATCGGCCAGGCCGCCGAATTCGACTATGCCGGCACCCAGGCCTGCCGCGCGCTGAAGGAGGAGGGCCTGGAGGTCGTCCTGATCAACTCCAACCCCGCCACCATTATGACGGACAAGGACATCGCCGACCACGTCTATATCGAGCCCATGAACCTGCCCTCCATCACTCAGATCATTGAGAAGGAGCGCCCTGACGCCCTTCTGCCCAACATGGGCGGCCAGACCGGCCTGAATCTGGCCATGGCGCTGTATGAGAACGGCACCCTGGAGAAGTACGGCGTGCGCCTGCTGGGCACTAGCCCCGCCTCCATCCACAAGGCGGAGGACCGCCAGGGCTTCAAGGACTGCATGGAGTCCATCGGCCAGCCCTGCGTCACCTCCAAGGTGGTCAACACCGTGGAGGATGCCGTCTCCTTCACCAACGAGATCGGCTACCCTGTGATCGTCCGCCCCGCCTATACCCTGGGCGGCACCGGCGGCGGCATCGCCTACGACGAGGTCTCCCTGCGGGAGATCTGCGACCGCGGCCTGAACCTGTCCCGGGTCCACGAGGTGCTCATCGAGCGGTGCATCGCCGGCTGGAAGGAGATCGAGTTCGAGGTCATGCGGGACTCCGCCGGCAACGTCATCACCATCTGCTCCATGGAGAACATCGATCCCGTGGGCGTCCACACCGGCGACTCCATCGTGGTGGCCCCCACCCAGACCCTGGCCAACCGGGAGTTCCAGATGCTCCGCTCCGCCGCCCTGGACATCATCTCCGCCCTGGAGATCGAGGGCGGCTGCAACGTGCAGTTCGCCCTGAACCCGGACTCCTTCGAGTATGCAGTCATCGAGGTCAATCCCCGTGTGTCCCGCTCTTCTGCCCTGGCCTCCAAGGCCACTGGCTACCCCATCGCCAAGGTGGCCGCCAAGGTGGCCCTGGGCTACACCCTGGACGAGATCCCCAACGCGGTGACCGGCAAGACCACCGCCTGTTTCGAGCCCACCATCGACTACTGCGTGCTGAAGATCCCCCGCCTGCCCTTTGACAAGTTCACCACCGCCAGCCGTACCCTGGGCACTCAGATGAAGGCCACCGGCGAGGTCATGGCCATCGCCAACTCCTTCGAGGGCGCGCTGATGAAGGCCATCCGCTCCCTGGAGCTGAACGTGCGGGCCCTGAAGCTGGACAAGCTGGAGGGCCTGTACACCGACGAGATCGAGGACCTGCTGGTCCAGGTCACCGACGAGCGTCTCTTTGTGGTGGCCGAGGCCCTGCGCCGCGGCTTCTCCCCCCAGAAGATCAACCACATCACCAAGATGGACATCTGGTTCCTGGACGGCTTCCAGCGGATCATCGACATGGAGAACGAGCTGTCCCGCTGTAAGGGTGAGCCCGATATGGACACCCTGAAGCGGGCCAAGGAGATGTGCTTCGCCGACAGCTATATCGGCACCTTGTGCGGCATGACCCAGGCCCAGGTGAAGGCCCTGCGGGAGCGGTACGGCATCATCCCCTCCTTCAAGATGGTGGACACCTGCGCCGCCGAGTTCGACGCCGAGACCCCCTATTACTACTCCACCTATGACGGAGAGAACGAGGCGGTGGACAACGGCTCCGGCAAGAAGAAGGTGCTGGTGCTGGGCTCCGGCCCCATCCGCATCGGCCAGGGCATCGAATTCGACTACTGCTCTGTCCACTCTGTGTGGGCCTTCCGCCGCATGGGCTATGAGACCATCATCATCAACAACAACCCCGAGACCGTCTCCACTGACTTCGATGTGGCGGACAAGCTGTACTTCGAGCCGCTGACCGCCGAGGATGTGCAGAACATCGTGGAGCTGGAGAAGCCCTGGGGCGCCGTGGTCCAGTTCGGCGGACAGACCGCCATCAAGCTGGCCAAGGCGCTGACTGAGATGGGGGTGCAGATCCTGGGCACCTCTGCCGACGGCGTGGACGCCGCCGAGGACCGGGAGCGTTTTGACGAGATTTTGGAGAAGTGCGCCATCCCCCGGGCCAAGGGCCGCACCGTCTTTACCACCCAGGAGGCCCTTCAGGCGGCCAATGAGTTGGGCTACCCCGTGCTGGTCCGGCCCTCCTACGTACTGGGCGGGCAGGGTATGGAGATCGCCTACTCCGACCGGAACATCGAGGAGTTCATGCGGATCATCAACCTGACCGTTCAGGAGCATCCCATTCTCATCGACAAGTACCTTATGGGCCGGGAGCTGGAGGTGGACGGCGTGTTCGATGGGGAGGACATCCTCATCCCCGGCATCATGGAGCATGTGGAGCGGGCCGGCGTCCACTCCGGCGACTCCATCGCGGTCTATCCCCCCCTCCACCTGGAGGACAAGCATCGGGAGCTGATCCTGAAGCACACCAAGAACATGGCCAAGCACTTGGGCGTCATTGGACTGATCAACGCCCAGTACATCCTCTATAACGACGACATCTATGTTATCGAGGTCAATCCCCGCTCCTCCCGCACCATCCCCTATATCTCCAAGGTCACCGGCGTGCCCATCATCGATCTGGCCACTAAAGTGATGCTGGGCCAGAAGCTGAAGGACCTGGAGTACGGCACCGGCATCTACAGGGAAGCCGACTACTACGCCGTCAAAGCCCCGGTTTTCTCCTTTGAAAAGCTCACTGACGTGGACACCGGCCTGGGCCCGGAGATGAAGTCCACCGGCGAGGTGCTGGGCCTGGCCGAGACCTTCCCTCAGGCCCTGCTGAAGGCCTTCAAGGGGGCCGGTCTGAAGGCGCCCAAGCGTGGCGGCCGTATCATCATCACTGTCAAGGACGAGGACAAACAGGAGATCGTGGGCATCGCCCGGGGCTTTGAAGAGATGGGCATCGAGCTCTTTGCCACCTCCGGCACCTGCGACGTGCTCCAGGAGGCGGGCATCGAGTGCAAGCGGGTCAACCGCGTCTCTCAGGCCCACCCCAACATTCTGGATATGATCGCCTCCGGCACCGTGGACCTGATCATCAACACTCCCACCAAGGGCCGCAAGCACGACACCGACGGCTTCCGCATCCGCCGCTCTGCGGTGGAGCACTCCGTGGGTTGCATCACCGCCATCGACACCGCCCGGGCCATCCTCACTGTCCGTCAGCAGAGCCGCAGCGAGGATCTTACCCCCATCGACATCACGCAGATCTGACCATCATCTCCCCGGGCCCGTTTGGGCCCGGGGAGATGCCCTGACGGACCTCCCCGCCTCCTATGGAACTTTTTTGTTTTTGGATCGTCTCATAAGACAGAACACAAAAACGGAGGTGCCTGCCATGAAGTTCTTTCAGTCTGCGCGCCGGTTTCGTTCCGCAATCGTCTTGCTCCTGCTGGCCAGTCTTCTGATTTGGAGGCATTTTTTCGCGCTTCCCTTTATTTGGCCCGGCCAGAGTGTCACTCTTACTGCCTACAACGGTGAAACGACCCAGCAGAAATTGATCTATACATGGCAGGACATGCTGAAATTTCATTTTACACTCTTGACAGCCGGGGCTCGGCCCGCTCAGCTTCAGCAGCATGCTGATGCTTCCCAGCCCGTGTATGGTCTCTCTGTCGCTGGTGTCCGCAAAGACTTTGATGCCGTTGTATGGGACGGTCTCTGGATCGATAACAGCGGCCGGGTCCTCTCCACTGATTTGGACCTTTCCTCTCTTTGGGAGCAGCTTTCTGTTGACACCCATACCAGGGAGGGCATGTCCTCTCTCCCCTGCCTTCGTGAGCTTGCCCTTCTGTCAGGTCAGTGGGACTGCCGGTTTTTGCCGGAGGGTTCCCTGGGGACGCCCAGAGCAGACGTCCCCATGATTCTCTCTTCCCCTGCGGGCCATACGCTGGAATGGAGCGTCTCCAATCAAAGCAATGACGCCCTTTTACACGGGAATTCCGGCAGCGCGGGTCTAGAAGTCCTTTTGGATGGTCTGTGGTATGGCGTTCCGTGGAAAACAGATTTGAACTACGGTGTCACCGCAGAGTCCTACACTTTAGAACCGGGCGGCCGGACCTCCATATCCCAGCTGCCCCAGCATTACGGAGACGGCTTTCCGGATGGCCGTTACCGCATCGTATTGCATTACCACATCTATGACCGTAAAACCGATACATATCAGGATGCCGGATTTTCTGCGGCAGAATTTCAGATACAGGACAGCCTGTTTTTCTGTCCGGATATATCATAGGTCTGTCTGCTGAAAACAAAAAACCCACACCAAAGTGGTGTGGTTCCTTGCAGGGGGCCCCCTTTACCGCTCGCTGACCGCAGGCTCCTGTCCGTCGTAGAGCAGGTCCTCCAGGTCAATCCGGCTGTTTTCCTGGAATTGCATCATGTGATCATCTCCTTTCCCTCTGTCTGCCTTCAGCATACTCCTCTTTTCCCGGGGATACAAGGGAAGTTTGGTGAAATTTCTGTAAAATCTACTCACTGAAGAAAGGATGAGTCTATGTCCCATCAGACCGTCATCGTTCTGGACTTCGGCGGCCAGTACAATCAGCTAATCGCCCGCCGGGTCCGGGAGTTCAATGTGTACTGCGAGGTCATGCCCTGCACCACGCCCCTTTCCCAACTGAAAGCCATGGACCCCATCGGCATCATCTTCACCGGCGGCCCCAACAGTGTGTATCTGGATTCCTCCCCCCACGTGGACCCGGAGATCTTCACCTGGGGAGTGCCCATCCTGGGCATCTGCTATGGCTGCCAGCTCATGGCCCACACCCTGGGCGGCCAGGTCACCGAGGCCCAGGACGATTCCGCTCGCGAATACGGCAAGACCCAGACCTACTACGACACCACCTCTCCCCTCTTCAAGGGCCTGCCTCAGGAGGGTATCTCCTGGATGAGCCACGGGGACTACATGGCCAAGGTGCCTGACGGCTTCGCTCTCACCGCCCACAGCGACAGCTGCCCCAATGTGGCCATTGCGGACGAGGCCCGGGGCTTCTATGGGGTCCAGTTCCACCCCGAGGTCAACCACACCCAGCACGGCATCGACATGATCCACAACTTCCTCTATGAGGTGTGCCGCGCCAAGGGCGACTGGACTATGGAGGACTACTGCCGGACCGCCATTGCTCAGATCCGGGAGAAGATCGGCGGCGGGAAAGTGCTGCTGGCCCTGTCCGGCGGAGTGGACTCCTCCGTAGCCGCGGCCCTGCTGGCCGAGGCGGTGGGCAGTCAGCTCACCTGCGTGTTTGTGGACCACGGCCTCATGCGGAAAAATGAGGGAGACGAGGTGGAGGCCGCCTTCTCCAAGTGGGACATCAACTTCGTCCGCGTGGACGCGGAGCAGCGCTTCCTCATCAAGCTGGCCGGGGTATCTGAGCCGGAGCACAAGCGGAAGATCATCGGCGAGGAGTTCATCCGGGTCTTTGAGGAGGAGGCCAAGAAAATCGGCCGGGTGGATTACCTGGTCCAAGGCACCATCTACCCAGACGTGATCGAGTCGGGAGCCGGAGATGCCGCCGTCATCAAGAGCCACCACAATGTAGGAGGGCTGCCCGACTACGTTGACTTCAAGGAGATCATCGAGCCCCTGCGTCTGCTGTTCAAGGATGAGGTCCGTCAGCTGGGTCGGGAGCTGAAGCTGCCGGAATATCTGGTGATGCGTCAGCCCTTCCCCGGTCCCGGCCTGGCCATCCGGGTCATCGGAGACTTGACCAAGGACAAGCTGGACCGCCTGCGGGACGCCGATGCCATTTACCGGGAGGAGATCGCCGCTGCCGGCCTGGGTGCCTCCATCAACCAGTATTTTGCCGTCCTCACCAACACCCGTTCGGTGGGTGTCATGGGTGACGGCCGGACCTATGACTATACCCTGGCCCTCCGTGCCGTCACCACCAGCGACTTCATGACCGCCGACTGGGCCCGAATCCCCTACGACGTACTGGACAGGATCTCTACCCGCATCGTCAATGAGGTCCAGGGCATCAACCGCATCGTCTACGACATCACAAGTAAACCCCCGGCCACCATCGAGTGGGAATAAATCATGATAACCGCAAGTCTCTTTTGTCGGGACTTGCGGTCCTTTTATGCTCCGCCGACTATGAGCGAGTCAAGCGGGTCTTTAGCCCGGAACATCTGGAAGCGGCGTGGGAGGCCGGCAAGCAACTTAGGCGTTCCGTTAATTGGGAAGGGAACGGTAAAAGAGTATACTTACAAGTAAAGTTGTGATATACTTCATATAATTTTTTCTTTTTCTACTTTTCCCCTTACTATTCATACTTCTAACGCCCAAAGCCGCCCCCTCCGCCCTGTTCGGGCGGAGGGGGCGGCTTTGGAGCCCATTGGCCCATGTCCGGCCTGGAATGGGACGCTCAGCACAATAGGGCGCGCCTGGCCTCCTCCTCCAATATCCCGGCAAAGACGTCCAGATAGCGGGGGTGATACATCCGCCGGTTGGTCACCAGCTTCAGTTCGTTACGCACGTCCAGATCCGGGACATACAGCCGCCGAAGAATGGGCTCCGGACCCTCCAAAAGGTGCCGGACGTCCCGCAGGTGCATAGCCGGGCAGAAGCAGGCCCCCAGGCCCTGGGCCGCCAGCCGGAGCTGGAGGTCATAGTCCCCCGCCGTGATTTGAAATGCGGTGGCGAGCCCGTGCTGCCGGAAAAAGTCTGTGATCCGGGCCTGAGTCTTGCTGATGGTCGGGCTGAAGATCAACGGTAAGCGCGATAGCTGCGTCTCGTCAATGGTATCCCCCGCGCCCCCTTGAGGGAAGCAGCGGTCCAGCAGGGCCCCGGCAATCACGAGATAGACTGTCTCCGAGCCCACCGGCGTGAAGCAGAAGTGGGGACGCTCCTCCGGATCTACACCCAGGAACAGGTGCAGCGTCCCCTGCCCCAGCTTGTCTTCCAGAACGGCCGTGTCCCCGTGGACCACCTCCAGGCGCACGTGGGGGAACTCCCGGCAGAATCTGGCCGCCGCCGGGGGGACCAGGATGCGCGCCCGCGCGATGTGCATCCCCAGGCGGATGGTCCCCTCTGTATCCTCCCTCAGGTCCCGGAGCCGGTCTTCCAGGCTCTCCTCCAGCAGCCGCACCTGCCGGTAGGTGGCCAGCACGGCCTCCCCTGCTGGGGTCAGGGCAAATCTGGGCCGCCGCTCAAACAGGAGCCCGTACTGCTTTTCCAGACGCCGGATATGGTTGCTCATATCCTGCTGGCTCACCATGACCCGCTCCGCAGCCCGGCTGATGCTCTCCTCTTCCGCCACGGCCAGAAAGTATTCCAGACTGATATTCACCGCTCTCCCTCCCTAAATACAACTTTTTTGTTTATAAAATAAATATAAAATGTGTTTGCGGTTTTGTCAATCCGCTGGTACACTGCTAGATGAAAACAGCCGCACAGGAAAGGAGCGCTGAACATGCCAGAGGAGAAGATGCACTTTAAGGATTACCGAAGCGGGATGCTGACCAACGGGATTGAGCGGGCGGCTCACCGGGCGCTGCTGTACAGCACCGGTCTGGACCGGGAGGACCTGGGCAAACCCATGATCGCAGTGGTCAACTCTTTCACCGAGATGGTACCAGGCCACTTTCACCTGCGGGAGCTGGCGGACTTCGTTAAGCAGGGGATCATCGAGGCGGGGGGCATCCCCCGGGAGTTCAGCACCATCGCCATCTGCGACGGCATCTGCCAGGGGCACAAAGGGATGAGCTATCCCCTGCCCAGCCGGGAACTCATCGCCGACTCCGCCGAGTACATGATCGAGGCCCATCAGTTCGACGGCATGGTGATGCTCCCCGGCTGCGACAAGATCGTCCCCGGCATGCTGATGGCCGCCATGAGGCTGAACATCCCTGCCATCGTCGTCCCGGGCGGACCCATGCTCCCTGGAAAGTACAAGGACATGGAGGCGATCACTCTCACCGACATGCGGGAGCTGATCGGCCGCACCCAGACCGGCAGGCTCACCGAGGACGAGCTGATGAAGATCGAGGAGGCCGCCCTGCCCGGCGTTGGCACCTGCGCCATGTTGGGCACAGCCAATACCATGAGCTGTCTGGCCGAGGCCCTGGGCATGAGCCTGCCCGGCTGCGGCCTGGCCCACGCGGTGAGCGCGAAAAAAACGGCGCATCGCCAAGCAGTCGGGCCGTCGGATCGTGGCCATGGTGAAGGAGGACCTGACGCCCCGTAAGATCATGACCCGGGAGGCCCTGCGCAACGCCATCAGAGTAAGCATGGCCATGGGAGCATCCACCAACAGCACCTTACATCTGCCCGCCATCGCCCATGAGGCGGGCATCCACATCACCCTGGATGACTTTGATGAGCTGAGCCGGGAGATCCCCTATCTCTGCAATATCAAGCCCTCCGGGCAGTACCCCCTCAGTGTACTGGAGGAGCAGGGCGGGGTCCCTGCGGTGATGAAGGCCCTGGAGCGTAAGCTGGACCTGGAGCAGATGACGGTCAGTGGAAAGACGGTGGGCGAAAATCTCGCCGGGGTTGAGCTGGTGGAAAACGATGTCATCTTCTCCCTGGACCACCCCAAGAAGCCAGAGGGCGGCCTGGCTATTCTTCACGGCAATCTGGCCCCCAAGGGCGCAGTGGTGAAACAGGCGGGGGTCAAGCCCAGCATGCACTACTTTGAGGGGCAGGCCCGGGTCTTCACCTCCATGGAGGAGGCCAGCTGGGCGGTGTCCAACGACAAGATCCAAAAGGGGGACGTGCTGGTCATCCGGTACGAGGGGCCCAAGGGTGGTCCTGGGATGCGGGAGATGCACATGACATGCTCCCTTATTGTAGGCCGTGGGATGGACGAGGACTGTGCCCTGGTCACCGACGGGCGCTTCTCCGGCTCCACCCGGGGGCCCTGTATCGGCCACGTGTCCCCGGAGGCTGCCGCCGGCGGCCCCATCGCCGCAGTGGAAGAGGGTGACAGAATCATCATCGATATCCCCAACCGCACCCTGACCCTCTGTGTCCCGGAGGAGGAGATCCAGCGCCGCCTGGAGCGGGTCCGGCACATCCACAAGCCGGCTACCCCGGCGCTGGAGCGCTACGCGGCCCTGGTCACCAGTGCCGATCAGGGCGCGGTGCTCCAGCTGCCCCGGGAGCGGTGACGGCTACAGCTGTTTCGGTGTAAGCATCCGTGTTTGAACATATTCTGCCTGATATGATTTGGAGTGTGATATGGTATGAAGCTGCCTGAGCGCATCACCGTTTGCGAGGTAGGGCTACGGGACTGCGCGCTGAGGGGCCCATGGGCCACCCGGGAGACAGCTATGTGCTGCGGGCGGGAAAGAACAAGGACATCCTGCTGGACATTCCCACCGGGCAGGGGGGCAATCCCACCCTGAGATAACGAGACGGCGGCCCTCTCCCCTGCGCAGGCCCGCATACAAAAGAATGACCACGAGAGTCGAGACAAGACCTCCCTGCTGGAGCTGCTGTTCCGCAGGGAGGTCTTCTGCTGCTTCCGTCCCGCTTTGCCCGCAGCTTCGGCAGCCGGGACAAAAAATTTTGTTCCAAAGTGAAAGGAATCGGCTTCCTTCTGCACATATAGGGTGTAAGGCCTTTCAAGGAGAGACATATATGTTTTCAAACGAAGCATTTGCCCGAACCGCGGAGCGGTACATGGACACCATCTATCGCGTGGCCTATGGCTGGCTGAAAAATCCGGATGACGCAAATGATGTGACGCAGGATGTACTGATCGAGCTGTACAAGACAGAAAAGGCGTTTGAATCGGACGCCCACCTCAAAAACTGGCTCATCCGCGCCACCGTCAATCGCTGTAAGATGCTCTTCCGCTCACCGTGGCGCAGGCTGGAGAACATCGATGACTACACCGAGACGCTGGGATTTGAGCATGAGCGGGACCAGGAGCTGTTCAAAAGCGTCATGTCCCTGGACAAGAAATACCGTGTACCGCTGCTGCTCTTTTACTATGAGGGGTACTCCACAGCGGAAGTGGCATCCATGCTCCGTATCCCGGAAAAAACGGTCAGCACCAGGCTGTTCCGGGCAAGGGCAAAACTCAAAACGATTTTGGAGGAGGAATCACCATGACAGAGCAGGAACGGTTTCAGAGGGCATTTGCCCCACTGCATGCCCCCTCCGACACACTGACGGAGGTAATGAAAATGACAGAGCAGACGCATAGAAAGAGCGGCCGCAGGACCGCAGTCATCGCCCTCGCGGCCGCACTCCTGCTGGCTACGGGAAGTGCGGCTTATGCGGCCGACCTGGGGAGCATCCAGCGCAGGGTGCAGCTTTGGCTCCACGGCGATCAGACAGACGCAGTCATGACAGTAGAGCCGGGGCACTATACGCTGGAGTACACAGATGAAAACGGCGAGACACAGCAGCGCGGCGGAGGCGGTGTGGCCTTTGAGCCGGACGGCACCGAACGGCCGCTCACCCCGGAGGAGCTGATGGAGCATCTCAACGCGCCGGAGGTCTCCTATGAGGATGACGGCTCGGTGTGGATCTACTATTACGGAGAGAAGCTGGACATCACCCATCAGTTCGACGATGACGGCGTTTGTTATGTACAGCTCACCAACGGGGAGGAGACTGTCTACCTGACTGTCAAGTATCAAAACGGCTATGCGATGAGTTCGCAGAAATACCTCTCTCCCCATGAGTTCAACTGACATGAGCAGCATTGAGCAGCCCCGCATGGCGTGCCATGCGGGGCTGCCTTCTTTCCGCCCTCCTGCCCCGGAGGGCCTCTATTCTATCCCCAAAGGCTGCTCCTTTGCCCTCTGCCGGCCGCAGCAGAAGTCGCACTCCGGCTCGTGGTCGTCGATGATCCCCGCCGCCTGGAGGTAGGAGTAGATGATAACGGAGCCCACGAATCTCATCCCCCTTCCCTTCAGGTCCCGGGAAACTGCGTCGGACAGGGGCGACGATGCCCGGAGGAGCCCGTCCCGGTGGACCACCTGCTCCCCCCGGGTGAAGTGCCAGAGATAGTTGGAAAAGCTGCCGAACTCCTCCTGGATCGTTAAAAAGATCCTGGCGTTGTTCACCGCCGCAGCGATCTTCCGCCGGTTGCGGACGATGGAGGGGTCGGCAGCCAGGGCGTCCATCTTCTCCTGGGTGTAGGCGGCCACTTTGCGGCAGTCGAAACCGTCAAAGGCTGTCCGAAAGCTCTCCCGCTTGTTCAGGATACACTCCCAAGACAGCCCCGCCTGAAAGGATTCCAGCACCAGCAGCTCAAAGAGATAGCCGTCATCATAGTGGGGCCTCCCCCACTCCTCGTCGTGGTAGCGGATATAGCGGGGGTTTTTCAAGTTGACCCACCTGCATCGCCTTCTCTCCATGGGCCCCTCCCTTACGGCGCGGTGCTGTTGTCGGGGACGAAGAAGCGGTCCGTCTCCACCCCCTCGTGGTCCAAAAGCCAGAGCTTCTTGTCGATTCCCCCGGCGTATCCGGTAAGGCTGCCGTCCGCCCCCACCACCCGGTGGCAGGGGATGAGGATAGAGATGGGGTTGTGGCCCACCGCGCCCCCGACCGCCTGGGCTGACATGCTGGCCCGGCCCAGTCGGGCAGCCACGGTCCGGGCCAGTGCGCCATAGGTGGTCACGCTCCCATAGGGGATGCGGCACAGCTCCTCCCAGACTGTCCTCCGAAATTCCCCGCCGCCGGGGTCCAGCTTCAGCTCACCGGAATCCGGCCGCTCCCCCGCAAAGTAGCGGGACAGCCAATCCCCGGCCTGGAGCAGCACGGGGTGGCCCTCCATGGGCTCCGCCGGCTCCTTCAGGGAACCCAGAAAGTATTTCTGTCCCTCCAGCCAGAGGCCGGCCAGTGCGTCCCCCCTGGCCGCCAGGAGCAGAGCCCCCAGAGGGGACTGATAGTGGGTGGTATAGACCATCGCTGCACCGCCTTTCCAAGTCTTCCAGAGCGATCCCAGGGAGTTTCCCATGATCCGCCCGTTTTTTACAGGTCATCCTATTATACCACAGGATCACAAAAATGACGGCCATTTTCTGCCCTAGGCAGGATTTTTCTCTGTCTGTCCCTGGCAGGCGTCGCCTACGCCCGAAGCATTATCTTCTCCGCCGAGGCGGAGAGCGAGGCTATGGCCCAGCTGCCCAGTAAGGAAATTGCCGCGCTCGCGCGGGTCACTGCGCCGGTTGCCCCGCATATGAAGCAGGGATTTGAGGACATCCCGGTGAGAGAGAAATGGCCATCAACACCGCCAATATCATAGGAGCGCTTTACAGAGGGCTGCGTCCTGCCCCGCCCCCTGTTCCCCAGCAGGTTCATCTGCTGTGAGCCGCTCCCGGACAAGGTGGACTGTGTGGTGTTCTGCTCCAAGAACCGCCGGCCCATCCTCCCCTGTCTCCCCCCGGCAGTGCTAAATTTGTCAGCTTTGTGTATAGATTTTGTTAAGAAATTATTGTAAAATACAACTGTTGATAGATACAACAATAAAAAGGGAGGCAGGGACCATGCAGGACCGGAGCGAGATTTTCCGCCGCATCAAGCAGCAGTATTTTCGAGAGCAGCTGGCGCCTCTGGGATTCCAGCCCATGGACGGCATGATACTCTACCTTCTGTGGGGCGGAAACTGCCTGCGTCAGGAGGACATCGCGGCCCAGACCGCCCTGGATAAGGGGGCAGTAGCCCGGAGTGTGGCCCGTCTGGAGGAGCGTGGCTTAGTGGAGCGCTGGGTGAGTGACCAGTGCCGGCGTGAGAAGCAGGTCTCCCTTACCCCGGCTGGGGAGGAGCGCGCTGGGGCCGTCCAGAAGATCCTGGAGAGCTGGAACGACATCTGCTGCCGGGGGTTCTCCTCCGAGGAACGGACACTGTATAACAGCTTTTTGTCCCGGATCATCGAAAATGTCATGCAATACAAAAGAGGAGAGGAAGGGGACGATGGTTAAAAATCTGACAGAGGGCAAGCCTCTCAACCTGCTGTTTTTCTTTGCCCTGCCTATGGTGGCGGGCAATCTGTTCCAGCAGCTGTACAACATGGTGGACACCGCTGTAGTGGGCAAGTTCGTGGGGGAGGACGCGGTGGCAGCGGTAGGCTCCTCCTTCCCCATCGTGTTTTTGTCGGTGGCGGTGGCCTCCGGGCTGTCTATGGGCTGTAACGTGGTGGTCTCCCAGCTGTTCGGGGCCAGGCGCATCCACGAGATGAAGACCACCATCTCCACCGCTATCATCTCCCTGAGCGTGCTGGGCCTCATCATCATGGCCCTGGGGACGGTGTTCGCCGGCCCTCTGCTCCAGCTGCTGGGCACCGACCCGGACATTATGGATGACTCCCGGCTGTACCTGCGGATCTACTTTGGAGGAGCGGTGTTCCTGTTTTTGTACAACACCCTCAACGGCATCTACAACGCCCAGGGGGACAGCAAAACGCCGCTGATCTTTCTCATGATCTCCAGCCTGACCAACATCGTGCTGGACCTACTCTTCGTCATCCAGTTCAACATGGGGGTGGCGGGGGTGGCCTGGGCCACCCTGATCGCTCAGGGAATGTGTGCCATCGCCTCCCTGGTGGTGATGTTCCAGCGGATGAAGAAGCTGCCCTGTGAGCCGGAGCGGGCCAACATGAAGATCCCCCTGTTCCACATGACGGCGGTAAAGCGCATCGCCCAGATCGGCCTGCCCTCCATGCTCCAGCAGTCCCTGGTCTCCCTGTCCATGATGATGATGCAGGGACTGGTCAACTCCTTCGGCAAGGTGCTGGTCGCCGGCTACACCGCCGCCACCAAGATCGACACCCTGGCCATGCTGCCCAACATGAACTTCTCCAACGCCATGTCCAGCTATACCGCCCAGAACATCGGCGCTGGCAAGTACGACCGGGTGAAGGAGGGCCTGAAGGCCTGCCTGTTCATGGTTGTGGTCTTCTCCCTGGTCATCACGGTCATCATCTTCCTGTTCGGCAGCCAGCTGCTCTCCCTGTTCCTGGACCCGGGAGACACCTCCGGCGCCATGGGCTACGGGCTGGCCTACATGCGCACCGTCTCCGTCTTTTACATCCTCATGGGCGTTCTCTTTGTTCCCAACGGGATGCTCCGGGGGGCCGGAGACATGGGGGCGTTCACCCTCAGCTCTATGGCGAACCTGTTCTCCCGAGTGGCCATCGCCTACGCGCTGGTCTATCTGACCCCCTTCGGCGCCAACGCCATCTGGTGGTCCATTCCCGCCGGCTGGGCCGTGGGCGCGGCGGTCTCCCTGCTCCGGGTGAAGAGTGGAAAGTGGATGCGGACCGCAGTGGCCGACCGGTAAGCACAGATCTGTCAAAAAAGCGGCTTGGCTCCAGGCGGAACGGCGGCCAGAAGGCCGCCGTTCCGCCTTCTTTTCCAGCATAAGCGGTACATATTTTGCCTCTCTCCTGCACATCCTAGCGCTGACCTGACCGAAAACACGCAGGAGGGAACATCTATGGACCACACACGCCGAACCGCGCTGCTGTCCGCAGCTGCGCTCTGCCTGGTACTGGGAGGGCTGTTCTGGCTGGCTGTGCGGGAGGACACTCCCGTCCCCGCTGCCGCCCCGGCGGCAGTGGCCGCCTCCACCGACAACTGGGGCCTGTCCTTCCAGACTGAGGGGGAGCCCCCTGTGGGCAACGCCACCGCCCAGTCCCTGGCCCAATACGACGCCTATTATGTGGGGGACACGACCCAGAAGGTCCTCTACCTCACCTTTGACTGCGGATATGAGAACGGCTACACCGCCCAGATCCTGGACGTGCTGAAGGACCATCAGGCCCCGGCCGCCTTCTTTGTAGTGGGACACATGATCCAGTCCTCCCCCGACCTGATCCGCCGTATGGTTCAGGAGGGGCACATCGTGGGTAACCACACCTTCCACCATCCGGACATGTCCGCCATCTCGGACCAGAGCAAATTTCAGCAGGAGCTGGAGGAGCTGGAACAGCTGTACCAGGAGACCACCGGCCAGACCCTCCCCCGGTTCTACCGCCCTCCGCAGGGAAAATACAGCGAGGAGAATCTGCGCCAGGCCCAGGCCCTGGGCTACCGCACCGTGTTCTGGAGCCTGGCCTATGTGGACTGGTACGTGGATGACCAGCCCACGGCGGAGGAGGCCTTCTCCAAACTCATCCCCCGCATCCACAATGGGGCCATCGTGCTGCTCCACTCCACCTCCCGGACCAACGCCGAGATCCTGGACGAGCTGCTCACCCGCTGGGAGGACATGGGCTACACCTTCGCCTCCCTGGAGGACCTGCCTGACCAGACGGCATAAAACGTCCATGCCGCTTTTCCACAGAGCGCCGGCCCCGCCCCCAATAAGGGGCGGGGCCGGCGCTCTGTGGAAAAATCTTTGCAGAGTTCGCGTCCGCAGGCGGACAACCCCTGCCCGTGGCAGACTGCCTCTTTTCGACCGTCTCGCTTCCCCGTCTCGGACGCTTATTTCACTTCCACCATCACAGTGGGGCGCTTCCGGTATGTGGCCAGGCTGACTCCCACCAGCAGGACGCCGCAGGCGATGGCGCCGGGGACGGTGGCACCCAGACCCATGGGCTCGCCCACCAGCTTCCAGACCACGGTGACCACGAAGCCCCCCAGCATCCCGGCCATGATGCCGGCGCTGGTGGCTCTCTTCCAGTACAGAGCCGCCAGGGCGGGCAGTCCGGCCGCCGCTGCGTAGAAGGCCCAGGCGAACATGAGCACGTCGTAGGCACTCTTGATGTACAGGGCGATGACCAGTGCCCCCAGGGCCAGCACCACCGAGGCGATGCGGGAGAAAAGGATCTCTTGTTTCTCCTTCATGGCGGGGTGGAAGGTCTTGCCTAGGTCGCTGACCACCGTCTGAACAGAGACCAGCAGATAGCTGTCCGCCGTGCTCATCATCACGGAGAGGATGCCGGACAGAGCCAGCCCCGTCAGGCCGGGGGGCAGGATTTTGATGGCCAAGGCAGGTATCACGGCATCGGCGGTGCCGAACTCCTCCACCACGTTGGGCAGGATCTGCTGGGCCGCCAGCCCCATCAGGAACAGCAAGGCGATGGTCACGCCATAGACGGCGGTGCCCCAGAACATGCCCCGCTTGGCCGACTTTTTATCCTTGGCCGCGAAGGCCCGCTGCCACATCTCCGCCCCCGCCATGGTGAACACCAGATAGGTGACGATGTCCCCCAGTATCTTGCCGTCAATGGCAGGGGTGATGTAGCTCTTGTCCAGGCTGGCCCAGAAGCTCCCGAAGCCCCCCAGATAGTCCAGACTGGAAAATGGGATCATCAGGTAGACAAAGATAATGAGCATGAAAAACTGCACCACATCGGTGTACACCACGCCGAACAGTCCGGAGGCGGCGGTATAGATGATGAAGATGGCGGTGGCGATAAAAGCCCCCATCTCGTAGCTGATGCCCACCTGTCCCCCCAGCAGCTTAATAATGGTAGCGGTGGCGGTGACCTGGGCGGCCACCGTGCCCACCATGGCGAAAGCCACCATAGCAGCCAGGACGCATTTAGCCGGCTTTCCGAAGCGGTACTCGAACAGGCTGGGGATGGACTCGATGTGGTACTTCTCCCCCACCTGCTGAATACGCCCGGCGTAGCCGGAGAAGATAAACATGCCCAGCATATAGGGCAGGGCGGTGGCAATGGCCATGAAGCCCGTGGTGTAGGCGATGCCCGCCCGCCCCATCATGGCGCTGCCTCCGATAATGGTGGCACACACGGTGGCGGCCAGGACCACCGGCCCCAGTGTGCGTCCCGCTACATAATAGTCATCCGTGTTCTTGATGCGCTTTACGAACCACACACCCACCAGCAGCATGAAGAGCAGATACAGTCCAATAATGACCAGATCCAGAGTGGTGACTTCTACCATAACAGGCCTCCTTTGTCTCTCCTCCGACCCGGGCCGCTCCGGCCCAGCCGGCTCCTTCCCTTCCTTTTTCAGGTATCTTTGTCAAAATTATAACACAGATCCGGTGCCACGACAACAAAAATCACAAATCCCGTGTGTTGGGCGTGCCCTTGAAGTCTCAGGCCCCGCTTTTTCTTGACACCTGCCGGGGAAAAGCCTATAATCCCCCTAAACTACCTGACAGTTAGAAAGAACGGAGGATAAGCGCTATGGGAAAGATCTATACCTCAGTAGAGCAGCTGATCGGGGGGACGCCCCTGCTGGAGCTGACGCATCTTGAGCGGGAGCTGGGCCTGAGCACCCGCATCCTGGGGAAGCTGGAGAGCTTCAACCCCGGCGGGTCCGCCAAGGACCGCATCGCCAAATCCATGCTGGACGACGGGGAGGCCCGGGGCATTCTGAAATCCGGCTCTGTCATCATCGAGCCCACCTCGGGCAACACAGGCATCGGTCTGGCACTGGTGGCCGCCGCCCGGGGCTATCGGGCCATCATCGTCATGCCGGACACCATGAGCCAGGAGCGGCGTCAGCTCCTGCTGGCCTATGGGGCCGAGGTGGTGCTGACCGAGGGCCGGCTGGGCATGGCGGGGGCCATCGCCAGGGCGGAGGAGCTGGCCCGGGAGATCCCTGGCAGCTTCATCCCCGGCCAATTTGAAAACCCAGCCAATCCCGCCGCCCACCGCACCTCCACCGGCCCGGAGATCTGGGCGGACACCGACGGGACGGTGGACATCTTCGTGGCCGGGGTAGGCTCTGGCGGCACCATCACCGGAGTGGGCGAGTACCTGAGATCCCGCAGGCCGGACGTACAGATCGTGGCAGTGGAACCCGCCTCCTCCCCCGTGCTCAGCGGTGGAACGCCGGGGCCCCACGCCATCCAGGGCATCGGGGCCGGCTTCGTCCCTCAGGCGCTGGACACCGGGATCTATGACGAGATCATCCAGGTGGAGGACCAGGACGCCCTGGCCATGGGCGGCCGGCTGGGCCGGCTGGAAGGGGTGCTGGTTGGCATCTCCTCCGGCGCAGCGGTCTGGGCCGCAGTGCAGCTGGCCCGGCGGCCGGAGAACCGGGGCAAGACCATCGTGGCCCTGCTCCCCGACACCGGAGAGCACTATCTTTCCACCCCCATGTACGGGGACTGACCCTGTCCTGCCCCCGGCCGCCGGAGCCCTCTGCTCCGGCAGCCGGGGCTCTTTTTCCGCCTCTTCCCCTCCCGCTCTGGTTTTTTTGTCCCTCTCCATATAAAATTCATATTTTCCTGTTATCCTGTCATTGGGGTGAACAAAATGAACCGAATCCTGATCGTGGAAGACGAGCCGGACATCCAGGAGCTGCTCTCCGCCTATCTCCAGCAGGCCGGCTACCAGACCAGCCTGGCCGGAGACGGGGTGGAGGCCCTGGAGCTGTTCCGCTCCGCCTCCTTTGACCTGGTCCTGTTGGACATCATGCTGCCCAAAATAGACGGCTTCGGCGTGTGCGAGCTGATCCGCCAGGAATCCCAGGTCCCCATCCTCATGCTCACCGCCCTGGACGGGGAGGCGGAGCAGCTTCGGGGCTTTGACCTGGAGATCGACGACTATGTGACCAAGCCCTTCTCCATGCCGGTGCTGCTGAAAAAGATCGCCGCCATCCTCCGCCGTGCCGGGGGTATCAGCACCGCGCCCTCCCTTCTCCGCTACGGGGATCTGACCCTGGACCCGGAGGCCATGGAGGTGCGGCTGGCCGGCCGGTCTCTGGAGCTCACCGCCCGGGAGTTCGAGCTGCTCCACACCTTTCTCTCCAGCCCTGGCCGGGTCTTTACCCGGGAGGTGCTGCTGGCCAAGCTGTGGGGCTACGATTTCTTCGGGGACGAGCGGGTGGTGGACAGCCACATCAAGAATCTCCGTCACAAGCTGGGCATCGACTGCATCGAGACAGTGAGGGGGGTGGGCTATCGTGCTGCGAAGGAAGCTCCATGAGAGCCTCACTGTCCGCATCTTCCTCATTACCCTCCTCATCCTGCTTGGGGCGGGGGCCATCACCTTCGCCCTGATTGCCTGGGCCACCCCCATCACCTACACAGCGGCGGCCAGCGACGATCTGCGGGCCCAGACTGACCTGCTGGTGGAACGCCTGTCTGTCACCGCCCTGGAGGACTGCGGCCCCATCCTGGACGAGTTCATCCGCGCCTCCAAATCCTCCGTCATGCTGGTGGACGCCAATGGGCACATCGTTCAGGACACCAACTCCCAGCTCTCCATCCAGTCGGTCTATGAGGACGAGAGCACGATAGTGACTGTCACCTCCGACTCCATGTTCACCGCATCGGAGATCCAGTCCCTGTGGAACGGGGACCCGCCCGCAGCCATCATCCAGGAGGATGGCCGGGAATACGCCCTCTCCATAGCCAGCGACACCCAGGTTACCGAGGTCACCTTTGCCGGCGGGCAGACCTGCGAGCTCTATGTCTCCCCCGGAGTACGCTCGGAAAACCTGGCAGTGGCGGCCCTGGCCCGGATGGCCCCCTGGGTGCTGCTGGTGCTGCTGGCCTTCTCTGCCCTGTGCGCAGTGGTCTATTCCCGCTATATCACCCGCCCCATCGTCCGCCTCAGCGGCATTGCGGGGAAAATGGCAGAGCTGGACTTTGGCTGGATCTGCGGGGAGACCCGCCGGGATGAGATCGGCGCCCTGGGCCGCAGTCTGGATCGTATGTCCCAGCGCCTCTCCGCCGCCCTGACCGACCTGAGAGCGGCCAACGACGCCCTGCTGGGAGAGATGGAGCGGGAACGGGAGCTGGAGCGGCAGCGCAGCGCCTTTTTCGCCGCTGCCTCCCACGAGCTGAAGACCCCCGTCACCATCCTGAAGGGGCAGCTCACCGGGATGCTGGACGAGGTGGGCGTCTATCGGGACCGGGACCGGTATCTGGCCCGCTCCCTTCAGGTCACGTCCCGGATGGAGGCCCTGGTGGGGGAGATCCTCACCATCTCCCGGATGGAATCGGGGACGGGTCTGCGGAAGGAAGAGGTGGACCTCTCCCGGCTTGTGGAGGAACAGCTGGAGCAGGACAGGGAGCTGCTGGATCAGCGGGAGATGGACCTCTCCCTGTCCCTGGCCCCCGGCCTCGTCCTCCGGGGCGATCCCAGCCTGCTGGGACGGGCGGTGGACAATCTGCTGTCCAACGCGGCCCTGTACTCCCCCGCCGGGGCCCGCATCCGGGTGCGCACCCTGCGCCTGGACGGGCGGCCCACCCTGGTGGTGGAGAACACCGGTGTCCAGATTGGGGCGGAGGCCCTCCCCCGCCTGTTTGAGCCCTTCTACCGGGAGGAGCAGTCCCGGAACCGACGCACCGGTGGCAGCGGTCTGGGGCTCTACCTGGTGAAGATGATCCTGGATCGGCACGGGGCCCGGTGCGAGATCGAGAATATCACCGACGGCGTGCGGGTCCGTGTGATTTTTCCGCCGGAAACGGCCAGTTGATCCCCTCCGCTCTGGCGCACCTGCCATATAAACAGCATCCCGCCCGGCTGATAGCCGGGCGGGATGCTGTTTATACGCCGGAGCTTTGGCCCCCGACCTGTGCCATCCTATTTCTTCCTCACAAAGCACTTGCAGATCAGCCAGTTGCACAAGCAGAACATGCCTACGGCTGCCATCATCGGAGATATCTCTCCAATCCCCAGCGTTTCCAGCAGTGGAACCAACACCAGGACAGGCGTGTATGCCAGCAGGAGCAGAGCGATCATCCCGCCCTCCGGCACCAGCCTCAGCAGGGCCGCTGCCGCCAGTGCCCCGCAGGCGGAGAGCCAGTACCTGCCCACGAATTTGGACAGCTCCAGCCGTCCGACGCAGATCATGAATCCGTCGGCGGACAACACGACGCACAGATAAGCCGCACTCAGGACATAGGACCATAGTGGGAAGCTGTGTCCATAACCCTTGTCTATCCCGTAAAACAAGTTGGCAATGCTGAGACACAGCTGGAGGGGGATCAACAGCATCAAAAGCACGCACAGCCCCTGGTCCAGCTTCCAAAGCCTCTTCTCCCCCACCATGTCCGCCTCCCTGCACCATTTTTCTTTTAGTATAACATGCCCCGGCAGAAAATCAATGCCCGCCTGTTTGTACTCCCTATTGGGTAAAACATTCAAATGCTGTAAGAGTTCTGTAAGGTTTGTGTCAGAAAGTCGTAAGGCCCCCTTCACACTCCTTTCATAAAGGCACGATATCCTGTTTTCCAGAAAGGAAGTGTTTGTATGAAATTGAGGAAACAGATGGCGGCGGCAGTACTAGCTGCCGCCGCCCTGTCTCTGAGTCTGCCGCTCAGTCAGGCCCAGGACACCCCTTCTCCAGATCACATGCTGGGTCTGACCGCAGAGCAGCGGATGGAGGACTACAAGTATCTCTGGTCTGTTCTGGCCGACAGCTATCCCTGCTGGGGGATTTTAGATCGGGAAGGGGTGGATGTGGAAGGGATCTACACCAGCTACCGGGACATGGTGGCCGAAAGCGACAGCGATCAGACCTTTTATCAAGCGGTTTACAGCACCCTGTTCCTGCTGGGGAACAACGGGCATCTGTCCATTGTGGAGCCCGCTGACTACTTCAGTCTCCTCCCATCCGCCAGGCTCTACCGGCGGAGCGGGCAGACGGCCTGGGCCGACATTCTCGAGCGGAAAGAGACCCGCGAAAAGTACCGCTCCCTCCTGGCCCTGGACCGCGCCATTAACTCCTCAAGTGAGGAAGAGGAGCCGGCCCTGGAGACGCCGGCCCCCGCTGCTGGCGGCGTGATCCCCCTCCTGTTGCCGGAGAGTGGGGTGGGCTATGTGAAAATCGACAGTTTTCCCGCCGAGTACGAGGCGGACCGTGCCATCCTGTCTGACTTCTACCGGCAGTGTGGGGACTGCACCGACCTGATCTTTGATCTGACGGACAACAGCGGCGGGAGCGAGGCTTACTGGGAGGAGCTGTTGGTCGCCCCCCACATTGATGAGCCCCTGTCCAGCGAGCACCTGGCCCTGGTCCGCCACAGCCGCAACAACGCCCCTTATTTGGATCAGGTCTTTCCCGCCGAGTGTCTCCTCCCCCTGAACCAGCTCCCCAGTCTGCCTCATCTTGAGCCGGGGGACCTGGATCTAGCCACCCACTTTGTCCGAGTCTGCCACAGGGTGGAGCCGGCTGATCAGCCCAGCCCCTTCCGGGGCCGCATCTGGGTCCTGGCAGACGAGTCCGTCTACTCCGCCTCCGAATCCTTCGCCCTCTTCTGCCAACAGACCGGTTTTGCCACGCTGGTGGGCAGTGCCACCAGCGGAGATGGCATCGGGACAGACCCGGTCTTTCTCCAGCTGCCCAACAGCGGGATCTTGGTCCAGTACACCCCTGTATTCGGCCTCAATCCCGACGGGAGCAGCAACGAGGAGCTGGGCACCCTCCCAGACCTCCCCTCTCCCCCAGGCGAGCCTCCTCTTATCACCGCTCTCCGGGCCATCTCTCAGGCCTAAGCCATCTGTCCCCGTCCGCCTCCCGGGCGGGGACATGATTGCCCTGGCCTCTCCGCCATCTTCATACAAAACACATCTTTTCTTCAATCGCTCTCCACATTGCACCGGTATCCTGACATGGAACCCAAGACGAAAGGATGTTGACCCATGCAAATCCAAATCCAAGATCTCTCTATGACCTATCCCAGCGGGAAGCAGGCCCTCCAGCGACTGGACCTGGACCTGACCAGCCCCAGCCTGGTGGGGCTTCTGGGCCCCAACGGGGCGGGCAAGTCCACCCTGATGAAGCTGCTGGTGGCCGCCCTCCTGCCCACCCAGGGCTCCATCCTGGTGGACGGGCGCCCGCTGGACCGATCCCAGCGGGCGCTCAAAGCCCGTCTGGGCTATCTCCCCCAGTCCTTCGGCCTGTATGACGAGCTCACCGTCTATCAGTTCCTGGACTACATGGCTGCCCTGAAGGGGCTGAGGAACAGCCGCTCCGCCATCGACCAGGTCATCCGGGCCGTCAATCTGGAGGAGAAGCGCCGGGCCAGAATCCGCACTCTCTCCGGAGGCCAGCGCCAGCGGGTGGGAATCGCCCAGGCTCTGCTGGGAGACCCGGAGTTCCTCATCTTTGACGAGCCCACCGTGGGCCTGGACCCGGAGGAGCGCATCCACTTCCGCAACCTCTTTTCCCAGACAGCCCAGGACCGGCTGGTGCTGCTGTCCACCCATATCATTGAGGATGTGCAGTCGGTCTGCGGCCAGCTGGTCGTTATGGACCAGGGCAGGGTCCTGTTCACCGGCACTCCGGAAGCCCTGATCCAGTCCGCCGCTGGACACGTGGGGGTGTTCTGGGAACGGGAGGCGGCCCAGGAGGCGGGGCTGCACATTACGGCCCGGGTGAACACCAGCCAGGGCATCCGCTACCGGGCGGTGGCCGATGTCCTCCCCCGCTTCGCTCAGCCCGCAGAACCTACCCTGGAGGACGCCTACCTCTACCTCATCTCCCGGGAGGCGGTCCAATGAAAGCTCTGCATCTGTTTTGTCTGGAGCTGGGACGTCTATTCCAAAGCCGCCTGACCTGGCTGGTCATTTTACTGACTGTGCTCTCCCCACTGGCTGGGCTGGTGCTGTACAAGCCCACCGCCGCCGACACCATGCTGTCCATGTATCTGGCTGATCCCGCCCTGGCCGGGGGCGTGGTGGGGGGCATCCTGTTCGGCCTGCTGACAGTGTACGAGCTGGACCGCACGGAGCGCAGCCGGGTGGGCATGCTGATGGACGCTGCGGTCTCCCCCCTGACCATGGCCCTGGTACGCCTGCCCGCCCTGGCCGCTGCCGCTGTCCTGGGTCTGGGCCTCACCATGCTGGTTTGGCTCCCCATCAGCCGGGAGCTCATCGGCTCCGTCTTTGGCGGCACGGACTACCTGCTCTCCTATCTGCTGTTCATGGGGCTGGCCCTGTGGCTGGCCATTCTGGCGGCGGCCGCCGCCTATCAGTTCACCCGGCGCTCTGACCTGTCCCTGGTCCTCTTTGCCGCCTTCGCCGCCTTGAGTCTGACGGTGTGGGCCGGGAAGTGGCAGCTGTGCTGGCTCACCCCCTGCGTATGGGCCCTGTCCGATGACTTCTCCAACTTCCGACTCTACCGGTCGGTGGCCTATATGCGCCTGACCTGGCTGGCAGCCCTGGCGGGGGTTTGGACCCTCTCCTGGCTGTGTATCCGGCAGTATGGGAAGGGGCTTCTGGGCTCCCTGGCCCGGAGCGCCCGGCGGGTCTGTCGGCCGTTGATCGCCCTGCTGCTCCTGGCCTGTTCCGGTGCGGCCTATGCAGCTCAGCCCTTCTTTGACAACAGCAATCCGGACCTCACCGCCTCCCGGCTCTTCGAACTGGAGTATGCCGAGGGAGTCACCTGTTCCAGGCGCACCGCCCAGGTATTCCCAGACACCGCCGCTGGCACGGTGGAGGGCCGAGCCGCCTATCAGTTCCAGAACACCTCCGGCCAGGGGTGGACGGTCTGCTTCGGTGTGGACCCGGGGTACGACATCACTTCTGCCCGTGCCAATGGGGCGGAGATCTCCCCCGTCCGCATCGGCTACGAGGAGTCCAACATGGCTCTGTGGGAGATCGCCCTCCCGGCGGACGGCGCGGTGGAGCTGGTGCTGGAGTACGGCGGCTTCCCCAGGGACTGGAACATTGCGGAGACCACCCAGGGCTCCCCCGAGATCAGCGGAGCCTATCTGTGCCTGGAGAATCAGAACCTGATGCCCTATCTGCTCAATGTTCTGCCAGAGGGGCAGGGCTATCCCACCACCGTGGAGCTCACCGTGCCCGGCTCCATGACCGTCATCCCCTTCGGTACCAGCGAGGCAGAGGTGGTGGAGACCCACGGCAACGGCACCGCCACCTGGCGCTATGAGGATGACAGCGCTGGCGGCATCGTCTACGCCGGGGACTACATCCGACAGGATATCCAGGCCGGCGGCGCCACCATCCAGCTCTACTATGGCCGGAAGCATCAGGCGGTGATGGAGCAGGCCGGGGCGGCGGATGCGGTGCGGGCCGTGGTGGACTACTGCACAGAGCACTACGGTCCCCTGTCCTTCAGCGCTGGCGGCTCTCTGAAGCTGATCCAGAGCCGGGTGGCCGGCGGGGGCTACGCCGCCGGGGGCGCCAGCCTGCTGGACGAGATGGACTTCACTGCCGCCAATCTCCGCGACGGCGGCAAGGGGGCCGTCCCCGGCGAGGTGATGATCCACGAGCTGGTCCACCAGTGGTGGGGCCTGGGCAACATGTTTGACTCCGAGGACCCCGCAGATCCCTGGTCCGCCGAGGGGCTGACGGTGTACACCACCTACCGCATCGTCAAGGAGCTCTACGGGGCGGATCACGCACAGGAATACTACGTGGACCAGTGGAAGCGGGAGGTGGAGGACTACTACCTGGATTTCTACGTCCGAAACCCAGAGTACCTGGCCATGCTGCCCGAGGAGGAGCAGCTGGCCATCACCAACAGCCTGACCGGCATGCGGCAGTACTGTGAGATGCCCCTGAAAATTTTGAGGGCAGAGAAGCTGGTAGGGGGTGAGGCGGCCATGGATGAGATCCTGCGCGGCCTGTTCAACCGTGAGCTCGATTGGAGCTATCCCTATCTCACCTATCAAGAATTTTTAGACGCCTGCGGGCTGACAGAGGAGGAGCTGGACCTTGGTCAAGATATTTCGATATGAGTGTAAGCGCTTGCTGTGGAACAAGTTCTTTTTCGGCATTCTGGCCGTGACCCTGTTCTACGGCTGGCAGGTACTCACCGGCGCCTCCATTCTGGGGGTGTCCCACACTGCCCCCTTCTCCCCCTGGACCTTCGGGGATTACCTCAGCCGCCTGCTCCCCCTGCTGTGGATCGGTGTGCTGTTCTTTCTCACCTTTTTCACTTCAGGGGCGGAGCGGCGGGCCGCAGTCCTCACCGCCGCCACCCCTGTGCGGCCCTGGCAATACGCTCTGGCCCGGCTGGGGGCGGCACTGACCGGCACCGTCCTCCAGTCCCTCGCCGTCCTGTTGCTGTCCGCTGTCTTTTATGCCCGCATGTTTCGGTGGTACAGCTGGGGCAATCTGTTCCTTCCCGCCGCCATATCCTTGATACCAGCTCTGGTCTTTGCCCTGGGCAGCGGCTGGCTGCTGGGCCGCCTGCGCCCCTGGCTCGTCTACCTGTGGATGCCCCTGCCCTTCCTGCTCCAGCTCCTCCCCCTTCCCGAGCTGCTCTCCCTGTGGAACGGCCGGTTCTTCTCCCAGTACCCCCTGTCCCTGGGGACACTGGACCCGGCCTTTTCCCTGCCCGGGGGCATGTGCCTGGTCCAATCCGGGCTCCTGGCTGCGGGCGTGGTCCTGCTGACCGCCGCCCTGCACCGCCATTCCCCTGGAGAGTGAGCCATCTTCCCCATTCCAAAATCTTCTGCCTGGGGGCGCCCTTTTCCGGGGCGTCCCCTTCTCCGCAATGCCCATTGACTTTTTTCCTACAATCCTTTATGATAGACGTAGTCGCGCGGGTATGGCGGAATTGGCAGACGCGCTGGATTTAGGTTCCAGTGGGCAACCGTGTGGGTTCGACTCCCACTACCCGTACCAGCTCGTCGCAAGCGACATATCACTTGCGACGAGCTTTTTCATTTCATTGTAAAGCTTATCGTTCGCTCATTCTGCCGCTCCTCTCTTCCAAACCGGACCCGCTCCGCTGGGCTCCGGCTTGGGGCCGCCCTGCGGGCGGCTGTTTTTGCCCTCGTAAAAATATCGGTTTTGACCGTCCTTTCCACGTGGTGGCAAAGTTCGCTTTGTGACCACGTCTTTTTATGCCTGAGGCAAAAAAGACGTCATCCGCGCGCCCCCTTGCTCTTCCTTTTCAAATCGAATCCGCTCCGCCGGGCTTCGATTTGGATTTTGATACAGACCGACAGCCACTGCATCTTTTTCTGATCTGCTGTTGAAAACGAAAGACACGCTGAAAAGCGTGTCTTTCGTTTTTATCCCGCCGTCTCTGGGCGGCTCATCCTTCTGGGATCCAGATGCTCAGGCCGGCAGAGCCGTACCTGCGCCAGGGTCCTCGCCCTGGCACCCAGCTGACCGCGCCTGCGGTCAGGCTTTTAATTGCTGTACCCCATCAGAAAGGTGTCCACCTCGTGGGCGGCGGCGCGCCCTTCCTGGATGGCCCAGACCACCAGGGACTGGCCCCTGCGCATGTCTCCGGCGGCGAACACCTTGGGCACATTGGTGGCGTATCCGCCGGGGGCGGTGCTGACACAGGAGCGGGGGGTGCGCTCCAATCCAAAGGTCTCGGCGACATAGGCCTGGGGGCCCAGGAAGCCGGCGGCGATGAGCAGTAGCTGGCAGGGCAGTTCTTCCTCCGAGCCTGCTACCTCGTGCATCACAGTGCGCCCTGTCTTCTTGTCCGTCCCCGCCTCCAGCCGGACCACCTTCACCGCCCGGAGGTTCCCCTCGCTGTCGGTCAGCAGTTCCTTCACCGTGGTCTGATAGATCCGGGGGTCCCGCCCGAAGACGGCGACGGCCTCCTCCTGGCCGTAGTCGGTCTTACACACCCGGGGCCACTCCGGCCAGCGATTATCGTCGGCCCGCTGGTCGGGCAGCCTGGGCATCATCTCCAGCTGCACCACCGAACGGCAGCCATGACGCAGTGCCGTTCCCACACAGTCGTTGCCCGTGTCGCCGCCGCCTACCACCACCACGTCCTTGCCTGCGGCGCTGAGATAAGTGCCGTCCTTCAGCTTGGAGTTGAGCAGGCTGCGGGTGGTGGCGGCCAGATAGTCCACCGCGAAATGGACCCCGCCGGCCTCCCGGCCGGGCACCGCCAGATCTCGGGGCTCCTTGGCCCCGGTACACAGGATCACCGCATCAAACTCGTCCAGCAGCTCCTGGGCACTCTTGTCCCGGCCCACATCCACGCCGGTGACGAAACACACGCCCTCCTCCCGCATCAGCTCCACCCGGCGCATGACATACTTCTTCTCCAGCTTCATGTTGGGGATGCCGTACATCAACAGTCCGCCCACCCGGTCGTCCCGCTCAAAGACGGTGACGCTGTGGCCCCGGCGGTTGAGCTGGTCCGCCGCCGACAGTCCGGCGGGGCCGGAGCCCACCACCGCCACCCGCTTGCCGCTGCGCACTCTGGGCGGCCGAGGCTGGACCAAGCCCCGCTCGAATGCTGCCTCGATGATGCCCAGCTCGTTCTCCCGGACGGTGACCGGGTCGCCGTGGAGGCCGCAGGTGCAGGCGGCCTCGCACAGGGCGGGACACACCCGCCCTGTAAACTCAGGAAAATTGTTGGTCTTCAGCAGCCGCTCCAGCGCCTGGGGCAGGTTCCCCGTGTAGAGCAGGTCGTTCCACTCCGGCACCAAGTTGTGCAGGGGGCAGCCGGAAGTCATCCCGCCCAGGGTGGCGCCGGACTGGCAGAAGGGCACACCGCACTCCATGCACCGGGCCCCCTGCTGGCGGCGGTCCGCCTCGGACAGGCGGGGGTGGAACTCCTTCCAATGCTCTATGCGGTCCAGTGGCTGCTCCGCCGGATCAGTCTGCCGGTCATATTCCAGAAATCCAGTGATCTTTCCCATAACACTTTCTCCCCCTTATTCCTTGGTGCTGGCACTGAATGCCTCCACCTCAGCCTGTTCGTGGCTCAGGCCCTGGGCCTCAAATTCCGCGATGGTGCGCAGCATTCTGTCGTAGTCCCGAGGCAGAATCTTCTTGAAACAGGCTGCCTTCTCCTCCAGGTGGTCCAAGATCTCCCGGGCCTTAGGGGAGCCGGTGGCCTCCACATGCTCGGTGAGCATGGTCCGGATCTCTTGGATGTCCTGCCGCTCCGTCACCGGGTCCACTGTGACCAGCGCCTTGTTCAGCCGCAGGTACAGGTCCCGGTCCTCATCCCACACATAGGCGATGCCGCCGGACATGCCCGCCGCGAAGTTCTTGCCGGTAGGTCCCAGCACCACCACCCGGCCGCCGGTCATGTATTCACAGCCGTGGTCACCCACGCCCTCCACCACCGCGCAGGCGCCGGAGTTGCGCACGGCGAATCGCTCCCCTGCCATGCCGTTGATGAATGCCTTGCCGCTGGTAGCCCCGTAGAGGGCCACATTGCCGATGATGATGTTCTCTTCCGGTTTGAAGGGGGACCCTTTGGGGGGATAGACGATGATCTTTCCGCCGGAGAGGCCCTTGCCCATATAGTCGTTGCAGTCCCCTTCCAGCTCCAGGGTGAGCCCTTTGGGAATGAAGGCACCGAAGGACTGCCCACCGCCGCCGGTACACTTGACAGTGAAGGTGTCGTCGGGCAGGCTGCTGCCGTGGAGCCTGGTGATATCGGAACCGAAAATGGTCCCCAGGGTCCGGTCGGTACTGGTGACGGGGACGTTCACCGTCCGCTTCTCCCCCTTCTCCAGAGCCCCCTTCATCTTCTTCAGTAGGACCCTCATGTCCACCGTCTTCTCCAGCTGGAAGTCATAGGCGTCCGCGGGGTCGAAATGGCGCTTGACCTGCGCCCCTTCAAACGGGTTATCCAGAATGGCGGACAGGTCCACCGTGGCGGCCCGCTCGTTGACGGCGTGCTCCCGCACCTTCAGCAAGTCGGTGCGGCCCACCAGCTCGTCCACGGTACGCACCCCCAGGCAGGCCATGTGCTCCCGCAGCTCCTGGGCCACGAAGCGCATGAAGTTCATCACATACTCCGGTTTTCCGGTGAAGCGCCGCCGCAGCTCCGGGTCCTGGGTGGCGATCCCTGCCGGGCAGGTGCCCAGGTTGCATACCCGCATCATGCAGCAGCCCATGGTGACCAGGGGGACGGTGGCAAAGCCGAACTCCTCCGCCCCCAGCATGCAGGCGATGGCCACGTCCCGGCCGCTCATCAGCTTGCCGTCGGTCTCTACGATGACCCGGGAGCGCAGGCCGTTCATGATCAGGGTCTGGTGGGTCTCGGCCACCCCCAGCTCCCAAGGCACACCGGCAGAATGGATGGAACTGCGGGGGGCGGCACCGGTGCCCCCGTCATAGCCGCAGATCAGTACTACCTGGGCCCCGGCCTTGGCCACGCCGGAGGCGATGGTGCCAACTCCCGGCTCGGCGCACAGCTTCACAGAGATGCGGGCTTGCCGGTTGGCATTCTTCAGGTCGTAGATCAGCTGGGCCAGATCCTCGATGGAGTAGATGTCGTGGTGGGGCGGCGGGGATATCAAGGTGACGCCCGGTGTGGAATGGCGGGTCCTGGCCACCTCCGGCGTGATCTTCTTCCCCGGCAGGTGGCCGCCCTCGCCGGGCTTGGCCCCCTGAGCCATCTTGATCTGGAGATCTTGGGCGGACACCAGATACTCGCTGGTCACGCCGAAGCGGCCGGAGGCCACCTGCTTGATGGCGGAATTTTTCAGGGTGCCGAAGCGGGCAGGGTCTTCGCCGCCCTCCCCGCAGTTGGATTTGCCCCCCAGGGTGTTCATGGCCACCGCCATGCACTCGTGGGCCTCAGCGGAGATGGAGCCGAAGGACATAGCCCCGGTCTTGAACCTCTTAACGATGGAGTCCACGCTCTCCACCTCGTCCAAGGGAATCGGGGTGTCCAGATACTGCATCTCCATCAGGCCGCGGAGGGTGTGGGGCTTGGAGGCGTCGTCCACCAGGGCCGTGTACTCCTTGAAGAGTTTGTAGTCCCCCCTGCGGGTGGCCTCCTGGAGGAGATGGATGACCTGGGGGCTGTACATGTGGTCCTCCTGGCCAGCGCGGGCCTTGTGCTCGCCCCGGCTGTCCAGGGTAGGGTCGCCGCCCAGGCCCAGGGGGTCGAAGGCCCGGCTGTGGTGGTCATCCACCAGTTGAGCGATCTCCTTCAGACCCACGCCCCCCACCCGGCTGAGGGTACCAGTGAAATACTCGTCCACCACCACCCGGTCAATGCCCACTGCCTCGAAGATCTGGGCAGACTGGTAGGACTGGATGGTGGAGATACCCATCTTGGAGGCGATCTTCACGATGCCGCTGAGGATGGCCTGGTTATAGTCCTTCACCGCGGTGTGGTAATCCTTGTCCAGCAGACCTTGGTCAATGAGGGAGCCGATGGCCGCATGGGCCAGATAGGGGTTCACCGCCCGGGCACCGTAGCCCAGCAGCGTGGCGAAGTGGTTCACGTCCCGGGGTTCCGCTGACTCCAGTACGATGGACACGGCGGTGCACTTCTTGGTGCGGATCAGGTATCGCTCCACGGCTGAGACAGCCAGCAGGGACGGGATGGCCACATGGTTCTCGTCCACCCCCCGGTCGGAGAGGATGACGATGTTGGCCCCGTTGCGGTAGGCCCGGTCCACCGCAACGAACAGGTGGTCCAGCGCCCGCTTCAGGGGGGTGTTCTTGTAGTATAGGATGGAGACGGTCTCCACCTGGAAGCCGGGCTGCTTCATGTCCCGGATCTTCATCAGGTCTACCGAGGTGAGGATAGGGTTGCCCACCTGAAGGGCGTGAGCGTTGTCCGCCCGCTCCTCCAGCAGGTTGCCGTCGTTGCCCAGATAGACGGTGGTGTCGGTGACCACCTCCTCCCGGATGGCGTCGATGGGGGGATTGGTCACCTGGGCAAAGAGCTGCTTGAAGTAGTTGAACAGGGGCTGTTCGTGGTCGGAGAGGACCGCCAGTGGGATGTCCACCCCCATGGCGGCGGTGGGCTCCGCCCCGGTGCGTGCCATAGGGAGGATGGTGTTTTTCACATCCTCATAGGTATAACCGAAGGCCTTCTCCAGCCGGGTCAGCTCCTCCTGGGAGTAGCCGGGCACCTTTTTGTTGGGGACCGGCAGGTCCTTCAGCCGGATGAGGCCCCGGTCCAGCCACTCGCCGTAGGGCTGGCGGGCGGCGTAGGTCTCCTTCAGCTCCGCGTCATCAATGATACGCCCCTGGACTGTATCCACCAGCAGCATCTTCCCCGGCTCCAGCCGGGATTTCTTCACGATCTTCCTGGGGTCCAGGTCCAGGGCACCCACCTCGGAGGAGAGGATCAGCTTACCGTCGTCAGTGATATAGTACCGGGAGGGGCGCAGCCCGTTCCGGTCCAGCACCGCTCCCATGGCGTCGCCGTCGGAGAACAGGATGGAGGCCGGACCATCCCAGGGCTCCATCATGATGGCGTAATACTGGTACAGGTCCCGCTTGGCCCGGCTGATACTGCCGTCCTTGGTCCAGGGCTCCGGGATGGTGACCATCACCGCGAGGGGCAGGTCCATGCCGCTCATGACCAGGAACTCCAGGGTGTTGTCCAGCATGGCCGAGTCGGACCCGGCCCCGTTGACCACAGGGTAGATCTTGTCCAGGGCGTCGTCGATCACCGGGTTGGACATGGTCTCCTCCCGGGCCAGCATCCGGTCTGCGTTGCCCCGGATGGTGTTGATCTCGCCGTTGTGGAGGATCAGGCGGTTAGGGTGGGCCCGCTCCCAGGAGGGATTGGTGTTGGTGGAGAAGCGGGAGTGAACGCATGCGATGGCGCTGTGGTAGTCCCGATTCTGCAGGTCCAGGTAGAACTTCCGCAGTTCCCCCACCAGGAACATCCCCTTGTATACCACTGTCCGGCTGGACAGGGAGGGGACATAGGTGTTGTCGTTGGACTGCTCAAAGACTCGGCGGGCCACATACAGCCTACGGTCGAACTCCAGTCCCCGGGCCGCATCCCCCGGCCGCTTCACGAAGGCCTGCTGGATGTTGGGCATCTTGGACAGTGCCTTCTGGCCCAGCACCTCTGGGCAGACAGGCACCTTCCGCCAGCCCAGAAATTCCATGCCTTCCTTGGCCACAATGACCTCGAACATCTTCTTAGCCTGATTGCGCCTGAGAGTGTCCTGGGGAAAGAAAAACATACCTACGCCATAGTCTCGCGCCTCCCCCAGCTGGATGCCGCACTCCGTGGCCGCCTTCTGAAAAAACTGGTGGGAGATCTGGAGGAGGATGCCCACGCCGTCACCGGTCTTTCCCTCAGCGTCCTTTCCCGCTCGATGCTCCAGCTTCTCCACGATTTTCAGCGCACTGTCCACCGTCTCATAGCTCTGGCGGCCCTTGATGTCCACCACGGCTCCGATGCCGCAGGCATCGTGCTCAAACGCCGGGTCATACAAGCCGCGCTGCTGATAGCCTTCTCTGTTCATCTCGATTTCCCCTTTCCAGGTCAGCTTACAAAAATACGGCAGTCAAACTCCCGGACTGCCGCCGCGAGACTGCGCTGTCTCTCCCATACGCACATAGCCGTCTTTCACCGCAGGGCTCCCGTCCCAAGCCTAGTCATTTCGCAGGAACTTCACCTCCTTCTTTCAAGTTTAGGCATCTCGAAATTATGTCTCTATCAGAGACATGAGGCCCTCTGTTTTCAGCTATGGGCGAAAGTATAGTACACTACTTCGTGAAAGTCAATATTTTTTGAAATTATATTTTATCTTTATTGCAAATATATGGCCAATTCCAGGAGCGTCCTCCTATTTTATGCAATTTTTACATTCAACTATTTCTTTTCTATTTTTTGAGAAACGCTTCCCTCTCCTTCTGACTCTGGCACGCAAAAAATTTGTTGAACTTGGAAAAGAGGGTCTGCCCTGTCTCCCTGCATTTTGATTGGCTCCCACAAACTTTCTTCCTGCATCTTGACAGGAGAAAACCGGAGGTATAAACTCACACTCAAGCAAAGGCGCTGTCGGGATCAGACCCGGCGGCGCCTGCTTCTTTTGCTGCAGCAGAGGAACCAAAATCAAACGCACAAGGGCGTGCGGGACGGCGAAGGTGCCGGACCGCACGCCCTTGTGTAAAAAGGAGCGAGAGAAGATGGATTTATCGGTATGGTATCTCATGGGCGCAATCCTGGTCTTTTTCATGCAGTGCGGATTCGCAATGGTTGAAACAGGATTTACCCGGGCAAAAAACGTAGGCAACATCATCATGAAGAACCTAATGGATTTCTGCATCGGAACGGTGGTCTTCATCCTGCTGGGCTACGGCATCATGAACAGTGAGAACTATTTCTTCGGCCTAATCGGCATGCCGGAGTATCAGATGTTTACGAACTTCTATGCCTTCGACTGGTCTAACTTCTTTTTCCATCTGGTGTTCTGCGCCACAGCGGCCACCATCGTCTCCGGCGCCATGGCGGAGCGCACCAAATTCCTGGCCTACTGCGTGTACTCCGGCGTCATCAGCGCGGTGGTCTACCCCATCGAGGCCGGGTGGGTCTGGAACAGCCAGGGCTGGCTGGTCCAGTTCGGCTATGTGGACTTCGCCGGCTCCTCTGTGATCCACATGGTGGGCGGACTGGCTGCCCTTATCGGCGCGTGGATGCTGGGCCCCCGGATCGGTAAGTACACCCGGGAAAAGGACGGCCGCATCCATGTCAACGCCATCCCCGGGCACTCCCTGACCATGGGCGCGCTGGGGTGCTTCATCCTCTGGTTCTGCTGGTACGGCTTCAACGGCGCCGCCGCCGCAGATGCCGCCCAGCTGGCCCAGATCCTGGGCAACACCACCCTTGCCCCCACCGTGGCCACCTTCACCTGCATGGTCTTCACCTGGGTGCGCAGCGGCAAGCCGGACGTCTCCATGTGTCTGAACGCCTCTCTGGCTGGCCTGGTGGGCATCACCGCCCCCTGTGCCACGGTAGACGCCTTGGGCGCGATCCTCATCGGCGCAGTCGATGGCATCCTGGTGGTGCTGGTGGTGGAGCTGCTGGACTTCAAGCTCCACGTGGACGACCCGGTGGGTGCTGTAGCGGTCCACTGTGCCAACGGCATCTGGGGCACCCTGGCGGACGGCCTGTTCAATACCTCCAGCGGGCTGCTCTACGGCGGCGGTCTCTACCACCTGGGGGTGCAGTGCATGGGTGTAGCTGCCATCGCCGCCTATGCCTCTGTATCCATGTTCCTGGTGTTCAAGTTCATCGACAAGACCATCGGTCTGCGGGTATCCGCCGAGGATGAGATCATCGGCCTGGACATCACAGAGCACGCCCTGGCCTCCGCCTACGCCGACTTCCGCCCCGCAGCCCCCAGCGCCCTAGGCGGAGAAGGGGCCGGCGGACCGGTGGACCTCTCCGGACTTGTGCCGGCCGCGCTGGAATCCCGGCCTGCGCCTGACCCCTCCGGCCGGAAGCTGACCAAGGTGACCATCATCTGTCGGGAGGAGCGCTTCTCCATCCTGAAGGACACCATGGCGGCCATCGGCGTCACCGGCATGACGGTGAGCAACGTGATGGGGTGCGGCACCCAGCTGGGCAAGGTGGGGCAGTACAGGGGCGTCAAAATGAGCATGAACCTGCTTCCTAAGATTCAGGTGGACATCGTGGTGTCCAGGGTGGACCCCGCCCTGGTGGTGGCTGCGGCGGAAAAAGCCCTCCGCACTGGCAATCAGGGGGACGGAAAGATCTTCCTTTACAACGTAGAAAACGTGGTCAAGGTCCGGACCGGTGAGACGGACTATGATGCCCTCCAGGACGACAACTGAACGGCTCCTCCCCGCCGGAGCAGGCACCGCTATTCTCATAGGGCGGCTTCCAGCGGCTCCCTCTCAAGCTGGCTGATCCGCTGATCAGCATAAAAGAGCCGTTCCCCTATCTCAGGGGGACGGCTCTTTTTATCATACAAGGAAACGGGCAGGGTGGCCCCCCTCCGCTCTCACAGCCGGCTGAAGAGGTACTGCCGCTCCCCCTTCGCCGTCTCCACGCTGTGGGCCCGGACCTGGAATACCTTCTCCAGCACGCCGGAGGCGTAGATCTCCTCCGGCGCACCCACCCGCCGCAGCTGTCCCTCCTCCAGCACCGCCACCCGGTGTGCGCAGCTCAGGGCCAGGTTCAGGTCATGGAGGACCATGACCACCGCTTTTCCCTCCTCCGCCAGCGTCCGGGCGGTCTCCGCCAGCTCCAGCTGGTGGGCGATATCCAGAAAGGTGGTGGGCTCGTCCAGCAGCAGCACCGGGGTGTCCTGGGCCAGCGCCATAGCCAGATAAACCTTCTGTCTCTGTCCACCGGAGAGGTGGGCCATGGGCACCCCCTCCAGCCCGGCCACACCGGTGCGCTCCATGGCTTGGCGGGCCGCCTCCCGGTCCTCCCTGGAGTAGCGGCGGGGATAGCCCAGATAGGGGAAGCGCCCGTGGAGGACCAGGCTCCCCGCCGTGATGCCGGGCAGCGGCCGGCTCTGGGGAAGCAGCGCCGCCAACCGGGCAAACTGCTTGGCGGAGAGCCGGGACACGTCCTGCCCCTCTATCCTTACCTCTCCCCGTTCCGGTGCCATCAGCCGGGCCGCCACCCGCAGGAGAGTGGATTTTCCACAGCCATTAGGCCCGGCCAGGACGGTGACCTTCCCCGGCTCAAAGGCCAGGGATACGTCCCTCAGTACCGGCGGGCCGCCGTAACCCGCCGTGATATGGCATAGCTCCATCATGTCCGCCGCCCTCCCCTCTGCCGGAACAGCAGCCACAGGAAGAAGGGGCCGCCCATCAGGGAGAGCAGGATGCCCACTGGCAGCTCAAAGGGGACGAACAGCACCCGGGCCGCCAGGTCACACACTGTCACCAGCGCCGCCCCCAGGAACAGGGAGGCTGCCAGCAGGTACTTGTGTTCCCCCCCTACCAGGAAGCGGGCCGCGTGGGGCACCAGCAGGCCCACGAAGCCCACCAGCCCGGCAAAGCTCACCGCCGCGCCGCACAGCACCGCCGCCAGGGTAAGCAGGAGGTTCCGGGCCGCCCGGGCGGACAGCCCCAGGGACTGGGCCACCTCATCCCCCAGGGTGAGCAGGTCCAGCTCATAGCTCATGGCAAAGGCCCCCGCCCCGGCCAGGAGGGAAAGCAGGGCCGGCACCTTCAGGGCGGCCACTGTCACCCCAGACAGCCGGCCCACCATAAAGCTGCCTGCCCCCAGGGCGGCCTCCGGGAACAGGATGGAGACCGCGTCGATGGCGGCGGAGAGCATGCTGCTGATGGCCACCCCGGCCAGCACCAGGGTGATGCGGCTGGCCCCGGTCCTCCGGGCCAGGGTGTACACCAGCATACACGCCCCCAGCGCCCCCAGGAAAGCTGCCACCGGGACCGCCGTCATAGAGGTCGGAATCAGGGCGGCGCAGAGGACTGCCCCCAGGCCTGCGCCGGCATTCACCCCGATGATATTGGGCCCCGCCAGGGGGTTGCCCAGCACTCCCTGGATGATGACCCCGCCCACCGCCAGGGCACTGCCGCACAGCAGGGCCGCCAGGGTGCGGGGCAGGCGGGCATAGACCACGATATTGTATGCCTGGGTCTCACCGCCCATCAAGGCGGTCAGGATCTCTGAAAACGGGACTTGGGTGGAGCCGAAGCTCATGCTCAGCAGAGCCGCCCCCAGACTGGCCAGAGCCAGCAGGAGGATGATCCCCCACTTACGCGCCGCCGTATAGGATGTCGGCAAGGACTTCATAGCTCTCTCCCCATCGCGCATTAGGCTTGTAGTGGAACAGGGCCTTGTCCAGGATATGGACCCGCCCCTCTTTCACCGCCGCAAGGGACTCCCAAGCCGGGTCGCTGTGGAACAGCTCCGTCAGGCTGTCCAGCGCCTTCTCCGTGCTGGAGCCCATGGTGGTCACGAAGATATGGTCCGGGTCCGCCGCCAGGATGGACTCCATCTGGATCTCCTCCAGCAGTCCGCTGTCGCTGTCCGCGATGTTGATACAGCCCAGATCCTTCAGCATCACGCCGGTGATATTGTCACTGTTCTTGGCCCGGACGCCGGTGGAGTAGGCCCGCAGCAGCAGGACCGTGGGGTGCTCCCCCTCCGGGACACGGGCAAGCGCCCGGTCGATCTCTGCCTGGATATCCAGCCCGTTGGCCTGATACAGGTCGTCCCGCCCCGTCAGACGGGTGCAGATCTCCAGCATGGAGAGGTAGTCGGAGAAGGACTCCACCTTGAACCAAGCGGCGGGAATGCCGGCCGCAGCCAGGGGCTCCGCCAGCGCCAGCTGGCCGTCCAGATCGGGAGTCAGGAGCACCAGGTCAGGCTGGGCAGCGAAAAGCGCCTCCAGCTCCGGGGTCTGGTTGGAGCCCACGTTGGTCACATCCTCCCCCAGCTCCAGCCCCCGCTCATCGTAGGCGTCCTGGGTCACCGCTGCCAGCGTGTCCTCCCCTCCTGCCAGGACCCAGGTCTCCGCGTAGCTGCCGATCAGGGCTGCCACCCGCTGGGGCGCTTCCTCCAGGGTAATGGTACTGCCCAAGCTGTCCGTGAAGCTCACAGAGCTCCCCATCTCCCCGTCCGCCGACGCGGGGGACACCGCCCTTCCGCCAGGAGCGGCGCAGGCGCAGAGGGACAGCAGACAGAGTGCGGTGACCAGGGATATGGATCGTTTCATCATCATCTGGGATTTCCTTTCTTTTCAGAAGCCTGGGTCCGGAGCCCCAGACCGAATGACCGGCCCCATTTTACCACAAGATCTCCCCGGATGCCACAAAAATCTTTTCTTTCCACGGCCTGAAAGGACTTTTCTCCCCCATGCTCCCGGGATGCGGGTCCGGCTGCCTCAATGCTGTGCGCCCGTCGCGGCCTGGAGCCGCGGCGGGCGCTGTCTCTCTCTTTTCGATCAGGATACGAATCTGACGGGCCGGAAGCTCATACCGGCTCCAGGGGCAGGGCCATCAGCTGGGCCATCTTCTCCCTGGCCGCTCCGTCCAGGGGCCGGAAGGGGGCGCGGCAGAAGCCGCAGTCCACCCCCCGCAGGGTCCAGCCGTATTTTATGGCGTTGAAAATGCCCAGCTTCACCGTCTCCTCCACCCGGAGATTGATGGCGTGCTGCCAGTGGTAGGCCTGGGCCATGTCCCCCCGGTCAAAGGCGTCCCGCACCCGGTGGAACAGGGGGGCGAACAGGTTGACCGTGGTGCCGATGGTGGCGCAGGAGCCCATAGCCAGAGCTCCCAGCAGCTGCTCGTCAAAGCCGTTGATCAGGGCCTTGCCAGGGAATGCCTGCCCCATCCGCTCCAGGCTGTACAGGTTGGTGGAGGTGTGCTTGATGCCTACGATGTTCTCGTTGGACAGCAGCCGTCCCGCATTTTCCTTGCTGAACTCCACTCCGGTGAACTGGGGAATGTTATAGACGATGGCGGGCACATCGGGGATGGCCCGGATCACATCCTCGTAGTAGCCCATGATCTCGTCCATGGAAAACTTATAGTAGTAGGGCGGGATCATGGACACCGCCAGGGCCCCGGCGGACATGGCGTGCCGCGCCAGGTCCACCACATCCCGGGTGCGGATGGTGCCTACATGGGAGATAACGGGCACCCGCCCGTCCGCCGCCTTGAGCACGTGCTCCAGCACCTGCTTGCGCTCCTCCAGGGTGAGCAGCAGCCCCTCCCCCGAGGACCCGCAGCAGTAGAAGCCCTCCGCGCCGTCCTGGATCTGGAGCTCCACGATGCGCTCCAGGGCCTCATAATTGACGCTCTCGTCCTCGTTGGTGGGGGTGATGAGGGCCGACCAGATCTTTTGGAACTGCTCCGGCTTCACGTTTACCATGCTGTCCAGCCCCCGTCGATCACCAGATTGGAACCCGTCATAAAGGAGGACGCCTGGGAGGCCAGGAAGATCAGGGCGCCGTTGTACTCATTCTCCTGAGACATGCGGCCCATGGGCATCCGGGCGCAGAAGTTGGCCTGGAAGATCTCGTCCTGGGTGTCCCGCCACACGCCGGCGGGGGTGAGGGTGTTGACCCGGATGCCCTGCTTGCCCCAGTAGGTGGCCAGGTAGCGGGTCAGGTTATAGATGCCGGACTTGGCGGCAGAGTAGGCCACCGGCTTGATGAAGGGGACGCCGGTCATCTCCTTCTTATAGGCATAGATGTCCTGGATGGGAGAGAGCATGCCATAGATGGAGCCCACATTGATGATGGAGCCGCCCTTGCCCGCCTTGACCATCCGGGCGCCCACCGCCTGGCAGGCCAGGAAGGTGCCTACCAGGTTCACATCCACTACCTCCCGGAAAATCTCCTCCGGGAAGTTCTCAAAGGGACCGGACACCTCCGGAGGCGCAGAGGGCTGAGTGTCGATGCCGGCGTTGTTCACCAGCACATCAGGGGCGTCCCCCCAGACCGCTTCCATGTCGTCCAGGGCGGCGTTCATCTCCTCCTTCTTAGTGATGTCCACAGAGTAAAAACGCAGAGCGGAGGTCTTCAGGGCCTCCTCCCCCAGGGTCTTGGCGATGCGCTCGTCGTTGACGGTGCGGCCCCACACGGCCACCCTGGCGCCCCGCTTCCAGAGCTCCTGGACGAAATTCTTGCCGATCTGACCCAGGCCGCCGGTGACGATGCAGATCTTATTTTCTACGCTGAACAGTTGATCGCTCATGATGTGATGTACTCCTCTCTAACAATTGGATGATTTGGAACAGGGGACGTTCTCAGCTCAGCAGGGCGTTTGGCAGGGCCGTAACGATCCCCGGTATATAGGTTACCAGAATCAGCGTTAAAATCAAGGGGACCAGGAAGGGCAGGATGGATCGATACAGCCGTTCCAGCTTCAGCTTGTTTACGTCGGAGATGACGAACAGGCACACGCCGAAGGGCGGGGTCACCTGACCGATCATCAGGTTGAGCACCACCATAACGCCGAAGTGGACCAGGTCCAGCCCCAGGCCGTTGGCAATGGGCAGCAGCACAGGGAGCATCAGGGTCAGGATGGCGCCGGGCTCCATCACCATGCCCAGGACGAGCAGCAGGACGTTGATGACCAGCAGGACCACGTTGGGATTGCTGCTGATGCCCAGGATCACATCAGCGAACTGGCGGGAGATGCCCTCCATTGCCATGACGTAGGTGAACAGGGTAGAGGTGCCGATGATGAACAGGGTGTTGGCAGAGGAGATGGCGGAGTCCTTCAGGCACTTCTTGAAGCTCTTCCAGTCCAGGGTCCGGTAGAGGAAGAGGGCGATCAGCAGGGAGTAGATAACCGCAATGGAAGACGCCTCTGTAGGGGTGAACCAGCCCACCACGAAGCCACACAGGATGATGACCGGGGTGATGAGGGCGGGGATGGATCCCAGGAACTGGCGGATCAGGGCCCGCAGGCGGAAGGGGTGGCGCTCATACCTGCGCACGATGGCGAAGTAAAGGACCATCACCATGAGCAGTACGCCCATCAGCAGGCCGGGCACCACGCCGCCCATGAACAGCTGGTCCACACTGACGCTGGCCACACTTCCGTAGATGATCAGGGGGATGGAGGGCGGGAAGATGGGTCCGATGACGGAGGAGGCCGCGGTGACGGCGCCGGCGAAGTCCTCGTCATAGCCGTTCTTTTTCATGGCCTCCATCTCAATGGCGCCCAAGCCGCCGGCGTCGGCCACAGCGGAGCCGGACATGCCGGCGAAAATGATGCTGGCCACCACGTTGGCATGGCCCAGGCCGCCGGGGATCCAGCCCACCAGCTCTTTGGCCGTATCAAAGATCTTCTCCGTGATCTTGCCTGCATTCATCAGGTTGCCCGCCAGAATGAACAGGGGCACTGCGATCAGCAGGAAAGAGTCGATGCCGCTGACCATCTTCTGGCCGATGACCACCAAGGGATACCCCAGAGACAGGCACCCCAGCACGGCGGAGGCGCCGATGGAGATGCTGATAGGGACACCAATGACCAGAAGGAGCACAAACGCTATCAGAAAAATTACCATATCCGTGTCCCTCCCTTATACCTGCGCCCGGCTGCCCCGGGCCTTTTCTGCCACGTGCTCCGCCATCTGCCGCAGAGACTCCAGCGCCATATAGGCTCCAGCCAGGCACATGGGGAAATACTGCACCGTATAGGGCACCGGGATAGTGAAGGTGGAATAGGTGCGGGTGCTGACATAGGGATACTGGGCGGCGAAGGCGACGACCATCACCACGCCCAGCAACAGGCTGAACAGCTTGTTGGCGAAGTACAGCACCTCGTACACCGGGCCCTTGGTGCGGGCGACAAGGAAGTCCAGGCGCATCAGGCCGCTGTCCCGGTACAGGGGGATCAGACCGATAAAGGCCATCCACAGGAAGAGGATGCCGCACAGCTGCACGTTCCCGCCAAAGGACTGGCCCAGAAAGTTACGGCGGAGCAGCTCCACCACGATGACCAGCACCAGGGCCGCAATGGTGAGCATGCAGATCACTTCCGCGCCCTTGGCCACCCCTTTGGAGATCTTGTTACACAATTTCATACGATTTCTCCCCTCTACAAAGGACAGCTGCATAGGCAGGGGCCTATGCAGCTGTCAGCGCAGATTTTGTTTGGATCAGCGCACCTCCGCCAGGATGGCGTCCAGCAGCTCCTGGTCGTACCAGCTCTCATCCTTATACTGATCATAGTAGGCGTCGCCGCCCAGCGCGTCCTTGAAGGACTGGACATCAGGCTCGAAGTCGAACTCCACGCCGGCGTCCTGCAGAGTCTTGGTGGCGGTCTCGTTGTCGGCGGCGATGGTGTCAAAGCTGTACTTGGCAGCTGCCTTGGCCTGTTCCTTCAGGATCTCCTGTACGGCGGGGTCCAGGCCGTTCCAGGTGTTGGCGTTGGCGGCCATGGTGCAGCCCATCCACATGTAGTTGATGTTGGAGAAGTATTTGATGTCGTCATAAGTGGCGTTGGCGACCAGGTGATAGGTGGCATTATCCTGGGCCTCGGCGGTGCCATTGGACAGGGCCAGGGCCAGCTCAGGCAGAGCCAGGGCCACGGGGGTGGCGCCCAGAGCCTGCCACACGTCCAGGTACAGCTGGCTCTCAGGCACGCGGATCTTCAGGCCCTGCACGTCGGCGGCGGTGTGGACGGGCCGGTTGGTGGTGGAGATGTGGCGCATACCGTTATCGCCCTCGGACAGGAAGACCAGGCCGAACTCCTCGAGGCCGGAGAAGATCTGCTCACCGATCTCGCTGTTGGTCACCTCATAAGCCTGCTCCGCGCTGTCAAACAGGAAGGGCAGGTCCAGCACCTTGGCTTTCTCATAGAAGGAGGTAAAACCGGAGGTGCCGGCAAAGATCAGGTCGATGGTGCCCATGCGGGTGGACTCGATAGATTCGGCGTCGCTGCCCAGCTCGTTGGAGTGGTGGACATCCAGGGTGATGGCGCCGTCAGAGGCCTCGTTCACCAGACGGGCGTACTCAATGATTGTCTTAGTGGGGACGGAGTTCTCGTTGCCGGGGGAATAGATGGTCAGCTCAATGGGCTCGATGCCGCCGGAGGCGGGAGTGCTGGCGGCTGGAGTGCTGGTGCCGGCATTGGCGGAGCTGCCGCCGGCAGGAGTGCTGTTGTTTCCGCAGGCAGCCAGGGAAAAGGCCATGGCGCCGGCCAGCACAAGGGAAGCAAGTTTTTTCATTACAGGATCCTCCTTATCGTTGTGTCCGAAGCTACATACCACCGTCCTCCCTTTCGTCAGACGGACGATTGTATGACATCTGACTATAGTATATTAAGACTGCATTAAGATGTCAATGGAAAAAGCCGACAAAATTCCTCTCTCATTTTTGTGCTAATTTCCGCTCTGCTCTCTCTTTTTCTCAAATTTCTCAACATATTGTACAAAGCCGGTTTTCCCCTGGACCCCGCCCGTCTTCCTGGCACGTCCAAAACACCGCTGCCTGAGCCGGACCGTGTCCTCTTCTCTGCCGGGACACAGAAGAAATCCCCCAGCCGCACCGGTACGGCTGGGGGTCTCAAACTGCCGGGCTGGGCAGTTCCGATTATTTTGTCTCGTGTCCCGGGGCATGGATGTTCTGGGTCAGATCCTCCTGGACCTTGTCCAGATGGGCCCGCATCTCCCGCTCCGCCTGGGCGGCATCCCGGGCCAGGATGGCGTTCATAATATTGCTGTGGGGCATGACCGCGTTCTTCACGTTCTGCTCCACCTGGAAGGTCTTGCTGCGGAAGGTCTGCATTCCCTGGCACACATGGCTGTTGATCTCGATCATCAGTGCGTTCCCGCTGCTCTCCACGATGGCGCTGTGGAACTGCTCGTCCAGGCGGCCGATCATAGCCGCGTCCCCCTCCTGAATGGCGCTTAGGAAGCTACGGTGGATGTTCTCCAGGCGGCGGATATCCTCGGTGTTGCATCGCTCCGCCATCCGCCGGGCCGCCATAGGCTCCAGCGCCGTGCGGATCTCGATGGAGTCCCGCAGTTCCCGCTCGTTCTCCACCAGCCAGTCGATGGCCCCGATATCCCGCTCTGCAGGGTTCTCCGCCACAAAGGCCCCCCGTCCCGGCTTGATCTCCACCACACCCTTGGCCTGGAGCAGCCGGAATGCCTCCCGCACAGTGCCACGGCCCACCCCCAGGCGCTGGCACAGCTCCATCTCCGGCGGCAGCTTTTTCCCAGGCTGATACTGCTCCTCCTGGATCAGCTCTCTGATCCTCTCCTCTACCTGCTGGACAATGGGGACCCTGGAAATGGGTTCCATATGCCTCACCTCCGCCTGTCTTTTGGGCATGTCATTGTTTTTATTCTACAACCCGATGCCCTATACGTCAAGGATTTCTTTCTTTTGTATGACAATTATTGTTTTTTGTATGACATTTTTCTCTTTTCATCTCCCATCCCCAGCTCTTGCCAAGGCCGGAAAAAGCGTCTACAATAGAGAAAAGACACCTGCCGCCGGGTCCCGGTCCGGCCCGCTCAGAAAGGAGCCCGCCATGAAACCCAGAGCCTACTATCAGCCCTATCAGTCCGGCCTGCTGCTGGCCCAGGCCTTCTCCCCCTCCAAGACGCCACTGCTCCGCATGGAGCACCTGCGCCAGCTGGACTTTCCCATCAGCCGGGAGATCTCCTACGAGCGCACCGTGGATGAATTCCTCCTCCAGCTGGCGGTAAATGATGCCCTGCGGGCCCTGCGCAGCCGGAAGGACATGGTGATCCTCCTCAACGAGGAGGGCGCCCTCATCCGGGAGGACTGGCACTGGTCCCTGCTCTTCACCCCCAACCGCAGCGAGAAGCGGACCCTGGGTGACTCCTCCGACCTCTATCAGGTCCTGTGCAGCCTGGCTCAGCGCCGGCAGGACGGTGAGGTCTGCCGGGTGGCGGTGCCCGACCGGAGCCTGAAGACCCTGGTCTCCGGTTCCGACCCCTTCTGCATCCTGGACGAGTTCTGCAAATCTCAGCCCGGGGGCTATCTGGCAGTGGCCCAGAACATCGTGCTGGAGGGGACGGACCACCTGTTCCGCCATGTCCCCGTCTGCCGCTACCGGGTTCTGTCTACGGTAGACCTGGGGGAGATCGAGAACTACCACGCCATCAAGACCCTGCTGGACGAGTACATCTATGCATATGACCACCGGGACGCAGGGGAGGACGCCCCCAAGCCAATCTCCATCGCCGTCTTCGGACCTCCTGGCTCCGGCAAGTCCTTCGGCGTCAAGCAGATCGCCCTGAGCCGGGGCAGGTTCCGCATCACCTCCCTGAACCTGTCCCAGTACGACTCGGTCCCCCAGCTCTTCCACGCCCTCCATCAGGCTCTGCGCTATGAAGACGGGCTGATCCCCCTGATCTTCTTCGACGAGTTTGACTCCGAGCTGGGCGGGGTCTCCCGGGGCTGGCTGAAGTATTTCCTGGCCCCCATGCAGGACGGGGAATACACCCTGGACGGCAGCCCCCTGCCCATCCCGGGGGCGGTCTTTGTCTTTGCGGGTGCCACCGCCTCCTCCTTCTCGGAATTTCTTCCCCAGGCCCCGGAGGACGTGCACCGCTTCCAGGCCATCAAGGGCCCCGATTTCGTCAGCCGCCTCAAAGGCATCCTGGACATCAAGGGCCCCAACCCCACCTGCGTTACCGACAAAAAGCACATCATCCGCCGTGCTATGCTGCTGCGCAGCCTGATCCTGAAAAACGTGAAGGGTATCTGCCACCCGGATACCGGACGGGTGGACATCTCCCGGGGCCTGCTGTGCGCTCTGCTGAGGGTGTCGGAGTACCGCCATGGGGCCCGGTCCATTGAATTTATCCTGGGTATGAGCCGGCTGGCTGGCGCAAGCCGGTACACCCCCTCCTGCCTTCCCCTGGCTGCCCAGCTGGACATCCATGTGGATGTCCAGGACTTTATGCGCAAGCTGTCCTTTGAGCAGATGATGGGGGAGGCGGTGGAACAGTACGCCTTCACTGCCCACGAGAAGTACCGCCAGAAGCACCTGGCCGACGCCCAGGCCCGGGGTGCCACCCCCAAGGAGCTCTCCCTGGTGCGGCAGGAACCGGAGATGGCGGACTGGAGCGACCTGGACGAGTTCTACAAGGAGGGCCACCGCTCCCAGATCCGCTATCTGGGGGAGCGGCTGGAGTCTTTCAACATGAGCATCGGCCTGCGCCCCGTCCTTCCCGGGGCCGCGGACACCATCATGGATCTCTACGGCCCAGTGTTGGAACAGCTCTCTGAGCTGGAGCACGAGCGCTGGATGAAGGACAAGCGGGCTGACGGCTGGCGCTACGGCAAGCGGGACAGCGAGCTGAAACTCCACCCAGACATGCGGCCCTATCAGGAGCTGGACGAGTCCACCAAGGAGTTCATCCGGATGTCCGTCCGCAACGTCCCCGACTACCTGAAAGAGATCGGCTACGAGCTGTACCGGAAGTCCTTCTGAGTTTTTTTGCAGTTCGGCTGTTTTTCTGGTATGGATCTCTTTTCCCAGGCAATACTACTGCTGAGGTGAGATTTTATGCCTAAGAACAGCCAGCAGGACCAAAAGCAGGCCCGGCAGAAGAAGAACAGCAAGGGCGCCCAGGCCCAGGGCACGCAGTGCCGGGACCGGGATCAGCGCCAGTCCTCCGACCCCGCGATGTGAAAAACCGGCGGCTGCCCATAGGCAGCCGCCGGTTTCCGCTTTTCAGCGCCTCTCCTGGTATCCTTTCCCTCCAGGTCCGGCCTGTGCTCCTTTCGGCCAGCTTCCCCTCCCCTTTCCCGAAAAAAGGGTGCGGTCACGCCTGTCACCCCTCTCCCGTCCCCGGAATAGGATAGGGCAGCCCAAACCGAAAGGAGGAAAGCCGAGCTTGTTCGGCTCTTCATATGGAATCCTTCCACTGCTTCTCTTCCGAACCCTTCTCCCCCGACGCCGCCCAGTCCCGTGCCTCCAGCGGCCAGACCCCTGTGATCCCCCTGCCTGACCCCGGAGAGGGCGGTCCTGTGGCGCCCGACATCGGGGGTACTCCGGTGATCCCTCTCCCAAATCCGGGAGAGGGCGGTCCCGTGGCCCCAGGAGGCGGCATCGGCATGGTCCCCGGCTGGCCCCGTTGGAGCAGCATCCGCTTTCTCAACGCGGCCCGCTCCTATCCCCCCTTCCGCATCTTCATCGGCAGCACGCTGGCGGTTCGCTCTCTGGAGTTCACCGCAGTCTCCTCTTACCGCCGGATGGCTTCCGGATACCGGTCCGTCACCGTGTCGGGCCAGGACGGCTACATCTACCTGCAAAAGACCCTGCCCTTCCAGGACAACGCCCCTGTCACCGTAGCAGTGGTCCAGACCGCCGGCGGCCTGGACCTGGTCCCCATCTCCGATGTGTGCTGCCCCCCCACCGGCGCTCTGTCCAACTTCCGGATGAGCAACCTGGCCTACAACAGCCAGCCCCTGGACCTCCTTCTGGCCGACGGCCGGGTGGTCTATACTGACGTGCAATTCAAGGAGACCACCTATTTCAAGCAGATCCGCCCCGGGACCTACCAGTTCTATCTGGCGGAGACCAACCTTCTCCCCATGCCCAGCTACCTGGACATCGAAACCATGGACTCCGCCTTCATCGGGGTGGCACCCCCCTTCTCTGCCTTGGCCTCCCTCCAGCTGGAGGCGGCGCCCAGGTCCACCTACACCCTGTATGTCCTCAGCGGGGGCTCCGGCTCCAACGAGATCCAGACCCTGGTGGTGACAGACCGCTGACTCTCCCGGCAGACAAAGGTCCTGCCTTTCCAGTAAAGGCCCCGCGGGCGGATGCTATCCGCCCGCGGGGCCTTTGGCCTCAACAGCGCCCGCTGGAGGCGGTCTCCTATTTCTTGATCTCCTCCCAGTAGCGCCGGGCGGCCTGCTCTGTCTTGTTGTCCCCGTACTGATAATATTTTCTGTCTTTCAGCTCATTGGGCAGGTACTGCTGCCGCACCCAGTGGCCCGGGAAGTTATGGGGGTAGAGGTAGCCCTGCTCCCGCTCCATCCCCGCCGAGTCGGCATGGACATTCTGGAGCTCCCGTGGGATGTCCCCCGCCAGTCCTGCCTTCACGTCGGCCATAGCCGCGTCAATGGCCATGCAGGCCGTGTTGGACTTGGGAGCGGTTGCCAGAAGGATGGCCGCCTGGGCCAGCGGCAGCCTTGCCTCAGGCAGCCCCAGCTGAAGGGCGCTGTCCACGCAGGCCTTTACGATGGGCACCGCCTGGGGATAGGCCAGGCCGATGTCCTCACTGGCAGAGCAGAGGATGCGGCGGATGGCCGTGATCAGGTCCCCCGCCTCCAGCAGCCGGGCCAGATAATGGACCGCCGCATCCGGGTCTGAACCTCGCATAGATTTCATCAGGGCGGAGGCAATATCAAAGTGATTGTCCCCCTCCCGATCATACCGCATAGCGGACTTCTGGGCCGCCGTCTGGGCGTCTGACAAAGTGACAAGGAATTTTCCTTGCTCCCTTTTCGCCGCCGAGGCCAGCAGCTCCAGGGCGTTCATGGCCTTTCGGATGTCACCGCCGCAGGAGGCAGCAATGTGCTCCCGCACCCCCTCCTCCAGCACCAATCCGCCCCCCAGGCGCCCCTCCAGGATGGACACCCCCCGGTCGATGGCGGGCAGGGCGTCCTCCGCGGTGATGGGCTTGAACTCGAACACGGTGGACCGGGAGAGCACTGCCCCGAACACGTAGAAAAAGGGGTTCTCCGTGGTGGAGGCAATGAGGGTGATCTTGCCGTTCTCCATGAACTCCAGCAGGGACTGCTGCTGCTTCTTGTTGAAATACTGGATCTCATCCAGGTAAAGGAGAACTCCTTCCGGGGCCATCAGGGTCCCGATGTCTGCGATGATCTCTTTGATGTCACTGATGGACGCGGTAGTGGCGTTCAGCCGGTGCAGGGGCCGGTTGGTCCGCCGGGCGATGATGTTGGCCACCGTGGTCTTTCCGGTACCCGAGGGACCGTAAAAGATCAGGTTGGGGATGTCACCCCCCTCGATGATCCGGCGGAGCAGGCCCTCCCTGCCTAAAATATGCTTCTGCCCCACCACTTCATCCAGGGTCTGGGGCCGTATCTCATCTGCCAATGGCCGGTAAGCCATTCCAACACTCCCTTTCCCTCCAGGGGCGCCCGCCCCTGGACCCGCCGCTCACAGCAGCTCCTTTTCCATGCACAGGGTGTCCTTGTTGTCCGCAAAGATGGTGAGAGTCTCGATCTCCCGGTATCCCATTTTTCTGTAAAGGGATATCGCTTCCGGGATATCCCGGCCTATCTCCATCACCATGCGGCCAAAGCCCTGAAACAGGGCCTGGAGCTCCAACACCTCCACCACCTGCCTGGCACACCCCCGGCGGCGGTGTTCTGGACGGACATAGACCCAATTCAGTTCCGCTGTGCCCTCCTCCATCGCCCGGAAGGCACCGCAGGCCACCACCTGCCCGTCCCGCAGGAGCAGGCAGGCCTGCCGGATGTCATCCAGGCCGTGGCAGCTCCGGCACTTCAGGGCCGCTGCCCCAAACCGCTCCCCATACTCCCGGTCCATCGCCCGGACCAGCTCCCGGAAGCGCGGGTCCCCGCCGTGGGTCAGCCGGGCCTCTGATCCTTTTCCGCTCATTTCTTGTCCTCCCGTTTATGCTACGCCGGCCAGCCGGCTCATGCCCGCTTTGGTCCAATGGTTTACCAGGGCGATCACCCGCCCAACCCCCACCATGGCCAGCAGAGTGCCCAGGCCGATCCCCACGATCCGCCCGGTCAGCAGCAGGCCCAGGCACACCGTTGCTGCCACGCAGCCCAAATCAAATACGTTCTTGGCAAAGCCCTGATCCCGGCCCATCCTCTGGGCCACCGCCTGGACGATGCCGTCCCCCGGGTTGGGGACCAGCCGCATGTTGACGGTGAGGGCCACCCCCACCCCCGTCAGCACGATGGCCAGGGCCAGCACCGCCAGATTTTCCGGCAGGCTGTGGGCCGCCGCCTGATAGGGGATGCAGGCGCTGCACAGATTCAGCAGCCGGCTGAACACCAGGCTCAGGGGAAACTGCAGCAGTGTGGCCAGCCGCTCCCGCCGCTCCCGGAGAAACAGCTGCACCACCACAAAGATCCCGTAGAGCACAAAGGTCATGTCGCCGAAATTCAGCTCAAAGATCTGGGACACACAGTAGGCCACTGAGATGATGGGAGATACCCCCAGCCCCGTCTTTGTGTTCAGGGTGATCCCCGCCGCCAGGACCACCATTCCCAGAACATAAAAGATCCAGCGATTCACTTTTTCCACTGGTCCGCTTCTCCCCTCATTCGGTCTCTCCACTCATGTGCGGCGGAACCCCTGAAAGCGGGTGCCCTGGAAGGTCAGCCGCCCCCGGTCCCCCTCCACCAGAAGGCCGTACTCCATGTCGGGCACTTCCAGCTCCATCCGGTCCCCGCTCTCCACCTGAAAAGTGGCGTAGTAATAGGTCCGGCTGGAGGCATGTCTCCTGCTGTGCTCAGTCCCCCCGTGGCGGTAGGTGCGCACGTCCATGCGCTTGGCCGCCACCTCCGCCTCCACTGTCAGCACCGGGGCGTCGTTGTTCCGCTTCCACTGGGCGGCCCCACGGACCGCTTGGACTGCAATGCCCGCCAGGATCAGCACGAAGACAACCCCGATAAAAATGGGGACAATGGTGAACATGGCGTTGGCCATGCCGAATCCGCCGTATCCGATCATGCTGGCTCTCTCCCTTCTGTCCCCCGGGCTGTCTGCCCGCTCTTTGCGAAGTGGTCACACCAGGGCCGCAGGACGCAGCTCTGGCACTGGGGACGGCGTGCGATGCACACAGCACGCCCGTGGAGGACCAGCCGGTGGCAGAAGTCGTTGGACTCCTCCGGCGGCAGGATGGCCCGCAGCTGCTGCTCCACCTTTCCCGGGTCCTTGGTGCCGTCGGTCAGGCCCAGAAGGCCGGAAATGCGGATGCAGTGAGTATCCGCCACCACCACCCCTGGGGTGTGGTACACGTCCCCCAGGATCAGGTTGGCCGTCTTCCGGCCCACCCCGGGCAGCTTCAGCAGCTCCTCCATGGTGTCCGGCACCCGCCCTCCGTAGTCCCGCAGAAGCATCTGGGAGGCCAGCACGATGTCCTTCGCCTTGGCCCGGAAAAAGCCGGTGGAGTGGATGTACCTCTCCACCTCCGCGATGTCCGCCTCCGCCAGCGCCTCCAGGGTAGGGAAGCGGGCATAGAGGGCCGGTGTCACCTTGTTCACCCGCTCATCGGTGCACTGAGCCGCCAGACGCACCGAGAACAGCAGCTCATAGTCCTTTCTGTAATCCAGAGAGCAGACCCCATCCGGGTAGAGCTCCTTCAGCCCATTGACAATGCTCCAGATCTCTTCTATGGTTTTCATCCTGTCTCACACCTTTCGGACCGCTCCGCCCTTTAGGCGAGGCCTGTCCTGTCATATCCGGGGCCTGCGCCCCTCACTCCCGCTCCCAGTCAGAGGGGCCAAAGGTCAGGACGGCCTCTCCCCTGCTGGTCTTTACATCGGGGCTTCTTCCCCCATATCTTACACCAGCACCCCGGTCCTTGTAAAGCAAGCTCTTCCTTTCTTCCCTATTTTCATTGTAATTTCCGCCCCATCTGCTATAATAGGGAAGACGGCCCCGGCCCCGCCGGGCATCAACTGACAAAGGAGTGTTCCCATTGGTCCAGGAAGCCATGGATTTCATCACCGCCGCCGACCCCGAGGTCGGCAGGGCAATTCAGGCGGAATATGACCGCCAGCAGCAGAACATCGAACTCATCGCCTCGGAGAACGTGGTCAGCTCCGCCGTGCTGGCCGCTGCCGGTACGGTGCTCACCAACAAATACGCGGAGGGCTACCCCGGAAAACGGTATTACGGCGGCTGCCAGTGCGTAGATGTAGTGGAGGACATCGCCATCCAGCGGGCCAGGCAGCTCTTCGGCGCCGGCTTTGCCAATGTACAGCCCCATTCCGGCGCACAGGCAAACTACGCTGTCTACCAAGCCCTCTGCCAGTATGGCGACACCGTCTTGGGCATGAGCCTGGACAATGGCGGCCACCTGACCCACGGCTCCCCCGTCAACTTCTCCGGGAAGCAGTACAAAATGGTGGCCTACGGCGTAGACCCCGTAACCCACCGCATCGACTATGACCAGGTTCGAGATCTGGCCAGACGTCACCGCCCCAAAATGATCATCGCCGGTGCCTCCGCTTACCCCCGTATCATTGACTTCCAGTGCTTCGCGGAGATCGCCCACGAGGTGGGGGCCTACCTGTTCGTGGACATGGCTCACATCGCCGGCCTGGTGGCCGCCGGGCTCCATCCATCCCCTATCCCCTACGCCGACGTGGTCTCCACCACCACCCACAAGACCCTCCGCGGACCCAGGGGCGGCATGTTGCTGTGCAACGATCCGGAGATCGCCAAAAAGCTGAACTCCGCCATCTTCCCCGGCTCCCAGGGCGGCCCCCTGGAGCACATCATCGCCGCCAAGGCGGTGGCGCTGGGCGAAGCACTCCGGCCGGAATTTAAGGCCTATCAGCAGCAGATCGTCAAAAACGCCGCCGTCCTGGCAGAGTCCATTATGGAGGGCGGCCTGGACCTGGTCTCCGGCGGCACGGACAACCACCTGATGCTGGTAGACCTGCGCCCTGCCCATCTCACCGGCAAGGAGATGGAGCACCGTCTGGATGAGGTATATATCACTGTCAATAAAAACGCCATCCCCAATGACCCGGAAAAGCCCTTCGTCACCTCCGGCATCCGGGTGGGCACCCCCGCCGTTACCTCCCGCGGCTTCCGGGAGGAAGAGATGCGGACCGTGGGCCGGCTGATCTGTCAGGCCGCCCAGGCCGATTTTGAGGACAAGATCGACAGCCTGCGGGCCCAAGTCAAGGAGCTGACCGGGAAATACCCGCTCTATCAGGGGCAGTAAGGCCGGACATACAGCGGTCTATCAGAAAGCAGTACCGCGGCGGAAAAGGCCGCCGCGGTACTGCTCTTTCTTTATCGGTCCTCCGCCAGCACCTTGCCGCCGTCCTGCGGCGCCAGATCCCGGGGCCCGGCGATGGGCCGAAACTTCGGCTCCTGCTCCAGGTGCAGTTTGGTCCCCACGCAGCGGTTGATGGGCGTCCCCAAATCATGGAACTTCTCCTCATAATCCGTCATGATCCCGCAGACCCCGTTCCCATGCAGGTCCCGGGTCACCTCAGACAGCTCATAGCCCGCTTTGGGGAATTGGAACAGGGAGTACTCAAACAGCTCCCGGTTGTCCGTCTTGAAGTGGATCTGTCCCCCGTCCCGCAGGACCCCCCGGTACAGCACCAAGAAGTTCTCGTGGGTGAGCCGCCGCCGGGCGTGCTTGTTGGAGGGCCATGGGTCGCAGAAATTGATGTAGATCCGGTCGGCCTCCCCCGGGGAAAAATAGTCCCGCAGGCGAGCCGCATCCCCGTCCACAAAAAAGACATTGGACAGCCCTTTCTCCACCACCCGCTCCATCGCCACGATCATGGCATCCGGCACCCGCTCCACCGCCACGAACAGGACATCCGGCTCCAGCCCTGCGGTCTCTGCGGTAAAGCGTCCCTTCCCGCATCCCAGCTCTACCCGCAGTTCCCGCGCCTGGGGCATCAGGTCCCGCCAGTGTCCCCTCAGCTCCACCGGATCTGGGATCATCCGGTCCCGGCATCGGTCCATCCGTGGGATCAGATTGGGCTTTTTTCTCATTCTCACAGCTCAGTCACCTCATGTCGGAAGTCGTCCCCTATCTTAACATAAGAAAAGAATACTTGCAATCTTTTCTCGTTTATATTATACTATGAAACAGTAACAGTCTTTATCTGCAGAGCACTGACTCCTTACAGGAAAATCAAATTATCCGGGTGTAGCGCAGTTGGTAGCGCGCTTGCTTTGGGAGGATAGACGACTTATCCATTCCCCCGAAAGCGAGATCCCGGAAGTCCTTGAGGCAGTAGCTTGCGGCGGAAATCCCCCGGTAAAAAACCTCCCGCAAAATCAGGCTTGACCACAGCGTTGCCCACAGACATGAAAAACTTGCTTTTTCTTTCCCTGCGTGGTATCATGCAGAAAAACTAAATATCCGGGATTAGCGCAGTTGGTAGCGCGGGTGGTTTGGGACCATCAGGCCGGGAGTTCGAGTCTCCCATCTCGGACCAAATCCCCTCTGGAACTTGCTCCAGAGGGGATTTGTCTTGTTTACTGCGGCGCAATTCCTGAATAAGTTCAATTGCAACGTCACTGTGCTCTCTATGAAATGGATACTGCCACAACTATCCGTGTGTAGGGTAATTTTTGTATTCTTTCCCACCTAAAAGTGATCCAGTCCGTTTCTTGTTGGTTCCCCCCCACTGTTTAAAGAAAAATGCAGTACCGGATTCTTCGCACTTTGATTTCAACTCCATTACCCATTCTTCAAGCATTGGACGGCTTCCAGGGCCGGATTCTCCGCCGACAATTAGCCAGTCTATACCTTGTAGATCCAGATTAGGCAGTGGTGATAAGAGAGGTTCAGCGGATATAAATTTAACATGGGCATTCGTCTGTTTGAGATAATCCGCACGGAAAATAGTATCCTGATTTTCTATCGACACTCCCATCCAGATGTTTCTGCTCCATTGTAAATCGGATGCCAACTGCGCCAATCGCTCTGCCCGCTTGGTTAGAATTTGGAAGGTATGGATAGGTGCTCTATTCATTGTGTCGAATATTCTCATGATAATATCTGCCGGAACATCGTCATGAAACAAATCAGACATCGAATTCACAAAAACCATCTGAGGCTTTTTCCAAGAAAGGGGGGCGGTTAATAAATCTTCATGTATTGTAACATTAAAACCATTTGTATATCGTGGGTTCCCCATGGCCTTGAGCCGTTTGGCAAAACGTGCAGCATAGCAATGCGCACACCCCGCAGAAACTGGCGAACACCCGGTAATGGGGTTCCAAGAAGATTCTGTCCACTCTATTTTTGTTTTCCCAGACATAATTATATTTCCTCAATCTTTCGTGTAATATAAAACTCTCGATTATATGTGATAGGTTTATTTACTCGTTTTCCCTCCGGTAAAACGACTTTGATACATTCTCTTTGATGTAACAATTCAACTGCAGATTTTACTTCTGCCAGTGAGTATGGTAACACCTTGTATGCAGTTGACATCTCGTAGCGATCCATAAGCTCAGATAATTTTGCCACAGTATATTTTTTGTCATAACATTGAGGGTGTTTTGAGAATATTGCTTTTATGGTCTGTATAATAGAATTAGATGAATCGTCATCTCTGTTTAAGAGAGAAATCTGCATATCATCCTTACTGTCATATCCGAGTTCTGCGGATATCGAATTGCCCTGCTTAATCATAACTTTTCGCATTTCTTGGATTGCTTTATGCGCTTTGGAAATAAAAACGATATAATGACTGGTTTTTCCTTTATCATCGGCCTCTACATAGAACGGCAATACAAATAACTTAAATCTATTATCGTACTCTTCCTTTACCGTCAAATAGAGATTTTGGGAAAATAGCTTCAAAAATGCCTCTGCTTTTCTGCGCTGGGACATAGAAGAATCCATTTGAATTGCTTTTGCATCATCAAACAAATCTCCAAAAATCTTTCGGAAATCCTCTTCGTTAGAAGGTTTAGAAATATCTTGCAAGATTCGATCTGAATTAAAGAACAGGACACAGTCAGAACCTTGATTTTTGACTAAGTCCCACACCTGAGAGACTGATACATCTTTATACCCCCAAGGGTCGACAAAAGAAAAGATTGGATGATTCCCCTTGGTATATTCTGACAAGTTAATTTCCGATGCCTTTAAATTTCGTATCTGAGGTTGATGCTTTAATCGAGAGTATACTGGATGTGTTTTGACATACTGACGCAATTTTTCAGTATATTCCTTGTTGTGGTCATTAAAAACAATCTTTAGCCGATTTCGGACGGCATCGTCTTTGAAAGTATCAATGGTATCCAGAAGCTTTATTGGTGTAGATGCACTACCATCATCATAGTACCCCGGGCCACAGAACAGATCAATATACCAAATATCCTGTTTGAACTGTGCATTAATAATCGGGAAATAAGCTTTGAAGAACTCTGTTACTATCAATGTCTTAACACGAGATTTTTCTTTTTGCGCGGCAAAGAAATTATCTGTTGTCGAATTGCCTTTTCCCATCGGTAGATTACCCCTTTGAGTAAATTTTATAATGTTCTCACTTACGAATGTTTCAACAATTCTTCTGCAACTGTCTCTTTGGTTTTCTTCTGGTAAAAAAAGTCCAACTGCTGAATGTCCTGAGCAATATCCAAAATATCTGCAGCGTCTTTGGCTTCATGGCACTGCTTTGCATATGCTAATAAATATTCTAACTCTGACATATAAAACTCCTCAAAAATGATTTTTATCATTGTACCATATTTTGTGGAAAACGGAAATGGATTTGCGTAAACCACAAGTATTTCATGAAGACTTCTCTGCATTAGGTTTCGAGCAGACTATCTTGTATCTCAGTTTTTTGGCAGACCATGCAATCATTGCCCCACCACCACACCCATTTGACCGTAGACAGCTGGTGTGATTAACAATATATAGACACTTTTCCTTTCAACTGAATTTTAGTAGTTGGGAGAAATAGGGGCATACACGCCAAGAAACTCCCTTGATTTTAGACCATATATTTTTTGAATTATACAGCGTAATTTCCGAACTTATCGTAGCCCCAACTCACCTCGAATCTCATTGTAATATTTCCTGACTGTACTCCGATCCGTCCCCACCGCCTTAGCAATGGCGCTCTTGCTGGTAACTTCCGGATGCTCCCGCACATAGGCGGCGATGGCTTTTTTCTTCTCGCTGATCCCGTCCGGGATAGCATCCAGGTTTCCGCTCTCCTTGATGGCCTTGATTTCCGCTTTCATCTGCTGGATCAGTCCAGGCAGAAGTGCCTCGCACTCCTCTCGTGTTTTGGCGTACACATTGCGGGAGTGTTTCTTACCGTCCGGCCACACTGGGGAGTAGCGCCCCTCCCAGCAGTGTTCACTGATCTGGGTGATACAGCCGGTGCCGGCCTTTCGGATCTTGCCGTTGTAGGGAATGAAGGGGACGAATGGCTGCGGGTCTGTCTCCGGTGCTCGCTCTGAGGCCACCTCTTTCTCTTTGGGATCGACCTTTGCGATCCTCTGGTCGATCTTTGCCGCCGCCTCAGACCGCATGGGATTGGTGATGTGGGTGTAGATGTCCAGCGTGGTGGCCGCCGACACATGGCCCAGCATTGAGGAGAGGGTCTTCACATCCATCCCGCTGCCCAGAGCCATGGTTGCAAATGTGTGCCGTAAATCGTGGAATCTAATTTGCTTACACTGGGCGTGTTCCAAGATGAGGTGTAGCCGTGTTCTGATGTAGGCCGGGTCCAGCGGCGAGTCCTCCTTGAGCGGCGAAGGGAACATCCACCGGGAGTTTACGCCCTCCTTGTATTCTTTCAGAATGGTCAGAAGTGGTTGGGGCAGGCTGACCGTGCGGATGGAGGATTTTGTTTTGGGCTGGGAGATCAGCAAGCCATCTTCCTTTGTCCGATAGACTTGCTTGTTGATCTGCAGTTCTCCTGTTTCAAAATTGAGGTCATCCCACTGGAGGGCCAGTAGTTCGCCCCGCCGCAGGCCGGTGGTCAGTTCCAGCAGGAACAGTTCAAAGTATCCTTCCGCCTTGGCTTGAATCAAAAACCGCTGGATCTCCTCACGGGTCAGCACCTGCATTTCGCGAGCTTTCTTGGGCGGCAGTTTACAGCCGACGGCGGGATTCACACGGATCAGGCCCTCCTGTACCGCCTTTTCCAGCGCGGACCGGCAGTTGGCGTGGCACCCACGGACCATAGTGTCAGACAGGCTTTCGCCGTAGTGCTCCGCATGGAGGAGCCGCCCGTTCTTTTTCAGTCGGGCGTAGAACTGTTGCAGGTCGTTCTGTGTCAGTTGATTCAGAGGGATGTCACCCAGTTCCGGGATGATATGCAGGTAGATCCTGTTTTCATATCCTGCACGGGTGGTAGCCCGGAGTTTCGACTTGGAGTAGTTCTGATACCAGAAGTCTATCCAATCTCCGAAGGGCATTTCGGGCTTGATTTTGTCCGACTTGGGTGGAGCGTACTGTTCTTGTAACTGTTTCAGTTTCTCTATACATTCGCCTTTTGTCTTGGCCAGGACATTCTTGGTTTTGGGGAGGCCCTTTTCATCGTAGCCGATGACCACCCGGCCCTCCCAACGGCCGTCTTTTCTCAGGCGGACGGTTCCCTCGCCGTTCTTTCGCTTTCTTGCCATGGTTTCCACTCCTCTCCCAACAGTTCTGTCATGAAGTCACCCACGATATTCGCCGCCTGTTTCTGCATATCGCCGGTTACATGGGTGTAGGTGTCCAGGGTGAAACTGGCGTTGGTGTGGCCCAGGATGCCGGACAGTGTCTTCGCGTCCACACCTCCGGCGAGAGCGTGGGTGGCGAAGGTATGCCTTAAATCATGGAATCTGATACTTGGTAGGCCGGTATTTTTCAGGATCGTTTTCATCCGGTTGTAGGCATAGCCGGGATTGACCGGCTCCTCCGGATGCAGGGGATTTGGGAATATCCAATCGCTGATGGCGGTTTTCTTCCGCTCCCGCAGACGCTGGGCCGTGCTGTCCGGCAGGGATATGCTCCGGTGGCCCTTGTTGGTTTTGGTTTCTCCGACCTCCAGGCTGCCTACCTTGCGGGTGCTGACGGAGCGGTTGACTTTGAGAGTTCCCTCCGCCTCGTCGAAGTCCTCTCATCGAAGGCCGCAGATCTCGCCCCGGCGCAAGCCAGTGGTCAACTCGGTGAAGAAGAAGTCCCGCCACACCTCGTCCTGCTCGATTGCGGCCATGAAAGTGTCCAATTGTTCCTCATTCAGAATCTGCTTTGGACGGTAGTTGGGCTTGGGGACCACCGTGCCCTCGGTGGGATTCTTGGCGATTAAGTGTGCGCCCACCGCGTCTTTCATCGCTTGGTGGAGCATGGCATGGATGCGGGAGAGCATGGCGTCTGAGAGTTGATACCCGTATTCTGGATGCTCATGGATGCGACCCTCCCGTTTCAGTTTTGTGTACATCCGCTGGATGTCCGTCGAGGTGATGCGGGAGATCACCTTGTCTCCCAGGATGGGCTTGATGTAAAGTCTGGCATACTGCCGGTAGCCGTACATGGTGCTGTGGCGGATCGTCCCCGCTTTGTATTCATCCAGCCAGCGGTCCAGCCACTCTCCCAATGTCATGCGGCTGTCCTCGGTCAGTTCTACATCCTGATAGGTTTCGATGCTCTGGTGGAGTTTGCTCAGTAACTCCTTCTGCGTGCGGCCATACACATACCGGAAGATGGGGGCGCCGTTGGCCTTGTGGCCTACCACGATGCGGCCCTCCCAACGGCCGTCTTCCTTCTTCCGAACCATGCCGTCGCCGGATGGCCTGCGCTTTGCCACGATGATACACCTCCTTTGTAACGACACAACATACCGCAGAAAGAGAAAACTATCCAGGGGTACGGCGAACTGTTATCAAAAAGTTATCATTTGGGGTAGCGAACACAGTGGCAATCAATCAAAAATTTTTCTGTGATAAACCAAAATATATGGTATACTGTCTTCATAAAGTAGCGGAGGTGGTCGCATGGATTTGTACGATCAGGTGAAAAAACAGTGGCAAATGTGGTCTGTCCGTTCAGACGAAGACTTGGACCTGCGCCTGGACAACTTCCGCATTCTCTTCGCGTACAACTCCGGGAAAATCGAAAACGCGGCGATTTCTTACCACGACACCCGGGAGATTTTTGAGAACGGCCGGGTGGTCGGCTATACCGGCGATCCCCGCACGCTGTTTGAACTTCAGAATCAGAAGGTCTGCTATGACTTCCTCCGGGGGAAGATTCCTGTCAAGGAGCCGCTTTCCATCCCACTGATCCTGGAGATCCATCGTGCGCTGACGGAGGGGACTTACGATGAGCGCCGTTATCTGGTCAATGGAGAGCGGCCCGGGACATTCAAAAAACATGACTATGTGACTGGCATCCATGAGGTCGGCTCTTACCCGGAAGAAGTGGAAGGTGACTTGGCAGAACTGATCGGTGAAGTCAACTCTGTAGGTCCGAAAGCCCCGCTGAAGGCCGGAGCGTATCTCCATGCGCGTTTTGAGAATATTCACCCCTTCGCCGACGGGAACGGCCGCGTTGGGCGGACATTATTGAACTACTGGCTGATGATCAACAACTATCCCCCCATGATCATTTATGAGGAAGATAAAAAGGCATACTATGACGCGCTCCAGCAGTATGATGAACAGGAGTCTCTGGATGCTTTGGTCCGTTTCTTGGAAGCACAGACGGTCAAGACTTGGGCGCGCGTCATGAAACTCTCCCCAAATGATACGCCGAAACATCAAGGAATCGAATTTCATATGCTGTAAATGCCTGGCCTCCCGTAGCAGCGGGAGGCTTTTCTCTTTGTTTTGCAGCGCAATTTTTGAAGGGGCAATAGTCCGAATATTCACTTCTTGGATTTGCGATAAAACCGGTCACTATCCCCAAGGTGAACCCCGCAGGTTCACCCTTACGACCTTGATTTCATGCGGGTTTGAGGGCGCAATCCTCTGATTCCGGTCACCTGTGATCCCCGAAGTGAGCCAAACCGACCACCTATGACCCCCACAGACAACTCCCCGCAAACCGTTGTCCCGCCCCGCGTTGCGGGGCGGTGTGACCCGGCCGGAGGGCGCTTGCGACCCCCGGCCTTTATCCTGCACTATTTTCGACCCCTCGGTCCACCCTTTGGTGGGGTGAAAAACCCTTACTTCTTCGCTTTTTCAATATCCCGCCACACAGCCCCAACACGGCGTTGAAAGCCAACTGTGGGCACGGATGCTCCCCCGCCAGTTAAAGGCCCGCACAGCGGCTCACAGGCGGTCAAGCGGGGCTTTCCTGCTCTGTCAGGAGTTTCGCCACCCGCTGCCGCTCCTCCGCCAATTCTAAATCCTCCATCTGGCGGGCATAGTACTCATCCATCACCTCCTGGATGGGGCGGAGAGTAAAGCGTAGATTCCCGTTGCGTTTTCCTCCTGCCTTGGTAATGACCTCAGTCGGCTCGGCGGTGATGATACCACGCTCCTCCAGTTGCCGGATGTATTTGCGTACCGTGTTCCCGCTCATGTTCACTGCTTTCCCGATGGTTTTGATGCTGGGCCAGCACTGGCGTGTTTTGCGATCCTCACACCGCCGCAGGAAGCTGTACACGGCCAACTCACCGGCGGTCAGCCCCAAGAGAAAAATCTCATTGGGCAAAGCGAAAAAATTCCCATGACTGCAGAATCTCATTTCCAACCTCCTGTGTGCTCATTCACCCATTGGATGAACTGTTCTTTGGGTACCACCATCCTGTTGCCGATGCGCAGCACCGGGAAGCCTGGTTCGTGCATCAGCTCGTAGCCTGACGATGGTGATACGCCCAGCACTTTTGCCACCATTTCCGCGTTAAAAAACAGCGGCAGGTCATCGTAGGTTTTGTAACCGGATTCCTTCATGGCAGTTTACCTCCTACTTCTTTTCCGAGAATACTCACTGTACGGTACAGAATTGACACACGCATGTCGATCCACCTTCTCTACCCTGTATTGCGGAAACTATATCCTTTTGACACACTTTTGACAGAAAAACGGAGCGCCTGTTTTCACAGACGCTCCGTTTGAGACTGGGTCAATTCAAAAGTTTACTGGCTTCCGAAGGCGGCATTTGCCCTCCGCCTTGTCCCGCTCCTTCAGCAGCCGGGCGAGGGCGGAGAGGAACTTCTTCTGCAGGTAATCCACCCTGCCCCGGTTGAGCAGATGGGCAGAGGCATACTTACGAATGGAGAGGCCGTCCACAAACCGTTCCCGAAAGTAATCCCGGTAGTCTGCCAGAACGGTCTTCAGTGCGTTGTCCAGAAAACACAAATCCTCCTTCAGTTTACCGAAATCACTTTTGGTAATGGCAGCATACCGCTTTTGGTTTACACAAAAGCGGTACTTGCGCCAATCGAAGCTGTAGTTCTCGCAGAGCTCCTTGGCGTATGCGTGGTAGGTGGCGGCCTGCTGATACGCTCGGGCGTCGTATTCTTCCTCCATCTGCCGGGGCCGGCTTTTGCGCACCGGCCCCCGGAAGCCCTCATCTTCCAGCCTTTCGATGGCAGCCTCTGAAATCTTTATGTTGGTCAGCCGCTTGTACTTGGCCCGCCGCTCCCCGCGCACCTCCACAAAAGCGCAAAAGGACTTTTTGCTGGAGGTGTAGTATCTGGGGACATCCGCGAAAGGGTAGGTGGTCCAGATGACCACTTCCTCGCCGTTATCGGAGTCCGTGGCCAGAGAAACGACATAGATGACCTTACCGTCATAGCGCCGGTAGTATCCCGCACAGATCCGTCTGCCCGCCAATGAATCATCCTCCCTTTTTTGTTTACCGCAGGGCAATTTTTGATGCTGTGTCCCGCTCCTGCGGTGCGAAACGGTAGCCGATTCCCCAGACGGTCTGGATATATTCCTTGCCGGAGGAAGCCAGTTTTCTCCGCAGAAACTTGATGTGAGAGCGCACCGACTCATCCACATTGAAATCGCTGTCACATCCCCAGATACGAGTATAGAGCTGTTCCCGTGTAAAAACCTGTCCGGGGTGGCTGGCCAGAAAGTGCAGCATATTGAATTCCTTCCGGGTCAACTTCAGCAGGGAGCCTTTCAAGAGTACTTGGCGATGGAGGGGGTCGATGATCAGGTCAGTTCCGAAGGTCAGCGTATAATATTCTTTCTCTGGGTGATCGGATTTCATGTAGAGTTGAATGAGCGCATTGGCTTGGGCAATACAGCGGCGTGGGGCAATTGGTTTTTGGGTACAGACGGTTGCCCCAGCTGAAAGAATAGCAACTTCTTCTCCCAGTGATAGTGTATCGGTGAGCACCAGAATCGGGACCGCCTTGGCCTGGCGCATTGTTCGGAGCAGCTCCCGTCCATCCATATCCTCCAACACCGGATCCATAATGACCAGACAATACCGATGCCGCATAAAGCTGTCCAGGGCCTCCACTGTGTCAATGAAATACCGGACCTCTGTGGTATCGTCCTGCAGGGCGTCCCGGAGTTTCCGGCAAAGGGGCAGGTCATCATCAACCAGCAGGATCTGTTTCCGCATGAAACCGCCTCCCGTCCCCGGTTGGCTCTGTATTTTTGGGGGCCTTCCGGTATAGCTCAACCAGCTTCTGAAAACTGGCTGGGCTGATCACATGCTCCATGCGGCAGGCGTCCTGTTCGGCGGTTTTGGGCTCTACACCGGCCTCTACCAGTAGGCGTGTGAAGAAGCAGTGCTTCTCATAGGTCTGCTCCGCCACCTCACGGCCTATATCAGTCAGGCGGAGGAAAAAGTCCCCGTCCATAGTGAGGAAGCCGCCCGCCTTCAAGGTAGCTACCGCATGGCACACGCTGGGCTTGGACACCCCCATATACCGGGCCACATCCACGGAGCGCACCATCCCTCTTTCCTTTTGGAGTACCAACACGGCCTCCAGATAGTCCTCGCCCGACGCATGGAGTTTCATTGGGATACCTCCCTTATTTCAGATGGATCGCCGCAACATCCACATGGTTTGGAATACTGTTGAAAGTATAAGATTCAATTACTTCGTTGTTAAATACGGCATATTCGTTTCTGTAGTTGAGCGGAATCACCACACTGCTCTCATTGGCGGAGTCCAGCGCCGCAGTATAGATCTCCTGAACGACCGCGGGATCGTCTGTGTTGTAAAGCCCGCCAATCAGTTCCTTGGCTTCCTCGTCGCTCATGGTAGCCAGGGCCTTTGCGACCTGCGGATCGGTGGAGTAGATACCGCTGGGGTCAGCATAGTCAGTAGACGGATACATATTTGCCACGAAGGTGTATGGGTCATAAGGAAACCAGTAGCTCATGTAGGCGGTCATCTCGTAGTTGTCCTCCATGAACACCTGCTGCATGAAGGCCATCAGGTCAATGGGATTGGTCTTGATCTCAATTCCCAGTTCAGCCATAGAGCTCTGGAAAAAGAGTACCATGTTGTCATAAACGCCCGTAGAGGGGTAGGTGATCGTAAAGGAAAGCGCCGTTCCGGCCTTCTCCCGGATGCCGTCCCCATTGGAATCGACCCAGCCAGAGTCCTCCAGCAAGGCAATCGCCCCATCCATGTCGTAGTCCGGGGTGGACACCGTGGCGGTGCAGTAGGGCATATCCGCAGGCATCACCGAGTCCGCCTTTGTGCGCAGACCAGAATAAATATTCTGAGCGATAGATTCCTTGTCAATCGCCATCTGGATGGCTGTGCGGACATTCAGATCATCCAGCGGTGCCACCTCATCGTTCAGCGCGATAAATTCCGTCACAAAGTCAAAGTCAGAGATCACGCCGGTGATTCCCTCCACCTGAGACAGCTCCAGATAGGAATTGGCGTCCAGCGTATCAGACCCCATGATAAAGTCAACCTCGCCGGCCCGCATGGCGGCAACCTTGGACTCTGGAATCACCTTTACGGTAAAGCGGTCCACATCCGGCTCCTCACCCCAATAGTTCGGGTTTTTCACAAAGGTGTATTCCGTTGCGGTTTCATTCACGCTCTCAAACATATACGGGCCGGTGCCTGGGGTGTGGGTCATCAGGTATTCGGTATTCAGAGAGCCGTCCTCATGGAAGGCCGCTGCGGAAAGGATACCCCGGGGCATCACCATGGAAAGATCGTTCAGAACATTGTAATAAGGCCGGCTCAGGTGGAAGGAGACAGTGTACTCGTCATCCACTGTGATTTCAGTGGTCAGCATGTCAAGCTGACCATAATTGGCACTGGTGCCAATTACCGACTTCATATTGTCAAAATAGAGTTTGACTGCCTCGGCATTGAACGCAGTGCCGTCATTGAACTGCACATCGTCCCGCAGATGAAAGGTATAGGTGAGACCGTCATCCGAGGCAGCCCAGTCTGTCGCCAGACAGGGCAGGTATTCACCGTCCCGGTATTCGACCAGTCCCTCATAGAAATTGTTCATATAATAGGTGGCCTCATAGGACTGCACGCCGGGGGCAAATCCCATGGAAAAATTGGCGCTTTGCGCAATGGTGATGGACCGTTCCTCCTCACCGGCAGGCGGTGTTGAGGAAGAAGCGGGGTCTGGATCATTTGCAGTGGTTCCGCAGCCGGCAAGAAGCATGGCGCTCATAGCGCCGGTCAGCAGAAGGGACAAGAACTTTTTCATGCTGTTATTCTCCTTTTTTGATTTATTGCAAGGCCCTCCGCTTGGAGCGGACTGCCTTTACAAGCTCTTGTGAATAGGGCTCCTGAAAATCAGCGAAGCTCCTGGGGTGCTCAAGTGTTTCGATGATTTTGCCCCTGCGCATGACATGGATCGTGCCGGCCATATACATGGCGGTGTCCAGATCGTGGGTAATCACCAGAAAACTGATCTGAAGTTCCGATTGAAGCTCCTTCAGAAAATCCAGCACCTGCTTTTTCAGCGTGACATCCAATCCGCTGAAGGACTCGTCAAAGATAATGTGTTGGGGCTGGGCGGCCAGAGCGCGGGCAATACACAGCCGTTTTTGCTGTCCACCGGAGAGTTCATCCGGCCGATGACGGAGTGTGTCCCGTTCCAGTCGTGCCATGTCCAGCAGTTCAAGGCACCGCTGTTTTCTCTCCTCCGCCCCCATGTGGAACAGCAGCCGCAGGGGCTCCTCCAGAATGGACGCCACACTCTGGTGAGGGTCTAAAGACCCCAAAGCGTTCTGCATCACAAGCTGGACCTTACCTCTTACAGCGCGGAGTTCCTTTCTTCCGCAGGCGGACACCTCCAGACCATCCAGAAACACCCGCCCACCGTCCGGCCGCTCCACATAGGACAGCACTCTGGCTAAAGTGCTCTTGCCGCTCCCGCTCTCTCCCACGATGGCGGTCACGCCTCCATCTCCAAGCTCTATGGAGACATCCGAAACCGCATCGAACACGGTATGCCCGCCGCCTGGGATCTGATATTGTTTTGTGATATGTTCCGCTTTCAGCATAGTCCCTCCTGAAAGAGTACGCTTGCCTGCACAAGCCGCCTGGTATATTCGTGCTGTGGAGCAGAAAATACCTCCCGTGTTTTTCCTTCCTCAATGATCTCGCCGTCCTTCATAACGGCTACACGGTCGCACAGTCTTGCCGCCACGCCAAAGTCATGAGTCACCACAATCATGGAGCCGCCGGCCCGCCTCAGCTTCTCCAATTCATTCAGAATGAGGTATTCGCTGGCCGCGTCAACAGCGGTGGTAATTTCGTCTGCAATGATCAATTCCGGGCGCTGCAGAATCGTCAGGGCAATCATCACACGCTGCAGCGTGCCTCCGGACAACTCATGGGGATAGCTGTTGATGATTTTTTCCGCATCAGGCAAATTGACATCCGCAAGCGCGGCAGCCAGCCGCCCCCGGAACTGTGTCCGTTCCCTGCGTCCTTTCAGCGAAAAGCCCAGTTCCATCTGTTTTCCCAGCTTGAGCATGGGTGCAAAGGCGGTCATGGGGTTTTGCGGGATCATACTGATCTGCTTGCCCCGATAGCCGTCCAGCTCATTCAGCTTCACCGCAAGCATTTCTTTCCCGTTCCATTGCACGCTTCCGCGCAGGTCAAAAAGCCGTGGATTCAACAGCCGCATAATACACTTGCTGGTCATGCTCTTTCCGCTGCCGCTCTCCCCGATCAGGCCAAGTGCCTCTCCGCTTTTTACGGAGAAGCTGACGGAGCGCACAAGGGTTTCCTTTGTCTGCTTTGTACGGATGGATAGATTGGTAACTGTCAGCATGGCTATCCCTCCCTCGGTGCGCAGATGTCCCGCAGGGCCTCCCCGAACAGGTTGAACCCTGCCGCGGCAAACAGAATGCAGAGCCCCGGATACACCAGGAACTGCGGATGGCTGAACATCAGTTTATTGGCATTTACAAACATGGCACCCCACTCCGCCGTCCCTGTTTCCAGCCCCAAGCCGAGAAAAGCATAACTGGAGATCATAATGATGATGGAGGACAGCCCTGTGCTGTACAAAACCAGAAGGTGCGGCAGAATATTGGGGATGATATGCCGAAACACAATACGCAGCTCCGAACAGCCGGACATCCGGCAGGTGATCACATAGGGCTGATTCCGCTCCCGAAGCACATGGGTGCGGACCACCCTCGCGTTCCAGACCCACATGGCGATTACGATAGACAGGACGATGCTGGCCGCTTTTGACTCAAAGAGCCCCACCAGGGTGATGGCAACGAGGAACGGGGGAAAGGCCATAAAAATATTGGAGGCCACTTCAAATATGCGGTCCAGCACCCCGCCGATATAGGCGCACAGGGTAGCCACCACGGTGCTGATAACCGCCAGCAACAGCAGTGTGGGCAACGCGATACTCAGAGAGGCCCTGGCTCCGTAGATCAGGCGTGAGAGGATGCAGCGTCCAAGCTCGTCTGTTCCGAGGGGATACTGTGCGTCCGGCGGGGCGAAGCTGTGGGCCACATTCAGCTGCATCGGGTCATTGGGTGCAAAGACCGGGGCCAGCAGCATCACAAGAAACACGAGAAGCATCATGGCAAGACCGAGGACGGCCTGCGGGCGGTGCATGATTTTGCGGATCATAGGCCGCCTCCCTTCTGGCTCTGCGGGTTTAGAAGCGCGTTCACGCAGTCCGCGATAAAATTGACCAGGACGAAAATGACGGCGGTGAGCAGTACACACGCATTGATGGTAATGGTATCTCTGGCTCCCAACGCAGTGACCAGCATGGACCCCAGCCCCGGGATGGAGAACACGCTTTCCACCATGGCGCTGCCCGCAATCATAAAGCCGAAGCTCTGCGCCAGCATGGTGATCAGCGGCGGCAGCGCAAACCGACTCACCAGATTGGCGATTTTCCACTCCGATACGCCCCGGGCCCTGGCATACAGGACAAAATCGCTGTTGTACCCATCCAGAAGTGAGGATCGAAACACACGGATGTTGCCGGCGGCCATAGGAATAGCCAGCGCCAGGGCCGGAAGAATGAAATCCTTCAGGCTGTCCGCTCCCATAATGCTGAAAATAGGAATATAAACCGCGAAGGCGAGCAGAAGCATGAAGCCGATCCAATAATTCGGCAGAGACATACAGATGATGCCGAACAGGTAGATGCTCCGATCCGCCAAGCCGCCTTTTCTGCTGGCGGACAGCACTCCCAGCGGAATACTGAGCAGAGTGGCAAACAGGAGCGCCATGGCAGCCATAACCAGGGTGGGCCGAATGGAAGCCGACAGTTCTTCCACAATCGGCCGCCCAGTGTTATAGGAGTTTCCGAAATCTCCATGCAGGGCGTTCCACAGCCAGGAGCCGTACTGCTGGAGAATCGGCTGGTCGAGCCCAAGTTCTTCCCGCACCAGTTCAACCTGCTGCGGGGTGGGGCGGTTGTAACGGCGCACTGCCAGCGCCTCGGCCGCATCTACCGGGGACAGGTTGGTATAAAAGAAAGTCAGGATCGTGACGCCGAACAGGACAATCACCAGCAGGCCGATCCGGGCCAATAGTTTCTTGCTCATACCTCCGCTTTAACCTCGCTGCTTTTCCGCTCCGCAATACGCCACGATTCTGCGGATCTCCGGGAGCAGACAAAATCCGCATAGATACCTCCCTGCTGCATCAGTTCCGCATGGCGGCCCCGCTGCACAATCCGCCCTTGATCCAGTACAAGAATCTGATCCGCCTCCTGGACAGTTTTCATCCGGTGTGCGATCATAACCAGAGTTTTTCCGGCGGTCAGGACCTTGACTGCCTCCTGCAACTCCGCCTCGTTCTCGGGGTCAACATTGGCCGTGGCCTCGTCCAAAATGATGATCGGCGCGTCCTTGAGCATGGCCCGTGCGATGGAGAGCCTCTGGCGTTCCCCGCCGGAGATCGTGGCGCCGCTCTCACCGATGATGGTATCGTAGCCATCCGGCAGGGCCGTGATGAAGTCATGGCACCGGGCCGCCTTTGCCGCGGCCACCACCTCCTCATGGGTGGCGTCCGGCTTGCCGAACTTGATGTTATTCTCAATGCTGTCGTTGAACAGGTACACGCGCTGAAAGACCATGCTGAAATTGCGCATCAAACTATCCAGCGCATAGTCCTTCACATCAATGCCGCCCAGCTTGACCGCGCCGCTGTCCACATCCCAAAACCTTGCCATAAGACTGGTGAGGGTGGTCTTGCCGGAGCCGGAGGGCCCCACGATGGCAGTGGTTGTCCCTTCCGGTATGGTAAAGCTGACATCGCGGATGATTTTTCGCTCTCCATAGGAAAAGTCCACATGCTCGAAGGAAATACCGCAGTGTTTCGGCGTCTGTACCGAGCCGCCCTCGTCCATCCGTGGAGCGCGGTCGATTTCCTCCACCCGGTCGATGGAGGCATCGATCATGGGCAGCATAAAGAACATCTCCCCGGCAGACTCCAGCTCGCTATATACCAGGAAAGCGGAAACCACCACCATCAGGCAGGTAAAGAGGGTCATACTGCCTTGCAGGAAAAACCAGATTGAGAGCAGAATCGCCGCCACCGCCGTAACACGCAGGACGATCTGCTCCAACACATTGTAGGGAATACGCTTGCGCTCCAGCTTGAAATTCTGCTGTTCCGTCTCCTCAATCGTGCGGTTCAGCGTCTGATTGGCCGCTTTGTCTCCATGGAAAGCGCGCACCACGCTCATGCCCTGTATGTATTCCAGCACAGCGTCCACCAGCCTTGTCTGGGCTGCCAGCCGCCCCGGAGATAACTCTCTGGATTTCTTCAGCAAAAGTGAGTTGACCCAAAGGAACAGAAGCATACCAAGCAGGAATACCAGCCCGATGCGCCAATCAAAGCACAGGATCGCCAAAGAGAAGATGGTGGTCCGAATCATGCCCACCACCGTCCGGGCGATCACCGCAAAGGACAGACTCTCCAGGTCCTCCATGGTGGAGGTGGCCGCCGCAGTGAGGCTGCCCAGGCTCTGGGCGTTGAAGTAGCCCATGGGCATATACTTCATGCGCTCCCCGATATGGATGCGCTTTTCCGCGCACATCCGGTAATTGGCGTGCCCCTCGCTGTTATGGGCCAGATACCAGCACAGGGCGGCTCCGGCCACGCTGACCGCCATGATCCCAAAGGCCATCCATGGGGTGGCCCCGGTCATGTTCTGCTCTACCAGGGCGCGGAGCACGACCAGCAGCGCCACAAACTGCAAAGCCTCAAAAATGCTCCGCAGCAGTTCAAAGGCCATTCCCTTATACCAGGTGCCTTTCTGCTCCCCGGCAAAGCGGAAAAACCGTTTATATGCGTCAAACATGCTTGCCACCTCCTTCTCTCATGTCCGCATCTTTCGCCTGCGTGTGGGCCGCCCACATCTGCGCGTAGAGGGGACACCGCTTCAGCAGTTCATCATGCGTTCCCGCGTCCAGGATTTTTCCCTGTTCCACCACGGCGATTTGGTCTGCATCGGTGATGGTGCTCAGGCGGTGGGCGATGACGATGAGCGTCTTTCCACGGGTCAGCCTGCCGATGGCGTCCTGAAGCACCGCCTCGTTCTCGGGGTCCGTGTAGGAAGTCGCCTCGTCCAAAATCACAATCGGGGCGTTTTTCATCATGGCCCGCGCAATGGCGACCCGCTGGCGCTCCCCGCCGGAGAGGTGTCCGCCTGCGCCGCCCACCACAGTGTCATATCCATGATCCAGACCCATGATGAAATCATGACAGCCGGACGCCTTTGCCACGGCCTCCACTTCATCGTCGGTGGCCTCCGGCCGTCCCATACGGATATTTTCCCGGACAGAGACATTAAACAGGAAATTATCCTGAGAGACATAGCCGATGAGATCCATTACCTGTTCCGGCGGGAGGTTTTTCACATCCACCCCGCCGATGGTGATGCTCCCGCCGCCAGCGTCCCAATAGGAGGCGATGAGCTTGGCGATGGTGGACTTGCCGGAGCCGGACGGCCCCACCAGCGCGGTGGTCGTGCCTTGCCGGATATTCAGCGTGACGCCGTTCAAAACCTGCTTATCTTTGTAAGCGAATGTCACATCCCGCAGGTCAATGTCCAGCCCATGCAGTTCTTTTCTCTGCGCAGGCCGCTCCAGATCCGGCTCGGACAGCACAGCGCCAATTTCCCCGGTGATGGTCGCAATTTTGGAGAAATCATCGGTCAAAAAGATCGCCGCTACCAATGGCCCCACGATACCGAGGGACAGGATTGCAATCGTGATAAAATCCGGGGCGGTCAGACTGCCATTCCTATAAAAGACACACCCAATGGGCAGAACGCCGATCAGCACAGCGGGCCAAATGGTCATCATCAGGGCAGAGTACCCCTGCGTGGATTTCATCCAGTCCAACATAAGGTCTGCGCTCTGCCGCACGGCCTGCGTGAACTTGCCATAGGAGGCTGCACTCTGATTGAACGCCTTGATGACTTCAATGCCGCCTATGTACTCCACCGTGGTGGCGCTCATGTGCTTGCCAGCCTGGATCACCGCGCCATACTTTTTCGGGTACTCTTTCATCTGGGCCATGTAACAAAGCATCCCAATGGGGATGGTGATGAGCGAGACCAACGCCATGCGCCAGTCCAAGACAAAGAGGTAGACCACAATAGCGATAGGGACCAGCAGATTAGAGGTCATTTCCGGAATGATGTGGGCCAGCGGGACCTCCATCTGTTCCACACGCTCTACCATGGTTGTTTTCAGGCGGCCCGATGGCGTATCGGTCAGATAGCCCATAGAAACGCGGGTCAGCTTATCCGCCACAGCCCGCCGCAGTTCCGACAGTACATGGAAAGTGGCTTCATGGGAGCATCGGGTGGAGATGCCGTGAAGAACAGACCTGAGCAGATAGGCGATCAGGGCGACTGCTCCCCAGGCCAGATAAATCGAAAAGTTCTTTTCACCAGAAATAAGCAGGTTGACCATTCTTGCCACAGCAAAGTATGGTATCATCCCGCTGGTCACGCTGAGAACAGCAAGAACAGTGGAGGTAATAAATCCCGCCCGGTGCGGTCTGATAAATGCCATCAAACTAAATGGCTTCCTTTGTTTCTGCATCGTATCCCTCCCAAAAGTTAGCGGCTTCTAACCAATCAACAAAAAAAAGGCCGACAACCCGCAGGATTATCCTGCAAATCATCGGCTCTGCGTCTTTGCGTCTGGCTCTGATAATATGATGTTTTGTCCCTGCACATCAACGATGTGTTCTGCTCCGCATTTGGGACAGAAAAGCGGAAAACGCTTTAGAATGGTGTCTGGATTCACCTTGGTGCGGGTCTTGTTGCCGCAGGTAGGGCAGTGAATCCAGCCGCTCCGGTCAATCCACCCGCTCAATGGTTTTCACCTCCATCTCCGAAGAAGATGGTTTTCCAGCCGGCGGTGTAAAAACGCCGCATCCTCTGGATATGCTCGACCGCCTGATCCTTTGGCATATCGTGGATGACCACCTCGAACATCCCGGTATAAAAGGCGCTGGACAGCAGATGGCCCAGCTCCGGTGTAAGGCGGCCGCTGGAAATTGCGTCGTTCCCGGACGCCTGAATATAGCGCATGGTACATTGGTTGTCCAGTTCCACGATCCGGTGGAGGAATTCCTGATATGTACTATTCTCCCCACTGGTTAAAAGCAGCTTGAACTCATCAAAATGATCGTAGATATAGTCCACAGAGGCCCAAAAACCGTGGTCGGAGAAGGAATACATTTGACTGGTCTGTTCGACTCCGGGCAACTGGTTAAACTGCTCTAAGGTTGATTGAATCAGACCACAAAAATCATCCATGGCAGGCTGTACGAGGGAACGGTACAGGCTCTCTTTGTCCGGGTAGCGAATATAAATCGCCCCTTTGCTGGAGCCGGCCTTTTCCGCAATCACACGGAGAGACGCATTCTCGTACCCATTCCTCATGAATTCCGCTTTTGCGCACTCCAGTAATTTTTCTGTTACCCCGGCAATTCTTTTCGCCATATGCCACCTCTGTTCTATCAGTCCGCCGGTTTGAAACCACTGGATTTAATATAGCACACAACGAAAATCCTGTCAATATGGCGTATCGCGTATTTTTGTTTACAGCCCTGCAAATCCTGAGCCGTCAGAATGAGGTACTTCGCCTGCTTCATGGTGTTCTTGATCCTATCACTGGATGCCCCGACCCCAAAGCCCTCCCTGGTGTGTTGAAGTAATGCCCTCCAACTCATTTTGCGAGATTTTTGACCACAGCTTCAGCCACAGTGCGGTGTGGAGTATACGGAAACAGCATGTTCAAAGAGTGACAGAAAGCAATCGGAATGGAGCGAAAAGAGCCAAAATCGAGAGGAAATAATTCAAAAAATCTTTCTTTACCTATTTGGGAGCAAGATGCCGGGAGTTCGAGTCTCCCCACTCGGACCAAAATCCGTCAAAATCTTGTGATTTTGACGGATTTTTCTTAATTTTTGCAACAAAACTATTCCATTAAATTTCGCTATCCATTTTTGCTTTTCTTGAGGTGCCGAAATATGGTGATCGAGACAAAACGGCTGATCCTGCGCCCCTTTCTGGAGACGGACGCAGCGGATGTCTATGAGTATCTGAAAGAACCCGCAGTCAATTGCTTTGCCAGTATGAAGCTGCACTCCCTGGATGAGGCAAAAACAGAGATGAAAAAGCGCCTGAGCGAGACGGAGTACTACTTCGCCATCACGCTGAAAGACGGCGGCAAGGTCATCGGCGAGATCGACGCCTATCCGGAGACGGGCGAGCCCCACGCAGGTGAGGACGCCGTGCGGGACACCTTCAGCCCCTGTTGGATGCTGAACGGGGCCTACCAGGGCAAGGGGTACGCCTTCGAGGCAGCCCAGGCCTTTTTCGGCTATCTCTTTTCCCAAAAGGGCGCAAGGCGCATCTACGCTTACACCGAGGACTATAACCTTGCCAGTCAGCACCTGTGCGAAAAGCTGGGCATGCGCCGGGAGGGCCTATTTCTGGAATTCATCTCCTTCGTGAACAATCCCGACGGCACGCCCCGATATGAAAACACGGTGCAGTATGCCATCCTGAAAAAAGAGTGGGACCGGCAGCAGTCCCAATAGGCAGTTGGAGGTATGATATGGGCGCAGCTTCTGTTTCCGAGTATGTGGCGTCGCTGAATGAGGAACAGCGGCAGCATGTCAGCGCATTCATTGAGTTTATGCGTGCGGAATATCCGCAGTTGACTCCTAAAATCTCCTTTTCCATACCCATGTGGCTGGTGGGGAAAAAGATGAACGAGGGGTATGTGGCAGTCTCCGCCGCGAAGAACCACTTCTCCGTCCATTTTTCCGACGAGGCGTTTCTAAACCGCTTGTCTGAGAGTCTGCCCGCCTGTAAAAGAGGAAAGCGATGCATCAACATCCCATACGGCGATGAAGCGTCCCTTCATGCGGTCGAGGAACGCATCAGCGATTTTCTAAAAATCTATCACTTTGAAGGGAGTTCCTCCCTATGAATAATACAGAGGAGATCGGCTGCTGCGGCGCCTACTGCGGCACCTGCCGGGAGTATCGGAAGACCTGTAAGGGCTGCAAGCCGGGGTATCTGGACGGCTCCCGGGACCTGAGCCGGGCCAAATGCAGGATGAAGAAATGCTGCCTAACCAGAGGTCACATCACCTGCGCGGACTGCGAGGAATATGACCGCTGTGAGATCATCCAGTCCTTTCTCAACCACCCCGGATACAAATACGGCAAGTACAAGCAGGCACTGGAGTACATCCGCGCCCACGGCCACGCCGCCTTCCTGAGTGCGGCAGAGCACTGGACAGGTGCTCATGGCAAGTACCCTGAACAAGATTCCTGAAATAAGCGATAGCGCCCGCTGATTATCCACAGATTTCAGCAGGCGCTATTCTTTGTATAGGCATATTAAAAACTGATACGCCTGATGCGAGTTGAGGCAACAGCCAGTTGCTTTGCTTTTTGCTCCCGCTGTGATACAATCCAGGCAAGGTGGTGATCAACATGGAACCCAAAGATATTCTTCTGGAACTGCGCACCAAGCGCGGACTCTCCCAGGAACAGCTGGCGGAAGAAGTGCATGTGACCCGTCAGGCGGTTTCCCGCTGGGAGACCGGTGAAACAGTGCCTAATACAGAAACTTTGAAGCTGCTCTCCGGGCTGTTTGATGTCTCCATCAACACCCTGTTGGGTTCCCCCAGGCAGTTGGTCTGTCAGTGCTGCGGTATGCCCCTGGAGGACGCCAATATCAGCCGGGAGCCGGACGGCACCTTCAACGAGGAGTACTGCAAGTGGTGTTATGCCGACGGGAAATTCGTCTACACCAGCCTTGAGGAATTGCTGAATTTCCTGGAAAGTCATATGTCCAATGAAGCCTGGCCCCCAGAGCAGGTCAGAGCCTATTTTGAGGCTCAGTTGCCCAAACTGAACCACTGGAAACAGGTATAGCAAAGGCTCCCACTCTTTGAATTTCAGAGGGTGGAAGCCCTTGCTATACAGTGCAGATTTTGTATTGCTCCGGGATGGAATTCTGTGTGGGTTCGCAGTATAATGATTCAATCATCCTGCTTTTTTACCATTCGGGAGGAAACCCAATATGACATTTCATGAATTCGGAGACCGTACGCTCCCCCATGTCATGCTGATCCATGGCGGCGGAAACGCATGGTGGAACTACCTGCGGCAGGCCCGTGTTTTGGCCCAGCATTATCATGTCATCCTGCCCACCTTGGATGGGCATGGCGAGGAATATCGAACGCCCTATGTCTCCACCGAGCGGACGGCAGACCAGTTGATGGACTATATCCAGCAGCATTGCGGCGGACATCTTTTTGCCCTGTGCGGGGTATCCCTGGGCGGCCAGATCGTGATGGAGCTTTTGGCGCGGAAGCCGGATCTTACGGAAAAAGCCATCATTGACGGCAGCCTTTGCTATCCCAGGCCAATGATGGCCCGTTTTTGCATCGCCTCGGTATGGCTGTTTGGGTGGCTGCTGTTCAGCAAAGGGGCGTGCCGTCTCCAGTTAAAACTGATGCCCAAGCTGCTGCCCAAAGAAATGGTCTATCCCCGGGAGATCCAGGAATACTATCTTCAGGACATACCCAGAACGCCGCGAAAAACCTTATACACTATGTACCGAACCTATATGGCACAATATTACCTGAAAGAAAGCGTGGGAAGCAGCCGCGCTCAGGTTATGTACTGGTACGGAGAAAAGGAAATGAAATGCGTTAAAAACTCCGCACATATGTTTCAGCAGCTGCTTCCCTCCAGCCGGATCTACGAAGCAAAAGGGTGTGGGCACGGCTATCTGGCCGTCTATCTGCCGGAGGAATGGTTGAACATTGCACTTCCATTTTTTGAGAACGGGTTTTAATAAGCGGCGGATGGATCACGATGCTCACATGTCATGTTTCATAGTTTTCTTTGCAGATACACCATATCCACCAGCTGCACCCCGCACTCGTAGATGGGGTGGTCGTAGTGGTCGGTGAAAAAGTTTCTGACCAGATGGTGCCTGCAAAAGCCGCAGGCCTCATAAAAGGGAATGGTGGAGGGGCTGTCTCCGGTGCCCACCTGTAGCACTGCATACTGCCCCTTGTAGGTTCGGATGAGAAAGTCCACCATGGCCTTTCCGTAGCCTCTGCCTTGCTCGGCGGGCGCAACGGCGATGTTCTTCAGCTCCAGAACGCCGTTTCCCTCGTCGGTCACCACGCACTCCGCCTTGACGCCGCCGTCCTCCAGCACATACATGGTCCCCCGCTCCAGATAGCGGTCCACCATGTCCTCCTGCTCGTTGGCCAGCAGCAGTAAATCCAGGTATCTCTTTTGATCGGTCTCCACTTTTCTGATTTCCATAGGCACACCTTATTGTTTCAGAAGCCGCTTCAGCGCGGCGGCGTCCAGCAGATTCACCGTCACGAACTTTCCCTGATAGAATACCGCCCAGTTGTTGAACACGCAGGGCAAGGCCTTGGCCTTCTCCAGAGTGTCCACCGGGATGAGGGTGCAGGGCGCCTCCAGTTCTTCACAGGTTTTGCGCACCAGCTCCACGCTCTGGTGGATGTAGGGACACTGGGAAGTGTAATAGACGGTCAGCTTCTGGTTTTCGATGGCCTGCACCTTGGCGTTCTTCCCGAAGCGGGGCTTGGTCCCGTCAAAGGAGAGGGCCAGCAGCCGGTAGCCCTCCGGGGTGGTATCCACGGTTTCAAATCCATACTTCTCTGCAAAAGCCTGGTCTGAGAGCCAGGCCTTTTGCTTTTCGGCACCCAGCATACACACGCCGGACTTTTCCCTGGCTCTTGCGTCGGCCAGGCAGTACTCCATCAGCTGTCTGCCGTAGCCCCTGCCCTTGAACTCCCCACTGACCCACAGGCAATAAATATAAAGGTAGTTATCCCCCTCCACCGGCACCCAGGCGGTCTCCAGCGGGGCGTACTCGATGAACACCACACCCTTGGCATCCAGCTTGCGGAACACATGTCCCTCCCGGAGCCGCTCCCGGAGCCAGGCCCGTTTGGCCTCCACACCGGGGTGGGGCTTTTTGCTGCGGATGATGCAGCACAGGTGCTCCTGATCCAGATTTTCTTCCGTCAGATTGAGAAACTGCTCCTCCATGTCCGCTACCTCCCGGAAAATCTGCCTCCATGATACCACGCCCTCCACAGCAAGACAATCCCGCAGATTCCAGCAAAAGTTTTTCTTGCGTGGAGAACATGACAGACAGTTGTCTGGTTCCTATGGTATAATGCAGGCAGAATCAGGAATGACAGTAGTTTACATGAGGATGGAGCGGCTCCTGTCCATCCTGCTCCAGCGGGAGAAGATCACCGCCCCGGATCTGGTGGAGCAGTTCGAGGTATCCCGCCGGACCATCCAGCGGGACATCGAGTCGTTGTGCCGGGCAGGCATGGAAGAGTACGCCAAGGATCAGGTCTATGAGGCAGATTTCTGAGAAGGGCGGTTACACCACGAGATCTATTTGAGTGATGTGCGGCGGACCAAGCCGGAGCGTCTGAAAACCGTCATCCGTCAGCCGGTGAAATATGTGTAATGGAGTTGGAGACAGCTATGGAGATGCAGGAACAGAGGGAAACACAGGTCCGCCGCTGGTTTTCCATGTGGCTGTGCAAGCAGGACACAGGGCTCGAGGAGCTCTTCGCCCCCGACGCCGTCTACATCGAGAGCTGGGGGCCGGAATACCACGGCAGTGGGAAGATCAAGCTGTGGTTTGACGAGTGGAACACCCGGGGCACCGTAGAGCGGTGGGACATCCGGCAGTATTTCCACAAGGGGGACCAGACCGTGGTGGAGTGGGCCTTCCGGTGCGCCATGACAGACGGCACCGTCCAGAGCTTTGACGGTCTCTCCCTCATCCGCTGGAACGAGGCGGGACAGATCTGCTTTTTGCAGGAATTCGGCTGCAATGAAAACCGCTACGACCCCTATGCTCAAGGCGATACTCCGGTATTTCGGGAAGAACCAGCATTGTGGTTTTGAAAGGAGCATTGGTATGGCAACTTCCAGGGTGACCGTCCATTTCCCCTGCCCAGTGGAGCGGGTGTGGCAGGTGGTGACCGACCTTTCCCATATCGCCTGGCGCAGCGACCTTACCCAGGTGGAAGTTCTGGATGAGACCCACTTTGTGGAGCACACCAAGAGCGGCTATGCCACGAACTTCACCGTCACGGCCTGCGAACCTCTCCGACACTGGGCATTTACCATGGAGAACGGCAACATGTCCGGCTCCTGGGAGGGCATCTTTGAAGCTGCGGAGGGCGGCGGTACCCAGCTCCATTGCACCGAGACTGTCCATGCCAAGCACTGGTGGATGCGCCCTTTTGTCCCCGGCTATCTGAAGCGGCAGCAGAAGCTGTACTTGGACGATTTAAGAAAGGAATTGCTGAAATAAGCATATGCGGATGGCGAGGTGGTCGTTATGTTGAATATGGTTCCGAGCGCGGAGCAGATGACAGCTTTAGTTGGGAAACCCTTATATGAGATCTGGACGCAGTTGTGTGCCCTGATTGAGGAGAACTATGACATGGAGCGCCTGTGGGGCAGCGGCGGGAAAGCATGGACCTATGAGTATAAATACCGCCGGGGCGGCAAAACCCTGTGCGCGCTTTATGCCAGAGAAAACTGCATCGGGTTTATGATCATCTTAGGCAAGGACGAGCGCTTAAAATTTGAGAATGACATGGAGCATTACGCGCCGGAAGTGCAGACCATTTATGATGAAACGCCAACTTACCACGATGGGAAATGGCTCATGTTTGAGCCGGTGAATACCGCATTGTTTGCGGATTTCCTGCGGCTACTGGCCATCAAGCGGAAACCGAACCGCACACGCAGCGGCTGAAATCGGCATGAACCCCAAACCGTGTCGTTCTCTTTCCTCCTCAAATCGTTTAGGATGGGATCGTCAGCAAACGCTGAACCATTCTTTTGAGGAGATATCACTATGAACACAGATAAGATTTTTGCGGAAGCCATCGCCAATGAATATGCCCCCAAGGACACCTCCAAGATGGTCGCCTTGCGGAAGCTGGACCGAAGGGCAAAGAGCCCGGCCAACATCTTCGCCTACTCCTTCGGCGTCGGGATGACCATGGTTCTGGGACTGGGGATGTGCCTTTCCATGGGCGTGATCGGAAACGGCTCCCTGCCGCTGACAGGCGGCGGGATCCTGCTGGGCATCCTGGGGCTGGTGGGCGTGGGGGTGAATTACCCCATCTACAAAAAGCTCCTGCGCTCCGGCAAAGAAAAATACGCCTTTGAGATCATCCAGCTGGCCCGGGAGATCAGCGAAGGGGCGGAGTGAACAGGAAGGAGGGCGGCAGATGAACAAATCCGAGAGCAAATACTTCAATACCGCCCTGCGCCTGGATGAAGCCCTCATCGAACTGCTGGAGGAAAAGGATCTGGAATACATCACCGTCAAGGAGATCTGCCAGCGGGCCGGGGTCAACCGCTCCACCTTCTATCTGCACTATGAGACCGTCGCCGACCTGGTGAACGAGACGGCGGAGATGGTCAACCGGCGGTTCCTCTCCTATTTCCCCCAGCAGAAAGAGGAGCTTTTCCGGGGCGTAGACAGCCGGGAGCCGGAGGACCTGATCCTGGTCACCCGGGAATATCTGCTGCCCTTCCTCCGCTTCATCCGGGACAACAAAAAGGTCTACCGGGCGGCGTTCCAAAACCCCGGCGGCATGCGGACCGAGGCGCGGTATGAGGGGCTGAAACAGTATATCCTTCACCCCATTCTGGCGCGGTTTGCCATCCCGGAGGCCCACCAGCCCTACTATATCACCTACTATGTGGAGGGCATCATGGCCATCGTCAAGGAGTGGCTCCGGAAGGACTGCTCCGATGAGGTGGAGACGGTGGCCCGCATCATCGAGGCCTGCGTGCGTCCGAAAGGCGGCGACTATGAAGCGTGACGGCCGGATGGGACGCTTCCTCCGGGGCTGGCGGGAGGATTACATTTTCCAAACCCTGATAAGCGCCGCGGCGTCCTTTGGCTGCACGGCGCTCTTTGCCCTGTACAACGGATACCTGGGCCTTTGGCACAGGTCGGTGTGGCACGGCAGCATCTGCGTCTTTTACCTCCTGCTCATGGCCATTCGGGGCATGGTCCTCCTCACGGAAAAGCGCGGCCAGGCACAGAGTGAAGTCGAGCGGGACCGCTGCCGCCGCCGGACCTTCCTCATCAGTTCCCTTTTCCTGCTGGCACTGGATCTGTCGCTGATGCTGCCCATCGCCATGATGGTAGTGCTGGACAAGCCCGTGATCATGGGGCTGATCCCGGCCATTGCCATGGCGGCCTATACCACCTGGAAGATCACCATGGCCTCCCTTCACATCAACTGGCAGCGGCGCAGGGCCAGCGGAAATATCCTGATCGCGGAGCTGCGGACGGTCAACCTGATTGACGCGCTGGTCGCCATCCTGACGCTGCAAAACACTCTGATCATGGTCAAGCGGACGGATGCCGGTGAGAACAGCATGCTCCCGGTGTCCGCCGCCTCCAGCGCCGTGATCTATGTGGTGATCGTGGTCATCACTCTTCGGATGCTGTACCGGGGCCTGAGGCAAATAAACCGGCAGGAAACATAGATCCTCCCATACCGTGCTCCTCGGATGGGGCATAGCGTGGGAGGACCCTGTTTTTTGGCTGTAATGCTTACTTTACCCAGTGGACCACGGCGTCCCGCAGGAAGCGGGCGCAGCCGGGCACCTGTTTGTCGTAGTAGGCGGTAAACCGATCGTCCATCACATAGAGCTCCGCGATGCCCCGGTGTCTGGCCGGGTCGTACTGATTTCCAGTGATGGTGAGCCACCGGCGGTGGAGGGCGGTGAGCTCCTTGCCCTCCTGGCTCTCCGGGGACAGCCCAGCCCGGACGGCTTCCTCCAGCCGCTCCTGGATCTCCCGGCCCAGCTCCGTCCACTCCCGATACTGTTCTTGGGTGAGGTTCCTCACCGCGGCGTTGGCCTCGTCTACCTCCTGGTCGCCGTACTTGGTGCGGATCTCCGCTCCGTAAACTTCCTCGTTGTGGGCTACCGCCCGCTGCTTGAACGCCTCAAATTTCTGCTCGTCGCTCATGATCTCGTTCCTTTCTTCCGCTCCGCTGGTGTCCTTCACCGACCGGATGAGCTGTTCCAGCCGCTCCCGCTCCGCCTCCAACGCGGCCAGGTGGTTTCGCAGGGCGGCCAGACGGTCAAAGGAGGGATCGTCCAGACATTCCTTGATCCGGGCCAGCTCCACCCCGAGGGCCCGGTAATACAGAATGTCCTGCAGCCGGTCCACCTCCGCCCCGCCGTAGTAGCGGTAGCCGCTCTCCGCCACCCGGCTGGGCTTCAGCAGGCCGATCTGGTCGTACCAGCGCAGGGTGCGGGTGGTCACCCCGGACAGGCGCGACAGCTCCTGAATGGAATACTCCATAGATATCCCTCCTTACGGATACTGTATCAGTTGACGGAGCGTCAAAGTCAAGGGAAACTTTCCAATTTGACGATTCTTTCCCGGCAGCCAATTTCCATATTCCCAAACTCAAATCCGTAGTATAATGATAGCACATACATACCCATACAAGGAGGCATCGATATGCGCAAGAATTTTGGAGCCAAGCCCTGGACCTATCCCCAGCCGGTCTTTATCCTGGCCACCTACAATGAGGACGGCACCCCCGACGCCATGAATGCGGCCTGGGGCGGCATCAGCGAGGACAAGGAGCTGAGCATGTGCATCAGCGAAGGTCATAAAACCACCGCCAATATCCTGGCCCGCAAGGCCTTTACCGTCAGCATGGCCACGGCGGAGCAGATGGTGGCCTGCGACTATGTGGGCATCGAATCCGGCAATCAGGTGGCGGACAAGGTGGTAAAAGCCGGCTGGCACACCACCAAGTCGGAATTTGTGGACGCTCCCCTCATCGACGAGCTCCCCATGGCGGTGGAGTGCCGCCTGGTGAGCTACGACCCGGATAGTTGCCGCCTGGTGGGCGAGATCGTCAATGTGAGCGCCGACGAGTCCGTGCTGGATGAGAACGGCAAGATCGACCCGGACAAGCTGCGCCCCATCACCTTTGACCCCATTCACCACACATACCGGGTGCTGGGCGAGAAGGTTGGCAACGCATTCCAGGACGGCGCCAAGCTGAAATGATCTGCTGATCTGAGACAGGAATGGGGGACGGAGGCGTGGCCTCCGTCCTTCATTTTTTCTGCCTGCGGATCACTGTCGCCCCGACTTCTGCCGTTTGCGGAAGTCCTCCTCAATGGCATCTTTCCAGTGCTCGTCCAGAGGGACGCTGCACCGGACGGCCGCCACGGCCCGGCCCACCACCTCGTAGTTGAGGCGGGTGCCCTCGCTGTCGCAGTGGTAGTTCACCGCCCGGTCGGGGGCGATGCCCAGGTGGCCCGCCGTCTCCACTGCGTCGATGTTGGCCCCCAGGAAGAGGAATTCCCAGCCGTATTTCTCCTTCTGGTGCTGGATCATCTCCTTCACCCGCTGGGCGGAGTAGCGGCGGCTGGCGTTCTCCATGCCGTCGGTGGTGATGACGAAGAGAGTGTGCTCCGGCACATCCTCCGGGCGGGCGTACTTGTGGATGTTCCCGATGTGGTGGATGGCCCCGCCGATGGCATCCAGCAGGGCGGTGCAGCCCCGAACATAGTACTCCTTTTCCGTGATGGGCCGGACCTTCTCCAGGGACACCCGGTCATGGAGCACCTCGCTCCGGTCGTCAAAGAGGACGGTGGAGACGAAGGCCTCGCCGGGCTCCTTCTTCTGCTTTTCGATCATGGCGTTGAAGCCGCCGATGGTGTCCCCCTCCAGCCCCTGCATGGAGCCGCTGCGGTCCAGAATGAACACCAGTTCCGTCAGATTCTGCTTCATAAAAAATCCCCCTATGCTGTGTTGTTTGATTTACAAGCACAGTATAGGGGAATTTTAATTTGGTTTGGTCGCCTGGCGGGCGACAAATCGTTATGCCTCAAACAGGGTGATCCGAGTGCCGTTCTCCTCCAGGAGCCGGAGCAGATCCTGGGTTTTGAGCCATACGGTGGCGGTGTTGTCGTTGGGATGGACCCCGATCAGACCAGAGCCTTCCAGAAAGGGCCTGTCCAGAAAGAAGGTCACCTTGTGTTCCCGGTCGTTGAGCAGGCCCAGGGGCGTCACCGCGCCAGGGATCAGCCCCAGAATATCCATCAAATCCTGATCCGAGGCGAAGGTCAGCGGCCGGGTGCCGTGCTGCTGCCGGAAGGCTTTCAGGTCAACCCGCTTGTCGCCTTTGACTGTAATGAGATAGTAATTGCGTTTTTTGTCATCCCGGATGAAGAGGTTCTTGGCGTCGGCTTCCGGGTAGGGCAGGTGGATCTCCGCCACCTCCGCCATGTTGTACACGGCCTTGTGCTCCGTTATCTCATGCCAGATGTTTCTTTCGTCCAGAAGGGCGTAAATCTCCTGCTTATTCATCGTCAGGCATCTGCTTTCTCAGAATTTTCTCCATAGCCTTGCCCTTGGCCAGCTCGTCCACCAACTTGTCCAGGTACCGGATATCCCGCATGAGGGGATCCTCGATCTCCTCCACCCGGACGCCGCAGATCTTGCCTGTGATCAAAGTCCGGTTGTGGTTCATGGAGGGGGCGTTCCGGAAAAAGTCGCCGTAGCTCACATCGGACTGCTCCAGGCGGGCCAGCTCCTCCGACGAATAGCCGGTGAGCCAGGCGGTGACCTGATCCACCTCTTCCCGGGTGCGGCCCTTTTTCTCGGCTTTGGCCACCAGCAGAGGATAGAGTTTGGCAAAGGCCATTTCCGTGACATCCATACGGGGCATACCGGCACCTCCTCCCGTTCTGGTGTCATCATACCATAAACGGGGTGACCTGGCAATCCGGCAGGCTGCACGATGAAGCCCGGAAATATTCCGCTCAGGGGATAACCATCTCATTGAGACTCTAAAACGCATGAAAAATATGTCCCGGCATTGCCCTGCAAGTTTTTCTTGTTAGACACGAAAAAGTATTTGAATATGCCGGAGATTTTGGGTATAATAAGAAAAGCAAGGGGGCGATTTCATGATTCTGAGACCTTCCTATATCGAGGCTGTCACGCCGTTTATTGACCAGCCGCTGGTGAAGATCCTGGCCGGCGTGCGGCGCTGCGGAAAATCTACCATCTTTCAGATGCTGGCCGATGAGTTCCGCCGACGGGGCGTACCGGAGGATCGGATCATCCAGAAACGCTACACAGAGATGGACATTCCATCGGACATCTCTGCCAAGGACATGTATGATGATCTGAAAGCGCAGATTCAGGGAAAAGGCCGCTGCTATCTGCTGCTGGATGAAATTCAGGAGATCAAGGGCTGGGAAAAGGCAGTCAACAGTCTGCTGGAGGGAGCGGATGCGGACATCTATGTCACCGGCTCCAACTCCAAACTGATGTCCAGTGAGATCTCCACCTACCTCACCGGCCGGTATGTGTCCATCCCGGTCTACCCCCTGTCCTTCCGGGAGTTTCTGGACTTCAAGGCAGGAGACCCCCGGACACCAAAGGAACTGCTGGAGGACTACATCCGCTTCGGCGGATTTCCCATCATCGCTCTGGGCAACTATGACGCACAGAGTGCCTATCAGATCGTCAACGGTATCTACCACACAGTGATCTCACGGGACATCGTGAAGCGGCACCGGATCAATAAGCAGGATCTGTTTGACCGGGTGGTGAAGTACCTGATGGAAAACATGGGGAAGACCTTTTCCGCCAGTTCCATCACCAAGTTTCTGCGCAATGAACACCGCACCGTCTCAGTGGAGTCCATCTACAACTACCTGCGCTGGCTGGAGCAGGCCTTTGTCATCTACCCCTGCCACCGGTACGATATCCAGGGGAAGGCAGTCTTGGCCACCCAGGAAAAGTATTACCTGGCCGATGTCACGCTGAAATACTGTCTCCTTGGCTACGACCGGAAGATGCTGGACGGCGCTCTGGAAAACATCGTGTTCCTGGAGTTAAAGCGCAGGGGCTACGAAGTCTATATCGGAAAAAACGCAGCCAAGGAGATCGACTTCATCGGCATCCGCCGGGAGGAGAAGATTTATGTCCAGGTCTGTGTCCAACTGCCGGAGAACTCTGACCGGGAGGTGGGCAACCTCATGGAGATCCAGGACCACTACCCCAAGTATGTGGTCACCACCAACAGCCTGGATGTGGGCAATGAGAACGGCATCCGCATCGTACATCTGGCGGATTTCCTGTTGTCCGAAGGCTGGTAAGTCTGCCTCTAAAACATGTATTTTTATAAATTGCTCTATGAAGTGGACAGGGACCGTATCAGATTATGATACGATCCCTGTCCCAATTTGTGCGGCAGGATTTACCATCTCACGGATCATCCCATACCATTTTGCCACCGTATGCCGGGTCACCTTAGCCCCCTTGGCGATGGTGCTGTAATTTGTCTCGTCGGGGTAAATCTTCATATACTCCCAGATCTGCCGCTGCTTCTTGGTGAGTTTCTCAGGTGATGGGATCCCTCGCAGCCGGTCCTGGATTGCCTTCCGCTCGGCGTTCAGCTGCTGGATGAGCACCTTCAGCTTCTCCTCGCACTCCTCACGGGTGTGGGCGTAGACGCACTTGGAGTGTTTGGTACCGTCCGGCCAGGTGGGCGAATAGCGTCCCTCAAAGAGGTGGTCGTTGATCTGGGTGATACAGCCAGTTCCAGGCTTTCTTGTGCGCCGCATGACCGGCTGGAAGTCGGTGAGCGGATCTGCTGCAGAAGAGTCCTCCGCCACTTCATTGCCCAGGCCACGGTCGATCTTGGCGGCAGCTTCGCTGAGCATGTCGCCGGTGATGTGGGTGTAAATGTCCAGGGTGGTGGCCGCTGACACATGCCCCAGCATGGCGGAGAGTGTTTTGATGTCCATGCCATTCTCCAGCGCCATGGTGGCAAAAGTATGGCGCAGATCATGAAAGCGAATTTGTTTGCACTGAGCTCGCTCCAGAATGATATGGAGCATTCGGAGCACGGAGCTGGGCCTGATTGGTTCATCCTCCTTGATGGGCGAGGGGAACAGCCACCGGGACTTTGCCGCCTTTCGGTATTCCCGGAACACCTCCACCACGGCAGGCGGCAGCACCAGTTTGCGGATGGACGCTTTTGTCTTTGGGACACTCAGCTGCAGTTTTCCCTTCACCTCATTGACTTGTTTGGTCACGGACAGCGTTCCTGTATCCAGATCCAGGTCGGACCATTGGAGCGCCAGCAGTTCGCCCCGGCGAAGGCCGGTGGATAAGTCCAGCAGGAACAGTTCAAAGTAGCCGTCCGCCTTGGCCTGCATGAGAAACCGCTGGAGCTCCTGGCGGGACAGCACCTGCATCTCCCGTCCCCGCTTGGGCGGCAGCTTACAGCCCACAGCAGGGTTGCTTCGGATCAGGTTCTCCTGCACCGCCTGGTCCAGCGCTGCCCGACATTTGGCGTGACACATTCGCACCATCCGATCGGACAGGCCCTTCCCATATTGTTCGGTGCGGACAAGCCGCCCCTCTTTTTTCAGATAGGCATAGAACTGTTGGAGATCCTTCTGACTCAGTTGGCACAGTGGGATACTGCCCAGTTGGGGGATGATGTGCTGGTAGATGGTTCTCTCATAATTTAACTGCGTGGTGGGGCGAAGGCCGGGCTTGAGATAGGTTTGATACCAGAAGTCCATCCACTCTCCGAATGGCATATCGGCACAGATTTTTTCGGATTTGGTACCGCCCACTTCTTCCAACAGTTTGGCCAGTTTTTCCTGGCATTCCCGCTTGGTTTTGGCCAGCACATTTTTTGTTTTGGGCAGTCCCTTGTCATCATAGCCCACCACAGCCCGGCCTTCCCAGCGTCCGTCTTTTCGCTGCCTTATGGTGCCGGTTCCGCTTTTTCGTTTTCTGGCCATGGGTTCAACTCCTCTCCCAATAGATTTTTCAGAAAGTCGCCAACTACATCGCTGGCGGCTCTCTGCATATCCGGTGTCACATGCGTGTAGGTATCCAGTGTGAACGATGCATTGGTATGTCCCAGGATGCCGGAGAGAGTCTTGGCATCCACACCGCTGGCCAGGGCATGGGTGGCGAAGGTGTGGCGTAAATCATGGAACCTGATGTGAGGCAGTCCTGCCTCTTTTAGCAGCACCTTCATCCAGTAGTAGGCAGCGCTGGGGCGCACCGGCTTCTCCGGAGCCAGCGGTTCCGGGAAGATCCACTGACTGACCGCGTGTTTTTTCCTCTCCTTTAATCGCTGGACAGTACTGGGGGGCAGACGGATGGTACGTCTGCCCCTCTCAGTCTTGGTCTCGCCGATCTCCATTTCACCCCGCTTAGGTACATTCACCGAGCGGAGGATTTTCAGTGTCCCGGCGTTCTCATCAAAGTCCCTCCACATGAGACCGCAGATCTCACCTCGACGCAGGCCGGTGGTCAGTTCCGTGTAGAAGAAGTCACGCCAGATTTCGTTCTTGTCCACTGCTGCCAGGAAGGCGTCCATCTGCTCCCGGTCAAGAACCTGCTTGGTTTTGTAGTTGCTCTTGGGCAGCTTGACGCCGTCCGTTGGGTTATAGGGAACGATGTGGTCCCGCTCCGCATCTTTGAGACAGCGGTGGAGCATGGCATGGATGCGGAGCACCATGGTGTCCGACAGTTCGTGCCCATACTCCGGGTGGTCGTGGACACGCCCCTCTTTCTTCAGCTTCCGGTACAGTTTTTGAATGTCCAGCCGTGTGACCCGTGAGACAATCTTGCCGCCCAGGTAGGGCTTCACATAGCACCGGATGTACTGCTCGTAGCTGCGCAGGGTGTTGGGCCGCAGGGTGACGGCACCATATTCCTCCATCCAGCGATCCAGCCACTCGCCCAGCGTCATTCGGCTGTCCTCGGTAAGCTGTGCGTCCTGATAGATATCCATGTCACGGTGGAGTTTGGCCAGCAGTTCTTTTTGAGTTTTGGCCAGCACATATCGGAAGATGGGCTCGCCGTTTTCCTTGTGGCCCACCACGATGCGGCCTTCCCAACGCCCGTCTTCCCGTTTGCGTACCATGCCATCTCCGGATGGTCGTCTCTTTGCCATGTTGTTTCACCTCCAATCGTTCCGTTTCATTTGTCGTGCGGTTACTGCGTAGCCTATTTCACAGGAGGATACTTGTAAGGCTCCGCCACGCACTGGTAGAGCACTGCACCGCAGCGGCGGCAGATCAGATACCGCAGTCGGTTGCCCAGCATTCCGTGTTTCTTGAATGTGACCAGCGCTTCGCCGTGCTGCCAGCCAAGACCGATGTCCTCGCACCCACAGTACTGGCACCGCTGAATGGGAAGTCGATTTGTCATCTCGATCATTCCTCCTGTTCCATTCTGCGGCAGATGCGTTCTGTCTCATCCTCATCGAAGGAGTACAGGCCGTCTGCCTCCAGTTCTTTGCTCAGTCCCCAGGCCAGTTTGAATCCGGCCGTGAAGCTGGCCAGGGAAGTCTCCTCCCGTAGCAGATTTTGAGTATCCACCAAATGCATGAGCCTGCGCCGCTGCATCTTGTCCAGGCAGTCTCTCACCTCCTGGCGGGTGTTCTCGATGTCCTCTTCCAACTCTGACACATCCGGTTCCCGGAAGAACTGCTGGTGCAGTGCTCTCATGTAGTCGTTCACTGCGCATCGCCTCCTTATCAGCAACACACAATACCCGAACTGTTTCCCAATATCCACCCCTTATTTGAAACTTTTTCAGAAAGATTTTGGGGCTGGGGAGAGGTTTTTATCTTTGTTTTGGCATGTCAGATTTTAATACGCCTACATCCCGCCCATGGTCATGCCGCCCATGTTCTGCTCCTCCTCATGGTCATCCGGCTTGTGGCCCATGGCGATCTTCTTCTGACGGATCTTCTGGCGCAGTTTGCGATCCGCTCTCTGGCTGCCCGGCGGGCAGGGCGGAATGGAGTTGTCCTGAAAGATCCGGCCCATGTGGTGGAGGAGCTTGGTGGCAGAGAGGAGCACATTGGGGCTGCGGTTGTCATTGAAGTGATCCAGAAAGAACTGGGCATACTCGTTTCCCTGAGATGCGGATTCCCAGAACCAGCTATACGCCTGCTCCCGGTCTTGGGTCACATCCTCGCCGGTGAGGTACAGCTTGCCAAGAGCGTACTGGGCATACTGGTTTCCCTCCTGGGCGGCATCGCTCAGATACTCCACCGCCTTGGCTGTATCCTTTGGGACATCCTTTCCCTCCAGATACAGTTTCCCCAGCCGGTAAGCGGCCCAAGTGTTGCCCTGCTCCGCCGCTTTCTCATACCAGGACACCGCTTCCTCCATCCGCTTTTTCCTCTGCAATAACTTCCCCAGAGCGTATTGGGAAAAGTCATGACCGGCTTCGGCTGCGCGGCGGAACCACAGCTCCGCCTGTTCGTCATCCGGCAGCACACCCATACCATCCCGCCAGCACTTGCCCAGCAGGTGAGCGGCCACGGTGAAGCCGGCGCCCCAGAGCTGCTCCAGCAACCGCACCTGCTCCGCCTTTTCCGCTTCTGTGTTTTCATATACCGAGAGGATCTCTTTCGCGTTCTGGTAGGCTTCCGCCATCTGCCAGTGGGAGGACCAGGCGTAGTACACCTCCTCCTGGTCCTCATCCACTTCATCTTTCATGGCCGCATCTTCGAAGGTGAAGGTACCCAGGCGCAGTTCCTCCGCCTCCCGGATGACCATGTTCTTGATGGCCTTGAATTCCTGTTGCTGCGACAATGGTTTGTGTTCTCTCGGCGTGTCCTTGTAGTACCGCTCCAGCTCATCCCGCAGCCGGTTCCATTGTTCGTAGCACTCCGCTACCTCCGGGAGCCTGGCCAACTCGTCCACGATGGCATCCACCTGCGCCTTCACCGGCTTTTTGAGATAGCCATACACCTTTTTACCTTTGACCTCCGCCAGCATTCCGGCCAGCGTTTCCATCTGACCGGCGATGACCGGACTGTCACAGAGGCCGGATTTCATTTCTCGGATGAGGAGGCCCATGGCCTCCATAGCTGCGTCCCGTACCTCTTGGTAGGACAGATCCTTCTCCTGATAAAGGGACAGCAGCTCGTCCCGGAAGATATCGTTGGACAGCTGGGAGCGCATCTGCTCGATGCCTTTCTCAGTCAGATAGCCCTGCCTGGGATCGGCAGACCAGACCATCATGTGGATGTGTGGGTGGTGCTTTTCATCGTGGAAGGCGGCGCACCAACGAAAGCTGCTGGGCGGAATTTTCATCGCCGCTGCCAGTTCTGCCTGATGAGCCAGCAGCAATCTGCGCCAGCTCTCGCCGTTTTCGTAGCCCAGCCGTGCAGCATCCTCACGCTTTAGAGAGTAGATGAAGGTCCACACCGGACCGGCGTGTGCGTTGATCTCCTCCATGGTTTGCTCCAGATCAGCAACACCGTCCGCAGAGAACAGACCGTGGGAGCGGGGACGCTCCGCCATGTATTCCAGATAGCCGCCCGCCGCCGGCTCCGTCACCTCCACGCCGTCCCGGGTGGCGATGTACTCGGCGTAGTGTCCGCCGCCGCTTCCCGGCTTGATGTAGCCGGACTTTTGAATGAGGCCCTTCATTCCTCAATCCTCTTCTGAAACTGAAACGCATCCTGGAAATCAATTTCCCCGTTGGTTTCTTTCACATTTTTCACGCAGCGCACCCGAAGTTTTTGCAGTGTATCCAAGCTAACATTGATATCGCTGGCGAACAGATTCGCCATCAGATCCTGGTCCACCGCTTGCTTGAAAATCAGATGCCCCATGCGTTTTCCGAAGGCGCCCAGCTTCCCCTCCAGCACATCCGAGAGGATACGGGGCAGATATTCCTCCGCGTGTTCCGTATCCAGGTAGCCGGAATAGAATCGGACAGCCTTCTCAATGTATTCGCTCTGGCTTTTGCAGTTATCCTGTTTGTAGTGAGCTTCCACTTCTTTTTTAGCCTCTGGCGTGATCCAGAGGGCAAATTTCTCTTTTCCGATAACCATGCTTTGAAACCTCCTTTTTTTCGTAGGAACGCCCTGAATTTTCTTGTGATTCGTGGTTTTTGTGCCGGGAGAACCCCCTAATGAGGAAATTTTTGTTTTTGGAACGCCCTCGCCCATCCCCCGAAACTGCCCGCACTGCGGGCAGTTGTGTCTCTGCCGAGGGGCACATGACCCCGGCAGTTTCTCCTGCTCTTCGTCCCCCCGTGGCCCCCGTCCCGAAGTCTGGCCCGAAATCGGGCCAAATCCGCCTTGAAAGCCCCAGGTGGGGCAGGGACTCTGCCCTGCCTCGAAGGAGGGCACACAGCGCCTCACAGGCCGCTGCAAAGGGGGATTCCTCTGCCGCAGGGGACGGCGCACTGCGGCAGGAAAATCCGGAAGTATTCCGCCGGACCGGACACCAGATGCTGGCGTATCATCTCGCCGCATTGAAGCAGTCGGTACACAGTAATTTGATTGCAGAATTCAAATTCCGCACAGCGCTCTTTCGCAAATGCTCTCTGCTCATCCGTGAGGTCGCCGCGGTTCTCATCGCAGAGAAACAGTGCCACGGCGTCTTCGTCGATGGGATCACTATGACTGGCGTTCCACTTGCTGATGATGTACTTTCGCTTGTCCGCCATAGCCATGGCGCACAGGTTGGGATCTTCTTGAAGGATGCGGCCCAGTTCCTGCATCAGCATCCGGATACACACTCCCTTCTCTCCAGCGCGGCCAGGCGCTGCTTTGCCTTGTGCTGTTCCAGTGCCAGGTCGGCCATGTCCATCTGCCGCTCATAGTACTGATCGATTGCCAACTGGATAGGCAGGATATGATAGAGCAGACGGCCGTTGCGCTTGCGGCCGTCTTTGGTGGTAACGGTCGTGCGCTCGGTGCGGATGAGCGACCGCTCCTCCAGCTCCGCCACATACTTGCGTACCGTGGTCACGCACATGCCCACGCCCTCGCCGATCTCCCGGTAGCTGAGCAGACACTGATAGGTTTTGCGGTCCTCCCGGCGGAGCAGGAAACTGTACACCGAGATCGCGCCGCGGGACAGCCCCAGATCGTAGATCTCGTTGGGCAGTGGGAAATAGTTTTTGATGGGATCCCGCTTGGTCCAGCTCTGCTTTCTCATTTCGCACCTCCGGACTGTTCCTCCGCCCACCGAATGAACTTTTCTTTCGGTACCACCATGCGGCTGCCCACACGGAGTGTCGGGAAACCGGGTTCGTGCATTACCTCGTAGGCGGTGGAGATGGACACGCCCAGCACCTGTGCCACCAGTTTTGCATTGAGAAACAGCGGCAGGTCGCCGTAGCTTTTACAGACTGACATCTTCATTTCAATACCTCCGATCATTTTCAAATACAGAGAAAAATTGTTCTTGCGTTTCGGAGGTCTCTCTGATAAACTGAATACAGATTGGGCTGTGTTTTCCGAAACGCAGCGGGCCGTTGAACTGTTGCAGCAGTTCAGCGGTCTTTTTTTACGGTGACTGTCTTTTGCCTGTGTCTGGCCATCACCATACCCGTTCCAGCCCTGCGGCCTTGTTTGACACACACGGCGTTTGCTTCCCCTTGGTATGCTCGGCTGCTTCGCCCACAACAGCGTCATGGCAATACTTCTCCGGTGAGTATCATCTCTGGTGATGGGTATTTATTTTTCAAGGTGCTGTTGCCCTTCCGGCTGAGTTCATTGTAAAATAAAAAAAGAATTGCTTACATCAGGAAGTGATCTTGAGAGGAGGCGAGCAGATGGCAAGCGGAATTGCCGTATTGCTGCTGAAGGCAGAAGATAAAAATCGATGGTCCGTGATCCTGCACCATGCAGACGGCAGGGAGACCACACTTCCCTCCGTAACTCCCGCTGAGCATCTGATCACCGCTTCGGAGATCGATTACAGCGCGTACCGCCGGGAGATCCGGAACCTACGGGAACATCATCCCTTATTTGAGGAGCGCATAGATGTCTCACAGGCTGACTTCGAAGATTTTGTTGCCGAGGCCCTTCTGCTGCCGACTATGCTCCAGGATATTGATCCGGTGGGTTACTTTGTGGTAGTACAGCTCATGGACCAGTCGTTGCGGCAGGAGGATGACGGCAGCGCATTGTTTCTCCTCAACGCCGCGGCACAACTGCTTCAGATTTTAGAGGAGCCTCTTCGGGCTCAGGTGTACTTGCGCAACGCACTGGAGATCGCCTGTGACGGCATGGAGCGGGCCACACAGCAGGAGCGGTACCAGAAATTGATCAGGGCTTATCCGCAGCTGCAGAGTCTGTGTGATCCGGCCCTGCTGCCGGATGGACCAAGTAAGGGGCAGGTCTATGCCGCCTATTCCATCTTTGGGCTTTTAGGGCTGGAGCTTGCTCTATACTTCCATCAGGACAAACAGCGCATTGCCCGCTGTGATTACTGCTGGCTCTATTTCATCCCCAAGACGAAAAAGGAGACCCACTACTGTGACCGGGAGACGGACGGGTTTCCCTGCAAGCAGAGAGGCTCCCGATTCAAGCGCAACCTGGACGCGGAGCAGGACGAGGCGCTGCAGGTCTGCAAAAAACTGCGGGACCGCATGTACGCCCGCATGCTGCGCTACACCACAGCTCTTCCCGAAAACCGGCAGGACCTGATCCCCATGGACTACCTGCAATATGGAGATTGGAGCGAGAATGCCCGGCTGGCCCGGATCGACTACCTGGACGGAAAGTTGACTGCGGAGGAATTTCTTCGGAAGATCGACACCATGCACGACCTGGAGGACTACACTGTGGACGAGACGCAGACCTCACCGGCGGAGACGGCTTGGCAGAGGATGGTGGCCGGCAACATTGGCTTTGACCCGGAACTGCACTACCCGGAAGGGTTTATGCTGTTGGACTTAGGCGCTGACGATCCCAAGTGGCAGACCTTTTCAGCGGATGATCTGCGTCGGCGGGACCAGGAAGGTCATCAGAGCCTGCGGGAAAAATACGGCAGGAAATGACAATCAAAATATCCTTTCACTTTACTAACGGACATTTTTGGGCAATCCACAACCATTGTTAGGGAAATATTTTTGAAAATACAATTACGCATGAGAAAATAAAATGAGCCGGCGGGCACTTCATGCTGAAGCGCCCGCCGGCCTTATTCTTTGTATAGGCGATGTAGATTTTGTACTGCTTACATTAAGTAGATATTTTCACGATCAAAACAAATTTGATCTGTGTGATTAAAAATCCGTATGACATCTTCCAGCCGGTCAACAAAGACGCCCGTTTGGGGGTTGCTGATTTCAGCAAACTCTTTAATGGACTGGGTCTGTATACTATGAGCGCTTTTTTTCATACGTGAACCTTGGTCGACCAAGAATTCGTCCACTGGTCCCTCTTTAATGCCAGGAATGTTGCCGATCAATGTGCCCACCGCTTTGCCCGCGGTGCCAATACCAGCCAGAAAATTCTTCTCTATTGATGAGCTGCTTAGGTTTTCCAGGTATACAGAGCACCTGCCAAAGAGGTCTCGGTAGGCCTCGGACATCTGACGGATCTCATCTTTGATACCAGAGACATATTCCTCGTTGAAGTTACCGCCCAGCATAACTTCCATCAAAGAGGCCATGGAGAACGTGTAGAGAGAAAGCCGGTAGTACTTGAACTTCTTCAATAAATCTTGTAGTGCAGATTTTACCTGCGCATGGGCAACAATCAGCTTTTTCCCTTTCACAATATCGCTGACTTTTTTCTCATAGCTCAGCATGTTCTTTCGTGCTGTGCGCTGGATATCCAGAACCATCTTGTGGTTACTGGCGACAAAATGTTCATTATCCCAGTTCAGTTTGTACTTGGATGCTATGCTGAAAATGGTTTCCACATCTGCTTCTATTTCAGGTTCTTTTTCGATTTCCAGAAAAGATAGAATCTGTTTCTGCATCTCACTAATTTCGCCAAGCTGTTGCTCGATGGAGAATAGGGCTATGGCCATCATCATAGTTGCTGGATTGATGGCGGCGACTGACTTGGATGTTGCGGTCAGGGGGCCAGTAGACTGAAGCTGGGCAAGCTTTGAACCACCATCTGCAGTTTTTAAAGCACCCCAGGAGTTCCCATTCTTAGCAATCTTTAAGGTGTCTCCCACGGCTTGATTGGCTACGCGATACAAGCCAGATGTATCAAAGCTAATCGTCTGTGTTACCGTGTTGAGCGCAGGGATCAGTGAGGCCACCCCGGTTCCTAATGTAGCCAGTTGTGCAATGGGAACGCTCAGCGTGGTTGATTTGGTCAGATCTGCACGAGCATCAGCCAGGAGATCACCGGTGAGTTCGAGAATGTTGGTGTCGCCTCCAGAATCATCAAGTTTCATGATTTCATCCACACAACTCCCCCTTTCTTTTTAGCGTTGTATCGTTACATATAAATTTCTAAGGCAGAAGTTTTCTCTCAAACTAATGTGCAACATATTATACCAGATGAAAGGATCGTGAACAACCAGAATCATCTAACCTTATACTTAGAGGAAGCTGGATATTTTTTCTCACGTTCATTTTCCTCCTAAAACCGTAGCCGTCAAACTCGGTGTGAGATTGATGAAGCTCCCAGACCTGATTCAACGGGACAAGGAGTGAGCAGATACATTTCACCCCCTGTCATTTAACTGCTCTTCAATATTCCGCTTCTTTGGTAGTACCTCACGACTCGATCTCATAGGGCCAGGTGTTGATGCCGCCGAATTCGTAGATATTGGTGTACCCAAGGTCGGCCAGCACGGTGGAAGCGGTCTTGCTGCGGTTTCCGCTGCGGCAGTAGACCAGCACAGTGGAGTCCTTCTCAGGGATTACCTGAGCGGCAGTGGTTTCATCAATGGAGCCCACCGGCAGCAGTACGGCGCCGGGGATGTGGCCGCTGTCGTACTCGTCCTGCTCCCGCACATCCAGGATGATGACCTTCTGGGCGTCCATCATTTCTTTGGCCTCTTCCTGGGTGATCTGCTGGTAGGCACCGTCGGCGGCATTCCCGCCGCATCCGGCCAGCAACAGAAGGGAGAGCAGCAGGGGGATCATTCGTTTCATCTGAGTTCCTCCAGAAGTCCGGCGGCAAAGGCCCTGTGGCCCTGCTCCGTGAAGTGGACGCCGTCATAGGCAAGGGGGATGTCCCATTTCCCGGCGTCGGCGAAGCGGATACCCAATTGCTCCGCCAGAGTCTGACAGCACTTGGCAAAGGTATGGGAGTCATCAATGAGTTGCGGGCTGGGCACCCACTCGCCCAGGGTCACCGGTGGCGGCGCGATCAGCAGGATCCTGCTTCGATCCAAGGTGATGCCGGCGAGGAACCGTTCCAGCCGCTCGGCGGCCTGCTCCGGGCTTCGGCCCTGGAGCAGATCGTTGGTCCCCAGCATGACGATCAGCAGATCTGTGTCAGAAGGGAAGGCGAGAGATGAATACGGAATCTCCCGGCCGTTCTGTCCCAGATTTCGGATCGTCCAGCCAGTTGCCGCAGACAGGATGTCCACCCACCGACAGTCCGCGTTATACCGCCCGCCGAAATAGCCCCGGGGATCGTAGCCGTAGGTGTTGGAGTCGCCGAAGCAGATGACGTTCATCTTCCATTTTTCCTTTCTCTGTCTTTCAGCGCCATCTGGTAGATTGCCATCAGACTATAATAATTCATGATATCCGGGTACTGATTGGCAGGGTGCCAATAGTCAAGCACCAGTACATCATGCTGGTTCAGGCGAATGGTATAGTAGAGATTTTCGTTGTGCGGAGTCCGCGCAACACTACCGTTTGCCTCTTTCCATATGATATCCAGAGCCGAACCAGTATAACAGCAAACAATTACCGTTGGATCGCAAAGCTGCAGTTGCTCCAAAAGCCGCTTTGCATCAAAGGCTGCATAGCTGCGAATGACATCCATGGACGAGTTTTTCCCTCCGCCACTTTTTCGGATGTTGATTGCTGCAGCCTGGCATAGATATGCGTTTCCGAAGCTGCCGACTGGCAAATCTGGAATATAAGGTGCAATGCAATCTGCCGTTGTAGAAGTTAGTCCATAAGTCCAATGTGAGATACGGTTCCACATCTTTGTGATTTTCTCATGGCTCATCAGATAATCTTGTACCAGATCCCAGTCCTTGTCACCACCATATGCCTCTTTCAGCAGAAAAAGTGGGCGGACTTCTTGTGACGGGGAAAACCACTGCTCCGGGCAAATAACTCCATCGCGAATGAATACATTTGAGCGGTGGTTAATCTCAATCGGGACCGTGCTGTACTCGCTGCTTTCGGAAATGTGGCCGTGTTGCCGCTTCCAATCGGCAAACAGTGCATTTGCCTTCTGAGTATATTGGTCCTTGTCCTGAAATCCTGTATGTTCCATAGCTGCGTGATACCTCATCGCTCCATATTCTTGGGTCACCGATTTAAGCGTCCATAGTACTGCTCCAGCTTTTCATCGCAAATCCGCACGATCTCCTGTTTCTCCTCCCGGGTCAGCTTCTTCCAGACGGACTCGTCCACCTGAATCACGCCCAGGGTCTTAGTATGGTGGAGCATCTGCATATCCTCAAACCGTTTGAATGGATTGGACAGGATGTTCCGCTGGGCCTGGGCGTCAGTATAGCCGCCCTTGGCGTAGATGCTGTTGGCCTTTTCCACCACCAGACCGGCTGCCCGGCGGGCCTCGTAGAACTCACGGAAGTAGGCGGCGATGTCGCTGAGCTTCACCCGGCCCTTGTCGTCGGCAAACAGCAGCACCGCTTTGAGCAGTACCGGCTTGTAGGAGTAGCTCATGTCCATCTGCCGTACCATATCCAGGAACAGGTCCTTGCGGTTGGAGTCGTCAATAAGGGTCCAGCCGTACTGCTTCGCATATTTCTGGAGGGTCACTTCTTTGAAATACTTGAAGGTCCGGTGCTCACTCATGGGCACCACCAGATCAGGTACCAGCAGGCCATCCCGGACATACCGCTCGATGGTCTCCGTCTGCACATCCACCCGGCGGACGAACTCCATCTGGGAGATCATCCCGGCGGCTTCCCCCTGCCAGTTGAAAATGTCCACCAACTCGTAGTCCAGGGCGTCCACCGGCCAGTCGATGAGGGCGTCCGGGCGTTCGCCTCGGTCGTAGAGGCCCTGTTCGGCGGCCTTTTGCCCCTTGGTGCCCAATACCAGAGCGCCGGGCTTGTACTCCTTCAGCCGGAACAGCCGGTGCATGGAATAGGGCATATTGTACTGACTGGCATTGTCCACGAAATCAAACACCATCAGGCTTTCCTTGCCCGGTGACAGCCGCATACCTTGGCCCAGCTGCTGGGTATAGAGCACCTTGGACATGGTGGGTCGGGCCATAAACAGCACTTCGGTGGCGGGGCAGTCCCAGCCCTCGTTGAGCAGGTCGCAGGCGCACAGCACCTTGGTTTCGCCCTTTTCAAACCGAGCCAAGACCTCCCGGCGGTCGCTGGCCTTTATCTCGCCGGATACAGCCTCAGCGGCCACACCAGCGTCATGGAGTCGCCCGGCGATCTCCTGAGCGTGCTTGACGGAGGCACAGAAGATGACCGTCCGCTTGTCCTTCACATATTGGAGCCAGGTGTCCACGATGAGCTGGTTCCGCTCCGGAACATAGATCTTGCTTTCCAAGTCCCGGATGTTGTACTGGACGCTGTTGAACCGCACTTTGGTCAAATCGATGTTGGTGTGGATGCGGATGCACCGCACTGGCACCAGCTCGCCGATCTCCACGGCGGTCTGGATGTCCAGCTTGTGGGCGGTGTTCTTGAAGATATCCAGGATGTTCTTGTCGTCGGCCCGCTCTGGTGTGGCGGTCAGGCCCAGGGTGAATTCCGGCGTGAAGTAGGACAGGACCTTCTGGTATGTATCGGCGGAGGCGTGGTGGGCCTCGTCCACGATGATGTAGCTGAAGTCATCTGGCTTGAACCGCTCCAGATTCAGAGCAGCGCTCTGAATGCTGCCACAGACTGCAAAGGCGTTGCCCTGCTTCATGCTCTCCACATAGCGCCCCACCGTGGCCCGGGGCCACAGCTCCCGGAAGGTCTTGGTGGCCTGATCCACCAGCTCCACCGTGTGGGCCAGGAATAGCGTCCGCTTCCCGAACCGCTTGGCGTCCATAACAGCGGTCACCGTCTTGCCGGTGCCGGTGGCGTGGTAGAGCAGGGCGATGGTCTCGAAGTTGCAGCGCATCTCCTCCAGAACCGCCAGGGCCTGCTTTTGGTGCTCCTTCAGCTCCAGCTTGGAGCCGTCCAGGGACTTGCCCCGCTGAGTGGGAAGGTAGTCCTCGATCTCCTTGAAGCTGGGGTGCTGGCCCAGGAATACCCGCAGCTCGTCTTTCACGGTCTCCGGCTGCTGCTGCATCTGCCGCACCGCCCAGCGATACACGTCCCAGCCCAGGTAGATCATGCTGTTCTGCTTGAGCAGGTCATCATAGAACTTGTTCCGGGAGATCAATTTTGGGTTGTGGGAAGCCTCGTCGTCGATCTCAATGGCCACCTTTCGTCCGCCGTTTTCGATCAGGAAATCGGCAAACCGGCTATTTTGATAGATGTCGGAGAAGGGATACTGGGAGTATAGATAGCCGGCCTTCTCGGCACCGAAAGTGTCGGAGAACAGTTCGATGAACAGATCCTCGGCACTGCTGCCGGAGGCGGAGCGGTAGGTAGACATGGAGGTCACCTCACAATCAATATCCAAATTTTTTCAGATGAGTTGAGACACTTCCTGGTGTTCTTTTCAAGATGTTTGCGATTTGCCAGATGTTATTCTTTCTCCGAAAGTACAAATCATAGAGCTTCTCGCTTTCCTCTCTGGACCACGCTTTCCCGGTATTTGGGTATTGAGCTTTTCGGCGTTCTTTTTTCTCCTTTTGAGCCGCCTCTTTCTCTTTTCTCTGCCGCTCCAGAATAGAGGCATAGGATTCCAGGGAACAATGCTCCAATACCGCCTTTAGCGCTTCTTGTACCACCTCGTTGGCGCAGCAATCTGACGGTGGAAGTGCTCTGCCTGTGAGAGGGTTAATGCCGATGCTCAAATTTTCTACCATGGTTCTGGCCATTAAATCGTCTTTTTCATCCATCAGAAGGCTCCTTTTCCCGCACTTCTTTCAAAAGAATTTTCTTTTCAAATCCACCCCGTTTGTCAGCCTTGTCCGCCCGCACCTGCTCCAATTCTTCCAGCGTCCAGCCCCGGGCTTTCACGACCGCCTGCATGACCTCCAGAAGGTCGGCGAGTTCTTCCAGAGATTTGCTCTCCTGATATTCCGCCAGTTCCTCGTTCAGCTTCTGGTCCAAAAGGGACAGGTAGTCCTTGTCAGAAAGTGTTTCGCAGATGCAGATTTTTCCATCTGCTTTAATGATCTCTGGGATTTGATCACGAACGAGCTTACGGTATTGTTTCATGTCGCAACACTCCATAATTTACAGGCCCCAATAATACCGTTTCATCATAGATGCCATCAACTTGCGGCGCTCGGTCAAAAACTCTTCATAGCTGGATGCGTCCATATTTTTAACAGACAGGGGGATACAGTTTTCTTGTAAGTTCTCGTTCAATTGTGACAGGTTGCAAATGTTCCCCAACTCTATTGCTTTGGTTTCGCATTGCATAAACGCCTTGCTAAAATAGTCGCAGGGTGCATCATCGCTAATAGCTTTGTTGACTTGTGTATCAAGATAAATATAATTGGCTACCTGATTGTATTTCGTTTTGCTATCTACGCCATTCTTTTTAAGATAGGCTCTCGGGAAAATGTGGTGGATATCTCCCGCAACAGTAATTAAATCGCTGACTTTTATACCATTCATCAGCAACGAATTGTAGTTCAAATGAACCTGTGCAGCAAGAAACACATTAAAAGCAGGGCTATTTACAGAAGATGTCTCTAAGTTCTGGGGGAGTGTGACAGTCCAGAAAGTGTCGGACAATGCGGAAGCTTCTACTTCGGATAGAAAATTCTTGAAGCCTTTTTCCTGGATACTCCGCATATCACGATCCATTTGGGATTCTGGTGAGCCGATATAGCGGGAAGTCAGCGTGGTAAGAACGAACCATTTTTGGACATACCGCTTAATTTGTACATTTGGAATTTCAGGGGTATCCAATAAAATTAAGTAGAGCGTATAGGCAAAATCCAATGTCATCGCGGAATTTAAAAGTTTGCTGGAAATAAAGCCAGCTCCTTTGATGGCCAGGATAAACTGTGCAAAGTTGTATTCATTGATAAAATTCAAAATGCCATGCTCCAACTTCTGATAGGAATCAGATACAATGTCCTCGCGAAATTCCTTGGTTTCAAAATCTCTTCCAGATAGCAGGCTTACTAAGTCGGCTAATTTTCCACGACGGAATTGATGCATGAAGGAGACTCGCAGCATATCGCTATACCCTGGATCATAGATGTCGTCATAATCTTTTGCCAGCCACTTAATCTTGTCAGCAAAGATTGATTGCTGAAATTCTGTGTCTTTTTTCAGATTTTCATAGAATTCTGGTTTTACCGCTAAATGGCAGAAATAGTCCACCGCTTTCCGCATTATACTTCCACCGTGGTCGGTATCTGCGGCCATTTTAGACATGACGAAATCAGATTGGCTTAGAGCGGTCCCCTTGGAGTTGATGCGGATAAATATTTCAGTAACCTCATCAATATCCAGGGAGTGGTCAAGTTCAATTACGCCAATTTGCCGGTTTGCAATTCCGGTAAGCTTGCTAATCTCCTCGGCCAGCTCATCCAGGTCTACATTCGGGTTGTTTTTTGCGTATTCGTTTTCAAATGCTCTTGGCTTAAAATTAGCAGAAAACAGAACCGAGATGTCCGGAATCCATTTTTTGTCCTTTAAATGGGATGCGTCCTGGACGGCGAATCGTTTGCTGTCATCAGCTGCCAGGGGGTTAAACGCTATTTTGATCCGATCTTTTTTAAAATCTTCATCCAAGACTTCTTTTCCGGAAATAGCGGCCATCAAGGCAGTAATTCGTTGTTGGCCATCAATTAGGACTTTTTTCCCCTGGGAGTATCCGCCATCCTTGGTCCTTACCGATGGATTTTTCCAAGTGATGATGTACCCAGTGGGATATCCATGGTAAAGAGAATCAATTAGATCCCTAACTTGGCTACGCTTCCAGACAAAAGGACGTTGGATTTCGGGTATGACAAAATCGTTTGCCTCGATGAGGCCGAGGATTGCGTTGACTGAGTATTGCATTAGCGTGAATTTTTCTCCCGGCATATGAAAAACCTCCGTTTTGAGATGTAATCAACTTATTTTTTGTTCTTTAATTTTTTTAAGATATCCTCATCCGCCGGGCAAAACGCAAATTGATCAATTTCACTCACTGTGATCCAGCGAATGTCGTTATGCTCCAATTTCTGTGGAATCCCTTCTTGGATAGTGGCATGGAATAGGGTCAAGTGAACCGTCAAATCCGGGTATTCATGGGTTACATCCATAAATACTTCGCCAATATCCAGAGTAATGGCCAGTTCTTCTTGACACTCCCGAATCAGAGCCTGTTCCTTGGTTTCTCCTGGCTCTACCTTTCCGCCAACAAACTCCCATAGGAGTCCTCTTGCCTTATGTGCTGGGCGCTGGCAAATCATAAACTGATCCCGATCCCAGATCAGGGCTGCTACTACCTCTGTCATACAATCCACCACCAATTGATTTGATTTCTTCTTTTATACCAGTATAACCACTGTCAGGTTTTGGGGCAAGATGATTTAGAAAAAAGAATTATCGGTTCCAGCTTTTTAAATTGCCAAGATGCTGCATCCAAGGGTACAATCGCTCCAACCAGAATCCAGAAGCAGCAGCATTATGCGGACGGTTTCCAATACCACAAACGCTCTTCATCTTGCGCATCATTCCTTCCGGTACGCTTTTATATAGCTGGTCACACTGTTCGAAAACTAAAGGAAAGCGACACAGGCTCGAAATCAGTCTGTACCTCAATAGAGATTCCTAATCCTTGTCAGTATGCATGTCAGACAGAAATTGATCTTGCAAGACATATAATCTGACACTTTTTCTTTTCCCCCCCTTTCCATATACATTTTTCTCCAGAAATCGTGCGAATCTATCATTTTTTCTTGAATTTTTTTACTGAACCTGATAAGATAATTAAAACGCTGTTGGTGTTGAATATATGCCAAGGCAGATGGATGAAGAGAAAAGCACTCTGTCAGCTGGCAGAGTGCTTTTACTTTAATAGCTCGGGAGGAGAAAATTTATGGCCGTCAGTTATAAAAAGCTCTGGAAATTACTGATTGATAAGGACATGAGGAAAAAAGATTTGTGTGCAAAGGCAGGCATCAGCCCTGCTTCAGTAACAAAGATGGGCAAAAACGGTCATGTGACAACAGAGATTCTCCTGAAAATTTGTACGGCTCTGGATTGCCAGATTGAATACATTATGGAGTTTATACCAGAGGACAAATGACTCCCTGACGCCAATAAAGACGAGGAGATTACCATGCCAAAATATCTTGATTTGTTTGCGGGAGCCGGAGGTTTGTCTGAGGGGTTTATCAGAGCTGGTTATGAACCCGTTGCTCATGTGGAAATGGACGCAGCTGCGTGCTATACATTAAAGACGCGCGCCGCATACCATTGGCTCAAAAAGCAACAGAACCTTGTGCCATATACCCGCTATTTAAAGGGTGAAATCTCGCGTACAGATTTTTATGATCTGATTCCTGAAGAGATATTGGGTTCTGTTCTCAACTACGAAATTTCACAGGAGACCCTGCCCAGTATCTTCAAGGACATCGATGCGCTTCTGGGAAATGAAAAACTCGATTTAATTGTGGGAGGCCCTCCGTGTCAGGCTTATTCCATCGCTGGACGCGCCAGGTCTGAAAGCAAAATGGTTGGAGATAAACGAAATTATCTATACAAACTCTATGCAGAATTCCTGAAAAAGTATCAGCCGAAATACTTTGTGTTTGAAAATGTTCTTGGCCTTTTGTCAGCCAGGGACGAAGACGGCACTTTGCATTTCGACAATATGCGCAAATTGTTTAAAACATGCGGCTATACAACAGATTTTCGTCCACTGAATGCATCAGACTATGGGGTGCTTCAAAACAGGAAAAGAATTATTTTAATTGGTTACCGCGGTGAAAAAACAGATTTTTATCCAGAAATTCCTGTAGTTAAGAGCAAACATAAAGTTGGAGAACTATTCTGCGACCTTCCCCCAATTAAAGCTGGAGAAGGTGTTATTACACCAGTGGAAACAGCCCATTACACTGGAAAGTATCTTTTCAGCTCCAAAATAAAAGAATATGACAAAGAGGCAGTCACATTTCATCAGGCACGTCCCAATACTGCCCAAGATTTGGAGATATATCGCATTGTCGTTGATACTTGGAATAAAAGCAAGACAAGGATAGCGTACACGGATCTTCCTGAGCGGTTGCGCACTCATAACAATACCAAAAGTTTTCTGGATCGATTTAAAGTTGTAGCCGGGAACCTAACCTGTGCCCAAACAGTTGTGGCGCACATTTCCCGTGATGGGCATTACTTTATCCATCCGGATATCAGACAAAACCGTTCTCTTACACCAAGAGAAGCTGCCCGGATTCAAACATTCCCTGATAATTATTATTTTGAATCAGTGACTGGGAAACCATCTCGAACACTTGCTTATAAGCAAATAGGTAATGCAGTTCCCGTTTGTCTTGCTTACATCATCGCTGATGCATTATTGGTTCGATTTACAGAAGGTGACAAAAATGTCGAAAAATCAAACACTTGATGAATTCTACACTGCTTTCAGGGAAGAGGTTTTGTGTGCCTCTGATACCGAAACCAGTGGCTGGACCATAGAAGATTTTCTCACAAATGTCATGATGGAGTATCTGGAAGAAGCAGGCGAGGTAACAGACCCTGTTATCTGTCCTTTCCGAGGATACGGTCTCCAGATGAACGGCTATGCAATTTCTGAAGACTACGAATCAGTTGATATTTTTGTCAGCATTTATTCTGATACAGAACTACCACGCTCAGTATCCCAGACGGATGTTGACGCTGCCATTAAGCGTGCGATTCAGTTATACCACAAAGCCATCAATGATCTGTATACATCTTTTCAAAAAGATAATGACACCTATGAGTTTGCCATAACATTACACAAAAACAAGGACAACATAAAGCATGTGCGGATCTGCGCACTGACAAATGGGCTCGTAAAACCGATTACCTTAAAGAACATTACCATCGGTTGCGCAGAGGTCTCTTTCTCTTTGTGGGATATTGATCGATTGTATCGCTGTGTTACTTCCGGCAAAATGCGGGAAACGATAGAAATTGATTTTGAAGAGAAGTTCCAAACAACAATTCCCTGCATTGAAAACAGCACCAGCAAAAAATACAGCGTTTATTTGGCCATCATTAATGGCGATTTGTTGGCTACTCTTTATGATGAGTTCAGAGATCGTTTGCTGGAGAAAAATGTTCGCTCATTCCTTCAGGTAAAAGGCGGTGTCAATAAGGGAATTCGTGATACTCTGCGGGAAGAGCCTGATATGTTCCTTGCATATAACAACGGTATTTCTGTTACAGCGGAGAGCGTGGAAATTGTCCGCGATGAAAATGGAAAACCATCCATCAAGCGTATCATAGATATGCAGATTGTTAACGGTGGTCAGACTACTGCATCCATTTTCAACGCCAAAAACGACCGTAAAATTTCCGCAGATTTGTCGCAAGTTTTTGTTCAAATGAAAATCTCGGTGATACATTCTGCAGAGGATATGGATGAAATCGTCCCCAGAATTTCGACCTTTGCCAACACTCAAAACAAAATACAAATTGCAGACTTTTCGGCCAATGATCCCTTCCACAGACGTATCGAAGAGCTATCACGTACCATTTGGGCTCCTGCCCAAGGTGGCCTGAAACCGCGAAACTGGTTTTATGAACGAGCACGTGGTCAGTATGCAGATATGCTCACCCGTGAATCCACTACCAAACGGAAAAAAGAATATAAGGAAACGCATCCCTTGTTCACAAAAACAGATCTTGCCAAGTATGAAAACACTTGGGATCAGCTCCCTTGGCAGGTCAGTGAGGGAGCTCAAAAGAATTTCCATAAATTTATGCTTCGCTTGAAAGAGCGCAAAGTTTTTGTTCCGGATGAAGTTTATTACCAAAATCTTATTGCCAAAGCAATTCTGTTCCGTCAAACCGAAAAGCTCGTCCAAAGGCAACAATATGGCGGATACCGTGCCAATATTGTTACATATACACTGGCTTTTCTCTCTTTCAAAACCGCCCAGCGTATTGACTTGGAGCGGATATGGAAGGAACAGGCGCTCACCCCGTCTTTGGAGTATGAAATTGTTGAGATTTCCAAGTTTGTTCAGGCGATAATTGTGAATCCTCCCGGCGGGGCCAATGTAGGCGAATGGTGCAAAAAAGAAAAGTGCTGGCAGGCGATCCGCGAGCATGAATACACAATCAGCGATAAACTTCAGAGCGAACTGTTATCCGTAGCACGACCGGAGGCTATCAGTCAACCAGCAACCGGAAGTATTGATTCTCTTACAGAAGAAGAACTTGCGCTCATCGATGAAGCTTCAGCTATTCCGGCAGAGACTTGGTTTGCTCTGTCGCGCTGGGCCAAGGAAACGAAGAACTTCCAACCTTGGCAGCGCAGCCTGCTGTTCTCCGTTGGTACTTTGGCCGCTCGAGGACAGAAGCCCAGCATAAAGCAAGCAACACATGCCGTTAAAGCCTATCAGGCTGCACTTCAAAAGGGCTTTACCATTTGACACGATAGGAGGGATAGCCATGATGGAATGGCAAGACTATGTAGCACAACTGCTGTCACAGAAAAGCAGTTTCGACGGAATTAGTCTATCCTTTGAAGATAACGCTCATTCTGTGGGCATACCTCCTATTATCAAAGCCAGCGTTTTAATGCTTGATAAAATGATTGCACACCAGGGAAAATTCAACATTCTTGTTTTCCCGGAACGTATTCAGTCAATTTTTATCTTTACACTGATCAAGTTGCTGCACAATATAGCTGAAGGTAAAATCGAGCGTGCTTATGATCCTGAAGCGTTTAAACCTGGTGAAAAATTAAAACTTGGAAACGCTGTTGTTGAATTCGTCGGCATAGAAGGAAGAAACAGTGAACAAAGAATGCGGATTAAAGTCGTTGATAAAGGTACGCCGCTAATCATTGATGCTCCTATTGAAAACTTTCCGTTGTTTCAACTAACCAATACACAACGACGTTTGAGTACTTACAATCAATATATAGAAGAAAAGAGGAAGTTAGAAGATGTCTCTGGTTGCCTGACACCAGATGAAAAATTCCTAACATTGCTTTCTGATTACAGAACACACATGGATAGTTCTATCGTAAATATGACCTCGGTAATCAATGCCAAAGAATTGTTTTCTATTTGTAAGTTGTGTGGCCGCGATATTAAGGACATTCTTCTTATTGGGCATGCTGATTATGAGGGAAATGTCAGAAATATCGGTGCCGGGCAACTTGATGGTATTCCGGCCATTGTTCTTGCATCAGATTTATATGCAATAGCTGCACTGGCGGAACAAGGTCATCCTATTCAGTCCATTATTATTGACGGTTCCAATGCCAATACTCTGCTGAGTCAGATGGACGCACTTGATGAATTGATGCGTTTGGGTGTTCCAATCACATGCGTAACTGATATCGTTAACTCTTTTGATTTGCAACCATTCCTGGACAGGCAGTTTAATCTGTGGCGGTGGGATGAAACCAGCATTACGGATCGCCTTTATAATGTCAGCGCGCTGAGTTCTGACCGAAAAACCAAACACTGTGCAAAGCGGAAAGTTAAATATCTTGCGATGGACGGCAATGAAGTTAGTATTGCTATTCGCAAACTATATTCTCATCGGATAGAAGCACAAACGCAGTCCGCTCAAATGCTCAAATTGTTTGACGGGTTGTTTTCTCTCTCATTCATTGCCCTTCGCGAGACGGTCCCCTTTGTTGAAACTCAACTGTCCCAGCCAAGGCTTACTCTGGATGAGTGCGGGAGTATTCTTGCCTGTGAACGAAATTACCTCGCGCCTGAAACTTATGATGATTATGTCACAATTATAGATTGTTTGAAAAAAATCTTTACTAAGGGATACCCCCTCCCCAAACATGATGCTTTAGCCGACATATTGCAAAAGGGAAAATATAAAAGCCTCTGCATTGTTGTTCCAGAACGCTCTGAAAAAAAGCATGTACAGGAATACTGGCAGATGTGGTGTCGCAGGCAGCGGCTCATCACGCAGGTTTATGTTCTGTACCCGGCAGAGTATTATCCTGTGCAGGAGTCACAGTTTTCTGCAACAATCGTTGTCGGTTGGCTGAAGCGCGCTATTATGCGAAAAATCCTTTATGGTTTCAATACTCAAATATATACGGTTTTGCTGTATGACTACGAAAAACGCTGGAAGAACTACGATACAACAAAGTGGAATACAGCCCTTGACAGTTTTCAAAATCGACAGGCCATAGAAAAGTCTTTTAATACGGAAAAAATTCATGTGTCTACCAGCCGATTTACTCCGGTACAGCCTGTTCCGGAAGACACTCCGAAAACGGATGAGTTCGCTGAAATTGAAGTGGTTCTCCGGGAAAATAAATACCGCCAATATGTTGCCAGCGGCGGACAGAAAGCTGCAAATGAAACAACAGAAGCAATTCCCGTTAACTATGTAGGTGGTTACCTGGCGTTTTATCGTACCGGTCATAAGGTTATTTCAGCGACCAATATTATCATGAATGACGCTGACAAAATAGACTCTGTCCTGCCCGAACAATTAAAAGTGGGTGATTTTGTTGTTGTACGTGAAACCTCTAAAGACCTGATCCGTGAGATGGCGGATGTAATTTTAAACCGGTCAGGAAAGACTGAAATGCGGGAAATGGCAGGTAAGTGGAAAGAAGCTCTGGAAATTGAGACATTGTTTTATTCGGATGACGAAATCTATCAGCACTTGCAGGATGCCGGGTGTTCCAAAGGGCAACAGGCAGTACATGGTTGGATTCATGACGATGATGTTATTGCTCCACAAAGCAAGCAAGACTTGGAGTATATCGCTGTGGCGACTGGCAGCAGCGTCTTAAAGGAACTGCTGGATCAAGTATTTGATGCAGCGCAAATAGTCCGCAGCGCTCATGTTCAGGCTGGCAGAGTGTTATCAATGCAATTGAGAAACCGGATTGTTGAAGCATTAAAGGAGTATGGAGATATTGATCCTTTCAACATCTGGGAACCTATAGAAATGCAGGTTGATGGAATTGGGACGGTTCGTATCTTGAAGATCATTGATATTGGAACACCTGTAACAGTTGACATCGCAGATACCAACCGCCTTATTGGTGATGAGTAAGGAGTTTTGTTATGGCCATCATGATCCCTTCTGTGATTTCTCCGGAGGTGAAATCCAATGCAGAACGAAAAATTTTTGAATGGTTTCAAAATGCACCTGGAACAGACAAATGGATCGTCCTGCATTCTCTCGGAATTGCAACCCATAATAAAGTAATATACGGAGAAACAGACTTTCTTGTCCTTGCTCCCAAGCTGGGGATCTTTGCACTCGAAGTTAAAGGTGGCCGGGTCAGACGAGAGAATGGTATCTGGTATTTTACCAACAGATATGGCAAGACAAACAGCAAAGTCCGGGGGCCGTTTGACCAAGCCAGAGACGGAATTTTCAGTATTGTTGATGCAATGAAAAAACGTATCGACATTGAGCATCGTCATATTGAAAATGTGCTGTTCGGTTACGGCGTTATGTTTCCGGATATTGAATTTACTTCTACTGGAATTGAAGAAGAACAATGGCAGGTGTTTGACTCACGTGACGGTGTCAATGTAAAGCAATTTATTAAACGGCTTTCAGATGGCACCAAAGCTAAATGGGAGTCCCACTATGGTCCTGTCAACGATTCTAAACTCCCTGATTCTTCGGATGTCAGATATATGGCATCGCTTCTCCGTGGTGATTTTGATTGTACAGTCCCAATGAGTGCACAGCTCCGTAATGCAAGTGATGCACTGATTGCGCTGACAAAAGAACAATATCGTTGTCTTGACCAACTGGATGACAATCCAAGATGCCTTATTCAAGGTCCGGCAGGTACTGGGAAAACACTCCTTGCTATTGAGGAAGTTAAAAAGTCTGTTGCACGCGGTGAGAAAGTTGCATTGTTCTGTTTTAATGCCAATCTTGCAGATTGGCTAAGCAGTTACTTTGAAACCATGCCGGAGGCTGTGCGTCCTAAGTACATCGGGACATTCCATAAGTATATGACTCAGGTTGCCAGAAAGGCTGGCCTTCTGCCCATATATCCACAAGATTCGGATAAGATTCAGCAGTATTACCAGAGCGATCTTCCTGAAGCTGCAGCAATTGCGCTGTTGGATGGCGGTGAGCTGTATGACAAAATAGTTGTGGATGAAGCACAGGATCTGATACGGGACAGTTATTTGGAGGTTATGAGTACTTGTCTGGAAAAAGGCCTTTCCAGAGGTCGCTGGACGATGTTTGGAGATTTTTCCATGCAGGCAATTTATGCAGATGGTATGTCCGGTGCCGGGATGATAGAGAAGCTGGAAGATCAAACCGCTTTTATTCGTTTCAAACTAACAATAAACTGTAGAAATACAAAGCCAATCTGCAAAGAAATCGAAACTGTAACCGGCTTTAAGGCCCCACATAATCTATGGACCAAGGTTGATGGTCCTCCGGTACAGTACATTACTTGGTCTACAATGGAAAACCAGTGTAAAAAACTGCAGGCACTGCTTAAACAGCTGGCAGACGCACATATCAGCCCTGAGCAAATCACAATTTTGTCCCCCAAGCGAAGAGACGATTCTGTTGTTTCCATGCTTGACGGGTATCCGATAAAAGATTTTAAAGTGCCAATTGGAGTGAACACAACTTTTTGTACGATTCAGGCATACAAAGGCCTTGAAAATACCGTAATCATCCTGACGGATATTGAAAATTTTTCTTCAGATAAGCTGATGTATGTCGGTCTGAGTCGTGCATGCTCTGGTCTGTTCATTTTGGAGACAGATGCAGCCAAGAGAGAATACGATAATCTTTTGATGAGGAGGCTATTCAATGAGTGATACCCGGCGAGATCAATTGATTGATTATATTGAAAAAGAGTTTATTGGCCCGGATCCCATTGACTGGCCGGGTATGACGCAAAGCAATGGTGAGGAAATTCTAACGACCGATCCTCCCCGGACACGATACATTGCTGGCATTTTGTATCCGAGAGAGACGACGGATACGGATGTAGATACCCGAGAAGGAGAAAGTGAACCCGTAACAGGCCCTGAGGGTGAAGATCCTGGTGCTGAGCCGGCAAAGAAATCCAGAGCTACCCCTGAGTTTCTGGAAAATGCGGAAGAACTGATCAATCGATCCAATGCATACAGGCAATCGGCAATCAGCATCACTGTCGCAATCAAAAGCGAAGACAACGTCCGTGTGAAAGTATCGGCAGGTACATATACTACACTAACGGCTATTGATCCCAAAACCGAGCGAAAAGTTACAACATATCCCCGTACAGCGCTTTCTTGGGAAAATGACGGAAATCCGCTTATACTTCCCACCGCTGATAAAAGTTTGCGCAAGGAACCTATCGGGAATACGGGATTGCAATTTGACATTACATATCGCTATAGGGCCGGAAACAGCACAATCTATACCTTTACACTGGAAAACACCAAGGGGAAAAAGGGATCTTCCGTCAGAGACGATGAATGTTTCTTCCAAGTCAAATTTACATTGTTTTCCGAAAAAGGTTTTTCGCCGCTTTCTGAAGGACAGCGAATTACCGAAGATGAGGATTACCGTTCCAACCAGCTCTTGTATCGCGATATCCACAATTTCGCAATAGGACATGGCTGTGCTGCCGATTGGGAGGAATCTGATACCGTTGGATGGATTTCCACGGCTACTTTCCCCCGATATGATATTAAACCAATTGTCCCCAGCACGATTGACGGCGTATCTCTTGAGATGCTTAAAATGAGCCCTTATGGTAGTTTCTCCGAGACAGTCAGCGAGCTTCGCCTGATGTGCCAAAAGTACCGTGAGTGGATTAATGGACTTCGTATAATCCGCAAGAGTTTGTCACCCGAATATGCAATTACAGCAGACAGGCATATCCGTAACTGTGATATTTGCCTTTCCCGCATGGAAAAAGGCATCGATTTGCTGGAACAAAATGAAGAAGTGCGAACTGCGTTCCAATATATGAATCTGGCGATGCTGATGCAACAGCTTCACTATAATCTTCCGTTGCAGCGATGGGAAGATGATGGAATCAATGATATCCGTTTAATCAATCCGGTAAATCTTCCGGAAGTAACAAACAGCAATACATGGTATGGGGACAAAACACGCTATGGTAAATGGCGCCCATTTCAGCTTGCATTTGTATTGATGAATCTTCGCTCCATGTATGACCTTGATTGCAACGAGCGTGGTATTGTAGATTTAATCTGGTTTCCAACTGGCGGTGGTAAAACAGAAGCGTACCTTGGCCTGTCCGCATATACAATTTTTATTCGGCGCCTTTTGGACAAAGCGGACAAGGGAACTGCTATTCTTATGCGTTATACATTGCGCCTGCTGACCGCACAGCAGTATGAGCGGGCCTCCGCTATGATTTGTGCATGTGAGCTGCTTCGCAAGGAACACGAGGACCTGTTTGGAAAGAACAGGATTACTATCGGCCTTTGGGTTGGCGGCACGACGACGCCCAATCATATGGATGGTTCCGAAGGTGCTGTAAAAAAATTTGAAAAGCTCAAACAAGACGGCAAAGAGAATCCATTTGTCATACTAAAGTGCCCTTGGTGCGGCGCCCAAATGGGTGCAATTCAGCGTGGGAATATTTGGGAGATTGCCGGATATAAAAAAGTGATGGGCCCACACGGGAAAGCCAAAATTGTGTTCAGATGCCGAAATCGTAATTGCGACTTTTCAAAAGAAGACCTTCCCCTGTTTGTGGTAGACGATGCCATCTATGAATCAACGCCTACATTGTTACTGGGGACAGTGGACAAATTTGCCATGTTGCCATTCCGGCCAAAAGCACAGTGCCTTTTTGGCTATGAAAATGGTGAAAAGAAAACATCTCCAGACCTCATTATCCAGGATGAGCTTCACCTGATTTCCGGCCCTCTGGGTTCTATGGTTGGTCATTATGAAACTCTGATACATGAACTCTGTACAGTCAGGACTCCGTCTGGTGAAATCCATCCCAAAATAATTGCGTCCACAGCAACAATCAGCCGGGCCAAAGCTCAGTGCCACGCCTTGTATGGCTGCAAAGAAGACCATGTTTTCCAGTTCCCTCCTCCTGGCTTGGATGCCGGCAATTCTTTCTTTGCAAAAGAGGATCACGGGCAAAATGGACGGCGATATGTCGGCATTCTTGCGACGGGCTCATCTTCTGATGCAACAACTGCGATTCGCTTATTTGCAGCGTTGTTGTATGGGGCAAAGGCAATGAAAGTTGAAAAAGAATCTGACAGAGATCCCTATTGGACAAATATCGGATATTATAACAGCATCCGCGAACTCGGACAAGCTGCCACATGGATTCGGGCGGATATTGATCAGCATTTGGATGTCATGTATAAGCGCCGTTTTGATGATAAGCGCTATCCGACAAAGGAAGAATATCGCAAGTGCAGACGCTACATCTGGCGCGACGAAGAACTTACCAGTCGTATTTCCGGCAGTGAAGTTACTGCAAGCCTTGCCAATCTTGGAATTCGCTACTCCGGTGAAGAAGATGCAGCGGGCAAGGTTAAAGAACATCCTATCGATATATGCCTTGCAACAAACATGATTTCTGTTGGCCTTGATGTATCAAGGCTCGGCCTGATGACTGTTGCCGGTCAACCTAAAACAACTTCGGAATATATCCAGGCAACAAGCCGTGTCGGTCGAAATGCCACGGATGCTCCCGGTATTGTGTTTGTGCTTTACCGTCCAGGCCGCCCCCGGGATAAATCTCATTATGAACATTTCAAATCTTATCATTCCAGAGTATACTGCAGTGTCGAACCTACCAGTGTTACACCTTTTTCAGCACCTGTCCGCGAAAGAGCTCTGCATGCTATTATGATTGGAATGATGCGACTTGAAAATGACAGCCGTTTCAACGAAGATCCGCCTACCTATCCTGATAAAGAACTGCAGGGAAGAGTGCTCAACATTATCGAAAATCGCGTGGACGATATCGACAGCGAGGAACTGGATGCAACACTGAACCGGATTGAGTATATTCTCCAATGTTGGGAGGACTGGAATCCGAGAAAATGGGAGCCCGCAAAAAACCCAGACCGGTCTTATGCCGACCCGGTTCCCCTGATGTATTCTGCCGGCAGTCATCCCAATGAGGCATGGGGAGGCCGCGGTATAGAAACCCCAACTTCCATGCGAAGTGTGGATGCATCCTGTGAAGCCGAAGTTTTGACCAACAGATATACTGCGAAGGAGAGCGAAGATGGCATATTCAAATAAGCCAATGCGCCGAAGTGCTTTGATTGGCCCGTGGGGTGTGGGAGCAATTGTACCGTTCCCAAATGATGAATCGCTGATGATTGCCGGTCTCGATATGTGGCGCTATAATGATGCCATTCCGTTTATCATTAAGGATGAACGTCTGCAGCGCCGCTTGGGAGTACAGGAGCTTCGCTGGCCACCTGACTTCAGGGAAAAGAACGCAGATCCCCAAAACTGTTTTTTGAAAATTCCTGCTGTACGATTCCCAACATGGCACTATTGTCCATTCTGCGGTACGATGCAAAAAACAACATTCTATCAACAACAGCCCGAGTGTGATTGCTATCAGTGGCCCAATGGTCGTAAATGTAATCCATCATTCCGACACAAAAGAAAGCTGATTCCTGAACGATTCATTGTCATCTGCCCTGATGGGCATATTGATGATTTTCCTGTAGCGGAATGGCTTCATCATGGCAGCGGGCATACATATGTCCCCATTGAAAATGGCGGAAAATGCAAAATTAGAAGAAGCACCGGGGGTGCCTCTGCATCATTAAGTGGTGTTTTCTACGAGTGTGCTTGTGGCGCTAAAAAATCCATCGCAGGTGCCACCATGCCAGGAGCACTTGCAAAGATTGGCTATAAATGCAAGGGGGCAAAGCCTTGGTTGGGGATGGATGCTGACCAGGACCATCCCTGCGGAAATGCTGAAATTCGTGTGGTTCTCCGCGGTGCTACTAATGTATGGTTTGCAGATACAAGAAGTTCTATTTACATTCCTACCGATGATGAGCAGACTGCGAAGAAGATCATTGCTATTTTGGATGAGTTTTTCGAAATACTTAACTCATCACGGGTAGATGGAGAATGGAACCGTGGGTTCATTAACATTCTGGCTGAGCGGAACCATGTTGATCCGGATGAACTATATAATGCTTTTGCCCGCCGGGCTGAAGGCTTGGAAGGACTGCCTGATGTCACAGAGGACATGACCGAAGATGCTTACCGCTTGGCTGAATACAACGTTCTCATCAAGAGCAGTGGAAGCGATGCACAGCCATTCCATTCCCAAAACTATCCGATTGCATTTTATGATCCAAGCATAAGCAAATATTTTAAGAGCATTTCCCTTGTGCACAAATTGCAAGAGACCCGTGCGTTTGTTGGTTTTTCCCGCGCCGAGCCAAAAGAACTGCCAATTTCTGAGCGCAAAAAAATGCTTCGGATTGGTGATGACAACTGGTTGCCCGCGATTCGGGTACAGGGTGAAGGTATTTTCTTTGAGTTTAACAAATCTGAGGTGGAAAATTGGGCAAAACAGCCTGCTGTTGTGGAAAGGCTGAAGAACCTGCAGACCGCCTACAAGAAATCCCGTTTTGGAGCTAATTCTTCAGGTAATTTACGGCCTGAATTCGTACTGATTCACACATTTGCTCACTTGCTCATTAACCAACTCAGTTTTGAATGTGGCTATGGTAGTTCCTCTATTCGCGAGCGCATTTACTGCGAAAAGACTGATAATGAATACGGAATGTATGGCGTCTTGATTTACACGGCGTCCGGTGATTCTGAGGGTTCTCTTGGTGGCTTGGTTCGGCAAGGTACAAAAGGACACATTGAAGATACTGTTCGGGATGCAATCAGAAATGCAGCATGGTGCTCTTCTGATCCGGTTTGTATTCAGTCTTTGGGGCAAGGTCCGGAATCCTGTAATCTGGCTGCATGCCACAATTGTGCTTTGCTTCCTGAAACCTGTTGTGAGTGTGGTAACAGGTTATTGGACCGTGGCACAGTTGTTGGCACCTTGGATGATAAATCTATCGGATTTTTTGCAGAAATTCTGGAGTGATGAGGTGGAAGTATGCTTGTTGTCCTGTCACAAAAAGTAGATAGTGCATCTTCCTATGCAGATGAACTGTTCCGCTCATACCACTACCCTGCAAAGTATAAAAATCAACTTCATAAAGGCGATATTTTTATTTACTACCAAGGAAATCGCTACGACAAAAGCCAGCGGTATTATTTTGGGATGGGAACTGTCAATGAAATCCTGACTGCAGATGGTGAAAACTATTACGCCAAATTGGTTGATTGCCAGAGATTTGAAAAAAAAGTACCGATTTATCTCCCGGATGGCGGATATATAGAGCAACTTGGATTTGAAACTGTTCGTAAAAGTATTAATCCACCTTGGCAGAGTTCTATTCGGCCGTTGTCCCAAGAGGCATACGATTATATATTGAGCGCTGCTGGCATTCAGCTTTCTCCGGAAGCTGCAGAGCGGGACTCAGTTGATATGCTAAAAGATAAATTAAAGCTTGCGGTAAAAGATTTTTATGTTGAGGGTAACACTTCCGCAATACATCGTATTGAAAGCATCGCGTCTGCCATAGGAAAAGCAATGTCGGACAAGGAAATAGAGAAGGTTCGCACTAAAGATACTCAGCACGCTGATACAGTAATTTATGTTAAAAAGCTCTCCAGTCTTCTTGATTACTGTAAATCCATGAAGATGTCATATTCGTATAAGCCTATTCTGATCCTGGCACTTCTCCACTTTGGGGATAAAAATGGCTGCATTACTATTCAGGAGGCCGCGACGTTTTTCCGCAGATATTACGCAGACAGAAAAGCACACGGTTTGCCAGTCGAAAAGAAGCCGTGTATTTATCTGAGAGATGATGTAACCGATAAGCAGATAATCACAAACCTTATTGCCAATCCCGTGAAGGCCTTGATTGAAAGCGGCTATTTTTTCTATAATGAAAAGTCTCAACTATTCTCTGTTTCGCCAGGTCTTTGGGGAGAAATTGATAGCTCCGGCAAGTCTATGATTACAAAAATATGTCATCAAAAGCTAAGAGACTATTATGATGACTGATTGAAACGGAGGGATTATTATGGCGGATGTACATTCGTCCGAAACTCGAAGCTATAATATGTCCCGTATCCGGAACAAGGATACCAAGCCCGAAGAGCTTGTCCGAAAGTATCTCTTTTCCAAAGGGTTCCGCTATAGGAAAAACGATGCTCGGCTTCCAGGGAAACCGGACATCGTTCTTCCCAAATATAAAGCGGTGGTTTTTGTAAACGGATGCTTCTGGCACGGGCATACGGGCTGCCGCTACTTTGTATGGCCTAAAAACAATTCGGAGTTTTGGAGGGAAAAGATAATCGGTAATATAGCCCGAGATCAAAAAAACTACGAATTGCTCCGAGAGCTTGGATGGCATGTTTTTGTAATATGGGAATGTGAGTTAAAACGTTCTGTTATGGAAAAAACTTTGGATTCTCTGATTAATAATATAAAACAAGGTCTGCAAAGTGCGACTAATCTGTAAGCATGTTTTGTACCCAAACAAATGCTGCCTTATGTGGCAAAAGGAGATAATTCTTATGGCGACCATTCGATGCCCGCACTGCGGCAGTCCTGTGATGATCCGGGGCAGCCGGTGGGAGTGCGGCTGGTGCGGCGATTTTGGCAGCATTTCCTCGCTCCATCCCTCGGAGAAAGCCAAGTTGATGCAGGCAGCCTCACCCACTATCCAGGTCACTGTTACGGTGACAGATACCTCCGCCGAGGAGGCTCCACGCAGTTTTTCCCGGACCGAACTGGAAGATATGGTGCGCCGGTGGGATTTTTCCGAAAATGAGTGGGCCTGCCGGGATCTTCTCATTGCCGCCTTTCCCCAGGCGGCCAGCCACTGGTCCGAGGCAGAATTGGCGGAGATGCACACCATGGACCTCCTGGTGGAGACTGCACGGCGTGACCCCCAGACCACCCTTGAGATGGCGAAACTGCTGCTCAGCACGGCGGAGGAACACCTCCAGAGCGAGGAGGCGGCCAATCAGCTGCTGGGCTGGGATCTGTATGACTTGCTGTCCAGCGACGATATGCTGCCGCTGTTGGTGGAGGAGCTGAAGTGGGATGACCGCCTGGCCCGCCAGTTGTTCCAGAGCGCCTATGTGGACCGGCCTCAGGAGACGATCCTGAATGCCTGCGGCCGTTTGGGTGAAAAGGAACTGCAGCGGAAGTTGCTGGAACTCCTGAACTGCAACCCCTTCCCACATGACAAGATCGAGTTGGAATCGGACGAGGAGTAACAGGGACTGTTTCACCGGCCTGTATTCTTTGTATAGGCGTGCTAAAAACTGATACGCCTGAGAGTCAGAAATGACTTGCTTTCAGGCTTTGCCAGAGTTACAATACCCCAGACCCGAACATGAAAAAGAGCCCTTCTGGACAGGCGGCGGCAGCGAATGTCGCGCCTGGTCAAGAAGGGCTCTTTGACCACATGTTTGACCACAGACAGCGTTGGAGCACCCGGAAACAGTGGAATTAAGAGCGGCAAAGAGTGAGCGGAATGTAGCGGAAATGGTTAAAAACTATTAGAAAGTACCAGAAAAAATTTAGTTCAACCGTTTGGGAGCAGGATGCCGCAGGTTCGAATCCTGTCACTCGGACCACCTTTCTTAGAAAAACCGCCTGTTTAGGCGGTTTTTCTTCGTTTTGTAAAACGGCAACCACGGGCTATGCCCGTGGCTCCAAAAAGGGTATGCCTATACGTAGAAAAGATAAACCTCCTTCGGTAGAATGAGAGTGGTTGGCCGACCGCATCTCAAAAACGAAGGAGGAATATCAGTGATAAAGAAAAAAGAAGAAACAGACAGCTTGGCCCACACAAAATGGAACTGTAAGTATCATATAGTCTTCGCCCCAAAATATCGAAGACAAGTGATATATGGGCAGATTCGATCGGATATCGGGGTGATTATTCGGAAACTGTGCGAGTATAAAGGTGTGGAAATCATAGAGGCAGAGGCTTGTCCGGATCATATCCATATGCTCGTAAGTATACCACCGAAGTATAGTGTATCACAGTTTATGGGATATCTCAAAGGAAAAAGTTCACTGATGATATTCGATCGACATGCGAATTTGAAGTATAAGTATGGAAATCGACAGTTCTGGTGTAAGGGATATTACGTGGATACGGTGGGAAGAAACAAAAAAGCCATTGCGGAGTATATCCGAAATCAGCTCCAGGAAGACAAAATAAGCGACCAGCTCACAATCAAAGAATACTATGACCCGTTTACGGGTGAGCCGGTTAATAAGAGCAAGTAAGAGCAGCCCCACTTGGTGGGGCCGCTCGTAAGAGAATGCGGTCGGCAGACCGTTTCACCGCGCCTTGAGGCGCGGCCAATACTAGACCCTTATAGGGTCAGTGCAGGCCACCCGTTTTACGGGTGGTCCTGACTTTGTTCTGGTTTTTGTGTTTAAGGCGATTGCTGTTCAGCGGTGGTTTCAGGGGAAGAAAAGCGACTGGAGCATGAGTAAGGATAGCCGCTGAAACTGACAAATCCCTAACTCATCCCTAACAGGAAAATTTCCGCATTTTCGCCGTTTCTATCAGCGCCGTTGTCGGCGACTCCTGATCGTATGTCTACGCTGTGTAGGTCGTGAAGCAGGATCCCTCCTGCTATAAGTCAATCTTTGACCTATCTTAAATTCAATAGAGCGTCCACCAGTATTCGAACACTTTGCGATACTGGTTGCCCTTCTTTGATAGGCCGAAATACTTACGGACCTTTCGATTGGATCTTCGCTTCAGATACTGTTGACGATCGCTGGACTTCATATACTGAATATGCAGTCCGGAATGAAGTAACGTTCTTAATCTCTCATAGTCTCCCATGATATACCCCATGTTTGGTGCATACCTGCTGTGTTGAATGAGAAACAGAAGATGGTCTGAGTGCCTGACACACTGGGTGCGGCGATATTGGCGACCGGAACGTCGGCCGCATCCAGGCTCGTTTTTAGTAGATTCCAAGATCTCGGTGATCCGCTTGTTTAACTCTTGCTCTGTCATAAATCTTCCTGCTCTGTACGGTCCGGGTGATAGGGTTGACCCCGTGCCAGGAGCCACGCTGTTTCGCGTGGTATTCCCGCCGGGCTTTCTTACTGCGTTTGTCCAATGGAATCAACTGCGTCACAGCTGATCATCTCCTTCTTTTTGTCTTGGTGTGATCACCCCAGAGGGCATAGCGCAGCAATAGCTGGCTGATATACTGATGGCACCGTGAATGTTCCCATAGTAGACTCCTCTATAACGATTTCATTACAAATGGCAAAGATCACTTGCTATTTCAGAGCACATCAGGTATGCTAAGATACTCCGCTGAAGCGGAGACATCCTGATGAATGGAGGCGATCCATATGTCCATGATTCAGTTTCCTGTCATCGATCCTGTGGCTACCGGGGCGAATATCTGCCGACTCCGGAAGGATCGCGGCCTGACAGTCCGAGATCTCCAGCACTATTTCGGATTTGAGGAGCCGCAAGCCATCTACAAATGGCAACGGGGCCAGAGCCTTCCCAGTGTAGATAACCTCTATGCACTGAGCGCTTTGCTCCAGGTGCCGATGAACGAGATCATCATCTCCACTTCTCATATTGTTTCTTTGGAGCAGCAGGCAGTCGCCTGCTGCTCAGGTCTTTTTATGTGGAAATTTCTTCAGGTACAGTGGGCATGGCAGAATTTCAAAACCGCTTAGATCCTTATCCGCCTGTGACCATAGGCCTGCCGCGATCCTACTGGACGACTGCAGCCCTTGCGTGAACAAGCGACTTCATAAATAGAATATCACGCCATTATGGCAAGTATCAGAGAAGCATAAGGTCGAATTCTGCTTTTGACAATGGATATGTGTTAGAAATGGCAGTATTTCGGTGGACGAGGATGGAGGCGACTGACGAGCCTTTCACAATGAGTTATGAGCTCATGTTGCATTCATCAGATGCAGTCCATTCTTTGCCGGGGAGTGCGCAGCATCATAATTCATCTGCGCCTGAACCGATCATCACCGCCTATCCATTCTGCCACGCCCACCACACCTGAAGGTGTGGTGGCGGCATTTATGCAGCCGTGCTCTTTTCGATGAAGTCGCTGAGGATATCCTCAAAGCTATCATTCATGTCAAATGGCGGCTCATAGGATACCTCGGTGTTGACCAGACACTTATCCAGGGACATGGAGATCTCGTCGGCCTTCTTGCTGAGCGCCGTAGCCATGCCCCGGATCTTGTTCCGGTCAAAGTCGATGGTGGTGACCTGCGTGGCATCACATCGGTAGGAGACCTGGTTTCCCTCGCCGTTGAATCGGAAGCCGGAGCCTCCGCCGGCAATGGTCTTTTCGCTGTTGCGAAGCATGGCCATGTGGCGGAATACCTCAGCCAGGTCCTGACGCTGCCGGTTCAGGCCCACCTCGCTGTCCATATCCAAATCCAAAGAGTTCTTGGCAGTATGGATAGCCCGACACAATTTCTCCCGCTCCTCCAGCAGGGACATGAGGAAGGCGGCTACCCCGTTGGCATGGCCGGCATACTCACTGGGAGCAGCTTCCTCCACTACAGCATCCTGGGTATCGGACATGACCTTGCTCCGAAGATGTGTTGTCTTGACCTTGACGATATTGCGCCGATCCTCAAGAATGGCAGTGGCCTCACACATCAGAGCTTTCAGCTTATTCTGAAATCGAAACGCATCTTTCATATTCATGGATCATACCTCCTCATATCACTCCCCGGCGGAACAATTCGATGGGTCAAGCATACTCCAAACTCGATCAGTTGTCATTGAACTGCTGGTTGAATATGGACAGGCATGCTTTTTATGCTTGCCTGTGATAAACAAGGAAGTGGACTTTATTGCTACTAATGCAGAGGAGAAACGGTATATCCAAGCGACCGAGTCCATAAATAAGCCGACCACCCGCGAGCGGGAACTGGCTCCACCGCGCATAATCCGGGACAACTACGCGCTTTTGTTATGCCCTCTTTTATGGTGTATGGGTTTATTAAAACCGCCTCCGGGATGAAAACCGGAGACGGCTGTATTTGGGTGTCTTATCTCAATGAGATCAAGCATAAGCTGGACTTTTTCGACAAGTTGTGAGTACATCCTTTCCGGATGCATTCTGACTTTCCATATGGAGATCCCCGGTTATCCCACTCTCTCGAACGGTATCACCTTGCACCGGCTCTCCTCCGTCGGATTAGGCGGCTCAGGTTCCGGTTTAGCCGTGGCCGTTTCTATGAAGCCGCCGATCTTTTCCGCCGCACCTCTCTGCATATCGTTGGTAATGTGCGTATAGGTGTCCAGGGTAAACCCGGCGCTATAGTGGCCCAGCATACTGGACAGGGTCTTTATATCCACGCCGCTGGAGAGGGCCATGGTGGCGAAAGTATGGCGCAGATCATGGAAGCGAACATGCTCCTCAATGCCCGCCTTCGCCAGCAGCTTCCGGTTAATCCTGGACACCGCATCCGGGCTCCAATAGCCGCCGGTGCGGGGCGACGGGAACAGGATGGGGTTATCCGGGTGCTGTTCATGCTCCTTCACCAGCATATCCACGGCCTGCTGGGACATCGCCACCTTGCGGACAGAGTTCTTGGTTTTCGGCTCCGTCACCACCAGCTCCCCATCGATGCGAGTGACCTGCTTGCTCACCGAGAGGATGCGATCCCTCACATTCAGGTCGTCCCACCGGAGGGCCAGCAGTTCCCCCCGCCGCAGGCCGCTGGACAGTTCCAGGAAGAACATGGGCAGGACGCCGTACTTCTCCGCCTCGCTAAGGTACACCCCCAGCTTCTCCGGCGGGATGATGGTCATCTCCTTTTTCTCCTTGGGCGGAATGCGGCAGTTGTCGCAGGGGTTGTACGGAATGATCCGCTCCTTGACCGCCTGCTTCAGTGCCGAGGACAGCACCATGTGGATGCGCCGCACTGTGCTTCCAGACAGGGCCGTGTCGGTCTTTTTCTCGAACCGCTGCACCCGTCCGCTGGTCTTGGAATCGTTGTACATCTTCTGGATCTGGATGGCGGTGAGCCGTTTGAGCTTAACTCCTCCGATGGCCGGTACGATGTGGTTTTCGATCATGTTCTCATAGGTCTTTGCGGTGTTGGGGCGGATCACAGGCTTGCTGTAGGTTTCAAACCACAGCCGGCACCACTCCGCCACAGTGTAGTCCTCGTTGTGGTTCACCGGGATGCCCCGGTTGTCCCGGATGGCCTTTGCCAGTTTCTCTTTGCATTCGGCCTGCGTCCTGGCAGACACGCTTTTCTGAATGGCGCGGCCGGTGTTGGGGTCGATGCCTTGAGTGTATCGGCCCTCCCAGCGGCCGTTGGGCTTCTTTCGAATGCTGCCCTCGCCGTTTGCTCGTTTCTTTGCCATTGTTCATCCCTCCTTGGCAACACAAACAAATACCACAGAATCTTTGGAATAGCCACTAAAATATTTCCGTCTTTTTGGCCGCCTGCTCATCGATCCACGCCATGAACTTATCACGGGGGACAATGATCCGGCTGCCCAGGGTGATGGTGGGGAAATCCTGCCGGTGGGCTACCTCGTAGGCGTGGGCCAGCCCGATACCCAGCACATCGGCCACATCCTGCACGGTCAGCATCAGGGGCAGTTCATTGAAAGAGTTGTATTTGGATCGTTTCATTGGATTCCTTTCTACCCTTCTGCCAGAAGGGATTTTATTCTTTGTTTTGCGGCCCATATTCTGCGCCGCTTACATGGTCATTTCAGGCCACTGCTCCTCATGGTCATCCGGCTTGTGGCCCATAGCAATCTTCTTCTCCTAGATCTTCCGCCTGAGTTTTCGATCCACCTGCTGGCCCATTGGGACGGCGGGCGGCACAGAGTTGTCTTGGAAGATCCGGCTCATGTGGTAGAGCAACTGAGTGACCGCCAGCATCACAGAGGGCGGTCGGAGATCGCTTCTCTGCTCCAGAAAGAACTGGGCGTATGAATTTCCTTGGGCGGCGGAACGGCTGAACCACACCATTGCCTGCGCCTGGTCCTGAGAAAGCCCTTGTCCCGTCAGGTGCAGCTTGCCCAGCATGTACTGGGCGTACTGGTTTCCTGCCTCCGCCGATTTGGTGAACCAATCCGCCGCTCTGGTGGTGTCCATGTTGACAGCGTTTCCCTCCAGATACTCTTTGCCCAAACGGTAAGCGGCGAAGTGGCTTCCGTTTTCCGCCGCCTGTTTCAGCCAACGGATGCCCTCGTCCGGGTCCCGCACTTCCCAATCGTCAGAGAGAAGCAGCTTGCCAAGGGCATACTGTGCTTCAGGCAGGCCCTGTTTCGCTGCCTGAGTGAGCCAGTGTTTGGCCTTGCGGTTGTCAGGAATCAGCAAAGGGCCGTCCCGGTAGAGTTGTCCCATTCGGTATTGCGCATAGGCGTCGCCGCACTCTGCCACCTGTTCCAACTTCTCTGCCGCCCGGTCACGGTAGTCCAGAGAAATGTCCTCGTTCCGAATGATTCGCCACAGTTCCCGGCAGGCATTGGACTCACGATGCGCCGGTTCCGGCTCGTCGTGCTCAGCCAAGTCATCGTCCTCGAAGGAGATCTCACCCAGACGGATGTGCTCCGCCTCCTGGATGACAGCGTTTTTGATCTGCCGGAACTCTTTCTCCTGGGACAGCCTTTTCCGTTCTCTGGGGTTGTCGTGGTAGTAGCTCTCTACCTCGCCCTGGAGCCTGCACCACCGGTCGTAGCACTCACGCACTACCGGCAGCTCCTCCAGCTTGTCCACTACCTCATCCACGGTTTTCTTCACGGACTTGGGAAGGTAGCCATAGGACTTTTTGCCCTTGACCGTTTCCAGCTGTCCGGCCAGCTGCTCCATCTTCTGCTCAATCTCAGGAGCCGTACAGATGCTTCGTGTCATCTCCTGGGTGAGATGCCGGATCATGCGGCGGGCCTCCCGCACCAGTTCGTCTCTCGACTGTGACTTCTGCTCATAGGTGTGGAGCATCTCCTGTTTGAAGATCTGATTGGTGAGCGTGGATTTGATATTGCGGATGCCGTCCCGCGTGAGATATGCTTCTCCCGGTTGTGTCGACCATGCCATCATGTGGACATGGGGATGCTTGCCCTCATCGTGGAAGGCAGCGTACCAGCGGAAGTGGTTCGGTTGAATATTCATGGCGGCGGCAATTTCATTGCGATTTGCTCGGAGCAAATTCCGCCACGCTTTGGCATTGTCATATCCAAGACGCGCAGCGTCCTCTCGCTTCAGGGAGAGAATATGCGTCCACACATTTCCGTTGTACTGATCCAGTTCCTGCATGGCCTGTTCCAAACTCACAGTCTCCTCATCACCAAAGAGCCCGTGATTACCAAGCCGTTCCGCACGAGGCCGAGTAGCGATGTACTTCATGTAGTCGTCTGACTGCTGCACTTGAGACCAGTTTTCCTCCAGTGCTCGGGTGATAAAGACAGAGGCATTGGCCTTGGTGGGCGTGTCTTTGTAATCGGAATACTCGCCCAGCTCCCTGGCCTCCGGGAAATCCTTTGTCAGTTTGGTGATGAGCTGCTCCTGTTTGCGGGTGGGTGGACGGTCATCCGGGAGGATCTCCACCCGTTCCCGTGTACCGATATACCGCAGATAGCCGCTGACCGAACTGCCGCCTCCACACTTGAGATAAGGACTTTTCACAATCAATCCTGCCACTCATCGTCCTCCTCCCAAGCGTCCCGCACCCGCTGCTCCAGCGAGATGCGGCCATTGGTTTTCCGCACATTTTGAACGCTCTCCGCCCGCCGTCGGCGCAGATCTTCGCCACTGAACTGATACGCGTCGGCGAGGATACTGGCCACCATGTCCTGCTCCACTGCCTGCCGGAAGGCGATGGAGGACAGCCGCACCTCCAGCTGTCCCATCCTTCCGTCCAGGTAGGACTTGATGGAGGTGGGGAGAAACAGTCCGGCGTTGTTGGCGCTGAGGTAGTCCAGATAAAAGTCCACCGCCCGCTCAATGAAGGCGGTGATGCTCCGGCTCCCGTCCTCCTGATACCGGCGCTCCAGGATAGCCTTTTTCTCCGGCGACAGGTAGAGTGGGAATTTCTCTTTTTTGCTCATAATGTTCTCCTTTCCGGGGGGTTGACCCCTGTTTTTTCCTTGTGGCAGTAGGCTTTCGGGGATTGTGACCGCAGAGATGATGTCACAGTCCGGATTTTGACCCCATTTCCAATCCCCGCAAAAGCCCCCGCAACTGCCCGCACTGCGGGCAGAGGTGCTTCTGACGGGGGCGCTTGCGACCCCGTCGTTTATCCTGCTTTTTCTTTCGTCCCCGGGAGCACCTCCGAAAGCGGGCCAAATCGGGCCTCCAACCCCGGGTCGGCACTGGGACTCGCTTCCTCTCCGAAAGGCGCACACAGGGCGTTCTGGGGGCTTTCACGGGCCGATTCTGCGAGGCGTTCCACCGCCCTCTGGCGGGCGGCATCCTCCTCCAGTTGCTGGAACTGCCGCTCGTAGAACAATTCGATTGCCGCCTGGATCGGACGGATGGTGTAGAGCAGATTCCCGTTGAGGGGCCTGCCGTCTTTGCTCCGCACCATCGTCGGCTCGGTGCGGATGAGACCTTTCTCCTCCAGGCTGCGCACATACTTGCTCACGGTGTTCTCACTCATACCCAGCGCCTTGCCGATGGTCTTGTAGCTGGGGTAGCACTGGTATGTTTCTCTGTCCTCGATGCTCAGCAGATAGCAGTAGATGGAGATCTCCGGGTAACTGAGACCGATGTGAAATACTTCATTGGGGACCTTGAAATAGTTTTTGTCGGGATCTCGTTTAGGCCACTGTTGGAACTTCATATAGCACCTCCCGTATGCTCCTCCATCCACTGAATGTACTTTTCTTTCGGCACTACCATGCAGCTGCCCACACGCAGTACCGGGAAATCCGGTTCGTGCATCAGTTCATACCCACTGGACGGTGATGTGCCCGGCACCGTTGCCTCGCCGTAGTTCTTGTAGACAGATTCTTTCATGTTGACCATCTCCTTCTCAAAACTCCCTCTACTTCTTTAGCCGCGAACATTTGCGTGTGACATAGATTTGACATAATGTTTGGATGGTGTCCGAGTTGCCTCTCTACTTGTATTGGGGAAATCACATCCTATTGACATACATTTGACAGAAAAACGGAGCGTCTGCTTTGTAGCAGGCGCTCCGTTTTAGGTTGGATTATTTACTTATGTGCTGGTTTCCGCAGTCGGCATGTACCCTCCGCCTCATCTCGTTCTTTCAGCAGACGAGCCAGGGCAAAGAAGAATTTCTTTTGCTGATAGTCCACGCTGCCACGGTTCAGTTGATGGGCTTCTGCCTACTTGCGAATGGACAGGCCATCCACGAACCGGTCCCCGGAAGCCTTCTTCCTCCAGCCGCTCTATGGCTTCCCCTGAGATCTTCATATTGAGCAATCGCTTATACTTAGCTTTCCGCTCGCCGTTCACCTCGATAAAAGCGCAGAAGGACTTTTGCTGGAGGTGTAGTACTTGGGAGCATCTGCGAAGGGATAGGTGGTCCAGATGACACTTTCCTCGCCGGTGTCGACGTCGGTGGCCAGCGAGGCCACATAGACCACCTTGCCATCGTACCGCCGGTAGTACCCGGCACGGATTTTTCTTTCTGTCATCTGGTCACCCCCTATTTGTCTTCCTGCCCTCAGTACAGCGGAGCACGGAACCGTTGTAAATGGAAGAGGCTTTTCTTTGTTTTATTCCCCCGTAGAATTTGAGGGTCACATTCTATTACGCCTGCGGTTCTAACTAAGGAACAGGTCAAGAATCTCTGAGCTAATGAAGACCGACTCTCCCTCTTTTTTATTCCTGCGGCTTAATCTATGCCGCGGCGTTGGCATTGATCCGGTCGATGACACTTTTGATCCCAGCCCACAGGGACAGATCTGTGAAAATCTCCACGATACTTCCACGATCTGTGAAGGGCGGTTCCTGAAGCACAGACAGATCCTTCATGACTCCATTATGGACAATATACTCCACGATCTGGTTGACGAAGTAGATCTGCCGGCTGTCCAGATTGACATCGTTTAAGTACTGGGCAAAGGCCTCCTTGGCGGCGTTCATATCCATACCTACGATCTCCCGGACGAACTCCCCCAGAGGTTTCTGCCCCACCTCGGCCTCATAGTCTTGTCTGGTGCCCACCTCACTCCAGAGGATGGACTCCAACGCCTTTACATCCTCCGCCGTCAGCGGCACATTTGAGCGCAGCTTGGCGATAGCGGGCTTGTCCTGATGCTGGCGCACATAGAACTCCGCCTTGGCCTTGTAGTTTTTCAGGTCGTCGTTCTCCAGCTCCGACTCCTTCCACTCCACGGAGAGGATATCGTCCGTAAAATTGGTGTTGTAAATCGCGCCGTCGTGGGGCAGATACTTCATCAGATTCCGCAGGCACTCCCGGATGTGCTCAAACTCGTTGATCCCGGCGTTGTCCAGGTAGTCGGTATGCAGGATCTTCTCGATGAGTTCCGATTGGGCCCGGATCTCCGGGATGTTGGCCACGCTGGCCACGCCGCTGACCTTCTTCACCAGGTCCTTTCGGGCTTTCTTATAGGTCTTGCCCACCAGATAAGCCAGCTCGATCCCGTACATCAGCGCGTCGAACCGCACGGCGCTGGCCTCGTCCATATCCGGCTGGAGCAGGGGGGCCACTTCCTCTTTCAGATGAAGCGTATCCTCATAGCTGAGGGCCTGGTAGCTCGCCGGGTCGGCGAACTTCTCCACATACCGCAGGTGCTGCCGCACGGCGAAGTTCTCCCGGTCCAGCTGCTGCACCTTGGCCAGCATCTCCTCCACCAGCTTCTCCCGGAATGGAATCAGGTCTTCAGTCTGATAGGCCAGGTCCTGGAGCTTGTAGACGATCTGGGCTTTCAGATAGAAGATGGCACTTTGCAGGGCCATCTGGTTGGCAGTGGCCTTGCCCTTGTTCATTCGGAAGAACTCAAAGTTGCCGCACAGGTCGAAGATGTAGAACTTGGTTTTGTCCTCCCCGTCTATCAACCCCGGACACAAACGGGTACCCCGGCCGATCATCTGCCAGAACTTCGCCTTGCTCATAACCTTCTTGAAGAACACCAGGTTCAGCACCTCGGGTACATCAATGCCGGTATCCAGCATGTCCACGGAGATGGCAATCTGGGGCAGCTTTTTCGGGTCAGAGAATTCGTCGATGGCGCTCTGGGCGTAGGTCATGTAGTTGTCGATGACCTTGGCATAGCCGGGCAGGTGTGGATACTCTTTGCCGAAGACCTCCAGAATTTTTTCGGCGTGGCGGTGGTTCTTGGCGAAGATGATGGTCTTGCCCAGCTTCTCCCCGTAGTCGATCTTCAGGCCATTGGTCATCAGCAGGTTCAGGGTCAGACGGATGGTGTCCTCGTTGAACAGCCACTCGTTGAGGGCGGAGGACTCAATCCGCTCGGGCAGCTCCCCGTTCTCGTCAGTAAAAGTGGCCTCATACTCCGCCTTTTCCTCCTCGGATAGGTCGGCGTAGGAAATGCCCTCCTCCAGGAATTTCAGCTTGCTCTCCACGGTGAGGAAGTCCACCAGGAAACCGTCCTTTACCGCCTGGGCCAACTCGTAGCCGTAGGTGGACACGCCGCTCTCCAGTTCAAAGACCTCATAGGTGTTCTTATCGATCTCGTCTTTAGGGGTGGCGGTGAGGCCCACCAGAGGGGCATCGAAGTAGTTAAAAATGTCCCGGTACTTGTTGTAGATGGAACGGTGGGCCTCGTCGCAGATCACCAGGTCAAAGTGGCCTACGGTAAACAGCTTGCCCTCTCCGTCCTCCACCGAGTCGATGCAGTTCATCATGGTTTGATAGGTGGAAAAGACGCAGTGGGCGGTGTAGTTGTCTTTCTCCTCGCACAGGTTGGTCACGGAGAGGTCGGGCAGCAGGTTCACAAAGCTGCGCTTGGCCTGGGTGACCAAGGAGTTGCGGTCAGCCAGGAAGAGGACATTCTTTACCCAGCCGTGCTGAAGGAGCACCTTCACCAGGGCGATGACCGTGCGGGTCTTACCGGAGCCGGTGGCCATGACCAGCAGGGCCTTCCGGCGGTTCTGGGCCAAAGCCTGACAGGTGGCTTTGATTGCCCCCTCCTGATAGTAGCGTCCCGCGATGGCGTGGTCCACCTGGATGTACTTGAGGCTTGTCCGCATGTCCCGAAGGTTGAAGAGCTTCTCCAGATCCCGCTTGGAGTAGAAGGCGGCCACCTTCCGCTCCGGGTAGGCCCCGTCGTCCAGGCGGGTGTCAAAGCCGTTGGTGAGGAAGATCACCGGGCGGCGGCCATACTTCTTTTCCAGAATTTTGGCGTACTCCTGTGCCTGCTGGCGGCCCTTGGACGGGTCCACACAGGTGCGCTTGGCCTCGATGACGGCCAGGGGGCGGTGGGCATCATCGTAGAGCACATAGTCGGCATAGCCCACCTCGCTCTTGTTGGGCATACCGGGCAGCTCCACCTCATTGAGCCAGTCCTTCCCTTCCGTCCAGCCCGCGTCGGTGAGCATGGCGTCAATGTACAGCTTGCGGGTCTCGTACTCGGACAGGTCCAGGGGCTTGGGGGTGTAGCTGGGCTGCTGGGCCTCCCGACGGGCGGTGAGCTCTGCCCGTAGAGCCTCATTTTCCGCCATGAGGGCGGCCAGGTCCACCTCCGGCACGGGAGCGGGAGCCGGGGTGGCGGTCTGCTGCTCCAGCAGGGCCGGGTCAAATTCTCCGGGCGTATAAGTCGTGCCGTAGCAGCAGGCGATAAAGTCCATGAAGTACCATAGATTTTCCAGGCACAGCCGGGCCTGCTCCGGAGCGATCTTCCTGCTGGTATGGGCGGCGGCGTTGCCTGTCTGGCGGATGTACTTGAGACGCTGCCACAGATCCCGGTCCACGATGGCCCGAAAGTCCTCGGTGTCCATAAGGCTGGCCAGCCGGTCATCGTAGGGCATGACTAACCCGCCGTCCACGGAGTACATCCATTTGACAGCAAACTCCATACACCGGCGGCAGTTCAGGGCACAGGCCGCCGGGTCGATGGTATAGATTTTTTCCGCTGCGACAGCGACCTCTCCGAAGACGGTAAATTGGGGGTCGGAGAGGAGAAAATCAAAGTTGGTCATGGCATCACCTATAATACAAAACAGATTATCTACACCTCTACGGTAATTTGTTCAGTCCCTTCTGACACTCTCCTAACAGAAGGATTTGCAATATTATGTATGCTTTGAAAGATATTTTCTCCAGTTATATGAATACGGTTTTCAATGAGTTTCTTTTTCTCTTCGGCAAGTTGAGAATGCTCCATAAATTGTCGACGCTGTTCGCGTTCAAACCGCTGATAACGACGAGGAAAAACTCCCTTTGGCGGCATCTCATATTTTTGTAAAATTAAATGACGCGTATTATCCTCAGCTAACCATGTGCAAATTCGATCCCACCACAAATTATCTGTGTCACCAACGGACATTCCGTAAACATATATTATTTTACTGTTTGTTAGCATTTGATTCGCTTTTCCATCAGTATTTTCCAGATAGGATGCATTTGCTTGCCTTTTTATAAGTAAACTTTTGTATAAATCTCCATCGTCACAATCAAACAATTTTACATTAAGGATTTGTGACTCATCATTTACTCCAAACACCATGTCCTTTTCAACAGTTCCGTGGACATGGCATATTTGTCCAATTGTATGGTTTAATGTTTGAGAACCGTGTTTATGCGTTCCAATTATAGAATTTTTTTCTTTCAGTACAGCAAGACATTGGTCTAAAGTGCGAGTATAGTTATAGCAAATAAAATTGAAACTAATTCCTTCAGATACACAATTCTTATATACGCCATCCAACACTGCTCGTTCTTGGGTCGGGAAGGATGAAGTTATATTATTCAGATGAGAAAATGCTTTAAAAATTGCATCTTTATTAGTCGAATAATCAATACGCAGCTCTTGTTCTTTTAAATATAACGCTAAATTTTGGCAAAAATCATCTTGACATTCCGAAAACCATTCTCCTTCACCACCGCCAAACTCACCGGTATACTTTCCAAACGCAAGCTCTGCAGATGACCATAGTTCTTCGTTTTCGGTAATGAAGGAGCGGAAGTTCTTTAAGGCTTGAGTGTTTGCATCCGATTCCTTGTACACTTTGATAAAATCAGAATATGTAGTATCTAAGCCAAGATTTCTATCAAATCCGTTACCAATCAAAAAAGTAACATTCATGTCTCTCTAAAATTCTCCCGTTCCATTCATCTATCCAAAATATTGCTGCAGCAAGGCTTTTTTCAGTGCTTCCAGTTTATCAAGGCTCCGCCGAATCGTCAATTTTGATTTCTCCACGCTTTCGGCAAAAGAAGCAAATTGATTTTGTATACTGATTTCTGGCATAGGTATTTGAATTGCTTTAAACTTCTCCATGGAAACATTATACATGGAACCGCTTGTCCCTGTGGATGCTGCCGAAAACTTGTTTCGAATAGTCTGACTACTTAGAATATACTTCATGTAAATTACATTAGTTAGATCAGAAAAACGGATTTTCCATAACTTATCTGGCAAAATCAACTCGGGATAATCTTCCCTGATAATTGCTGTGGCACCCACCATTTCTTTTGTATTTGCACGACTAAACAGTAGATCACCTTTTTGTGGGGAAACATATTTTTTTATGTTTTCTTGGTCATCTAAAACCTTGCATTCTTCTGGAATAAAATAGCCTTTTGTTACTGCACTAACCTTTAAAACGGCAATTTCACCCGCTTTTTTCTCTCGTTGTTTTCCGTTTCCACTCCATCCAGAATCAATTGATTTGATTACTGAGCCAATTTCTACAATTAACCAATTCATTGGATTGGTCTCTGGGTCGCCAAACATCTCCACAAGCCGGGCTTTGACCAACAGGTCCAGCTTGTCCAGCTGCGCCCGGCGCTTGGCGATCAGGCCGCTGACCTTGTCCAGTGTGGCGGCAATGCGGCGCTGCTCCTCCAGCGGCGGAAGCGGCATCTCAATTTCTTTTAGTGCTGTAACGGTAAAACTTGCTTGATTTACAGATTTCTTTGTAATTCTTTGAATCTGGTTCAAAAACATATTAGTTTCAAAATAATATGCTGCAAATGGAGGATAGGCAAGAGCTTCATTTGCACGTAGCATTAGCAAGTTCATTCCGTGAATGATTATTTCATTTCCTTGTTTTTTATAAAGAGCTACTTTTCCCAAATGTTTCTCGCTGTTGATATGCGACATTAGAATGTCTCCATCTTGAAGAATGTACCCACGATACTTATCGGCACCTTTAATTCCTGCATATCCAAGTTTATTTCGATCAACCTCTCTGTTCGAGATTGTCTCAATTCTGGTAATTGGAAGCCCGCCTGCACCATCTGTTTGTTTAATAGATGCGCCATTTCGTATGACCGAAAAAACATCCCCCAATCTCGCCATCACACCATCTCCTCCAGCTCCGCCAGCCCCTTGGTGATCTCCATCTCCAGCTCCTTGAGGTCGGCCAGAATCTCCTGGGTAGAGGGGTACTCCACGGGGACATACTCCACCTTCTTGTACTTATTGATAGACAGGTCATAGCCGTTCTGGGCGATCTCCTCCCTGGGCACCAGGAAGGACTGCTCGGTGCGTTCCCGCGCCTTTTCCCCCTCACGGTTGTGGAATCGGGCCACAATATCGGGGATGTCGTTCTCCTTTACCTCGGTGCGCTTGTCATCCAGAGAGAAGCCATCGGCCTTCATGTCGTAAAACCACACATCATCCGTGCCGCCGTGGCCTGTTTTGGTGAACACCAGCACCGCCGTAGATACCCCGGCGTAGGGCTTGAACACCCCGGAGGGCATGGAAATCACCGCCTCCAGCCGGTTGCCCTCCACGATCTCCCTGCGGATGTCTTTGTGGGCCTTGGAGGAGCCGAACAGCACCCCGTCGGGCACGATGACGGCGCACCGCCCGCCCACCTTCAGCATCCTCAGAAAAAGGGCCAGGAACAGCAGCTCGGTTTTCTTGGTCTTGCACACCTTCAGCAGGTCGGCGGACACGATGTCCGCGTCCAGGCTCCCCTTGAAGGGGGGATTGGCCAAAATGAGGGTGTACTTCTCCCGGTCGATGTTCTGGTCGCTGAGGCTGTCCCGATACTCAATGTAGGGGTTGTCGATGCCGTGGGTCATCATGTTCATGGCCCCGATGCGCAGCATAGTGCGGTCCATGTCGTAGCCATGGAACATGTGGTTCATGTAGTGGTCCTTCTTCTGGTGGTCAAAGAAGATTTCTTCTTTCCTGTTCTCCTTCAAATACTCGCCGGCCGACACCAGGAAGCCGCCGGTGCCGCAGGCCGGGTCGCAGATCACATCATCCGCCCGGGGGGCCATCATGTCCACCATCATGCGGATGATGTGCCGGGGGGTGCGGAACTGGCCGTTAACCCCGGCGGTGGCGATTTTGGACAGGAGGTATTCGTAGATGTCGCCCCGGACATCGGCGTCGTGGAGCTGCTCCGCCTGGGCGTAGATCTCGTCCATGGCGGTGACGATCTTGTCCAGCATCAGAGGCGTGGGGATCTTGAAAATGGCGTCCCCCATATACTTGGCGTAGGCACTGTCCTTGTCGGCGTGGAGGTTCTTGATGAAGGGGAACACCCACTCCTGCATGACGGAATACATCTGTCCGGCGGGAAAATCGTGGAACACTGACCATTTGAGCTGATTGCCCGGAATGGTCCGCTCCCCCACCTGCACCTCGCCGGAAAAGATGCTCTTGTGGGGCAACCCCAGCATAGCGCTCTCCTTGGCCCGCTGGTTGTCGGCGGCGTCCAGGTCGTGGATGAACATGAGATAGGTCATCTGCTCCACCACATCCAGGGGGTTGGTAATGCCGCCGGTCCAGAAGGTCTCCCAGAGGCGGTCGATTTTGTTTTTCAGTTCACCGTTCAGCATAGTTTATTCCTCATTCTCCAACAGTTCTCGTATAATTTTTACTTCTTCTGTCTCTTTTTTGACCTTACCTAACAGTTGGCTGTAAAACAGTTTCACATCAGTATCACGGATGATGTACCGTACCTGGCTGTTGTTCGCCGCAATTCGGAACAGCAGGCTCAATTCTGCAGGTGACCAAGTATTGTATCGGCTCAACTTCTTGATTACCTCATGAGTCCTTGTAAAACTACGGCTGTTCTCCAACGAAATCAACGAATCCGTCTTTTCCAGTTCTTCTTCGCTGTTTTGCTTGTCTGCCTCAATATTTTCCTTTTTACACCTGAAATGGATTCCTTCCAGTCTCTCATTGGTCGCAGTCCTGTCAATGATCGCTTTCACAAGCTCGTCCAATTGGGTACCTTCCGAATAATCAGCAGGTGCAAAGTATCGGATCCGCCCCTCCCGCATCATCTTGTAGACCTTTGTCTTATCCAATGTATCTGCATTATAGACTCCAATCGAGTGTCCGCCATAGGTAGTAACCAACTTCATACAGGGGATATCAGTGTCACTATCACCTATGTAGATCATATTGCGGAAGGGCACTCGGATGTCCTCCGGAGCAAACGACTCATTCACGCCTGGATCATTGATATCCAAAACGCCTTTCTCAATCCGAAATAAAAACTGCGTCTTATTGGTGTAATTGACCACCTGTGCGGGCCACTTGGCTACGCCTTTTTCGCTGTAGAAGAAGGTGCTTGCATAGATCTTCTCAAATTCATTGGCAATGGCAGTTCCCTCGATCATCTCCTTCAAGCCGGAGGAAATGATATAGTGCTCCACTATGACACCATGATCTTCTCCGTACTCCCGGATGCGGCGGAACCAATCCTCTACACCCGAAAACAAACGGACCTTGGTGCCGTACTCCAGCAGTGCTTTCTTCGTGAATAGGACACGACCTTCTGCCGTCTCCATCATCTTGAACATATATGCCAGGTTCTGGTCCATATCGTTACTACCAGCCAAACCATTGGACTCTTGCCAGAATTTAGAAATCTCATACCCAACAGCCTGAATAAACCCCTGCGCCTGCATATCGTCCGGCGAAAGTGTCTTATCAAAATCATAACAGATCGCAACAACCGGCCGTTCTTCCTTGTATTTTCTGATGTATCCGCCATTGGGCATATGCTCATCTCCTCTGCATATTTTATAATTTCTCACTGTTCCAAATATAGGCGGTATAGCGCCCGCCGCTGAGTTTCAGAATTTCCCCGCTCTTCTGCAGGTCGGCCAGAGTGCGCTGTATCGTGATTTTACTAATATCGGGGCACTGCTGGATGATCTCCGCCTTGGTAACCTTCCCCAGGGTACCCTTGATGATCTCCCGGATACGGTCCGGCTTACTTATGCCACTGACGGCCAGAACCTGCACACGGGCGGAAAAGTCCCGGTAGGCCGCCGCCACTACGCCCAGGGTATAGCGCACAAAGGGGGCATAGTCGCTGGTTCCCTCGTGCCATCCTTGGGAGCTCTGCTGGAAGGTCTCATAATAGGTTTCCTTGCTCTCCTCAATGAGTTTTTCAATACTGATATATTTGCCCACGATATAGCCTGCCCGGTAGAGCAACAGCAGGGTCAGCAGGCGGCTCATACGGACGTTACCATCGTTAAAGGGATGAATACAGAGGAAGTCCAGAATGAACATGGGAATCAGCAGCAGCGGATCCATGTCACCCTTCCCCACAGCCTCCTCGTAGGCTCGGCAGAGGCTGTCCACCGCCTCCGGCGTCTCCCAGGCCGGAAGGGGTTGAAAACGAATGCTTTTATTTCCCTGAGTATCCGTCTCGGCGATTACATTGTCCGCTGTTTTATAGTGCCCGCCGTAGGACGCGCCGCTGAATTTATAGAGATCTCGGTGGAGCTGCAGGATCATAGAGGCTTTGGGTGGGATATAGTCAAAGCTCTCATGGATGGTGGCCAGCACATCGCGGTAGCCAGCGATCTCCTGCTCGTTCCGGGTGCGGGGGGTGGTCTTGTCCTGCACCAGCTTTTTCAGGCGCTCGTCCGAGGTATAAATGCCCTCGATTTTGTTGGAGGCCTCGGTGCTCTGGATCTTGGCGATCTCCACCAGTTTGGTCAGGGTATCGGCCTTGGCCTCGATAAACAGAGCCTGTTCTCCCTTGTATTCATGAATCTGAGTCAGCAGGGCCACGATATCCGGGACAAGCAGCTTTTCATAGTTTTTGGCAAAATCGTAGGTGCGCATTCTGTACCCCACTTTAGGTCAATTTTATCATTTTTCTCATAATGATATAATTAAACTATATCAAGTAATCTTGTTCGTGTCAAGGTTCAACTATATCATTTTAACGAAAATGATATAGTTGAGCCTTTGAAAAGTAGTTGTTGCGGCTGTTGGACCTGTACGGGTATCTCTTTGACCGCCGCAGCTTCGGACCCATACAGTGGCCCACAGGGCGAAGCTGGCGGCAAGTGCCGTGACTGTAGGTCGGATGTTCAGCAACCGACTGTCTGTGCTCATCGCACAGCTTGCTTGATCGCTCACTCTTTCAAAAACAAGCGGCAAAGTTGTTCTCGCCAGAAAATAAAAGGCAGCATTAATTTTGTAACAACTCGTACCGATGTGCGGCATATAGGCAGAAAGCGAGGTGATGTGGATGGATTTCGATCAGTTGTACAAGGAGCAGTTCCCAGTGGTGTACCGCTATCTGGCAGGACTCTGTGGGAACCAAGCGTTGGCGGAAGAATTGACTCAGGAGACCTTCTGCCGCGCCATTGAACACAGCGCCTCCTTTCAAGGAAAATGCCGGCTGTCCGTATGGTTGTGCCAAATTGGGAAGAACTGTTGGCTCTCCTACTTGAGAAAGGCAAAGCGGCAGGCGGGAGATGAGGCTCTGGAGCAGATGACCTCCCCTCAGAATGTAGAAGAGGATTTGCTCATCCAGGAAAATGCCCGCCAGATCCATCAGCGGCTCCATGCTCTGCCAGAGCCATACCGGGAGGTGTTTACCCTGCGGGTCTTTGCGGAACTACCTTATACACAGATCGGCGAATTGTTCGGCAAATCTGAAAACTGGGCCAGAGTGACTTATTATCGTGCGAAACAGAAAATCAAGGAGGGGTTATGATGAAATGTGATATCATCCGCGACCTGCTGCCCCTGTACTGCGACGGGCTGTGCAGCGAGGCCAGCAAGCAGGAGATCGAAGCCCATGTGGCACAATGCCAGGAATGCCACGCCTGTTTGGCGGAAATGAAGGAGGAGGCTCCTGTCCCCTCGCTCTCTCAGGAGTCGGAAACGGAAGCCCGTGTTCTTCAGGAAGTGAAGAAGAAGTTTTCCCGTGGGCGCCGGCGGGCGGTTGTGTTTGCGGTGGCGATCATGCTGATCTTCTCCATTGTTTTGGCGGGGGCAGCTGATGTCCCGCAGCCGGTGGCCTATACGGACGGTCTGGTGACGGCAGAGCTTGCGGTGGATGAGGTAATTGACCTCTACTATCACGGCGGGAGCTACGATTCTTTCCACGGCTTCAGCCGGGAGATGGACGGACGGAATGCTGTTTTCCTCTATTTTGACCGTACCCTTCGCTCGGATGTGATGCCGAACCGTGAGGGACATTTGTGCATCGGTAACGGGCTGCTGACCGACTTTGAGACAGCCACCTATCAGGTAGATCGGCAGGTGGATGCGGTCTACTATTTGGTGGGAGATTATCTGAAACTCCCCGGTCTGGCGCAGGCCGAATTTGAGCAGGCCGTGGTGGATGCGGTCCTTCTGTGGGAACGCTGAACCAAGCCTACAAGCAGAATGCCTGGGCAGCTTTTCGAGAGCTGCCCAGGCTCATTTTATATTTCGTCTTCCCATACACAATGAGCGCCCGTTCTCCTGGTCCGACAGGAGAATGAGCGCTCGTTTTCATCGTTGTGCAGTTCGATTGAGAGCCTCCATGCCAGTTCAAAGCCAGCCACAAAGCTGTCGAGGGATGTCTGTTCTCTAATAGAATCCTGGGCATCGATGATGCGCAGCACCAGTTTTCGCTCCGGCTTTTCCAGAGCTGCAATCAACGCCTTATGGCACTCCTCCACTTCGTTCTCCTGTTCGTCAAGCTCCGGGCGGACATAAAAGTAATCATACAGCTCTTTGAGCAGTTTGTTTTCCATCGTCATCATCTCCTTGTGACCCAAACATATACCACACCTTCCGCAGAATATCCATCAGAATCTCAGAAGATTATACAGAATATTTGCCGCTTCCCTAAGATCTTCCGTGGATGCTTCATTGGGCTTGCTTTCGCTTTTGGCGGCAGTATGGGCCAGGTATGGTGCATAGTTCTGTCGCGTCATTGCGATCCTGAAGTGGCCCAGCATTTGAGAAACCTCTTTTGTGTCCATTCCGTTTTGCAGGGACAGGACGGCACAGGTGTGCCGGAGATCCGCAAACCTGATGTGATCCAGCCCGGCCTCTTTGATGACCTCATTGTGCAGACGGCGCACCATCTGGGGTGAATAGGGCCTCTGGGTGGCCGGGTGCATGAACATGAGAGGGCTTCCCGGATGTTTGGCGTGTTCCAGGCGCAGGAGTTCAACCGCTTCCTGGGTCAGACTGACGATCCTGGTGCCGTCTTCATACTCCACCAGCTCCCGTCGCTCCACCGAGCGATTCTCCGTAATGGTCAGTGTCCGCTCTTTTACATCCAGGTCGCTCCATTTCAGAGCAATCAGTTCGCATTGCCGAAGTCCCGCCGTCAGCGCCAGCAGGAACATGGGGAGGTGACCCAGCCGCTCTGCCGCGTCCAGATAGTCCTCCACTTCTGATGCCGTCAGTACATTGGCGCTGACCTTCTTGGGCTTTGGATAGTGAAACCTACGGGCGGGGTTGTCCGCTATCAGCCCATCTCGGATCGCCTGATCCAGACATTGCTGGAGCAGCCGGAGGATGTGCCGCATAGTGTGTTCGCCCAGTCCTGGGTATTCGGGACTTTCCGGGCGATGACCGCCAAAGTGCCTGCGCTCCTCCAGGAAATCTCCCACCTGCTCCACGGTCAATTCAGAGAGTGGGATCTCCCCCAGGCCAGGGAGGATATGGTTCTTAAAGATGTAACCGTGGGCCGCGTAGGTAGTCGGCCTGCTCTGGTTCTTGTCATAGACCTCCTGCCAGCGGAGGATATACTCTCTCAGCGTCATATCCCCACCTCCCCGCATTGGTGTTGCAGGTTCCGGAAGGCCGCCCACGGCAACCCCGCCTGTTTGAGTATCCGCTTGTGGAGGTAGTAGAACTCGTGGAGCTGATACGGCGCTCCGGTCTTGGGGTTGAGGAACACATAGCGGCCGGTTTCCGGTATCTGCTCCAGGAGATGCTCCGCCTTGCTGTTAAGGGTCAGCAGGCGCTGCCCCTTGAGGATGTACCGGCAGCGGATATGAAAATCGGCCCACGACAAGGTGATGAGTTCACATTGCCACAGGCCGCTGGAGAGTCCTGTGTAGATGAGAGGGAGTGCGCCCAGTTGTTCCGCAGCGTTCAGATACCGCTGGAGCTGCCCCAGGCGTAAGGGAGCTGTTTCATACTCTTCTGCTTGTGGCTCCTGGCAGAGTCGCACCGGGTTGTATGGAATGCGCTGATCGCGGGCCGCTTCATCCACACAGCGCCGCAGGAGCAGATGAATGCACCAGACGCTTCTGGCGCTGAGTCCCTGGCTCCGCAGGCTGTCATAGAAGCTGGTGACGGTGCATTCTGACAGTTCCACCAGCGGGATACCCCCGATTCCGGGGAGAATGTGGCGGTAGATCAGGTTGCGGTATCCGCCCACGGTGCTGCCGCTCCATCTGCCCCGGTTCTCGCAGAACCAGCGGTTGCACCACCGGCCTACCGTGAAGTCCGTTTCTTTCTGCATATTGTCGCCTCCTTTCGGCAACCGAACAATACCACAGAAAGAGGGAAATAGCCACTACTTTATTGCCCCGTATATGCTTTTATTGTCTTTTGTACGGCGGCATGGTAGAATGAAATAACTTTGGGGAGACAGCCGTTGATTTGCGTGGAGACGAGCTGCGCTCAGACTGCCGGTGGGACGGGCCTTATTTTTTGTTTATGCGGCGCAGTTTCTGCGCCTCTGTTCTGAGGTGATTGGCCTGTCATCGCCCCCATTAAACCGGGCGGAACATCTTTTAATACACAGAATCCAATCCCACACAAATCCCAAAAGACGAAAGGGGTTTCTTGAAACAAGCAGGGCAAAAGAGTTCTAAAGAGGAACTGCCCAAGCAGAGGAAAGGGCCAAAGAGGGCGGTAGAGTACCGGTTGAAGGTTACGACACACATTTGGGAGCTGGATGTCGTGCGTTCGAGTCTCCCCACTCGGGCCAAACAATGATAATCTGAACTACATTGTCCAAGTGGGTAATGTGACCGGATTTATCATTTCTATCGAAATGTTAGTTAAAACATACAAGGGCAGGGAGGGCCCTGTCCTTGTATGTTTTATTTCCCATGCTATAATAACATTTAACATCTCTCTACAAGACCATTTTATTGGGAGGATTGTGAAACCAGAATGAATTATAAGTTTTCAACACCAAAGACAATTTCCGTAATTATTGTATATTTTTTGCTGTTTTTGGCCGGTGATTTATTGGGAAGTCTAATTTTTGATTTCCTATTTTCTACCATAGATCTTCCAGTCCGTGAGTTGTACCCTATTATCAGAATGCCGGGCTATCTGTTGCTGACACTAATTTTCTTTTGGCTCTATACAACAAAAGTTCTCCATCTAAAAATGGAAGACTTCGGGATTTCATTTTCCGTTAAATGGTGGGGAGTTAGTTTATCTGTTTTGTTACCTGCTTTTGTAGTTACTATCTTTCTAATCATTGGACGGGCACAAGTAAATGTTTTTTCCACTGGTGACATCTTCTTAATTATTATTTCATCTATTCTTATTGCTTTGAAAGCGGGGATATTGGAAGAAATACTATTCCGTGGTTTCATTATGAGACTGCTCGAAAGTAAATGGAATAAGTACATTGCTGTGCTTGTCCCATCCGTTTTGTTCAGTTTTGCACATCTCCCATCAATGGAAACTTTTACAATCGGAGGTGTCTTTCTTTTAATCATCAGCGGTACTTTGGTAGGCACTATGTTTTCGCTTGCCTCCTATGCAGGAAATTCCATTGGTAACAATATTCTTATGCATACAGTATGGAACTTTGCGATAGTAACGGACATTCTGCACATTACAACATCGGAGGGTGCTTATGGCGAACCTATTTTTCAACTCATTATACCATCAGACAACATCTTGTTAACTGGAGCAGGATTTGGTATAGAGGCATCTTTAATTGCCATCATTGGATATACTCTCGCTTGTTTAACACTGGCTTTTATTTACAGAAGAAATCACGTTGGTATTTTAGAGGGATAAAGGAGGCGGGAGTGTATAAAACACTCCCGCCTCCTTTATCCCTTAGACTTTCCCTGTTGTGCTTTCCACTCAGCAAATTCCCTTTGCCCCTCCTCGCTCTCGAAAAAGGCTTGTATCTCCGGGAACAGGACACGGGCCAGGGCAGTGAGGAACTTCCTTTGCAGGCAGTCTGCGCTGCTTCGGTTGATCTGGTAAGCCTCGGCATACTTGCTCATGGACAGTCCGCAGTCCGTTGCCCAAGCAGCTTCATAGAGTTCTTCTTTTGTAACTACTTCACCTGTGAGCTTGCCGACCATACATGGGGTTCAATGCCTCTTTTTTTGAATGTGACGCAGCACACAGAATACGGCAGCCAGAAGCAACAGGCAACCTGTTCCGGCCGCGAGCCAGACAAGAAGGCTGCTGGACCGCTCTGCAATACAGAAAGTGATCTCCTCCGTCTGACTGGTGAGCAGCAGATACTGTCCGTCGATCTCAAAATCCGCTTCTGACCAGCCGCTTTCCTCCTGTACCCATAGCGCATAGTGTTTTCCAGAGTCCGGCAGGCGGTAGTGAACCGTATAGGACACCTGCTCTAAATCCGGGTCGTCCACTGTGACGGTATAGGCAGTGCCGGTGTGCGTCTTTCCCTGGCGATCACTCCAGGTCACATTCTCAATCGTGTGTGAGACTTCTGCCCGGCTGCTGAAACTACCGTCCACAAGGATCTCCGGCAGTTCCCCACCGTCCGAAAGGGCGGAGGTATAGGGAGTATATTCCGCTTCCAAGGTTTGACTGGCATTCAGATGGGTATAGTCCAGATCCGGCCAAGCGGCGGAGTACCCCTTTTTCGCCGGAATCTCCGGCAGGGATTCGATCCCTTCCCCATACTGGAAGGGGACCACGGCTACGGTGATGCCATCGGCCACGAAGGTCAGCTCCAGCTGAGAAAACAGCTCCGGCACGCCCTCTGTGCTGCACAGGGAATCGAAATCCACCGGCTCCGCCTTCCCGGCATAGCTGATACCGTCCAGAGCGCCCAGGTTCTCGCTGGTAAAGGTGTTGCCGGATACGGTGCCGTCGCTGTCCACATCTCCCGCTACCGCCCCCAGATAAGCAGAGCCCTCATCGATGGTCACCAGGGTATGACAATTTATCAGGGTAGCCCCTAATCCAGCCGCACCGCCCACATAGTCCCTGCCAGACAGGTGGCACTTGCTCCAGCTGTCCCGGACGCTGCCCCAGGAGGCGCCGGCAATACCTCCCACATAGTCGCCGTTGCTGCTGGATACAGCGCCGTAATTCTCGCAGTTTCTAACCCGTCCCAGGTCCATCAGACCGACAATACCGCCGGCGTAGTCCTGCTTTCCGGTGATTGCTCCTGTATTGATACAGGATGCGACAACTGCCTTGGTCTGATATCGGAAGTCCAGGGAGCGGTCGCCTTCCCGGATCAAATCGTCCTCCGGGTCAAAGTCGTATTCAATAGCCATAGAGCCCACGATCCCGGCCACATTAACATCGCCCTCCACCGTTCCGTCATTCCTGGCGTCAGAGAGATAGCCCGTATCTGTAGTTTCAGGCGCTTCGTCCGACACATCCTCAAACCGATCCTCAAATTTCTCATCAGAACCATCCAGAATATCCCGCATCAGGTCGGTAATGACACCGAACTGCCGGTTGATGGCGTCCAGATCGTCCAGCAAAATGTCCGTATTGCTGGACATGGACTCCCGAAGAGCATCTCCGCTGTCGATCAGGTCAGTAAAAATACTGTCCAGAGCATCCCCCTGTTCCTTGATCTCGCTGCTGATGGGACGGATGGTGATGGTGGGCATCTCAGATAGTTCTTGCAGCACATGGGAAAGGTCTTCCATGATGTCTGAAGTCAGAGAAGACAGTTCCTCCATGGTATCTCCGGCATCCCTCAGTTCATCTATGGCATCCCCGGCCTTCTCCAGCAATTCCCGCAGTTTGCGGACGGCACTCCCGCCGCTGTCCACGCTGCGGGCCAATGCGCGCAGTGCGGAGGATAAACTATCCCTGGCGGCCTGTATCTCCTGTCTGGCGGCCTCCAATTCCTCGATATTGATGGAAGGCACCACCAATTTTTCCGCGGCTGCGGCGATCTCCTGTGCAGATAGCTTTGCGCGCTCCAGGCTGGTACGGATGGCCGCCAGTTCGACCTGGAGTGTCTCAACGACAGTCTGGGCAGATTCGATCCCGGCCAATGCTGCGAGGGCATCCTCCGCCTCTGCGGCGGCCAGCTCTGCGGCGGCGATGGCAGCATTCAGTTCGTCCAATTTCACCTGCAGATCCCGCTCGGCTTCAGACGCGCCTAAATCTTTCAGAATGTTTTCTACTTCCTCCTGTGTGTCTGTAAGCTGTTGGGACGCATCCTGTAATTTTTGGTAAGCGGCTGTCAAATCCGGCCCCTGTCCAGGGGCGACATTCATCAGCGCCTTGGCCAGTTCCGCCCCCGCCTGCCCAAACGCCTGTCCGGCGGCCAGTAGATCCTCTGCAGCACTTTTCAACTGCGCCAATGCTTCCGGGGCAGCGGTCTCCGACCCGATCACCTGAGCAAGCGCATCGTTGACCTGGTCCAAGCAGTTTGGCAGAGCGGCACAGGCAGACTGAAACGCCCCCAGCTTTTCCAGAAGAGCTGCCCATTCCGGCCTCCCCTGAAGCACACCATCTGCACCCTGTAAAATTTCCCATATTTGTACAAAACAGCTGTCAATATCCGAGAGATCGTTGGACAGTTCAGAAACTGCCGCCTGTATTTCCGCCAGGGTTGTGTCCGTATCCGGATTCCCCAGTACATTCCGCAAGTGCGCCATAGCCGCTTTGAGGTGGTCTGCCGAGTCCCGGCCATGCCGGGCAGCGACCCTCAGATCGTCCATAACGTCCTCAAACCGGTCCGCTGCATCGGGGGCCAGATCGCCGGCCTCCTGCGCCTCGTCCATCACATCATTCATCTGACCAGCCAACTTCTCCATCAGATCCAGCGCGTCTGTGGCATCCTCCATAATGGGAGACAGTTTATCCGTGAGCCAGGAGATCCGGGCAGACATGCTGTTGACCGCATCAATGTTTTCATTGGCCCAGTCTGTGGTGAGATCTGCCAAGTCACTGATAGCCCCCTGGACCTCCCCCGCCCGGTCGGAAATAGCCTGCATCCGCTCAGAGATCTCGTTGGAGGCGCTGCGGGCATCATCATTGGTCCGGCCGATCAGGTCTCGCAGCACGTCCAGTTCATCCAACAGGTCGCCAACCTGGCTCTCAGTGTAGAGCAGACGCACCTCCGGCACCAACTGTCCGGTAATGCCGCCCACATCCTTCCGGCCCAAAATCATCCCGGAATTGGTGCAGCCGTTCAGATATCCGGACTGCTGCCCTACGATGCCGCCAATGTTATACCCCTCATGGGCATACCCCACCGCCCCGGTGTTGACGCAGCTTTGCAGGATGCCTGAGGAAAACCCGGCGATGCCGCCAATGTCAGTACACACAGGTACATTCTCCGCAGCATTGAGCTGCTCACGATTCAAAGCGTCCAGATCCAGTTCCGTGTCCACCTCTGTGGTGTTGATGCTGCCGCTGTTTTCACACTGGATGATAGAACCGTAGTTCTGTCCGGCAATGCCGCCCACATAGTGCTCCCCGGTAACAGAGCCGGAGAAAGCACAGTTGATGATCTCCCCCTGAGCTTCGTTGATGCCTGCGATCCCGCCAATACTGTCCAATCCGCTTACCGTCCCGGAAAACGAACACATCGTGATGGTCCCCTGGTTCTTCCCTGCCAGGCCGCCCAGAACGTTTTTGCGGTCAGCGGGAGAGATGCTGCCCGAGACGTGGAGATCCCGCACAGAGCCGGTGGGCTGTATGTACCGAAACAGTCCCCGCACATTGCCGCTGCCGGTGATGGACAGGCCGGAGATGGTGTGTCCCTGTCCCTCAAAGGTGCCGCCGAAGGTAGGGATGGGGGCAAAGTCCACGCCGGTCAGATCAATGTCCGCCTCCAGATAGACGGTTTTCCCCTGAGACCAGCTGTCCAGGGTGCAGTTCCGGGAGAACCCCGCCAGATCCTCTGCCGTGCGGAGATAGATGGTATCGGCGGTCCCAGCGGCCAGAGCAGCGGGAGCGATAAGGGAGAGGAGCAAGACCGCCGCCAGCAGGAGACTCAAGAATTTACTGCTTTTCCGTTTCATCTGCTTTTGGAACCTCCTTGGTCTGGTAACTTCCAGTCTCCAGCATCCCGGAGACGTCTCCGTAGATCACGCCTTGGATGTGGGCGTCCACCACACCGGACACCCGGCCCCGGACCCGGCCATTTACATAGACGGTGCCGCTGGCGCTGTGGCTGACCTCCGGAACTTTGATGTTGAAGCGGGTCTTTTCCACGATCTTGTCTCCCACGTACAGGATCTGGGGCAGGATAAACATGACTAAAAACATGGAAATCAGCGTTCCCCGGCACAGGCACTCGCCGATGCCCACAATGGCTGGCTCCGTAGTGATCTGGGAGATCAGGAACCCGGCGGCAGATAGGATGCTCCCCGAGGTCAACACCGTTGGGAAGGACAGGTCCAGCGCCTGGACGATAGCCTCTGACCGCGGCATCTTCTCCTTCAGTTCGTTGTACCAGGAGGAGATCACAATGGCGTAATCGATGTTGGCCCCCATCTGGATGGAGGTCACCACCAGATAGCTCATAAAGAAGATGGGCTGCTGGGTCACGCCAGGGAAGGAGAAGCTGATCCAAATGCTGCCCTGGATCACCAGGATCAGCAGGAGGGGCAGGCCCACCGACTGGAATGTGAACAGCAGGACGATAATGACAAAGGCCACCGACAGCACGCTGATCATCACATTGTCTCTGGCAAAGGACACAGACAGGTCATAGTCACTGGTGGAGTCCCCAACCAGATAGACGTTTTCGGCGTCATAGTATCTCTCCGCTTCGTCATGGATGGTCTGGAGGAAAGCAAAAGTCTCCTCCCCCTCCTCTGGCAGATCCAGACTGACCAGCATCCGGGTGTAGTCCTCTCCCAGCAGCTGCTCTCGGGCGTCAGAAAGCTGTTCATAGAGAGCATCCAGATCCGCCTGTTCCTCCTCGTCCAGATCTACATAGCCCTCCTCCACCTTGTCATAGGCAAAGAAAAACATATCCATCAGCGGAACTGTATAGTCATCCAGGCCGCCCACGATCCTTCCGTACTCTTCGCCCTCCGCTGCATAGGCGGCATAAACAAGACATACCAGCTCGTAGTCCAGATCCGTCATCTCGGCAAACTGCCGGGGCGTCAGGGCGTCCGTGAGCATGTAGCCGTCCATGACCTCCACATTGGAAAGGCCCATGGCGTAGTCCACCTGGTCATAGGTCTCCAGCCGCTCCAGCAGGGCCTTTTCACTGATATAGTCGCCCTTTGGCACGATCAGCGCCATTACGTTCTGAGTGCCGAAGGTCTCGTTGACTTTCTTCTCGGCGATCTGGGTCTCATTTTGTCGGGCGGTCTGGATCTGACTGTAGCCGTAGACATAGGGGCACTGATTGGACATCAGAAAGCCCGCCACAATGGCCGCTGCGAACAAGGGCACGCCTACATAGCGCAGTTTCAGGGTAAACTTGCCCCAGCGGTCGATCTTTGGGACAAAACTGCGGTGCTGGGTTTTTGCCATGGCCTTGGAAAAAAGCATCAGCAGGCCCGGCATCAGGGTAAAGACCGAGAGCATGCTGAACAGAATGGCCTTGATGAGGATAATGCCCATGTCAAAGCCTATCCGGAACTGCATGAACATCATAGCGGCCAGACCCGAAATGGTGGTAAGGCTGCTGGCAGAGATGGAGGGAATGGCGGCGCTCACCGCTGCGATGCAGGCCTCCCGGTCCTCGGCGTACTCCCGCTCCTCCAGAAAGCGGTGGAGCATGATGATGGCGTAGTCGATGGCCAGCGCCAGCTGCAAAACCACGGTCACAGAGTTGGAGACGAAGGAGATCTCCCCGAAAATAAAATTGGTGCCCAGATTCAGCAGGGCCGCTACGATAAAGGTGATGAGCAGTACCGGGATCTCCGCATAGGAGCGGGAGGTGAGCAGCAGCACCAGCACGATGATCACCGCCGCCACCGCTAGAATGGTCCCCATCTCGCTGGCCAGAGAATCCGCCTGTGAGTTGCCTACAGCACTGTCAATGTAATAGTCGTAGGGCTCCAGCAGTTCCCGGATGGCAGCCAGGGCGGCGAGGCTGATCTCGTCCTCCTCCTCGCCGTCAAAGGTCACGGAGATCAGGGCGTCAGCCCCCTTGAAATACTCCGTGATGTCCTCCGGTGTCTCCGGCTCACCGTCACCTCCTGTGTCCGCGCCGACGGTGCTGCTCCCGAAGGTGGCCGAGGTGACGCCCTCGATCTGCTCCATCTGCTCCGCCAGTTCCTCCGCGATCTCATAGGTCACATGGGAGACCATGACCCGGGCGGTGCCGAAGGTGGTAAACTCCTCCTCCATGAGGGTCAGTCCCTGGCGGGTCTCCGTGGTCTCCGGCAGATACTCTGTAATGTCGTTGCACACGCTGACCCAGTTTCGGGAAAACAGGCAGAAGATCAGGGCACAGGCATAAAGAAAAAAGATCAGGTTTCTTTTGTCGACGATGACTGTGGCCAGTTTCTCAAAAAAGGATGACTTTTCCGTTCCCTTGCTCACAGTTCCGATGCCTCCCGGGGTCCTTGATGGAGAAGTGCGCCTTCCCACCGCATCTGGGCGGATTTTGAGGTAGATGTTCCGCACAGGCTCCCTGCCTGCAGTCTTAAAACGGTCTCACAGGGAATGGTGCTCACCACCGTTTGGATGGGATGAAAGAGATGGAGCGTCCCATCCGCTGCCCGCACGCCCTGCACCTTGTTGACATAGCCCACCAGATCCAGTGATCCGGTAATGTAGCTCTCCTGATAACTGAGGGTCAGAACTCCCTCCCGCGGACCCAGTTGACCCTGTATGGTGACTTGATACTGCTCTGTCATCGCGCCGCGCTCCTTCCGGTTTGGTTTCTTTCAGCATAAAAAATCTCTTGGTGGAAAACAAGATGCAGAACAGGGGCAAATGTCAGATTTCTGACACTTGCTCCTAATCTGCATCTATGATAAGTCCTGGGATCTGTGCTAAAATAAAATCAAGAATTCGAGGAAAGGTCTGTGGTCGTTGGGATGAGACAGCGAACATACGAAGCCAGCGAGGCGGCCAAGCGGGAGATCTGCGCCGCACTGAAAACTTTGATGGCACAAAAGCCTCTGAATAAAATTACCATCGCGGAGATCATGCAGTCCTGCGGCATGGCTCGGCAGCATTTTTACTACCACTTTGAGGATATCTACGACGCAGTGCGCTGGATGTTCGACCAGGAGGCTGTGGCACTGCTGCGGGAGCATGAGGGTGTGATGCTGTGGCAGGACGGCCTGCTCCAACTCTTTCAGTATCTTCAGGAAAACCGGACTGTCTGCCTGTGCGCCCTGCACTCCTTGAGCCGGGAACATCTGAAACGCTTTTTTCAGACAGATATTCACGCTATCATACAGAGTACGATCCAGCGGATCGTCATAGCACTGAACTACCACGCATCCGATGACGAAGTTGATTTGCTGACGAAATTTTATGTGGGGGCGCTGGCAAGCATGATCGAGGAGTGGCTGCTGGGCGAGATCCAGGGAACCCCTGAAGAGCTGATCCGGTTTACCGACCAGCTTTTAAAAGATCATGTTCGCGGCGCTACCCTGCGGATGACGGAACCGCGCCCGGCCGCGGAGCAGATTTGTAAGGAGGATTCGTAACATGAAGATGCCGATCATTGCTTTGGGCCGTCAGTTCGGCAGCGGCGGCCGGGAGATCGGAAAACGGCTGGCAGAGAAACTGAACATCAGGTGCTATGACCGGGAACTGATCACTCTGGCCGCACAGAAAGCGGAACTGCGGGAGGAGCTGTTTGCGGGCAGAGAGGAAAAAGCACCCAATCCCTGGCTCTTTACCGGCGTCTATGAGGGCGGACCTCAGGTGCGGAAGGGCCAGCCGGCGGAGGACATCCTGTTTGAGATGCAGAGCCAGGTGATCTTGGAACTTGCCCAGAAAGATCCCTGCATTATTGTGGGGCGGTGTGCCGATGCCATCCTCAAATCTGCCGGCATCCCGGTGATCAGCCTGTTCATCTGCGCTCCCTTCGGGGATCGTATCAGACGCCGGATGGAGATCGAGGGCCTCGGGCCAAAAGAAGCGGAGGACACCATCAGAAAAATTGATAAACAGCGAAAAAAATACTATGACACCTATACCGGCAGAAATTGGGGGGTTCCGGAGAATTATGATTTCTGCATCAACAGTTCTGTGATGGGAATTGAGGAGACGGCAGAGCATATCATCACTTGGACCAGAGGCAATTGGTGACACATTCGGTTTCATCTTTCGATTTTGTATAAGAAATTTGTCTTCCGAGCCTTTTATGGCATCCCTGGGAGTCTTCTCCCCCTGTTTATAGACCAGCAAATCCTGCGTTGCAGACAACAGGAATCATTTACACATTTTTTCTGACTGACCTACAACGCAGGAACAGCCGCATAGAGATACAAAAAACGCTCCCTGTCCGGGCCGCTGCATGACCTTCAGCCACGGGCAGGAAGCGTTTTTGACCACATTTCCAACCGAAAAACCATTCAAAAAGCGTCCCCGTTATTTCTGTGCGAATACAATATCACATTTTCACTGCTTGTACATGGGAAAATGCAGCTTTCAAAATCCGCGATCTCGGCCTCTTTCTCATATGGAAAGGCAATGATAAGTTTTAGTTGATAATTTCCATGCAATTATGTATGATGGAAAAGAGCGATTTGACCCCATCATTTATGATAACGGCTTGCACTTTACGCATTCAATGATGTGCAATGCAGGCGGAAGTTTTTGGGAGATGCACACGAATCAGTCAAAAATAACTCTGTTTCTATATAAAAATGGATTTTGTTTATGGAGAAAATCACATCTGTGGGTGGATGTGACTTCTTCTTTGCGCCCTTTTCATGCCCTGCGTCAGCCTGTCCAAGTGACAGGGTCTCGCAGGGCGTTTTTTCTATTTTCTGAAAGGAGTCTGAGAATATGAATCTGAAATACGCCTGCCCCAGCTGTGGGACGCCCCTTGGGTATCAGGGACTATGTTGGAAATGCAAGTGCGAACAAGAGCGACAAGCTGCTCTGGCCTGGACGCTGGAACAGATTGCCGAAAAGCAGAGAAACTTGATTCAGAACATCCAGCGGCTGGCTGATATGGAGGACCCGGAATTCACCGACTTTTGGCAGTTGCTTGGCTGCCGGGACGCCATCCCTCTGGAGATCCAGCGGGCGGCGCTGGCCGCAGAGGTTTTCTGGCCTTCTGAACTTTACTATCGCGCCCCAGAGGATGTGCGGGACGGCTTGATCCATGCGCTGTTGTCCACGGAAAATTCCAGCGAAGCGTCTAACCTGATGTGCTGCCTTGCCTTCCAGGGGGATGAAAAGGCAATGGAGACATTGTTGGAGTTGGAGCGGAATCCCCGGCCCTGGCGCAAGGGCCTCTATGTGGACCCGTCCAGCTATGCGCAGATTGGCGGCTGGACCTTCGACAAGGAGGGCCAGAGAATCCAACTTAACTTTGACACCTGCTATCCCATGGTCAAGGGAACCAGCGGTGAGAAGTCTCCCGTCCGCATTGGCCGGGCACGGAAGGACACATGCCCCCACTGTGGCGGACGCATAGTGGATATGCTGGTGCTGGACGGACGGGATGAGCGGCTCCGGTTCCTGGGGCTGGACGGTATCCTGACCGCCACCTGCTGCCCCAGCTGTGTGGGATTTTTGAAAGGCCCCGCCTTCAATCACTTCACTTTGGACGGCGGCGTGGAGATTTTTCCCTCCGAGCTCTTTGACGGGGCGGAGAAGATGGACTGCTATGTCCATCCGGAGGACTACAAGGCCCTTACCGAAAATCCCTTCGTGCTGGGTAAGGCGCCTGTGCCCCTGTTTTACGGCGCAGCCTGCGAGGATGTGAACACGGTGGGCGGTTTTGCCAACTGGGTGCAGGACGCGGAATATACCACCTGTCCCCACTGTGGGAAGCCCATGAAGTATCTGGCCCAGATCCAGTGGGATACAGTGTTTGACTGTGCGGAGGGCACGCTCTATGTGGAGTTCTGCCCGGACTGCCAGATCGTATCCATGCAGCACCAGCAGACATGAGAGGAGTGCATCAAATGAATTTACCAAAACGAAATAGTGCGGACGGGCGCTGTTACTGGATGAAGCCCGAGGTACAGGAGGAACTGCAACCGCTCTTTGACCAGTGCATCCAGGATGCCATTGACGGGAGAATCACGCGGCTTGATTCTCTCTGGCCGCCGGTAGTAGTCAGCAGTCAAGGTGCGCCCTTTGAGGTGTGCGATCTGGTGAGAAAATGGATTGAAACCCAGCGAGCGGAAACCATGGATGCGGAAAAAGCTATCGCCTTCAGCGAAAACCTGCGCCGCCAGAGCCGCTGGGGTGAAATTGACTATTATTTGATTAACCTGCTGAAACGGGAATTACAAGAGAAGTATTTTGTCGGAACAGGCAGTGAAGATGACTACTGGAAAGAACAGGAATATTCCCTAAAACCGGGTATCCGTGCGGAGGATCTTTCAGAAGAGCTATTGCGCTTTGCCTGCTATGTGGCGGTGAGCTATAAGATATATGGAGCGAACTATGAATATTTTTCAACCAATTATCTCTTGGGCTTGGTAGAGAAAGTCCGTCCTGATATGGTGAAAAAGCTCCGGGAAAATGGAACCGGCAGGCTGCCGATCTCTCTGCAAAAGAGGAAAACAGAGCACTTCACTGCATCGGCCAACGATGCCTTTGCCGTGATCCGTATTACTGCCAGGGACAACACAGAGGAATGCTGCCATGAAGTGCTGAACTACCTGTGTGAGCTTCTGGAACAGGAGGATTTTCCCCGCAGCTATGCGGTGGAGTTCAAAGGGCCGGAAAAGAGTTATCTTCCCATCACAGGACTGCCCAAAAAGGGAGTAAACCAGCTCTTTGCCTGTGCCGTGCAGTACCCCGGCCTCCACCCCCTGATGGAACGGTACGCCCGGCTTGCCATGCGGCAATATGAGCAGTACACCAATCTCAGCGATGAGCAGTGCGCTCTCCCCGGAAGTTTTGCCGTGTTCGCCCTGGGAATGCTGGGGCAAGAGTGGCAGCAGCTGGTATGGGATTATCTCGGCCTCTGTGATGATGAGCACTCCCACTTACAGGAAAAATTCCTCCGGGCGTATGTGAAACGGTTCGGATTTACCGCCGATACCGTCCCTATGTTTGTCCGGGGTGTGCTGTCCATGCAGAACATGAAGTATTCCAAGGACTATGCCGCGTGGATGGCAAACGCAGAAAGCCTGGACGCTCTGCTGGAGGCAAAAATCCACCTGTCCGAGATCGTTCCAAGCGGTTTTTCCTCCGACGAGGATGACGATGATGACGAGGAACCCACCCTGGAAACAGAATCCAGCCCGGAGGAAGTGCTGCAATACGCGTGGGAAACGGTCTGCTATGTGATCTGGGGCAAAGCCAGCGCCAAGGGTGGTCAGAAAGTGGTGGAATCAGCTCCGGAGGAACTGAAGGAACTTTACCCACAGATTTTTGTTCCGATAACGGCGAACCCGGAAGAAAGAGGCAGCCTGCTATGAGTTTACCGAAACGCGACGGCGTAAATGGCCGTTATTACCTGATCCATAAACCGGATACGGACCCCGAAGTGCTGAAACACGCAGATCAGTGCATCCAGGATGTGTTGGATGGAACCGCAAAAGAAAACCATTCCGGCTCCCCGCTGGTCGTTCGGAACCAAAGCGGAACGCCCTTTCTGCCCAGCCAGCTGCTGGATCGGTATCTGTCCAAACTGCCTTTGAAGGGATTCCCCTATGAGGAAGCTGTTATTTTCTGCGATGCCCTGCGGCGGTTGGCGGGCTGGAATGAGATCCGCTATCAGTTGGAGAAGTACATAGAAAAGCAGGTGCAGGAGCGGTACTTCCTTGTGGGAGAGCGGGAAGATGGGTTTACAGTGTTTCCGCCCTGCACGGTGTGGCCGGAATTGCGAGCGGAGGATGTGGACGAAGGGCTGCTGCACTTTGCCTGCTATGTGGCGGTCTGCCATACAGTGTATGGACAGAGTTTTGAATCCCTCAAAACCGAACACATTCTTGGCCTGGTTTCCCAGCTTCGCCCGGACATGGTGAAGCAGCTGAAAACCAATGGCAGCGGCAAATTGCCAAAGGGTATCCAGCGGCGTAAGACGGAGCATTTCACCGCGTCGGCCAACGACGCTTTCGCTGCTATCCGCATTACCGCCAGGGACTCCACCGAGGAGTGCTATGCTGAAATCCTGGACTACCTGTGTGCGGTGCTGGAGCAGGAGGAATTTCCCCGCAGTTACTCGGTGGAGTTCCGTGGAAAGGACAAACTCTATCTGCCCATTCCCGGCCTGCCCAGGAAGGGAATCAATCAGCTCTTTGCCTGCGCTGTGCAGCACCCCAAATTACACACCGATATTGAGCGGTATGCACGGCTGGCTATGCGGGAGTATGAATGGTACCAAAACCTCGCGGATGAAGCCTGTGCGATGCCTGGCTCTTTCGCTGTGTTCGCTCTGGGGCTGGTGGGAGAACAGTGGGCGACACTGGTGGCGGAGTATCTGGATCTCTGCGACGACGAGCACTCCTCCCTGCAAGGGAAATTCCTTCATGCCTTGATCCGGAAGTTTGGGTTTCAACCATGGACACTGGGGGTATTGGTGCGGGGCGCATTATCTATGCAGTGGCTGGAGCCTGCCAGGGAATTCCGCAGCCTGATTGCCAATGTGGAAAGCCTGGATGCGCTGCTGACAGTTAAGCGCCGCTTTTCTGCTTATCTCCTGCCGGAAGAAAACGAAGACCCGAAATTCCGGGCCATCGCTTGGCAGAGCCTGCTCTGGGCTATCTGGGGCCCGGCCTCTGAAAATGGCGGCAGCAAGGCCATCAAGACGGCGCCGAAGGAACTGAAAGAGAAATACCAGCAGGTATTTGCGTAAGGAGAACGCCATGAAAAAGAGAAAAGTCAAGGACTTTATTGCCCTATACGCCCCAGAAGACGAGGAAAAGCTGGTGCTGATTCAGGACGGTATCAGCGCGGACAAGACCTTTCTGGATACTTTCTGGACAGCGCATACCCACGCCCTTGCCATGGCGGATGTAAAGACCGGACAGGTGATCTCCGGCCAATGCTACCTGAGCTGGCCGCTGACGGACAAGGAGCGGGAGGCCGGCGACTATTCCAAGCGGTTTACCAAGGGCCAGATCTACCGGATCAAAGCCCGCGGCTGGAAAGGCGATGCCCTCAGCGAACCTCAGTGGTATGTCACGGAGGTACTGGAGGAAGGCGTACCCTGTCCGGCACTGGAGGAGATTTGGGCGGAATACACAAAGCCCATTCTTCTGGAGGACGAAGTGCTGGGGACCCTCATACTGGATCGGGAGATGAGCACATTCGATGGGTCCTGCAAGTGGATGGGAAAAGAAGTGCGGATCTCGTTGGATGTGGAGATTGAAAAGAAAGCGTCCTGGACCCGTGTCACTAATGTGATGAAGAAGCTGGTGGCAGAGCAGGAAGCGTGGGACAAGTCCCTGCGGGCGATGGCGGCCCAAAAACTCACCGCTCAGGCCAACGAATGGCTGGCGGACAATGACCAGACTGACCGGGCCCCGGAGAAAGACCCCATCACGGAGAATGAGTTCGCCCGGCGTATCCTGCTCACCGAGTTTACAGTATCTCCCGGCGGCCGTTTTACCGCCTGGTATGAGGACGACGATATGTTTTGGGGCCATGTGATCACTGTGGATGGAACGCTGAAAAAAGGCCCTGTTGGCGCTGATATACAGGGCTGACAACAACCGTTTACAGGAGGAGGCATCCATTATGTGCGAGCACTGCCGAACCATTCAAACATGGAGAAAATTTGATGCCCCCAAGGACTATCTGGCCTGTATTGCCTATATCCAGCAGTTGGTGGAACAAGGTGAATTTGAACTGATGGCAGAGGAATCCACCTGTTCGCTGGAGAAGGTAAAGACTGAGGATGGATGGGCAGACGAAATTATGGCTCACACGGTCCGATGCAAACACTGCGGTCAGATCTTTACCTGTGTGGTCAACACCTGGCGAGGCAGCGGACACTTCAAAAAGGCAAAGGATGACACAGAAAAGGCGGTGAAACGATGAATCGGACAGAAGAAACAAAATTTCGGGAGCAAATTGACCAGTGGAATGATGCGGACGAGTTCTCGCGATGTATTGAGGCTATCGAAGCCATCCCGGAACAGGAGCGGGGTTATCTGCTGACCGTCAAGCTGAGTCGGGCTTACAGCAATCTGGCGGTGCTGGGGGATCACAGCGCCCACGGCAGTGATGGTGAGGTGGATGGAGAACTCCTCGGACACGCCATTGATCTGCTGGAGTCCGTTCGCCTTCAGGGAGAGAACGACCCTTACTGGAACTCCCGGATGGGCTATTCCTGCCTGATGGCATACCGCTCCGCTGCCACCGCCTATGAGTATGCGAAGCACTGGCTGGCCCTGGCTCCGGATGACCCGGATGCCCAAAAGCTGGTGAGGGACTGTGAGGAGTATCTGGAGGAGGAAAATTCCTTGGAACTGGATTGGAAAGAGCGGGAGGAGATCATCCGGCGGGAGACCATTCCCCCTGCCGACGATGACATCCTCGGCCATGTGAAATTACATATCGACCAGCAGTTCGGTGTCTATACCCAGCTCCTCACGGACGACAGCGACCCGGATCACCCGCTGGAGATCGCCGTCATCCCGCCCCGGCCGGAGCATGACTACTACACCCTGGTCACCGTCGGCCTGAGCCGGCATCGGATGGGTTTCCCGGAGGAGCGCCGGGAGGAAAAACTGGAACGGGCGGAGCTGCTCATCAACCTGCCCCGAGATTGGAAGCTGACAAAGGTGGACTGCCGGGAGGAACTGTGGAGCTGGCCCATCCGGATGATGCTGGCCACCGCCCACTTCGCCATGGAGGACCCGGAGGTAGGGCTGGAATCCAGAACTACACTTATGGAGGGTGAGGATGGTATCCCTTTTGCAGAGAATACGGACCTGCGGGGCGAGATCCTGCTCTGTCCCGGTGTGTTTGGGGAGGAGTCCTTTTTCTGCCGCCTGCCGGACGGGGACGAAGTCAACTTCTATCAGGTGATCCCCCTCTACCGGGAGGAGCTCCAATACAAGCTGGAGCACGGCTCGGATGCCCTGCTGGACCTCTGCCCAGACGAGAGCCTGGAAGTCATCAATCCACACCGGCTGAATGTGGTCACCGACCGAGAGAAAATCAGCTACGACCCAGCGGAGATGGACAACGCCGCAGACCAGATCAAAAAGATCCAGGAGCTTCACCTGCCAGTGGACGAATTGGACGCCTGCAATCTGATGGCTTTCTTCCTGGGCTGGGCTATGAAGCGGGGCCAGATGAGTAACCCATTCATCTCCCGGTATCGGGAGATAGTGGATGCAGTCCAGTCCGGAAAGGAGCCTGATCTTCGGGTGTTCATCCTGGACAACCTGGATGGGAAATTGTCTACTCAGTTCTTTGACCGGAGATGCTCCGGTTTTGCCCAGTGGTACGCCCAGGACAACCGTTCTAACCCCTATGTCTACCGCCGGGACTGTCGGAATATCGTCTTGTCCAGGCTCAAATACCGTGTCTGGAACAGTATTGCGGAAAAAGAAGCGGCCTACCTGCTCCTTCCATATACCGAAAAGAACCGTCAGAGTGTGGAGCACCTGCTGGATGAGCGGTTTCAGCAGTATCTGGAAGCGGAATTTGCAGATGACCCCGAGGAGCGGGTGGCGCGGGCAGCGGAAGGAAAACCAGCTGTCATTCCTGACTGGGACGGTCCCCTGTTCTGCTACGCTTCCGAACGCGTCGCCCAGGATGGGTGTAAGGTGCAGATCATGGACCGGCTGTTCCCCGAGCGTGAGGATATGGGTTGGGAGAGCGGTTGGGCCTTCTACTCTGGGGACGAGGGCGATGTGTACGGTGAAGGGGATGAATACTACGAGTCGCACTGCGGCTTCTATGATATTCGGGACATCTGCCGCATCGATCCAGACATTATCCCGCTCCTGAATCTGCCCTATGGTACCATGCAGATGCGCGGAGAAGATGGAGCGTGGTATGAGGTGATATGCGACGACGAAGGCGAGGAGGAAACCTAAATGAACAGCGAACAAATTACAGCATTTTTGCAAGAGCATTGGTACATTGCCTCGGTGCTCATCGGGGCCGTGATTTTAATTGGAGCGATCTGCAACTGGAACTGGCTCTGCGACCCCACCGGTACACGGGATGCCCATCGACACAGCAGAGGATACCGGCGGGTGGTTTTCTTTCTGCTGGGTGTCCTCTTGATTGTGGTGAGCATCTGGGGATTTGTACTGAAATTAAAATAGGAGGAGAAAGACTATAATGACTGAGAAATATCCCACCTGGCTCATCGGCCATGTGAAAGAATGGGCGGAGAAGCGTCTGCCCACCGTGACACTCTGTTCCACCACCGGCAGTGAACTGCTGGAGGTCTGGTATTACGGAGATCTGCTCACGGTGAAGGGAGAGCCCCAATCCTATATTGTAGACAGCGATGAGGCCCCCGGACTGGTGACAGCCCGCGACCCAGAGAGCGGCGAGGAATTCGTCATCTTTGACGGTGGGCGGCATGGCTACGACAATCTGTTCTGCGATGAACACGATCCAGCCCAGTTGGCGCACCGTCCCCTCACGCGATACGAGATCCCAGCCTCCAAGCTGGTGCTGGAGCTGGGTTACAGCATTGACTATGAGGACGAAAAAGCAACATTTGAACCGGATGAGGCAGATACCGTGGAACTGATCAACGGTGAGCGTATGCCCTGGGAGCAGGTCAAGCGGGACGGCATTGACTATATCGCCCTTTACTATGTGAACGCGGAAGAGAAACGAGTCCAGATTTTGGACGCAGAGCTGGCATAGGTACAGCCATTCCATCCTTTGATGATTCGAGGAGGTGCCCCATGACCCAAGAAGAACAGATCCGCCTCTACCGGCTGATGGAAAAGCTCAACTGGTTTTTCCACCAGGAGATGCACTATCTGGATGGAGATATTGCGGAGCAGACCGCACAGGAATGTTACCCGGAGATCCGGGAGTTTACATATAATATTTTGTGGAATGATCTGCCCAAAGAGATGCAGGAGCAGCTCATGGACGAGGAGAAGCTGTAATGTCCATAACCGCTTATAAAATAGACGCCGTCGGCCATGACCGAACCGGCGAAGACTATGGCTATGTGAATATCATGTACCGCTATGGCAACAAGCAATCCTGCCCCCGACCGGATCAGTGCGAAAAGATGGAAGTCATGTGGGCGGACGAGAGCGTCTACGGACCTCCTGCCCCTGGCAGTAAGGTGGGCTACTTTATAAAGACATGGCTGATGGGCTCCTGGGACTGTGGGGTATTTACCCACCGGGAGATCGCCCAGCGGCTGATGGATACCTTCACCGGACTGAAATTCAAGGAACTGGCGTGGTTTGAGAACCCCAGGGAGAAAACGCTGAAAAACGGCAAGCCCCGTGCGCGCCGGGCCAAGTGGCTGCCGGACCGGGAGGTGGATCTGGTGTATCTCTACTCCGACTACTATATTGACGCAAGAGATCCGACTCCTGCCGAAACTGACTTTTTCACCGTCACAAGGATGGATGCCTGGGGTGTGAGCACCTGGTTTATGTGTACCCCACAGGCCACCGAGAAGCTGCTCGCCATGGATTATGACAATCTGGCCGTCCAGGAAACCACCATAGTGGGATAGGAGCAATACAGCATGATCGGGACAGATGAAAATCGGGCTGTGCTCCATGTAGAGGTCATCTTCTGGAGCGGCAAGAGAAAGACTTCCCCCAGCCTGGTCAGTGGAAAGTATAGTCCCCATTTTGTTGTCACAGGAACCACTGAATATCTGGGTGTGTGCTTTCTGGATGGAACGGAGCGTTGTGCATTTGATGAACCGGCTTTGGGGAATGCCCAGCCCCTCTACCCGGACACTGTGGACTACGGCCCGCTGGAAAACAATGCGGAATTTTTGATCTATGAGGGAGCCAATGCCGTTGGCAAGGGCCGGGTGCTGGGCCGGACCGTTCCCTATCAAGTGAAACAACAACGAAAGTAGGTGCCTTATGTACCAAATTGCATATATTGGCCGCTGGGAGACTCTCCCGGAAACGGCTGCCGCCATCTGTGACCATGACATTCCCAAGCTGGAGGCGCTGCTCCAAGGTGGTCTGGATTTAGATGTTCCCATCCAGCTCAGCGAATACATCAAGCTGATGCCATTGGAGATCGCGGTTTTTCGGAATGATGTGCCCATGATCCACTTCCTGCTGGAGCATGGAGCTGATCCCGGTCTGGCAGAGGAACAGCCCCTGCTGCTCACCGCCGCCCGCTGTTGTGGGCCGGAGGTGGTGGCGCTCTTTGCTGGACAGGCCGCAAAACTCAGCTCGAAGCAGAAAGAGCGGGCCTTCCAGGAAGTGCGCTGGGGCAAGCGCCCGGAGAATATCCAGGTGCTGGAGCAGGCCGGGATCACAGTGGACAAGTTTGGCGGCGAGGCATTCCGGGCCGCTGTGTCCGAGGGCAATACCAAACTTGCCCGGCTGCTTCTGGAAAAAGGGGCAGACATCAATTACCACAAGCCGGACATGGTGTTTCCGAACGCCTCCACCACTGTCACCGAAGCGGCTCGGCATAAGAATCTCCCCATGGTGCGCTGGCTTGTGGAACAGGGGGCCGACATCACCATTGCTGACAAATACGGCGACCGGCCTTACACCGTGGCGGTGCAGAACAAAAATCAGGAGCTGGCTGACTACCTGAAGGCGCTGGAGCCGGAGGAATGGCACAACGAGCAGGAAAAGCTCCGGCAGCTCATGCCCTATAAGCTGCCCGCCAAGCTGGTGGAATATCTGAAGACCGGCCCCCTGCGGCTGGAGTTCTCGGAGCAAAAATGGGTGAAGTGGGCGGAGCTCTACTCCTTTATGGATGTGCAGGAGATGACCTGGAAACGGAAGAAGCTGCTCTCCCTGATGGCTGCTATGGACAATTACAGCGACTACCTGCTGCTGTGGAGCCCCAGAGACAAAAAGCTGTGGTATCTGGACATCGAGCATGAGGAATTCCACCCTCTGGCCAAATGGGATGACTTCATCACAGACCCCGGCAGGTATCTGAACGGGATGATCGAGGGCGAGTTTGAGGAATAAGGAGCAAGGCCATGACATCCATAGACTTTCTGAACAAAGTACATAAAAGCCTGGACTCCCAGGAATACAACCTCTCTTATTCCCCGGCCAAGTCCAAAAACTTCATGCTGTACGGCAACGGCAATTTTATCGGCGGCCTGTTCGATGAGGAACTGTGCTTCGTCTATGCCGACAGTGTGAGCGAACTGCTGGGACACCCGGAACCCGTCTACCGCGGCTACTCCAGCACCGCCCAGCACAGGATGCTGGCGATTCCGGAGGAACACTGGGAGAAGGCGCTGAAACTTCTTTATGCCGAGAAATTTGATTGGAGTCGTTTGGTGTACGACATCACATACACCAGCATTGGTGCGGCTGTGGTGGAGGACTTCTACGACGAGAATGTGGTGTTTCTGCGCTTCTGTTTTGAAAAGGAGCTGTTGAAAAAGAACCCTCTGGACCGGCAGGGCCGTATTCTGCGGATGGTCTATCTCAATCAGGACCTGACAAAAGCGGGTAAATATCTATTCCCCAGACTGATGCAGAAGTTCCTTGTTTTTACAGACCGCAACGGAAAAACCAGTCTGGAGACCATGCTGAAACGGTGGTACACCCAGCTTGAAAAGGAATACCGCAGTTAGACAGCGGGATAAGGAGGAAAGCGACATGACAGAAGAAAACAGAACCTACATCACCCATCTCAAGGCCGCTGATATCCCGTGGCACCGGCTCACCACCGCCTATGGCCGGGGGACGGACTTCCCGGAGCATTTTGCGGTGCTGGAACAGATGCGTGATCTGGCGTCCGTCAAAAAGTCCCTCTACGAGCTCACCGCCAACATGGAGCACCAGAGTACCCTGTGGCACGCCACCCCCTTCGGCATGGTGTTTCTGAGCCGGATTTGGGAGAAGGCCCTCGCAGAGAGCAAGCAAAACCCCACGGCCCATTTCCTGGCTGGGGAACTGCTGGAATTCTTCGCCTGCATCCTCCAGTGCTTCCACGATGGAGACGAGATGGAACACGCCTCTCCCCTCCCCTGCTTCTCCGATTTGCTGAAGGAAGAATACCTGTGGTCGGAGGAATACGACGAGGAAGAAGATGAGATGCGCTACGAGGAGGACGAGGTCTTTCCAGATGACCTGTTTTACAGCTTCTATTACTACTCCTGGCAGGCGGTGCTGGCCTGCCGGGATATATTGGAGCAGGCCCCGGCGGAGTTTGCCGAGCCTGCCGCCGCAGTGCTGAAACTGCTGTAAAGGAGAATGATCTATGTTTGAAGAATTCTATGAGATGTACGAGCCTGAGGAGCAGGAAGTGGTCGCTCTGATCAATCGCTGCATTGGAGGCGGATATAACTGGAAAGGAAACTTTTGGGAAATGACCGTTGTGACGCTGGGCGTGGTGTTTTGTGACACCGGCAAGGTCAGCACCAAAGAGGAGCGGCTGGAGTGGCCGGTCACCGATGAGGAGCGTAACAGCGAAAAGGGCTGGGAACGCTTTCAAAACGAGCAGATCTGCCGCCTGAAGATCCGCCGGATGAAAGAGGAATGGGCAAAAAATCTGGTGGCGCGGCCCTGGTGTATCTCCCAGGTGGTCAAGGCCCATGAGGACTGCCCGGAGCTTCAGGCGGTTCTGGACGAGTACCACAAGCCGGTGGTGATCCAGGACCAGGTGCTGGGTGAGCTGAAGCTGGACAAGGACTATGATACCTTCGAGGGAGAGATCCAGTGGTGCGGAAAGGATGTGCTCCTTTCTCTGGAGGTCAATGCTGAAAGCAAGCCCTCCTGGACCCGCGCCCGCAGTGCCGCCAAAAAGCTGCTGGCCGACTGCGAAACCTGGGACAAGGCCATGCGGGAGCTTGCGGCCAAGAACCTGACCGAGCTGGCTAATGAATGGCTTTCACAGGATAATGAAAATGCCCGCAACCCGGAAACTGATCCCATCACAGAGGAAGAACTTGTCCGGCGGATCAGCATGACCAGCCTGTCCGTCACCTCCGGCGGCAGCTTCACCGCCTGGTTTGACTGCGATGAGATGTTCACCGACCATGCGGTGACGGTCTACGGCTCCTTGAAAAAGGGCCTCAAAACTGCCAACATTGAGGGATAAGGAGGCGCAGAGATGAAGCTGAACTGTAAACGCATGGATCTTACATATACCCCCGGCGAGGAAATCTTCAACTTTCCCGAGGAATCGGGACTACCCTTTATCTTCGATGTGGAGGAAGAACTGACTGGCGATCCTGCTGCCATGGATGCGGTGGGAGAAATGCTGGATGAGGCGGAGGAATTGGCGGAGAAGGCCAAAGCCGCCATCAAAGCGGCGCTGGCGGACGAGGACAGCCGCTACCATAGCGTTGTGACATTTTTCATGGAGTTCCACCGGGACGATGTAGGCCCGGATATTGCGGCGGAACTTTTTCCGGGAACCGACCCATCCAAGCTGTCCTTTGCCGAGATGGTGGACTTTTTGAAGCTCAAGCGGTTCGGCAGTCTGGTGGATGACGAGATGGATCAACAAGTTTTCATTATGGATCTGTCCTTCAACCCGGAGATCACCGACGAGCTGATGGTAATCTACTTTGACTTAAACCAGGAGATTTTCTGTATCACCCATGAGAGCTAAAACGCCGGAGGTTTTGCTATGACAGATACACAGGCCCGTCGATTTATGCGGGATTTCTTTGAGCGGTACTATCAAAAACTGGAACAGTTAGGAAACGGAATTGCTGTCATGCGACCTTTGGGGGAATCGGACAAGGCCATGTGGCGGGAAGATGCAGATTCGAAAGATGAATGGAAGGCATGGAAGCTCATCCCCTCCACCGTCACCGACCAAGATATTGAGGCACTGGAGAAAGCCATTGGAACAAACCTTCCCAAATGTTTGAATGCTTTTCTCACGGTTTACCACCACTACTTCGAAAATCCCGTTGGAGAGAACCCCGTTTCTGCCCCGTTTAAGGCTGTCCGAAATGCGTGGAACCCGCTTCTGGTGAAACATGGTTACCTGCCATTTGCATGGGATGATGGTGGATTCTATATCCGGTGCATTGACCTAACAAATATGCCGAATGAGGAGCAATGTGGGATCTGTCAGATCGATCATGAGGTTCTCTTTTCCTTGGATGAAGATACTGTTCAGAAAGAGGAGATTGCCCAAAACATGGAATATCTATCGCAGAACCTCTTCACTTATTTGGAGAGCATTTTGGATAACGGAGAATTATCATGAGCAATGTGTCTATCATCTTCACTCCAGAACCAGATCAGTGGGGGCTTCGGGGCGACCCTTTCCTGTGGCAGCTTCTGAAGGAGCGGTATCAGGCGGTGGAACTGCCGTATCCCCCAAATGTTCTCCGAGAGGAAATCCTCCACATCTTTGCGGATTTGACCGGAGAGCTGCCGAAGCCGGGCAAACACTACTATGTAGATCAATTTTCCAAAACTCATGTAGGAATGTCCACTGGTTGGATAAGCGGAGATTTTTGGCAGGCTACGGCAATCCCACTGTTGATGGAACGGCTGGAGCAGGCCAATCGTTCATAAAGGGACGCCAGGAAAGGAGGTGCGGCGATGAGACAGAACAGTAATCAGACGAAGCATCTGCCCACACTTCTGGTTCAGCAGATCCGCCTGCAATGGTATAAAGACTGCCGGGGCGGAAATGCGGCCGCACAGCGGAACCAGTATCCCAGAGCCATGCGGCTGCCGAAAGACTTCTTCTCTTATTATTCCTTTGGCCTACCTACACACTTTGTATCGATTTTACAGAGGACTGATGGATTTCAGATCGATAGGGACTGCTGCAGGCTGATGGAATGGAAGCCGAATGGCACAATGCGACTTCGCCCTTTTGAACTGATTCAGCAGGAGTCCGGAATCCAGGTGCGTTACCGCTATGATTGGCACATCGGGGCGATGCCGGAGCGATATACCTGCGATAAGACCGGGCAAAAACAGCCCCTCAATGAGCTGGCACTGGGTTTGATTCCTGGTGATTATGGTCGGGCTGTCTGCAATGGGCGGTTTCGGGACTGGGATACAGGAATCTGGTATTATGTGCTGGACATTTTGAATGTGATGCCGCTTGCAGAACCCACCGACTCATTGACCAGTTTTATGGACAGAGAACCCAGTAAGATATATACCAAGATCGACCGGCTGTGGTGACGAAAGACAGGAGGATACCCACATGATTTCCACAAAAGATTTATCTGGCCTTCCCAATGCGGAGCGCCTGAAAAACTTCTGTAAAGGGCTGGCGGCTCTGGACATCGTCATGCTGGAGGAGGAATGGAGTTTCATTCGCCACTATACCTACAACCCCGCATGGCGAAAAGGCAAAGAGGCATTCTTTGCCACTGATGGCAGTGACCAGAGCATGATCGTCATGTTTGCGCCGGAAGGCTGTGTAATCAACGGTGTGGATTCCGAACTCTACGACTGGGAGGAAAAACTTCCCCGTATCGAAGACCTGACAGATGGAATGCCCCCTGCGTTGCAAAAGATCATGGGCAGCCGTGAAGTCAAAAAGATGAAAAGCACCTTCTGCGTCTGGACGGAAGATGGCACCACATGGCACTGCAATCCCATGGACGGCGAGGACGCATCCAAGGATCTGCTCTCCACGATTGATGGCAATCCGTTGAGCTATGTGGAGTACGGGAAGTGGTTTTATCCGGCCGATCTGCCTTTGGAAGCTGTGCGCCAGCTTGCTGACGGGGTTCCGGTGACAAAAGAACTGGTCACTGCGTTGAACCCGAAACGCAGCGAATGGGAAGAAATCAAGGCGGGCCTGGATAAGATTAGGTATCCACATGAACTTTGATTCACAGCAGACAGGAGATGAATTGAATGATCAAAGAACGCATCCCCATCTCCGGAGATCTCAAAAGCAAGGTCAGGCAGCTGATGGAGTACGCCGGATGGCAGGAAGGGCGAAAAGTGGACATCTCCATTGCGGAGAAGTATTACGCCGATCACGGTGTCCCGATGATGAAGACCACCCAGCGGTTTTACCGCAAGTATTTCGGCCTGTGCTGTGAGTGGTATCTGGAACAGAAAAAACTGAACTGGGCGGCTGACTTTCAATTCGCTTTGTTCCCTTACCTGGTCAACGGAATCAAAAACCATTTGGAGGACGCCTATTTCCGGGATATGTCCGGCTGTGAGCTGGCGGAAATTGAGCAGGCAGCTGGTCAGAAGTGCCAGCCCATCGGCCACGTCGGCTACTACTACCCGGCGGAGGTTTGGATCTCGGAGTACGGGAAACTGTATGCGAAATATGAGTACCAGGATGAGATCGAATGCTTTCCAGATGTGTTTGCCCTGATCGAACGTGAACTGCGGCAGTGCAGATTTGATTCCGCTGCCATGAAAACGGTTGAGGCACTGGATGGAAAGCTGTGAGAACGCATCAAGGAGGAACTGACATGAGCATCAAAGAAAAACTGGAGTCGTTGGGCAGAAACAGCATTCAGCTGAAAATTGCCAGAAAAGAGACATACAAGCTGGGTGCCACCCGCTTCGGTGGGCAGCCGGATGTGCCGCCGGACTTTGTTTGGCCCACCTATGAGGGCGAGAGCTATGACCATGTGGTGAAGGATCGTCCTCTCACTTTCCTGGCTCAGTTCAACTGTGCGGAGCTGGCCCAGTTTGACAAGGAGCATCTTCTGCCCGATCACGGCCTGCTCTCCTTCTTCTATGAGACGGATACCCAGTGCTGGGGCTATGACCCCAAGGATCAGGGCTGTGCCCGTGTCTACTGGTTTGAGGACACTTCCGCGCTGTCCTCCGCCGATTTTCCGGCGGATATGGAGGAAGATTTCAAGTTTCCGATGGTCAAAATCAAGATGGACTCAAAATCCTCCTATCCTTCCTGGCAGGACTTCAGCGAGGTGTTCCCAGATGAGGAGGATGACGACGCTTTCAACGATGCTTGGGAGGAACTGACCGGTGAGGACGCAGAGGACCCGGCTGACCGCTCCCAACTGCTGGGTTGGCCCGATGTGATTCAGAACAGTATGTTTGTCGAATGTGATATGGTGACCCAAGGCTACTATTTGGGCAATGGGTGGATCAAGATTCCAAAGGAGGTGCGACAGCAGGCGGAAGAAACGGCCCGTGACCGCTGGATGCTGCTGTTCCAGCTGGATACCGTGGAGCAGGGTGACTTCGAGTTGATGTTCGGAGACTGCGGGCATATCTATTTCTACATCACCAAAGAGGATCTGGCAGCCCGCCGCTTTGATCGGATATGGCTGGTCCTCCAGTGCTATTAAAAGTATGAAACAGAACTTTACTACTTGGCGCAATCAAATATTGCAGAATCCTCAGAACATTTCACCGTTGAAATTTGGAATGTCACAGGATGAGATCATGGAGATATTCGGCAAGCCCGATGCTGTTTCCACGATGAGAAGCGGCAGGAAGCCCTTAATTCTCAAATACCATGACATTGAACTGCATTTTGATGGAAAAGCCCATCATGGGCTCCATTTGATCTATAGCGACGATGAGATCGAGTTGAGCATCACAGCCGAGCACGGAGAAATGCTCCAACCGATCACCAACACAAAGCCGGTGGACAACGAGTTTTTCCTCAAGGATGGAGCGGTTTACTTCTCCGGCCTATATGAAAACGGCTTGTTGAAGGGTGTTGCGCCCAAAGACTTCTGCTGCTGGCGTTACTGGGGCAAATCCTCTACGGCCTGCTTTCTCGGCGGGATTCGCCTGCGTGGAGCAGACCCGGCATCGTTTCGGGTGTTAAACTATGCCTACGCGATGGATAAAACAGCCGTCTACACCACCAGCGGGAGAATCTCGGATGCAGAGCTGGCAGCCTTCCAGGTGTTGGACAACGGCCAGAACGATTCGGGTGCGCCCCAGGGATATGCAAAGGACAGCCGGCAGGTCTACTTCCACAATGGAGACGGCAAGGTGAAGATCATCAAGGGCGCGGAAGTTTCCTCTTTCCGCTCGTTGGGCGACACCTATTTTGCCAGGGATGAGAAACGGATCTATGCCTACGGCAAACAGCTTTCCAAAGCAGAGCTGACTTCCTGGGAACTACTTGGGCACTGGTATTCCCGCGATGCCAAGCGGGTGTACTACCTCAACCGGGAGATCAAAGGGGCGGATCGGGACAGTTTTACGGTATGCACCCCGCTGGATGCACCTCCGCTCGCTGACCATTTGGCCCGCGATAAAGACCACTTTTACCAGAACGATGAGATAATGGAAGAAACACAGTGGCTGGAACAGCTGCGCAAAATGGCCCAAGAACCGTAAACGGAGGAAAACGACAATGGACTATTTGAAGATATTGCGTGAAACCCCTGATTTGGCAGAGGAATTTGATTCGCTGTTTGACTTCTTCCTGCTGGATGAGTTATCCCCGCGGGATGACGCGGAAGGCCGATGCACCTTTTCCCTGCCCGGTATGGCCTTTGCCAGGGATGGCTCCGGCGGAGAATACCACCTGTTGGAAGATGGCTCCATTGGATATTACAGCAGCGAAGGTGAGGCAGGCCGTCTGGCCGAGAACATGGATGACCTCTTTTCCCTGATCGTGAGCTGTATCTGCTGGCACGACTGCTGTGACGCAAAGCACTATGTAGATTCCAAAACACTGGAGGAATACGGGCAGAGACAGCGCAACTGTAACTTGGAAGATATGGATATGGACAGCTGGCGGCGGGTGTCTGATGCTCTCGGCATCCCTGCCGATGAGCCGCTGGCTCCGGTTCTGGAGCGGTTCCGCAAAGCAACACAGCGTCAGCCTCTGTATCAGTGTATTTTCCATGAGGATGATGGCAGCCTCACCGAATCATACGGTTTGATGTTTGAATGAGAAAGGAGCAATTCCTATGAAATCATTTGACCCCAATTACAAACTGCTGGACGAGATGTATCAGGACGATTACTATCCTGCTTTTCTGGTGGACAAGGTAAAGGACGAGCTCCAGAAGGTCATCGATCTGCTGGAGAGCGGCGAAACCGCCACCGGAGTGGTGCAGGAGACACTGGACGAGGCGGTCTGCGGCATCAATGATCTCCAGGAGGAGTTTGACGAGAACGACAGCGAGATCGAAACGGTGGCACGGGAATGCATTGCGGCAGCCGTGGCCTATATTCTGGAGTGGTTCAATATCCCCATTGACACTGAGGAGGCCATCCGGGAAAGGGACTGGTGATACCCATGGCAGAAAAAGAACTGGTCATTTGCGATGAGTGCGGCAGCCTGTTTTTCAAAGGCTCCTCACAGATGATGGGGCTGTGTCCGGAATGTGCCCATATTCTCTATGGCTACCCGAATTGTCCCCATCATTTTCAGAATGGCCGGTGCGTGAACTGCTGCTGGGACGGCTCAGAAAGTGAGTACATTAAACACCTAAAAAAAGATTGAAAGAGGAAGCTATCTGCGAAAGGAGCTGGTGACGACCATGGCGTGGGGAGAATGTCCGCGATTTGACCATATGGCTGTCACTGTACCCAGCAGACCAGAAAAAGAGGAGACTTGCTTATGGCTGACTTCAAGCAACAGATCGACGATGCGCTGGACATTCTGAAATTTGACGGAGCTGTGCAGGACACTCTGGCCGAACTTCGAGAAAAATGGAGCGCACAGGTCCCGGTGCTGCTGGAGGAACGCTTTGATGCCGTCGGCGTCCAGTATATGAAACTGCCCCACGAAAAGGGTGTGGACGCTCTGGGTCAGGAGCTGTCCGCCTTCGGCTGGGCACTATATAACCTGGATGCAGAGGACGAGTATCTGTTTATCCTGATCCCAGAGGAAGAACGCAGCGAACTGGAACACTTTTGTAAAAAGCATGGGCAATACTGCCGCCTGATGAAACAGCCCGGACGAAAATGGGGCGCCCATGCCAAAGAGCAGGACCCCGGGGCTCTGATGCCCTGCGAGGAATACATCCTTGAGACCGAGCACGACTATTTCTTCAATTCTCTGGCAGGGGACTTTGCGGCCGGGGAATGGAAAAGCATCCATTCCGAGGAATGGAAATATGGTTGTGTGGCAGATCTGCGCTGCCGTCCGCCGAAAGTGACCCGCTCCATGAGTCTATGCCATTTCGGGTGCATTTCCTATTCGAATCAAACCGGGCTGTATGCCGCTTCAAGGGCCTCCGCAAGTGGGGTGATTGGAAAGGCATTGCTATGCAAAAACCCCAATACTCTAAACTTTTTTGAGCCTTCCCCCATCGGATATGAGGGCGCACCGAAATCTTTTTTCTGGGCCGACTATTCCCTCTGGGTGGGCGATCCCACCAACGCTACACGGATTGAACTGACCGGCCGGGGCACCTGCCAGGATGTAAAAAACTGTCCGCTGCCCAAGGATGGCTGGAGCGGCACCTATCACTGCGGCATCACGGCGGACGGGCTTGGCCGGATCTATTTTTCCAATGAGTGGTACAAGGGGCACATTTACCGCTGGGAAAATGGCAAGGTCACGGAGCACCCCTTCCCTTTGTACGGATACGACCATCTCTCCGAAGCGGTCCCCGTTCCCGGCACAGGCCGTATTTACATGATCCACGCCGTCAGCGGCAAGTGGCGGGTGAAGGAATGCCTGCTGGAGCTGGACATGGACACCGGACGGTGCCGAATCGCCGACCTGCCCGGAATGGGTGAGGGGCTGAAACTTCGCTGGTTTACCGAAGACTGGCTGCTGGTGCAGGGAAATGGAGAGATCCTCTCTGATGACTTTGCCCAGCTTATCAACATGAGCACAAGGGAGGTGCTGCGCATCCGTCCGGGGATGTTCGGAAGCGAAAAGATGCAGCACATTGGCGTGCTCACCGATGGAACGGTGGTCATCGTCACCCGACGGAACGGCGTGGGGCCGGTGTTTCGTTACCCCACCGACTTCTGGGGTTTCCTGCGGACGGCGAACAAGCCCCGAAGGCTGGAGCCCTGGCGGGAGTATGCAGAAACTTATCCGAATCTGCCCTTCTTCCTCCCAGGGAAGGAATCCAAATTGCCACAGAAGTGTGCAGACAACCGGCTGGACATGGGAAAAATGCTGCTTCGTCCCCAGTTTGACCAGCTCTCCCCTGAGAAAAGACAAGCTCTCATGGAGCAGCTTTCAGAGCAGTACCACCTGGATTTTGTGCGGATAGAGCACTTTGACCGCTGGGGCCAGAGCTGCACCACTGGAATCTTCAGGAAAGATGGCCGGGAGTTTGTCTTTGTTCCCGGTGATACCGTTACCCTTGGCTGGGACAGGTTTGCCGTGGGACTGAATCAGGAGAGCCGGGCAGAATTAGAGTACCTGTTTCAAGAATGGGAACTGGAGCAGGACCCGGCAGAATTCATTGGAGAAAGCTTGGCTCCCGTCCGGCAGGCGGCCATCGGCCCCATGCTGGTGGGCCGGGAGTTGGAGGAACTCTGCTGGGAGCCGGTTCAGATGGAAAATCCCAGATTGACTGCCCACCCTGACTGGCTGAGGCAGTTCCGTGATTTTGCCTGGAGCGGCCTTGACAGCCTTACCTTACATCAATCAGCCCGTATAGATCGAACAGAAACGGGCTTTCAGCTCTGGATCTATAACCGCACAGACTACCATGCGCTTCTTGAACAGTTGGAAAAGCAAGGTCTTTCACTGCCTACGGCGGATGAGTGGGCCTACCTGTGCGGCGGCGGGTGCCGCACCCTGTTCCCCTGGGGGGATGGGCTGGACTACTCCATGCGCCTGCGCTGGTTTGAGGACATGGATGAGGAGCAGGACAGACCCTATGACATGGAGCAGCCCAACTTCTTCGGTCTGTCCATCGCCTACGACCCCTACATGCGGGAAGTGGTGCAGGCTGACAAACTCACCACCTGCGGCGGAGACGGCGGGCGCAGTATCTGCGGCGGACTGGGGCCGTTCCTGGGGTTTCTGCCCTGTTCCCCGCACTGCAAGCCGGAAGTGCAGGAGGACAATGACCTGAACGGCGACTATGACTTTTACCGGCCCATCATCCGGGTGGACCCGGGACCGAAAGGAGATACCGATATGCCTACCACAGAATGGCTGAACAAATACGAATCTATCAAGGACAAGCTGGCCTGCAAAACGGACCTGGAAGCCCATTTTACAGAAAAAGTGATTGGGAACATGGGGGTGGATGTGCTGGACATCGGCACCGTCCATTTCCCCACCGGGCAGATATTCGTCTGCGATCCGCTGGTGGAGCTGGAGGATACACCGCCCTTTATACAGACCATTCCTGCCGGGACTTATCCCGTGAAGATCTGCGTGGTGCCCAGTGAGAAATACGGCGACCGCTACGCCTGCGTCAAGGTGGAGGTCAGCCAGGAAAAGCCTGTCCGCTATGAGCTGGGTATGACAGGCAGCGAGGAGCTGGACGCGGCGATTGGAGATGATGACTACTTCGGCTTTGGCGTAGACGCCGGGATGGGCTGTGTGGCGGACATCCAGACCCAGGCGGCCTTTAAGGCATACTGGACCAAGCGGCTGGAGGAAACCCCGGACATCGACCCCTACAACGACCTGTTCTGTGACTTGCTGGAGGAAAACGCCAAAGCCCACCCCAAATATCAGGGAGACTGCGGCGACTGGCTCAACTGGACAGTGCCGGACACCGACTGCAACCTGCCCATCTTCGCCTCTGGCTGGGGCGACGGTTACTATCCCGTCTACTTCGGCTACGACACCAAGGGCGAAGTCTGCGCCGTGTATGTGCGGTTCATCGATATTGAAGCCAGCTACAAAGAGCAGGAATAAGGAGGTAAGCAATGGAATTACCAAAACGGGCCAGAACAGCAGACTGGGAAAACGGTATTCTGACCTTAGACGGAGAGAAGCAGTTTGAAGTCCCGGAGCTGACCCCGGAGATCATGGAGCGGCTGGCTGGTTACACCCTGGTGGGCTTCCATGTGAAAGGCTATCCAGTGACGGATGAACTGCTGACGCCCTTTGCCGGACATAAAAATATGGTCAATTTCGGTGTAGAGAACGGCGCCCTCACAGACGCCTGTTTTCCGGTCTTTGCCGCCATGCCCAAGCTGCGCTATCTGCTTCTGGACGGCAACGCCGGAATCAACGGCAGCGGCCTGGCCGCCCTGCAAGGCTGCAAGCTGGACCTTCTGACCCTCAACCGCACCAGGCTGGACGATGCCGGGCTGCTTCAGGCGGCCTCCATCCCCAAGCTCTCCCACATCCAGATGGACCATACCGCAATTACCTACGAGGGCCTGCTGGCCATCGCAGGCAACAATTACATCAAGCCGGTGGCCCATGTGCAGTTCACCCAGGAGCAGATGGAACACTTCTCCCAGCTCCAGCGGGAAAAGGCCAAAAAGCCCGTCCAGCTGGATGAGCAGGCGGCGGCGGAATGCCGCAGGGTGCTGTCCGCTTTCTTTGCCGAGATGACAGAATGGGAGCAGTACATGGAGCAGGCCGGGTTTGAAGACGCTGAGGCTGTGCCCCGCCTGCTGGCGATCTGGGAGAAGTATGTGAGTGAAAAGCCCCGTCCGGGCTACCGGCCCCTGGGCCTCTCGTACAGTGCCCAGGGTACTTACAAGGGGGAGCAGTTCCTGGATGCGGAGCAGATCACCCGGAACAAGCTTTACATCTACACCAGGGAGGAAAATATAGGCTTTGACCGCCGCTTTCTCATGAAGCGTGTGGGCGAGGGCTGGAGGATCGACGGGCTGCAGGAGCGGCTGAACGGCTGGCAGCGCACGGGATTGTGAAGTTCATGAGAATCAGATTGGAGGTACAGGAAGATGGGTTCATGGGGTGTAAAAGCATTGGAAAGTGATAATGGCTTAGACCTAATTTTCCTTTTGAAATCAGATTATTTACCCAAACATAAGAAACTGACTTTAGGTGGATTGATAGGCTTTCTGAAAGAGGAAGGTTTTCTTGGAGAAACAGTGAACGAAATTGACTTTCTCTATGATAATACCGCCATCGCGCTCGCAGAACTTTATTCAGAATGGCAGGAAACAGGAAAGCTAAACTACGATGATGAGGATTCTAATGTTTGGTCAGCAATAACGAATTTCTCAGCTTCAGCTACTGCTCGAAAAGACCTTCTTAGGCGATTGAGGAGTATTAAAAATCAAGTTCCTGATGAAGATGGCGAAAGAGAAATCGTAGAACTTTGGAAAGAAAGTAATCACTGGGAATCGTGGGATAAGCATTTGGATTCTTTGATAGAACTCTTACAGCAGGAATAAAATTGTTGCTTTGTAGGTAAGTGCGTTGAATTGTGAGGCATCACATGGCATGGGAATATGAAACCTTTGGCCCAGACGGTCAATGCAAATTGTTCGGTGTGAACATCTTTGACTACGACTGGCAAACCACCGGCAAGCGAGTAAAAGTCAAAGACCCGATCTATCACCAAGACCATACCTTCGAGGTCTGGCAGGCAGAGATTGATGGACAAATCCGACGCTTCGCCGCTGGAGAGTTCTCCAACTGCGTATGGGGATTCTATCTGGAAAAGAACGGATGAGAGGAGCGTGGCGCCATGAAAGCCAGCACCGGAGAGGTCTATACGGTCTACAACCAATATCTGAAACGCTACACCGCCTGTCAGGTGGCCTATATCGCGCCGCCGGACTCGGTGAGCAAGGAGCCCTGGGCGGTGGTCCTCTCTCTGGACTGGGTAGGTGACGCCCCTCTGACGGCGGAGGAACTTCCTCATCTCCGCCCGCTCTACAAGGACTTTATGTACTGGTCCCGTGACCTCCACCTGCTGCGGGTGCCGCTGGAGGTCCCGCCCCAGTACGCGCTGGTGGGTACACTTCCGCCCTTCACCGACCAGCCCTGCCGCTCCTATGGCGGCTGGAATGACGGCTATGATGTGTACCTCCAGATCCGGTGGCAGGCCATCCCGGAAAAGCGGCGGCGGGCCTTCAAGGAGGCCATGGAGAGCGACGAGCAAACGGAGATCGGCGGCATCCCGCTAAAGGTCAGCAGCCATCGGGTGATGGACCAGTACGCGCCATTCGATTCGGCGCTGGAACTAAAGGCGCTGCCCTGCCTCTCCGACCTCATCTGCCAGCGGTGGCACCCGGATCTGCTGGAGTTTTTGCGGGGAAATCCCTTCCTTGATGAACTGACTTTGCTGAACCACGGTCAGAGGACACTTGATCTGCGGGGCACCAGCATCAGAAAGCTGATGCTGGACATGACCGGGCTGGAGGAGCTGTGGCTGGGTGAGGAAACGGAGCAGCTCCTGTTCCAGAACAAGGGGCCGGACGCCTGTACCATCCATGCCCCCGAAGATGGCAGCGGTTTGACCCTCCAATTTATCGGGGAATACCGCCCGCACACGGAACTGCCGAACCTTTGTGGGCTGCATAGCATCCAGCTGAAGGACTTTGATCTGACCGGACTGGCCACTGTCCATCCCCACCTGAAGGAGCTGCGGCTCTGGGGCGCGCCGGGAAACCTGCAAAACTTCTCCGCCGTGGGAGGGTTCCGGGAACTGACGAATCTCTCCACCTTCGACCTGTTCGGCTTCGAGGCGAACGACATCCCCACCCCGGAGCAGATGCCGGAACTTCGCTGGTTCTGGATGACCAGCCTGCCGGAGACGGCAGCAAAAGCGGCAAAGCGGCTCTGGAAAAGCAAGCCGGGAATGGATCTGCGGATCACCAAGCCCCGGAAACCGGAGTGGCTGGCGCAAAACCTGGATAATCCATTCCGGGGCTGGGACGGTGCGGAGCATATCCCCGCCTCCGCTGCGAAAAAAGCAGCCAATCAATACCGCAAGACCCGTTCCCAGCTGATGAAGCTGGCCGCTGAACCGGGCGAGGACGCCCAGGCCCAGGCGCTGGATGCGGTGACAGCCTATACCCAGACCTTCAACAAGATGGGCTTTATCGAAACCGAGGAGCGGGATGAGATCTACATGGCCCTGCGGGGCATCCTGGACGCCCTGCCAGGAGATATGCTCCAGAAAGATGCCCTGATTGAACAGTTTGATCATGTGCGAGATTTTTGAAAGGGGCATCACATGAGTTACACGAAATTCAACAAGGCAGTGACCAAGTGGCTGAAAGCCAATGGTCTGCCCTGCTATGGAACAGCCTACGATAGCCCCGAGGAAACAAAAGCCCGGCTGGACGCATGGATGCGCGGGAGCAAAGAGATACTGCGCCAGTGGATCACAGATAAGCGATACCGTGAACTGATCTCCTGCGCCCACGGCGGCTGGTATCAGGATGATGTAATTTTTGAGCCCTTGGCTGAACATTTTGTGGCGAACTACCTGTTTGATGAACTACGGTTTCTCTGTGAGCGCGGCATCCGTTTTTCTGTGGAAGATATGCTGTCCACCATTAAATCTGAGAAAGAGGAGCACGGGGCGCTTGATATAGAAATCATTCGGAACATAGATGTTCCAAACTATATGTCAGGCCGCAGTTATTCCCATTTGGGGGAAATCGCAAAATACAGGAAACGGGCGCTGGATCAGATTATCCGCTATACAGGCTATCTGGAGCAGATCCACGCACCTGCGGAGTATTTGGAACAGGTAAAGGTCCTGCAAAAGAGCGTTTCGGATCTGACAATCAAAGCAAAAGATTTGAAACCATTCCGGTTTCGGCTGTAAAAGCAATTTTCTGAAAGGAGCGTGTGGGCGCATGAGCCGAATTGTTGATGAACCATACTTTACATACAGTGCATACAACGCCCTGACCTCCGGCCTCCAGGTAAAATGCCCCAAGTGCCATGGCACGGGCATGGTGACAGCGGATGAGGATGACGCCTATTTCCGCTGCTTGAGCTGCGGCCACCGGATGACGCAGGATCGGACGGTCTACCGCTATGATGTCCATAACCAATGCAGGAACTGCGGCAGGTACTATCGGGTGGATATTGAAGATGAGGCAAAGCAGCGCTTTCCCGTCCTCCATGTGGCCTGTCCCTACTGTGGGACAACCATGCCGGGGGAGGTACACAAGACGGTGGAGGCTTTCTCCTATGGTGCGGAGATTCAGGGCGGCAAGGACCCCTGGTTCGCCTGGAACTTTGGTTTTTGACCTTCTTCCAGGGTAAGCCAGTCTGGGCCCTCAACCGGGAGCACCTTGCCTATCTGATCGACTATCTCAGCGCCGACCTGCGGGAAAAGCCGATGGGAAGAGCGAAAATGACCCAGGCTGACCATCTCCCCACCTTCATGAAAACCGCAAAGAACCGGGAGCGGATCGTGAAGCTGTTGAAGAAGCTGCAGGAGGGATAAGGATGGAGCAGAAAGTTATTTATAACGGCCAAATTCTTACTCTGACCCGGTTTTGGGCGACAGGAGAACCCTGCCTGTGGATCACCGACCCACAGCAAATCGGAATGCCAAAAATGGAGTTTGTAGGAGGCCACCCGGACGAATACTGCATTTTCCTGAAAAATCTGACGGAAACAGAGCTGTCACAGATCACATCTCTGGACGGCGCTCCACTGGATGTGAGAGAAGAACTGCGATAACACTGAACAGAAAAGGAGAACCCCTATGGCACTACAAGATAAGAAAATCATGCCTCCCCTTTGGCTGGCCCACCGGGAGATCGAGCGATACTCCATCGGCTGGCGCATGGGCTATGGGGAGGAAACCATATACCGATTTGGCGATTGGCTGGGCACTCTCTCACCGGAGGAGCGGGCGGAATACCGAGCCCTCTTTCCCGAACCGGTGACCTGGAAGGGCTGGTGGGATGACGAGGATAAGGTTGAAATGCTGGAGCACGGCGACTTCTTTGTGGAGGTATGGCAGCCGGAGGGCCAGCCAAAGTACACCCGCCAGTGGCTCCAGCAGGAGTTTGCCGCGGGGAGAAAGCGGGAGCTGTGCCTGTTCTGGGGCCATCAGCCTTCCGAGGACGGCCAGCTGACAAAAAGCTGCCTCAGCCAGTGGTGGATGGAAGATTTCTGGTCCATCGCCGACACCTATCTCTGCATGGAGCAGTATATGATGGCGGGCAAAGCCCAGCTGTTTGGCGATAGTGAAATCCGGGAGCAGATTTTGAAATGCAGCGATCCCAAACAGATCAAGGCCCTGGGCCGCAAGGTGCGGGGCTTTGACCAGAAGGTATGGGACAAGTTCAAATACGCCATTGTGCTGAATGGCAACTGGTGCAAATTCAGCCAGAACCGCGATCTGCGGGAGTTTCTCCTCTCCACCGGGGACAGTGTGCTGGTAGAGGCCAGCCCCTACGATAACATCTGGGGCATCCGCCTCGCGGCCAGTTCGCTGGAGGCCCAGGACCCGATGAAGTGGCGCGGACAAAACCTGCTGGGCTTTGCGCTGATGGAGGTGCGGGACGAGCTGCGCCGGGTGACAGAGAACGAAATGCTTTGCGATTGGAGTACAGTATGGCAGAAATGAAACTTTATGAACTGGTCAACCACTACCACATCGGCACGGACCTGACCTGCGCCGAGGCGATGTTCATGGCCTGCAATGAATATTACCATCTGAATTTGTCTGAGGAGACCCGGAAAATGTTCTCCGTCATGGGCCTTGGGATGCAGACCGAGCAGTCCTGCTGCGGCGCTTTCACTGTGGCGGTGGGGATCATCGGTCTGATGACCGCCAAAGAGGGCCAGACCGATGCGGACAACATGGAAGGCTACCAGATGATTGCTGAATTGACGGATTTCATGCTGGGCTTCTATGGAACGCTCCACTGTGTCGAGCTGCAAAAGCTGGAGATCGTGGGGTATGAAAACCCATGCCACGCCATTGTGGAGGCGCTGGCCAAAAAGCTGGAGGAGCTGCTGGCGGGCCGCAGGATCTTCCGCCCGGCAAATATGGAACAAATCGGTTCATGATATGCCGGAAAGAGGTAAGTCCATGTCTAAACTATCACAGGAAGAAGTACAATCACTTCGCAGCAGGATCTGCCACAGAGACCAGGAACTGATTTCCACTCTGACACCGGAGCAATTCTTTGCCCTGCTGTCTCACGACTATGATACCGGTTTTTCTGCTGGCAAGGCCTCCGCACAGAAGGAGATTCTCTGTATGCTGGCGGCGGACGGGATGCCCGTTGAGAAGATCGCGCTTCTGTTGCAGATGAAGACAGAGATGGTGCGGGAGATCATGGCCGCCAAGCAGGCCCACATTGAGAAATGCAGAAAGAAACTGGAACAGGTGGTGAAGCAATGAAAGACCTCTCCCAATACGGAAACCGGCGGGAGGGCGAATGGGAGATCCTTCCATGGTTACCCGATCCGCGCCCGCCATTCAAAATCTGGGTGGAGCCGGAGCAGATCGCGCCATTTTTTCTCATTCCCCACCACCCCTATGCGATCTCCCTTCTGCTGAAGATCAGCGACGGATTCCGGACAGAGGAATTCCGACGGCTGGGACTGACCGGCAGCAGCGGAGACTGGGAACGGCTGGTCCAGGGCGTGATCCGGGAGTTTGAGGAAAACAACAGCGGAGAGGATCTGTTTCACTTTGACTCCGACGAAGATGTGTTCTGCGTGTACTCCCAATATATCGATGATTTGATGCTGCTATCCAAGATGATCCGGGCGGCCTGTGACAATGAAAAAACGATGGGGATGTATCTGAACATGAGTGAGGCTGCGAAAGCATGAAAGAGTTGACCACTCATAAAGGGATAACAGTAAAATGCAGTAAAACGGCCATTGAATTTTTCCAAAATGCTCAATCAGTGGATTTCTTTTCTGTGTTGGAGATTCCAGAGGAATTCCAAGGTATAGCGGTTGAGTTTTATGATTTGATTCTGGAAAACGATCATCCCACAGCTTTGCTGGGCTGTCAGGGCGATTATGACATTGCGGTACAGATGAATGAGTTGACCGGCACTATGTCGGGTTGGCATTGGTTCAAATGAGGGAAATGGAATGATCGAGTACATCAAACTCTTTTGGGAGGACGCACCGGAGGGAGAACCGCCGGTCATCTTCTATGAAGTGGATACCGAAAATGAGCGGCTGGCCCATCGCTCCATTGACATCTTTGCAGACGGCCACACCCGCAACATCCCCGACCTTTACGCCGGTGCCATCGAGATCACGCCGATCCCCACCGTGGAAGAATTCAACACCCATGTCTGGGGCGACGAGTTCCATGCCTGCATAATAGAGAAAGCGGAATTTGAGGCCATCTGGGAAAGCCGCACCTATGATGGAGCGTTAAAAGAATCAGGAGGGTTCTGATGAAACAGACAGATATTTATACCGAAGCTCTGACCTGTCTGCGCTCCATCCTTCTGGCAGACCATCCAGAATTTCAAAACTGGATCGACTGGCTGGAGAGGGATATTCAGGACTGGACCCAGCGCCGTGAGGTCGCCCACCATCTTCGGGCATACGGAGGCATGGGATCTTTCAACGACCTGCCCGGTATGTGTGGAAATCACGACTACATTTTCGGCTTTCTCAAGTCAGTGTGCTATGCCTTCGGCCACCTTTATGGTAAACGGGAAGGCATTTCTCCAGAGGCATTGATGGAGGAGTGCCTGCACGATGTAGAGCAGGCAGCCTATCACCCACATAAGGCACTGAACCAAGCCATTGCCCAGCACTTGATACAGGGCGATTTACAGGAAAATCGGGATAAGCTGTAGGAGGATAAATGATGGTTCAAGCGTGGCGCAAGGTGGATTTTGGCACTGGAACAGTCACTTTTCTGGATGACACACAAAAAGAAGATATGCTGCAAGTGGAATATCCAAACGGATTTTTACTGGATATGGGCTGGTATCAGGACAGATACATCATTTCTATCATTCAGGATTTTGATTGGGCGCATCCGGTCAAGCGGTATGAGACAGCAGATAGGGATCAGCTTCCTGCTCTATTGACAAAGGCGGTTTGTTTTGTGGAAAAGGAATCACAGACTGCCGAGCCCGACAGAAAAGGAATCAGCCTTCCTCCACTCTATCTTGGAGTGGATTGAAACGGCATTGACCTATACCTACGTAATCGTGGTAGAAGGAAACCTATAAATAAAAACAGTGACTGCATTTCACCACTTTCAGATTGAGGAGGAAGCAACATGGATGTAATCAAACTGCCTAAAAAATTTCGCATGGTCTGCTATGAGATCATGGATGGCAAAAAAGGAGCCTTGGACACTCTGGAATCCTTTGCTGATAAATACCCCCATCAGGTAGCAGCAGTCAAGGCCGAGGTCGCCTATTTCAACCTGGACTATGAAAAGGCGCTGGCTTTGGATCTGACCATCCTTCCCTGGCTGGAGGAGTGGTATTACAGCAATGTGAGCGATGAACACATGACTGCCATGACGGTGGCCGCCATCCAGCTCCACCGGGAGCAGGAGATGATTGAGGCGCTGACAAAGGAACAGGCGCGCGTCCGGGCGGAGAACGGCCTTCCCCAGCGGGATCGGTTCTGTGACATCCTGATGGACTACCTCAAGCGGGGCGTAATGCCATTTGCGGACAACGACAAGAACTACCCCTACCATGAACCGAAGGAACCGCAGACAAAGGAGCAGCTATGGGCAAAGCTGGTGGAACAGAATAAAAAGCTCTCGCCGGACGATCCCGATGCCAAGCGGAAGCTCTATAACCACTGCTGTATGTTCGGAACCGCCAGGGATGCCGTAGATCTCTTTGAGGAGATTCAGGGCGTGCCCCTGGCTGACTCCTCCTATCGGGACGCAATCGCCCGCTATCTCTATCTGGGTGAACGGGAGAAGGCGCTCCAGACAGCGGAGCGGTTGGCAACATCGCGGCTGTGGGCGGTTGCCGGGCCGACGCAGGTGCGTCCCATGTCCTTTTTTGAGGACCCGAACCTGCGGGAGTTTTTGCTGGAGCCGGAATCCCTCCGGCGCATCCGGGAGGCTACCCTCATTGATGACGGGAACTTAATCCGAAAGTAAATTACTTGGGAATGGAGGATTTAACATGAGTAAGGAACTTGAACTATATAAAGCATTTATTGACGGTCTTGTGGAGCGGAAAGACAGTGTGACAGCCCGGTGGGTCAAGGGCGATGGTTTCCCCAAGACAGAGGACAACAAGGCGAAAAATGAACTTCTCGCCGCACTGACCCCGGAGCAGAAAAGCATAATAGCTGAGATGCTTCAGGACGAACATATTGCGGGTATCCACGATACCCTTGCATATATCAATGAGATGATGGATCTGGAGGGGCTGGAGCTTCATCAGGACGGTGAATCCTATCCCAACGACTATTTTGAGAGTTTGCACTATGACTTCATCAGCCGTTGTGACGGAGATGAGTGGCCGGAATAAAAGGAGGCGCGACGCATGTATATCAAAAAATACTGGGGCAACTTTATCGGAGGCTCGGATGACAGCCTGAACCTTGTGGCCTTTTTAGAGGATCAGAAAAAGAAGGAAATCTCCCTCAGCGAGATTTTTGCCAAGATCGGTCTGGACAAGCAGAACTGGGACTTCCACCAGACTGTGGAGTATCTGGAGTTCACCCACTCTAATGGCGTGGAGATGGACTTTCACTTCGCCATTGATGTGGTCACCGACCTGGCCGCCATCCTGCTGGAGTGCAGCGTCAGCGGCAGTGTGAGCCTCCAGGATCTGGACGAGTTCAACACCCCCGCCCGCCGTATCCGCATCACCGCCACGCCAGAGGAGCATGACGCCATGAACAAGGCTTTGGCGGATTTCGCGCAGAACCCACTGGAATATGACCTCAGTGAGATAATGGACGAGGGGGAGATCCAGGAGATGGCTCGGGATGTGGAATCCCTGCGGAAGGAACTGTACGACGCCGCTGGCCGCAACCGGGACTACCATGTGAAAGCGGAGGATGTGAAACATTTGCTTCCCGACTGGGAGGGTGCCGATGGCTGCATCGCCACCAACCGCATCACGGTGGAGGGCTGCAAGGTTGGCTACTGCTATCGGGAGAAGCCGGACGGCGGCTGGGACAGCGGCTGGCGCTTCACCGCTGGTGACGAGAGCGAGGCGTACATGGACGACCCCAACAATGCCGGAATCTACAAGCTGAACACGATCTGCAACGACGATCCCGACATCATTCCGCTGCTACGCACACCCGCTCCCTGCGCCTTTGAGCGGGATGAAAATGGCGTGTTCCAGCAGATCAAAGACTGGAAACCGGAACAGGACGAGGAGGACCCGGATATGGATATTTTGAAGCAGTGCCAGAAGTGGCATGAAAACGACGAACACCATAAAATTATTGACACTCTGGATGCTATTCCTTCCGAGGAGCATACCCCGGAAATCGATATGGAGCTGGCCCGGGCCTACAACAACCTGGCGGACCCCAGTGAGCCGGAGGGAAGGAAGCTGCTTCACCGGGCACTGGAATTGATGAAGTCCCACGAGGAGGAACTGGGAGAAACTTATTCTTGGAATTTCCGCATGGGGTATGCCTATTATTATCTGGACCAGGAGGGCCGCGCTCTGCGGTATTTTGAAAAAGCTCTGGAACTGCATCCCGGTGATGATCCTAAGCTCAACACCCGACAGGACATTGAGGAACTGATCGACTGGTGCAGGAAGGGCATTTCCCTGCCGCAGTTCTCGGAGTGCTTCCGGGAACGGACAGAGAACTGGTGGGAAACCTTTGCCGAGATGGAAGCAGAATTGCGCCAGATGATGGACAACGACAAAGACCACACCCGCGGCGCAGAACTCGTGGCCCAAATGGAAGAAACCCTGAATCTGATCTTTGATGAGATCTCCTTCGAGATGGGCTTCAACGGCGAGAAGTACGAGCTGATCCTCACCCCGGAGGGCGACAAGGTCAAGCTGTTTGAGCTGGTCCACTTCCAGAAGCACGCCCCCAAGGAGGTGCTGGAGCACTGGAAAATCCTGGTTGGCCGTCAGCCCCTCCAGAACATCGGTCTGCGTACCGAGGATGGCTGGGAGATTTCCGGGGAGGATGTGCAGATCTGGCTGGAGGAGCAGGGTGAAAACAGCTTCGCCATTTTTGCCTACTGTGAAAAGCTGCTGCCTATGCTTCGGGAGGCGGAAGGCCGGGCCTGGTGGATGCTCACTACCCTCACCGACCAAGTGCTGGGCGAGATCCCCCACATGAGATACATAGGCAGCTTTGATGTGCTGGAGGAGCCCAAGGCGGAGCCGTCCTTCCTCCTGTCCCAGTTGCCCGATATGCTGAAAGAAAAGGGAGCGACCCTCTCCACTGATCCAAATGCCTATCTGGAGAGCTATCTTGGCTACGAAATGAAAGCCAATGAAGACCCGGAAGCCGACTGGCGGCTGGATGTGATGGCAGGTTCCACCAACTGTGTGCCGCTCATCAACGGCTATTTGAATGTCGACAATGATTTTATGGACAATCTCCACGCTGACGGCGCGGTGGCAGGCTTCTTCTGCTATCCCCTGGATACCCTGCGGGAGGAGGAAGGAACGGAGAAGATCTTCGACTTCCGGGACAAACTGGAGGAAGTGTTCACCACCGGGGACGGCCCGGAAGTGCTCACCCTCACCGGCGGAGCCACCGGCCTCTACTGCGGATATGTAGACTTTATCGCCTGGGACATCCGGGCGGCTCTGGATAAGGCGAAAACCTTCTTCGAGGACAGTGACATCCCCTGGGCCAGCTTCCACACCTTCCGCCGGGAGGCTGGTACTGTGAGCCTGAAAACACCACCCGAGGAGGAACCGGACGCTGAGGAGCAAGAGGATGAGCTGGACGAGGCGCTGACGGGCATGGACTATATCCCTTACACCCCAGAGAACGCGGAGGAGTTCTTCGCACAAATCGAGCAGTGGAACGACGAGGATGAGTACACTCGCTGCATCCAAGCATTGAACGCCGTCCCAGAGGACTGGCGAACCTATCGTATTGCCTATGCCATGGCACGGGCACTGGAAAACTATTCCATTATTGGGGATCACGATGAGGGGACCCCTAACTATAGGGGAGATAAAGCCCTGCGGCGGGCCATCGAGGCGCTGGAGTCCGTCCGGCAGGAAGGACAGGACAAGTCCCAGTGGAATATGCGGATGGCGTATGCCTATCAATATCTCTACGGACAGGAGGAAAAGGCCATCCCCTACGCCCAGCGTTGGGCGGAGCTGGACCCGGAGGATGAGGACGCCCCAGCGGTGATCCAAGCGTGTCAGGAGGAGATCGCAAAGCGGACCGAGGCAGAGACCGAGAACGAGAGTGACCACACAGGCGTCTTCACCGGCTTTGTGCTGCTGTCCAAGGGAGAATGGGACAAAGAGCAGTTCATCCGGGACATGAAGGAAAAATGGGACATCACCGTGGATGAATACGACGCCAGTGAGGAGAAGGATGACGACGCACTGGTATTCGAGGTAGGTGATATGCTCGCCGCCGTCAGTCTGGCGGCCTATCCCATTCCCAACGGCGAAGCGGAACTGAACGCCGAGAACAACTATATGTGGCCGGATGCGGTGCAAGTTGCCAAGGAACACCGCGCCCATATCATGGTGGCTATTCTGGGCAAAGAGGAAAAGATTCTGGAGAAGGGTAAGCTCTTCACCAAGCTGGTGGCCGCCTGCTGCCGCCAGAAATACGCCACTGGCATCTACACCAGCGGTGTGGTATTTGAGCCTCGTTTCTATGAGGGCTTTGCCGATATGCTCAAAGAGGACGAACTGCCCATCTTCAACTGGATCTGGTTCGGCCTGTACCGGAGCGAGGGCGGCTTGAACGGCTACACCTACGGTATGGAGGTGTTCGGCAAGGAGGAAATGGAGGTGCTGAACACCGACGCCGAGCCGGAGGATCTGCGGGACTTTTTGGCAAGCCTTGCCTCCTATGTGCTGGCGTGTGATGTGATGCTGAAGGATGGCGAGACTATCGGCTTTTCTGCAGACGATAAGCACACCATCACCCGCAGCCCCGGTGTCAGTCTGCCGGAGGAGCAGATGACCCTGAAGATCTCCTGGGCGTCATCGGACGGTGACCCTGACGATGATGACGATGACCCGGACGATGAAGCACCCGAGGATGAAGAAACCGGTGTTCCCGAGGTCTACACCGAGGAGGAGATGGAGGCCGTCGAGGGGCACATTGATCAGTATTTCGGCAATGTCGAGAATGTGTTCCACGAGATCGTTTCCCCGGATATCCATGTGGATATCTGCATCGTGCCGCCCACTGAGGAGCGGGACTACTACACCCTGGTCACCATGGGTATGGGTGCTCACCGGATGAATGTGCCGGCGGAGCTGGCGGAATACAAGCTGGAGCGGGCGGAGCTGGCTATCGCGCTGCCTGCGGACTGGAAGCTGGATCAGGAGTCCATGAAAGACGAAAAGTGGTACTGGCCCATCCGCCTGTTGAAATCCTTGGCCCGTCTGCCCATCAACTGTGACAGCTGGTTGGGGCATGGTCATACAGTGGAGAACCGGGAACCATTTGCAGACAACACCAAACTGTGTACTGCTACCCTGATTGGTCCCCAAGATGCGGAGGATGGCAGCGAGGTCTGCACCCTGCCGGGCGGCGAGGAGGTCAACTTCTATCAGGTCATCCCTCTTTATGCGGATGAATTGGACTATAAACTGGAACATGGTGCAGACGCTCTGCTGAACAAGATGAGGGGGATCAGTTTTGTCGTAAACCCCACCCGCCAGGATGCTATCACCCGTGGCACCCTTTCCAATGATGATTTTGACGGTGAGATGGACGACGCTTCCTATCACCTTGAGAGCATTGAGGAGAAGGAACTGCCTATTGACCCCATCAATGCTTATAACCACATGGCCATCTACCTGCGCTGGTGTATGGAGCACAACCTGATGGGCGAGGACTTCCTGAAAGAATATAGCGAAGTGGCCAAACAGGTCAAAGCTGATCCTGCCAGTGTGGATCTGCGGGCGTTTATCCGGGATAAGCTGGACGGCTGTCTGTTCTCTGTGCTGTTCAATCAGCAAGGCCGTGCCTTTGCAAGCTATTACTACGGAGAGGGCGACAGCCCCTACTATCCTGCCGATGTTGATGACAACGCCCTCCGCTTCTTCGGCCCGGAGCGGTATCACTCTGATGAGTTCCAGGATGAAGCCTACCTGTTCATCCCCTTTGACGAGGACTACTATCAGGCTATGGCAGAGGTGATCGGGGAACGCTTTGAAAACTGGCAGGGACAGGACTTCGACGGGGACACGCTGGAGCCTTCCGAGGTGGCTCAGGCCATCATGGAGTATCTGGACTGCGAGTGTACCTATTTCCCATCCATGGCAGACGATGACCCCATCATGTCGGCGTACAGCTATGCCAAACGGGGAAGTTTCAAAGAGGGCTTTATTCCCGTGCTCATCAAGGCGGATGACGAAACGCTGTTGGAGTGTCTGGTGATGAACGCCGACCCGGAGAATGATGCGGACATTTACGAATTTGACCTCAAAACGGTAACGGAGTATCGAAAGAAGATGCTCTCCGCTCCCGTCAAGGACGGAAAGGCGGTTTTGGAGGAACTGGTCGGCCAGCGTAAAGCGGAAACCGAAGATGACGATATGGACTGGGAGGAGGAAGTTCTTGGTGAGATGGAGGGCGGCTATGACAATGACCGCTTCTCCTGCTATTGGGATTCGGATAGCCACATGACCTATCCGCTCATTCTGGCCAAAATTCCGGTAAAGAATCCCTGGGAGCTCTTCGCCTATCTGCCCTTTGGAAATTGGAATGAGTGCCCCGACACACCGGACCTGATGGCAGTGGCGAAATACTGGTTCCAGCAGTATGGCGCCATCCCTGCCGCCATGAGCCACGATGAATTGGAGTTCCTGCTCCCGGCCCCTGTTTCCCAGGAGCAGGCCATGGAAGCTGCCACAGAACAGTACGGCTTCTGTCCGGACATTGTGGATCAGGAGCAGGATGACCCCACTGTGGGCAATCTGGCGGATGTCCTGCGGCAGTCCACCGTCTGGTACTTCTGGTGGGATTGATGGGCTGTATCGGAATGACGGAACAGCAACGATAGGAGGAACGTTATGAAAAACTTGCAGATACTGATGATGTGCTGTTTCCTGGTACTGCTGACTGCCTGCGGGCGGGAGGGCGGCACGGCCCAAACCCCTGTTGCTTCAGAGGAGATCACAGAGAGCATCACGCAAATGCCGGATGAACAGGAGAGTGAAGCCATGCCGGAAAATATGGAATTGGGGCTCACAGTGAACGGTGTTTATTATCCGATCCCGATTTCTTTGAAGCAGTTGACCGACGATGGTTGGAAAATCAGCGGGCAGACGCCCTATTTCCTGGAGCCGTTCGTGGGTGAAGAATATTATGAAACACGGGCAGATTGGTCTCTATCCAAAGATGGGCAGGAGATCCTGCCGGGTGGGTCCATCATCCGGCTCCTGGAAAAAGACGGGGTGTTGTTAGAGGTGACCATTACAAACCAGGTGTCCATAGGGTCGGATACGCCATCTCAAAAAATCGAAGATGGTGTGGTAGATTCCATGGTGGTTTTTTATGATGAGAAACACACCAGCATCAAATTGGATAATCAGGAACTGAACCATGTAACCCAGGATTATTTGATTGAGAGGTATCCTTCCAGTGATGGTTGGACTCATCTTCCCAACACATACAGCGATCATCCAGAGTTTGGGATTTCCACAGAATATACCATCGAAAATGATCTGGATCAGTACAGCAGAAGTATCACGATCGATTTTGATCTGGAGAACAAACCGTTCAAAGTAAGTGTATGTAATGAGACTCCTCTGGACCGTGCGGAACCCTCCCCACAGACTTGATGAGCGGACTTGCGTTTCCCAGAAACAGTCCGCCGTCTGGTACTTCTGGTGGGATTGATGGGAGATTTTGACCATGAACGAATACCTGAAGCAATATATTGAACTCCAAAAGCAGTTTCGAGAGACAGAAGGAAATCCGGACAGTGTCCGCGCCCTCTATGCCTTCAAGGAGGACCTGGAACACGCCGAGGACCGGCAGGCCAAGGAAGTGCTGGTGGATGTGTATGATCTGCTGGACTTTAAGAAGGACTCCTACGAACTGCTCTGCCAAATTGGAAATCATTCCGATAAAAAGACCCTCAAGCGGCTGGGTACGCTGAAGGACTATGCGGAGAACTGGGGCAACCACTATGCCCTCCCCAGGCCAAAAACGCCGGAGGAAAAACAGAAAGAGAAGGAGCGGCAGGCCCAGCTGGGCCTGCCCACCTTCCGGTATCACCCCACCCCTCTGGAAACCGGCGCTTTTGAGGAGTCCCCAGATGGCGTTGTCTGCGACTGCTGCGGCAAGACAACTCATATTTTCTATACAGCCCCCTTTTACGCTGTGAAGGATATTGAGCATCTGTGCCCGGAGTGTATCTCCAGCGGCGAGGCGGCCCGGAAATATGACGGCAGCTTCCAGGACGATTTCTCTGTGGATGATGGTGTGGACGATTCTGAAAAGCTGGACGAGCTCATCCACCGCACTCCCGGCTACTCCGGCTGGCAGCAGGAATACTGGCGCGCCCACTGCGGCGATTACTGCGCCTATCTGGGCCCTGTGGGTTCCAGAGAACTGCGGGCGCTGGGTGTGATGGAAGATGTGCTGGAAGATCCTATGTGGGACGAGGAGCAGAAGGAAATGATTCGGGAATCCGTCAATGGCGGGCACCTGCAATGCTATCTGTTCCAGTGTCTCCACTGCGGAAAACACCTGCTTTGGATGGATTTTGATTGAGAAGTTTTTAAAAGGTGGGATACAAACGATGACAACCAAAACACTGACCATTCAATTCAATGATGAACAACTGCCCATCCTACCGTTAGAACCGAAAGCCCACCTCTCCTTTGCCACCCATGATGATGGAAATGAATTGGAATTAACGGGAAACCGGGCGGGGCTGCTTCTATTGGCGAAAGCCGCTTTGGGTATGGCAGAAACCGTGCGTGAGGACGGATTCCACATCCATCTGGACGACTTGTATAGCATCAACGCCGAGGGAAAAAGCATCCTGATCCGAAAGGAGGAAAGGTCGAAGCCATGATTGAAAAAACCTTCCTCAACCCCGCCACAAATAAGAAGTGGCGGATCGAAATTGACGGACATATCATCCGAACCTGCTTGAATGGCGGGAAGGTCAAGGAGATCCTGTGTGACTCCGCCTTCCAGGTCAAGAGCAAGGCGGCCAGCGCCATGATGAGCCAGATGCGGAAAGGATTTGTCTATCAGAATCCAGATGCTGCTGTTGGGCAGGCGCGGTGCCATCGGTTTGTTGGAAAGGACAGCAACGGTTTTATGCCCCTGGCTGCCGCCCTCACACGGGACGACTTCTTCCTGACGAGGGTGGCCGGAGATTTTGAGGACGAGATCCTCTATTACTTCAATGGCAGCGGAGAGATCCTTGAAACGGTCTCTCTGGGTGCCAGGCGGATGACCTATGAGCAGGTCCTCTGCCCCAATGATACTCTGCTGCTGAACAACAGCTATCTTCTCCAGCAGTTCTCACTCCGCACCCATGAAATCACACCCTTTGCCAACAAGAAAAACAGCATGAAGGCCATGCTGGATGTCAGCGGCAACTTGGCCCTGTGGTACACGGGCGAGGAGATCGTCATCTTTGACTTTGGCAGCAACACAGAGATATGGCGGGAAACGGTAAAATGCAAGAAGTCAAAAGACCCGAATTTTGCCTATTACTGCTTCGGGATGCTCTCTCCCCGGCAGAGCAAAGCGGCCTACCGCGTCACCGAGGGTGAGTATGTGCTGGTCGATTTGAAGTCCGCCCAAAAAACAGTGATCTCCAATGAGGGCTGGCATCCCTTTTTCTCCCCGGATGACCAGTTTTTCTCGGTGGGCGGCAAGTTCTATCTGACCCAGACCGGAGAGGAGATAGCCAATCCTTTCCCATTTTCTGTCCGGCAGGGGCTGAGTTTTTCAGATACCTGCGCGGTGAAGACAAGGGACAGCCTGATGGCTGTTCAGCAGGATCGTGGCAACTCTCCCATAGAGCTGTGGGATACCAGCAGCGGCCAACTGCTGGCTGCCATTGACGACCCCTTTGTGGTGCTGCAGGTGAATTTTGCCTTTACCCAAAGCGGGCTTGTCCTGCACACCGATTACGGGGTCATGAGCATCTATTCCTGCGACCTCTGAAACGGAGAAATGAACTATATTTATTTTTCCTGTAAAAAATGGAGGGGGCACAATGAACTTTAACGAAGCAATGCAAATGCTTGGAAACAAGTTGCAAGGAAAGTACGGGCATTTAGGCTTTAAGTATAAAAAATCCGACAAAACACTTACGAGGCACAGTAAAAATTTCACATATATGATTGCGTTTTCCTCATTTGGCGGGAACACAAAGGATAGCATAAGCATAGAGGTTTGCTATATAATCAACACCCGTCCATACGACCCTTATGGTTACGCCAAACCGGACATCAACACACAACCACTGTTTTGCAGTTTAAGAGACAATGAAATATATCTTGATATAGGAAATGAAGAAAAAATTGACAATACCTTTGAGATTGTTTGTCAGTGGATGGATAAATTACTGATTCCAAAAATGAATGAGCTTTGTGCTTCCGAGTAATGTGGACGAGGATTTTATTCATTACACTTATATCAATGATGATGGCGAAGCCATAGAATCACAAGTATCGTGACAGCTGAGAAAGAGAGTATGTACCTATGAACAAAGAATCATTGACAGTAAAACTCTTGGACCTGGCCGAGGGGCGGGAAACGCCCGAAACCTGGCGGAGCTGGTGGGACAAGCATGAGTCCGAACTGGAAACCCTGCTCAATCGCGGTGAATTTCTGAAACTGAAACCTTGCCGGCATGACTTTCAGTGGGTCCCGGTGCTTACCAGCCAAAAGGGAGCCATCGCCATTCTGGAAAAGAGCGGCACAGCATTTAAGACCAGTGATCTCTACCAGGAGCGGTATCTGGCGGAGCTGGATGCGTTCTGCGAGGAGCAGAAGCGAGAGCAGCGGAAAAAGCAAACGGAATTCAAGGCCAGTCACCCGGAGTGGTTTCATCGTTACCCCAAGTTCTCCAAGGCATTGGCAAAGGTGCTTAACCTCTTTGATGAGATCAAGCCCGCCGCCACAGAGGAGCAAATCGCAGGACGAGAAAGGGTGCTGGATTTCACGCTTCCGGCCCAGGTGCGGGAGTTCTTCCTGCTGACCGCAGGCATCAATGTATCCACAGGTGTAATCGTTGAACTCTCTGGAACATTTCATCTGACCATCCATGGAGAGCGGTATTGTGTGCTGGGCGAGTTCTGGAAAGAAGCGGACGGCGACCAGCTTCTGCTCCGCCCCGGAGAGGAAACCATCTGGTACTACGCCCATGAGCAGGATAAGGTAAAGCGCCTCTGCAATGATATGACGGAACTGCTGGAGAAGAAATTGGCGAGGTATCTCAATGAGCAATAAAAACAGCGCAGCGGTTGGGGGCTGAACCGTAAATGAGTGAAGGAAAAATGACATTAGAAGAAATGTTCTGTGATCTGTACGATAAATATGGTAAAGATTTTAACTGGTATATGATCCCCTTCACACAGGCGGACGGGGCATTTGTTGCTGAACTAAACAAAGAAATAGGACAAGACCACTTCTTATACGGAAAAAAAATCCAGGCGGTTGCGAAGTGTGAATCCAATGATGATGTGTTATATGTTGTCAGAAACGGAATAGGAAGAGACATTTACTATCTGTTCCATTTGACTTACTCAGCACATAATGTGGACGGATTTCCCCGGTATGAGGAGTTTGCAGATATATTTGCAGTAAAAGAATTTATAGAACGATCATATATCGAGGATTATATGTAATCTTCAAATTTCAATTTATTAGGAATCAACCTTACCCACAGCGGCATCAGAAAGGAGGCGGCTATCATGTCAACTTGGAGCGGAATCCGGAACAAATTGGAGAATGACTACCTGTGCCCGGCGCTCCGGGGCCACATCCAGTATTTTGCCGCCAGTTACAGCAAAAGCGCCGACCATGAGGGCCGGGCAGCCATTCGAGTGGACGGTGTGGAAGTGCTGCGGAGCAACTACTACACCTATTTTGAGAATGTGTGGACGAAATTTCATCACTTGCGGTCCACCACGCTGAAAGATTACGACCGTGCAAAAGGGGCCATCGACCGCGCTCATGCTTATGCGCTGGATCAGGGCTCCTTTGACCAAAAGGTGTTCTATGAGGCGTTTGGGATCTTTGACAACCAGAGCATCGAGAAAAGCCTCGTCAGCGAGAATCCCCTTGTCCGCATCTTTGCCCTTCTGGACCGAAGGCTGGGAAAGCGCCGCCTGCTGGCTTTGGAGGAATCCATGGAGCAGGAGCTGGACTGGGTGCGGGCCTTCTATGTGATCCGGTTGCAGGCCGAAGGATTGATGGAAGGCAAAAAGCACTTACAATAAGCTACATATCTGGAGAAAAACATGAAAGTCTTTAGAAAAAAGAAGCGTAAAATTATTATAGATGGTCACGCTTTTTCCTGGATTGTCAATGAGACTGCTACCCATGTAAAAGTCAGATGTTATAGTTTGAAATCAACATACATCGAGGTGATTTTTAATTGGGGAATTGCTACATGGGCTATTAACTTCTATCAACCTTCTGTTGTATCAACAATGATACAATATGCAATAAAATTAGGATGGAAATATCAATTAAAAAATCAAATTATTGTGGTGCCTGCTAATGAAAGCGAACAATGGGCGAAAGACGCTGGTATTATCATTGATTGTAATTAGTTAATCCAACACCCTAATTTTGTTCGACTTATTAGTAATAATGTGAATAACAATCAGGAGGAATCACCATGTCACAGATCGCATCCTTTTATCTTCTCAAAGACGGCCAGCGGCAGGAACTGTCCAACGGCGACTGCTCCGGCGCGGTCTATATGGCCATCTGGGACTGGTGTGAGAGCGAGCTGGATCTGGATGTCCGTTTTCCTGCTCCCCAGACGGAGGATACCCTGGACTGCGCTCTGCTGGAGGGAGAGCTGGCGTCTAAACTGCTGGCAGCTCTGCGGGAGCAGAACCTTCCGGAGCTGGCCGCTGAAATTGCCCCAGACTGGGATCTGCCCACCGAGGCGGTGCAAAGCGGACTGGAAACGCTGCGCTCCCATCTGGAACTGGTGCAGGGCGACGCTGCCCTGCTGTATGAGATGACTTGACGGGGCCATACCCCATAGAATATTGCGAGGAAATTATGATCGAAATGAAAGGAAAATACAATGAGGCCAAGATCTTCACCGATGTGGTGGACAGCGCCTCCATCGCACAGGTTCAGGAACTGTGCAACCAAGAATTTACGGTGGGCAGCCGTATCCGGCTCATGCCCGACATCCACGCCGGGGCGGGCTGTACCATCGGCACCACCATGACCATCACCGACAAGGTGGTGCCCAATCTGGTGGGTGTGGACATCGGGTGCGGCATGGAGACCACTCGTATCCGGGAGAGACGGCTGGAGCTTCAAAAGCTGGACAAGCTGATCTATGAGAAAATCCCCTCCGGCTTCTCCATCCGGGATAAGGCCCACCGCTACCTCAATGAGATCGACCTGAGCGAACTGTGCTGCGCCCGCCATGTGGATCTCCTCCGGGCAGAAAAAAGCATCGGCACCCTGGGCGGCGGAAACCACTTCATCGAGGTGGACAAGGACGATGAGGGAAACCTCTACATTGTGGTCCACTCCGGCAGCCGTCATCTGGGCGTAGAGGTGGCCAGCTACTATCAGGAGGCAGGCTATAAGGTGCTCAACCGCACCGACGATGCCTCTCTCCAGGCCCTGGTGGCCCAGATGAAGGCGGAGGGCCGGGAGAAGGAGATCCAGAAAGAGCTGAAGAAGCTGAAAAACCTCAAGCAGACCAGTATCCCCAAGGCCCTGGCCTATGTGTCCGGGGAACTGTTTGAGCAGTATATCCACGACATGAAGATCGTCCAGCACTTCGCCATGCTCAACCGGCAGGCCATGATGGATGAGATCGTCAAAGGCATGAAGCTCCATGTGGAGGAGCAGTTTACCACTATCCATAACTACATCGACACCGACGCCATGATCCTGCGGAAAGGGGCTGTGTCCGCCAAAGAGGGCGAGCAGCTGCTCATCCCCATCAATATGCGGGACGGGAGCCTGCTCTGCGTGGGCAAGGGTAACGAGGATTGGAACTGCTCCGCCCCCCACGGTGCCGGGCGGCTCATGAGCCGGGCGGACGCCAAACAGTCTTTCACGGTGTCTGAATTCAAAAAGCAGATGGCAGAAGTCTACACCACCTCGGTGAGCAAGGCCACCCTGGACGAGTGCCCCATGGCCTACAAGGGGATGCAGGACATTCTGGACAATATCGGCCCCACAGCGGATGTGGTAAAGGTCATCCGCCCCATCTACAACTTCAAGGCCGGGGACGAGGAGTAAGAAACGGAGCAGAATACCATGGTGAGAGATGGACTTGTGTTCAAAGATGAGGATGGTCAGGTCATATTCAATCAGCACAGCTTCTGCGAACTGGTGAAACACCTGCTGGTGGAGCTGGTGGGGATCTCCTATGAGGAAGCCTCCCAGATAGTGGAACGCTCACCGCTGGCAGAGCCAGTGGCCGATGCCATTGGAGTGGCGATATTCAGCCATGACCTGCCTTATTACTGGGCTATGTTTTTCTACTATGGGAACGGTTATTGGCAAAAGGGTATTCCAGCGCAGCCAGAGGATATGGATGCCTATGAAGCCTTGGAAAATAAGATCATGGAGAAATATGACTTAAAGGAGCCGTTTATATGGACATGAGAGAGGTGTTCACCATCGACGGCCGCCGCTTTTCCAACATGGCCGGTTTTTATGACGAGGTGGAGCGGGTATTTACCTTCGGTTTGGACTGGAAGATTGGTCGGAACCTGGACGCCTTCAATGACATTCTCCGGGGCGGTTTTGGGCGGCATGAGTATGGCCAGCCCATCCGCATCAAGTGGCTGGCCTATGAAAAAAGCGTCCGCGATCTCGGAAAAGAGACTATGGACACCATTGTGGAAATCATTTTGGATACGGACCATTCCGGGCACGACTGTACTCTGGAACGACTTTGACAAAACAGAAAAGGAGAAAAACTTATGGGACTTGACATTTACGCCGGGACGCTGACCCGGTACTATTCTCACAACTGGAAAACCGTCGTCCAGCAGTGGGCGGAGGAAAACGGATACACCTTTAACCGGATCACGCCGGATGGAGAAGCTGCTGATAACGAGGAAGAAATGTCCCCAGCTGAAATCCAGGCGGCGGTGGAGAACTGGCGGGATCAGATCTTGAGCGCCATTTCTCAGCCGGGCCAGCTCCCCTGCACTCCCTGGCCTGAAGATAATGAGAAACCCTACTACACCGACAAGCCCGATTGGGACGCCTTCGGCGCTATGCTGCTGGTGGCCGCCTGCCATACGTACGATGAGCCGGTGCCCCCCACCGTGGAGAAGGACTGGAACTTTGGGGAGCATCCTCTGGTCGCCCGCCTTGCATCAGATGAGGAGCGGGTGTGGTCCCTGTTCCGGGGGACCACTTGGTGGCTCCCGCTGGAAGCCCCCCTCCTATTCAAGGCTCCCCTGCCCACCGACGATCCGGCTTTGATTGCCACTTTGGGCGGACTGCGGAAGGAGCTGGAGAAACTGAACCAGCTGGCGTGGCAGGCCGATGAGGACACCATCCTTGATTGGGCAGACACGGAGGGATACCCGGTAGACGGGACCGTGGGCCCGAATGGACAGTACAGCAAGGCGGACATCCCGGAGCACACCCAGTATGATACGGAATCTCTTGCCAAGTTCGCCTTCTCCATGTTCTGGCGGGCTATGCGGTTTGCCGAGGAACAGCAGGTGCCCATTTTACTGGATTACTAAGGAGGAAGTGTATGGGATACGATGTGAGTTTTCACCCGATTTCGCCGGAAGAAATGCAGAAATGGTATTTTACCCCACTTACCTGGGTCCAGCAGGGGCAGGAGGAAAAGGTGCTGGCCCTTGCCGCACAGCATGGGATAGAGGATTTCTATGCGGAAAAATATCTGGATACCCTGCGGGTCGGGGCAGGGACAGCACCAGACGAGCTGTTTGATAAGAGCCATGGCTTTTACATTGCGGTGATCCAGGGCTTTTTCCGGGATTACTATTACACCCGGGGGAGCGCATTTTCCTTTCTGGTGGAGGAGAAGCCGGAATATGCCCGGTATTTCACCCCGTGGGCACAGGTGGCGCCAGCAGCCTTTCCCAATCCGGCAAAAAATCAGATTGTTGAAAACTACTGTGCCGGTGTGTACCTGTCTCCGAAGCAGGTGGTACAGCTTCTCCGGGATCTGGAGCAGGACCCAAAGGTGCTGGAGGATCTGGAGGGACTTTGGAGCAACGGACAGCTTGCTGTGCTGAAAAAGGCCCTCACTGCCGCGGCGGAGCTTGGTGCCGGCCTGCTGGAAGCCACTGAGGTGGTGGAGCCCAATCCCATCCACCCCAATGGGAGTACCAGCTATTCCAACCTGTACCACTGCGACCGGGACGGAGTGTATCTCTACATAGACACGGTTAGCGGTCAATTAGCAGATGCGATCAGGAACAGCGAGGCACAGACATAAGCAGTGGGGGAGGGGGATAGCTATGGGACAAAAACGCCCGGCGGACATCTTTGCGGAGGCTCTGGACTACCTATGGAACGGCCTGGGCCTGGAGAAAAAGGGCTGGAAACGGCTGAAAAAGGGCGACTTCAAAAAGAAAATGAAAAACGGGCTGACCTATCAGATCTGGTTTGAGCGGAGCCGCTACAACTACATAGACTACGAAATCGGCCATGGAAATGTGGAGGTAGGTTTCAGCTGTATCATTAAGCAGGGAGATGACTACCTCTACTCTTTCAGAATAGAATCGACAACAGGCGGTTCGTTCTTTCGGATGCTCACAGAAGATCTGCTGCTGAACACCGGGCTGCTGGACACCTTCCTGCCCCTGATTAAAGCCCACTACCTCGACTTTATCGACCGCTTTGAGGCGGACCCGGCAGAGGCGCTCCAGCCGGTCTGCACCCCTTTTACCCAGCCGGAGGACTACAGCTGGTGCATCTATGTGCGGGAGCAGATGGTGGAACGGTACGGAACGGCGGAACAGCTGGCGGAGTACCGCCGTCAGGCGGAATTGCGCGGAACGCCAGAACACAAGGCAAAGAACTGGATGGGTTCGATGTTGTTCCACCTCTCCCATACCAATGATGTGGATCACGCCTGGGCCTCAAGCCGCACCAGGGAGGAACTGGATCGGGTGGTGGAACCCTTTGTGCAGGCCAAGCGGCAGACAGGACAGTGGACGCAGGAGGATGAGGCGGGCTATCAGCTCTACCGGCAGGAGACAGACCCGGAGAAGCGCACCTTTCGGGTATGGTATCTCATCGCCAACCCCCGGGGCCTGCCGAAAGAGTTTGTCCAGAAAGAACTGGAGTTCCGGTGGAAGCTGTTCGCTAACAGACCGAAAGAACGAAAATGAAGGAAATGAACGGTATAATTATTCTGATTTGCGGTTTTCTGCTTCTCATGGCCATAAAACTGCTGATAGAGCGTAATTTTATTGGACTGATTCTGTTTTGCGTGGCTCTTTTTTTAGTTTTTGGAGTAACTCCACACACAAAGCAGTGATTGTCCATTGCCGCATGATCTACTGCTATAAGGAGGAAATCGAATGAGCAATCAAGTGTTCCAGCAGAACCTGGATGACAAAAAAGGCCCCCAGCCCGGCGGCCCCTATCTCATTCAGATGCTGTTCAAAGAGCCGGTGGATATGCCGGACAAGGATGAGATGACCGCTGTGATGGAAAAGCACATCGGCGCCGTAGAGTGTTTCTGCCGTGATAAAAAGATGGCCGGCTTTGCCGCCCTGGGTCATATCGCGGAATTTCAGGATGGCAAATGCCCGGTGCAGCTGATGGTGATGAAATGCGACAAGTTCAAGGGCAAAGGCTTTGACGCCTTCCTGATGAGCCAGATGTGGGACTGTCAGGAGGACCGCGATCGGATCTTCCGGGAGTGTCGGTATCAGGTGGTAGCCACCGATATGCTGGCGGCGGCGCTTCCGGCTCTGGAGCGGGCCAACCTGGATGCCGACTTTCTGGCGGCTCTGGCGGAGCTGTATCCCACCTGTGAGGCGTTCTATTTCCAGAACTGCGGCAAACTGTTTCTGGCGGAGGATGTGCGCTCCCACCAGATCGAGGGGCCGGACCGTTTCATTCGCTTTGGGGTCAATGTCCGTTTCTTCAACATTGAGGGCACCGAAGATATGCTCATCGACACGGTGGGCATGAGCACCCTGTTCCTGCCGGACCTCCAGTACCACTTCCACGGAATGGACCCCAACTGGGTGGTGAACCATGCCTACAATGCGGCTTCCTACATTCTGGAGCATGACAACTCCATTCAGGACGGGGAAACCATAGACGGCATAGAGGACGGCCAGCTGAGCCGTCAGATCCAGTGGACGTGCCGGTATGAGGATGCCCTGATCCAGCCGCCCAGAGGGGTGCTGGACATACACATGGGCAAGTATGCTTCCGGAAAACGCTGATCAGATCCAAAACCGCCGGCAGAAGTGAAAGGCAGCTCTCTTCCGTGTGCATATCATGCATGAGAGGTAGGAGCTGCCTTGAAAATCCATTATCCATTCGAAAATAGGCCGCCGCCGTACGCTTATGACGCGTTGGGACCGTATATACATGAAAAGAGGATGCACCTGCGTTTCGTTGAGAAGCAAATAAAGATCGTCTTATATCCCGCTCATATGGGCATACTTAGTCCATTCCTCAAAGGAGGGCTGTAACATGCGTATGTCGGGACAAAAAGGTTTTGAGGGCTGGTATTTTAAGCATCAAAAAGGGGATGACATGGTAGCATTCATTCCCGGCCGGGCAGTGAGCGGCGATTTTATCCAACTGATCTCTCGAGAAGGTGCCCGACAATTTCAGGTGTCGGATCTGACCGTCTGTAACGGTATGATACAGGCGGACCGATGTTGGTTTTCGAGCCAGGGCTGCCATATTGAGCTGCCCGGCATCAGCGGTGAGATCGTGTACGGACCGCTTGCGCCGCTCTGTTCCGATATCATGGGGCCATTCCGTTTTTTCCCCATGGAGTGCCGGCACGGCGTTCTCAGCATGGCCCACACACTCCAAGGCAGCGTCCGAATGGATGGATATGTGCATAGCTTCGAAGGTGGTCTCGGCTATGTAGAGAAGGACAGCGGAACCTCTTTTCCCCGCTCCTACCTGTGGATGCAGTGCAATGATTTCCCGAGCGCATGTTCTATCATGATCTCGATCGCCCATATCCCCTTTTGCGGAAGTTCCTTCCGCGGATGCATCTGCGCGATCGTGTACCAAGGCAGGGAGTATCGTTTGGCAACCTACAAAGGCGTCAAAGTTCAAGCATTTACCCCGGAACATATCTGTCTGTCTCAAGGCAGCCTCCTGCTGGAGTTGGATATAACATCCCCACATACGGGCCACCCTCTTCGTGCGCCACAGTGCGGAAAGATGTCCAGCACCATTCGGGAAAGCTGTAATGTGCATTTGCAGGCAAGGCTGTGGGAAAGAGGAAAAGCAATATTTTCCCTTCAAAGCGACCATGCCGCCTATGAATTTGTACCAAATCATGGGACGTAAAAGAAAAGACATACTTTTCTCCTTTTAGACCACACTATCATCAGAATCATCATGGGGAGAAGTATATGAGATCACTACGGGAGCAAACTCGGAATCAGCCTAATTTTCAATCTTAGGAAAGAGATCGGAGCACAAAGTAGTGAGCATCGGCAGCGGTGGCCCCGCAATGGGGGATCTGAAAAACTGAGGTGAGGATTTGAGCAATCATCTGAAATATCAGACAAGCCCATACCTTCTCCAGCATGCGGAAAACCCGGTAGACTGGTACCCCTGGGGCGAGGAAGCTTTTTGCAAAGCAAGAGCAGAGGATAAACCCATCTTTTTGAGCATTGGCTACAGCACCTGCCACTGGTGCCATGTAATGGCCCGTGAAAGCTTTGAGGATCTTGAAATCGCTGATATCTTAAACAAGTACTACGTGTCGGTCAAAGTAGATAAAGAAGAGCGCCCCGACATTGACAGCATTTATATGGCAGTCTGTCAGGCTTTCACCGGGAGGGGCGGCTGGCCTGTCAGCATCTTTATGACCGCAGAGCAGAAACCATTCTTCGCTGGGACCTATTTTCCTAAGACTGCCCGATACGGGGCCGTAGGACTCAAAGAACTGCTGCTCATTATTCAGCAGAAATGGAAGAACGAGCGGGACGCCCTTCTTCGCTCCGCAAACAAAATCACGGAGGCTCTCCATCAGCATCGTACTCCTGCGTCACAAGCAGATAAAACTTTACCGTACACTGCCCTGCAATGGTATCAGCAGAACTTTGATGCGTCATTTGGCGGTTTCGGCGGCGCACCGAAATTTCCAGCCCCCCACAATCTTCTGTTTCTGATGCAGCAATACGAAAAGCACGGGAACAGCCGCGCCTTAAACATGGCGGAAACAACCCTGCAAAAGATGTATGCAGGCGGACTGTTTGATCATATTGGATACGGATTTTGCCGATATTCCACAGACCGGTATTATCTTGTTCCGCATTTTGAGAAGATGCTCTATGATAACGCTCTGCTGATCCTCGCCTACTGCAAAGCCTATGATCTCACGGAGCAGTCATTTTATCTGGGAGTTGCGGAAAAGACAGCCTCTTATATTCTCAATGAAATGACCTCTCCCAGCGGCGGCTTTTACAGCGCCCAGGATGCGGACAGCGATGGCGAGGAGGGAAAATACTATGTATTCACTCCGCAGGAGATCATCGAGCTCCTGGGGCAAGCCGACGGCTCCGCCTTTTGCGAACGGTTCGGTATTACAAAAGCGGGGAACTTTGAGGGTAAGAGCATTCCCAATCTTCTCCACACAAAAAATTTGACAGATGCGCGTTTTGACCCTTTTCTGCCCACATTGCGGGAATACAGGCGGAGGCGCACCCGCCTGCATACAGATGACAAGGTTTTGACGGCATGGAATTCCCTTATGATCGCGGCGCTGTGCCGGCTGTACCGGTGCAGTCGGAATCCCAGATATCTGGACGCCGCAAAAAGGGCGCAAGGTTTTCTTGAGAACAGCCTGTGCGATCAGGATACGCTTTATGTAAGCATTCGGGGCGGCAAACTGGGAGCGCGCGGTTTTCTGGATGATTATGCAAGCTATATTTTTGCTCTGCTTTCTCTGTATGATGCCACACTGGAACGCACCTTTCTTCGCCGGGCGGTACAGCTCATCAGAGAAGCTATCGCCCAGTATCACGATTCGCTCCATGGCGGCTTTTATCTCAGCGGCACAGAGAACGAAGCGCTGCTTTTTCACCCGAAAGAGTGCTATGACGGGGCGATCCCCAGTGGAAACTCCCTCCTAGCATATGTGCTTGTACGTGTGAATGCATTGCTGCCGGATCAGGGTATGGAGAACATTCTGAACAAACAGCTTGCCTATATGTCAGGAGAAGCGGAACGATATCCTGCCGGATATTCCATGTTTTTAATGGCTCTGTCAGATTTTTGGGAGCCGCCGCTTTTGATCACCGCAGTCCCGAACGGAGAGCACTTGAACGACCTTCCATTTGTGCTGCCATCTGATGCCATAGTCAAGGTTTTGGAACATCCATCGGAAGAATATAAGCTGTTGAACGAAGAAACCACGTTCTATGTGTGCCGGAATCACTCCTGTCTGCCACCGATGAACAAACGGCAGCTAATGACAGAGATACAAAAACAATATCAAACTTAGGAGGTATTTCTATGGATACCAAAAATGGTTTTACCATTACTAACCGGGATCATGTGCTCAGGGCCTGGCAAAATTCAACTGAACTTGTACGGGACTATCAGGCCTATGCCCATGAACTCGAGGAGGATAACTCGGCGCTTGCCAAACTGTTTTCCGAGTTTGCGGAAGATGAAGCGGAACATGCCGCAAAACTGCTTGATCTTCTGCGCAGATATGAAAAATAGGCATTTGGAAACTGTATAAATGGAGAACCCCATTGATAACCCGACTTCGGAGTTACAAATGGGGTTCTCCTCATAAATATGATTTTTATAAGGTTCAAAGCTCTTTATGTATGAGCCGCTTCCGTCTCTGCGATAAACTGCACATGGCCGGCATAGTACAAAAGATAGGTCCCGTCTTTGTGGTCATCATGATATCCTCACATCTGGCAAAGCTCCAATCGCCGCCGCTGTCTACCTGAGCCTTCGTCAGCGGCTCCTCCTACAGCCTGATGAAAACATCAGGCCGCCTCTTCGATACGCATCCAGACAGCTCGATGATCTTCCGGTCCTCCATAGCCCGCTCTCTTTCCGGCCCTGAGCCTGTAAACGTACCTTTCACCTGATAAGCACGATCTCTGTCCCCCGCATATTGCGGACCATTTCGAATTTTATCGCACGTACCGGAAAACACAGCGCCATGCCGCGGGGCGGGGACTTCGTTCCCGTCCTTGTACTTTTCCTCCATTTCGTTTATAATAGCCGTACCCACGCTCAATGGACGATTTTCCCATTGGGACCAGTAGGTCCTCCCCTCCTTTTGTCATTCTTCAACCCGAGGTGCGTCATGGAGCTCCTTGTCTTCTCTCTGTTCGCAGCGGCGCTGCTGGTGTGCGTCATCTTCCATATCTCCCTCCTGTTCGCCCTGCTGCTGGGATATGTCATTTTTGCCCTGTACGCCATCCGAAAGGGCTTTTCTCTTCCGGAGGTGCTGGGTATGTCCGCTCAGGGGGTCCGGGCCGCTAAAAATATCCTGACCACCTTCGTCCTCATCGGCATCCTCACCTCTCTCTGGCGGGCGGGGGGCACCATCCCGGCCATTGTGTGCTATTCCGTCCGGGTAATGGAGCCCCGTCTGTTCCTGGTGTGCTCCTTTCTGCTCAACTGCCTAGTCTCCTTCCTCACTGGCACTGCTTTCGGCTCGGCGGCCACCATGGGCGCCGTCTGCATGACCATGGCCGCCGCCCTGGGGGCCGACCCGTTGATGACCGGTGGTGCCATCCTGTCCGGGGTCTACTTTGGAGACCGGTGTTCCCCCGTCTCCACCAGCGCCCTGCTGGTGGCCGACCTCACCGGGACCGACCTGTTTGGGAACATCCGGCAGATGCTGCGGACCTGCCTGGTCCCCTTCGCCCTCGCCGCCGGGCTGTATCTGCTCTTCGGCCTGTCTTCCCCCGCCGCCGGTCAGGCGGCGGACATCGCCCCCCTCTTCGCCCTGGAGTTCCGTCTGGGTCCCCTCCCCCTCATCCCGGCGGCTCTGATTTTGGTGCTCTCCGCCCTGCGGGTGCGGGTGAAGGCGGCCATGCTGGCCAGCATCGCCGCTGCCGCGGTGCTCTGCCTCGCCTATCAGGGCGCCGCCCCCCTGACCCTTTTGAAGGACGCCGTCCTGGGTTTCTCCGCCCAAAGCCCGGAGCTGGCCACCATGATCGACGGGGGCGGCATTGTCTCCATGCTCCAGGTGGGGGCCATCGTCTGCCTCTCCTCCTCCTACTCCGGCATTTTCCAGAGGACCGGGCTGCTGGAGCCCATCCGGAGACGCATCGAGGCGTGGGGTGCGGTCCTGTCCCCCTACGCCGCAGTGCTGGTCACCTCCGTCCTCGCCAGCGCCATCGCCTGCAACCAGACTCTGTCCATCATGCTCACCCACCAGCTGTGCGGCGGTCTGGAGAAAAGCCGGGAAAAGCTGGCCATCTATCTGGAAAACAGCGCCGTGGTGGTGGCCCCCCTCATCCCCTGGTCCATTGCCGGGGGTGTCCCCCTGGCCTCCGCCGGGGCCCCCGCCGCCTCCCTGCTGACGGCATTCTTCCTCTTTCTGCTCCCCCTCTGGCAGCTGGTCACCGCAGGCCGGGGCAGGCGCGCTACAGTGTAGTCCTACCTAACTTTTAAAAAACATAGCAGGTGCATGGGCGTCCACTGGACGCCTATGCACTTTTCGGCTCTTCCCCATCTCCATATCTCCATTCTGCATGAAGGAGGGCTGACGGCTGCCTTTATATGTGGTATCTTATTATTAACAAACTTTTAGAAGGGGGGCTGTCTGATGAAGCTGTTTCAAAATCTGAGATCAAAAAGGATGTTCTACCGCATTCTTTTTCTGCTGCTCTCCATGGTCTGCGTCATGTTCCTGATTTCTTTTCTTTTTATAGGCTCCTATATCTCCAGGAGCTATGAGCGCCAGGCCCAGGAAAGTGCCAGGCAACTGCTTGGCACCGCCAGCGAGTATGTGGATCTGGCTGTTCTGGATCTGGGCCGCGCTATGCAGCAGCTCCTCTGGAACACGGATATCACAGGGGCCATTTTGGTTCCGGACGAGGTCTCTTATGCCAGAAAGGTGGAAATCGTCAAAGCCCTGTCTACCTTTCAGCAGGACTACCCTCTGGTGGACCGGGCCTATCTGCTTACCTACTCTAATCAGGCCCTTTACGACGCTTCCGGGACCATTCTCCCTATCAAGGATGCTCCTCAGCGTGCCTTTCTTGCCGAGTTCAACTCCCACATCCAGCCTCGCGTCGTAGGAGACGAAACCTTTTCCACAGTTGTGCTCACCTTAGACGGTAAGGTAGCCCTGCTCCAGGATTTTCCTACTCCTGAAAAAAACGGCGCCCTTCTGGTGGAAATCCATGAGGATGTCCTGCTTCATTTCCTGGAGCAGTCCCTGGGAGATACCGGTGTTTATATGGAAATTTTGGACCCATCGGGTGCTCCCATCTTCTCCGTCGGCAGCTACTCTCCCTCGGAGACCCAGGCGGAAACCTTTACAGGACATGCTGGCTGGAGCTTTCAGCTCTGGCAGGACCCGTCTCAGACCAAGCTCTCCCCTCTTGATCTGCTCCAGCTGATCGGGATCTGGTTGCTAATCTTTGGTGCGGTCAGCCTGGCTGCTGCCGTTGCCATCACCTTGAGCATCTACCGTCCTATCCGCATCCTCCGCTCCGCCGTAGAGACTGTGGAGCATGGCGGAGGAGAAAACGAGCTCGAGGTAGTTCGCCGGGTCTATGAGGACACCCTCCGCCAAAAGGTCTCCCTCTCCCAGGAGGTGGCTGAAATGGCCCCCATTGTCCGAGAGCGGCTGTACAAAAATCTTCTTCGCGGTAAGGAACTCCCGGAAACCTATCTACTGGACCGGCTGGCCTATCTGCACAGCCCATTCCAGCCGGACGGCATCTTTGCAGTATTGGCTGGAGCAGTGGATGACAGCTATGATGGAAACCCGGATGAGCTGATGGGGGACCTGTACCGCAGGCTCTCCCAGGAGCTTCAGCCATCCGTCTCCTGTCAGCCATACAGCTGTGAGTACCTGCTGATGGACGATTATTCCCTGGTACTGATCCTCGCATTTCCCCATTCCGCCTCCGCCGCCCAGATTAAGGCGGCAGAATTGGAGCAGAGCAAAATCGTACAGGAATACGCCAGACAGAATCATGTAGAGAATCTGTTCACCCTGGGCAGGGGCAAGCCCTGCCGCGGCATCACCAATCTGCACTACTCCTATGTCGAAGCATTGGAAAGTCTGAATTATCAGCATTACCACGGCTCGGGCGCGGAGGAGGAACAGGACCAGCAGAGCGGTTGCCGCCAGTGCGTGGAACTGGCCAAAAGCGGAGATATTGACGGTGCAAAGCGGGCTTTTGACGTTTTGCTCCAGGAGGCAGCCCATGCCGCGGCCGGCTCCCTCTCTCCGCTGGAAAATTGCAGCGCTATGCTGGACTGCATGGTAGAGGCCCTTCTCAATCTTCATGTGCCCGAGGAGAAGCTGGCTCTCTTTGAATCCTACTACCGTCGGGCAGAGCATCAGACCGGCTCGGAACTCTTCGTCCTGGCCTCCCGGGTTGGGACCGAGGGTCTGTCTCTCCTAGCCTACTATGGTCAGAAAAACCGGAATCGCTATGTGGCTCAGGCTCAGAAGTATATTCAAGAGCGATGCGTAGACAGCCATTTGTCTCTGGAGATGGTGGCTGACAGCGTTGGCATTACACCTGCTTATCTAAGCCGCCTGTTTTATGAGCTGAGTGAAGTAAACTTTGTAAATTATGTAAATGAATGCCGGGTACAGCGGGCCAAGCTCCTTCTGCGGCAGAGTAAAATTCCGGTACAGGAGGTTGGATTCCGTTGCGGCTTCAACTCCCTTCAAAATTTTAACCGGGTCTTTAAGCGGCACACTGGCACCACCCCCGGTGCATACCGAAAGCAGTAAAAAATGGGAGGAATCGGAATGACTAAGGCCTTTTTGAATGGTGCAGCGGCACTTCTGCTTTTCCTCTCAGGTTGTGCCCCTGCTTCCCTGCCTCCGGCTCAGTCCCAGCACGCCGCTTCCGATCTGATTCAGGAACAGTCTGTCCCTTATCAGTTTGGGGTCGGCTATTCCGGAAGCGGATATACTCAATCCTTTGAGGAGTGGCGGGATCTGGTTTTGGAGGACACCCACGGTAATGTAGAGCTGGTGCTCTACGGAGAAAATGTATTAGGTGAGGGAGAAAATATGGTAAAGGCCGCCCAGCGCGGCACCCTCTCCATTGCAGCTTCCAGCACTTCCGTATGTACCTCCATTATTCCGGAGGCTGCTATTCTGGATATCCCTGCCTGCTTTACAGCGTATATCCAGCCATTTCGAGTATATGACGGGAAATTCTTTGATGCCCTCAACCATGCTTACCGAGAGCAAGGCCTGGAGCTGCTCTATCTGCGTACAGGTGAGCCCTGGATCATCTCCAGCACAGCACCCATTACCTCGTTAGAGCAGTTGAGAGGACTGCGGCTCCGCACCAGCGGCAGCTTCTATCACAATCAACTCTATGATGCTCTGGGGGTACAGCGGATCGAGAATGTTGGGCTGAGTGGTCTGGAATATATTTTGGAGGAAAATGGAATTGACGCCATTGAGACTACTTACACTATCCTGCGCTCTCAGAATCTTCTGCAGCTCCAGCCCTATGCCCTGCGTGGTCCCCTGTTCGTCATGAGCAGCGCCATCGTGATGAATTACGACGCCTTCCATACCCTTCCCAGCGATTATCAGGAGGTGCTGAAGTCCCGTCTGAGCCAAATTCTCAATCAGCGGCAGGCCGAGGTCAGCACCCAGCAGACCAGCGAGCTCCAAATTCACGATTTAACTCCTAAGGATCAGGAAACCCTTCAACAGTTGGCCGAGCCCCTTTTGGAAGAGATCCTCGGCTCCGTGGACCAGTCTTTGGTTCAGGCGTTGCTTCTGGAGAATGGGGTCTCCTCACAATGACAGACTCCCGCTTTTTCTTCCCGCTGGACGGGCCCGCATATAAAGCATGTGCGGGCCCATTCTTTCTGTATTCGCTTTTCTTTCCGGGAGAACAAATTTTGCAAAGGGAAACATATCTTAAAAAGAGAGAAAAATTTTACCCCTGTTTGAAAATCCTTGTCTGGAAAAAGGGAGACAGCTCCTTTACCCTAAATTCAGGAGCTGTATCTGGCCGGGTACTCTTTCCCATCCGTCAAAGCACAAATCCCAATGCTTCCAAACAAGGAGAGATATATGGAATGGAAAAACTAAAAAAACTTGACCGACGAATCTGGGTCATTCTTCTGTCTCTGGTTCTTTTTATCGGAGGCTTCAGCACAGCCAGTTACTCAGAGATCTCAGGCGGCACAGTAAAAGTGGACCGTATTGACTTCGTTACTGATGAGGGATACCGGATGAGCGCCAAATTGTATGTGCCCCAGACCGCCACGGAGGATTCCCCAGCCCCCGGCATTCTGGCTCTGCCCGGCGGAAATGCCAGTCTGGAGAATATGAGTTCCGTAGCCATCGAGCTCTCTCGCCGCGGCTATGTCGTTATGGCGGTAGATCCCTATACCATCGGCCGCTCTGAAATTGTCAACACCCCCGATGTGGGGTCCCGCGCAGCTATGGATTACCTCATGTCCATGAAGTTTGTGGACCCGCACTGCATTGGCGCCATGGGGCACTCCGCCGGGACCGGTCGTGCCAAGTGGGCTGTGACCACCGACCCAGACTGCACTGTGGTCCGTGAGGGAGTAAAGGCTGTGTTCTATCTGGCTGCCGGAAACTTCAATCTGGAGGGCATCAATATGGGCGTCTTTATCGGCAGTTGGGATAACACCTATGGACAGGGCAAGATTTCTGCCCGTGACATTGCCACTGCCGAGCCCTTCACAGAACAGATGGGGGCCAGCCCCATTGAGTTGGGGACCTGGTATGACATGGGAGACGGCACCTCCCGCATCCTGTACACCGGAAATTCCGGACATCCTACCGCCCTTCTGCTGAAGGAACCCATTCTGGACATGGTAGATTTCTTCGAGCAGGCCCTGGCTCCCGCTCCCATCCCCGCTGAAGGCATCAGTTACGCCGCCAAGGAAATCGGGACCGCCATTGGCATCATCGCTGTTCTGATCATGATGTTCCCCGTCCTCTCTCTTTTGCTGGATACCAGCTTTTTCTCCAGCATCATCCGTCCCATGCCCGCCCCGGTCTCGGGAGTCAACGCTCCCTTCCTGTTCTATCTGATTATGCCCGCCATTATCAACACTTTGATCTGCCAGTGGGCCATCTATAACGGCCAGATGTTCCTAGGTAACTTTAAGTCTGTCCTCCGCATCAACAACACCAACGGCTTTGTGTTCTGGTTCGGGTGCAGTGCTCTGCTCACTGTCACCATTCTGGCCATTCGCTTCAAATGGGACGGCACCATCAATAAGGAACGCATCCTGACTCACGCAAAAACTTCCTGGCCCAACTTCTTCAAAGCCCTGCTTCTGGGCCTGATCGCAGTTGGCACCGTCTATGTCATGACTTACGCTGCCGAGGTGTTCTGGGGCCTGTCTCCCCGCATCTGGAAGGTACAGATCAATGTCCTCAACAATACCCGCTGGGGGCTTTTTCTGACCTACTTCCCCCTGTATCTGCTGTTCTTCGGCGTCTTTAACTTCAGCCAGACCATCGGCCTGAAGATCAAAGGACAGTCGGAGGCCGGATTTACTCGTCTGGTTTGGTTGACCAGCACCATCCCCGCTGCACTTTTCCTAATCTACGCCTATGGAAAGCTCTGGATGACTGGCTACACTGCCATCACCAATGTGCAGATGTCCCGAGCCAACTCCACCTTGCTCAACTGTATCCTGACTTATTTCATCACGTGCAAGGTGACTACCTTCTGCTACAAAAAGACCGGCAGCTATCACACCGGTGCAGTCATCAACGCCATCATCATGACCTGGACCGCGGTGGCCACGGATCTGATCACGGCCCTGTAAGCCCTGGTTTTCCTGTCAGAAATCTCACATCTGATATGTCCCGGCCCCCGGCGTGCCCTGCGGCACGCCGGGGGCCACTTGCGTGTGTCGGGCCTCATGCCGCACATCACCTCTCCCTTCTTTTTGGGGAAAGGAATTGAATTTTTCCCATTTCTGTGATACCTTGTTATTGAAATAGGCCCAAAGCGTGCAATGACAAGGTACGGTACAGCCAGATCAAAAGGAGGCACGGCATGCCATCAGAGGACTATCACAAGGCGATGCGCCAGGGACTCAAAGAGGTCAAAGCCGCCCAGGCCCTGGGGGAGGAGACGGGCCCCCGCACCCTGCCGGATGCCCCGGAGAAGCTGGCGGTGCGGCGGGAATCCCTGGGTCTGGCGGAGATCCCCGTGGAGCAGATCGACGGCACCTGCAACCACCTTCGGGGGGACGCTTTCTCCCGAGGGTTCTACCCTATCCTCCCGGCGGACACCGAGTTCGCCGCCAAGTGGAGCGCCCTGTGCCGCATCCACCTGGAGGAGGGCATCCGGGACCCTGTCAAGGTGGTGGAGTACCTCAACCACTTCTATGTGATGGAGGGCCACAAGCGGGTCAGCGTGCTGAAGTATTTCGGCGCTATTACTATCCCGGCCACTGTCACCCGCCTGCTGCCCAAGCCGTCTGACGACCCGGAGGTGGCCGCCTATTACGAGTTTCTGGACTTTTACAAGATGACGGGTTTGAACTTCATCGTCTTCCGCCAGCCCGGCGAGTACCCGGAACTGCTGGAAGCACTGGGCCGCTCCGACAGCGATGCCTGGAGTGCGGAAGACATCTACTCCTTCCGGGCCTTCTTTTATATGTTCCGGGACGCCTACCTCCGGGGGGATTGGGACTACACAGGCATCTCCCTGGCCTTTTTGACCTACATCAAGATCTTCGGCTATCAGGAGTCCTGCGGCAAGATGCCCTCCCAGATCTGTGAGGAGCTGTCCCGCATCCGGCCGGAGATCCAGAACCGGCTGGAAAATGCGGGGACTGCCCTGCTGCTGGAAGATGACGTGAAAAAGCCCCGCTTCTCCTTCTATACCCCGGGCCGGGTCTGCGCCGCCTTCATCCACGACAGCAGCGCCGCCGCCTCCAAATGGGTGTACAGCCACGAGTATGGCCGGCACATTCTGGAGAACTTCACCGACGGTCAGGTGCGCACCCTCTCCTACGAGAACGTCCGCACCGATGGGGAGGTAGACCAAGCCGTGGAGGATGCAGTGCGCAGGGGCGCCAACGTCATCTTCACCACCACCCCAAAGCTGCTGCTCTCCAGCGTCCGGCAGGCCGCTCTCCACCCGGATGTGAAGATCCTGAACTGCTCCCTGAACACCTCCTACCCCTCGGTGCGCACCTATTACCCCCGGCTGTACGGGGCCAAGTTTATCAAGGGGGCCATTGCCGGCACTCTGACCCGGGACGGCTGCATCGGCTATGTAGCCGACTACCCTACCTACGGCAGCATCGCCAGCATCAATGCCTTCGCCCAGGGAGCCCGGATGGTGAACGCCAACGCCCGCATCTATCTGGACTGGGCCCATCTCCGGGACGGCGGCGCGGTGGGACGTCTCCAGGCCCAGGGGATCGTCTATATCGACTACCTGGACCGGCTGGCCGCCAGCACGGGCACCCAGATGGGCAACCGGCATAACCTGGCCCTGATCCAGACCCACTGGGGCCGGCTGTACCAGAGCCTGGTCCGCCGGGTGATGGAAGGCAGCTGGAAGCAGGAGGACCAGGGCAGCAGTGCGGTCAACTACTGGTGGGGGATGGAGCAGGGCGTAGTCAGCGTGCTGTGCTCCCGACGGCTGCCCACCGGGCCCCGGCGGCTGGCCGGTGTACTGCGGGAGGCCCTGAAGGCTGACCGGCTGGACCCCTTCTACGGCGTACTGATGGATCAGAGCGGCCGGGTGGTCTATGGCGACGACGCCCCCATGCCCGCCGACCGCATTCTGTCCATGAACTGGCTGCTCACCTCGGTGGAGGGCCGCATCCCCCAATTTGAAGAATTTACAGAAAAAGCTCAGGAGCTCATCAAGCTCCAGGGTGTGGAGCGGCAGAGCGAGCCATGAAGATCTTAGCTATTTCTGACTGTGAATCCCGGGCACTCTGGGACTTCTATACCCCCGGCAAGCTGGAGGGACTGGACCTGATCCTCTCCTGCGGCGACCTGGACCCCCGCTATCTCTCCTTCCTGGCCACCTTCGCCAGCTGTCCCATCCTGTATGTCCACGGGAATCACGACGGCAAGTATCGGGAAACTCCACCCGCCGGCTGCTTGTGTGTGGAGGACCGCCTGTACGAGTATCAGGGGGTACGCATCCTGGGGCTGGGCGGCTCCATGCGGTACAGCAGGGGGCCCCACCAATATACTGAGCGTGAGATGTGTATGCGGGCTCTGAAGCTGGCCCCGAAGCTGCTCTGGAACCGAGGGTTCGACATCCTGCTGACCCACTCCCCAGGCTTTGGCATGGTGGACTGCCGGGATCTGGCCCATACCGGCTTTCAGACCTTCAACCGCCTGCTGGACCTCTTCCACCCAGCCCTGTTCCTTCATGGACACACCCACCTCTCCTACAACAGAGGCATCCGGCGGGAGGAGCAGTATGGGAGTACCCGGGTGGTCAATTGCTATGAGCGTTACCTTGTGGAGCTGTGAGACGGACAAGCCTGCGGGCATAGATAAAAACAGGAGCGCCTAGGGTCCCACAGCCCCAGGCGCTCCTGTTTTTTCGTGTATTCAGCCCCGCTCCTGCTTGATGGCGTTGATCAGCACAGGGACCATCTGCTTTTTCCGGCTGATCACCCCCGGCAGGACCGCCATCCCGTCCGTCACGGTGGTGTCAAAGGCCTTCTCCACCAGGGATTCAGCGCCCTTGCCCGCCATCAGCAGCTCAGTACTGGAGTTGCGCACATCGGTGAACATGTAGAAAATGTAGTCCAGCCCCTGCTTTTCCAGTGCGGTCTGGAGGTAGGGACCGATCAGGGCCTCGCTGGCCTTCCGGTTCTTCTCGGTCAAGTAGCTGCCCTGGCCCACGCCGAAGCGGACCTCCCCGCTGTTGAAGATCTTGTAGTCGGTGTTGAATACCTCCTCTGCGGTCCGGCCGGTGACGTCGCCTCCCGCCTCAAACATAGCATTGGCGTACTGTTCCAGGTCCACCCCGGTCAGTTTGGCCAGCTCCCGGCCCGCCTGCTCATCCAGGGGGGTGCAGGTGGGACTGCGGAACATGAGGGTGTCCGAAAGGATGGCGGAGAGCAGCAGTCCGGCGGTGGACCGGTCCAGCTCCACCCCGTTCTCCCGGTACATCTGATAGATGATGGTGCAGGTGCACCCAACCGGCACATTGCGGAAATAGACCGGGCCGTCTGTCTCCATGGAGCCGATGCGGTGGTGGTCGATGATCTCCAGGATCTCCGCCTGGTCGATCCCCTCCACCGCCTGGCCCTTCTCGTTGTGGTCCACCAGGATCAGCTGCTTTTTATGCAGGTTCATCATGTTTCTGCGGGAGACTACGCCGATGTAGTGCCCGTCGTCATCCAGTACCGGGAAGTAGCGGAATCGGACGGAGGCCATCACCTTGGTGGCGGACTCCACGGAGCTGTTCAGATTGAAGGTGAGCAGATCGTCCCGCACCATGTAGTGGCGGATGGGGGCGGCCTGGCTGATCATCTGTCCGGAGACATAGGTGCTGTTAGGGGTGCTGATGATCATACACCCCTGCTCCTCAGCCAGCATGCAGATGGTCCGGGACACCTTGCAGCCTGCGCACACCACCACGCAGCCCGCCCCCATCTCGATGGCGGTGAGCTGGCTCTCACTGCGGTTGGCCACGATGACGATGTCCCCTTTGGAGATGGACCGCTCCATCTGTTCCGCGCTTCCCGAGCCGATGACGATGCGCCCCTCCACCTTCTTGCCGGTGATGTCTCCCACCAGCACCTTGGCGTCCAGGATGTCCACGATGTTCTGATAGCTGGTCTCTGACTCCGCCAGGATGTAGGTGTCCAACACGTCCATGTTCGCCGTGGCCACGTCCTTCACGGTGATCAGGCCCTTCAGGTTCCGCTCCTTGTCCACCACGCACAGGGTGTCGATCTGCTGGTCCCGCATGGTGATCCAAGCCCGGCGCAGGCTCATCTCCCCATCCACGCCCTCCATCCGCCGGATGTCCACATCCCGAATCTGAGGGCTCACGTCCGTGTAGAGCTGGGGGTCTGGGACCTGAAAATAGTTCAGCACAAACTCCGTCTCCCGGTTCAGCAGTCCCGCCCGGCAGGGCTTGCAGGGGTGCTCTGGGTCCAGGGTGTTCTTCAGGCGGCTGTATGCAATGGCGGAACAGACCGAGTCCGTGTCCGGGTTCCGGTGTCCGATGACCTTGATAAAATGGGTATTCAGCTCTTGGTTATCCACAACTTACCTCACTTTCCTCCGCTCCGCTCCTCACGGATGTGGGCGGCTCTTGTCGTCTCTGGTCCCCATTATACCATATCCTGTCTCCGGGTGACAGGGGAAATTGTGATTTTTTCTGCCGCTCTCCCACCGGCATCTCCTGAATCTTCTAACAGCAAGGGCCGCGGAACCTCAGTTCCGCGGCCCTGCGCCTTTGTTATAGGGTGCCTCCTCCCCTCAGCGGTGCTGTCCGCTTCTGTCTGTGTAGCAGGTATGGAGCAGCTGGTGGGCCCGCTGACTGCCGGGCTGGTCCAGATAGTGCTCATAGACCTCCTGGATCAGCGGGCTCTTGTGGCTCTTCCGCAGGGGCATCTCCTGGTCCTCCTGGTACAGGGCGCCGGCCCGCATAGCGGACACACTGCGGAAATTGCGGATCACAGAGGGCTGGAGGGGCTGGCCGCCGCCGTTCACGCACCCGCCTGGGCAGGCCATGATCTCGATGAAGTCATAGGCCCGCTTTCCGCTTCGGATGTCCTCCAGCACCTGGCCCGCGTTGGCCGTTCCGCTGAGGACGCACACCCGGACAGTCCTGCCTGCGATCTCATAGGCCGCCTCCTTGATGCCGTGGGCGCCCCGCACCTCCTGGAACTCCACCTTCTCCAGCTCCTTGCCGGTGAGCAGCTCGCTGGCCGTGCGCAGTGCCGCTTCCATCACGCCGCCGGAGGCGCCGAAGATATGCCCCGCTCCGGTTGCGATGCCCAGGGCCGGGTCGAACTCCTCCTCCGGCAGCTCCGCGAACAGCAGTCCGGCCCGCTGGATCATCTGTCCCAGCTCCCGGGTGGTCAGGGCAACATCCACGTCCGGGATGCCCGCGCCGGCGCCGCACTCCCCCTCCCGGGTGATCTCGAACTTTTTCGCTGTGCAGGGCATCACCGACACCACAAAGATATCCTCCGGCCGCAGTCCCATCTTTTCGGCGTAATAGCTCTTGGCCATAGCGCCGAACATCTGCTGAGGGCTTTTGCAGGTGGACAGGTTGGGGATGAAGTCCGGGTGGAAGGTCTCACAGTACTTTACCCAGCCGGGGCAGCAGCTGGTGATCAGGGGCAGCGTGCCCCCGGACTGGACCCTGCGCAGGAATTCGGTGGCCTCCTCCATGATGGTCAGGTCGGCCGCGAAATCAGTGTCAAACACGCCGTCGAAACCCAGCCGCCGGAGGGCCGCCGCCAGTTTCCCCTCCACATTGGTCCCGATGGGCAGGCTGAACATCTCTCCCAGCCCCGCCCGGACACTGGGGGCCGTCTGTACCACCACATGCTTCTGGGGGTCACCCAGGGCGTTCCACACCAGGCCCGTGTTGTCCTTCTCATAGAGGGCACCGGTGGGGCAGGCGATGATGCACTGTCCGCAGTGGATGCACGCGGTCTCGCTTAGCGGGCTGTCAAAGCTGGGGCCGATGTGGGTGGCGAAGCCCCGGCCCGATGTGCCGATGCAGGCCACCCCCTGAGCCAGGCTGCACACAGCCTCGCACCGGCGGCACATGATGCATTTGGAGTTGTCTCGGACCATATGCACCGCGCTCGTGTCCGGCTCATAGCAGATCTTCTCCCCCTCGAAGGCCATCTGGTTGTCCACCCCGTATTCCCGGCACAGGCGCTGGAGCTCACAGAGTCCGCTTCGGCTGCACGTCAGGCAGGTCTGATTGTGGATGGACAGGATCAGCTTCAGGTTGGTCCGCCGTGCCGCCTGGACCCGCTCGGTATTGGTGTACACCTCCATCCCATCGGCGATGGGATAGACGCAGGCAGGCACCAGGTTCTTGGCCCCCTTCACCTCCACCACGCAGATCCGGCAGGCGCCGATGGCGTTCAGCTCCTTCAGATAACACAGCGTAGGGATGGCGATCCCCGCTCCGTGGGCCGCCTCCAGGACGGTGGCGCCGGCGGGGGCGCGGCAGGCGATCCCGTTGATCTTGAGGTTCACCACATCCACTGTATTCACACTCACATGTTCCATTTTCACACTCCCCCTCATCCCCGGATCACCGCGCCGAACCGGCATTTTTCATAGCAGCTGCCGCACTTGATGCACTTGCTGGTGTCGATCTTGTGGGGATTCTTCACGCTCCCCTTGATGGCGTCGGCCGGACAGTTCTGAGCACAGATGGTGCAGCCCCGGCACTTGACAGGATCAATGGAGTAGGTCAGCAGGTCCTTGCACACCCCGGCGGGGCAGCGCTTCTCCAGGATATGCTCCCGGTACTCCTCCCGGAAGTAGCGCAGGGTGGACAGCACTGGGTTGGGCGCCGTCTGCCCCAGGCCGCACAGGCTGTTGCTCTTAATGAAGGCCGCCAGCTCCTCGATCCGGTCCAGATCCTCCATGGTGCCCCGCCCCTCAGTGATCTTAGTCAGCAGCTCCAACAGGCGCTTGGTTCCCACCCGGCAGGGGGTGCACTTTCCGCAGCTCTCGTCCACCGTGAATTCCAGGAAGAATTTCGCGATGTCCACCATGCAGGTGTCCTCATCCATCACGATCAGGCCCCCGGAGCCCATCATGGTCCCGATGGCGGCCAGATTGTCGTAGTCGATAGGGGTGTCGATGTGCTCCGCGGGGATGCATCCGCCGGAGGGGCCGCCGGTCTGGGCGGCCTTGAATTTCTTCCCGTGGGGGATGCCGCCCCCGATCTCCTCCACGATAGTGCGCAGGGTGGTGCCCATGGGCACCTCCACCAGGCCGGTGTTCTGGATACGCCCGCCCAGGGCAAATACCTTGGTCCCCTTGCTCTTCTCGCTGCCGATGGAGGAGAACCACTCCGCCCCCCGCAGAATGATGGGGCAGATGTTGGCGTAGGTCTCCACGTTGTTTAGGATGGTGGGCCGCTGGAACAAGCCCTTCACCGCCGGGAAGGGCGGCCGGGGCCGGGGCTCTCCCCGTTTCCCTTCGATGGAGGTCATCAGGGCGGTCTCTTCCCCGCATACGAAAGCCCCCGCCCCCAGCTTGATCTCCAGGTCGAAGGAGAAGCCCGTCCCGAAGATATCCTCCCCCAGCAGTCCGTAGCTCCTGGCCTGCTCCAGAGCGATCTGGAGGTGCTTCACCGCGATGGGGTACTCCGCCCGGACGTAGATATAGCCCTGGCTGGCCCCGATGGCATAGCCCGCGATGGCCATGGCCTCGATGATACTGTGGGGGTCGCCCTCCAGCACGCTCCGGTCCATGAAGGCCCCGGGGTCGCCCTCGTCCGCGTTGCAGCAGACATATTTCTGTACCTGGCCCCGTTCCCCGCTGGCAAAGCGCCACTTCAGTCCGGTGGGGAAGCCTGCTCCGCCCCGGCCCCGCAGGCCGGAGTCCAGCACGATCTGGATCACCTCGTCCGGCGTCAGTTCGGTCAGGCACTTCTCCAGTGCCGCATAGCCGTCCCGGGCAATGTACTCGTCAATGTTCTGGGGGTCGATGACGCCGCAGTTGCGCAGGGCAATGCGCAGCTGCTTCTTGTAGAACTCTGTCTCCTCCAGGCTGCGGACTGTGCTGGTGGCCTCGTTCTCGTTGTAGAGCAGGCGGTCCACCCGGCCGCCCTTGAGCAGATGCTCACTGACGATCTCCGCCACGTCCTCCACATGGACATGGCTGTAGATCGTGCCCTCCGGGAACACTGCCACGTTGGGCCCGCTGGAGCACAGCCCCAGACAGCCGCCCCGCATCACCTGGACCTCTTTACGCAGACCGGCCAGCTTCAGCTGGACCTCGAATTCCTCCGCCAGCTTCTCCTGCCTGCCCGCCAGCAGGGTGCAGTTGGGCCCCCCGCATATCATCACATAGCTGCGATACATTCCCTTCACCTCCCGCTTCTCACGGCCCCGATGGTGTACTCCGCCAGCGGGTTGCCGCCCCGGATGTGCTGTTGCACCACCCGCACGCCCTGCTCCGGCGTCATGTGCACATAGGTGGTGCGCACGCCTCCGGGCTGGTACACCTCCACCACAGGCTCAAACTGACAGATCCCTACACAGCCTACCGGCTCCAGGATCACGTCCTCCAGCCCCAGTCGGCGGATCTCCTCCGCCATGGCTTCATAGACCTGCCTGGCCCCCGCGGCCAGGCCGCAGGTGCCCATGCCCACCACGATCCGGGCTCCCCGCTCCACCTCCAGGAGGGGCCTGGTCCGTTCCCGGATGGCCTCCAGGTCCTTCCGGCTGCGGATCTTAATGTTTTTGTGTTCCGTCTGCCCCACGCTCAGTCCCTCCTTACTCATATTTCGCCAGAATGGCGTCCAGCTCGTCGCCGGTCAGGCTGCCGTACACGTCCTCGTTCACCATCATCACCGGCGCCATCCCGCAGCAGCCCAGGCAGCGGCAGGCATCCAAGCTGAAGCGGCCGTCCTCGGTGCAGCCCCCGTCTCCAATGCCCAGTTTCTCCTGGAGCAGCTGATAGATCCGCCCGCCGCCTTTGATGTAGCACGCGGTCCCCAGACACACGCTGATCCGGTTGCGCCCCTTGGGTTCCAGATTGAACTGGGAGTAAAAGGTGGACACCCCATAGATCTCCGTCAGCGGCTTGTGCAGGGCGTCCGCGATCAGCTGCTGGACCTCCCGGGGGACATAGCCGTATATCTCCTGCGCCTTCTGGAGGGCAGGCAGCGCCGCCCCCGGCTTCTCCCCGTTCTCCTTCAGCCATGCCTTCAGCTGCCTGGCCTGCGCCGCCGTCCCGGGCAGCGCCCCCTGTTTTGTCTCCTTCATCCGTTTGCTCCTCCTGTCTTGTCCCGCGGCAGTCCGCGTTTTTGCAAGTTTCCCTGCTTTTTTGAAGTGACGCATTTCCTGCATCCTCTGTTAAAAAATCTACACTTCCCCAAATAACACAGAAAGCGGTCCTGGTCCCTTTTCTGAACCAGCCCGCTTTCTGTATTTTCACCAATCCAGGCGAAATACGACACAGTTTATATGTTGATATTACCATATTCCATTGTCGATTGCAATCTCTTTTTTGTCCACTCCCGGCCCCCCCCTTTTCCTCCAGGAAAAACAGCATCAGACTCAGGCAGAGCAGATCCGCGCACCCGCCCGGCTTCCGCGTGGCGGACATCTCATAGAGCAGGTCCTGCACCCCCAGGGCACCGCAAAGTGGGCGTTTAAGCTGCCCACACCGCTGCCGGTCAGCAACGGGGGCAGTGCGAATTGAAGCCGCTGGAGCGGCCCGGCCCATCTTCCGCGGAAAATCGATACAGCAAGGCCAGACTTTTTTGTTTCTGCGGTCGTAGACCTGTTTCGAATACAGGAGGGGCCCAGACTATGTAAAAACACAGTCTGGGCCCCTCCCCTTGTCTTACCTCTGTCCCTCCGCTTTTCCCGCGTTCCGGCACAGAACTTTTCTTTTTCTGCGGGTCTGCCCCTCCCGCTCCCTCCGGCAGGGAGCGTTTTTCTCCTTGAAAAAGCGGTCCAGCTGGCCCACCGCCCAGAATCCGACGGTCCAGACAAACAGCGTCCCGCCCACCAGTACCAGAGCTTCCACAAGATCACTTCCTTAAAAATGATTCTACTACAAGCCCTGTTTGTGTGAGATTTGCAAATCATCCGCCGTATTAAAATTGTATTAGGAGCCAATTGTCCTTCTTTCTTTTTATCTTTTTTATTTCTTTTTCTTAATGCAAGTTTAATTCTCCTGTGAATACGTTAACCGCCTGCTAATCCCCTGCGTGCTATAATACGTCCGTTCCGGAAACAGAACTTTGGAAAGGATGGTTTCTATGAAAGACGTCATCATGATCGCGGTCTTATTGGTCTGCTTCGGATCAGTAAAGCTGCTGGCTGACTGGTGTGAGCATCAGTTCCACGAGGAATGAGAGAAGGTATTGAGTATGGGTATGATTTTATTAGGTGCGATCATCGTGCTGATGGGCGGCTATCTGGTTTACGCCCTGGTACACCCTGAACGTTTCTGACCCCAAATGTGTCATTTGTAAAGCGAGTTTCGCACAGGAGGAACAACACATATGTTACAGCTTGTCCTAACAGTGATCATCTTCATGATCATTGTCATCCCGATCGGGAACTATCTGTATCATATTGCTTCCGGCCAGCGCACCTTCGCCGATCCGGTGTTCGACCGGGTGGACGGCGGGATTTTCAAGGTGTGCGGCATTCATCCCGACAAGGGCATGAACTGGAAGCAGTATGCGCTGGCTCTTCTGCTGACCAACGCCGTGATGGTGTTTGTCGGCTATCTGGTCCTGAGAATTCAGTTTCTTCCCATCTTCAACCCCAACGGCATCGGCGCGATGGAGGAGACCCTGTCCTTCAACACAATCATCTCCTTCATGACCAACACCAACTTACAGCACTACTCCGGTGAGTCCGGCCTGTCCTATCTCAGCCAGATGCTGGTCATCACTTACATGATGTTCGTGTCCGCCGCCACTGGCTACGCCGCCTGCATCGCCTTTGTCCGCGGACTGGCTGGCAAGAGCAAGGACAACGTGGGCAACTTCTATGCTGATTTGGTCAAGGTGACCACCCGCGTTCTGATCCCTCTTTCCATCATCGGCGGCATGCTCCTGATCTGGCAGGGCGTCCCCCAGAATTTCGATCCCAACGTGACGGTGACCACCATTGAGGGGACTCAGCAGGATATCGCCATGGGCCCCGTGGCCGCGCTGGAGATCATCAAGCACATCGGCACCAACGGCGGCGGCTTCCTGGGTGCCAACTCCTCTACTCCCATTGAGAACCCCACCATCATCAGCGATCTGGTGGAGCTCTACTCCATGATGATCCTGCCCGGCGCCTGCGTGATCATGTTCGGCAAGATGGTCAAAGACCGCCGCCGTAAGACCGCCAGCTCCAGTGAGCACAGCGCCACCACCCAGGATCTGGTCAAGACCAGCGAACTGGTGAGCAAGCCCAGCTTCACCGCGAAGCTCTACGGCTCCGAGGGCCGCACCATCTTCTTCGCCATGGGCATCATCTTCCTCATCGGCCTGAGTGTCTGCTACTGGTCTGAGAGCCAGGGCAACCCGGCCTTGGCCAAACTGGGGCTGGATCAGTCCATGGGCAGCATGGAGGGCAAGGAAGTCCGCTTCGGTATTGCCCAGTCCGCCATGTTCACCACCACTACCACCTCTTTTACTACCGGCACGGTCAACAACATGCATGATACTCTGACTCCCCTGGGCGGCATGATTCCCCTGCTGCACATGATGCTCAATGTGGTGTTCGGCGGCAAGGGCGTGGGCCTGATGAACATGATCATGTATGCTATTCTCGGCGTGTTCATCTTTGGCCTGATGATCGGCCGTACCCCGGAGTACCTGGGCAAGAAGATCGAGGGCCGGGAGATGAAGCTCACCGCTCTGTGCATCATTATCCACCCCTTCCTGATCCTGGCCTTCTCTGCCTTGGCGGTCTCTACCGAAGGCGGTCTGGCCGGCATCACCAACCCCGGCTTCCATGGCCTGTCCCAGGTCCTGTATGAGTACGCCTCTTCCGCTGCCAACAACGGTTCCGGCTTCGAGGGTCTGGCGGACAACTCCTACTTCTGGAACATCACCGCCGGTCTGGCCATGTTCTTCGGCCGCTATCTGTCCATCGTGATCCAGCTGGCCATTGCCGGTTCCCTGATGCGCAAGCAGTTCGTCAACGATTCCATTGGCACTCTGCGGACCGACAGCGCCACCTTCACCATCGGCCTGGTGTGCGTTGTTTACATCTTCGCTGCGCTGACCTTCTTCCCGGCGCTGGCGCTGGGCCCCATTGCAGAGCATCTGACTCTGTGGGCTTAAGGAGGGCTTTTGAACCATGAGTAAAAAGCAGAATACAAAATTTATCACCCCTGATATCCTGAAGGGTGCGGTGAAGGGTGCGTTTATCAAGCTGAACCCCCGCTACATGATGAAAAACCCGGTCATGTTCGTAGTGGAGATCGGATTCTTCATCACCCTGCTGCTCTCCTTCGTACCAGGTTTGTTCGGCGATGCCAATGCCGAGCAGCTGCGGATCTATGATATCATTGTCTGTGCGATCCTATTTGTCACTGTTCTGTTTGCCAACTTCGCGGAGGCCGTGGCTGAAGGCCGGGGCAAGGCCCAGGCGGCCTCTCTGAAAAAGACCCAGAAGGATACCCAGGCACACCTGCTCCACGAGGATGGCACTCAGACCATCGTCTCCTCCAGCGAGCTGAAGAAGGGCGATGTGGTCCTGGTCAGCGCCGGCGAGATCATTCCCAACGACGGCGAGGTCATTGAGGGCATTGCCTCGGTGGATGAGTCCGCCATCACCGGCGAGTCCGCCCCCGTGGTCCGGGAGAGCGGCGGCGACTTCTGCTCCGTCACCGGCGGCACCACCGTTGTGTCTGACTGGCTGAAGATCCGCATCACCTCTGAGCCGGGCAACAGCTTTCTGGACCGCATGATCGCTCTGGTAGAGGGTGCCTCCCGGAAGAAAACCCCCAACGAGATCGCTCTGAACACCCTTCTGGTGTCCCTGACCATCATCTTCCTGATCGTGGTGGTCACCATGTATCCCTTTGCGGTGTACAACAATGTTCAGATCCCCATCTCCACTTTGATTGCCCTGCTGGTCTGCCTGATCCCTACTACCATCGGCGGCCTGCTGTCCGCCATCGGTATCGCCGGCATGGACCGTGTCACCCGCTTCAATGTCATCGCCATGTCCGGTAAGGCGGTGGAAGCCTGCGGCGACGTGGACACTATGATCCTGGACAAGACGGGCACGATCACTTACGGCAACCGCCTGGCTGCTGATTTTTACCCCGTGGGCGGCGCCAGCAAGGAGGAGCTGATCCGCTGCGCGGTCCTCACCTCCCTGCGGGACGGCACTCCCGAGGGCAAGTCCACTGTAGAGCTGGGCCGTAAGCTGGGCTGCCAGGTGGAGGACGATCCCAAGTCCAGCTTCATTGAGTTCTCGGCGCAGACCCGCATGAGCGGTGTGGATCTCCCCGACGGCACCATCATCCGCAAAGGCGCGGCCGACGCCATCGAGAAGTACGTCACCGCCCAGGGCGGCAAAATTCCTGCCGAACTGCGCAAACGGGTGGACGAAGTCTCCTCTCTGGGCGGCACCCCCCTGACTGTTTGTGAAGGCAGCCGCATTCTGGGTGTCATCTATCTGAAGGATACCGTAAAGCCCGGCATGGTGGAACGCTTTGAGCGCCTGCGCGCCATCGGGATCAAGACCATCATGTGCACCGGCGACAACCCCCTGACTGCTGCCACCATCGCCAAGGAGGCCGGCGTGGACGGCTTCATTGCGGAGTGTAAGCCTGAGGACAAGATCACCGTCATCAAGCAGGAACAGGCCGAGGGCAAGATCGTCGCTATGACCGGCGACGGCACCAACGACGCCCCCGCTCTGGCCCAGGCCAACGTAGGTCTGGCAATGAACTCCGGCACCACCGCCGCCAAGGAAGCTGCCAATATGGTGGATCTGGATTCCGACCCCACCAAGATCCTGGAGGTGGTGGAGATCGGCAAACAGCTGCTGATCACCCGCGGATCTCTGACCACATTCTCCATTGCCAACGACATCGCCAAGTACTTCGCCATCATCCCGGCCATGTTCATGCTGGCCATTCCTGAGATGGGCGTGTTGAACATCATGGGACTGGCCTCGCCCACCAGCGCGATCCTGTCCGCTCTGATCTTCAACGCCATTATCATCCCCTGCCTGATCCCTCTGGCCATGAAAGGCGTCAAGTACCGTCCCATGTCCTCCAGCAAAATGCTGGTCCGTAACCTGATGATCTACGGCGTCGGCGGTATCATCACTCCCTTTGTCGGCATCAAGATCATCGACCTGATCATCAGTCCTCTGCTGGAAATGATCGGCTTCATCGGCTTCTAAGGAGGTTCTTCAATATGAGTACAAGCAAAGGCTCTGCGGCGGGCAGCATCCGCCAGGCAGTAGTGACCACTCTGGTCCTGCTGCTGATCTGCGGATTCCTCTTTCCTGTCCTGATGACCGGCCTGGGCAGCCTTATCTTCCCCTCACAGGCAGGAGGCAACTTGATCTATGTGGACGGTCAGCCGGTAGGCTCCCGCTTTGTGGGTCAGGAGTTCACCGATCCCCGGTTTATGAGGGGACGTCCCTCCCAGTACCACTACAATACCTACTATGTGGGTGAGGATGGCGTGAGCTACTACAATGACGGCAGCGAGTACGCCGGCCTGAGCTCTGGCTCCGCTAACTATGCCAACAGCAATCCCGCCCTGGCGGAGCGCGTGGAGGGCGACATCAACAATTTCCTGTCCGGCCACCCCAGCCTGACCGTAGGGGACATCCCCGGCGATCTGCTGACCGCCTCCGGCTCCGGCCTGGACCCCCACATCAGCCCCGCCTCTGCGGCGGTCCAGATCCCCGCGCTCGCTGAGAATACCGGTCTGAGCGAGGAGCGCCTGGAAGAGATCGTGGAAGCCAACACCACCCACAAGGTGCTGGGCATCTTCGGCGAGGAGGCTGTCAATGTTCTAGGCGTCAACCTGGCCATCGCCCAGGAGCTGGGCCTCATCGGTGAGGTCAGCAAATAACGAAGTACTCTGAGACAGGCGAGCTCTGCCGGCATCCACCCGGCCGGGGCTCGCCTGCCCGGGTATCAAAAGCTTGACAGCCTGCCTCTGCATACGCTGCAAATAGGAAGGAAAAAGGAGGAACATGACATGCTGTACCCCTATCAGACTGCGGAAGAACACCGCGCCCCGTTGCAGGAGCGCGCTCTGCTCCGTCAGCCGGCGGGACTTTTGGCACTGGAGCTGGTCTGCACCATCAACGATCTTTTTACTGCGGCCCCCTCTCTGCTGTATCAGGAGGGGACAAAAGGTCTCCTCCTGCTCTACCGGGACTCTGCATGTGATACCAGCTACCTGGAGGAGGAGTGCCGTGAGCTGATGGCCTGTCTCTCCTCCCATTGGGAGACCGCTCTGTATGGCACCGCCCCCGGCGGCGAGACCGGGGAGCTCACCTTCCATCTGGAGGAGGGGAACAGAATTCTCTGCCGTACCCGCTGTGTGTCGGGCAGGCCCTTTGACCAGCTCTCCGGCCTCTGTGTAAAGCTGGAGGCGGATTCGTCAGAACATGCAGCCCGCCTCAGAGATGTGCTCGGCCAGATCCGCTATAACGCCCGCTGCTGTGCTGTGGACCGCCGTGCCGGAGCTTTTCTGGACGAAAATGAGATTCTGGAGGATCAGGACGGCAGTCTGTACCGCTACCTCACCCTGGAGGGAGACCCCAGCCCCATCGACTATCTCCAGGCCCTCTCTTTAGAGCAGAAGCAGCATCTCTGGCGCATTTTTCTTCGGGACGGCGAACAGCCCATGGAGTTTGCCTGGCTCCACGAGTTTGCCCAGGAGGGAGCGGGATTCTGCATGATGGAGTGGGAGCTCACCCTTCAGCAGGTGCTGGATGAGCTGGAATTCCAAATCATCAACCAGCCGGGGCAGTTTTATATCCTGGACCCCTCCGGAAAACAGATCACTTTTGACTTTATCCGGGGCGGCCCTGCGGAAAAGGTATTTCTGAAGATCCTGTTTCCTGTTGTGATCCCCCACGGGAGGTGAGATGGTCTTGGAAGAACATCGACCAACTCCGGAAGAAATTCTGAAAAAAATTCGAATGATCGACCCCGACGAAACGCGGGTCCGGCAGGGCAGGCTCAAGATCTTTTTCGGCTATGCGGCCGGCGTGGGGAAAACCTATGCCATGCTGGAGATGGCCCACCAGATGAAAGATATGGGCGTGGACGTAGTGGCCGGGTATATTGAGCCCCATATCAGACCCGCCACCATGAAACTGGTGGAAGGTCTGGAGTGCCTTCCTCCCCTGGTCGTATCCTACAAGGGCATCACCCTGCGGGAATTCGATCTGGACGCCGCTCTGGCCCGCAAGCCCCAGCTCATCCTGGTAGATGAGCTGGCCCATTCCAATGCACAGGGCTGCCGCCATGTCAAGCGCTATCAGGACATTGAAGAGCTGCTGCGCGCCGGGATCGATGTGTACACCACCGTCAATGTTCAGCATCTGGAGAGCCTAAACGACCTCGTTTCCAGCTTGACCGGTGTAACGGTCAACGAGCGGATCCCAGACTGGGTATTTGACTCCGCCGACCAAGTCGAGGTGGTGGATGTGGAGCCGGACGACCTGATCGCCCGGCTCGAGGAGGGCAAGGTCTACCGGGCCGCCCAGGCTCAGCAAGCCCTGGGCCACTTCTTTTCCAAGCAGAACCTTGCCGCTTTGCGGGAGATCGCTCTGCGCCGGACCGCTGACCGCCTCAACCGCACCGCCCGAAAGCAACATCCGGAGGGCTTTCTCAACCCCAGCGACCATATCCTGGTCTGTCTGTCCAGCGCCCCCTCCAATGCAAAAGTCATCCGTACCGCCGCCCGAATGGCCGAGGCCTTTCAAGGAGATTTTACCGCTCTCTTCGTGGAGACTCCGGATACCAGGGAGCTCAGCGGTGAAAATCGGAAGCGCCTGAGGGCCAATCTGAAGCTGGCGGAAGATCTGGGGGCACGGATCGCCACAGTATATGGTGATGACCCCGCCGCCCAGATCGCAGACTACAGCAGGACCAGCGGCGTGACCAAAATCGTGCTCGGCCGCACCAACCACCGCCGGCGGCGCGGCTGGTGGAACAAGAAAGCCCTGGTAGACCGGCTCACCGAGCTGGCACCAAATCTGGATGTCTACATTATCCCGGACCGACAGCCTGCCTACCGCCCCAAATGGAAGATAGCCCCCTCGGAGCTCTCCTTCTCCTGGAAAGACACCGGAAAAATGCTGGGCATTTTGGCCGCAGCCACCCTTCTGGGGGAGCTGTTTTCCCGTCTGGGCTTCGGAGAGACCAATATTGTCACCGTCTATATTCTGGGGGTGCTTCTCACCGCCACCTGGACAGAGGGCCGCCTCTATGGCATTCTCTCCTCGCTGCTCAGTGTACTTACCTTCAACTTTTTCTTTACGGAGCCCTATTTCAGCTTGGATGCTCATCCCAGCTATGTGATCACCTTTTTTATCATGTTCCTCTCCAGCTTTCTTACCAGCTCTCTGACCATCCGGATCAAGACGCAGGCCAGGATGGCGGTACAGAAAAACTACAGCACTGAGGTCCTTTTGGAGGCCACCCAGCTGCTCCAGCAGGCATCTGGCGAACATGAGGTGCTCGCCATCGCGGTCTCTCAGCTTGGAAAGCTGCTCGACAGGCCGATCCTCTACTACCCCATGGACCCGGACGGCCAGCTGATGCAGGCCCGCATTTATCCGGAAACAGAGTCCGATCTCCTCTCCCGCTATACGGGTGGGCAGGAGAAGGCGGTGGCCGACTGGGTGTGTAAAAACAACAAGCACGCCGGGGCAGGGACCCACACCCTGCCCAATTCCAGATGCCTTTACCTGGCAGTACGAAGCCATGGCGGGCCTCAGGCTGTTGTAGGCATCCCCTGCGATGACTATCCTCTCCCCGAGGCATTTGAGCAGAATCTGATCCGCGGGATCCTGAATCAGGCCGGCATCGTCCTGGAACAGCGCCTGTCTGACCTCCGGCGAGCGGATACACCGTTCCAGGGGGACAGCCTCTAGACAAGCGTCAGAATCATCAAAATACGACCGCATGACGCCGTGGCGCCATGCGGTCGTATTTTGCCGTCCCGCTCTCCACCTCATCCCCGGACAGGGACACACGCAGAGGGAGAAGTTTTTTATTTTGTCACAGTTCCGAAAACACTGGAAGCAGGGAGCTTTTGGGGGAACTCCCCCTCCGCTGCGGACCAACAGAACTCCGGGGCCGGACCGGCCTCCCTGCCGCGTTCGGTATCGCTTGTCAGACATGCAGGAATCTCTGGATGTCCCGGTCATCCCCCAGAATCAGCAGGGTCTCATCCGACTGAAAGGTGTGATTGGGGCCTGGGAGAGGCTCCAGTGTGCCGCTGCGCTTGATGGCCAGAATGTTGATGCGGTACTTCTGCCTCACCGCCAGCTGGACCACAGTCCTTCCTACCCAGGATTCCGGCACCGCCGTCTCATAGATGGAATGGTCCGGTGTCAGCTTGATGTAGTCAAACACATGGTCAGAGCTGTACCGGACCGCGGCCCAAGAGGCCGTCTGCTTCTCCGGATAGATCACATCGTCCGCACCGTTGCGCAGCAGGAATTTGGCGTGGACGTCCCGGGCAGCCCGGGAGAGCACAAAAGGAGCGCCGTATTCCTTGAGCAGAGCGGTGGTCTCCAGGGAGCTCTGAAAGTCATCTCCAATCGCTACCACGCACAGGTCAAAGTTACTGACCCCCAGAGATGCAATGAACTGCTCACTGGTGCTGTCCCCGATCTGTGCGTTGGTCACAAAGGGCAGGGCGTCGTTGATCCGCTCTTCATTCCGGTCCACCGCCATTACCTCATGGTGCAGTTCCCGGAGCTTCTGGGCCATATGGCGGCCGAACCGTCCCAACCCGATCAAAAGCACTGACTTCATGATTTGTTCCTCTCCGATCTCATCCTATGGTGACCCGCTCCTGGGGGAATTGGGACAGCTCCGGTGCGCCTTTGGCCGTGACCGCATAGATCATGGTCAGGCCGCCCACACGCCCGAAATACATCAAAAAAATCAGGATCAGCCTGGACGCCCCGGAGAGCTCCGGCGTGATCCCAAGCGACAGGCCAACGGTACCAATGGCGGACGCCGCCTCAAACAGCGCCGCCATCAGGGGTACGCCATCTATGCAGCAGATCAGGATGCCCCCTGTCAGGAACAGGAGCAGATAAAGCAGGAAGATGGCAGAGGCGTTTCGGATCGACTCATCTGCGATGCGCCTTCCAAAGCACTGGGGCCGCTCCTTATGGCGGAAAACTGCCCGGATCCCCAGCAGCATCACCGCCAGCGTAGTGGTTTTGAAGCCGCCTGCTGTGGAACCCGGTGAACCGCCCACCAGCATCAGCAGGATGATCAGCAGCTGGGCGGGCTGGCTCAGGCCAGTCAGATCCACTGTGTTGAAGCCTGCGGTGCGCGGTGTCACGGACTGAAAAAACGCGGCGTTGATCCGCTCCCACAGGGACATGTCCACCCACTGCCCCTGTTCGAACTCATACAGCAGAAAGAACAGGAGCCCTGTCAGGATCAGGGCCAGCGTGGTGGTCAGGATCAGCTTGCTCTGCAGCCGGTAGCGTCGAAAGTGGAGCTTGTGCTCCCTGATGTCATTCCAGGTGAGGAAGCCGACGCCGCCAATTATGATCAGAAAAGCGATCACATTGCTCACCAAAGGATCGCCTACGTAGTCTGTGAGGGAAGAAAACGGGGAGTTTACTCCCATAAGATCAAAGCCCGCATTGCAGAACGCGGACACTGAGTGAAACACCGCGTACCAAAGTCCTCTTCCAAGACCAAATTGCGGGCAGAACCGCAGGGCCAGAAGCAGGGCCCCAATCCCTTCAATCAAAAAGGCGGTTTTTAGGATAAACCCCGTCATCCGCACGATGCCGCCCACCTGAGGGGCGGAAATGGACTCCTGCATCACCCACCGCTGCTTCAACCCGATCCGTTTGCCCGCAAACATGAAAATCGCCACCGCGATGGTGACCACTCCCATTCCGCCCACCTGGATCAGCAGAAGAATGACCAGCTGCCCAAAGGGTGACCAGTAAAGCGCCGTATCGTGGAGCACCAGTCCGGTCACACAGGTGGCGGAAGTGGCGGTGAACAGCGCATCCCCAAATGAGGCCCCTCCGGGCTCCTGGGTGGAAAAGGGCAGCATCAGCAGCACTGCCCCAGTAAAGATCAGCAGCAGGAATCCTAAAATAATGATTTGTGCCGGTGTGACACGGTCATGTTTGAAAGACGGCACAGAATCCCCCCGCAGCATGCATCATGCTCCTGTTCCCTTCTGATATGTTCCTATGCGGCTGTTCATCCAGGGCCCGGCTGTCCGCAGGGCGGGCAGCCGGGCCACGCGCTGTCCCGCATTTATTTCTTATTATATCACATCGGACATTAGCGCCAGATTAAGAGAATTTTCCGTGCATAAATACTGTATTAATAAAGATTCCTTAATGTAATCTTTACACCCCGTCAAAAATGCCAATGTTATGCTGATACCACCTGTGTTATACTATAATATACAAACGACCCAAGCAAGAGACGAGGTGATACCTTGCGTTCTGATCCTCAGCCCCGCCCTGACGGGCTGACTCCCGGGGACCACACTTTGGAACAGGAGTCCTCCGGTCGACTGAAGATCTTTTTTGGCTACGCCGCCGGAGTGGGGAAGACCTACGCTATGCTGGACGCCGCCCTCCGCGCAAAAGAGGCGGGCACGGACGTTGTGCTGGGCTTTCTGGCACCCGCCGCCTATCCTGATACCCTGGCACTGGCCGGAGGACTGGAACGGCTCCCGCCCCTCATCCCTCCCGGTGGAGGGCAGGGCGAATTTGACCTGGACGGCGCCCTCCGCCGCCGTCCCCAGCTGATCCTAGTGGATGAGCTGGCCCACTCCAACAATAAGGGAGCCCGCCACGCCAAGCGCTACCAGGATATTGCCGAGCTGCTTCGCGCGGGCATTGACGTCTATTCCACCATGGATGTGCAGCAGCTGGAAAGCCTGAGCGATGTGGTCTCCTCCATCACCGGCTTCTCCGCCCCGGAGCGCGTCCCGGACCAGGTCTTTGACTCTGCTGACCAGGTGGAGATTGTCGATCTGGAGCCCTCCGACCTTCTGGCGCGCCTGCGGGCCGGGACCATCGGCGGAGGGGAAGGGCACCTTTTGACCGAGCAGACCTTGGCCGCCCTGCGGGAGCTCTCCCTGCGCAGGACCGCTGACCGCCTGGAGCGGAAGCCCTCCGGTGGGGACAGATATCCCCCCAGGGCCCGGGAACACATTCTCATCTGCCTGTCCGGCTCTCCCTCCAACGAGAAGGTCATCCGCACTGCTGCCAGGATGGCAGAGGCATTTCACGGCGCCTTTACCGCGCTTTTCGTGGAGACTCCTTCCTTTCAGGGCCAGAGCGACAAGGAACGCCGGCAGCTGCGGAACAATCTGCATCTTGCAGAGGAGCTGGGCGCCCGGATCAGCACGGTCTACGGGGATGACCCCGCCATTCAGATCGCGGAATACGCTAAAGTCAGCGGGATCTCCAAGATCGTGCTGGGCCGCAGTCCCCAGAAACGCGGCCCCCTCCTGGGCGCCAAGAGTCTGATGGACCGTCTGGGAGAGCTGGCTCCTGACCTGGATATCTACATCATCCCGGACCAGGTCCAGCGGCCCGCCCGCCACTCCTGGCAGCCCTATCTTCTCCAGGAGCGCTTCTCCGTCCGGGATCTTTTCAAGGCCCTCCTGATCCTGGCTGCCTGCACCGCCGTGGGCTTTCTCTTCCAGCGAGCGGGCTTTTCCACTGAAAATGTGATCATGGTCTACATCTTGGGCGTCCTCACCATCTCCATGGCCACCACGGGGCACAGCTACAGCCTGCTGGCATCCCTCTGCTCCGTCTTCATCTTCAATTACTTTTTTACCTACCCCTATTTTACTTTGATGAGCGACCCCAGCTATATCGCCACCTTTGCCGTCATGCTGACCGTAGCGCTGCTGGGCAGCTCTCTTACCACCCGTGTCAAACGGCAGGCCATCCAGAGCGCCCAAAAGGCATACCGCACTGAGATCCTGCTGGAGACCAGCCAGAAGCTCCAGAAGGCGGAGGGGAGCCGGGAAATCCTGGCGGTCACGGCCACCCAGTTGAAAAAGCTGCTGGAGCGGGACGTCCTGATCTATTCCGCCGACGAGGACGGACTGGAGCAGGAGGCCATGCTGTTCCCTGTTTCCAAAGGCGGGGATATGTCTGCATATCTCACTTCCTCAGAGCGGGCGGTGGCGGAGTGGGTCTGGAACAACAACAAGCACGCCGGCGCTACCACCCACACCCTTCCCAGCTCCAAATGCCTCTACATTGCGGTCCGCGGCTCTGACAAGGTGCTGGCGGTGGTTGGCATTGCCATCCCCAATGCTCAGAAGGTGGACTCCTTTGAAAAAAATCTGACAGTAGCCATCCTGGACGAGTGCGGACTGGCGCTGGAAAAGGAGCTGACGGCGCGCGCCAAGCAGCAGATCGAGGAGCTGGCCCATCAGGAGACCCTGCGCGCCAATCTGCTGCGGGCCATCTCCCACGACCTGCGCACCCCACTGACCAGTATATCCGGGAACGCCGGCATCCTGATGGAGAACGGGGCCGTGCTGGATGAGGAGAAGCGGCGCTACCTGTACCGCTCCATCTACGATGACTCTATGTGGCTCATCAACCTGGTGGAAAATCTGCTCTCCCTCACCCGGATGGGCAACGGCTCTGTTTCTCTGAACATCCGCCCGGAGCTTCTGGATGAGGTCTTTCATGAAGCCCTGTCCCATCTGGACCGCAATGCGGAGCAGCACCATATCTCTGTAGAACTGGAGGACGATCTGTTGATGGCGGATATGGACGCCCGGCTCATCGTCCAGGTGGTCATCAATCTGGTCAACAACGCCATCAAGTACACCCCTGCCGGTTCCCACATCTCCTTGTCCGCTGTCCGGGCCGGTCCTTTTGTGCAGGTCGAGGTCTCCGATGACGGTCCAGGTATTGCGGACAGCGCCAAGCAGAAAATATTTGATATGTTTTATACCGCGGACAACTCCCGCGGAGATGGCCGGCGGGGGCTGGGCCTGGGGCTCTCCCTGTGCAGGTCCATCATCACCGCTCACGGCGGTGAGATATCAGTTCAGGATCATCAGCCCCACGGGTCAGTATTTCGTTTCACCCTGAGGGCTTCGGAGGTAAAAATGTATGAATAAGCCGCACATTCTTATGGTAGAAGACGACGCAGCGGTGGGAAACCTCATCGCCACCACTCTGGAGACCCAGAACTATCAGTTCCATCGGGCCAAGACAGGGGCCAGTGCTCTGGTGGACGCCCTCTCTTACCGCCCGGACGTCATGCTGCTGGACCTGGGCCTGCCCGACATGGACGGGGTAGACATCATCAAAAAGGTCCGCACCTGGAGCAACCTGCCCATCATCGTCATCTCCGCCCGGAGCGAGGACAGCGACAAGGTGGCCGCGCTGGACGCCGGCGCCGATGACTATCTGACTAAACCTTTCTCCGTGGACGAGCTCCTGGCCCGGCTCCGGGTCGCCCTGCGCCGGGTCCGCTATGACAGCCAGAAGGTAAGTGAGGAAGCCAGCCTCTACGAGAACGGGAACCTGAAGATTGACTATGCTGCCGGCTGTGCCTATCGAGATGGGGTGGAGATCCATCTCACCCCCATCGAGTACAAGTTGCTCTGCCTTTTGGCCCGAAATACCGGGAAGGTCCTCACCCACAATTTTATCCTCAACGAGATTTGGGGCAGCTCCGCCTTTTCGGATACCCCCTCTCTCCGCGTCTTCATGGCCACTCTGCGCAAAAAGCTGGAGGTGGACCCCAGCCACCCCCAGTATATCCAGACCCACATCGGCGTGGGCTACCGCATGATCCGCCAGAAGCAGGAGGACGAGGCCTGACCTCTGCACCTGCGTCCCTGACTGTCCGTTCCCTGCGTCTTGCAGGGGGCGGGCAGTCTTTTTCTTCCCAGCGGGCGGTGGGTCCCTGCCTGAACTAACACACTCTTAATTCCAGAGGCAGAATCCTAGGGTCACATTAACTGAAATTCTGTTACGATACCGCCATAACAAAGAAGGGATCGTGAGACACGCTTATGATTGAGTTTCAAAATGTGTCTATGGCGTACAAAGATAGGCCCGTTCTGAACCACGTGGATCTTACCATTCAGGACAGTGAATTTTTTGTTCTCATCGGCTCCAGCGGCTGTGGAAAAACCACTCTTCTCAAGAGCATCAACAAGCTGCTCAATGTGCAGAAGGGCAAGCTGCTCATCAATGGGACGCCGGTGGACCGCATCAAAACAAATCAGCTGCCCAACCTGGTGGGCTATGTCGTTCAGGCCGGCGGCCTCTTCCCCCATCTGACCGTGGAGGAAAATATTGCGCTGGTCATGCGCATCGCCGGCTACCCCAGCGAGCGGATCTCTGAGCGGGTGACTGAGATGCTCCGAATGGTCGATCTGGACCCGGACACCTACCGCAACCAATACCCCTCTCAGCTGTCCGGCGGGCAGCAGCAGCGCGTGGGAGTAGCCCGGGCCTTTGCGGTGGACCCCCCCATCGTTCTGATGGATGAGCCCTTCTCCGCTCTGGATCCCATGACCCGGGCCGAGCTGCAGGACGAGATCCATACGCTCCAGAAAAAAACAAAAAAGACTGTCGTATTCGTCACCCACGACATGGACGAGGCGATCAAGCTGGCCGACCGCATCTGCATTATCCAGGAAGGGCACATCGTCCAGTGCGACACCCCGGAGCGGATCCTGAAAGCTCCCGCCAATCAGTATGTCACGGACTTTATTGGTGCCAACCGTCTGTGGGCCAACCCCGAGTATATCCGGGCCCGGGACATTATGCGCCGCCGTCCCATCACCATCTCCAGGGGGCGGACCGTGCTCCAGGCTCTGCAGATCATGCGCCAGAGCGGCGTGGACAGCCTGCTGGTGGTAGACGGCCGGGACCGTCTGCTGGGGGTCCTCTGGCTGGAGGAGCTGATGTCGGAGAAAGACGGCTCTGGCTCCGCCGAGACCTACCTCTCCGATGACTACGTCGCGGTGGAGGGGGATACCACTCTCAAAGAGATCATCTCCACCATCGACTACGATGTGTCCGGCATTATACCCGTGATCGAGCACGACCGGACTCTTGTGGGATTTTTGACCAAGAGCAGTCTGCTGGCCACTATGAGCAGGCAGTTCGTCCCTGAGCATACTGCGGGAGAAAGGAGCGGAGTTATATGGGCAGCAGCAGCGCATTGATAGAGTCCCCCGCATCGTGGTGGGACAGTCTGGCGGAGAATTTCCTTCCCTATCTGACGATCTATGCAGAGGAGTGGGACAGTCTGGTGGAGGAATTCCTGCGCCACCTGGCCATGACCTGCTTCGCCGTGGTTCTGGCCCTCATCATTGCCGTCCCCCTGGGTATCTTCATCACCAGAAGCAAAAAGGTCTCCAGCGTGGTCATCGGCATCGCCAATGTGATGCAGTCCATCCCCTGTATGGCCCTGCTTGCCATGGGGATCCCCTTTCTGGGCGTCGGTGAGACACTGGCTATCTTCATGGTGTTTGTCTATGCGTTCCTCCCCATTCTGAAAAACACCTACACCGGGATCTCCAGCATCTCTCCTGTCTCCCTCGAGGTGGCACGGGGCATCGGACTGACCCGCATGCAGCAGCTGGGCCGAGTGGAGCTGCCCATGGCCACGCCCTATATCATGTCCGGCATCCGTATCGCTGCCGTGGGTGCGGTAGGCACCATGACCATCGCCGCTTTCGCCGGAGCCAACGGACTGGGCTGGTTCATTATGCTGGGTATGAACTCCCTCAATTATCCTATGACTGTCATGGGGGCGGTCGCCTCCGCTGTGATGGCCCTCACTCTGGATTACCTCCTGGGCCGCGTGGAACGGGCCCTCACCAGCGAGGGGCTGCTGCCTCAGGACCAGATCAAAAACCTCAGCAAAGCTGTCCGGACCCGCCGCAAGGCAGTGGCAGGCGGGCTGTGCTTTGCCCTGGTCGCTGTCTCCGCGGCATCCTATGCCGCCATCATTGCCTGAGCCTATCTGGGCTGATCTCTTGATTTTAAAATTCAAAATAAGAAAAAGGAGTTTCTTGCGTCATGAAAAACCTGAAAAAAATCACCTGCGCTCTCACAGCGGCTGCGCTGTCCCTCTCCCTTGCCGCCTGCGGCTCTTCCGGCAGCGGAAGCGGGTCTGTTTCTTCTGCCCCCTCCAGTACCGGAAGCGGCGACAAGACCATCGTGGTAGGCACCTCCAACTTTACTGAGGTCAATATTCTGGGTGAGCTCTATACCGAGCTGATCGAGGCCAACACCGATTACACGGTGGATCAGCGCTTCGGTCTGGCCGGGGCCGCCGTCTGCTTTGACGCCTTGGAACAGGGAAGCATCGATATGTTCGTGGAGTACACCGGGACCGCCCTGATGAATCTGCTGGCCCAGCCCATGAATACCGATAAAGACGTAGTTTGGCAGACTGTCAGCGATATGATGATGAAAGACCACAACATCTATACCTCCGCTCCTCTGGGCTTCAATAACACCTATGTGATGAGCGTCAAGCCCGAGACCGCCGAGGCCTATGGCCTGACCACTCTGTCTGATCTGATCGAGAAGTCCCCTGAGCTTCGGCTGGGATGCACCGTAGAGTTTATCCAGCGCGAGGACTGTCTGCCTCTTCTGGAAAGCCAGTACAACGCCGAGTTCAAGGATGTCACCGGACTGGATGCCAGCCTGCGCTACACTGCCATTGAAAACGACGAGGTGGACGTGGTGGACGCCTTTGCCACAGATGCTCTGCTCTCCAAGCTGGGGCTGACCACTCTGGAGGACGACCTGGGCTTCTTCCCCCCCTACTACGCTGTAAACTTCGTAAATGCCGATCTGATCCAGTCTGATCCCGCTCTGGCCGAGGTCCTCTCCAAGCTGGACGGTGCCATTGACGAGGCTACCATGGCTGCCATGAACGCTCAGGTAGATGTGGACGGCATGAGCGCCAAGGAGGTCGCCCATCAGTTCCTGGTGGACAACGGCCTGATTCCCGCCTGATCGTCCGCTTTCCTACAGATTTGCTCCCGGAATATCCCTTTGGGGTATTCCGGGACCATTTCATAAATTGGATTGATAAGGGTGGGACTGTATGGTACAATATAAGCAGGCGATGGGACTTCGGCGGCACAGCGGCCAGATTGTCAAAGATATGTCCCTCATTGTTGTCGGCTCCCTGCTGTTTTCCGTATCCATGAACTGTATTATTCTGCCTTCCGGAATGTACAGCGGCGGATTTTTAGGGATCGCACAGCTTCTGCGCATGGTTTTGCTCTCTGTTTTCCCGTCTCTCCAGTCTGTGGGGGACGTGGCCGGCATCATTTACTTTCTGCTCAATGTCCCCCTGCTCATTCTGGCCTGGTCCAGATTTGGACATCTTTTTTTTGCAAAGACCGCCCTGTGTGTGGCCTGTTACAGTATTTTTCTGGCCCTGATCCCTATTCCTCAGTCTGGTCTGTTCGATGAGCATCTCACCGCCTGTGTCATCGGCGGCCTCGCCTGCGGCGCTGGCGCCGGCCTGACCCTCACCTCTGGCTGCTCTGGAGGCGGAGAAGAGATCCTGGGGCTGCTCTGCCTTCAGAAGCACCCCCTTCTGAGCGTTGGCCGTATCTCCATGGCCCTGAACTTTGCAGTTTATGGGGTCGGTTTTCTGTTTTTTGACCGGCAGGTGGTGGTGTACAGCATTCTGTTCACCTGCGTTACTTTTCTCTGCTTGGACCGGGCGCACCTGCAAAATGTGATGGTCACTATGCTTATCATCACCAAAAAGCCGGAGATGGAGCAGCTGGTCTTTGAATATGTGGGCCGCGGCGTTACAAAATGGGAGGGAGAAGGGGCGTACAGCGGAGAGCAGACGGAGATGCTTCTCACAGTGGTCTCCAAAAAGGAAGCTCTTCAGCTTCGTAAGGCGCTGCAGAAGCAGGACCCAAACATCTTTGTCATTCTGGATGACAACATCTCAGTGGTAGGGAATTTTCAAAAGCGGGTCTGACCTGGTCTGGCCCTGCGGGAACAAACAAGGAGGTCTTACATGGAACAGCACAGTGGGAAATTGGTTTTGGCTATCCTCCAGGGGGAAGATTACGAGGATACGGTCTACGAGCTGAATCAAAACGGCTTTTTTGTTACGATGCTCAGCTCCACCGGAGGATTTCTAAAAAAGCACAGCACCACCATCATGATCGGCGTTGAAGAGCCCCGTCTGGATGAGGTGCTGGACATTCTGAAGCGCCGGGCGGGTCAACGGAAAGCCACGGTCTACCAAAGCTTTTCTATCCCCATGGGGCACCCCTACCCTCCTCTCATGCCCGCCACCCCTGTTGTGCAGGATGTGGGCGGTGTGGTCGTCTTTGTAATGGATCTTCAGCATATGGAAAAGTTTTGACTCTCCCTGCTCCCAGCACAGCGGCCGTCTTCCCTGCAACATCGGTCGGATTTTAGGGCATACTGTGCCAGGGGTGATCTTTATGGCAAAGCGCAGAGCACGCAGGCCGTCCCATATGGAGGACCTGCGCCTCAATCCTCAGCTCCGCCTGTGTGCCAAATTCGACGAGACCAGCATTGCCAAATTTCCCGTTGCCGCACCCAAGGAGATGGGGATGCGTGTGCTGGACAACTGCGCCGAAGAGCATATCATGTGACCTTGCCGCGCCCTGAGGCGCAGTCTGCCCGCCGTTTCCCCCCGCGCCAGGCGCCGGGGCGGAGCGGCGGGCAGTTCTCTTTCCCCCGATTGCGTCCTGCCTCTCCAAGTGATATTCTCAGGCATAACAAAGCCTCCATGTTTTCTACTCATGTGCTCATGAGCGGTATAACATGGAGGTTTCTTCGACAAATTGATAAAAAGAAAAGCTACATTTCGGCCTCGTTTATAAGATCAAAATATAGCTTTTAACTTGGAATATGTGGACAAAAAAGATGCAGTGGCTACAGGTCTGTGCCAAAAACCAAACCGAACCCGCTACGCTGGGCTTCGGTTTGGAAGCGAGGAGCGGCAAAGTGAGTGCGCGATAAGTTTTGTAATGAAACGAAAAAACTCGTCGCAAGCGATACGACGCTTGCGACGAGTGGTACGGCTGAAGGGATTCGAACCCCCGACCTTTTGGTTCGTAGCCAAACACTCTATCCAACTGAGCTACAGCCGCATACCGCAGGAGAAGTATCTCTCGCTGACAGCTTATAAATAATAGCACATATTTTTTGATTTGGCAAGTACTATTTTTATTTTTTTCAAATTTTTTCTTCCTTCCTCCTCTCCCCTGTTCTGCCCAGCTTTTTTCCGCCTTTTCCCCCTCGATGCCCCCTCTTTTCTCTCCGCCGCATCTCTTTTCCTGCACGGAAAAAGCACTCGGCACACCGGTCTGCACCGGTGTGCCGAGCACCTGTTTGAAACTGTAATCGCTTTAAATCAGCCGCCGAAGACCTTGATCATAAATCCAGCGGCACAAGCGGAACCGATGACGCCAGCCACATTGGGTCCCATAGCGTGCATCAGCAGGAAGTTGGAGGGGTTCTCCTTCTGTCCCACCACCTGGGACACACGGGCCGCCATAGGCACGGCGGACACGCCGGCAGAGCCGATCAGCGGATTGACCTTGCCACCAGTCAGAACATACATCAAATCGCCCAGCAGCAGGCCGCCAGCAGTGGACAGCAGGAAAGCCGTCAGACCCAGAGCGATAATGGACAGGGTCTCAACAGTCAGGAAGCTGCTGGCCGTAGCCTTAAAGCCCACGGACAGGCCCAGCGGAATCGTCACGATATTGATCAGAGCGTTCTGAGCGGTATCAGACAGACGCTCCGTGACACCACACTCACGGAACAGGTTGCCCAGCATGAGCATACCAATCAGAGGTGCAGTATCGGGGATCAGCAGCACTACGAAGATGGTCACGGCAATGGGGAAGATGATCTTCTCAGTTTTGGAGACCACACGCAGCTGACTCATCTTGACCTGACGCATTTTCTTAGTGGTCATCAGCTTCATCAGCGGGGGCTGGATCATGGGGATCAGGGCCATGTAAGAGTATGCCGCGATGGCAATAGCCGGCAACAGCTCTACCGCCAATTTTGATGCCGTCAGGATAGCAGTGGGGCCGTCTGCGCCGCCAATGACGCCGATGGCGGCAGCCTCAGCGGGAGTAAAGCCCAGGACCAGCGCCATCAGGAACGCTGCGAAGATGCCCAGCTGCGCAGCAGCGCCCAGCAGCAGGGACATGGGGTTAGCCAGCAGAGGACCAAAGTCGGTCATGGCACCGATGCCCATAAAGATGATGGACGGGTAAATGGCGTATTGGACACCCTGATAGAGTACCCACATAAAGCCTACTGTTCCACTATGGGTAGCGGCATCATAGACGGGCTCGGCAAACAAGCCGGTAATGGGCAGGTTGGCCAGCAGCATACCGAATGCGATGGGGACCAGCAGCAGGGGCTCAAAGCCCTTGCCGATACCCATGTACAGCAGGACACAGGCAATGACGAGCATGACCACGGTCTTCCAGTCCAGAGCGGCAAAGCCAGAACCGCCAGCAATCGCAAAAATGACTTCTTTCAGAAATTCCATACTTCACCCCTCCTCTCAACCGATGGTGACCAGCAGGTCATCGGTGTTCACAGCAGTACCCACAACGGCAGAGACGGCCTTCACAGTTCCGTCCACGGGAGCGGAGACCTCGATTTCCATCTTCATGGCCTCCAGTACCACCAGCACATCGCCGGCCTTTACAGCCTGGCCCACGGAGCACTCCACCTTGAAGATGTTTCCGGGCATGGGGCTGTTGACGGCCGTCTCTCCGGCGGCCACAGCGGCGGGAGCCGCAGCAGGCGCGGGGGCGGCAGCGGGAGCAGGTGCGGGGGCCGCAGCAGGAGCAGCAACAGGGGCGGGGGCAGCGGCGGCAGGAGCCGCACTGATGTTGGTGATCTGGAAGGAGTTGGGGGACATCCCGGACTCCTCAGCCACAGCGGCCATCATCACCGCAACCAGCTCACCCTCATCCACCGCAGGGGCGGCGGGGGCTGCCGCCGGTTTGGCGGCAGGGGCAGCGGACTTGGGGGCGGGTGCGGCAGGAGCCTTTCCCTTACCCTCGATAGCGCCCACGATCTTGGAGATCACCAAAATGACCGCCATCAGCATGGCAAGCATCACAAAGACGACCAGCAGACCGGACACGGCTACCAGCAGGGCCTCACCGACATCCAGAGGTTCAAACGGGTTAATAATTGCTTTATCAACACTAGGCATGTATCTGTACCCCCTACTTTTAACCCAGGGTGACCAGCAGATCGTCAGTGTTGACAGCGGTGCCCACGGTGGCGGCCACGGCCTTGACGGTGCCGTCCACGGGGGCGGAAACCTCGATCTCCATCTTCATGGCCTCCAGCACCACCAGCACGTCGCCAGCCTTCACGGCCTGACCCACAGAGCACTCCACCTTGAAGATATTGCCGGGCATGGGGCTGTTGACGGCCGTCTCACCGGCGGCCACAGCGGCGGGAGCAGCAGCGGGCGCCGGAGCGGCGGCGGGGGCGGGAGCGGGCGCCGCAGCGGGCGCGGGGGCGGCGACAGGAGCGGCAGCCACAGGGGCGGCCACGGGAGCGACAGCGGCAGGAGCGGCGGCTCCAGTCTTTTCCACAGTCACGCTGTAAACTTTTCCATTTACAGTTACGTTGTAGTTCATAGTCTATCTTTCCCCTTCTTTGATTATTTTATGGTCACCGGCTTGGGCCGGGCGCAGGCCCCTCCCAATCGGACGTCCATTTTCCCGGACTCCCCCTGTTCCCGTGACGGGACACAGGGGGAGAAACCCGAAATTGGTGGCATTATATCACTTCAGCGGGAATTTTTCAAGGGTTTCGGCCCAGAAGACCGATTTTCTGCATGGGATCTTTACAGCACGTCGGCAAATGCCTGGATGGCGGTGCTGGCCTGCCCGAAGTCCCGCATCTGCTGGTCCACACCCAGCTTGATGTGGGGCACGCCGGCCTCGTCCAGCGCCTTCTTCAGATAGGGGTACTCCATCTCCTCGGGGTCGCAGAACTGCTGCATGAACAGGACCACGCCCTGGGCACCGCTGTCCTTGGCCAGCTGGGCCACGAACTCGCCCCGGCGGTTCTGGCTGGAGTGCTCATCGTAGAGCAGGACATCATAGTCCTGATCAGCGAACTGCTGGGCCAGGGCCATCATGGGATCGCCCTCCTCGCTGGCGTCCACCCGGAAAGCGCGGCTCTCTTGGGCCACGTCGTCGGCGGCAATGGCGATGTTGTTGTCGTCAAAGATCTGGAGCAGCTTGGGGTTGTCGCAGATGATGCCGGAGGTGACGATCTTTCTGCCCTTCCAGTTGGCTGCGGGCAGCTGGGCCAGCTCGGCGTTCAGGGCCTCCAGCTTCTCGGCGTAGACGGCGGGCTCCATGAACCAAGCGGAGCGCAGCACGGCGGAGCGGCTGACGGCGGAGATGACATCACAGTGCTCGCTGGCCAGCTTGACGAAAGCCCGGCGGGCGGCGCGGCTGCGGTTCATCACCTTGATAGCGGCCCGCAGGTCGTCATCGGTGATCTCCTTGCCGGCGATCTTCTCCAGCTCAGACTTGACGTGCATGTACTGGTCCACCGTGAACTGCAGGCCGAAAGCGGGCTTGCGGTACTGGGGATGGGCCAGGAAGATGCAGGGCAACTTGTCGCTCATGGCCACGCGGATGTTCTGGCTCATGGGCCGCAGGGTATCACAGATGGTGGGGGTGATGACGCCGTCCAGCTGATCCAGGGTGCCGTCCAGCAGCATCTCCAGCGCCAGCTGGGCGATGGTGCAGTAGAAGGTGGCGCAGTACTCCTTAGCCAGAGCAATGGTCTTCTTGTTGCTTCCCCAGATGCCCATGGGCACCATGCCGGCGGCCACCACCAGCTCGGCAGGGGCATAGTAGGGCAGCATTCCGATCACCTTTTTGCCCTGCTTCTTGTACTCGCTCAGCACACGGTAGGGGTGCTCGGAATACTCCTTGAACTCGTTCAGCAAAACCTCGGTGCTCATTTCGCCTCGGCCTCCTTCTTCGCTTGATTGGCCTCCATGGCCTCCACCAGGCCCTGGACACGGGTCTCATACTGGGCCTCGTTGAAGTTCCGGGGGTCAGCCTGGTCTCCGTCAAAACCGGCACAGGGGACACCCAGATCCTTGGTAAAGCGGCGCTGCATCTCGGCCATGTAGCCGGACCAGGGCTTGCAGGAGCGGTTGTAGTGGACCAGCACGCCGTCCACCTTGTTGTCCCGGCAGATGCCCTCGCGCCAATCCACGCCCTGCTCGATACACACGGAGTTGGGGGCCTTGTAGTAGGCGCGGACCATCTCGTCCATATTATTGTACACAAAGCCGAAAGCGGGGGCATACACCACGGCGGTGACGTTGACGCCATGCTCCTTCAGAGGCTTGAACAGATTGGGCAGCTTGGGCCAGCAGGGAATGCCCTCGAACATGACACGGTACTTCTCAGGGAAGGGGGTGGTGGAGGTGCCGTTCTTGACGGCCTCCTCCAGGTCCTTCTCCAGCAGCTCAAAGGCCTCGGCGGCGGCCACCTTGCCGCGGGCAGTAACTACGTCGGCCATGTGGTTGAACAGATCGAAGCCGCTGTAAGGGGAGGGTTTGTACTGCAGGTAATCGCACACCCGCAGCCAGGCCTGGGCGGTGCGGTTGGCATTGGCGCAGGCCTGCTCAAACTTCTTCTCGTCGAACTTCTTGCCGGTCAGCTCTTCCAGCTGCTTGATGGCGGAGTCGAACTGGGCGCGGACATAGGCCACATTGGTGTCATGGACATCAACAGTGTTGTTGTAGGGGATATCGATCATGATCAGGGGGATGTTGCGCATGCGGGCGATGTTCTCATACCACTTGGTCATGCAGTTGCAGATGTTGTTGCAGCAGAGCATGAAGTCGGGCTGAGGCATCTGCATCTGGCGGTATGGCTTGATAGCCGCCTTCCGCAGCTCCTTCTCCCGGCCCTCAGGCAGGGCCTCGATCTCATAGATGTCGTCCAGCACCGTGTAGGGCTGCATGGTCTTGGGGTCCTTCTTGGGCTTGCCGGTCTCGGGGTCAATGACCACGTTGCCGTTCTCGTCCTTCAGGGGTTTGCCGCTGTTGGGGTTGATGACATACTCACCGGTCTCCAGGTCCACCTTGCGGGAAGCACGCTTGCCGGCGGCGTAGGCCAGACTGATGCGGGCGTAGCCGCAGATGTCGTTGTCAAAGCCCAAGTCCTCGGCAGCCTTGCACATGATCTCGCCGTCCCGGTTGGCGGCAATGCCGGCAGCCTGGTTCTCGGGGTACATGACGTTCAGATCAAAGGCCTCGGCCAGCTCACAGGGGAACTTGGAGCTGGACCAGCCCACCAGCTTGCCCTCGGCCTTGGCCTTGCGGGCGTCGGCGTACACATCCTCGACGACCTTGCGCAGCGCCTGAACGCCGGGGCTTACAGTTTTAGCCATTGTTCTTCTCCTCCTCACTAGATTCACTAGAAAAATCAATGTTTCAATGTTGCGGGGCCGCTGGGAAAACAGCCCGAAATGGATCATTTCTCCCTGGTAAACGCGCCGATCCCGGCAATCACCAGTCCGATGGCCGCGACAAGGACGGCAAACTCCGTTCTATCCATCAGGTCACTTATGACTGGCAGCCATATCCCTGACAACAGCAGTACTACGGCGAACAGGATCAGTGCGATACCAAACAGGACTTTTTTCATCCCTTTTGTTCCTTCTGATACCTCTGATAGGCGAACAGCGCCGCCCCCAGAGCCCCGTTGTACTGGGTCAGGGGCGAGGTATAGATGATGTGGCCCAGTTCCTCCTCCAGCGCCTTGACCACGCCGGTGTTCTGTGCCACGCCGCCGGTCATGACCACCTGATCCCGGACGCCTACCCGGTGGGCAAGGCCTGCCACCCGGCTGGCCACGGAGTGGTGGATGCCGTTGATGATATCCCGTTTGTCAGTGTCCAGAGACAGCTGGCTGATGACCTCGCTCTCGGCAAAGACAGTGCAGGTAGAGCTGATGGACACGTTCTTGGTGGACTGCGCCCCCAGCGTCCCCAGGTCCTCCACCTTCACCTCCAGCACCCGGGCCATCACGTCCAGGAACCGGCCGGTGCCGGCAGCACACTTGTCGTTCATGACAAAGTTGGTCATGACCCCGTTCTCGATCTGGAGCACCTTCACATCCTGGCCCCCGATGTCGATGACGGTGTGGACTTCAGGAAAAAGGAAGCTGGCTCCTCTGGCGTGGCAGCTCAGCTCGCTCATCTGCTGGTCTGCGATCTCCAGCATGGAGTTGCGGCCGTAACCTGTGGCCAGGACATAGCCCATGTCCTCCCGCTTCAGCCCGGCGTTCTCCAGTACGTCGCTGATGGCCCGCTGGGGGCCGCTGGTCCCCGCTCCCACGGGGATGAGGGACTTGCTGACCAGCTCCTTGCCATCCGCCAGGATAACGCACTTAGAGGCGGTGGAGCCGATATCGATGCCCAGCGTGTAAATTTTATCCATGGTTTCGCTCCAATGTCAGAAATTGTGTGGTCCCGCCGGAGACTGCTTTCTCCAGGACCCCCGGCGCTGTCACACCTGCGCCGGGCCGCTGCTCTCCCCCTCCGCCGGGACCGGCTGTGGCCCGGGCGGAGGGGGCGCATTTGTGTGGGAAAGGCCCTTACTTCTTCAGGTTGTCGTAGTCCCGGATGGTACGGGGCAGCAGCATCTGATGGAAGGGGCAGATGGACTCGGGGTTCTGATAGACAGCATCAGTGAAGGCCACGATGTAGTTGCGCATCATGGGCATGTCCACGATCTCGTCCACCAGGCCGGCCTGGGCGCAGAACAGAGGCTTGGACTTCACATCGTAGTCGTCGATCAGGGCGTTCATCTTGTCGATGGTGGGCTGGAGATCCTTGCCCGCCTTCTGATCCTTGGCCAGACGGCCGGTGTACATGGCGTTGGCGGCGGTCTTGCCATTCATGACGTTGATCTCAGTGGCGGCGGTGCCCAGGGAGAAGGCGTTGTTGTCGTTGCCCTGGGGGCCGCCCAGCACGTAGTGAGCGGCGGCAGTGCCGCGGCGCAGGGTGATCTCCATCATGGGCAGCTTGCTGGTCTGGATGGAGTAGATCAGGGACTGGCCCAGACCCAGCAGCTCGGCGACCTCGGCGTCATCGCCTACGTCAATGCCAGTGGTGTCCTGGATCCAGATCATGGGGATGCGGTCGCGGGCGCACAGGGTGACGAACTCGTTCATCTTGATCAGTCCCTGGCGGTACAGCTTGCCGCCGGCGCCCATGGACTGGCCGTACTTCTCCATCTTGTACTCAGGGTAGTTGGGGAACACGCCCTGCTGGTTGGCTACCACGCCGACCAACAGGCCGTCCACCTTGGCCAGACCGGTGATCATCTCGGGGCCGTAGCCCTTCTTGTACTCCATGAACTGGCTGCCGTCGAACAGGCGGGCGATGACGGAGTACATGTCATAAGGACGGTTCTTGTTGTTGAGCACCAGGTCGTACAGCTCCTCGTCGGAGACGGCGGGAGACTGGGGCGCATCCACGCGGAAGAACTCCAGGTCATAGCTGGGCAGCATATCCACATACTTCTTGATGCCGGCGATGACGCCCTCCTGGGTGTTGTACACCTCGCGGAAGAAGCCGGTCTGTCCGAAGTGGATGGAGACAGATCCGGGAGGATCGGCCCGCAGGCCCTTGGTGGCCTCGATCTGGGCCAGAGCGGCCTCCATGTCCACGTGGGGCTTGGGGTTCATGCCGCCCACGATGCCGGCGCCACCCACGGCCATGTTGGCCTTCTCATGGGCCACCAGGACGGTGGGGCTGATGGAGTGGTAGCCGCCGCCGGCGGGGTTGGTGCCGTGGATGCCCACGATGACGGGGATGCCCATCTGGTTGAGCTCGGAGTTGCGATAGAAGGGGGTGCCGCCGCCCCGGCGGTTGGGGTACACCTTCTCCTGCTGGTCCAGCTCCACGCCGGCGCACTCCAGCAGATAGATCAGGGGGATGCGCAGCCGCTTGGCGGTGTCGCTGCCCCGCAGCAGGTTGTCAGCCTGGCCGGGCACCCAGGTGCCGGCGTGCTTCTTGTTGTCGGAGGCGATGATGACGCACCACTTGCCGTTGACACGGCCCAGGCCTTTGACGATGGAGGTGGTGCCGGTCTTGTTCTTCTCGGGGTTGTACAGGCTGTTCAGGGGGCACCAGGTGCCGGGGTCCACCAGCAGGGACACCCGCTGCATGGCGGTGAGCTGGCCCTTGGCATTCATGTCCGCGTCGGCCTTGCCGTTCTCCAGGCCCTTCACGATCTGGGCGTGGATCTCCTCCTCGATGGCCTTCAGCTCAGCCACGTTTTCCGCGTTGGCGCGGACGGGCTTGCCCACCACGGGCATGTTCTGGAAGTATCGGGGCATAGAATAGTTACCCAATGTCAATTCCTCCTATGTTGGTAGTATGGTGTTCCGGAGCGGGATCTCTTATTCCTTGGGGACCTTGATAAAGGCCTGGCCGGGGTCGATCTCCTCGCGGATGACCCGGATGATCTCAGGAGAGGGGCCCTCGAAGAGCTGGGCGCGGGACACGTCCACCTCGAAGCCGGTGTTCTCCTGGACCATCTCAGGGGAGGAGAAGGGATAGTAGTAAGCCAGATACATCCGCTTGGTCTCCTCGTCGAACTTCATGATGCCCAGGTCGGTGACCACCATCTGGGGACCGCGGTTGCCGGGCAGGCCGGCGCGCTCACGGCCGCCGGGGCCGTCCATCCAGCCGCAGGAGGTGATGTAGTCGATCTTCTCCATGAAGCGGCGCTTCTGGTGCTGCATCATGATGATGGTATTGCAGAAGGTGGCGATGCCGTTGGCGCCGCCGGAGCCGGTGAACCGGGTCTGGGGCTTGACATAGTCGCCCTTGCCATAGATGCAGGTGGAGTTCACGTTGCCGTAAGGATCGATCTGGGCGCCGCCGATGAAGGCGATGAGCCGGTCAGCGTCGTGCAGCCACTCGTTGGCCTCAAAGCCGATGAAGCGGATGTTGGGCCACTGAACGGCGCAGTGAGCCATGAAGCGGTTATCGCCCACAGAACGGGGGACCTCCACGGGGGAGCAGTCCATCAGGCCGCTCTCCACGATGGGGTGGCAGGAGGGGCAGACCACCCGCTTGGCCAGAGAGGCGCCGATCAGAGGAAGGCCGGTGCCCACGATGACGATCTGATTCTCCTTGATGTTCTTCGCGATGGCATAGGCCTGCATTTCCTGCTTGGTGTACTTCGTATAATCAGCCATTGTCGTAAACCTCCCAACTCTTAGTGTCTGGTGGAATAACCCAGATGGGGCTCGTTCTTCAGGCGCATCAGACGGGCGCCGCCGATCTTGTCCAGCAGCTCGTCGTGGTCCTTCACACTGTACACCCACTTGTCCAGGTAGTCCTTGAAGGTCTCGGGGACGGCCACGCCGGCGGCGGCGTCATCGGCAGCCTTCTTGGCCCGGGCAGCGGCCTCGGCCAGCTTCTCGTCCTCGGGCTTGGCCGCGGCGGCCTTCTCAGCCTTGGCGGCGGCCTTGGCCAGCTGGGCCTTGGCGTCCTCGGCGTCCTGATACTTGGAGGCCTTGTCGTACTCCTTCAGAGCGTGGGAGTCGTTGTCGTAGTAGTTGTAGCACTGGGAGGGCCAGGCACCATAGGGGCAGTGGACCACAGCGTCCACGCACTCGCCGAAGATGCGGGTCAGGGTGGGATCGCGGCGGATGTACTCGTCGCTCACCAGCTCGTCACAGGTGACGATGACCTTGCGGGCGGCCACAGCGATGTCCACGTCATGGAACTCGTCGCCCTCGATGATGCAGGTGCCGTCGGGGCTGGCCTTCTGCACGTGGATGATGGCGGTGTCCAGCTTGGGCACGGGGACGGCCACGATCTTCTCGCCGGGGTTGAAGGGGTTGTCCATCTCCACATACTTCAGGTCGTCCACCTTGTCCAGGGTCTTGCGCTGCTCCTCGCTGATGCCCCAGTACTTGGTCAGGCCGGAGCCCTGCATCAGACGGACAGGCAGGAAGGGAAGGCCCAGGGAGGCAGCATGGAGGGCCAGCATGACCACGTCCTGAGAGTAGTCCTCATAGGCCAGCTCGCCCTTCTCAATGGCGGCGCGGAAGCGGCGGGAGACATTGGTATAGCCGGAGTTGGCGGTGTAGCAGTTGATGTAGGCCTTGACGCGGCCCTCTCCGATCATCATGTCCCAGTCGCCGCCGGCAGGACCAGCCCAGACGGTGAAGTCGCCCTGCCCCTGGCGCAGGATCTCTGCCACGGCAGCATAGGGCTTGCGGTTGGTCGTGAAGCCGCCGAAGGAGATGCAGTCTCCAGTCTCGACGTATTTCGCGATCGCATCGTGCAAGGTGTACACTTTGTTCATGGTAATACCCCCATTACAAAAGATTTGGAATGTACGGTCTCGCTTGCTTTCTTTGCTCTTCTTCCTGTTGTGAAAATTGCAATCTGCCTCATTTTCATCGTAGGCCAGTTTATCACAGGCTCCGATGGATTTCCTTTGCTAATTTGGCAAAAAGTTTGCATATCTTCACTACGTATGTTATAATACCACAACAAAGGAAGTTGGGCAAGCCAAACCCTCTGCAATTTTACCAGAAACTTCACTTTTTTAAGGGTATTTGAGGTAGTTTCATGACCAATGTTGAATTTCATTTACAGCTGAATCACAATGTGACCTGGAACATGAGCCGCCTCCATTTCCACGACCACTACGAGCTCCTGCTCCCCCTGACCAGCCCGGGAAACATCTTCGTCAACGACCAGGTCTATCCCCTCCAGCGGGGCACCTTGTACCTCATCGGGGAGAACACCCTCCACCGCACCATCGCTACCGGCTTCCACGCCCGGTATATCCTCCATATCGGCCGGAAGGCCCTTGCCGAGCTGTCCACCCCCCAGACCGACCTGACCCAGCTGACCCACGACAGCTTCCGCCGTGCCGCCCTGTCCACCGACGAGATGACCGAGATCATCGAGCTGTTTCAGGCCCTGGAGCGCAACAAAAACGACGGCTCCTTCGGCAGCGACATCCACCAGACCATTGCCCTGCTCAACCTGCTGATCCGCGTCGCCCCTGTCCTCAACGCCTCCACCGCCGGCGAGGCCATCCGCAACAAGGACTTTCTGCGGGTGGCGCCCATCCTGGACTATATCCGGGACAACCTGGCTGAGCCCCTGACCCTGGATCAGATCGCAGGCAGGTTCTTCATCAGCAAGCACTATCTGTGCCGCATCTTCAAGTCGGCCACCGGCTTTTCCGTCATGGAGTATATCATTTACAGCCGCATCCTCCGGGCCCGGCAGCTGCTCCAGGAGGGGGTCAGCGTCCAGCAGGCGGGGGAGCTGTCCGGTTTCTCCGACAACTCCCATTTCATCCGCACCTTTGGTCATCTCACCGGCACCTCCCCCGGCCGCTACGCCAAGGAGTACCAGGCCGGCGACCAGGTCCTGCTCCGGGACCCCGACCACTCTCACGGCTGACTCTCCCACCAGTGCGCGGCCTGCTGTAAATATCAATATCCGCAAACCGCCCTTCGGAAAAAGAGGGGCGGTTTTTCCATTTTCCCGTCTCTTTTCCCTCCGCATCTCCTTCTGAGACGGGAAAGGCCCCGGCAGGGCTTCCTCCCCGCCGGGGCCTTTCCTTGCTCACCGGTCCAGCGTCTGCCGGATGGCACCGATGACCAGCCTCATGGCCTTGATCCGGGCATACCGCTTGTCCACCGACTCCAGGATATGCCACGGCGCCCGCTCCGTGCTGGTCCTGGCCAGCATCTCGTCCACCGCTTCCTCATAGGCGTCCCACTTCTCCCGGTTCCGCCAGTCCTCCTCCGTGATCTTCCACTGCTTCTCCGGGGTGTTCTGCCGCTCCCGGAACCGGGCCAGCTGGGTGTCCTTGTCGATCTGCACCCAGAATTTCACCACCACCGTCCCGGCATCGGTGAGCTCCCGCTCAAACTCGTTGATCTCGTCATAGGCCCGCTGCCACTCTGCCTCCGAACAGAAGCCCTCCAGCCGCTCCACCATCACCCGCCCGTACCAGCTGCGGTCAAAGATGGCGATGTGGCCCGTCTTTGGCAGGCGCTCCCAGAACCGCCACAGGTAATGCCTGGCCAGCTCGTCGTGGGTGGGGGCGGCGATGGGGATGACCTCATAGCCCCGGGGGTCCAGGGCGGAGGCCAGGCGCTTGATGTTGCCTCCCTTCCCTGCGGCGTCCCACCCCTCGTAGACGATGACCACCGGCACCTTTTTCCGGTAGAGCTCATTGTGAAGCTCCGCCAGCTCCTTCCGGCACTTCTTCAGCTGCTTCCGGTACTCCTTCTCCCCCAGGGCCTGATCCAATCTCACCTGGGACAGGGGTTCCATGGGCAGCAGGGGCCACTCCCTCTTCGGCTGCTCCGCTGCGGGCCGGCAGTCCAGGGCGGTGCAGATCTGGTGGTACAGCCAGTCCGCCGCTTCCAGCTGCGCCCGGACGGCATGGGAGCCGTCGATCACCTTCCAGCGGGCCCAGGGTGCGTCAGTGGCAGACATAAAATCCTGGAAAGCATCCAGCGTCCGCCCATAGTTCTTGTTCTGCCGCCAGTCGTTTTCCCCTGCCCTCCAGGCCGTGTCCTTGTGGCTGGCTAACTTCTTCAGCCGTTTCCGCTGGCGCTCCCTGTCGATGTGGAGGAACAGCTTCACCAGCAGATAGCCGCCTGCCGCCAGCTGCCGCTCCATCATCCTCACGCTCTCCAGCCTCCGGGCATACTCCCGCTCGGACAGGCCGCCCTGCAGCCGTTCCCGCACCGTCTCATCCATCCATCCCGAGTCCAGGAAGAGGACCTTTCCCGCCTCCGGGATGCTCTGAACGTAGCGCTTCAGGAAGGGCCAGCGGCGTTCCTCCTCTGTGGGCATGGAGACACTGATCACCTTGAAAAACCGGGGGTCCAGCTCCCGGATCAGGGAGCGGATCACGCTCCCCTTTCCGGCCGCTCCCCACCCCTCCACCAATACGATCACCGGCAGCCCTGCCTGCTTCAGCCGCTGCTGGAGGCCCGCCAAATCTGCTCTTCTCTGTTTCAGCTCTGCCTTGTGCACCTCTTCTGGCTCTGTTGTCCGTTCAAATCTCCACTCACGCAGCATTTTATGCCCTCCCCACCCTATTTCTGGCCCTAGTTTACGCCGTATTCCCTGGAAATACAAGTCAGAGGGGGGAACTCCCCGTGTCATTTTAGCTGTTGTGCCCAGCGTTTCCGGCCTGCGGGGCCGTTTTCCGCTTCCTCCCACTCCTGTGCGGGGGCGTGTTGCCCCGTGCCCGGATGCTCTGTGATCGCAGCGCCTCATTCTCAAATTCCCTTTCTTTGAGGGGGTCTGGTAAAAAAGCCCCGTCTGTTTGAGACAGACGGGGCTCTCTGATTTGAATACAGGCTATTATGGAAAATGCACTCATTTTGTTCCGGACAGCACATCCAGATTCTTGATGAAATACTCCACCCCGGAGTAGATGGTGGTCAGCACGATGACCGCCACGCACAGGGAGCTGATCTCCCGAGCCACGGGAGGGATGAGCATGAGCACGATGCACACCATGGTAGAGGCAGTCTTCACCTTCCCCGACCAGCCGGCGGCGATGACCCGCCCCTTGTCGGCGGCCACCATCCGCAGGCCGCTGACGGCAAACTCCCGGATGACTACAATGAGCACCGCCCAGGCCGGCATCTGGCCGATCTCCACGAACCACAGCATGGCAGCCACCACCAGGCACTTGTCCGCCAGGGGGTCCATGAACTTACCGAAGTCCGTCACCTGGTTGTAATGCCGGGCGATATAGCCGTCCAGGGTGTCGGTAAGGCTGGCTGCCACGAAGATGGCCAGGGCCCAGTAGCTGGCGCCGGGCACGTCCAGATAGAGCACCAGCAGAAACGCGGGGATCATGACCACCCGCAGCAGGGTCAGCTTGTTGGCGGTATTCATCCGTTACTATCTCCTTTATCCGTTTCCCCTTCGGGAAAATACTCTATGATGTCGCCCGGCTGGCAGTGGAGATATTCACACAGCGCCTCAATCGTCCGGGTGTCTATATGTCCCTCATTTTTACGCAATTTTCCCAGTGCAGACATGCCAATGATCTTGTCCTTTCGCAGATCATACTTCCGTAATCCCTGCTCCTTCAGCCGGATAGACAGTTTATCACAAACCAAAGGCATCGTCTACCCTCCCATGTCTTTTTCGGTAAAACACACCTCACGCCGTGTAAAATCGCATCATTCCTCGATCTCACCCGTCAAGTCCCCGTCGGACATGCCGGTGATGCGCACGTTGACGAAGGTGCCCGCCGGGATCACTCCGGCGGCGGTGAAGAGCACCCTCCCGTCAATGTCCGGGGAGTCGGCGTAGGTCCGGCCCGTGTAGCACCCCTCCGCGCTGTCGAAGCCCTCGCACAGTACCTCCATCACGGTGCCCAGCCGCTCCTCATTGTACTCGTCCATGACCCGGGATTGGAGATCCACCACCAGTTCCACCCGCCGGGCGGCGGTGTCCGGGTCCACTTGGCCCTCCATGGCGGCGGCCAGGGTCCCCTCCTCAGGGGAGAACTGGAAGACGCCGGCCCGCTGGATGCGCTGCTCCCGCAGGAAGTGGCACAGCTCCTCAAACTCCGCCTCCCCCTCGCCGGGCAGTCCGCAGATCAGGGAGGTGCGCAGCACCACGTCAGGCATGGCCTTCCGCAGCTTGGCGAACAGCGCCTCGATCTCCGCCCTGGTGTTCCGGCGGCGCATAGCCTTCAGGATGGCGTCGTTGCAGTGCTGGATGGGGATATCCAGATAGTGGAGGATCTTGGGCTGGCGGGCGATGGTCTCGATCAGCTCGTCCGTCACCGCCTCGGGGTAGAGGTAGTGAAGCCTGATCCAGTGGAAGTCCAGCTCACACAGCCTGTCCAGCAGCTTGGCCAGGGTGGAGCCGTCCTTCCGGTCCAGCCCATACCGGGTGATGTCCTGAGCAATGACGATGAGCTCCTTCACGCCGGAGGCGGCCAATCCCCGTGCCTCCTCCACCAGGGCCTCCATAGAGCGGCTGCGGTAGCGCCCCCGGAGCTTGGGGATGATGCAGAAAGCGCAGCCGTTGCTGCACCCCTCCGCGATTTTCAAAAAGGCGGTGTAGGGCGGGGTGGTGACCATCCGCTCCCCGTCCTCATAGGTGCGGTGGATATCGCCAAAGTGCTCCGGCCGCTCCCCCTCCATCAGCTCCGCCACGGCGGAGGCCACATCGGTATAGTTGCCGGTGCCCAGCATCCCGTCCACCTCGGGCAGCTCCGTGCGGATCTCCTCACGGTAGCGCTGGGTCAGGCAACCCGCCACCAGCAGCTTCTTCAGCTTACCTGCCTTTTTCAGCTCCGCCAGCTCCAGGATGCTGTTGATGGCCTCGCTCTTGGCCGACTCGATGAAGCCGCAGGTGTTCAGCACTGCCACGTCGGCCCCCTCCGTTTCACCCGTGACGTCGTACCCCGCTCTCCGGCACAGGGCCATCATCTGCTCGGTGTTCACCAGATTTTTGGCGCAGCCCAAGGATACAAAGGCTACTTTGTATGGCATGATGTATCGCTCCAATATTTCTTAATTTTATATCAGAAATTCTGCCACCTTTTGGGCGGTAAGATGTCTCATTGTCTCTTTGGCCCCTTCGAGTGACATTATTCGGCCCGCCCATTGGATGCCTTATTTCCCCCGCCAGGAGGGATCGTCTGTAATTCCCAATAGGTAATCAGACGATACTTTGGTGCTGATTGCCTTGGTGAGACAGCCCGACTACATCTCCCAGCTGTTTTTGACTCAGGCCATCCTTTCGCCACATCTGAAAGATCCGTTCCCCAAATATTTTTGTGCCACACATAATATTCTCCTTGACATTTACCTTTGAGCAGGCCCATTTTCTGGCCTTTGCATGGCAGGAACAAACCGCTTTTCTGGCAGGGCTGCGGCTGGGCGTGCAAGTGATGACGGCCGCTCTGCCTATTCATCTGATTCTGCCTCAGCCCCGTAGCGGCGCAGGCCCTCGACGATGTCGGACCAGGAGTAGCCCCGGCGGGCCAGGGCGTCAGAGGCCTTTTTCAGCTCCCGTGGATCATCGGGGAGCGTGCCCCTCCACTTTTTCCGCAGAAACTCCTCAATGGCGGCGGAGGGGTCCGCGGCCCCCTCCAGGGCCTCGTCCCACAGCTCCCGGGGAATCCCCCGGCGGTACAGTTCGTCCCGCAGCTTCCGCTCCCCGTATCCCTTCGCGGAGTAATAGCGGACCACCTGGGCGGCATAGGCGGCGTCGTTGAGGAAGCCCAGCTCCTCCATCCGGTCAGCGATGGCGGCTGCCTCCTCCTCCCCCGCCTCCCAGCTTCGGAGCTTCTGCTCCAGCTCCCGGCGGGACATGGGTTTGGATGTCAGCAGGTTGAGGGCTTTCTGGCGCAGTCCGCTCCGGCGTGCCGCCTGGGTAAGGGCCTCGGCCTCCCCCTCCGACAGCTCCTTGCCGGCATAGAGGGCGAAGTCCACCACCTCGCCCTCCCCCAGCCGGAGGATGGAGCCGTCCTCCAGCACCGCCAGCCAGCGGCCCTCCACACGCCGGGAGGGCTTCAGATCCTGGATGACCACGGCTTACTGCCCGTCCGCCCCGTCCTCAAAGTCGTCGGCGGACACGTCCACCGCCCGGCCTGCGGCCCTGGCGGCGATCTGGGACTGTTTGCTCATCAGCTTGAAGGAGTTGGCCCGCACCTCGGCCTCGATGCGGTCGGCCAGCTCCGGGTTATTTTTCAGGTACTCCTTCACAGCATCCCGGCCCTGGCCCAGGCGGGTCTCCCCCATGGAGAACCATGAGCCGGACTTCTGAAGAATATCCAGCTTGACGGCCAGATCCACCAGCTCGCCCCACTTGGAGATGCCCTCGCCGTACATGATGTCGAACTCCGCCTCCCGGAAGGGGGGGGACACCTTGTTCTTCACGATCTTGGCCCGGGTGCGGTTGCCGATGACCTCGCCGCCGTTCTTCAGTGCCTCCACCCGGCGCACGTCGATGCGCACCGAGGCGTAGAACTTCAGCGCCCGGCCGCCGGTGGTCACCTCCGGATTGCCGTACATGACCCCTACCTTTTCCCGCAGCTGGTTGATGAAGATGACGATGCAGTTGGTCTTGGCGATGGAGCCGGCCAGCTTCCGCAGGGCCTGGCTCATCAGCCGGGCCAGCAGGCCTACATGGCTGTCCCCCATGTCCCCCTCGATCTCCGCCCGGGGCACCAGGGCGGCTACCGAGTCCACCACCACCACGTCGATGGCACCGGACCGGACCAGGGCCTCACAGATCTCCAGACCCTGCTCGCCGGTGTCTGGCTGGGAGATGAGCATGGAGTCGATGTCCACCCCCAGGGCGCGGGCATAGGAGGGGTCCAGGGCGTGCTCCGCGTCGATGAAGGCCACCTCGCCCCCGCGCTTCTGGGCCTCCGCCACGATGTGCAGGGCCAGGGTGGTCTTACCGGAGGACTCCGGCCCGTAGATCTCAATGATGCGCCCCTTGGGCACGCCGCCGATCCCCAGGGCGATGTCCAGGGACAGGGAGCCGGTGGGGATGGCGTCCACCACCACCCCTGCGTTCTCTCCCAGGCGCATGATGGAGCCCTTGCCATAGGCCCGCTCGATCTGGGCCATGGCGGTCTCCAGAGCCTTCTTCTTATCAGAGGCGGGGGAGGCAGACTCCACGCTCTTTTTCTTTTCAGCCATTCTGATCGATCCTTTCCATCCCCGGGGGCGGCGCAGCCGTCTCCGGGCCCACTTTTCTCTTAAGGTTCACAGCGCCTTGTCCTCTGCGGGCAGCAGATCCAGCGCCACCAGCTCAGGGGGATTGAACACCCGGGGCAGCAGGTTCCGGCAGAGCCCCCGGCTCACCACCAGGGTGGTGCTCCCCAGGGCGTAGAGCCCGCCGGCGTAGTCCGGGAAGGCCCCCTGGTGCGGGGCGAACAGGCCGTTGATCATCCCCGGCAGGCGGACCTGCCCGCCATGGGCATGGCCCGACACCACCAGATCGAATCCACTGTCCCGGTAACATTCCGTCCGCTCCGGCCGGTGGGAGAGCAGCACTGTGTACCGGCTGTCCCCCGTCAGCGCCTGGCAGGCCCGGAACTGCTCCAGCCACCCCGACTCGCCGGCAAAGGCGGAGGGGTCGTCCACCCCGCAGATCCGGAGTGTGCCCCCCGGCGTCGCCAACAGAGTGCCGCTGCCCTCCAGCACGGTGATCCCCCAGCTCCGGAAGCGCCTCTTCAGCGCGTCCAAACAGCCGGTGCGCACCTCATGGTTGCCCGACACATAGCAGCAGGGATATGCCCCACCCAGGGCGGACATCAGGGCATCCACCCCGGCGTCGCCCCGGGAGTCGTCTGCCATGTCCCCCGCCAGGAGGACGGCGTCGGGCGTCTGGGCCTGGATGGCGGAGAGCAGCCCCCGCTGCGCCCGTCCATAAAATGTGCTGTGCAGGTCGGTGAGCAGCAACAGGCGCACTGGGGCGGAAAGCTTGTCCGTATGCAAGGCGTAGCGGCGCAGAGTCAGTCCCTGCCACAGGGCGGCCGTCAGGACCGCGGTCCCCGCCAGCGCCGCCCCGCCTATCATCCATTTCTTCGTCTTTCCATATGCCATTAACGGTTCACGGTCCCCTCTACCACCCGCCAGATCCCCTGGGTGTCTGCGGTGGTCTGTATGCCTTCAAAGCCGTTTCGGGCCAGGATGTCCTCCACGCTGGGGGCCTGTCCGATGCCCACCTCAAAGATCAGGCTGCCCCCCAGCCGCAGGGCGCTTTTCCACTTCTGGGTCACGGCCCGGTAAAAATCCAGGCCGTCCGCCCCGCCGTCCAGGGCCATATGGGGCTCATAGTCCCGCACGGAGACATCCAGGCCCGGGATGTCTCCAGTGGGGATATAGGGTGGGTTGCAGGCGATGATGTCAAAGTCCCACAGGGCAGAGGCCGGGGGCTCCAGGGCATTGACGCTGACACAGGTGACCCGGGCGTTCAGGCTGTTGCGGCGGACGTTCTGCTTGCACACCCGCAAGGCTCCTTCCGACAGCTCCCCCAGCACCACCCGGCAGGCGGGCACATTGGCGGCCACCGCCAGCCCCACGCAGCCGCTGCCGGCGCACAGGTCCAGCACCCGGGCTCCCTCGCCTGCCGCTCTGGCACGGAGGATGGCCCGTTCGGCCAGCACCTCTGTGTCACTTCTTGGGATGAGCACGTCGCTGGAGATATCCAGAGGGAGGCCATAGAACTCCCACTCCCCCACGATATAGGCTACCGGCTCCCCCGCCAGGCGGCGCTGGACCAGCTCCTCCACCCGCCGCTCCAGCTCCGCCGAAACATAGAGGGACATGTCCCGGTACAGCTGTTCCCGGCTCTTGTCAGAGGCATAGCACAGCAGTTCCCGGGCCTCCAGCTGGGCGGCGTCGATGCCTGCCTTTCTCAGCCGCGCCCGGGTGTCCAGGTATAGGTTGTTATAGGTCGTCGCCATTCAGCTCCCCCCCATTTTTTCAATTAGGAATGAGGAATTATTTTGTCCAGCTCCGCCGCACACGGTCCGGTCCTGATTCCCCGCCACGCTCTCCAAGGCTCCCGCAGCAGGAACCCCCTCTCCAACTGGAAGGCTCCCCACAACGGCTAAAATTCCTAATTCAACCAAGCGCCTCCGGTGCTTTACCAGGCGTCCTCGCCCTGCTTCTCCGGCAGGACCAGCTCCAGCGCTTTGATGCCCACTTCCATCATGGAGTCGTCCGGCTCAAAGGTAGTGAAGTTCTGCAGCCACAGGCCCGGGGCCACCAGGATGCGGGTGATGGGGCCGTCGTGCCGTCCGGCCCAGCGGTTGAACTCGTAGCTGATGCCCACGATCAGGGGCAGCATGGCCAGATGGGCCAGGAAGCGCAGGATCGGGTTGTGCACCGGCCAGATGGCGAACACCACGGTGGACACCAGGATGGAGATGGCGATCACCATGAACAGGAAGCTGGTGCCGCATCTGGGATGGTGCCTGGGCTGCCTGCGCACGTTCTCCACCGTCAGGGGCAGGCCCGCCTCATAGCAGAAGATAGTCTTGTGTTCCGCCCCGTGGTACTGGAACACCCGGTGGATGTCTTTCATCCGGGAGCAGAGTACCAGATAGCCCACAAAAATCACGATCTTCAGCAGGCTCTCCGCCACGTTGCGCACCAGCATGGAGTCTGTGAACAGGGTCACGGCGGTGCCCAGCAGGGTGGGCAGGAGGAAAAACAAGCCGATGGACATGCCCACGCCCAAGATGACCGCCAGAGTCAGGAAAAAGGAGGCCGCCTTCTCGCTGCCCAGCCTGCTCTCCAGCCATACCTCGAACTTGGAGGGCTCCTCCTCTTCCGCCTCCCCGTCCTCGGGGAAAAATTCCGCGGAGTACATCAGCGCCTTGACGCCGCTGTACATAGAGCCGCCGAAGTTGACTACTCCCCGGATCAGGGGCCAGCCCAGCACCGGATAGCGGTCCCGGATGAATCTGAGCTCCCTCTCCTGGATCTCCAGTCCGCCGTCAGGGCGGCGGACCACTACGGACTCCTTTTTCGGACCCCGCATCATGATGCCCTCGATGAGGGCCTGGCCGCCGCACATGGTCTTGAAGCCCTTGGAGCAGCTGCCCCGGGCACAGTTCTGCTGTGTTTCTTCTTGCTTTTCTTGCATGGATCTTGGTTCTCCTTTTCATTGAAGGACAGGCTCAGCGCTATTCTACCAAATCAGGGCCGGAATAGCAAGGGGGAATAGAACTTATGTTTCAATTGGCAGCCGGATGGTCACCAGGCAGCCGCCGCCCTCCGCGTTTCCGATGTCCAGGGTGCCCTCGTGCCGGGTGATGATCTCCTCACACACCGCCAGGCCAATGCCGGAACCCCGGGCTTTTGAGCTGCCCTTATAGAATTTGTACTTTACATGGGGGAGCTCCTCCGGCGGGATGCCGGGGCCGTAGTCCCGGATGCGGATGACGCCCTCTCCCCCCTCCTGGGCGATGGACACGTCGATACGCTTTCCGCTGCCGCCGTGCTTGGCCGCATTGTCCAGCAGATTGCAGAACACCTGACGCAGCCGCCCTGGGTCTCCGGAGATGGGGATCATCTCCTCCGGGCACTCGGTGTACTCCAGAGCGATGCCCTCCTTGCGGAAGAACTCCCTGTAGGTGTACACCGCGTCCTCCAGTTCCGCTTTCAGGTCCAGCGGCTCCACCGACAGGGTGAAGCGGCCGTCCTCAATGCGGGAGAACTCCAGCAACTCCTCCACCATGTTGGTCAGCCGGTGGGCCTCCGACACGATGATGTCCATCCCTTTGCGCACGTCGCCCGGGTCCTTCAGCTCACCGCTCTGAATCGTCTCCGCCCAGCCGGTGATGGCGGTGAGAGGGGTGCGCAGCTCGTGGGAGACGGAAGAAATAAACTCCGATTGGGTCTTTTCCGACTGCTTGATCTTCAGAGACATGTCATTGATGGTGTCTGTGAGCTCTCCGATCTCGTCATCGAACTTCTTCTCGATCTGGATGCCGTAGCTGCCGTCCGCAATGAGGCGGGCCGTCTCGTTGATGCTGGCCAGCGGCTCCACGATGGAACGCACGAAATACAGGTTAGAGAAATACACCATAGTCAAAATGGCGATCCCAATCAGGGTGCATACACCGATGGACAGGAACAACTGCCGGTCCACCGCCGCCATAGAGGTGACGAACCGGATCACACCCACTGTGGTCCCCTGGTAGATGATAGGGGCGGACACGGCCATGATCCGCTCCCCTGTCTGGGGGTCCTGTCCCGTCCAGGGCTTCACATCGCCGCTCTCCATGGCGCCGGTGATGTCCGGCGTCCCCGGCATCGTGCCCGAGGTGGTCAGGCCGTAGCTGGTACACAGCAGCGAACCGTCTGTCTCGATGAACTGCACCTCCAGCTTCTGCTTATCGGGAAATTTTGCTACATAGTCCTGGGCTGCCGTCCGGTACTCCCGCCGGGTGTAGACGCTGAAGCTCCGGGCCGTGTCAGAGGCCCGGGAGGAGAGGTTGTCCCGCATGGACCCCTCATAGTACGCCCACAGGGACAAGGTGAGCGTTCCCATGGCCAGCAGCAGGATCAGGGTCACCACGCCCATGCTGTTCACCAGCCAGCGCTTCCGGATGCCCCGGATCTTCACCCGGTCCTGGATCACTGTCTTCTTCGCCACCGTATCCCTCCTCTCCGTTCAGGGGCCTATCCCCGCTGTTTTCTTCGCTTTATCCGCTCCACTTGTACCCATATCCCCACACGGTGGTGATATAAACCGGGTTCGTGGCGTCCCTCCCCAAAGGGCTCGCTCTTTGGGGACCCCTCTTTTTTCCGATGCTCGGGGCAAATGAATTGCCCCTCCGCCAATGCTTCGCACTGCGAAGCATTGACGCGCTGCCGCGCGCCCCGCTCTGCGGGGCCCCGGACGACGCCCCTGGGAGCCTGCTTATCCGCCCCACTTGTACCCATATCCCCACACGGTGGTGATATAAACCGGGTTCGTGGCGTCCCTCCCCAAAGAGCTCACTCTTTGGGGCCCCCTCTTTTTTCCGATGCTCGGGGCAAATGAATTGCCCCTCCGCCAATGCTTCGCACTGCGAAGCATTGACGCGCTGCCGCGCGCCCCGCTCTGCGGGGCCCCGGACGACGCCCCTGGGAGCCTGCTTATCCGCCCCACTTGTACCCATATCCCCACACGGTGGTGATATAAACCGGGTTCGTGGCGTCGTCCTCTATCTTGATGCGGAGGCGGCGGATGTTCACATCCACGATCTTCAGCTCTCCAAAGTAGTCCCGCCCCCACACCGCGTCCAGGATCTCTTCCCGGGACAGTGCCTTGCCCGGGTTCTCCATGAACAGCTTCACGATGCCGTACTCCACCTGAGTCAGCTTCACCCGCTGTCCGTTTTTCTCCAGGGTCCGGTTGCGGGTATTCAGCCGGAAGGGGGGCTGGACCACCTCGTCATCTGCCTCCAGCTCCTCATCCCCTCCAGTGCGGCGGAACAGGGCATCCACCCGGGCGGTGAGCTCCGCCGGGGAGAAAGGCTTAGTCACATAGTCGTCCGCCCCGGTCATCAGGCCGGTCACCTTGTCCATCTCCTGGGTCCGGGCCGTCAGCATGATGATCCCGATCTTATTGTCCATGGCCCGGATGCGCCGGCACACCTCAAAGCCGTCGATATCGGGCAGCATGATGTCCAGCAGGGCCACCCTGATGCCAGGGTTCTGCTTCAGCTGGGCCAGGGCCTCCTCTCCGGTGCCCGCCTCCACAGTCTCGTAGCCCGCCCGCTTCAGGTTGATGACCACAAAGCTGCGGATATTCTCTTCGTCCTCCAACACCAGGATCTTTTTCATTTCCGTTCCTCCTGTGGATCGCTCCGGTCAGTCTCCGGCCCAGTTGCTCAGGATCAGGCGGAAGCTGTCCCGCACGCCGGCCTCATCCAATCCGCAGTTCCAGCCGCTCTCAAAAAATTCTGCCGCGTAGATGGCGTCGCCGTCCTCCGCCAGAATAAAGCGCCCCTCCTTGGCGGCCTGACTGCTGCTGTTGATGCCGGTCAGCTTGTAGATGGCCAAAAACGGGGTGGGAGCCTTCTTCTGCCCGTTCCAGAGGGAGAAGATGACCGCACGTATGCCGCTGCTGTCGCTTCGGGAGATGGTAATCTGGTCCACCCACTCCTCTGGGATGATCAGATACCACTGATCGGACATATTGTGATAAGTGGTAAAGACTGGGGCCGCCCTCCCCCCCACGTCGTACTGGCTCCAGTCGATGAGCCAGAAGTCGCTGGACAAGTTCTCCCCGTAGGTGGGCAGCAGGTGGGGGCGGGGCATCTCCAGGATGGTGTCGCTGTTCACATCCATAGGGCGGATATCACCATAGCCCCGGATGGTCTCCACGCTCACGCCTGTCTCCTGGTTCATGGTCAGGTTGACCAGCGAGCCGTCCCGCATGGCCACGATGTCAGTGGCCTGTCCTCCGTCCGTCAGGGTGCTGGTGATATAGAGGGCGGGGATCACCCCGGTGAGGTAGTTGATCCGCACGCCGTTGGAGGCCAGGGCCGTGATGCCGGCGGAGAGCCGGGCGGTCCCCAGCCGATCCAGCATCCCATTCTGCCAGCCGTAGACCTCCACCGTGCTGTCCACGCCCGCCGGGTCCAGGCGGATCACCGCCAGCTCCGTCCGGGTATCCCGGTCGATGTCCAGCAGGCTGTATCCGCTGTATCCGGTCATCAGGAGCTGGGAGGCCACCGGAACGGTCTCATTGCTCTCCAGCTCGTCCAGGGAGTAGACGCCCAGCTGGTTGACGCCCTCGATGGTGCGCCAGCTGACCACCACTTCCTTTTTGCCGCTGCCGCTGAGCTCCACATAATCGATGGCGTTGATTCCGGTGCCGTCCCCCTCCACCACCGCGCTGATCTCATAGCGCTCGGTGTCTCCCTGGGTGGTGAGGAAATAGACCCGCAGGGAGCGCTCCGCCCCCGGGATGCGGAAGGAGATGACCGCAGTCTCCTGGGAGCCGTCGCCGTCCATATCCTGAAACTGGATCACAGAGGTGTTGTCGCCGGAGTAGATGACCGCAGTCTCCACCGTGGTCCCATACTCCATCTCCAGGCCGGCCTGGATCTCACTGCGCTTGCCGGTCAGGTCCTCATAGCCTGGAAAGCGCTCCGGAAGGGCGTACAGATCCTCTGTGGAGCGGAACAGGCAGCCGGTCAGCAGGACAGACAGCGCCGCCGTCAGCAACGCCAGCCCGATATGTCTTCTCATGTGCCGTTCCCTCCTCTCGGCCGGCTCTGCCGGCTGGAAAATCACCCTTTTGTCATCATACCATAAATCTTTGCGCTTGGGTATTCTTTTTTCAAAATCTGAAAGAACTTTTCGGCCTGCGTCCCTGTGGCTCGATTTCTCGCTCAGGGGGACCCATGTCCCATCGGACCGCATCCCGGCACCGGGCCGGGAGGGGAGGACCACCCCGGAGGCCGGGCAGCCGCAAGTCAGAAGGGGCCGGCGGAGATCCCGCCGGCCCCTGTGCCTATTCTGTTCCCTCTTCTGCCTGCTCCGGGGCGGGCATTTTCTCCTCCAGCCGGCGGTGCACATCCCGCTTCAACAGGGTGTACAGCACCGACGCCGCCGGCACGCTGAGCAGCACGCCCAGCAGGCCGAACAGGCCGCCGCCCACCGTCACCGCAGCCAGCACCCAGATACCGGGCAGGCCGATGGAGGTGCCCACCACTCTGGGATAGATCACATTGCCCTCGATCTGCTGGAGGATGCCCAGGAATACCAGAAACGCCAATGCACGCCACGGGTCCACCATCAGCAGCAGAAAGGCGGGCAGAACCGCCCCGATATAAGCCCCCATCACCGGGATCAGGGCCGTGGTGCCCACGATCACCCCCACCAGGGCGGCGTAGTCGGACTGGATGAACAGCATCCCCAGGGCGCACAGCACCCCCAGGATGCAGGCCTCGGTGAGCTGGCCCGAGACAAAATTGGTGAAGGTGTCCGCGGAGAGCTGGACCACGCTCTGCACCCGGTCCGCCCAGGAGCCGGGCAGGTAGGCCCGCATCACCCGGCGGCACTGCGAGAGCAGCTTCTCCCGCCCGGAGAGCATGTAGACGGAGAACACGATGGCCAGCACCAGCGTCACCCCCATGGAGATGACCCCGCTGGTGATGACCAGCACATGGGAGGCCGCGTTGGTGGCTGTGTTCAGCACCCCCTCCAGCACCCGCCGCAGATATTCGTTCAGGCTGGAGAAATCCACGCCCTCCCGGTCGAACAGGGCGAACACCTCGTCCGCCAGGGCCTGGAGGTTGGCCATATAGCCGGACAGACTGCTGACGAACAGACGGATGCTGTCCGCCACCTGGGGGAGCACAAAGGAGAACAGGGCGGTGACCACCACCACCAGAGCCACATAGGCGGACAGCACTGCCAGCGGACGGCTGAAGCGGTCCAGCTTCCGCCCCGCCAGCCCCCCGTGGTACAGTCGGAAAAAGAAGGTGCAGGGCCGGTTGAGCACGAATGCGATGGCGAACCCGAGGAACAGGGGCTTCAGCGCCCCCAGGATCTGAGCCGCCACGGCCCATATCAGGTCGATCTTCACCAGTACCAGCACCAGCACCACCGAGTAGGTGATGATCAAAAGGATGCTTCTCAGCAGATTTTTGTTCAAAGGTGCCCCTCCCTGCGGAACAGGATCTGTTCCATGGCAAAGATCCCGCCTGTTTTTTTCCACTATATCATGCCCAGGCGCCCCCGTCAACATCCCAGTTGCCCCTCCCCCCAAAAAGGAGGAGGCCCACAGCCGCGCGTGTGATCGCGGCTGTGGGCTGTTTCCCAAACGGGATGCCTGTCCATTCGGGGATTCTGGTGGCTGGAGGATTCAGGCCGGAACAAGTGTGGGGAAGAAAGCAGGGAGGTGTGAGGAGAATCCCGGCCAGTTAGTTTCCTCTAACCGCGTTTATATTAGCATATGCTAACCACGTTTGTCAATGGTTTTTTGAAAAAATTTTTATTTCCCCCGTCGAGAGCGGGACAGAATATATTTCCGTGCCCTTCCCAGGGGACTCCGCCCCGGAGTCCGGAGCAAGAAGATCATGCCCCGCCTATCCTGTGGATTTTTGCCGTACGAAGGACGCCCCCTCATCCGTCACGGCCTGCGCCGTGACACCTTCCCCCCAGTGGGAAGGCGTTGGGGAGCACGTAAAAACCGCCCCGGCCTGCGGCCGGGGCGGTCCCTGACGCCCGAGCCGGGCGGGGCTTCACTTTTCCGGGGAGCGGCCGCTTCAGCCGCCCAGCTTCCCGATAGCCGCCTTGGCGGCCATCTGCTCGGCCTCCTTTTTGCTGCGGCCCTGCCCGCTGCCCACCGGGGTGCCGTTCAGGTCCACCTCCACAAAAAAGCGCTTGTCGTGGTCCGGACCCTCCTCGCCCACCAGCTGGTAGGCCAGCACCTGCCCGCTCTCCCGCTGGACCAGCTCCTGGAGGGCGGTCTTATAGTCCCGGGGCTTGGTCAGGCCGGCCACCTCCCGGCTGAGGATGAATTTCTGTATGATCTTCCGGGCCGAGCCGATGCCGCCGTCCAGATAGACCGCAGCCAGCACCGCCTCTACGGCGTCTGCCTGGATGGAGGGCCGGTGGCGGCCGCCGCCGGCCTCCTCCCCCTTGCCCAGCTTCAGATACTCTCCCAGCCCCAGGGCCTGGGCCACCTCCACCAGGCTCTCCTCGCACACCAGGGCGGAGCGGGTGCGGGTCAGCTCCCCCTCCGGCAGGTCCGGGTGGTTCCGGTACAGGTGGTCTGCCACCACCATCCCCAGAATGGAGTCGCCCAGAAATTCCAGCCGTTCGTTGCTCTGCAGCTTTCCCCGGCTCTCGTTGGCGCAGGAGCTGTGGGTCAGCGCGTTTTCCAGCAGTTCCGGGCTCTGAAAGGTGTAGCCCAGCTTTTCCTCTAATGTGGTCATGTTCCTGTGTCTCCTCCCGGGGCGCGGGGCTGGCCCGCGCCGGTCTTGGTCCCGCTAAGGCAAAGCTCCGCCTCTCCGGCGGAGCTTTGAATCTTGTCTTTTGTGCCTTTAGTCGATCTTGCTCTGGATCAGGCGGACCAGGTCGCCCACGGTGGTGATGGAGGTAGCCTCCGCCTCCCCCAGCTCCTCAATGCCGAATTCCTCCTCCAGGGCCATGGAGAGATCCACGATGTCCACGGAATCCGCGTTCAGGTCGTCCTCAAAGGAGGTGTCCATGGTGATGGTGTCGGGGTCCACGTTGAACTGCTCGGCGATCAGTGCACTCAGCTTTTCAAAAATCATAACTAGCCTGCTCCTTTTGCTGTGCTCCAGCACTTTTTCTGTCCCTACTATATGCACAAACAGGGTGGCTGTCAATAGGGAGTTTCCATTTTTTCGAAAAACGTCATTCCTTTTCCGGCGCGTCCAGACGCATCAGGTCGATGTTGGCGGTGATGTTCTCGATCAGACCGGAGGAGACGGACTGGCTGGCCTGGCGGATGGCGTTCTGGAAGGCGTAGGCGTTGGAGGAGCCGTGGGCCTTGATGACGGTCTTGGAGATGCCCACCAGAGCGGTGCCGCCCACCTCGCTGGAATCCATCAGCTTCTTGAACCGCTTGAGCCCGCCGGAGACCATCACCGCCGCCAGCTTGGTCAGCAGGTTCTGCTTGAATATCTTCTTGATCTCCCGGGCCAGGAAGAGACCGGTGCCCTCCATGGTCTTGAGGAAGATATTTCCGGAGTAGCCGTCGGCCACGATGACGTCCACGCTGCCCTCCACGGCCTCCCGGGCCTCAATGTTGCCCACAAAGCGGATGCGGCCCTCCTGGTCAGCCTTCTGGAGCATGGGGTAGACGGTGCGCTGCAGCTCAGTGCCCTTGGAGGGCTCCACGCCGATGTTCAGCAGGCCCACCCGGGGCTCCGGGCGGCCCAGCACGTGCTCGGCGTAGTAGGAGCCCATATAGGCGAACTGCATCAGATACTCAGGGGGACACTCGGCGTTGGCGCCGCAGTCGATGAGCACCGCGCCGCCGTTCCCCGTGGGCACCACAGGGGCCAGGGCGGCCCGGCGGATGCCCCGGATGCGCTTGACCAGCAGGGTGGCGGCGGCCAGCAGGGCGCCGGTGGAGCCGGCGGAGACAAAGGCGTCCCCGCTGCCGTCCTTGAGCAGGTTGAGCCCCACTGTCAGGGAGGAGTCCTTCTTCTCCCGGAAGGCGGTGGCCGGGTTGTCGCACATCTCCACCACCTCGCTGGCGTGGGCGATCTCCACGCCGGCGGGCAGCTCCTGGATGCCGTTTTCCTCCAGCACCTTCAGGATGGCCTCCCCCCGCCCCACCAGGATGATATCCACACCATACTCCCGGTTGGCCTGGACGGCCCCCATCACCGGAGCCTGGGGCGCGTTGTCTCCTCCCATGGCGTCCACTATGATCTTCATTCCATTAACCTTCTTTCTCTTGCTGTACCAGCGGCCTGGGCTCGTCGGTCAGCCCCAGCAGATAGTCCGCCGAGACGTTGTAATGCCGACAAATCAGAGCCAGCTTTTCCAATGTGGTGGTCTTTCGCCCGTTCTCCATTTCCATGATCTGATTGGGCTTCACGCCCAAAACTGCCGCCAAATCTGCCTGTCTCTCCCCAGACAGATTTCTCAATTTTTTCAAGCGGAGCCCATATAGATCTTTATGAAACATATTTCCCCCTTGACAACCACACTAAAAAGATATATATCAAATACATCCTTTTAGTGTGGTGATGTTGCAATGGAAGTCCAGCTCTAAGAACTCTATTTTTCCGAGGTAGACTCTGGGCGGCTGATGTATGAGGACGACCCAGAGTATGAGCGCCGCCGTCAGGCCCTCTCCAGCTGTCTGGACCGCCTGGAGGTCATCCGTGACCCAGAGGCCCGGGACCTTCTCTGGGACGCCGTCCTACGTTTCACTGACCAGAGCGATTTGGTCTCCTTCGCCCACGGCCTCTGTCTGGGACTTCGGCTGGCCCTAGGGGACGGAAAGGTCTGAACCGGCCTCTTCCTCAGCTCCGGTCCCGTCCCGAGGTCTCAAGCGGTCCCGTCAGGAGAGCTCCAGCTCCCCCAGCGCCTCCAGCGCCCGCTTGGACAGCTCGGCGTTCTTGTTGCGCTTGCCCTTGACCCGGTAGCCCAGGGGCGGGATCAGGCCGAAATTCACATTCATCGGTTGAAAGTTTACCACACTCTGGTCGCTGATGTAAAGGGCCATTGCGCCCATGGCGGTCTCCCGTGGGAAATTGATGGGCTCCTTCCCCTCCAGCCGCCGGGCCAGCTCCATAGCCGCCAGCGCGCCGGAGGCGGTGGACTCCACATATCCCTCCACGCCGGTGATCTGTCCCGCGAACATGATCCGCTCCTGCCCCCGCACCCGGTAGTACCGGTCCAGCAGGCGGGGGGAGTCCAGATAGGTGTTCCGGTGCATCACCCCATAGCGGACGAACTCCGCCCGCTCCAGCCCGGGGATCATGGAGAACACCCGCTTCTGCTCCGGCCATTTCAGGTGGGTCTGGAAGCCCACGATATTATAGATGGAGCCCTGAGCGTTGTCCCGGCGGAGCTGGACCACCGCAAAGGGCTCCCGCCCCGTCCTGGGGTCCTTCAGGCCCACCGGCTTCAGCGGGCCGTAACACAGGGTGTCCCGCCCCCGGCGGGCCATTACCTCCACAGGCATGCACCCCTCAAAGACGCCGGAGTCCTCAAAGCCGTGGACCTCCGCCTCCTGGGCGGTGGTGAGGGCCTCCCAGAAGGCCTGGTACTCCTCCTCCTCCATGGGACAGTTGATGTAATCCGGTGTCCCCCGGTCGTACCGGGAGGCAAACCAGGCCCGCTCCATGTTCACGCTCTCAAAGGTGACCAGGGGGGCCGCCGCGTCGAAGAAATTCAGGTAGCGGCTGTCCGGGAACAGGCGGGAGATCTCCTCCGTCAGGGCGTCGGAGGCCAGTGGGCCGGCGGCGACGATGACCTGCCCCTCCTCCGGAATGCGCTCTACCTCCCCCTCCACCACCGTGACGGCGGGGTGGTAGCGGATGGCCTGGGTCACTGCCTGTGAGAAGGCGCGGCGGTCCACCGCCAGGGCGCCCCCCGCCTCCACCCGGTGGGCATCCGCACAGGACATGATGAGAGAGCCGCAGCGGCGCAGCTCCTCCTTCAGCAGTCCCACCGCGTTCTCCAGCTGGTCGGAGCGCAGGGAGTTGGAGCACACCAGCTCCGCAAACTCCGGGCTGTGGTGGGCGGGGGTCATCTTCTCCGGCTTCATCTCGTGCAGCTCCACCGGGATGCCCCGCTGGGCCAGCTGCCAGGCCGCCTCGCAGCCCGCCAGACCGGCGCCGATGATCTTCACTGGTTCCATAGCTCTCCTCCTCGAGATCCGCCCGCCCTGCCGGAGGGCGGCGATGAAGTGTTTTGGGGGGTTCCGCCCTGCGGCCAGAGGCGGGCGGAGGACCGCCCCCTCATCCGTCGCGGCATACGCCGCGACACCTTCCCCCCAGAAGGGGGAAGGCTTTTCGGGCGGCTGAAAGCCGCCCCTGCGGGTTCCCTTCGGCCTTTGCGTAGGGGCGCGCTTTGCGCGCCCGCCGTCCCCATGAGCGGTCCTCGTCTCTGTGCAGGGACGGGTCCTAGACCTGCCCGCCCTATAGATGCGGGACGTGGGAAGGAAGCCCCCTCATCCGTCGCGGCATACGCCGCGACACCTTCCCCCCAGGAGGGGGGAAGGCTTTTGGGGGGATGCGGCATCCGCTGGGCACCTCTTTCCCGAGGGGAAAGGCTTTGGGCAGCGGTGTGCCGGGCCGCTGCGCCCTATACGCAGTACCGTTATGCTTCCTCGTCCGTGCGCCCAACCAGAAAGTCGATGGTCACCCCGTAAAAATCCGCCAATGTCACCAATGCGGCAATATTGGGCTCATTGTTCTCGCTCTCGTAGAACTGATATCCACGGATGCTGATCCCCAGCAGCTCCGCAAGGTCTTTCTGCGGAATCTTCCGTTCTTTTCTCAAAAATTTTAATCGTTCTCCATACATCTCTTTACTTCCTCTTGACACGAATAATCTATACGTGTTATAACATGTATAAATCATTCGTGTTTGGAGTTGATCACAATGACCGATCTTATGGAAGCTCTCTTTGAGTACATCAACAAAGTTACCCTTCAAAATTACCTGGCTGTGGACTCCGATTACCGGATCAGCAGCACCCGGCGGGATACCTGGTCCCTGGAGATCCTCGATCATCTGGATGAAGAGGGGCGCACCCTGTTCGACCGCTATGAAAAGGCCGCCTTTCAGGAGAACTCCTGCCTGCTGGAGGCCATGTTCCTGGCCACCGTGGACCTGTGCCGGGAGCTGAACGGAAGGCTGACCGCCTGAGCGTTCAGCCCCCGCCGGTCATCCCTCCTCCGTCTTCTTGGCGGCGGTCTTTTTCCCGGCGGTCTTCTTAGCCGTGGATGCCTTTTTCGAGGCCGCGGCTTTGGCGGCAGGCTTCTTGGCCGCCGCCTTCGCGGTGGTCTTTTTGGCGGCCGGAGCCTTCTTCTCGGCGGTCTTGCCCTCCTCCGCCGCCTCCTGGGCAGGGGCCTCCTCCCCGCTCTCCTCCGTCTTTTTCCGCCAGCCGCCCCGCTTCTCCTCCGGGGTGAAGTTGGAGCATGCCTCGTTGATGCAGAAGGGCTTTTTCGCCCCCCGGCCCGCCTTCTTGAACATGGTCCAGCCGCAGACGGGACAGTTGTCCTTCACCGGGACGTCCCAGGTCATGAAGTCGCATCGCTTGGACTCGTCCTTGCTGTTGAGGTGCTCACAGCAGTAATAGGTGTACTGCTTGTTGGTCTTTTTGCTCTTGCCCGTGCGCTTGAACAGACGCCCTCCGCACTTGGGGCACTTGCCCGGCATCTCCACCACCAGCGGCATGGTGAAGTCGCACTCCGGCCAGCCGGGACAGGCCAGGAAGCGGCCGAACCGGCCGGACTTGATGACCAGGTTCCGCCCGCACTGGGGACAGATCTCCTCCGAAACCTCGTCTGGCACCTTGATGCGCTCCCCGTCCAGGTCCTGCTCCGCCTGGTGGAGCTCTGCCTCAAAGCCGCCGTAGAAGTCAGAGAGCACCTTCTTCCAGTTGGCCTCTCCCTCCTCCACCTTGTCCAGCCGCTCCTCCATCTGGGCGGTGAAGGCGTAGTCCACGATATCGTTGAATTTGTCCTTCATCAGGCCGGTGACCACCTCGCCCAGAGGGGTGGTGCGGAGGTACTTCCCCTCCTTCACCACGTACTCCCGGTTCAGGATGGTGGAGATGGTGGGGGCGTAGGTGGAGGGGCGTCCGATACCCTTCTCTTCCAGAGCCTTGATGAGGGTGGCCTCGGTGTACCGGGTGGGGGGCTGGGTGAAGTGCTGGTCCTGCTTCAGCCCCTTCTGGTCCAGCGGCTCCCCCTCCCGCAGGTCGGGGAGGGGGGACTGGGGTGCCTCGTCGTCCTCGTCCCGGCCCTCCTCATACACGGCGGTAAAGCCGGAGAATTTCAGCTCCGAGTGGCTGGCCCGGAAGGTGTAGCCGGCGGACTGGGCCTCGATGGATACGCTGTCATAGACCGCGCTTGCCATCTGGCAGGCCAGGAACCGGCCCCAGATCAGCCGGTAGAGGCGGTATTGCTCCGAGGTCAGGTCCTTCTTCACGTCCTCCGGGGTGAGGGTCACGTCGGAGGGACGGATGGCCTCGTGGGCGTCCTGGGCATTGCCCTTGGTCTTGTAGCGTCGGGCCTGGGCGGGATAGTACTCCTTGCCGTAGCGGCTCTCGATAAAGCCCTTGGCGGCGGCGATGGCCTCCTCGGACAGGCGCAGAGAGTCAGTACGCATATAGGTGATCAGGCCCACGGTGCCCTCCCCGGTGATGTCCACGCCCTCATAGAGCTGCTGGGCGATAGACATGGTGCGGGCGGGGGTCATGTTCAGCTTGCGGCTGGCCTCCTGCTGGAGGGTGGAGGTCGTGAAGGGGGGCGCCGGATTGCGCAGCTTGTCCTGCCGCTTCACCCTGGTCACGGAGAAGGGGGCGGCGGACACCGCCCGGACCACCTCCTCCGCCTCCTCCCGGCTGCGGAGCTCCATCTTCTTCTCCCGGCCGTAGAACTGGGCCTTGAAGCCCCCCAGATTTGGGCGCACCCGCTCCAGCTCCGCCTCGATGGTCCAGTACTCCTGGGGGACAAAGGCCCGGATCTCCTCCTCCCGCTCCGCCACCAGCCGGGTAGCCACCGACTGGACCCGCCCGGCGGACAGGCCCCGCCGGATCTTCCGCCACAGCAGGGGGGAGAGTTCATAGCCCACGATGCGGTCCAGGATGCGCCGTGCCTGCTGGGCGTCCACCAGGTTCTGGTCGATGGCCCGGGGGGCGGCAATAGAGTCGTTGACCACCTTCTTGGTGATCTCGTTGAAGGTGACCCGATAGGTCTTGTCGTCCGGGATATCCAGCAGCTCCTTCAGATGCCAGGAGATGGCCTCCCCCTCCCGGTCCGGGTCGGTGGCCAGATAGACCCGGCCGCTCTTCTTGGCTGCCTTCTTCAGGTCGCTGATCACGTCCTCTTTGCCCTTGATGGGCTGGTACTGGGGGACAAAGCCTCCCTCGATGTCCACGCCGATCTTGCTCTTAGGCAGGTCCCGGACGTGGCCCATGGACGCCTTCACCTCATAGCCCGGCCCCAGGTACTTCCCAATGGTCTTGGCCTTGGACGGAGACTCTACGATCACCAAATCGGTCTTTGCTGCCATCAAATAACCTCCAAAATCGAAGATAAGAAAAAAGTATAAGTCAAAACGCAGCTGCGGAGCGTCCCCGCGCGCGTCTGTCAAGGGTCTATTCCTCCAGCTCCACCAGGGCGGAGAAGCGGCGGTCCGGCCCCTCTTCCACCGCCCCCTGCACCTGGAGCATGGTCAGGGCAGAGAGCACCCGGCGGGCCGGGATCTGTGCGGCCTCCACCAGCTCGTCGGCGGAGCGGCGCCGTCCGCCCAAGGCGGCGATCAGCGCCAGCTCGTCGTCGGTAAAGCGGTCCCGCTGCTCCGCGGCGGGGATGCGCTCCCGCCCGGGTGCCGCCGGTGCCTCCTCCCGCTCCGCCGGGGCAGGGGCCGGACAGGCCGCTGTCTCCAGCCGGGCGGCGGCCGCCACCGGGCTGAGGGGCTCTCCCGGAGACAGCTTGGCCGGGAATCGGTCCCAGTATTCCTCCAGGATGTCCCGCCCGCTGGTCACCAGCTTGGCCCCCTGCTGGATCAGCAGGTTGGGGCCCTGGCTCATGGGGGCGTCGATGTTCCCTGGCACGGCAAACAGGTCCCGGTTCTGCTCCAGCGCCCGGTCCACCGTGATCATAGTGCCGCTGTGAGGGCGGCATTCCACCGCCACTACCCCCAGGCACAGGCCGCTGAGGATGCGGTTGCGCACCGGGAAGTGCTCCCCCCGGTGCTCCGTCCCCGGCGGGTACTCGGAGATGAGGGCCCCGGCGGCGGCCACGTCCTCATAGAGCCAGCGGTTCTCCCGGGGGTAGGGTACATCCACTCCGCCCCCCAGCACCGACACCACCGGTCCGCCGCCCTTCAAAGCGCCCTGGACGCTGGCCGTATCGATGCCCTGGGCCATGCCAGACACCACCAGGGCCCCGCCCCGGGCCAGCTCCAGGCCGAGCCGCCCCGCCGAGCCGATCCCATAGGGGGTGGCCTCCCGTGCCCCCACCATGCACACCGCCGCCTCCTCGTCGAAGGCGAAGGTCCGGCCCCGGATGTACAGCGCCAGAGGCGGGTCGGGCAGCTGCCGCAGCCGCTCCGGGTAGTCGGCGTCCTGGAGGGTCATGATCCGCAGGTCCAGGCGGGCGCAGTCCTCCAGGATGCGCTCCGCCCCGCCGGTGTCCTTGTCCAGCAGGGCGCGCCGGGCCGCCGGGGTCAGGTCCTCCACCAGGGCGTACTCCTCCGGGTCGGCGTAGAAGGCCCGCTCCGGGGTGACAAAGTGGTCCAGCACCCGCAGGGCGCCGGCATTCCCCAGCCCCCTGCGGCCGGTGAGCCACAGCCAGTATTTCAGCGTCGCCAATTTTCTTCCCTCCGTCCCGCTCCTCCGGTAAAATCCCCCTTTACAAACGTCCCCGCCTCCTGTATGGTAGGAGATAGGAATAAGGAGGTGCTGTTCCCATGGTCTCCCTTCGGCGGCCCCATTACGCCTGGATCATCTGTCTGGGCGGCGCCCTGTCCCTGTTCGCGGTCATGGGGATGGGCATCAACGTGTTCTCCGTGTATCAGCCCTACATCATCCAGCTCAACGGCTTTTCCAACGCCCAGGGCTCCTGGATCACCACCACGCGCAGCCTCTTCACCCTGGCCGCCATGCTGACAGTGAATCAGCTGTGCGCCCGGATCGGACTGCGTCTGGTGATGACCCTGGGGGTAGTGCTGCTGGCCCTGTCCTGCTTCTGCTTCGGCCTGGCCGACAGTTTCCCCCTCTACTGTGCCGCGGGGGCCCTCACCGGTCTGGCCTACGGCTACGGCGGCATGGTCCCCCTCTCCCTGGCGGTGGGCCACTGGTTCCGGGACCGGCGGGGCCTGGCTCTGGGGCTGGCCGCCGCGGGCAGCGGCGTGTCCACCATCTTTGTCCCCACGCTGATCACCGGGATCATCCAGGCCCACGGCATGCGCGCCGCTTTTCTGCTGGAGGGGCTGGCGGTGCTGGTGCTGGGGCTGCTGGTCTTTCTCCTGGTCCGGGACGTCCCCGGCGACCTGGGCCTGGAGCCCTACCACCTGGGCGGTCCGGAGACTCCGGCGCCGCCGCCCCGCCCCGCGCCGGCAGGCATGACTCCCGCCCTCCGGCTGTCCCTGCTGCTGGCTGTCTTTCTCATCGGCGGCCCCGGCGGGCCCGGTTTCTCCCACCTCACAGTGCTCTACACCACCGCCGGCTATGACAGCGCCTCCGCCGCTCTGCTCATCTCTTACCTGGGGCTGGTCATCTGCGTATCCAAGATCCTCTGCGGCCAGATCTATGACCGCTTTGGCAGCCGGGCGGGCAACTGGTACGTCCATTTGATCTTTCTGGCCGGACTGCTCCTGTGCTGTGTGGCCCACCTGGGTGGGATGCTCCCCGCTTTCGCGGCCATGACCCTGTTCGGCCTGGGCCTGCCCATCTCGGCGGTGACCTTTGCCATCTGGTCCGCCGACCTGTTCGGGGACGCCCAGTACGAGGGTGCGGTGCGCTCCCTCACTGTGTCCTACGCTCTTGGGATGCTCCTCTTCGGCCCCATCCCGGGCCTGCTGGCTGACCGCTTCCACAGCTATGTTCCGGCCTATGCCCTGTTCGCCCTGTGTCTGGCCGTCTCACTGGTCATCATCCAGCGGGCCTACCGAAAGCTGGACGCAGGACACCGGCCCCGCCGGGATTAGCGGCCCATCTCCCAGAGCACCACCGCGGCGGCCGCGGCGGCGTTCAGGGACTCACACCGCTCCCGCATAGGGATCTTCAGGGCCCGCTGGCTCATAGCGAGCAGTTCCGGCGAGACCCCGCGCCCCTCGCTCCCAATCACCACGGCGGACCGGCTCAGGTCCGCCGTTTTGATATCCTCCGTATCCTCACGCAGGGCGGTGGCGTACAGCGCCAGTCCTGACCGCTCCAGCAGGCCCGCCAGCCTCTCCGGGCCGGTCTCCCACACCGGGAGCCGGAAACAGGCCCCCATGGTGGCCCGCACCACCTTGGGGCCGAAGGGGTCCGCACATCCGTGGACCAGGAGCAGGCCGTCCGCCTCCAGGGCATCGGCGGTGCGCCAGATAGTGCCTACGTTCCCCGGGTCCTGGAGACCGTCCAGCACCAGATAGCGCCCGCCCTCCAGGCGGGGCGGCGGGGCGGTGTCCCACATCCGGCACAGGAACAGCGCCCCCTGGGGGGACTCCATGGGGGAGATGGAGGCCATCACATCCTCCGGCACCCGGACCGTCCGCACCTCCGGCGGGAGCTCCGGCCCGTCCAGCCCCTCCGAGTACACCACCGTCTCCAGGGGCGCTCCCCACTTCAGGGCCTCCTCCAGCAGCTTGACGCCGTCCCCCAGGAACATCCCCGCTGAGCGCCGGGCGCCGCGGCTGGAGGCCAGGCGGCGGATCTGGACCAGGAGAGGGTTCTTCCGGCTGGTGATCCACTCCTCTCTCACAGCCGCTCCACCTCTCTGATATCCTCGTTCCGTCCCAGCACCACCAGCTCGTCCTCCTCCTGAAGGGCGTACTCACCTCCGGGGGAGATGGTCATGCCGCCCCCCCGGCGGATAGCGATGATGTTCAGGCGGTGTCTGGCCCGCACGTCCAGTTCCCGGATGCTCTTCCCCTGCCACTGGCGGGGACAGCGGCACTCCATGATGGAGTACTCCTCCGACAGCTCGATAAAGTTGAGAATGTCCCCGTTGGCCAGGTTCCGAGCCAGGCGCAGGGCCATCTCCTGCTCCGGAAAGACCACCCGGTCGGCGCCGATCTTCTCCAGCACCCGGTGGTGGACGGCGCTGCGGGCCTTGCCCACCACCTGGGGCACTCCCAGCTCCTTCAGGTTGAGGACGATGAGGGCGCTGGTGCCCACGTCGTCCCCTGCGGACACCACAGCACAGTCAAAGTTCCTGGCTCCCAGGGCCCGGAGGACCTCCGGGTCCCGGGCATCTCCGGCGGCGGCGTGGGTCACAGAGCCCGCCACCTCCTGGACCCGCTCCTCCCGCAGATCCACCGCCATCACTTCGTGGCCCAGGGCACACAGCTCACAGGCCAGCGATGTGCCGAATCTGCCCAGTCCGATCACCAAAAAGCTTTTCATAGACATCTCCTTCAGCCGATCATCACATCCACACTGGGGTAGCGGATCTTATTCTCTCCCCGGTCCCGGATCAGGAACGCAATGGAGAAGGACAGCACGCCCACCCGGCCCAGGAACATCATCGCGATGATGATTCCCTGGCTCAGCGGGGACAAGCCGGTGGTGATCCCCATGGTCAGCCCCACGGTCCCCATGGCCGAGGCCACTTCGAAGGCGGCAGCCAGGTAGGGGACCCCGTCCGCCAATGTCAGGGCGATGGACCCGGCCAGGAACAGGCAGGTCACCACCAGGGTCAGGGTCATGGCATTGAGCACCCGGGCCTGGGGGATGGTCCTCCGCCGGAGCACCACCTGGTCTCTCCCCCGCAGGCCGGCCCACAGTGAGATCAGCAGCACGCCGGCGGTGGCCGTCTTGATGCCGCCGGCGGTGGAGCCGGAGGAGCCCCCGATCAGCATCAGCACCACGGACAGGGCAGCCGCCCCGTCCCGCAGGGCCCCCTGGTCCAGAACGCTGTACCCTGCTGTGCGCAGGGTCACCGACTGAAAGAGAGCATTGCCCACCTTCTCTCCCGCCGTCATACCACCCAGGGTCTCCAGATTGTTCCACTCTGCCCCCAGAAAGAACAGCCAGCCCCCCAGGATCAGCGCCCCGGTGACGGCAAGCACCATTCTCGAGTAGAAGGACAGCCGCCGCCAGCTCCGATGCTCCAGGCAGTCCTCCCAAACAAAAAAGCCCAGGCCGCCCAGCACGATCAGGCACCCGATGGTGCCCAGCACCACCGGGTCCTCCCGGAAGCCCGCAAGGCTGGAGAAGGCCCCGGTGTGCTCCCCCATCAGGTCGAATCCGGCATTGCAGAAAGCGGACACGCTGTGAAAGATGGAGTACCACAGCCCCCGCCCCCAGCCGAAGAGAGGGACGAAGCGAGTAGCCAGCAGGATCGCACCACAGCCCTCCAGCAGAAAGGTGCCCATGAGGGCGTGGCGCACCACCCGCACTACCCCGGACATCCCATTCAGATTAAATGCGGAGGCGATGGCCAGCCGCTGGGACAGGCCGATGCGCCGCCGCAGCAGCAGAGGGATCAGGCTGATCAATGAGACAAATCCCAGCCCGCCCAGCTGGATCATGGCCAGGATCACCCCCTGACCGAAGGGAGTCCAGTGGAGCGCGCTGTCCACCAGGACCAGACCAGTGACGCAGGTGGCGGAGGTGGCGGTGAACAGGCAGGTCAGCCAGGGGGTGAACTGCCCGTCCCGGGCGGAGATAGGCAGGTGGAGCAGAAAAGTCCCCAGCAGGATGATGGCCCCGAAGCTCACCACGATCAGGCGGGTAGGGTTAAAATTCTGATTGGACAACAGGCGCAGCACGCTGCCTCCCCCTTCTGCCGGGGCCGGAGCCCCCGGCTCCCCTGTCCCGATGCAGAACAGCATACCGGCAGTTCCCCCTGTCAGTATGCTGTGCGGCCCGGGCCCTCCGTGGATTCATACAAAGTTGAGTATAGCATACCCTCCCAGGATATTCAAGTCAACGATTTTCCTCCCCCGCCCCGCATTTTCATACCTTATATATAAAAAGGAGTGTCCGGTGCCGGAGGTTGGGCTGCAAATTGAACAGCCTTCCTCCTTTTCTTCCCCTAGGTTTCGGATAAACGCCCCCCGTTTCCGGTAAAATAGTACCACACTGGAAGAAAAGGGGAGTTTTTGTATGAAAGATCACCATGTGCCCCAGGAACATCTGTCTGCCTTTGCCCGGAGGCTGGCGGAGGAGGAGCGGAGCGCGGGGACAGTGGAGAAGTACCTGCGGGACGCAGGGGCCTTTCTGGAGTGGCTGGCGGGGGCGCCGGTGAACCGGGAGGCGGTCACGGGCTGGAAGGCCCACTTGGTCCGCTCCGGCTACCGCCCCGCCACCATCAACTCCATGCTGGCCGCCCTCAACACCTTTCTCCGTTTCATCGGCCTGGAGGACTGCCGTGTCCGCGCCCTGCGGGTGCAGCGCAGACTCTTTCAGAGCGAGGAGCGGGAGCTGAGCCGCCAGGAGTACCAGCGCCTGCTGGACACCGCCCGCACCTTGGGCCGGGACCGCCTGGCCCTGGTCATGGAGACCATCTGCGCCGCCGGCATCCGGGTCAGCGAGGTGCGCTATATCACTGTGGAGGCCGCCCGTTCCGGTCAGGCGGATATCGCCCTCAAGGGCAAGGTCCGCACCATCCTCCTCCCCGGCAAGCTGTGCCGCAAGCTGCTCAAGTACGCCAGACAGCAAAAAACCGCTTCCGGCGAGATCTTCCTCACCAAAAGCGGCAAGCCTCTGTCCAGGCGGCAGATCTGGGCGGAGATGAAGCGCCTGTGCCTCCGGGCCGGGGTGGCCCCCACCAAGGTCTTCCCTCACAACCTGCGCCATCTCTTTGCGCGCACCTTCTATCAGGCCACCCGGGACGTGGCCAAGCTGGCCGATGTCCTGGGGCACTCCAGCATTGAGACCACCCGCATCTATCTCATCTCCACCGGTGCCCAGCACCGCCGGGATCTGGACCGCCTGCGCCTCGTCTGCTAGACAAAATCAATATTTTGCATCCAGCGACCAGGAAAGGCCGCAGGAGGCTACATAGATTTCTGGTAGATTATAGCACAGGCCGATGGAAAATTCAAGCTGGAGCTGCTAAATTTGCGCAAAGACCAGCCATATGAGCCCAAATTGCTCATACGGCTCAATCTTCACGCCCTTTTTCCCTCAGGAGCGCCGCCGGCGCTCTTTTTTTCTGCCCGAACAGCTCCTTCCCCGGGATAGAACGCGGCAAAATATTGATTTTGCCTACAACTGGGGGGCGAGAGGGGAGAACGGCATGGAACTGGTGATGGAACAGGAGGCCCCGGCAGGGGAGGTATGCCTCACGCCGGAGGCCATGGACGCCTATCTGGACACCCTGCGCCAGCAGGGCCGGAGCGCAGACACCCTGGCGGCGTACCGGCGGAGCATCTATGGGCTGTACCGGTCGCTGCCGCCGGACAAGCGGGTAGGCCGCGGGACGCTGGACCGCTGGCGGGAGACGCTGGAGGACCAGGGGTATCTTCCCCGGACTATCAATGTGCGGCTGGCGGCGGCCAACGGCCTGATGACCTATCTGGGCCACCGGGAACTCCAGGCCACCGCCGCCCTCCCGCCCCCGGCGGAGGGGGAGCGGCCGGAGCTGACCCGCGGGGAGTATCTGCGTCTGCTGTCCACCGCCCGGGTTCTGGAGAAGGAGCGGCTCTACCTGCTGGTGAAGGTATTCGGCAGCACGGGCCTGTCGGTGGGGGAGCTGCCCCGGCTGACGGCGGAGGCGCTGGACGGGCGGGGACCCAGCCCCGTGCGTCTGCCGCCGCCGCTGGCGGAGGAGCTGCGGGGCTATGCGGCCCGGCAGGGCATCACCGCAGGACCGGTGTTCCGCAGCCGGAACGGGCAGCCCATGCGGCGGACCCAGGTGACGGGCGAGATCCGGTCCCTGTGCCGGGACGCCCGGGTGCCGGAGGAAAAAGGGAACCCACGCTGTCTGCGCCGGCTGTGGCAGGAGACCCAGGATGCCATCCGGGTCAGTGTGGACCAGCTGGTGGTCCAGGCCTTCGACCAGATGATGGAGGCGGAACAGTTCTCCGTGGGCTGGGATGCCGGAAAGGGGGTGGGGATGATGTGACCACCCCCCCAGCTCTCGATTGCGCTGGCATGAATATCAGCTACTAAGGAGGAAAGAAATGACATGAAAAAGCGATTCTTGGCCGTATTGCTGACCCTGTGCATGGTGCTGTCCCTGCTTCCGGTGTCCGCCTTTGCGGCGCCGGGAGGGTCAGAGTATGAGATAGGAGATACGTTTGAAACGACCGACCCCGATCAAAAGCCGCCGGAAAACATTCCGGATGGGACAGAGTGGGTAGGGCCCGACGCTGAGCGGGGAGATCTTACCTGCAAAGAGGAGGAACACGCCCACTCTCTGGACAGCTGCTACAGCCATGACTGTGTACATGAGCACAATGACGACTGCTATCCCACACAGTGGGTGAAGTGTACGAAGGAGGACAATCCGGACCATTATAATAGGCTCGGGTTCCATAAAGACGATACAGGGTGCACGTGGCACTCCTTCAGCATCCTAGATTGGGCATGGGGATACCAAGTAATTGACAAAACCGAAGGCCCCACCGAGTGCAGGCACGAATGTTCTCTCAAAACCGGATGTTACACATTGACCTGCAGCAAGGAAGAGCACCAGCATGGTGATGCCTGCTACCAGTGGGCCTATACCTGGACGCTGGAGGAAAAGACCGATGAGAATGAACGTGGGGACCAGTGGCGCAACTGGTGGCCCGTGTATTGGAGCTTTGACGAATATTATGGATGGGGTAATGAAAAGATCACGGACCCCTCTCTGGTAACGGTGTCCGCCGGGGCGAAGGATGTCACTTATACAAGGAAAGATGTATCCCCTCAGGAGGCCCTGGATGATACGGAGGCGGCCAACGCGGGCCAGCTGATCCGCAGCGGCCTGGACATCCGGGTGGCGGAGGGCTACTATCTCTCCTCCTACCGTCTGGTGTGCGGAAACTATACCGGGTGCGGTGTGGTCGAATATGGTGACGCTGTCACCATTGAGCCGGACGAAAACGGGGATTATTCCGCTGTAACACACGTTTCCATTGACGAAAATGATTTTAATCATTGGCGCAATGTCGGCGGCTTAGGCCGAAACTATCCCACCTCAAAACCTAGTGAAGCCAACTGGAACAACAGCTATCTAGGCGGGAACACCATTTACCCCTTCTATCTGCTGCTGGAGTTAAAGGAAGATGAGAACACCTATCAGATCCAGTATGATTGGGGCGACCAAAGCGGGGCACTGACTGAGTACGATGTTCCTGAAACTCAGACCGGTCTGAAGCGCAATGAGGAAGTCCAAGCCGCCATTCCTTCTGACGAGGCGGTCCAGGCCGCGCTGGCTACGGGCTATGTCTTCGACGGCTGGACCATTTCCGGAACAGGATATGAGGACGGCTCCAAGGTGGACGCAGGCGGAAAGGTCGTCATCCGCGGCAGCGATCTGACCCTGACCGCCAAGTGGGTGGAGGCCGGGACGCCTGAATTTCTGAACAGCATCAAAGTCACCGTGAGCTGCACCAACCAGGCCGCGGGCCATGCAGGTTCTCAGCCGATGACCTTGACGGCAGGGGATTATACCACATCCTCCCGGGTGGTGGACCGCCATCTGGAATATACGGTCACCATTTCCTCTGAGCGCTTCGTGACGGCGTATAATGAGACCACCAGTGCGACTCACACCCCCGCGAAAGATATGGCCACAGTCACTTATGTGTATCACAACGGCTGGAAGCTGAAAAACGGGAGCAAAGAGGCGGTCACGTTCCAGGTGGTCTGTGAGGACCAGTACACGGTGACCGTCAAGTATGTGATGGATGATGCGGAGCAAACGGAGATCCAAACTTCTTATGTCAGCGAAGAGATGTCCAAGGAGTCTCCCTATGATGTGAGCGGCCAGATCCCTGACTCGATCACATATAAAGGTCAGAGCTATGCCAAAGACACGGTGAAGGGGGTGACCTCCGGCACGCTCACCGGCAATGTGGAGATCACGGCGGTTTACAGCCTGGATGAAGTCGGCGGCGAGAATGGCGGCGGCGACGGTGTCCCGGACAAGTACCAGAAGAAAGTGACCTTCCAGGTGGTAAACGGGACCTGGGAGGATGGCACCAGCGCCGCCAAAGTCACCTATGTGACGCTGATGAAGGACGGCAAGTGGGACATGAACGGCAGCGCCTACCTGACAGCCCCCACCGGAATGAAGCCGGACGCTGGCTATGGTGGCACGGACGGAACGCAGGGCGGCTGGGATACCACGCCTCCTGCCACAGTTTCCGGGACCGATGATGTGACGTACACCTATACCTTTGCCAAAAGCACCACCCCCATTGTCCCCGGCAATGTTCTGTATGTCGTGGAGCACTACAAGGCAAACGACGATGGAACTTATCCTGTGTCCGCGACGGAGACGGAGCGCTTCTCCGGGGCGATCGGGGCAGAGGTAACGGCCACCCCCAAAGCGTATGAGGGGTACTGTCTGGACCCTGCGCTCTCCAATACGACCGGTACGCTGACCAAAATTGAGAAGCCGGAAGATATCGTGACGCTGAAGCTGTATTACGCCGTGGACAAAGTCGGCGGCGAAGATGGCGGCGACGGTACCCCGGATCAGTACCAGGCCCAAGTGATCTATCAGGTCGTGGGGGGCACCTGGGCAAACGGAAGCACGGAAATTGAACAGGTCTATCGTTTGTCGGAATATGATGAGACCTCTGACAAATGGGTCGAGGTCAGCCCCGCGCCGACTTTGACGAATATTCCTGACACCACAAAAGTTGAGCCTGATGCAGCGCACATCCTGAGCGGCGCGTGGGATGATGAGTCCCCCGTGGCCGGGGCGGCATTGACGGCGGGGACCAGCACCACCTACACCTACAGACTTACTGCGGCGGCACCCGCCATGACAGTGGAGAAAACAGCTCAGGAGGCATCTGTCCGTGTGGGAGAGCAGATCCACTACACGATCACAGTGCGCAATACCGGCAATGCGCCCCTGACTGATGTGACGATTGAAGACACCCTGTGGAGCGCCGGCACGGTGATCCGGGTAGGGGACATCGATCATACCCTCAGCGACAGCAGCTACACCATCTCCAGCATTGGAGTGGGCGACAAGGTCATCATCACCTATGCCTATACCGCGGCGCAGACAGACGTGGCGGCAGGCGTGACGAATACCGCTGCCGTGACCGCAGATGAGATCGAGGACGCAGTTACAGATACGACTGATCCGGTGCCGGTGACCGCTTACTCCCTGACCTATGACGCCAACGGCGGCCGCATCGCCGGGGAGACCACATTCGTAGTCCCGGACCTGGCCCAGCAGACTGGTTATGAACTGGGGGAAGAAGATGACTACACCGCCCCCACCCATACTGACACCGAGGGTGCAGCGGTCCTCTTCCTGGGCTGGACCACCACCGACAACCATGAGAAGATCTATGACGCGGGCGAACAGCTGCCCACTCTGGTATCCGAAGTCAACATCCCGGCGGTGGCCACGGTCTACGCCGTGTGGGCCTATGACCGGAACGGCGACGGTACCCCCGACGCCCGGCAGATCATGATCCAGCCCGCCGATATCACCATCTACACCGGCGGCAGCAGCTATGAGAGCGTGGTCAACGGCAGCGGAAACGAGATCGGCGCCACCGACAACGGACTGCCCGTGCCAGGCTTCTACATCACCCTGCCCAGTGATTTGAATGCGTGGCTGATCGAACACGCAGATCCCGCCGATGTTGTCACCAATGAAAATGGACAGCAGGTGGTGGACCTGTCCAAATATCTGACCTTTACTTACAACTTCGGCGGAGAACAGCGGATCTGGAAGCTGGAGCGGTACGACAACAATCCCGGCAACACCAGCATGGCCTATGACCGCTACATCTACCGCATCCTGCCCGCTGAGACCCCCAATGGCGAGGTCCCCATCCGCCTCCAGTTCACCGATCAGGACGACCCTGATTCCTTCATGACCAGTGACGACTTTACTGTCCAGGTGAACAGCGTGTTCCGGCAGTATGACATGACCATCTATGCCGGAGATCTGGAGCAGCAGCGGGTCAAGGCCGAGCTTACGGTAGGCGCAGACACGGAGCAGTACAGCGCGGCGGTGGGATCCGGTACGCTGACCATCCGGGGCGTGACTGATCTCGACACCGCCACCACCCCTGTGGTCAATGAGCCCCCCACCAATGAGGTGAACAGCATCACCGCCCATATCCCCGCAGACGCCGCTCTCTACATCAATGAGAGCAGGCTGGAGGTCGCTGATCCTGATGCTGTGCATCTGCTGGTGGACAGCATCGTCCCCGACCAGGGCAATACCCTGCACAACAGCGCGGTGGATGGATTCAACTCCATCACCGAGGACCACAGTGCGGAGCTGCGCTACCTGGACCTGGTGGACACCAGCAACGGCAACGCCTATGTCACCACCGACGGGGAGATCACCCTCTACTGGCCCTACCCCGATGGAACGGATCGGAACAGCGAGTTCCAGCTGGTCCACTATGCGGGCCTGGACCGCAACAGCAACACCGACCTGGAGCAAGGCAACTACACCATGGAGCTCTACTCCACTGAGGACGGCACCCTGGTGGCCACGGATGAAGGCATCCGCTTCACTGTGGACTCCTTCTCCCCCTTCGCCCTGTTCTGGGAGGATGAGGATGACGATGACGACCGGGATGATGACGATGATGACGATGATGACGATGACGACGACGACCGCGGGCACGGCGGCTCCGGCGGAACACCTCAGCTGAACAAGGAGGACCACTTCGCCTACGTCTCCGGCTACCCCGACGGCACCGTCCAGCCCAACGACCCCATCACCCGTGAGGAAGTGGCCACCATCTTCTTCCGCCTGCTCACCGACGCGTCCCGGGCGGACTACATTACCGAGCGGAACCCCTTCCCTGATGTGGAGTCCAGCCGCTGGTCCTTCTACTCCATCACCACCCTGAACAACGGCGGCATCATGACCGGTCGCACCGGCGGCGACTTTGACCCCGGCGCCTACATCACCCGCGCCGAGTTCGCTGTGGTGGCCGCCCAGTTCTCTGACGCCCGGTACTCCGGCCCGGACAAGTTCAGCGATATCTCCGGCCACTGGGCACGGGAGTACATCAACCGCGCCGCCGCTGAGGGCTGGATCGCCGGTTATCCCGACGGCACCTACGACCCCGACCGGAGCATCACCCGCGCTGAGGTCATGGCCCTCATCAATGAGGTGCTGGACCGCGCCCCCGACGCTGATCACATGCTGGACGACATGATCCACTGGCCGGACAACCCGAAGGACGCCTGGTACTATGAAGACGTGCAGGAGGCCACCAACTGCCACACCTACCGCTGGAGCGGCAGTCTGGAGCGGTGGATCCAGATCACTGACATGCGTACCTATGCTGACCTGGTCCGGGACGCCCTGCGCAGCGCACGATAATCCCCTGATTTGGCTGGAGCCCGCCCCGGCGGCTCCTTTCCAGCGCCTCCGGGGCCCTTTCCCCCGCAAAAGACCCGCCGCTGCGAATTTGTCGCAGCGGCGGGCCTTCTATTCTTATTCTAATTTTGCGTAAATCATCAGTCCAGGGTTTTCATTGCGTGGGGATTGAAAAATGCAGTTTCGTCATACGCCATCATGTATCGCAAATCAATCATTTTGAAACGCTGCGTTCTGATCGAAAATTTCCGCTCCGGCGTCATAGACCAGCTGGGAAACTTTTTCGAGGCCAGTGCCCCTGGAAACACCTATCCCAAGAAAAGGTAATGATCAGCGCCGGACAAGCCAGCGCCTGGCCGAAATTCGCCCACATTCTGGGGCATGACGAGTGGATCGACATACCGGAGTTCCAGCGTGTGGAGGACCGCGTCAAAAACCGCGTGCTGCTGGCCCCCATGATTGCGGAGGAGACCTCAAAATTCGAAAAAAACGTGCTTCTGGAGCGGCTGGCAGAGGCCAAAATTGCGGCGGCGCCGGTCATGACAGTGGCCGATGTGGCCAATGACCCCCATTTCAGGGATGAGCGAAGCATGTACACAGAGGTCACCCACCCCCAGCTGGGTCCTGTCAGGATCACGAATCAGGCCGTCAAGATGTCAGAGACGAACCCCTATGTGAGGGGCTGCGCTCCCCTGCTGGGCGAGCACAACGATGAGGTCTACCAGTTCCTCGGCTTTACACCGGAGGAGATCTCCGCATGGCGGGAAAAGGGCGTTATCTGAACTTCCTCTCCCTCCAGATCTCCGCCTGCCCCCGCCCTGGGTCGTGGGACGGCACCGGCCAAAACAGAACAGGCAGCGCGGCACTCCGGGATGCACTCCCGGGTCCGCTCTGCCTCTTTTTGTGTTCCTTTTCAGCTCTGCACCGGTCCCGCCCTCTGCTCGCACAGGAGGCTGTTGGACAGGATGGACAGGAACTGCGCCGCGCAGGGGCGCTGAAGCAGCGGACGGCGGGCCAGTCCCTCCAGCATGGCACGGTTCTGCTCCCACACCACGGTGATCACGGTTCGGATGTTCCGCTCCACCGCCTTCCAGTTTGTCCCATACCGCTTCGCCACATCCGGATAGAGCCATTTGGTGACCAGCAGGAGCCGGTCCTGCTGCTGGACACAGAGCAGCACTGCATAGGCGGTGTAGGAGAACCCCCTGTAATTTGCCGTGGCGCCCAGCCGGCACAGCATGTCACATACCTCCGCCGTCCCGATCTCCGTTCTATACTGTCCCATTTTGGTCCGCCTGCTCCACTGTCTGACGAAATTTCTGTATCAGCTCCTCCACCCCGGGACTTTCCAAGAAGAGCAGGAAGAACATCAGAGACGGTGCGGACAGGCAGTAGCGCTCCTTTTCCAGATCCGCATAGGAACGTGGCTCGATGCGCAGGCGTTCCGACATCTCTTCCTTAGACATGCCCCGCTGTTCCCGTGTCTCGGCCATGTACCCATTCAGAAACTTTTTGACCAGCTTGGTATATGCATGCATTTCATTTCCCTCCAAATTTCGACAATACTGTAAGCAGAATCCTACCATCATTGGATGCATACTTCCATGAGGTGCACCTCATTCAGATAAAAAAGAATAAAAATATTCTTAATTTTATATGGTGTATGCTTCTGTACGGTCCCGTCATGCCTTATGCCTATCTTGTTTCCCCTCGGCATATTTGCTATAATAGCTCTGAAAAAGGAGGCGTCCCTTATGGAACTGGTCCAACGGCAGACTCAACAGCTCACCCAGCAGACGCTCCAGAGCCTCGCGCTCCTTCAGATGAGCACAGTGGAATTGGAGGCTTATGTTCAGGAGCTCGCCCAGGAGAACCCTATCATCGATCTGGAGCCGCCCCGCTCCGAGCAGGAAGTTCCCCGGGATCAGGAGCTCTTCCGCCGTGTGAAGTGGCTGGAGGACAGCGACCGTCAAAATCGCTATTACCAGCGCTTGGACGCCGAGGAATTGGACCCGCTGGCCCAGGTGGGGACGGATGGCGGTCTGGAGGAATCCCTCTCCAATTTTCTCTTCCGCCAGATCCAGCAGCTCGATCTGGATGAGTCTGCCAAGCAGCTTCTGTGCTACCTGTCCGCCTGTCTGGACGAGGATGGGTATTTCCGCATCCCACTGGACGAGCTCTCCCGGACTTCTGGCATCTCCCAAAGGCGGCTCGCCCGCACTCTGGAGCTACTGCGCTCCCTGGAACCCGCAGGTGTGGGGGCTTCCTCCCTCTCCCAGTGTCTGGAGCTTCAGTTGCTCCGCATCCATGAGGAGGGCCCCGCCCTTGCCATTGTTCGGGACTGCCTGGAGGAGCTGGCCAAAAAACATTATCATGCCATCTCCGCCCGCCTCTCCATCTCTCAGGAGGAGGTCCGGTCCGCCGAACGGCTGATCCGAGAGCTGAATCCCCGTCCCGGTTCCATCTTCGCGCTCCCCAGCGAGATCTCCTATATTCAGCCGGATATTTTGATCGAAGAGATAGACGGACATTTCACTGCCCGCCTGCGGAACAGTGACCGTCCCTACTTCCAGATCAACTCCTATTACCGCAGTCTCCTGACCCAGTCCGATGACGCCCAGGTGCGGGAATATCTTACCTTGAAGCTCCGCCAGGCCGAAAACGTGCTCTGGGCCATTGGTCAGCGGGAGACCACGCTTCTCCGGTGTGCCCAGGCTATCGCCGGCCGCCAGCAGGACTTCTTCCGATCGGGGCCCAGCGCCCTGCGGCCCCTGCGCCTGTCCGACATCGCCCAAGAGCTGGAGATCCATGAATCCACGGTCAGCCGCGCCATTCGGGACAAATATGTCCAGTGTCCCCGGGGGGTCTTTCCCCTCCGTCATTTTCTCTCCCGCCGGGCCGCCGGGGAGAGCGGTGCCGAGGTCGGCAGCTGTGCCGCCAAGGAACTGCTCCGCCGCCTGATTCGGGAGGAGGACAGCACCAAGCCTCTCTCCGACCAGAAGCTATGCACCCTACTGACGGAGCAGGGCTGCCCCATCTCCCGCCGTACCGTGGCCAAATACCGCGAGGAGCTGAACATCCCCAGTGCCTCTGGGAGAAAGCGGCCGTAGCCCGGCACTGTTCAGGCCCGGGCCAGTCCGTCCACCCGGAGGACCACGCCGGTGATATAGGATGCCTGCTCCGAGGCCAGGAACACGAAGGCCTCCGCGACCTCCCCCGGCTGCCCCACACGCCCCAGGGGGATCTGGGCCTCCAGAGGAGCCAGCACCTCCCGCGGCACTGCCCGCAGCATGTCCGTCTCGATGATGCCCGGGGCCACCGCATTGACCCGTATCCCCTTCGGCGCCAGCTCCCGGGCCAGGGACAGGGTGAAGCCGTTGACTGCGAACTTGGAGACCGGATAGGCGACGCCGGCGGGCTGTCCATAGAAGCTCACTATGGAGGAGGTGTTCAAGATCACGCCTCTGCCCTGCCTCTCCATCCAGGGCACCGCCCCACGGGCACAGTGGAACATTCCCTTTACGTTCAGGTCCATCACCCGGTCAAAGAGCTCCCCGGTGTACGCCCCAAAGGGCGTGCTCTCTGAGACCCCCGCGTTGTTGACCAGGATGTCGATCCGCCCATGCTCCGCCCCGATCCGGTCAAAGGCCGTCCGGACCTGCTCCGGGTCCTCCAGGCTGGGCCAGATGCCCCATACCCGGGCCTCCGGCAGCTCCGCCTTCAGCTGGGATACCGCCCGCTCCGCCGTCTCGCTCCGGCTGGCGCACAGCACCACTTCCGCCCCCTCCTTCAGGAAGGCTCTCACCACCGCATATCCGATCCCCCGGCTCCCGCCGGTCACCACCGCGATCTGATCCTTCAGTTTCATGGCCCTCTTCCCCTTTCTTCTGTACGTTCCAATTCCGTTTTGTGTGCCCGGGGAAACGCTTCCCCTGCCGTTCCAGCCCCCTACGGGATGAGAACTCACCAACGAATCGGGACTTTTGGTATCATGCCCCCTATGCCCCCCTTTCATCCCTTCCTGGACGCAAGAGGAGCGGCGCGCTTCCCCCACAGGAAGTGCGCCGCTCCTCTCTTCAATAATATCTGATCCGGGCACCGATCTGGCCCTCACGCCTCGAACTCCCGCTGCACCTCCCCTTCAATCTTCTCCAGCAGTGCCTGCTCTTCCAGGCTGAGCCGGACGTCCGCCCGGGTCAGGAAGCCATATTCATAGTCCATGGACGCGGGCCGGATGGGCACCGCCGCCAGCTCATTCCGCGCCATGATCTTGGAGTGGATGTGACAGGAGATCATCACCAGGTGGTCCATGGACTCCAGCATATCCAGGTTGCCCGCCCGGCCCACGCCGTGGCAGATCCCTTTGGCCGGGGGCAGCGGGGAGCGCTCCGGCTGAAAATGCACCCCTATGGGGTCGAAATAGGTCACATTCAGCATCAAAAGGGCCTCATCGTACCGGATGGACGGCGGGACCGTCTCCGGGTGGTAGAGGCTGCTGGTCCGGCGGACCACCCCGTAGGCCGGGCTCTGGGCCAGGGGGTGGTAGCGCAGGTTCCGCCGGGCAAAGTAGGCGAAAAGCTCTTCCCGCATCTCTGTTCCAAAGGTGAGAAAGGCGGCCAGGGATGCCCCCTTTCCCACCCGGTCAAAGAGCTCCCGGCAATCATAGTACTCCTCACACTGGATGGACCAGTCCGGCAGGCCCCGGGCCGTCTCCAGCACCGTGTTGACAAACAGGGAGGAGGGGACACAGGCAAAGTGGACCCGGCGCCGGCTCTCCTGACGGCACTCCCGCGCCAGGTCGGAAAGCCGGTCCAGCAGCGTCTCCGCCTCCGTCAGGAACCGCTCCCCCTGGGGCGTCAGGCTCATACCCTGTCTGGTACGGAGGAACAGGGGAAAGCCCAGGGACTGCTCCAGCTCCCCGATGGCCCGGCTCAAGTTGGGCTGGGCCAGGTACAGGGCCCGGGCCGCCTGGGTCACAGAGCCATAGCGAACTACGGCTAAGGCGTATTGCAGGTATTTCAGATCCAGTTCTTCCAATGCGATCCCCTCCCGGCTCTCTCTTTTCCGGCTCCCGATCTTTGTGTGTATTTTCCGTCCCCTCAGGCAGAAGCGCCAGGCTCCCCTTGTCCCGGAGACACAAAACGAGATCATGTCGTTAAATTATATCATTTTTGATATGGAAAGCAAATGCATTTTATATTTTTCAAGCCGGCTCCGCCATGATAGTATAATTTACAACAAAACAGCTGTATTTGGAAAAAAATCTGGCTATCTGCCAAGGGAGGAACACCATGGGTTATTTTGATGTGGCAAATTCCCCGCTCCTCTACGTCCTGGTCGCCGCCGGGGTCCTGTATATCGTGGGGCTGTCCGCCGTCTTTCTGCGCAAGTCCTGGAGGCGGTGTCTGGAGCTTGGGATCTCCAAGGAAAAGCTGAGCGCCGTGGCCCGCAGCTCGGCGGTCTTCACCATCGTCCCCTCTGTCTCCATCGTCATCGGGCTGTTCACCCTGTCCACTGTACTGGGCATCCCATGGCCCTGGTATCGGCTGTCGGTGGTGGGCTCGGTGAGCTATGAGCTGATGGCGGCAGACATGGTGGCCGACGGCATGGGCTACGGCTCCGTAGGCGAGATGGCCGCCCAGGCCGACCACACCGTCTTCGGCGCGGTCATGTTCGTAATGAGCATCTGCATCCTGGCCGGCATCATCATCAACATCTTCGCGGTGGAAAAGATCCAGACTGGGATGAGCACCCTGAAGAAAAAGCGGGGCGACTGGGGCACCATCGTCAACTCCTGCTTCTTCCTGGGGATCGTGGCCGCCTTCACGCCGCTGATCTTCGCCTCCGGAACAGTTTACGCCCTGACCTTCCTCATCAGCATGGGAGTGGCGGCCCTGTGCGCTTTGTGCATGAGGCGCTTTCATCTCAAGTGGCTGGGGAGCTTCATCATGTCCATCTCTCTGATCGTCAGCATGGCCGCGTCCGTCCTGCTGGAACAGATATTTTAAAAGGAGGCTCGTTCTCACATGAAGCAGTCTGACAGCTACGACCGCTCCATCCACCGCACGGGCCGGCTGGGCAGCATCCTGGCCATCGCCTGGATGCTGGGCATCCCTGCGGTGATGTGCACCGTCTATCACATGTTCCCTTCCATCCCGGACCTGCTGCTGTTCGGCAGCGGCCTGCTGGCCCTGTATGTCCCCACCGCCATCTCAGAGGTCATCACCTACGTCCCCATGCTGGGCTCCGCCTCTTACATCACCTTCATCACCGGGAACATCTCCAACCTGAAGCTCCCCTGCGCCCTGAACGCCCTGGAGATGGCGGATGTGGAGCAGAATACCGACGCCGGAGACGCGGTGGCCACGGTGGCGGTGGCCGTCTCCTCTATCGTGACCACCGTTATCATCGTACTGGGCGTCCTCCTTCTGGTCCCTCTCCAGCCCATTCTGGAGAGCGAGCCGGTGAAGATCGCCGGAAGCTATATGCTCCCGGCGCTTTATGGGTGCCTGTTCCTCAGCCAGATGACCAGCAAGGCGGGCGGCACTGTCATCAAGGGCAAGCTCAAGGCCGCCGTCCTCCCCGGCGTACTGGTCTTTCTGATCCACGTGTTCGTCACACCAGTCAACCGCGGCATCGCCATCCTGGCCTGCATCCCCCTGTGCATCCTGTGCGCCTGGGTGCTGTACCGGATGGGGCAGATCCGGGTGGTCCATCTTCCCCAGGGTGGGGACCGGTGACCGGAAAGGAGAGTACATCGTATGAATTATCTTCAGAGCGCTCAGGCGCTGTATGAACAGATGGTCCGGGACCGCCGGCACCTCCACCAGCATCCCGAGGTGGGGATGGACCTGCCCGAGACCTGTTCCTATGTCATGGCACGGCTGACCGAGATGGGCTATCAGCCCCGGCGGCTGGGAGGGGGCGTCACCGCCACCGTGACCGGAAAGCCCGACGGGAAGGTGTTCCTGCTCCGGGCCGATATGGACGCTCTGCCCATGCGTGAGGAGAGCGGGCTCCCCTTCGCCTCTCAGCGCAGCTGTGCCCACACCTGCGGCCACGACATGCACACCGCCATGCTGCTGGGGGCGGCCCAGCTGCTCCGGGACCGGGCAGCAGAGCTCAACGGCACTGTCAAGTTCATGTTCCAGCCCGGCGAGGAGGTCCTGTCAGGGGCCAGATCCATGATTGAGGCCGGCATCCTGGAAAATCCCCATGTGGATGCGGCCATGGGTGCCCACATGATCCCCATGATTCCAGCGGGCCTGGGCGGCTACGGCACCGGCGTGGTCTCCGCCTCCAGTGACCACCTGGTCATCCGGGTGGAGGGCCGCGGAGGCCACGGCGCCCATCCCCAGTCCACCGTGGACCCTATCAACATCGGCGTCCACATCCATCTGGCGCTCCAGGAGCTGCTGAGCCGGGAGGCGGACCCCGCTGAGCTGGTGGTCCTCACCTTCGGGAAGTTCCAGGGGGGAGACGCGGCCAACATTATCCCCTCCTCTGCGGTGCTGGAGGGCACCCTGCGCACCTTCAGCGAGCCGCTGCGCACCCACCTGCTGGAACGGATCGACACCATCTGCACCTGCACAGCGGAGGCCTTCCGGGGCAGAGCCCAAGTCACCGATCTCTGCTCCACCTGCTCCCTCCAGATCGACGGGGATACTGCCGCCGCCGTCGCCCAGGGGTGGCAGCGGGAGGGACTGAAAATGCTCCAGCGGGGTGAGAAAATGAGCGGTTCCGAGGACTTCGCCGAGATCGCCGCCCGCGTCCCCTCCACCTTCTTCGTGGTGGGAGGCGGCACCGCCCAGGACGGCTGCGGTGTCAGCCTCCACAATCCCAAGATCCGCTTCCGGGAGGAGGCGCTCATCTACGGTGCCGCCGCCTACGCCTCCGGCGCAGCCATGTGGCTGGAGCTGCACTGAGGGACGTCATGGACGCGCTGCTGGAAAAGCTGGTGGAGGAAAATCGCCCCTTCACCCGGGAGGGCCGGGTGGCTGGCTACATCCCGGAGCTGGCCAAGGCGGACCGGGACGAGTTGGGCATCTGCGTGGTGTCCAGCGACGGACGTATCAGCTCCGCGGGGGAGTACAGGCGGACCTTCACCATTCAAAGCATCATCAAGCCCATCCTGCTCCTCCTGGCGCTGATGGACAACGGGGAGGACACGGTCCGCGCCCGGGTGGGAGTGGAGGCCACAGGCAAACCCTTTGACGCCATCAACTATACGGACCAGGCCCTGCTCAGCGAGCATCTCAATCCCATGGTCAACATGGGAGCCATCCTGCTGTGCACCCTGATCCACGGGACGAGCTATTCCCAGCGGCTGGAGCGGCTGCTGGAGCTGACCCGCCGGCTGGCTGGAGATCCCAGCCTGTCGGTGGACGAGGCGGTCTACCGCTCGGAAAAACAGACCGGCAGCCGTAACCGGGCCATGGCCTTTCTGCTGGAGAGCTGCGGACTGCTTCATGACGACCCGGAGGAGGTGCTGGACTGTTATTTCCGGGCCTGCTCCATCAGGGTGGACTGCCGGGACCTGGCCCATATCGCCTGCACCTTCGCCGGCCGGGGCCGCCGCTCCCCCTCCGGCGAGCGGCTGTTCCCCGTCCGATATGCCCACTATGTCAACGCCGTGCTGATGACCTGCGGCATGTACAACGGCTCGGGGGACTTCGCCGTCAAAGTGGGACTGCCAGCCAAAAGCGGCGTGGGGGGCGGCATCATGGCGGTCTCCCCTGCCCGTATGGGCATCGGCATCTATTCCCCCGGGCTGGACGAAAAGGGAAACAGTCTGGCTGGCATCCGGCTGCTGGAACAGCTGGGCCGCCGGCTCAGCCTGAGCATATTCTGACCCCGCATCTCCGCCATTCAGGCGAAAAACGGTCTCCAGAGGCAGCTCCGGAGGCCGTTTTTCCTCTTTCCATCCCCTCTGCCGCCGTCTTTCCTCCATTTCCCAGAAAAAAATTAGATGAGAGTATTTGACAAAGGGTTTCAAATGTGTTACAATTCGGTTACAACATTAAAATTTCCTTAAGGAGGCAGACCATGGCGTCTGAAAAGATCCCTCTTTCCTATAAGGGCCATCCCCTGCGCCGGAAAGACAACCTCATCTACTACGGCACGATGGCCGAAAAGTACATCATCATGCTCCAGATCCTGGACACTAAGAAGGTTGACGATCTGGATGTGGCCACAAAGGTGGCCGTTCAGCTCCAGTTGACCGATCCCGACCTGAAGAGCCGGGACCGGGTGGTCAAAAAGACAGAGAAGGACAGCTTATACACCGCAATGGACGTGGCCACGGTCTGGCTGGACCGGGCACTGAGCACGAAGTAAAGAGCCGCCCGCGCTCCAGAAACAGAGATATGACGATCAGGAGGACTTCCGCCATGCACTTTTCTCAGTCTTTTGCTGCCAAGCTGACCGCCGGCCTGCTGGCTGTCACCGGTATGATCGCTCCGGCTTTTGCTGTGTCCGGCACAGTGGACGCCGAGGGCGGTCTTCGTCTGCGCAACGCTTCCAGCACCGACGCCGCCGTTCTGGAGACCATCCCCGACGGCTCCCAGATTGAGGTGTCTGGTATTACCGAAAGCGGCTGGTACCAGGTCTCCTTCCAGGATACTCAGGGCTATGTCTCCACCGATTATGTAGTGCTGTCTGAGACTGTAGAGCTGCCCACTGTGGCGGAGCCCGTCTACGGCAAGGTCACGGAGGGCCCCTTGAATGTCCGCTCCGCCCCCAGCACCGACAGTGAGAAGGTGGACTCCTTCTCTACTGGCAAGGTCCTCACCATTCTGGAGACCCTGGACGGCTGGTACAAGGTGGAAGAGGGCTATGTGTCCGCGGACTATGTGACCATTATCGACGCGGCCGAGGCCGCCTCTTCCGGCTCCGCCTCCGAGGTGGTGGATCTGGCCATGCAGTATCTGGGCTATCCCTACTGTTACGGCGGCTCCTCCCCCAGCGGTTTTGACTGCTCCGGCTTTGTCCGCTATGTCTACTCTCAGTTTGGCTGCTCCCTCAACCGCACTGCTTCCGCTCAGATGAGCAACGGCACCTCCGTCTCTATGAGTGAGCTCCAGCCCGGCGATCTGGTCTTCTTCCTGAAGTCGGGCAGCGGTGCCAGCCGTGCCTCCCACGTGGGCATCTACATCGGCGGGGGCCAGTTCATCCACGCCTCCACCTCCAGCACCGGCGTCATCATCAGCGACATGGACAGTGCCTACTACACCACCGGCTTCGTGGGCGGCCGCCGGATCCTCTGATTTTCTTCCCCTACGTTATACCGGACAGGCAGACCCTGCGGGGCCTGCCTGTCCTTTTTCTGTTTGTGTATTTTTTCTGCTTTTCGGGCATACTGTGCTCAGATACGCCCCGCGGCATCCGCTGGCCGGGGAGGAAAGGAGCACATCATGAACGCTACTGTCAATTCCAACTGCATCGGCTGTGGTCTGTGCGTCAGCATCTGTCCGGAGGTCTTTGAGATCGGAGACGACGGACTGGCTCAGCCCATTCAGGAGGTCACTGAGACCCTGGAGAAGACCGCCTCTCAGGCCAGGGAATCCTGCCCTGTCAATGCCATCGACCTGGAGTGAGCACTTCCGCCCCCTTTCCCTCCGGCAGCGGTCCTTCCGCCGTCCGGAGGGCTCTGTTGTATGCTCGCCTTGTTGTATCTTTCATAACGGCCACGGCTGCCAATTCTTCCGGCGGCCGTGGCTATTTTTGTTCCCCGCATCTGTGGCGTGGGATGCTGTTTCTCGACAGTCAGTATATGCTGGTACCCCGGCGGCGGGTGTAGATAGGACAAGTATAGGGCGAGGTCCCACCCACACGACGTATCCCCTTGGAGACATCTTACAGCCGGAGTCTGGGGAAAATTTTCCTCCCTGCGGCAGCCCAGCGCCTCTGCAGTGGTGAGAAAACGAACGTGACCAGGTTTTCTTTGCCTTTTTTCCAAGCGTGTGCTATAATTAAAAAAGTGTTACCCGGCATGGCCCGCATGGCCCCTGCCGGTTTTCTCGTGTTCCGGTGGTATTTTTTGAAAAGGGGCGTCTTTCCATGGAAAAACACAGCGCTGTCCGCGACTCCTGGGGGTCTAAATGGGGGTTCATCCTGGCCTGCATCGGCTCTGCGGTGGGGATGGGCAACATCTGGCTCTTCCCCGCCCGTGTCTCCCAGTACGGCGGGGCCACCTTTCTCATCCCGTACCTCATTTTTGTGGTCATCATCGGCTCTACCGGGGTAATCGGGGAGATGGCCTTTGGACGGGCCACCCGCTCCGGCCCCATCGGTGCCTTCGGCTATGCCACCAAGCTACGCTTCGGCCATGAGCGGCCCGGCCGCCTGCTGGGCCTGATCCCGGTGCTGGGCTCCCTGGCCTTGGCGATCGGCTACTCGGTCGTCACCGGCTGGATCTTCAAGTACACCGCCGACGCTCTCACCGGCACCCTGTCCCGCATGTCCGGCCTGGACGCTTTCGCCGCCCACTTCAATGCCACTGCTGCTGGAAATGTTCCCTGGCAGCTCGTCGGCATGGCGGTGACCATCGCCATTCTGGCTTTCGGCATTGGCCGTGGGATCGAACTGGCCAACAAGGTCATGACCCCCCTGTTCTATGTCCTCTTCGTCGGGCTGGCCATCTATCTGTTCACCCTGCCCGCTTCCGGAGCGGGCTATCAGTACATCTTCGTCCTGGACCCCAAGGGGCTGCTGGACCCAGTGGTGTGGATCTATGCCCTGGGGCAGGCCTTCTTTTCCCTTTCGGTAGCGGGAAACGGCACCCTGATCTACGGCTCCTACCTCAGCCGCAGCTCCAATGTTCCCTCTGACGCCAGGATGGTGGCCGTCTTTGACACTGTGGCCGCTCTGCTGGCTGCCCTGGTCATCATCCCCGCCATGGCGGTGGCCGGCCAGCAGCTGGACCAGAGCGGCCCCGGCCTCATGTTCATCTATCTGCCCAACGTGCTCAGCACCATCCCCGGCGGCTGGCTGATCCTGATCCTTTTCTTTGCTGCGGTGATCTTCGCGGCCCTCACTTCTCTGGTCAACCTGTTCGAGGCGCCTACCGCCACTCTCCAGGAGCTGTTCCACCTGAAGCGCCCCGCCGCCGCAGCCATCACCGGGGGAGCAGGCATCCTGGTTGGGCTGGTCATCGTCCCCATCGTGGACCCCTGGATGAACATTTGCTCCATCTACATCTGTCCCCTGGGTGCGCTGCTGGCGGCGGTCATGTTCTTCTGGATCTGCGGCAGGCAGTTCGTGGAGGAGCAGGTGAACCTGGCCCGGACCAGGCCCTTGGGCCCCTGGTTCTATCCCCTGGGAAAGTACCTGTTCTGCGGGGTCACCCTGGCAGTGCTCATTCTGGGCTCCGTGATGGGCGGCATCGGCTGACTGCTGCATCCCTCTCCACTGTTCCGGTAACGGCCGGACCCGTTAGAACGGGTCCGGCCGTTTTCTGCCTATTTTGCCCCAAACATTAAGATTGTATTAAGATATCTCCCTTTTTGGTTGAGCCAGCCGCAAAACCATGGTAAACTGTTATCAAAGCGCATAAAATAATTTATATTTTTGCTCAGTTCCACTTTGTACCCCTGGGCCGAAATTTCCCCTTTCTGCTCCCGGCCCCACAGGGAGATTGGCGCCCACAAAGGAATTGGGACGATATTCTCTATCGAGGTGATGATTTTTGCTCCGGGAACATATGCAAAATTGGAGGGATCAGATGGGCCAGAGCAAGACCATCCTTCTGGAAAAGCTGCGGGAGGCCCTCTCCTCCGTACTCCCCATCGTGCTGATCGTTTTGGTCCTGTGCTTTTCCATCGCTCCCATCCCCACCGCCACCCTAATGACTTTCCTCATCGGGGCGGTGCTGCTGATCGGTGGGATGGGGCTGTTCACTCTGGGGGCCGATCAGGCCATGACCCCCATTGGCGAGCGGGTAGGCGCGGCCATGACCCGCTCCCGCAAGCTGTGGATCGTGGTGTCGGTAAGCTTCCTCATTGGAGTCATCGTCACCGTGTCCGAGCCCGACCTCCAGGTCCTGGCCACCCAGGTCCCCGGCGTGCCCAACCCGGTGCTCATCGGGGCGGTGGCCGTAGGGGTGGGGATCTTCCTTGTCATCGCCCTGCTGCGCATCCTGTTCCGGGTCCCCCTGAACCGTCTCTTGGTGGGCTTCTATCTGGTCGTGTTCACCCTTGCCGCCCTTATCCCCGGGGACTTTCTCGCCATCGCCTTTGACTCTGGAGGCGTCACCACCGGCCCCATGACCGTCCCCTTCATCATGGCCCTGGGCCTGGGCGTCTCCTCCATCCGCAGCGACGCCGACGCCTCTCAGGACAGCTTCGGCCTGGTGGCTCTGTGCTCCATCGGCCCCATCCTGGCCGTGATGGTCCTCTCCCTGCTCTACCCCGCCTCTGGGGCCTACACCCCTGTCTCCATCCCAGAGGTTCCGGACAGCCGTGCCCTCTGGAAGCTGTTTGAGGAGGGGCTCCCCGAGTACATCGCAGAGGTGGCCCTGTGTCTGGCCCCCATCGCCGCCTTTTTTGTCGTGTTTCAGGTGGTATCCCTGAAATTAAAAAAGAAAAAGGTCTTGAAAATCGTAGTCGGTATTTTATATACTTATATTGGGCTGGTACTGTTCCTCACCGGCGTCAATGTAGGCTTCATGCCCGCCGGCAACTATCTGGGCTATCAGATCGCCACCCTGCCCTATCGCTGGGTCCTGATCCCAATCGGCATGCTGATGGGCTGGTTCATCGTCCAGGCGGAGCCGGCGGTCCACGTGCTCAACAAGCAGGTGGAGGAGATCACCTCCGGTGCCATCCCCGGCCGGGCCATGAGCACCAGTCTGTCCATCGGCGTGGCGATGTCGATTGGACTGTCCATGGTGCGGGTGCTCACCGGGATCTCCATCTTCTGGCTGCTGATCCCCGGCTACCTGGCCGCTATCATCATGTCCTTTTTCACGCCGAAGATCTTCACCGCCATTGCCTTCGACTCCGGCGGCGTAGCCTCCGGCCCTATGACCGCCACCTTTCTGCTCCCCTTCGCCATGGGAGCCTGCGACGCCATCGGCGGAAGCATCATCACCGACGCCTTCGGCGTGGTGGCCATGGTGGCCATGACGCCGCTGATCACCATCCAGATGCTGGGACTGCTCTATCAGTACCGCCTGAAGAAGAATGGCACCAGCGGAGAGCAGACCGCCCCGGCGGATGATGACATCATCGAGCTCTGAGGGCGCTGCCGCCCCCACGACGCGAGGAGGAGTGACCGCTATGAGCGGATTGGATCTTATCATCACCATCACTGACCGGTCCAAGTGTGAGTCGTTTATCAACTGGTTCCGCGGCCGTGACATCCCGCTGGTTCTCACCGCGCTGGGACAGGGGACCGCCACCACGGAGATCCTGGACTGTCTCGGGCTGGAGGCCTCGGAAAAATCGGTCCTGTTCTGCCTTGCCCCCCATTCCCGGTGTATGGTGCGCAGGGCGGCCCGGGACCTGTGGCTGGACGTGCCGGGCAACGGCGTACTGATGACGGTGCCCGTGTCCAGCATCGGCGGCACGTCCGTCAAGGAATATCTGACCCAGAATCAGGAGGGGGAGGAACCCATGGAGAGAGAGATCGCCCATGAGCTGATCTTGGTGATCGCCAATCAGGGGCATACAGACCAGGTCATGGAGGCCGCCCGCGGCGCGGGCGCCACTGGCGGGACCACCATCCACGCCAAGGGGACCGGTATGGAACTGGCCAAAAAGTTTTTCGGCGTCTCTATCGCCTCTGAGCGGGAGTTGGTCTTTATCCTGACCCGCTCCCAGGACAAGAAGAACATCATGAAGGCCATCATGGCCCAGGCCGGCATCCAGACGCCCGCCCAGGCTATGGTCTTCTCCGTTCCGGTGAGCGACATCGCCGGCCTGCGTCATTTGGACCAAGCAGAGTCCTGAACCGAACCAGACAAATAGCAAGCCCTCCGGCGCCGCGGCGCCGGGGGGCTTGCTCTGTCCCCGCCTTCTGTCTCCGCTGTCCCCAGAGGCTCAGTTTCCCCCATCCAGGGGCAGGCAGACCGTCAGCTGGAAGCGCCCGCCCTCCGCCTTTGCCTCCAGGGAGCCGCCCCGGCGGCGGGCGATCTCTTCCATCCCCGCCAGGCCAAAGCCGTGGGCCTCCCGCTCCCCCTTCGTTGTCACAAAGGCTCCGTCCGGTCCCCGCTTTACGGGACGTCCCAAGGCATTCTCCACCCGCAGCATCAGCAGCCCCTTGTCCGCCCGGGCCCTCAGCCGCACCGTCCGGTCCTCCGCCCCCGCTGCCCCCTCGATGGCGTTATCCAGGGCATTTCCCAGCAGGGCACACAGCTCCGGCGCCGGGATATCCATCTGCTCAGGCAGGCTGACCTGAAATTCCCCCGTCAGCCCCGCCTCCTCCAGGGCGGCGGCCTTGGAGGCAAGGACCACATCCACGGTCTCATTACCGCAGAAGCGCCTGTGTCCGGTGAGGGCTGGGGAACCGCCCAGCTGCCGCAGATACCGCTCCGCCTCCTCCCAGCTGCCCCGCTCCAGCAGACCCAGCAGGGCGGACAGGTGGTTGCGCATGTCATGGCGCAGGGCGCGCACCTGGGCCTGCTCCTGCCGGAGCCCCTGGTAGTACACCTCCCGCAGTCCGGCCAGCCGGTTCTCCTCCTCCAACTCCTCGTGCCGGGAGAGCACGGCCAGGGCTGCCAGCAGGGCCAGGGCAGACAGGGAGGCAAAGGGCAGGATGGTATAGGCGATCCCCTCCACGAAGTGATCCACCAGCTCGTCTCCCACCATTCCCGTCCCCCATAGGGAGAAGGACAGGGTGGCCATCAGGGGGGCCAGCGTCAGCCCGCCCAGCAGCTTCCACAGGCGGGAGGACAGGCGCACAGGTCTCCGCACCAGCTTCCAGATCACCGGCACCAGCACCGCCCAGCATACCAGCTTCACCAGATTGCTCCCCACCCTCTCCCCGTTGTGCGACACACTGTTGATCGCCTGTTTGAGCACTGTATCCGCCATCATCCCAATGGGGACCAGCAGCGTATAAAAGATGCCTCCAGCCACCAGCCGGGCCTGAGGGCGTCCCCCGCCGCACAGGAGGAATACCGTCAGGAAGGGGAGGAACAGAAGGATGGGGTTGTGGTCCCCCACCCAGGCGGGCAGCCCCAGGGTGAACCCAAGCAGCAGATACAGCGCCCCCCGGCGCGGCCAGCTCCGGCACGGCCCCAGCACCCGCTCCACTGTCGAGCCCATGGCTGCGCCTCCCAGCAAGAGCGGCCCCCATTGCAGCAGCTCCTTCCATACAGGCAGAACGATCATTCCCATTCCCTCCCTACTCCAGCGCCGCCCGTGTCAAGGCAAGCAGCGCCTCCCGCTGGCAGGAGCGGCTGATGGGCAGGATCTCCTCCCCTACCCACACCTCGCTCCCTGTCACCCGGTCCACCGCCCCCGCCCGGACCAGATACCGCTGGTGGATGCGGACGAACTCCGCCCCCAGCTGGGCAGCCACCTGGTCCAGCTTCCCGTAAAAAATATAGGCACGCCTGGGGGTGACGCAGGTCACCTGCCTCCGGTCTGAGCGGAAGTACAGGATGGCGTCCCGCCGGATGCGGTAGAACACCTCCCCGCTGCGGCAGAAGAAGAGCTCCTCCTCCTGCCGCTGAAGGGCGGTCAGCGCTCGGGTGAGGACCTTCTCCAGTTCCTCCGCCCCGGCGGGCTTGAGCAGGTATCCCAGGGCTCCCACCTCATAGCCGTCAAACACATAGTCACTGTACCCTGTGACAAATACCAGCTGGAGGCTCTGGTCTGCCTCCCGCAGGGCCCTGGCCGTATCCATGCCGTTGGTCCCCTCCATCTCGATGTCCAGGAACACCAGATCCAGCTCCCCCGCATGCCGGTCCATCCAGCCCAGCAGCGCATCTCCGGAGGAGAACTCCAGCAGCCGCGCCGGCGCGGACCGCCCCTCCAGCGCCCGCTCCAGCAGCACCCGCAGCTGGAAGCGGGATTCCCGTGCGTCGTCGCAGATCCCGATCTGAAGCAAACCGTCCACCTCCCATGGCCTTGTGCCGCGCCTCCCCGCCGGGGCGGCCCCTGTTTTCCCGGAATTTTTCTCCCTCTCAGTGTACAGAGAGTATGATACCACATTTCTGCTTCCCTTCCAAACCAAGTTTGACAGCAGAGCGGTCAAATATGACATCCCATCCCCAAAATTTTCACCCGGCCCGCCGTCTGTGACAGGGGCGGTTGCTTCCCATCCACCTCCCCTGCTATGCTGGGAGCAGAAAGGAAGGATCACTATGCTCTCTGTACAAGATCTGCACAAAAGCTATCAGGTAGGCAAGACCACCTATGAGGTGCTCAAGGGCGTGTCCCTGGAGGTGGCAAAGGGGGAATTTGTGGCCGTAATGGGCCCCTCCGGCTCGGGTAAGACCACCCTGCTCAACTGCATCTCCTGCTACATCCCCGCCGACTCGGGCAGCATCCGCCTGGGCAGCCAGGAGCTGGCCCGGCTGGACGAGGACACCCTGGCCGCAGTGCGCAACAAGAAACTGGGCTTCGTGTTCCAGGACTTCCTGCTGCTGGACGGCCTCACGGTCCGGGACAACATCCTCCTGCCCCGCATCATCGCCGGGGAGACCGGAGGCGACATGGAGCAGGCCGCCGACCGCCTGTGCGGCATCTTCGGCATCGGTGCCATCCGGAACAAGTATCCGGCAGAGATCTCCGGCGGAGAGAAGCAGCGCACCGCCGTGGCCCGCGCCCTCATCAACCACCCCATGCTCCTGCTGGCCGACGAGCCCACCGGAAATCTGGATTCCCGCTCCTCCCGGGCGGTGATCGACGCCTTTCTCCAGGCCAAGGCGGACCTGGAGGCCACCATCTTCATGGTGACCCACGACTCCTTTGCCGCCTCCTTCTGCGACCGGGTGATCATCCTGCGGGACGGGGGGGTGTGGCGCACCCTGGCCCGCGGCGAGAAGGACCGACGCACCTTCCAGGACGAGCTGCTGGACGCGGTGCGGGAGATGGGGGAGGCGAGCGCCCAATGACACGTTTCTCCCAAGTGACCGCCGCCCTGCGGCGGAAGAGCCTGGGGCAGTATGCCCTGCTCACCCTGTGCTGTTTCGTCTCCGTGCTCCTCATCACCGCCTACGCCTCCATGATGGGTTCCCCCACGGTGCTCTCCGTCTTTCCCGAGGGGGGCGACAGCCGCAAGCAGATGACCATGATCTTCGTGCTGGCTGTCCTGGGCTGCGGCGTATTCACCACCTACGCCTCCGGCCTGTTCTTCCGCCACAAGTCCCGGGATGTGGGCATCCTGCTGGCCCTGGGTGCCTCCAAGGACCAGCTGCGCCGGGTGCTGGCGGGGGAGCTGGCTCTGATGTCCCTGTCCGCCTGTGCCCTGGGCGCCCTGCTGGGCACCCCGCTGGCCTGGTTCATCTGGCAGGGGTTCCGGCTCCTGCTGGTGGACTCAGAGGAGATGGCCCTGGCCTTTGACCCCCATGCCTATCTGCTGGCCCTGGCCTTCTCCCTCTTTGTGGTTGTCATGCTGTTTGTTATGCTGGGCCGCTTTTTGCGGCGGACCAACATCCTGGACGTGGTCAACGAGTCCCGGAAGTCTGAGCCCATCCGTGCGGTCCCCCGGTGGTACGGTCCTCTGGGCATCATCCTGCTGGCGGCGGGCGGCTTTCTGGGCTATATGGCCCCCAAATTTTTTATTTTGGTCCTCCACTGGTACGCCCCCGACGCCCTGACGGCCCTGTTCTATCTGCCCGCCCTGGCCGGCCTCTACATGATCCTCCTCCACACGGTAGTCAACGGCTGGCGGCGGGGCAGCAGCCGCTACAGGGACCTGATCACCTCCAGCATGATGAAGTTCCAGGGACGCCAGACCGTGCGGAATATGGTGGTGGTGACGGTGCTGGCCGCCGGGGCCTACTTTGCCGCTTTCTATATCCCTATGCTGAGCAGCGGCACCTCGTCCACAACGGAGGACCGGGAATTCGATTACCTGTTCCACTACCGGGCTGACCAGGACATGCCCGGCCGGGAGGAGGTGCTCCATCTGGCAGAGGAGATGGGAGTGACTGTCACCCGCTACGCCCAGCAGTCCGGTGCGGTGCTCGCCTACGACGGCTACGCCGATGTTGTATCGGAGGGCCCCCTGGGCGCCACCTACGATGTGGTCTACTGTGAGGAAACTGCCTCTGATGTGTTCCTGTCGGAGAGCGCCTGGAACATCCTTACCGGGGATGACCTGGATCTGGAACCCGGTACAGCGGCCACAGTCTATGACCGCAACGGGGATAGCAGCGGCGCCGGGAACAGCATCTCCCTGGTCACCAACCACCTCACCGGGGAACATCTGGCCGTCACGCCGGCCGAGCCCCTGCGCAGCACCTCCCTTCTGGGATACCGGGTGCTGGACGACGGGGATTATGCCCGCATCACCCAGGGCCTGCCCGATGAATGGCGGGAGGTGGTGGCCGTCTTTGACGTGGAGGACGAGGAGGACACCTACTTCTTTGCAAGGGCCCTGTTCGACGAGATCGTGGACCGCTCCGGCCCCGAGGTGGCCCTCTTCTTCGGTTGGGACCCGGTGGTCCGGGACCGTTATCTGGCAGAGAAGGGCTACTACTTCCTGGACCCGGCCCATCTGGAACCCAATGGATTTTCTCCCATTGAATATGACCAGCGGGATTCCAGCAACTTCCGGAATTCCTGGAAATACATGCCCCGCTTCCGGGTGCTGGACCAGGCGGACTTCACCACTACCATGGCGGTCTTTCTGATGCTGTTCGTCTTTGTCTCCATCGTCTGCTTTGCCGCTATGGTGGTCATCCTCTTTACCCGCTGCATGACCATCGCCATGACCAACGCCCGGGTCTATGACGACCTGCGGCATCTGGGGGCCTCCAACGCCTTCCTCTGCCGCACGGTAAAGGGGCAGATCTCCCGGGTGTTCTTCGTCCCCCTGTGCACGGGCACCCTGCTGATCTACGCCTTCTTCGCCATGATCCTGTACTTCAACAGCGGCAGCTTCACTCCCGGCGAGCTGGCCGGCCTGGCCAACTGCGCCCTGGTGGTCCTCGTCCTCTCTCTGTTCTTATATGGCATGTACCGCTTCACCCTGGGCCGGGTATGCTCCGCCCTTTCCATCCGGTCCTCTTCCCGGCCCCGCTGACCTCCTTCCCCTCTCTCATCCCATCCCATGCATTTTTCCCATCCATTTATCAAAATTTCTCACTGGAAAGCGGCAGTCAAAACAGCTATAATAAAGACGAAAGCGCAGGAAAAATTGTAAATTTTGTCTAATTGCTGTCTTTAGACCCCGCCGACAGCGATGCCCGCGCCCAGCACGCACCAACAAACGAGGGAATGAGGAGGAAATCATCATGCGCAAACGAGCTTTGTCCCTGCTTCTGGCAATGGCCCTGGTCCTGGGCCTGTCTGTGGGCGCCTCCGCGGCCTCCGCCGCGCCCACCGATCTCAACCGGTATCTGCTCTCCCACACCAGCAGGAGCGGCGAGACCCGCTCCCTGCCCATCGACCGCACTGAAGTCAATGAGCACCCCGTCATCGGCTATTACACCTACACCTTCCAGGACGGCGAGGCCGCCGGCCGCTCCTTCAAGCTCTATGTGGGCCAGCACGCCGCCCTCCGCGCCTACATCACCGTCATAGCCCTGCCCGACGGCATTGCGGACCCCTACGCCTTCCTTCAGGAGCAGGGCTGGCTGGAGCAGGCCGACACCTATGGCGAGCTCCTCTTTGTCCTGGAGCCCGGCCAGGGCGGCTGGGGCACCCCTGACAGCGAGGCCGCCTATCTGGAGGCCTGCCTGGGCGAGGTGATCGGCAACGACGCCGGCGGCACCCGTGAGACCGCCCCCGGCGGCGTGGTCCAGACCGGCAAGGTGACCCTCAGCGACGGCACCACCTGTTCCTTCTTCACCGGCCACTCCTGCAACTACTATGTAGGCTACGGCGAGGGCTGCGCGGTGCTGGAGTCCTGGACCGCCGAGAACCCCCTGTACGTCATCAGCCAGGCCTTCATCGGCGGCAAGAGCGTGGGCTCCGGCTATCTGGACCAGGCCGCTGCCCGCACCTATAACGGCTATAATGTGAGCACCTATCACCCCGGTTGCAACGATGAGGAGTTCACTGCCACCCTGACTGATATGAAGAACGACGGTGCCATTGCCTCCGCGAAGTTCATGACCAATGCGGATGTCCCTGTGCCCACCCTCTTCGCCGGCTATCCCCAGGGGGATGCCAGCGTCAGCTACTGGAAGAACGTCAATGACGCCTATGCTGTCCCCACAGTGGATGGGCTGTATCGTCAAAGCATCTCCTCCAGCTCCTGGAGCACCCGCTACGCCAACCAGAACGCCAAGGCCTGGGATTCTAACGCCCGGTATGGCATCTCCCAGGTCCGGGTAGAGGACGGCGCTGACCTGAACGCCGCCCAGATCCGGGACTTCCTGGCCGCCTACACCCGCTACACCTATCAATTTGCTTACAGCAACAACCTGGCCTACCGTCTGGACTACTATCAGGCCACCAAGGCTGCCCGGACTGCCGCGGAGAGCGGCAAGGCCATCGCCACCTATACCTTCGATGGCTATGACGGCAGCGATGCCACTGTGGAGCTGCGGTCCCTGGAGTCCACCCGGGTCTCCGTCCCCGGATGCCCGGTGGAGGGCACCGTCTACTCCTGCATGTATGCTTTCAATGACTACGACGGCAACGGCGTCCTGGACCCCCGTGAGTCCCTGGTGTACATCCCCGACTCCGTGAAAAACAACGGTGCCTCTGGGACCCCTGTTCTGGTGGTCTATCCCGGTAACACTCAGGCCGCTGCCACCTTTATGGACTGCTCTGGCTACTGGGCCGTGGCCAACGACGAGGGCTGTGTCCTGCTCATCATGGGCGAGTACTGCAAGTCCAGTGCCGCCTCCCTTACCTATGGCGATGACGAGGACAACGCCAACATGACCCGCTCCGCCCTGCTGCTGCTGGACCAGGTGGTCAGCAAGCAGGCCGGGGTCCAGCTGGACCTCACCCGGGTGTACGGCACCGGCCACTCCGCTGGCAGCCGGACTGTGCAGACCCTGACCCACAACAGCGAGGCCTACTACTTCGCCGCCGTGTCCTCCACCTCCTTCCCTAACACGGAGTTCACTGCCGACAGCATGATGCCCAGCTATCTGCTGGCCGGTCAGGCCGACATCAGCGAGCCTGACAGGGGCCGCGACCTGGTAAAGGATCCCTGGAATACCGCCGCTGACAGCGCCATCTACAACTGGGTCACTGGCGCGCAGAAGATGAACGGCCTGGATGTGACCTTCACCCCCAACGACCACGCCAGCTTCCTGGCCGCCTGCTCCAGCTATGACGAGAGCGGCCGCTACTACACCTACACCTGGGCGGACAGCAACAGCATCCCCCTGGTCCAGTTCACCCGCACCCTGGCCCGGGAGCACAACTGCTACCCCGAGGAGTTCCGGCTGGCCTGGGACTTCCTGGAGCACTACCGCCTGGCCGATGACGGCACCCGCTATTACAGCCCCTCCGCCTTTGCCAACAACGACGCTGTGACCATCACTAAGGGCTGAAGCCCCTTCTTCCAACTGAACTGCCCCGGCGCGGTCCTGAGACCGCGCCGGGGCAGTTTTCTCTCCTGTTTCAGAAAAAGGGCATCTTTTTTCTGCCCGCGCATATAGATCCATAAGGGACCGCGCACGTTCCGTGCGGCCCGCTCTGCGCCGGGAGGTGAGCCCCATGGGCCGTCTGTTCTCCAGAAGAAAATACCGGGACCTGATGCTGGGTCTGGCTCTGCTGTGCGCTGTTCTGGCCCTGATGCGCTGGCCCCAGGAGAGCATGGCCGCCGCCCGGGACGGGCTGGCCCTGTGCGGCAATGTGATCATCCCCTCCCTTTTTCCCTTCTTTGTCCTCTCCTCCCTGGTGGTAGAGCTGGGGATGAGCCGCTACCTGGGCCGTCTGCTGGAGGGGGTCATGGCCCCCCTGTTCCGGGTGGGGGGCGCCTGCTCCTCCGCCCTCGCCCTGGGCTTTGTGGGGGGCTACCCGGTGGGGGCCCGCACTGCCATCGCCCTATACGAGAACGGCCAGTGCTCCAAAACAGAGGCAGAACGGCTGCTGGCCTTCTGCAACAATTCAGGTCCCGCCTTTATCCTGGGGGTGGTGGGCACCGGGATCTTCGCCAGCAGCCGTGCGGGGCTGCTCCTCTATCTGGCACATATCGCCGCTTCCCTGTGCGTAGGCCTGCTCTTCCGCTTCTACCGGCCCGGCGAGGGACCCCGGCCGGGACGACATGCGGCCCCCCAGTTCCAGGCAGCCAGCTTCCCCGTGGCCTTCACCCATTCCATCACCGGGGCCCTGTCCTCCACCCTGAACATCTGTGCCTTCGTGCTGTTTTTCACGGTGGTCATCCGGATGCTCTTTCTCTCCGGCGTCATGGGCGCTCTGGCCGGCGGGGCGGCCGCTCTGCTCTCCCCCCTGGGGCTGGATCAGGCATGGGCCCAGCGGCTCATCACCGGCCTGTTGGAGCTCTCCTCCGGGGTCTCCTCCCTCACCGGAGCGGGCACAGTGACCGGCCGGCTGTCCATGGCCGCCTTCATGCTGGGGTGGGCCGGCCTCTCTGTCCACTGCCAGGTGCTGGCCTTTCTGGGAGACAGCGGCCTGTCCCTGCGGACCTATCTCACCGGCAAGCTGCTCCATGGCGGCCTCTCCGCCCTTTTCACTGCCCTGCTGGTCCGCCGCTTCCCCCTGGAGGCGCCGGTCTCCTCCTACCTGGCGGAACAGGTGGAGGGCATCGCCAGCCTGGACTTTCAGCGTGCCCTAACCATCTCCACCGCGGCCGCCTGGGGCGTCTGGCTGCTCTTTGTGGCACTGGCCGTCTATATGGTGAAAAAAAGCAGTGGAAAACCCAGGCCAAAGAGAGTATAATGGTCCCAACAACGCATTGGGAGGGACCTTCATGGGCCTGTTTCAAAAAAAGATCGAACCCCGCTGCACCTACTGCGCCCGTGGGCGCGCCCTGAGCGAGGATCAGGTGATTTGCGACCGGAAGGGGGTCATGTCTGCCGGTTCCAGCTGCCGATCCTTCAAGTACGACCCATTGAAACGGGTCCCTCCCCGCCCGGCTAAGGCGGATTTCTCCAGGCTGAAGGACGAGGATTTTGTCCTCTGAACCCGGACGTTCTCAGGAGCCAGCCAGGCAATGGGCGGAGAGACTGTCATTCCCGAGGTACACGCCCTTGGAAATGACGAAATCAAACTTTTATTCCGTCGCCTGCGGGTGGCGGAATTCCTCACAGGAGAGCTTTTTCCACAAGCCGAGGCGGCCTCCGCATCTGCGGAGGCCGCCCTGTTCTTGTTCCACCGCTGCTCTCCCGGCCGGGAGCCGGGCCCTTACAGCATCTTGTACAGCATGGCAGCCCCTACCACTCCGGCGTCGTTGCCCAGGGAGGCTCTCTCCAGGCGCGGCGGCTTGGACTTGTCGAAGCAGCCCGCCAGCACCAGCCCCCGCAGGGGGTCCAGCAGCAGGTCGTCCTCTGCGTTGCTGATGCCGCCGCCCAGGCAGATGATCTCCGGCTGGAGGATGTTCACCAGGTTGATCAGGCCGATGGACAGCCCCTCGAGATAGCGGTGAAGCACCTTCTTTGCCGACAGGTCCCCCAGCCGGGCAGCCTGGAAGGGGATACGCCCGTCCACGCGGAAGCGGTCCCCCTGGCACAGCTCCCACATCACGCTGCCCGGGTCCCGCTCCATGGCCTCCTGGGCAATACGGATCAGGGCAGTAGCGGAGCCGTACTGCTCCCAGCATCCCCGGTTCCCGCAGCCGCACAGCACGCCGTTGGGCCGGATGATCATGTGGCCCACCTCCAGCCCGGACTGGGCGAAGCCGGTGTACAGCTTGCCGCCCACCACCAGGCCGCCTCCGATGCCGGTGCCCAGGGTGACCACCACTGCGGGGTCGCAGTCCTTGGCCGCGCCGGCCCAGTACTCACCGATAGCGGCGCAGTTGGCGTCGTTGCCCAGATAGACGGGCACGTCCCACTCCGCCTGGAACATCTCCCGGATGGGAGTGTTGTCAAAGGGCATGTTGGGAGTCTGGATCACATAGCCCGTCTTGTTGTCCACCAGACCGGGCAGGCCCAGGCCCACTGCCTTGATCTGATCTGCGGCGAAGCCCCCCACCTCCGCCGCCTGCTGGGCCAGCTGGGCGGACTGGCGGCACAGCTCTGCCGGGTCCCACGCCTTGTTCACCGGACGGCTCACCTTGTTGATGATCTTTCCCGCTCCATTGGTCAGTCCGGCCACCATGTTGGTGCCGCCGATGTCAAGCCCGATATACATCTCATTCATCTCCCACACCCATCTTCCGGGCAAAATGTTGATCCATTCTTCTGGTCAGCTCCAGCGCCGCGTTGTGGCCCATCTTGCGGTTGCGGTTGTTCATGGCCGCCACCTCCACGATGCTGGCCAGGTTCCGGCCCGGCTTCACCGGGATGGTCAGGGCGGGCAGCTGCACCCCCAGGATCTCGGTGTAGGTGTTCTCCAGGCCCAGGCGGTCATAGACTGCGGTGTCATCCCAGGGCTCCAGCTTGATGACCATATCGATCTCCTGATTCATCTTGATGGCCCCCATGCCGAACAGGCGGCGTACATCGATGACCCCGATGCCCCGCAGCTCCATGTAGTGGCGGATCAGCTCCGGGGCGGAAGCCACCAGGGTGCCATGGTTGGTCTCCTTGATCTCCACCGCGTCGTCCGCGATGATGCGGTGGCCGCGCTTGATCAGCTCGATGGCCACCTCGCTCTTGCCCACGCCGGACTCTCCCTGGAAGAGCACCCCCTCGCCGTAGATCTCCATCATCACGCCTGACCGGGTGATCCGGGGAGCCAGATGGTTGTAGAGACTGCCGATGAGAGAGCTCATAAAAGCCGAGGTCTGCTCCTGGGTGCGCAGCACGGTGCGCCCGTATTTCTGGGCCATCTCCATACACTCTGGGAACGGGTCGATGCCCCGGGTATAGATCAGGGCAGGCACCGGGTAGGAGAGCAGTCGGTCAAAGCTCTCCCGGCGCCGCTCTTCACTCATGCCGCTGACATAGGTAGTCTCGGTCAGTCCCATCACCAGCAGGCGCTTGGTGTCAAAATGCTCAAAAAAGCCGGACAGCGGAAGTCCGGGGCGGTTTACGTCCAGGGTCCGCAGCGGGATATTCTGGTAGTCCTCTCCCTCGTGGAGGAGCTCCAGGTGGAATTCCTTGATGATCTCGCCCAGACGGACGCTGTTTTGGGTCTCTGTCACAGGGTGCACCCCTCTCCTATATTCTGGTTCTGGATTAGTATAGCTCATTTCCACCCGGCACGCAAGAGAACAGCCGTTTTTTCTTGTCCTATTTTACACAGGCAGGAGATGCTGCCCTCTCCTTTTTTGTCAAAACTGCCAGAGCGTGCCCGTAAAATTTTCAGGAGCGGCCGGCCACAGGCTGCCCCTGCCCTTCCACTCCTGAGAATAAGCGGAGTTTTTGAAAAAAACTCTTGCATTTTCACGCAACATCTGGTATTATATCAGTCGATGCTTCTATAAGCGTACTCTCATAGCGAGGAGGTAAGCAACATGGCTAAATGCGAATTCTGCGACAAGGGCGTCACCTTTGGCATCCAGGTCTCCCACTCCCACCGCCGTTCCAACCGTGTCTGGAAGCCCAATGTGAAGCGCGTGAAGGCGATCGTGAAGGGCACTCCTACCCACGTGTACGTCTGCACCAGATGCCTCCGTTCCGGTAAGGTCACCCGCGCTGTGTGATTGGAATAAGGCTGACAAAAAACCTCTGTACCACATGGTACAGAGGTTTTCTCTTTACACCGGGGATGCCTCCAGCTCCTCCAGATCTGTCCGCTCCACCAGGAAGGCCATGAAGGAGCGCCGGGTGACGATCCCGCAGAAGCAGTTCCGGTCGTCCACGATAGGGATGAAGTTCTGCCGCAGAAGCGCCTGGGCCACCTGATCCGGAGTGGCCCGGATGCCCAGCGGCGGGCAGAAGTCCGGGCGGAGAAGGCCCCCGATGCGGTACTTCTCGTGAGCCTTCCTGTCGGTGGTACCCACGGCCAAAATATGACGCAGGAAGTCCCCCTCTGTGATGCTGCCCAGGTATTCTCCCTGGTCATTCAGCACCGGGATGGCGGTGTATCCATGCTGCCGCAGCAGCTCCAGTCCCTGACGCACCGTGTCCCCTGTATGTAAAAACACGGTCAGAGCCTTGGGAGTCATGATCTTGATGATATTCATATTGGTCTCCTTGCAGTTTCGTATCGATACCCAGTCTGAGAAATCTCCCCAGCCGTTCTCCGCATCTCGGCCTGCGGCCTCTTTCCTTCTATCATAAAGGAAACGGCTCCCTTTTGCAACTGTTCTCTGTAGGATATTGTAAAAAGGGCCTGGGCGGCTGTGCACAGCCGCCCAGGCCCTTTTTACAAAGATCCGTCTCGGGGCTTCTCTCAGCCCGGAGGCCAGGTCATATCCCGGCCGGACAGTACATGGAAATGCAGATGCTTTACACTCTGCCCCGCCTGCTCCCCGATGTTGGAGACGATGCGGTAGCTGTCCAGTCCCAGCTCCCTGGCCACCTTGGCAATGACCTCAAAGATGTGGGCCACCGCCCCGCTGTTTTCCGCCGTCACCTCGGCAGCGGAGGCGATGTGGGCCTTGGGGATGACCAGGAAGTGGGTGGGCGCCTGGGGATCGATGTCATAGAAGGCGAAGCACTGCTCGTCCTCATACACCTTGTTGGACGGGATCTCTCCCGCGACGATCTTACAGAACAGACAATCGGACATTGGGGGACCTCCTTTGTTTGTCATATAAGACCATTGTACCGCATTTCCCCGGGATTTCAAGAAATTTTTCATTGCTCAGCACCCTTTTGTTGTCCCCAGAGTCTGTATCCTCCCAGTTTTCCCCATAGAAAACTGCCTCCCAGCAGGATCTCATCTCTTTTGACGCTTGTCCGGTCCAGCGTCTCCACGGGATCTGTTTCTTCTCTTTCAGGCGTACCACTCCTTCCAAACTTTCCTGCCTTCTCCCCGATGCAAAATCCAGGGGGAAATTTTGTTGGAGCCAGCAGGACAAAAAAAGACGCTGTGTTTGCACACAGCGTCTTTTTTTATTACTGGGCTTCGACCTGGCCGAACTCGCGGCCATTATAGGTCAGGCAGGACTTGCACATCCGGTGGGGCAGCCGATAGGCACCGCACTTGGGGCAGGTCACGATACCGGGAGTCTCCAGCTTCCAGTGGGAGCTGCGCCGCTTATCGCGTCTGGCCTTCGAAACTTTTCCTTTGGGAACCGCCATTGGTGACACCTCCTTCGGTTTACGTGCCCTGCGTTCCTCCCGCAGGCACTTCTCGGACTACTCAGTTTTCATCATCCAACAGCTGCGCAAGCGCCGCCAATCGTGGATCCACTTCAGGTCTGCACCCGCACGGACCCAGGTTCAGGTCTGCTCCGCACTTGGCGCACAGCCCTTTGCAGTCTTCTGAGCAAAGGTTCTTTGTATCCATTGCGAGGACGAAAGCCGTGGTCACCAGCTCGTCCAGATCCACCTCGCTGCCCTCCAGGAGCACGATCTCGTCGTTCTCCTCGTCCTCCAGCTCATCGGCCAGGAGGCAGTCCAAAGGCACCGCCTTTTCCCGGGAAAATTCCTTCCCGCAGCGGTCGCAGGCCAGGTCCAGAAGGGAGCGGGCCGTGCCCGTCAGCTCCAAGGCCCCGGCGTGGTTGGTCACGGTGCCCGCGGCCTCTACCGGCCGGCTGATGGGATGGGAGCCATAAAACTCCAGCTGGGACAGGTCCAGCTGAAATTGGAAGTCCTTGGACGCGCCCGGAACGTGGATGATGTCCTTCAGATCCAGACGCATATGGAACCTCCCTCCGGGGTATGGACCCCATACTCGCAGAATGGTACAGCGAGTATTATAAACAAATCGGGGAATAATGTCAAATACTTTTTTGCATTTGAGGAAAAAATTTTTTTGCGGCGCCCCGCCGGCCCGCCGGGCGAAATCGGGATTGACAAAAAAACAAGAATATGGTGGAATGGTGGCAGGATATCACACGCTCAATACTGTGGAAGGGACCGACTTGCCCCATGAAGGAATTTATCGTTGGAACGAACGACGCTGGACAGCGCCTGGACCGCTGGCTGGCCAAGACCCTCCCCCTCCTCCCCGCCCCGCTGGCCCAGAAGTACATCCGTCTCAAGCGGGTCAAGCTCAACGGCAGGGGGGCAAAGCGGGACGTGCGTCTGGTCCAGGGGGACTTGCTCCAGCTTTATATCAACGACGAGTTTTTCCAGACCCCCACACCGGAAAACGCCTTTCTCTCCCTCTACCAGCCCAAACTCACGATCCTTTATGAGGATGAGCACATCCTTCTAGTGGACAAGCGCCCCGGCCTGGTGGTCCACCCCGACGAGACGGAGCGGGTCAACACGCTCATCACCCACATCCAGGCCTACCTCTATCAGAAAAAGGAGTGGTCCCCCTACCAGGAGGGGGCCTTTGCCCCCGCCCTGTGCAACCGCATCGACCGGAACACCGGGGGCATCGTCATCGCCGCCAAAACGGCGGAGGGACTTCGGGTGATGAACCAGAAGATCCGGGACCGTGAGCTGAAAAAATACTACCTCTGCATAGTCCACGGAACTCTCCCGCGCCCCGCCGGCCGGCTGGAGGGCTACATTCTGAAAGATGAGGCAAAAAAACAGGTCACCGTGAGCAGCCGTCCCAGGCCGGGGGCCAAGACGGCCGTCACACTGTACGAGACCCTGGCCGTCCGGAACGGGCTCTCCCTGGTGCGCTGCCAGCTCATCACCGGGCGCACCCACCAGATCCGGGCCCAGTTCGCCGCCGCCGGGCACCCCCTGCTGGGAGACGGCAAATATGGCAGCGAGCGGCAGAACAAGCGCTACGGCCGCAGCTATCAGGCCCTGTACTCCTACCGGCTGGAGTTCTGCTTCACTACCGACGCCGGGGCGCTGGCTCCTCTGGACGGACAGCAGTTCCAGGTGGAGCAGGTGGACTTCGTGACGGAATATTTTCCCGGCTTTTCCCTGTGATCCCCGCCGGTCCGCCGGGATCTCCCCTCACTCCGGCGCACCCCCAGTTTTCCTTGCTCCGGCCGGGCTTTCCCGGTTTTCCGGCGGGGGGATTTCACCGAGATTTTCGACAAAATCCATTGACATTTTATCGGTAAGCGGATATAGTGTATCTCGCTATCTGTGAATCCCCGCCGGGACCTCCAGCTGTCCCTCTGCTGCGGACAGCGGCGGGAATGAGACCGAGGGAGCTGACAAGCTGTAACTTGAAAGGAAATGGGGGAGGATACATGTCCAAGGAGTTGATCCGCCTGGTGGACTGCACCATGGCGTTTGACGACGAGGTCGTGCTCGATAACATTACGCTGAATATCCATGACAAGGAGTTCCTCACACTGCTCGGTCCCAGTGGATGCGGCAAGACCACCACTCTGCGCATTATCGGTGGTTTCCAGACGCCCACCGCTGGCGACGTATTTTTTGACGGTGTGAGGATCAATGCTGTCCCGGCGCACAAACGGGCCATCAATACAGTATTTCAGAGATACGCTCTGTTTCCCCACCTGAATGTCTTTGAAAACATCGCCTTCGGCCTGCGCATCCCCAAGGCGAAGGAGGAGCGGGACGAGAAGGGAAAGGTCATCCGTCGTCAAAAAGTCAAGCTCACTGAGAAGGAGATCCAGGAGCGGGTCATGGAGATGCTGGATGTCGTCAACCTGAAGGGGTTTGAGAAGCGCTCTGTGTCTTCCCTGTCCGGTGGACAGCAGCAGCGGGTGGCCATTGCCCGCGCCCTGGTGAACCGTCCCAAGGTGCTGCTGCTGGATGAGCCTCTGGGGGCGCTGGATATGCGGCTGCGCAAAGACATGCAGAACGAACTTAAGCGCATCCAGCAAGCCATGGGCATCACCTTCATCTATGTCACCCACGACCAGGAGGAGGCCCTGTCCATGTCGGACACGGTGGTAGTGATGGACAAGGGGCAGATCCAGCAGATCGGCACCCCGGAGGACATCTACAACGAGCCTCAGAATGCCTTTGTGGCCGACTTCATCGGCGAGTCCAACATCATCGACGGCATTATGCGCACCGATGGCGTGGTGGAGATCTTCAACCGCCGTTTCCAGTGCCTGGACAAGGGCTTTGCCCCCAACGAGCCGGTGGACGTGGTCATCCGCCCCGAGGATGTGGACATCGTGCCAGAGGAGCAGGGCCAGCTGAAGGGGACCGTCACCTCCGTCACCTTCAAGGGGATGCAGTATGACATCATCGTGGACTTCTATGGCTTCAAATGGCTGATCCAGACCACGGACCTGTCCCCGGTGGGCAGCCGTATCGGCATCAAGATCGATCCCGACGGCTTCCACGTGATGAAGAAGAGCCATTACTCCGGCATGTTTGGAGACTACTCCTCTTACAGCGAGGAGTATGACGAGATCAGCGACGCCGCCTATGACCCCGAGGAGGCAGAGGGGGAGGAGGCCGGAGATGAAGCGGAATAAGCTCTCCCTGTTTTCCATCCCCTATGTGGTCTGGATGGCCATCTTTGTGGTCATCCCCATTCTGATGGTGGTGGTCTATGCCTTTTCTTCCGCCGGAGGCGGCTTCACCCTGGACAACTTCGCCCGCATCTGGGACTACGCGGTGGTCTTCACCCGGTCCTTCAAGCTGGCCCTCATCGCCACCGTGATCTGCCTGTTGGTGGGCTACCCCATTTCCTGTTTCCTGGCCCGGGAGGGAGCCGGCTTCCAGAGGGTGGCCATGATGCTCATCATGCTGCCCATGTGGATGAATTTCCTGCTGCGCACCTACGCTTGGATGTCCATCCTGGAGAACACCGGCCTGCTCAACCGTTTTTTTGACGCTATCGGCCTGTTCGACCTCATCAACGGCCTCTTTGGCACGGAGATCGAGTATTTCAAAATGATCAACACCCAGGGCGCGGTGGTGCTGGGCATGGTGTACAACTTCCTGCCCTTCATGATCCTGCCCATCTACTCGGTCATCGTCAAGCTGGACCACCGGCTGATCGAGGCCGCCCGGGACCTGGGGGCCGATTCGGTCACGGTGTTCCGCCGTGTGACCCTGCCCCTGTCCCTGCCTGGGGTCCTCTCGGGCATCACCATGGTGTTCGTCCCTGCGGTGTCCACCTTCGCCATCTCCCATCTGCTGGGGGGCGGCAAGCATCTTCTGCTGGGCAACCTGATTGAGATGCAGTTCAAGGGCTCGGCCTATAACCCCTATCTGGGCTCCGCCGTGGCGCTGGTGATGATGGTGATCGTGGTCATCTGTATGTCGGTAATGAATCGCTTCGGTGAGGGCGAGGAACAGGCGGTGATGCTATGAGCCGTTCCGCCTCTCTCTTCCGCCGCCTCTCCATGGCGCTGGTCTTTGTGTTCCTTTACGCCCCCATTCTGGTACTCATCGTCTTTTCCTTCAACGACTCCAGCAGCCGCTCGGTATGGGCCGGCTTTACCCTGGACTGGTATCGGGAGCTGCTTCGGGATGACCTGATCCTGGACGCCTTCTACACCACCTTGGCAGTCTCCGTCCTGGCGGCGGTCATCGCTACCGTGGCGGGCACCTTCGCCGCCATCGGCTTCTACAACATGAAGCGGCGCTGGCGCGGTCCCCTGATGACCATCAACAATATACCCATGGTCAACGCCGATATTGTCACCGGTGTGAGCATGTGTCTGTTCTTTGTGGCAGCCTTCTCCCTGTGGGGACAGGCTGCGGAGTGGATCAACGCCAGTCTGGGCACCGATCTGCCCACCAAGCTCTATCTGGGCTTCGGCACCATGCTCATCGCCCACATCACCTTCAACATCCCCTATGTGATCCTGTCCATCATGCCCAAGCTGCGGCAGATGGACAAGAACCTGGTGGACGCGGCCCAGGACCTGGGCTGCACCTGGATGCAGGCTTTCTGGAAGGTGGTGGTGCCTGAGATCAAGCCGGGCATCGTCAACGGCCTGCTCATCGCCTTCACCATGTCGGTGGACGACTTTGTCATCAGCTACTTCACCGCCGGCTCCACCACCGCCAACCTGGCCATGCGCATCTACGCCATGACCAAAAAACGCATCAGTCCGGAGGTCAACGCCATCTCCACCCTGCTGTTCGCCACCGTGCTCATCCTGCTGATCGTCATCAACCTGCGGGAGGCCAGTCAGGAGAAGGCGGCCAGGAAGCTCCGCCGCTGATTTTTGCGGCCTTCAGCCGTGAAAATAGAAAACCATAGAATATTGGAGGAATGATCCATTGAAAAAAGCATTTTCCCTCATTCTTACCCTGTCCCTGTCCGCCGGCCTGCTGGCTGGCTGCTCCGGCTCCGGTACCGAAAAGCGGGTGGTCAACGTGTGCAGCTGGGGTGAATATATTGATGAGAGCCTCATCCAGCAGTTTGAGGAGGCGACCGGGATCGAAGTCAACTACCAGACCTCTCCCAGCAACGAGGAGCTCTACTCCTCTCTCACTCTGGGCGGCACCAGCTACGATGTGATCGTCCCCTCGGACTATATGATCTCCCAGCTCATCGAGGAGGACATGCTCCAGCCTCTGGACTACGACAAGATCCCCAACTTTTCCAAAATCGCCGACCGGTTCAAGAACCTGTCCTATGACCCGGAGAATCTCTATACGGTCCCCTACACCTGGGGCACCCTGGGCATCATCTACAACAGCACCATGGTGGACCAGCCCATCACCAGCTGGGACGCCATGTTTGACCCCCAGTATGCCGACCAGGTCCTGATGATCAACAACTCCCGGGATGCCCTGGGCATCGCACTGATGGATCTGGGCTACTCCGTCAACACCGACAGCGAGGAGGAGCTGCGGGCCGCCTACGATCTGCTTGCTGAGGCCAAGAAGGCCGGTGTGTATCAGGCATGGGTCATGGACGAGGTCTTCGACAAGATGGAGGCCGGCGAGGCCGCCGTGGCCACCTACTATGCCGGCGACTACCTGAGCATGCTGGAGAACAATGAGGACCTGGTCTACGTGGTCCCCGAGGAGGGCTCCAACTGGTTCGTGGATGCCATGTGTATCCTTAAGAACGCAGAGAATGTGGATGAGGCTCATGAGTGGATCAACTTCATGGCTTCCACCGATGCCAGCCTGAAAAATATGGACTATATCTGGTACGCCTCCCCCAATCAGGAGGCCCTGGATTCCTATCCCGACTACTACGAGGAGACCTATGGCGAACCCCTGGACATGGAGCGCTATGAGATCATGGCTGCCCCCCAGGAGGTTCTGGACCGCTGCGAGGCCTATCTGGTGCGCCCGGTAGACACCCGCACCCTCTACAACGACCTGTGGACCGATTTGGGCATTCTCTCCTGAGCTCAGCTCCCTTCAAAAAAACCATTGGACCCAGCCGGAAGGCTGGGTCCTTTTTCTTCCATAGCAATTTACAATTCGTTCACGCTTTGTCTCAAATTTCTTGATGTTTTTCCCTCCTGGTATGGTATTCTATGGGTGGTCGGAGCGATCCGGCTTTCCCCTTCCAGAATCCACGGAGGGCTCCATCCCCTCCCAACCCCGAGTATGCGGCCCGTTCTCCCCGGGCTGCGTCTCACCTCCGGCGCACGGCGGTGCGCCCACTGTCTCCCGCACGGACAACAGCCTGCCCGGGAGACAGACCAAAGACTCTCCGGCCCCCATCTATGGTCCGGTTCCCATCATACAAAATGCCCGGCCCGCTCAACGCATTGAGTGGGCCGGGCATTTTTGGATTCAGTCCAGCCAGCCGGAGTCCGGCTGGGGCTCCCGATGGGCACTGAACAGGGAGCCTTCCTCCCTGGGCGGCCCGTTCAGGGCCACCCGGTAGTAGTCGTGGTCCAGGATCATGGCCGAATAGGCCACCCGGTTCTGCACTTCGGCGATCTGGCTCTGCACATACGCCTCGTCCGGCGGGGAGCCGTCCCAGGACCGGAACTCATCCAGCACTGAGTTGTATGCCCCCTCCTCTGTCAGGAAGCTGTAATTCGAGAAGATCACCAACCCGGGTTCGTCAGACAGGATATCCCGCCCCGCCATCAGCCGCGAGTCATACTCCAGGCCGAACAGGTTAGCCAGGGTGGGCATTACATCCAGGCTGGAGCAAAGCTTCTCCACCCGCACCGGTTCCTCCATCTGGGCGTTCCACAGAATCAGGGTGTTCTGGAATATCTCAAAGTTGGGGTCCACTTGACGGCCCAGCAGCTCACTGTACTCCTCGTCGGTCAGTCCGTAGGGGTAGTGGTCGCCTGAAAGGACGATGACGGTGTCATCCAGCCTGCCCGCCTCCTCCAGCTGGGTGAGCAGGCTCTCCATGGCCAGTTCCAGCTCCATCTGACAGGCCAGATATGCCTTGGGCCCCTCGCTGTACGGCAGGCCAGCCACCTCGTCCCAGTGCCTGCGGGACATGGCGTTCTCCTCATAGGTGTAGTTCAGATGGCCGCTCACCGTCAGGCAGTAGACCATAAACTGCTCCTCGTCCACGAACATGGGAACGATCTCTTCCATCATCTCCAGGTCAGAGGGAGGCCAGATCTCTTCCAGTTCTAACCCGTGCCCCAGGGCATAGTACTCATAGCCCATGTTGGGGAAGGACTTATCCCGGTCATAGTAGGTATAGAGGTAGTCGTGGAAGGCCATCGTCCGGTAGCCCAGCTGGCTGAACTGGTTTCCAAAACCGAAGGGCATGTAATTTCCTGCGGACTGGGAGTAGCTCCACACCCCGGACTTTGGGATGAGCCCCGTGGTGGTGGTGTACTCCCCATCCGAGGTGGACACCCCCCACAGAGGGGTGTAGAAGTGGTCAAACACAAAGCCAGAGTGGGCCATCTCATAGAGCACAGGAGTGCGCTCCGGGTCCATAGCCAGGGTACAGAACCCCTCTGCCACGATCCAGATCAAATTCTTTCCCTGAAAATAGCCCGTCCACTCATTTTTTGCTGTGGGCACCTGCTGGGAAAAATAGGTGTGCATCTGGAGCAGGTCCTCGTCTGTCTCCTCCGCTATCAGCCGGTCGAAATCGATGTCCAAGATGTGATAGTCCGCGGAGGAATACTCCGCGGACTCCACCTCTACCGGCTCACTGGCCGGCCGGTAGAGGTGGAGCGCCTGCCCCTTCCGGAGGCTCTGGTCCTCCGGGGTGATCCCGAAGAGCACTCTGCGCAGCTCCAGCTGGTTCTGGGTCAGCATCCCAAAGTTCTGCACCTCCAGTTCCGGCACCGCCGCCTGGAGATAGATGAAGCGCAGGGACATGGAGCCCCCGCCGCAGCACATCACGATGCCCATGGCAGCCAGCTGGACCACCGCCGCCAGGAGGGCCCACCGTGCCCCCATCCTTCTGGACATGGGGCCCTCCTCCGGGATCAGACGCCGGCGGAAGACCACCGCCAGTCCGAAGGGGACCGCCATCATGGCGATGGGGAACCAGTTGAGCAGGATCTCCCCAACCGCCATGTCTCCGAAAGCACCGGCCACCATCCCCATCTTAGTCAGGGAGAAAGCTGTGAGGAAGGTCTTGAACAGGTGATAATAGATGCTCTGGGCTCCCATCCACACGGAGAGCAGCAGGGTCATTGCCGGCAGCAGCACCCGCCCCTTTCGTGGGGCGACCCCGCCGCACAGCAGTCCCAGCAGGATCGCGATGGGCAGGGTGAACAACAGGGTGAACAGCGCCCCCACCGGCGTGACGGCGTGGAAACAAAACAGCTTCAAAAACAGTTCTTCATAGTAGATGACCCCAGCAAAAAACAGGGACGGGACCAGCAGCCGCCGCCAACGGCTCCATCTGTTCTCCCCCGCCGGGCCCATAGCAGTCATTCTTTCCCAACTCATGTAGACAACCTCCGCTCGCGGGACTCACTTTTGGGAAGAGCGCCCTGTCCGTCTCCGCGCCTCCCCCTCTCTCCGGGGGCCGGCGCGGCCTGGCGCATGATTTCCCATTGTACTCAATCCCGCACCCGCTGTCAAATCCCCGGAACGTCTCCCCTCTCCCCACGCCCTCCATATTTCCCCTATAAAAAACGGCGGTAATCCTGCACAGCGCTGTCCCTTTTTTTCTTTTTTCTCCCATCCCGCGGTTTTCTGCACAATTTCTTCTCCTTCTTCTTTATTTTTTTGTTTATTCTATCTTAATCAAAAGAATTTGATGGAGGATCTTCATTTCTTTCCTCCCTTTTTGAAGAATTTCCTTGCAAAATATGTGGAAATCTGCTATCATGATTTTAACATTTTATTCATAATTTTGGGGTTTATTTGGGCGGGAGCGGGAATCGGTTTCCGCTTCTGTTCTGCCTATGGCTCCCCATGGAAATGAGGTCCCCTGTGTCTGAACTGCGCGATACCCTCCTCGCCCGCCTCTCGGAGGCATACACAGCCTATTTTGACGTAGAGCCCGTCCAAGACGGCTCCCCCCTGAAAGCACTGTGCGCCTATCACTCCCGCGGCTCTCAGTACGTACTGATCAAAAAGGCGGAGCTGTGGGCGGCGGAGACCCACGAATACCTCTACCTATACTCCCTCCCCCGGCTGGACTTCACCAGCCTGGTGGAGCTTCAGGCCCGCACGCTGGAGGACGGGATGCCACGCATCCGCCCCCATTCCCAGCATATGTGCACCTATCTGTCGGCCGTGGTCCTGTGTGATCAGGCCGACCCGGACGCTCTGGCCCAGCTTCAAAAGCTGAAGAAGCACCGGGACTTTAAGCTATCGCTCCATGGATGGATGGAGTTTCGTATAGCAGCGGTGGACCTGTCCACCGGCGACATCGCCACGAACCGCAGCGGCAAAGATCTGGGGAAGAGCCTGAGTGGTCTTGTGGCCCGCGAGATCCAGAAATTTAAGTTAAGGAGAGGAGAAACTTAAATGAATGCAGTGTTAGTTCTTTCCATTGGCATTGTCATTCTGATCGTAGGTTACATCTTCTACGGCGGATGGCTTGCCAAGCAGTGGGGCGTGGATGACTCCCGGCCCACCCCTGCCCATGAGCTGGAGGACGGCATGGACTATGTCCCCGCCAAGGCTCCGGTGCTGATGGGCCACCACTTTTCGTCTATCGCCGGCGCCGGCCCCATCAACGGCCCCATCCAGGCCGCCGTATTCGGCTGGATGCCTGTGGTGCTGTGGGTGCTGATCGGCGGCATCTTTTTCGGCGCCGTCCATGACTACGGTGCCCTGTTCGCTTCCATCCGCCACAAGGGCCAGTCCATCGGCGAGGTGGTCGCCCTGAACATCGGCGACCGGGCCAAGAAGCTGTTCCTGATCTTTTCCTACCTGACCCTGGTGCTGGTGGTGGCCGCTTTCGCCTCCATCGTGGCCAGCACCTTCCAGGCCACCTATGTGGACGGCGTGCTGGACACCGCCGCCTCTGCCACCAACGCGTCCGTGGCCATGATCTCCCTGCTGTTCATTGTCATGGCCGTCCTGTTCGGCTTCTTTGTCTACCGCCGCGGGGCCTCCCTGGCAGTGGCCACCATTGCCGGCTGCGTGGGCATCGTGATCTGCCTGCTCATCGGCCTGAACTGGCACCCCATCTATCTGTCCAACTCCGTGTGGATGTGGATCATCGGCGCCTACATTCTGGTGGCCTCTGTGGCTCCCGTGTGGATCCTGCTCCAGCCCCGTGATTATCTGTCCTCCTTCCTGCTGTACGCCATGATGGCCATCGCCGCTGTGGGCGTCATCGGGGCCGGTCTCACTGGTGCGGACGCTGCCCACATGGATATGCCCGCCTTCACCGGCTTCTATGACAGCCTGGCGCCCACCGGCACCTCCCTGGGCTATGTCTTCCCCGCTCTGTTCGTCACCATCGCCTGCGGCGCCATCTCCGGCTTCCACTCCCTGGTGGGCTCCGGCACCACCGCCAAGCAGCTGGACCACGAGCGGGACGCCAAGCCCATCGCCTACGGCGGCATGCTCATCGAGTGTGCGCTGGCCCTGGTCTCCCTGTGTGCTGTGTCCTTCATCTGGACCGAGTACGCCTCCGGCGAGATCGTCACCCCCACCCAGGTGTTTGCCACCGGCATTTCCCGCATGATCGCCTCCATCCCCGGTCTGGCGGGCACACAGGCCACCGTCAGCTCCCTGTTGGTGCTGACCGTATCTGTCTTCTGCCTGACCTCCCTGGATACTGCCACCCGTCTGGCCCGCTACATGTTCCAGGAGTTCTGGCTGAAGCCCGGCCAGACCTATAAGGAGGCCACCGGCTTCAAGGCCATCCTCACCAACCCCGTGGTCGCCACCGCCATCACCGTGGTGCTGGGCGTGGGTCTGGGCATGACCGGCTACTCCAAGATCTGGCCCCTGTTCGGCGCCGCCAACCAGCTGCTGGCCGCTCTGGCCCTGCTGGCCGTCTGTGCCTGGCTGGGCAACATCGGCAAGAACAACAAGATGTTCTACATCCCCATGATCTTCATGCTGATCGTCACCCTGACTTCCCTGGCTCAGACCATCAGCACTCAGGTGGGCAAGATCACCGCCGGCGCTGCCACCGACTGGGCCCCCTATGCGCAGGCCATCCTGGGCGTGCTGCTGTTCATCCTGGCTATCGTGCTGGCTGTTGAGGGCTGCATGACCATCTTCGGCAAGAAGAAAAACACCGCCGCGAAGTAACCTTCCATCCTGCTTCACGACATCAGCAAGGACCGCAGTGCCTTTTTCCGGGCGCTGCGGTCCTCTTCTGTTGACAAGGATTGTATTTTTTTCTCATTCGTGCTACACTGAACGGGACAGCCTTTGCGGAAGGGAGGAGAACATTCTGATCGAGCGGCTCTGCCGGTGGAGCGTGCCGGCTTTTTTGCTGCTGGAGGGGGCGCTCTACCTCTCCTTCCTGGCCCTGGACCTGCTCTCTCCTGGTCCTCTGAGCACCGCCCTGAAGTATGCCGCCCTGCTGCTGTGCCTGCTCATGGCCCTGGCGGGGGCTTCCCGGGGCGGAGACCGCCTGGTGGCCGCCGCGCTGGCCATGACCGCAGCGGCCGACCTCTTCCTGCTGGTGCTGGACCGCTGGTACCTCCTGGGCATCCTCCTCTTTTACGGGGTCCAGGTTGCGTATATGGTCCGCATCTGTAAGGCCAACGGAGGCCATGCCCTGCTCATTCCCAGGTTCCTTCTGTTCTCCCTGCTTCTGGTGGCCCTGTACCAACTGGAGCTCTTCACACCGGAGACCGCAGCCGCGGCCCTCTATTTCTCCCACTTCCTCTTCAACGCCCTGCTGAGCCTGTCCCTGCGGGACGCCGGGGGCCGCCTCTTCTCCCTGGGACTGCTCCTCTACCTCATGTGCGACATGCTGGTCGCAGTCTCTCAGTTCCCCAGCCTCTTCCCTCCCCCCCTCTCTTCCGTGGCCCAGGTAGGGATGTGGCTCTTCTACCTCCCCGGGCAGGTGCTCATCGTCCTGTCCGGTCTGGTCATCCCTTCGGGAGGTGTCCCTGATGAAACAGAGTAAGAGCCTGTCCGTCCTGCTGGCCGTCCTTACGGCCTGCCTCGTGCTCTCCTCCTCTGTGGCGGTCCCCATCCTCTGCCGCCCTTTCTATTACGCCCATATCGGCCCTCTGGGGCTGGTCCAGGCTACCGGCCTGACAGAGGAGGCGATCCGCCAGGCCTATGACGAGATGCTGGACTTCTGCCTGGGCGCCCCGGAGTTCTCCACCGGCGCGCTGTCCTGGTCACAGTCCGGCCGGGACCATTTTGCCGATGTGCGGGTCCTCTTCCTGCTGGATCTGGCCGTGCTGGCCTTGTCTGCCGCCCTCCTGCTCCTCTGGTTCCTGCTGGGCCGGCGGATGGGCCTGGGGCCCCGCCCCCTTCTGGGCCGGGGCCCCGGCTTCTGGGCTGCCGCGGGGCTGGGCATCGTCTTCGCCGTGGTGGGCCTGCTGGCCTCCCTGGACTTTGAGCGGGCTTTTGTGGTATTCCACGCCCTGTTCTTCCCGGGGAAGGACAACTGGCTCCTCGACCCGGCGGTGGACCAGATCATCCTGATTCTGCCGGAGGTCTTTTTCCGCAACTGCGCTCTGCTCATCGGGGGGCTGATCCTGCTCTGGTGCGCCATCCTTATCGGGACGGACCTGTGGCTGGGACGCCGCCGCCGCTGAACCGATAAAGACCGCCCCGCCGGAACCAAAGGCTCCGGCGGGGCGGTCTTCACTTTCGGGACATCTCAGATCCCCCGATTCAGGGTCTTGCGCAGGCGGATCTTGCCTTCCAGCGCCTGGTCGATCAGGGAGAGGAACTTCTCCCGGTCCTCCGGCAGCCCCCCCTTCAGGGGCAGGTAGTTGGAGGCGTGGTTGCTGGTGAAGTGGAGGGGGTCCACATCCAGGTGCTCCAGCAGAAGGTGGCACTCCTCCAGGATCTGGTCCGGGGTACACACCTGAAAGCGCCCGGCCAGCACGTCCTCCCCCAGCGGGGTGCCCGCCGCAGGGGCAAAAGTCATGGCTGAGAGGTGGCGGGGCTTCATTTTGTTGATGATGCCGGCGGTGGACAGGACGTGCTCCTCCCAGTCGCCCCCCTGGCCGGTGAGGCCCAGGATGACGATGGCCCACAGGTCGATGCCCGCCGCCACCAGGTTCTGGCCCGCCTGGAGCATCTCCGCGGCGGTGCAGCCCTTTTGGATGGCCTGGAGCACTGCGTCGCTGCCGCTCTCCACCCCCAGATAGGCCCGGGTCAGTCCGGCCTCCCGCAGGGCGCGCAGTTCCTCCGGCGTCTTGCTCAGGGTGCTCCTGGGGCCGGCGTAGGTGGTCACCTTCTGGAGCTTAGGGAAGGCAGCATACAGCTTCTCCAGGATCTGGAGCAGCTGCTCCGTCCTCATCACAATGGCATCCCCGTCCATGAGGAAGACCCGCTCCACATTGGGCCCGTAGTAGCTGCGGGCCATGTCGATGTCCTCCAGGATCTCCTCCACCGGGCGGACCCGAAACTTCTTCTCCTTGTACATGGCACAGAAGGTGCATTTGTTGTGGGAACACCCGATGGTGCACTGGAGCAGATAGCTGCGCCACTCCCCTGGGGGACGGTACAGCAGGTCACTGTCGTATCGCATGGGTCACTGTCCTTTCAAAATCTCTTCCATAGCCCGGCACATGGCCTCCATCTCCTCGTCTGTCCCGATGGACACCCGCAGATGGTCCTGTATCCTGGGGCGTTCAAACCGGCGCACCAGCACGCCCCGGTCCCGCAGCCCCTGCTGGAGCACCCGCCCGGAGTGGTCCGGGTGGGCGATGAACAGGAAATTGGAGCTGGAGTCATGGACCTGGAAGCCCATCTCCCGCAGCCTGTGGGTGACCCACGTCCGGGTCGCCATGATCTTGCCCCGGGTCTCCTCAAAATATGCCGTGTCCCGCACGGCCGCCTCCCCTGCCGCCTGGGCCAGCCGGTCCAGGGGGTAGGAGTTGAAGGAGTTCTTCACGCAGTTCACCCCAGCGATCAGGTCCTGGCTGCCCAGGGCGTAGCCGATCCGCATCCCCGCCAGGGACCGGGACTTGGACATGGTGCGGACCACCAGCAGGTTGGGATACTGGTCGATGAGCTCCACAGCGGACTGGGCCCCGAAGTCGGCGTAGGCCTCGTCTACCAGCACCGCCGCTGCCGGGTTGGCCTCCACGATCCGCCGGATGTCAGACAAAGGCAGGGCCCGGCCCGTGGGTGCGTTGGGGTTGCAGATCACCGCGCCGCCGTCCCCCCCCAGAAAGCGCTCCACCGGCAGGGTGAAGTCCTCGTTGAGGGGGATCTCCTCATAGTCCAGCCCGAACAGCTCGGTATAGACCGGATAGAAGCTGTATGTGATGTCTGGGAACACCACCTTCCGCCCGGGGCTGAACAGGGCGTAAAAGCACAGCCCCAGCACCTCGTCTGAGCCGTTGCCGCAGAACACCTGCTCCGGCTCCACGCCATAGTGCTCCGCCAGCGCCCCCCGCAGCGCGGCAGACTCCGGATCCGGATAGAGCCGCAGGCGCTGATCCGCCTCCCGCCGGATGGCCTCCAGCACCCGGGGAGAAGGGGGGTAGGGGTTCTCGTTGGTGTTCAGCTTGATGAACGTCCGGTCCTTGGGCTGCTCCCCGGGGGTGTAGGGCACCAGTCCCTGGATCCGGCTGCTCCAGTATCGTTGATTCATGCCTCTTCCCCTCCTCCTTGGCCGCCCTTTGCCAGGCGCGCCTCCAGTTTGACCTCCGTGCCGTCCCGATACACCTTTCGGACACTTTTCTCCGCCTTGTTCCGGGGAAGCATCACCTCGTGTCCGCAGCCCAGACAGCGCATCCGAAAATCCATGCCCACCCGGAGGACCAGCCACTCCTGGCTTCCACAGGGGTGAGCCTTCTTCATTTTCAGCACATCTCCCACATGGATGTCCATCACATGCTCCTCCATTCCGGCCTCTCTCTGGCTCGGGCCGCTTCCTTTTGCAGTTTTTTACTATTATAGAGGAATTCCGCGCCCCTGTCAAATCCTCCCTCGCCGTCTCCCTTTCATCCCCAGCACCCCAGAAAATGACAACAGTGCAGAGGCGGCGGACCCTTCCTGCCAGAGGGGCCCGCCGCCTTGCCTGTATCCGATACTTATTTAGTGCCGAAAATTCGGTCGCCCGCGTCGCCCAGGCCGGGGACGATATAGCCGTGGTCATTGAGCTTCTCGTCCACCGCGGCCACATAGATGTCCACATCGGGATGGGCGGTACGCACTGCCTGGATGCCCTCAGGGGCGGCCAGGATGTTCATCAGCTTGATGCTCCTGCACTCATAGTTTTTCAGGAACTGGATGGCCGCCACGGCGGAGCCGCCGGTAGCCAGCATGGGATCCAGGACGATGACGTCCCGCTCGGCGATGTCGTGAGGCATCTTGCAGTAATACTCCACCGGTGCCAGGGTCTCCGGGTCCCGGTACAGGCCGATGTGCCCCACTTTGGCGGAGGGGATCAGCGTCAGGATGCCGTCCACCATGCCCAGCCCGGCCCGCAGGATGGGAACAATGGCCAGCTTCTTCCCCGTCAGGCACTTGAAGGTGCCGGTGGCCACGGGAGTCTTGATCTCCACATCCTCCAGAGGCAGATCACGGGTAGCCTCATAACACTCCAGTGTAGCGATCTCGGACACGATCTCCCGGAACTCCTTCACACCGGTGCGCTCGTCCCGCAGGATACTCAGCTTGTGCTGGAGCAGCGGGTGATCCAAAACATGGACTTTGCTGTCAAACATCTGAAACGCTCCCCTTTTTATTTTGATTTAGCTTCCCGCTCCAGCCGCTCCCGCTCCGCCTGAGACAGGCGGCAGTACACGGGGGCCAGCTCCTCTCCGGAGACCAGTCCGCCTGAACGGACCAGCTCCAGCGCCGCGCGGGCCACACCCCAGGCGCTCTGCATCCGCAGATGCTCCGGGGCCATTTTCAGGGTGATACCCTGCTCTGTTAAAGTATTATAGCACAGCCTGGCCCCGTCTCCAACTACAATTTTCTCTTTTTCCACCTTTTTCAGCTCTTCCCCCAGCTGGTCCAGGCCGATGGCCCGGTCGGGCGTCAGCCGCTGGAGGCCCTCCCCTGCGGCCAGGAAGAGGGCGTTGTACACCTGGCTGCGCCGGGCATCCATGGCGCACACGATGACCCGCCCCTCCAGGTGGGCCAAAGGCCAGGCCATGGACTCCAGGGTGGAGCAGGGGGCGCAGGGCTTGTCCTCCGGCCAGGCCAGCCCCTTCGCGGTAGCCACGCCGATGCGCAGCCCGGTGAAGGAGCCGGGGCCGGCCGCCACGGCGATTACCTCCACCTCCTTCAGGGACGCGCCGCAGTTCTTCAGCATGCTGTCCACCAGGGGCAGCAGGGTCCGGCTGTGGGTCAGCCCGCTGTTCTGCCAGCTCTGGGCCAGCAGGGTCCCGTCCTGGCACAGGGCGGCGGAACAGGCCGCCGCTGAGGTCTCAAGGGCCAGTATTTTCATCGTCGATCTCCCCTCTCTGCTCAAAATCCGGCGGGGACAGGCTCCACCGAGATCACCCGCCTGCTCTCCTCCCCGCCCCGGCGGATGTCCACCCGGACAGTGTCCCGCTCCAGCGCGTCCGCCACATTCTCGCTCCACTCCACGGCGCACACGCCGCCCCGGGCCAGGTAGTCCTCCCAGCCGATGTCGAACAGCTCGTCGGAGGAGGTCAGGCGGTACATGTCGAAGTGGAACAACGGCAGCCGCCCCCCTTCATACTCGTTGACAATGGCAAAGGTGGGACTGGTCACCCGATCCCCGATCCCCAGCCCCCGGGCGATGCCCCGGGTGAATGCGGTCTTGCCCGCCCCCAGGTCCCCGGTAAAGGCCACTACATCCCCCGGGGACAGGGCCCGCCCCAGCCGTTCTCCCAGCTCCTCCGTCTCCTCGGGGCTGTTGGTCACAAATTCCATGCTCGCTCCTCTCCCCGCGGACATCGCGGCTCCACGTTCTCGCCTCCGATTATAACACAGGTCCCCCACGCTTTTCCAGTGATGTTTCCGCCGTCCTCATGCTTTTCCCGCCCGCAGCTCCACATGCCGGGAGGAAACGCGGTCCCAACCGCCCTTTTTTCAGAACTGTCAGTTTACTTTTTCACACAAAGGCGGTAAAATAACAATTTGAAAGAAAATATTTCCCCCTACTGAAGAGGTGACAACGTGACCACCCTGTTTTCCCCCATCCGGGAGTTTTTCAAGAAGGGCGATGTGCTCCTTCTGTTCCTATGTCTCACGGCCAGCGGCTACGGCCTGGCCCTGATCTACAGCGCCACCCGCTATCTCGATAATAATAATCGGAACGTGATCGTCCAGGCCGTCGCCATCTGCATCGGCGTGGTCATCTATATCGTCCTCACCTTTGTGGACTTCCAGCTGTTCGTGGAGAAGTGCTGGAAGTGGCTGGTGGCCTTTGATGTGGGCTTCATTCTCCTGCTCCTGACCCCCCTGGGAAAGGAATCGGGGGGCAACCGGAACTGGCTCGCTCTGGACCGGATCATCCCCCACTTCCCCTTGGATCTCCAGCCCAACGAGATCGTCAAGATCCCCTTTATCCTGCTTCTGGCCTGGCAGGCCGCCCGCATCCACCAGCAGGAGCGGGACATCAGCTCCCCCTTCTCCGTGGCCCAGCTCACCGGTCATACCCTGCTGATGGTGGGGCTGATCGCCGTGGTCTGCGGTGACATCGGTATGTGCGTCATCTATCTGTTCCTCTTCGTCACCATCTCCTGGATGGCGGGGGTGAAGGCTCGATGGTTCGCTCTGGGCGGGACGTGCTTCGTGGGTGCCATTCTTGGGGCCTGGTTCACCATCCTCCAGAGTGACCGCTTCGCCTATATCCGCAATCGGTTTATGGTCGTATTGGACCACAGCCTGGATCCGCTGGGGGCTGGCTTCCAGCAGAGCCGTTCCCTGCTGGCCATCGGCTCGGGCCAGCTCACCGGCCAGGGATACCTCAACGGCACCCAGACTCAGGCATCATACAGTGCCGCTCTCCCTGCCCGACAGACCGACTTCATCTTCTCCGTCTGCGGGGAGGAACTTGGCATGGTGGGCTGCCTCCTGCTGCTCCTGGTCCTGGCCCTCATCATCCTGCGGTGTTACTGGGTGGGCCGGAACGCCAGCTCCCCCTTCTCCGCCTATGTATCCATGGGGATCGCCGGGATGCTGCTGGCCCAGGTATTCTTCAATGTGGGCATGTGCCTGTACATCCTGCCTGTCATGGGGCTCACGCTCCCCTTTTTCAGCTATGGCGGCTCCTCCATCATCACCCTTTACACCGCCATGGGCATCGTCTCCAGCATCCGGGCCAGGACCCTCCCCAGCTGGCTTCGGGACCGGAACCAGCTCTGACCCTGGCCGACCCTCGATCGCGGAGGTGACTCCATGCTGCAAAAGATCAAAAGCCTCTCCCTGGAGCGGCAGCTCTTCCTAAGCTTTTCTGCTGTCTCCGCCCTGCTACTGATGCTCTCTCTGGGGATCACCCTCTATTTCGATATCGCCCGCCAAAGTCAGAGCATCGACTCCACCATCTCCAGCACCGCCGCCTATGTGGCCTCTATGGATGGCGTGGCGGAGATGCTGGCGAATGGCTATCCCACCCAGGAGGTCACCGGGTCGCTGGATTCCCTGCACCAGAATTTTCCTGGTATTGACATCATTGCTGTCTATGACCGAAATGGTCTGCGCTTTTACCACACCAGCCGCCTGGAGACCGGCGAGACCTTTGTAGCCGGGGAGGAGACTGCCATCCTGTCCGGCTCCCCGCCCTATATCACCACCGGCTACGGCACCCACGGCAACCAGCGGGTGGCTTTCCATGCGGTCCGGGACGGGTCTGGCTCCATCATCGGCTTTGTCACCGTGGCCATCTTCCGGGCCGACATTCTCCAGCGCAGCCTCAATCTCGTGCTGCTCTTCTCTCTGGTGCTGGGCGGCATGTTCGGTGTGGCCCTTTTGCTCGCCCGTGGAATCGTCCATCTGCTGAAGGGCTCCCTCCGCGGGCACCACCCCAAGGAACTGCTGGACCTCTACTTACAGCAGGACGACCTGCTCAACTCCATCGAGGACGGCCTGGTGGCCACCGACCTGCGGGGGCAGGTGGTCTTTGCCAACGACCAGGCCCGGACCCTGCTCCAGTGCGGCTCCACCCCCCTGGAGGGACAGCCGCTGACCCGCTTCTTCCCGGAGACGGGCTGCATCCAGGTGGCCCGCAGCGGGCAGGCGGTGCACAACCGCTCCTGCGTCATCCAGGAGCGCCAGATCCTGGCCAGTGAGGTGCCCATCCTGGGGGAGAACGGCTCCCAGGGGGTGCTCAACGTCTTCCACGACAAGACGGAGATGCGCAAGCTGTCCGACGAGCTCTCCGGCGCCCGTTACATGCTGGACACCCTGCGCTTTTTCAACCACGAGTTCATGAACAAGCTCCACATCATCCTGGGCTATCTCCAGACCGGCGAGAGCCAGAAAGCTGTCCAGTTCATCATGAACACCAGTCTGGTCACCAGCCAGTCCATCCGGGAGACGGCGGACTGTATCCGGGTGTCCCACCTGTGCGCCCTCATCATCGGGAAGATGATGCACGCCGCCGAGCTGGGCATCCTGCTCACCGTAACCCACGACAGCTTCTGCCGGGAGGAGGACCTGCTCCTCTCCCCGGAGGACTATGCCACCATCCTGGGCAACCTGTTGGAAAACGCCATCGACGAGCTCAGCCGAAGCCACAGCGAGGTGCGGGAGATCAAGCTGTCCATGTACTGCCGCCCTGACTGCAATCTGGTGGTCTGCGAGGACACCGGCGGCGGCATCGCCCCCGACATCCTGCCCCACATCTGGGACAAAGGATTCTCCTCTAAGGGGGAGGGGCGTGGCTTCGGCCTATATCTGATCAGCCGGCTGGTGGACGAGCATGGAGGCTGCATCGAGCTGGAGACCGAGCCCGGGGTAGGCACCTGCTTCACCCTGACCTTTACCAGAGAGGAGTGAGACCGGATGTACCAAGTCATTATCATCGAGGACGACCCCATGGTGGCCGCCATCGACAAGCAGTACGTGGAGGCGGACAGCCAGTTCCGTGTGGTCCGCACCTTCAAGAGCGGCGGAGAGGCTTTGGCCCATTTGCCGGAGCTCAAGGCGGATCTGATCATCCTGGACTACTACACCCCGGGCATGAACGGCACTGAATTCGTAGACCAGCTCCACACCCTGGGGGAGAGCCCCTTCATCATCGCGGTCACCTCCGCCAACGACACCCATATCGTCCAGGGCCTGCTCGCCCGGGGGGTGCTGGATTATCTTGTCAAGCCTTTCCAGTTCCCCCGCTTCCGTCAGGCGCTGGACCGGTTCCTTCAGGCCAGGCGGCTGCTGGAGCAGGGGCCCGGCAGCATGGACCAGAGCGCCATTGACCAGCTGGTCCATCACCGGGAGGCAGTGCCTCCCGGTACGCCCTTGGACAAGGGCGTGAATTTCAGCACTCTGTCCAGGATCCGCCGCTTTTTCGATGAGAACCCGGAGCACTTCTTTACCAGCGAACAGATCGCCGAACATGTGGGCCTGTCCCGTATCACGGTACGCCGCTATGTCAACTACATGGTGGATCAGGGGGAGATCACCAGCTCCATCGATTACCAGACCGGAGGCCGCCCCTCCATCCGCTACCTGAGGCTGCACAGCTGAATATCATCCCTATCCCTCCCGGCAGGCATCGCAGGACCGATGCCTGCTTTTTCCTTCCCGCTCAGCTTTCTTTCCGCACAGCCTGATTTTGGGGGCCTATTCAGTTACAATAGTTACAAAAGCCCTTCAATAATTACGATAAATTGACTTCTTCCCCTTGTCTTTATAGAATCTTTATTGTAAAAGGTGTGTGTCCGGCGGACTGCCGGGCAGGAAAGAAAGGAGAGAGATGTGTATGACTTTGGAAAAAATCCTTGGCTATTTCGGGACCTACACAGCTGGTGTGGATGGAGCGGTCAGCTCCTTTCAGTTCGAGTATCTCACCAGCCTTGGTTTCGCAGCTATTGTGATCTTTCTGGGCCACGCCATCGTCAAGCGCTCCGCGCTTCTGAAAAAATTTGCAATTCCCGCTCCTGTGGTCTCCGGCCTGCTGTTCTCTATCGCAGTCGCCATTCTAAAGGCATCTGGCGTGATGGCCTTTTCCTTCGATGTCAAGACCATCCAGGACCTGTGCCAGAACATTTTCTTTATGTGCGTGGGCTTCGGCTTCAGCTGGAAGCTGATCCGGCACGCCGGCGGCAAGCTGTGCATCATGATCGCTGTGGCCGCCTGCCTGCTGATCACCCTCCAGGACGTGCTGGGCGTACTGGTGGGCAACCTCATCGGGATGGACCCCTATCTGGCTCTTCAGTGTTCCTCCGCCTCCATGTCCGGCGGCGTGGGCACCGCCTCCGCTTTCGGCCCCATCTTCATCGATTGGGGTGCCCCTGAGTCCGCCACCACCGTGGGCGTCACCGCCGGCACCCTGGGCAACATCATGGGCTCCCTCATCGGCGGCCCTGTGGCTGCGTTCCTTATCAGCCGCCACCACCTGAAGGCGGACCCCAACGACAAGCCCGAGGCGGCCGCTGACGGCAAGATCAATGAACTGAGCAACAGCCGCATGGTCTCCATGTTCGGCATGGTCCTGCTGCTGTGCGCCCTGGGCATGCCCATCTACTGCATCCTGGACAACATCCCCATGATTGAGATGCCCAAGTTCATCGGCTGCCTGTTCGCCGGCGCCATCGCCCGCAATGTGATGGAGGCCGCCCACATCAAGTTCTATACCCCCGAGGTGGACGCCCTGGAGCATATGTTCCTGGAGCTCTATCTGGCCCTGGTGCTGATGACCATCGACATTACTGCTCTGGCTGACGTGGCTGGGCAGATGGGCATCATCCTGCTGCTTCAGGCAGCGCTCATGGCTCTGTTCGCCATCTTTGTCTCCTACAACATGTTCGGCCGCAACTACGGCGCCGCCGTCATGGCCGCCGGCAACTGCGGCTGGGGCTGCGGCTCTGGTCCCAATGCCGTTGCCAATGAGAAGGCTGTTATGGATCAGTACGGCTGGCACAATGTGGCCTGGGTGCTGTATCCCTCTTTCGCCGTCATTATCGACGATATCTATAACCCCATTTTCCTCTCCGTGTTTGGCGGCCTTCTTGCTCACTAAATCGATTCACCTCCCTCTTTACAATGGGACAGGGGCGCGTATCTGATACGCGCCCCTGTCCCATTGTATTTTGAGGTTGTAAAATCTTCCACATCTGTGGTATAGTAGAGACAGCAGCATGAATTCCATGGATAGGGAGGGTGGTCTCTTGGGGTTTTTTCGCAATAAGGCGGTCCTGGCATGTCTGACCGCCCTATGCCTCGCCTGCGGCGGCTGTGCATCGCAGCCCGAGGATATCTCACCGCTGGATGCGGACGGCCTGATCGTGCTCACCATCGGCACCGCAGACACCGGTGGCACTATGACCCCCGTGGGCACTGCCATCGCCCAGGTCCTGAGCACCGACCAGCTGAAGTTCAACATCAGCACCTCCACAGGCTCCTTCATGAACATTCAGAACCTTTCCTCCGGCGAGATCGACCTGGGGCTGGTGGCGGGCGACTCCGCCTATACCGCTGTCTACGGCACGGAGGACAGCGCCCCCACTAATGAAGACCTGCGGGCCGTTGCCGCTGTCTTTTCCAGCACCTCCAACTGGATGTCCCCCATTCGCACCGGCGCGTTTTATGTCCATGACCTGAAGGGAATGCGCATCGGCGCAGGCCCTCAGGGCTCCGCCTCCGAGCTGGCCACCTGGGCTGTGATCAACGCCCTGAGGCTGGATGGCGATGGGACTGTACTGGAAAACTGCAGCCTGGGGGCAGGTACGGACCTGATCCTCAGCGGCGACCTGGACGCCATCCATGGCTTTACCGGCGCCCCGGTGAGCGGGCTGGCTCAGCTCCCGGAGCGGGTCCCCTCCCGCCTGCTGCGCTACACCCAGGAGGAGCTGGATCTGATCCTCTCCCAGAACGACCTCTACTACCCCGCCGTCATCCCCGCCGGCACCTACCCCGGGCAGTCCCAGGATGTAGACACCTTTGGGGTCAAGTGCCTGCTGTGTGTAGACGTCTCCATGGACGAGGAGCTGGTTTACTCCATGACCCAGGCCCTGTGGGAGTCTGCCGATATCATGGGGGAACTGTATCCCGCCATGTCTGTCCTGTCCGACCGGGATTTTCTGTGTGAGGACCTCCCCATCCCCCTTCACGACGGAGCCCAGCGCTTCTATGAGGAAGTCTGTCCGGAACTCGTCTCAAAGTGATCTTCCCCCTTGACAGGGGCCGCGGAAACTTCCGCGGCCCCTGTCTTTTATCCTCCGGTCCGCTCCCAGTCCCGCAGCTCCCGCAGCACCTGGGGGGAGAGGAGCAGGAGGGCCGTCAGATTGGGGATGGCCATCAGCGCGTTGCACAGGTCCACCAGCTCCCACACTGCCTCCCCCTCCCACACGCTCCCCAGCACCACACAGGACAGGAACACCAGCCGGTATGCGGGGACCAGCCGCCTGGACCCGGTCAGGTAGAGGATGCTCTGCTCCCCGTACCAGCTCCATCCCAGGATGGATGAGAACGCAAAGAGGAGCAGGCTCAGGGAGACCACCGCCCCACCCCAGGGCCCCAGCACGGAGGAGAAGGCCGCCGCCGTCAGCGGCGCCCCCAGCCGGTCAGGAGGCACTGCCCCCAACGCCCCCCGGACCAGGGCGTCCGCCGGGCCGTACACCCCGCTGACCAGGATGACTAGGGCGGTGGCGGTGCATACCAGCAGGGTGGAGACGCACACCTCCACGATCCCCCACATCCCCTGCCGGGCTGGACAGTCCACCTCTGCCGCAGCGTGGGCCATGGCGGAAGTCCCCAGCCCCGCCTCATTGGTGAACACCCCCCGGGCCACCCCGTACCGCAGAGCGGCAGCCAGGGTGTATCCCATTCCGCCCCCTACTGCGGCCTCCGGTCGGAGCGCCGAGCAGAAGATCAGTGCCATCGCCTCCGGGATCTGGTCGGCCCGGGCAGCCAGCACCGCCGCCCCGCCCCCCAGATAGAGCAGCGCCATCGCCGGGACCAGACCGCTGCTCACCCGGGCGATGCGTCCGATCCCCCCCACCATCACCAGCCCCGTCAGGACCGCGACGGCCGCCCCCACCGCCAGCCGGTCCCATCCAAAGGTGGCCTGGAGGGCGGCGGCAATGGAGCTGGACTGGACCATGTCTCCCCCGGTCAGGGTGGCCGGCAGGCATGCCAGTGCAAACCAGCCCGCCAGCAACGGGCTTTTCAGGCCGTCCCGGATGTAGTACATGGGCCCTCCCAGCCACCCTGCGGGGCCGGCGCGGCGGTAGCGCACGGAGAGCAACTTCTCCGCGCACCCTGTCATCATGCCCAGCAGGGCGGAGACCCACATCCAGAACACCGCCCCCGGCCCGCCGAACCAGATGGCGGTAGCCACCCCGGCGATGCTGCCTGTACCGATGGTGGAGGCCAGGGCGGTGGCCAGGGCCTGGAACTGGGAGATACCCCGCCCATTCCCCCGCCCCCGCCGGCGCAGCATGGCTCCGAAGGTGGTGCGGAGCCACAGGGGTATGCGGAAGAGCTGGAAAAAGCCGGTCCGCAGGGAGTAATACAGCCCCGCTGCCAGGAACAGTCCCAGCAGCCAGGGGGACCAGACGGCGTCATTCAGACGGGAGAGCAGCATGACCATCACCTCAAATAAGAGGTATGCGGCCATGCCCCAGCTTTATGTCTCTGAGGCTGTCCCTTCCCCCGCCGTCCACGCAGCCCCCGCCAGGGGCACCCGGAAGGAGAGCACCCCCTCTACCGCCGGGGCCAGAGAACACTGGGGATAAAAGAGCTCGATGCCCTCCGGGCGCAGGCAGAAGCGGCTGGCCCGAAAGTCCCGCCTCGCCGTCTCCTTCCAATCCGGGTCCAGGAGACAGCTCCCACTCCGGAGCTCCCCCTCCCCTGCCTGCCTGATCCCCTCCAGCAGCTGCCGCCGGCGGCTCCGCTCCGGCAGCAGCATACCCAGCGGAACCGGCGCGCCCGCTTTCCAGTCCCAGGTCACCCCGGAACAGGACAGGAGGGGCCGCCCGTCTCCCCGCACCTCCCGCAGCTCCATCCGGATGCTCAGCAGGTCCGCCCCCTCCATGGCTACCTCTCCCGTCAGCCCTGCCTGCCAGGGCTGGAAGACCCGGGACTCCTCCCGGCAGGCGGCCAGCCGCAGGCAGGCCAGGCAGTAGGTCTCCCGCTCCCAGCGCAGGCGGCAGGACCGGACCAGGCGCCGGTAGTAGCCCGTCATGCGGCGCACTGCCCGCCCCTTCCCCTCAAACTCCGGCCAGGCCAGGGTCTCCTCCAGCACCGGCTCCCCGCACAGAGTCAGGGTCTTTTTCTCCTCCCGCCACAGGACCGCTGGGGCCTCCCCCATCTGTTTTTCCCTTTTCATGCCAAACCGCCCCCATTTCTTTCCCTATCCTATGACGGGGCAGAAAAAACGGTCCCTTTCCCTAAAAGAGCGCCGGGCAGGCCCTTACGGGTCTGCCCGGCGCTCTTTTAGGGAGACGCTCCGCAGAGCGTGAGAGAGGAAGCAAAGTAATGCTCTTCCTTCCGCCGGCCTGCGGGACCGGCTCTATCTGCGCTTACACAGAGGCGAAAACGTCCTTCGCCCACTGGGCCACGCTCTCCGGGTACACCGTGTACACATAGTCCATGGTGTACTGATACTTCTCGTAGCTCTCCTCCTTGCCGGAATACTGGTAGGTGTCGCCGGCCTTCAGAGAGGTGCCCTTCTCCACATCCATGTAGGGCTGGCCCAAATAGTACCAAGCCACCACCTTGGTAACGGAGTGGTCGGTCTCGCCCCAATCCTTGAACTTCCAGGACTGGAGCCCGGAGGCCCGGACATGCTCCTCGATCCAGGACTCGCTCTTCCCGGCTTCCCGATACAGGTCCTTCACGATCTCGATCACGTCCTGCTGGGCAGCGGGGTTGTCACCATCGGTCTCGCCGTTGAACATCCACACGGACACCTCGTTGTCGATCATGGCCTGGACCTCTTCCTCGGTCCAGCTCCCCAGGCTGCTGTTTGCCAGGGTGCCGTCCACCGCATCAGCGGATGCCATGCCGCCCAGGTTGCCGTTGCACTCCACATAGCCCGCCACCAGATCGGGGCGCTGGCGGATCACGTCGGAGGAGATCAGGGTGCCCTGGGAGTTGCCCACCAGGATGATGCGGTCCTTGTCCGCGTTCCAGTTCTCGATGGCGTAATCCAGCACGCCGGCGATCTCCTTGGCAGAATTCTCTACTGTGGAGGAGTGGACGTTGACACTCATAATGATGGCGTCAGGCATCTGGCGGTGCCACTCGGTCATCATCACGTCATAGACCACGTTGCAGCCCAGGTTGTTGGCCGGGGTGGTGCTGCCGTCAGTGACCTCCCAGTAGCAGACGCCGCCGCCGCACTGATAGTCGATGACGGGGTAGGGCTCCGCCCGGTTGGGGTCATAGTTGTCGGGGTAGATAACATGGACGGGGACCTCGCCCTGATCGCCCAGCATAGTGTAGTCTGCAGCTTTCCAGCCTACATCCACCATCTCCAGCTCCACCTTGTCCAGGTCATCGGCCAGGATGGTGGGCTCCCAGACGGTATCGGCGAGCATAGTGCCAGCGCCGTCAGTGGAGCGGATACCGGTGGTGATGTCGTCGCTGTTGACGCACAGCACCAGGTCCATATTCTCTCTCCACTGCAGGCCCTTTTTAATGGTGTTGGGGTAGATGGTGATACCCAGGGCATCAGTGGTCTGAGTATCGCCATAGTGGATGTTCCCCTCTGAATCCACATACCAGCTGGAGCTGGTGCACAGAGTTCCGTAAGTCTCACGGCTGCGGTCGGTGACCTTATCCGTCCCCTGATCGACGGTCAGGGTGACCACGTTCCCATCCACAGAGGCGCCGGTGATCTCCACCTCGCCGAACTCCGGATTATTGAAGCCCCGGTCATACAGGGTGTAGCTGTCGGCGGTGACGCCGGTCAGGTCAGTACCCGCGGCGTAGGTGATGTCCACTGTACCCACCTTGTAGCCATAGAAGTTAGCCACTGCTGTGGCCTGGATAGAGGTGATCTGGTCAGCGGCGGGAGCTCCGGCAGTGACGGAGGCGCCTTTCTTGTCCAGAGCCCACTCCTGATACAGTTCGTCGTACACGGTGTACTTATAGCCCTGCTTGCTACTGCCGGCGGCGCTGCCCCGGCAGTCCAGGGTATAAGTATCCCCGTCGCTCAGCTTGGTATTGTAGACGATCTGGCCGTCCACGATTTCCAAGTCGGGGCCATAGAAAGCGGCATCATCAAAGTACCAGCCGTTGATACGGGTGGTGGAGTGGTCGCTCTCACCCCAGTAGGCATAGATCTCAGAGGGGTAACCGGTAAGACGAATGTTCTCCTTCGCCCAGTCGGCCCCCTTGAGTTCGGTCATGATCTGGGTGTACTGAGCGATGCTCTCCACGTTGTTGGAGTCCTGCTCTCCGTCGAAGGCCCAAACCTTCAGGCCGGTAGCAGCGATGGCGGCCCAGTCCTCCTCATCGTAGCTGTACCCGAAGGTACCATTCTGGCAGATATAGGCGTCAATGGTGAAGTCATACTTGCCCTCGGGCAGAGTGCTGGTCTCCTCCAGTCCGGCATCCTTCTTCTGGTTCTGGGGGTTGTAAGCCTGTCCAGCCAGAGCCTTAATGACCAAGGCGGAGGCCATGGTGCCTCTGGAGTTGCCCTGGAGTACGATGTTGCCGGTCACACCATAGGTGTCGATGAAATACTGCATCACATTGACATCGTCCACCACGAAATCATAGATATCGAAATACTCGCCGGGGCCTGCGCTGGAGCGGTCGTGGATGTTGACCACGATGGCACCCTTGTTGGCCCAGGAGGTGGTGGCGGAATCATACATGATGCCGGTGCCATCGTCATCGGTGCCGTCGGGCAGCTTCCAGTAGGAGATGCCCTGTCCCTGCAGGGTGAACACGATGCCGTTGGCGGGATCATAGTTGGCGGGGATATAGGCGTAGCCCCGGACATAGGCGTCCTGGGTGCCGTCAGTAGCTGCCGCGGCGGTAGAGGGAATCCGGATGCCCAGATCCTCAAAGGACTGGAACTTACCAGCGCCGAACTGGCGGTCCACCGTCTCCTTCCACAGCCCGCCGGCGTTATACTGGCCCTTGCCGTTGGCCAGGCAGGCGGCGGCGCTCTCAGCCTCGCCGGCGTGGCGCAGCTTCAGCTCCAGGCACGCGCGGCTCTGGTAACCCATGCCGGTGGTGTTGGCCTTGTACTCGCCGGAATCTTCCTTGCCGTAGTAGATGACGCCGTTCACATCGCGGTACCAGGCGCCGGTGGCATAGATGCCGAACACGTTGCGCTCACGGGGGCCTTCCTTCTGATCCCCAGTGTAGACCAGCTTGTTGTTGGCGGTGGCTGCAGAGCCGTCGTCAATCGTCAAGGTCACAGTCTGGCCCTGGACAGAGACACCAGCGATCTTGATCCGACCGTAGTCGGGGGACAGGGAGCCCCGGTCCTCCAGGATGTAGCTGTCGGCGGTGACGCCGCTGACATTGACACCCGGCTTATAGGTGACCTGCACCTCCACCACACCGGTGCCGTACATGGTCTCGTCGGTATAGGCCTGAATGCTCTGGATGTCCGCCACAGTCAGGTCGGAGCCGGTGGAGAGCGCAGCGGTGCGGGCAGCGCCGTTCCAGGTCAGACTCAGTCCGAAAAACTGAGCCAGATAGGCCAGGGGCACATAGCCCACCTCACCGGACAGATCGGCGGCGGTGTCCATAGTCATGCCGCCAGCTTCCTTGGACCCGTCCCGGAAAGTCAGGCTGGCCTCTCCCTTTACAAAGGTGACCTCCCCTTCCTTCTGCTGATAGGTCAGCCCCAGCTGGGGGCCGATGCTCACGGGGACCTGGGTCCGGTCCTGCCCGTCGATATAGGCGGGCGCTTCCAGCTCCAGTGCCGTCCCGTTCAGCGTGACCGTTACCGCCGTGTTGACAGCCTGGACGGTCAGGCCCAGGGAGAGCAACATGGCCAGCGTCAGCACCAGAGACAGGAGCCGTTTCGTTATGGTTCGCATAAATCGATGACCTCCTCTTTTCAGGATCTCCTGATTGGATAGAGCTCTTTTCTGCATTTCCTCTCTTCCCTCTGCTTTGCGCCCCTCCTTTGTCATTTTCGTCAAAAAAGACGCTCTATTTAGTTTTATTTTAATTTTGAATATCCAAAACGTCAATCCACATTTTTTTGAAAGATAAACATTTTTTCTTCTCCCCTTCCCCTTGGCCAAAATACGATATGGGGCAGACCCCAGAGGGACTGCCCCATATCGCTAAGGAGACGCTCCGCAGAGCAAGAGAGAAAGCAAATAGATCTTACACTCCTCTGGTCAAAGCCCACTCACTGAGATACAGGAGTGATTGTTCACGCCCCACTCGGCGAACTTGTAGTCCTTGTAGAAGGAGACCCGCAGATCGTCAGCCATTCATTTCTCAGAGTAGCCGGCGGGTATAGCGCTGCCGTAGAGTCCCCACGGACTTCAGTGCATAGGTGGGATCGGTCATGTTGTTTCCAGCGCCCACTCCTGGAAGTTTTCCCCATACACGGTGTATGCATGACCCTCCTTAGTACCGGAGCGGCTGGCTCCCCGGGCCTCAACGGTGTAAGTTCCGCCCGGCATCACCTTACTGTCATACACCAGCTGCCCATTCTCATCAATATGACAGTCAGAGCCGTAATAGATCTCACCGTCTCCAAAGTACCAATAATTGATCCGGGTGGTGGAGTGGTCGCTCTCGCCCCAGTAGTAGAACAGTTCAGAGGGGAAGCAGGTGAGACGCAGGTTCTCCGCGATCCACTGGTCGCTGTACCCAGCCTCTTTGAACGCCTTGATCTGTTCCTCCACATAATCAATATTGTTGAAGTCCTGCTCCGCGTCAAAGATCCATGCCCGCAGACCGGTCTTTGCCACCGCCAGGCGGTCCTCGTAGGTCCAGAGCCCCTGCCCGCCATACAGGCCGTTGTTGCACAGGAACACGCCGATCTCGAAGTCATATACCGATTTATCCAGGGTCTTGGTACGGGGACGGTCACCCCAGTCGGCCGCATCCTGTCCGGCGGAGTAGGGCTGTCCGGCCAGTGCCTGGATGATGGTGCTGGCCGCCATGGTGCTGCGGGAATTGCCATGGATGATAATGCGGTCCCGGTCGATGTTGTAGTGCTCCAGGAGATACTTGATCACATTCACATCGTCCAGGAGATAGTCATAGTCCTCGCCGTTGCCGCCCATGATCGAGCGGTCATGGATCCCCACCACAATGGCGCCCTTTCCGATCCAGGAGGTGGTGGCCGCATCATACATGATGTTGGTACCAAAATTATTGGTGCCGTCTTCCAGGATCCAGAAGGAGGTACCATTGCCCGAGATGGTGACCACCAGAGGGACTTCCTCATCACCGGTGTAATCCTCCGGGACATAGAGGTAGCCGCGGACATACTGGTCCGGGACCACATCCTTGGCGTTCTTTGCAGTGGATTCCACCTGAATGCCCAGCTCCTCAAAGGTCTGGAAGCCGCCTTCGCCAAAATTGGCGTCAATGGTCCGCTTCCACAGACCGCCGGCGTTATACTGACCCTTTTCATTGGCCAGGCAGGCGGAAGCGCTCTCTGCCTCGCCGGTGTGGCGCAGCCTCAGCTCCAGGCAGGGCCGGGCCTGGTAGCCCATTCCGGTGGTGTTGGCCCTATACTCTGCGGTGTCCTCCTTACCGTAGTAAATGACACCATTTACATCACGGTACCAAGCCCCGGTACAGTAAATGCCAAAGGCGTTGCGTTCCCGGGAGCCCTCCTTCTGATCTCCGGTATAGATCATCTTATTATTGGAAGTGGCTCCAGTGTTTTCCGCAATACTCAGGGTCACAGTCTGTCCCTGAACGGACACACCCGCGATCTCGATCCGCCCAAAGTCCGGGGACAGGGTCCCCCGATCCTCCAGGATGTAGGATTGCGCTGTCACACCGCTCACATCCACTCCTGGACGGTAGGTGATCTCCACCGAAACCAGTCCTTGACCATAAAAGGTCATATCCGTATAAGCCTGAATACTGCTGATGTCTGCCACAGTCAGGCCGGCACTGCCGGTCAGAGAGACCGTCCTGCTGGCTCCGTCCCAAGCCACCTGGATCCCCAAAAACCGGGCCAGATATACCAAGGGGACATAACCCACGCTGCCGGACAGGTCGGCAGCGGTATCCATAGTCATGCCGCCGGCCTGCTTCTCCCCATCCCGGAAGGTCAGGCTGGCCTCCCCCTTTACAAAGGTGACCTCCCCCTCCTTCTGCTGATAGGTCAGCCCCAGCTGGGGGCCGATGGTCACCGGCACCTGGGTCCGGTTCTGTCCGTCGATATACGCCGGGGCTGTCAGCTCCATGGCCGTCCCGTTTAGTTCAATGGACACAGGGCTGCCCACTGCCTGTACGGTCAGCCCCAACGACAGGATCATTGCCAGGGTCAGTACCAGAGCCAGGATGCGTTTTGTCACTGCTCGCACAATCGATAACCTCCTCTTTTCCTTTCCATGGCATTTCCGGGTCTCTCCTTATCCGCTCTGTTTGTGCCGCGCCTCCCTTGTAAGATCTCCCAAAAAATGCCCCTTGGATATGTCCAGTTTAATAACCAGTCTCCAAACCGTCAATCTCCATTTTTTTGACCTGTCCCCACTTTTTGTAGTCTCTGCCGCTTTTCATCTGTATGCCGGGCTTCCGGGACAAAATTTGGGGCGGAGCCTTTGGCTCCGCCCCGGAGGTCATCTGCCGGTCACTGGATCACGACCGCGTCGTCCTGTTCAAACCCGGAGGCACTGTAATAGCGGGTCACCGTGCCGTCGGCGGCGGTCTCCACGCTGTAATGCTCCAGGAAGTCCCACATCAGCGGCCGGAAACCGGGGATGCAGTTGTGGGCCTCGTACAGAGAGAAGATGTAGGTCATCACGGGGATGTCATCCTCATTGTACCACTTCCAGGTACGGTAGCGGGCGTTGTTGCTCTCCCAATCGCTCAGGCTGCCCTGGGCATCATCGTGGCCGCCGTTGAGGGCGTTTCCGCCGCTGTACACGATCACATCGCTCAGGCTGTCCTCGCCCAGGCCGTTGGCATCGGTGAAATAGGCGATCCAGTCGTTCATGTTGTGATTGGTCGCGCCCTTCAGGTTCTTGGCCGCGTCCCAGTAGATGTCGGCGCCCGCGGCGGCAGCCTCAGTGGAGCGCACCAGCACGCTGGTGTCGTCCTCGGGATAACTGGTGTCGGCCGTATAGCCGGGGATGCCCCGGTCGGCGTAGTTTCCTTCGCCCACCACCAGTCCGGCGGGGATGGCGTCGCCGCCGGAGAGACGGCTGGGCCCGCCGGCATTGCTGGAGATCACCGCGGCCAGCTGGGAGGCCCGGTTCTCCGCCAGCGCGATGGTGGCCACAGAGCCCATGGACTGGCCGGTGGTATAGATCCGGCCCATATCGAAGCGGCCGTCGTTCTTCAAATACTGGACCACCTTGTCGAAGATGGGCAGGTCATAGTCGGAGGATGTACCCTGGTTGTGGTTGGTACGGGTAGGCAGCGCCAGGGCAAAGCCCTCCGCCGCGGCGGTCTGCCACCAGGCAGTGGAATCCATGAACAGGTGCCCGGTCTGAGAGCCGCCGTGCCATACCACCACCACGGGGATGTCCTTCGTCCCCGCTGTCTCCGGCACATAGAGCAGCACGTCTGTCACATAGCCGTCGTCCAGGGTCAGGGCCTGGATGGTGATCTCAGCCTCCACCTCGTTCCCGTTCAGATCCGGGCCGCTGACGGTCCCCACCGCCCGCTTGTCCCGGGAGGAGAAGCGCTCCACCTGGATGTCGGTATAATCCAGCCGGTAGGTCAGGCCGTTGCCGTAGGAGATGGAGTTGTCATACCGGGTGTAGTCGGTCATCTCGTCCCGCAGAGCACGGGTGAAGTCATAAGAGACCGTGTCTGCGGCGGTCTCCAGATCCACCACCTTGGAGATCCGGCCCGCATACTCGGTGGCCCAGGTGTCCTCCTTCTGGCTGTACACCTGCCCGCTCACCGGAACGCTTCCCAGTGCTGTCACGCTGGCGTCTGCGCTGTCCGCCCGGTTGACCTGCTTCCAGTAGGTCAGGCTGTCGTCGGACTCCGCGTTGACCAGCCAGGTGGGAAGGGGCATATCACCCTTGGTCAGAAGGCCTGCTTCGCTCCCCTTGTCCGGGTTCAGGATCTGATCCAGCCGGTCCGCCATCTGATACAGGATCTTCTGGTTGCCGTTCTCATCCACCCGCTCGTTGATGCCGTCGCCGTCCCGGTCCCGGATATCCCCGTCGGTCATGTGCTTCCATCCGTAGGACTCCTCTCCGGCCGCCCGGAGGTTCTCCAGGCCATAGGTCGTCCCGTTGAGATAGGCCTGGCTGATGATCAGATGGGGGTTCTCCGCAGCCCAGGCCTCCAGGGGGGCTGCGCCGGCTCCATAGCCCACCAGATAGAACTCACCGAAGGTGGTGAAATAGGCGCCATTGCCGGAGTGATATGCCTTGGCGGCGGCAATATAGTCCTTCTCCTGCTCCACATCTCCCCACATATAGGTGGTCTGATCAGGCAGCAGGACGAACAGACACTCGCCGGTCTCATCCGCCACCTGCTTCCAGCCGCTGTCCACCAGGAACTGGTCCGCGTTCACCCCGTCGGGCACGGCGATAAAGTGGTAATAGGGGCGGATCACCGCTGTGTCGGGGATGTAGTAGCGCACCTCACGGCCGGCAAACTCACCGGTGAGGGATGCCTTGAAGTACCCGGTCAGAGGCAGCTGGTTGCTCTCGCTGTAATCGTGGGCCGGGGCCTCGATCTCCGCCAGGTCCCGGGCCTGGAAGCCCTCCACCGGCGTGGTCAGGGCCGCTGTCCGGGTCCCGCTGTTCCAAATCAGCTGGAAGTCGAAAGCCCGGGCCAGGTAGACCAGGGGCACATAGCCTACGCTGCCGGACAGATCGGCGGCGGTGTCCATGGTCATGCTGCCGGCCTGCTTCTCCCCATCCCGGAAGGTCAGGCTGGCCTCCCCCTTTACAAAGGTGACCTCACCCTCCTTCTGCTGGTAGGTCAGCCCCAGCTGGGGGCCGATGGTCACCGGCACCTGGGTCCTGCCGTTCCCGTCCACATAGGCAGGAGCGGTCAGCTCCAGGGCCCGTCCGTCCAAAGTGACGGTCACAGAGCCCTTTGCCTGGACCGTCAGGCACAGCGACAGCACCATGGCCAGCGTCAGCGCCAAAGATAAGATCCGTTTTGTCATCGCTCTCACGTTGGATGCCCTCCTCTTGTTTCATTTCTCCGGCGCCCCTTCCGCTCCTCTCTCCACTTTCTCTGCTGAGCCACCCCCTTTGTCCTATTTCTCAAAAAGGAGCGCCATGTATCACCTATCTTATTCAGATGTGAACAAAGCGTCAATCCACACTTTTTTGGAACATCTTCAATTCTTCTCCGCCGCGGGGCTTCCTCCTTTTCCCAGTCCTCTCAAAGGCAAAGAGGGAGGGCGCGGCGGATGCCGCGCCCTCCCGGTCGCTTCTGTTCTCTTGTCTGACTCAGCCGACGGCCTGTCCCCGGTAGGCGCGCACGCCTGTCTCAGTGTCCAGGGTGATCTGGCTGAACCACTCGTCCCACAGCAGCTGGTTCTCTGCCGGCAGGTTCACATGGTCCTTGCCGGTGACCCAGGCGTAGCGGAACAGAGGGATGCCGTCCTCATTCTCCCAGACGGAGTTGTTGTAGCGGCCCTCCACATAGGTCTCAGTGGCCCCGGTCTTACGGACCTCGACCACGTTGGAGGCGTCCGCCAGCCCGTTGCGGACCAGCCACATGTCCACCGCCTGGGTGGTCATGGTGTCGTCCTGGTTCAGGTCATAGCTCCACATGTCGTACTGGGCCATGGTCATGAACATGGGCACGGTCTGGGATCCCGTCTCCTCCCTGGCCATCAGGGGGCCAGAGGTGGCGCCCATGGCGGCGAAGCGGTGGGAGACCTCGGCACTGCCCAGGTAGTGGGTCATCATGCAGCCCATGGAGTGGCCGGTGCAGTAGATGCGGCCCTGATCCACCTGGGGATAGACTGCGATCAGCTGGTCCAGCAGGTCCTCGGCATACACCACGTCGGTGTAGCGCAGCTCAGGGTCCTCCACCTGCCACAGCGCGCGGTAGGCGGTGGGGTTGGCCTCGCCGCCGCCCAGGGTGGGGGGCACCGGCACCAGGGTGGACTCGGGGAACACCAGCATGATGCCCTCCTCATCGGCGATATTGTACCACAAGGTATTCTCAAAGAAATTGCGCATAGAGGTGGAGGCTCCGTGATAGGCGATGACCACGGGCAGCTGCTCGCCGCTGCCGCGGTAAGCCTCAGGGATATAGACCAGATACTGCCGGTCGATGCCCTGGGAGTCGGTGAAGCTTCGGAACTCCACTCCCATCTCCTCATAGTCCACCTTCCAGGAGATAGCGTTGGACAGCACACCGCCGCCGTAGCGGTAGAACTGGCCCATGAAGTCCCAGATCATGTCGGTGGTGGCAGGCAGGGCGTAGTCATAGTTCCCCTCTTCGGTGACCACGGCGGCCGCCAGGATCTCGCCGCCTTCAGGAGCAAAGCGCTCCACGGCGTTCTTGTCGTTGGCTGCGGCCTGCCAGTAGTCCGCCACAGCCTTTGCCTGCTCCGTCATGGTGCTTTCCACGATCTTGACGGGCACCGGCACCTCCTTGCGGGTGACGCCGTAGGTCTTGGTATCGGTATCAAAGGACACATCCCCGTTGGACGCCATGTAGCCGGCGTCAATGAGGCTGGCATCCAGGAACACCGCTCCGGCGATATTCAGGGGATTCTCCATGGCGTACTTCTGCAGGCAGGTACCCATGGCACCGTAGCCCACCAGGTACATGCTGGGACCGGGCTGGAGCCACTTGCCCGCCTTGGCGGCGCTGATGCCGGCATTGATGTATGCCTGCTCCTCCTCCAGAGTTCCCCAGGGAGTGCCCTGGGCGGGTTCCAGCACGAACAGGCAAAAACCCTCCTCGTCCGCCTTGTCCATCCAGCCGCTGGTCTCCATGAAGCTCACGGCGTTCAGGCCCTCAGGGACGTTCATCACCACGAACATGGCGCCCTGGGGCGTGCCCTGGGGCACATAGAGCTTGGCGGTGCGGGCGGCATCGCCCACCTGGATGTCCATTTCCAGCACGCCCTGCCACAGCATGGGCACCACGTTGTCCTTGGTCTGATACTGGGCTGCCTGCTGGGCCATCAGGCTCTCCAGCTCTGAATACACCAGCTGGGGCAGCTTGGTCACAGCGGTCTCCTCCTCCGCGGCCGTGCTGGTGACCGCCGCAGTGCGGGTGACGCCGTTCCAGGCCACCTGGAAGCCGAAGAACTGGGCCAGATAGGTCAGGGGCACATAGCCCACCTCGCCGGACAGGTCGGCGGCGGTGTCCATGATCACGCCGCCCGCCTCCTTGGCCCCGTCCTGGAAGGTCAGGCTGGCCTCTCCTTTGGTGAAGGTGACGCTCCCGTCACCAGTCTGGACCGTCAGCCCCAGCTGGGGGCCGATGCTGGCGGGGACCTGGGTCCGGTCCTGCCCGTCGATATAGGCGGGGACCTCCAGCTCCAGCGCCGTCCCATCCAGGGTCACCGTCACCTGGGGGCCGGCGGCCTGGGCCGCCAGACACAGGGACAGCGCCATGGCCAGGGTCAGCACCAGCGCCAGCGCGCGTCTTGTCATTGCTCTCATACTCTGCTACCTCCCTATTTCTCCCGGACCGCATGTGCAGTCCGGGGTGTCTGAGCGCCTGTCCCGGGGAAAATTTCTTCCACTCCGCGCCGGCTCACCGCAGAGCTTTGTCCATTCCGACCAAAAAAGGCGCTTTTTTTATTTTAATGTTTTTTTACCATTCTGTCAATGTTCTCCCGCCCTATCGTCTCCGCAGACTCATGGGCTCCATTTCTGCCGTTGTTCGGAAAAATACATGGGAAAAACAGCTTTTTCCCTTGCATCCCTCTTTTAGAGGAAGTATAATAAGAATGCTGTCATGTTGGCCGGATAAGGCAAATCCGCTGTGCGGTTGCGAATCCCGGTCCACGGAGGTAACAGATATGGTAAAAGCGATCGTAGGCGCCAACTGGGGCGACGAGGGCAAGGGCAAGATCACGGACATGCTGGCAGAGCAGTCCGACGTGGTCATCCGCTTTCAGGGCGGGGCCAACGCGGGCCATACCATCATCAACGACTATGGCCGGTTCGCCCTGCACATCCTCCCCTCCGGCACCTTCTATCCCCATGTGACCAACATCATCGGCAACGGCGTGGCACTGGATATCCAGAAGCTGGTGGACGAGCTGGGCTCCATCACCAGCCAGGGCGTCCCCGCCCCCAACCTGATCGTCTCGGAGCGGGCCCAGATCCTGATGCCCTACCACCGTCTCCAGGACAGCTACGAGGAGGAGCGCCTGGGCGGCAAGGCCTTTGGCTCCACCAAGAGCGGCATCGCCCCCTTCTACTCGGACAAATACGCCAAGATCGGCATCCAGGTCTGCGACCTGTTCCACGAGGACCGGCTGCGGGAGCGCCTGACCGCCGCCGTCTCCCTGAAAAATGTGCTGTTCGAGCACCTGTACCACAAGCCCTCCCTGGACGTGGACGAGCTGTACCAGCAGCTGATGGAGCTGCGGGAGCAGATCCGCCCCTATGTGGGGGACGCCGTCACCTTTGTTCACGACGCCCTGCGGGCGGGCAAGACCGTCCTGCTGGAGGGCCAGCTGGGCTCTATGAAGGACCCTGACCTGGGTATCTTCCCCCTGACCACCTCCTCCCACACCCTGGCCGGCTTCGGCTGCGTGGGGGCCGCCGTCCCCCCCACCGCTGTGGAGGACGTGATCTGCGTCACCAAGGCGTACTCCTCCTCTGTGGGCTCCAACACCGAGCCCTTCGTCAGCGAGGTGCTGGGCGAGGCGGGAGATGAGCTGCGCCGCCGCGGCGGTGACAAGGGCGAGTTCGGCGCCACCACCGGCCGTCCCCGCCGGGTAGGCTGGTTCGACACTGTGGCCACCAAGTACGGCTGCATGGTCCAGGGGGCCACCCAGGTGGCTCTGACCTGCCTGGACGTACTGGGCTATCTGGATGAGATCCCGGTGTGCACCGGCTATGAGATCGACGGGACAGTCACCGACCGCTTCCCCACCACCCCGGAGCTGATGCGGGCCAGGCCCGTGTTCACCACGCTCCCCGGCTGGAAGTGCGACATCCGGGGCTGCACCGACTACCAGGCCCTGCCTCAGCAGGCAAAGGCCTATGTGGACTTCCTGGAGTCCAGGATCGGCTATCCCATCACCCTGGTCTCCACCGGACCCAAGCGCAACGAGATCACCGTTCGGCAGAAGTAATTTCCCGGACTGCTATGCGCCGGATACCAGGCTCTGGTATCCGGCGCTCCCCCTTCCCCCTCTGTCCATCCGGCGGCCCTGCCGCCTTGTTTGAAGAAAGGATCTGTGTCACCATGACCAAAATCGACATTATCTCCGGGTTTTTGGGTGCCGGCAAGACCACGCTCATCAAGAAGCTCCTCTCCGAGTCCTTCCATGGCGAGAAAGTGGTCCTGATCGAGAACGAGTTCGGTGAGATCGGCATCGACGGCGGCTTTCTGAAGGATGCCGGCGTCCAGATCACGGAGATGAATTCCGGCTGCATCTGCTGCTCCCTGGTAGGGGATTTCGGCACCGCCCTCAAGGAGGTGCTGGACACCTATTCGCCCGACCGCATCATCATCGAGCCCTCCGGCGTGGGCAAGCTGTCCGATGTCATCGCCGCCGTGGAGCGGGTGCGGGACGGCGGTGCCCCCCTGGAACTGCACAGCTTTGTCACCGTGGTGGACGCGGTGAAGTGCAAGATCTATATGAAGAACTTTGGCGAGTTCTTCAACAACCAGGTGGAGCACGCCTCCGCTATCCTCCTCAGCCGGACCCAGAACATGGACCAGGCCAAGCTGGCCGCCGACGTAGCCATGCTGCGTCCCCACAACGCCAAGGCGGCTATCCTCACCACTCCCTGGGACCAGCTCACCGGCGCCCAGATCGTCTCTGCCATGGAGGGGGGCCACGACTTGGCCCGCGAGCTGATGGAGGAGATCGGACACCACCACGACCACGGGGAGGACGAGCCCTGCTCCTGCGGCCATGACCACCACCATGACCACGAGCATAAGCATGAGCATGAGCACGAGCACCACCACGACCATGACCACGGGGACTCCTGCTCCTGCGGCCATCACCACACCCAGGAGGAGCTGGACGCCATCCACGCTGAGCTGGGATGCGAGGGGGCCTGCGGCTCCTGCGACCTGTGCGACAGCTGCATCCACTCCACCTTCCACCACCATCACCATGCCGACGAGGTGTTCACCAGCTGGGGCCGGGAGACTCCTCGGAAGTACAGCCGGGAGGAACTCCAGGACATTCTTTCCGTCCTGGCCATGACGGAGGATTACGGCACCATCCTCCGCTCCAAGGGCATGGTCCCCGATCAGGACAGCGAGGGCTGGCTCCACTTCGACCTGGTCCCCGGCGAGTTCCAGATCCGGGAGGGCAGCGCCGACTACACCGGCCGCCTGTGCGTCATCGGCGCGGGCCTGGACGAGGCCAGGCTGGAAAAGCTGTTCCTGCTGGCGTGAGGTGAGGCTGCATGAAAGATCCCCGTATCCCGCTGTACCTCATCACCGGCTTTCTGGACAGCGGCAAGACCACTCTGCTCACCGACACCCTGAATATGGATTATTTTGCCGATGGGCAGCGCACCGTCCTGCTGATGTGTGAGGACGGCGAGACGGAGTATGATCCGGAGCAGCTGACCAGGCGGAACACCCGCCTGGTCCCTGTCCAGGACCAGGCCCAGCTGAACACCAGCTTTCTCCAGGAGATCGACCGCCGCTATCAGCCGGAGCGGGTGCTCCTGGAGTACAACGGCATGTGGCCCATCCAGATCCTCCGGGACCTGAAGCTGCCCAAGACCTGGGGGCTCTACCAGGCCATCGACGTCATCGACGGCTCCACCTTCGAGATGTACCGCTCCAACATGCAGTCCATGGTCATCGACATGGTCACCGAGGCCGATATGGTCCTCTTCAACCGCTGCACGCCGGACATGCCCCTGTCCGGCTGGAAGCGCTCCATCCGGGCGGTAAACCGCATGTGCGAGATCGTCTTTGAGGACGAGAAGGGGGAGGAGCTGGAGGTGGAGGACATCCTCCCCTACTCCCTGGAGGCGGACACCATCGTCCTGGAGGACGAGGACTACGGCATCTGGTACTTGGACATCCAGGAGCACCCAGAGCGCTACACCGGCAAGACCGTGGTCTTTCGGGCCCAGGCCATGACCAGCATGAAGCTGCCCAAGGGCACCTTCATCCCCGGCCGCAACGCCATGACCTGCTGCGCCGAGGACATCCGCTTCTTCGGCTTCCTGTGCAAGTATGACCGGTCCCGCTCCCTGAAGAAGGGGGAATGGGTCATGGTGGCCGCCCGCATCCAGTGGGAGGAGTCCCCCGTCTATCAGGGGGAGGGCGTGGTCCTCTACGCCCAGCGGGTGGAGCGGGCCGACCGCCCGGACGATCCCCTGGTCTATTTCCGATGACCCTTTTCCCGGCGCCCCGGCGGGGCGTCGGGAAAATTTTTGAAAAGCCCTCCCTCCTCCTTGACACCCCTTCCTTCAGATGATAATATAATAAATCGTAAGCGCTGTGAACGGAAAAGTAGCATCCTCCACCGGTCGACAGAGAGGGAACGCCACCGACTGAGAGCGGTCCCAGTCCGCGGGATGTGAAGTGCGTCCGGGAGCGCGGCGGGTAATGCTGCCCGGTCTGGCCCCGATACCGGCCTTTGAGTGAAAAATGAGAGTGGAACCGCGAGCGATCGCCTCTTATGCCTGTGGGCATGAGGGGCGCTTTTGTTTGTGTCCAAGCTGCGAAAAGGAGGCGTTCCCCTTGCATCTTCCCTTTCCCCGGCTCCGGCACAGCCGCCGGAGCGCACCGCGATGTCCCGGGCGCTGTTCTTCCCGCCCACAATAAATGGGGAGACGGAATGGATCTCCCCCAAGGAGGACATCATGTTTCAGTCACTGAGTGAATTGCTGGGCGCCTATCAGAAGCGCGACCCGGCCGCCCGCAGCAAGCTGGAGATCTTTCTCCTCTACCCCGGCGTCCACGCCGTCATCTTCCACCGCGTCTCCCACTGGCTCTACTGTCACCACCTTCCCTTCCTGGCCCGCCTGAACTCCCAGCTGGCCCGCCACATCACCGGCATTGAGATCCACCCCGGCGCCAAGATCGGCCGCCGCCTGGTCATTGACCACGGGATGGGCATCGTCATCGGCGAGACCGCCGAGATCGGCGACGACTGCCTGATCTATCATGGCGTCACCCTGGGCGGCACCGGCAAGGACCACGGCAAGCGCCATCCCACCATCGGAAACAACGTGCTCATCAGCTGCGGAGCCAAGGTGCTGGGGCCCTTCCGGGTGGGTGACAACGCCCGGATCGCGTCCAACGCCGTGGTGCTCAGCGAGGTGCCGGAGGACGCCACTGCCGTGGGCATCCCCGCCCAGATCGTCCGCATCGCCGGACGGGTCACCCACTACGCCGATGACGTAGACCAGACCAGCGTGGAGAATCCCACCCTGGAACGGCTGGAAGCCCTGTCTCAGCGTGTGGAATTCCTGGAGAAGCTGCTGGATGACCAGTTCCTGAAGGAACGGGCATAGTTCTCTCACGATCCCGGGCGGCCCAGGCCGCCCTCACCGAAGAAAATGGAGGTTTTTTATCATGCTGTTATATAATTCCGCCACCCACAAGAAGGAGGAGTTCCAGACCCACACCCCCGGCCACGTGGAGATGTACACCTGCGGACCCACGGTGTACCACTTCGCCCACATCGGCAACCTGCGCTCCTACATCATGGAGGACGTGCTGGAAAAATTCCTGCGCTGGTCCGGCTATGACGTGAACCGGGTGATGAACATCACTGACGTTGGCCACCTCAGCTCCGACGCTGACACCGGCGAGGACAAGATGCTCAAGGGCGCCCGCCGGGAGCACAAGACCGTGATGGAGATCGCCCAGTATTACACCGACGCCTTCTTTGAGGACTGCCGAAAGCTGAACATCAAGCGCCCTGACACGGTGCAGCCCGCCACCGGCTGCATCGACGAGTATATCCAGATCATCACCCGCCTGCTGGAGAAGGGCTACGCCTATCAGGCCGGGGGCAATGTGTACTTCGATTCCTCCAAGCTGGAGCGCTACTACGTGTTCAACGACCACGATGAGGAGGATCTGGCGGTGGGCGTCCGGGATGGCGTGGAGGAGGACACCAACAAGCGCAATAAAAATGACTTCGTCCTCTGGTTCACCAAGTCCAAATTCGAGGATCAGGCCCTGAAGTGGGACTCCCCCTGGGGCGTGGGCTACCCCGGCTGGCACATCGAGTGTTCCGGCATCTCCATGAAGTACAACGGGGAGTATCTGGACCTGCACTGCGGCGGCATCGACAACGCCTTCCCCCACCACACCAATGAGATCGCCCAGTCCGAGTCCTATCTGGGCCACCCTTGGTGCCGCCAGTGGTTCCATGTCCACCACCTGAACACCAATTCCGGCAAGATGTCCAAGTCCTCCGGCGAATTCCTCACTGTCTCCCTGCTGGAGGAGAAGGGCTATGATCCCCTGGTTTACCGGTTCTTCTGCCTCCAGAGCCACTACCGCAAGGGGCTGGTGTTCTCCTGGGAGAACCTGGACAACGCCAGGGCCGCCTTTGACAAGCTCATCGCCCGCATCGCCGCCCTGGACCCCCAGGACGGATCTGTGGACGAAGCCGTTCTGGCGGAGTATAAAGAGAAATTTCTCCAGCAGATGGGCAACGACCTGAACACCTCCATGGCCGTCACCCTGCTGTACGACGCCCTGAAAGCCAAGGCCAGCGGAGCCACCCGGCTGGCCATCCTGGACAGCTTCGACCAGGTGCTCTCCCTGTCCCTGCTGGACAAGGCGGCTGCGGTGCGGGAGGAGCAGGCCAAGGTAAAGGCCGCCCAGGCCCAGGCGGGCTACACCGTCACCGGCGAGGGGGCCCCCGAGATCGACGCTCTGGTGAAGGCCCGGGGCGAGGCCAAGAAGGCCAAGGACTTTGCCGAGGCAGACCGCATCCGTGACGAGCTGAAGGCCCGGGGCATCGAAGTCACTGACGTGCCCGGCGGAGCGGTGTGGAAGCGGATCTGATCCGGCCCAAAGCACAGAAAACCGGCACCTGGACGAAACACGTCCAGGTGCCGGTTTGTTCTAATCTGCCCGCACTACACCGGCGTCCGCTCCGGTTAGGGGAATCCAGAGACCGCCGATCTCCAGCGCCGCCGCGCGGTCCAGATCCACAGCCTCCCCAAAGGTCCAATTCCCCAGAATACAGACCCCTTCCGGGCTCATCCGACCTGCCTCGATCTCTGTGTGATCCATGCGTGTGCCGTCCTGATAGACCACAGCACAGCTCTGCCCGCCCCAGTATCCTTTCTCGTATTCCCCTGTGATCATCGCCCCCAGCGGCGTCAAAATCAGTTGAGTGGAAATAGTCGATCCAGCCGCGGCCCCGGTCAGCTCCAGTTCCCGGACGCTCATGTTCTCCACCTGGAACAGGATTTCCCAGTTCCCGGAGATTTTTTCCGATTGCACAATGTTTCCCCCCACTCCTTGAAAGGAAATTCCGTCCAGATCGTCCAGAGAGACATGATCGTGGATTACTTCTAGATATGGAATACCATCGCGGACAAAACAGCAGCTCTCTACGGTTCTGCATGGAATTTCCCCATTTACTGTCATGTCCACACAAAGCCAGGAGCCATCCAGTCCCTCTTGGTCCAGGACCGCCCCCTCTGGCAGGCGGAACAGCGTGTGGAACGTCCCATCCTCCATAAATCCCAGGGATGAGATTTCCGCCCGCTCCAGCCCTGGCAGCTTCAGCTGCGTCTGGCCGGGGAGCAAAACCACCTCCCCTGTTTCCAGCTCCATTGTCTGCGCATAGTCCTCCGACAAGGCTGCCGCCATGGATTGGGTTTCTATGGTGTACTCATGGTACTGCTGAGGTCTGACCTGTGTGATACGCAGCCTCATCTGCTCCTGATATTTTCCTCCCTCCTCCATGTTCCCGTTTAACTCAAACAATGCGGTGCAGGTCTCCGGGTCATATCCCACACACCGGGACCGCAAGCCGTCTTCCCCCGCCTCCCTTTGAATTTTTGCCGACAGTCTGGTATTCTCGTCCACAATCCGTTCCCCTGTCAGGTCGGTAAGCTCTACATAGAGCTTGACGCGATACCGGTCCGTTACCGCCGACACCACCCTGACCTTCACCTTTTGATCCACTGCTGTGGCCCCGCTCAGTTCCTGGCTATACGGAGCAAAACTTCCCAACGCCTGAGTCAGATACTCCCGCAGGGCCGGAGAGAGGGCCAACACCGATACAGTCAGCACGCCGCAGGCCAGTGCCGCCGCCAGCAGCAAACGGACCGGAGCTCTCTTCCGCTTTCTCCTCGGCTGTTCCTGGAGCATAGCCCGAACCAGATGCTCCCGCTGGTCCGGGGACAGCTCTATCTGCTCCATTGCCCGCCGATATTTCTGTCCTGTCATATACATTCCACCTCCAGTTTTTCCCGCAACATGGCTCTGGCCCTGGTGAGCTGGGCCCGCACCGTGCTCTCCCGCCGGCCCAAAACAGCCGCTGTCTCTGCAATAGAATACCCCTCATAGTAAAATAAATGGACCGGGAGGCGGTATTTCTCCGGCAGGGACAGCACCGCCGCCAGTACATTGCTGTCTGGCTCCTTCGGCGGTGCGGATGACACGCCCCGGGCCGCCTCCAGCGGAAGATCCCGTTTCCGCCAAGGCATCCGAAATACGTCTGCGGCGCAGTGGGTCGCCACCCTGAGCAGCCACGCCTTGCCGTGCTCCTCATCCCGAAACTCCGGGGCGGCGCGCACCAGACGGAGAAAGGTCTCCTGCATGACATCCTCTGCATCCTCCTTGCTCCCTGTGCGGGCATACGCCAGCCGGTAGACAGATGGACCGTACCGCGCTACCAGCCGCTCTGCTTCCTCCCGCTCCATAGCATCGCCTCCCTTTTCTCTGTCTGCTTCATACACGGATTTTCGGACAAAAAGGCTACACATCAGGGATTGTTTTAGGAAAATCAACGTTTTGTCAGAGGGCCCCATTTTGAGGCGGCTGACACTGTCGAAAAAGCTGCACTCTTCCGTGAGCAGGGGTCGACCGTGGCAAACGGACAACCCCTACACTTGCAGCCTGAGAAGTGTTTTCCCCGACGCACATGCCGTCGGGGAAAACACTTCGGAACCTGATTCGCACCTGCGGACGTGAACTCTGCAAGGCTTTACAATCTGAACCGCCCGGCCTTAGCCGGGCGGCTGTGCTCTCTCCTCCTCATCAGATATGCAGGGCCGTCCGCACCAGGAAGATGATGAACAGGTGGGCCGGGTAGAAGGCGTAGAAGAACCACTTAGGAATCTTGGGCTCCACGTGGGTGGGCAGGAAGATCAGCGGCGCGGACAGGAGGGCAAAGATCTCAAAGCCGATGGCGTGTCCCCCCACCACCAGGGCCATTGGGTCCTCCAGGGACCCGCCCCAGAGAGCCGGGAGGTAGCTCAGCACATAGAGCAGCGCCCCCAGCCAGGGCTTGTTCCGGCACAGGTAGAAGATCAGGGTCAGGATGACGCCCGTGTTGGCGTAGTCCGCGTTCAGAACGTTGATGGCCAGCACCCCGAGGAGGAACCACCACCACTTCCGCTCCTTCACGCCGTAGATGGCCAGCAGGCTGAAAAACAGAGTGACAAAGATGTTCCAGCTGGTGAGCTCTTCCCAGAAGTTGTGGGGATGGAAGGCCAGGACGAAGAAGGGCTGGGAGACCACTGCAAAGAGCGCCAGCCGCCCCAGATACCGCCTGATGTCCCGTGTGTACATCAGGCCAACTGTCAGGCAGTAGCAGAAAATCGGGAAGGCCAGCCGTCCTACCCACCGGAATTCCGGGTGCTGGGGGAAAAAGACGGTCCCCACGTGGTCCACCACCATAGTCAGGATGGCGAACAGCTTCAAAAAGTTCGTGTCCAGGTTGGTCCTAAGCTTTGGCGTCTGTCTCTGTGTCTCTGCGTCCATGTTCGATACTCCTCCATTTGTGTTCTTCACCGCACCGGCCCCGGGGGCTCCCGCCCCCGGGCGGCGGGCGAAAAACAAAAACGCCGTGCAGGGCAAGCCTACACAGCGCGAGAAGCACGGGCTTCTCCATGCAACACGGACGCAGGAGTACAACAGCAAAACCGACCTTTACAAGAAAGACCGGAATGTCGTATAATATCCATGCGGTGCGGCCGGATGGCCGTTGTGTAGGTGGTGTCAGCACCTGCGCAGGTTTGCGGGCGTTGGCGCGCCCGCAAACTGCCGCATTTTTGTTTTTCGTGTTGATTATAGCAGGAAACCAGTTCCAATGCAAGAGGCAGGCACACACGCCCTTTTTCGCGCAGAGGACAGAAAGAGAGGAGAGGCGGATGCCTCTCCTCTCTCTCCGCTCAGCCCGACTGGGGCATGGTCACGGTGGCCTTGAACAGGTCCCCGTCCACCGCCAGCTCGAAGGTCCCGCCCTGGAGCTCCGTCAGGCTGCGGGCGATGGACAGCCCCAGCCCGGAGCCCTCGGTGGTCCGGGACTCGTCCCCCCGGACGAAGCGCTCCATCAACCGCTCCGGCGGCACGTTCAGCGGGTCCCGGGAGATGTTCTTGATGGACAGGGTCACCTGCCCCTTCCCCCGGACCAGCTCCAGATAGATGCGGGTCCCCTCCATGGCATATTTGGCACAGTTGCCCAGCAGGTTGTCAATGACCCGCCACAGATGGCGCCCGTCCGCATACACATAGGTCTCCCCCTCCGGCAGACTGGGGACCACTGTGAGCTTCCGGGCCTCCAGCTTCTCCTCGTACTCCCCCAGAGCCTGGTCCACCAGCTGGCACATTCCGATCTTCTCCCGGTTCACCGTCAGCGCGCCTGTGGAGGCCTTGGACGCCTCCACCAGATCCTCTGTGAGCTTTTTCAGCCGCTGGGACTTCCGATCCAGCACCTCGATGTATTCCCGGGCTTTAGGGTTTTCCACCTCCTCCATTTTCAGGAGGTTGACATAATTTATAATAGAGGTGAGAGGAGTCTTCAGATCGTGGGAGACGTTGGTGATGAGCTCCGCCTTGAATCGCTCACTCTTCATCTTTTCCTCCACCGCACCGTTGAGCCCGTCAGCAATGTTGTTGAGCGCCTCGGCGTGGAGCCTGAGATCGTGGGGCATGCGGGTAGTGTCGATCTGGTGGTTCAGGTTGCCGCCCGCGATGGCCTCGCTCCCCTTCCGCAGGCGCTGGAAGCAGACACTCCAGTGGCACAGCCACAGCAGCATCCCCAGATTGATCAGAAACAGAGGGATGGGATTGTCCCACCAGATGCGGCGGGCAAAAAAGCATAGCACCAGATAGGCCAAAAACCCCGCCACGCTCCTCCATATCATGGGGAAGGAGCGGATGGCATCCAGCAGACCGCTCCATATCCAGCTGCATGCCCGGCAAACCAGGGTGGTGCGGGCCAGGACCCCCGCCTTGCAGCGCACCACCAAGGTGCGCAGGACCAGCACGGCCAGCGCCGTCATAGCCGTTACGCACAGAGAGACCACGGTGGCGCTCACCTGGTTCTCATAGCTCTCCTGAGACGCATACCCCCAGCCGTACAGGAACTCCATCAGCGGGAAAATCAGAATGAAAAACAGGACCCCCGCCCCGATCAGATACAGGTCAAAATAGATTTTTTCCTGCCAGGTGAGGACGATCCCCTCCACTCCCTCCTTATGGCCGGAGGACCACATGAGAAAGGCAAAGCAGGCAAGGGAGAGCACCAGGCACACACAGGTGGCAGCGATCCTCAGGGGGATCTCTTTCCGGCCCCCTGTGTCGCGGGCATGGAGCTCAGAAAATTCATCCTCTGCCCCGGGCAGCTCCTGGGGGACGCCACACTCGATGATATAATAGGCATCTCCGCTCTCCTCCGACCCCTCCGTCACCAGCGCAGGGTCCCCCGCATCGGGGCTGCTGTTCCAGGGCTGGGTCAGGTGCTCCCCTGGACGGAACACAGCGGAGTGGATCTCGGGCACCAGCTGCTCCAGGGACTCCCCCGGCGCCAGATTGGTGGCTAGGACCTTTGTCCCGTCCTGACTGAGCACCCGGTAGCGGAAAGAGGTCTGATCCTGCGCCATTGCTGCTCCGATCCGCTCCGCATCTGTCTCATACCGCACCTGGTCCAGATAGGCCAGTCCAGGATCCTCCAGCGCGGCTCTGGCCGCGAACCACTCGGCCAGCTGGTCCTCCCGTTCCCGGATCAGCTCTTTGAACTCCCAGGTATCCTGCCAGCTGTCTGTCAGCACATAGTCGATCCCCCGCAGCACAGCCATCCCCTGCCAGCACAGGCTGAAGACGGACACCAGAATCAGCAGTGAGGCGATCACCTTGGCCGGCACGCTCTTTCGGACATCGCTCACTCACGCTCCCCCTTTCTCGATCTTATAGCCCAGCCCCCACACTACTTTCAGATAGCGGGGCTCGGCGGGGTCGATCTCGATCTTCTCCCGCAGATGCCGGATGTGGACCGCCACCGTGTTCTCTGAGCCGTAGGCGGGGTCGTTCCATACCTGTTCATAGATCTGGGCAGAGGAAAAGACCTGTCCCGGGTGGGAGAGGAGCAGCTTCAAAATGTTATACTCAATGGGCGTCAGGGACACAGGCGCACCGTCCACCATCACCTGCTTGGACCCGTCGTCCATAGAGATGGGGCCCACGGTGAGCATACCGGGCGCCTTCTCCGCTCCCCCCAGTGCCGTATAGCGGCGCAGCTGGCTCTTCACCCGGGCGATCACCTCCAGGGGATTGAAGGGCTTTGTAATGTAGTCGTCCGCCCCGATGTTCAGTCCCAGGATCTTGTCTGTATCCTCGCTCTTGGCGGTAAGCAGGATAATGGGCACATTGCTCCCCTCCCGCAGCTTGGCCGTGGCCCGGATGCCATCCAGCTCAGGCATCATCACGTCCATCAGGATCAGATGGATCTCGTTTTCCTCCGCCGCCTGGATAGCCTCCCGGCCGTTATATGCCGCGATGGTGCGGTACCCCTCGCTGGTCAGGTAGATATCCAGTGCGGAGACGATGTCCCGGTCATCGTCACAAATCAGTATCGTGTACATACTCTCTCCCCCAGAAGCTTCATTTCCGGCCGGCTCAGCAGGTCCGGCCCGACTGTACTATAAGGATAGCATAGACAGTTTAAGTTGCAAGACCGAAAATCTTAAGAACTGATAAAATTGTGGGGCCATCCCTGTGCTTTCTTCCGCTCCTCCGCCGGCAAGGTCCCCTTCCAATGCGGGCTTCCTAACCGGTTTTTTAAATTTATCCTATTTCCTCCAAAAACACACCAACAAACCTCATAAGAAAAGGGCTTTTTTCCTCCGCTTTTTTGTTTTGAGCGAATAAATTCAATTATTTTCCATCATACTCTTGAAAGTGACAGAATAAAAGTGTAACATACAAGAAAGGTCGATTTTTCTTCCTCAGCCCACTATCGCATCATGTTGCGTAAGAAAAAGGAGTGTCCTACTATGAAGAAGACCCCGGAGACAATTGAGAAGGCGGCTGAGCCTGTCGCTGAGAAGGCGGCCGAGACCGTAGTGGAACAGGCTTCCAAGCCTGTGACAGAAAAGGCCGCTGAGACCGCCGCCAAGCCCAAGGCCGCCAAGGCTAAAAAGCAGCCCGCTGCCAAGGCCGCACCCCAGAAGACGGAGGATATCTTTGTCCAGTTTGGCAGCGGAGAGTGGAACGTCTCTGAGTTAGCCGAACGCGCTAAGGCGGCCTATCTGGCTGAGGGCCACCGCGCCGCCTCCATCAAGAAGCTCTGCCTGTATGTCAAGCCGGAGGATGGCAAGGCCTACTATGTGGTCAATGACAAGGCCGCCGGCAACATCGAGCTGTGACCCCCTTTCCTGCCTGAAAAGTGGAAAAGCCCTCCGGTCTGGAGGGCTTTTGTCATTAGAAAACGCCGCAGCTCACGCTGCGGCGTTTTTGATGCCTTAATAGAACTTCTTGCGATTCTTGCGGGCAGCCTCGGACTTCTTGCGGCGCTTAACGCTGGGGCTCTCGTAGTGCTCACGCTTCCGGACCTCAGCCAGCACGCCAGACTTGGCACAGCTGCGCTTAAAGCGCTTCAGCGCGCTCTCCAAAGACTCGTTTTCTCTTACACGGACTTCCGACATTTATATTTCCCTCCCTCCGGCGCGGCGGGGCGTCCCCTGCCGCGAAAGGGCCATTCATATGGCTTTAACAGATTCATTATATTAGACTTTTTCCTTCTTGTCAAGCTCCAGTTTCCCGAGAAAATTTGAACATTTTATGAAAACCCGCTCCGCCCGGATGGGTCTCACGCCTTGGGCTTGAAGATCAGGTTCACCAGGCGGCCCTTGACCACGATGGACTTGACTAAGTCCATCCCCTCCGCCATGCGTGCGATCTTGGGCTCCGCCAGGGCGGAGGCCACTACAGCCGCCTCGTCGCTGTCCGTGGGGACCACGATGTTGGCCCGGACCTTGCCGCCCACCTGGACTGCCATCTGCACAGTGGCGGCCACGGTCTTGCTCTCGTCATACTCAGGCCATGCCTGGAGGCATACCTGCCCGCCGTAGCCGGCCATCTCCCACAGCTCCTCACACATGTGGGGAGCGAAGGGGGAGAGCATCAGCAGCAGGGCCTTCATGTCGCCCCGGCTGGCTCCGTTGGCATAGAAGTCGTTGACCAGGGACATCAGGGCGGCAATGGCGGTATTGAACTTCATGGCCTCGATATCCTCAGACACCTTTTTGATGGCCTTGTGGACAGCGGCCTCGTTGGCCTTGGAGTACTCCTCGCCGGTGTGCTCCTGCTCGGTGGCCAGGTTCCACACCCGGTCCAGGAAGCGCTTGCAACCACGGACGGAGTCGTCGGACCAAACCGCTGTCTTTTCAAAGTCGCCGATGAACATGATATACAGGCGCATGGTGTCCGCGCCGTAATCCCGGATCACGTCGTCGGGGTTGACCACGTTGCCCAGAGACTTGGACATCTTGACAGAGGGACGCAGGGCCTGATTGCCGTACTTTTCAATGAGTGCCTGCTTCTCCTCCTCGGTCTCCACATTGCCCACATAATGGGGGTTCTTGCCCAGGATCATGCCGTGGCTGGTGCGCTTGGCATAGGGTTCAGCACAGGGGATGACCCCTATGTCATGGAGGAAGTTGTTCCAGAACCGGGAGTAGAGCAGATGGAGGGTGGTATGCTCCATGCCGCCGTTGTACCAGTCCACCTGTCCCCAGTACTCCAGGGCCTCCTTGGATGCCAGAGCCTTGTCGTTGTGGGGATCCATATACCGCAGGAAGTACCAGCTGGAGCCGGCCCACTGGGGCATGGTGTCGGTCTCGCGCTTGGCCGGGCCGCCGCAGCAGGGGCAGGTGGTGTTTACCCAGTCGGTCATCTTGGAGATGGGGGATTCGCCGTCGTCAGTGGGCTCGTAGCTCTCCACCTCGGGCAGGAGCAGGGGCAGCTGATCTTCAGGCACAGGCTGCCAGCCGCACTTGTCGCACCAGATCATGGGGATGGGCTCGCCCCAGTAGCGCTGGCGGGAGAACACCCAGTCCCGCAGCTTATAATTCACCTTGGCCTCGCCGATGCCCTTTTCCTCCAGCCACTTGGTGATAACAGGAATGGCTTCCTTCACCGTCAGGCCGTTGAGGAAGTCGGAGTTGACCATGATACCGGTGTCGTCCTTGGCGGTGAAAGCGGCCTTCTGCACGTCCTCACCGCCGGATACCACCTCGATGATCTCACAGCCGAACTTCCTGGCAAACTCCCAGTCGCGGTCGTCGTGGGCAGGAACGGCCATGATGGCGCCGGTGCCGTAGGTGGACAGGACGTAGTCGGAGATGAAGATGGGGATCTCCTTGCCGTTGACCGGGTTGACACCCCCGGACGCCGTCCAGCTCCACGCCGGTCTTTTCCTTATTCAGCTCGGTGCGCTCCAGGTCAGACTTGGAGGCCGCCGCCTTCTGATAGGAGACGACTGCATCTGCATTCTTCAGCCTGCCGCTCTCCAGCCAGCCCCGCACCAGGGCGTGCTCCGGGGAGAGGACCATGTAAGTCGCACCAAACAGGGTGTCGGGCCGGGTAGTAAAGACCTTGATGTCCTCGCCGGTAGTGGCCTTGAATACCACCTCGGCGCCGGTGGAGCGGCCGATCCAGTTGCGCTGCTGGGTCTTGACCCGGTCGATAAAGTCCACAGTGTCCAGACCGTCGATGAGCTTCTGGGCGTACTCTGTGATCTTCAGCATCCACTGGCTCTTTTCCTTGCGGATGACGGGGGCGCCGCAGCGCTCACACACGCCCTCTACCACCTCCTCATTGGCCAGCACACACTTACAGGAGGTGCACCAGTTCACAGGCATGGTGGTCTTATAGGCCAGACCGTGCTTATATAACTGAAGGAAAATCCACTGGGTCCACTTGTAGTAACCGGGGTCGGTGGTGTCCACCACCCGGTCCCAGTCGAAGGAGTAGCCCAGCATATGGAGCTGGCGGGTAAAGTTAGCGATGTTGTCCTTGGTCACCTTAGCGGGATGGACGTGATTCTTGATGGCGAAGTTCTCAGTAGGCAGGCCGAAGGCGTCGTAGCCGATGGGGAACAGCACATTATAGCCGTCCATCCGCTTCTTCCGGGCGATCACGTCCATGGCGGTGTAGGGCCTGGGATGGCCCACATGCAGGCCGGCGGCGGAGGGGTAGGGGAACTCTACCAGGCCGTAGAACTTGGGCTTGGAGGTGTCGCCGTTCTGGCAGGCGAAGGTCTTTTCCTCCTTCCACCTGCTCTGCCACTTCTTTTCGATGGCTGTGAAATCGTACTTCAAATCAATCACACTTTCCTGTATTTCTGCGCCGGAGTGAACCCTCCGGCAGGCATACGCATAAATTCCGTAATATTATATCCGAAAATTTCGATGATTGCAAGGGCCGCTCCCCCCTTTTTCCGCGTCCGTCTCCCGGAAGAGATGATAAAAAAATTCTCATCTCTCTTTCAAAAAATCTTAATCTTCTCTTTATTGCCTCTTAGAATCCATCCTGTATCCTGAATGCACACAGACAGGAAGGGAGAAAACATCATGGGAAACACCACAGAGGCGCGCACCATCTACATCCTTTTGACCCGCTCCGGGACCTGGTTTTCCCGTCTGATCCATCTGGCCACTGCGGATTCCTATACCCATGCATCCATTGGACTGGACGGCCCCATAGGTCCCTTTTACAGCTTTGCCCGGAAATACTCCCACTTTGCCCTCCCCGCCGGGCTGGTGGAGGAACAAATCGGTCCGGAGCTCCGGACCAAGAGGCAGCAGGTCCCCTGCTGCCTCTATGAGCTGTCCGTCTCCCCAGAGATATACGCCAGCCTCCGCCGACAGATCAGTGCTATGTACGCGCAGCGGCAGCGATACCACTACAATCTGCTGGGTGCCCTCTCCTGCTTCTTCAACCTCCCGCTGGACCGGCGTGACCACTACTTCTGCTCCCAGTTCGTGGCCGGCCTCCTGCGGGACAGCGGGGCGCTGGAACTCTCCAAGCCGCCGGCCCTGGTCCGTCCTGCCGACTTCTGTCAGATCCATCAGCTCCGGACGGTCCACCAGGGGGACATGGGGGGCCTGCCCGCCCTCGCTCTGGCGTAGCGCCCCCATCTCCCATTCGATCAGAGGACCAACTTCCCGGTGGTTTTCTTTCTTACTCCGAAGAGGCCGGTGCGCAAGCGCACCGGCCTCTTTGTCTGTTTTATCGTTCTCTCTTATTCCGGCTTCAGGACCTGGCTCAGATCCTCCTCCTGGGCATCGCCCCACAGGCGCTCCAGGTCATAGAATTTCCGGGCCTCGTCCATGAAGATATGGACCACCACGGAGGAGAAATCCATCAGCACCCAGGTGCCGCCCCGGTGGCCCTCAATGTGGTGGACCCGCTCTCCGTTCCGCTCCATCGCCTCTTCGCAGACGTCAGACAGGGCCTTGATCTGGGTGGTGGAGGAGGCAGTACAGATGACGAAGTAGTCCGCCAGGGTGGTCAGCTCCTCCGTCTTCAGCACCTTGATCTCCATGCCCTTCTTACTGTCCAGGGCTTTGGCTAACACGATCGCACTCTCTCGGGATGTCATGGGCAAAATTCCTTTCCTTTTTGTATTCTGTATCAGGCATCACGCCACATCAGGCAACAGCCACTCCGGGGGCAGATCGCTGCCGCCGCTCTCCCCCTCTGTGCCGGGCTGGGAGGGTTCGGACTGTGACGCACCCCCGTTCCCGCCGCCAGGGTCCTGCTCCGGCTGGGAGGCTCCAGTTCCCTCCCCCTGGCCGGGCCCTTCAGGCTGCACAGCCCCGGGGTCATCCGTATCGGGAGTCTCTCCCTCCGGCCCTTGCGTGCCGGGCTCCCCAGTCTCCGAGCCGGTGCTGCCGGGTTCCCCGGTTCCGGTCTCCGTGCCCTCCGGGGGCGTGGTGCCGGGGGTCTCCGTCCCGGCGTCCGTCTCCCCTGGCTGTTCTGTCTCAGGCTCCTCTGTCTCCTGGGTAGTCTGTGTCCCCGAGGAGGAGCTGGAGGACCCGGCGTAAGCCATGCTGGAGTCCAGCAGGGTGCCGGTGGTGACCCCGTATCCCCCGCCGCTCTTTTTGTACATCAGCTGGAGGTCGCTGGACTGGATCTGGTCCACATAGGGGTTCATGCCGCTGTTGAGGATCTCCAGCAGCTCCTTCTCCACCGGCAGCACCAGTGAGGCCCTGTCATACATGACCCCGGTATAGGGCATAGTGGAAAATTTCACATCGCTCTCCGGGTCCATGCCGATAGCCAGCTGTGCGAAGGCCAGGATATTGCCCACTGTCAGGTCGGTGGTCACGTTGTTCAGGAACACCTGGGCCAGTGCCGGGGCCTTCAGCAGGGTTGCTGGCTGGAGGCACTTGTCCAGTACGGCGGAGAGGAAGTCCTGCTGGATCTGGATACGTCCCACATCGCCCGGAGAGGGCTCCCCGTTGTTCTTCCGCCAGCGGATGACCTCCATGGCGTCCTCCCCGCTCAGCTTCCGGTAGCCAGCCTCCTGGTGGATATGCAGGTCCTGATAGGGATCGTCGTAGTTCATATCAAATGGGACGTCAAAGTACACTCCGCCCAAGGCGTCCACCAGCTCGCCGATGGCCTCCCACTCCACCATCACATAGAAGTCGGGGTAGATGCCGGTCAGGCGGCTCACCTCCTGCTTCAGGGCAGTCATGCCGTTCTCCACCCGCTGGGCCTCCGGCAGGTCGGAGGAGCCCCGGTTGCGGTTGTACACCACGTTGATCCGCTTCAGCGAACCGCCCTTGGCGCTGGTGTTGATCATAGTGTCCCGTGGCAGGCTGATGGCGTTCAGGCTCTTGTTATTGGTGTCGAACGTAAAGAGGAGGATGGTGTCCGTCAGGCCGCTGGCCACGTCCCGCCCCACCACCAGGAAGGTGTAGTAGCCCTCCTTCCGTCCGCTCTTGGCCACATTGGGCAGCTCTGCCCCCGTGAACTGGATGTCCTCTCCCTCCCCGGGCTGCTGGGTGGTGTCCGGGCCGGCCGTCGGCGGGTCAGGCACCTTGGGCACCCGTATCCAGGCGCTCATCACCGCCCAGACCGCGATGATGGCGATGGCCAGGACCACCGCCGCCTGGAGCAGGCGGTGCCGGATGCGCTGTCCCCGGGTCATCCCGGCGATCCACTCCCGGCGCTGCTGCCGCCACTGTTGAAACTTCTCTCCCAGGGAGCGCCGCTCCCGATGCTGCTCTCTGCGTCCTCTGTTCTCAGTGCTCATCTGCTCGTTCCTCTTGTCATTCCTCTGTTTTTGTCCCGTGCTCTCTCAGCCAGTCCCGGGCCCGGAGGGTATTGGTGTGGATGGGGAGCCGGCGGTCCCGCATCTCCTGGATGGTGGTCTCCACCCCCAGCAGCAGGGCCCGGTCCAGGTCCTCATACGCCAGCCGGCGCAGCTCCTCCACCCCCTCGAAGTCCCGGTTGGGCTCGATGTAATCGGCGATATAGATGATCTTTTCCAGCAGGGTCATGTCCGCCTTGGCCGTGGTATGCCAGAAGATGGCCTGGTACACCTCATCAGGTTCCCCAAAAATGTCCCGAGCGATACAGGCCCCCGTCTTGGCGTGGAGCAGCTTCACCGCCTGCTGTTCCAGCTCATCCAGCTCCACCCCGTACTGCCGGCACAGGCGGAGCTGGTCGTCCAGTTCCAGATACTTGGTGCAGTCGTGGAGGATAGCGGCCCGGCGGGCCATCCCCTCGTCCCCGCCCCACCGCTCGGCCAGGCGCACCGCCTCCTCCTCCACGCCCATAACATGTGGGACCCGCTTGGCCCGGATCATGGAGTAGGAACAGGCCCGCAGCTCCGGAAGCTCCAGCCGCTTCAGGTCCGCGTGGGTGCCGTACAGCCGGTTCATCAGGATATAGCCGTACACCTGGGGGAGCAGATACTCCTGTCCCTCCCCCCGGGCCAGCAGCTCCCGCAGCCGGGTAGAGGACACATCCACCAGTCCCGGCAGGGTGATGGTGACGATCTGGGCCTGATACTTCTGGGAGAGGAACTCCCTCTGGGGGGCGAACAGCTCCTCTCCGTCCTGCTCTGTTCTGCCAAAGGCGCAGATCCCCGCCAGCTGGGTGATGACCTCCGGGTCGTGCCACAGGTGGAGGGTGAGGAACATGTCTGTCCCCATAAGCAGCCACAGCTGGGCGTCCGGGTACTGAGCCCGGATGGCCCGGAGGGTATCGGCGGTATAGCTCTTGCCCTCCCGGTCCAGCTCCATGCGGGATACCTCCGCCACCTTCGGCATGGATAGGGCGTCCGCCATCCGCTCGGTCATGGCCAGACGGTGGGCACCCTCCGGCGTCCCCTCCGGCAGGGCCTTGTGGGGCGGGACCGCCGCCGGGATCAGGATCAGCTTGTCCAGCTCCAGCACCTTGACCGCCGTCCGGGCCGCCTCCAGATGCCCCAGGTGGGGTGGGTTGAAGGTCCCTCCATAGATCCCAATTTTCATACAGACACCCTTCCTTTCCAAGTTCACCGCTCCCCCGGCTCTGAGCTGGACGGGAGAGCGGATGCCAGATCCCGCCACAGCTGTTCTCCGTCCAGAATGCGCCAGTTTAAACGCTCCCCGCTGTCATAGGCGAAGGCGCCCTCCGGTCCGGCGATCAGATACCAGCTGCCCCCCCGGTAGCTGAAGCCCAGCTCTAAGGGGCACCTATCCAGTTGGTAGCCGCCCACCTTCCCGCCATAGACCCGTCGGCAGCGCGCGATCCGCTCTGTCACAGCTTCCCGGTCTGCCCGGTCCGTCAGGTCTACCCTCGCCTGTCCGTCCCACAGGGTCACACAGTACAGCTCTCCCTCCATCATGGAGCGGGGAAAGAAGCACCAGAGCAGTCCCCCCACCGCAGCCAGAAGCAGGAGGGCGGTCAGGGCCGCACGCCATTTTCTCCGTTTCAAGAGACAAGCCTCCTCTCAGCCCTTCTTCCGCTTCAGTCCTTCTTGCTGCCGCTCCTCAGAGACAATTCTGTTTTTTATGGCTCCCTCTGGGGTACGCTTTCTCTCTTCTTTCCCTCCACCAGCACGATCTTGTCCTTTTTGTCCTTCCGGTGGCTCTGGCGGTAGAGAACAAATTTGGTCCCGATCACCTGGACCACCTCGCTTCTGGTCAGGGGGGCCAGCGCCTCCGCCGCCTCCCGGGCCGACATCAGGGCGTTTTCCAGCACCCTGCCCTTGATCAGCTCCCGGGCCTCCAGGGCATCGTTGGCCTGCTTGACCAGATTGTCACCGATGCCCTCCTTGCCCACGATCAGGATGGTGTCGATCCCGTTGGCCAGACCGCGCAGCTGGGCACGCTGTTTGCTTGTCAAATCCATCGTCCTCACAAACTCCATTCCGCTCCGTCCGCCTCCCGGCGGACATCCGCTCTATTTCGTTGCTCGTCCTCTCCAAATGGGACCCGCTCCGCTGGGCTCCCATTTGGGGCCGGCCCTGCCGGCCTGTCCTCTCGATCCATTCCGCTCCGTCCGCCTCCCGGCGGACATCCGCTCTATTCCGTTGCTCGTCCTCTCCAAATGGGACCCGCTCCACTGGGCTCCCATTTGGGGCCGGCCCTGCCGGCCTGTCCTCTCGATCCATTCCGCTCCGTCCGCCTCCCGGCGGACATCCGCTCTATTTCGTTGCTCGTCCTCTCCAAATAGGACCCGCTCCGCTGGGCTCCCATTTGGGGCCGGGCGTCAGCTTTTCTCCAGATACTCCCTCAGCTTCACCTGAAACGCCTCCAGAGCCTTTCCCCGGTGGGAGATGGCGTTCTTCTCCTCCGCCGTCAGCTGAGCAAAGGTTTTTTTCAGCGGCGGCACAAAAAACACCGGGTCATAGCCGAAGCCTCCCTCCCCCATGGGGGTGAAGGCCACGGTGCCCTCACATTCTCCTCTGGCAGAGAGCACGTCTCCGTTGGGAAAGCAGCAGGTGATCACCGATACAAAGCGGCAGGTCCGGGGCATCTGGCCCCGCATGTTCTCCAGCAGCAGGCGCACCCGTCCCGGGTCGTCCAGCCCAGGCCCTCCGTACCGGGCAGAGTACACCCCCGGCGCGCCGTTGAGGGCGTCCACGCACAGCCCGGAGTCGTCGGCGATGGCAGGCAGACCGCTGGCCTCCATGACCGCCCTGGCCTTCAGCAGGGAATTCTCTTCAAAGGTGGTGCCGGTCTCCTCCACCTCCACATCCACCCCCGCCTCAGCCTCAGAGCAGACCTCCACGCCCAGATGGGACAGGATATCGTTCATTTCCGCCAGCTTTTTCTTGTTTTTACTTGCTAGTACCAGCTTCATAGTTACCACTCCCACGGGTCCTTGCCCTTTCGTTTGTTCCACTTTTTATCCTCTTTTTGCTCCGTCTTCTGCTCCTGCCAGTTCTCCCGGGTCTTTTCTATATCAGACCTGATCTGATCCAGCTTCTTTTTCAGCTTCTGTCCGGTGGTCTCGATCTCCGGCACAGGGACAATAATCCGGCGGCAGTCGGGGACAGTAGAAGGCCTCCGCCTCCTCAGGTTTGGAGTTACCCCTCCAGCACAGCCCGCTGGACCGTCTGAAGCCGTCGGATACCCTTCTCGCACAGCTCCACCAGCTGACGCTGCTCATCCAGCGTGAAGGGCCGCTCCTCGCCGGTGCCCTGGATCTCGATGAGGCGGCCCTGGTCGTCCATGACGCAGTTCAGGTCCACCATGGCGGCGGAGTCCTCCTCATAGCACAGATCCAGCAGGGGCACATCGTCCACGATGCCGGCGGACACGGCGGCCACATAGCCGCTGACCGGATACTCCGCCAGCTGGCCTGCTTCCATCATCTTTCGGAAGGCCAGCATCATGGCCACAAAGCCGCCGGTGATGGAGGCGGTACGGGTCCCTCCATCCCCCTGGAGCACATCACAGTCGATGGTGATGTTCCAGGGTCCCAGCTTCTTCATGTCCACCACAGAGCGCAGAGCACGGCCGATGAGCCGCTGGATCTCGGCGGAGCGGCCGTTCAGCTTCAGCTTGGAGATGTCCCGGCGGGACCGCTCCCGGTTGGCCCGGGGGAGCATGGAGTACTCGGCGGTGACCCAGCCCTCCCCCTCGGGCACGTGGCGGGGGGGCCGGTCCTCCACGCTGGCGGTGCACAGCACATGGGTGTTTCCACACCGGATCAGGCAGGAGCCCTCGGCAAACTTGTTGATATGGGGGATGATCTCCACGGTTCGGAGCTCATCGTTTTTTCTTCCGTCAATACGCGGCATCGTCTTGTCCTCTCCTGTTCTCTGAGTGGCCCGCTGAGGGCCCCTCTGTTTTATGCGGTCTTTACTGAATGCCTCCCATGCTCATGAAAAATGATTCGGTGATGTCCTGCCCCTCTCCGTCGTACAGGGTGATCTGCTCCTCGGAGGCAAGTCCGGTGGGGATACGGCTGTCCACCCCGGTGTGGATGAAAAAGACCTCTTTCCGGGGCAGCTTCAGCTCATATTCACAGCCCCTGTCCAGTGTGATTTGGACCCTGTCGATCTCTCCGAAGGTGTTCCGTCCCTGAAAAAGCAGCTGCTTTCCGCCGTTCTCCTCGATCACACCGCACCGAAAGGGGGCGTTTCCGGAAGAGGTGTGGGCGATCCGATATCTGCCGGTGATGCTCCGCTCCAGCAGAGCGTAGCCCAGCTTCTCCCCCACCTCCATGGGGACGTAGGTCCGCTCTCCCAGGGTGACCGGCTCATGCAGCCGGGGCTGATAGCCATGGACCGCGTCTATCCCCCGGTTCAGCCAGTTCGTCAAAGAGCCCTCCAGCCCGTCCATTCCAGGATCGATGGGGTAGGAGAGGCGGTCGTTGATCCAAAAGCCCCCCGCCGCCAATGCGGCGGCACAGAGCACGCCCAGAAATATCTTCCCGATACGCTTCACGGCAGGCCCTCCCTCCGTATTCCCCTCCCGTTCCGGGAGACGTCATTTTATTTTACCATATCGCTGAGGAAAAATGTTGAAATAGATATGAATATGACTCTTAATTTTTCTTAACTCTGAGGCGGCAGCTGCCCCGCCGGTGACATGGTCTTACAACGGCGAGCGCCAGGACGGCCGGCTCCCAATTCCTAATCCCTAACTCAAATGAGCGCCTGCGCAAACTCCAGCGCGTCAAAGGGTCTGAGGTCGTCGATCCCCTCGCCTACCCCGGCGTACTTCACAGGCACGCCCAGCTCCCGGGCGATGGCGATGGCGATGCCCCCCTTGGCGGTGCCGTCCAGCTTGGTGAGGACGATGCCGGTGATGCCGGCGGCCTCCCGGAACTGCTTGGCCTGGATCAGTCCGTTCTGCCCCGTGGTGGCGTCCAGCACCAGCAGGGTCTCCTTGGCGCAGCCCGGCAGCTCCCGGTCGATGACCCGGGAGATCTTGTTCAGCTCGTTCATCAGGTTCTGTTTGTTGTGCAGCCGCCCGGCGGTATCCACCAGCACCACGTCTGTGTTCCGGGCCTTGGCGGCGGAGGCAGCGTCAAAGACCACAGCCGCCGGGTCCGCACCCTCGTGCTGCCTGATGATCTCCAGGCCGGAGCGGTCCGCCCAGATGGTCAGCTGCTCTGCGGCGGCGGCCCTGAATGTGTCGGCGGCGCACAGCAGCACCTTTTTCCGCTCCTTCTTCAGCTGTGCCCCGATCTTGCCGATGGTGGTGGTCTTGCCCACCCCGTTCACCCCGATGAACAGTACCACCGAAGGCTTGGTGGACAGGTCCAGGGCTGGGTCGCCCACCTGCATGGCGTCGGCGATACACCGGCACATGCAGGTCCGGGCCTCCTCCACCGTCTTGATGCGCTCCTCCCGCACCCGGCGGCGCAGTTCCTCCACCAGCTCCAGGGTGGTGTCCATGCCGGTGTCCGCCAGGATCAGGGACTCCTCCAGCTCATCGTAAAAGTCGTCGGTCAGCTCCGAACCGAAGCTGGCAAAAATATTGATCTTTTTCAGCTTGTCAAAAAAGCCCATATTAGTCGTTCCCTTTCTTATCATTTTTCCAGTCGATCCTTGCGCCGCAGCTGGAACAATAGTCTCCCGGATATTTCCCCAGCCAAGTACCGCATTGGGGGCAACGAATCCAAACGACATCCAAAATAATACCTGCCGCAATCAGAAACAGGCCAGCGGCGCCCAGTATCGTTTCCGCCTTCAAAATTGCGGTCAAAAGCCCTGTTCCCAACACAACAATGATAACATATTGTTTTTTTCTCAAGGACATCCGATTCAGCTTGTCAAAAAAGCCCATACGTTTGATCCTTTCTTAAAACAATCTGGTATTCTTCTTTCCGCAGAAGGGGCACTTGGGGCTGTCCAGCTCATAGCTCCTGCCGCAGCTGGGACACTCCATCCGGGCGATGCCGCTGCCCTCCGGGTCCTCCAGCTCAGACCACTCCACTCTCCCCGGAAAAATTCCAGCTTCCCGCAGTCTGAACAGCACAGGATATCCACATCCAGCGCCCCGGCCAGCAGGTTGTCCAGATCTCCCAGGACCCACCCTGTCTTTCCCAGCTGGAGAAATTCCCGCCGCAGCAGCTCCATCGTCCCGCCGCAGCGCAGGCATCTCAGGGTCCTCCGGCTCATGTCCCGCTCCCTTCCAGTCGGTCCCGGCCGATATAGGTCTCCTCCGTGGAGTACAGCCGGTCTCCAATGGAGGTCAGCTTGCGGACCTCCTGCTCCCGGCCGTCCAGGATGACTCGGACCCGGATTCCGTTCCAGCTGTCGGAGGTAGTGGCGAAGCAGTACAGCGTCTCCTCCGGCGCCACCGGCTTGCTGTTCTCCGGGGTGCGGGCCCGCAGGACCAGGCACACCTCACTGTCCTCCTCCGTCTCTTCGGAGGCGGTCAGCCCGCCCTCCAGCAGGGAACGGTCCTGGTCCGGCAGATAGAGCAGATACTCGTCGGTGTCCTGGCGGTAGAGCCAGAAGACAATCCCTTCTGTCTCCGGGGTCTGCTCCAGTTCTCCGGCCGCCTGCTCCATCCACTGGGCGATGTCCGGCGCGGACAGGTCGATCTCTCCCGGCTCCCGCAGAGTGTAGCGCACCGCCTCCCCCTGCTCGTTGTACATCTGGTACCAGGTCCCTGTCTCTTCGGGACCTTCGTCCTGGGGGATAACATATCCCAGCCCCGCGAATACCAGCTTCACCCCCGCAAAAAGGACCGCAATCAGCAGGATCAGCCCCACAATGGGCAGCCACCCGCCCTTTTCCTTCTCCTTCAAATGTGTCCTCCCCGGTTCTATGCCGTAAAATATCTGTTCTCCGCCCAGCGGGCAGTATTGGGGTCGATATAGGCCCAGTGATCCAGAAAATCGTCCTCATTCAGGGGGAGGAATGAGATCTCACCGGATCTTCAGCTCTTTCTCCACGTCGTTGAGATTGATCGTCAGCATACGGCTCACGCCCTGCTCCTGCATGGTGACGCCGTAGAGGACGTCGGCCTCCTCCATAGTGCCGCGCCGGTGGGTGATGACGATAAACTGGGTCTTGTCCGCCATGGAACGCATGTAATGGGCGAACCGGGCCACATTGTTGTCATCCAGGGCGGCCTCGATCTCGTCCATCACCACGAAGGGGGTGGGCCGGACCTTCAAAATGGCGAAATACAGGGCGATGGCCACGAATGCCTTTTCCCCGCCGGAGAGCAGGGTGATGATCTTCAGCGCCTTGCCCGGGGGCTGCACTTTGATCTCGATGCCGCAGTTGAGGATGTCCTCCGGGTCCTCCAGCTCCAGCGTGGCCTTGCCGCCCCCGAAGAGCTCTGTAAAGGTCTGCCCGAATGCCTGGTCGATGGTCTGGAACTCCCGGGCGAAGATGGTCTTCATCTCCCCGGTGATGTCCGCGATGATCTCCTCCAGCTCCCCCTTGGCCCGCTGGACATCGTCTCTCTGGTCGGTGAGGTAGGTGTATCGTTCGTTGACCCGCTGATACTCCTCGATAGCCCCCAAATTTATGGAGCCCAGGCTGGAGATGGCCCGCTTCAGCTCCCCGATGCGCCGGCTGGCCTTGGGCACCGACTCGATCTCCACCCGGTGCTGCTTGGCCGCCTCGTGGGACAGCTCGTAGGTCTCCCACAGCTTGTCCAAAAGCTGCTTCTCCTCCATGGCGGCAGCCACCTTCCGCTGCTCCAGTATGGAGACCTCCCGCTCCATGGCCAGCAGCTCGTCGTTCTTGGCCCTGCTGTCCTTGTCCGCCTGGTTGCGCTGTCCCTCCAGGGCCAGCTTTTCCTCGCCCAGGGCGCGGATCTCCTCGCTGCGGACCTGATTCTCCGCCCGCAGCTCCTGGAGGCGTGCTGTCTTCTCCCCGATCTCCTGGGTGAACTGGCGGTTCTTCTCCTCATACTGGCCGATGAGGGCCTGGTTCTGCTCCCGGTCCCCCGCCATGTCGTCCCGCAGGCTCTTCAGCTCACCCAGGCTCTTGGCCGTGGTCTCCTGCTCCGCCTCCAGGGCGGCCAGGGAGGCGGTGAGCTCGGACAGCTCCCGGGTGATGCGGGCGGACCGGTCCTGGAGATCCGTCTGGCCTCTGACCTTTCCCTCCGCCTCGCTCTTCAGGGCAGCGGCGGCCCCCTCCAGCTCCTGGATGCGGCTCCTGGCCCCCCGGGTGTCCGACTCGATCTGGGCAGAGCGGCTCTTCAGCTGCTCCAGCTCCTCCCTCTGGGACGACGACTGGCGCTCCAGGTCGGCCACCACGCTGTCGCAGTGGGCCGCCTCGCCCTCAGCCTTCAGGATGGCGTCCTCCCACTCCCGCAGCTGGCTCTGGGCCGTCTCCATCTCATAGCCGGCGGCGGCGGCCTCCCGGTCCGCCTCCTCCAGCGCCTTGGCGGCCTGGGCCAGCTGCTCCCGCAGGCCCCGGCCCTGTTCGTTCAGCCGCTCCAGCTCGTTGGCACGGCTCAGGATGCCGGCACTGCGGCTGGCGGAGCCGCCGGTCATGGAGCCGCCGGGGTTCAGCACCTGCCCGTCCAGGGTGACGATGCGGAACTTATAGCCGTATTTCCGGGCCGCTGCGATGGCGTGGTCCAGGTCCTCCATCACCGCCACCCGGCCCAGCAGGTTGGAAAACACGTTCCGGTACTGGGGCTGGAAGGAGATCAGCTGATCTCCCACCCCCACGAAGCCGGGCTCCCGCCGGAGGGCCTGTCCCTCCCTCAGCTCCCCCGGCCGGATGGAGCTGAGGGGCAGAATGGTGGCCCGGCCTGCGTCTCGGCGCTTCAGATACTGGATGACGGCTTTGCCGTCCTCCTCCCGGTCCACCACCAGGTTCTGCATGGCACCCCCCAGCGCGGTCTCAATGGCCACGGTGTACTCCTCCGGCACCTTCAGCAGGTCGGCCACCGGACCGTGGATATGCTGGAGGCTTCCCCGCTGGGCCTCCCCCATCACCAGCTTGACCGCCTTGGAGTAGCCCTCGTGGAGCTTCTCCATCTCGGTGAGCATCTTCACCCGGGATGACAGGGCATTCTCGTCCATCTGGAGCTTCATATGGCGCTCCCGGGCCTGCTCCGCCTTTTTCCGGCGTGACTCCAGGCGCAGGGCGTAGCCGCTGATGACGTTCTGCACCGCGTCCCGCTCCTCCACCGCCTTGGCCAGGGCCTTCCGGGCCTGACGCTGGGCGGCGCGCCCCTCCTCCAGCCGGCTGTCCAGCTCCCGCAGCTCCTGGCGCACCGTCTCGTCCCGGTCCAGCACCTCCTGAGCGGCAGCCGCCAGGGCGGAGAGCAGGGCCTTGGCCTCGGCGGCGGTGGCCGTCTCCATGGCCTCCTTCTGCCGCAGTTCCTCCAGCTCCCGTGCCAGGGTCCCGGCAGACTGGGCCGCCTCCTGGGCCTGCTCGCTCTTGCCCCGCAGCTCCTCCCGCATCCGAGTCAGCTTGTCCTCGATCTCGGCCAGCCGCTCCTGCCGCTGGCCGATCTGGCCCGCCAGGCTGTCCGCCCGGCCTTCCTGCTGGTCCAGGTCCGCCCGGATGCGCTGAGCGTTGTCCAGGTTGTTCTGCACATTGTTCTTCAGCACCGCGATAGCGCTCTCCAGCTCCGCCGCAGCGGCCTCCCGGCTCTGGCTCTCAAAGCGCAGCCGGTCCGCCTCCACGTCCTTCTCCCGCATCTGGGCGGAGAGGGCCTCGGCGGCGGCATACAGCCGCTCCAGGGCCGCCCGGGCCTCCTCCTTCTGCCGGGCAGCCTCCTGATAATCGGCGTCCAGCTTGATGTGGCTGGCCCGCAGCCGCTCCAGGGTGTCCAGCCACACGGAGACCTCCAGCCCCTTCAGCTCGTCCCGCAGCACCAGGAACTTTCTGGCCCGCTCACTCTGCTCCCGCAGGGGCTCCACCTGGAGCTCCAGCTCGGCGATCTTGTCGTTGACCCGGACCAGGTTCTCGTCCGTATGGACCAGCTTCCGCTCTGCCTCCTCCTTCCGGTGGCGGTAGCGGGAGATACCGGCGGCCTCCTCAAAGACCTCCCGGCGGTCGGCGCTCTTGACGGAGAGGATCTCGTCGATCTTGCCCTGGCCGATGATGGAGTAGCCCTCCCGGCCCAAGCCGGTGTCCATGAACAGCTCGTTGACGTCCTTGAGGCGGACGGAGCGGCGGTTGATATAGTACTCGCTCTCCCCGGAGCGGTAATACCGCCGGGTCACCATGACCTCGCTCTCATCCATGGGAAAGATGTGGCTGGTGTTGTCCAGGATGAGGGACACCTCGGCATACCCCGTCTGGCGGCGCTGAGCAGTGCCGCCGAAGATCACATCCTCCATCTTCCCACCCCGCAGGGCCCGGGTGGACTGCTCCCCCATGACCCAGCGGATGGCGTCGGAGATATTGGATTTTCCGCTGCCGTTTGGTCCTACGATGGCGGTGATGTCCTCCCCAAAGGTGAGCACCGTCTTGTCCGGAAAGGACTTGAAGCCCTGGATCTCCAATGCTTTTAAGTACACAACGTCGCCCCCTTCTTCTTAAATCCTTTCAAATCCTTGCGCCGCAATGGTTTCCAAGCTTTCTGCTTTTTCATAAATTCTCAAAACTCACCATAATTTCTTTTTGAGTTGGTGTAAGATCGGTGCAACATGGGATTTCATGGAATTCTGCACCACAAAAACCGCGTAACCGTTGGGGCAGTATGGTCACGAGATTTTGAACGCCCCATTTAGGGCTTGAATTGTTTCCAATTTCTTTTCTCTTAACGCTTTTGTGTAAGTTTCCATAGTTGTACAGATGTTCCAGTACCCCATCACATCTTGCAACAGCCTGAGGTTAGTGATAATTTTTTATTGTATCACACCATCTATCCCTTTTCAATATGCTAGATAATGCGTCCCTGTTTAAGAAAGGTGTTGATGATTCCAACTCCGGCGATTTCACCAGTGTGCCTTGCAGGAAGCATTCACGGATGATAAAATAATAAAGAGTAAAACATCAAAGAAATGTTTACGTCTATATAGATGAATTTATAGTTTTGGTCTTATCTTTTCGTGTGTGGGAATTGTAGTCAATATTGCATTTCTACTGATGAACTAAATGAAACCACAGAGTAAAAGGTATTAAGCTAATAAGAATTTGACAAAGGAGTGCAAAAATTATGATACCAAACTTTGGATTGATTATGATTTGTGTAATTCTTTCAATAGGTATAGGAGTGGCGGTTGCTATCTATAACGAGAAGAAAAAGAATGACAAAGATAAAGATTGACAAATTCTAATTTGTTATCTGAAATGCTGACCCATAGGCGCAAGGTTGAAATACACCTTTTATATTTTCGCCTAATTTTCTACATACTGGAGTAACCTCTTCCCTCCACTTTTCAAAGGTCTTCCGGCATCATCGTCGCCTATAACAAGGGCTCTGCACATTTTTTCGTGCAGAGCCCTATTTTTATTAGATGTAAGGCGCCTCTTGGGCAAAGCCGCATTTCCGGGCGGCAGCTTCCAAGCGGGTGAGCGCTCCGGTCAGCTCAGAGCGGGGCATTCCAATTTGCAGGCGCAAAAAGCCGGTCCCGGCAGCGCCGTACTTGCTGCCCAGGTCAGGCTCCACGCCGGCGGACAAGAAGAACCGCTCCAGCTCCAGCTCCGACAGCCCCAAGCCGCGGAAGTCCGCCCAGATTAGCGTACCAGCTCTGTGGCGCAGAAGCTTCACCGCCGGCATACAGCGGGCAAAGCAGTCCCGCACCAAGGACTCGTTCTCATGCACAAAGTCCATCAGTTCGTCGATCCACGCCTTGCCCTCATCTGTGTAGGCCGCCAACACCGCGGCCCGCATGAAGGGAGAGAGGCTGCCATAGTGATCGGCATCCCGCTGGGTGCGGTAGGCCTTCCGGATGGCCGCATCGGGGATGATCACATTGGAGTGGCTGGTACCGGTAAAATTGAACGCCTTGCCAAGACTGGTACAGATGATACAGTGGTCCAACGCGTTCGGAACGGCGGCATAGGGAACCATCAGACCGGGCTGCCACACATGCTCGGCAAAGATCTCGTCCGCCACCACCAGCACATGGTGCTTTTGGGCCAAAGCCGCCACTCGCTCCAAATCCTCCCGCTCCCATACATCCATAGTGGGGTTATGAGGGTTACAGAGGAGCATCAGTTTGTTTTCCGGTGCGGCCATTTTCTCCTCCAGGTCGGCAAAGTCCATCTCATACCGGTCACCCCGCAGTTGCAGGGGACTGTCCACTAATTTCCGACCGCAGTTGGCGATGGCGCGGGCATAGAGCAGATAGACCGGCTGCTGCACAATGATGCCGTCGCCGGGCTGAGTAAAGGCGCGGATGGAGGCACACATGGCCTGAAGGATCCCGTAGGACGGCACGATCCAGGAAGGTTCTATCTCCCAGCCGCGGACCTTTGCCATCCAGTTGACAACAGCCCGGATGTACAGGGGGTCATCGGAGTCGGTCCAACCATACAGACCACTCTGAGAAAACCTGGTCAGCGCGTCGATAATGCAGGGGGCGGTTTTTACATGCAGCTGTGCTCCGGCCATCACGGTATAGTCCGGTCGGAACCCGGTGCCGAAGCCGTAGTCAATGGCGTCGGCCAGAGTTTGAAAGTCAAAAGACATAGCTCAGTTCTCTCCCTTTCGATGTTCAGGCCCCAGAACCGTGCCGCTGCGCACATGGGTATGGACGCCGTGGTCCACGGCGATCTGCCCGGCCACCAGCACATAGTCCAGTCCCTGCGGGCCATGTCGGGGATCAGCAAGATTTTCCCTGGCAGAGAAATGCTCCCAGTCCAGTACCAACAGATCGGCAGCCAGACCTTGGGAGACAAAGCCCCGGTCGGTCAGTCCCAGGGTGCGGGCCGCATTGCCGGTAAGCTTGCGTATCGTCTCTTCTATGGCAGCGCCCTTGTCCCGCTCCGTCTCCAGAAACACGGTCATCCCCTCGTATGTGGCGGGCGAGCCGCACTCCAGCGGCAGGTCGCCCTCGGACAGGGCCGCGTCGTAGTCCAAGGTCCAGGTATCCAGACCAATGGTGGCCTCCGTTCGGGCCACAAAGGCGTCCCGGTCGGGGGTATGTTCCGGACGGCGCCCCAGGGAAATCATAGCGGCGTAGGGGTCTTCGGTCAGCACATCCAGCAGCAGCTCCAGGCTGTCTGCCCCCTGCGCTGCCTCTCGAATCGTTTTGCCTACACAGCCTGCCCGCTGCACACGGGTAAACCGGTAGCGGGTGTCCCAGGCTGGGTCGGCCTGCGGATCAAAGCGGGTAAAGACCCCCTGAGACGGATGGCGTCCGGTCCGGATCTCCTCAACAACCTGCCGCCGAAAGTCAGGCAGGGTCAACGCCCGGGAAAAAGCGGCACAGCCCCCACACCGCTCCACGTAGGGTTGGAACAGAGAGGCGGCCATAGGGTAGTGGAAGGGACCATAGGCGTACTTGGGGATCACATCCCAGGTGACGTTTACACCCGCCTGCCGGGCTCGGTCCAGCTCCTCCAGCGTCTTGGCCACGGCGGCACGGATCAAACCGTCGTGGGCCGGGGTGACGTTGTAGCCGTTTTGTATGTGGCTGACATGGATGCGGACGCCGCTCTCCCGTCCCAGGTCCAAAAATTCCCGCAGACCGTCCAGGAAGCTCTGAGCATGGCCATAATAGGGGTGGCTGCGGCTGCGGGTGTGAGCAGTGACGATGCCGCCCCGGGCAGCCACCAGCTTCATCAGGCGCAGCAGTTCCTCCCGCCCGGCAAAGAGGCCCGGCTCATAGTCCAGGCCCAGACTCAGTCCCAGCGCGCCGCCATCCATGGCCTCGCTGAGGGCGCCCTCCATGGCGGCGATCTCCGTCTCAGTGGCGTCCCGATGGTAGTCGGTGCCCATGGCCTGTAGGCGGATCTGGGCCTGCCCGGCCACCACAGCCAGGTTGGCGCCCAGCCCCACTCGGCGCAGATGCTCCAGGAACTGGCCATAAGTAGTCCAGTCCAGCTCCTGACCGTAGGTCTGGGCAAAGGGCTCCCGCAGCCGCTGAGTGGGAACGAGATAGGCGTTGTATGGGTTAATACCCCCAGGCGGCTCAGGCATGACCTTGGTGAATGCCTTTTTCTCTGGGAACATGTAGAGCCAACTATGCTGTACTGGGGCGACCCCCAGGCCACAATGTCCGGCAAATTCCGTGGTAATGCCCTGGCCCAGCGTGCTCTCCATATTGGGGTACATGGCGGCGGAGCAATCGGAATGGGAGTGCATGTTGATAAATCCCGGGGTAATCAGTTTCCCTGCGGCATCCATCACCTGGGCTCCCTCCGGGGCGGAGAGGTCAGGGCCCACGGCGTCTATTACGCCGTCCCGGATGCACACATCGGCCTGGAAGGGCGGGGAGCCGGTCCCGTCTACCACAGTCCCGCCCCGAATCAAAGTCCATGCCATGGCGGGCCTCCTGTCAGACCAGCCCGCCGATGCGGGTGACCTCTACGCCCCGAGCCTCCCAGGCGTCCAGGATCTGGTTAAAGCCAATGGAGTCGCTGGCCATGTGACCCATGCACAGCACGTTGCAGCGGTTGTCCTCCTGCAGGGCTTTGACGATGTCAGCGTCCATGTGCATGCAGACAAAGGTACCCACACCGGCGGTGATCAGCGCCTTCAGCTCGTCCAGCTCCGCCCCCAGGCCGCCGGCAAAATCCACCACAGTCTTTCCTGCGTAGCTGTCCTTTTCGCCCACCCAGATGACAGGGCGCTGGCCCTCGGGGGCTTGGGCATACTCTCGGATGGTCATTAAATTGTCCAGGATCTCCTGGACGGTGGGGTTGTCATTGGCTTTATAGACCTCGTCCACCTTCGCCTCCACCATCCGCTCGCCCAGCAGGTCGGCGGGGGTGTGCAGGCCCAGATATGGCATCCCCAGCAGCCGGGCCACAGACGGCCCCCCGTCCAGGTTGGAGCCGTGAAACATGATCTCCGTAGCCCGCTTGCGGTGCTCCAGCAGCTTTTGGGCTACGTTGACGGGCACACCATAGTGTACCAGCTTCTCATAGTGGCTTTGGGCAACCAGCTCTCCCAGCTTACCCAGGCGGGGCACCATGTTATGGTGCCTGGCCACACAGTCATAGCCCAGCTGGCGGGCCAGAGTCAGCTCGGCAGCACCCATATCAATGCCCGCCAGCACGCGGGTGATATTCTCCCCTGGAACCGAGACGGAGGAATCCAGAGGCAGTTCCTGCAGTTGGGCCAGATCCAGGGCAATTTGAACCATTTCTGTTGTATTCATTGGTAGTGTTCCTCCTAATCCAGATGATGACAAGCGGCAAAATGTCCGCCGCTCAGGTCCTTGGGCGCGGGCGTCTGCGTGCGGCACTGCTCGGTAGCCCGGGGACAACGGCCGCAGAAACGGCAGCCCGGTTTGGGGTCGATGGGGCTGGGCACCTCGCCCTCCATAGGGATGCGGTGGTGGGTCTTTTCGTAGTCTGGGTCGGCCACCGGCACTGCCGAGAGCAGACCCTGGGTATATGGATGGGCCGGATGGCCGTAAACCTCCTCCGTAGGGCCGTATTCCACCATGGTGCCCAGATACATGACAGCCGTCTCATCGGCGATGTGGCGGACCATGGACAGATCGTGGGCAATAAACAGGTAAGTAAGTCCCAGCTCCCGCTGAAACTTCATCAGCATATTGACCACCTGGGCCTGGATGGACACATCCAGGGCGGAGATGGGCTCATCACAGACGATAAATTCCGGGTTCAATGCCAGCGCCCGGGCGATACCCACCCGCTGGCGCTGGCCTCCGGAGAACTCATGGGGGAATCGGTTGGCGTGCTCCTTGCTGAGGCCTACCATGTTCAGCAGCTCATACACCCGCTCCCGCCGCTCCTTGGCATTGGCGCAAAGCTTATGCAGCTCCAGGCCCTCCGCGATGATCTCGCCTACGGTGAAAAAGGGATTCAGAGAGGCGTAGGGGTCCTGAAAGATCATCTGCATCTTTCGAGTCAGGGCCTTGGCCTGGGCCCGGGTCACCTTACTGATGTCCTGGCCGTCAAACACGATGGTGCCCCCGTCCGGCTCATAGATACGCAGCAGGGTGCGGCCCACGGTGGTCTTGCCGCAGCCGGACTCGCCCACCAGTCCCAGGGTCTTGCCCCGCTGGATGGCAAAGGATACATTGTCCACCGCCCGCAGGATCTTGCCCCGGCCTACACGGAAGTGTTTTTCCAAGTTGGAAACCTGGAGAATTGCATCAGACATGATCACTGCCTCCTTTCGGCAGGGGCGGAATGCCCTCCGGCGGCGTTACATCGGGTGCCCTTGGGTCCAGCAGCCAGCAGCGGGAGCCGTGGCCCTGACCGCAGGCAAATTCCGGGGGATCTTCCTTCAAGCACGCCTCCATGGCGTAGGGACACCGGGCCGCAAAGGCGCACCCCTTGGGCGGGGCATACAGATCGGGCGGCGTGCCGGGAATGGCGTACAGCTCACTCTTCACGTCCTGGATCAGGTTGGGCATGGCCCCCAGAAGCCCCCAGGTATAGGGGTGGCTGGGGCGGTAAAATACCTGCCGCGCGTCGCCGTACTCCACGATCTTGCCCGCATACATCACGGCGATCCGGTCGGCCATCTTGGCCACTACGCCCAAATCATGGGTAATGAGCAGTATGGAGGTCCCTCGCTTCTCCTTCAGGTGGTTCATCAGATCCAAGATCTGCGCCTGCATCGTCACGTCCAGGGCGGTGGTGGGCTCGTCGGCAAATAGGATCTTGGGGTTGCAGGCCATAGCCATGGCGATCATGACCCGCTGACGCTGACCACCGGACATGGTATGGGGGTAGCGCTTTGCCACCAGCTCCGGGTTGGGCAGGCCCACCTGCCCCAGCAGCTCTGCCGAAATCTGCTGGGCCTCCTGGCGGGACACCCTCTGATGGCGCAAAATACCCTCGCACATCTGCCGTCCCACCCGCATGGTTGGGTTCAGGCTGGTCATAGAATCCTGAAAAATCATGGAAAATTCCTTGCCCCGGTAGGACTCCATAGCTTTGTCGCTCAAATGGGTGATGTCGGTGCCCTGGTAGGTGATGGCGCCCGACTTGATTTGGGATGGAGGGGAGGGCAGCAGCTTCATAATGGTTTGGATGGTCACCGACTTGCCGCAGCCGGACTCGCCCACAATGCTCAGCGTCTCACCCGCATCCAGCCAGAAGCTGACGCCCCGTACCGCCTGGACTTCGCCGGCGTGGGTGTCAAAGGAGACATGCAGGTCCTGCACGTCCAAAAGATGGTTCGTCATAAGGCGCCTCCTTTAGTCCCTCAGATGGGGGTCCAGCGCATCGCGCAGACAGTTGCCGAACAGATAAAATGCCAAAATGGTCACACTGATAAACACGCCGGGAATAAACAGCTGGTAGGGGTAGAGGCGGTAAAACTCCGAGCCCACCTGGCACAGCTGACCCCAGGACGTCATGGGGGATTTGATGCCCAGGCCGATAAAGCTCAGGTATGCCTCCAGGAAAATGGCCGCCGGGATGGCAGAGGAGATGTTGACCACCTGCTGGCCCAGGATATTGGGCAGGATATGCCGGAAAATAATGCGGATGGGGGAGGCCCCCAGAGTGCTGGCAGCCAGGACAAACTCCCGGTTTTTAAACTGGAGCATCCGGCCCCGGACGACGCGGGCCGAGTCCATCCAACCGGTAATGGCAATAGCGATGATGATGGCCACGGGGCCCGCGTCCAGCCAGAGCATAATAAGGGTCACATACACCAGTGATGGGATACACACGCCCACGTCAATGATGCGCATGATGAGCATATCCACCCAGCCGCCGAAAAAGCCGGACAGGCCGCCCAAAAAGATGCCGATGATCTGGGGCACAATGGCGCCGCCCAGACCGATAATCAGGGAGATCCGTGCCCCCACCCAGACCCGGGTCCACAGATCCCGGCCTCCGGCGTCGGTGCCGAACCAGTGCTCGGCACTGGGAGGCTGGTTGGTGTGGAGCAGATCGGTGGTCTCATAGCCGTAAGGAGAAAGTATGGGGGCAAAAATGGCCATCAGGATGATGATGACAAGGAAGGTCAGACTGACTATGGCGACTTTGTCGGACCGAATACGGCGCAGCACGTCCCGCCAGTAGCTGACACTGGGGCGCACTATGGCGTCGGCCATGCTTCGGTCAGCGGGCAGACGGACAAAATCCTGCTCGTTCAGAGAGGAAGCGGGTTTGTTCATTGAATGCACCTCATTTCGCAACCCGGATCCGCGGGTCCACAAGGCCGTAAATCAAATCGATCACAAAGTTGGCGCTGACCACAAACACACCGAAGAATACCGTTAAGCCCAGGGTCATGGTGTAGTCCAGGCTCTGGATCGATTGGACAAAATACGCGCCGATACCCGGGATGGCAAAAATCTGCTCCACCACAAAGGATCCCATCAGGATGGTCACGATCTCCATGCCCAGGGAGGGGATCATGGGGATGATGGCGTTGCGGATCTGGTGGCTCCAGACGATCCGGGCAGAGGAGAGGCCCTTGGCCTTGGCAGTCTTGACGTAGTCCTCCGAAATGACCTCCAGCATCAGCGTGCGCATATTGCGGGTTTTTCCGGCGATGGAGCCGATGGCCAGGGTCAGTGTGGGCAGGATGGTGTAGGCAAAGCCCTTCCACTGGGCCACCGGGAACCACCCCAGTTCGGTGGCAAATACATATTGCAGCAGGGATGCCAGAATAAATACCGGCACCGACACGCCCAGCACGGAGAAGCCCACCAGAGCATAGTCCAGGGGACGGCCCCGCCGCCGGGCGGCAATAATGCCGAAAAAGATCCCGATGGGGAAGCTGAGCAGATATGCCTGCAGCCCCAGCTGCGCCGACACCGGGAAGGTCTGGGCAATGATGCCGTTGACCGACTGCCCTACATATTTCAGCGAGTAGCCGAAATCACCCCGAATCAGGTTGGACAGAAAGGTCAGGTACTGCTCCAGGGGCGGGCGGTCCAGCCCATAGTAGGCCATCATCTTGTCCCGCATCTCCTGGCTCATCAGCTGCGTGGTGCCGAAGGGGGTCCCCGGCAGGGCATGGAGCAGAAAGAAGCTGCATGTGGCAATGAGCCAGATGGTGATGATCGAGATCACCAGCCGCTTTAGAATATATCGTTTCAAGGCGGGTCTCCTTTCGAAGAACGATACGCGGGGAGACGGGGCCTGAAAAGCCGCCGCGCTCCCCGCTGCGCAAAACTACTTGTTTACTTGTGTACCACCAGGTGATTGAACTGATAACCGGAGCTGGTGGCGGACATCTGGAAGCCCTCCACATAGGATTGCACTGCGCCGGTCACGCCGTTTTCATACAGGGGCAGGATGGCCGCATTGTCCAGGAAGATCTGCTCGGCCTGGGCGGTGAGCTCCGCCTGCTTGTCCGGCTCCAGCTCGTTGATGGCCTGCTCCACCAGGGAGTCAAACTGGGCATCGCTCCAGATGCCGTAATTGACCTCGCCGCCAGTGACCATGGCCTCCATAATGTCGGTGGGCAGCACGTCAGTTTCCCAGGTAATGGCAAACAAATCATAACTCAGGTCGTAGAAGCTGCCAATGGCAGTGCCAATCACATACTGGGTCAGCTGGATATTCTCCAGGCCCAAATTCTGCTTCCACTGGTCGATAATGGTCTCCAGCAGCAGCTTCTGCTCCGAGGTATCCCAGGTGATCAGCTCCAGCTGGGGCAGCTGAGAGACATCAGAGTAGCCCAACTCTTCCATGGCCGCGGCCAGATACTCCTTGGCCTTATCCACGTCGCCGGACAGAGGCACCGTTTCCACCGGGTACTCATCCACAAACTTGCCGCCGTCGGGACCGGCAAAGTTGGAGTCCACCAGTCGGTTATAGGCTTTGTAACCGGGGTTTACCGCATTGACGGTGGCGGAACGGTCGAAGCCATAGTTCAGGGCCTGACGAAAGTTCTGATTGCTCAACAGTGCGGCGGTCTCCGGACTAGTACCCTGTTGATTGATCCACAGGAACATAATGCCGCCGCCCACAAAGGAGTTCAGGTACTCATTCAGGTGTCCAAAATACTGGCTGGAGATCTGCTCAATGGCGTCCACCTCGCCATTTTCGAACATGGCCACCTTGGTGTTGTCATCCTCCACCTCGATGAAGTGCAGGTTCTGGGTGGGGAAGGAATTGGCACTGTCCCAGTAGAGATCATTCTTTTTCAGCTCCATGGAGCTCTCCAGCACCCAGTCGGTGATGATGTACGGGCCGGAGAACAGCATGGTCTCCGGCGATGAGCCCAGCTGCTGACTGCCTACCTGCTCCACAAAATCCTGGCGCAGGGGGTACAGGCCGCGCACAGCAATGGTGCGGTCAAAGGAGTTGAGCGGCCGCTCCAGGGTGATCTCCAGGGTCAGGTCGTCCAGGGCTTTCACGCCCACCTCGGCCCAATCGGTGATCTCGCGGGAATTATAGGCCGAGGCGTTCTTGATGGCAAACCAGCTGTATGCCGCCGGGCTACCCATGTCGGGATTCAGCAGACAGTAGGCGCCGTACTCAAAGTCGTGGGCGGTAAGCGCCTGGCCGTCCGACCACTTCAGGCCGTCCCGCAGGTGGAAGGTGTAGACGGTATAGTCATCGCTGACCTCGTAACGCTCGGCAGCGTCGTACTGCAGCTCATCGCCGTAGAAGCGCACCAACTGGATCTGGGTCAGATAGAAAAGGTTAAAATCGTTGGAGCTCTGGCTCATAATGGGGTTCAGAGTCACCACACCATTGTAGGCCATGGTGAAGTCGGCGCTGACTCCATCTGCCGTGTTTGAGGTGCTTCCGGCGCTGGAGGCGCTGTCATCATTTTGGTAGGTGTTGCAGCCGGACAGGAGGCCCAGCAGCATCACACCGGTCAGAAGCAGGGCAATGCATTTTTTCATGGCGGTTTCCTTCTTCCTCAGATAAATTTATTGTTGTCGGGTCATGGGGCCAGCCATTCAGCTGCGGCTTCCGCCGCACAGATACTTGACACAGGCCACATCCTCCACGGCCAGGCCCAGCGCGTCAAACAGAGTAATCTCTTCCCCGCTGCTCCGGCCCGGGACACGCCCCAGCAGCACGTCGCCCAGAGAGCCCACAATGTGGTCCGGACCGATCAGTCCCTCCTGCAGGGGGACCAGATATTCACCGCACTCCTTGCGCATGGCCTCCACCTGATCGGCGTACAGTCTGGCTTTGGCCACCAGAGTACTGGTGACCTCTCGGGTGGTGGGCGTGAAAGCGCCCACGGCGTTGATATGGGTGCCGGGGGCGATCCAGTCGCTCTCCAAATATGGCTCCCGACTGGGCGTTACGGTGCAGACGATGTCAGCGTCGCATACCGCCTCCCGGACACTGTCTGCAGCGGTGACCGGAATACCAAATTTTTCCTCCATCTCCTGACAGTAGCGGCGGGCCGTCTGAGTGTTTTGATCATAGACGGTCACGGAATGGATATCCCGCACAACGGTCATGGCGGCCAAGTGAGACCGTCCTTGTGCTCCCGCCCCGATAATGGCTAGGCGGTGGGCATCGGGCCGGGCCAGCAGGTCGGTGGCAACGCCGGAGACCGCGCCGGTACGGATCTCAGTAATGACCGCCGCGTCGGCCATTCCCAGGAAGCTGCCGTGTTCTCCCTCAAATAGCAGCACATAGCCGATGTGGGATGGGTATTTGGTTCCTGCATTCTGGGGAAACGCTGAAAGCACTTTGGCTCCAAAGCAGTCCCCCAAACAGGCCGGCATAAACCCAAACTTCTCTCCGCCTGGCAGCAGGGCAATGGAGCGCAGCGGCTGGGTGTAATTCCCGGCCTCCAGCTCCCGCAGGCTGGTGCGCATCAGGTCGATACACACAGGCATGGTCAGCCGCTGGCGGACTTCTGCGGCCTCTACAATTGTCATGGGCGTCTCCCCTTCTCCAGCATTATGGTCTGCTTCATTAAATGTGCTCCAACTCATTGAGGTAGTTGTAAATCGTATATTTGGATACACCCATACGCTCGGCTACATAGGGGACGCTGCGCTGCAGGTGGAAAATACCCTTCTCTTTCAGCAGGGCCACCAGCGCCATTCGGTCGCCCTTGCGCATCTGAGACATGGGCTTGTCCAGTTTGGCCTGGCAGGCATCGAAGATGGCATCCAAATCAGAGCGGTCCTCTGAGATAGAGTCCAATAGGCTGCCAGAGGACTCGGTAAAGTTCTCCAGCAGGCGGCGCATCGCCCCCATCACCGAGACATCATAGTTGATGCCAAGGGCATAATGGTACCCCTCGCCCCGCAGGTGGAAAGTAGAGGATTTGATATTCTTCCCGCTGGGGGTCACTACCATCTGGTTCAGGAAATCCTGATCCAGACTGGTCCCTTCCGGGTCATCCTGGATGGTATCCCTTCCATAAATACTCAGCGTGGAGCCGGCGCTGCGTCCGGAGACGTGACCATTGAAAATCACCAGATTCTTCATCCGCTCACCCTCCATCTCATGGACTACCGTTTCACAGCTGTCGCCAAACATACTGGCAATCCCCTGGGCCAGACGGCAGAGAAACTCGAACGCCTCCTCTTGACGCATGGTCAGTCCCCTTTTCTGTGTCTCATTGGTAATGGGGTAATTATAATGATATCTCAACAAATTGTCAATATAACTTCAACAAAAAATAAATATTGCCGAGCAGTGCGAAAGTTTGCGAGCAGTTTACGCCGATATCGTACGGATCTGTGGCCCGACAAAGTTGCCTTCACAGAAAAAACGGCTGTTCCGGCTGCGTAGTTTGCTGGATTTTCGGCCGTTGGTTCTGACACTTTACTCCGAACAGGACAGCCAGCAGGTCAGTCGATGTAACTAGTGCTGGAAATATTTCATTCCGAAAATGAAAAAGGCCCCCCGGTACTGTGACCGGGTGGCTGATGGCAAGAGCTGCAAACAGCGCGGGGGGAATCTGGTAAGGCTAGATAAGACTTCGGAGGGCGAAGCACCCTTTACTTTATAAAAAGCTGCAGGACAGGAAATACACCCATCTGCTTCTCTGGCATGAAATTTTCTATTTAGTAACGGTATCCATCGCTTTCTTGGCATAGACCGCCAGATTGTCCACCTCCACCGTCACCCTCTGCTCCCAGCGGTCGGCGCCGTTTTCAAAGGGGGCGTTTTCCAGGTCGTAGACCTGTACCATAAAGGTCCCGTTGCCCTTCGTCAGTAAGGAGCTGCGGTCAGCAGTTACTTCCAGCGCGAAAGTACCATCCAGGGTCACGTTTTTTGCCCCGCCCTCCACCTGGACACTGCCGCTTATGGCCCGCCAGGAGAAGGTGACGAAGTGTTCAGGCGCTGGTTGGCTCCAAGGGAAATATAGAAGGTATAGGTGTCGCTGCCAGAAGGAACTATGAGGACTTGCCCAGCATCTTGGTACAATCATACCAAACAAAAGAGGATAGGAGGACTGCGCCGTGAAGCGAATACGATCATGAATGCTTCTTTTTTCCTGCTGTGCGCGGCAGTGGCGGCGGCACTGCTGTGCTTCCGCAGCTGGCCGTTGGGAAAGGCGGCCACCGTGCCGTGGCTCTGGCTTTTGGCATAGAGCAGGGTATCCAGCGGCAGCACCGATGTCTTGCTGCCCAGCCGCAGGGTCACCCGGTCCGGTCGGTGGTGCAGACGGAAATCTGTCTCCATGGCCTGAGCCAGCTCCGCCCGGTCCACCGGTTTGTAGAGGTACTGGATAGGGCGGACGGAGTAGCCGTCCTTGAGGCATTCCTGGCTGCTGGCGATGAAGAGGATGCTGGTCTGTTCATTCTCTGCCCGCGGATCTCAGGCCAGTTCCATTCCCGTCCGGCCTCCATCAGGATATCCATATATAAGAAGTTCAAACCGCTCCCCGCCGTCCGGCGCGGCGGCCAGCTCCCCGGCGCTGGACAAGGCAGAGATGGTGTGCTCCGACTTAAACCCGGTGAGAATCTCGCGGCACAGGTCGCAGATCTGCTCCTAGGCATCACGCTCATCCTCACAGGCCGCCACTCAGTATATATCTCCCGCCCTCTAGCTGCCTCATGGCTCCATTATAGATGGGGGATACCTGTTTGTAGAGGGCGCCTTTTTGATGGGCTTTTTCTTGTCTATGCGGTACAATTTTTGAGCTTCCGTTGTCTATATTTATGTAGTGTTCATTCAAATACAAAATTTTATATTTATATTTTACAAGTTCTTACTAATATCAAAAATCTGCATAAAAAGTAAAAGCCCCAAGGCTTTTCACAACGAAGATCCCTTCTTTTCGCCAAAAATATTCGGAAAGCAGGGTTCATTTAAGTTTCCAAAACGGCATTTACTTGGCCAAGGACCGTACCAATACAGTGGAATTCATCCGCTTCTTTCACCAAAATATCCTCATCAATTACATTTAGAGATCGAAGACGGCACTCTCCCTTCTCCTGGAAAAGGGTACGGATATAGTAAATGCCATTGAGACAGAACAGCCCCATCTCATTGTGCCGTGCCTGTCTTCTCTGGAGTGCCAGAATATCAAATTTTCGAAAGACAGGCAGATATTGATCTACTTGAATTTGAAAGCAAAAATCGGTTCCGTCAGGCAGATCTTTTTGCATGATGTGCGCGCTGCCCAATTTCGTTTGCATGAGAAATCCGGTGTGGAGCTTACGCACACCAGGCAGATAGCAGGGGAGGGTAAGCTGACTCTTGGTAATAGTTCGGGCATATTCCTCATTGATAATCAGCCGAACGAGCCGCTTTCCCTCTTCCGAAAGCTTTTTATATTTTTGAATAGAATCAATTTCTTCCGCATTCAGGTCCTGGTCATAAAGATTTCTTACTTGGCTATGTCCAAGATAATCGGAGTAAATATAATTGGCATCGACTTCCAACACATTGATTAGGGAAATCAGGATATCAGGTTTCGGGGTGCTGATACCATTTTCGTAATTGGCAATCGCTGAGGGAGTCACGCATATTTTAGCCGCCAGCTGGGGCCTGGTGAGGCCCATTTCCTGTCTCCTCTGCCGTAATCTATCTCCCAGGCTCATGTGAGGTCCTCCTTATCAGACGCTACAATCCCCATTTTCTGCCTCACAAATCTCTTGCCCGCAAAAAGAGGATAACAAGAAATTTGTAAAAATCGGTTGACTTTCAAAGATATTTGTTGTAAGCTAAGGGTGCTGAACGTGTTACATGGACATATGTACCACGAACGGCGTATTTAAGTATATCGATAATACTAAAGCAAAAGACAGCGCTTGTCAACCAGGAAATGTACGTGGCCCCCATAGGAACGGCTGGGCAATCTATCATTGAAAGGATATTTATTATGATATACGATGAAATCGCGGATACTCTGCTGCGCGCAGGGATTCCGGTCAATACAAAAGGGTTTATATATATTCACGATGCTTTAGAACTCATGGATAAAGATCCCTACTATTTTTCCGGAAAGATCTGTGCGTTATACGCAAAGATAGCCAAGCAGAACGGAGCCAGTTTCGCACAGGTAGAGCGCGGGATACGCTACGCTTTTGAGGGTGCCCTGACACGCGGGGATTCGAAATTGGCGGGGCATTATCTGGACCCCGTCAATACCCAAAGCTCCAATCAACTCAAAGTCTTGTTTCTGCGGTGGAAACAGGACTCACATCAGAGAGAGACAGCTTTATGCAATAATATGTCCGTATGCCGTGCGGAGATATACAACGAGATCCTTGCTGAGATGAAAGTTTTGACCTCTACGATCCGGCAGGCTGCATTAAGTGCCGTCTCTCAAAAAACAGCAGTGTAAGGAGAGCCCTATTCAATATGTATATGGGAGAGTTATGTGGGAATGAAGAGTGATCTGAAAATGCCAGCCCCTTCGCAGTGCTTCGTTCATAAACCTAACGAGAAGAGACAGCTTGAGCATTGTATAGAAAAAGCAATGCTGGATTTGCTGAGCAAATGTATGTTCGGCGGTATTATGATTACTTATAATGCTCCGGGCTTCCCCCTCTATTACATTGATGAACAGATGCTGTCTCTTTTGAATTATCCAAGCCAGAGGGATCTCATCGCCGCTGTCGGGAAAACCATGATCAATTGCCTTCGGCCAGAGGACCGCGAAAATGTAAAGGCAGAGATCGCACAGGCCCTTCTCGTTGGAAATAACTATACAACGGCATATAGAATGCTGTGCAGAGGCAAAGGCTATATCTGGGTAAAAGAGACAGGAGTACAGACGGTCTTACCCAATGGCGCATCAGTACTGGTCAGCCTATGCTTGGACATCACCGGTCAAATGGAGGCGCAGGCTGAACTGGAGTCCATCGTTCAATGTCCGATGGGCGGAATTTTCCGTGCCAGAACGGATCGGGATCTTACCTTGATCTATGCGAACGATCACTACTATGCTCTGCATGGCTTTACAAGGGAGACATTCCGCAACAAATTAAATAACCAAGCGATCCACTTGGTACATCCCTCGGATATTCCCTGGATTGAGCAACGGCTGCGTAACGCCATAAAACAGAGGGAGTCAACGATCAGCTTAGAATATCGTGTAGTTCGTCCCGATGGGGAGGTCGTATGGCTGTTGATGAATGGCTCCTTTTCCGAGCAGCAAGGGGACATGCTTCTCACTGGCATGGTCATTGACATTTCGCATCAAAAGTTCATGGAGGAACGTCTCTGTTGTAAAAGTCGGCGCCAGCGCGCACTTTGCGTCCAAAATTGCGAGCCTCTCAATTAGAATCTCAGCCCCAGGACCGGACCGAATATTTGTTTGTTATCGTCTGAGCCAGGCAGAGTCAGTTTTAAATCCCCATAGTGAGCGATAATCGCTTATAATATCAATGTTTGAGTCTTATATAGTTTCCCTTGTTTTTGACCTTACAGGCTGAAACAGGGGAACACTTTTACTCCCCGCAGGCTGCCTTGTCCAGCAGCTCCTGCATATCCTTGGGTGCCATATCTTTTGAGGCGAGCAACCAGATCGTCATCTGTCCGTCTAACAAGGAGCTCTCCCGTCTCAATGACCAGTACAGCAGCAGGCGAGGCTCCCATAAGCGGTTCATCCGGCAGTGCATCAACCGCGATGCCATCTAGGAAGCCCCTCCTGTTGATATGCCAACGCTGGTCTATGAAGTTCGCAGCAGCAGGAACATCCTGAACCAACTCCTCCGTACCGTCAGCTCCATCGGCCTGCTGGATGAGGCCAAGCTCCGCAGGGTGCTGGGACACAACCGGGAGATGGAGGGATGTATCGTGGAGGCTTACCCGAAAGGCTGACAGCAAAACACACCGCACAGCCTCACGGTCATTCGGTGCTTACATCAATTATAACATTCTCCGGTAAACGCGAGGGAAATGATGTGGTTTACTGTACTTCACCTTAATGCAAAGTCCGCTGTTATTTTGCTGTTTTCATGACCTTCCAGATATTGTACTGTCTTAAGATCATCAGAAGCGCAAATGAGCTCGGTGATAGGTGATATATGTGTAACATAATTTTATCTGAAAATCAATACTCCTTTTGCCTTTGGCCGGTATATCTTGTTCAATTATCAATGCCATACTCTTAAGTTAGATCTGTGGAGTGCGCTTCCGTACAGGGCCGGATCATTTTTTATGCAGAACAATCTCGTCTCCTCCCTTGTAGACATACTGTAACTTTTTGTAGAATTTGAGATTTCCTATCTATACAGATCGTAAAAATACTGTTACAATTAGATAAAGACAAACTGTGAGCAGACATCGGGTTCAAATGCTCTGCGAAGAGAGCGCAGCTCGATTGTTAGAAAGCGAGTGACACTGTATGGAATTTCATGAACTGCTGGAGCGAATCGGGGTAGATGCACCGGCAACTGTGGCCAGATTGGGAGGAATGGAGTCGATTTTGAGGCGCTTTATCCTGAAATTTCCACAGGACCCGACCTTCAGCGCCCTGGCCCATGCCTATGACATTCGTGACATGAAGGCGTTGGAGCGCCATGTTCACACGTTGAAGGGCCTGACTGCTAATCTGGGTATCGAGCCGCTGCGCCAGCTGTCTGCCGAATATCTGGAGCAGATCAGAACCGCTGTGCCCCCTAGTGAGCTGACAACTTATCAACGCCAACTTACCCAGGAGTACCGCAGGGTCACCCAGAGCATCACCCAGTTCCTAGCGGAACAAACCGGTTGAAAGAAGGAACGCGGATGAAAAAAATCATGATCGTAGACGACGATGTGACCAGTGTGGCCATCGTCAAGGCTCTGCTGGAGCCAGAATTTGAGGTGGTCAGCGCCAATACTGGAGTAGAGGCCCTGGGCGAGCTTCAGCGTTCGCCAGATTTGAATCTGATCCTGCTGGATATGGTGATGCCGGGCGTCAGCGGCATGGACCTGCTCAAGGTGCTGAAAAAATCTGAAAACTGGTCCAATATATCCGTGATCTTCCTGACCAGCCTGGAGGGCGTGGATATTGAACTGGAGGGCTTTACCAACGGAGCGTCAGACTTTCTTCAGAAGCCTGTGAATGCAGAGCTGCTGCGGCTGAAGATCAAGCGCCAGCTGTTTATCCAGGATCTGAAAGCGGAGAACCAGCACTTACAAAAGACCTTGCAGACGCTGCACAGCCGGATCGACCAGGTATTCAACGAGGTCCTGCCGTGAGCCTCCCTTTGACGCTTTCCTGTGGGTTCAGCGGCCGGTAAGCAGGTCGACAAAAAGACGATGCGCGTGGCTCTGTGTCCAGAGGTATGCGCGTTGAAAAACTCCACATCCGACGTGAAAACTGAGAGGCAGGAAGGATCGTTTATGAATCAGAATCAAAACAGAGGGATCGATGCGCTCCACGGAGGCCTTGCTGTCTATGACGGGTCCACGGACAAATTTGTGTTTCAGTATTGCTCTGATACGCTTGTAAAGCTGATCTGCGGCGATCGGTCGGAATTTGAAGCGCTTACCCGTGGAAACGCCCTGCAGATCGTTTGCGAGTGCGACCGGGAGCAGGTGGAACAAGCCTTGCGCGTGGCGCGGGAAGAGCATACAGAGCTCAGCACGCATTTCTGGCTGAAAAGCAAGGGCGGGCGTCAGATCTGGTGTCATCTAGTGGGATGGATGGTGGGAGAGGAGTTCCAGGTGCTGTTCTCCGGACTATCTCCGGAGTTCCAGCTGTTTCAGCACATTGTCAGTGAATCGGCGGACGATATTTATGTGATCGATTCGGAAAACTACGACCTCCTGTATGCCAACAGCCTGAAATCCAGGGGCGGAGCACAGAGCGCCTTCCCAGCCGGGAAATGCTACGAGGTGCTGCACGGCAGAACAGAACCATGTGAGTTCTGCTCCCTGTATTCAGGCGCGTCTGCACAATCGGAAGGTGTGGAAGTCCACGAACTGAACGGAAGGACCTATACGACGAGGACCCGGGTAACAGACTGGAATGGGACCCCGGCGTACATCAAATATGTACGCGATACGACTGAGGAACTGAAAGAACGCAGGGCAAAGGAGCGGCTGGAGCAGTATTTTCAGACTGCGGTGAAATATCTTCCCGGCGGCATGGCCGTGATCCGACATGATGTAGACGGAAGCATCAAACCGGAGTATCTCTCAGAAGGCTTTTCAGAAATGCTGGGTATGCGCCATGAGGACGCCTGGGCCATGTATCAGGAGAGCGCCCTTGCCGGCGTGCATCCGGACGATCAGGCGTTCGTTCGTGAGAATCTGGATCGCTGTATCAGCGAAAAACGCGAGAAATATGAGCTTGAGTATCGCCTGCAAAAGGGAAACGGGGAGTACATCTGGGTCAAGACCAAGGTGTCTGTCATTCAGTGCGACGGCGACTGTGTAAGGGTCTATGCCGATTATCACGATGTGACCGCAGAAAAAAAGGTCAAGGAGCAGCTGCGCCAGCAGTATCAGGAGCAGATACACCAGCACTATCAGTTGGCTGGACCGGATGCTTTGATTCTTGGACACTGTAACATTACAAAAAATCAGATCCTTGAGATCGTGGACCACACAGACTCCGACCTTCTTTCTCTGTTTGGTTCGGAGCGGGAAAATTTTTTCACAGGGCTGGGGACCCTGATCGTCGATCAGGAGGAGCGAAAGACCTTTTACTCCAAATATTTGAACGAACCGTCTCAAAGAGCCTATGCCGCCGGCGACAGAGAAATCGTCATGCCCTGCTTTATCGACCTCCCGAAGCAGCGTGCCGGAAGATATGTCCAATTTAAGGTGCGTTTAGTAGAGATGCCGGACACAGGAGATATTACTGGTATCCTGACTGTGACGGACATCACGAAGGAGACGATACGAGATAAGATATTTTTAACGCTGTCCTCTACGAAATATGACTTGGTGGCGGATGTGGATCTTCTTACCGACCAATATGAGATCGTGAGCGGTGGAGATGACAATATCCCTGAGATGACAGGCTGTAATTCTGAGCGCATCCGGAAAGTCGTGGGAGAGACGCTTGTGGAAGACTGGGGCGAAGAGGGATATGTAGAAAAGATGCTGGATCCTGCCACGATGCTGGAACGGTTAAAAGAGCAGGGAAGCTACTCCTTCATCTTTTCTGTGTACAATGCCGCCGGTGAGATCCGAACGAAAAAAATGCACATTTCGGCCATCGATCTGCGGCTTGGACGGGTCTGCTTCATCCGGGCGGATGTAACGGACGTCTTGAACGCGGAGCGAAAGGCAAAGGAAGAGCTTGAAAGAGCACTGCGCGAAGCGGAAAACGCGAGTAAGGTGAAAAGTGATTTTCTCTCCTCAATGAGCCACGACATCCGTACGCCCATGAATGCGATCGTTGGTATGACGACCCTGGCCCTTGCGAACCTGGATAACACCGACAAACTGAAGGATTATCTGTACAAGATCTCTGTGTCATCCCAGCATTTACTCAGCCTGATCAATGACATTCTGGATATGAGCCAGATCGAACAGTCTAAAATACATCTGAACCTTCAAACGATCCATATTGAGGAGCTGATTGGAAATATATCCTCTATTATGACCTCTCAGGCGGAAAACATAGGCCTGTGCTTCAAAATTGAGACGAGTGTGTTCCAGCATATCAAATTTACCGGCGATGCGCTGAGAATCAAGCAGATCTTGATCAATCTTCTGAGCAATGCCTTCAAGTTCACATTGGAGGGCGGTATGGTCATCTTCCGTGTTGAGGAGATCAATGCAGAGAGGCACGGATGCGTACGCTACCGCTTCACAGTTCAGGATACCGGAATCGGCATCAGTGATGAATTCCTCAACCGACTGTTCGAACCATTTAACCGGAGCAAAAAGGTCTCCAAGGTGGAAGGGACCGGCCTGGGATTGAGCATCACCAAGGGACTGGTCGATTTGATGGGCGGCACGATCCAAGTGGAAAGCAAGCTGGGGCAAGGGACAAAGTTTGAGGTGGAACTGGAATTTGATCTTCCCTCTGATCAGGAACAATACTGCCGGGATGTGCCCATTGAGGTGGAGCCTGGTGACTTGTCCGGCTATCATTTCCTGCTGGTAGAGGACAATGAGATCAATTCTGAGATACTGGGAGAGCTGCTTCAGATGTGGGGAGCCACATTTACACTTAGGTGTGACGGCCTTCAGGCGGTCAACGAGTTCGATCAGTCTGAGCCGGGAACATACGATGCAATTTTCATGGACATACAGATGCCGGTGATGAATGGCTATGAGGCAGCGAGAGAAATTCGGAAGCTCGCTCATCCAGACGCAGCATCCATCCCCATCTTTGCGATGACGGCAAATGCGTTTGCTCAGGATGTGCGTGACGCTTTGGAGGCCGGAATGAATGCTCACATCTCGAAGCCTGTTGAGATGAATCTGCTGTATAGTACAGTGTCGAAATATTTGAAGAAAAATGATCCAGCCCGTCGTTAAGAGCGAAACAATGCGTTTGTCTCACTGCCATGGAGCAGCAAATCGCAAACTTCAGCACTGTATCACTGTCAGAATAAGCACAGCAAAAGGTGAGGGATGTTCGGCTCCCTTTACTCACTCTGCAGAAAAGAGCCAGATGGTTTTCTTTCATGCCCTTCTCCTCCGGAGCCTTTCGCCAGCAGGTCGATTGACAGCTTCAAAAGAAAAGGCTCTGTCGCAGAATAGTTTTCAAAAATGAAGGCAAATAAAAAGTTACCGAGAACCCCGGAGCTGCGGTTCTCGGTAACTTTTTATTTATTCCATTTTTCTGTCTCAGACTGAAATCTGTATTTTGTGACTGGCTCTCTCAAAGCCGTCAGCACTGACGGATTTGATGAGAGAAGACTGTATCAATTCCATCAGATCATAGTTTTGCTCAGTCCCTCCGCACCGCCCGCAACGTCTTCTGGTAATTGGGGCAACCATTGCGGCGGTCAAAGCGCCCTCCAGCCTCTTCTGCCTGACTCCAGAACCACTGGGTCAGGGCGGCACACTCATATAATCCGTCTACAGAACAGTCTGTGAAGTCGGGGAACTGCGGGTTTAGGTACTGTGCGCTTTGGGCCTGACAGAAGCCACCGCAAGGGCTGGGCAACCACATCCCAAGATACCCCGCTGGGGTGTTTCTATAAATCACTACTGGAACCAGTTTTATACGGCGCAGGAATGCACCTGGCATGGCAAAACACACACGCAGCGCTCTCAGTATGAGCGGTATGTGGATAGCTGGCATCAGTTTTTGAATACAGTCTCTTCCAAGAACTGTTATCTCAGCCCTTCCAGTAAAGACGCACCGGCTTATGGGCTGCATACCACACTCAACAAACAGGGATAATCAGGCATGGCCCCATGCGGTCTGGCGTCAGAGCATATAGGATTTCTGCATCTGCTGTCAGCCACCGGAAATCGGGTCGGGTGAGCCAACACCTCAGGAATACGATAAAAGGGGCATTGCTCCGCTGTCACTTCACTTTATGCGTATATGATCTCCTTGTCTACGACTTCCATTGCACCGGCTCGGATATTGTTCATCTTACCGCTCCATGTCATTTGATCGGCGGCTTTCATCGTTTCGGTGATTTCCTGCGCCTCGCCATCTGTTGGATGATAATGTCCGCCCCTCCTGAAGAACGCTGAGCGCCAGACGGGCGGCTTGGGTAAAACGGACACAGCGCGCAGGTGCTGGTCTCCAATGCTTTTAAGTACAAACACACACCTCGTCTCCGTGGGAGAGCGGTCCCTCCCCCGTGGATGTCGGAAGATTTTGGATCTGTCCATACCGATAGATAGTATATTATAGCAAAATACCCCCGCATTGCAAAGAAAATCCCCGGAAAAGCCCACGGAAAATACCGCGCCCCGCTCCGCATTTTTTACTTTCCCAGCAAGAGGGCCCTGACAGCCACTCTCCGGCCCCGGAACCCCCTTTTCTCCCCCGTCATAGACTGGACCAGCAAAGAATGGAGGCTGACGCCATGAAACGTGAACTGAATTTCTGGGTGCTGGGCGGGGACCTGCGCCAAGCCTGTCTGGCCCGCCTGCTGGCGGAGGACGGCCACCGCGTCCATACTTACGCCCTGAGCGGCAGCGTGGTCACGCCCACGGAAAACCTGACCCTGGCCGACTCGCTGGACGGGATCGGCCGGGCAGACTGCGTGGTCCTCCCTCTCCCGGTGGCCGGGGCCGAGGGGATGGTCAACACCCCCCTTACCCGCTCCGCCCTTCCCCTGGCCTCTCTGCTGGATGCCCTCTCACCCCCCCAGATCCTGTGCGGCGGCCGGGTAGACCCGGTCTCCGCCGCTATGGCTGACGCCCGGGGGCTGATCCTTCGGGACTACTTCGCCCGGGAGGAGCTGGCGGTGGCCAACGCAGTCCCCACGGCGGAGGGGGCGGTCCAGCTGGCTATGGAGCAGATGCCTGTCACCATCCACGGGGCTCGGGTGCTCATCACCGGCTTCGGCCGGGTTGGGCAGGCCGCGGCCCGGCGCTTCGCCGCCCTGGGAGCCCGGGTCAGCGTGGCCGCCCGGCGATATGAGCAGCTGGCTCTGGCGGAGAGCGAGGGCTACGGCGCAGAGCAGATCGGCGGTCTGGACGGCTGGCTGTGCGGCTACGATCTGGTGGTCAACACCGTCCCCGCCCCGGTACTGGGGGAGACGGAACTGAAAGATCTGCGGCCCGACTGCCTCATCATCGACCTGGCCTCCAAGCCCGGCGGGGTGGACCGCAAGGCCGCCGACCGCCTGGGACGTCAGGTGATCTGGGCCCTGTCCCTCCCCGGCAAGGTGGCCCCTGTCACCGCTGGCGGCGCCATTCGGAGCACCATCTACAACATGCTCCACGAGCTGGACGTGTGATATCTGGAAAGGAAGGCTGCAATATGGAACATAAAACTGTGGGATTCGCGGTGTGCGGCTCCTTCTGCACCCACCACAGGGCCATGGAGGCCCTGGAGGCGGTGAAGGCCCGGTATGACCATGTCATCCCCATCGTCTCTGAGGTGGTGGCAGACACCGACACCCGGTTTGGCACCGCCCACGACCTGATGCGGGAGATGGAGCGCATCTGCGACCACCGGGTGATCGCCACCCAGAAGGAGGCGGAGCCCATCGGCCCCAAGGGCCTGCTGGACCTGCTGATCATCGCCCCCTGCACCGGCAGCACCCTGGGCAAGCTGGCCTGCGGCATCGCCGACACCACCGTCACCCTGGCCGCCAAGGCCCACCTGCGCAACTGCCGCCCCATCCTGCTGGCTCCCTCTACCAACGACGGGCTGGCCGCCTCGGCCCGGAACCTGGGGCAGCTGATGGCCCGGAAGTACATCTATCTGGTCCCCTTCCGGCAGGACGACCCGGAGGAGAAGCCCGCCTCCCTGGTGGCCGACTTCTCCCTGGTGGCTGATGCCGCCCAGGCCGCCCTGGAGGGCCGCCAGCTCCAGCCGGTGCTGCTGGGCCCCGCTGCCCCCTGAGCGCTCCGCTCCCCCATCCCTCCGCCGGCGGGCCTGAGCCCGCCGGCGCTTCTCTTCTCGCGGGCCCCGCCCCGCCATTTCGGCAAGAAAAAGCATGGAACACGGGACGTCCCTGTGCTATACTGTTGGCAAAGCCCGGATGAGCTGTCTGCCATCCGGCACCGGGCGGACAAGGAGGTCTCTCACATGGATCGCGGCATGAAAAAATGGATCTACTGGGGTGTCTATGTCTTCCTCACTCTGGCTGGTTTTCTCGCGTGCATCTTCCGTCTCCTGCCTGTGGTCACCCCCTCTGTCTTTCTGCTGGGCCTGTATAATCTCTGGCAGGGCGTTGCCTGGGCTCTCCATCTGTACCCCTATGTCCCCCAGCACCACTCTCGGAGGCGGCAGCTCCTATTTTCCGCCGCCTGCATCTGCCTGGGCATCGTTTGGGTCCCCCTCTCCCTCACCTCCTGGTCCACCCAATGGGGCCCCTTGATCGCCTCTATCCTTCCCTCTTTGATCCTCGCCTTCGCCTCGTCCCGCTGCCGCGGCTGACCGCACCGCCGCGCCTTTCCGCCGTCTTCCCCCTCTGCTCCGATCCGAATTAAGGAGGTGCTTTCCTTTGCCCTATTTTTTCTATCAGGGGAAGCGCTGCTTCTACACCTGCTCCGGTGTAGGTCCTCCCCTCCTGTTCCTCCACGGGAACACCGCCTCTTCCCAGATGTTTCAGTTTCTGCTCCCCTTCTATACCCCCTGCTTTCACTGTATCCTGCTTGATTTTTTGGGCAGCGGGCGCTCTCAGCGGATGCCGGAGCTTCCACCCCAGCTCTGGATCGACCAGGGCAGGCAGGCCGCCGCTCTGATCAGGCACCTGGGCCTTGGTCCCGTCTTTCTGGTGGGGACCAGCGGCGGTGCCTGGGCCGCCCTGAACGCGGGGCTGGAGCACCCTGATCTGGTGCGGGGGATCGTGGCCGACAGCTTTGATGGCCGCACCCTTCACCGCGGCTTTGACCGGGAGCTGCTGGAGGAGCGGGCCGCAGCCAAAGCATCCCACCAGGCGCGTCAGTTTTACCAGTGGTGCCAGGGAGCGGACTGGGAGGAAGTGGTGGACCGGGACACCCGATCTCTGGTCCGGTGCGCCCGGGAGGGCCTCCCCCTTTTCTCCAGGCCCCTGGACGAGCTGCAGGCCCCCCTACTGCTGATGGGCAGCCGGGAGGACGTCATGTGCCGGAAAGATCTGGTGGCGGAATACCAGCATATTCTGGAGATCCTGCCCCAGGCCAGGATGTGCCTATTCGACCATGGGGCGCATCCGGCGCTGGCCTCCAACGGCCTGGCAGCAGCTGATGCGGTGCGGGACTTTTTCAGCTGAGTGCCTCGAACAAATTTTCTATTTCAGTTGACAATCCCCCCTCCGCAGATTACAATAGAAAAAAACTGCTGGGAGGGATGCCCCGTGGACCGCGCCACCACCTGCTGCTTCACCGGGCACCGCCCGGACAAGCTGCCCTGGGGCAGCCGGGAGTCGGACCCCCGCTGTCTGACGCTGAAGCGCCGTCTGACCCAGGCGGTGGAGGGAGCCTACGCCCAGGGAATGCGCCACTTCATCTGCGGCATGGCCCGGGGGACGGACCTGTACTTTGCGGAGGCGGTGCTGGCCCTGCGCCTGTGCCGCTCCGGCGTCACCCTGGAGGCCGCCCGCCCCTGCGAGAGCCAGGCCGACGCCTGGCCCGAGGCAGAACGGCACCGGTATCAGGCCATTCTGGACCAGTGCGACTTCGAGACTCTGGTCCAGCACCGCTATGACCGCTTCTGTATGCAGCGGCGGAACCGCTATATGGTGGACCGCTCTGCCCTGGTGCTGTCGGTCTATGACGGCGTGCCCAAGGGCGGAACCGCCCAGACCCTGGCCTACGCCATGCGTCAGGGCGTCCCCGTCCAAATCCTCGACCCAGAACAAGGAGACTGACATGAAGACGCTGATGCATATCTGCTGCGCCCCCTGCGCCAACCGCCCCATCGCCGCCCTGCGGGAGGAGGGCATCGAGCTGGCCGGCTTCTGGTACAATCCCAATATCCACCCCTATACCGAGTACCGCAGCCGAAAAACCTGCCTGGAGGACTACGCCAGGGAGATCTCCCTCCCTCTGGTGGTAGTCAATGACTACGGTCTGCGCCAGTTCGTCCAGCATGTAGCCGACAACATCGACGGCCGCTGCGCCTACTGCTATCGGGTGCGGATGGAGGAGACCGCCCGCTATGCCGCCGAGCACGGCTTTGACAGCTTCACCACCTCCCTGCTCATCAGCCCCTACCAGAACCACGAGGCCATCTGCGCCGTGGCCCGGGCCATGGGCGGGGAGTACGGCGTGGAATTCCTGTACCGGGATTTCCGCCCCCTCTTCCGGGAGGGGCAGCAGTTTGCCCGGGACCACGGCTTCTATATGCAGAAATACTGCGGCTGTGTGTTCAGCGAGGAGGACCGATATCTGGCCAAGAAGCGAAAAAAAGAGGCGGAGCGCCTGGCCGCCGCCCGGCAGAACGGGCCGGACTGACCCCCGCCCAGATCATAGCCGTCGGCCTCCCACAGAAAAAGCCTCGCAGAGTTCGCTCCCGCAGGCGTGAATTCAGTTCTGATCCGTTTTCCCCGGCGACATGCGTGTCGGGAAAAACACTGCTCAGGCTGCCAGTGTGAGGTTTGTCCGCGGCAGACTGCATCTTTCTCGAAAAAGCGGCAAAGCTCCCACCGCCCGCAGGCGGTGGGAGCTTTTGGTCTGCCCTCATTTGGGCAGGAAATTCAGGAACACGGAGAGGACGGCGGTATTGGTGAAGTCCACAAACATGCCTCCCACAATGGGCACCACGAAGAACGCCTTGGGCGCGGGGCCATACTGGCCGGTGACGCTGAGCATGTTGGCCATGGCGTTGGGGGTCGCGCCCATGCCGAAGCCGCAGAAAGCGGTGGTCATGCAGGCCGCCTCATAGTCCCGTCCCATGACCCGGAATACTATGAAGGAGGCGAACAGGAACATGATGAGGGTCTGCACCAGCAGGGTGACGATCATGGGAACCGCCAAGGCCGCCAGCTCCCACAGCTTCAGGGTCATCAGGGCGATGGCCAGGAAGATATTCAGGCAGACATTTCCGCTGATGTCGATGGCGTGCATGGGCAGCTCGATCTTCCGCCAGTCGCTGACATTGCGAATGATCAACGCCACGATCATGGCGCCCATATAGGTGGGCAGGGTGATCTTGCCGTCAAAGTAGGCATTGATATAGGTGCCGATGCCGGCGGCAATGATCAGCAGGATGAATGCCTTCAGGATGCTGTCCGCGCCCTGGTCCTTGGCCGGGCTGGGCTCCTGCACCGTCTCCACGGTCTCCACGGCCTCCGCCTTCACGGAGGAGTGCAGACCATACTTTTTGATCTTCGCCCGGGCGATGGGGCCGCCCATCAGGCTGCCGGACACCAGGCCGTAGGTAGCGCAGGCGATGGCCACCACCTCGGCTCCCGCCACACCGGCCGCCTCGAACTGGGGCCCGAAGGAGCCGGAAGTGCCGTGGCCGCCCACCAGGGGAATGGAGCCCATGCACAGGCCCAGCCGGGGGTCATCCAAGCCGAACAGCTGGGCGAAGCCTACGCCCACAAAGTTCTGCATCGTGATCATGACGGTGGCCAGCAGCAGGAACACCAGCACCGGTCCCGCGCCCCTGCGCAGCACCTTGAAGCTGGCCCCGTACCCTACACTGGTGAAGAACCAGATCATAAACACATTTTTCAGCGTCTCGTCAAAGGTCAGGGTGAGCAGTCCCGTCTGATGGACCACCAGGTGGAAAATGGCGAAGATCAGCCCTCCCACCACGGGGGCCGGGATGCAGCAGCGCCGCAGGAATCCCACGTGGTTCACGATGAAGCGGCCCAGCACGAACAGCAGCATGGCCAGCCCTGTCGTCTGGAGGACATTCAGTTCAATGGTCATCTCTCTGTCTCCTTTTCTCTCCTAGAATGGCCGGAGCGCGTCTTCTTTCTGCTCCGGATAGGCACAGGATACCAGCCCCGCTTCAAATCCCTACAAAAACTCTCAAGGGAGAAAAAATCTTCTCCATATCTGACAAAGATTTTCCCGTCACTCCTGTCTATTTTGCACATGTATTATTGACACGAATGGGTCTATTGAAACTTCCCATATGTCATTTCACCTATTTTCATGCCGGAGGGCCGCGGGAGATCTCCCGCGGCCCTCCGGTCCCGGGGCGTCACCGCCCCCTCTTTTTTTCGCGCTTTTTCTGCTGGCGCAGACGGAACCGCTCCTCCTCCGACTGGAGGCGGCGCTGCCGCCGCTCCCGGCGGAGCCGTTCTCCCGCCTGCTCCCGCTCTCTGGCCAGGGCCTGCTGGGCTCTGGTGCCAGCTCCGGAGCTCTCCAGGGTCTTTCTGGCCTCCCGCCGGACACGCTTTGGGTTTTCCGGCCGGACTCTGGCCCGCTTCCCCGGAGCGGCAGGACTGAACCGCAGCTTGTGCCACTCCACCCCCAGCCACTGGTAGATCTGGGCGTCGGAGGGCTCTGGTCCAAAGACTACCCGGGCGGCCTCATAGCCGTCCGCCGTCCACCGCTCCGCGATCCCCACCCAGAAGGGGGGCTGAAAGCACACCGTAAAGCTGCTCACGTTCCGGTCCATATTCGATTCCTCCCAAACACTTGTGTCGGGAAACGGACGACCCGGGAGGGAGGGCTACTGACGGGAGCGCGGCCCGCTCATGGACTACCAACCATGATGTGTTTTTATTCCCGCACCGCCATTGTAAGGCCCAGGCAGCGGTTCGTCAATGGCTTTTCATTCCGGCCGGAACGCTCAGGAGTGGCCGTCGGTGTCTCTCTCCAGCAGCTTCTCCAGGTCCCCCATGGAGACATCCATCCTGTCGGACACTTCTTCCATGGTCATCCCGCTGCGGAGGAAACGCCGGACCACCATGCCCATGTCCTCCCCCACCTCCACCAGGTGCCCGTCCAAATCATAAAAGCGGACCACCCGCTGTCCCCAGCCGTGTTCCACCACGTCCCCCAGGCGCTCTGCCCCGGGGTATCGTCTCAGCTGCTCCAGAAAATGGTCCAGGTCCTCCGTCTCAAAGCAAAGCTCCATGTTGTTGCTCTTTTTCCCGATCCGCTCCTTCTGCAGCCCCACCAGCCAGTCAAACTCCTGCTGGAGGGAGAGCCCGCAGGTAAAGGATACGTTGATCCCATAGTCCTGGCAGACCTCCAATCCGAACAGATCCTCATAAAATCCTCTGGCGGCCTTGACATCCGCCACAGAGAGCACCACTGCCGTATATTTCATCTGTCCCGCTCCTTTTCTGTATTTTCCGTCAAAAAAAGCTCAGCTGCCGGTCCCCATAGTCCCGGGTGGCTGCGGAGACGATCTGCTCCATACGGTACCGCATGCCCAACTGACCGCACCTGCGAGAGAACACCTCCCACAGCCGTCTGGCCCTGGGGCTGGCGCACCAATACCGGTCCCCGTACCGCCGGAGGTAGCGAGCCCGCAGCCCCTGCCCGGGGAAGGCGTCCTCCAGCCCCTGTAGGAAATACTCCCGCTGGCCCTCCCGCATGGTCACGCCGAGGGCTGGGTAGACAAAAGATGCCCCTGCCTCCGCCGCCCGCTCCACCACCTCCAGCACATTCTCTTCCGTGTCCTCCAGGAAGGGCAGTACTGGCATCAGGAGCACCCCGGCAAACAGTCCCCGGTCCGCCAGCTCCCGGAGAGCGGCCAGCCGCCGGGAGGGGGAGGGCGCCCCGGGCTCCAGCCGGGCCGCCAGGGCGTCATCCGTGGTGGTGATGGTGAGCTTGCAGATCACCGGCGAGTGCCGGGCGATGGAGTCCAAAATGTCCCCGTCCCGGACGATCAAGTCGCTCTTGGTCGCAATGGCCGCCCCGCACTGGTAGGCGTCGATCAGCTCCAGGGCGTGTCGGGTCAGCTGGAGGGACGCCTCAAAGGGGTTGTAGGGGTCGCTCATGGCCCCGGTAGCGATGAAGGCGGGCCGGACCTTCCGTGCCAAGTCGTCCCGCAGGATGCGCAGGGCGTCTGCCTTGGCCTTTACCGTATCAAAGTCCGGGTTTTGATAGCAGGCACTGCGGCTGTCGCAGTACAGGCACCCGTGACAGCACCCCCGATAGATATTCATGGTGTGATCCGTCCCGAACCACCGGGTGTCCCGGCTGCGGTGGAGCAGATGTTTAGCCGGAAGATACTCCATCTCCCCACCTCCTTTCCTATTTTCACCATAGCATATCCAGATCGCTCCGTCAAGAGGAATCGAACAAAGGTTTGACTTCCATGGCCCAAAGGGATATAATAAGGACATCCTAATAAGGGGGGAGCGCCCGGTGGACCGTGTCATCTTTCACTGTGATCTGAACAGCTTTTACGCCTCGGTGGAGCTGTTGGACCACCCGGAACTGCGCCACCTCCCAGTGGCGGTGTGCGGCGACCCGGCCAGCCGCCACGGCATCATCCTTGCAAAAAACGAGCCTGCCAAGGCCTTCGGTATCAAGACCGCGGAGACCATCTGGCAGGCCCGGAAAAAGTGTCCCAGGCTGGTTCTCCTTCCCGCCCACCACGACAAGTACCGGGAGTTCTCCCGCCAGGTAAACCAGCTCTATCAGGAGTACACCGATCTGGTGGAACCCTTCGGCATCGACGAGAGCTGGCTGGACGTCACTGGCTCTCTCCACCTCTTCGGCGGGGACCCCCTGGCCCTGGCCCACCAGCTCCGCCGTCGGGTGCGGGGGGAGCTGGGCCTGACCATCTCGGTGGGAGTCTCCTTCAACAAGGTGTTTGCCAAGCTGGGCAGCGACTACAAAAAACCGGACGCCGTCACCCTGATCTCGCCGGATAACTTTCGTGCCCTGGTCTGGCCTCTGCCGGTGACCGACCTGCTCTATGTGGGCCGGGCTGCGGCAGACACCCTGAAGCGGTTCGGGGTGCGGACCATCGGCGATCTGGCCCGGTTTGACCGGGAAGCCCTGTTCTCCCTGCTGGGGCGCCACGGCAGGCAGCTCCATGCCTACGCCAACGGGCTGGACCGCAGTCCCGTCTCTTCCGCCTGTCAGGAGAACGCACCCAAGTCCATTGGCAACGGCCTTACCTTCCCCCGCAGCCTGTCCGGCCGGGAAGAGATCTGCTCCGGCATCGCCATGCTGTCCGACCGGGTGGCCGTCCGCCTGCGCCGGGCAGGGATGAAGGCTGCCGGCGTCTCTCTGGCCATCCGGGACCCGGATTTCCGGGATATCAGCCGCCAGCGCCGGCTGGAGCCCCCCACCTGCCTGGCCCGGGAGCTGTCCCAGGCCGCCGTCTCCCTGGCGGAGGGCTGCTGGAACATGGACAGTCCCGTCCGTGCCCTGACGGTGACCGCCCTCTATCTGATCTCCGAGGACCAGGCTGGCGTCCAGTTGGACCTGCTGGGCCAGGCAGACGCCCCCAGGCGGGACCGCCTGGAACGCCTGGACCGGACGCTGGACCAGATTCGGGCCAAGTACGGCCGGAACGCCATCTCCCCAGCCTCCTCCGCCGGCGTGTGCCAGGGCGGTGTGCAGGAGGAAGACGAGGAAGGCGCAACCTCCTGACCGGCCCGGAACCGCTGTCCGGCATCCGCGAAAGAGGCCGCCGCTATGCGGTTTCCCAAGGAGTCATTGGATCAGCTCCAGCAGCTCACTCACATTCAGGCAGAGGTCCGGCCTTTCGCTGCCATACAGGGGTGCTCCGCAAGGAATTCCAAGTTTTGTTTCATGGAAGGCCCCTTTTATAAAAAGGGGCCTTGTCTTTCATACTCATAATACGATCACTTTTTCCTCCGGCGGTACAGGACCAGGCAGGCGGCTATGATCCCCGCTGTCAGTCCGGCCCATACGAAGTTCAGACCGTTTTGGTCCAGCCAACCATACAGGACAGAGCCCGGGTAGATCCCACTGAAGAGCGTCATCAGCACAGCGATCAATATAGCAATCAGAAGCATTTTAACAGCCATAGACACGTTCTCTCCTCTCTACCGGTGTCCCCCTCCGCGGGGAAAATGCGCCTCCACTCTCTGACTCTCCCATCTCCGGGGCTTTCCGTTCTCTCTGCTTCGATCATATCAGAAAGGGCCCGGCATGTCAAAGAGACATGCCGGGCCCTCTGTCTGTGCTCCAGTCTCAGGAGACGGTGTACTCTCCCCGCACCAGCAGCTTGACGGTGGCGGCGGTGGCCTGGACTGTCCGGTCCGCGATGGTGGCCATGTAAAGGTGGTTGGCGGTCAGCGCGCCGCCGTTGTTCAGCGTCCCCCCGGTGCTTACGTCGATCAGCCCCGGGTCCGTGTTGGCCGCCAGGGTGGCGGTGCCCACCCGCAGCATCACCTCGCATCCCACCCCCAGGGCCAGTGTCTGCCCGGAGGTGAGAGTGACCACGGAGTAGGAGGCACTGGTCCCCCCGGAGGCCCCGCCGCCCTCCACTGCCATCTTATAGTCCGCGATGGCGGTATTGAGCTGAGCCAGCAGCTCACTCTGCCGCTTGGCCGCCTGCTCGTCCACCTGCTTGAGGATATTGGGGGTGACTGTCTGGGTAAGATAGCTGAGGGTGACCAGGGGGTCGGACTCATCTCCCCCCGCCGCCAGGACCGCTCCGCCGCAGAGGCAGGCACCGGCCAGGCAGAAGGAGGCGATCCGCATGCTCCATTTCTTGTTCTGCTTCATCCTATGTACTCCTTTTCTGCTCCCCCGCAGCCCGGCCGGGGCCGGGCCATGGGGGAACGCCTTCGTGTTCCGCGCCGCCCCAGAGTTCCGGGACGGGCGCACTTTTATACCATCGTGTCTGGATGAAGGCCAAAGCTCACCGCGATGGCCGTGTCTACCTGCTTCATCATCGTTTCGTCCACCCGGCCCATGTGCTCCCGCAGGCGGCGCTTATCCAGGGTGCGGATCTGCTCCAGCAGGACCACTGAGTCCTTGGGCAGGCCGCAGCTCATGGCGGCCAGGGAGATGTGGGTGGGCAGGCGCGCCTTGCCGGTCTGGGAGGTGATGGCGGCGGCAATGACAGTAGGGCTGTGCCGGTTTCCGGTGTCGTTCTGCACGATCAGCACCGGGCGCACGCCCCCCTGTTCGCTGCCCACCACCGGGCTCAGGTCGGCATAGAAAATATCGCCTCGTTTGACTACACTGTTGTCCACGTGATTTCACACTCCGCCGGAAGATAATACGGCGTTACAGCGGACCGGCAGCGGTCTTTATGTAACGCTGTATTATGATTTTCCCACGGGGCGGCAAGGTTTATACATGCAGGGAAAAAACTCCGCAGCCCCTGCCCGGCGGCGGGCGGCGGCCCGCTGCTCCATACCATCTTATGCGGGGCAGCTGGGATCGGTCCCTGTCACTCCCCCCAGCCCGTATAGATCCGGGGGACCCTGGGGTTCACGTTGCACAGCAGCTCATAGGGGATGGTGCCCGCCAGCGCGGCGGCCTGCTCCAGCAGACCCTCCCGGCCATAGAGCTCCGCCACGTCCCCGGGAACCGCGTCCGGGACATCTGTCACGTCCACCATGCACATGTCCATGCAGATACGGCCCACCACGGGGCAGCGCCGGCCCCGCAGCAGCACCTCCATCCGGTTGGAGAGCAGGCGGGGATATCCGTCCCCATAGCCCACCGGCAGCACGGCCAGGCGGCTGTCCCGCTCCAGCCGGGCAGTGCAGCCGTAGCTGACACAGGTGCCCGCAGGAACGGCCCGCACGGCGGCCACCCGAGTCTTCAGCGCCATCACCGGCAGCAGGCCGGAGCTGTCCAGTCCCTCCAGTCCCGGCGCGGGATAATAGCCGTACAGGGCGATGCCGGGACGGACCATATCCATATGAGTACAAGGATAGTTTAACACGGCCGCGCTGGCAGCACAATGGCAAATTTTGAACCGGACCCCCAGCGCTTCCAGAGCCTGCCTGGCATCCAGGAAACGGGTGAACTGCCCCATGGTATACTCCTCGTTCCCGTCGGCGTCCGCAAAATGGGTAAACAGCCCCTCCGCCTCCAGGCCGGGCAGGGCGCACAGCGCCGCAATGGCGGTGGCGGTCTCCCGCTCACCCCCCTCCCGCCAGAGAAAGCCCAGCCGGGTCATGCCGGTGTCCACCTTCACGTGGATCTTCAGCGTCCGTCCCGCAGCCTGTGCCGCGCGGGCCAGGGCCCGGCCGGTCTCCAGGTCGGAGACAGTCTGGGTCACATCATGCTCCAGCAGCAGCTCGGCCAGCTGGGGCGGCGTCTGCCCCAGGCACAGGATGGGGATGGTCACGCCGCCGCGGCGCAGCTCCGCCGCCTCATCCACACAGGCCACCGCCAGCATATCGGCCCCCAGCGCCTCCAGCTTCCGCCCCACCTGGAGGGCCCCGTGGCCGTAGGCGTTAGCCTTGCACAGCCCCAAAAAGCGGCAGTCCGGAGCCAGCATGGCCCGCAGAGTCTGGTAGTTATGGGCCAGACGGTCCAGGGATATCTCCGCCCAGGTCCTCATTTGCGCGGTCTCTGTCATGGTAAAACCTCTATTCCTTGGTAAATTGAGAAAATTCGCATTGGAGCACACACACCCCATCCTGGGAGATCTCTCCCCGGACCAGGGCGTGGGTGGCGGCGTCGAACCACAGGGTGGTCTCCGTCCCGCTGCCCTGTTTCTCCTCCGGGTCCCGGCTCACCACCCGCAGGGCCTGGACTTCCCCCAGCTCCTCCAGGACACAGGTGTCCAGATAGCCGGACCGAGCGGTCTCCAGCAGGGCGGGGATGGCCCCCATGGGGGTCAGTCCGCCGGGAGCCAGCTCTCCGGTCTCCAGGATGGCTCCATCGTACTCCAGCCAGCCCTCATCCTCTTCGATCCGGGCCGTCAGGCCGGCCACCGTCTCCGGCGCGGTCAGGGTGAAGAGGGCTTCCTCCCCGTTCACCGCAGCCGACAGCTCATACCGGTAGACCCGCTGGCCATAATCCGCTGTCACCACGGCCTGGGCCGCGCAGGACGTCATAGCCAGATACTCCCCCCGGATGGTGAGGGCGAGCTCCTCCGCCTCGCTGCCTCCCCCGCCTCCGCCGCAGGCGGAGAGGGAGAGGGTCATCATCAGTACGCAAATCAGCAGGGATCTCCGCACCGCTCCGACCTCCAAATTCAGGATCCGGACCGGACGTGGGCCTCCAGGGTCTCAGGCAGCCGCTCCACCAGGTCCCCGGGCGTCATACCGTACTCCCCCAGGCTGCCGGCGCAGCGGTCCCCGGCCTCCCCGTGGAGATATACGCCGTCCCGGGCCGCCAGCTCCGGCTCCCACCCCTGTCCCAGCAGGGCGAGGATGAGTCCGGCCAGCACGTCGCCGCTGCCCCCCTTGGACATGCCCGGATTGCCCGTGGTGTTGATCCAGGCCCGGCCGTCCGGGGCAGCGGTGACGGTGCGGTGCCCCTTCAGCACCAGCACACACCGGTGGTCCCGGGCAAAGTCCCGGGCCGCCGTCAGGGGGTCCTCCAGCGGCAGGGGCCGCCCGGTCAGCCGGGCGAACTCTCCGGCGTGGGGGGTCAGGATGGTGGGAGCCCTTCGTCCGTCCAGACTATCTATATGCCCGTCCAGCGCGTTTATGCCGTCGGCGTCCAGCACCACCGGCACCTTCAGGTCCTCCAGCAGGGAACGGACCAGCCGCTCCGTCCGGGGCGCCCGGCCCAGTCCCGGGCCGATGAGCACCCCTTCGCAGGACGACGCCCGCCTCAGGATATCCTCATACCGCGCCGGCAGGGGGAAGGGCATGGCCTCCAGACACTTCACCGCCGCGATGGGCCAGATCTCCTCCGGCACGCCCAGGGACACCAGGCCCGCCCCGCCGCGCACCGCGCCGGAGGCGGCCAGCACCGGGGCCCCGGTATAGCCCACGCTCCCTGCCAGGATCAGCACCCGCCCGTAGTCCCCCTTGTGGGAGTCCCGCTTTCTCCGGGGCAGGACCACATCCTCATATCCCATCACCCCCACCGGGAAGCGCATCTGTGCTCCGGGGCCGAAGATGAGCCTGTGGGGGATGCCGATGTCCGCTACTGTGACCAGTCCGGCACAAGAGGCCCCCTCCCCCAGATAGAGGCCGGGCTTTGCGCAGGTGAACGTGACGGTCCGGTCCGCGCGGACGGCCTCACCCAATACGGCGCCAGTGTCGGCGTGGACCCCGGAGGGGATGTCACAGGACACCACCCGCTTCAGCGGGGACCTTCCCTGCATCAATCGCACAGCCAGAAGGGCGTCCCCCTCCACAGGGCGGGAGAGCCCCACCCCGAACAGGGCGTCCACCAGGCAGCCGCACAGAGACAACCACAGCATCTGCCGGCGGTCCTCCGGCCGGAACTCCTCCAGCACGCCTCCAGCTTCTTCCAGCTTTTTCTCCATGGCCCGCTCGTCCGGCGTCATCTTCCTCCGGTCCCCCACCAGGAAGGCCCGGACCCGAAAGCCCATGCCCCGGAGGATGCGGGCGGCGGCCACGCCGTCCCCGCCGTTGTTGCCGGGGCCGCACAGCACCCCCACCCAGGGAGCGTGATTCTGATTTTTCTCCTCCGCAAGGGCCTGAAGGGCCTCCAGCTCCCGCCGGTCCTCCTCCGTCTCCGCCCCTGCTCCCAGGACCTTCACAGAGTCGGCTCCGCCGATGAAGTCCGGGCCGCCGCCCTCCAGCAGCCCCCGCACCTCCTCCGCCACCGCCTGGGCGGCCCGCTCCATCAGCCCCAGCGAGGAGACCCCATATTCTTCTATGGCCTGCCGGTCCAGTTCCTTCATCTGGGCGGCGCCAGCGATCTGATACACAGCCTATTCTCCCCTTTCCAGTGCCTCCGGGGCCAGTTCTGAGAGCGGAATCAGCCGGATCTGTCCCGCCGCCTCCGCCTTGGAGGGGTACACCCTGAGCCCTGGGGCTGGCTCCCACATCTCCCGGACCTCCTCCCCCGCCAGCAGGCGGCTGGAAAACCGGCCCATGTCCTCTGACACTCGGAAGGCAGTCCCCTCCGGGGTGACGCAGTACACACCCTCCCCCAGGGCCTCCGAGCGGCCGTACCAGCTGCCATCCCGGTCCCGGGCCGACAGCTCCAGGCCGGGGACCGCGAAGAACGGGAGTTCCGGGAGCTCCTCATCCTCAAAGAAAAAGAATACCCCAGCCCGCTCTGCCATCTCCTGATACTGGGGCACCTCCGCCCGAATCTCGGCCTGCTCCGTGCGGATCACTGCCCCGGCGGGAAGGATCCGCACCTTACTGCTGATGAGTCCCAGCGCACCGGACTGGTCCAGTTCCACCAGGTCAACATAAATGGTCCTCACGGCCCGCCCCCCTTTACAAAGGATTTTTCCGGTATTGTACCACATTCCGGCGGAAAAAGAAAGAGAGGACGTCTCCGTCCTCTCTCCCGTGGTCCGTTTATTTCAGAAAACCGTTGACGATCTGCTCCTCCGCCTCTTTCTCCGTCAGGCCCAGGGTCATCAGCTTGATGAGCTGCTCCCCGGCGATCTTGCCGATGGCGGCCTCGTGGACCAGGCTGGCATCCACGCAGTTGGCGGTGACCTCCGGGATGGCGGCCACCACGCCCTGGTCCATGATGATGGCGTCGCACTCCGAGTGGCCGTAGCACCGGGCATTTCCGTTGATGCGGGCCAGGAACACCTGCCTGGACTGGTCCTTAGCCACAGAACGGGAGATCACGTTGGTGTGGCAGTCCTCTCCGTCCAGGTCCACAGTGAAGTCGGACTTGGCCAGCTGCCTGCCGTGGGTCATCACCTTCTCCCTGATGATGAGGGTGGCGCGGGGCCCCAGCTTGGCGTTGGTGGTGCGCACAGTGGAGTCCACCCCCTTGATCTGGGTGGTCTCCATCTCCATGTAGCTGTCCTCGTCCATCTCCACTACGGTAGTGGGGTTCATGATGTTCTCCCCCCGGCCGTCCCCCTCGCCGTAGTGGCGCTCCACATAGCGCACCTTGGAGCGCTTGCCCACATGGAAGGTGTGGATGCCGGAGTGCTCCGAGTTCTGCACCCCGCAGTTGTGGATGCCGCAGCCGGCCACGATGGTCACGTCGCAGTCGTCTCCGATCAGGAAATCGTTATATACCGTCTCCGTCAGACCGCTCTCGCTCAGCACCACCGGGATGTGGACCGACTGGTTTTTGGTCCCCGGCTTGATGATGATGTCGATGCCGTCCTTGTCCTCCTTGGAGACGATGTCGATGCTGGCGGTAGTGTTTCGGGCCGCCGCCTTGCCGTTTGCCCGGATGTTATAGGCCCCCTCGGGCACCTCGTGGAGCCCGGCCACCTGCTCCAGCAGGCTTTTCTGGATCGCGTCCATCTCTCTGCTCCCTCCTTACCGCACTTTTTCCGACAGGGCGCTGCACACGCCCGGGACCTCTCCCAGCAGCTGGGGCAGCACCTCATCCCGGGTCCCCTGGGTCTGGATGCGCCCGTCGGCCAGCACGATGATCCGGTCCGCAATGTCCAGGATACGCTCCTGGTGAGATATGATGATAATAGAGCCGTTGATCTTCTCGTGCAGATGCTCAAACACCTGGATCAGATTGCTGAAGCTCCACAGGTCGATGCCCGCCTCCGGCTCGTCAAAGACAGACAGCTTGGTGCCCCGGGCCATGATCATGGCGATCTCGATACGCTTGAGCTCTCCGCCGGACAGAGATGCGTCCACCTCCCGGTCGATGTAGTCCTTGGCACACAGCCCCACCTCGGACAGATAGCCGCACGCCTCCGGCACCCCGATCTGCTTGCCCGAGGCCAGGGTGATCAGGTCCTTCACCGTCAGGCCCTTGAAGCGGACAGGCTGCTGGAAGGCAAAGCTGATCCCCTTCTGGGCCCGCTGGGTGATGTCCAGCCCGGTGATATCCTCCCCGTCCAGCAGGATGCGCCCCTGAGTGGGGGTCAGGATGCCCGCAATGACCTTGGCCAGAGTGGACTTTCCTCCGCCGTTGGGCCCTGTGATAGCCACGAACCGCTCGTCGATGGTCAGGCTGATGTCCCGCAGGATGTTCTTGCTGTCGCCGTCCTGCTCCACGCCATAGCTGATGTTTTGTAACTCTAACATGAGGTTCCTCCCGCGTACAGGCCCGGACCTGCTCCGACCGGGCTCCGCTTTCTTTCTATCAGTTTGCCCCGGGACTCCGCTCCTCAAACGGCGCTCAGCCCCTTCTCGCCAGGATCTGCCCCTATTCTAGCACGTTCTGCTCCAAATGTCTAACTGTATTTTTTCTGAAAACAGAAATTTTCCTATTATTTTAATGGGTAAAACAATGAAGCGGCCCGTCTCCGGCATTTCCCCCCGTATTTGTCAAGACCGCCCTCGTGAGAGGGCGGTCTTCCGCGCTGTTCAGCTGTTGGTCCGGGAATGAGCGCCCACCCTGGGGGGCGCCTCTCCCTCCTGCTCCCTTTTCTGATGGGAGACAATCCATCAGAGGATGTCGATATACTCCCCGCTGAGGGCCTTGTTCATGGAGCGCACAGCACAGAACTTGCCGCACATGGAGCAGGTGTCGTCATGCTCGGGGGAGCGGTCGTCCCGGATGGCCTTGGCAGTCTCCGGGTCCAGGGCACAGGCCCACTGGGCCTCCCAGTCCAGGGCCCGGCGGGCGTCGCCCATCTTGTCGTCGATGTCCCGGGCGCCCCGGATGCCCTTTGCGATATCGGCGGCGTGGGCAGCGATCCTGCTGGCAATGATGCCCTGCTTCACATCGTCCAGGTTGGGAAGCGCCAGGTGCTCGGCTGGGGTGACATAGCACAGGAAAGCAGCGCCGCTCATGGCGGCGATGGCCCCGCCGATGGCAGCGGTGATGTGGTCATAGCCAGGGGCGATGTCGGTGACCAGGGGGCCCAGCACATAGAAGGGGGCTCCCATGCAGATGGTCTGCTGCACCTTCATGTTGGCGGCGATCTGGTCCATGGGCACATGGCCGGGCCCCTCCACCATCACCTGCACGTCCTTCTCCCAGGCCCGTTTGGTCAGCTCGCCCAGGCGGACCAGTTCCTCGATCTGACATACATCGGTGGCGTCAGCCAGGCAGCCGGGGCGGCAGGCGTCGCCCAGGGAGATGGTCACATCGTACTCCCGGCAGATATCCAGGATCTCGTCGTAGAACTCATAGAAGGGATTCTCCTCCCCGGTCATGCACATCCATGCGAACACAAGGGAACCGCCCCGTGAGACGATGTTCATCTTCCGCTTGTGCTTGCGGATCTGATCTATGGTCTTGCGGGTGATGCCGCAGTGGAGGGTGACGAAGTCCACGCCGTCCTGGGCATGGAGGCGGACCACATCGATGAAGTCCTTGGCACTGAGGGTGGCCAGGTCCCGCTGGTAGTGGATGACGCTGTCATAGACAGGGACGGTGCCGATCATCACCGGGCACTCGGCAGTGAGCTTCTGGCGGAAGGGCTGGGTGTTGCCATGGCTGGACAGGTCCATGATGGCCTCGGCCCCCATATTCACCGCAGAGAGCACCTTCTGCATCTCCACGTCGTAGTCCTTGCAGTCCCGGGAGACTCCCAGGTTGACATTGATCTTGGTGCGGAGCATGGAGCCGATGCCCTCCGGGTCCAGGCATTTGTGCAGGCGGTTAGCAGGGATGGCCACCTTGCCGGCCGCGACGAGGGGCATCAGCTCCTCCACGGACATGTGCTCCTTTCGGGCGACAGTCTCCAGCTCCGGGGTCACGATCCCCCGGCGGGCGGCGTCCATCTGTGTGGTATAATTGCGTTCCATAAAGATCTTCTCCTTTATCTATTGATTCCTATTTCATGGATCTCGGTCATCAGGCGGACCGCCCCTCACCTTCCTCCGGCGGGGGACTGAAGGGACCGGATGCGGTCCAGGTCCAGCTCCGGGATGGAAAAGAGGTGGTCCAGGGGGCCGCTGCCCGCCCCCAGGTCAAGCATGGAGGACAGCGCCCCCGAGAGATAGATCTTCGCCCGCTCCACCGCCGTCTCCAGGTCGCAGCCCTTCGCCAGATTGGAGGCGATGGCACTGGAGAGCGTACAGCCTGTCCCGTGGGTGTTGGGGTTATGGATCCGGCGTCCGCAGAACCATTTGCAGCTCCCATCCTGCCACAGCAGGTCGTTGGCGTCGTTCAGGTCGTGCCCGCCCTTGCACAGCACAGCGCAGCCGTACCGCTCCCCGATCTCCCGGGCAGCCCGCTCCATGTCCTCCGAGCCGGAGATGGTGAGGCCCGACAGGACCTCCGCCTCTGGGATGTTGGGGGTGAGGACGGCGGCCAGGGGGAGCAGCTGGCTCTTCAGCGCCTCCACCGCTTCCTCCGAAATCAGGCGGGACCCGCTGGTAGCGATCATCACCGGGTCCACCACGATGTTCCGGGCCTGGTACTGCTTCAGCTTGTCCGCGATGACCTGGATCAGCCCGGTAGAGGACACCATCCCTGTCTTGACGGCATCGGGGAAGATGTCGGTAAAAATGCAGTCCAGCTGACTGGCCAGGAATTCCGGGGTGGACTCCAGGATGCCGTAGACGCCGGTGGTATTCTGGGCCGTCAGAGCGGTGACCGCGCTCATGGCGTAGACGCCGTTGGCAGTCATGGTCTTGATGTCGGCCTGGATCCCGGCGCCTCCGCTGGAATCGCTCCCAGCGATCGTCAATGCTGTTTTCATCAGAAAACTCCTTTCTCCGCATTGAAGTTTTGTTCCGCGACACCAGGTGGTGCCCCCGAGGTGCCGCGTCGTCGGAGCAAAGTACGCTCTGTTCGGGACAGCCTGACGGCCATCCCTCACTGCGCTCCCTTCCTCCTCTCCGGGCCGCACCCGCTCCGCTGGGCTGCGCCCCGGCTGGGCGGCCTTACGGCTGCCCCCATTTTTGCTGTGTTCGGGACGGTCTGACGGCCATCCCTCACTGTGCTCCTCTGCCCCTCCTCTCCGGGCCGCACCCGCTCCATTCCCGGCTCAGCCCCGCTCCAATGCTGCCAGGAAATCCGGGGAGTCCAGCCGGGGAAGATACCAGTCGCAGAGGCACCGCAGTGCCTCCTGATCCTCCTCGGCGGAGGGGTCATACACCCCCGCCACCAGAAAGCCCGCCCGTTTGGCGCTGCGTGCGGCATGGAGGGCATCCTCAAAGACCACCGTGCGCTCCGGCGCGCTGCCCAGGCTGCGGGCAGCAGCCCGATAGAGGTCCGGTCCGGTCTTAGGCCCGTACTGAAGGGAACTGAAGGCGAACAGGAAGTGCTTCCACAGCCCCAGACGGACCATGGCGTCCCGTGCCTGAAAGGCCTCGCTGGCGGTGGCGATGCCGCAGGGGACCCCCAGGGCTCCCAGCCGCTCCAGCAGTGTGTCCGCCCCCGTCTTCATGGGGACCCTGTCCCGGTATTCCCCTGTCACCAGGGCGTTCACCCCTTCCATCACCTGTTCGGGCGTACAGGGGAGGCAAAATGTATCCACCATGTACTCCGAGGCTTCCCGCCGCCCCATCTCCCGGATGTCCCGGGCCAGGTCCTCCGGCGGCTTTCCTCCAAACTTCCGGACCAGAGCCTTGGGCGCCTCGTTCCAGATGTACATGGAGTCGGTGAGGGTCCCGTCCAGATCGAAGATGGCCCCCTCGATCCTCATGGGCCCACCACCCGCTCCACCTGGGCCCGGAGGGAGCGGGTGGCCGCTTCCACGTCGGGCTGGGCGTACAGGGCTGAGACCACCGCCACCCCGGCGATGCCGCTCCCCGCCAGCTCCGCCACATTGCCGGCTCCGATGCCCCCGATGGCCACCACAGGGATATCCACGGCGGCGCAGATGGCCTTCAGGGTGTCATAGCTCACTGGTCGGGTGTCCTGCTTGGTCCCGGTGGGGAACATGGCTCCTACCCCCAGGTAGTCGGCCCCCGCCGCCTGGGCGGCCAGGGCCTGCTCCACCGTGCGTGCGGACACGCCGATGAGTTTGTCTTCCCCCAGCAGGGCCCGGACTCGCCCCGCCTCCATATCGCTCTGGCCCACGTGGACGCCGTCCGCTCCTGCCGCCTGGGCCAGTTCCGCATCGTCGTTGAGGATCAGGGGCACGCCGTAGCGCCCGCACAGCTCCCGCAGTTCCAGGGCCTGGGCCAGAATGCTCCCACGGTCCATATGCTTCTCCCGCAGCTGGATCATGGTGGCGCCCCCCCGCAGGGATGCCTCTACCTGTTGGGCCAGGGTCCTGTCCCCCAGCCAGCTCCGGTCCGTTACGCCGTAGAGCAGCAAATCCTTTTTATCGCATCTCATAGTTGGCTCCTTTCTCCAGCGCCGCGCCGTCCATCCGGCACACAGCGTCAATGATCCGATCCCGATAGGTAGCGTTTCCGTCCTGAGGGGACATCCTCGCCCAGGCCAGCTCCCCCGCCACTCCCATGGCGCACACCGCGGCGGCGGCCGCCTCCAGGGGGCGCTCCGGGCTGGCGGCCAGGCAGGCCGCAGTCAGGGCGGACAGCTGACAGCCGGTACCGGTGACCAGCCCCATCTCCGGGCGGCCGTTGCGGATCACGACGCACTGCTCCCCGTCTGAGACCAGGTCAATGGCCCCGGTGACCGCCACTACGGTCCCGGTGCGGCGGGCGGTCCCTTTGGCGAAGGCCACCCCCCGCTCCAGTTCCGCTTCCGTCACTGCGTCCGCCCCGCCGGCGTCCACCCCCCGGGTGTGCTCCTGGCCGCCCGCCAGGGCCCGCAGCTCTGAGACATTGCCCCGCAGCACGGTAAAGGTGACACGGGCCATCAGCTCCTGGGCCGTGCGGAGACGCAGGGCGCTGGCCCCCACCCCTACCGGGTCCAGCACCACTGGGCGGCCCAGCTCCCCGGCCTTGACCCCGGCCCGCATCAGGCTGGGGATGGTGCGCCGGCTGGGTGTTCCCAAGTTGAGGCACAGTCCGGCGCACCGGGCCGTGATCTCCTCCACTTCCTCCGGCTCATCGGCCATGATGGGGCTGGCCCCGCAGGCCAGCAGGAGGTTTGCCACGTCGTTGGCCGTCACATAGTTGGTGATGCAGTGGATCAGCGGCCTCCGCTCCCGCACCCGGTCCAGGCAGGCTCCCAGCTCCATATCCCTCTCTCCTTTGTCCGCAGACAGCAAAAACCGCGGGGCACCCCACTTCGGGATATCCCCGCGGCCTAGTTCCGCAAGTATATTTCCCTACGTTGGCATTACCCAAATCAGGTCACAGGTCGGAGCGAACAGCTCCCTCTCAGCCCGTCATGCGAGCTCCCTTTTCGTCATTTTTCTCTGCTGTCGTTTTTTTATTATAAGCTCTGTGTCCCGTTCTGGCAAGAGCAGGAACTTGTTTTTTTCACATAGGTCGTTGCAAAAAATCACTGTTTGGAACAAATGTCTTATTTTGCTCCTGCTTGTTCCTGTTTCTCCCAGGCCGGCCCCGGGTGCGTAACAAGGCGTTCCTCCCGCCAAAGGGCACAAAATTTTTTGCTTTACTCCACCATGTTGTCCTGTCCTTTGCAAGGCAGTGGTCTCCGATCACCCGGTTTTTTTCAAACTGCCGGAGCCATCCCCTGGCAGTTCCCGGCGCAGAAGAGACGTGGAGGCCCTTGAGAAGCACCGGTCTCTGTGGTAAAATAGAGACGAGATGCAGGGACTCTGCCTGTACTGACCGTAAAGGAAACCACAGGTCTTTTTCACGCTCTGTTTTATAATATGGCCCTCTCTCCTTCACATTCTGTTTTTCCCCCAGAGCGATGTCTCCCTTTGCGGTCCCCGCCGGGGCATTCCGCAGCACCGGCGCTTCCCGCTTTCCGGATATCCGCCACAGAAAGGAGCAAACTATGACTGATGCTGAGCTGATCTCCACGGCCGTCTCCATGCAGGAGCGGGCCTATGTACCCTATTCTCATTTTCCCGTGGGCGCTGCCCTGTTGTGCAGTGACGGGGCGGTGTTCACCGGATGCAATGTGGAGAACGCCGCCTACGGCTCCACCCTCTGCGCCGAGCGCACGGCGCTGGTCAAGGCGGTGAGCGAGGGCCGCACCGGCGGCTTCACCGCTATCGCCATCGCCGGCCGGGGAAGCGACTTCTGCTGGCCCTGCGGTGCCTGCCGGCAGATGCTGTTTGAATTTGCTCCCCAGCTCCGGGTCCTGGCCGTCCGAGGGGACGGTGCCTTCCAGTCCGCCCCGCTCTCCACCCTGCTGCCCTGCGGCTTCGGGCCGGGCTCCCTTAATTTTTGAACCGACGGAATAAAAAGCTCTCTTTTGGCCAAACTACCTCCGGAATACCAATGCGAGGAGGTATGAACCATGATAATGGATAAGATCGCCCTGACTCTGCTGATCATCGGCGGCCTGAACTGGGGCAGCGTGGGTCTGTTTCGATTCGACCTGGTGGCCTTCGCCTGCGGCGGTTCCGGCAGTATGATCAGCCGCGTGATCTATACCCTGGTGGGTCTTTCCGCCGTGTGGTGCATCTCTCTGCTCTTCCGGGACAAGGACCCCGTGGAGGAGCGGAGCTGAGGCCAGTCCACCGTTCCATTCAGAACATGTGATATTCCAAACCGGCCGCCGGAAGTCCCGGCGGCCGGTATTTTACATTTTTACTCTCTGATTTTACCGCACTTTACGCAGATTTAACATATCCGCTGTTTCGCATTTTACATTTCTTTTTTATACTGAGCCCTGTACTCCAGATGAAACACAAAACGAATGCAATAAAGGAGAAGATCTTACATGAAAAAACTGACTTGCATGGGGCTGTCTCTGGCCCTGATGGCCGGCCTGCTGGCCGGCTGCGGCTCCAATGGGACCACCTCCACTCCCACCAGCACCCCCGCCGCCAGCTCCACCCCTGTCCAATCCCAGACCACCACCCTCAGCGGCACCGTGAACACAGACGGCTCCACCTCCATGGAGAGCGTGGTCAAGGCCCTGGCTGAGGCTTTTATGGAGCAGAACCCCGATGTGACCGTCAACTACTCCGGCACTGGCTCCGGCACCGGCATCCAGGCCGCCATCGACGGCACCGTGGACCTGGGACTGGCCTCCCGTGCCCTGAAGGACGAAGAGAAGAGCAACGGCGCCGTAGAGAACATCGTAGCCCTGGACGGCGTGGCCGTGGTTGTCAACCCCGAGAACGGCGTGACCGACCTGACCGTGGAGCAGATCGCCCAGATCTTCACCGGCGAGATCACCAACTGGTCCGAGCTGGGCGGCGCCGATGCCGAGATCGCGGTCTTTGGCCGCGAGGCCGGCTCCGGCACCCGGGGGGCCTTTGAGGAGATCGTGGGCGTTGAAGATGCCTGTAAGTACACCAACGAGTATTCCTCCACCGGCGACGTCATCGGCAACGTGGCCTCCAACCCCAACGGCATCGGCTATGCCTCCCTGTCCGCCGTGGACGACACCGTGAAGGCCGTGGCGGTCAACGGCGTGACCCCCTCCGAGGACACCGTGAAGGACGGCTCCTATGAGATCCAGCGTCCCTTCGTTATGGTCACCAAGGAGGGCACCCAGCTCTCCGAGGCAGCCCAGGCTTTCCTGGATTTTGCTATGAGCGCTGACGCCGCTGAGATCATTGCTGTTGCCGGCGCTGTGTCTGCCAACGCCTGAGCTCACCCGATCCAATTCAAAACAAGCCCCCGAGCCCGGGGGCTTGTTTTGAATGATGTCTCCCCTTCTGCCCCCTTTCCTCAGTTGACACACAGGCACGGCCCCCGCGCCCGTGTGTCAGCTGAGGAGACAGAATCTACAAGAAAAGGTTGAGTACTATGAAAAAAGAGCATCCCGGCGTCCCCGGCGGGGGCGCCCTCCGGGCCAAAGAGGCCATGGAGTGGATCATGAAGACCGTATTTCTGGTCTGCGGCTTCATCGCTATCGCCTTTGTCCTGCTGATCACCGTGTACCTGATCATCTCCGGCCTGCCCGCTATCCGTGAGGTGGGGCTGACCGACTTCCTCTTCGGCACTCGCTGGGCCTCCACCGACAAGACCGACCCCGCCTATGGCATCCTCCCCTTTATCCTCACCTCTATCTATGGCACCGCCGGGGCCATCCTCATCGGGGTGCCCATCGGCTTCCTCACCGCCGTCTTTCTCTCCAAGGTGGCGCCCCCCAAGGTGGCCGCCGTCATCCGTCCGGCAGTGGATCTACTGGCGGGCATCCCCTCGGTGGTCTACGGCCTGGTGGGCATGATGGTCCTTCTCCCCGCCATCCGTAAAACCTTTGACATCGCCGCCGGTGACAGCCTGCTGGCCGCCATCATCGTATTGGCAGTGATGATCCTGCCCTCCATCATCTCGGTGTCCGAGACCGCCCTGAATGCGGTGCCCCGGGAGTATGAGGAGGCCAGCCTGGCCCTGGGGGCCACCGAGCTGGAGACCTACTTCCGGGTCTCTGTCCCCGCAGCCAAGAGCGGCATCGCCGCCGCTGTGGTGCTGGGCGTGGGCCGGGCCATCGGTGAGGCCATGGCTATCCTGATGGTGGCCGGCAATGTGGCCAACATGCCCTCTCTGCTCTCCAGCGTCAAATTCCTCACCACCGCCATTGCCAGCGAGATGAGCTATGCCGCCGTGGGCAGCCTCCAGCGCAACGCCCTGTACTCCATTGGGCTGATCCTATTTCTGTTTATCATGTGCATCAATGTGATCCTAAACGTATTCCTGAAACGGAACAAGGAGGGCTGAGCTATGACCAACGCCATGATCTCCTCGGAAGAGGCCCAGAGCTACCAGTCCAAGGGCCTCTCTCCCCGCCGCCGCACCTATGAGGTGGGGATGCGCGGGCTGCTGTATCTCTCCGCGGGCATCACCTGCCTGCTGCTCCTCTTTCTCATCGGCTACATCCTCTACCGGGGCCTGCCCAATCTGAACTGGACCTTCCTCACCAGCCAGGAGAGTGTCCTGCGGGGGACCGACGGCATCATGCCTGCCATCCAGAACACCCTCTATGTCATCGTGGTCACCCTGATCTTCATCCTGCCCCTGGGGGTGGGGGCCGCCATCTACCTCACCGAGTACGCCTCCAACCACAAGCTGGTCTCTGCCATCGAGTTCGCCACCGAGACTCTGGCCGGCATCCCCTCTATCCTGTACGCCCTGGTGGGTATGCTGATCTTCTGTCAGGTCATGGACCTGGGCAAGACCCTGCTGGCCGGCGCCCTCACCCTGGTCATCATGACCCTGCCCACCATCATCCGCACCACCCAGGAGTCCCTGAAGACGGTGCCCCAGAGCTACCGGGAGGGCTCCCTGGGCCTGGGGGCCGGCAAGTGGCACATGATCCGCACCGTGGTGCTCCCCTCCTCCGTGGACGGCATCGTCACCGGCTGCATCCTGTCCATCGGCCGTGTGGTGGGCGAGTCTGCGGTGCTCATGTTCACCGCCGGCATGGGCACCACCCTCCAGAACTTTTTCGGCAGCTTCAACGACCAAGCTCTGTCGCATTTTCTGTCCACCGGTGACCTTTCCCTTCTGTTCAGTGGCCTGACTGACAGCTCCGGTGCCACCCTCACTGTGGCCCTGTACGTCTACGCCAAGGAGCGGGCCGAGTTCGACCTGGCCTTCTCTGTGGCCCTGGTCCTGCTGGCCATCACCCTCGCCATCAATCTGTCCGCCAAGCTGGTGGGCAAGCGCCTGAAAAAGCGCTAAGGAGGACAACTATGGATCAATCTGTCATTCTCTCGGCCTGCGGGCTGAACCTGTATTACGGTGAGAACCACGCACTGAAGGACATCTCCATCGACATCAAAGCCAACAAGATCACCGCCCTCATCGGGCCCTCCGGCTGCGGCAAGTCCACCTTTCTGCGGACCATCGACCGGATGAACGACCTGATCCCCAGCGTGAAGATCACCGGTTCCCTCACCTTCCACGGGCAGGAGATCTACGCCCCCGGCGTGGACGTCACCGACCTGCGCCGGCGCATCGGCATGGTGTTCCAGAAGCCCAACCCCTTTCCCATGTCTATCTACGACAACGTGGCCTACGGCCCCCGCACCCATGGAGTGCGCTCCAAGCTGGCCTTGGACGAGCTGGTGGAGAAGTCCCTGCGTCAGGCCGCCATCTGGGACGAGGTGAAAGACCGGCTGAAAAAGCCCGCCCTGGGCCTGTCTGGCGGCCAGCAGCAGCGCCTGTGCATCGCCCGGGCCCTGGCCGTCCAACCGGAGGTGCTGCTGATGGACGAGGCCACCTCCGCCCTGGACCCCATCTCTACATCCAAAATAGAAGACCTTGCCATGGAGCTGAAAAGCGAGTACACTATCGTCATGGTGACTCACAACATGCAGCAGGCCGCCCGCGTCTCCGACCAGACCGCTTTCTTCCTGCTGGGCGACCTGGTGGAGTACGGGGACACGGAGCAGCTCTTTTCCATGCCCCAGGACAAGCGCACCGAGGACTACATCACCGGGAGGTTTGGATAATGCGAGTCAAATTTGAAGCACAGCTGGAGCGGCTCAACGTAGAACTTATCACCATGGGTGCCCTGTGCGAGGAGGTCATCTCCGGCGCGGCCAAGGCCCTGCTGGACGGCGATTCCGGCCTGCGGGAGACCGTGCTGGCCGCGGAGCGGGACATCAACCAAAAGGAGCGGGACATCGAAAGCCTGTGTATGAAGCTGCTGCTCCAGCAGCAGCCGGTGGCCCGGGATCTGCGCACCATCTCCTCCGCCCTGAAGATGATCTCTGACATGGAGCGCATCGGCGACCAAGCCGCAGACATCGCTGAGATCACCCGGGATATCGCCGACAACAGCATCAAGGACCTGGTCCCTATCGGGGACATGGCCCGGGCCACCATCAAGATGGTCACCGACAGCGTGGACTCCTTTGTCCGCAAGGACCTGGGTCTGGCGGAGGCAGTGATCTCCTCCGACGACGTGGTGGACGATCTGTTTCTCCAGGTCCGTGAGGAGCTGATCCGCCGCATCGGCATGGGGGACAGCGGAGAGGTGTGCATCGACCTGCTGATGATCGCCAAATATCTGGAGCGCATCGGAGATCACGCCGTCAACATCGCCGAGTGGGTGGAGTACTCCCTCACCGGGCACCATGCTGACCTGCCCTGAACGGCGGGCGCCCCAATTTTCACAGCCGTAGGAGGTCCTACCCATGATTTATTTTCTGGAAGACGACCCCAGCATCCGCAAGCTGGTCATTTATACCCTGAACAGCCAGGGCATGGAGGCGGAGGGCTTTGAACTGCCCTCCCAGTTCTGGGCCGCCATGGAGCGGCAGCTCCCCTCCCTGGTTCTGCTGGACCTGATGCTCCCAGAGGAGGACGGCCTGCACATCCTCAAGCGCATCCGCGCCGGCGCCTCCACCGCCAGGCTCCCCGTCATCCTGATCACCGCCAAGGGGACCGAGTACGACAAGGTGGTGGGCCTGGACGGCGGGGCGGACGACTACATCGCCAAGCCCTTCGGCATGATGGAGCTGATGGCCCGCATCCGCACCGCCCTGCGCCACAGCGGCGGGGAGGCGGAGCCGGTCCACGCCCTTACTTTGGGCCCACTGCGCATCGATCCGGCCCGCCATCAGGTGCTGGCCCACGGGCGGGAAGTCACCCTCACCCTGAAGGAATTCCAGCTGCTCTCCCTTTTGGTGGAGCATGCGGGGACCGTATTTACCCGGGACCAGCTGCTCAACACCATCTGGGGCTATGAGTTCGACGGCGCCAGCCGCACAGTGGATGTCCACGTCCGCACCCTGCGTCAAAAGCTGGGGGAGGCGGGCCGCTGCATCGAGACCGTGCGGGGCGTTGGCTACAAGGCGGAATCTGATCCGTCCAAAAGTGAGGAACAGCCATGACATCTAAAATCTTCCGCAACTCCTTTCTGGTGGGCGTTGCGGTATTCTTTCTCTCTATCGCTCTGTTCATGGGCGTGCTGTACCAGTATTTTGGCAGCCAGCTGCTGATCCAGCTGGAGTCGGAGGCCGCCCTGGCCGCCCGTGGGGTGGAGATGGGCAGCATGGATTATCTGGACGGTCTCTCCTCCGCCAACCGTATCACCTGGATCGACGCCGGCGGCACTGTCCTCTTTGACAACCAGGCCGACCCCGCCCAGATGGAGAACCACGCCGACCGGGAGGAGGTGCGAGCCGCTCTGGAGAGCGAGACAGGCACCGCCTCCCGCTACTCCACGACCCTCTCTCAGCGGACCCTGTACTTTGCCCAGCGGCTGGCTGACGGGACGGTGCTGCGGGTGTCCAGTGAGCAGCGCAGCCTCCCTTCCCTGCTCCTGTCCATGGTCCAGCCCATCCTCATCATCCTGGTGCTGGCCGTGGCCCTGTCGGCGGTGCTGGCCTCCCGCCTTTCCAAGCACATCATCAAGCCCGTCCTTGCCATCGACCTGGAGCACCCAGAGGACTCCGACACCTACGAAGAGCTCACCCCCCTGCTTTCCCGCATCAAGCAGCAGAACCAGACCATCGCCCAGCAGATGGCCCAGCTGCGCCAGAAGCAGAACGAGTTCACCGCCATCACCGAGAACATGAGCGAGGGCTTCCTCCTGCTGGACCGGCAGGGGCGCATCCTCTCCCACAACTCCGGTGCCCTGCGCCTGCTCCACGCCGCCGCCCCTGAGGAACGGGCCAGCTACCTCACTCTGAACCGCACCGAGCGCTTCCGCCAAGCGGTGGATGCCGCCCTCACCGGCAGGCGGGACGAGCAGCTGGTGGACCTGGGAGGCCGCTGCTGCCAGCTGCTGGCCAACCCCGTGATCCAAGACGGCCAGGTGGCCGGCGCCGTGCTGGTCATCCTGGATGTCACCGAGCGGGAACAGCGGGAGGAGCTGCGCCGGGAGTTCACCGCCAATGTATCTCATGAGCTCAAGACCCCCCTCACCTCCATCTCCGGCATTGCGGAGATCATCAAGGGCGGGCTGGTCAAGCCGCAGGACATCCCCGGCTTCGCAGACGACATCTACGGCGAGGCCCAGCGCATGATCCGCCTGGTGGAGGACATCCTCCGCCTGTCCCAGCTGGATGAAGGGGGCAGCTCCCTCCAGACGGAGGAGGTGGACCTGTACCACCTGGCCCAGGAGGTGGCCGGCCGCCTGACCCCCGCCGCTGTCAAGGGGCAGGTCACCCTGGAGGTGACGGGCGGACCGGTGCGGATCTCTGGCGTGCGCCAGCTTTTGGACGAGATGATCAGCAACCTGTGCGACAACGCCATCAAGTACAATCGTCCTGGGGGCCGGGTCACTATCTCCGTCTCCCGCTCCGACCGGGGCGCGGAGCTCTCTGTGTCCGACACGGGCATCGGTATCCCTCCTGAGGACCAGAGCCGGGTCTTTGAGCGGTTCTACCGGGTGGACAAGAGCCACTCCAAAGCCATCGGAGGCACCGGTCTGGGACTGTCCATTGTCAAGCACGGGGCGGCCTTCCACGGGGCCGACCTCTCCCTGGAGAGCCAGCCGGACCGCGGGACCACCATCCGCCTCACCTTCCCCGGCCAAAACGTGAAATAAGGCACATGGCCCGCCGCTGGTACGGCGGGCCATGCTTTTTTCTCTCTGGGAAAAATAGACGGGATCCTGCTCTGTTCACCGGCTGCTTTTGTCTCGGCTGGAAAAGTGCGGAGCACGGCCCAATTTTTTCAGAAAAGGGCTTGACAAATCCGGTTAGCAGAAGTAAACTCTATCTGTTCCGATGGTTAGATTAAGCTAACCAGCTTTTCAAGCAATTCTAGCAGCAAAAGTCAACCTGATCTGGGAGGGAGTCTCATGATGCCCCTGACAATGGCCAGACCCGGCGAGACCGTGGTCATCCGAAAGATCACCGGCAGGGACGAGGTGCGCCAGCATCTGGCAGAGCTCGGCTTTGTGGTGGACGAGTCGGTGACCGTCATCAGCGAGATGGCCGGCAACCTGATTCTTCAGGTAAAGGACAGCCGGGTCGCTGTGGACAGGACCATGGCCAACCGTATTATGATCTGAGGAGGAGAGAAAGGATGAAAACGCTGAAAGACGCCAAGGTGGGAGACACCGTCACCGTGGCTAAGCTCCACGGCGAGGGAGCCGTGAAGCGCCGCATTATGGATATGGGGATCACCAAGGGAGTGGAGATCCACATCCGAAAGGTCGCCCCGCTGGGGGACCCTATGGAGTTGAATGTGCGGGGCTATGAGCTGTCCGTCCGCAAGGCAGACGCGGAGATGATCGAGATCCTCTGAGCTCCGCTTTCGTTTTTCACTGTTAGTTAGTCACTTCTAACTTTCTGAAGGGAGAAATACCATGAACATCAAGATCGCGCTGGCGGGCAACCCGAACTGCGGTAAGACCACCCTGTTCAATGCCCTGACCGGCTCCAACCAGTACGTGGGCAACTGGCCCGGCGTCACGGTGGAAAAGAAGGAGGGCAAGCTGAAGGGCCACAAGGAGGTCATCATCCAGGACCTGCCTGGCATCTACTCCCTGTCCCCCTATACGCTGGAGGAGGTGGTGGCCCGCAACTACCTGGTCAATGAGAAGCCGGACGCCATCCTCAACATCGTGGACGGCACCAACATCGAGCGCAACCTGTACCTGACCACCCAGCTCATCGAGCTGGGCCTGCCCGTGGTAGTGGCGGTCAACATGATAGATCTGGTGCGGAAGAACGGCGACAAGATCGACCTCCAGAAGCTGGGCCAGGCCCTGGGCTGCCAGGTGGTGGAGATGAGCGCCCTGAAGGGCGAGGGCGGCATGGCCGCCGCCGAGCGGGCCGTAGCCGCGGCCCAGGCCCACAAGGCCGGGGAGCTCCCCCACGTGTTCACTGGCAGCGTAGAGCACGCCATCGCCCACATTGAGGAGTCCATTCAGGGCATGGTGGACGACCAGTATCTCCGCTGGTATGCCATCAAGGTGTTCGAGCGGGACGAGAAGGTGCTGGAGTCCCTGACCCTGACCAAAGACCTGGAGGCCCACCTGGAGGCCCACATCGCCGACTGTGAGAACGAGCTGGAGGACGACGCTGAGAGCATCATCACCAACCAGCGCTATGCGTACATCAACTCTGTGGTCAACAGGGCAGTAAAAAAGAAGGCCCCCAAGCACAGCCTGACTACCTCCGACAAGATCGACCGGATCGTGACCAACCGTGTCCTGGCCCTGCCCATCTTCGTGGCAGTGATGTTTCTGATCTATGCCATCGCCATGGGCGGCTGGGCCATCTCCATCGGCACCGCCGCCACTGACTTCACCAACGACACCATCTTCGGTGAGTGGGTGCCCGGCTTCTTTGACAGCTTCCTGCTCAACGCCAGTGGCGAGCCTGTGGTGGCCGACTGGCTGTACGGCCTGATCCAGGACGGTATCGTGGCCGGCGTGGGCGCCGTGCTGGGCTTCGTGCCCCAGATGCTGGTCCTGTTCGTCCTGCTGGCTGTCCTGGAGGATGTGGGCTACATGGCCCGCATCGCCTTCATCATGGACCGGATCTTCCGCCGCTTCGGCCTGTCCGGCAAGAGCTTCATCCCCATGCTGGTGGCTACCGGTTGCGGCGTGCCCGGGATCATGGCCTCCCGCACCATCGAGCAGGACCGTGACCGCAAAATCACCATCATGACCACCGGCTTCATCCCCTGCGGCGCCAAGATGCCCATCATCGGCCTGTTCGCCGGCGCTGTCTTTGGCAACTCCGCCTGGGTGGCTACCTCCGCCTACTTCATTGGCGTGGCGGCGGTCATCGTCTCCGGCATCATGCTGAAGAAATTCAAGGCCTTTGCCGGCGAGCCCGCCCCCTTTGTCATGGAGCTGCCCGCCTACCACGCCCCCTCCGCCGGCAACGTGCTGCGGGCCACCTGGGAGCGTGGCTGGTCCTTCATCAAGCGGGCCGGCACCGTCATCCTGATCTCCTCCATCATCCTGTGGTTCCTCCAGGGCTACGGTTTTGTGGACGGCGTGTTCCAGGCCGTGGAGGACAACAACGACTCCCTGCTGGCCGTCATCGGCAATGCCATCGCCTGGATCTTCTACCCCCTGGGCTGGACCGGTTCCATGGCCTGGAAGGCCGCAGTGGCTACCTTCACCGGCCTCATCGCCAAGGAGGAGGTGGTTAACACCTTCGGTGTGCTGTACCACTACGCCGGCGACATCGATCTGATGGAGGACTCCAGCCCCATCTGGGCTATGGTGGGGGCTGACTTCGGCGCCATCTCCGCCTACTCCTTCATGATCTTCAACCTGCTGTGCGCCCCCTGCTTCGCTGCCATGGGCGCCATCAAGCGGGAGATGCACAACACCAAGTGGACTCTGGGCGCCATCGGCTACATGTGCCTGTTCGCCTATGTGACTGCCATGATCGTCTATCAGATCGGCGGTCTGTTCACCGGCGAGGCCGCCTTCAGCGTCTTCACCGTCATCGCCATCGCCCTGCTGGCCGGCATCATCTTCCTGCTGGTGCGCAGGGGCTACCAGCCCAGCGAGGAGGTCCGTCACCTGACCGACATCCCTGCCAGCAAGAAATAATCTGTGATCGACAAGGAGGGTCAGATATGTCCCAGCTGCTGCCTACCATCATCGTCTCCCTGATCCTTGCGGGCGTGGTCGCCCTCGCGGTCCGCTCCCTGTGGCAGTCCCACAAGTCGGGCGGCCACTGCAATGGGGACTGCGGCACCTGCGGCGGGTGCGGCGGACACCACACTCGCTGCGGCCCCCACGCTCCGAAGTAAAATATGTATATAAGAGCCTGCCCCGGACACCATCTGTCTGGGGCAGGCTCTTATATTGCCGCTGTCTCCTGAAAATCCGAGATGATCTCCAGGAACTGAGCTCCGTACTGCTCCGCCTTGAAGCTGCCCACGCCGCCCACGTTCTGGAGCTGACGCAGATCCCGTGGCTGGGCAGCCGCCATCTCCCGCAGGGTCTTGTCGGAGAAAATCACAAAAGCCGGCACGCCCCGGAGGCGGGCCAGGTGGGCGCGCTCCTCCCGCAGCCGCTGGAAGAGGGCCTGCTGCCGCTCTGTCAGGGGGCTGTCCTCCGCCCGCCGGCGGTCGGCCGCCGGCCGCTCCTCCCGAACGGCCTTCATCATCAGCGGTCCGTCGCTGTACGCCACGTCCTCCGCCCGCTCCCCGCACCGGAGGATCGGGTACTGGCCGTCAGTGAGCTCCAGGATGTGCTCGTCCACCAGGAAGCGGATGCGGTCCTGGACCTCCCGCTGACTCAGGGCGGCCAGGGCTCCATAGGTCCTCTCCCGCTCCAGCCGGTAACGGCGGATCTTCTCGTTCTCCCCGCCGCACAGCACTGCGGCGATCAGTCCGGCGCCGAACCGCTGGCCGGTCTCCGCCACACAGCGGAGGATGGCCCGGGCGTCCTCCCCCACATCGATCTCCTGGAAATTGTGGAGGCAGTTGTAGCAGGCGCCGCAGTAGTCCGGGGCCGACTGGCCGAAATAGTTCAGGATATACTGACGCAGGCACCGCCGGGTGCGGCAGTAGAACGTCATCTGCTTCAGACGACCCAAGTCCCGCTCCTGGAGCTGCCGCGCCGTCTCCGGGTCCAGCTGCTCGCTGGGCTCGCTCTGGCTGATGAGGAACTGGGCTGTGCGCACGTCCTGCCCGCTGTACAGCAGGATACATCGGGCCTCCGCCCCGTCCCGGCCTGCCCGGCCCGCCTCCTGGTAGTAGCTCTCCAGGTCCTTGGGCATGTTGTAGTGGATGACGAAGCGCACGTCCGACTTGTCGATCCCCATCCCGAAAGCGTTGGTAGCCACCATCACCTGGACCCGGTCGAAGAGGAAGTCCTCCTGATTCTGCTGCCGCTCCTCCGGCTCCAGCCCGGCGTGGTAGCGGGTTGCGGAGATGCCGGAGCTCTGGAGGAACTGGCAGACCTCCTCCACGTTCTTCCGGGTGGAGCAGTAGACGATGCCGCACTCCCCCGGCCGCTCCCGCACCCGGGCCAGCAGCTCCACCCGCTTTACGGAGGGGCGGCACACCTCCAGATACAGGTTGTCCCGGTCAAACCCGGTGGTGATGGACAGGGGGGCCTCCAGCTCCAGCAGCCGCTGGATATCCTCCCGGACCTCCGAGGTGGCGGTGGCGGTGAAGGCCCCCACCACCGGCCTCTGGGGCAGCCGGTCCACAAAGTCCGGGATGTTCAGATAGGCGGGGCGGAAGTCCTGCCCCCACTGGGAGATACAGTGGGCCTCGTCCACTGCCACCATGGAGATCTGGGCCGAGCGGACAAAGGACTGGAACCCCTCGGTATCCAGCCGCTCCGGAGCCACATAGATGATCTTGTACCGGCCCTCCCTGGCCCGGTCCAGGGCCAGCAGATACTGCCGGTAGGTGAGAGAGCTGTTGAGGTAGGCGGCGGGCACTCCCATCTGCACCAGCTGGGTCACCTGGTCCCTCATGAGGGAGACCAGCGGGGAGACCACCAGGGTGATGCCGGGCAGCAGCAGGGCAGGCACCTGATAGCACACCGATTTCCCCGCTCCCGTGGGCATGACGGCCAGCACATCCCGCCCGGCCAGCAGTGCGTCGATGATCTCCTCCTGACCGCCCCGGAAGGTGTCATAGCCGAAATACTGCTTCAAAACATCCTGCTTTGTCATAGTCGTTCTCCGCTCTTTCCCGCAAAGCACACCCCCGGAGCCGCGCTCCGGGGGATGTGTGTTCCGCTGGGGTCCTTTTTGCAGGTGGGGCACCTGAAACCTGCGCCCCGGCCCTCCGGTGCTCTGCCCGCCTGTCAGTTCAAAAAGTCTTTTCGTTTCTTGGAACGAGAAGGATGACGCGTCGCCGTCGCGGACTGCATATCCCTCGCCCCTGCCGGAGGCGGGAGCTCACTCATTCCGTCGCTCCGGCTCTCCCCGTGCGGCCCGCTGCGCTGGGCCCGCCCGGGGGCCCCGGAAAGCTGCGCCCCGGAACACTCAGCAAAACGATCCCCGGATCAGTTCAAAAAGTCTTTTAGTTTCTTGGAACGAGAAGGATGACGCAGCTTTCTGAGGGCCTTGGCCTCGATCTGGCGGATGCGCTCCCGGGTGACGTTGAACTCCTTTCCCACCTCTTCCAAGGTACGGGTCCGTCCGTCCTCGATGCCGAAGCGCAGCTTGAGCACCTTCTCCTCCCGGGGGGTCAGGGTGGAGAGCACATCCACCAGCTGCTCCTTCAGCAGGGTGAAGGAGGCGGCCTCGGCGGGCTCGCTGGCATCCTCGTCGGGGATGAAGTCCCCCAGGTGGCTGTCCTCCTCCTCCCCGATGGGGGTCTCCAGAGAGACAGGCTCCTGGGCGATCTTCAGGATCTCCCGCACCCGGTCCACCGGCATGTTCATCTCGTCGGCGATCTCCTCCGGCGTGGGGTCGTGGCCCAGCTCCTGGAGCAGCTGGCGTGAGACCCGGATCACCTTGTTGATGGTCTCCACCATGTGCACCGGGATGCGGATGGTGCGGGCCTGGTCAGCGATCGCCCGGGTGATGGCCTGACGGATCCACCATGTGGCGTAAGTGGAGAACTTGTACCCCTTGGTGTAGTCGAACTTCTCCACCGCCTTGATCAGGCCCAGGTTGCCCTCCTGGATCAGGTCCAGGAACTGCATCCCCCGGCCCACATACCGCTTGGCAATGGAGACCACCAGGCGCAGGTTGGCCTCTGCCAGCCGCTGCTTGGCCCGCTCGCCCTTTTTGATGGCTTTCTCCAGCTCGGTGCGGACCTCGGCGGGGATCTCCTCTCCGGAGCTCTCCAGCTCCTCCATCTGCTCCTTTGCCTCGGCGCCCGCCCCCATGGCCTGGGCCAGGTCGATCTCCTCATCGGAGGTGAGCAGGTTGACCTTGCCGATCTCCTTCAGATACATCCGCACCGGGTCGTCGGTGCCGAAGGCGTCCACCATGGTGTTGGGGTCCACGATCTCTTCCTCAGGCAGCTCCTCGATGGCCTCAATGGTGGGCTCCACGTCGTCGGGCAGCTCGGGGATGTAGTCCTCCCCCACTGTGTCGATGCCCAGGTTCTCCAGAGTATCATAGATCTTGTCCATCTGCTCGGACTCCAGATCCATGTCCTCCAGCACGTCCATCAGCTCGGCGGCCGACAGATTGCCCTTCTTCTTGCCCCGCTCGATCAGTTCGGCCAGCTTTTCCGCACCTGGGATGCCTCCCACCACCTTCATGACCTCCACCTTGCCCGCTTCCATGCGGGTCTCGATGTCGGTCTTGCTCTTCTTCTCTTCCACAGCGGCGGAAGTCTCTGTCTTCTTGGTGCTCATGGCTTCTCCTCCATATATGCTTTTGTTTCCTGATATCTCTTTTGCGCCGCCCTCAGCAGAGCTTCCTCATCTGTCCCGCTGCGGCGCAGCCCCTCCTCCCGGATGAGGGCGATGTAGTCGGCCAGGGCTCTGTGGCTGTTGGCCAGATTTTCCGGCTGCTCGGCCACCCAGGCCAGGTGGGCCATCTCCTCCGGCTCCAGCGCTCCGGCCAGGGCGGGCAGCTGGGTGCTCAGTCCCTCTGCCGCACGGCTGCGCAGCAGGTCAAAGATCCGCCCCAGCAGCGGAGAGGAGAACTCCGAACCCGTCAGGCCCTCCGTCTCCTCCAGCAGGGAGCTGTCCAGCAGGATCAGGCGCAGCACCCCCTCCTCCGCCCGGGCGGAGCGGATGTTGTCGTAGCGCATCCCCCTGGCCTTGGGCTGGAGCTGGGTGGCGGGGGACAGGTCCCGCCGCTCCTGCTGCTTTTTTTCCTTCTGGATGCGGCGGCGGAGCTCCTTTTTGACCTCCTGGGCCATGGCCTCGGCGGAGATGCCTGCCATCTGGGCCGCATGGCCCCCATAGATCTCCCGCTCCACCGCGCTGTGCAGGGAGGCGATCACCCCGGTGGCCTCCCGCAGAAACTCCACCCGCTGGCTGTCGTCGCTCAGGTCATACCGGCCCCGCAGCTGCTCCAGCCGGTAGTCGATGTGGTTCTCGCTTTTGTCCAGCAGACGGGCGAAGGCCTCGGGCCCGTATTTCTTGATGAACTCGTCCGGGTCCTTTGCCCCCTTCACCCGGAGGACCTTCACATTCAGCCCCGCCCGCTCCAGCAGGGGGATGGCCCGCTGGGCGGCGGACACCCCCGCCCCGTCGCCGTCGTAGGCGATGACCGCGTCCTTGAAGTAGCGGGCCAGCAGCTGGGCGTGCTCCGCGGTCAGAGAGGTGCCCAGGGAGGCCACCGCGCTGTCAAAGCCCGCCTGGTGGAGGGAGATGGTGTCCATATACCCCTCCGTCAGGATCACCCGCCCCGCCCTGGACTTCTTGGCGATGTTCAGGGCAAATACATTGCGGCTCTTGTTGTACACCGGCGTGTCCGGCGAGTTGAGGTACTTGGGGGTGGAGTCATCCATCACCCGGCCGCCGAAGCCGATCACGTCCCCCCGGATGTCGATGATAGGGAACATGACCCGGTTTCGGAAGCGGTCATAGATGCGGCCGTCCTTGTTGCTCACCGCCAGCCCGGCGTCCAGCAGGTCGGCCTTGTCCCACCCCTGCTCCGCCAGGGCCGTCAGCAGACCGTCCCAGCGGTCGGGGGCGAAGCCCAGTCCGAACCGGGTCAGGGTCCCCCGGCTCAGCCCGCGCCTCTGAAGGTAGGCCAGCCCCGCCGCCCCCTCCGGGGCGTACAGCCACTTGTGGAACACCCGGGCCGCCGCCTTGTTGATGGTCAGCAGCTTTTCCCGCCGCTCCTTCATGCCGGCGCTGAAGCCGCCGGTGTCCGGCACCTCCAGGTTCACCCGCTTGGCCAGCACTCCCACCGCGTCCCGGAAGGGCAGGCTGTCCAGCTCCATGATGAAGTTGATGGCCCCGCCGCCCTTCCCGCAGCCGAAGCACTTGAAGATCTGCTTGTCCGGGGAGACGGAAAAGGAGGGGGTCTTTTCTGAGTGGAAGGGGCACAGTCCCCAGTAGTTGCGGCCCTTTTTGGTCAGGCGCACATACTCGCCCACCAGGTCCACGATGTCAGTCCGGGCGATCAGCTCGTCCAAAAACCGCTCCGGTATGGGCATTTTTCTCCCCCTTCCGCTATTGATGGCCCGAATCCCGGCTCTTTATCCCTATTTGGGGAAAAAGGCCTACTTCACGCCCCATCCCATAGGGATGAACAGCCGGGTGTACTCGCTCACCGCGAAGGGGTCGGTCATCCCTGCGATATAGTCGCACACCGCCCGGTCCACCCCCTCCTCCAGGCGGATCGCCTGGAAGTCGGCGGGCAGCTCATCGGGGTTTTTCTGGTAATACCCGAAGAGCATCTTCAGCATGTCCTGGGCCTTGCTCTCCTCCCCCTTTGCGATGGGGTTGGTGTAGACATTGGCGAACATGAACTCCTTCAGCACCGCCATGGCCTCCCCCACCTGGGGGGACTGACAGATGCGGTCCTGCCCCCGGCTGGCGGAGATGGCGTCCACCACCAGGGCGTTGATCCGCTCCCCGTGGGTAAAGCCCAGCACCTGGGACACCTCCAGCGGGATGTCGATGGGGTAGATCACTCCGCCCCGCAGGGCATCCTCGATGTCGTGGTTGATGTAGGCGATCTTGTCGGCCAGACGGACCACCTGCCCCTCCAGGGTGGCGGCGTCCTCCCCGCCGGTATGGCGCTCGATGCCGTTGCGCACTTCCCAGGTCAGGTTCAGTCCGGCTCCCTCCTTCTCCAGCCGCTCCACCACCCGCAGGGACTGCCGGAAGTGGGCGAAGCCGCCGGGCACGATGGAGTTGAGCAGCCGCTCTCCCGCGTGGCCGAAGGGGGTGTGGCCCAAATCGTGGCCCAGGGCGATGGCCTCGGTCAGGTCCTCGTTCAGCGCCAGCCCCCGGGCGATGGTCCGGGCAATGCGGCTGACCTCCAGGGTGTGGGTCATCCGGGTACGGTAGTGGTCCCCCTCCGGCTGGAGGAACACCTGGGTCTTGTGCTTCAGCCGCCGGAAGGACTTGCAGTAGACGATGCGGTCTGTGTCCACCTGGAAGCAGGTGCGCACGCCGCAGGGCTCCTCCGGCCGCGCCCGGCCCCGGGTCTGCTCCGCCAGGCAGGCGCGGGAGGACAGTGTCTCCCGCTCCCTCTGTTCAGTCTGCTCTCTCAGCGTCATGGTCCCTCCTGTCCCACCCCGCCGGGGTGCATGTGAGGTCGTACAGTTCCGTACACTTTATCTTATACGAGGCCACTCCCCATTTTCCTTCTAAAAAATCAAAATTTTTCAAAAATTTTTTTATCCGGGTCCGCCGGCCCCTCCGGCGGGCCGCCAAGGCACGTCCTGGAACCGCTCCCCGGTGGCGATGCCCTCCACCGTCCCGGCGGTCATGTCCAGGATGTGTGCCAGATATGCCTCCGCCTTCTCCTCCGGCAGCAAGACAGTGAGGGTCACATCAGCCCCGTACTCCGTCTCCGGGATCACGCCGCCCCAGGCGGCGGTCTCCGACTTCAGGCGCTCCAAAAGGCTGTATGGACAGGGCACCAGCGTCTCCACCCAGCGGCGCACCACCGAGATGCCGGCGGCGTCCAGGGCGTCCTTGGCGCTTTGAGTATAAGCCCGGACCAGCCCCCCCGCCCCCAGAAGGATGCCCCCAAAATACCGGGTGACCACACAGCAGACGTTGGTGACCTCCTCCCGCTGGAACACGTTGAGCATGGGCTGGCCCGCCGTCCCCTGGGGCTCCCCGTCGTCCGAGTAGCGCACCGGCCCCTCCCGCAGCAGGTAGCACCAGCAGTTGTGCCGGGCGTCGTAGTACCGCTTTTTCATCTCCTCGATGCGGGCACGGGCCTCCTCCTCGCTCTCCACACGCCAGACATGGCCGATGAAGCGGGAGCGCTTCTCGACCAGCTCCGCCTCACCGGCCTGGGTGGGGATGTAATACTCTGTCATGGGGTCACCTGCCTTTGCACGTTTTGGGGAATACTCGCGGGGCGCGCCTAGATTGGCACAATAGGGGCGGCTGGTGGGAAACCGGCGGGCGCGCATTGCGCGCCCCTGCGCAAAGGCCGAAAATATCATGTAGGGGCGGCCTCCAGCCGCCCGAAAAGCCTTCCCCTCCTCCGGGGGGGAAGGTGGCACGGCGAAGCCGTGACGGATGAGGGGGCGTTCTTCCGCCAGAGCGATTCAATAGCCCGGGCAGGTCTGGAAATCACTCCTGCGGCACATCGCAGACCTGGGACCGGCGGGCGGGGGCAAGCCCCACCCCCTACACAAAGACAGGGAGAAGCACGCACCCAGCAGGGCCCGATGCCCGCATCGGGCCGCATCCTCACGGACGGCGGGCGCACAGTGTGCGTCCCTGCGCAGGGACCGGGGCCGCGGCGCCCCTTAGGGCTCGTCAGGAAAGACTTTGATCTGCAATTCCTTGCAGATCCGAAAGAAAACATCCAGAGATGGGGTCTTTCGCCCACTTTCAATCTCATTCATAAAAGATTGCGCAATCCCCACAGATTTCGCCAACTTATATTGACTCAATCCCAACTCTATTCTCTTTTCTCGAATCACTTCTTTATAGTCCTTCAAAATCCATCACCGTAAGCTATTATAGCTCATAGCTATGTCTATGAAAATATATAGCTTTAAGCGATTGACTTTTCTCCTCAACTCCATTATAATCGCTTTCAGCGATATATTGTGAGGTGCATAAATGATGAACGAGCTCGAACTGCTGGACCATCTGAACGACACGGTCACCCGCATCACAGAGGACACGCTGCTGCTCTCCCTTCTGCTGGACTATATGGACGGCCTCTCCTGCCGCCCGGAGCAGGTTTCCCGGGAAATCTCCGAAAACCTCCTCCAGCGGCTGGGGGACAGCCTGGAGCAGGACGCCGGCGCCCTCCGCCGCCTGTGGCAGTCCTACGGGGTCTCCGGCCGCAGCAGGGCGTACATGCAGTAGTCCCGCAGCCGGCCGTTTTTCCATATGCCGCTGCGCATGACGCCCTCCAGAGCGAAGCCCGCCTTCTCCAGCACTCGGCGGGAGCCGGCGTTGTGGGCGAAGGGCTCCGCGTAGATGCGCACGATGTCCCACGCCTCAAAGCCCGTCCGGCACATCTCCTCCACCGCCTTGGTCATGATGCCCCGGCCCCAGAGGGCCCGGCCCAGCCAGTAGCCCAGCTCGGCCGACCGGCGGCAGACATCCGTGCCCCGGGTGAGGGCCACGCTGCCCACGGCCTGTCCATCCACCACTATGGCCCGGAATATGGCCTGCTCCGGCTCCGCCGCCCTGCACAGGCGGATGAACTCCTCCGCGTCTGACAGTTGGTAGGGGCAGGGGAACACATCCCTCAGGTTGGCGGCCACCTGGGGGTCATCGGCATGCCGGGCGATAGAGGGGGCGTCCTCCGGGCGCCAGGGTCTGAGCATCACGTCCATGGTCCTTTCCCTTTCTTTTCTGAGATGGGGCTTTCAGTCTTCCCAGGGCTCCCGACGGGGCCTCCAGCCCTCCACCAGCGGGCCCAGCTGACCGATCACCTTGGGGGTGCAGACCGCCGCCACATCGATGGTCTCGCCGTACTCCACCGACTCCACCTTGGCCTGCTGGTAGAGCTTGTCCAGCAGCCCGCCCTGGTCGTAGGGCAGATGGATGATCACCCGGCGGGCGCCGTTGTCCAGCCGCCTGCCGATGGCGGCCAGCAGTTCGGGCACCCCCTCGCCGGTCCTGGCGGAGATGGAGACGATGTCCTCCCCGTGGGGCCGGATGTCCCCCAGATACCGGTCGCATTTGTTGAAAACATCCAGGCGGGGGGTCTGTTCGGCCCCCAGCTCCCGGATCAGGTCCTCCACCACCGCCGTCTGGTCCCGCCACTCCGGGTTGGAGGCATCGATCACATGGAGCAGCAGGTCGGCGTACTCCAGCTCCTCCAGGGTGGCCTTGAAGGCCTCCACCAGATGGTGGGGCAGCTTGCGGATAAAGCCCACCGTGTCGGAGATGAGCACCGTGCAGGTGTCGGAGATCTCCAGGGTGCGGGTGGTGGTGTCCAGGGTGTCGAACAGCCGGTCATTGGCCGGGATGGCCGCCCCGGTGAGCCGGTTGAGCAGGGTGGATTTGCCCGCATTGGTATAGCCCACAATGGCCACCACCGGCACCTCGTTCTTGATGCGCCGCTCCCGCTGGGTGGCCCGCACCCGGCGCACATCCTTCAGCTCCTCCTCCAGCTTGGAGATCTTGCGGCGGATGTGCCGCCGGTCGCTCTCCAGCTGGGTCTCGCCGGGGCCGCGGGTGCCGATGGCGCCCTCCTGCCGCTCCAGATGGGTCCACATGCCCATCAGGCGGGGGAGCAGATACTTATACTGGGCCAGCTCCACCTGGAGCCGGCCCTCCCGGGTGCGGGCCCGCTGGGCGAAGATGTCCAGGATCAGGGCGGAGCGGTCCAGCACCGACACCCCCAGGTCCTCTGACAAGACCCTCTGCTGGGAGGGAGACAGGCCGTTGTCAAAGATCACCATGTCCGCGTCCATGGCATGGGCCAGTTCCTTCACCTCAGCCACCTTGCCCTCCCCGATGAAGGTACGGGGGTCCGGGCTGTCCTTGGACTGGGTCACCACGCCCACGCACTCTCCCCCCGCTGTCTCCAGCAGGGCAGAGAGCTCCTCCATGGATGCCTCGTCGGCGTTCTCCTCCGGGGCCAGGGCGCGGGAGGACAGGCCCACCAGCACCGCCCTGTTTTTCTTTTCCGTGTTGTTTTCTGTCATAGATCCTCCAAAATGGGATTTTCCCCGTCTGTCAGGAGGCGGTCCGGGCGCTGAGGCCCTTATTTCCTCAGCGCCTCCACGACCTCTCCGATATACATGGTATGGTAGTCCTTCTCAGGATAAAATCTGTCCTTGGCATCCTGGGGGATGGCCTGGGGGTCCATCTCCTGGGCATAGCGCTTGCGGCAGACCAGCACCAGCTCCGCCTCCTCAAAATAGGGGGCCCCGCACTCGGCCTGGGCCACGGTGAAGCCGCACTCCTTCACCTTGTCCACCTCCCGGCCGCTCTTGCTGCCGCACAGGGTGAGGGCCTTGCGCTGCTCCTCCCCGAAAAAGGCCAGGGTGAAATACTCCTCCCGGTCCACGAACTCCTTGGTGTACCGCTGGGGCCGCAGGTAAATGGTGGCCGCCGGGGCACCCCACAGCACGCCCAGTCCGCCCCAGCTGGCGGTCATGGTGTTGCACCGCTCCGCCGTGCCGGCGGTGATGAGCATCCACCGGTCCCCGATGAGGGAAAATACGTTGTCCTGCAAGCTCTTCACGTCGATCTTCTTCATGATACAGCCTCCTAACTCATTTTTGATCTCATCTGTTAGTTTATGCCCCTCCCTGGGGCGAGGATACTCCGGGCCGACAGCAAAATACGACAAAAAGCCGCACCGATCCACGGTGCGGCTTTTGAGGCGCAATCTCACTTGTCCAGGCCGAACTTCTTGTTGAAGCGGCTGACACGACCACCGGTGTCCACCATCTTCTGCTTACCGGTGTAGAAGGGGTGACACTTGGAACACACTTCCACGCGGATATCCTTCTTGGTGGAGCCAGTCTCGATCACATTGCCGCAAGCGCACCGGATGGTGGTCTGCTGATAATCGGGATGGATGCCTGCTTTCATTGTATCTTCACCTCTTTCTCCATGGAGGGATCATCTGTAAACGCAACTGATATAATAGCATGGATCTCCCGCAAAAGCAACTATTTTTTCAAAAAATTATCCTGACTTTTTTCTCGGCCCTTTTGTCGCCCTTTCACAGAAGGATCAGCTCCCCCAGTTCGAAGAACCAGAGCGCCTTTCGGACCACCTGTTTTCCGGTGATCTCCTCCAGGGCCCGGCTGTACGCCTCCAGCTGAGGGCGGTACTCCTCTCCCCGGGCCGCCGCCCCGGACCGGGAGACCCGGTCGCTCTTGAAGTCCACCACCGTGATGCCCTCCAGAGTCTCGAACCAGGCGTCCACTACGCCCTGGAGCAGCACCTCCTCCCCCGGCTCCAGGCCGGGGCAGAACTCCTCCGCCGGCAGCAGCACGGAAAATTTGAATTCCCGGCGGCACACGGGGGCCGACGCCATCTCCCTGCCCAGGGGCGAGTTAAAGAACGCGGACAGCTGTCCCGGATCGGCCGCCGCCCCCTGCTGGGGGGTGAGGAAGCCGCCGGACACCAGGCGCTCCAGCTCCGCCGCTGCCCGCTCCGGGGTGTCCGTGTCCAGGGGGAGATACTGCATGGCCAGGTGCAGGGCTGTGCCCCGCTGGGCCGGGGTGAGTCCCCGCTCCTCCGCCACGAACTGGGGCCGCAGGATGGAGAGCGGCTGGGGCGGAAGGGCCGCCAGGGCGGCCTCCTCCCGGGTCTCCTGGTCCAGGCTCCGCCCCTTGAGCTGGGTGGCGGTGAGCTTGGAGGGGGTCTGGGAGGAAAGGGAGAACGGATAGTGCCAGGCCAGCGCCTCTCTCAGCCCCTCCGGTTCCGTCTCCGACTCTCCGGGCAGATCCGCGAAGCGGCCCCTCTGCTCCGGAATCTGGGCCAGTGCCGCCCCATCTACCCATCGAATATCCCAGGCGGGCCCCAGAGTCCCCGGGGACACCTCCGGCAGCCCCGCCATGCTCCGCAGGGCGGACGCCTCGGGCCGGGCCAGGGCGTGAAGCAGCACCCAGCCGCCCACGCTCTGCTGGTGCTCCAACGCCATGGGGGAGGGTGGAACAGACAGGTCCTCCCCCAGCTTTTCCAGCTCCTCCGCTCCCCGCCGCAGCGGGATGGAGAGGATCAGCTTCTCTTTGGCCCGGGTCATGGCCACATAGAGCAGACGCAGCTCCTCCGCCATCATCTCCCGCTCCAGCTTCCGGGCCACCGCCTTGCGGGCCAGGGTGGGATACTCCACCATCCGCTCCCGGTCCAGGCCCCGGGGGCCCACCCCCAGCACCGGATGGAAGAGGACAGGCCGCTGGAGGTCGTCCCGGTTCAGCCGCCGGGACAGGCCGCACAGCAGCACCACCGGTTTCTCCAACCCCTTGGAGCGGTGGATGGACATGATGGTCACACCGCCCCCCTCCCGGCCTGGGGCGGACAGGGACAGTCCCCCGGTCTGGCGCATCCGCTCCAGGCGCAGCAGGAACTGGAAGAGAGACCGGCACCCCGCCTCCTCCAGACGCCCCGCCAGGGCATAGAGGGTGAGCAGGCGACCCTGCCGCTCCTGCCCCCCGTCCATGGCCCCGAACAGGCCCAGCAGGTTGGTCCGTTCATAGATGTGCCAGATCAGCTGGCGGCAGGTGCGGTCCCCTGCCCCGAAGCGCAGCTCCTCCAGCTCCGTCAGGAAATCCCGGCACGCCTGGTCCCCCCGGCCGGCGGCCTGGACCACAGCGGAATAGAAGTCCCCCTCCCCCTCCGCCCGGAGCAGAGCCAGCTGATCTCCTGAAAAGCCGTACACCGGGGAACGCAGGGCCGCGATCAGCGCCACATCCTGGCGGGGATTGTCCACGATCTGGAGAAGGGACAGGGCCACATTGATCTCGGTGGAGGCAAAGAAGTCCTCCCCGCCCTCGGCGGACCAGGGCAGCCCCGCCTCGTTGAGGGCCCGGATATAGTGGTGGAGCACCGCCCCCGGGGAGCGCAGGAGAAGGAGCACGTCAGAGGGCTCCGCCCGCCGCTGCCCGCTCCCCTCCGTCAGCATCAGCTCCCCGTCCAGCAGCTCCCGGATACGGCGGGCCGCCCAGCGGGCCTCCAGCAGATTTTTGTCCGCCCGCTCCCCTTCCTCCTGGTCCCCCAGGAAGGACAGGTCCTCCAGGTCCAGCTCCACCCGCCAGTCTCCCTCCGGCGGGAAAGCGGCCCCCGGCGCCAGCGCCTGGTCCTGGGTGTAGTCCAGCTCCCCGAATTCAGTTGACATAATATTTCGAAAGAGGTCGTTGGTCCCCTCCAGGACCTCCGGCCGGGAACGGAAGTTGCGGGTGAGCACCACTGTCCGCTCCTCCCCCTCCGCCGCCTGGTCCCAAGGTTTGAAACGGCGGTACTTGTCCAGGAAGATGGTGGGGTCGGCCAGCCGGAAGCGGTAGATGGACTGCTTCACGTCTCCCACCATAAACAGCTTCCGCCCCCCATCGGACACGGCAGTGAAGATGGCGTTCTGCACCTGGTTGGTGTCCTGATACTCGTCCACCATCACCTCGGCGAACCGGCCGCTCCAGTACCGGGCCAGCGGGCCGGGCCCTCCGTCCCCGTCCTGGGTGAGCAGCCGCAGGGCCAGATGTTCCAGGTCGGAAAAGTCCAGTATGCCCCGGCGCGCCTTCTCCCGGGCGTAGTCCTCCTGAAAGCGGGCCGTCAGCTCCATCAGGCCCCGCACCGCGGGCCGGGCCAGGGCCAGATCGGCCAGCAGCTGCCCGCTGTCCCCGCCCAGGTCCTCAAAGAGCTTGTCCATCTGCTTCTTGCAGCGGGTGCGCAGTCCCTTCACCCGCTCCGCCGCCTCCAGGTCCTCCACGCCCTTTTTCCGCCCCGCCGCTGGGAACTCCACTGGCAGGGCCCGGTACACGCCGTCCCAGCTGTCCGCCGCCAGCAGGGCCCGCACCCCCTGGATGGACTGGGAGAGACTGGGGCCGTAATTCTGGCTGAGCACGCTGTCCCGGCCGGTGAGTTCCAGCGCCCGGAGCAGCAGCTCCAGGCAGCGCTCCCCCTGCCGCCTGGCGTCGGCCAGCAGCAGCGCCCCCCAGGGGGTGTCCCCCGCGTCGGTGACCCCATCCAGCTCCCACAGGCGGCTCTGGTCTGCCAGCCAGCCCGCCGGGTCCGGGTGGCTCTGGATGCGGCCGAACACGTCCAGCACGATCTGCTCCAGGCGGCTGTCGTCCCGCCCGGCGGCCATGGTGTCCACCAGGGCGGCAAAGTCCCCCTCCGAGTCCAGATCCTCGTACTGGCGGTCCAGGGTCTCCCCCAGCACCCGGGCCATCAGGACCGCGCCCTCCCCCTCGTCGCACAGCCGAAAGTCCGGGTCCAACCCGATCTGGTGGCCGCTCTCCCGCAGCAGAGCGGCACAGAAGGCGTGCACCGTGGAGATCTGGGCCTTGTAGACCAACGTGGTCTGCCGCCGCAGGTGCCGGTCGTTGGGCCGCTCCGCCAGCCGATCGGACAGCTCCTGAGCAATCCGGGCCCGCAGCTCTGCCGCAGCCGCCCGGGTATATGTAATGACCAAGAAGTCGTCGATATCCGCTCCCTCCCCGGTCACCTGGTCCAGCAGCCGCTCCACCAGCACCCGGGTCTTGCCCGAGCCGGCCGCAGCCGACACCAGCAGTCCGCCCCCCCGGTCATGGACTGCTCTGCTCTGTTCCTCTGTCAAGGCAAAGGCCATCTGCACGTCCTCCTCTCTCTGTCCGCTCCATTCACAGGATCAACACCAGCGTCCCTGCCGTGATGAGCAGGCCGCCTATAACGGTCTGGACGGTCACCGCCTCCCTCAGCACCACAAAGGCCAGCACCATGGAGATGACCACGCTGAACTTGTCGATGGGGATGACCCGGCTGGCCTGGCCGATCTGAAGGGCGTGGAAATAGCACAGCCAGGACAGGCCGGTGGCCAGGCCGGACAGGAGGAGGAACACCCAGCTCCGGGTGGAAATATCCCCGATCTCATGCTGCTTCCCTGTCAGGAACACAATAGCCCAGGCCATCACCAGCACCACCACGGTGCGGATGGCGGTGGCCAGGTTGGAGTTGATGCCCTCCATCCCCAGCTTGGCCAATATCCCGGTCAGCGCAGCGAACACCGCAGACAGGAGCGCAAAAACTGCCCACATATCCCTTTTCTTCCTTTCTTCCGCCCTCTGGAGGCTCAGAGATCCAATTCCTTCAAAAACCGCTCGATGCGGATACCCTTGTTCTTCTCCACCTCGTTGCGGTCCAGACAGACCAGGCGCTCCACCGTATCCATGGCCTTCCGGGCCGCCTGCTCCAGGCCGGTCCCGGCCAGCAGCTCTCCTATTAGGACGGCAGAGAACACGTCGCCAGTGCCGGGAAAGTGGACCTGGATGAAGTCGAAGGGCAGGGTGAAGTACCGCCCCTGCCGGTGACAGTAGCCCCACACCACGTGGCGGCCGGTCTCCGCCTCCAGCCCGCTGGTGATGACCACCGATCTGGGCCCGCAGGCCAGCAGGGCGTCCACCACCTCCCGGGCCTGATGCCGGTCGAGGGCCTCCGCCCCCCGGTACCGCTCTGTCAGGAACTCCGCCTCCGTCAAATTGGGGACGATCACGTCCGCCACCCCGATGAGGCGGCGCATGTTCTCCACCGTCTCCTCGGTGACGCCGTTATAGAGCTTCCCTTCATCCCCCATGATGGGGTCGGTCATCACCAACAGGTCCTCCTTCCTCTGGCTCTCGATGAAGGCGCGGATAATGTCCACCTGCTCCGCCGAGGCCAGAAAGCCCGTGGTGATGCAGTCAAAGGAGAAGCCCAGCTCCTTCCACACGGCAATGGACTTTTTCATATAGTCGGTGGTATCCAAGATGGTGAACTTCCCATAATCCAGGGTGTTGGACACCAAGGCGGTGGGGAGGTTGTAGATATTATGCCCCATGTGGGACAAAATCGGCAGCATGGCGGCCAAAGCGACCTTTCCATATCCCGGCATGTCGTTGATGATCAAAATATTTTTGTTCTGCTGCATGGTCCATTCCTTCTTTTTTCGTCGTTCTGCTTTTCCGGTTTTCCTGTCACAGCCGGACCGCCCATTCCCCGTAATCAAAGGTGCCGCCGCCGTGGCGGAGCTTTCCCTGCTCTTTCAGCCCGCGGAAAGCGTCCCGCACACGGCCCAGGAGCTCCGGCCCGATGTCCAGGGCGTGGTGGGCAGGGAGCAGGCGCTCCATCGGCAGGCAGGCGGTCCGCTCCAGGGAACTCAGGTATTCCTCCGGGTTGGTAGAGGGGTAGCAGGCGAACAGGGTGCCTCGATAGACTAGATCTCCGGAAAAAAGATAGCCCCGCTCCGCCTCCCAAAAACACATGTGGCCAGGAGAGTGGCCCGGCGTGTGGAGCACCTCCAAGGTCCGCCCGCCCAGCTCGATGCGGTCTCCGTCCCGCAGCACGCGGGCGGGATGCCCCTGGAACAGGGTGTACCGGCTCACATCAAAGTCTTCCGGCAGGCAACAGCGGTCCGCCACCATGGCCCGGACGGCCTCCACGGACAGCGGGAACCCGCCCGACAGCCAATTCAGCTCTGCCTCGTGGGCGTAAAACTCCGGAAAGTACCGGTGGCCCCCGATGTGGTCCCAGTGGATGTGGGTGGCTACCGCCGCCACCGGCCGATCCGTCAGACGGTCCACCGCCTGCCGGATGTCGCAGATCCCCAGCCCGGTATCGATGAGCAGGCTGCGCTCCCTTCCCCGCAGCAGGTAGCAGTGAGTCTCCTCCCAGTGGCGGTACTCACTGAGGATGTCCGTATCCTCATCGATCCGCTCCAGCGTGAACCAATCATCCATCTCTGTCTTTCCTTTCCAATTCCTACGGGATCTGTGCGCCGTCCAGCAGGAAATCCAGCACGAGGGGATTGAAGGTCTGCCAGTTCCGCCGAGCCACGAAGTGGTCCCCGGGCAGGATGGCCAGCCGGCTGTCCGGGATGGCGGCGGCGATGGCCCGGGTATGGCCCTCCCGGATCATGTCCCGCTCCCCTGCCACCACCAAGGCGGGCATAGGGAGCCGGGCAAGCGCCTCCGTGGGGATGTGGGGCTGGGTCACCATCAGGTCCAGCATCTCCCAATTCGCCCTGGCCTTCCGGCTGAACAGGGCTGGCACCCGGCACATTCCCCAGCCCAGCACGATGGGCAGCTGGGTGGTCAGCTTCACGCCGGAGGGGCACAGGTCCGCCCCATTGAGGATCAGCTTTTCCACATACTCCGGGTATTTCAGGGCGAACAGCAGAGCGATGTTGCCCCCGTCGGAGAAGCCTAGCAGGTGGCATCGGGTAATGCTCCTCCCGTCCAGGAACTCCTTCAGATCCTCCGCAAACTGCTCCAGGGTGAAGGGGGCAGTCCCTCTGGGGCTCTCCCCATGGCCCCGGGTGTCCACCGCGATGACCCGGAAGTGCTGGGAAAAGGGTCCCATCTGCCGCTTGAAATAGGTGTGGTCCTCCCCGTTGCCGTGGAGGAGCACCAGCGGGAATCCCTCCCCCGCCTCTACACAGCACAGCCTGATGTCCATCACAGTCCTCCTCTCACAGCCCTGTGCCCACCAGGGGCAGCACGTTGATCACGGGCTCCTCATAGGGGTGGGCCTCCTTCACTGCCGCCAGGGTCTCCCTCAGCCGCTCCCCCCGGCAGCACACCTCGATCTTCAGCTCCTGCTCCTGGGACAGCTCCCCAGGGATGCCCTCAAAGGGGTCCGCCCCCTCCAGGGGCCTCCAGCAGCTGTTCACCCGGCTCCAGCTCAGGCACCGGTCATACTCCCCGATATGCCCGGCGTCCACCGACCACAGGGCCTGACGGACAGCTGCGAAATAGTCCTCCGGCACAAAGATCTCCAGCTTATAAAAACGATGTTCCATCTGCTGCACCTCTCTCAGTCTGTCTCTCGTTCTACGTTCTCCCAGAACTCCTGGGCCTTGACCCCCGGCAGCCAGCGCCGGCAGTCCCCGCCTCTGCCCTCCTCAAAGTGGCAGGCGGCGGCGTAGTCGCAGAAACGGCAGGCGTTCTTCTCAGGCCCCCGCCAGAAGGGATCGGCAGCGATGTTGCCTGCCGCCAGTTCCCGGCAGATCTCCTCCAGGACTTTGCGGGTGTGCTTCTCCAGCCGCCCCAGCCGCTCGGCGCTCACCAGGGCCTCGCCGGTGATCTCCCCTGTGCTTTTGGACACCCGCAGGGGCAGGAAGCGGTAGCCCCCCGGCCCTGGCCGCTCCATAGCCTCCAGCACCACCCCATCGGAGAGGACCAATCCCCGGCGGACCAGCTCTTTGTCCACTGCCTTCTGCCGCTCCTCCTCGCTCATGGTCCGGCTGCCCCGGACCACCGCGTCCCGGGCAGGCAGGTAAAGCACCCCCGCCCCCTCTACCGGCAGTCCGTAGAACCCCTCTCCCCGCTCCTCCAGGGCGAAGAGGTACAGAAGCATCTGGAGGCCCAGGCCGTTCCACACCTCCGTCAGGTCAAAGCTTTTACGGCCGGTCTTGTAGTCCACCACCCGGAGGTGGAGCCGCCCGTTCTCCACCCAGCCGTCCACCCGGTCCACGAAGCCGGAGACGCTGATGGTAACCCCCTCCGCCGTCAGCTCCACCGGAGGCAGCTCCCCCCGGCTCCCAAAGCCCAGCTCAAAGGAAATGGGCCGGAATCGGGAGGCGCACAGCTCCTGGGCCACGTTGTCCACCACCGCCTGGACGGAGCGCAGCAGGCGGCGGAACAGATAGCGGAAGCGCTGGCTCTGGTGCTCCAACCCTCCCAGTTCCTCTGCCGTGTAGCGGTCCACCGCCGCCCGTACCGCCGCTCTCAGCCGCTTTTGCAGCTCCTCCCCCCAGCTCTCCTCCCCGATGGGGCAGCTCTGGAGCACATGCTCCAGCACATAGTGGACGAAGGTGCCGTACTCCGGCGCAGTGAATCCGGCAGGCTTCCGGGGCTCCGCCTGGAGGCCGTAGCGCATGAAGTAAGAGAAGTGGCAGGACTTGTACTTGTCCATCCGGGAGGCGGACATGGGTACCCGCTGTCCATACAGCCGGTCCACCGCCCCCCGGGTCAGCCTGCCCCGCTCCCAGCGTCCGGCCCGTTCCAGCCGCTCCACCTGGGGGGCGTACTCCGGCAGGGACCCCATCACCCGCCGGACTGCCGGGCTCCGCCCCGCCAGCTCCAAGGCGGGCAGGGGGGCCGCCATGCGGAAGGAGTCCCCCAGTCCCTCCTCCCGCACCTCTGCAAGGCCGGGGAAGAGCAGCTTCAGACACCCCACCAGGAAGCAGGACCGCCGCTCCTCCCCCCCCGCCCCCTGGGCGGGCCAGGTGAGAATCAGACGCCGGCTGGGCAGGGCGCAGATCTGATACAGGGTGGTCATCTCCCGGTAGAGGCGCTCCTCCGCACTCTGGTTCAGCTCCAGGCCGTAGGAGGCCAGCAGGGTGCGGTCGTCGTCGGAGAGCAGGCCGGGCTCCGCCCCCACCTGGGGGATGGAGCTGTCGTCCGCCCCCAGCAGGAAGAGCACCTTCACCCGGTGGCCGGTCTGCCGGGTGGTTTCCCCCGCTGTCACCCGGTCCAGGGAGACCGGGATAGTGCCCACGTCATACTGAGAGAGCACCAGCTGGAACAGACTGGAGAACTCCTCCAGCTCCATAGGCACCTCCCCGGTGAGGGCGGCACACTGCTCCAGCCCGCCGCACAGGATCTCCCAGAGCTGGCGGTACTCCTCGGCCAGCGCGGGCTCCCCCCGCCGGCGCAGTTCCTCCACCCGCTCTCCCAGCCGCCGTGGCAGGCCGATCTCCTCCAGAAAGCCGTAGAGAGCCATAGCCTGTCCCCGTCCTGTACGGGCCGAATTTTTCCGCAGCCTCTCCAGCGGGGCCGCCACCTGCCGCCGGGCCCGGTCCACCCGCTCCAACAGGGCCTGGTCCTCCTCCGTCATGGGGAAGCCATAGCCCCTGGGGTGCATGGTCCAGGGCTTCTCCTGCGTCCACCGGCTCCCCCGGATGTCCCACTTCAAGACATAGTTCTCCAGCAGATCCCGGTCCTCCTCCCCCAGGTCGGTGAGGCCGGTCTTGAGATAGCGGAACACGTCGTCATAGACATATCCCCCCGCCACCGTGTCCAGCGCCCCGGTCACCAGAGCCAGGATGGGCTTATCCAGGATCTCACTCATAGAGGAGGAGAACACCGGCACCCCGTACCGGGCGAACACCGACTCCACCAAATCCTGATAGGTCCTGTAGGACCGGGCTACCACCCCGATGTCCCGGAAGCGGAGCCCCTCCCGCCGCACCAGCTCCAGGATGCGGGCCGCAGTCCACTCCACCTCTCCCCGGGGCGTCCGGGCGGCAAAGAGCTCCACTGCCCCCTCCGGCTCCCGCTCCAGGCCGGGAGCGTGGGCGAACAGGGCCTTTTCCAGGAAGTCCAGATCCGCCGCCCGTCCTCCTCCCTCCGCCGCCAGGTGCTCCACCTGGCTGGGGACGCGGCGCTCCCGGGCCGCCCGCAGCAGCTGGGCGGCCGTTCGGCGGGCGGGGGAGAAGATGCCGGTCCCCCCCTCATCCTCCTCCAGATGGTCACAGGTGAGGGTGACCGTCACGGAATGGGCCTGCTCCAGCAGGCGGGAGAGCACCTCTATCTGCTGGGGAGTAAAGTCGGTGAAGCCGTCCAGCCACAGGTCCCTCCCCGCTGCCCAGGGGCAGTCCTTCAGCTTCTCCGCCGTCCGGGTCAGCCGGTCCCTGGGGTCCAGGGCCACCTGGGCAGTGAGGGCATCGTAAGCCCCGCAGATCAGGGACAGGTCCCGCAGCTTCTCTCCCTCCGGTCCCTCCGCCTCACAGCCCGCCCGCTCCAAGTCTGCCGGGGAGACCCGGCAGCTCTTCAGCTCGTCTACAGTGGCGATCAGGCTGCGGAGGAAAGAGGCCCGCCCCGCTGAGCGGGCGCACACGGTGAGCTGGGCCGCCACCGACTTCACTGCCCGGTGCATCAGCAGCAGGCGGCCGCCTGCGTCCAGCTCCGCTTCTCCCAGCCCTCCGGCCGCCAGAAAGACCCGGTTGGCCAGGCGGCTGAAGGAGAGCACCTCCGCATACAGGGATACTCCGTTCCCCCCCACCTTGCACAGCGCCCGCTCTGCCTCGTGGGAGTTCTGCTCCGGCACCAGCAGGACCTGGGGGCGCTCCGCCCCCGCCCCGCACATGCGGCGGTAGACGGCGGTAGTCTTCCCCGATCCCGCCCGGCCCAGTATCAGCTTCAGCACGGTCCTCGCCCCTCTCCAGCCTGTTTTTCAGCTATACGCATTGTAGCACAAAGCCCCCCGGAGAGAAAGTAATTTCTCTTCGGGGGCCCGCTTGTCCCTCCCGTCCGCCGGACAGCTGGGTCTCATTTCAGTCCCTTCCGCTCCAGCAGTTGGATCAGGCTGCTGTTGACCAGCTTTTGGGCCAGCAGTTCCCGGAACTGGACGGTCTTTTCCTTCCGCTGTCCTCTCAGCTCCTCCAGACGCCGGGAGATGGACTGCTGCTCCTCCTCCAGTCCACAGGCCAGGTCCTCAAAGGCCGCCAGCCGCTCCAGCGCCGCCTCCAGGCGCTCCGTGGGGCAGAGGACCCGCCCCCCTTCCCGCAGGGTGTACCGCTCCATATTCTTCTCCTCCTTATTCATGGACTTCCGCCCCTTCTTCTTTCTCCCAAGCGCAGGGAAATTTACATGTATATGAAACGCTCCAAAGCATCCAGAGATCGAACTCATTTTTTCTGCGTATGAACAGCGGCCAGCCTCAAATCATGGAACAAAAATGGCCATTTTCCTGAAATGTTAACATACGTTGCTTGCGGCAACGGGCCGCTCTCTATATAATTATGGCGGAGAACAGATGGAAGGAGACCATCCCAAATGCTCAACGAAAACATAAAAGCGATCCGAACATCAAAAGGACTTTCCCAGCAGGAGCTTGCTGTCAAGCTGAACGTGGTGCGGCAGACGATCTCAAAATGGGAACAAGGAATATCTGTCCCCGACTCTGACCTGCTGATCTCTCTGTCGGAAGCCCTTGAGACCCCCGTGAGCACCTTGCTGGGAGAAACTGTCATGGAGTCGGACGTTGATACCCTGAAAGCCATCTCCGCAAAACTGGAGGTGATAAACCTGCAGCTTGCGCAGAGAAAAACCACAAGGAGGCGTATCCTGCATTGGCTCCTCCTCTCATTGTGCGCGGTCACAGCGGCCATCTTCGCCTTCTTGTCGGCCCTGAACAGCCCTTACTTAGGCTGGGATTACAGCGATCCCGAGACCGCTGTAATCGGGGTGGCCCTTCACGGGTTGGAATGGCTGTTCGTCAGAGCGGCCCCCATCATCCTGATCGCCGCGATCGTCGGGATCTTCTTGACACGGAAAAAGGGATAGCTCCCCATTGGGTCAGACTCACTCTGCTCCGGGAGGACAGGGGGGATCATGGAAATGGAAAAGCCCGGGCCGCAGCTGCGGCCCGGGCTCTGCAATCAGTCGGGACTGATGGTATAGTTGGGAGCTTCCTTGGTGATATAGATGTCGTGGGGGTGGGACTCCCGCAGGCCGGCGGCAGTGATCTGCATGAACTGGGCGTTCTGCTGGAGCTCCGCGATGCTGTGGCAGCCGGTGTAGCCCATGCCGGCCCGCAGGCCGCCCATCAGCTGATAGATGGTGTCGCTGGTGGAGCCCTTATAGGGGACGCGCCCCTCCACGCCCTCGGGCACCAGCTTCTTGTTGGACTCCTGGAAGTAGCGGTCCTTGGAGCCGTGATTCATGGCGGCCAGGGAGCCCATGCCGCGGTAGGTCTTGAACTGGCGGCCCTGATAGATCTCGGTATCGCCGGGGGACTCCTCGCACCCCGCCAGCAGAGAGCCGATCATGACCACACTGCCGCCAGCGGCGATGGCCTTTACGATATCGCCAGAGAACTTCACGCCGCCGTCAGCAATAATGGGCACACCATACTGGGCGGCCACGCAGGCGGCGTCATAGATGGCGGTGATCTGAGGCACGCCGATGCCGGCCACCACGCGGGTGGTGCAGATGGAGCCGGGGCCGATGCCCACTTTCACACAGTCGGCGCCTGCCTCGATGAGAGCGCGGGTGCCCTCGGCGGTGGCCACGTTGCCAGCAATCAGCTGGACCTCCGGGTAGAGGGCCTTGATGCGCTTGACGGTCTCCAGCACGTTCTGGGTGTGCCCGTGGGCAGAGTCCAGGTTCAGCACATCCACGCCGGCCTCCACCAGAGCGGATACCCGGTCCAGCACGTCGGCGGTGGCGCCGATGGCGGCACCCACCAGCAGGCGGCCCTTCTCGTCACGGGCGGAGTTGGGGTACACCTCCGCCTTCTCGATGTCCTTGATGGTGATCAGGCCCTTGAGGCGGAAATCCTTGTCCACCAGGGGCAGCTTCTCGATTTTGTGGCGGCGCAGGATCTCCTTAGCCTCCTCCAAGGTGATGCCCTCGGGGGCGGTGACCAGGTTCTCCTTGGTCATCACGTTGTCGATGAGCTGGTTCATGTCGGTCTCGAACTTCATGTCCCGGTTGGTGATGATGCCGATCAGCTTTCCGTTGTCACAGATGGGCACGCCGGAGATGCGGTACTTGGCCATCAGCTCGTCGGCCTCCGCCAGGGTGTGGCCCGGAGCCAGCCAGAAGGGGTTGGTGATGACGCCGTTCTCGCTGCGCTTGACCATATCCACCTGCTCCGCCTGCTGGCTGATAGACATGTTCTTGTGGATGACGCCGATGCCGCCCTCCCGGGCGATGGCGATGGCCATGCGATACTCGGTGACGGTATCCATAGCGGAACTGATAAGCGGGATATTCAGCCGGATTTTCTTTGTCAGATTGGTGTGCAGATCCACATCAGCGGGCAGCACATCGCTGGCGGCGGGGATCAGCAGCACGTCGTCAAAGGTAAGCCCCTGCTTGACAAACTTCTGGGAAGCGTCCTGGTTGACCATAGTTCACAGCTCCTTTTCTCTCCAATAGCAAGGAATGATGTTGGGATTTGAGGATCATATTTTTTCTATTGTACCCCCCGCCTCGCGGGCTTGTCAATGAATCTCTTCTCCAAATTTCGCGGCCGCTTCAAAGTGAGTTTTGCCCGCCTCGTCTACACCCTTCACAAAGTGCTGCCCCCCCTGTTCTCCCACCTCCAGAGTCAGCACATCACCTGCCCGGCTCTCTGCGGTGTATCCGATCTGGAGGTCGCTCAGAAAGCGGCTGCGGGGCAGGCCCTCCAGCCGCAGGGCATCGCATACGAAGTCGGCGTAGCGGGTGTTGTTCACATGGCCGTTGATGTCGGTGTCGCTGTACCCCATCCTCCGCCGGTCCCGCTCCTCCATCTCTCCAGGCATGCGCAGCTTGGAGAGGGTCAGCTGCTTGCACAGCCCGCCGCCCTCGGTCCCCTCCAGCTCCCGCATCTGGGACAGGCGGAGCAGCTTCCGGTCCTCCACACCAGCCAGCACCCATGCGGACACCGCCTCGCCCACTGGGACGCCGCCCGCCAGCAGGTCAAAATCGCGGTACATCAGCGCCGTCTTACTGCCCCGGTGCCAGGTGCGCACCGTCACCTTCTCCTCCCACCGCAGGGGGCGGTCCAGACGGAACCAGATCCGGGCCAGCATCCAGAAAGCGTGGTACTCCAGGGTCTTCTCCCGCCCGAAGCCCCCGTCCTCCGCGGCCAGGGTGGCCGCCTCCTGGAGATAGCCCAGCACGGCGGAGGGCCGGCACCGGCCCCAGCCGTCCACATCCCGGCTGTCCACCGTCATCTCATATTCAAAAAACTGTCCCATGCCGTTTCACTTCTTTCCCCGGATCAATATGGTATTTTTACAGCAGATGTCGTCGATGTCGTCCGCCGTAGCGGCCGGGATGCGCATCTGGGCGCCGCACTGGGCGCAGATGAGGTCGATGGAGCTGTAATTCACCTTCAGCTTCCATTCCCTGGAGCCGCAGACGCAGGAGACACCTCCCCGGGCCGCGATGTCCTTCACCTCGGAGAGCACCTCGTGCATGACGATCTCGTCCAGGAACGCGGCTTTCTCCTCGGCCGCCTGCTCCTCCTTCAGCTTATCGGCCGCCCGCTCCAGCCGGGCCGTAGCGGCAAAGACAGGGCCCTCCTCCCCTACGTAGCAGCAGTCCAGGCCGGAGGCCGCGCAGGAGAAGGCCAGGGCCTTCTGGTGCAGGAAGGCGTGGGTGGAGCAGCTCACCCGGTGTTCCCGGCCGCAGAACAGACAGGGCACCTCCAGGTCCACATGGTCGTCCACAAATTCCACCCGCAGCTCCGATCTGCCGCAGGGGCATTTGATATGGGCCGTGGCGGCAGCCAGGGAAAACAGGTCCCGCTCCACAATGACCGACTGGCGGCAGGCGGGGCAGATATAAGCCAGGGTACGCTTTGGCTCTTCAACCGACATAACGAATTTCCTTTCTGTGGCAGTCCAGCCTCCGCCCCCGATGGGCCGTTTTCGCCGGACGCAGGATCTCTGATTTTTTATTATATCAATTTTTTCCTCTTTTTCAACTCCGTCAATTTCACTACACACTGGACAAAGCAGAAAAATATCATAAAAAACAGAAATTTTATTCTTCCATGTCTTTCTGATATTCTAATATATCCCCTGGCTGACAATCCAGTGCTTTGCAAATGGAATTCAGTGTAGAAAAGCGGATAGCACTTACTTTACCTGTTTTGATTTTAGATAAGTTGACATTTGCGATGCCGACCTTTTCAGATAGTTCGTTTAGGCTTATTTTTCTATCTGCCATCATTCTATCAAGCCTTAAAATTATTGCCATATCATATCTCCTTTACAGCGTTTCATCCACCTCTTGCTGCAACTCACATCCATAGTCAAAAATAAGGGAGATACAAAACAGAATGAGGGCAAACAAACCACTCATGAAGAATTGTGAAAATGCCATTTTAAAGACAGAGAATGCAGAAAAAACAGCAAACACCAGGACATACAATGCTATTTTCCGTATCTGACTGGCTGTTTCAGCTGTAAAAGGAGAATTTCCTTTGCCGATACATCCAAACAATCTTTTGGCGTTATACAGGGCTAAAAAGATACAGATGAGCATTCCAAGACAGCAAATGAAAAAGAATGCGCATTGTCCAAAGCTAAGAGTTTGCCCTGCTTTAACAGCAGTTTCCCACGCCTGGCGGAACATTTCCGGCAAAAAAAGCCGGGCACAAACGATAACCACGATCCCTGCAAATAACGATACACTTAATACGCCGAAAACAATGCAGACGATGTTAAGAAGTATGGAGATAAAATGAGCATATCTTTTCAACGCTTTTTCTTTCATAAATAAAGGCTCCTTTCATTTCTTAACACACAGTATATCACTCAACATATTTTTGTCAATTATTTTTTAATGATAAACATAAAATAATTATCTTTTATCGTTTCAGATAAAGTAAAAAGGCTTTCAGGTCCCCCGCTTAATATCGCTGTGGCCAGAAGGGCGCCTCGGATCGAGTCAGCTCTCTTCCGTGCCCCAGCCCCGAACAAAATCGGAATTCTCCCTTGATGGCGGGTGAAAAATATCGTATGATGGAAAAAACGGGCCCTGTCCGGTCCGATCTTACTCTCTTCCGGCCGCTCCTCTACCGGTCCGGGAGGGCCAGGAGGCGATCCCATGTCTGTTGTCTATCTCCATGGCTTGGGCCAAACCCCGGCCAGCTGGGAGTCGGTGCTCCGCGTGCTGGGGCAGGAGCCAGGCGGCCTCTGTCCCGATCTCTTCGGTCTGATTCGGGGAAAGGAGGTCTGTTATGAAAATCTCTATCAGGCCTTCTCACGGTACTGCGGCGCCCTTCCCGCCCCCCTCACCCTGTGCGGTCTGTCCCTGGGCGGGGTCCTGGCTCTGCAATACGGGATCGAGCATTCGGACCGGGTTGGGGCCCTGGTCCTGATCGGCACCCAGTTCGTCATGCCCAAGGGCCTGCTCCGGCTCCAAAACGCCATGTTCCGCCTGATGCCCGGGTCCATGTTTTCCGCCAGCGGGCTGAGCAAGGCGGATACGATGCGCCTGTCCCGCTCCATGATGGCCCTGGACTTCCGAGGCTGCCTGGCCCGGCTCCGCTGTCCTGTCCTGGCGGTCTGCGGCACGGGGGACCATGCCAACCAGAAAGCCGCCCGGCAGCTCTGCCGGCTGGTGCCCCAGGGGGAGCTGGCCCTCATCCCCGGTGCGGGGCACGAGGTGAACACAGACGCCCCCGAAGCGCTGGCGGAGGTCCTCGTCCGGTTCTTACGCCCCCTCCCCTGACCCTTCCATCTCTTCTGCAAGGAGGTTTTCCATGACCCGAGTCCTGCTTCTCACCACCGGGGGCACCATCGCCTCCCGCCGGGGCGACCAGGGACTGGAGCCCCAGATCTCTGCCCGGGGCCTGCTGGAATATATGTCGGACCTGCGCGCCCACTACCACATCGACGCCCGGGACATCCTCAACCTGGACAGCTCCAACATCCAGGCTGAGGAGTGGCAGACCATCGCCCGGGCGGTGATGGAAAATCTGGACGCCTATGACGGCATCGTCATCACCCACGGCACTGATACCATGGCTTACACCGCCTCGGTGCTGAGCTACATGCTCCAGAATCTCACCAAACCCGTAGTCCTCACCGGCTCCCAGATGCCCATCGACAACCTGCTCACCGACGCCCGCAACAACCTCTATACCGCCTTTTCCGCCGTGGACTGCCGCATCCCCGGCGTCTCCATTGCCTTTGACCACAAGCTGATCCGGGGCTGCCGGGCAGTGAAGGTGCGCACCATGGGCTTTGAGGCTTTCGAGAGCGTCAACGCCCCCTATCTGGGGGAAGTTTTCGCCAACGGCATCCACCGCAACGAGAGCGCCATCCGCCCCGGCGACCCCAGCCGCCCCACCCGGCTGCTGGATCGGCTGTGCCCCGACGTCTTTCTGCTCAAGCTGATCCCCGGCACCAACCCGGCGGTCTTCTCCATGCTGATGGACATGCACTACCGGGGCATCGTCCTGGAGACCTTCGGCGCCGGCGGGATGCACTTTCTCCGCCGGAACCTGCTGGACCGGCTGGGCGAGCTCACTGCCCACGGGGTGTCGGTGGTGGCGTGCAGCCAGTGCCTCTATGAGTCCAGCGACCTGTCCATCTACGAGGTAGGCCAGCGCCTGCTGGAGTGCGGGGTAATCCCCGGCCGCGACATGACCACGGAAGCCGCGGTGACCAAGCTCATGTGGGCCCTGGGCCAGACCGAGGACCCGGCGCAGGTCCGCGATATCTTCGACTCCAACCTGGCCGGAGAGGTCACCCTCTAAAAAAGTTTTTCCACCAGCTGCTGCGCATGTCCCGTCCGCCATATTTTGTCGGACGGGACATGCGCCTTTTTTCATATTTTTTCATTCTCGGGGCAAGCTACCTCTGATTTTCAACAGCACGGAGGTCCTTGACGCCATGACAACAAAAAAACTGGGCCGTCAAACGGTGGCCCTTGCCAACCCGCCCACCCTGGCCGGACACGCCAATGTAGTGGGCAAGAAGGAAGGGGAGGGCCCTCTGGCCAGCTCCTTCGACCTCATCGGCTCTGATGACACCTTTGGGGAGGCCACCTGGGAGAAGTCGGAGAGCGCCATGCAGAAGCAGGCCCTCGCCCTGGCGCTGGACAAGGCCGGCCAGGCTGCCTCCACCATGGACTGGCTCTTTGCCGGCGACCTGCTCAACCAGTGCATCGGCTCCTCCTTCGCCGCCCGGGGGCAGGACATCCCCTTTTTCGGGCTCTACGGGGCCTGCTCCACCATGGGGGAGGGTCTGGCCCTGGCCTCCATGACCTTGGACGGCGGCTTCGGGGAGTGGGCGGCGGTGGTGGTCTCCTCCCACTTCTGTACGGCGGAGCGGCAGTACCGCACCCCCCTGGAGTACGGAGGCCAGCGCACCCCCACCGCCCAGTGGACGGTGACCGGCGCCGGGGCCGCCATCCTGGCCCGGGAGGGGCCCGGTCCCTACGTCACCCACTGCACCCTGGGCAAGATCACCGACAAGGGGATCACTGACACCAACAACATGGGGGCCGCCATGGCCCCGGCGGCCTATGCCACCCTCACCGCCCACTTTCAGGATACCGGCCGGGGGCCGGACTACTACGACCTGATCGTCACCGGCGACCTGGGCAAGCTTGGGCGTGAGCTGCTGCTGGAGCTGTTCCGGCAGGACGGGGTGGACCTGTCCACCAACCACAACGACTGCGGTCTGATGATCTTCGATCTGGAAAATCAGGACGTCCACTGCGGCGGCTCGGGCTGCGGCTGCTCCGCCTCGGTGCTCACCGGCTATCTGCTCAACGGGATGCGGGAGGGCCGCTGGAAAAATATCCTTTTCTGCCCCACCGGCGCCCTCCACTCCCCCACCTCCGCCTTTCAGGGAGAGTCGGTGCCCGGTATCTGCCACGCCATCGCCATCTCCGCTGTCAAATGATCCCCGTCATGTCCAAGAAAAGAGGTCACTGATATGGAATATTTCAACGCGTTTCTCTGCGGCGGCATCCTGTGCCTGATCGGACAGCTTCTCATCGACAAGACGCCTCTCACCCCGGCCAAGATCCTGGTCCTCTATGTGGTCACCGGCGTGGTCCTGGGCGGCGCGGGCGTCTACCAGAAGCTGGTGGACTGGGCCGGGAGCGGAGCCACCGTCCCCCTCACCGGTTTCGGCTATCTGCTGGCCAAGGGGGTGCGCAAGGCAGTGGAGGAGCAGGGCTTCCTGGGGGCCCTCACCGGGGGTGTCACCGCAGCGGCGGGCGGCATCACCGCCGCCATCTTCTTCGGCTTCCTGGTGGCGCTGCTCTTCAAGTCCAAGCCCAAGAGCTGATGCCCCCGCTCTGGGGGCTCTTTTCCTCAGAGCAGGATTTTTCTGGCTTTTTCTCCACCTGTGTGCTACACTGGGCACGAGGTGATAAACATGGAGCTGCAATTTGAGCCTACCCGGGTCTACGGGCTGGACGGCGGGGGCCGTCTGGTGGCTGAGATCACATTCCCCTGCACTCAGCCCGGGATCTATACCATCGACCACACCTTTGTGGACCCCTCCCTCCGGGGGCAGGGGATGGCGGATAAGCTGGTCCGGGCCGCCCTGGAGCAGATCCGTAAAAACGGCGGCACCCCCGCCGCCACCTGCACCTATGCTGTCTCCTGGCTGGAGAAACATCCGGAGCAGGCATAAAAACGCGTGAAAAAGCGGCGGAGCTCCCCCCAGTATGGCTTTCTCCACAAATGAAACGGCGCCCCGGTCAGTCCGGGGCGCCGTTCTCATCCTCAAATTCCTCCCGGCGGCTGCGGAAGAACTCGTAAAAGGTGCGGACACTGGGCACCTGGGTCCAGCGGCAGGGCTCCACCGGGTCCTGGTCCAGGTCATAGATCTTCGCCCCCCGCAGGGCCAGCAGGAAGGGGGAATGGGTGGAGATGACGAATTGACAGCGGTAAAAGCGGGCGGAGTCCTCCAGAAAGCGGGCCAGCTCCAGCTGGAGCCGGGCAGACAGACTGTTTTCCGGCTCGTCCAGCAGGTAGAGCCCGCCCTCCTGGATCTCCCTGGTGAAGTAAAGGAATGCGCTCTCCCCGTTGGAACGGCCCGGGATATCCTTCATCACCCGGTCCCGCACATAGTGGGAGCCGGTCTTGCGCTGGGCCTCCACCACCTGGCGCAAGCGGTCATAGTCCTCCAGAGAGCGCATCTGAAAACGGGCGTACCGGGCATCCGCATATTCCTCCAGCAGTTCCTTTCTCCTGTGCTCGACGTTCTCATTCATATATCGGAGATCCAGCAGGCCGTCGAACACATCGTCACTGGTGATGATCCGGCTGTTCTCAAGCTCCGCCGCCCCGAAGGCCCCTGCCGTCTCCGCCTCGCAGAGATCCAGATAGGGCTGAAAAAAGGAGCTCCGGTTGAACACAGTCCCGCGACGCAGCTTCAACTTCTCCGCCATCAGATTGAGCACCGTGGTCTTGCCGCAGCCGTTCCCGCCGCACAGGATGGTGATGGGCTCAAAGGTCAGAGGAGGGACCTTTCGGGACAGAAAGATGCCGAAGGGGTAGCGGCTGCCGTAACAGGTCCGTTTGTTCTCGCTGTCACGTGCCAGGAAGCTGGCCTCTGCCCCCTGCCCCGGCAGGGAGAACCTCCTCAGATAAAGCATGTCTTTCCCCTCCTTTTTCCATCCTACCGCAGAAGCAGCCCCAAAAACAGGACTTTTACAGTAAGGGCCCCGCAGCTTGTGCGGAGCCCTTTGTCTTATTTCTTGCTCTTCAAATACTCGTCGATGGCCTTTGCGGCGTGCTTGCCGGCCCCCATGGCCAGGATGACAGTGGCGGCGCCGGTGGCGGCATCGCCGCCGGCAAAGACCCCCTCCACCGAGGTGTGTCCCGCCTCGTCCGCGGCCACGCAGCCCTTCCGGGTGCGCTCCAGACCGGGAGTTCCGCCGTAGCTCATGGGGTTTGGACTGGTCCCCAGGGCCATGATGACGGCGTCCGCCTCCATGGTGAACTCACTGCCCTGGATGGGCACCGGGCTGCGGCGGCCGGAGGCGTCCGGCTCTCCCAGCTCCATCCGGATGCAGGTGATGGACTCCACATGCCCCTTCTCATCCCCCTGGATAGAGACAGGGTTGGTGAGCAGGTCGAAAATGATGCCCTCCTCCCGGGCGTGGTGGACCTCCTCCGCCCGGGCAGGCAGCTCCGCGTCAGAGCGGCGGTAAACGATGTGGACCTCTGCCCCCAGGCGCTTGGCGCAGCGGGCGGCGTCCATGGCCACGTTGCCGCCGCCCACCACCGCCACCTTGCGGTTGTGGAGGATGGGAGTCTCGCTGTCCGGCTGATAGGCCTTCATCAGGTTGATGCGGGTGAGGTATTCGTTGGCGGAGTACACCCCCACCAGGGACTCACCAGGGATCTTCATGAACATGGGCAGCCCGGCACCGGAGCCGATGAACACAGACTCATAGCCCATGTCGAACAGCTCGGGGATGGTCAGCACCTTGCCGATGACCATGTTCAGCTGGATCTCCACCCCCATCTTCTCCAGGTTGGCCACCTCCCGGGCCACGATGGCCTTGGGGAGACGGAACTCGGGGATGCCGTAGGTCAGTACGCCGCCGGGCAGGTGGAACGCCTCGAACACCGTAACGCTGTATCCCATCCGAGCCAGCTCGCCGGCGCAGGTCAGGCCGGCCGGGCCGGAACCGATGACCGCCACCTTTCTGCCGGTCTTGGGTGCGGTGGCCGTGTTGGCCACTCCCTGCTGGGCGGCCCAGTCAGCTACGAACCGCTCCACCCGCCCGATGGCCACCGGCTCCCCCTTGATGCCCCGGACACACTTGCCCTCGCACTGATTTTCCTGGGGGCACACCCGGCCGGAGATGGCGGGCAGGGCGTTGGCGTTGGACAGGATCTCATAGGCGGCAGCGATGTTCCCCTGGGCCACCTGATCCAAAAATTCCGGGATGGGGATGCCCACCGGGCAGCCAGACACGCAGGCCGGGTTCTTGCAGTGGATGCACCGCTTGGCCTCGTTCATGGCCTCCTCGAGGGTGTAGCCCCGGGCCACCTCCAGGAAGTTCTGGTTCCGGACCTGGGGGTCCTGCTCCGCCATGGGGGTCTTGGTCAGCTGCATGTTAGCCATTCATGGCACCTCCTCCCAGGCGGCACAGGTGGTCCTGCTTCCGCCGCGCCTCAAATTCCCGATAGGTGGCGTTGCGGGCGATCACCTCGTCAAAGTCCACCTGATGCCCGTCAAAGTCCGGGCCGTCCACACAGGCGAATTTCACCTCGCCCCCCACCGTCACCCGGCAGCACCCGCACATGCCGGTGCCGTCGATCATGATGGGGTTCATGCTCACCGTGGTGGGGATGTGGTACTTCTCGGTGAGCTTGCAGGCAAATTTCATCATCATCAGGGGGCCGATGGCCACCACATGGTCATACTGGGCCCCGCCCTGGATCAGTTCCTCCAGCTTGCCGGTGACAAAGCCGTGGTAACCGTAGCTGCCGTCGTCCGTGCATATGTACAAGTCGGTGGCCGCCCGTCCCATCTCCTCCTCCAGGATCACGATGTCCTTGGAGCGGAAGCCGCCGATCAGGTCCACCTGGGCCCCGGCCTCCTTCATGGCCTTGGCCACCGGCAGGGCGATGGCACAGCCCAGGCCTCCGCCCAGCACCGCCACCCGGCGGTAGCCCTCCACGTGGGTGGGGGTGCCCAGAGGGCCCACAAAGTCGTGGAGGCAGTCCCCCTCCTGCAGCTGGTCCAGGGCCAAGGTGGTGCCCCCCACCTTCTGATAGACCACAGTGACCTTTCCGTCCTGGGCGCTGGAGATGGTCAGGGGGATACGCTCCCCCGCCTCGTCCACCCGCAGGATGATGAACTGGCCCGCCTTGGCTTTGGCGGCGATCAGCGGCGCCTCCACCGAGATCTGCCCGATCTCCGGGGTCAGGCTCCGCTTGGCCGCGATGCGATACTGTTCTTTCACACTCTTTCCTCCTCACAGGCGGTCCCTGCCGCCCGGATCTTGATTCTGATGGGCGGATGCCCGCGCCGGCATCCTATCCCCGGTACCTCTTCCGGCCGCCGCCGTAGCGCCGCCGCCTTACCCGCCGGACCAGGGCCCGGACCAGCAGCACCGCCGCCGCCAGGACCGCCGCCGCCGCCAGCAGCGTGACCAGGGTGATCCAGTTGGGGGAGCGGAGCAGCTCGATGGGGTTCCAGCTGCGGTCCACCGACTTGCGCCCGTCCCCCTTCGGCATGCCGTACCGCTCGGGCACCCCTTCATCCCCGAAGGACTGAAGGTAGGCCGCCAGGGCATACCACTCCTTGATCTCGCTGCCGTTCCCGTCCCGGAGCACCCGGGTGGCAAAATCGGTGATGGGCACTCCGTTCTCGTCCTTGGGCTCCAGAGACAGCAGCCCCAGGGACTTCTCCTTCACCGTGCCCAGCATCTGGGCGGAGTACATCCCGGTCACCACCCGGTAGAGCTGGTCGTCCTCGATCCGGGACATCTCACGCTCCAACAGGCCGGTGGCGAAGGAGGGCTCCTCCAGCCAGCAGGAGGTCACCCGGTTGAAAAACATCCGGTGGGGGTTGAAGGTGTACACCATCCCCGACATGTACAGCTGGGCCGCCGGCATGATAGGGGTCACCGAGGCGTCCACCTCTGCCGCCGCCCGCAGCTCCTTCCCGGTGAGGTAGCAGGTCACCAGTGGAAAACCAGAGGTCCCATCCTCCCCCACTCCCATGGAGAGCACATCAAAGGCCTGGGAGACGGTGATATCCCCCGCAGGCAGATCGGCCCGCAGCACGCCGTCGGCAGTGACTGCCACCGTGGGCACCCCTGGGTCCTCCGCTGCCAGCTCCCGCGCCGCCCAGAGGAAGGCGTCCGCCACCAGCTCCCCCAGGGGATTTCCCTGCTGGACGCCCGACTCCGGCCGCGTCAGGGAGAAGTCCGCCCGGGCCAGCACCTGGTCATAGGTCAGGTGGTAGCGGGCCAGATAATCCACCCCCACCTGGGCCTTCCACTCCTCCACCAGGGAGGCGATCTCCTGGTCCTCCGGCAGGGTCTGGTCGATAGGGATCAGCTGGTAGTCCACCAGGGTCTTGCTTCCGTCCTCCGACCACTCCAGAGTGATGCTCCCCAGATTCTCGCAGTAGGGCCCGGCGGAGACGATATAGGTATCCCCCTCCACAATGGGCTGGGTGAGGGTGGTGTGGGTATGGCCAGAGAGGATCAGGTCGATCCCCTCCACCTCCCTGGCCAGCTGCTGGTCCTCCGACTTCCGCTCCCGCTCGTCGGTCCCGCTGTGGGACAGCGCGATGATAAACTGCGCACCCTGCTCCTCCAGGCTGTCCACGCAGCGCTGGGCCGCCTGCACCGGGTCCTCCAGCGTGAAGCCCGAAGTGGGGGCGCAGTCGTCCGAGTCGGTGCCCATCAGGCCGAAAATGCCGTAGGTGACCCCGCCCCGCTCCAGCAGTAGCGTGTCGGTCACGCCGTAGGCCGACATGGCCCGCTGGATGTCCAGCTGGTCAGGACCACCGGCCGATGGGGCGTAGTTGGCCATGAGCAGGGCCGGAAGCGGATCTCCGCTGGTGTAGGCCGCCGTGAGCATCTGGGCAAAGCCCAGGCCAGTGTGGTCAAACTCATGGTTGCCCGCAGTCGTGGCGTCATAACCCAGAGCGCCCATGGTCCGCAGCTCCGCCGCCCGGGTGGTGTAGAGGGTCTGGACCAGAGAGCCGATGGAGAAGTCTCCCCCGTCCAGGGTAAGAGCATCCGGGTGGAGGGCCCGCTGCTGCTCCAGTGCGGAGGCCAGCCGGGCATAGCCTCCGGACTCCCCGCCGTCCGCCCTCTCCAAGGGCAGGAAGTGGGAGTGGAGATCATGGGTAAAGAGCACCGTGGTCTGGTGGGGCCCAGGGGCCGGCTCCGCCAGACCCCAGGGAATCAGCAGGGTCAACAGGAGAAGCGCTGTGAGCACAGCGGTCATTCTCCGCCGCAGCCGCCTCATGAAACCAGCCTCCTTTCCGTCTGCTCCCGTCATTCTGCAAAAACCGCTTTGCAGGATTTCATTTTGCCATAAAATCAGACAAATGGCAATATCAAAGTCTTAATTCCTCACCTCCGCCTCTCCTTCTAATGGGGAGACAGGCGGATCAGGACAGCCACCCGCCCTCTCCGGTCACTATGATACTCCAAAATCCACTTTGTTGGTATTGTATGTTTCGACAAAATCCCCTATCATTTTATGTGGGGACACTTGAAGCGCAGCCCCGCCATTTGGAAAAGGAAGGAGGGGTAGACATGGATCTCACAGAGAACAAGCGGGCAGTGGATGCCTTCACATACGGAGCGGGTACATCTGGGTATCCACCTCAGGAGCTCCTCGCCGCCCTGCTGACGCTGGATGGCGCCTCCCTCACGTCCGGAGAGGTGGAGGAGCTGCGCCGCACCTGTCTGGCCCAGGGAGGCACGCAGGAAAGCCCCGGCGGGACATCTCCCGCCGGGGCCCGATAGAGGCGTTCACAGGCACTTCAGATACTTGCCGTAGAGGGTCATCTCCAGCTCGTCCCCGATGGCGTGGACCTGCTCCTCCGAGATCCAGCCCTCATAGAAACCCAGCTCCTCCAGGCAGCCTACATAGCGGCCGGTGGTGTCCTGGATCTCCTTGATTGTCTGGGCCGCCGCCAGCAGACTGTCCGCCGTGCCGGCGTCCAGCCAGGTAAAATTTTTTTCCAGCGGTATCACCTGGAGCTGTCCTCGGCTGAGATACTCCAGATTCACATCGGTGATCTCCAGCTCTCCCCGGGCGGAGGGCTTCAGGGCTCGGGCGATCTCCATCACCTGCTGATCATAGAAGTAGAGACCGGGCACGATATAGTTGGACTTGGGGTAGCGGGGCTTCTCTTCAATGGAAATGGCCTTTCCATTCTTGTCGAACTCCACCACGCCAAAGGGGCGGGGGTCCTCCACGTAGTAGCCGAACACTGTGGCGGCCGCGGGACTGGCCGCAGCCTTTTTCAGGGTGGCTCCCAAGGTGGGGGCGTAGAAAATGTTGTCCCCCAGCACCAGACAGACCCGGTCGTCCCCCACGAACTCCTGCCCAATGAGCAGGGCGTCCGCGATCCCCCGGGGCACCGGCTGCTCCGCATAAGAGATCTTCAGACCGTACTGGCTCCCGTCCCCCAGCAGAGCGGTGAAGGTGGCGGTCTCGTTAGGGGGAACGATCACCAGAATCTCTGAGATCCCAGCCTGCATCAGAATCGCGATGGGGTAGTAGATCAGGGGCTTGTCGTACACGGGAAGCAGCGGCTTGCAAACCGGCTTGGTCATGGGATACAGACGGGTGCCTTTCCCTGCGGCCAATACGATCCCTTTCATGCGGTCACTCCTCCTCTTCCATCCGGCCTGTTCAGATGATTCAGTTTACCATGTTCCCTCTGCCTTTTCAAGGTGATTTCCATTAAGACTTCCTTAAAAGTGTGTGAGAGGGCCGCAGTGCTTCTCTTCCCCCTGCCCGGGCGGTCAGAAAGGCTCCCCGCCAGCCGGAACTGGCTGGCGGGGAGTCGTTGCTTATCCTCTGAATTTCTGTTGTCAGCCCAGGACTACCAGCAGGTCATCGGTATTGACGGCGGTGCCCACTGTGGCGGATACAGACTTGACGGTGCCGTCCACCGGGGCAGAGACCTCGATCTCCATCTTCATGGCCTCCAGCACCACCAGTACATCGCCCGCCTTCACTGCCTGGCCGGGCTTGCACTCCACCTTAAAAATATTGCCGGGCATGGGACTGTTTACCGGCGTCTCGCCGGCGGCAACAGCGGTGGGAGCAGGGGCAGGGGCAGGAGCAGCGGCCGGTGCCGGGGTGGGCGCTGCCACGGGAGCGGCGGCCGCAGGAGCGGCGGCAGCCACGGGGGCGGCGGCCACAGGAGCGGCGGTGGGGGTATCAGCCTTGGCCACCGACACCTGATAGGGCTTGCCATCGATGGTGATGGTGAAGTTTCCGGTGCAGTCCTCCCGGTCTCCCATCTTCAGATAAGAGGGCTGGTAGGACGCGGCAAAGGGCTGGATGGCACGGCTCACATAGCCGGGGGTCTGGGGCACGGGCACCGCGGCATAGTAGACGGGGCCGGCAAAGGGCGCGCGGGGAGCGGGAGCCGCAGCAGGGGCGGCGGGCGCAGCAGGTTTCACAGGGGCAGCCTCCTTTTTCTTCTTGAACCCTGTGGCACGGTCCTCAAAGAAGGCCATGGCCACCTGGGGGAACGCGATATAGGACAGGACATCCTCGTCACTCTTGGCCTTGTCGCCCAGTTCCTTCTTGGTCTTTTCAAACTCGGGCTCCAGGGAGTCGGCGAAACGGCCTTTCACCACAGGGGTGTTGCCCAAAATCTTCTTCTGAATCTTGGCATCGATGGGGGCAGGGGTACGGCCGTACTCACCCCGGCAGTAGGCCTTGATCTCTTTGCCCACCACCTTGTAGCGCTCGCCGGCCAGTACATTCTGCACAGCCTGGGATCCCACCATCTGGCTGGTGGGGGTGACCAGGGGCGGATAGCCCAGGTCGGCACGGACCTTGGGGGTCTCGGCCAAGGCCTCGTCCAGCTTATCGATGGCGTTCATCATTTTGAGCTGGGAGATCAGATTGGACAGCATGCCGCCGGGGATCTGGTAATTCAGGCACTGGGTATCGGTGGCCATGGAGATGGGGTCGAGAGTCCCGTCGGCCAGGAAGTCGGCCCGGACGCCCTTGAAGAAGTCGGCCATCTTGACGAGGACCTTGTCGTCCAGGTCCACCTGGTAGCCAAGCTGGCGCAGGGCGTAAGCCAGAGTCTCGGTGGCAGGCTGGGCAGTGCCGCCGGAGAAGGGGGAGATGGCGGTGTCGATCACATCGGCACCCGCCTCCACCGCCTTCAGATAGGTCATGAAAGCCAGGCCGGTGGTGCAGTGGGTGTGGACCACCACCGGCAGTTCAGGGACCGCGTCCTTGATGGCGGAGACCAGGTCATAGGCGTCCTTGGGCCCCATGATGCCCGCCATGTCTTTAATGGCGATGGACTTTACGCCCATTTTCTGGAGATCCTTCACCATGGCTACGTTCTTTTCCAGGGTGTGGACCGGGCTGGTGGTGAAGCAGATGGTACCGGAGGCGTGGGCCCCCTGCTTGACGGTCTCGTCGATGGCTACCTCCAGGTTGCGCACATCGTTCAGAGCGTCGAAGATACGGATGATGTCGATGCCGTTCTTGACGGAGTACTCCACGAATTTACGCACCACGTCATCGGGATAGTGCTTATAGCCCAAGATGTTCTGGCCTCGCAGCAGCATCTGGAGCTTGGTATTGGGCATCTTGGCCCGGATCTTCCGCAGCCGCTCCCAGGGGTCCTCCTGGAGATAACGCAGGCACACGTCAAAGGTAGCGCCGCCCCACACCTCAGCGGAGTAGTAGCCAGCCTTGTCCATGGTCTCCAGAATGGACTCGAATTTGTCATAGGGGAGGCGGGTGGCGATCAGCGACTGGTTCGCGTCACGCAGCACTGTCTCTGTAAAGTTGATCTTTCTCATGTTCATCTGACCTCCGTGATGCTTTTTCAAAGCTGGATTCTATGAAACATAAACAGGGGCAAAGACTTTTCCGGCGTCCCTTCTGGACGGCAGAAAGGGCCGGTTTCCCCCTCCGGCCTGAATCTTATGGTTATTTTAGTATATTTTTTGCCCGGGTGCAAGTCTTTCTGTGCAAATTGGCCCACTTTATCCAGTTATGGAGCAAGATTCAGCAACCGGCCCTGATCGGGCAGGCATCGGCCCCTATGGTACACGCCACTCTCCTTCTCCACGCAGGAACGGGGCCTGCCCCTCCGCTGCTCCCCGGTCATCGGCGCACCGGGGCCGCCCGGCCTCTCCTCAGGCACGGCCCTGCCTGAAACGCAGAGACCGGGAGCCTGTCTCCCCGACCCGCAGCTCTGCCGCGGCTGGGTACAGGCTCCCGGTCCAGTCATCCGAAGATCCGTCAGCGCTCACTGCATACCACAGCTTCCTTGCGGGCAGCAGGCTCACTCTCAAAGATCATGTCGTCGATGTCTTTATCCTGACGCATCTGATTCCAGATACTGTTCTTCTTCTCACGAAGCATCGTCATGTCGATCTCTCCTTTCCATGGGAACGTCATTTTATCATTTCAGGCAACAAAAACGCCACCGCTGCACTACTGCAAACGATGGCGGAGAAAATCAGGCTGAACTGGAAAAACAAGATTTTTGGGGGTCACCCCAGATCATGTTGGCTCCTATGCACAGTCTGCACGCACCGCTTGCAGTCCCACCTCTCTCCCTGGGTCACATAACGCTGAGATCTCATCTGTGCTCACCTCTTTCTCCGCCGCCCGTTTCTTTGGCAGCTGTGTCTCTCAACAGGCAGGACAACTTTCCCCTTTTTGTCCATTCCGACGCTTTTTTCTCCATACTGCCGGAGCGTCCAGCGCCTCCCGCCGGCTGATTGTTGTTATTGTAAACCTCTCTTCTCCAAATGTCAAGAAAATTTTTTGTAAAAAATGAAGGCCTGCCCCATCCCCCCTTCATTTTCCCGGGAGGCCCACCCACCGTGGCACAAAGCGGGGGCCGCACATCCGTGCGGCCCCCGCTGTTCTCTGTGATTCAGTCCTCTTCGGCCGCCGCGTCATAGGCAGCCCGCCCTCCCGACGGGCTCCCCGCGGCGGTGGCGCTGGCCGCCGCCCGGAAGCGGGCCCGGGACTTCTTGATCTCGTCATAGGCCTCCGCCACCGCCTCCTCGGTGCGGCGCAGGGCGTCCTCGCAGTACTCGTTGGCGGAGCGCTTCAACTCCCGGCTGCGCTCCTCCGCCTGGCGCATCAATTCAGCAGAGCGCTGCTTGGCCTGGTTCAGCACGGACTCCTCTGCCAGCATGCGCTGCGCCTCCGCCTCCGCCTGCTTGCGGATCACCTCCGCCTCCCGCTTAGCCGCGGCGATATAGTCGTTCCGGGAGGCCACCAGCTTCTTAGCCTCTCCCAGCTCCACAGGGAACTGGGCCCGGATGTCATCGATCAGATCCAGGGCGCGGTCCCGCTCCAGCACGCACTTGTCGCTGGAAAGGGGCATATTCTTGGCCTCATCCACCATTTCAAAGAGCATGTCCAGCAGCTCTTCCACACCGCTTGCCATCAGTCATTCTCCTTTTCCTGCGCCTGGCGCATTTTCCGGTCTACGTCGTCCACGATCTCCCGGGGGACGAACTCCCCCAGGTCTGCTCCATACCGGGCCATCTCCTTCACCACGGTGGAGCTGAGGTAGGTGTACTTATCGCTGGAGGCCAGGAACATGGTCTCCAGCCTGGGGTTCAGCTTGCGGTTGATGACCGCCATCTGGACCTCCTGCTCAAAGTCGGATACCGCCCGCAGGCCCTTCACCACCACATGAGCCTTCCTGCGCTTGGCATAGGCGGCCAGCAGCTCGTCGGAGAAGTCAACTTCCACGTTGGGAAAGCGGGCAGTACACCGTTCCAGCAGCTCCACCCGCTCCTCCGGGGTAAACAGCCCGTGCTTCTTGGAATTCACCATCACACAGACGATCACCCGGTCAAAGCACTGAGCGGCCCGCTTGATGATGTTCAGATGCCCCAGGGTGACAGGGTCAAAGCTGCCGGGATAGATAGCGGTCTTCATGATCTCGGGTCACTCCCCTGACGGCGGTAAACTGTCAGTTTGATCCTGCCGTACCGGTATTCCCTCCCCTTTTCATAGGGAGGTGCCAGCGGGGGAAGCTCCCTCTCCGCGGGACTTTCGCAAATCATTATACCATGTTCCGAAAGAATGTCAATCTTCGACACCAGCTCCAGAGTCTGCTCCAGCAGCTGGGTCTGATAGGGCGGGTCCAGGAATATGACACCAAACCGCTCCCGGCACCCGCTGAGGAAGGAGATCGCATCCCCCTGCACCACTCGGCCCGCCTTCTCCAGTCCGGTGGCCTTCAGGTTCTCCCGGATGAGGGCAGCAGCCTCCCGCCGGGCGTCCACAAAGGTGCATCGCTCCGCCCCCCGGGACAGAGCCTCGATCCCCAGCTGTCCGGTGCCGCCGAACAGGTCCAGGACGCTCCGCCCCTCGATCTCGAACTGGATGATGTTGAACAGGGACTCTTTCACCTTGTCGGTGGTGGGCCGGGTGTCCATCCCCTGGAGCTCTTTCAGTCTTCTGCCCCGTGCGGAGCCGGAGATCACTCGCATGGTCACTCTTCCTTTCTCTCAGCCTGATCCTGATTTTCTGTCTCTCCCCTGCGGAAATACTGGTACACCGCCTGGGCCGTGCTCTGGGGGACCGCCCGCTCCAGCTCCTCCAGAGATGCCTGCCGGATGGCCTTCACGCTTTTGAAGTGCTTGAGCAGCTGGGCCCGGCGCTTTTCCCCCACCCCGGGTATTTTGTCCAGAACGGAGCCTTTTACGTGTCCCGCCTGGAGCTGCCGGTGGTATTCGATGGCGAAGCGGTGGGTCTCCTCCTGGATCTGCCCGATGAGGGAGAACACTGCCGGCACCGCCTGGATACCGATCTCCCGCCCGTCGGGGTGGACCAGGGCCCTGGTGCGGTGCCGGTCATCCTTCACCATGCCGAAGGCCGGGATGTCCAGCGCCATGGCCTCCAGCACCCGCCTGGCCACCCGCACATGCTCCAGACCGCCGTCAATGAGCAGCAGGTCGGGCTTCTCCACAAATTTTTCGTCCCCGTCCAGATACCGGCGGAACCGCCGGGTCAGCACCTGCTCCATGGAGGCGTAGTCGTCCGGGCCCTCCATATCCTTCAGCTTAAAGCGGCGGTAGTCCCGCTTCAGGGGCCTTCCGTCCACATAGACCACCATGGAGGCCACGATGTCACTGGCTCCAGTGTTGGAGATGTCGTAGGACTCCATCCGCCGGGGGGGCTCCTCCATGCCCAGCATCCTGGCCAGCGCCTCCAGCAGCTTGTTCTGGCGTTCCTCCCGGGTGGTGGCCCGGGCCACCTCTTCTGCCGCGTTCTGGTTGGCCAGCCGGATCAGATCCATCTTTGCCCCCCTCTGTGGGGTCACCAGCTCCACCCGGCGGCCCACCTGCTCGGAGAGCATCCGGGTCAGCGGGACCTGGTCGGGCAGCTCACAGGGCAGCAGGATCTGCCTGGGCAGCCGGCTTCGTCCCACATAGTACTCCCGCACCAGGGAGGAGAGGACCTCCTCCTCGTCCTCCTCCATAGGGGTCTCCAGCAGGTCCATATCCTTGGCCGCCAGCTCCCCCTCCATGTAGTGCAGGACCACGAAGCAGCTCTTGGCTGTCCCCCGGAAAAAGCCGGTGACGTCGGTATCCGCCAGGGAGCCCGCCACCACCTTCTGCCGCATCCCCAGCAGCTCGATGGCCTGGATGCGGTCCCGCAGCTCCGCCGCCCGCTCGAAGCGCAGCTCCTCCGCCGCCCGCTCCATCTCGGCGGTCAGGTCCGCTTTGACCTCCTTGAACCGCCCCTCCAGCAGGGAGACCGCCTGGGCGATGGCCTCCTCATGCTGCTCCTTCATCTGGAGGCTGCGGCAGTAGCCATCGCACTTGCCCATGTGGAAGTTGAGGCAGGGGCGCTCCTTCCCAATGTCCCGGGGAAAGCGCTTCCCGCAGGAGGGCAGGCGCAGGGCGGAGCGCAGGGCGTCCACGATAGCCTGGGTGGCGTGGCGGCTGGCGTAAGGGCCGAAATAGCGTGCCCCGTCCTCCGCCGCCCGGTTGGCCAGGGAGAAGCGGGGGTACTCCTCCCCGGACAAGCGGATGTAGGGGTAGCCCTTGTCGTCCTTGAGCAGGATGTTGTACCGGGGCTGGTGGCGCTTGATGAGGGAGTTCTCCAGTACCAGGGCCTCAAACTCGCTGTCCGCCACGATCACGTCAAAGTGGTCGATCTGGGACACCATGGCCCGGGTCTTCTCCGTGTGAGAGGCGGAGTCCTGGAAATACTGGGACACCCGGTTTTTCAACGCCTTGGCCTTGCCCACATAGATCACCGTGTTTTTGGCATCCTGCATGATATACACGCCTGGCTTCAGAGGCAGGGCGTGGGCCTTTTCCTTCAATTCGTCAAATGTCATAGGGGGCCTCCCGGGGAGATGTTAAAAAAGGCACCGCGCGAAGCGGTGCCTTTCGGATCTGCGCTGTGTGGCTCACTCGGAAAAATCGGAAGAGATCATCTTGAACAGAGCCTCCACCGCTTCCTTCTCATCCGGACCATCCGCAATGAGCTTGATAGGAGTACCTTTGACAATACCCAGGGAGAGCACGCCCAGAAGGCTCTTGGCGTTCACCTTGCGCTCGTCCTTCTCCACCCAAATGGAGCTTTTGAACTCGTTGGCTTTCTGGATAAAGAACGTGGCGGGTCTGGCATGCAGGCCTACCTGGTTATTGACGACCGCTTCCTGACTATACATATCCGTACCTCCGCACTCGATTTGTGTGTTACTAGCATACCAAATTCATCCCGCATCCGTCAATGACATTTTTCACAAATCTGCCTTCTTTTCTCAACAAAAATTGCGGGAGGTCCACGGCATTCGGCGGCAGATGCCCTTCTTCCCGGTCTCCGCCCACCGCTGGGCCGGCCGTGCGCGCTTCTGTCCCCCTGGAAAGAGGGCCCGGCCCCTTACCGCAGCTCCGCCACGGTGACGCCGTCCTCCCCCTCGCCGTAGCGGCCGGGGCGGAAGGATTTGATATAGCGGCTGCGCTTCAGATGCTCCCGCACCGCCTTGCGCACCGCGCCGGTCCCCTTTCCATGGATGATGGTCACGCTCTCCAGCTTGCCCATCATAGCAGTATCCAGGAAGCGGTCCAGCACCGCGATGGCCTCGTCGGTCATCATGCCCCGCAAATCGATCTCAGAGGGGGCCGCGGCGGCGCGCAGGGTGTGCTGGGCCCGCTGGACGATGCGCCTGGCCTCCTTCTGGCTCTGGGTCTCGCCCTCCACCACCCGCACCTCGTCCTGCTTGGCGGTGATCTTCAAGATCCCCGCCTGGAGCTGGAGGGTGCCGTCCTTGTTTACCGACAGGACGCTGGCTCTGGTCCCCATGGATACCAGCTCCACCGTATCCCCGGCCCGGGCCGGCCGGGTGGGGGGCGGGGCCTCCGGCTCCTGCGCCGCCCCGCCGATGGACCGCTCCGCCTCATTAAGCAGGCGGCGGGCCTCCGCCCGTCCGTCGTTCACCTGCTGCCAGTCCAGGTCCTGGCGCTTTTTCAGCTCCTTCAGTTCGGAGAGGGCCAGGTCGCTGGCGTCTCTGGCCTCCTGGATGATGGCCCGGGCCTCCGCCTGGGCCTTCTCCACCACCTTGGAGCGCTCCTCCTCCAGCCGCTTCCGGTACTCCCGGGCCTTGCCCGCAGACTGCTCCATCTCCAGCTTCAGCCGCCGGGCCTCCGCCCGGTCCTTCTCCATCTCCTGGCGCTGCTGGTCCAGCTTGGTGAGTACGTCTTCAAAGCGCACGTTCTCCGCATCCAGCCGGGCGGCCGCCCGGTCGATGATCTCCTCCGGCAGGCCCAGGCGCCGGGAGATAGCGAAGGCGTTGGATTTGCCCGGGATGCCCATTACCAGCCGGTAGGTGGGGGCCAGGGTGTCCACATTGAACTCGCAGGAGGCGTTCTCCACCCCGGGGGTGGTCATAGCGTACACCTTCAGCTCGGCATAGTGGGTGGTGGCCGCCACCAGTGCCCCCAGCTCCCGGGCACTCTCAATGACGGCCGCCGCCAGGGCGGCGCCCTCCACCGGGTCGGTGCCTGCCCCCAGCTCGTCGAACAGGATCAGGGTCTGACCGTCCGCCTCCTTCAGGATGCCCACGATGTTGGTCATATGGGAGGAGAAGGTGGACAGGGACTGGGCAATGGACTGCTCATCCCCGATGTCAGAGAGCACCCGGCGGAAGACCCGCACCGTACTGTCCGACTTGGCAGGGATGTGCAGCCCACACTGGGCCATCAGTGTAATGAGGCCCAGGGTCTTGAGGGTCACCGTCTTGCCGCCGGTGTTGGGACCGGTGATGACCAAGGTGTCGAACCGGTCTCCCAGCTCCAGGTCGTTGGCCACCGCCTTCTTTTTATCCAGCAGGGGGTGCCGCGCTCCCCGCAGCCTCAGGTACCGTTCCGACAGGCCGGGCTGGCTGGCCTCCATCTTCAGGGAGAGCTGTCCCCGGGCGAAGATGGTGTCCAGCAGGATCAGCAGGGTATAGTCCTCCCCGATATCCTCCTTATGGGCGGCGCACTGGGCGGACAGCTCCGCCAGGATGCGTTCGATCTCCTTTTTCTCCCTGGCCGCCAGCTCACGCAGCTCGTTATTGGCCTTCACCACCCCCATGGGCTCAATGAAGAAGGTGGAGCCGCTGGAGGACACGTCGTGGACCAGGCCGGGGATGGCGTTCTTGTGCTCCGCCTTCACCGGTACCACGTACCGGTCGGAGCGGATGGTAATGATGGACTCCTGGAGGTATTTGGACTGGTTGGAGGAGATCAGCCGCTGGAGGATGTCCCGCACCCTGGCCTCGGTGGAGCGCATGTGCCGCCGGATGGAGGCCAGCTCGCTGCTGGCTGAGTCGGCGATCTCCTCCTCACTGAGGATGGAGTTGGTGATGCTGTCCTCCAGGAAGCGGTTTGGGGTCAGGGAGCGGAACAGGTGGGAGATGACGGTCTTCTCCTCGCTGTCCCCGTAGTCCCGCGCCCCCCGGGCGCACCGCAGCACAGAGGCGATGTCCAGCAGCTCCCGGGTAGACAGGCTCCCCCCCATGTCCGCCCGCTGGAGGCTGGCCGACACCGGCTTCACCCCGGAGAAGCCGGGGCTCCCCCGCAGAATGAGCATCTTTACCGCGGCGGAGGTCTCCTCCTGCGCCCGGGCCACGTCGTCCAGATCAGTGAGGGGACGCAGTGCCAGGCAGCGCTCCTTTCCCTCCAGGGTGGCCGCGCAGTCGGCAAGAAGAGCCAGCACCTGGGGCAGCTCCAGGGTGGCCATAGATTTTTCAAACAGTTCACTCATATACAAAACTCCTGGATCGTTGGTCACATTCCATTTTGGCGGTTCAAGGACCGCCGTACACGTTTTATTGTCTCATAAAAGCCTCCGGTTGACAAGCCCTGGGCCTCGCTCCCTGTATTTTTTGCCCACTCCCGCCGGCCGAGCTCCACATACGCCCGCCCTGTCACCATGGCGGCAGGGCGGGCGTATGCTATTTGACCCGGTCCCAGCCCTCCTGGTCCAGGTCCTCCACTGCACTCACCCTTTTGCAGTACCAACCGGGCCCTCTCATAGCGGAAGGTCCACCGCAGAAGGGAAAGGCCAAGGAATGCCTCCATGAGCAGGGAACATGACCTCAGCACAATGCTTCCCGCTTTCATGACAGCGGCACCGCCCCCGTCAGATCCGGGGGCTTTTTCAGCACCTCTGCATGAGTAAAATACAGGCGGTCCCGCGTGGGATACCAGAAATACTCGGCCCCCACCCAGCCCTGCTCCAGCAGCTCCATCACCACCCAGACGTGCTCGCCGTCCTCCGCGACGCACCAGACCTGGAGGGCCAGGATGGGCCCCAGTCCCAGATCCTGCCTCACCTGATCCATCGTATGGGCCACCAGGGTGTCCACAGTCCCGCCCCCTCTTTCCCAGGTGAGCAGCGCGTCCTCCGCCAGCACCCCCTGGGTGGGGCCGCCCAGGAAGAAGAGGAAGAGCAGCACCGTCGTCAGCCAGGAGAGGCCCCGCCAGGCTCCCCCTGTTCGCTGCGGGCGGGCCGCTGTCTTGACCCGCACCGCTGTATCGCACTCCCCGAAGCACAATGGCGTGCTCCACAGGCTCCGCCCGGCCCCCATCTCCACCAGGGTCCTGGCGTACTCCCGCCGTTCCTCCGGCTCCAGCTCCTTCAGAACGGCCGCGTCGCATGCCAGCTCCAGGTCCCGACAGAAATATTTGTAGCCCAGCCAGATCAGCGGGTCCCACCAATAGAGAAATACCCCCATGTTGGCCCACCCCTTGAACCAGAGGTGCCCCAGCCTGATATGCTCCAGCTCGTGGCGCAGCACCAGGGCTCGCTGCTCCGGGGACAGCTCCCGCTGGAGGCAGATCACATATTCCACCGACCCCAGCCATCTCCTGCTGGTGAGGAAGCTGGTGGGCAGTCCCTCCACCAGCCGGATCTGGATCTTCCGCGTCTCCTCCTGGAGGACATGCTTGGTCAGAGCCTCCTCTCCGCCCAGCGGCTCCCCCCTGCGCAGCAGCTCCTTCAGCCGCCTGTCCTGTCGGCAGGAAAAAACGATCCCCAGCACCAGGACGCCCAGACACAGCAGCGCGGCCGCCCCGGCTATCCCCTCCCCGATTTCCACCGGCACCACCGCCCCGCCGGGCAGGGACAGATGGTACACCCCCGCCCCGTGGTAATCCATGGGCAGATAGGCGGGGATTGAGGTCGTCCATCCGCCGTCCTTTACCCGCCCGGTGATCAGGTCACGGAAGGTGACGGGCAGGATGTGGACCAGGCTGAGCAGGCCGTAAAAGCTCGGACTGTACAGGCTGATCCAGCCCACCACCCAAAGGGCCACCCGCTGCCCCGGGGAGAGTATCCGCACCAGCAGGGGGCGCAGCAGAAACAGGGCGGCGAACATCATTCCCACTGCCAGCCCCAGATTGATCATCATAAACATGCCCACAACAAAAAATCGGCCGATCATATCCGCTCCTCTCCTTTCTCTCAGGCTCAGTCCACGGGATAAAACTGAGTGCAGTCCGCCAGGTCATGGGGCCGGCCCTCCTGCCGGAGCTGGATCATCCCCATCTTGCCGCTCTCCCCCAGCACGCACCGGAACGCCCGCCAAGTGCCCACGCTGGTCTCCAGATAGATCCGGCCCCCTGTGCCCTCCCACTTCCACCAGCCGGCGGCGATGCTCACCCCGGAGAGCAGGTCCCCCTTCTCCTCCAGCCGCCGGATCAGCTCCTCCACCACCTTCTCCGGCGCCTCCTCCATCTGCGTCAGGTTTCGGGAGAAATCAGTCTCTGTCACTCCCCCCGGCACGGCCGGCGCCCCCGCAAAGAGGAGGAACACCAGGGCGGCACAGAACAGCCCGGTGAGGCGGCGCACAGGGGTCAGGGGACGCCAGGCCACCGCCGCCCGCACCCGCAGGGCTCCGTCGCACTCCCCAAAGCACAGCGGGGCCTCCCACAGGCGCCGCCCCGCCCCCAGCTCCACCAGGGTCTTGGCGTACTCCTTCCGCTGCTCCGGCTCCAGCTGATCCAGGGTCCTCTGGTCACAGGCCAGCTCCATATCCCGGCCCATATACCGAAATGCCAGCCACAGGATCGGATTCCACCAGTGGAGCAGCAGGCAGGCGCCCCTGAGCCCGGAGAAGTACCCATGGCGGAGATAGATGTGGTTCAGCTCATGGCGCAGCACCAGGGAAAGCTGCTCTTTGGGCAGCTCTGCCTGGAGGTACACCGAATCCCCCATGACAAAGCTAGTGGGCAGCCCGGGGGTGATCCACGCCCGGATCTTTCCGGGCTGCATCCAGAGCTCCAGCCGGTCGGCCCCCAGGGCCACCAGCTCCTTCTCCTCCAGCTCGCTCCCCTGCCGCCCCCAGCACATCAGGGCGAAGGACCGGTGACAATACCACAGGAGCAGCCCCACCGCCACCGCGGCCCACAGGAGGGACAGGGCCAGCAGCGGACCGCTGTTCAGCTCCACCGCCGCAGTTTCCCCGCCGGGCAGGACCACGGGGTACTCCCCCGGCCCGTCGTAGGCGGGCGGCAGGAAAGCCGGCGCGCCGAATATCCCGCCCGGCCGGGGTCCCAGCAGGTCCCAGACCGTTACCGGCAGCACCCTTACCAGGCTGGTCAGCCCCCACAGGTTCCCAAATATGCCGATGCTCCACGCTACATACCAGACTGCCACCCGCTGCTGGGGGGTGAGGAGCCGGAGGAGCAGAGGGCGCAGCAGAATCAGGACGGCCAGGACGACCCCCAGTGCCAGCCCCGCGTTCAGGTGATTCAAAAATATGGTGAGCCACGTGTTCAGTCCGTCCACGGTCAGTCCTCCCAGGTGTGCTGGTCGATCAGGTCCTTCAGCTCCAGTGCCTCCTCCATGGTCAGCTTCCGCCCGCTGAAAAAGGCGTTGAGGAAGGGGGCCATCCCCCCCGCCTTCACCGCCAGCTCCTCCCCTTGGGCTCGGATGACCTGCTCCCGGGTCAGCAGCGGGGTGACCACCGCGCGCTCGTTTCTGGCCGCCCCCTTCCGGCACAGCTTGCGCAGCACCGTATAGGTGGTGCTCTTGGTCCAGCCCAGCTGCTCCCGGCACAGAGTCACCAGCTGGGTGGAATTCACTGGTGCACTTTCCCACAGCACCTCCATCAGCCGGTATTCCCCGTCAAACAGCTTTTCCACCGTCCGTCCCCCTTTAGGTTTATTCTAATAAACCTCTCTTTCACTGCAAGTTTATCGCAATAAACCTCTCTTGTCAAGAGCCTGATTTCCCTATCGGACTCCGGAGCGGGCAGCGGCCCTGCATAGGCCCGCACAGGCTCGCCCGTCTCATCCCTGAAAACGATTTACGGGCGGCCCCGTGGGGCCGCCCGTAAGCGAAAGGATCTTTTTTGTTCAAGCTGATTCGGTGAGCCGGAGCTCCCCGTCTCCGCTCCTGCCGCGCGTTCCAGTCAAAAGCTCTATTGTTTCCTCTCCAGCAGCTCCAGCAGCAATCGCTCGTTCTCCCGGGCCGCCCGGCTCAGGGCGGCGGATTTCACCCGCAGGCGTTCCAGGCTCCCCTCATAGTCCGCCATCAGGCGGTCCGCGGCGGCGATGGCCTCCTCCCGGCGGAAGTGATGCACATCACCGGCGGAGGGCATGTCCAGCTCCTTCAGATAGCTGGCCACCTTGGGATCATAGACCAACCCCAGCACAGGGACCGCCATCCGGGCGGAGAAAATCAGGGTGTGCAGCCGCATAGCCAAACACAGCCTGCCCTCCCCCAGCACGGCCATCAGCTCCCTCGGGGTGCAGGGGGCGTCCAGCAGATGGGAGGGGCACTCCATAGCGCTCCGCACCTGGGCGGTGGCCGCCCGGTCCCGGCAGGGCTGCATCATCAGGAACAGGATCTCCATCCCGCAGGTCCGGTAGAGATGGTCGCACAGGGCGGCCAGCTCCCCGGCGAAGCTGCCCGTATCCGGCCAGTCCCGCACCGAGACCGCCGCGAAGGGAGTGCCCCGCTCCAGCCCGGCGGACCGGAGCAGTTCCCCGGCCCGCTCCTTGGGGGCGGGATCCAGGTTGAACACCGGGTCGGCCGTGACGTGGAGATCTGGGCGCTCCACCCCCATCTCCACCAGCTCCCGGGCGGAGCTGTGGTCCCGCAGGGTCACCAGAGCGGCCCGCTCCACTGCCCGCTTCACCCGGCGGCGGTTGGCCGGCTTCTGCACCGGCCCGATGCCGTTGGCGTAGAGCATCACCGGCTTCCCCATCCACTCGGCACAGCGCACGATGGACAGATAGTAGAGGAGGGAGCGGGTGGAGGTCCGGTCCTGGAGCAGGCTGCCCCCGCCGGACAGCAGAGCGTCGCATCGGCGCAGGGCACCGAACACCTTCCAGAAACGGAAGCGGGGGATGGCATTCATGCCGTAGTGCCGCTGGGTCTCGCGGGGGTCGTTGGACAGCACGGTGACCCCCACCTCCCCACTGGCCTCCAGAATGCTCTGGTGGATGGCCTCCAGGATGGCGTCGTCCCCCGCGTTGGAAAAGCCGTAGTAGCCGCTCATGACCACCTGGTACTTCCGGCGGCGCACCTGCTCATACATGGCCAGACAGTCCGCTGCCATCCGGCGCACGGAGTAATACTGGAAGATCACCTCCCGGCCGTAGGCCCCCGCCGCCTCCTTCTTCTCCGGGGAGAGGGACAGGACGGCGGCCACATCGGCCAGCAGACGCTCCGGAGTGGACATGGGCAGTCCCCGGCAGCAGAAGTTGCCCAGCCGGGCCTCCTCCAGCTTCTCCGGACCGAAGAGGCCCTGATACCCCTCGTTTCCCGCCACGATGACGGGCTTGGCGGCGGACATGGCCTCCAGCGCCGACCGGGACACCCCTACGAAGATGTCCCCCGCTGCCACGATCTGATTGATGTCGGTGCGTGGGCCGGTCATCACCACGCAGGTGCGTCCCATCCGGGCGTTCACCGCCTCCGCCTGCTCTTTCAGCTCCCGGAACACGTTGCCCCCTCCGGCGATGAGCAGCTGCACCCCGGGCACCGCCCGGTCCAGCTCCTCCGCGATCTGGATCAGCTGCCGGGCCACCAGGGCCCGGTCCTCGTCCATCCGGCTCACATAGGAGACCACCGGCCTGGACCGGTCCAGGCCGAACTCCTCCACCACTGACTGGCCGGAAGTCTGTGGAGAAAACTTCTCTGTATCGATGCCGTTGATGGTCACAGAGATGTGCTCCTCCGGCACCCCGTATTCCCGGATCAGATACGCCTTGATGTCATCGGAGACGGCGACGGTCCGCTGCCCCCAGTTGGTGAGGTAGCGCAGCCCGCCCTTGGTGGTGAACACCCAGTGGGCGGTGGTGACGAAGGGGAACTTCATCGTTCTCTGGAGGGTGCCGCACAGGAAGGCGGGGATGCGGGCGTGGGCGTGCACCACGTCCGGCCTCTCAGTACGGATGATCTCCTTCAGCAGCTTTCGGGAACGGAGCATGCATCCGGCGTCCCGCCGGTGCATGGGGACCTGGTAGTGGCGGATGCCCGCGGCCACGATCTCAGGGACATAGACACCGCCGTTGGAGGCCACCACGATGTCGTGTCCCTCCGCCTTCAGCTCCTTGGCCAGCTCTACGATATGGGTCTCCGCTCCGCCGATATCCAGGCCCATAGTGGCCATCAGGATCTTCATGTCTGCCGCCCCTTTTTAAAAAATCTCTGTCACTGTGCCGATGAACTCCGCGTATTTTGTGCAGAAGGTCCGGGAGGAGTTGACCCCCAGCTCATACACCCGATTCAGGGTATAGCGTCCCGACTCGCTCACTAGGCCGGTGCCCTCTACGGTGATCAGCATGTCCACGCCATCCTCCACCGTGGCGGCCGCCACGGTGCCGTCGTCAAACTCGGCCAGCTTGGTGCCGGGCATGAGCTGGATGTCGGTGATGGTGCCCAGGGTGCCGCCGCTGCTCCGGTCCGGGTCAAAGAGCTGGTCGCCCTCCCGCACTGCTTCGGCCACATAGGTCCGTATCCCACTGGCCAGGATCTGGTAGGTGATGGTCTGGTCCGCCGTGTTGGTGCTGGTGATGGCCATCTGGGTGTTCTTGGTGTACAGGGCAAAGCCCATCACCGCCACCACTACGATGACCAGCAGGTCGATGACGCTGATGAAGCCGAACAGGCGGCCGTTGCGGTCGATGATCTTTTTCATCCCTGCTCCCCCCTCTCAATGGAAACCACGGGCCCGCTGCCCATATAGCCGGAGCCCCGGACATAGGCGGTCACGCCCACCCGCAGCTTGAAGCCTCCGCCCAGCAGGAGGGAGTCCTCTCCCTCGGTATAGGGGGCCTCCACTGTCACCAAAGCGTCCTCGTAACCCTCGATCCCGGCGAGGACAAAGGCCTTGTCCTCGTGATCCTGGATCAGAGCCTGGGCCGGCACTGTCTCCACAGACACAACTGTGCCCAGCTCGTAGTTCTTCACGGTGTCCACCAGCTGGTCCCCGGGCTTGATCCGCTCGCTGGCTCCCTGGATCATCTTCTGAAATCGGATGGTGTACTGCACCGTCCCTGCCGCGGAAACGGCCCCTTCCGCCGGTGCGGCCGCCGGCTTTATGGCGCTCCACACCAGGAATGCCCCCACCGCCAGGGCCAGTACAAGGACGATGCTGTCGAACAGGTTCAGTCGGAAGCGGAATTTCGGCTTATTTGGTTCCATGAGATACTCCTTTCAGGACGTCCCGGTAGACGTCCTCCACATGCTTGGCAAAGATCTCGCCGGTATAGTTTTCTTCAAAGGACCGTTTGGCCCCCTCTCCCAGCCTGCGCAGCAGGGCGGGGTCATCCATCAGCCGTGCCACACAGTCGGCCAGGGCCCGGCTGTCCCGGTTGGGGAAGACCAGGCCGTTCTCTCCGTCCTGGATCAGCAGGGGGTTGCCCCCGATATCGCTGACCACGGCGGGCAGGCCGAAGCTCATGCCCTCCAGCAGGGAGAGGCTGGTCCCCTCGCTCTCGGTGGAGGCGTTGATCTGAGCGTCCATGGCCCACAGGGCCCGCTCCACCCGCTCAATAAAGCCGGCAAAAAACACTGTCCCCTGGGGGAAGGACACCGCCCGCAGCCGCAGGGCAGCCTCGGCGCTGCCCTCTCCGGCCACCAGCACCTTCACCCGGCGGCCCTGACTGAGCAGCTGCTCCGCCGCATCCAGCAGCACGCTGTGCCCCTTGTACTCCTCCACCCGGGCCAGGATGCCCACCACGAAGTCCTCCGGCCCAAAGCCGTACTCCGCCCGCAGTGCGGTCCGCTCCTCCTCCGTAGGGGCCTCCAGGGGAGCCACACCGTTGAAGAGCACGTGGATCTTCCGATCCGGTACGCCGGACTGGAGCAGCAGCTCCCGCACCGATGGGCTCACTGCGATGGCCCCGTCGGACAGGCAGGCATCCAGCACATGGCCCGCCAGACGGCCCACCGGGCTTCCCATCACCCGCCCCAGGGGGAAGACACAGTGCTTGGTGTAGATCACCTTTTTGCCGCACAGCCGGGCAGCCATCCGTGCGGACATGGAACCGTGGGTGTGGACCAGATCCGGGTCCACCGCCCGGATGACCCGGCGCAGGGGAGCCACCGCCGACAGATCCATGGACCGGTCCGCCATGGCGTCGATCTCATGGACCGGCACCCCCAGCGCCTCTACAGGTCCTTTCAGGGCGCTGCCCCGTGGGAGCACCACCTGGGACTGGAACTGGCTGCGGTCCTGACAGCTCAGATAGTTGAGCAGGCTGCGGCCGCCGCCGCCGATATTGGTGTCACTGATGACCTGTAAAATGGTATTCACCGGTCCTCCACCTCCTGTTCCGCCAGCCGGGCAAAGCTGGCTCCCAGGGCCAGCACCGCGAAGAAGAGCAGGGCCACCCTGTAGTTATAAAATGTGTAGTCGGTCATGCTCTGGGCCATGAACCCGCCCACGCCGCCGATGGCGCCGGCCAGATAGCACCGGGCCCGCCAGCTCCGGTTCCGGGAGAGTGCCGAGCAGATCACCCGGCAGAAAATGAAGATGATCAGCAGGAACACCACCAGGGCCACCACGCCGCCGTCCGACATGATCTGCAAAAAGAGGTTATGGGCGTGCTGAGCATTGGCTGCATTGTAGCTGTATGCCGGGTAGACCAGATTGAAAGCCCCGGTGCCCGGCCCGATGCCGCACAGCCAGTAGTCCTTCAGCATGGCTATGGTGCCCATCCAGATGGACACCCGGTAGGACGTGGAGGTGTCCTCCAGGTTTCCGATGCTGGTGAAGCGGCTGATGACGGTATCCGGCAGCACAAAGTAGAGGGCCACCAGCGCCACTGGGAGCACCACCGGCGCCAGCACCAGCACCCGGGGGTTGAGGAGCACCAAAAAGATCATCCCCGCGATCAGCAGGCCCAGCCAGCCGCCGCGGGACATGGTGAGCACCATGCACAGGCACATCACCCCGCAGCAGGCCAGCAGCACCAGCCGTTTCCCGGTCCCCTTGGCGGTGAGCAGGGCCGCCCCGCCCAGGGAGATCATCAAAATCAGATACTCGGCCAGCACATTGGGGTTCTGGAGGGTGGAGTAGACCCGGATGGTGACCGAGGAGAACATGTCGCTGTCCACCCAGGCGGCATCCCCCGTGGCGCCCAGCACATACTGGCCCACGCCCAGCAGAGCCACCACGCCTCCCGCCAGCACCATGAGAAACACCAGCTGTTCCGCCCGCTCCCAGCTGTCCACGGCGTTCTCCACCACCAAGGCGAAGGCCATGAAAAAGACCATCAGCAGGCCGGGGAACAGGCTCTGCCGGGGCGTGACGGAGGTGGCCGTGGCCGCCAGATACACCGCCGCGTACAGCAGGATATACCGGTTGACCGGGGAGTAGGCCAGGGGCCGTGCCCGGTCCCGGACCAGATTCAGTGCCAGGGAGGCGAAAGCCACCGCCGCCAGAGCCAGTACCGCCATAGTGGGCAGCAGGGGGGCCAGCACCACCGCCGCAGAACACCAGAGGGTCAGGCACAAAAAGATGCTCCCCCCGAACAGGCGCTCCAGTCCCAGCCTGCGGTACAGGGCGCACAGCCCGCCCCGGATCAGGTCCCACAGTCGGAAAAAGACACTGGATTCCGCCGCCTGTCGGCCCGCCATTGGGGCCACGAAGGCCCGGACCACCCGACTTCTCTGCCACTGTCCGCTGAACCACAGACAGATGGCGGTGAGCACCCGCCCCAGTATGCTGCTGTTCCAGATCTCTATCGCTCGATTCATTGCATCAGCCTCGTTTCCACACTCGTTTCACCATCTTCAGGGCCAGCTGCCCCTCGTCCAATCTCAGCAGCACCGCCGCCGGGAAGTAGACGGCCACGCCAGCCGCCGCCGAAGCCCCCAGGGTGAGCAGCTCCCCCGCCTTGCCGGGCAGCAGGCCCTCTGTCAGGCCGGCCACCGCCCAGGCGCCCACCGCCATCAGCGCGGTGGCCAGCGCCATCTTCCCCAGGTCCAGCAGGAAACTCCGGCTGAGGACCCCCTCCCCCCGCAGCTCCAGGGGGATGTCCAGCAACAGGGCGTAGACGGTGGAGGATACAGCGGAGGAGAGGGCCAGACCAGCCACCCCCATCCTCTGGGCCAGCGCCATGCACAGCAGGACATTGACCAGGATGGAGGCCGCACCGGCCGCCAGGGGCACCTTCCCCTTCTGCCGGGCGAAGTAGGCCCGGCTGAGGATATTCTGGACCGCGTATCCCGTCATCCCCAGCGAGACCCAGAACAGCCCCTGGGAGGTGATGGAGACGGAAAAATCATCAAAAGCGCCTCCTCCATAAATAAAGGAGATCAGCGGGCGGGAGAGCACCATCAACCCCGCCGACATGGGCAGGACGAAGAACAGACAGCCGTGCAGGGTGGTCCGCAGCGTCTCCCGGAACTCCCCCTCCTGCTCCCGGCCGGTGAGGCGGGACAGCTTGGGAAAGATCACATTGGTGACGGACAGGACGAACACCCCGGCGATCACCAGATACAAGTTGGTGGAAAACTCGATGGCGGACACTCCGGCCCCCTCGTACAGTCGGGACCCGAACTTGGAGTTGATAGTCAGGTTGATGGGCTGCACCCAGGTGGAGACCATCACTGGCAGCATCAGGGCAAAGACCTTCCGCATCCCCTCGGAGCGCAGCTCCAGCCCCGGCCGGTAGCGGAAGCCCAGCCGGCGCAGTGAGGGCACCTGGACCGCCGCCTGGAGGAACCAGCCCACCAGAAAGGCAACGGCCAGGCCGTAGATGCCGAACTGCTGGTCCAACGTCAGGTAATAGAGAATGATGACCAGGTTGGACACCACGCTGATCAGGGCAGGGACATTGAACTCCCCCAGGGACTGGAGCACTCCCACAAAGGAGAAGGCCACCCCGGTGAACAGCACCGTGGGGAACATCACCCGGGTGAGGGAGACGGCCAGCTCCGCCGTCTGGGCATCATATCCGTCGGCAAACAGGCTGACCAGGGGCCCCGCGAACAGGATGCCCAGCACCGAAAGGACCGCAGAGAGCAGCCCCATCACGGTGATGAAGCAGCCCGCGAAGCGGAAGGCCGGCTCCCGCCCCTTCCGGGTGAGATACTCGCTGAACACCGGGATAAAGCAGGCCGAGATAGCGGAGGCGAACACCGCGTCAAAAAACACCCTGGGGATCCGGCTGGCTGTATTGAAGGCGTTAGCCGCCATCCCCGTCCCGTAGTAAACCGCCAGCAGATGGTCCCGGTACAGCCCCAGCACCTTGCCCACCAGGGCGATGATCATCACGATGCTGATGGTCCGTGTGGCATGGTCCTGCCGCTCCTCCATCGCGCCACCTCCTATGGATCCCCAATAAAATCGTTTTATTTTACACCACCCCTCCGACTTTTTCAACCGTTGGCCCGTGTGTTCATAGGATGTTCACATTTTCCCGAAATCTGTACACTTTTTTCCATTGAAAGTGCCCTGCTCCACTGCTATAATAAGGAATTAGTTTTGCTGTCCCCACCACCTGTCCTAACCATGTGAAAAGGAGTATCCATGAAACATCGTCATTTCACCCAAGCTGCCCGCCGCCTCACCGCCTTGACGCTGGCACTGCTGCTGGCACTGCCCTCGGCCTACGCCGCCGCAGGCTCCCCCCAGCTGCGCACCACCCGGGAGCTGGCTGACGGCCTGACCTATTCCAACACCATCACCAGCCACTCCGCCGCGGGCCGGGTGGAGAGCTTCTCCCTGGAACTCTCTCCGGACAGCCGGGAGGTGGAGCCCATCTTCCTCCAGGCCTCCGGCACCGCCTACGGGGCCGGCTCCATCAATCTGGCGGTCAGCTATGCCCAGAGCCTGGGCTACCACGTGCTGGGCGCCATCAATACCGACTTCTTTGCTCCCTCCACCGGCGTGCCTCTGGGCATCTCCATTGAGGACGGCATTTATAAATCCAGCCCGGAGGCCGAGGCCGCCGTGGTCATCACCGACGGTGAGGTGGAGCTGGTAGAGCAGCCCCAGGTCACCCTCACCCTCACCAACGAGTCCACCGGAGGCCAGACCGTTCTGACCCACCTGAACAAATACCGGGCCGACTCCGGCGGGCTCTACCTGTTCAACTACGATTTTTCCACCGTCTCCACCCACACCAGCACCCCCGGCTGGATGGTGCGCATGGAGCTGACCGATCCCGACGACACCCTCTCCGTCTCCGGCCGTCTGGAATTGGAGGTCACTGAGCTGCTCCGCACCGACACCTCAGTGGTCATTGGCGAGAACGAGTACATATTGACTGCCGCCGACGCCGGCGGCCTGGAGTCCGTATTCCAGAGCTTCCAGGTGGGCGACCGGGTCACCCTCCACACCGACTGCACCTCCTCCACCCTCGAGGACGCCCAGTGGGCCAGCGGCGTGGGCGATGTGATGGTCCGGGACGGACAGATCACTGACTCCACTGCCTGGACCTATGTGGAAAAGGGCCGCGACCCCCGCTCCGCCCTGGGCGTGCGGGAGGACGGCACCCTGGTCCTGTACGCTGTGGACGGCCGCAGGAGCGGCTACTCCGGCGGACTGAGCCAGCTGGATCTGGCGGAGGAGATGCTCTCCCAGGGCTGCGTCTGGGCGGTCAACCTGGACGGCGGCGGCTCCACCGCCATCAGTGTCTGGGTCCCCGGCCAAGAGGGCCCCTCCATCGTCAACATCCCCTCCGATGGCAAGCCCCGGGCCTGCGCCACCTACCTGCTCCTGGTCTCCCGGGATGAGGGTGACGGCGATCCGGACCGGCTGGTGCTGAAAAATGACGGGCTGGTGGTCCTCACCGGCACCTCTGTGGACCTGGGGGAGACGGCCGTGCTGGACAGCGGTCTGAACATCCTTCGGGATGACCCAGGCGAGGTGGAGATCTCCTCCCTGGACGACCTGGGCCGGGTGGAGGACAACATCTACACCGCCGGCAGTGACGCGGGCACCGATACCCTGGAGCTCTGGTCCCCGGATCTGGATGTGGAGGGCACCGCCCAGATCCACGTAGTGGACCATCTCACCGGCCTCACCGTCTCCCGGGAGAACAGCACCGACGCCCTCACCTCCCTCACCCTGGAGCCTGGAGACCAGGTCCAGCTCACTGCCCAGGGTACCTACTGGTCCCGGGCTGCCATGCGGGACGTGGGAGCCATCTCCTGGACGGTGGAGGGCAGCATCGGCTCCATCACCGAGGACGGACTGTTCACCGCTGAGGGCCCCGGGGGCGCCTCCGGAACCCTCACCGCCTCTGCCGGCGGGCAGAGCCAGACCATCACGGTCTCCCTGGAGAACTCCCACGAGGACGTGCCCGAGGGGCACTGGGCCTACACCGCCGTGGACTACTGCTATGCCAACGGCCTGGTGGGCGGCATCTCGGACACTGAGTTCGGCCCTGACCTGCACATCCGCCGGGGCGACTTTCTGCTGATGCTCTACGGCGCGGCGGGTAAGCCGGCCGTCACCTCCCCCGCCTCCTTTACTGACGTATCCCCCTCCGACTACTACTACACCGCTGTGTCCTGGGCCCAGGCCAACGGTCTGGCCACCGGCGTGGGGGATGGCACCCTGGCTCCCGCCTCTGATGTCACCCGGGAGCAGGCTTTCACCATTCTGAACCAGGCCCTGCCTCTCCTGGGCATCACCTGCCAGCCCGGCGCTCTCACCGTTCTGGATCAGTTCGGTGACCGCGCCTCCCTCTCCGACTGGGCTGCCCAGCACGCTGCCACCCTGGTGGCCTATCAGATCGTGGGCGGCGACACCGACGGCAACCTGAATCCTCAGGCTTTCCTCACCCGCGCTGAGATGGCCGCTCTGCTGTATAAGCTGTCCAACTATACGCCTCCTGCCGATCTGGACCCCGGCGACCTGGTCCAGCCGGAGGAGGACCCTCAGCCGGGCGGCACCGCCGACCCCGGCCAGGCAGAGGGCCCGGGCCAAACTGCTGATCCGGACCAGCCGGAGGAGCCGGGACAGACCAGCCAGCCGGAGGAGCCCGCTGTCCCCGTGGAGGGCATCACCCTGGACACTGGCGAACTGACCCTCCAGGCCGGCTCCAGCTATCACTTCACCCCCACGCTCTCCCCTGAGGGAGCCGCCGGCACCGTCGTCTGGACCAGCAGCGTGCCCACTGTGGCGCCAGTCACCAGCGACGGCACCATCACCAACCTGAACACCACCGGCGGGCAGGTGAGCGTCACCATTACCGCCTCCTGCGGGGACGCCTGCACCAGCGCTGTGGTCCTCTGCGACACCGCCGCCTCCGCCGGCACCGTCCGCGGGGCGGAGAACGGCCTGAACGTCCGTTCCGGCCCCAGCACCTCCCACTCTGTGGTGGGCTATCTGCGGGAAGGAGGCAGGGTCATCCTCCTCGCTCCGCCGGAAGACGGCTGGCTCCACGTCTCCTACCTCACCCAGTCCGGCCAGGCCGCTATCGGCTATGTCTCCCTGGACTATATCGTACTGGACTGATCTCAAGGCAAATAAACAGCAGAAGGCCGCCGGCGATGCCGGCGGCCTTCTGTGCTTTCTTATCTATCCTCTCTGTGTCCAGCTCCGCTGCCTCCTTCAGAAGAACAGCGCCAGCACTGAGGTGAAGATCCCACACACGCAGATGGCGATGGAACTCATGGCCCCCTGGAGGGGGCCGATCTCCAGGGCCTTGGAGGTACCCACGGCGTGGCTGCTGGCGCCTATGGCTACCCCCTCCGCCACCGGGTCGGTGATGCGGAAGCATCTGGCAAACAGAGGAGCCAGCATGGCTCCTTCCACTCCCGTGATGACCACGGCGGCCGCGGTGATGCCGGGGATGCCTCCCCCGCTCTCCGAGATGCCCAGCGCGATGGCTGTGGTGACACTCTTAGGCAGCATGGAGGCAGCAAGCATCTCCTCGGCGCGGAACAGCCGGCACAGCAGCAGCACGGAGCCCATGCTGGCGGCGCTGCCCGCCAGACACCCTGCCAACACGGGGAGAAAGTGTTCCCGCAGCACCTGCCGCTGTTGATAGATATTCAGGGCCAGCACCGCGGTGGCCGGGCCCAGCATCAGCTTTACCAGCCCGCCGCCGGCATTGTAGCACTCCAGGGGGACGCGTAATACTGTCAGCGCCCCGATCACCAGCAGGGAGGCCACCAGCACTGGGTTACAGATCAGCAGTCCTGTCCGTCTCTGGAGCTCCACCCCCAGGCACCAGCACCCCAGGGTGAGGGCTAACCCGAAAAACGGGGAGGAAATCACCGCTTCAAACATGACGCCCTGCCTCCTTTCTGCTCCGCCGCATCAGCAGCTGGACCGTCCAGGCGGCCGCCAGATAGACCACCGGCGTAGTCAGAAAGGTAACGGCCAGAAAGGGCAGGGCCTGGGCCCTCAGGACCTCCACATATTCCATGGTCCCCACTAAGGAGGGGATGAAAAACAGCCCCATGTTGGTCACCAGGAAGCGGGAGACTGTCTGGATCCGCCGCTCCTTGACCACGCCGGTCAAGAGCAGGGCCATGAGCAGCAGCATGCTGATGACGCTGGCGGGGAAGGCCACCGGAAGCAGGGCGGCGATCCCCTCCCCCGCCAGGCACAGGGCAAAGATCAGGCTGAGTTCAGTCAGGATATGCAACAAAATCACCTCAACAAGAAGCACTCAAATACAGGACCGCCGCGGCACGCGCGGCGGTCCTGTCTCTCGATCTGTGGTCTGGGGAGCTCACTCCCACACTGCGGTGGAAAAGTAGTCCTCCGGGGTCTCCGCCCGGCGGATCAGGCGGGTGGAGCCGTCCTGGCACAGCAGCACCTCGGCGGAGCGCAGCCGGCCGTTATACTGGTAGCCCATGGCGTGTCCATGGGCGCCGGTGTCGTGGATGACCAGCAGATCGCCCATGTCGATCTTGGGCAGCATCCGGTCCACCGCAAATTTGTCGTTGTTCTCGCACAGGGCCCCGGTAACGTCGTACTTGTGGTCGCAGGGGGCGTCCTCCTTGCCCATGACGGTGATGTGGTGGTAGGCCCCATACATGGCGGGCCGCATCAGGTTGGCTGCGCAGGCGTCCACCCCGATGTACTCCTTGTAGATGTGCTTCTCGTGGGTGGCCCGGGTGACCAGACAGCCGTAGGGCGCCAGCAGGAAGCGGCCCAGCTCGGTGCAGATGGCCACATCCCCCATCCCGGCGGGGACCAGCACCTCCTCATAGGCGCGGCGCACCCCCTCCCCGATAACGGCGATGTCGTTGGCGGGCTGCTCCGGGCGGTAGGGCACCCCTACGCCGCCGGACAGGTTGATGAAGGTGATGTGACAGCCTGTCTCTTCCTTCAGCTCCACAGCCACCCGGAACAGAATCCGGGCCAGGGCGGGGTAATAGTCGTTGGACAGGGTGTTGGAGGCCAGGAAGGCGTGGATGCCGAACTCCTCCGCCCCCAGCTCCTTCAGCCGGCTGAAAGCCTGGGTCAGCTGCTCCCGGGTCATGCCGTACTTGGCGTCCCCCGGGTTGTCCATGACCTGGAAGCCCTCCTCAGACTCCCCCAGAGTGAAGGTCCCGCCTGGGTTGTATCGGCAGGAGATCCGCTTGGGAATGGATCCGATGGTGTCCTTTAGAAAGTCGATGTGGGTGATGTCGTCCAGGTTGATGGTGGCCCCCAGTTGGGAGGCCAGGGCAAACTCCTCCGCCGGGGTGTCGTTGGATGAGAACATGATCTCCTCTCCCCGGAAGCCGCAGCGGTCGGACATCATCAGCTCGGTGAGGGAGGAGCAGTCCACGCCGCATCCCTCCTCCCGCAGGATCTTCAGGATCTGGGGGTTTGGGGTGGCCTTGACGGCGAAGAACTCCCGGTAGCCGGGGTTCCAGGAGAAAGCCTGGTACAGGCGGCGGGCATTCTCCCGGATTCCCTTTTCGTCGTACAGGTGGAATGGGGTGGGATACTGCTCTGTGATGGCCTGGAGCTGCTCCAGGGTGACAAAGGGCTTTTTCACGGGCAGACGCTCCTTTTTCAAATCTGTCAGGCGGTCCCGGGCCGGATAGCCCGCCGCCCCAAGAAAAAAATCGTTTTTATTGTATCGTATCCCCCATACGTTGTCAATCAACACAACCTCCAACCTGTTCCCCCACCCGGGCCTTCCTTTGGTGATTCCGGAAAAAAAGACGAAATTCGGCAATAAGACTTGCGTGTCTCCCGCTCTTCTGGTATGATTGTTCGGAAATGGAAGGGAGGAGAGGTCCATGACCGTGCTGTACGGGTCGCTGTATCGGGTTTGGGGGCCTCTCTTCTGTTCCGCAGGCGGGCAATCACCGGTGTGATTGTCTTTTTTTGTGTGTCAGAGAAAGTGAGAAGGGAGTTTTATCCATGAATCCAAACGAACCCATCCGCGACGCCCGGAAGCTGGGCACCCCCAAGATGCTGGTGCTGGGCCTCCAGCACATGTTCGCCATGTTCGGCGCTACCATCCTGGTCCCCATCCTGGTCCAGCAGTACGGTCTGCCCCTGGACATCCAGACCACTCTGTTCTTTGCCGGCATCGGCACCCTGTTCTTCCATGTGTGCACCAAATTCAGGGTGCCTGCCTTTCTGGGCTCCTCCTTTGCCTTCCTGGGCGGCTTCAGCACCATGGCCAACCTGAACACCGGCATCTATGCGGACATGTCTCCCCAGGATAAGCTGGCCTATACCTGCGGCGGCATCGTGGTTGCCGGCCTGCTCTACCTGGCGCTGGCCCTGGTCATCCGCCTGGTGGGCGTGAAGAAGGTCATGCGCTTCCTGCCCCCGGTGGTCACCGGCCCCATCATCGTGTGCATTGGCCTGACCCTGGCCCCCTCCGCGGTGAGCAACGCCTCCACCTGCTGGCCTTTGGCCCTGATCGCCCTGGCCACCATCATCATCTTCAACATCTGGGGGAAGGGGATGTTCAAGATCATCCCCATTCTGATGGGCGTGGTGGTCTCCTATATCGCCGCCCTCATCATGAACGCCTGCGGCGTCACTGTGCTGAACGCCGCAGGAGAGGCCATCCCCCTCATCGATTTCACCGCCGTGCGCGAGGCCAGCATCCTGGGCCTGCCCCCCTTCCAGATGGCCAAGTTTGACCTCACCGCTATCCTGGTGATGGCCCCCATCGCCCTGGCCACCATGATGGAGCACATCGGCGACATGTCCGCCATCTCCGCCACCGTGGGGCAGAACTTCATTCAGGAGCCCGGCCTGCACCGCACCCTGGTGGGCGACGGCATCGCCACCTCCCTGGCCGGCATGTTCGGCGGCCCCGCCAACACCACATATGGCGAGAATACCGGCGTCCTGGTCCTGTCCAAGGTCCATGACCCCCGGGTCATCCGTCTGGCGGCCGTCTATGCCATCGTGCTCTCCTTTATTCCCAAGATGGCCGACATCATCGGCTCTATGCCCTCCGCCATCGTGGGCGGCGTGTCCTTCATTCTCTACGGCATGATCTCCGCCATCGGCGTGCGCAACATCGTGGAGAACAACGTGGACCTGACCAAGTCCCGCAACCTCATCATCGCCGCCGTCATCCTGGTGTGCGGCCTGGGCTTCTCCAGCGGCATCACCTTCACCGTGGCCGGCACCTCCATCACGCTCACCGGCCTGGCCATCGCCGCCTTGGCGGGCATCCTGCTCAACGCCATCCTCCCCGGCAACGACTACGAGTTCGGCGTCAATCCCGAGGGCGACCAGAACCGCGGTATCCATCAGTGAGCTGCGTCTCATTATAAAATTTAACTGAAAGAACCCTGGTACGATACAACGTCCATAACCAACGAAAGAGGAGGACGCCGCAAAGCGGCGTCCTCCTCTTTTTAATGATCTTTTATTCTTTCAGTTCAAAAATAAACTCCAATGAAAAATCCCGCAACAATGTAACATTACTGATTTTAAGAAAATTGACTGGCACGCCATATTTTTTAAACTGACGATCTTTTTCCAACCGCTGAATGACTTGCTGATATATTTCACGCTGATACTTTTTAACTTCATTCTGTAAGGCTTCCCATGAGTAGAACTGATAACGAGGGAGGCCAACAATCACACGAATATGGTCAAATGCAGCTTCATCTTTGTTCTCTGGAACACGCTCATATGTGGGCGGCCCTATGTGCTGTACTAATCGGTCGATTGGAGATAGTTCTTGCTGGGCCTTATGCGTCAGTTCTGTGTTTAAAAAAATCTCAATACACGCTTCCAATGTCATCCCGATTTCAAACCGTGACGCGGCTTTGATCCAGACATTTCTGTTGAAGCAGGTTTCGCCCCTTACTTGAAATGTATTAAATTTCATACGCCCCTCATACGGGAACATCTGGGACTGCTCATCAAGAGAATAAACTTCACTTTCATTAAAATAGTATGTTTTCCCTGCATGCTGGCGAATGGGCTTATTGACCACACCATGCTTTATGAGAAACTCTCTCGTCATAGAAATCAGTTCTATATCCGGAATACTGCGCAGGTATTCACTCATTTCCGGGAGCAGATACATCTCCACATTTCTGCCCAATTTTCCATAGTTTTGAAATCTGCTTACAGCTTTTCCCCATATTTCTGGAGCAATAAAAGAAGGGGCCCATAATGGTTGCCCTGTTAACTCCTTTGTCCTTTGTGACATTAGATACGCACAATTCTCCCCGCAGTCGGTCACTCGGAGCAAATCATAGCCATTTTTCCAAGCCTTTATAAAAATGGTCTTATCTACAATCCCTTCAGCAATTAGTTTCTTGGTAATTGTTTTTGATGCTATGCTCCAGGCACAACCTCTTCCTGTCGTTTTATCTATGACCACATGCTACCTCCGACATTTAATTTCGCACACGCCATCCATATCAAAAATTTTTCTTTATTATACCCCCTATAGGGGGTATATATCTACTATGGTGGATTATAAAATTCCTGAATTCAAGATAATATTCCCCTATAGGGGGTGTTTTTCTGACATCTGGTAATAAATTCCTTGTCGAAATGGGAGAGCGCCTAGCTACCCAACGCAAATCATTAAAATTAACTCAAGAAAATTTAGCAGAACTATCGGGAGTATCAGTAAAAACGATTAGCTCTGCTGAAAAAGGAAAAAAGGCACTTCGCCCTGAAAATATTGTGCGTATCTGTCACTCTCTTGAATTGGACATCTCTTATTTAATGACTGGCAATGCATTGCATTCAGATATTTCTGTTTCTCTTACACACAAACAACGCATAGCCCTTAACAAAATTATAGATGCGTTTCTTTCAATCTGTCAGCAAGATATGGAGCTATGACGGGGTATTGCCCGCCATAGAGGGCTAAAAATCCCTATCGGGGTAATATTATAGTTCTATGGCGGGGGATGAAATGAAAAACAAAACTTTAGAAGAAATTGGGTCGCGACTTGCATCAGCACGGAAAGACAAAGGCTATACACAAGAACAGTTGGCAAATTTAAGTGGGCTTTCCACTAAAATGATTTCTGCCGCAGAGAATGGGCACAAGGCTATGCGGCCGGAAAACATCATTAAATTATGCGAATGTCTATCCATCTCTACTGATCGTTTATTATGTGGCGAATCTGTAATGTTGGATTCATTGGCTGAACATGACGAACTCAAACAGTTAACCCCAAAGCAAAGAGATGCTTTATCAAAAATTATTGATGATTTCCTTTCGGCATTTGAATGATAGTCCTCTCTAATGATGAATCTGATTTCTTAAAGAATATTGCTTTCTGTATCCAGTTCTTCCATAGGAAGTCGGAATTCAGTCAAGATGAGTTTACAGAGAAAACAGGCTCAATTTGTTCTGTAATCTTCCAGATTGAGTTTCCATTCCCTCTGTCCCATAAGGGCCTTTTTAATATGCTTTCTTTGAACTAACGACGGCCCCAGTCAGCACCAGGGCCGTCGTTTTTTTCAATGCCCCGCCTGCGGCGGGGCATTTTTTTCGTCCAGCCCTTTCCCCTCTCTGCGAAATTTGGTACAATGGAGAAAACCCGAAGAAAGAGGGCGTCTGTATGCGTACCATTTCCGCCGCCGCCGTCACCGACGCGGTGGCAAAGCTGTGTATCCAAGCCAACACTCACCTGCCCCCCGACATCGTCTCCGCCCTGGACCGCACCCGCCGGGAGGAGCCCTGGCCTCTTGCCAAAGAGACCCTGGGCCTGCTGTGGGACAATCTGGAGCTTGCGGAGCGGGAAGAACTGCCTGTCTGTCAGGACACGGGGATGGCCTGTGTGTTTGTGGAGCTGGGCCAGGAGGTCCACATCCAGGGCGACTTTGAGCAGGCCGTCCACGAGGGGGTCCGCCGGGGCTACGGCGAGGGCTATCTGCGCAAGTCCATCGTGGGTGATCCCCTGCGCCGGGTGAACACAGAGGACAACACCCCCGCCGCCATCACCCTCCGGCTGGTGCCTGGGGACGGGTGCCGGATCACCGTGGCTCCCAAGGGCTTCGGCTCGGAGAACATGAGCCGCCTGGGGATGCTCAAGCCCGCTGACGGGGTGGAGGGCGTGAAAAAATTCGTGGTGGAGACGGTGCGCCTGGCCGGCTCCAACCCCTGTCCCCCCATCGTGCTGGGCATCGGTATCGGCGGCTCCTTTGACAAGGCGGCCTATCTGGCCAAGCATGCCCTGCTCCGCCCCATCGACCAGCCCAACTCCGACCCCTTCTATGCCCAGCTGGAGGAGGAGCTGCTGGAGGAGATCAATGCCCTGGGCATCGGCCCCCAGGGCTTCGGCGGCCGGACCACCTGTTTGGGCCTGTCCATCGAGACCGCCCCCACCCACGTGGCCGGCCTGCCCGTGGCGGTGAATGTGAGCTGCCATGTGACCCGCCGGGCCTCCTCCCAGCTCTGACCGCCCATGGAGGTGTTGTCATGGACGAGCAAATGGTAGCTGTAGGCGGCCGGGCCCTCCAGGTATCCTCTGTGGGATCAGGGCCGGTCACACTTGTGATCCTGTCCGGCTCCAATATCCTCTTCCCCGGACTGGAATACGCCCCTCTGGCCGATGCCCTGAGAGAATGGTACTCCGTCCTGATCCCCTCCAAATTCGGCTATGGATTCAGTGATCTGACCGAGGCCCCCCGGGATGTGGACACCGTGGTGGAGGAGTACCGCAGGGTATTGGCCGCACTGAAGCACCCTTTTCCAGTGGTGCTGGCGGCCCACAGCATGGGGTTTCTGGAGGCACTGCACTGGGCCTCTAAATATCCAGAGGAGATTTCCGCCCTTGTGGGACTGGACCCCGCCACTCCCGATGCCTATCAGAACATGGATCTTGCCTCTGTCCTGCACCATCTGGAACATCTGGGCCGCCCCGACTGGAAGCGAGCCATACTTTTCCAGCTCGCTTCCCACTCTCTGCTGAGGCGTTGTCCCGCCTCAGTTCGGAAGGACCTGGTGCCCGCCGCCCGTCGGAACTTTGCCAGCATCGTCTGGATCAACGAGGCAAAAGCCCTTCCCCACAGCATCCGTCAGATACGTCAGGAGGGACCGCCTGCCTCTGTCCCCACGCTGTTTCTGCTTTCCAACGGCAAAGGCACTCCTCTTCCCAAAGAGGAATGGCGGATGTGTGCGAGGAATTATCTCTCTGCTTTTTCCACCTCCTCTTTCCATCTGTTTGAGCTCCCCCATGATCTATACCGCCAGCGCCCCAAAGAGATTGCGGATACGGTCCACCGTTTTCTGCTGGATCATCTGTAATACCCATCTAAAATATCGACCAAGCCATTTGGGAGGGATTTCCATGCAATATAAACTCAGAACCCCCGTTACAAGAGAGGACCTCGCCCCCCTGCGGACCGGTGACACCGTGCTCCTGTCTGGGGCCGTCTACACCGCCCGGGATGCCGCCCACAAGCGGATGATGGAGCTGCTGGACACCGGGGGTTCCCTGCCCTTCCCCGTGGAGGGCTCCGCCGTCTACTATGTGGGCCCCACTCCGGAGCGCCCCGGTCAGGTCATCGGCTCCGCCGGTCCCACCACCAGCGGCCGGATGGACGCCTACTCCCCCCGCCTGCTGGACCTGGGCCAGCTCATCATGATCGGAAAGGGCAAGCGGGACCAGGCCGTGAAGGATGCGGTGGTCCGCAATGGGGCGGTCTACCTGGCCGCCCTGGGTGGTGCCGGGGCCCTGATGGCCGCCAGCGTGAAGGAGCTGGAGGTCATCTGCTGGGAGGACCTGGGCTGTGAGGCGGTGCGCCGTCTGGAGGTGGAGGACTTCCCCCTCACCGTTATCCTGGACGCCCACGGGGGTGACCTGTACGAGAGCGGCCCGGCCGCCTATCTGGCCAGTCTGGCCTGACATCCGGCGCCGGACAGAGTCAGAAGAAGGAGGTTCCAAATATGGAGGACCTGGATACGGAACTGCTCGGCCAGCTTCAGCGCTGGCACGAGGAGGACCAATATCAGCGGATCATCGACGCCATCGAGGCCATCCCCCAGCGGGAGCGGGGCTATGAGCTCACCTGCCAGCTGGCCCGGGCCTACAACAACCTGGCCGGGCCCGAGGAGGCCGGGCCGCTGGAAAAGTCCGTCTCCCTTCTGGAGTCCATCGCAGACCAGGGACAGGAGGCCCCCCTGTGGCACTACCGGCTGGGCTACGCCCTGTTCTATCTGGACCGTGAAGAGGAGGCCCTGCCCCACTTCCAGCGGGCGGCAGAGCTGGACCCCCAGGACCCGGATGCCCCTGAGTTCATCCGCCAGTGCCAGAAGTACATCGCCGCCAAGCAGTGCTGTCCCGAGGTGTACGGCCAGGAGGACTGGGACACCGTGGACCAGCATATCCACACCTATTTCGGATCGTCGGAGAACGTGTTCCACGAGATCGTCTCCCCCGATATCCATGTGGACATCTACATCATCCCCCCAAGCCCGGAGCGGAACTACTATATCCTGATGACCCACGGCATGGGGGCCCACGCCATGAACGTGCCGGAGGATCTGGCCGGCCAGAAGCTGGAGCGGGCTGAGCTGTTTATCTGCCTGCCCCCCGACTGGAAGGTGGGCGAAGAGGGCGAGGCGTGGTACTGGCCCATCCGCTGGCTGAAAATCCTGGCCCGCCTGCCCATCAACGAGGACAGCTGGCTGGGCTGGGGCCATACCATTGCCAACCCGGACGGCTCCCCCTTTGCGGAAAACACCCGCTTCAACGGCATCATGCTGGTCAACCCCGGTGCTTTCCCCCAGGAGGCGTCGGTCTGTCCCCTCTCCGGCGGCGATGAGGTAAATTTCTATCAGCTCCTCCCTCTGTATCAGGAGGAGATGGACTTCAAGCTCTCCCACAGTGCCGGAGAGCTGCTGGACCTCTTTCCCGAGGAGGACCTGGAGACGGTGGACGTGGACCGCCCCAGCGTCCTCTCCGACCGCCCCCAGAAGGAGTTCGCCATCCCCCAGCGGGAGCTCCGGCACCTCTATGACGGGGAGGGCCCCCAGGGCTGCTTCGCCACTGACCGAATCCTGGTGGACGGCTGCCGGGTGGGCTACTGCTACAGGGAGGAGCCGGAGGAGGGGGACGAGAATTGGGATAGCGGCTGGCGCTTCACCGCCGGAGATGAGAGCGACAGCTATATGGACGACCCCGGCCGCAGCGGCATCTATCACCTCAACACCCTGTGCAACTACGACCCGGACATCATCCCTCTGCTGGACTCCGAACCAGGCACCGCCTGGTGCCGGGACCAGAGCGGAGTGTTCCGTCCGGAGCTGTATCAGCCTGACGAAGAATGAGAGACTGTAAGGAGGATCTGTTGTATGTACACCTGCGCCAGCTGTACCCTCCGCTCCTGCCAGAAGGGGGGCGGGGACCTGCCCCGGAACTGTCCCATGCGGGACCCGGAGTTCTTTGACCGGCTTTTGGAGCGCTACTGGTCAGAGGAAAACCACGACTTTTTTGTCACCAGCGCCGCCATCGAGTCGGCTGGCTACTGCCGCTGGCCCCGCCTGAAGGAGATCGTGGAGTTCTCCCGATCCATGCACTATCAAAAGCTGGGTCTGGCTTTCTGTGCGGCACTGAAGAAGGAGGCCGCTGTGGTGGAGCGGGTCCTGCGGAATAACGGCTTCCAGGTGGTGTCCGTCATCTGCAAGACCGGCGGACTGGACAAGTCCCGGGCCGGGGTGCCGGAGGAGTGCAAGCTCCAGCCCGGCCAGTTTGAGGCCATGTGCAACCCCATTGCCCAGGCCGAGCTGCTCAACAGCCAGGACACCCAATTCAATATTTGTCTGGGGCTTTGTGTGGGCCACGACTCCCTCTTCTATCAATACTCCAAAGCACTGGTTACCACCCTGGTGGTAAAAGACCGGGTGCTGGCCCACAACCCAGTGGGCGCCATCCACTACGCAGACACCTATTTCAAGGATCTGCTCAAGGGCTGACCCCTGGGGCGGAACGATATGGTAAAAACGCCTGGGGAGGCAGACAGGGTCGTCTGTCTCCCCAGGCGTTTTACCATACAGGTAATTCCCTCTCCCTTCCGTGCGCGCCCCTCCTCATATACCGGTCTTACATGTTTTCATGGCGTATGCTCTTTCCCTTGACATTTCCCTCCAGCTGTTCTACAATAAAACCGTCTCAAATGAGACAGTTTTGGAAAGGAGCTGACCTCCATGCCTGTCTCTCTCCCTCCGCACCAGTGGGATCTGCTCCTCCGCTGCCCCCTGTTTCAGGCATGTCCCGAGGCACTGGTCCGGGATGTCCTGGCGCGGTCCGGCTGTTCGGTGGAGGACTTCTCCTCCGGCGCAGAGATCTACCGACCCGACCGCTTCCGCCGTTGTCTGGGGCTGCTCCTCTCCGGACGGGTACTGGTGACCAAGGGCAGCCTCACCGTCAGCACCCTGGAGCCAGGGGATCTCTTCGGCGCCGCCGCCCTCTACAACGACGCCCCCGACTATGCCACCACCCTCACCGCCCAAGGGATCTGCCGCTGCCTCCTGCTGGACCAGGAGCTGCTGGACCGCCTTCTGGGGGAGGAGGCCCTGCTGCGCCGGAACTATCTGACCTATCTCACCGGCCGCATCCGCTTCCTCAACGCCCGGCTGGGTTCCCTGGCTGTGGGGGATACGGAGGGCCGGGTGGTCCGCTATCTGCTCAGCAGCCTCTCCTATGGCGCAGTGGAGTGCTCCGCCTCCGGTCTGGCCCGCCAGCTGGGCATCAGCCGCGCCTCGGTGTATCGGGCCTTTCAGGACTTGGAACAGGCCGGCCTGATCCGGCGGGAGGGACGGGCCATCCTCGTCCCCGATCCGGCCGCTCTGGAGGGTGTCCGGGGCTCCGGGTAAGAAAATTTCCCCTTCGGTGTACAAATCCAGTCAACGATCCGTCTCTGCCCAGAATAGGTGTATCCGTCCAAATCTGAGAAAGGAATCCTGCCATGAAACGAACCAAGCTTCTGCCCCTGCTCCTGTCCGCCCTGCTCCTCCTCTCTGCCTCGGGCTGCCGTCCCGCAGAGGCACCCTCCCATTCTGGCGGCGCCAGCTCCTCCGTCAGCTCCAGCACCTCCTCTTCCGGCATCCCCGCCCCGAACGATGAGGTCCTCCCCATCGATCTGGCCGTCCTTTCCGGCCCTACCGGTGTAGGGGCTGCCTATCTGATGGAGTACTACGCCCCGGAACACGTTCCTGCTGACAGCCCCATCTCCGTCAGTTCCGTCGTGGTGACGGAAAACAGCGAGGCCACCGCCCTGCTGTCCAACGGCGAGGCAGACATCGCCGCTGTGGCCACCAATGTGGCCTCCAACTTCTACCACAAGACCGACGGCTCCATTCAGATGCTGGCAGTGAACACGATGGGTGTGCTGTACATCCTGGAGAAGGGGGACTCCATCCAGTCCATGGCCGACCTGCAGGGCAAGACCATCTACGCCACCGGCCAGGGGGCCAACCCGGAGTACATCCTCAACTATCTGCTGACCCAGAACGGGCTGGACCCCGCCGCGGATGTGACCATCCAGTGGCTCACCGCCCAGGAGGTCACTGCCAACATGCTTTCCGCCGAGGACGGCGTGTGCATGCTGCCCGTCCCCGCCGCCACTGCCCTGCTGATGAAGGACCCCGGCGTGCGCCAAGCCCTGGACCTGAGCGCTGAGTGGGATGCCGTCTCCTCCACCCCTCTGCCCATGGGCTGCATCGTAGCCCGCAGGGAATTCGTGGAGGAGCATCCTGAGGCCGTGGACGCTTTCCTGGACCTGTACGGTGACTCCATCTCCTTCATGTCTGACGAGGGCAACCGGTCGGAGGCGGCGGAGCTGGTGGCCAAATACGGCATCACCGCCAACGCCCAGATCGCGGAGGCCGCCATCCCCCAGTGCAATCTCACCCTGCTCACCGGGGAGGAGATGCAGGACACCGTCCAGGCCTACTACGAGGTCCTGTACCGCGCCGACCCCGCCGCTATCGGCGGCAGCATCCCCTATGACAGCCTGTACTATCTGCCCTGACCGTCTGCTGCGGCCCCTCCTTCCCCTGGCCTTCTGGCTGGTGGTGTGGCAGCTGGCCGCCCTGGCTGTGGGCCAGTCCTTCATCCTTCCCGGCCCTGCCGCGGTCCTGGGAACGCTGATCCAGCTGGCGGGGGTACCCAGTTTCTGGCAGACCGCCCTGCTCTCCCTGGTCCGGGTCCTGGCCGGACTGCTGGCCGGCACTCTGCTGGGGGCGCTGACCGCCGCCCTCACCTGCGCCAGCCGATGGGCGGATGTCCTCCTTTCCCCCGCCGTCCGGGTCATCCGGGCGGTGCCAGTGGTCTCCTTCATCCTCTTCGTCCTGCTGTGGACCCGCCGTGGTCTGGTGCCTGTGGTGGTCTCCGCCCTGATGGTGCTGCCGGTGGTGTGGGGGAACGTGAGCCGGGGCATCCGGGAGACCGACCCCAGGCTGCTGGAACAGGCCAGAGCGCTCCGGTTCTCCCGCCCCAAGACCGTCCGGCTGGTCTATCTCCCTTCGGTGCGGCCCTACTTTCTCAGCGCAGTGGTCACCTCTCTGGGCCTTGCCTGGAAGTCCGGGGTGGCCGCCGAGGTGCTCTGCCGCCCCGCCTGGGCGGTGGGCACGCAGATCGTCCAGGCCCGGGACTATCTGGAGACCCCCTCCCTGTTTGCCTGGACGCTGGTTATCCTCCTTCTGTCCCTTACCCTGGAAAAACTGCTCTCTGCTCTGCTGAACCGGATAAACAGGAGGTGGTCGCCATGATCTGTTTGGAGGAGGTCACCGTCACCTTTGGAGAGAAGCGGGTGCTGGACCGCTTCTCCCTCACCCTGCCTGAGACGGGGATCACCGCCCTGTCCGGCCCCTCCGGCTGCGGCAAGACCACCCTGCTGCGGGTTCTGGCCGGGCTGGAGCACCCCATTTCCGGCCGGATCACCGGCCTGTCCCTCCGCTCCGCTGCCCTGCTCTTTCAGGAGGACCGCCTCTTCCCCTGGCGTACCGTGGAGCAGCACCTTACCGACGTGCTCCCCCGCCCCCGGTGGGTGGAGGTCCCCCACTGGCTGCGGCTGGCAGAGCTGGAAGGGGAAGAGCGTACCTATCCCGCCCATCTGTCCGGCGGCATGGGACGGCGTCTGGCCCTGGTCCGCACGCTGGCCCTGGGCGGTTCCCTCTATCTGCTGGACGAGCCCTTTGCAGGGGTGGACCCTCAGCGGGCAGACCGCATCCTATCCGCCCTGGGGGAGCTGGCCGCCCCTGTCATCCTGGTCAGCCATGAGCCTGCCGTTCTGGACCGGGCGGACCGGGTCATCCGATTGGACGGGCCGCCCCTGACTCTCCTGTCCGCCCCATAGTAAGAGAGCTCTCACATGCCGCCTGACGCGGTGTGTGAGAGCTTTATCCGCCTCCAAAGCACAGCCGGACCGCCCAGGCCGCCGCCAGAAAGCCGGTAAGGTCGGCGCACAGGGCGGCGGGGACCGCGTACCGGGTCCGGGAGATGCCCACTGCGCCGAAGTAGACCGCGATGGTGTAGAAGGTGGTCTCCGTGGACCCAAGCATCACCGCCGCCACCCGGCCCACATAGGAGTCCGGCCCGCTGCTGGTGATGAGCTCCGCCCCCACCCCCAGGGCGGCGCTCCCGCTGATGGGGCGCACCAGCATCAGAGGGAGCAGCTCTGCCGGCACCCCTACCCGGTCCAGCAGGGGAGCCAGGGCCTGAGCGGCCAGATCCAGCGCCCCCGACGCCCGCAGCATATACACCGCCGTCATCAGCCCCACCAGGCTGGGGATGATACGGGCCAAGGTGCCCAGTCCCTCCCCTGCTCCCTGGATCAGGGCATCGTAAACGTCCACCCGGCGGCAGGCGGCGTAGACCGCCACCAGCCCCAGCGTCAGCGGCACCACCAGGGTCATCATCAGGTCCAGCATGTCAATCCCTCCATATCCGCGCGCATATCTTGCAGGCCAGCACCCCTACCCCTACCGACAGCCCGGAGGCCAGCCAAACGGCAGGCAGGATGTCAAAGGGAGCGGCGCTCCCTGCCCCAGCCCGCACCGTGGCCACCGTGGTGGGGATCAGTTGGATGGAGGCCGTATTGCACACCACCAGCATGCACAGCGCATCGGAAGCCACCCCGGGGCTGCAGCGGCTCATCCGCCGGGCGGCCTCCAGCCCCAGAGGGGTGGCAGCGTTGCCCAGCCCCAGCAAATTGGCCGACACATTGGCCGCGATGCTGTCCATGGTCTCCCGGTCCCGGGCTACCTGGGGAAAGAGCAGCCGGAGCATCGGTCGAAGCAGCCGGGACAGCTTTTCTGCCAGCCCGGACCGCCGCATCACCTCCATCACCCCGGTCCACAGGCACAGCATCCCCGCGATGGACAGGCACAGCTCCACCGCCGCCTGGGTCCCCTCCACCGCCGCCGCGGCCACCTGGGCCGACTGCCCCGTAGCCAGTCCGCACAGGATGGAGAGCACCACCATCCCCGTCCAGAGGATCGTCATCGTCATACCCCTGTCCCCCCTTCAAATCATATATACGGGACATGTCTGGAAAAGATAACCATTCTCTGCCGTGGTGTTCATTTTTCTGATTTCCCTGTTTTCCCATCATTTTTTGCTCTTTCCGAACACTTTTTGCAGAATCTTCACAAATTATGGTTGACACAGTCGCACTTTGTAGTATAATAATGTTTAGTTTCCAAAATCGTACATTATGACTGCGAAACCGCATCGATCGTTTTGACGACTGGGACATGAAGAAGGAAGAAAGGAATGATCACATTGAAATCTACCGGCATTGTCCGGAAGGTCGATGAGCTGGGCCGTATCGTCCTTCCCATCGAACTGCGCCGTACATTGGATATCGCGGAGAAAGACTCCCTGGAGATCTATATGGATGGACCGTCCATCATTCTGAAAAAATATCAGCCCGCCTGCATTTTCTGTGATGACGCCCGGGATGTCATCGTTTTCCGCGGCAAGAATATCTGCCCCAAGTGCATCAAGGCACTCCAGGAGTGCGGACAGTTCTGATTTGATCCCCAGCAGCCCAGATAGAAACAGCAGACAAATTTTATGCGGTTTTTTAAACGCTCTGGATCCAGCCAGGATTTGGGGCGTTTTTCTTTTGGTCTCCGCCTCCGCCGGTCCGTGGGAGAGAGGGCTCCCACAAACAGCTTGAGGGCGCGGCAGATCCCGCCGCGCCCTCTGTCTTGTTCCGCATCCCCCGCGGCACTCAGCTCCTTTGGACCACCACGCCCCCGGTCTTGACGATGCTGCCCGCCGGGATGGCACCCCGGACGCAGGAGACCGGGTAGATGCTGCTCCCCCGCCCCACCACGGTCCCCGGATTCAGCACGGAGTTGCAGCCCACCTCCACATGGTCGCCCAGGATAGCGCCGAACTTTTTCCTGCCCGTTTCAATCCGCTCTGCTCCGTTCTTCACTGTCACCAGCGTCTTGTCTGACTTCACGTTGGAGGTGATGGAGCCGGCACCCATATGGCTCTTATAGCCCAGGATGGAGTCTCCCACATAGTTGTAGTGGGGGGTCTGCACGTTGTCGAACAGGATCACGTTTTTCAGCTCCACGGAATTGCCCACCACGCAGTGGGCCCCCACCAGGGCCGAGCCCCGGATAAACGCACAGTGGCGCACCTCAGTCTCAGGCCCAATGATGCAGGGCGCCCCCAGATAGGCTGTGGGGAACACCACCGCCGTTTTATGCACCCAGACCTGGGGGGCGGGCTGGTCATATTCCTCCGGCGGCAGCGCAGCCCCCAGGGTCAGGATCAGCTCCTTGATCCCGTCCAGGGCCTGCCAGGGGTATTGAAATCCCGCCAGATACTCCCCCGCCAGGGTGTGGGAGAGGTCCAAAAGTTCCTTTGTTTCCAGTTCCATATCCAAACATTCCTTTCCAGTCCTGATCATGTACCGGACGTCTCCATCATACCACATCGGACGCCCCGGATACAAGGTCCTAGGGAGGGCCGCCTTTTCTCGGAACGGAGAAAAATTTTTTCTTTTCCTCTGGAATTTTGGCCCCATCTCTGCTACAATCAACAGGCACACCAGAACAAATGTACTGTTTCCGAAGAAAGAGGGTAGACCATGATCCTGATCTCCTGCATCGATGACCGGGGCGGCCTGCTGTTCCATGGCCGCCGGCTCAGCCGGGACCGGGTGCTCTGCCAAGACGTGCTCCGGACGTGCGCCGGCTCCCCCCTGTGGATGGCCCCCGGCTCCCGCTCCCTCTTCTCCTCCCTGCGGGACGGCCTCTCCAGCTCCATCCTGACCTCGGAGGACTTTCTCGCCCAGGCCGCCCCGGGGGAGTTCTGCTTTCTGGAGGACCGGCCCATCCGGCCCTTCCTGGACCGGGTGGAGTCCATGGTCCTCTATCACTGGAACCGCCGCTACCCCGCGGACCTGTTTCTGGACCTGGACCCGGCCGCCCTGGGGTGGTCCCTGTTGGGCCGGGAGGAATTTCCCGGCTCCTCCCATAAAAAAATCACAAAGGAAGTCTACTGCCCATGAAAATACGTACGCTCCATCTCATCCCCCTCCTCCTGCTGCTCTGCGCGGCGCTGTCCGGCTGCGGCCAGCTCCTTCAGGCCGCGCCCTCCTCCTTCTCTCTGGAGGACGTCCCGCCCTTCTCCGGCGAGCCCTATGTGGTGCTCCAGGACAACCAGCCCGGCTTTTCCCAGGAGGACTTCACCACCGACTCTTTCGAGACTTACAGCAGCCTGGATCTGCTTGGCCGGTGCGGCACCGCCTATGCCAACATCGGTCTGGACCTGATGCCCACGGAGGAACGGGACAGCATCGGCCAAGTCAAGCCCAGCGGCTGGCAGACGGTGAAATATGACATCGTGGACGGCAAGTACCTGTACAACCGCTGCCATCTCATCGGCTATCAGCTCAGCGGTGAGAATGCCAATGAGCAGAACCTCATCACCGGCACCCGCTACCTCAACGTGGAGGGGATGCTCCCCTTTGAAAACATGGTGGCGGATTACGTCCAGGAGACCGGCAACCACGTCCTCTACCGGGTCACTCCCATCTTTCAGGGCACTGAGCTGGTGGCCCGGGGCGTGCAGATGGAGGCCGAGTCGGTGGAGGACCAGGGCGAGGGCATCTGCTTCAACGTCTATGTCTATAATGACCAGCCCGGCATCACCATCGACTACGCTACCGGTGCCAGCTCCCTGGAGGGGGATGCTCTTCCAGAGGACAGCACCCAGAAGGAGCCGGAGGACACCCTGTACATCCTGAACACCAGCTCTGGAAAATTTCATCTCCCCTTCTGCTCCGGCGCCGCCTCCATGAAAGAGGAAAACCGCCAGGCCTTTTCCGGCAGCCGTGAGGAGCTGATCGCCCAGGGATATTCCCCCTGCGGCCAGTGCAAACCATGACCCCCACAGCAGACGGCCCCTGCCCTTTCCTGGGCAGGGGCCGTTTTTATTCCTGCTCCACCGCCAGGCGGTAGAGCTCATTCCGTGAGAGCCCCAGCTCCTTGGCCGCCTGGCGCACCGCGTCCCGCAGGGAGAGCCCTTCCTCCTCCCGCAGCCGCTCCGCCAATGTCAGGCCGTCCTCCAGAGTGCATTCCCCCTCCTCCTCCGGCTGGGCACCCCGAACTACCAGGACGAACTCTCCCCGTGGCGTCTCCTCCCCATACCAGTCCGCCGCCTCCCCCAGAGTGGTGCGCCGGATCTCCTCATGGAGCTTGGTCAGCTCCCGGCACAGAGATATCTCCCGCTCCCGGCCAAAAGTGTCCGCCAAGTCCCGGAGGGTGGCAACCAGCTTGTGGGGGGCCTCGTAGAAGATCATGGTCCGCTCCTCCCCCCGCAGGGACTCCAGGTGGGCCCGGCGGTTTTTCTTGTTCATGGCCAAAAAGCCCTCAAAGGTGAAGCGGCCGGTGGGCTGGCCGGAGGCTGCCAGCGCCGTGACCAGGGCGCAGGGACCCGGGATGGGTACCACCGGGACCCCGGCAGCGGCACACAGGGCCACCATCTCCTCCCCCGGGTCGGAGATGGCCGGCATCCCCGCGTCCGTGACCAGAGCACAGCTCTCCCCTGCCAGCAGGCGGTCCAGCACCGCCTGACCGCTGGCTGCGGTGTTGTGCCGGTGGTAGGTGACCATAGGCTTCTTCAACCCCAGATGGTTGAGGAGCTTCACTGTCACCCGGGTGTCTTCTGCGGCAATGAAGTCCGCCTGCGCCAAAGTATCCGCCATCCGCGGGGAGATGTCCCCCAGATTGCCGATGGGAGTCGGGACCAGATAGAGGGTTCCTGCCATGCCTTATGCTCCTTTCCGCCGCCGCCCACCCTGGGACAGGGCGGCTCGGTTTGTTTCCATGGAGCCATTATAACACAGGACCCGCCTTTTTTCTATCCCCGAACGGAGCTCCGGGCCGCCCATTTTTTCTCCGTTCCCTTTCCCGCTCAAAGCAGCCCCCTCCCATATGACATGCCTCCGCTCAGCCAAAGAGGCCGCCGCGGAACTCCGCGGCGGCCTCTTGCCGTTCTGTCATGAAACCAATGCTCAGTGCCGGTCCACGTCCCACTCCAGGATGGTACCGGTCACCGCGTCCAGCGTGAACTCATACTCGGTCCAGCCGTCCCGCATCTCGCCCTCGTAGACTACGCGGCCATCGTCCCGGTCCAGATGCAGCTCCCGGAAGGTCCCGGAGACCCCCGCCCGGTCCTCCACGATCTGGCGGACCTCCGCCTCACTGAGGTAGCTGCCGGTCTGACCGGCGGCCTGACCTGTATAGTATTCGGCGTCGTAGTCCCAGCTCAGGATATCGCCGCTGGCGGCATCGATCTCATAGTCATACTCCTTGCTGCCGCTGTAAAACTCCACATCGTACACCCGGCGTCCGTCCTCATAGTCCAGATGGGCCCGCACAAAGGTGGCCTTGGAGGCGGACACACCGGCGTGGTCCAGCGCGATCTCCTTGGCACGGTCGGCGCCGATGTCGGCGGAGGACTGGGTGGGGATGCTGTACCCCTCGATGTCCCGGTCGCTGTGGAGGATGGTGCCGGTGTAGGCGTCGATCTCATAGTCGTACTCCACGTTGTCCTTCCAGAACTCCACCTCGTACTCCATGCGGCCGTTATCCCAGTCCAGCCCCGCCCGGACAAAGCTGACCTGGGAGGCAGAGAGCCCCGCATCCTTCAGGGCGATCTCCTTGGCACGTTCCACCCCGATGTAGCTCTCAGCGGCAGTGGTGCCGGTGCCCTTGGTGTTCAGGATCACAGTGTTGGTGTCGGCATCCCACCGCACGTCCATTCCCAGCGCCTTGCTGATGGAAGCCAGCGGCAGATAGGTCGTCCCGTCGATGGTGAAGGGCTCCACCTCGTTGCCCCTGCTGTCCGTCAGATCCAGGGTCCTGCCATCCAGCGTCACCTTGATGTTCTGATAATGCAGGGCGGCCGTCCGCTGGCCCACGGAGGCCAGGGCAGGCAGAGTCAGCGCTCCCGCCAGGACCGTCAGTACAGTTCCGCTCACCATCAGGCTCTTCCAGTTCCGTTTCATTTCATGTTCCTCCCAAATGTCATTTTATGTTGTGTCCGGCTGTATCTCGGGCTTATCTGTTTGCCGTTCAACTACATAATGCGTGGGAGGTCTCGTTTATTGCATGGGGCCCAAAATTTTTCTGAAATTTTTCAGCACTCCAGTTGGGAGCACCTGCGCCCCTCACGGTTCGATCCGCAGACCGGGCCGCCCCCGGCGCACCGCCTCCATCAGAACACAGGAGGGGGGATGCTCCGGCCCATGGGCCAGCAGCCGCATCCGTTTGGGCTCCAGGCCGCTCCCCCGCAGGGCGCACATCAGGTCCGCCAGCCGCTCCGGCCGGTGGCACAAGGCGAACCGCCCCCTGTTTCTCAGCAGGCGGGCCGCGGTGCGGCACAGCTCCTCAAGGGAGCAGTCGGCCTGCCGGGCCCCGCCCCCGTCCCCGCCGTGTCCAGGCTGGAAGTAGGGGGGATTGGAGATGACCAGGTTGAACCCGCCAGCCGGCAGGGTCACCTGCCGCCAGTCCGCCTGGAGGACCGTCCCCTCCAGGCCGCTGTGGACCAGGTTCTCCCGGGCACACTGGGCCGCCCGCTCCTCCCGCTCCACTCCCGTGAGAGAGAGCCCCCCCTCCCGGGCCGCCAGCATCAGGAGCAGACAGCCGCTCCCCGTCCCCAGGTCGCACACCCGCCAGCCCCGCTTCACTGTAGCGAAGGCCCCCAGGGCCAGGCTGTCTCCCCCCAGGGGAAAGACCCCCTCCTTTACCTCCAGAAGGTAGGGGCCCAGGTGCTCCGCCCCGCTCATCCCATCTCTCCGCCCAGCAGGCCCGCCAGATGCCGTGTGATCCGCCCGGTCAGCCCCCAGATGGCGTGGCCCTGCCACAGATAGACGGGCACCGTCTCCCTCCCCTGCTGCCACCGATATCCCCGTGGGATGCCGATCAGCTGGTAGGGGAAGTCCGCCGGCGGGCGGGGCTCCAGGGCGTAGCTGTACTCCAGCGGCGGATTGTGCACGATGTGCTCCAGCGGCACCAGAAAGGTGTGATCTACCTCCGCCGGGTTCAGGGCCATCCTCTCTGCCGCAGCCGTCTCCACCCTGGCCAGCACCGGATACATGATGAAATTGGCTCGGTGGGCCACAAAATCCAGCCGTCCCAGAACGGTGATGGATGCTGTGGGGATGCCCAGCTCTTCCTCCGTCTCCCGGATGGCGCAGGCCTCCGGGGTCTCATCTCCCTCTATCCGCCCTCCGGGAAAGCAGACCTCCCCGGGCTGGCGGCGCATGTCCTGTGAGCGCACCTCATAGAGGATATGCAGCTTCCCCTCCCGCTCCACCAGAGGGACCAGAACTGCGTACTGTCCCGAGGCGTCCATCAGCCCCGGCTCTCTGCCCCTCAGTTTCTCCTCCAGCTGTTCCAGCGTCATTCCGTTCCCCACCTCTTTCAGAGCATCACATTGATGATGAGCACGCTCAGAGACAGGAACGCCCCCAAACATGCTGCTACAAAATAGATGATCTCCCTAGGGCGGACCCAGAAGGCGGCGGTGAATCCCCAGGTCAGGGCCAGGTCCGCCAGCAGGATGGTGTTTTTCCCGATGTTGGCCGCCTGCTGGGCGTGGATGGCTACCACCTCCGGCAGCAGGGCCCACCCCGCCAGTCCCAGCAGGCCCCCCAGCAGCAGCAGGACGTAGGTCAGCCGGTTCCGGTTGGCCTGGAGTCTGTCCCGGATCCGGTCCAGGGCCCCTTTTTTCTGCGGCATGGTATCACGTTCCTCTCTCATGGTTTGGAAAAAGCCGGCCCTCAGCCCTGGGGGCTGAGGGCCGGCTCAACGTCCAGATCGTTACATCTTCTCCGGCGCGGTGACGCCCAGCAGACCCAGGCCGTTGGCCAGGACGGCCCGCACGCTGTCCGCCAGCTTCAGCCGGGCGGAGAGCACGCCGGGCTCCTCCCCCTTGATGCGGCAGGCGTTGTAGAAGCGGTGGAAGTCCCCGGCCAGGGACACCAGATACCGGTTAATGCGGCTGGGGTCATAATCCCGAGCCGCCAGATGGAGCTCCTCCGGATACTGGGACAGAGCCTTGATAAGGGCCAGCTCCTCCGGGGCGTTCAGCACACCGGCGTCCACCCCCGCAGCGGCGGGGACCGCCGCCCCCTCCTCCGCCAGCCGGGACACCAAGGAGCAGATGCGGGCGTGGGCATACTGGACATAGTACACCGGGTTCTCGCTGTCCTCCCGCACCGCCAGGTCCAGGTCAAAGTCCAGGGGGCTGGTGCTGGCCCGGGAGTTGAAGAAGTACCGGGCCGCGTCCACTGAGATCTCGTCCAGCAGGTCGTGGAGGGCGATCGCCTTGCCGGAGCGCTTGGACATCCGCACCGGCTTGCCGTCCTGCATCAGGTTGACCAGCTGCATCAGCACCACCACCAGCCGGTGGGAGCCGTCCAGGCCCAGCCCGTCCAGGGCGGCCTGGAGCCGGGCCACATGGCCGTGGTGGTCGGCGCCCCAGATGTTGATGGCCTTGTCAAACCCCCGCACCTCCAGCTTGTTGCGGTGGTAGGCGATATCGGCGGCAAAGTAGGTATAGAAGCCGTTGGCCCGGCAGAGCACGTCGTCCTTCAGGTCCAGCTTGTCCACCTGCTCCTGGCTCTTCCCCTCCCGCATGAACTTTTCCTTCAGCAGCTGGGTGGTGTTCAGCCACAGGGCCCCGTCCTTCTCATAGGTCCAGCCCTTGTCGGTGAGCAGCTGTACAGTCTCCTCCACATAGCCGCTGTTGTGCAGTTCAGACTCCAGGAACCACTGGTCATACTCGATGCCGTACTTTTTCAGGTCCGCTTTCATCCTGGGGATGTTGACGGACAGGCCATATTCCGCCATAGCGGTCTCCCACGCATCCTGAGAGGTCTGGCCTGGAAACTCTCCCGCCTGGGCCAGGAAGCCCCGGGCCAGCTCCCGGATGTCGTCCCCATGGTAGCCCTCCTCCGGGAAGGGGTAGTTCTCCTCCCCCACCGTCAGCTGCATGCAGCGGGCGTAGATGGACATGGCGAATTTGTGGACCTGGTTGCCGGCGTCGTTGACATAAAATTCTTTCCAGGTGTCCCAGCCGTCCCGCTTCAGCACGTTGGCCAGGGTGTCCCCCAGTACGCCGCCACGGGCGTTGCCCATGTGCATGGGGCCGGTGGGGTTGGCGGAGACGAACTCCACCATCACCCGCTCGCCCTTTCCTTCGCTGCCGGAGCCGTACTCAGGCCCCTCCTGCTCCACCTGGGCGAGGACCTGGCCGTACCACTTGGGCCCCAGAGTAAAGTTCAGAAAACCGGGGCCGGCGATGTCTACCTTCTGGAAATAGCTCCCTGTCAGGTCCATGTGGTCCACAATGGCCTGGGCAATGGCCCGTGGGGCCATGTGCAGGGCCTTGGCCCCCGCCATAGCGAAGGAGGAGGCATAGTCCCCGTGAGCGGTGTCTTTGGGGATCTCCACGGTGGCCTTCACCTCTGCTCCGCCGGTCAGCACACCTGCTGCAGCGGCCCTCTCGTACGCGGCCTGGGTCAGCTCAGCGACCTGAGCCCGCGCGGCCTGAATCATATTGCTCATCTCTCGTATCACACCTTACAATAATTCTTTCTCGCTGGAGTGGGCCGCACTACTGCTTCAAGCTGCAGCCCGGTGCTGCCTCCTTGATCTTGATCTGAAATACATTTCGCCCCGCCACCGTGTGGTCGATCGCCCACCGCGGGCCGGCCCGCGGCGGGATCCCGGGCTCTTTGATTCCTCGGGCGGGAGTCGATCCCGCCCTGCGGTGCGGGCGCGGAACGCCCGCAATCGAGATTGACCACGCTACTGCTTCAAGCTGCAGCCCGGTGCCGCCTCCTTGATCTTGATCTGAAATACATTTCGCCCCGCCACCGTGTGGTCGATCTCGATGGCATAATCGATCTCGATGTCGCCGCCGCTCTCGCCCACCTGGGCTGTCAAATGCCGGGTGTTCACCCCGATGGACATGGTGCCATAGGGGGTGTTGTACATGGACATGTGCCGCCGCCCCTCCTGAAACACCATTTGGGAGGTGTACTCCCCCACCCGGAGCAGGGTCACCCGCTCCGGCTCTATCTGGAAGGTGGTCAGGGTCCCGTCCATGCCGGTGACGGCGCTCTCCTGATAAGACAGGGTAAAGCTCTCGCCGTCCCGCTCCAAACGCCCCCCTGTCACCAGCTCGATGGTGTCCGGTTCGGCGTTCTCATATTTCTGCATCCCCTTGATGGAGATGATGACCTCTTTTTCCATAGCAGCCTCCAAAATGACGTTGTCCCGTGCGGTCTTGCCGGAGCGTACACCTGCGCCGCCCCCCTGCCGCGGAATGATTATATACTCCCCATCCCGCTCTGTAAAGAAGTTCTGTATGGAAAATCCATTTTCTTTTTCCAGCCGGGGCGCTCCCTCAGTCCTCCTCCTCGATCATGTCCTGCACTGGAGGCGGGGTCTCCGGCTCGTCGTGCTCCATGTGGTCGAAGTACTCCGCCTCGGTGATCACCGGCTTGCGGTGGCGGGCGATGGCCACGATGGTGGGATACAGGATGATAGCCAGCAGGCCGCCGGAAAAGCCGTTGTTATAGAGGTTCAGCCCGGCCACCGGCGTGCCCGCATACAGTACCACCGCCGAGTGGAGGAACCCCGCCAGCACGCCGTAGGGCCAGCCGAAGTAGCCAGAGATGGGAGCCAGGGTAGTCCCGAACAGCATGGCCAGCTGGACGGCGCCGCTGGAGACCGAGGAGTGCATCACGAAGCTGCCCAGGACCACACCGGCCATGATGGGCACGATGTTGCCCGCATGCTTTCCAAAGGCAGAGAAGCCCACAATAGTCAGGACCCCGCCCACTGTGGGCCCATTCAGGTCCCCGCCGGTGAGCAGGATCACCCCCATTGCGATCAACCCGTTGACCCCCATGTTGATCAGCACCGGCGCCGCGCCAAACATGCGCAGATAGTCGCTGGGGGCCCGGCCGCTGGTCTGGAGCAGGCGGCGGTAACCCGCCCAGGCCGCCCAGACCGGCTTCCTGCAGAAAAACAGGCCGGCAAGGATGGCTGCTATGCACATCGTCCCCAGCAGCCCGCCGAACAGAGCGTTGTACCCTGTGGCCCAGAGGTAAGAGACCTCCGGCTCCGCCCCGAAGGAGCTCATCAGGGACACCAGCAGCATGGCCATCAGCCCGCAGGCAAACCCTACATTGTACAGGTTCATCCCGTTCTGGATCTTGTATGTATAGGCGGACAGAGAGGGCATTACAAAGCCGATCATCAGGCCGGTCGCCACCCCAAGCACCGGGGTGCCCCAGCCGTTGTCCAGGATGATATAGCTGATGACCGGCCCCAGGGCCGAGGACAGCAGGGCCACGGCCGCATACTTTCCAAAGGGCTCCTTTCTGCTCTTGGCGTACAGCCAAGTCCCCAGGACGATGGGCCAGGTGTTGACCGGGTTCTTCCCAAACAGGGAAAACCCCGCCATCAATCCTACCACCACCAGCGTGAAGCCGTTGGCCGGTTCCCCAGAGCTGCGCAGGATCAGCACCGAGAGGGCGGTGACTACAGAGGAGTTGATCAGGGCTGCCCCCACGCCGGCCAGCCGGACATAGTCAGTGATGAGGGGGTCCTCCGTCATCACGATGCGGATCAGGCCCCGTGCAATATTGTCCGGGGTATCCAGCAACGCGCCCGCCAGGAAAAGCCCGGAGGCAAAGATCAGCAGCATGATATACAGGGTCTCGTACCGCATGTGGCGTGTATCCTGTGAATGGGGCATTCGTAGTCCCTCCCGATCCGATTTTTGATTTTCTGCCGCCTGTGGCGCGGCGGGGCCTCTTTTCCCCTCTCCTTATTGATACTCCGCCTTTTCCTGAAAATATTCCCGGGTCTGCCGGGCGTTCCTGCGGATCTCCTCCGCCAGCTCCTCCATAGAGGGAAACTTCCGCTCCCCCCGCAGGCGGTGATAGAACTCCATCCGCATCGTCTGACCGTACAGGTCCCCGTCAAAGTCCAAGATGAAGCCCTCCACCGTCACCCGGCGGTCTCCGTCCTGCACTGTAGGGCGCACCCCCACGTTGGTAACGGCGATACGGCTCTCCCCCCCGAAGCAGACTTTGGTCGTATAGACGCCGAAGGCAGGCACGATGACTCCCTCCGGGATATGCAGGTTCACCGTGGGAAAACCCAGGGTGCTGCTGCCGATTTTTTTGCCGTGGGCCACCTTCTGAGTCAGGACATGGGGATGCCCCAGGAACTGGACCGCCCGCTCCATCTCCCCCTGGGCGATCAGGGTGCGGATGTAGGTGGAAGAGATGGTGATGCCGTCCTGCTCCACCTTGGGGATGATGTCACATCCGATGCCCAACTGGGCGCACTTCTCCTGGAGGCGCCGGGGGTTGCCCTTACCCATATAGCCGAAGTGGAAGTCGTGGCCGGCCACCACATGGACCGCGCCCAGTTCTTCCGCCAGATACCGGTCCACAAAGTCCTCCCAGTCCATGCGCATCATGCCATCAAAGTTGGACACCACCACCTCCTGGATGCCGTAGCGGCTCCGCATCAGCCATCCCCGGTCCTCCACCGAGCTGAGCAGGGGCACTGTCTGGCCCGTGATGGCGGCGGTGGGGCTGCGGTCAAAGGTGAATGCGGCCGCCACCGCATCCAGCTCCCGGGCCTTGTCCACCACCCGGCGAAGCAGGGCCCCGTGCCCGTTGTGGACTCCGTCAAAAAAGCCGAGGGCGATCACTCGTCTGTTCTTGTTCACAATCTGATAAGTCTCCTTCTTTTTCTCTCTGCGGACTTCCGGGCGCTCACACCGGGAAGAAGCTCTTGATGGTGGTCAGCCTTCCCCGCTCCATCCGGCTCAGGGCTAGGAAGGTCCCCTCCGCCCCATAGACCCGGTACTCCCCGTCCGGTGTCTCCGGCAGGAACAGGCTCATGCCGTTGCGCACCTTTTTCTCTGCCGGAGGCTTGAGGATCAGCACAGGGCGGTCAGCAAAGTAGGCGTCCACCCCCAGAAGCAGGGACGCGGGTCCCTCCGCCTGGAGCACCTGCTCCAGAGGCAGGGCGTCCTCCAGCTTGAACCCGGCCGCCATGGTCCGGCGCAGGCCGCTCATGCAGCCCCCGCACCTCAGTGCCCGGCCAATATCATGACACAGGGTGCGCACATAGGTCCCCTTGGAACACCGGACCCGCAGGGTGTAATCCGCCGGCCCCGTCTGCTCTTCCAGCGTCAGGCTGTGGATGGTGACGGCCCGGGGCTGCCGCTCCACCTCCTGGCCCTTTCGGGCCAGCTCATAGAGCTTCTTTCCTCCCACCTTGATGGCGGAGTACATGGGGGGGATCTGCAGGATCTCTCCCCGGAACTGCCCCAGTACCTGCTCCAGCTCCGCCTGGGAGACGGAGACCGGCCGCTTCGCCAGCACTGTGCCGGTGGTGTCCTGGGTGTTGGTCTCCACCCCCAGCCGCAGGCCGGCTACATACTCTTTCTCCGACTCGGAGGCAAACTCCACCGCCCGGGTGGCCCGGCCCACGAACACGGGGAGCACACCTGTCGCCATGGGGTCCAGTGTCCCGGCGTGGCCGATGCGCCTTTCGTGGAAGATCCCTCTCAGCTTGGCGCACACATCCATACTGGTCCAATCTTGGGGCTTGTCGATGATGATGATGCCGTCAGCCATGACGCACCTGCTCTATCGCCCACAGGATGGCCCGCTTGGCCTCCTCCACGCTGCCCTCCACCGTGGCGCCGGAGGCGGCGGCGTGGCCCCCGCCTCCCAGCAGGGCGCATACCCTGCTGGCGTTAAGGACCTCCGGATCAGTGCGCAGGGACAGCTTGCACGTCCCGGGCCTCAGCTCCCGGATGGTGATCGCATTCTTCACGCCCTCCACCTGTCCCACAAAGGAGGCGATATCCTCCAGGTCCCGCTCGTCGGCCCCCAGCTGGGCCACCATCGCCAGGTCCACCGCCGCCACGGCGGTCTCCCCGCCGTCAAACAGCTCCATGCCCTCCACGATCCGGCTCTCGATCCGGAGGCGCTTCAGGGTCTTGGTCCGGAAGTGGCGCTTGTTCAGCTCCGCCGCAGGGATGCCGGTCTCCATCAGGGCGGCCGCCGTCCGGTGGGTGTCCGCCGTGGTGTTTCCGTAGACGAAGCAGCCGGTGTCGGTAGACACCGCCACGTAGAGGGGCACCGCCATCTCCCGGGTGACCGGGCCCAGCAGGCCCGCAATATCATAGATCAGCTCCCCGCAGGCCGCCCGCCCGGCGTCCAAGCAGGTCTCCCGGGCAAAAAACTCCTGGGAGGGGTGGTGGTCGATGGCCAGGTCCACCCGCTCCAGGTAACACCGGGCGTTCTCCGGGAACAGCCCCCGGGCGGCGATATCCACCGATACCACGGTGTCCGGGCTCCAGCCCTCCGGGGCGGTCAGCCCCTCCAGATAGGGGGTGAAGAGGCTGGTGGCCTCCGGGTTTTCCAGCACCCAGGCCGTCTTTCCCCGCCCCCGCAGGGCCAGACACAGCCCCGCTGCGCAGCCGATGGTATCTCCGTCCGGCCGGACGTGGGTGAGGATCAGAAAATCGTCCCGTTCCATCAGCCACTCCGCTGTCTGTCGCTCATTCATATCCAGGTCTCCTTTGCCCTCCGGGCCTCTGTTTACTCCTTGGGCCCCTCCACGCTGCGCAGCAGCTCCAGAATGTGGGCTCCCTTGTCGATGGAGTCATCCAGCTGGAACACCAGCTCTGGGGTGTAGCGCAGCTTCAGGGCGCTCCCCAGCTCCCGGCGCAGCCAGCCAGAGGCGGATCTCAGTCCCTTGAGCACCCGCTCCCCGTTCTCCTTGTCCAGTACGCTGATATATGCCTTGGCGTACCGCAGATCCGGGGTGGTCTCCACCGCTGTCACCGAGATCATCCCAGACACCCGGGGGTCCTTGACCGCGGGGATCAGAGCGGACAGCTCCCGCTGGATCTCCTCGTTGATGCGTCCGATGCGATTGCTTGCCATAGTTGGTCCTCCTTCCCGGGCAAAACCGCCCGCAGATGAAAATCAAATGGTGACCGCCATCCGGCACTGGCCGGGGCAGCCGTTTTGTGTGGGAGGGTCGCACAGCTGCTCCAGGGCTTCCTGGTCCAGATCGCCCAGCCTCCCCTGGAACCGGGCGATCTTCTCCTCCCGGTCGTCTCCCACCCACAAATTCCACAGCTCTATTGTCTCGCCAGGGCGGCAGCTGCGCTTCAGGTAGGCCCTCAGCTGCTCCGCCTCCGCTTCTGCGGCCTCGACATTCAGCTCGTACTGCCAGAGCTTCATCTCCAGCCCCAGTGCCTCCACCGCGTCCCGGTAATACTGATGCGGCTGGATGGAAAATCCGGGAGTCTCCACCTGAACGCACGCTCCGCCCGCTGTGGAAGCAGAGCTCCGGCGTATCCCGGAGTCGTACAGTGGCAGGGGGTGATCGGCCGCCACCAGCATCACATAGCTCACAGCACAGCTCCTTTCACGCAGACAGACCCGTCCCCTCCTCAAATGAATTGGGGATGGAACGGGCCTGTTTTCGGTTGTTCCTTTTACTCCGGCTGCCGCTGGTGGAGCACGCCTCGTCCCCGCAGGGTCCGTATCTCCTGCGGCTCATCTCGGAACTGCGGGTCTGCCTAGAGACAGCGGAAGGTCAGACCTCGATCTGCTCCATCAGGAAGGCCTCTACAATATCGCCCTCCTTGATATCCTGGAACTTCTCGAAGGTGATGCCGCACTCGTAGCCCGCGGCCACCTCTTTCACGCTGTCCTTGAAGCGCTGGAGGGAGGCGATGGCCCCGTCGTAAATGACAATGTTGTCCCGGAGGAGGCGCATCTGGGCGTTGCGCTGCATCTTGCCATCCAGCACATAGCAGCCGGCCACCATGCCCACTCCGGTGATGCGGAACACATTGCGCACCTCGGCCCGGCCCAGGTCCACCTCTCGGAATTTGGGGGCCAGCATACCCTTCATAGCCGCCTCCACCTCGTTGATGGCGTCGTAGATGACCCGGTACATCCGCATATCCACATTGGACCGGGCGGCGGTCTCCTTGGCGTTGGCGTCAGGGCGGACGTTGAAGCCCACAATGATGGCACCGGAGGTAGAGGCCAGCATCACGTCGCTCTCGCTGATGGCGCCCACGGCGCAGTGGATGACCCGGACCCGGACCTCCTCGTTGGACAGCTTCTCCAGGGATGCCTTCACTGCCTCAGCGGAGCCCTGAACGTCTGCCTTGACGATGATGTTCAGGTTCTTCATCTCACCGGCCTGGATCTGGCTGAACAGATCCTCCAGGGTGACCTTGCCCACTGCGCTGCCGGAGGCCATCTTGTTCTCGTGCTTGCGCTGCTCCACCAGCTCCCGGGCCATGCGCTCGTCAGCCACGGCGTGGAAGTCATCGCCCGCACCGGGCACCTCACTCATGCCAATGATCTCCACAGGAACGGAGGGGCCGGCGGACTCCACCTTCTGGCCCTGGGCGTTGGTCATGGCGCGGACACGGCCCACGGCGGTGCCCGCGATGATGACATCGCCCTGATGCAGGGTGCCGTTCTGGACCAGCAGGGTGGCCACGGGGCCGCGGCCCTTGTCCAGCCTGGCCTCGATGACGGCACCGTGGGCGGAACGGTTGGGGTTGGCCTTCAGCTCCCGCATCTCGGCGGTAAGGACCACCATGTCCAGCAGGTTGTCAATGCCCATGCCCGTCTTGGCGGAGATGGGGCAGATAATGGTCTCGCCGCCCCACTCCTCGGGCACCAGCTCATACTCGGTGAGCTGCTGCATGATCCGGTCGGGATTGGCGGTGGGCTTATCCATCTTGTTGATGGCTACGATGATGGGGATCTCAGCGGCCTTGGCGTGGTTGATGGACTCCACGGTCTGGGGCATGATGCCGTCATCAGCGGCCACCACCAGGATGGCCACGTCGGTGATCATGGCGCCCCGGGCGCGCATGGCGGTGAATGCCTCATGGCCGGGAGTGTCCAGGAAGGTGACCGGGCTGCCCTTCACATCCACCTGATAGGCGCCGATGTGCTGGGTGATGCCGCCCGCCTCTCCGGAGACCACGTTGGCGTGGCGGATATAGTCCAGCAGGGAGGTCTTGCCGTGGTCCACGTGGCCCATGACCACCACCACGGGGGCGCGGGGCTGCAGATCCTCCTCCTTGTCCTCCGTGGTGTCGATCAGCTTCTCCTCGATGGTGACCACCACCTCCTTCTCCACCTTGCAGCCCATCTCCTCGGCGATGATGGCGGCGGTGTCGAAGTCGATGATGTCGCTGAGGGAGGCCATGACCCCGTTCTTGATGAGGCACTTGACCACTTCCGCGCCGGTCTTCTTCATCCGGCTGGCCAGCTCACCCACTCCGATCTCATCGGGGATCAGCACCTTCACCGGTGCCTTCTTGGCGATCTCCAGCTGGAGACGGCGCAGGCGCTCCTGCTCCTCCTGCTTGCGCTTGTTGCCCGGCCCCTGCTGGCGGCCGCGCTGGCGCTGGGCATTGCGTCCCTGGAACTTCTGCTTGCCGCCCCGGTCCTGCTGACGCTGGTCAGTGAAGGACTCCAGCCGCTCGTCGTACTTCTCCAGGTTGACGGCTCCGCCCTTGCGGGTGTCCACCACCTTCTTCTCCGGCACGCGGGTGGCGGGGCGGGCCTGGGCCTGCTCCGGCTTGCCTCCCTGAGCGCGGGGCTGCTCCCCGCTCTTGTCGGCCTGGGGCGCAGCGCTCTGTGGCCTGCTCTCCCCCTTGGCAGCCGGCTTGGCGGCGCTCTGCTGCGGCTGGGCTGGCTTCGCCTGGGCCGGCTTGGGCTCATGGTAGACGTCCGCAAAAATGGACTCTATGTTCTCCACCTGGTTGTGCTGGGTCAGATAGTCGAAAATAACGGCCAGCTCCCGCTCCTCCAGGACCTGCATGTGGTTCTTGGGGGTCTGGCTGTATTTGGTCATGATCTCCGCGATGTCCTTGGAATTCAGCTTGAAGTCCTTGGCCACCTCGTGGACACGGTATTTGTTCATCATATAGGGCCACCTCGTTTCTTAGGGTTTCCCGGCAGGGTTCCTGCCGCCGGATCTGGGCTTCGCAGTCAGCTTCCGCCCGCCCGGCCCCGGTTTCCCGGGGAATGTTCGGGGCGCTCTCCCCGTCCCGGTCTCCGGCCTGCCCGGCCGTCTGCCTGAGCCGCCTTTGCCCCGCTCCCGCCTGGACGTTGTCGGCGGGGCCTCTTCCCTCTTGCTGGGGCGAGAGGGCGGGGCCGCCCAGGGCTTGTGCTTTCCCTGTCTCATATTTTTCTCGTGCTGGCGTTTTTCTCTCTGGCGCATCAGGGCGCGGTCCGCCTTAGCCCTCAGCTGCTGAGCTGCGGGGCCGTACCGCTCCTCGTCCCGAGCGGCCAGCTTCTCCGCCAGGGCGGCGGCGAACCCGAAGTCGGTCACCGCCAGCATGGCGCAGGAGCTGCGTCCCAGCTGCTCCCCCAGCTCCGCCTTGGTGAAGGGCATTTGGAGCCACAGGGCGCCCCCGGCCTCTCCGAAGTGGGCGGCCCGCCGCACCGTATTGGGGGCGGCGTCCGCCGCCAGCAGGAGCACGCGGGCCTGGTGGGCCCGGGCGGCCGCGCCCACCGGTTCCTCTCCGATCTCCAGCCGTCCGGCCTTTTTGGCCAAACCCAGGAGATGGAGGATGGGGTCATGGGGCATCGCCGGGCACCTCCTTCATCTGCTCCTCCAGGCGCTCATAGACCTCTGGAGGGATCGCCTGGGCGAAAGCCCGCTCCAGGGCCTTGGACTTTCTTGCCCGGGCCAGACACACGCTGTCCGGGCACAGATACGCCCCGCGGCCGGGCAGCTTTCCCCGGAAATCCAGGGAGATGGCCCCTTCCGGGGACTTGACCACCCGGATCAGTTCTTTTTTCGGTCTCATTTCCCGGCAGCCGACACATTGGCGCATAGGGAGCTTCTTGGGCACGGTCCGCACCACCCTTCGACGAATTAGGAATTAGGCGTAAGGAATGATGGGGAGGGGGATGATCCCCAGCTCCCCGGTCCCGGTTCCTGTACGGTTAGTCTTCCTCTGCGGGAGCGGTCTCCCCGGTCCCGGCAGAGTCCTCCGCAGGCGCCTCGGCCTCCTCGACGAACAGTTCCTCCTCGGGAGCCTCGATGGGCTCCAGGGGGGCCGAGGCCGGCTTGATATCGATCTTGTAGCCCGTCAGCTTGGCTGCCAGGCGGGCGTTCTGGCCCTCCTTACCGATGGCCAGGGAGAGCTGATCATCCGGAACCACCACCCGGCAGCTCTTGCCGTCAGGCAGGGGCTCCACGCTGATGACGTCGGCAGGAGAGAGGGCGGCGGCGATGTACTCGGCGGGGTCGTCAGAGTACTTGATGATGTCCATCTTTTCGCCCTTCAGCTCTTCCACGATGGTGTTCACCCGCTGTCCCCTGGGGCCGACACAGGCACCGATGGGGTCCACATTGGGGTCAGCGGACCAGACGGCCAGCTTGGTGCGGGAGCCCGCCTCCCGGGCGATGGACTTGACCTCCACCGTCCCGTCATAGATCTCAGGCACCTCCAGCTCAAACAGGCGCTTGACCAGCCCGGGGTGGGTGCGGGAGATGAGCACCTGAGGACCCTTGGTGGCCCGGCGCACCTCCACCACATAGACCCTCAGGCGGCTGCCCTCCTGATAGGTCTCGCCCCGCACCTGCTCGTTGACGCTGAGGTAGGCCTCCGTGCTCTCGGAGCCGCTGCCGATGCGCAGGGCCACTGCACCGCTGCGGGGATCAATCCGGGTGATGATGCCAGTGAGGATCTCGTGCTCCTTGGAGGTGAACTCGTCATAGATCATCCCCTGCTCCGCCTCCCGGATTCCCTGAATGATGACCTGGCGGGCAGTCTGGGCGGCGATGCGGCCGAAGTTCTTTGGCTTGACCTCAATGCGGATGGTGTCCCCCAGCTCCACTCGGGGCAGGGACAGGCGGGCCTCCTCCAGACTGATCTCAGTGCCCGGATTGTCCACCTCCTCCACCACCTCTTTTTTCAGGAACATGCGGACCACTCCGGTCTCCTCGTTGGCCTCCACGGTCAGGTTGTCACCCACCCCCTCGTGGTCCCGGCGGTAGGCGGAGATCAGGGCCTGGGTGATCTTTTCCATCATATAGCCCTTTTTGATGCCCTTCTCCTCCTCGATCTGGGCGATGGCGGCAAAAAACTCCTTGCTGTCCAGCTCGGTGCTGTTGACCTTTTTCGTTACTCTCTTAGCCACGGTAATTCCTCCTAAACGTATCAAAAGCGGGGGTACAGCCGCGTCTGGGCGACCTCTTTTTTCTCAAACGTGATGGGCATCCCGTTCAGCTCCAGGGTGATATCCCCATCCGCCCAGCCTGTCAAACACCCCACAAAGTCCTTTTTCCCGTCTTTGGGCCGGTAGAGGCGCACCTCCACCTCTTCTCCACAGAAGCGCTGGAAGTGCTCCGGCTTCTTCAGCACCCGGTCGGCCCCGGCGGAGGACACCTCCAGGGTATAGCTTCCCTCGATGGGGTCCGCCTCATCCAGTGCGTCGGACAGGGGGCGGGACACCGCCTCGCAGTCGTCGATGGACACACCTGTCTCCTTGTCGATGTAGATCCGGAGATACCACGTGCCCGCTTCCTTGACATACTCCACATCCCAAAGGGAGCAGCCCGCTGCCTCTGCCAGCGGCTGCGCCAGTTGGGCCACCAGATCGGTCACTTTCGCCATGGACTTCCTCCTGTCCGGGGCTGAATGTGCCCCCATTTTCTCAATCAAAAAGAGCGGAGCCGCAGCCCCACTCTAACCAATACTACCATAATTACTGTTTCACTATACCATACAAAGTTCTGGATTGCAAGGGGCAGCCCAGAATATTTTTAAAAAAGCAGAGAAAATTTTTCTCTCCTCAGGATATCTCGCCTCTTTCCTGTCTATTCTTTCAAGCAGCGGCACGTCCTATCCTCGCCTGCCTGCGCAGAAGCTTTCTTTCCCAATCGGGGCGGTGTGTGGTATCCCTCCACGGTCCTCCCTCCCGGCGCACTGTCGGAAAGCTCCCTCGGCGATTGACAAATATGGCACATATACTATAATATAGAGAGGGGGATCTCCCCGCCCGAGCTCCCAACAAAAGGAGGTCCTGTGGATGACTCTGGAATTTACCAACAAGCAGTTTCGGCGCCTGCTGGACCTGGTCTATATCGGCAACTGGATCCTCAACTCCACACGGGGAGACCAGCGCTTCGCGGATTACGACGAGGTAGAAAGCCTTGTCTTCGGCAAGGCCCTGGTCAGCGGTATGCCCGCCCTGGCCGAGGTGTACGAGGGGGAGATCGTCCCCTCCCGCGCCTTTGCAGAGGGCGGCATCCACGAGGCCATCATGGAGTATGAGAACAACGTATTCTTCGATATTCTGGCCGAGGATCTGGCCCGCCGGGACATGGATGATGTCCCCATCGACGAGAGCAACTTTGCCGAGCTCACCAGCCGGATCGACGCCTACATCACCGAGTTCGAGGAGCATGGCACTGACAACATCCTGGTGGATGCCGAGGGGCTGTGACCCCGGGCGCAGCCAGAACGCGGCGCGGCCAAAAGGCCGCGCCGCGTTTCTGTGTCTGCTCCTGCCCTCTCTCCGCCCTGAAACAAGAGCCGGACGCCGGACCTGTATCCAGGTCCGGCGTCCGGCTTTCTGTCTGAGGCTCAGGCCTTCCGGGCCGTGCCCTCTGTTTTGGCCGCCGCCTCCGCCTTGGGCTGAGGCTTGGGCACAGGGACGACCTTCTCCCCCAGGCTGTCCTGGGGGACCAGCTCCCGGCCGGCCACCGCGTCGGTGATGCTGCGGCCGCTGGCCTGCTTAGCGTGGCCCTCCACATCCATCCGGTTGCGGGGGCTACGCACCAGACAGCCGGCCCCCTGGACACAGCCGCCGTCACAGGCCATGCCTTCGATAAAGTTGCCGTCCAGCACGCCCCGTTTCGCCTTCAGCAGGGCCACCTCGCAGGCTTCGATGCCGCTGCACGGCACTGCCTTCAGCTGAAACTCCTTATCCAGCCCCTTCTCCTTCAGGGCCTCCGCCACCGCCTGGGCCACACCGCCGCTGCGGGCGAAGTTCCGGCCGAAGGGGCTTGCCTCGTCCAGCGGGGCCTCCTCCAGGGATTCCAGGTCGATGCCGCGGGACTCGAACATGGCGAACAGCTCCTCGTAGGTCAGGGCGCAGTCAATGGCGTTCATGGTGCGGCCCAGCTGGAACTCCTTCTTTTTCGCCACGCAGGGGCCGATGAAGATCACCTTGGCATCCGGGTCCTTCTCCTTGATGTGCAGACCGATCATCACCATAGGGGACGGGGTGCGGGAGATCAGATTCTCCATCTCCGGGTGCTTTTTCTTGATGTACCCCACAAAGCCGGGACAGCAGGAGGAGCACAGCATCCCCTTCTCCACCAGCTCTTCCGACTCCCGATCTGCCACCATATCAGCCCCCAGAGCCACCTCGGCCACTCCGTTGAAGCCCAGCTTCTTCAATCCGGCCACCACCTGGCCGTAGGAGGCGGGGGCGAACTGCCCCACGATGGAGGGGGCCAGCACGGCATAGGTCTTGTAGCCCCAGTGCTCAGCACCCATGATCATGTGGATGGCATCGGTGATGAAAGACTTGTCCTGAATCGCGCCGAATGGGCACTGATACACACAGTTCCCGCAGGCGATGCACTGGCTCACGTCAATGGATGCTTTCCGGTCCGGGCCCATGGAGATGGCCTTGGCCGGGCAGCCCTTCTCACAGGGCCTCTGGGTCTTGAGAATGGCGCTGTACTGACAGGCGGATACACATCGGCCGCAGGAGATGCACTTTTCATGGTCGATACAGGCCCGGTGATTCACAATAGTGATGGCATCCTTGGGGCAGGCATGGACGCACCGCGTGGCCAGGCATCCCCGGCAGGAGGGCCCCACGGTGATCTCGGTCACCGGACACTCGTCACAGGCGATAGGCAGCACCTCCACCAGGCAGGGGTTGCTCTTGTCCCCTCCCATAGCCAGCTTGACCCGGCTGTTAATGATGGCCCGCTCCTTATAAATACAGCAGCGCAACGTGGCCGTGGGCCCGGGGATGATCTTCTCCGGGATGTCCAGAATAGCAGTCCCGGTCTGGAGCCTGTCCTCCCAGGTCAGGCGGGCCACCTCTGTAAGCACCGCGGTCTTCAATTCCTGGATCTTCGTTTCAAATGTACGCATTGTCTCCCTCTTCTCTCTGCCAGTCCCGTTTTCCCGGTTTTTCCGCTGGCATCTTCTCTTCTTCCCTCAACTTTTGCAAGTTTTCTTTCATTTTTTATGTCATTTTATCGCAACTCTTCCACCTCTGTCAATACAAATTTCCAACAGTTTTCCACCCATGTTTCTTTTTCTCTTTGGTCACCCAAGTCCCGCCGCACCTCTCCCCCCTCCGCCGCATAGTCTGAGATAGAAAATCAGAGGCACGGGGGAAATTTTCCCTCCGGCGCCCAAAAACGGAGGGTCGGCCATGTCACCTGTCAATTCGATACAGTATTTTCTGGGGGCAAACTCCCCCACAGGATTCTATTCTCTCTACGACCAGCTTCTTCCGCCGGAGCAGGCCTCCGCCATCTACATCCTGAAGGGCGGCCCCGGCTGTGGGAAATCCACCATGATGCGCCGCGTGGCTGCCCTGGCCCAGGAGGCAGGCGAGCCCGTGGAGTACATCCTCTGCTCCGGTGACCCAGATTCCCTGGATGCCATCCTCCTCCCAGGCAAAAAGGCCGCTCTGGTGGACGGCACCGCCCCCCATGTGGTGGAGCCGAAATATCCAGGGGTGGTGGAGCAGTACATCAATCTGGGGAAGTGCTATGACCACAACGGGATGGAGGGACTCCGCACCGCCATTATTTCCTGTATGCGAGGCTACAAGGGGCACTACCAGCGGGCATACCGCTGTCTGGATGCGGCTGCCGAGCTGATGTACGACGTCCGCTCCACCTTGGACTCCGACGCGCTGGAGGAAAAGCTGTCCAAACGCGCCCGGGGCATCCTGGATCGGGAGCTGAAGCCCCGGAAGGGGGCGCCCGCCGGCACGGTGAAACAGCGTTTTCTCGGCGCCGTCACCCACCGCGGGCAGATGTGCCTCTGGGGGACAGTGGAGTGCCAGTGCCAGCGGATCTATGAGCTCTCCGACCGGTATGGCTTGGCCCACCGAATGCTGGCCCATCTGCTCTCGGGTGCCCTGAAGGCAGGCTATGATGTGGTGGCCTGCCCCTCTCCCATGGCGCCGGACCGGCTGGAACACCTGCTCATCCCCCAGCTCTCCCTGGCCTTTCTTTCCTCCTCCCCGGCGCACCCCTACCCCGGCAAGGCCTATCGTCGCCTCCTTCTGGACAACGCCGTCTCCGCCGATCTGCTCCGCCGCAGCAGGCCCCGGCTGCGCTTCTCCCAAAAGATCACCAGCGCCCTGATGGATGAGGCTGTGGATTCCCTCTCCCAGGCCAAGGCCATGCACGACGACCTGGAGGCCCTCTATCACCCCTATGTCAACTTCGAACTGGTAGACGAGACCGCCCTCGCCATTGCTGCGGAGCTCTCCCTCCTTTGAAAGCTGTTTTCTACAGCAAAGCGGCACGCCGTCCCAGATGGCGTGCCGCTTTGTTATGGTGGTCCTATAAAAAGGGGGCCCATCCCTCAGATCTTCTCTCCTACCACTTGGGCCTTGATCAGGTTGGTGGTCCCGCTCTGCCCGATGGGCACACCGGCAGTGATCACCACTGTATCCTCTGCGGACACCACCTCTTCCTTTCTGGCACACTCCACACACAGGGAAAGCAGGCGGTCTGTGGAGTCCACTGACCCGAACAGGAATGGGTGGACACCCCAGGTAATGGCCAGCTGGCGGCGCACCCGCTCCGTAGTGGTGAATGCGGCGATGGTGCAGCCTGGGCGGAAGCGGGAGATCACCCGGGCAGAGTTTCCCGACTGCGTGGCCACTAGGATGGCCTTCGCCTCCAGATCCAGTGCCGTAGTGCAGCAGCTGTGGCTGATGGCATCGCTGATGGGGCGTTCCGCCCGCTTGGAGAACCCCATCTTCTGGAACCTGCCCCAGTAGTTGATGGCCTGCTCCGCCGCCAGCACAGTGTCCGCCATGGTGCGCACAGCCTCCAGGGGATATTTGCCCGACGCGGTCTCCCCAGAGAGCATGACGCAGGAGGTCCCATCGAATACAGCATTTGCCACGTCGGAGACCTCCGCCCGAGTGGGTCTGGGGTTTCTCATCATGGAGTCCAGCATCTGGGTGGCCGTGATAACCGGCTTCCCCTGGTGAATACACTTGGCGATCATCTCTTTCTGGAGCACAGGCACCTGGCAGGCAGGCACCTCCACCCCCAGGTCTCCCCGGGCCACCATCAGCCCGTCTGAGGCCTCGATGATCTCGTTCAGGTTGTCCACACCCTCCAGGTTCTCGATCTTGGAGATAATCCTGATCCCCTGTCCACCGTGCCGGCACAGTTCCTCCCGGATATCCTCCACATCCTCCGCCTTGCGGACAAAGGAGGCCGCCACATAGTCAAAGTCCTGCTCCACCGCGAACCGGAGGTCCTCCCGGTCCTTTTCCGTCAGCGCCGGCAGATGAATATGTACGTTGGGGATGTTGATGCTTTTGTTGTTGGAGAGAACGCCCCCGTTCTCCACCTCACAGTGGATCTCCGGCCCTCTCACCTCTTTGACCAGCAGATCCACCAGTCCGTCGTCCACCAGGATGTGGCAGCCGGGCTCCACTTCGTTTGCCAGGTTCTGATAGGTCACTGACACCCGTCCGGCATCGCCCTCTACCTCTTCCGTGGTCAGGATGAAGGGGGCGCCCCGTTCCAGGCTCACCGGGCCGTCCCGGAAGGCCTTGATGCGGATCTCCGGGCCCTTCGTGTCCAGAATCGTGGCCACCGGGCGCCCCAGCTCATCCCGCACCCGCTTCAGCTTTTGCAGCGTGGCCAGCTGGGACTCGTGCGTGCCATGGGAAAAGTTGAATCTTGCCGCGTTCATGCCAGCCAGAATCAGCTGGCGCAGGGTCTCCTCATCGTCCACAGAGGGCCCCAGTGTGCATATGATCTTTGTCTTTCTCAATTCAGGCATAACTGTTACCTCTTTCCCTGTTTCCTTGCAATTGTCTCGCTTCTTCCGCCCCCTATCATACTACATTTTTTGCCGTTTGAATATTTGTTTTCTGTTAAAATCCCGGGGAACGGGGCGCGGTGCGGCGAGAAAAAACTGCGGCTGCTATTTTCGAAATCAGACAGTTTAGACAAATCAGCGTTTTCCTCTTGACGCACTCCGGTTTTCTGCGTATAATATTTAAGCACATATCTCAGCGCAGCAAAATTATGTTTTATTCCGTGTGCGCCGTCTGCCCGCCCTCCAGAGCCAGTCATCCCAGACAGGGCCCAGACGTTTCTGATACGCTGGAATAGCTCAGTCGGTAGAGCAGCTGATTCGTAATCAGCAGGTCGCGTGTTCAAGTCACGTTTCCAGCTCCAAAACACCCCGCAAACATACTCGTTTGCGGGGTGTTTTTGCGCCCTTTTGCGGGATACATCAGGGCCTTGGCCCACAAGCTGAAAGAAGCGGAAAGCACTGGAGAAAAGGGATTTTCCTTTTCTCCGGTGCTTTTTCTGTGCTCACATGACATGCGTCATAAAACTGCCCATCTTCTCCGCCGCCTGCTCCTGCACCAGCAAATTCACCGCTTCTTGGGGGATGGAGATTTTTCGGGCATAGGTCGCTGTCTTGGGCCGAGTCACCTTGATCCCTCCGCCCTGGACGACCCACTTGGATACCAACAGTGCTTTGCGCTCCACCTCCAGATTGCTCCAGAGCAGGGCGGCCAGTTCGCCTTTCCGCAGGCCGCTGATTCGTTCCACAAAGAACACAGGGAGCATCCAGCGGGTATCTGCCTTCCTTGAGGCAGGCGCAATGTCCTTTTGCTACAGTTCTTACTGCATCATTGCAAATGGATATCAGGAAGAGAGCCTTCCTTTAAATATTTCGATATATTTTACAAAGAATTTACCGCAGTGCGGTAGCTGAAAAAGCTTTGCTGATATACGATATGTTTCTGGCCCGGTCATAAAAGAAGCATTAAGGAGAAAAACAAGCTGAGCTTGTGCGCGAAAAGCCTGCGGGGGATGGAAAGGCCATCGCCATGATGCTGCATTTCAGCAGCCTCACCACAGCCAGGTTTCAACTGATGGTCACGCTGTTGAAACTTGCCTGGCAAAACCAGAATTTCCTGGAAGTCTGGCGGTGTGCTCCCGCTGTATTCTGTCGAAAATGCCCTCTGAGGCTCGGCCCAGATTGGGCCGAGCCTCAGAACACAATACAAAGATTAGGGCGCTGGGAAGGAAATGGTTCAAACAGTACATCTATCTGCCGCCCAATCTTTCCTCCGGTCTGCTGTCCATCATTACTGCGGGGGAGCGTGTACCTTTTATTGGGTGCGGTTGCAAAAGGTGCACGCCTTGCCCGCATCATTGACAGAGTAGCCGACCACGGTAATCAGCTGTGATCCGCATCAAAAAAATTCAGTATTTATTACAAATGGACCACTAATATTTTGTAATAACACGCACTTAAAAAACTTGGACCATGTAAATTTATTACAAAGCGAGGAGCAGGAAAATGCAACATGACATACAGGTTTTAGACCGAGTGAAAAGCGCTTATGCTACCCTGCGCCCCTCGGAGCAGCGGGTGGCAGACCAGGTGCTGGCTGATCCGGAGAAGTGCACCCGGTGCACCATCGCAGAACTGGCAGATCAAGTACAGGTAAGCCAGCCAACGGTGGTCCGGTTTGTGCAGGCGCTTGGCTTTGACGGCTACCGGAGCTTCAAATACTGCCTGCTGCGGGACCGGAGTGGAAAATCTCCAAAGAGCCCCTACTTTGACCACCTGGGTGACTTTGACCTCAAGCCCTGGGACCGCCTGGAGGACCTTCCCCTCAAGGAGACGCGTATTGCGGGGAGACTGTTGGAGGACGCGCTGAAATTCCTCTCCGCCGATGCCCTGAGCCGAGCAGTTCGGATGCTGGCTACAGCCCGGACCATTGACATCTATGGGGTGGAAAACTCCGTCACACCCGCCAGCGATCTGCTCACAAAACTCACCTACCTGGGCCTCAACTGCCGGATGCACACCGACACCTATCTCCAGCAGATCTCTGCCGCCCATCTGGGAGTAGCAGATGTGGCGGTTGCAGTGTCCCATTCCGGGTGCTCCATTGATACTGTTAAGGCGCTTAAGCAGGCACGAAAGGCCGGGGCAGGCACCATTGCCATCACCAGTCCCAAAGAGCCCCTGCTGGGGAAATATGCTGACGTGTGCCTGAGCACCGGAGGGCGTGCCCTGTCCATCTACGGCAGCGCCATCTTTTCGCGTATCCCGGATCTGGCGGTGGTAGATCTTCTGTACATGGGGATCATCCAAAGCGACTATGAGCGATTTTCCCGCAGTCTTGACAAAAGCGGTGCGGTGATTGCCGACCGGGGATACGGAGACGAATAACAAATCGTTCTCCCTTCCGTGTAAGTTCCTTACACAGAAGGGAGGTTTTTTTGAGCGTTTTTTACTTTTTTATTACAAAAACTTAAATTTGAAGTGCTTGTTTGTTCCGCAATAAAACTGGTAGTATGATGCCGCCGCCGGAAGGATACGGCGGCACGGAACAACAGAATACTTTTCCGAGAGAGGAGCAATATTTTATGCTGGAACTGGAACACATCCAGAAATCCTTTGACGGTGTGCCGGTGCTGAAGGATATCTCCCTGCAGGTGGCAGACGGAGAGATTGTCTCCATTCTGGGGCCATCCGGCTGCGGCAAGACTACACTGCTGAATTTGATCCTTGGCATTGTGGATGCTGACAGCGGCCGGATTTGTTACGACGGGCAGAACCTGACCCGTACCCCCATGGAGAAGCGGGGCTTCAACATTGTCTTTCAGGACTATGCTCTGTTTCCCAATCTGAACGTCCTCCAGAACATCACTTACGGTCTGCGCAACAAGCCGGGGATCTCTACCAAAGAAGAGGTGGAGGAGCTCATCGACCTGCTGGGCCTGCGGGAGCATTTGAGCAAGCGCATTGACCAGCTCTCCGGCGGGCAGAAGCAGCGGGTGGCTCTGGCCCGGACTATGGTGATGAAACCTCGGATCCTGCTGCTTGATGAGCCGCTGTCCGCTCTGGATGGAGTGATCAAGGAGTCCATCAAGGACCGGATCAAGACCATCGCCCGGGAGTATCACCTGACCACCATCATCGTCACCCACGACCCGGAGGAGGCCCTGACCCTCTCTGATCGGGTACTGATCATCGAGCAGGGCACCATCTCCCAATACGCCAAGCCGGAGGAAATTGTTCACCAGCCTAAAAACGACTTCGTGCGTAAGTTCATCCTCAACCAGTTGGAGATCAAGCGCAACAACATCTATGCCCTGTTTGGCGACTGCCCCACATGGGCCGTCCAGGCAGGATAAGGGGAAACCATGACACGGACCAATCGTGAACTGAAACTGATTTTCGCGGTCATTGTTGTCCTGTTTGCTGTGTTCCTGGCCGGCCCAATTCTGATCTTGTTGGGAAAGTCCCTGTGGGACGGGGGACTGACCGGAGAATTTTATGCCTCGGTACTGTCGCAGAAGGGATTTCTCCCGGCCCTGGGCAACAGCTTCGCGGTAGCCGGGGCCTCGGCGGCAGCGGCCACGCTGCTGGCCTTTCTGCTGGCCTATGGGGTGCACTACACCGGCCTGCCCAAGTGGAGCAAGCGGCTTATCACCTCTGTGGCCACCCTGCCCATGTTTTTGCCCACCATTACCTATGGCTTTGCCATCATCTATTCCTTTGGCAAGCAGGGCCTCATCACCCGCCTTCTGGGGCGGCAGCTGTTTGATATTTACGGCTTTTTCGGCCTGATGGTGGGCTATGTGATCTACACCATTCCCGTAGCCTTTTTGCTCATCCACAATACCATGGGATTTGTGGACAAAAAGACCCTCACCGTCTCCAAGGTAATGGGTGACAAGGCTCTGTCCACTTTCTGGATCGCGGTGCTGCGCCCCCTGCTGGGGACCTTTGCCGGAGCCTTTATCCAGGCCTTCTTCCTGTGCTTTACCGACTTTGGTATTCCTGCCTCGGTGGGCGGAGGCTATGAGGTCATCGCCACCCTGCTCTATAACCAGATGCTGGGGGGTATCCCCGACTTCAACCGGGGCGCGGTCATCGCCATGGTAATGCTGATCCCCTCCATCGGCAGCATCTGCATTCTGCAGATCCTGGAGCGGTTCAACATCCGGTATAGCCGGATTTCCAACGCGGATCTGCGGAAAAATTCTCTGCGGGATGTGGGATGGGGCCTGTCCGGTACCGTAATTTCCGCGGGAATTCTGGCCATTTTTGCCGTGATCTTTGTGGTTCCCACGGTGGAGGAGTGGCCCTACCAGACCGGATTCTCCTTGGAGCACTTCCAGACGGTCCTCTCAGACAGCAGCCTGCTGGCCGCCTATGGGCATTCCCTGCTCATGGCACTGCTGACCGCTGCCGCCGGTACGCTGATTGCCTACGGAGCGGCCCTCATCACCGCCCGAAGCAGCCTGGGCCGGAGATATAAGCGGACCATTGAGAGCATTGCTCTGGTGACCAACGCCATCCCTGGTATGGTGCTGGGTGTGGCCTACCTGTTCCTCTTCTCCGGAACCAGTTTGCAGAACACCCTGCTGTTGATGGTTTTGTGCAACATTGTGCACTACTTCTCCACCCCCTACCTGATGATGAAGAACGCCCTGTCCAAAATGAACGCCGGGTGGGAGACCACCGCCATGCTCATGGGGGACAGCTGGCTGAAGACCATTTTGCGGGTGGTCACGCCAAACGCTCTGTCCAGTCTCATCGAGGTGTTCAGCTACTACTTCATCAACTCCATGGTCACCATCAGCGCCCTTATCTTCATAGCCGGGGCCAGGACCATGGTCCTTACCACTATGATCAAACAGCTGCAGTATGTCAACCGCTTCAATGAGGTGTTTGTACTGTCCCTGTTGATTTTAGCCACCAATCTGGCGGCCAAGGCGCTGTTCTCCTGGCTGGCCGGGTATCGATCCAAACACAGTTCTAAAACGACAAAAAAGGAAGGGATTCTGTGATGAATTACAAAAAAATGATGTCCATTGGTCTGTCTGCGGCCCTGAGCCTCTCCCTGCTGACCGCCTGCGGAGGAAACAACAGCGCCGGAAACAGCGGAGAAAAGCAGGTGGTGATCTACTCCAATGCCGATGAGGAGGCGGTCACCGCCATGAAGAACGCCTTGGACGGCAACGGTTATGAGGGCAAGTACATTTTCCAGACCTACGGCACCTCCGAGCTGGGGGGTAAGCTGCTGGCGGAAGGGACAAATCTGGAGGCCGACCTGGTGACCATGAGCACCTTCTACCTCCAGAGCGCCCAGGAGCAGAACAGCATGTTCCTGCCTCTGGACTTTGAAGTGAATACCCTCACTGAGGTTCCCGACTACACCGCCCCCATCACCTCTCAGGAGGGCGCCATCATCCTCAACACTGAGCTGATGGCCTCCGAGGGCCTGCCCACTCCCACCAGCCTGAAGGACCTGGCTGACCCGATCTACGCGGGTCAGGTGTCGGTCACGGACATCCAGTCCTCTTCCACCGCATGGCTGCTCATCCAGGCCCTGGTGGATGCCTACGGGGACGACGGAGCTCAGGCGGTTCTGTCCGGAATTTATGACAACTGCGGAGCTCACATCGAAACCTCCGGTTCCGGTCCCCTGAAGCTGTGCCGGGCTGGTGAGGTAGCCATTGGCTTCGGCCTGCGCCACCAGGCGGTGGCCGACAAGGCGGAGGGCCTGCCCATCGACTATGTGGACCCCGCCGAGGGCAACTTCTCCCTCACCGAGTCCGTGGCCGTGTTGGACAAGGGGGAGAGCACCAATCCCCTGGCCATGGAGATGGCCCAGTGTATCATTGAGAATGGCCGGGAGGAGCTCCTCCAGACCTACCCTAACCCCCTCTATGAGGGTGAGACCGCCGATCCTGCCAACCAGTCCGCCAACCCTTCCGTCTTTGACGAGCCTCTGACCTTTGAACTGTTCCAGGCCCACCAGCAGCTGTCCGAGTCTGCTAAGGGCTGATCGAAAGGAGCTTTCATACCATGAATACCTATAAACTGCTGACCCCCGGCCCTCTGACCACCACGGATACCGTAAAGCAGGAGATGTTGGTGGACCGCTGCACCTGGGATGACGACTACAAGGCCGTCACCCAGAAGATCCGCCGCCAGCTGCTGGAGCTGGCCCATGTCTCCGAGGATGACTACACTGCCGTGCTGATGCAGGGCAGCGGCACCTTCGGCGTGGAGAGCGTGCTCACCAGCGTGGTGGGCGACCAAGACAAGGTGCTCATCTGTTCCAACGGCGCTTACGGAAAGCGTATGACCGACATCTGCACCCACAGCCGCATCCCCTTTGTCCACTATGCTCAGGACTACGACAAGGTGCCTGACGCCGCCCATATGGCCCAATTGCTGGCCCAGGACTCCTCTATCACCCATGTGGCCATGGTCCACAGTGAGACCACCAGCGGGATCCTTAACGATATCCAGTCTGTGGGCAAAGTGGTCCGGGACGCGGGCAGGACATTCATTGTGGACGCCATGTCCTCCTTCGGCGGGGTGGATATCCCTGTGGCCGACTGGGGCATTGACTTCCTGGTGTCCAGCGCCAACAAGTGCATCCAGGGCGTGCCCGGCTTCTCTTTCATTCTGTGCCGCCGGGACAAACTGCTGGCAAGCGAGGGCAAGGCCCGCTCCCTGTCTCTGGACCTGCTGGACCAGTGGAAGGGGATGGAAAAGGATGGCAAGTGGCGCTTTACCTCTCCCACCCATGTGGTGCTGGCCTTTTCCAAGGCTCTGGATGAGCTGGCCCAGGAGGGCGGCATCCCCGCCCGGAGCCGCCGCTACACGGAAAACAACCGCCTGCTCATTGAGAAGATGCGGGCCATGGGCTTTGCTACCTACATTGACGGAAGCCACCAGGGCCCCATTATCACCACTTTCTTCTATCCTGCCGGGGTATCCTTCCGGTTTGAAGAGTTTTACCGTTACATCAAGGAGCGGGGATACGCCATCTACCCGGGTAAGCTCACCGAGATGGATACCTTCCGCATCGGCAACATCGGGGAAATTTACCCCGAGGATATTGACAAGCTGACCAGCGTCATTGCAGCCTTCCTGAAGGAGAGAAAGGAGCAGATCGCATGATTGAAGCGGTGATTTTTGACTGGGCAGGTACTACGGTGGATTACGGCTGCTTTGCTCCGGTGAAGGCCTTCATGGAGGCTTTTGCCCACCACGGAGTGCCCGTTACCATGGAGGAAACTCGTAAGCCTATGGGTATGCTCAAGAGGGACCATATCCGAACCATGCTGAATATGGAGCGCATCGCTGCGGAATGGAAACGGGTTCATGGCCACGAAGCCACCGAGGAGGATGTGGACGCTGTGTACGCCCAGTTTGAGCCCAAGCTGTTCTCCATTCTGGACCAGTACGCCGCCCCCAAGCCCTTTGCTGTGGAGACGGCAGCCAAGCTGCGGGAGATGGGGGTGAAGATCGGCTCCACCACCGGCTACACCGATGCCATGATGAATATTGTGGCGCCCAAGGCGGCCCAGCAGGGCTATGCCCCCGACTTCTGGATCAGCCCTGACGGAGTGGGGGGCAGGGGCCGCCCCTACCCCTACATGATCTTTGCCAACATGCAGGCCCTGGGACTTACTGCGGTAGGAAATGTGGTCAAGGTGGGGGATACCATCTCGGACATCAAGGAGGGCGTCAATGCCGGTGTGTGGACGGCAGGCGTTATCGAGGGCAGCTCCGAGCTAGGGCTGAGCCAGCAGGAGTACGAGGCCATGTCTCCCCAGGAGCGGGAGACGGCCTGCCAGAAGGTGGAGGAGCGATTCCGGAGGGCAGGTGCCCATTTTGTTGTCCGGGATCTGTCCCAGTTACCAGATCTGGTTCATGCTTGCGGCTTTAAGAACATGAGGAGATAACGCCTTTATCAAACAGTTCTCCACTTATAGGCTACAGTGATTCATGCCGTACCGTTTTGCTTATGTGTGATAAAGAAGCAATAGAAGTGCAAAAAATTTTGCCGTTCCTATCCGACACTTGGCCATTGTGTCGGATAGGTCGGGCGGTTATTCGGGCAAGTCAATCTTGCCGACAAAGCTGTAATAAATCTCAATGTCCTGCCTGCGGGTGCCGTTCTCATCATAGCTGCACTCATGCACCACAATTTTCTCGATCATTTCCCGCAAGAGAGTGGGGGTCAGTTCTTCAAAGGCAAGGTGCTTGCGGACAATGCCCATAAATTTCTCGGCGTTGACGGTAGCTGCCTGTGACTTGTCCAGTTCGGCTTGCAGGGCGGCGGCTCTCTTTTTCAGCTCCGCTTGCTCGGCTTCGTAGTCAGCCGACAGTTCCATGAAACGCTCATCGCTGATTTTGCCGTTTACATTGTCCTCATACAGCCGCTTGATAATGCGGCTGATTTCAGAAATGCGTTCCTGCGCCTGTTCAAGCTGCTTGATGGCTGCGGCGGTCTTTCGCTTGCCGCCGATCTCGTTCTGCTGGACAAGTAGTTTCACAAACCGGCTCTCATGCTTGGCTGCGTATTCGGTCACTTGCCGGAGATTTGCCAGGACACCAGCGGTCAACAGATCGGTGCGGATAAAGTGCGCCGTACAGTTGCGGGTGCGCTTCTTGTAGCTGCCGCAGATGTAGCAGTCCTGTTTGCGGTCTTTGTTCTGATACCGCTGCTGATACAGCACATGGCCGCAGTCGGCGCAGAACAAAATCCCGGAGAACAGCCCCACTTCATCGTAGCGGTTCGGGCGTTTGCGCTGTTTGCGTAACTCCTGCACCCGTTCCCATGTTTCCTTGTCGATGATCGGCTCATGGTGGTTCTCGAAAATGGCCTGCTTCTCGACGGGGTTCTCTATGCTGTGCTTGACCTTATAAGAAGGCTTTTCCGTTTTGAAGTTCACCAGACATCCGGTGTACTCTCGGTTTTCGAGGATATGAACGACGGTGTTGGTCGCCCATTTGCACTCATAGCCTGGGTGATAACGGCGGGTGCTGCCTGTCCGCTGATATTCCAGCGTCCCCGGCGTGGGGATTTGCTGCTCCGTCAGCATACGGGCAATCTTGGTCGGGCCGTTCCCGGCAAGGCAAAGCTGGTAAATCTGCTGCACCACCGGGGCGGCTTCCTCGTCTATAATAAAATTCTCGTCCTCGTCCATCACATAGCCGTAAACCGGCTTGCTGGTAACAGGCTTGCCGCTCATGCCTTTTGACTTTTTCACTGCCTTGATTTTCTTGCTCGTATCTCTCACCAGCCATTCATTGAACAGATTTCGCAGCGGGGTAAAATCGTTGTCCATGCCCTCGCTGGCACTGTCCACATTATCGTTGACAGCGATAAAACGCACACCCTTTTGAGGGAACAGCATTTCCGTGTAAAACCCTACCTGCAAGTAGTTTCGCCCTAACCGGCTCATGTCCTTGACGATGACCGTACCCACTTTCCCGGCTTCAATGTCCGCAAGCATGGCTTGAAATCCGGGCCGCTGGAAGTTCGCGCCGGAAAAACCGTCGTCGGTGTACCAGCGCAGATTGGTAAAGCCGTTCTGTTTTGCGTAGGTTTCGAGTATCCTTTTTTGGTTCGATATGGAATTACTCTCGCCTTGCAATTCATCCTCGTGGGACAATCTCGGATAAAGGGCGGTAATGAGGTTTTGGGTGGCTTGTCTTAACATAAAATCCTCCGTTTCCGACAGCCAGCCCCACTATTCCGTGGTTTCATTGTACCACGGAACGGCGGGGGCTGTACAGCGGCAAAAGCGTTAAATTTGCTTCTTTACAGCTTTTCAATTTTCCGATTTTTATGGTATGGGTTGTCGTCCCATATTTGCAGTAGAAAAGTTCATAACTCCGTGGTATACTCTGATTTAACAAAAAAATCAGAAGTTAAAGGAGAAAACATGAAGTATACAATAGATGAATTAACCGCGGCCAAAAGGCAAATTGATTCAACTCTGCACAAGCTAAGAGAAACAGTAAAAACATTTGAATCAAAGGATAATTCCGAGCGTTATAAATCACAAATCACATTGGCAAAGAGAAGAATAAAAGCCTTTGAAATTGCAAATTATTTTATAGAGAATGAGATTAAGAATTGCTAAAGCACTTCCGATTTTCGTTCCAGCGGTCATGCTCCCTGGCATGGCCGCTTTTCCATGCCCCGGTTCACGCCGGATAAGTCGGCTCCTGTGTAGCAGCGGCTTCCGCTTCCAGTACCCGCGCCATTTTGTCGGCGGCTGTGGTTGTGGTGTCTTTCTTGAAATAGCCGGACACGACAAGGACGGAATTGCCCATGCGGATTTCCGTCACACAGTCAGGGCGGCGGGTGGTGCGGGTGTCGTGCTGCTTGTTATCTGCCATAGGCAATACTCCTTTCAGTCGGTAATCAGTTTCTTCATGCTCTCCATTTTCCGCTTGGCGGTTTCCTGCCGGAAGTTGTCGCCGGTAAAGCGTACCGGGACGCACATGGAAAGCAGGCGGTCATAAATCCGGGAATGGGCGGTGTCCTCCGGGTTGTGCAGGTCGTCCAGCGTAAGGTTGGTCGTGACGATCAGCGGCTTGCCGCTGCGGTAACGGCTGTCAATCACATTGAACACCTGTTCCAGCCCGTATTCCGTCCCGCGTTCCATGCCGAAGTCGTCAAGGATCAGCAGCGGATAACGACAAAGGCGGGAAATGTACTCGTTGCGCCCCTCAAAGCTGGCGGCAAGGTCATTGAGGATAAGAGCAAAGTTCGTCATGCGGACGGGGATTTCTTTCTCCATGAGGGCGTTTGCGATACAGCCTGCAAGGTAGCTTTTGCCGGTGCCTACGCCGCCCCAGAACAGGCAGCCGATATTGTCTGTCCGCATATCTTCCCAATGCTCCACATACCGGCGGGCAAGCCCGGTCTGCGGGTTCCTGCCGTTGTCGTTCTCGAAAGTCCAGTCCCGCATGGTGGGGTCGGTAAAGCCCCGGCGTTTCAGTTCTTCCACGGTGTCAAGGTGTCTGCGCCGCTTTTCGGCGGCTTCCCGTTCCTCGCGGGCGGTTCTCTGGCAGTCGCACTCTGCCGGGTGGCGGTCGCGCCCGAAGATAGCGGCCTTATCCGGCGCAAAATAGGCTTCTTTCGGCTTGCGGCACTTGCCGCAGTACAGTAAACCGTCCTCGCCGGTGTAGTCCTCCGGCTCCGGGATGGTGGTCGTCATATTCTCCAAAACCGCGTTGATTTCATTCTTCATAAACTCTCGCCCTCCTTGCATGAGTAGTCTGGTATGCCCTTTTTAGGGGCTTCCTTTTTGTCGTTCCCCGCCCATATCCGCAGGGCGGCGGCATAGTTCTGGTAGCTTTTCCCGTTGGCGGCAAGGTAGCGGCTCATTTCCTCGATGAACCGTTCCAGCCTGTCAGGGTACTCTGCCTGCAACTCGTCGTATTCGGTCTGTGACAGAAAAATATTTCCATATCGGCCATAGGGCGCGGACGGCCCCCCACTCACTCCCTTTGTTTGGCTCTCTGTAAGGTTGTTTATAGTAGTTTGGTTAGGGGACGGTTTTCCGACCATCATAAGGTCGGTTTTCTGACCATCAGTAGGACGGTTTTCCGGCTCTATGAGGGGCGGACTTCCGGCCATCAGTTGGTCTGAAAACTGTACCTGTGGCACTGGCGGTACTTTGACATAAAGCCGGTTCGGTGCGGAGAAGCCGCCCCGTTCCCGTTCCAACAGCCCCGCCGTGTCCAGTTCATTAAGCGCCCCCTTGATGGTGGTGCTGCCTTTATCCAGTATTTCTGCTATCTCCGCGATGGGATAGATAATATAAATCCTGCCCTCGTCGTCCAGCCACTTGTTTTTCTGGGAGAGGGTGGAACGGTCTAACAGCAGCGAATACAGCAGCTTGGCGGTCTGTGAAATCTCCATTTTCAGCAGGAAACGGGGATACGGCAGATAGGCGGGCAGCCGCGTGTCTGCCCTGATATAATCAGCGATAGGATCACCTCCCTGTGTTCGGGTTGATTTTGGCGTATTGTCACGCATTAAAACGCCGTTTCCGGGGGAAAAGGATAAATGTATCGCGTACCCTTTGACACCCACGAAAAAAGCCTTGATTTATGCGGGTTTGAAAGGCTCTAAAGCGTGACATCTCTGCCTTTGTTTCCGCTTTCTCTCGGCGGCTTTGATTTTCTTCATGCGCCCGGCGCAGTCGGGGCAGTATTTTCCCCGGTTGGATTTGGGGACAAAGGCCGCCCCGCAGACGGCACACCGTTTCCGGCTTCCCCGGCACAAGAGGGCTGCGGCCAGCTCCCCGTCAAGGGGCAGGACAGCCACACGGAACCAGTGGCACATGAGGGAAAAGGAAATGCTCTGGACGCACACGCAAGGCTCCCCGTCGTCCAATAGCAGGCAGTTCCCCTCATCGTAGTTACAGCACTCATGTACCAGCCGCCGCGCCCGCCGGTGCTGGCGGTAGTCCATGTGGGGCAGGTTATCGCTCATGGCTCTGCTCCTTTCTGCGGTGCGGCTCGTCCCGGCGCAAAATCTGGTCGATGTTCCGCTTGACGGTCTGCAACTCCTTGAACCGCTGTTTCTGTTCGTGATAGGTGTTATACAGGCCGTCTTTCTCGGAGATAAGCTGCTCGATCTCGGCCTGCAACGCTTTCCGGGCGGGCAGCTTGGTAATGCCATGCGCCTTGAAATACCGGGCTGCTGCGTCGGCTATGATAAAATCGCTCTCATGGGCCTGCCGGTATGCGGCGCGGGCTTTCTCGGATTTCTGTGCCCGCAGCCCGTCGCGGGCGGCCTTGGTCTGGGCGTAGGCCAACACCTGCCGCTGCAACTTCTTTTTCCCTTGCAGCTTCGTTTCCAGTGCTTTCAGTTCGCCGCTGGTCTGGCGCATTTTCTGATAGGCGGTGTCAACGGCGGCTTCTAACTGCTCCGGGGAAGTAAAGCCGTATTGCTGGTAGACGGACAGCGTTTTGGCGGCCTGCTTCAGATTGTGTATCTTCGCCCAGCGTTCATAGCCCCGGCCTTTGCCCTCGGCCATTTTCTGCTCAATGTCCACAAGCCGCTGCACTCCGTCCTGTTTCGGGGCGGCTATCTCGGCTCTGGCAACCTGCAAGCGGTCTTTTATGGTGCGTGGGGGATCGGGGGATCTGGCTGGCGCTTCGGCTGCTCTGGCGGCGTTTTGCTCTAAAACGGCAAAGACAGCGGCGCGGTCAAAATCGTCGCCCAGCTTCCGGGCGGTAATTGGCTTTGTCCTGTCCGGCGTGAGGTAGGAAAGCCGCCCCCGGCTCTCCTTGACGGTCACACCCTCCTGCAGCAACAGAGAGGAAAACTCGTCAAAGCTGGCGGCGGTGGCAAGGGCTTTCCGTAGGGTCTGCCGCAGCTTCTCCTTGTTCGTTTCAAACTTGGTCTGCCGGGGCGTGATACTATCGGCAATCATGGGGGCGTTCTGCTTGTCCAGCGCGGCCTGTCCCTTTTTCTGCGCCCAATACTCCCGGTCGGTGACGCGGTTCTTGCTGCCGTTCAAGAGGTCGATTTGATAAAGCCCCTCCCGGTGGCACATCTCCATGACTTCGGATTTGAAGTAGCGCAGGGCAGCGTCGGTACATCGGTGCTTGCAGCCGACTTTCGTATCGGCCGGCCTGTCCATGTAGGGCAGGAACGGCACTTCCTCAATCCGCAGGCTGTTTATGACGATATGCACATGAATGTTGCCGCTGTGGTTATGCCCGTCCGGGTGGGTGCAGACAAGGGCCTGGTGGCCGGGAAAATGCTCTTTACAGAATTGTTCCCCCAACGCCTGCGCCCGGTCTACGGTCAGGCCGTTGTCCGGCCCGTCCCGCGGGTCAAAGCTGATGATGTAGTGGTGGCTTTTCACATCTTCCCGCCGCTGGTTTTTCTGATAGCGGAGATTGGCCCGCATACACGCAACGGCAAAATCCTCCCCGTCGCAGTTCAGCGTGGACAGCCGGTAGTCCTCGCGGGGGATAAGCCTGCCGGTTTCATCAAGGACGGGCTTCATGGTAAACTCGTCATGCTCAAAGAGAAGATATTGCTCGGCGGCTCCGTAGTCGGCGTTTTTAGAGTTGATATGCTTGAGTGTTGCCAACCGCGTCACCTACTTTCTTGAGGACTTCATACTTGAGGACGGCAAGGTCGGATATGGCGGCGCGTACCTCGCCGGAAAGGGTGTTGTAGGGTACGCCGTATTCGTTCAGATACCGGGCAATCTGATTGAGGTTGCCGCCGATCCTGCCGTACTCGGCTGTCAGCTTCCCGACAGCGGAAAGCAACTCGTCATTGACCGACGACACATGGACAACCGGGCGTATGGTCGCCCGCCGTATCGCCTGCCGGAGAAATTCGGACTGGCTGATACCATAGGGCGCAAGCCGCGCTGTGAAGTCGGCATACTCATCTTCGGACAGCCGGGTTTTCACAACGCGGCTGCGGTGGGGCGTGTTGTATTTCTTTCGCATGGTGTGACCTCCTTTCTCGCCCGTAAGGGCGCATGAGCAGGGTTTGGGGAAGGCACTCCCCAACAAGTTTCCCGCGAGGGGCAAAACTGCAGAATTGCGGATTTTGGCACCGTGGTAGAAACTTGCTCTCCGTGACTGCAAACTTTCTCTCACTTCCGTCCGCCACTTTTTTGGAAAACTGCAACCACAAAAGTTTGTTTCTCTTTTTCTGCTACTACTAATCCTGTAAAGGGCATTCCTGCCCGCTTTCGCTAAAATGACACCGGACGCAGTGGTTTCTACCCGGTGTTGGAGAAATCCTTTCTCTTTGCCCTCTACTACGGGTAAATGCTCCAAATGCCAAACACCAGGGCAGAAAAATTCCCTCCTCGCTTACTACTACAACCGGCAGGGGGCAAAATGGCCGGGAGCGGAGCCGGACAACAAAAAAAGCAGTAAATCTTTTTCAAGACTTACTGCTTTCGCTGGCCGCGTCGGTGGCGGCTGGTATTCAGTTTTTATGACTTGTCCGGTGGTTCGTCAAGCCGGAACTTGAATTGACAGTCAATTAACCGCTGCTTTACATAGTCCTCCACCTCGGCGTTGACCTGCCCGTTCACTTTTGAGAAATAGCGGATATATCCGGCGTAGTGGAGCAGGACAGCGTTCACGGCTTCTGGGTCGCCCTCACGGGCTTTGAGGATTGTTTCATAGGGGAGAAGTCTACTCATACCGGCTCACCCCCATTTCTTCGCGTAGCCGCTGCAAGGCAAGCTGGATATGCCGCCCCGCTGTGCTGCGTGACCGGCCAATACACGCGCCGATCACGCGCTGCGGCTGGCGCAGAAAGTAATAGCGCAGGATTTCTTCCCGCGTCTGCTCCGGCAAAACAGAGATCGCGTCGGCAAGGGCGGCGTTGCAGAGCAGGACGGTCTGACCGCAGACGGTAAATGGGTATTCCTCGTCCGGCTCCGACGCGGCAAACTGGACAAACTTCTCGTTCATCAGATAGTCAAGGGAAACTTGCCGTTCCCATTGCCGTTTAAGCTTCAAAATCTTGTCCAAGGCGGCACAGCGGATAACAGTCTTGCAAAAGGCGTTGTACCTGCGCTGGATATATTCTTGATAGGCTATCTGGTCGGTCATGGAAATTCCCCTTTCTGAATAATAGTGCGGGGCGGTGGCACTTCTTGCTGTCGCCCCTTGATTGCCTACCAGCAAAGGCGGGCGGGGCTGTCAACGGCTGCGCATATGCGCCGTTCATCTTGACCGTTGACTGGCTCGGCTGGGTTTGCTATTTACCCGACAAACTTGAATTTATTTTAAGCTATCACGTTTTACCTTCTTAAGCCTTACTATCATTACCATAGGAATTTCTTTGTTGGTTTTAAAACATTCTTCATAAAATCCATCAATGACAAATCCAGCTCTAAAACAAAGGTTAAAAATATCTTGTATGGAACGATGATAATAAATCTGCTCTTTCGGTTGCCCTTCAATCGCTATATCATAGTAACTGTGCGGTGTCATATATTTTTCAGTCAACGTGACAAAACAAGGGTGTTGCGTTGCAAAGACAAAAATTCCGCTTTCCTGCAACAGTTCATAAACAGCCATAAGAAGTGGTTCAATATCCGTAATATCCATAATTGCCATATTAGAAACTGCTTTCGTAAAGGCTCGATTTCTTTTTAATTCTAGTATACTTTTTCTATCGGTCGCATCCGCCACACAAAATTCAATTTGTTTTGCATATTGTGATTGCCGTCTTTTAGCCAATTCTATCATTTTTTTGCTGTAATCAAAAGCGACAACCGAAGCGCCTCTTTGTGCAAGATACGAAGAATAATTTCCATTGCCACACGCAATATCCAAAATGTAATCCGCAGGATTAGGAGATAGAAGTTCCGTTACTTTGGGACGCACTACCTCTCTGTGAAATTCATTAGATTCGTCACCCATTGCATTATCCCAAAATTGTGCGTTCTCCTCCCAGATTTTTTTACTTTCCTCTGTTCCCATGTTCTCTCCCACTCCCCAAATTTGCTTTTTTGCTTCCATTAAATCTTCCTTACTATATTCCATTGTTACCCTCCATAACTTCTGATTGTTGCCGTCTTGACGATTATGTATCTTTACATTACCTTCTGAAACATATGGCGCACCTTGTCCAGGCGGCTGTTTGGACGGCGGGGCTGGATGACCGGCTGACCGACAGCGGCCTGATATCCTTTCAGCTCTGTAAGGCATACGCTCCGCCCGTTGGTGTAAAAGGCCAGATCAGTACGGTATGCCTGTATACAGCGGGCGGGAATCTCGCCAGTAAAGACAACTTCATCCTTTTTTACCTGGGCCGTTTCGATGGTGGCACAGTATTTCGGTGCATCATGATAAGCCCTGGAAAGGTATTCCTGGGGCGCATAGAGGATGAAGGAGAGATAAGGTTCCAGCAGCTGCGTCCCCGATTCCTTCAATGCCTGTTCCAATACAATCGGGGCCAATGAGCGGAAGTCCGCCGGCGTGCTGACCGGACTGTAATAAAGCCCGTATTCAAAGCAAATCTTACAGTCCGTTACGTTCCAGCCGAACAAGCCCTGCTCCAGCCCGTAACGGATACCATCCCTGACAGCGTTTTGAAAACTCTGGTTCAAGTATCCCAGCGAAACCCGGCTCTCGTATTGTACACCGGAGCCAAGCGAGAGTGGTGTAACAGACAGTCCTATGGATGCCCAAAACGGGTTGGGCGGCACCTCGATATGGATGGTGTGGCTGGCTGCTTTGAGCGGCCGCTCCATATAAATGACGGAGGGTTCCTTTACCACTGTTTCAAGCTTGTATTTTTCCGACAGCAAAGCGGAAACAACCTCCAACTGCACCCGGCCCAAAAAAGAAAGAATGATCTCATGGGTGATGGAATCCACTTCGCAACGCAAAAGCGGGTCAGTATCCGCAAGTTGCGTAAGAGCGTCCAGCAGCCGTTCTCTTTGCGCTGCCGTTTTCGGCGCAATCGTCGTCCGCAGCATGGGGAGGGGGTCCTCGCGCCACCTTTTACGAGGGAGCCGGGTTTGGTCCCCTAATACATCGTTTAACCTCACGCTGTCGCTGGGAAGGATAACAATTTCACCCTGATAAGCGGTGTCTGTCCGAACAATTTCCCCTTTGGATGGAATACGCATCTCTGTGATTTTCAGCTTTTCTCTCCCGGCCAGGGCCACCGTATCCCGCAGGCGCAGCGTTCCGCTGTATAACCGTAGATAGACACGCCGCTGGCCGCAATCGGTGTACTCAACCTTGAAAACGCTGCCGCATAGGGCGGCGCCCCCCTGTTCCCCAATCGGTTGGAACAGCCCTGTCACCGCATCCATCAACGGTTGAATGCCAAGGCCATTTTTGGCGCTGCCATGATAGACTGGGAACAGGGAGGCGTCTTGAACCCGCTGCTGTTCCTCCCGCGCAAGTTTTTCCCGGCTGATTGGTTCTCCTGCGATATACTTTTCCAATAATTCATCGTTATTTTCGATGACCGCATCCCATGCTTCTATGTCGGTATTTTCCTCCAGGACTATTTCCGGGGACAGCGACACCGTCTGCTTGATGATAATATCGGCGGAGAGCTTATCCCGAACAGACTGAACCACGCTCTGCAAATCAACGCCAGCCTGGTCGATCTTGTTGATAAAGATAACGGTGGGAATGTTCATTTTCCGCAGGGCATGGAACAGAATACGGGTCTGGGCCTGCACGCCATCTTTAGCGGAGATCACCAAGATGGCCCCATCTAAAACAGCCAAAGAGCGGTACACCTCCGCCAAAAAATCCATGTGGCCGGGCGTATCCACAATGTTAACTTTACATCTGTGCCACTGGAAGGAAGTGACTGCCGCTTGAATGGTAATCCCACGCTGCCGCTCCAAAAACATGGTGTCCGTCCTCGTTGTCCCTTTTTCGACGCTCCCCGGTTCTGAAATGGCTCCGCTGGCATATAGCAGGCTCTCCGTCAAGGTCGTCTTTCCAGCGTCTACATGGGCAAGAATTCCAATATTGATTATTTTCATGTGATTGTCCTCCCTTTACAGCCCCAAAGGGCATAAAAATCCCCAGCAGTAAAATACTTTTACCACTGGGGATTATAAGTTGCGGACATACACATATACAGCATACACCTGTTTGTGATTGCTGTTTTTGGGGATATGTCAAAATTGATAAGGCAAAAGTATTCTTAAATTGGGTACAAAAAACTAAGCCCCTACAAAAGGAGCTATCATAATCCTTTGTTCCCACTATTTGATTATAGTTTTATTTAAGAATACCTTGCCGCATATTTTTTACTCCTTTTCTGGATTAAATCATTGTATCACATCAGTTTTAGGAAAGCAAGTACCTAAAAGAAATTTTTCTTCCCCTTATATGTAACAATCATACCGGCTTCCTAGCGTTCAGAATGTTTTCTGCTGTCTGCTGTGGTGTTTGGTTGGAATTGTCCAACCAAAAGCCGATCCGTGGTGTTGTCTGCATTTTACTAAATACAAATTCAATGTATACAGAAAGATATAAGGAGTGGGAGGGATTCCGCCGTAGTTGGCATTGTAGGAAAATCCAAAAGTTTAGATTTTCCCACAATGCTTATCTTTTGGTCTTTGGTTCGGAATAGTGTAGTGCTGGCGGTCTATCTCTTGTTTTCGGTTGCTTGCTTCCTTACCGTACATGAGCATTGGGGCAAGTCACGTATTTATCAATTGTTAACAATGGAAGAGAGAACAGGCGGCCTACAGGCGACACCAGCTCTTGGACAGCCGCGTTTGTCCTGAAGTAAAGAGAGTATTTTAAATCTCTCCATGGAAAATTTCGACCTGCCCCGTTTGGTCAATGCTTTAGAGGAAGCGATTCTGGAGGATAGTCGCCAGTTATAATCTTCAACTGCCTGCCCAGCAGCAAAAAAGCCACCGAAAAATGATTCTCAGTTGCAACCATCTACCTTAGAGGAATCATATCACATTGCGCTGTTTTACAAAGTGTTCGGACGAAGTCACGCCAAGTCGCAGTATAGGAATGTCAAGATCCATGGGTGCAGGTGTTGTCAGCAGAAAAATGGCGGCCGTAGTTCCGGCGGTGATCCCCTCCACTGCCCATTTCACCACATGGGCGGAGCGGGCAGCGGACAAAGGGATATCAGGAAGTTGGAGGCGGCGGGCTGATCGATACTCTCATGCTGGCAGGGGACAGCCCCCTCGCCAGTCTGGTCAGCAAAGCCCTGAACCGGCGTTCACCACCGCCGCGGGCTCCTTCCGGAAAGTATGGAAACTGACCGAGCAGATCAGCTAACGCGGCCTGTCAACGAGTCAGTTGACAGGTCTTGATGATTTCAATATACTGATAGGCAGAAGGAGGGTTCGGTATGGACTTTCAAAGCTATTTTCCGGTTTGGAACAAGCTGACACCGGCTCAGCAGGAACGCATCCTTGGCAGCCTGATGGAGCGCAGGGTAAGCAAAGGGACCGTGATCCACAATGGAAGCATGGACTGCACCGGCCTTCTGTTGGTGAAGTCCGGCCAGCTGCGGGCCTATATTCTCTCCGACGAGGGGCGCGAGATCACCATCTACCGTCTGTTTGACCGGGATATGTGCCTGTTTTCCGCCTCCTGTATCATGCGTTCCATTCAGTTCGAAGTGACCGTTGAGGCGGAAAAGGACACTGACCTTTGGGTAATACCTTCCGAAATTTATCAGAGCATCATGGAAGGATCTGCGCCTGTTTCCAACTATACCAACGAACTGATGGCCTCTCGCTTCTCCGATGTCATGTGGCTCATGGAGCAGGTCATGTGGAAGAGTCTCGACAAGCGTGTAGCCGCATTCTTGTTGGAGGAAGTGTCTATCGAAGGGACCAGTCATCTGAAAATCACCCATGAGACCATTGCCAATCACCTGGGTTCCCATCGGGAAGTGATCACCAGAATGCTTCGATATTTTCAGAATGAGGGGATGGTCAAGCTGTCCCGCAGCAGCATCGAGATCACCAATGCCAAAAAGCTGGAAGAATTGAACGGTCAATAATAAAATGTCCGCCGAGTTGAACACAAGGCGGACATTTTCAGCTTTCTATCTGATTTTCAGCAGCTAACACCCAGCTTTTTCCACAGCGGCTTTGAAGGCGTCGTCTGTTGCAGGTCGATCCAGCCTGACAGATGCTGTTTTGTCCTCCAGACTGACGGACTCTTCCGCAATACCGGGCAGTTCTGCCGCACACCGCTCCACTCTGGTGGACCAGTGCATACCGGTAATATCAAACTGTTCTCTTTGCATAGCAGCCCCTTTTTCTGTCTGTATCCCTTTGCAGGATCATATATGAGTTTGATTTACTGATCCATATTGCAATCTGCTTCTGAGGCTGCCACTTACCACAGCCTTACGACTCGTCAGGTCCTTGCCATGCCGTCCACGCTCAGCACAACGCCGGTGATGTAGGACGCCTCATCGGAGGCCAGGAACGCAAATGCGTTGGCAATATCCTCCGGCTGGCCCAGGCGGCGCAGCGGGATTCTGGCGATCATAGGCTCGATGACCTCCTTGGGCACCGCTTTCATCATATCAGTCTCCGTAATCCCAGGAGCAACCGCGTTCACACGGATGCCCTTGGGTCCCAATTCGCGGGCCAGCGATACGGTCAGTCCATTCACCGCAAATTTGGATGCGGGATAGGCAAAACCGCTGGGCTGACCGGAGATGCTGACCATTGAGGACGTGGAAAGGATCACGCCCGTCCCCCGTGCCACCATACACTCTGCTGCGGCGCGGGTGGTATTGAATACGCCCTTTACGTTCAGATCCATGACCTTATCAAAGGTCTCCTCTGTGTATTCCATAAATGGGGTGCTTTCGGAAACGCCTGCGTTATTGACCAGGATATCCACACATCCATACTTCTCAGTGGCAGACCTGAACGCTTCCCGCACAGACTCCAGACTGGCCAGATCAGGGCTGATGCCGGCGATGATCGCATCAGGATATTTTTCTTTCAGCCGTTCAACCGCCTTTTCGGCAGAGGCTTGTGAACTTGCGGTCAGGATGACCCTAGCACCTTCTCCCAGGAACTTATCCGCCGTAGCATAACCAATGCCGCGGCTGCCTCCGGTGATGATCGCCACTTTATCTTTCAGCCTCATGGGAAGTGCCCCTTTCTGTTTTGGTTTTTCCCTCAGTGTACAGAGGGTATGCTCATATTTTACCTAAAGAATACCGGCCGTTCCGTGATGACATCACACTTTGCTGTTCCGCGCCTTGCAGACCAGCTGGGTCATGGTCCCCATAGGGCAGTACACACACCAGCTGCGGGGTTTGAACAGCACCATGGTGATCAGGCCAAGAACAGTGGAGGTCAGCATCACGCTGTAAAATCCAAAGGCGAACTGCGCCACGCCGGGATGGAGGAATGTTCCGTGATAGCCCCACTGCCAGGGCAGCTTGAACGTCCACAGCAGCGTCACCACCTGCTTTAAGTCCTGTGCTTCCGCAAACACCAGATAGGTGTTCCAGAGCATCACAAAGAACATGGCAAAAAAGAATACCAGAAATCCATATCGGAATCCTTTGCTTTTCATCCACTTTGGAATGTCCTTTCTGCGGGAGAGACCGAAGCGGCCCCCCAGCAGGCCAAACAGCTGCCCTCTGCCGCAGTAGCGGTTGCAGTAGCCTTTTGTTCCTTTCACAGCGGAGATGATCAGCGGGATAAAGAAGCAGAAGAGCCCCAACCATGCAAACAGGATATTGAAAAAGCCCAAGATCAGATAGGTCAGAGAAACGACCCAGAGATGATCATACCAATGTCTTTTCATCTTTCCACCTCCCGGATCTCGACGACGCTGGCGGGACACTCTTTCGCGCATTTCCCGCATCCCACGCAGTTGTCCATATTCACCTGCGCCATTATGCCCTTCATAATCTGAATCGCTCCCAAAGGACAGACTTTCACGCAACAGCCACAGGCAACACAGTCCTCCTGCACAACAAAGGCTTTTCGTTTCTTTCTGATAGCAGACATAAGCACCCTCCCGTCATTGATCGGCATCATTATACCGGAGAGATCCACTTTCTTCCGTGATGATATCACCTTTTGAATATAGAAAAAGCCACGCTCTCCTGATGGAAAGCGCGGCTTTGGCAGTTTGCAGTTATTTGTCCATTCCACAGCTCATGGCTCTTTCAACCAATGCCCGGTCGTTTGTTACCGCATCATAGAAGCGGAACCCTCCGGCGAAGTTATAGGCTTCGTGGCCGTTGGCTTCCAGAATGCGGCAGGCAATATAGCTGCGCAAGCCGCTCTGGCAGGTCACATATACAGGCTTACCCGGCTCTATCTCATCCAGCCGGTCCCGCAAGTCATCCAGCGGAATATTACCGAATCCTTCCATATGGCCCCCAGCGTATTCGTCCGGGGTCCTGACATCCAGCAGGATCGCACTTCCATCCCTTGGAAGATGGTCAACGTCCTCCAGATACCACTGCTTCATGGTACCGTTTGCAATATTGTCGATCATGAATCCCGCTATGTTCACAGGGTCCTTGGCGGAGGAGTAAGGAGGTGCATAGGCCAGATCCAGGTTTTTGAGCTGAGTTGCTCTCATGCCTGCATGGATGGCGGCAGCCAGCACATCAATCCGCTTGTCCACACCCTCGTAACCTACGATCTGAGCGCCCAGCAGGCGGCAGGTCCCCTTCTCAAAGACCACCTTCATGGTCATCAGCTTTCCGCCGGGGTAATAACCCGCGTGGCTCATGGGGGACAGGATCACTTTGTCCACATCCAGCCCCGCCTTTTTTGCATTGGTCTCGTTGATGCCGGTAGTGGCGGCAGTTATATCAAATACCTTGATGACGCTGCTTCCCTGAGAACCCAAATAGCGGCTGTCGCCGCCGCAGATATTGTCCGCAATGATGCGCCCCTGCTTGTTAGCGGGACCGGCCAGGGAGATCAGGGTATCCTCGCCGGTGACATAGTGCTTCACCTGTACCGCATCGCCCGCGGCATAGATGTCCGGCACAGATGTCTCCATCCGGTCGTTGACCACAATACTGCCCTTGATCCCCAGTTCCAGACCAGCTTCTTTCGCGAGAGCGGTGTCCGGCGTGATGCCGATGGCCAGCACCACCATATCCGCATGAAGGGGAGCGCTGTCCTTCAGCAGCACATCCACACCGCCGTCCTTTTCCTCAAAGCCTTCCACGGTATATCCCAGGGCCAGCTTCACACCGTGCTTGCGTGCCTCTGCGTGGATAAAGGATGCCATATCCGCATCGAAGGGATTCATCAGCTGCTTGGGGCGCTGGACGATAGTGACATCCATGCTGAGCTCCCGCAGATTTTCCGCCAGTTCCAGACCAATAAAACCGCCGCCCGCCAGAACGACAGACTTGGGGTTATGCTTATTGATGTGATCTTTGATCCGGAAGGTATCCTCCACGGTGCGCAGAGTGAACAGATTCTCCAATCCAACGCCGGGGAGGCGGGGTTGAGCGGGCTTCGCACCAGGGGACAGGATCAGCTTGTCATAGCTCTCTTCGAATTCTTCTCCGGTCTCCAGATTTTTTACCGATACCGTTTTCCTGTCCGGGTGGATAGCCTTCACCTCGTGGCGGACCTTCATGTTCACACGGAACCGGGCGAAAAAGCTCTCCGGTGTCTGAAGGGTCAGTTCTTCAGGGGCAGTGATCACATCTCCGATGTAGTAAGGCAGACCGCAGTTAGCGTAGGAAACAAAGCCTGAACGCTCGAACACCACGATCTCAGCCTGCTCATCCAGTCTGCGGAGCCTTGCCGCGGCTGTGGCTCCGCCTGCCACACCGCCTACGATCACGACTTTCATATTATCGTTCCACCTTTCCCGCATAAGCTGCAATGCCGCCGATGTTGTTTACATTGCGATATCCCATACGCCGCAGCAAACCGGCAGCCTGACGGCTCCGGGCGCCAGAGTGGCAGTAGACATACAGTGCCATATTTTTATTTTCTGCGACAGAGGCCACGTTGTCAAGAGCCTGAAGCGGAACATTTTTGCTGCCGGGGATATGGCCGTCTCTGTATTCTTCAGAGGTACGGACATCCAGCAGGACAGCACCGGGCGTGGCCAAATATTCCTTTACGCCCTGATCGATATCGGCTTGCTGGAAGAGATCGAAGAATCCCATCGTCATCCCTCCCTACAGCATCCCAAGAATTGCATTCTTGGGTCTTGCACCTATAGCCTGATCGACGATCTTTCCGTTCTTCATGACGACCAAGGTAGGAATGCTCACCACGCCAAACCGGCTCGCCAGCTCCGGCTGCTCGTCCACGTTCACCTTGCCGACCTTGATATCGTTGCGCTCCCGGGCGATCTCCTCCACGATGGGGACGACTATGCGGCAGGGACCGCACCAGGGAGCCCAGAAGTCCAGCAGAACGGGCTTGTCGGAATTCATCACTTCACTCTGGATGTTGTTCTGATCGATATTGATAGCGGACATATTCAGATCCTCCTTCTTGTTTCTTTATGGCTCTATCATAGCCAGATCCCGGCTGCATTTCCGTGATGACATCACTTAACGCGGGATTCCGCTCTCCAACTGCCAGCATCTTCTGAGTCGCTTCCGCCATGGCACTGTGCTCATGCTGCCGGGTGGAACGGACTCTCTGCCGGCCTTCTCTGACATTCAAAAAACTTCGTGACCAGAAAAGGGCACCACGCCTGTGGGAGAAATACAGGAGAGAATAAAAGCCGCAGGGAAACGTCGTGACGACTTGCCCTGCGGCTGTCCTTGATCCAGCATCGAAACAGAAGGAGGGCGGGGCGGCTGTGCCGTCCCGCCCTCCTATTCATGCAGGGGCGATTTACTTTACTTGGTCAGGCTCTCCACAAAGCGCATGAGGATGATGGCCACCTGCGCCCGGGTTGCGCTGCCCTGAGGGGCCAGCAGGCCGGCATCTGTACCGGAGATTAGGCCCTCGCCCACGGCCCAGCGCACAGCCTCCAGGGCGTAGGCGCTGACGCTGGCGCTGTCCCCGAAGGAGGACAGGGAGCTGCCCCCAGCGGGACTGCCCGCATAGCGCCACAGCATGGTGGCAAGCTGCTCCCGGGTGATGGAACCGTCTGGATCAGAGCCGTCAGAGATGCCGTTCTCCCTGGCCCATTCCATGGCCTTTTCATACCACACAGCCCCGCCGGTGGTGTCCTGTCCGTCAAAGCGGGCCAGAACAGTCATCAGCATGGCACGAGTCATGGGGTTGTCGGGGGTGAAGGCGGTGTCACTGGTACCAGAGAACAGCTCATGGGCAGTGGCGAAGTTGATGGCGTCCTTCGCCCAGTGGTTCCGAGTGTCATCAAAATTCCTGCTGCGGTCCACCAGCACCAGTTCAGCGGAGCCGGCCAGCTTGACGGTCATCCCCGCCTTAGTGGGGACGGACAGCTTCACCACCTCGCCGGTGTCCGTGTCCACGGCCACAGTGCCGCAGTCCACGTCGGCGGGGATGATCACAACGGCCTCGCCCACGGACTTTGGGACGGTGATCTCAGCAGTCACATCCTCGCCCGGCTCATCCACGGTCTTGATCTTGACACCGTTTTTGGTTGTCTCGGTGGTGGTCACAGTGCCGTCCTTCTGGGTCTCCACCACCAGGATGGAGCCGTCCTGGAACTTGGTGGTCTCAGTGACGGTGCCGGTTTTCTTGTCTGTGACAGTGGTGGTTTTGGAGCCGTCCCTGTTGGTGGTCTCCGCGGTAGTGCTGCTGCTGGAGCCGCCGCCACCGCCGGAGGAGCGGCGGGAGACGGTCACGGTGCATTCGCTGCTCCCTGCGGTGTAATTGTTCGTTTCAGCACAGGATGCGGTAAAGGTGTACCTGGCATCCCTGTTGTCCAGCTTGACAGATACGGTCCCATCCGTCAGAGTCAAAATCTTGGCCTCGCTGCCTTGGTCATCAGTCTGGGTGACGGCCACAGTGCTGTCCGCGGGGGCGGCCTTGACTGTCAGTTCCACAGTACCGCCGCCGCGAAGCTCGGCTTTGTCGGAAGAAATGGTGATGGCGGGGACAGCCTTGGCGATCTTCACAGTCACATTGCCGGTCACATCGTTGTGGTTGGCCTTGGCAGCCCTGTAATAGACGGTATATTCTCCTGCGTCGGTAAAGGTGGGATTCGTCTCGCTGTACGTGCCGTTCTCCGTGGTGGAGTAAGTCACAGCCGCGCCCTCTGCCGTTACAGTGATGGAGTGCGGCTGGCCGTCATAAGTGCCGTCGTAGCCCTGAGCGGTGACAGAGAAGTCGGCGTTGCGGATGGTGATCTTTGCAGACGCGCTTGCACTGCCATAGTTGTCCGTTTCGGCCAGAGTCGCCTTGGCATAGTAGATGCCCGCGGCAGTGGGAGCGGTTTCAGACTCATCCTTGGAACAATCTTCATCGGTATAATACCGGATGGTGATGGTACCATCTGTAATCGCATTGCCCGCGCTGGTCTTGGCCGCAGCAGTTATCGCATATGCAGTGCCATAGGTCACAGATACGTCGGACATTGCAACAGTGGGGGCGTTGTCCCTGGTGATCTGGAATGTGACCTCGGCGGAATCGTTTCCGATCGTAACGCTGACCTTTGCCTCACCGACATTGATGTTACTGGAATAGGAAACTCTATACTGGCTGTCCGCGATCACATCTCCGGTAGTGCTGTTTCTGACAACAACAGCGGGCTCGATGGCCGTACCAGTGTAGGTTTGATCTTGGATCACATCAACAGAATAACTGCTGTCCTCACCGATCTCCTTTGTCCAGAGGGCATACAGCATAATGTCGCTGGTATAGTCTTCTGCGCCCAAAGATGTAATTTTTGGCCCGGTGAAGCTGCTGTCCGCAAACCAGCCGCCGAACACACAGCCTTCGCGGGTAGGAGCAACAAGATCCGTCACGGTACCATAGGTGTGTTTATCAGGTGCATTCACACCAGCAACGCCACCGTTCAGTTCATAGATAATTTTGTACTCGTTTGGTGCCCAGATAGCATTGGGACCGCCCCTAGCCGCATCGCTGCTAAAGGAGTCGGAGAATGTATAGGGGTTTTCCCATAGATAGCCTTCTTGCCCAACATAGTTCGTTGCCCAGCGGTCAATGTGATAGCCTGTCAGTTCAAAACCGCAGACTTCTGTAAAATCAACAGTTTCTCCGACAAGTCCAAGAACCGTATAGCGTATGTCGTTGATAGGCTGGTTTGTATCTGGAGAAATAGACCTCAGGGTTAGGCTCAGAGCTTTATGTAAAACCGCAGTGTTTCCTGCCCTTCGCAACACATAATCCGCATTTTCAGCAGGTTCGTATTTAATGCATGAGTAATTATCTTCGGTTACACCAGAAGCAACCACAGTACCATTGTTCACATCCACGTCATTTACATTCCAGGTCAAACCGATTTGCGATGATTGGGACAAATTACTCAAATCCATCGTTGATGTGACAGTCGCAACATACATATTGGCCCCAGCCAAAGAAGATTGATTATCCTGAATGGTAGTTGTCCCTGAAATCGTTGCAGTTCCACCCGCATTTTTATTGGGACCGCTTATATGTACTCCTCCACCATGACCGGTTATCGATTTATTGTCAGTAATAACGCAGTCCAACAGGTTCAGAACAACACCCGGATTTGCTTGAATACCGCCGCCGTTTGCAACGGTACCGCTTCCTTGGGCCCCACAGGAATTTCCTTGAATGGTACAGTTGGCAATAGACACGGTAAGACCTGTTGTGATCTGGATGCCGCCGCCAGAGTCCTTTGAGCAGTTGTTCTTGATCTCTCCGCCGGTGATGCTAAGCTGATTGTTCGAACCGTTACTAAAGTAAATGCCACCGCCAAGGAGGTTTTTTTCACCAATGACAGCTTCATTATAGGACACAGAACCACCACTCATTGTAAAGTGGCTGGCTGAGCCAACCTGAATTCCACCGCCGCTGACTGCGGTGTTGGACGAAATATCAGCCCCATCTTCGATCTTCAAGTCACCAGAGCCCACTTGAATACCACCGCCACCTGCAGATGAGGTATTTTCACAGACAGCAGATGCAACGGTCATATCGAGATGAGTATGTCTTTGGGATTCATCGTCTCCCTGATCAACCCCGCCATAAATGCCACCTCCGCCATTTGCTGCTCCGTTATCGCAGATGGTGCCGCCATACATGTAAAATCCAATATAATAATCATCCGGAGTATCAGATACCTGGGCATTTGCACCGCGAGTCATCAGACCTACACCGCCGCCAAAGGCGCGGCCTTCACCGCCACTCACAGCGGCAACATTTTGAGAAATCTCTCCTCCGTTCATAATGAATGTGCCATTTTCATAAACAGCAACACCGCCCCCCAAGGAATCGCTGTTGCCCGTGCGATTTGTTCCGCTTGTGACTTTGGAGTAATTTGTATTTGTTACAGCATTATTTTTTACAGAGGAACCCTCGTTCATTGTCAGTGTGCCGCCATAGACGGCGATACCTCCACCCATGTTATAGTATCGAGGAAGGTCATAGGTTTGTCCACTCTCTTCATAGGTCGTATGATCGTAAGCATTGTCCTGAGTGCTGGTATGGTTGTTGTTTTGGACTACTGCACCATTATCCAGCGTTACCTGACCGCCCTCAATCCGAATTGCAGCCTCAGCCGCGGCCAGCCCACCAGCAGCTTCACCAGTCCACGTTGCGCCACCGTCAATAGTAATATCCTTTAAGGTCAGTTCTGCTCCAGCCGGCACAGAAATCAGTTCTCCCTGATAGCTTTGATCGCGCTTGATGGTGCCGCCGCCAGAGATGGTTACATTACCAGAGATGGTCACTTTTGCACCGATAGTCAAGGTCTCACCTTGGTTAACAACGAGATTTTCAGACAGTGTTGTCTCATCGTCCCATATTCCGTTATTCGCTATATTATCCGCAGGATAGAGAAGCCCGATCACGGCATTGATGGTTTCATCGTTCTCCACATCAAGGCCGTGTTCCTCGGCATAGGCGTAGATCTCGGAGATTTGGTCGCTGATCCTCTCCACCTGCTCCTCGTCCTCCGGATCAATATCAGCCGGGTCAGGCAGAGCCGCGATCAGCGCCGTAAGCTGTTCCTCCGCCGTGGGGCCGACAGGTTCTCCCTGTTCACCCGCCGGCTCCTGCTGCTCATCAGCAGGAGCCTCATAGGTACAGGCGGTATAGTCCGCCGTGCAGATGGGGCAGTCCGTGTTCACGGTCTCCCCGGTACAAAGGGACTCGCAGATGCAGGCCGGCTCTTCCGGCCCGGCCGCCTCCTCCACCGGAGGCTCACCGTGGACCTCTCCAGGCTCCTCTGTGACCACGGCAGGAGCCACATTCTGCGGTCCCTCCGCCGCCAGCGCGCTCACAGGCATCAGCGATAATACCAGTACCAGCGATAAGAAACTTGACAATATCCGTTTTTTCATTTCTCGTTCCTCCTGTTACGATTTTCCAGATCGGGAATTAGAGCTGACCGGCCCCATTTTATTCCCATTCTTCCAGCGCCCACCGACAGCGTTCCAGCCGTTTGGGGCTGACTTTCCCGGCGCAGACGGGAACAGCCGCACTTCTGCGGCCCCGCCCTGGAATACATGGCGGCCTTCCAGATATGACCGTTGGGACACTCCCGCCAAGCCATCCGGCGGCTTCCCGCTGTCACGTGCTCCGGGGTTAGGTCGGGGGACGCACCACTGGGCGGCCACCTCTCGGGCCAGTAAGTACGCCAGTTCTTCTGTCTCCTGCCATAGGACCCCTCTCTTGGCGTCAGCGTCCTGTTTTTGACCGGTGCCCACTGGGTCAGCAGGACCAGCTCATCCCGCTCCGCGCAGTAGTCGTAGAGAGTCATTCGCAATATTTATCGCCTCCAATCTTTTCAGAATTCTCATTCTGTCCCATCATTTGCTGTATAGGCCATACAAAGAGAGATAGAGCGAATGAAAAGCGTCTTTTGCTGTTCTAAAAACAGGTAAAAAGCCGTAGCAAGGAAAGCCGCAAAAACATTCCATTTTGCGGCTCATATTTTTGTGCCCAAAAGCAGGTCCTGCTCTTGCTCTTTTGAAAAGAAAGTGGTAATATTTACATGGAATATGTAATTCTGGCAGTTTTATATTTACAGCAAATGAGACGGAATGAGAATTTCGACTTTACGATACAAGTCCCAGTCGGTCCAGCTGCCGCTGGTGTTCCGCCCCGGAGGTCAGGAGGTAGATGCGTGTGGTCTCGAGGCTGGAATGGCCCAGCACATCCGCCAGCTTCACGATGTCACGGCTGGCCCGGTAAAAGGCCGCGGCGAACAGATGGCGAAGGTTGTGGGGAAAGACCTTGCTGGCCGCGACCCCCGCCGTCTTGCACAGCCCCTTCATCTCCGCCCAGATCTGACGGCGGCTGAGGGGCGTCCCGTTTCTGGTGAGAAAGATCTCGCCGGAAGCGGTTTTTTGCTGTTTGGCGTATTTCAGCAGCTTGCGGCACAGCTTGCTGGGGATGAGGATGGTGCGGATCTTGCCTTTCAGGGCGACCTCCGCCCGGCCCGCTCTGGCCGCCTCCACGGTAATATACTGCACCTCGCTGACCCGGATGCCGGTGGCGCAGATGGCCTCCATCAACAGAGCCAGCCGCGTTTTGTTCTGCGCCTTTGCCGCAGCGGTGAGGGCGTTGTAGTCGGACCGGGTCAGGTCCCGGCTGTCATCCCGGAACATCCGCCGCTGGACCTTGAGAAACTTCACCCGGCAGTCCCCGAAGCCCAGAAAGTCCAGCAGACTGTTCAGGGCGGAGAGCATGGCATTGACGCTGGCGGGGGCGTAGCCCCGCTCCACCAAATGGGTCTTCCACGCCGCCGTCCGCTCCTTGGTGATCTCCCGCCCCTCCAGCCAGCGGGCGAAGGCCCGGACGTCCCGCAGATATTTCTCTACAGTGGCGGCGCTTTTTTCTTCCAGCCGAAGATGGTCCGCATACGCCTGGATGTGTTCCAATGCTGGTCTGTGTTCGCTCATGGTACTCCTCCTTGATGGTTCTATATGGCTATTTTACGGGTAAAGCAACGCCCACAGCGGCAAATACCTCTGTGGGCGTTCCGATACTGTCCCGCTTGCCGTGCTGACAGCTTGCCACTGACAGAGGGAACCTATGCGCTCGGCTGACGGCTTGACTTTGGGCGGTCACCGACACTTCGCCGCTCATGAGGCACATGCAGGCTTTTTCCATCTGCTTGGTCACACAAAAGCCCTCCATCCAGGTGGAAGCCGGTACACTGCGCAGCGCTTTATATTCCCGTTCGCTCATGTCAAAACCTCCGCAGGCCGCATTTGAGCGGCCGGTTTTTGATTTTTTTCTTCACTCCCCGTTTACTTTCATAGATTAGCCTGTTAAAATATAAAAGAGCGCGGCGGGACCTTGTTGGGCCGCCGGGAGGCAAGATTTTCTCTGGAGAAGGAGCACCCAATATGTCTAAATTTTTAGAGAAGGAATCCAGCGACACTCTGTACCGAGCCATCGTGTCTTTACAGGACGTGGATGAGTGCCGCCGCTTTTTTCAGGATCTGTGCACCGTGTCCGAGCTGAAAGCCATGGAGCAGCGGATGGAGGTAGCCATGCTGCTGGACCAGGGGCTGATATACAGTGACATCCTGGAGCGCACCGGCGCCTCCAGCGCCACCATCAGCCGCGTTAACCGCTGTCTTCACTACGGCGCCGATGGCTATCAGGCCGTCATCCCCCGTCTGAAGGAGCGTCAGGAATGAACAGCTATGGATTTCTGGCCGGCTGCTACGATGAGTTCACCACCGATGTGGACTACGCCGCCTGGGCCGAATACATCCAGCGCCACTTTGAACGGGCGGACCTGCCCGGCTCCACTGTGCTGGATCTGGCCTGCGGCACCGGCTCCCTCACCCGCGAGCTGTCCCTGCGGGGATATGAGATGATCGGGGTGGACCTCTCCCCCGACATGCTGGCCCAGGCCGCAGAAAAGAACCGGGATGCGGAGGGGATCGCCCCCATTTTTCTGTGCCAGAGCATGGATCAGCTGGACCTGTATGGCACCATCGACGCCTGCGTGTGCTGTCTGGACAGCATCAACTATGTCACCGACCCGAAAAAGCTGCGGAGGGCCTTTCAGCGGGTCCACCTGTTCCTCATGCCCGGCGGGCTGTTCCTCTTTGACGTCAACACCCCCGCCAAGCTGGAGGGCCTGGATGGCCAGGTCTTTCTGGACGAGACAGAGGACGCCTACTGCGTCTGGCGGGCAGAGTACTCCCGCCGCCGCCGGGTCTGCTCCTACTTCATGGATATCTTCCGCCTGGAGGAGGAGAGCGGCCTGTGGGAGCGGGGAGAGGAGCTCCACGAGGAGCGGGCCTACACGCCGGAGGAGCTGACCAGCTATCTCCGCGACGCCGGGTTCACCCAGATCAAGCAATATGGAAATCTGAAGCACCGTCCCCCCAAGCCTGGGGAGGACCGCATCTTCTTCACCGCACGAAAGGAAGTCTGATCATGTCCGACCATATCATCCGCGCCATCACCGCCGACGGCTCGGTCAAAGCTGTCGCCATCACCGGCCGGGACCTGGTGGAGCGTGCCCGCACCATCCACACCCTGCTCCCCGTGGCCACCGCCGCCCTGGGCCGCACCCTGCTGGCCGCCTCCATGATGGGGGATATGCTGAAAGAGGACAACGGCGCTCTCACCCTCCAGATCAAGGGCGGCGGGCCCCTGGGCACCATTCTGGCTGTCTCCGACTGCGGCGGGAACGTGCGGGGCTATGTGCAGGATCCCCATGTAGAGCTGATGGAGAAGGTCCCCGGTAAGCTGGATGTGGGGGCCGCCGTGGGCACCGACGGCAGTCTCACCGTCATCAAGGACCTGGGACTGAAGGAACCCTATATCGGCTCTATCGGCCTGTTCTCCGGGGAGATCGCCGACGACATCGCCATGTACTTTGTGGAAAGCGAGCAGATCCCCACCGCCTGCGCCCTGGGAGTTCTGGTGGACCGGGACCAGAGCGTCCTGGCCGCCGGCGGCTATCTGATCCAGCTGCTGCCCGGCGCAGAGGAGGGCCTGATCGACAAGATCGAGGCCGGCGTTCGCCGGGTGGGCTCTGTGAGCCACGCCCTCTCCCGCGGGCTGGACGCCCAGGGCCTGCTGGAAGAGGTGCTCTCCGACTTTCAGCTGGAGGTCCTGGAGACCCACCCGGTGGAGTACCGGTGCAGCTGCAGCCGGGAGCGGGTGTCCCGAGCGCTGATCAGCATGGGACGTGAGGAGCTCTCCTCCCTCATCGCGGAGCAGGGACAGGCCGACCTGTCCTGTCAGTTCTGCGACAAGGTCTACCACTTCTCAAAGGAGGAGCTGGAGGGGCTGCTGTCCTCTATGTGACACCCCCTCCTATTGGGAAAGGATAAGGGCAGGAGCCCCCACGGAAAACCGTGGGGGCTCCTGCCTGCTTTTTATCTGTTTTCTTCCATGAGGTATTGTTCGATAAAATGGGAGGCCGTCGCCCCGTCCGCCGTGGCGGTCACGATCTGCCGCAGGGGCTTGGTCCGCACATCCCCCACGGCGAAGACCCCCGGCAGCCCGGTGCGGGTCGTCTCGTCAGCCTTGATATACCCCTGCTCGTCCAGTTCCACCTGCCCCCGGAAGAGCTCTGTATCCGGGACCCGGCCAATGGCCACAAAGATGCCCTCACAGGCCAGCTCCCGCCGTGCCCCGGTCCTCACATCCTCCAGTACCAGGCCGCTCACCCGCTTATCCCGCAGGAGCCCCACTGCCCGGCTGTTCCACAGGATCTGGATACCGCTGTCCTTCAACGCGTCCATGTACACCTTCGAGGCCCGCAGGGTATCCCGGCGATGAATCAGATAGACCTCTCTGCACAGCTTGGACAGGTAGAGTGCGTCCGCCACAGCGCTGTTCCCTCCACCCAGTACCGCCACTGTTTTATTTCGGTACATCATGCCGTCGCAGGTGGCGCAGTACGCCACCCCCCGGCCCCGCAGCTCCCGCTCCCCGGGCAGTCCCATCTCCCGTGGAGAGGCCCCGGTGGCCAGCACCACAGCCCTGGCCCGCACCTCCCCCTCACTGGTCTGGATGACCTTGGGAACCGCAGCCAGCTCCACACCGGTCACCTCGGCGAAGCGGGTCTCCACCCCGAAGCGCTCCGCACCCCGCTGCATCTTCTCCCCCAGCTCGAAGCCATCCACTCCCCCTTCGAACCCTGGGTAGTTGTCCACCTGTCCGGTGGTTGCCATCTGTCCCCCGGGGGACAGCTTCTCCAGCACCACCACTGAAAATCCACTGCGGGCGCAGTACAGCCCAGCGGTATATCCCCCCGGCCCTCCGCCGATAATCGCTACATCATAGAGCCTCTGTTCCACCTTGTGACCCTCCTCTCATTTCTGTGCAGGCAGGGCTCCTCAGCCCTCTATCGCGCCCTGCCCCTTCAGCCACTCCAGGATCGCCGCTTTGGAGGCCGGGTTGATGAGCTGCTCGCTGGCCTGCCCTCCCCGGAACAGGATCAGGGTGGGGATGGTCTCCACTTCATATTTCTGCGCCAGCACCTGAGCGTCGTCCACGTTCAGCTTGGCCACTGTCACCCGCCCCGCCAGTTCCTGCTCCAGCTGCTCCACTGCGGGGCCCAGCCGGCGGCAGTAGCCGCACCAGGGGGCCCAAAAATCCACCAGCACCGGCTGGTCAGCCTCCAGCGCCTCAGCCTGAAAATTGTTTAAGTTCAGCTCCAACATGATCGTTTCCTCCTTTGTAGTCGTGTCAGTTTTTGTCTTGTACTGTAATTATAATATTTACAGTTTGGATTGTCAACCCGTCCATGGCATTATTTTTACCTCACCCCTACGGTGTGTTCCCATCCCGCAGGGACAGAAACCGTAAAGAGAGACTTCCCCCAGGGACACACCATGAGACTGTGAATTATTTTTTCCGTTTTCCCTGATCTCATGCAAAAGCAGGCGGCAGATCAAAGATCTGCCGCCTGCTTTCTCCTCTTGTCACTGGATCGGCCCGCACTTCAGCGGGACCTGATTGTGCATGGCTTCCAGCACTTCGTAGCGCTCCATCTGGAGGTGCTTGGTCATGTTCAGCGCCTTCTCAATGGGGATCTCCACCAGATGTCCCTCGTTGGTGCCCACGATGCAGTTCATCCGGCCTTCTGCCAAGGCCTTGACCGCAGCATAGCCCATCCGGCTGGCCGTCTCCCGGTCCCGCGCCGTAGGAGAACCGCCCCGCTGGATGTGTCCCAGCACGGTGACCCGGGGATCGATGCCCACCGTCTCCTGGATGCGCTTGCCGATCTCTACGGCACTGCCCGCACCCTCGGCCACCACGATCATAAAGTGGGTGTTGCCTGCCAGACGGGACTCCCGGATACGCTCCACCACGTCCTTCTCAAAGTCCACATCCCGCTCGGGGATCAGTACGGCGGTAGCACCCACCGCAATGCCCACATAGAGGGCCAGATAGCCCGCATGGCGGCCCATCACCTCCACCACCGAGCAGCGCTCGTGAGACTGCATGGTGTCCCGCAGCTTGTCGATGCACTCGATGGCAGTGTTGCAGGCAGTGTCAAAGCCGATGGTGTAGTTGGAGCAGCCGATGTCGTTGTCGATGGTGGCCGGGATCCCTACCACCGGGATGCCCATCCGGGACAGCTCCAGCGCGCCCCGGAAGGTGCCGTCGCCGCCGATGGCCACGATGCCATCCAGACCCAGCAGCTTACAGGTGGCCACCGCCTTCTTCCGGCCTCCTTCGTTTATAAACTCCTCACTGCGGGCGGTGAACAGAATCGTTCCGCCCCGGTCCAGGATGTGGCTGACGCTGTCACTGTCCATTGGAAAAAAGTCGCTGTTGATGAGCCCGTTCCAGCCCCGGCGGATGCCCACGCACTCAATGCCCTTGCCAAGCGCGGTGCGGACCACCGCCCGCACCGCCGCATTCATGCCGGGGGCGTCTCCTCCGCTGGTCAGGATGCCGATCCGCTTTACCATATTTGCCATGGTGCTTTCCTCCTTACGCTCTCCTTCTTCCTCAAGGTCTTTTCATTATGGCATGTCACGCCCCCGGTGTCAAGCGTCCGTCCCTCCCTTACCATCAACGAGAGCCCATATACATTAAATCCTAAAATTACATTTTGGGAAAAGCAATTAAATTTTCAGCATACTTTTCCGTATATTATAACTGCTCTAGATGCCTTTCCTTGCCGTCTTTCTCGGATTTTGCCTAATCATATTTTCCTATGCTAGTTTAAGAGTGCTGTGAAGGGACCAACGAGATATAACAATACGTACTAAAAAAATCTCTTTACACCCCCTCACCCACCACTCCGCTCGCTATTTCTGATGCCTTGCAAAAATGAAGAAACTCTTCTATTTGTAAAAAGCTATACTTTCAAGAAAATATTTAATCCTATCACACTGGAAATCAGTTGTCAGAATCCAAAACAGTCGTTATAATATGATTACCGAGTATATAGGAGGTAATTATCCATGAGCAAACCGATTTTGGAGGCCAATGCTGTCGTTCCACTATACAGGCAGTTGATGGAAAAGCTGCAAAAAGAAATTACCTCCGGAATATTGAAGCCCGGAGATAGACTGCTCCCCGAAGTCGAAATGGCGAAATATTACCAGGTCAGCGTCATCACCGCACGAAAAGCGATGGATGAATTGGCAGCTCAGGGACTTATTGAAAAGAAACAGGGGAAGGGCACCTTTGTGACTTCTCCTAAATATGGCCGGGATTATACACATATTCAAGGCTTCTCTGAATCCTGTCTTGCACGCGGGCTTAAACCAGGCGCCAGGCTGTTGCAGAAGGAAATCGTTGCTCCAAAGTCCAGTATTCTGGAGAGTCTTGGCCTGGATGAGAATTCCCAGACTGTAAAAATTGTCCGGCTTAGATATGTAAATGACGAGCCTATGGTAATTGAGACCAGCTATTTTCCACTGGACTATGCTTTCCTGCTGCAAGAGAATCTGGACGGGTCGCTTTTCCAGGTCCTGCGCGAGAAAAAAGACTTGGTCATAGACGGTTCAAAAAAAATCGTTGAGATCTGCCGGGCTACCACCGAGGAGGCTCGTTGGCTGAAATTGCGGAAAAATGCACCTTTGCTCCTGGTCCGCAGTGTGGCATTCGGCAACGCCGGCCAGCCTGTATATGTATGCATGCAGGTTATCAATGGTGAACGTTTCCAATTGATTTTGTGATATCTATCTTTTCCGGCCTGCCCATCGGTAAAATGCTCTGGGTCTCCCCCGTTTTCCATAGGTATTTTTGACCTCAACCATCTGCTCACGAATCAAATATCGCAAATATCGATGTATCGTTTTGGGATTGAGATTTGTCTGCCGTTGAATGACTCCTACGTCCAAATAATCTTCCGAACAGGAAAGGCAGGATACAATGATCTCCAATGTAGATTGGTTGATGCCCTTATCCGCCTCAGAGTAAAACTGCTCTTTCTCGTGGTAGCGCAGATGGGTATTGATGCGGGAGACAAAATCCACAGGTTTAATGGGTTTGACTGCATAGTCATCTGCGCCAGCTTCTAGAAAACGCTCCATGACTGCTGTCTGCTCTTCAATGGTAAGCACAACAATCGGCACATTGATCCCCATTTCTCTCATACGGCGGACAATCTGGATTCCGTCCGGCTGAGGCAGGTGATAGTCCACAAGGATCAGATCCAGCCTTCCATTTCCATACTGCGTCAGAATGTGCTCGGCCTCTCTGAAGTTTCTTGCCAGCAGGGGCGTCCATCCTTGATGAAGAATGATCTCCTGAATTGTATAGAGGATGTCTTCGTCATCATCAATTGATAAAATGTTCTTTCCCATTGTGCTCTCCTTTATTTTGAGGCAGGGTGATCGTGATCCTTGTATATTCTCCGGGACTGCTCTTTACCTCTATTGTTCCGTGATGAAGGTCAACCACCTGCTGCACAAAGCTGAGCCCCAGTCCTGTGGAGCCGCTTTCAGAATAGCCATGCGTCCACATACGCTGAAGGATCTCTGGGTTTATGCCAATACCGTTGTCCACTACTTCCCAATGGGTTGTCCCACTGCAGCAGGATACAATCAGCTGGATCTCCCCTTTCTCCGGGTCAATCGCTTTACATGCGTTTTCCAGCAGATTTACCAATGCTCGAGCCATACGGATGGAATTCACATATACCCGAACCTCAGGACACTCATTGTGGACAGAAATTCGAGAAACCAAGGGGTTTGACGCCATGCAGGAGAGCGTCAGGCGCAGAAGCCGCTCTGTCGGGACCAGGGACATTCGGTCCTCATAGAGAATTTCAGAAACCATCTGCCCCATCCGGTCACACGCATTCACAATCCTCCTCTGATATTTGGCCAGTTTTGGATCCTCTACCAGCTCCTCCGAAAGTCCAGCCAGCCCCTGAATGGTGGTAAGCGGGGTCTTGAGGTCATGGACCAAATTCTGTATCTCCCGAAACGACCTCATTTCAATATTTTTCATTCTAGCCTGGTAGAGCTGCAGCTCATCCTGTTCTGCCTTTCGGTGGGCCTGAATCAAATGCTGCTGTTCCAGATCCAGAAGCCCCATTAAAACAGTAGCGGTGGCAAAAAAGCACAGAAGCAACAGCACAAAATAAGTCAGAAGCAATTCAGCGTCCAAAATGGGCGCTATGGCCTTGATATCAGTGGAGATCTCACCATTTCCAAATCCCAATTTTGTCATGACCGGCAAAACATCCAGCCCCTGCACGGTAATGAGAAACAGGGTGATGATGATCAGCTTGTAATGCAGGCGGAAAGAAAACCGAGTCAGCAATTCAATGCAGATAAACACTAAGATAGCTGGCATGCCGATGTCCAGTCTTAAGGAATAGACCATATATACGACCTGGTAAAGTGAAATTTGGAACAGGCAGCAGAATGGAATCTTAACAAAGGGGATCTCCCGTCCATTCCACTGAATGCTAATCCCATCCATCAAAAGCGTTATGGCCAAGTAGTCAGGACCAGAACGAAGGGTATTCAGGGCAATCAGGTGAATGGCCCCTAATGCCAGAAAACCGGAATCCAGCTCATTCATCGCCTGATAGAGCAAATCATAGATCCGGAAATTCCGCTCTGTAAAAATCAGAGGGGTCAGTAATCCAACTGCCATCAGTCCCAACGCCTGGAAGACTCTCACCGCATTCCAAGTAATAGACAATCGTTTTATCCCCATACTGGCCTCACAATCACAACACTTCCCAACAGGGGCTCTTTTTTAGAATAGCAAAAACCAATGCAAAATGCAAAGTTTTTCACTCTTGCGGCGGAAAATCCTCTTTAAACAAGCATGCACAGCAACAAGGCACAGGCGTACAGAATTGGCTCTGTACGCCTGTGCTCTTTGTTATCCCCCGGACTCCGGGCGCAGTTTGAACTCCATCCCATATTGCTGCAGGATATTTGTAACAATCAAAACCTGTTGGCTGACCCGCACTTCCATGGGCAGCTTTTGGCTGGTTTCTATTGTAAACGCATCAATCCCCAGCTCCCTGGATGCCGTACAGTTCAGACTTCCAACAGGTGCGTTTCCTTCCAGAGCAAAATCAGGATAATCGCCATTCTGGCTGTTTACCATCTCCAGTATATCCAGAGCATTGATAAATCCGCTCTGTGTCTGTCCCACCACGATAGAATTTCCGATGCTGCCGTTTACGCCGTAGAAATTGACTCCCTCATGCATATCAACCACGCAGACTGGCTGATATTTTTGGATCAGCTCCATAATCTGTGCAGACAAGACCTGAATGGGATTTCCATCCTCTGCGCCAGGATAGGAACGATTCATATCCACGCCATCCGATGCGGTCCTTTGGTTCAACTCAATGGCCTGCTGATTGGCATGCGGTACAAGAATGATGCGTCCCGTCTTTGGTTCAAGCCGTTCCAGCAGCTGCTCCGCACCCTTGAATCCGGCGGGTTCATTCCCGTGCGTGCCGGCCAGCAGGAAAATTGTCGGCCCCTCCTTCCCAGAGTCCATGATGTGACACTCTGTTTGACTTGCAAGCCCCTCAGCCAGGAAAAAGGTCGTATGTGACACCGGAGCAGGCCTCAAAAACAAAAAGTACACAACTACTCCCATGCACAGAAGGAGTACTGCCGCAATCGACCACTTTATTTCTTTTTTCATTTCTGTCGATCCTGCCTTGATCACGTGGTAGGCTCATTGAGGTAGGGACCCATTCCATTTTTCACAAGCTCATCATAGCTGGGCATCCCGGTGACAATGATCGGCTCCTCATACATTTCGCTGTAATTGGCCAGGATACGCTCTATTCCAAACACATGGCGGGCACAGCGCACCTCAATGGGCCATCCATTTTCGTCATAGGGCACATAGAGCTGCCCAATCTCACCGGCCTTCACATAAGTCTCCGACTTGCCTGTCAGGACGAGCGCCTCATCGGTGCGGTCACGCAGGCGGCCCTGGGCGGGATTGGGGGCTTCCATTAAAAGCGCCAGCGTATCCGTGTGATCGCCAAGCTCACGGTGGGTCAAGCCGCGCAGATCTGTCGGGGAAGGCTCCAGGGATATCTGCACTCCCTCCATCTGCATGTCCACGACCACATTCGATGCCAGATTCATGGCCCGTTCATGGGCAATCAAAGCATTAATGACAGGATATTCAGGGCTGGCCTCATGGAGGTCCACAGTAACATCAATGTTCTCCGTATTGATCAGCTGGACAATACCATAGCTCATCATCTCAGTTAGCGTCCCATCCGCCTTCCCCGGGTAAGTACGGTTAATGTTGCGGTTCTCACTTCCTGACAAGGACTGACCCATATAGTTGACATAGACATCCGGGTCCGGCCACTGATCCACCGGATTCGTTGCCCGGGATCCATGGATGAACTCACGGACGTTTCCTTCATCGGTGGTGATATGTACAGTGCTGGGATGCCCTTCCTGGGGGTCGTTGTGCGTAAAGGCACTGTTGTTGGTTCGGGGAATGACATACAGCGTTCCTGCCTCTACTTTTGCATTTTCTACAAACAGGACCGCTCCCATATGACCACCCAGCTCATTTGCGTGTGTACCGCCGAGGATCAGGCAGCTGCCTCCCTCTTGCTCCCCCTGAAGCACATAAATCTGAGTATCCCCGGCAGTACCAGCTAAATCAGGGAAGTAATCGCTGAGCATTCGGACCTCTGTCACGCCCTCTCCGGGAATAATCTCTTCTGTAGCGATCCGCATCTGGTGAAAGCTGTTACCAGAAATAGTACAGAAAACAGCTACACATGCCAGGACTGCAAGTGCAGAAATATAATTTTTCTTCATGGCACTCCTCCTATTTGATCATCAGAGCACGCAGGACAATTGGGAGCAGGACCAGCGCCGCATTCATCTGCTTTTTGATGTCTTTCTCTTCAAAAATGCAAAATACGGTTACAACTCCTACAAACACCATGATCAGCCAGGATACGATAGTTACGATCGTCACAATGACACCTCCTTGCGGTTCTCAGGGGAGAAGGGACGCGATTGGGTTGGCAAAAATGATAAACAGTAGGCTCCAGGCAATGATCAGCAGCGCAGAGGGAAGGCACTTCTTCAGAACACCGGTGTATTGCTCCAGTCCCGCGACCTTGGACGCAAAAATGCCAGCAAGGGCGGTAGGCGGCATCAGCTCACCCACACTGGCAATAGAGGCCAGTGCAGCAGCAACCACAATCGTATCCCGGCTCATGAGGGCCAGCAGGAACGGGACACCAAACACAGACGCTGCCCCCAGAGAAGAGATGGCTCCAAACAGCGGAATCGTAACCGCAATGGCCACAAAAATCAAGGCATCGGGAAGAGCGAGGCAGTTAACGACCAGCCAGCCCTTAACTCCGGTCATAGTCATAATCTCAATAAACATCCCAACCCCCATCAAGATTCCCATGACAGGCAGTGAGCTGTTCACCCCCTCTTTAATCGCTGCCCAAACCGAAAATTTTTTCCCGGTCAGGATACAGAGCAGTGCACTGATCATAAAAACAATAGTCATGCTCAGAGATGGGACGATATTCGGCAGCATAGAGGGAAGGAGGATCAGCGCCAGCAGAACAAAGACGGGCAATAGCATGACAAAAGACATCTTTTCATCGTCTCTGATCTGCAGTTGAATTTTGACCTGCTCATAGTCCATATTTTTACAGTCCTTTAGCCCAAGGACCAGCACCGAAAAAATTGCCAGTGGGACAGAGAGAAGCAGCAGTGGAATTCCAAACCCCACATAGGGGATGTCTACACCTCCACCAATGGTCATAACTGCAATATTGACCGGAGGAGCTGTGGCACCATACATACCACCAAGCGCAATAATAGCCGCTGCTTTTTCTGCAGGAATCCCCATCGCGATGAGGATCGGGCAGACAATCGCACCTGCGCTGATTACCGCTGCGGTGGAGGATCCGGTGATCATACCTGGGAACATGATAATCAGCATAAGGAGCAGGAGCAGGATGACCTTATGGTTGTGGAATCTGCGAAGGAAGAATCGATTCAGCATATCAAGGGCACCAGAATACTGAATGCATTTCATAAAAATCATTGCACAGGCAATGACCAGAATGGTATCTAGGAAGGACATGGTACCTTCCACCATAAACTTCACCGGAACTCCAAAGCCGCCAGCCAGGGCCCCGCCCACCGAGGAAAGCAATAATGCAATTCCCACAGGCAGCTTCAGGAAGAAACAACTTCCCGCAAAGATGACGATCATCAGCAGGAAAATCAGCAGTTCAGACATATGACAACTCCTTCTTGTTCAACAGAAGGGGCTGATGCAGCCACCTCACAATTATTTGAATGCCTTTGGGAGCACAGTACCCACATCCGCCAATGTTTCAACGGTATCCATGGGGATTCCATTTTCTGATGCAATCTGGGTAAAAAGTCCATCATCATCTCCGCCAGCAACGACCAGCAGATAATCAGCTTTAGGGGAAACCGCAGAGATGAAGCCGTCACTCAGTTCACCGCGGCGGGCACTCCCGCCGATATGGGCGACAATGATGGTCATATCCGCCTCCTCAGCCTTAGCTACCACCGCATCCACGCGCTCCTGCTCCACGTCGGCATCCACTCCAGCGGCTCCAAGCCCCTTCTGACTGCCGCCCACACCAATGATCAGGGTCTTATAGGCAGAGGTATCAAAGCTGTCTGCCCCAATGCTTGTCTCAATATCACAGGAGAACCCGGCCTTCTCTAAAATCGCACTGAGCATAGATGCGTCAGCACTCTGCCCTGCAGAGGTGATCAGGGCAGGGGTCTCCGCAATAGGTTCTGTCAGCCCTGTCACCTCTGTGACCTGGGTAGAGCTCCCTGCGGAACCCGGGGCCTGACCGGAGGTACTTCCAGGATCTCCGCATGCGGCTAAGGAAAGCACCATCGCCCCCGCCAGCACAAAAGACAGCACCTTTTTCATAATTAAATTCTCCTTTCAGAAATGTCTTGACATTGAAATTGCAAAAACCGGCCAAGGCCAGAAGGCCCTGGCCGGTTCCATGCACAGGAATCCGTACATCTGGTAAAGATCAATATGCGACGCCCTGCGAATCCCGTCTCGGGTCCCCGGCCACATGAAGCTCACCAGTATCAGGATTATAAGTAATAGTGTTGGAGCTACCCATATTGGCGTCCCAGTCTGAACCAACCTTTACGGTATGCCCCATAGCCTCCAGTTCATCGATCACATCCTGAGGCATCCGTCCCTCCACCTGGATGACGCAATCCGCTCCAGCAAAGACTCGGGGTGCATCGGCGGAATCCTGGGCATTCATTCCAAAATCCACAATATTGATGATTGTCTGGGCCATGCAGGCGATAATGCGCTCACCTCCAGGAGATCCAGAAATCAGAACCGGCTCTCCTTCAGGGCTGACCAAAATAGTTGGTGTCATGCTGGATAGAGAGAGCTTGCCTGGCGCCACAGAGTTGGGCTTACCCTGCTCCAAATCGAAGCTGGTCAGGCCATTGCTCAGCAGGAAGCCTCGTCCGGGAACCGTAATGCCACAGCCAAAGTGGGAACTAATAGACTGGGTCATGCATGCCATGTTGCCATCTTTATCAATGACAGACATGTGCGTAGTGGAGGCACTCTCATAAGGCATCGGGTCTCCGGCCTCCAGCTCAGTTGTGGCCTCATCTGTAATCTGCTCATAAAGAGAGTAGGCATAATCTTTAGAGCTCAAGCCGGTAATGGGGATATCGCCAAAGCTGGGGTCGCCCAAATATGCACCCCGGTCGGCATACGCGCGCATCATGGCTTCCGAGATCACATGGATGCTTTCAGGAGTATTGTGCCCCATAGAAGCCAGATCAAAGTTCTCAAGAATATTGAGGATTTCACCCACGATCACTCCGCCAGAGCTGGGCAGCGGCATACTGTAAAGCTTATAGCCCCGATAGGTCACCTCAACTGGATCATCAATGACCAGAACATCAGTCATTGCAGTCTTCAGATCATTCATGTTCATCACACCGCCGTCGGCCTGGATGATGTCCACGATCTCCTGTGCAATGGGTCCTTCATAAAAATATTCGATTCCATTTTCTGCGATCAGATTTAGAGTATCGATCAGATCGGGGTTGTAAATGACATCTCCCACTTCGGGAACAGTCAGCCCGTCCTTCAGCCAGAGCTCTCGGGACGCCTCATGCATGTACAGTTTTTCATAGGAACTGTCGATCAGGTTGTGCAGATTCTCTGTCACTCGAATCCCCTGCTCGGCCGCCTGAGTAACATAGGGAATGATCTCAGAGAGTGTCATGGTCCCCCAATTGTCCAACGCCACCTGATAAGTGGACAGGGCTTTCATAATGGATACCGCCTTACCGGAGGAATTGAACTCACTCCAAAGCTCCTGGTTGCGGGTGCCGTCCTCATTGAGCAGGTACTCAAAATAGTCCAGCGGGATATCCTCAGGTGCAGGGAACTGACTGCTGATGGCCACGTTCTTCTGCTCATCGGCCAGGTAGATATTCATAAATCCGCCGCCGCCAAGTCCGCTGGCGTTCGGCTCAAAAAATCCAATGGCCAGTGCGGTGGCCACGCAGGCATCGATCGCGTTTCCTCCCGCCTTCAGGACCTCAATACCAACCTCAGAAGCCTCCTGCTTTCCAGAGGTGACGGCACCGTTGTATCCAGAAGCATCCCGTGTGCTTAAGGTCGTTGCCGCCGTTCCGATATCGCTTCCCTCTGCTGCGGCAATCCCGCCCTGATTATTCAGCGGATAATCGGATTCCCCTTCTGGGGAGGAGGGCACTGATGCGCTGCTTGACTGAGAGGCGCTGGGCTGAGAGGAGGAAGACGGGACACTGCTGGTTGAAGGCTGAGTTCCTTGTCCACAAGCTGTCATGCTGATCAGCATAGCGGCTGAGAGGGTAAGGGCTGCGAGTTGGCGTCTTTGTTTCATTTTTGTACCTCCTTACATTTCTCTGTCATTTCTATTGGCCATTAGCGTTCTGGTGTGATAGTCCTCTCGCATCTTTATATGTGTGCACACAGGTAGGAAAGGTCATTTCCTTTCTTAAATCAACTTTAACATGCAAAATTCTAGATGTCTATTTTATCTTTTTAATCTCACATAAAAAATAAAAAATTTAGCTTTTGACGAATATTTTTTGTTTATTCCGCAATAATAAAAGATTTTTCACCGACTATATTCAAAAATTTAATATTTTTTATATTTTTTTAACATTTAAAGATATAAAAAACTATATATGCATATAAACGTATTTGTTAGTTTCTTTAAATAAACATAAGCTTTTTTATTCAATTGGTACCCCAAATCCAAACGCTCCATGCACCATACATGTTTGGGCGGAAAGCTCGGCTCCCGCTTCCATGCACTGCCTCAGATATGGTTTGGAACAAGCCCCGCTGGTTTTCAACTCTAGATATCGCATGAGAAAACCAGCTGCAAAAGAATCTCCGGCACCTAACGTATCCACCGCCTGTACAAGCTTTGGGGTGTGATACGCCATCTCTCTTCCGTCCCATGCCATGGCTCCTCGGCTCCCCATGGTTGCCACGGCGATCCCGCACCCCTCCTCGTATATCTGTTCCAGCAGGGTGCGTACGCTGTCCTCATCAGAATCCGAACAGGACAGAAAACCTATGTCCAGCCAAGGGCATATATGCTGTCTGCGTTCAATATCCTCCCAGGAGCGGGAAAAATCATAGGAAACCAGCGGTACAAGCGGCTTCAACAGGGGAAGCTGGTCATCAAAATAGCTGTTATTGCTGGTATGGACCACTTCAAAACTGTCAATATAAGACAGGTCGGACGCTGTCAGGCGCAGAGGGTGCTCCCGAAGCACCCCACCTTTATTGCTGCTGACAAAACTTCTGTCACCGTCTATCAGATCAACAACTGCATAGCCATTTTCCCCCTCATAAGTCCGGCAGCGGCTGAATTCCACCCCAACTGCCGTCAGGGTCTCTTTTATATGGTTTCCTACTCTGTCTGTCCCAAATACCCCCATATATGCACTAAAGCACCCCTGAAGTCTGCAATAAACTGCAACATTCAGTGCCTGTCCCCCTGGGAACATAGTGGAAATCGTACGATATTTGTCACAAACATTATCTCCGATCCCAATGATCCTCATCTGAGTCATCTCCCTTAAATCAGTATATATATTTATATTAGTTTTCCTTTCAAAAAAAGTCAAGATTTAGGCAGAATATTTCTTGACTTTTTCTTTTAAAATCTATATGCTTGTTCTAGAATATATTATAAGTTTATATTATCAATTTGAAAGGAGAAACAGCAATGGAAATCAGAGAGATGATTACAGAAATTAAGGGACGCTTGGACACAAGGGGCGGGTTGAAAGCCGTCATCTTTGTTGCCTGCGGAGGCTCACAGGCTGCCATCTATCCTGGCAAGTATCTTCTGGAGCGTGAGGCCAATGAAATAGCGGTCTCAATTTATAACAGCAATGAGTTCAATTATGTAACCCCGAAATCTCTGGATGAGAGGTGCATCGTAATCTGCTGCTCCTTGAAGGCCACAGCAGAAACCGTGCATGCAGTGGAGCGCGCACGGCAGTTCGGAGCTGTTACCATCGCTATGACGGGCTCCCCTGAAACCGGAATGGCAAAAGCCGGAGAATATGTGGTAGTGTACTCCAATGGGGATGAACAGATTTATTCCCAATCCAACCAGTCGATGGCACTGCGGCTTGGGTTTGAAATTCTGCATCAATTTGAAGGATATCCGCTGTACCATGAGGCTATGGCAGCCTTTGACCAGATCGACGCAATCGTTGCAGAAAGCAAACGATCCATGCTCCCTGCCGCACAATCTTTTGCTGTTGAATATCAAAACGATCCTCTCTTTCAAGTCCTGGGGGCCGGCCCGCTGTACGGGACCGCCTATTCTATGGCAAACTGTCATTTTATGGAAATGCATTGGCGAAATGCCATTATGATTCACAGCGGAGAATATTTCCACGGTCCCTTTGAAATGACCAGCGAGACTCAGCCGATGATCCTTCTGATGGCAACCGGGCGTTCACGCTTTTTGGATGAACGTGTACTTAAATTCCTCAAAACCTATGCAAAGCGCTTTATCGTTATAGATGCTAAGGATACTGGGATTGAGGAACATATTGATCCCAGAATTGCCGAATTTTTCAATTCTGTGGTAATGATCCCGCTGGAGCGTTTCTTTGTAGAGCAGATGTCCAAGCTCTGCAAGCACTCCATGGATGACCGGCACTATATGTGGAAAGTAGAATATTGAGAAGATGCGCGAAATATCTACGAGGAGGGGGCTTGTCCTGAGGACAGGCCCCCTCCTCGTAGATTCCGCTTCTTATCTTACAGTTCTCCCCTGTATCCTCAAGATGTAGGTGGCAGCTCTCTGTGCCACATATTGCTTCGCTGTATCCGTACATGTCGGCACAGGCACAGGATCCCTGCCGCAGCTAGGAGTCCCAGTACAATCGGAAGCAACGGATATTGTATCCTATAATACACTGCACTGCTTCCCGGATCCGGCCATTGAACCGGGTCATATGGCAGGCCATATTCTGCGGTCAACTGCTTGATATTCAGCAGGTGAACGACCGGGATCCCCCTTCCCAGGTATCGTTCCACCAGACCGCTTTGATCTGTCACCGGCATAGCGCTTCTTGGGTCCAGAACTCCCTGCCCCAAAGCGATCCCGCGTTCTCCCACACCCATGGAGGTCACATTTCCTCCCACAGATACAAAGCATTGGATGGGGCCCTGGCGCTCATAGATCTCCTGTCTCTGTTCCAAATTATTCAGAAACTTCGGTTCTTGAAAGATCACAAGTCCCGCCTGCTCCAGCCGCTCCAAGATTTCCATCTTCTGCTCGGGCAACATCCCATCTCCTGTATCATTGTCGCCTCCCAGCGTAACTGCGGCACTGTCTGTTGTAAGCACGCCGTCCTGCACAAGCCGGTGCAGCATCTCTGGAAAGGTAAGCTCTGGATCAGTGGCACCATAAGTAGACGCTCCTACTGACGAGATGGGGATGACTTCCACTTTCATAGACTGGCATGCTGCCATCACTGCCAGATTCATTGCAGGGAAAGAACCCGAAAACCCTGCGGCCACCCGGTCCCCCGGCCGAACCCCTGCCTCATAGAGCAATCTGACGCACAGCGCCCCCATATCCGGCCATGCAGTCGTTCTCTTAGCTTCTATGGCACCAAGGGTCGTGGTAATCCCTGTATAGTAGGGACCGATCATACCGGTCTGATGATAATCTTCCTGGCTCATAGGGATATGGAGCTCCTCTTTATATCCCCTTACTGCGGAAAAGCATCTGGTCAGCAGCTCAGCTGCCTGCCGCTGTTCCATCACATATGAGGTCTCAGCGCGCTGGACTCCGTGGGACGCCCACCAGACTGCTCCGAAAAGGATCAGAGCACACAGCATCAGCAGGCGCACAATCTTTTTTTCTCTCTGTTTCCCGTTCATACCCGGAACACCTGCATTCCCATTCCCATCATGATCAATGCCAGAATACCTACTACCACTGCCAGAGACATCAGAGATTTTACCGCTCCCTGCCGTTCCAACTCGTTTGCTATGATGCCCGGCACCAGCACGCCAATGATTCCTGGATCATAAGGCAGTATCTCAGAGGAGGCAATGATCAAATCAATGGTAAACGCCAATAAAATCATCACAGCAAAACGCCGTCGGCCATATAAAATCATGAAATTTCCCAACAGTTTGCCGCCTCCCCATGCCAAGAGTGCGATCACCAGCGTATAGACAATTCTGACCGGCGTCTGCAGGCAGAGGACAATATATCCCGGTACGATCAGCCCAGCTGGAGAAAAACCTGTCAGTTCCGTAAACAAAAGACTGACGGCCACCCCGATCAAAACAATTTCATGGTACAATTCTCTTCCCCTCCCCCACCACACGTTCTATGAGTGACCTTCCTGGTCCTGCCAAATTTCCAGCTGCAAAGATCACAGTATCCGATCCTGTTCTATCCAGGGGCACCTCCTTTTCACTGCGTAAACTGTACACCGGCCTGCCGGGCAGTCTTTTCTTTATCTCCCGGCATACCGCGCCTCGGGCCCCTCCAGTGATCCACACTTCTTCCGGCTGAAGCTCATGCGCAACCATCGCCATATGGATAGCACGGTACCCCCGGTCTGCACGGTTATTAATGAGGAGAATCAGCTTATGTCCATCCAGTTTCAGTCTCTCTGCCATCCTTCGATAATTCATGCATGTGGATTTAGGATCGTTGACTGACATGGCGTTGATAAATAGAGCCCCTTGGGGAAGCCGGAACGCCGAAAGGGCATATGGGTCCGGCCGATAGCTTAAAATCCCCGCCAATGCAGCTTCACGGTCCACTCCCAGCTCTCCGCACACAGCCAGGGCAAGCGCCACATTCTCCGGAAAGTCGAAATTTGGAAGATCATCTGCCGGGCGGGACACTTCCACCCTGGCCCCTACTTTTTCTGCATTCCGCACCATCTGGCCCCAAAATTGAGTATCCGCTGTATAAAGGATCCCATTCTCCGGAATGGTGCGGGATAGGGAATCACATATCTCTTCCAAGGTCAGCCCCATCTCCTCTGTATGGTCCAGCCGTACATTCGTGATCACCCCAATATCAGAGCGTACGATTTTCCTCTGTGAGATTTCCTGGAGAAATGGATCCACAGCCATACACTCTATTACAAGGACCTGGGCATGCTCCCTGACCGCCATACGCATCACCCGGGCCTGCTCCCGTATATTTGCCTTCCCGCGGCGGCGCAGTGGCCGTTCTACTCCGTCCGTTCCAATCAGCCGAGGGACTGTCCCAGTTGTCTTGCAGAAGACTGACCAGCCCCCAGACTTTAATCCCGCAGCGATCATTCGGGTCACCGTAGATTTTCCCCGGATTCCATTTACATACACTACATGCTGCAGCAAGGCTCTGTCCCGTTTGACCTGATACGCTTCTAACCCTAATAGGATCATAATCAACAGGAAAAGCACCAAAATTAGAGCTTCCATATTTCCCTCCCCCTCATATTTATTATATATATTCTTATAAGCAATTATATCAAATACCATTTTCTTTGAGAAGACTGTTCGGTAAAACTTTTTTCTTCTTCCATAGACTCTTGGCCACCGCAGCTCTGTTTTAATATATTACTCCCAAGAGCCTTCCACAAAAATAAAGCCGCACCCTTAGTGGAATTAGTAGAAACTTCGTAAAGAAGTTCCTCCCAAAGCCATTTGTAGAGCCAGCCGGAAGTAATTGAGTTGCAGGGAAATTCAATCTATTCGGAGGAAAATATCATGGAAAAGTCCATATTTGAGAAGATGGGCGAGACCTACCGCCAGGAGGGAGATTACCTTCTTCCCAATCTTACCACACTGGAGAGCGTGCCTGTTGGCATCTGGGGCCGGCGGCGTAGGCGGTACCTGCGGGAACACCGGCAGTCACTCTACACCGCCCTGCTTCTCAACGGGACGCTGGACGCCCACCTTGCAGACATTGACCGACAGGCTGAGGAAATGTTTTCTCAGTTAGTAAAACAGCTTGCGGACACTGAGGGTGTGACGGAGCAACTCAAAGCGGAATATCAGATGGAATGGGTAGGGCGCATGAACAATATCCGTAATCGAGCAGCAGAAACAGTTAATGCCGAATTGATTTTTAGGTAAGAAGGATAGGCTATATGGAAGAGGGACGCGGGGCAATACCCCGTCCCCTCTACTGCTATGAGATTTCCACAATCACTCTCACTATTTCATCAATAGTTTCCGAGCTATATCTTTTGATTTCTTTTACCCAAGGATAAATCGCCGAATCTTGAAACATTCCATATTTAGTATCATTTCTTTGTATGATAGGGTAGACTGCTGTTGAATGAAATTCTTTTACAAGCGTTGCTAATTCACGAGTAATGCTCCTGTAAAGATATCTGCAATGATAAAACTAGAATTTGAATACCACAATATTATGAGCAATTATTGCTTGCTATTAGGTATTTAATGCGATTCGCTGAAGGTCTTGAAAATAAAGGATTTTTTGCGGTGTGTTCTCCTTGTCCCCTTATTCGATTATCACACAAGTTTACTCTTGCCCTGACTGCCTATAGGGGCAAAACAAGGGCAGGACAATCCAACAATGGGGTATAGAAAGTGTGGCAATCGGAAAACTGTGATGTATGTGTGAATATATGACAGCGGAGGATTTCAATATGGATAAGTATATTTTTAACGAGAAGATAACGGCTTGTGGTATGAACTGACCGGCGATTATTATCTCCCATGCGTGACTGCACCTATTGAAGAAAAACAGTCTGTCAGCGTGTGGGGCCAACGGCACAAGCGGTATCCCAAAGAGTACCGTCCCGCATTATATAATGCTTTGCTACTGAGCGGGAACCTGAATGTCTATCTCGCCAGCATTGACCAGCAAGCTCAAGAACTGATGGAGACTATTATCCAACAGATGGCCGAGGCACAGGAGGCCACCGAAACACTGAAAGCCACCGATTAAATGACATGGATCGGTAAGATGAACAATATCCGAGCCAGTATAATGGAAGTTATAGATAAGGAGATCATATACGTATAGAGCAAAGTGATAGTAAGGTAATGACACAAAGTTAAGGAGCGATTGATAGAAAGCAACCGTCCTGTTTTATCCGAGGCTGGACCAGGAAAGAAAAAAAATCGGATTGGCTACCAGAAAATGGGCGAAAAGGGAACCTGAGTTGAGGCGATGCCCCTTTTTCGCTTCCATTGGTGTAGCCGTCCCCGGAAAGGTGGATAAAAATATGGCTGGGCCGGGGGCACTAGATCAGCTCAATGGAACGAGGCGGAGCAATGCACCTTCTGCAGAGAGGGGGCAGACAAACTGGACTGGACCAGTTGGCTGTGATTACCGCCCCCAAAGGCGAATGGAGGGTGGCCAAGTGGAAGGAGAAGTAGCCTTTTGGCTGGTATGTACTACGTCAGTCTTACGTCACCTTTGGAAAAATTACTTGTAACCAACGTCTCGATACAATGTATATTAAAAAATTTTTTACTAATCTTGATTATCTCAGCCATATTATTAAAGACAGTCTTGGTATTTCCCCCATAAATTTCTCAATTAACCGTAGGATTGGAGAATCGCAACACGTTCTGCCCTCTACTTGTTGCCCATCAGTATAATCCCAGAAATCGTCGGATGTCACAACGCAAATCATTTTTCCATCGCATTTAAGAAAAAATCAGCGTTTTCCCCAGCGAATCCCTCAGGCAATTTAATATCGATTCCATCCCACCAAAGGTAGCTAATTTGTCCTAATCTCCCCCCCCAAAAAATTAGCCGCCTTAAATTCTTTCGCTTCAGTGCTCTATATCTGTCTAAAACTTGCCTGTACCAACAGAATAATAAAAAACAAGGCCAGCAACACAGTTGCTGGCCTTAAAAAATTTGTACGGCTGATAAGTAGCGGACATTTGGAATTACACTTTAATTGTGGCTCGAAGGCAGTTGCATTGCCACACATGCTATCTTTAACGCAGAACGTATAGATCAAAACAAATTTTATAGGCTCCTCTCTGCCGCAAACCAATCTTCTTTCAAAATTTTTATGCCCCTACAAAGTCCGGCTTCTGTTTAGATAGAAACGCATTAACTGCCCGCTTATAATCTTCTGTTGTTTCGCACCTGCCCTGGCAATCCACTTCGGCAAGGATGGTGTCGGCATAGCCTGAGAACTGAGCTCGGTTAATTATCTCCTTAATATTGGCATATGCCACAGTAGGCCCATTTGCATATTTCTGAATGTACTCCCGGGTACGGGCCTCCAGCTGTTCTGCTGGTACAGCTTCGGTAAAGAGGCCCCATTCAGCGGCTTCTTTACCCGAGAAGCACCGACCACTGAGAAACAGGTCACTGGCCCGGGTGGTGCCGATGGCTCTAGTTACAAAATAAGTCGAACCGCAGTCCGGCACAAACCCAATATTAACAAAGGCAAACAGGCATTTAGATGTTTCACTGATGATCTGAAAATCACATGCTAAAGCTAGTGCGATACCGGCGCCGGCAATGGCACCCTCAATACAAGCAATAACCGGCTTTTTTACATGACGTAGGCGCAGGTTGGTCTCAGCCCCCGCACGGCAGGCCTGCCTTGTACCGCGTATATTGGCATCGATGCGGGCCTTCATGACATTTAGATCTCCGCCTCCGCAGAAGTTTCCTCCAGCTCCACGAAGTATCACGACTCGCACGTTATTATCGTAGTCACAAAGATCAAATGCATTGTGCAGTTCAATCTGTGTCTCTACATTCAGTGGGTTTCTCTTTGCCGGGTGGTTCAGAGTAATGTAGGCCACATGGTCTTTCGTCTCATAGAGAATATGTTTAAATTCCATTGTATTTTCCCTTCTTCTGATGATAAAAAATAATGTAGTAATATGGTTTTCCAATCTTATGGGCTAAGAACTTACAGTAGTTCAGCGCCCCGTAGGATCAGGATCCAGAGAAACAGTGAGACCATACTCAGAACTGACGTCCATACAGCACATTGTCGTGCCAGTTCTCCGTCACAGCCCATCTCTTCTGCCATGATCGCACCAGCTACCGCCATTGGCGTTCCCCATAAACCAAGCAGTGCGCCGGCAAAGGCAGGAGTCAGTGTGATGACTCCGAGATATTGCAACACAAACGCAGTCAAAAATCCGATTGCAGGAGCTCCGGCCAGGCGCATTAGGACACAAGCCACCAGTTCTTTGCACATTCCGCCCATGTGTGAGAAGTCCCACTGCGCGCCTAACGTAAGCAGAACGAGGGGTGTTGTCATATTTGCCAAATTTTCAATACAAGAGTAGATAAAATCCAAATCTCGAGAGAGAGAAAATACAAGTTCACCAGAGGTATCTCTCGGGATAAACTCTCGGGTAATCAGGCAACAAAATCCTGCAAAAATACCGATCAGCATAGGATTGGTAACCAGTTGACGCACGATTTTCCGCATATTAATCTGTGTTTCAATTTGATCTGAAAACATGGTTAAGCAGAATACCGCGGCGATATTGTAATAAAAAATACCGCTGGCCTGGAGTCCCACTGCCGCTGAAACTCCCGTGACACCACATAGGTTTTCTGCCAATACCATACCGAGTACGGCATAATTACTTCGAAAACTTGCCTGAATAATAACCCCATACCGGTTCCGCTGTTTGGTGATGCTAAAGGCAAGGATAAAGCCGGCCAGCGTAATAAAAATCAGGCTTGTAATGACTAAAATTGTAACATTCGGTTCAAGGGAATGGATGGACGGCAGCTCATAGACATTCCGAAACATCAGCGCACACATAGTGAATCGGAAAGAGAATGTACTAAGTTGTTTGAGCGTATGCCGATCAAAGCAATTCTTTTGCCCGATATAATATCCAAGCAACAGAAGAACAACAATGGGCGCAATCGCATGGAACGCATAGAAAAAGGTCTCTATCAAGTCAATCATTCTCCTAAACAATTCCATAGGCGGATGTTAGCAATACAGGGGCAGGGATATTCCCCGCCCCTGTAAAAAGATTGATGAATCATGGATAATATAGCCGCTTTATGTTACTTTACTGAGCAGCCTTTTCTTCCTTTTTGCGCTTGAGACTGGTACGGATGATAGGCAGGCAGATCATGATGATACCAGCCAGAAGGAACGCAACAGAGATGGGGCGGGAGAACCAAGGCATAATGTCACCCTGAGTAGAGACGATAGCGGTGCGTAGATTCGTCTCCACAATATTGCCCAGCACATAGCCAAGAACGATCGGTGCCAGAGGAATCTGATTCTTACGCAAGACATAGCCAAGAATGCCAATTGCGAGGAATACCCAGCAGTCGAAGATTCTGTTATTTGTGGAATAGGTACCAATCGCGCACATCAGGAGAATGATAGGGTAGAGGTAATTCATGGGGATGCGCAACAGATGGATAAATCCCTTCATTAGGCCCCACTCCATCACATACATGATGATGTTGCACAGCAGATAGCCAATGAAGACTACGCCAACTAGGTCAACATTCCGAGTAAATAGAAGGGGGCCCGGAGTAATGCCATGTACAATCAGTCCACCCATCAGAATAGCAGTAACCGTATCGCCGGGAACACCCAGACAGAGCATAGGAATCAGGGCTCCCCCGCAGGTAGCGTTGTTGGCAGTCTCAGAGGCGATCAGGCCAGCAGGATGGCCGGTACCAAACTTTTCCGGGGTCTTGGAGATATTTTTATTATACGTATAGGCAAGCAGGGAAGAAGTGGATTGGCCAATGCCAGGCAGGATTCCAATGCCGATGCCAATAAATGCAGAGGAAAGGAATGTGCCCAGAGTTCCTTTTAGCACTTTCTTGCCTGGAAAAGCAGGGACTTTCCCGCATTCGCCTACCGTAGACACCTGGTGGAGATTCCGAACCTGATCCAGAATTTCAGCCATCGCAAATAAGCCCATAAGGCAGGCCAGCATAGACAGGCCGGCGCTTAGCTGCCATTGGCCAAAGGTAAATCTGGGGACGTTGGACAGGGTGTCAATGCCCACCATTTTCAGCACAACACCAATTACGGCAGCAATCAGTCCCTTGACCACATCGTTGCCCGTAAGGCTTACTACGATGCAGAGACCAAAGATTCCCATTGCCGCGTATTCCCAAGTGCCAAAAAGCAGTGCCACTTTTGCCATAAGGGGAGAAATAAAGATCAGTGCGACTGCGCTGATAATGCCGCCAATAAAAGAGGCAAACACCCCCAGCGACAGCGCGACTCCCGCCTGGCCCTTCCTCGCCATTGGCGAGCCGTCAAAGCAAGTGACCAAGGAAGAGGGAGTGCCAGGGATGTTGAGCAAAATGGCGGAGATCAGACCGCCGGAGATTCCGCCCACATACAGGGCAATTAGAAGGGAGATGCCTGCCGTATGTGTCATGGAGTAGGTAAACGGTAGCATCAGGGTAACCGCAAGGCTTGCAGTCAGCCCAGGAATCGCCCCCATAACCATACCCATAAAAATTCCAAATATAAGATATATGAAAATAACCGGCTCACCCAGCAGGCCGTTGATGCCAGAAACGATATATTCCATTCTCTGTTCTCCTCATTCGGTGCGGGCTCACTACCAGGAACAGACTATTAAATCTTTTCCCAGCAAGAGCGGCGCACACTCAGCTCAGGTTGTTGTTGATAAACTCCACCGCCTCTTCCGCGATCGCATAGGCCTCCTGAGAGATTTCCAGACACTCGGTACCGGTGCAGAAAGTGGGCTCATAGTGCAGGTTCGCGGAGACGTCAGCCTCCCACTGGGGATCTGTGCAGGCGGCCTTATAAGCGTCCTCCAGGAACTGACGTACATTCTCAGGCACTCCTTTGGGGGCCATGACACCACGGTGCAGGCCATAGACAGTACCATCAGTGCTGTTCACACACTCAGTAAACGTGGGGACGTCAGGCATCCACTCAGTACGCTCCTCTGTCCAGGTACAAATGATCTTCAGGTCGCCAGACTCCGCATACGCAACCATCTCAGAGGTCTGACCGATAAACACGTCCAAATTGCCGCCAATGCAGGCAATACGGGCATCCGCTGCACCGCTGTAAGGGACGTAGTTGGCCAGGAAGTCACCGCGCTTCATAGCAATGGCAGCCGCCATGTGGTTGGTGGACAGGTTACCAGAACCGCCCCAGGTCTGCTCTCCAGGACGAGACTTTGCATCGGCGACCAGTTCTTCCCAGTTATTAATTTTAGAGTCCTTACCTACCGCAATACACATAGAATCGTAAGCGTAGCTGCAAACCCAGTTGAATTCGCTACCATAGTCCTGGTCAAAAACGCCGCCCAGATAGTAAGCGGACATAGACTCAGGGTGGTGAGCCACAATGCGGTGACCGCTCTGATCTCCGCCGGCAACGTCCATAACAGCCACTAAGCTACTGCCACCAACCATATTGGTTATGGTCACAGACTGAGGCAGATCAAGGGCTTCGGCCGCGAAGCGGGTCACGGCGTCCAGGCCACCGCCTGCGCTGTACGGAACCACAACCTCTATGGTCTTGGTAGGAAAGTCCAACGGCTCAGAAGAAGCAGCGGAACTAGATACATCGGCCCCGCCAGATGCAGCGGATCCGCCGGAAGCGGCAGGAGAATTCTCGGAGCCGCAGGATGCCAGACCCAGCGTCATGGCCATTGCCAGAGCAAAAGCAAAAACCTTCTTCATGGTATGTTCTCCTTCTTTATAAAATTAATTTAATAGTGCCTCAACGCCCATTAAAACAGAGAGAACTGGGGAAGAACAACAGTCAGGACAGTACCGAACAGATAGTAGCAAACTCCGGTGGTAATAATCGCACACAGGAAATAGGCCGCAAGCTTTTTGAAAATGCCTTTGCTGAAGAATTTCCCTTGGCTTTGCTCAAAGCTGTAATATGTGATCAGTGCGAACACAAATAGTACACTCGACAACAGGAAGCCAAGCTTGTCCAAAAGGAAGAGATAGAGTACCATTGCCAAAATAGTAACCACAGTGGCTCGGTTGAACAGAGGAGTACATTCCTTTTGAGACTTTTGACTGAGGGAGCGGACAATCAGGCAGATTCCCAGAATGCCCAGCATGATCATCACAATGGCCAAATACGTACCGGCCTGAGCCGCTTTGATTTTAATGCTCCCAGGAGGCAATGTGTTGGCGTAGATAATATTTCCAACTGCAAATACCACAAGAACAATACCATAGATCAGATCTCGCACCCACTGTTTCATTTTGAAGTTATGTCCCATTTTCTCACCTCCTTAGATTTAATTTAACCTCACAAATAGCATAGAGCAACATATCGCACCATGTTACAGTCTATATTATTTCGTGTAATCATACCACCCCTTTCCTGTTTTGCGGCCAAACTCGCCTTTCTTGTATTTTTCTTCCACAAGAGGGTTTGGTTTGTCGCGCTCATCTCCGCTGTCTGAATAACGATCGCAACGAACCAAATAGTTTACATCAATACCAGTCAAATCCATCAGCCGGAACGGCCCCATGGGATAATTGAGGCCCTTTTCACAGGCAATGTCGATATCCTCCACCGAGGCAACGCCGTGTTCCAGCATGGAACACGCTTCATTTGCCACTGCTGCATTGATCCGGTTCACTACAAAGCCTGGGATCTCTTTGCGGATTATAATAGGCGTTTTTCCGATAGAAACTACGAACGCCTTTGCGGATTCCACTGTCTCTTCGGCAGTATGGGGCCCCTTGACCAGCTCCACCAGCTGCATTACCAGCGCCGGGTTAAAGAAGTGAATATTCATCAGTCTCTTTGGGTTCTGAACAACATCTGCCAGCTTTGAGCTGACAATATTGGAACTGTTTGTACCGATAATGGCATCCGCCTTGCACAACTGGCTGATATACCTCAGCACCTCACGTTTGGTATCAAGCTTTTCAATGATCGCTTCCATAATCAAATCGGCCTGCTTAACGGCTTGATCGATATCACTGGTAATGATTAGATTTTCTGCCACCTCATTGGCCCTTTCCTGCGAAATTCTTCCTTTTAAGACCCGGCCGGCCAGATACTCCCCCGCCCACTTCTTGGCCTTCTCGACGGCGTTGAGAAAAGAGTCGCACAAATATACCCGATACTGGCATCCCCGGCAATTTAGCGCAGCATTCATGGCGATTTGTTGCCCCATAGCGCCGGCACCGATCACCGCCACGGTTTTAATTTCTTCGCTCTTCATAAGGTTACCTCTCATTTCATACACGCTCGATGATTGCGGCCATCGCCTGCCCTCCGCCGATACAGAGTGTAGCTAGGCCATAGCGACAATTGAGACGTTCCAGATTGTGAAGCAGTGTAACGATCAACCGAGCGCCAGTGCAACCCAGAGGGTGTCCCAGAGCAATGGCACCGCCGTTGATGTTGACCTTAGTTGGATCCAGTCCCAGATCCCGAATACATGCCACAGATTGAGAGGCAAAGGCTTCATTCAATTCCACCAAATCAAACTGGTTAATGGTCATTCCTGTACGCTCCAGGATCTTTCGTGTGGCGATCACAGGACCGTATCCCATAATCGCCGGATTCAGCGCTCCAGTGGTAATATCCACAATACGAGCCAGTGGGGAAAGTCCTGTTTCTCTTACCATACGCTCCGACATAAGCACCACAGCTGCGGCGCCGTCGTTTAATCCGCAGGCGTTGCCAGCCGTCACGGATCCATCGGCTTTTACAATGGGCTTCAGTCGGGAAAGCACTTCCATGGTTGTGCCGGGTCTTGGGAACTCATCAGTGTCAAAAACAAACGATGTCTTTTTCTCCTTCACTTGAACCGGTACAATTTCCTTCTTGAAGTAGCCCGCCTTAATCGCGGCGGTAGCTCTGCGCTGGCTCTCCACCGCGAAGGCATCCTGTTGCTCTTTGGTAATATGGAACCGTTCGGCTACGTTTTCAGCGGTTTTCGACATGCTAAGTCCCATTCCATAGATAGAAGCTGGTGCTGAGGTGGTACCCGCTTCAATATTGGAATCTACCAACTTCATTTTGTTACCACCCCAACGAGCATCTCTCAGGAATACAGGCGCACGACTCATATTTTCTGTGCCGCCAGCAACAATAACGCCAAGCTGGTCGCACCAGATTTCCTGACAGCCGGAAAGGATTGCCTGCATGGAGGATGCGCAAAGACGGTTTACAGTAAATCCGGGTACAGATTCGGGCAGCCCCGCCTCCAGTGCGGCGCATCGGGCGATATTTGAGGCCTCAGTGCTTTGACGAACCTCACCAAGGATGACCTCGTCCACCATGGTTCCATCGACGTGCGCCCGCTCCAACACTTCCCGGATGACAAGTGCGCCCAGCTCATGGGCGGGGACCGTCTTTAAAGATCCACCGTATTTTCCAATTGCAGTGCGGACAGCTCCCATAATGTATACATTTTCCGTACAAAACTACCTTCTCTCTTTAAGACGTTACGACAACTACTATTAATGACCTGTAAAACTAGCCTTTCTCCTTTCCAGAAAGGCGGCAGTCCCTTCTTTACGATCATCTGTGCTGAAGGCAACCGTCTGAGCCAGCCGTTCCATCATCAGGCTAGTGTTCATATCGGTCTCGGCGCCAAAATTCATAACTATTTTAGCCAGACTCACCGCCGTCGGTGCCTTTGAACAGATGGTACGTGCCATCTCTTCTGCCGCTTCCATAAGCGAGGCGCGGTCGTCCGCGGTTACAACGTTGACTAGCCCAATAGAATGTGCCTCCTCGGCAGAAATGACGCGGCCTGTGTATATAAGCTCTTTTGCCCGTCCAATACCAATGAACCTGGCTAGACGCTGGGTTCCACCGGCGCCTGGAATAATACCAAGATTTACCTCAGGCTGGCCAAATTTGGAGCGGCTGGTGGCAATGCGGATATCACAGGCCATGGCCAGCTCGCAACCGCCGCCAAGGGCATAGCCATTGATAGCACAGATAACAGGTTTATAAAGATCCTCCAGCTCCTTTAACGCAGTAGAAGCCGTACCTTGGAGCATTTTTAAGTAATCACGATCATGAATCTCACGAATATCCGCTCCACTGGCCAAGGCCTTGTCACCGGCACCGCTTATAATGACAACCTTAACAGCATTATCAGCCCGAGCGGCACAAACAGCTGAGCTAATGTCCTTCCACATTTCCGGCGTTAAGGCATTTCGGGCTTCAGGACGATTGAGAGTAAGGAAAAGAATACCATCCTTTACGTTATATGAAATATTCTTAAATTCCATCATATGAGCCCCGCTTCTGCCATTTCATGAAGCTTTTCGTCGCTCCAATTCAGCAGTCCCTGATAGATCTCTCTGTTATGCTGACCAAGCTTTGGAGCTCCTCTGTGTTCACTGCGGTAGCCGGAAGACATTTTGATAGGTGTTCCCATCATAGGGATTTTTCCCAACACAGGGTCTTCCACTTCAATGACCAAGTCTTTCTCGTCCACATAGTCCCCATTGGCTAAATCCATCGGGGTATTGAGAGGCCCATTAGGAACACCAGCCTTCTCCAACATTGGAACAAGCCAGTCACACGATTTATCTTTCAACCAACTACAGATTATGGCCTCCAGTTCCTCTACATTTTGAACTCTCAAGGTGTTATTCGCAAAACGTTCGTCATTTAACCGTTCATCGCCAATCAGACGTGCAAGCCCCTCATACATTTTTTGGCTGGAAGCAGCAATATAAACGTAACCGTCTTTTGCTGGATACAGGTTGCATGGGGCAACAGTTGGCCGACGGTTTCCGGTACGCAGACAAGTCTTGCCCGTTAATCTCTGTTCCACTATGCGCCATTCAAGGCCACAGATCAGCGCATCGGTAATGGCCACATCCACCAGCTGCCCTTCACCGGTATGTTCACGGCCCCAAAGAGCAATCAGAATACCCTGAACCGCCTGATAAGCTCCATTGTAGTCTCCTGTAATGGTGCCGGTTTTAAAGGGAATACCGTCTGGATCTCCGTTGCAGGCCATCTGCCCGGACATCGCCTGCATTACCATGTCCAGCGCCTTTTTATCCTTGTAGCGCCCATAGAGGCCAAAGGCACTGATATAGCACGCAATGACTTTGGGGTTGCGCGCCTTAATCACATCGTAATTTAAGCCGCACCGCTCCAAGTAAGACGCAGTGTAATTGGTAATAAACACATCAGCGGTCTCAATCAGCTGAAGCAGAATTTCAAGTCCCTCGCTCTTTGTAATGTCCAGGGAGATAGATCGCTTGTCACGGTTGAATGAGCGGTAATACAGACTCTCTCCTTGGTAAAACGGCCCATTTCCGCGGGTAACATCTCCAGTGCCGGCACGCTCCACATGGATTACATCGGCCCCCCACTCTCCAAGGATCTGACCTGCCAGCGGGCCGGCGACCCAATGCGTCAATTCAATAACACGAAGCCCCTCTAAATTCATCGACACGGTCTTTTCAGCTCCTTACCTCGTATAATCATTTTAATAAAATCTGACGTCAGACGTCTTATGTAGATAATATCTAAGCATAGTAAATTTGTCAAGTCTTTTTCTTTGTTTATTTTATTTTTGTTTATTTCGCTTAATCACTTCAAATAAAAAACAACAACACGTGAAATAACTCACGTGTTGTTGTTTTTTGGATATTTTTTAATTTTTTTTGCACGATTCCAACATTAAAAACTTCATCGAATAACTAATATGTTCTCGGGTAAGACGTTCCGCCGCATCAGCGTCATGCCTTTCGATAGCATCTGTAATCTTTGCGTGGCCATCTTTAGTATGAAACTGAGCATGATATATCCGATAATCCCTACGCATATAACTTTCTGTCAGGGTTGTTCTAACAAAGGAAATCATTCGTTCCAAAGCTTCGTTACGGGTACAGCGGTAAATGGCAGAGTGAAACGCCGCATCGGCGTCAGCAAACGTATCTGTCATCTTTGCCACGGCGTCGCTACCGTACTTTGCAGTCAACTGTACTAGCTTGGCAGAGTGGATACGCAGTTCCGCAATATCTTCCGGTGTAGCCCGCTCGCTGGCTAGTCTCGCTACACCAGGCTCCAGAAGTAACCGAAGCTCCATCAGATCTTTTACTTTGCGTTCCTCAGGGATAGTATCAAAGCTCATCGGATCTTCCATTTCCCCAGGGACACGAAGGACAAACGTGCCGACCCCACGACGTATCTCAAGAATGTTGTTGGACTGAAGCAGTTTAATGGCCTCGCGAATGGTACTTCGGCTTACATTTAATTGTGCCATAAGAGCAGGTTCGTTAGGGAACTTAGTATTTGGCGGATATTCACCACTGGTTATCATGCGTTTTAACTTTTCCGCCACCTGCGCAGACATTAGATTGGCCATGTTCTTCGCTCCTCGTTTATTATTAATATAATGAAACGTATGAATAGTTTAATATTATAAAAAATTTGGGAAAAAGTCAATTATTTGCTATGTAGCAACGGTCAATTGAATTTGTAAATTTAATGGCATGAATTTTTGCTGGAAAATATATAAAATTTTACTAAGATGTAGTGGTGATATTTCTACCTGCTCACTGAGTTTCATCGGGTTTTATCTGGAACATCACTGCACATAAGCCGATGTTCACTGGAAAGAAGCCCGATTCATCACATTATCTTCTAAAATAATGTAGGTGGAAGTGGTTCCCGTTGAAGGGGACTGTTTCAGCGCCCTGAGCCTGCTCTGGTCATTGCCAGCACTGCCCCAACCAATGCAGAAGGGAATGGTGAGCTTCTCAGCCGGAAACGCAGTCAGAGAGCAGGTGGGATACTGCTGGGTCAATTTTTTCAGCATTAAGGTGTTGGTGGTCAGCTCAAAGCGATGCTGAAGTCGGTAGGTCAAAAAGGGCATCCCTTGCTGCTGATTAAACTGCCGTAGACGATCCCAAAGCGTCTGCCGCTCTGACTCGCTGAGGTCTTGGGGAGAATCAATAAACACCACGCAGGCTGTCGTCTCTCGTATGGCGGTTGCATCTAACTGTCGCAAAAAATCCTGAGATGTGATACAGTATTAAGATGCGTTCGAAAGAAATTGGGTCGTAAATGCGACAATTGCGTATATACACAGCCTCGTTTCTAGCCTGTTGGGGAGACTAGCTCCATTACGGAGTATTATGCCCGCCGCCATATCACCAATGCCCTGGACGCCCTAGAGCTGATGAACATGGACGTGCAGTTCCTGGGTTATGGTGTGTTTATTGCCGTTATCATCGGCCTGATAATGGGCTTCCCCTCCTGGCAGATCCGCCTGGTAGAAGCCATCATCGTGGTTGCCTCCGGCGTGCTTACCGAGCATGAGGCTACGGCAACTATCAGCTGGTGGAGTGGGCTGCACCTCTGGGCTATCTGTTGGCCACCCCGCTGTCTTGGGAGGTCCCTGTATGAAGCGGAAGATATCCTGGCGTCTGCCCCTCCTGATGGTCCTGGCCCTTCTCTTCCTTTGCCGACCGGAAGTTCTGGCAGGCACACCCCGCCATCACCCTGGATACCCTGGACGAAAGCCGGAGCTACCAGGTACTGGAGGCCTTCTATTCCAAGGCATTCCTCCAGACGGAGGAGAATGTGTTCCGCTTATAGCAGTGCAGCGAACTCAGTGCTCAACTCAGGACACCTTTGATGAGTATGTGGAGCAGGTCCGGGGAAGTAGTTTTGTATGATACCGGCGTGGCGGCGGAGACGGCGAAGAACTGCTGACCCTGGTGCCAAACGGTCGCTTTGTGGTGGTGGCCTACTGTTCTGCCCAGCGGCACTTGAGTCCCTGCGTCCGGGCGGCGTGGAGTTCCCCCACACAACTCTGGTCATTTAGGTGAATTTTGGTGGGTGCTTTAGGTGGACAACCTTTACATATTTGCAGGGCCGAAGCAAGAGAGACCATCCAACCTTGGCAGAGAGTCGGCCATACGATCTGTAACACCTGAACAGTTTTATATTCTGTTATTGTACATATGTGAGGTTGCCGTTATTTCCCCTACATTGATCGGACAATATCATAACCTATGTAAGCAATGCATGACCGTGAGGCTGTGCGGTTCGTTTTGTTGTCAGTCCTTCATGTAAGCGTCTACGATGCGTGCTTCCACTTCCCGGTTCCGCTCCAATGCCTTGCGGAGTTCTGGCAATTCCAGCAGACCTCTGGCGTTGGCGACGATGAGGGTGCGGTTGAGACTGGCCCCCACCCTGCGGACTTCGTAGATCAGCTTCGGCACATCGACGAAGGGTGCCTCCCGGATGGCAGCGCTGTTGATACACTGCCGGATAAACCGCTCACGGGAGTTCCGTATCCTGGGACCCTTTTCATTGAGGCCGGCAAGCTCCTCATCGGACAACCAGACGTTAATTTGGTTTGTTCTGCTTCGCATGGCTTCTCCTTTCTCCAGAGGCATAGGGGTGGAAGCCCTGTCAAGCGGACGGGTTCGGCTTCTTTCGCAGGGGCTGTGCTGAGAATATTTCTCATAGTTCTGTTTGACCCGTTCCACGCTTTGGCTATGGCATCATAGGTAATGCCATTCTCATAGATAGCTCGCACAAAAGTGACATCACCTGTGATGCCACGCAAAGGTGACGGAAAAACTGCCGTCATGGTTAGTCTCAGTTGGTTGAGTGACGGCAATTCTGTCGTCGCCTTGTGGTAGACGGCAAAATGCCGCCATGACAGCTTTGAGGGAGATTAAGTGACAGCAATTTGCCGTCACACTGTTTTGCCGTTTTCTCTAAATGGTGTTCCTGCCTCTGTTCAGCCGCGTTGTCTCGCTCTCCCCATGGCGGAGGTCATGGCGGAGCACCTCATTCAGACGGTCATTCAGTTGTTAGGGCAAAAAGAAGCCGGTACATCAAAACCAGCTCCAGCGGGATTTTTCGTTCTGCTGAAGCAAGTTTGATGTACCGGCCTTGTATTTCACAAGCGGCAAAAGGATGTGCTTATATGTGTTTGTGTTATTTAATTAGCCAATATATAAATGATTTTTCACCATATAGAACAAGTGTTTGTAAATATCTCACAGCCTACGCTTAGCAAAAGCATTCACAATTTAGAAAACGAACTTGGAGTCAAACTTTTTGATCGAATAGGGAATCGCATTCATTTAAACCAATTAGAAAAGGAGTTCGCTCATTACGCAGAGTAAAGTTTGAACACACTACAGGTGGGACTACATTCCCTGGAGCAAAACAAATATGATTTTCAGGGGAAAATTCGCATTATCTGCCACGTGTTTGCCGACGGAATTTTGGACTGTATTTCGGAGTATATGAAACTAAACCCCTCTGTTCACGTCTATTTGTTTTAATCCAAATCAGGAGATACTCATCTGGCAGAGGGGGCAGACTTTTTACTGTGCTCCCAAGGCGAGTTGCAGAGCATCTGGGGTAAGTCAAGGATCGCAATTTCTCTGTATCAGGAGCAATATTACATTGTTATCTCTCCCAAATATCGGGTCTATCCCCCGGATATGGATTCCATCTCTCCCCTCTCCCTAAAAGAAGATTGGTTTATTGGAGACCTTATTTTCCCCGATCACTTTGGCTATGTGGATATACTGACCCATCTGGGAAACAATTTTGGCTTTATTCCAAAGGTTCGTTTTTGCACAGAGGACTTTTCTTCCAAGCTTACGATGGTGGGGGACGGACATGGCATCGCGGTTCTGCCCACCTCATGTATTCGGGCGGCAAAAAAGGTAAGATCGGGCCTTCAAATATTTCCCATTGAGAATTTTAACGAGACCAAAACCTCCTGTTTAACAAGAAAACCCGATTACCAGCTCTCAGAAGTCGGATTGGATTTTTGGTCATTTGTCCAGGTCTACTATCAGCAAATGAAATACCGAGGACAAGAAATTATTCTTGAATGATGTCTGCTCAATGATTCCAGGCTTATAATTGAAACCGCTTTCTGGTGTAGGGCCCTGTAATGTTCTCTCTTGGTGGAAGCCAAATGAACAGGTTTGTACTGATTTGGTGCGGAAAAAGCCGGTTACATACGCAAACCAAACGGAGTCCAGTAGGACACAGTCTGTCCTGCTGGTACGGCACGTATGTGACCGGCTTCTTTTTGTCCAAAAAGTTTTATGAAAAAGTTCTGTTTTGCACATGGAAAGTTGTAGTAGGAGATGGGGAGGTGTTCTTGCTTTCCTGGACTGCCCATCTCCCTTTGGACTTTCAAAATCTCCCTGTCTTGTGGAATAGCGAGCATCGGATTTCGCCCCCCCCACGGGGCAGAATCCATCCCCAGGGGAGTCCCCCTGAATACCCCCTTCCACAGCGGAAATCAGACAGAATGGAGGAATTATTTTGCGTACTAAAACTGAAAAAGTACGGCTGAAAATCAGATTGGATGAAACGGAAAAAGCCAAGCTGGAACATGGCGCTGCCCTGTGCAGCCTGACCCGATCCGAGTATCCCCGGCAACTCTGCCTGGGTAAGCAGCCCCGCCCCAAACAGCCGCCGGAGTTCTGGGACCTGCTGGACGCCCTGTATGAAGTCCACGGCCAACTGGAGCGGCTGGCAGCCTACCGCCTGGAAGTCGCCGAGGAATGTTCCCGGCTTGAGCGGCTTGTCCTACTCTTGCAGGAGGTGGCGTGATGGCGACCACCAGCCTGTGGCACATCAAAGGACGGCTCAGCGACCTGATCGCCTATGTGGAAAACCCGGCGAAAACCGTCCCCAAGGGCTCCGAGGACTTCTTCAATGTGTTTTCGTATATCCAGAACCCGCAGAAAACCGCGGACGGCTCCTTTGTCACCGCCCTCAACTGCCTGAAGCAGACGGCCCTCCAGCAGATGATCCTGACCAAACAGCAGTACGGCAAGGAGGACAACTACATCGCCTGGCATGGGTACCAGAGCTTCAAACCGGGAGAAGTCGCCCCGGAGCGGTGCCATGAGATCGGTGTAAAGCTGGCTCGTGAGATGTGGGGCGAGCAGTTTCAGCTCATCGTCACCCCCCATCTGGACAAAGGCCACCTGCACAACCATTTCTGCTTCAATTCAGTTTCTTTTCAGGACGGGCAAAAGTACAACTATTCCAAGGCTGAACGACAGCGTTTGCGGGACATCTCCGATAGCCTTTGCCGGGAGTATGGCCTGTCCGTGATCGAGCATGGCCGCAAAGCCCCCAGCCGCCCCGTCTGGCTGGACGAGCAGAGTGGTAAACCCACCCGGTACAACCTCAGCCCTGGACGCCGCTCTCAAGGTCAGCGTGGACGGGAACGACCTGCGGAAAGCCCTACAGGGAGCAGGGCTATGAGCTGGACGCCGACCCTGCCTGCCAATACGCCACCCTGCGGCGGACCGGGGGCAAAAAGGCGGTGCGGCTCTATCGGCTGGGGGAGGTAGCAGAACAGGGGCTTGTGGCAAACCTGGTGGTGAAAGACCACTCCCGGCTGGGCCGCAACCGCCTTGTGGTGGGGCAGCTGCTGGAGGAGGACTTTGTGCGGCTGAATGTGCGGTACATTGCCATCATGGACAACATCGACATCGCCAGGGGCGTGAGTGACATCGTGCCCATGCAGGATTTATTCAACGAGTGGCACGCCAAAAACACAAGCGACAAGGTACGGCGCGTCATGCAGAGCCGGGGCAATGCCGGAATACCCCTGACCACCAACCCGCCCTTTGGGTACAGGAAAGATCCGGAGGACAGGAACAGGTGGCTGGTGGATGAACCGGCAGCGGAGGTGGTGCGGAGTATCTTTCGCATGAGCGTGTCTGGCCTGGGGCCGACCCAGATTGCTAAAAAACTGCGCTCCGAGGGCGTGATGACCCCTAGTGAGTACCAGCACAGCATCGGCGTGAAATGCCCGGTAAAGCCCCCGGCGTTCCCACACAACTGGTGTTCCGCCACCGTAACAGACATCCTGGACAGGCAGGAGTACACCGGCGACACGGTGAACTTCCGCTCGTTCAGCCGGTCCTTCAAGCAGAAGAAACGGCTGAACCGACCCCAGGAGGAGTGGAAGGTGTTCCCGGACACCCACTCTGCCATCATCGACTGGGAGACCTTCGCCTTGGTCCAGGACCTTCGCCAGCACCGCCGCAGGCCCACAAAAACCGGCATTGTCAGTATGTTTTCCGGGCTGCTCTATTGTGCCGACTGCAGCAGTAAGCTGGGGTATAGCGCCACTAATAACTACAAGCATGAACAGGCATTTTTCTTTTGCTCCGCTTATCGTGGCAATTCCGATCTATGTTCCGCCCATTTTATTCGAGAGAAAGTGGTTGAAGAATTGGTACTTGAGGGCCTGCAACAGCTGTTGTGGTACGTTCAGGTCTATGAAAAGCAGTTCGCCCAGGAGCAGATGGAGCAGTTTGGTCTGCAAGAGCGGAGGGAACTGGATGCCAGACAGCGGGAATTGGAGAAGGCCAAACAGCCCGTGATAGAAATAGACGGGCTGATTCAGAAAAGTTACAAGGACATGAGTAAGGGGCTTCTCAGTGAAGAACGATTCTCCACGCTGACGGTATCGCTGGAAAGCGAGCAGAAGCGGTTGAAAGAGGCCATCCCGGAGATGGAGGCAAGTGTGGAAACCGCCACGGACAAGGCCAATGACCTTCAACATTTTATTGAGCGGGCCAGACAGGTGACGCGGCTGACGGAGTTGACGCCGGAGATCGTCCACGAGTTCATTGAGAAGATCATGGTGTCCCAGGCTGACAAGGTGGATGGCAAACGCCATCTGCAGGTAGATATTTACTACAAGACCATTGGCCTGTGGTGCGCCCCCTCCCCAGAAGAAATGGAAGAACTGTTCCAGAAATATCTTGCGGCACAAAAGAAAAAGACGGCGTAGCGACCGCCACAACGTCCAAAATTAAGGATCAATTTCTTTACAGATTAGACGAAGGCCGACACTTCCTTACGGAGTGTCAGCCCTGTGGCAGGTTGCTGCTCGGAACCAAAATAGAGACAGAGGGGTACCCTCTTCACTAGGAAATACTCTCCCCTCTGATAAAAAATCGGAGCAAGCGCACAAACGCTTACTCCGACCATGTCTTGTCCAAACACTATAGATGCCGTCACTCCCTAGTTCGTACCCAGACCACATCACAGCCCAGCAAAGTGGTTATGATGCGGAAGAAGGAACAGCAGAATGAGCGCACTCTAATTTCAATAAAAATCGGAGCAAGCGATATAACGCTTGCTCCGACGCTGGAGGTGCCACCCAGATTTGAACTGGGGGTGGAGCTTTTGCAGAGCTCTGCCTTACCACTTGGCTATGGCACCAAAAATATGGAGCGAGTGACGGGGCTCGAACCCGCTACCTCCACCTTGGCAAGGTGGCGCTCTACCAGATGAGCTACACTCGCATATTGTGCCCTGACGGGATCATTCTTATCCCGTCAGGGACTTGGTGCCTCCGGTCGGAATCGAACCAACGACACGAGGATTTTCAGTCCTCTGCTCTACCAACTGAGCTACAGAGGCAAATGGCGACTCGGAAGGGACTTGAACCCTCGACCTCCGGCGTGACAGGCCGGCGTTCTAACCAACTGAACTACCGAGCCAGGTAGTCATGGGATGGGGCCAATGTGGTGGGAACAACAGGGCTCGAACCTGTGACCCCATGCTTGTAAGGCATGTGCTCTACCAGCTGAGCTATGCTCCCCCGGTTTGCTGTCGCTGTCTCACGACGGCTTGCTTATTATACTAAAGTCTTTCCATCTTGTCAACCACTATTTTCACTTTTTTTGCGCAAATTTTGGTTTCCTCTTTTTTGCTGCCCCGGACCAGCAGACAGCAGGCCCACCGGTCCGGAGGCATCCCTATTTCTACATCTTCCGTTCTGCGGGGGCCGGGGACTTCTCCCCCTCCCGGGCGAGCTCCGTACGGAAGAAGTGGAGCAGCATCCCTCCGCTGCACAGGAAGGTGATGAAGTCCGCCACCATCTGGGTCATCTCCAGCCCGGTGAGATCAAACAGCCTGGGCAGCAGGAAGATCAGAGGGATAAAGAACAGCCCCTGCCGGCATACGGCCAGGAAGGAGGCCCTCCAGGAGCACCCCAGCGACTGGAAGAGCATGTTGGCAAAGACCAGCACCGCCCCCAGGGGAAGGCTGACACACTGGAACCGGAAAGCCCGGGCCCCGATGGCGATCACCTCCGTGTCCTCCCGGAAGAAGTGGATCACCTGGGGTGCGAAAAGAAACCCAATGACGGCCGCCGCAGTCAGCACCAAGGTGCAGGACTTCATGGAGAACTTCACGCTCTCCCGCACCCGGTCCAGCCGCCCCGCACCGTAGTTGAAGCCTACTACAGGCTGAAACCCCTGGCCGAAGCCGATGACGACGGACATGATGAAGGTAAACACCTTGGTCACGATCCCCATGGCGGCCACCGCCGGGTCGCCGTAGAGCCCCGCATTGAGGTTCAGAGACACGGAGGCCACACTGGACATGCCCTGCCGCAGGAAGGACGGCAGACCGCTTTTCAGGATGTCTCCATACACCTTGGCCTCTCGAGCGATGAGCCGGGGGCTGACCCGGATGTCGCTCTGCCCTCGCACAAAGAAGGAGGCCAGGATAGCCAGGCTGACGCACTGGCTGAACAGGGTGGCGATGGCCGCCCCGGAGATGCCCATGTCAAAGGTGAAGATCAGGATGGGGTCCAACACGATGTTCAGCAGTCCGCCGAATCCCAGGCCGATCACCGACCGGTTGGCCTTTCCCTGCCACCGCAGCAAATTGTTGAGGATATAGGCCAGGATCATCACCGGGGCACCGAAGATGATATACCTGGCGTAGTCTAGGGCGTAGGGATAGATGGTGGGGGTAGCCCCCAGCAGCCAGACCAGCTCATCGATCCAGACGAAGCAGACGGACATGAGCAGCAGCCCCAGCACCAGTCCCAGAATGACGGCGCTGGATGCGTACTGGTCCGCCCGCTCTTTCCATCCCTTCCCCAGCAGCCGGGAGGTGATGCTCCCCGACCCCATCCCCACGGTGAAGCCCACCGCCTGGATGATCGCCATGAGGGAAAAGACGATGCTCACCGCTCCGGAGGCGCTGGTGGCTCCATCCCCCGCGCCGATGTGGGAGACAAAATAGGTGTCCGCCATGTTGTAGATGGAGGTCACCAGCATGCTGATGATGGTGGGCACCGCCAGCCTGCCGATCAGTCCCGGGATGGGGGCCTCCAGCATCTGTTTCCGCTGTTCTTCCGGACTTTCCCGCTTCACTTTTTTCTCCTTTCCGCCTTTCCCGGCTTCTCTCCCTGCCTTCCTCTCTCCGCCGCCCGCCAGCGGTAAAAAAGCGCCCCATCCCTCCGGTCTCTTCCGGGGGGATGGGGCGTCGTTCCTCTTAAAACGGCAGTCCGAGCCCGCCGGTCAGTTTCTGCATGGTGGAAGCCGCATCGTTTTCCGCAGCCCGCAGCGCCTCGTTGACGGCGGCCACGATCATGTCCTGGAGCATCTCCACGTCATCCGGGTCCACCGCCTCAGGATCGATCTCCAGCGCCTTCAGCTCCCGCTTGCCGGTCACAGTGGCAGTCACCACCCCGCCGCCGGCGGCGGCCTCGTACTCCTTCTCCTGGAGCTCCTGCTGCATGCGCATCATATCCTGCTGCATCTTCTGGGCCTGCTTGAGCATGTTGGCGTTCATTCCCATGCCGCCCATGCCGCCGCGGCCTCCAAAGCCCTTTGCCATATCCATCCACTCCTTATTCCGATATAACCATATCACTTGATGATGATATTGTCAAACTGTTCCCCAAACTCCAGCAGGGCGTCCAGGGCGTCCCGCTGTCCAGCTTCCGAGGCCTGCCCCGTGCCCAGGTCCTCCGGAGAGGGCTTCCCGATTTGGAAGGCTACTCTGGCCTGCCCGCCGAACCGCTGACCGGCGGCCTGTGCCAGCACCTCCGTGATGTTGGGCTTGTTGAGCATCGCCTTGGTGAATGCACTGTCCACCCACAGGGTCAGCACCCCGTTTTTCCAGGTCCCCACCGTCTTTTCCGGGTTCACCAGATAGGGCCCCGCGGAGGGCAGCTGTCGCTTGGCCTCCGCCGCGAAAGCGGGCCAGAAGGAGCTCTCGCCTCCGGCGACGGCCGGCTGGGCAGGCGGGACCGCCGCAGGCCGTCTCTCCGGCTCTTCCAGGGTCCGCTCCTCCTCCGGTTCCTCCGGCAGGGGCGGACGCTCCTCCGTCCAGGGAGGAGCCTCCACGGGCGCCGGCTGAGGCCGGGCGGGCTGCTGCGCCGCCCCGCCGTCCCCCGCCGAACCGGCCGTCTGCCGAGCCGAGACGCCGGAGGCCAGCTGCTCCTCCAGCCGGGCGATCCGGGCGGACAGTCCGGCCGCCGAGTCGTCCAGCGTCTCGTCGCACAGGCGGATGAGGCACAGCTCCGCGTCCGTCCGCCGGCTGCTGCTGCGGGGCAGCAGCGCGGCAGTGTCCTGAAGGCGGTTGAGCATCTGGAGCAGGCGGGGCGCGGTAAGCAGCTCTCCCAGGCCGCGCATGGTGGTCTCGTCATATCCACCGGTCAGCAGGGCACTGCCGCCTCTGGGGGCCGTCTTTCTCATCAGCAGATCCCGGGCCAGGGAGGACAGCTCCCCCAGCACCGCCCCCACGTCCTTTCCCCCGGCGTACAGCCGGGACAGGGTCTCCAGGGCGGCGGCAGTGTCGTGCCGGGCGGCCAGCTCCATCAGCCGGGCGGTCTCCAGATTTCCCGCCAGCCCCAGGGTATCCAGCACCGCCTGCTCGTCCACCTGCTGTCCGCCGCCGGAGCACTGGTCCAGCAGGGAAAGGGCGTCCCTCAGGCCGCCATCAGCCAGCCGGGCCAGAAGGGCCGCCCCCTCCGGGGTCAGGTCGATGCCCTCCTGCCCCGCCACATACTCCAGGCGCTGGGCAATCTGTCCGGGCAGGATGCGTTTGAACGCGAACTGCTGACACCGGGAGCGGATGGTAGCCGGCACCTTGTGCAGCTCCGTGGTGGCCAGGATAAACATCAGGTGGGACGGCGGCTCCTCCAGGATCTTCAGCAGCGCATTGAAGGCTGGGGTGGAGAGCATATGGACCTCGTCCACGATATAGACCCGCTTACGGACCGCCGCCGGGGTATAGACCGCCTCATCCCGCAGGGCCCGGACCTGGTCCACGCCGTTGTTGGAGGCGGCATCCAGCTCCAGCACATCCAGGATAGAGCCGTTTTCAATGCCCAGGCAGGCCGGGCACTGATTGCAGGGGTTGCCGTTCACCGGGCTCTGGCAGTTCACCGCCCGGGACAGGATCTTGGCGCAGGTGGTCTTGCCCGTCCCCCGGGTCCCAGTGAACAGATAGGCGTGGGACAGCCGCCCCCCCGCCACCTGCTGCTTCAAAGTGTCGGTGATATGGCTCTGGCCCACCACATCGTCAAAAGTGCGGGGCCTCCATTTGCGGTACAGGGCCTGATACACGATATCACCTCAAATCCTTTTCTCTGCCCATCCGGGCAAAAAATACTCGATGCAGAGCAAGGCCGCACACCGGCCTTTGAAGCGTACACTATACCCGTTACCTGGACAGCCGGCTCAAGAACAGTAACCCCGCGGCACACGCGGCGGGCCGCTTAGTGCTGCTCGGTTCCCCGCCTGACACGGTTCACGGAGCCGCGTTGCGCGGGACCGGTCTATCATCGCTGCTTATCCAGGTCAGACAGCACAATGCACGTCCGGGGGCCGGGATTCATCCCTGCTGAAGCGGGTTGCAGGAACAGGGCACCGCTATCTCCCCGACTAGTGCGGCCTTGCCCCACACCGAGGTCTGGAACAAAGCTGGGATATATTATACTGCATCCGGCAGAATTTATCAACAGGATTTTTCACGGCCTTTTCCCATCGGAGGGAGCGCCCCAGCTCTCGCGCAAAAAGGCGCCCCCGGGCCGTCGGTCCGGGGGCGCCCGCCCTCATTGGATGTGCACATGGTCGTTGATATGCTTCATGCAGTAGCAGTAGTAGCCGTTGCATTTGGAACAGTAGCGGAACTCCATGTTGGGGTCGTCCGCGTCGGTGATGCCGCACACGGCGCATTTGTGGAGATAGCCCTTCCGGTTCTGGACTTCCTTCTGAGCCTTTTTGAAGTTGATGGTCTGAGGATCGACCCGGTGAGCAGCCCGGCTGCTCCCCCGGCGGAGGATGGCCATCAGATCGTCCCAGAAGAAGATGAAGTAGTTCAGGATGGCCACAATGGGGACCATTCCCTGGACCCAGTTGCCGTTCATAAAGTAATGACCAATATCAAAGGCAAAGAGGGCCGCATCCACCCAGGCCAGCCACTTCACTTTCAGGGGCAGGATCCCGTAGAGCAGCACCCGCATATCCGGGTACAGGGTGGCGAAGGCAAAAAACATGGACATGTTCACGTAGTACATGCTGGCAGTCTCCAGGAAGGCACCAGAGATCCAGTAAGTCACCATCCCGGTGAAAATGTTCAGCAGGACGCCCACCCCGTAAAACACGGTGAACCGGGTAGACCCCCACTGGTTTTCCAGAGCGTTTCCGATGTAGTAGTAGAACAGGGTGGTCAAGGCAAACCACAGGATGAAACCGCCGCTGGTGGGGACGAAGATAAAGGTGAGCAGCCGCCACACCTGCCCCTCCATGATCAGGGCCGGGTAGAACCGCAGCATAGCGGAGAAGTAGCCGTTGCTGAACATATCCATCAGATAGACCGCTACATTGGCGATGACGATGTACTTCATCAGACCTGGGATGCCGAGCCGGGGATGCTTGTAGCAGAAGCGGTCCAGCCAGCGGGAAATCGCGCCCATACAGGAGCCTCCTAACATTTGTGTCAAATCGTTTTTCATTGTACCCCGGTTTTCGGGAATTGTCCATGACAAATCTGTAAATTATTTGTCTTTGTCTCCCATGGGCCGGAAAGTTTTCTCATTCAGCATTGAATTTGTCTCCGAAACATTGTAAAGTAAAGAAAGAAATTTTTTAGTTTCGCCCACGAAAGGATGGTCTTTATGGAGAATTTCAGCCAGAGCGCCCCTGTCAACATGGCCCCGACCGGCATCGCCACCTTTGCCAAATGTCCCATCTGCCCTGACATCCGCCAGATCCAGGCTGACATCGCTGTCATCGGCGCCCCCTGCGATATGGCTATCCAGGGCCGCCCCGGCGCCCGGCTGGGCCCCCGGGGCATACGTACCCAGTCCACCCGCTTTCGCTTCAGTCCCCAGGGTTCCTATGATCCAGAACGGGACGACTACTACCTGAGCACCGAGAAGTGGTCGGTGATGGACTGCGGCGACATCGACTATGTCCCCGGCGATCTGGAGCAGACCTTCGGCAACATCGAGGCCGCGGTGCGCCTGCTCCGCAGCCGGGGCTGCCTGCCTGTGGTGCTGGGGGGCGACCACTCCATCTCCATCCCGGTCGCCCGGGGGCTGGACCAGTCCGGCCCCTTCCATGTGATCCAGCTGGACGCCCACCTGGACTGGACCGATCAGCTGGGCGGGAACCGGCTCTTCAACGGCCATCCCATGCGCTACATGTCCCAGCTACCCTATGTGGACCGGATGGCTCACCTGGGCATCCACGGCATCGGCAGCAGCAAGCGCTCCGACTTCCAGGACGCCCGGGCCTATGGGGCAACGATCCTCTCCGCCCGCCAGATCCGGGCCATGGGAGCCCAGAAGGTTCTGGAACAGCTGCCCCAGGGCGGGCGCTACTATGTCACCATCGACATCGACGCTTTCGACTACTCCATCGCCGGCGGCACCGGCTCCCCTATGCTGGGCGGCCTGCTCTATGACGAGGCGGTAGACCTGCTGGAGGGCATCGCCCAGCTGGGCGAGGTCATCTGCGTGGATCTGGTGGAGGTCTCGCCCCCGTATGACGACGCGGCGGGCACCACCTGCTATCTGGCCGCCCGGATCCTGGCCGACTTCCTGGGCTTCATCACCAAGGAGCGGGAACGCAGGGGAGAACGCTGATCCCCATCCCCATCAAATCAAAGGAGCAAATGATATGAGCATCGTGAAAGACCTGTCTCTGTCCCCTTCCGGCCTGCAGAAGATCCAGTGGGTCCGGGACTTCATGCCCGCCCTGGGCGGCATCGAAGAGCGCTTCCGCCGGGAGAAGCCCTTTGAGGGCCTGACCATCGCCGTCTCTGTTCACCTGGAGGCCAAGACCGCCAACCTGGGGCTGGTGCTCCGGGAGGGGGGCGCCCAGGTGTATCTCACCGGCTGCAACCCCCTGTCCACCCAGGACGATGTGGCCGCTGCCATGGCCAGCCTGGGGGTGGAGACCTTCGGTGTCCACGGGGTGGACATGCGGGGCTATGAGGACCTGCTGACCGAGACCCTGAAGTGCCGCCCCCACCTGATCGTGGATGACGGCGGCGACCTGATCTCCCTGCTGGGGGGGCGGTGCGCTCCCTACGGGGACCGGCTGCTGGGAGGCTGTGAGGAGACCACCACCGGCATCCACCGCCTGTACGCCCGGGAGCGGGCGGGCATCCTCCCCTGCCCCATGATGGCGGTAAACGACGCCAAGGCCAAGCACTACTACGACAACAAATACGGCACCGGCCAGTCCACCTGGGACGCCATCATGCACACCACCAACCTGATGGTAGCGGGCAAGACGGTGGTGGTGGCCGGCTACGGCTGGTGCGGCAAGGGCATCGCCATGCGGGCCAAGGGCATGGGGGCCAACGTGATCGTCACCGAGGTGGACCCCTTCAAGGCCCTGGAGGCCACCATGGAGAACTTCCGGGTGATGCCCATGGACGAGGCCGCCAGATACGGCGATATCTTCGTCACCGCCACCGGCTGCAAGGACGTGATCGTGGAGCGCCACTTCCAGGTGATGAAGCACAATGTCCTGCTGTGCAACTCCGGGCACTTTGACTGTGAGGTAGACGTGGCCCGCCTGGGCCAGCTGGCGGAGGAGCGCTTCCCCCGCCGGGCAGGCATCGAGGGCTTCCGCCTGCCCGACGGCCGCGTTCTCAACGTGCTGGCGGAGGGGCGGCTGGTCAACCTGGCCGCCGGAAACGGCCACCCGGCGGAGATCATGGATATGTCCTTCGCCGTCCAGGCCCTTTCCCTGGAGTGGATGGCCAGGCACGCCGGAAAGCTGGAGAAGAAGGTCTACAACGTCCCCGAAGAGATCGACGACCAGATCGGCCGGGTGAAGCTGGCCGCCATGGGGCTTTCCATCGATACGCTGACCCAGGAGCAGAAGGATTATCTGGCAGGCTGGGAGGCCTGAACCGGGGCCGGCTGCATCAGCGGGCAGGCTCTCCTGTGGGAGAGCTGCCAGCAGACACATCTTATCGACTGTAAAAAGGAGAGCTGTATGAACGACTTTCAGTACTATACCCCCACTAAGGTGGTATTCGGCAGGGGCACCGCGGAGCAGGCGGGCCAGCTGGTGAAGGAGCAGGGCGGGACCAGGGCGCTGGTCCATTTCGGCGGCCGCAGCGCCAGGGAGAGCGGCCTTCTGGACCGGGTGCTGGCCAGTCTGGACCGGGCCGGCGTGGCCCACGTGGAGCTGGGCGGCGTGGTCCCTAACCCCCGGCTGTCCAAGGTACGGGAGGGGATGGAGCTGTGCCGCCGGGAGGGTGTGGACTTCCTGCTGGCCGTGGGGGGCGGAAGCGTCATTGACTCCGCCAAGGCCATCGCCCTGGGGCTGGCCTACGAGGGGGACGTGTGGGACCTGTTCTCCGGCCAGCCTGCCCGGAACTGCCTCCCGGTGGGGACCGTGCTCACCATCGCCGCCGCCGGCAGTGAGATGAGCAACTCCTGCGTCATCACCAACGAGGACGGCTGGAAAAAGCGGGGGTTGAACACCGACCTGTGCCGCCCCCGCTTTGCCGTGATGGACCCGGAGCTCACCTTCACCCTCCCCGCCTATCAGACTGCCTCCGGCTGCGTGGACATCATCTACCACACCATGGAGCGCTACTTCTCCGGCCCTGAGACGGTGGAGCCCACCGACTCTATGGCGGAGGGGCTGATGCGCTCCATGCTGGAGCTCTCCCGCCGGGTGGTCCGGGACCCCCGGGACTATGATGCCCGTGCCGGCATCATGTGGGCGGGGAGCCTGTCCCATAACAGCCTCACCGGCTGCGGCCGGGGCGGCTGCGGCCGCATCGGGGACTGGGCCAGCCACCAGCTGGAGCACGAGCTGAGCGGCATGTTCGACGTCACCCACGGGGCCGGTCTGGCCGCCGTCTGGGGGGCCTGGTCCCGGTATGTCATGGACGCGGCCCCGGAGCGGTTCGCCCGCTTCGCCCGGGCGGTGATGGGGGTGGATACTCCCGGCTCCGACGAGGAGACCGCGCTGGCCGGCATCCGGGCCTTTGAGCACTTCCTCCGCTCCATCGGCATGCCCACCACCGTGGGGCAGCTGGGCATCACGCTGGACGAGCAGGCCATCGAAAAGCTGGCCTGGATGTGTACCTTTGAGGGCAGGCGCACCATTGGCTCCTTTAAGGTGCTGGGCCTGGAGGAGATCAAGGATATCTACCGGGCGGCCCGATAAGCTGTTCATGAAAAACGCCGTGGCGTATCGTTTCCGATACGCCACGGTGTTTTTATTGAGTGGATGAAATCAGACTCCCCCGGCGGCTTCCAGCGGTCCGCAGGTCATGTTTCAGGTCTCTCCGCTGTTCTCGTCCTCCCCCTCCTCCTTTGACGGATATCCGATCTTCAGCGTCATGCCGTCGTGCCAGATCCCCGCGCTGCGGGTGATGGGCAGCTTCTGCCCCTCGCTGAAGCCGATGGTCTCCCCGTCCCGGAGGGTGACATCCTGCTCCAGCACATAGGAGGCGATGTCCAGCACAAACCCCCGCAGGTCCCCGGGCTCCGCCCGGGTGTCCAGCACCTCCAGCTCGTCCTTACCGAAGGCGCGCAGCCCCTCGGTGTAGGCGCACAGGCCTCCCTCCCGGCGGTACAGCCCCGGCCACACCAAATTCAGCAGGGGAAGGCTCCCGTCCTCCATCATCTGGGCCGCCTCCAGATAGAACTCCGGCTGGTACACGGTGCCGTTGGCATAGATGCCCAGCACGCCGTCCTGTCCACAGGCAGCGCACACCAGCTTCACCTGGAGGCGGGCGGCCTGCCCCACATCTCCGTCCCGTGCCATGGTGGACACCAGGATCTGCCCCCGGTGCCGGCGTGTGGTCTCCTCCGCCTCGCTCCACAGGTAGTTGCGGCCCGCATTCTGCTCCGCCTCCCCTTTGGGCACGGGGAAGGGGTAGAGGCTCACCACCGTCAGAAAGCCCTCCGCCTCAAAGACCAGGGTGCTTCCCCCCTCCCCGCTGTCCTTCTCCTCCGTCATGCAGGGGATGCCCCAGTCGTCCCGCAGGGTCCGCTTAAATTCCTCCGCGTCCCACTCCGGCTGCTCCAGCAGCACGAAGGCCAGGAAGGTCCCCCCCTCAGGCTGCGCCAGAGCGGGCTGGTCCTCCTCGCACAGGGCAAAGTCGGGGGCGAACCGGACCATCTGCTGCTCCTCCCCCCGTTGGTAGAACAGGCAGAGCCGGCGGTCCATCTGGATGGTGAACCGCTCCAGGGCCAGTCCCCCAGTCCCCAGCCCTGCCCGGGCTGAGAGGAAGGTCAGACCCCGGCGGTCCAGCTCCGGCAGGCGCCGGACCAGCTCCCGCACCCACTCGGCCGGCACCTTGGACAGGGCGGCCTCGTTCCCGAAGAACTGCCCCTCCACCGTGCTCCCCTGATAGGGCATGGTGAACGTGCAGTAAGGGGCGTCCGCCTCCCACTCTACAGGCGCAAGGGCCGCCTTGATCTCCTCCAGCGCCTCCCGGCGGCAGAGGATGCAGGAGATCGCCCGCTTCTTGTCTCCGGCGCTCTCGTCCAGCCCCGCCTGGAGCTTTCTGTCAGATTCCGGGTCGATCCAGTGGAACTCCATCTCCTCCAGCGTGCGCCCCTTCTGGATCTCCCGGCGCAGGGTGGTGAATTCATAGTCTCCCGGCTCCAGGGCAAGCCCCCGGTCCGCCGCCGCCAGGGCCCCCTCCCGGTCCCCAAAGTGGCTGAGCAGCCTGCCGTACATGAGCCAGCCCCACACATACTCCGGGTCCAGTCCGACTCCCTTCTCCGCGTACTTCAGGGCCTCCTCCAGCCGTCCGCAGTAGGTCAGGGCGCAGGCGTACCGATAGTACCAGACCCCGCTCCGGGCCTGCTCTGCCGCCTGCTCCGAATCCGGCATCCACTGGGCCGCCCGGTAATAATACTCGTACTCATCCACATTGTTGCAGATGTAGGAGTACCACAGGGCCGTGTCCAGATCCGCCCGCACCCGCTCCCAGGTGAAGCGCCCCCGGCGGACACCGTCCTGAAGCCGCTCCTCCAGGAAGTTCAGCATTTTGTAGAAGTAGCCGGATACCCCTTCGCACATGGACTCCAGCTCCCGCACATCCTCAGCTGTTAGCACCGGGCCAGCCGGTGCTCTCTCTTCCGCTCCGTTCTCCAGCTCTCCGCCGCTCCGTTTGGCCAGCTCCTCCTCACACTCCCGGATCACCGCCGGGGCGTTTTTGTCCTCGGGGTCCAGCTCCATCCACCGCTGGGCGTAAGGGATGGCCTTCTCCTCCTGCCCCTCCAGGTATTGATAGGCATAGGCCATGCGCATATTCCACTCCGCCTTGTCCCGGCCCTCCTCCCGGACGGCCTCCAGCACCTGGATGGCCCGCAGGAGGGCCTTGTCCCCCTTGCGGCCGGGGGTGCCCTCTTCGCGGTCCCCGATGATGGCGTAGTTTTCCAGCGCCCTGGACAGGGCGTAGGCAAAGCGGTAGTCCCGCCAGTCCTCCGGGATGGCGTTCAGGGCCTGGATGCAGCGGGTGTACTCGTCCTCGTCGTTCCACTGTTCCAGCTGCCGGTAAAAGGCGTCGGCGTTCTCCAGGGTGTAGGGAATGTAGTCCATCCCGGTCAGCGTCTCCTCCAGCTCGTCCTCCTCCAGTCTTTTGAGGGACACCGTCCCGGCCTCCCGGCGGAAGGTGTGGAAGTCGGCCCAGGGGAGATCCGTGTCCGCGAAAAAGTCCTGGACCTTGTTCAGGACGGCGGGCAGGTCCCAGGCGATGAAGTCCACATAGCCGCAGAAGATGCCGGTGGCCCCGCCAGTGAGGGTGAGCACGTCCGGGCCGCAGGCACTGCTCAGATAGTCCTCCAGCTCGTCCCGGAAAGCAAAGATCTTGTCGCTGCCCTCCTCTTCCCGCAGGGTGTCCAGTGGATAGCAGAAGAAGCCCGCCACTACGCCGTCGGCGTGGAGGTCATCCATGGAGTCGTTTTCAGCGCTCAGATAGCCGTTGATGAGGGGCGCGCAGTTGGTGGAGCCGGCGATCACATCCAGCCGCCAGTCCGCCTCCGGGTCCTCGTTGGGCTCCATCTCATAGCCGATGTAGTTCTCCAGATAGTCCTCCGGGTCGGCAGCCAGATCCAGGCCCATGCCCTTCAGCTTGTCCGGCAGGCCCGACAGGAGAATAGACGGCTCCCCTTTGGGCTCCTCCAGCACGTCGAAGGCGTCGATGTACCGCATATGGGAAATCTCGCCCAAGACCTGGTCGGTGAGGGTGGTAAGCATCCACCAGGCCCGGCCCTCCTCCTCCCGGAGCAGGGGGAGCAGCTTTTCGCAATAGGCGGACAGGGCGAAGCTGTTTTTTCCCCGCTCCTCCAGCCAGACCTGCACATCCTCCCCGGAGACCTCCCAGCCGTCGTCGGTACGCAGTCCGATGCCGGGGTTGGGCTGGCGGCCCGCCAGGATATTCCAGTGCTCCAGCACCTTTTTCGGTGCGTGCTTCTGGAAGTAGACCAGTTCAAACAGCTTGACCTTGTCCCCCTCCGGGGTGAGGATCAGCTCGTGCTTCTGGCCGTTGAAGCCCATTTCGAAGGATATGTCATCAAAGGCCAGGTGCAGAACATCCTCCATCTGGGCCACCAGTTCATCCCCCCGCTGATGGTCCTTGTCCTCATCCATCCTTTGACGCAGCTGTGCCTCCTGCTGAGCAAATTTCTCCCATGCCGCCTCCGTCCGCTCCCGGAAGCACTCCGAGAACCGGGGCAGAGCGACTCCCTTTTGACACCATTCAATGAACTCCTGGGTATCCCCGTCACCAGGGCGGGCTTCCAGCGCCGCCTGGAAATAGGGCAGCGCCCGGCCCTCCTGGTCCAGGTAGTAGTAGGAATAACCCATGCGGAAGTTCCAGCAATGGTCCCCCGCGAAATACGCCTCATGGGGCTTCAGCAGGGCAATGGCCTTGCGGAACAGCTCCCGGTCCCCCGGCGCGGCCTGGTTGTTGTAGGCCCGGGCCAGTTCGCTGTCTATCTCCGGGGTGCGCTCCTGGGCGGGGACGGCCTCCAAGGCCTCAATGATCTTCTGATACTCGTCGTTTTCGTTCCAGATCTTACACTGGTCCAGCAAAGTCATATGGGTGCTCTCCTTTATTTCTTCCTATTTTGCTATTTCGTTTGTCTATCTGTCTTCCTGCTCCGCAGGGTGCGGGAAGCAGATATCTCCTCCCCCAGCGCCCCACAGAGCTTACGCAGGCGTTCCATTGATCGTCTCCGCCCTGTGACATTCCGGGCCGTACCCCAGGCCGTGAAACAAAGGTCCCCTGCGCGGTGCCGGGATCCAGCCGGCACCGCGCAGGGGATCAAAAAAGTCCGCAAAAAGCCGGCGCACTCAGGTGCGCTGTGCCGCTCCTCCCCGCAAAGGGGCCGTACTGCTCCATACGCCTCGCTCCTCTCTGTTCTCTCTGATCCGCCCAGGCGTGTCCGAAGCGTGGGCCTGGGATATCCCTCTATTCTAACAGAGGCCGCAGCAAAAGAACATCCCCCTCTGAATTTCCCTGCCCCCGCTTTTCACGTCATTTATCGTGTCTGATTTGATATTTGCCATGTCAAAATTATAAATCGATATTTAAAACACGTCAATAGCCGTGTTTTAAATTATTTTGTATCCCCCTCATCTTGGGTACACTATAAACAAGGGGGGGATGGGGCTTGGCACGGCAATTTGACAACCGCGAAAAAATGGCGGATCTGTTCTTCGCCATCAGCTATTACCGCAGGCGCAGGGGCATGTCTCAGGAGCAGCTGGCGGAGGAGCTGGGCATCAGCCGCCAGCATCTCGCCGCCATCGAGGCCCCGAACATGAACCGCGGCCTCTCTCTGGAGCTGCTTTTCAACATCGCCACGGTCCTGGAGATCGAACCCTATCTTCTGTTGAAATTCAGCCCGGAAAAATGACCTTGACCATACCGGCCATGAAAGCGCAGACGAAGTCCCCTTCGCCTGCGCTTTTCCGTTTCCCCGGGTGCTCCCCAGCCCCTGCGGGCCTTATTTTTTTGCGAAGCGCTCCAGGAAGAACTTGGTGAAGGCCGCCAGTTCCTCCTCCTGGGATACATAGATGTACAGTGACTCGTCTTCCAGCCAGTCGTAGGCATTGATGGCGATATAGCCCCGGCTGTCGGGGTAGATGACAAAGGCGTCGGTGGGGTAGCGGTTGCGGTAGGCCTTCAGAATATCCGCGCGTCGGTAATACACTGGCTCGCCGCAGCCGGAGAGATCCGGGACAGTGGGGACGACCACGATGGTCTGGCTTTCCTCGTTCCACCCCACGATCAGGCTTCCCACCTTCCGCCTGCTCCCGTGGACGAACCCATAGTTGAATCGGCTCACATCCTCGGTATAGCCGGAGATCAGCCTGTACTCGCCTCCGTTTTCCACAACCCGGTCGAACATCTGCCGCATCTTTTTCGCGTTTTCTCCGCTCTTCTCCAGATCCACTTCCGGACCTTTCCACAATTTGCTGAAAAATCCCATAATAGATTCCTCCTGAATGATAGTATGTGATCTCCGCCGGACACAGTGCTTTCCTGTCCTCCGCCCGGTCGGGTGCTTGGGGACATGCTTCGGAGCTCTGCCGGCTCCGCCAAAATAAAGATATTCTTCATATTTTGTATTTATTTAGGGGAGTCGAAAGCCCGCCGGGTCCGGACTGCTGTGCCAGATATCCCGGCGGGCCGCATCCCCGCTCCGGTCAGGATTCCTGCTCCTTCAGGCGCTCCAGGCGGTCCACGATGGCGTCGATCTGGAAGGCCACCGTCGCATCAGCGGCCTCCGGCACGAACAGCGGCAGACTTTCCGGGATAGCCCGGCGCACGATCATGGCCGTCAGGCTCAGGTTTGTGAACAGCTCCACCCGGTCCCGGTCTGCCCGGACCCCAAAGCACTCCAGGATCTTCCCGAACAGGCGGGCCTGCTTCTCCCGGAACACGCGGCAGTTGTCCGCTGACAGGCGCCGGAAGATCAGCTGCTGCTCCTCAATGGTCAAAACAGCGATGCCGTTTTTCTCACCATAGCAGCATGCATGGAGGAACTGCCGGACCCCCTCCCGCCAGGTCAGTGCTGGATCTGCCATCAGCCGCTCCGCGTAGGCCAGTATCCTGGGTTGCTGGAGATAGAGGGTCTCTACGATCAGGTCCTCTTTCGTCGGAAAAAATGAATAGAAAAAGGTACGGGAAATGCCCACCGCTTTGTAGATCTGCTCCACCGTGGTATGCTGGATGCCCTGCCTGGCCATCCGCTCCAGCGCCTCAGTGACCAGTGCCGCCCTGATCCGCTCCCGGTCCTCCTCAGAATAGGCCACCTTTGGCACACCCGCACCCCCTCAAATAAAAACACTTTCTATAATTTGTTCTTATTTTAACACATTTTTTTCAAAAATCAAGTACAGGACAGATCTGTGAGCTCCCGCCGTGCTCAGATCACAGCTCGATCTTTTCCGGGAATGCCTCGTTTCTCAGCACCCCCCACATCTTGTCGATATAGGCCAGGGTATAGAAATTTTCATAGTAGTGGTAGTAAAACGCGCCCTTCAGCGTCATGCTGTATCTCTCATCCCGCCGGGTGACCAGCCCCATCCATTGTGCCAGCCTCAGCTCCATACCGTACATCTTTTTCAATGGGACGCCGAAAAACTGTTCAAAGGCACCGGCATCCACCTCTGTGCTGTAGGCGGTCCAGAACAGATAATAGACCATCCGCTGACGCAGAGAAAACCGGAGTGTCAGGGAGGTGGGGAGCTTCCCTTCGTCGATCCTTCTGCAGTATTCTTCCACAGAAAAGGTGTTGATTTTGAACTGATCTCTCAGCAGGGTGGCGGCTGAGCACCCAAACCCCAGAAAATGGTCCCTTGTCATGGAGGAATACACTGCGTCCTGATCCTTTGCAAAGGTCCACACAGAGCTACGGATGTATCCCCGGTCCAGGCACCAGCGGGTGATGCCGTCCAAAAGCGCCCGCTTCTCCCCCTTTCCCATAGCCTGCACCGTGCTGGACGTGAAGGTGAAATCAATGAAGGGATAGATCGCCACATGATTGGCACCGGCCTGGAATGCAGTCTCCAGGTCCATCTCCAGATCCTCCAGGTCCTGTCCGGGCAGGGCAAAAATAAAATCCATGGACACCGTTTCAAAGTGGACCTGGGACAGCGCCTCCCGCAGGGCTGGGAGGTCCACAGGCCTCCGTCCCAGCAGTCCCTGGAACTTTCTCTGGAAGGACTGGACCCCGATGCTGATCCTGGTCACCCCCGCATCCCGCAGAATGCGCAGGACGGAGGGCACCACATCCTCCGGGTGCAGCTCCACCCCGACGCCCTCGGTGATGATAAAATGCGCCTCGATGGCTTCCATCACCTCTTTCAGCCGGCCGGCCGCCAGCGCCGGCGTACCGCCGCCGAAGTAGAGGCTGGTGACCCTTTTCCTGCCGGGGAGCTGACCGCCCACCAGGTGGATCTCCTGGATCAGCCGGTCCAGATAGCGGTCGCAGACCGCCCTGTCATACTGGACCTTGCAATACGGGCAGAAGCCGCACAGCTCCCTGCAAAACGGGATATGCACATACAGTCCCAGCCCCTCACACTGGGAAAAGGGCAGCTGCTGGTCGTATTCATTTTGAAAGAGAAAGGGCTTGGCCGAGCGGGTCAGCCACATCCTCGTCAGGTCTGTGATGATACTCATGATGCTCCTCAAATATACTTCAGGTAGGTCCGCAGCATCTCCAGAACGATCCTGGGATGTCCCCGGAACAAGAGGGTGTATTCCGCCACAAAGAAGTAGCCGCACTCCCTGCACAGGCCGGGCACTTCAATGCAGCGCCCGCATGTGGACAGCTTTCCGTTTTCCACCACCACGCACTGGTGGCACGGCGTGGGGAAGCGGTTCTCGATCAGGGCTGGGAAAGCGCCGGGCAGATTGAATACAGGCGCGCCCGCTTTCATCATCTCCCTGATAACGCCGCAGCACTCCGCCTTTTCTTCCCGGGTGAGGGCAAGCTCCCTGGTATCGGGATAGGGCGTGTGGAAATTAAAGGAGACCGCCCGCACATTTTTGGTCTCCTGCGCCGCCAGACAGACATCCCGGACTGCGCCTTTGTTGATCTGGTTGATCGCCATATAGAAGCAGATATTGTCGGAAGTGGCGTGCTCCACATGTTCCATGATGGTGTCGTATGTGTCGCCCCGGATGGCATTGTGGCGTGCCCGGTCACCGTCGAGGCTGAGCAGGATCAGATCCGCCTCCGGCAGATCAATGGGGAAGGTGCCGTTGGTCACGACGTTGACCAGGAGAAAGCCCATTTTCTTGGCCTCCACCACCAGGTCCCGCACCGTGCGCGCCCCGTCATGCCACAGGAAGGTCTCTCCCCCGCAGAAGAACAGGATGCGCACCCCCATATGGTAGAGGAGCTCCATCTCCCGGCGGATCTGTTCATAGGGATGGTCCACCGATGTCAGATCGTGGACAGAGCAGTGCCTGCACTTCAGATTGCACCGGTCTGTGACGATCACTGTGCCCAGGATGGGCTTTTTTTCCCGCAGAAGAATGGTCCTGACCCCAAAGGCGGCAAAATGCAGAAATGAAGAAAGCTTCATCCTGTCTCCCCCTCTCCAAAGCGCCCGCCGGACGGCCTGCCCGCAGCCTGTTTGAAACTACTATATCATAGTCCAGCATACACTTCCACCTGTTATGGTGGAAATTCCCCTTTTTCTTCCGCACATGCAGCGGGCATCAGGCATTTCCACGGGAGCCCGTTTCCATTTCCCCGCTTCTCCCGCAACGATCTCCTATTCCCTCATCCGCCTGCGGGAACGATGCCCAGCTTAGGAGAAATTTTCTGTCCTGATGCTCTTGGGGCTTGAAATTACCAGGATCATCCCATACAATAGGGATGTCCCCAGCTGTTTTTCCAACCTGCAAGGGCGGGGAGCACCTGCTTCCAGGCCGCTTATGATCGATGGAGTGTTGGTGTCTGTGTTTTATCTGTTTTTCTGCCCGGCCCATAGAGGGGCCCGTCCCGCCCAAGCGGGGCGCCCCCGCCGCTGTGCCCTGTGACTCCCGGGCGTCCTGATTTTTTTATGGCGGTCTACGCCGTGGTGGCCCGCATCCCGGCAGGACAGGTGGCCACCTATGGTCTGGTAGCCTTTCTGGCCGGCCGGCCCAGGGCCAGCCGCATCGTGGGCTGCGCCCTGGCCCGGGCACCGGAGGGCCTGCCCTGTCATCGAGTCCTGTACCGGGATGGGGGCCTCAGCCCCGCGGACGTGTTCGGCGGAACGGGCATCCAGCGCCTGCTGCTGGAAGGAGAGGGCGTCCCCTTCCTGCCCGATGGCAGGGTGGACCTGTCCCGTTGCCTGTGGGACGGCGGAGAAGAAAGGAGCACCCTATGAATGTTACCTTTGAGATGGTGAGGAGTTCTCCGGAGATCCGCACCTACATCACCCAGGCGGACGCCTCGCTCACGGCGCTGGGCTTTACGGAGCACTCCTTCGCCCACGTGACCAAGTGCGCCGAGGTGGCCGCCCGCATCCTGACCCAGCTGGGCTACACCCCGAAAGAGGTGGAGCTGGCCAGGATCGCCGCCTACATGCACGACATCGGCAACGTGGTCAACCGCCACGACCACGCCCTCAGCGGGGCCACCATGGCCTTCCGCATCCTGGACAAGATGGGGATGGAGCCCCCCGACGTGGCCGCCGTCATCACTGCCATCGGCCACCACGACGACTCCACCGCCTACCCGGTGAACGCCATCGCCGCCGCCCTGATCCTGGCCGACAAGACCGATGTGCGCCGCAGCCGGGTGCGGAACAAGGACATGTCCACCTTTGACATCCACGACCGGGTGAACTACTCCGTGGAGCGCTCCGAGGTGCTGCTGGACCTGCCGGGACGGACCGTGACTCTCTCCCTCTCCATCAACACGGAGGTGTGCGCCGTCATGGACTATTTTGAGATCTTTCTCCAGCGGATGCTCCTCAGCCGGAAAGCTGCCGAGACCCTGGACCTCAAATTCCGGCTGGAGATCAACGGACAGATCCTGCTTTAGTGCCCCGCTCCCCTCCGCGGCACCGCTTTTCCCTATTTTCAGGCCGTCTGCCTTTTGGCAGGCGGCCTGCTTTGTTCTGCCAGAGCCCTGCCCCGGCCGCTCTGTAACCACACTGTAACTTGACCTTTATTTACTTCAAATGTAGTATATTATTACAAACTACAAAAGTAGTAGATTGGAGCGATAGCTGTGAAACGACTCCCCGACACTGAGCTGGAGGTCATGAAGGCCCTTTGGGACTCCGGCCCCGACACCCCCCGCGCCGCCCTGGAGCGCGCTCTGGCCCCCCACGGCTGGGCCGCCAACACCATCAACACCTATCTCACCCGGCTGGCGGACAAAGGGTTTCTATCCGCCCGCCGCCTGGGCAGGAGCAACCGGTACACCCCCCTGGTCAGCCGAGAGGACTACCTCTCCTTTGACAGCCGCTCCGTCCTCTCCCGCCTGTACGGCAGTTCCCCCCGAAACTTCGTGGCTGCCCTGGCCCGGGACGGGCTGGCCCCCGGCGAGGTGGACGAGCTCAGGGCCCTGCTGGATGAGCTGGAAAGGGGCGCCAAATGAACCGATTTCTCCTTGATCTGGCCGCCCTCTCCCTGGGCGGCGGGGCAGTGGTCCTGCTCCTGCTGCTGGCTGCCCGTCTCACCCGGGGCCGCTACGCCGCCCGGTGGCGCTGTACTGCCTGGCTGCTCCTCTCCCTGCGGCTGGCTGTCCCCTTCCCCCTGCTCCCCCATATGGGGCCGGCCGAGGCACCAGTCCAGCTGACCGTCCCCTCCAACCCGGTGGTCTTCACCTATTCGCCGCCTGTCTCCCAGCCCCCGGCGGCCTCCAGCCGCCCAGCCCAGTCCCAGGCCGCGCCCTCCCGGTCTGAGCCGGTCCAGAATGCCGTCCAGCCGGAGGCCCCGGCGGAATCAGGAGGATTTTCCCTCTCCCTCGCCCAGCTCCTCCTGATCCTGTGGCTGCTGGGCGCGGCGGGGGTCCTCCTGTGGAATGTGGGCTGTCACCTCAGGTTCTGCCGCTGGCTCCGCCGCTGGGGCCGGGAGGCTGAGGAGACTCCCCTGCTGGCGCGGTACCGGGCGCTGGGGGACCAGATGGGCCTGCGCCGTCTGCCCAGGCTGGTCCTCTGCCCCTCTCTGCCCGCCCCCATGCTGGCCGGTCTGCTCCGCCCTGTGATCCTTCTACCGGAGCCCCTCCCCCAGAGCGCCCCTCTGGAGTGCGCCCTGCGCCACGAGCTGACCCACTTCCGCCGCCGGGACATCCCCCTGAAGGCCCTGGTGCTCTGGGTAAAGGCCCTGCACTGGTTCAATCCGCTGATGTGGCTCATGGCCCGGGCGGTGGAGCAGGACACAGAGCTGGCCTGTGACGACAGCACCCTGCACGCGCTGCCCGGGGACCAGCGTTCTGCCTACGGCCGTTCCATCCTTCAGGCCGTCAGCGCTGTCCAAAACAGAAAGGAGGAGGACCAGTCTTGACCCGCCCATGTCCTTACACGCCCCTCTCTACCCCCCTCTCCGGCTCCGCCCGGCAGGCGGAGGCGCGTATCCGCAACCTGTTCCAGGGCCCCAAACGGCGGCCGCCGGTCTGGCTGATGGCCCTGACCCTGCTCCTCATTTTCTCCTGCGGCGGACTGGTCACCTGCCGGACCGCAGCCTCCCCGCCCCCGGAGGAGGGCGCCCCCGTATTCTCCCTTACCACCCCGGGCAAGGAGTCGGTCCCCTTCTCCGATCTTCTGGGCTTCTCCGGCACCGCCATCCACACGGTGCGGGAGGACCTTTCAGACTGGTACGAATACCAGATCCGTCTGCCCGACGGGACCTCTTTCTCCTTGGCGGACACCTCCGGCCTGATGTACCACCTGGATCTGGACGGGGACGGCCACCCGGATCTGCTGGCCCATGACCCCGACGGCGGCTGGCTGTTGGTCTGGCGGAGGTGGCCGGACGGCTCCGTCCGCTCCCAGGATCTGCGCCAGGCGGCGGCTGAGCTGCTGGGCCTGGAGGGCACCCCCTGGGAGCTGGTCGCCTTGACCTTCCACCCTCAGGACGAGATGGTCTCCATCCGCTCCGCCGCCGACCCGTCCCAGATCCTCCTCACCCTCCCCCTGTCTCAGCTGCTGGAGGCCGCCTGCGGCGGGAATATCCTGCTGGCCTCCTCCGGCCAGCAGGGAGAAGATCTTATCCCTCTCAGTGATACTCTTCCATTTGGGACCTATGCGGTGTTCCGGGAGGGACTGGACCTGGACGGGACAGGGGGAACAGACGATTCTGTCACGGTCTTCTCCTATGATGACGACAGCGCCTCCGGTCCCCTCACTGTGGTGGAGGCCGCCCTGGGCACCGGAGAGGTGCTGACTTGGGAACTCCCCTCCACCGGCCATCCCAGGCTGCTGCCCGCCTCCTTTACCCCCTCGGGGCTGCAGTCCGTCGTCCTGGTCCTTGAGGACCGCTACTCCAATTACGGCGCAGCCAGCTGTTTCGTGCTGGCCGTGGAGGAGGGGGCGCTGACAGAGCAGGTCCGGCTGGGCACCTGGGAGGACAACGCAGACGACCTCGCCCCGGACTGCCCGGTGATCTGGTCCGCCTACCTCCATACCAGGCCGGACGGCCTTCAGGTCCTGCGGGTACCCATCCTGTACGACAAATGGCACCAGCCGGAGTGGGCCACCCTGTCCTGGACACAGGCGGGGTGGGACTTGACCCGAGACGGCTATCTGACGGACACTGAGACCGTCACCGTTGGACCGGGCCGCACGCTGACCCTGGCGCTCCGCTGCCCCATCCCCGCGCCGGACGACTCATCTCAGCTCCGCTATGACCAGATCCAGGTCCTGGACGGCGGCACTCTTCTCCAGACCATCACCCCAGACTCCTTCACCCCCGACAGCCGGGCCGCCTTTCAGGGGTTCGTGGCCTTCTCCCCCCTGCTGGACTATGTGGATGTACGGGACATCGATTTTGACGGCAGTGAGGACTTTGGAGTTCTCTGTGACACCACCCACAACGAGGCCCACTGCTGGTTCGTCTGGGACGAAGCCTCTGGCTCCTTCCGCTATCTGACCACCCTGGGGGGCCGGCTGGAGGTCCTGCCCGAGACCGGGCAGCTGGTGGAGGGCTGGTGGACCGATGGGCCTGAACCCGTCTACCACGCCCTCGCCTACAACAGCCGGGGCGAACTGGTCCTGGTCCCCTCCCAGTCGGATGGTCTTTTCTGAGGCCCCGCCTTCGACATTAAAAAATTAGAAAAGAGGTATCTGCCATGCGCGCTCTGCCTGAACCGCTCCCCTCTTCCCGTTCCGGCTCTGCCCGGCGGACGGCTTCCCTGGTCCTGTCCCTCCTTCTCGCCTGCGGAGCGCTTGCGTCCTGTCGAGGGGAGACGCCCTCTGCTCCAGTCAAGGGAGAGGCCCCACGCCTGGTCTTCTCCCTCCATCGGCTGAATCTGGATGGCGTGGGGAGCATCGACGACAGGGCCGCCGTTTTCATCCGGGGGGACGCCTCCACCACCGTGGAGGTGCGGCTGGGCACCGGGGAAGAGCTCTCCTGGACCTATGACCACCCGGATCTTGCCTTCTCCCGGCAGGTCCTCACGTCTGCCTATCTGAGCACCAAAGATCACCAGGCCCTCCTGCTCCAGGCGGCCCTCTCCCACTCTGACCATGATGCGGCCCAGTACATCATTCTGGAGGTGGAAAACGGCCGTCTGACGGAACAGGGACGGCTGGCGGAGGACGACCCTGCCTCCCTGGCCCCGGGGCAGTTCACCACCCAGTCTCAGGTGACCCGTCTCCCTGACGGCTCTATGCAGGTCCTGCGGGTGCTTCTGAAGGACCCCGACGGGCAGGCAGACCGCTGGCATCTGCTCGCCTGGGAGGACGGCGCTTTCACCCTCACCCCCCAGCCTGTCCCAGATCTGGCCTATCTGCTCATGAGGGAACATCATAACTTCCCCTATGACGCCCCGTACATGTCCTCCCAGCTACTCCTGTCCCGGGAGGGGGATGGCTGCGTCCTGGGACTGGCCCTGGTGGAAGGGGGCACTCACTCCGCCGGAATGGGCAATCTGATGGTTGGGCTCTGGGATCTGGAGCCACAGCAGTGGCGGGGCCAGGTCCACCTTTTGGGGGGCGACAACGGGCTCTGGTCCTCCTGGACGGCTGAGGACGGCTCCCTCCACATCCTGTGTGCCAATACCTCCGCACATAGCGGGTGGGAGGGCCCCAGCAATGCCGCCCACTACCGCTTTGACGGCAGCACCCTGGAGGAGCTGGCCAGCTGGGACTACTATGACGAGGATTACAAGGCCGTCCCGAGGGAGGGAGGACTGGATCTCTACTCCTTCAATCCTCAGTATGAGTTCCAGTTTCATAACCCGGATTACAGCGGGGTACCCCTCCCCAGCCAGTGGATCTATTCCCACTTTCAGCCCCTCGCTTAGAAAAAGGAGATACCGCCATGGACCGAACCTCCCCTCGCACCCCTTTCTCCACCCCGCTCTCCGGCTCCGCCCGGCAGGCGGAGGCGCGCATCCGCAACCTGTTCCAGGGCCCCAAGCGGCGACCGCCAGTCTGGCTGATGGTCCTGGCCCTGCTCCTCATCCTGTCCTGCGGCGGGCTGGTGACCTGCCAGGACCAAAAGGTTCCGCCGGAAAAGGCGGAGATCAGCGCCCTCTCTGCCTCCGCCACCTCCCAGCCTCTCTCCAGTGAGGACCTCCTCCTGGTAGACGCCCTGTACGGGGCCGCCGCTCCCCAGATGGGTACGGCAGAGGACGGAGAATCCATCCCCCAGCTTCTCTGTGCCCACAGCCAGGACGGGACCACCCTGGCCGCCGCTCTCTTCCAGAAAGACTCCGCCTCCTGGCTGGTCATCGGGGCAGTGGAACAGGCGACCAGCACCCTACGGGGCCCGGCCTATGTGGTCTCCGGACCGGAGGGGGCCGCCTATATCTTCCCGTTCCGGGAGTACGGCAGCGGTCAGCTCCGCCTGCTCTACACCTTCAACACCCTGGATCAGGGCAGCCGCTCCGGCTCCGCCGGGGTAGTGTGCCTGGAGGACAGCCGGCTCACCTGGGCGTGGCCGGCGGAGGGGGACATCCTGGAGGAGGGCTCCCGGGCCGCTCAGGAATATGAGGAATTCTGGCAGACCTATCTGCCCCTGCTGTCCCCCTCCGGTGTGGAGCTGTTCTCCCGGGAAACGGCCTCCAGCCCCTACGGGGGCTCTCCCGCCCATTGGACCTATCACCACTCTGACTCCTTCTGGTCTTCCCCGGAGCTGGACCTGCCCGACGGGGTGTATGAGCAGGCCCGGGTCTGGCTGGAGGGGCTCGCTCAGGAGGGCTGCAATCCCTGGCAGACGGAGGGCCTCCCCGCCGCCTGGCAGATCCGTGCCCTCACCCCCGCCGATGGCCGCTACCTGCTGTCCTCCCCTGCCGCCTCCGAGGAAGCTGACTATCTGTTGACAGCCCAGGCAGACTCGGACCCGGAGTTGTGCCTCACTGCCCGCCTGCGCCTCCGACACGGGACCGGGGAAGTACCTCAGGCCGTAGAGTGGACAATAGGCACGCCACAAGAGCTGGGGCTGGACGGGGAACCTCCCCGCTGCCCCCTCCCCCTCTCGGATGGCCGCACTCTCACCCTGGAGTTTGACGAGTCTCCCATCGACGGCATGGAGAGCACGGTGCTCATCCGTCAGGTGAAGGTGTGGGACGGCCCTGTTCTGCTCCAGTCCATCACCGCCGGCTCCGTCTTGGAGGACGGGCTCCACCTCTATGAAGGCCTGTACCGCCTCCCGGATGCGGACAAGGTCCCTGGCGCTCCCGACCTGCGGGACCTGAACGGGGACGGCTCCGTGGACCTGGGCCTGCTGGTCAACTGCGGTCTTCCCCACAACGTGAACTATGCCCACTTCCTCTGGAACGAGGCGATGGGGCAGCTGGTGTTCTCCGGCCTGTTTTTTGCCCCCCTGGAGCTGGAGGACACAGGCGGCGTGGTGGAGACGGAGCATGTCTCCAACTATCCGGACATCCGCCGTCGGTACACTTTCTCCAGGTACGGCGTCCCCCTGCTCACCGGCGTGGTATCCCGGGGGGCTCTTCCTCCGGAGGAGAGCACGCTCCCCATCCCAGAGGAGGGCGTCCATTTCACCTTTTCCAGCGGGGCTGGGGCTTGGAGCACCGACCTGACCCTGTTCCCTGACGGCACCTTCTCCGGGAAGTTCCACGACCGCGATATGGATATCACCTATCTGTGCCAGTTCCAGGGGGCCTTCTCCATGCTGACCCCCCTAGACAGCCGCACCTGGTCCCTCACCCTCACGGACCTGGAGGTGACCACCGGCCGCCCGGAGGGGACGGAGTGGACGGAGGGCGGCATCCGCTATGTGGCCGCCGCCCCCTATGGGCTGGATGGTGGAAACGAGTTTTGTCTCTACCTCCCCGGCACTCCTGCGGAGAATATTTCCCCGCGCTGCCGCTCTTGGCGCGGCGGCTATTACGGGCTGTTTGAGGCGGGCGCTGTTCTCTCTGGGTACGGCCTGTGTGATCTGCGGTGGGGATACGGCTTTTTCTCCTTCTCCTGACCACCCCGCGCCGTTCTCCCCGCTCCATTTCTTCTGAAAGGACGTGCTTTTATGGCCAGATCCCAGTGTCCCTCCACCCCCTTCTCCACCCCGCTCTCCGGCTCCGCCCGGCAGGCGGAGGCGCGCATCCGCAACCTGTTCCAGGGCCCCAAGCGGCGACCGCCAGTCTGGCTGATGGTCCTGGTCCTGCTCCTCATCCTGTCCTGCGGCGGGCTGGTGGCCTGCCAGAGCCAGGAGGCTCCGCCGCTGGAAGGGGACTGCGTCCAGACAGGGGAGCATGATGCCCCTAGTGCCCGGCTGATACAGGCCGTTCTGGACCAGGGGCTCTCCGCCCTGGATCTCACCTCTCCTCCAGTCAGCCAGGTCCTGGCCACGCTCCCGGGAAACGGGTGCACCTTGGCCGCTGTCTCTCTCTCCGACGGGTCCTCCCACTATATACTGGCCATCGGCGTGGTGCAGGAGTCCAACGGGGCTGTCGGCCCTGTCTTTCTGGTGCAGGGCCAGGGATGCCAGCCCCATGCCGTTCCCTTCCAGCAGGACGGGACCTCCTATCTCCTGTACACCGCCAACAGCCTTTCCCAGTGGCTCTCTCAGGGAGAATCCGGTCTTCTCGCTTTCGACGGCACTCAGTTCACCTGGGTCTGGCCGGTGGAGGGAGACGTCCGGGAGGAGGGCTCCGCCGCCCGGGCGGCCTATGACTCCTACTGGGAGAACGCTCTGGCGCTCCTTGCTCCAGGCGGCGTGGACGTGTTTGCCCGGACGGACTACGCCGTCATTGACGGAGACGGCCCCCAGTGGCTCCCCGATCACAATGAGCAGTTCTATACGGCCCCTGAGGACCAGCTGAACATCGGCATCTATTACCAGACCCGGGTGTGGCTGGAGGATTTCACCCGCAGCGGGCGTAACCCCTGGAACGCCCACAATGCCTCCGCCTCCTGGCAGATCCTCTCCCTCGCCCCGACGGACGGGTCCTATCCAGGGCGGAACGACATGGCGGAGGCCTCCTACGACCTGCTGGCCCGGGCGGACGCAGACAGTGACCTCTACTTGGCCGCCCGCATCCGGTACAGCCCCGAAAAGGGATGCATCTCTGTCGTCCAGGGCTGGTCCATGGGCTCTTATTCGGAGGTAGAGGCCGCCATGCAGGCTCTGCCGGAGGAGGACACCGTACCCTCCGGCCTGAACAGCGGAGAATTTTATGCCCTGGTCCGTCAGTATCTGTCTGCCCGTCTGGGGGCGGACCAGATCTTCTTTTCCGGCTGGGACCAGCTTCCTCCTCCCCAGGAGGGGGATCTGCTCCTGACTCGGGTGGACTATCTCGGCTCCGCCGCCCTGGCGGACAACACTGTGGGCTCGGTCTATACCATGGAGGCCATGCAGTTCCGTGCCGGCAGCTGGGTCCCTCAGGAGGCGCCCTTCACCCTCGTCCTCAGCCGAAGCGCCGGGGACGGAGTCTTTCTGTCCGTGGCGGGGGAGGCCATCTCCGATCCTGCCGCCATGTCTCTGGACGAGGTCGCCCGCAAGCCCTTCCGGGATCTGTACGATCCGGAGATAGCCCTGTTCCGGGACGGATGGCCCACCCCCGCTGGGCCCGGGCTCCAGGATACAGCTCTGTTTTTCTCCCAGGCCGGCGTCCGGGAGGAGCTGCCTGGTGAGGGGCTGGTCCAGAACGAGGGGGACATGTGGGTCCGATACAGCTGGGACGGCTTTTCCGCCGACTATTACCACCTGGCCTCCGACGGTTCCGAGACCCTCCGGGGAGTGGAGACCACCCGGACCGATGTGTACACCCTCCGAGGCATCCGGGTGGGAGACAGCCGCCAGCAGGTCCTGGCCTCCTATCCAGCTCTGAAGTCCGAGAGCACCAGGAACCCCTCCCTGAATGAGATAGACTGCATGTGGTACTGTGAGGACATGGACAACGATCAGGGGCTGGCTCTTCTGTTCTTTTTTGAAGGGGAGCATGTCAGCCGCATCGTCTTGACCCGGCTGCTCTGAGCCCCCTCCGCATACCGAAAGGAGATGAGACCATGAAACAGCCCCAACCTTCCACCCCCTTCTCCACTCCCCTCTCCGGCTCCGCCCGGCAGGCGGAGGCTCGCATCCGTAACCTGTTTCAGTGTGAGAAAAAGCGTCCGCCTCTTCCCCTCCTCTTTCTTGCCGCCCTGTTCATCCTCTCCTGCGGCTGGCTGGTCTCCTGCCGGAGCCAGCCCGCCGACCCCCTGGTGGTGATGGAGGTCCAGCACTACGACACCAACAGCAACTACCTGGAGATCCCCACTCTGGTCCTGCCGGACGGCCAGAAAGCCGACGAGGGGCTGACCTCCATCAACCGGGCCCTGTCCGGCCTGCGGGACAGCTACCTCCCGCTCCTGGAGGGCCCCCTTCCATCCGGTACGGATGGGTATGACAACTGTTGCCTGCTCTACCCCGCGGAGACCGACCGGTATCTGAACCTGCTCTTCTTTCAGACCTACTTTGTCAGCGATCTGAACACGGGCCATGTCCTCTCCCTGGTGTACGACAAGGAGGAGCGGCGGCAGGTGTCCCTGGAGGACGCCCTGGCACTGGCCGGGGTGACGGAGGAGGGGCTGTATCTGGCCCTGGCGGAGCAGTACGACCCGGAGCTGGCCCAGGAGGTCCCCGGGGCCGACCTCTGCATCCAGGACCCGGACCTGGAGGGCTTCCGCATGGGCGGGGACGGCCAGCCCCTCTTCTACCTCACCGCCCGCTCCGACGACCGGGAGGACAGCGCGGCGGACGCCGTCAGCGGGGCGGAGCACCTCTATATCTGGTCCGCTGGGACCTTCACCCGCTATGAACAGTACGACCTCCGCCTGTCCCCGCTGGTTCCGGCGGAGGAGTGCCTGGACCTGGACCCGCCCCTGTGGCGGCAATGGCACTTCGCGGACGAGAAGCCGGAGGGCGGCTTCACCTCCCCCGCCCTCCCCGTCTCCCCCGGCACGCCCCGCCCCCCGGCGCTCACGGAGGAGGCGGAGCAGATGGTGCTGGACTACTTCGCCTCAGGCCGCTTCCGGCCGGTCTCAGGTCGGGCCTGGTTCCTGGGGGAGGGGCTCTCCCCCCAGGCCGGCGACCTGGTGATCCAGGACATCCAGCCCGCCGCCCTCTACCCCACCTATGAGACCCTGTGTGGGATCTACCGCATCTGCTATCTGCTGTACGGCAGCGGGGACCGTCTGACCGATCCGCACGATTTGGAGGACTACCTCTTTTTTGATCTGGACCAGTCGGAGAACTTTCTTGGGGTGCGCACCGTCATGTCGGTGCCGGGCGGCCATCTCCTCACCGCCGCCCTGACGGATTCCTGGGAGGGCGTGCTGTCTGACGTGTACGCCGCTCTCTGGCGGGACGGCTTCCCCATGCCCGCCGGCCTCTGGTCCAGCGAGATCTCCTTTTACGGGGAGGAGGACCACCCCGTCCACACCGTCCTGAAGAGCTGGCGGGGCAGCGACTCCAGCGACAGCCTCCAGCTCGAGCAGCTGAGCTGGGAGGGCTTTACCTCCGTCACCTACTGCCAGCCGGAGTATGACCGCCGCTCAGTCTGGTATCTGGAGACCACTGACCCGGCCTTTTACACCGCCCGGGGCATCCGAGTGGGTTCCACCCGTGCGGAGGTGGAGAACGCCTACCCCACGCTCCAGGATCCCCCCTTCAACGGCCAGGAGTTTCCGGGCGTCTGGTACAGCTCCCAGGAGGGGCGCCTCAAGCCGGCCATCCTCTTTTTCTTTGAAGACGGCCTGGTCAGCCGCATCGCGGTGGATTTCAGGACCCACTGAGCACTGGCATGTCTGTTTTTCATAGATCCAGGAAAAATCTTCACGCTCCCGGCCCCGGTATCTCTGGACAGCCCTCCCCTTCTCTGATAAACTAGGCTTACAGAAAGAACGCCGGCCATCGGCCGGCCCGGGAGGGGTTCCTATGCAGCTAGACATCGGAATGGTATTTTCCAGCTTGATCGGCCTGTTTCTTCTCATGGGCGTGGGATGGGTCTCCGTAAAGACAAAGATTGTCCCCCCCTCCGCCTCCGCCCCCATGTCCAGCCTTTTGCTGAAGGTCACCCTGCCCTGCACCATCTTCTCCTCCCTGGCCACCCGGGAGTTTGACTCCGCCTTCCTGGTGGACGGGGTCATCATCATCGTCATCGGACTGGTCCTCTTCCCCCTGTACGCTGCCCTGTCCTGGGGCATCTCCAAGGTGCTGAAGGTACCGGCGGGCCGGCGGGGCATCTGGTCCTTCGGTGCCACCTTCTGCAACAACGGCTTTATGGGCTTCCCCGTGGCCCTGGCCCTGTTTGGCGAGGAGGGCCTGGCCCTGGCCGTCATGTTCGGCGTACCCTTCAACCTGCTGGTCTATACCCTGGGTGTGCGGATGGTGTGCGCTGACTGCGGCACCGACGCCCAGCCTGTCAATTTGGTCCGCACCCTGCTGAGCAACATCAACATCGCCCTTATCCTCAGCCTCATCTTCTATGTGGGGCAGATCCCCCTGCCGGAGGCCCTGATGACCCCCGTCACCCATCTGTCCAACGTGACCACGCCCCTGTCCATGTTCGTCACTGGCATGACCCTGGCCTCCGGCAAGGGGACTGAGCTGTTCCGGGACAAAGATGCCTACACCGCCACCGGTATGCGGCTCATCGTTGTCCCCCTGCTCACCTGGGCGGTGATGTCCCTGCTCCCCCTGTCTAACCCGCTGATCGCCTCCATCGTCCTCATCACCATGGCCATGCCCGCCCCCTCGGTCACTACCATTCTGGCGGAGACCTACAACGGCAACCGGGGCCTTGCCGCCAAGATCGTGTTCCTCACCAGTCTGTTCTGCATGATAACCCTGCCCCTAGTGGCCATGTTCCTCCTGTGACCCTGCTGTTCCCGTGCTGCCGTCCCCCTGGGACGGCAGCACTTTTTTCTCCATGGAGAGCCTCCGTCAAGGCGGAGGCCCTTCGGGTGCCTCTCATATCAAAGCAAAAAAGCCTCCTGCCGCAAGGCGCTCTCGCGCCGGATCTTCCGACTCTGCCCGCAAAGTCCTTCCGCAAATTTTTGCATAGGCAACCAGATTTTGCGGATACTACTCTCTGTCTACAAAATGCAACCGCAGGAGGAATTTGATATATGAAAGCCACTGGAATCGTACGGCGCATCGATGACTTGGGCCGGGTGGTCATCCCCAAGGAGATCCGCCGCACGATGCGTATTCGGGAAGGTGACCCGCTGGAAATCTACACGGACCGGGACGGCGGGGTCATCTTCAAAAAGTATTCCCTCATGGGGGGCGTGTCCGAGTTCGCCGGCCAGCTGTGTGAGACCATCGGCCGCACCGCCGGCAAGATCGCAGTCATCACCGATCGGGACAACTGCGTGGCCGTCACCGGCGCCCCCAGGCGTGAGATCCAAGACAAGCAGATCTCCCCTGAGCTGGAGCGGCTGATGGAGGGCCGTCAGATCTATCAGCACAAGCCGGGAGCCGAGACCATTCCCCTCTGCGCCGACGGGACCGCGTTCCATGTGGGCACTGCCGCCCCCATCCTGTCCGAGGGCGATGTGCTGGGCTGCGTCATCTTTGCGGAGGACGGGGAGAGCCAGTCTCCCGACGAGATCGACTACAAGCTGGCCCAGGCGGCGGCCGCCTTCCTGGGAAAACACATGGAGAGCTGATCAGCTCCTGGATACAGCGAGGACGCAGGGCTCCCCCCTGCGTCCTCGCTATTCTCCCTACGCTCAGTCGTTTCCCCGGTCTTGGAGCATGGCCTCCACCTCGTGCCGGGGGCTGCGGCGGTCCCCTTCCCCACAGCGGTAGTAGGTGCCCCGATAGGGGTCGGAGCCCAGATACACCGGCCGCTGGCGGAAATCTGCCCTGGGCACAAAGATGGCCACCACCGTGTTCCGCCCGCTCCGCATCAGCCGCACGTCTTCCGTCCGGAGCACGTTGGCACTGACCAGCTTGGGGTCCTGCACGATGGACCAGAACTCCTCCACCAGCTCCTCCGGGTCCAGGAGTGGCACCGAATACAGGGAGCCGTCCTTCGCCTCCGCCACCCCCAGCAGGATCACCCCGCCCAGTGTGTTGGCAAAAGCGGAGTAGGTCTCCCAGAGGCTGTGGGGCAGGCCGCCCTGGGCCCGCTTGGCCTCGATACGGTTGTCCTCCCGGTACTCTGACAAAAATTCCAGATCATCCAGCCCTTCCATCACTTCGCTCCTTTCTCTAGCGTGTCGGCACTCACGCCCTACAGAAGAAGTCCGCCCCCTCCGTGGAGGGAGGGGGCGTCTTGTTACGTCAAATGGGTCTGGAAAAAGCGGCTGGCGTTGCCGAACATGATCCCGTCGGCCAGTTCCTGGCCGATACCCCGAGACAGCAGATACTCATAGATCCCCGCCGCCTTGGCCGGGCTGTTCAGGTAGTCCGGCAGGTCGGCCCCGTCAAAGTCGGAGCCCAGGGCCAGGTTTTTGGCCGCCCCCAGCTCCAGGAAGTGGGACACATGGCGGTACAGGTCATCCAAGCTCTCCACCCTGCCCTCGTCCCGCAGGAATTTCACAAAGTAGTTCAGGCCGATCAGGCAGTCCCGGTCCACCATCTCCCGAATCATCTCGTCTGTGAGGTTGCGTCTGTGGCCGCACACCGCCCTGGCGTTGGAATGGGTGGCCAGAAAGGGCTTTTGGGCCACCTCCAGCAGATCATAGAAGCCCGGGTCGTTGAGGTGAGACACGTCCACCAGGATGCCGCATCGCTCCAGCTCTGGGATCACCGCTTTTCCGAAGGCGGACAGCCCGTGGTCCGTGGTGTGGCCCGAGCCGATCTCATTCTCGCCGTTCCACACCAGCGTCACCGCCCGCACCCCCTGGTCTGCGAGCACCTGGACGCGGCTCAGGTCTCCGGCCAGCGCCGATCCGTTCTCGATGGTGAGAAAGGCCGCTGTCTGATTTCCGGCCCATGCCCGCTCCATGTCCGTATAGGTGCGGCAGGGGGCTGCCCGCTGAGAAAACTTCTTCATCTGGCGAAAAAAGTTCTCCCGGTTCTGCTCAAAATAGTCGATGGCCGCCTGTCCCCGATACTCATCGGGAATAAAGACCGCATAAAACTGAGCCCAGTGCACATCCTCCGGCATGGCGGACAGGGACAGCACCCGCTCCGGGTCGTCCAGCGTGTCCGGATTCCCCGCAGGGGTGGGCCGGCAGTCTGTCAGCGTGTCACAGTGCAGATCAATCAGCGCTTTGGGATTCATAAAGCCACTCCATTCTGTCCGGAGGGAAACTCCCCTCCCGTTTTGGATCACGGAAGAAGGGCCGGGCGGACTTCTGTCCGTCCGGCCCTTTCCGCTCTATTCAAGCTGGGTCAGGCCTCGTCTTCAATCAGGCCGTAATCTCCGTCATTGCGGCAGTAGACCACCGCGAAAGCACCGTCCGCATCCTCGTCCCGGAAAGCGAAGAAGCTGTGGCCCAGCAGATTCATCTGAAGGATGGCCTCGTCCCGGGTCATGGGCTTGATGGGAAAGCGCTTGCTGCGGACCAGGTTGTACTCCCCCTCCTCCGGCCCGTCGGGCACAAAAGTGGAGATCTCCTCATCCACGCTGCGCTCAAAAGCCCCCTGGCGCAGCCGCTTCTCCAGCCGGGTCTTATTTTTGCGGATCTGGCGCTCCAGCGTGGCCACAGCGGCGTCAATGGATGCATGCATGTCGGAGGTGCTCTCCGACGCGCGGAAGATGGTGCCGCCAGACCGGATGGTGACCTCCACTCTGTTCCGGTCCCTCTCGATGCTGAATGTGACAGCTGCGGTGGCGTCCTCTTTAAAGAAACGGTCCAGCTTCCCCACCTTTTTCTCCGCGTACCGATGAATCACGGCGGGCAGGTTCACCTTTTTGTCCGTAAACACAAACTTCATAACATTCCGCTCCTTTCGCCCCGGAGGGCCAACTTCATCGGAGATCTGGCCTCCGATGAGTCAATTATACCACAGGCGTCAAAAAATTCTAGACTTTTTTGTGAATTTTTCTCAAGAGTTTCCCTCTTCTAACAGAACATCATTCCGTCACCCGCCGGCCGTCCACCACCACGGCGGAGACCCGGCTGAGCCAGTTGAGGGGGTGGCCGCTCATCACCACCACGTCACCGTCCTTCCCCGGCGTCAGGGAGCCCACCCGGTGAGCCACTCCGCCGATCTCCGCCGCCCAGATGGTGATGGCCGCCAGGGCCGCATCCGCCGGCAGGCCGCCCTTCACTGCCATGGCGGCACACAGGGGCAGGTACTGGACCGGGGTCTCCGGGTGGTCGGTGCAGATAGCGATCTTCACCCCCGCCATCGCCAGCAGCACCGGGGTCTCCAGGCTCATGTTAGCCAGCTCCGGTTTGGAACGGTCCCCCAGGCAGGGGCCGGTGATGACCCGGGCCCCCTCCCGGGCCAGCTCGTTGGCGATGAGGTGGCCTTCCGTACCGTGGACGATGACATACTCCAGCCCGAACTCCTTGCAGATGCGGATGCCGGTGGCGATATCGTCCGTCCGGTGGGCGTGGATATGGACAGGCAGTTCTCGGCGGACCACAGGGAGCAGGGCCTCCAGCTTTGCGTCAAACTCCGGCTTCTCCTCGTCTGGGTCGGCAGCCGCCCGCTCCAGCTTGTCCCGGTACTCCACTGCCTTGGCCAGATTCTCCCGGATGACGGCAGCGGTGGCCATCCGGGTGATGGGTCCCTCATGCCGCTCGTGGTAGGTGAGCTTGGGGTTCTCTCCCAGCGCCAGCTTCATGGCCGCCGGGGCCTTGATGACCATGTCGTCCAGCCAGCGGCCGGCGGTCTTCATGGCTACGAACTGGCCGCTGATGGGGTTGGCGCTGCCCGGACCGGTCAGGACCGTGGTCACTCCCGCCAGCCGCGCGTCCCGGAAGCAGCGGTCCATAGGGTTCACTCCGTCGATGGCCCGCAGGTGGGGGGTGCAGGGGTCGGTGGCCTCGTTGCCGTCGTCCCCCTCAAAGCCCATGGCGTCCCCGAACATCCCCAGGTGGCAGTGGGCGTCCACGAAGCCAGGCAGGATGTGCCCCCCCCGGGCATCCAGCGTCTCCCCCTTCCAGTCGGCGGGGCACTCCTCCATCGGTCCCACCTTCCAGATCTTTCCCTCCCGTATGGCTACAAACCCGTTGTCGATGGCCGGTCCGTCCATGGTGTGCACCGTTCCGTGAATGATCAGCATATATTGCTCCTTTCCGGCAATTCTTTAGTTGACATATTTGTAATTATATGGTATATTTGTCAGGCAGCTCAACCAAACTGGTTTTCTCTGCGAATCTGTTCCTGCATTTGCTGAGCGCCCTTGGATGGAGATCCATCCGGGGGCGTTTTTGTATGCCGGGATAAAAAAGGACCGCGCAGGCAGCTGCGCGGTCCCGGTGCCTCTCACCGGCGGGAGCGGCGGGAGTTTCCCTTTTTTTCTATGTAGCGCAGCTCAGACAGCTTACTGTCAGAGGACTGCATAAACTGCTTCAGCCGGTCCTCAAAGTCAGTGGGCTCCTTGGGCGCGGCAGGCCGGGGCGCGAAGCCGCCAGGCCGCCCTCCCCCGGAACGGGGCCGTCCGCCCTGTCCGCCGCCGGCCGGGCGGGGAGGGGGCTCTGTCACCTTCTTGATGGACAAATTGATCCGGTTGTTCTGATCGATGCCGATGACTTTTACTTTGACTTCCTGCCCCTCCTTGAGGTGATCCGACACCTCGTTCACATAGGAATAAGCGATCTCAGAGATGTGGACCAAGCCGGATCTCCCTTCCGGCAGGGCCACAAAGGCACCGAATTTTGTGATTCCCGTAACCTTCCCATCCACAATGGACCCAACACCAAACTCCATAAGCGACTGATATATCCTCCTTGTAAATTTCCCCCTGAGGCCGTTTCCTGGGTGGTCAGTTGGCCACGTCGATGTAGAGGGTCTCCCCCGACTTCACATAGCCCTTGTCCCGGGCGACCGACTCCAGCATGTCAGGATCGTCGCTGTTTTCGATGGCGTTGGCCAGCTGCTGGTTTTCCAGCTGCTGGGCGGCCACCTGCTGATTCAGCTCCTCCCGCTCCACTTGGATGGTCTGGATCTGCCCATGGAGATCCAGCAGGGCCGTGGCCATGTAGATCAGCAGGACCATCACCACGACCTTGGTCAAAAGACCGGCTCGCTTGAACCGCATGCGCACTCCCTCCCGTCTCCCGCCGCTCCCGTCTCCGGGCGGCGGCATCCAGTTCCTCAGTTATCTGATTTATTCTAAACCATTCCTGCGCAAAATGAAAGCTATTTTTTGCAAATTTTTTAGTTTTTTTCTGCAATTTTCCCGCCGCCGCCAGGGGGAGGGTAAGGATGCGCCACACCAGGGCCGCCGCATCTGCCAAAAAATAGCCGATTTTCAGCATCCAGGTACTGATGAGCCAGAAATAGAGCACCCCGCCCCCAAAGAGAAAGAAGATCCCGTACAGCCGGATCTCCCCCCGCCATGCCTGCTGAGACCAGACGAACAGCGCCACTGTCACAATGATCCAGAAGGACAGATCCAGCACCGCCCCCAGCAGGGGCAGGGCCACCCGGACCCGGAGGACACGGAACAGGTCATACAGCAGCCCCACCGCCAGCCCCAGCGCCGCCGCCTGGGCCAGGGCGGCGGCCTGCTGCGCCACCGAAATGGTCATGTCAGCGCAGCAGACGGGCGAAGAATCCGCCCCGCTCCCGGCTGTCGTCCTCATAGGATAGGGAATCCACCACGCCCTCCACCCGCAGGTCTCCCCCGTCCAGAGAGAGCTTCTCGATGTGCAGATCCTCCCCCCGGACCACCAGGGTCCCCTTCACTGTGGTCATGATGATGGTGTTTTCATCGAAGCTCTCCACCTCCTCCACGCCGGAGACGGACAGCTGTTCCCGCCCCTCCAGAATGACATGGTGTGCCCCCTCCATCCTGGGCATGTTCTCTTCATACGCCATTGCGTTCACCCTTTCCCGTTTTTCCCATTTATATGGGACAGGACCTGGGGTTATGCCTGTCTGCCAGCCTCAGTTGACACCACCCAGCCCCCACGGGTATAATAAAGACCACAAGTTCTGATCGCCGATTTAAAGGAGGGCCCTGCCTTGAGCCGAGAAACCGTTCTGTCCCTGCTGCTGGCGCACCCGGGGGAATATCTGTCCGGGGCGGCCATGAGCCGCACACTGGGCGTCAGCCGCGCCGCCGTGTGGAAGGCCATCGAGGCTCTCCGCCAGGAGGGATATGAGATCACCTCCGCCCCCAACCGGGGCTACCGCCTGGAGTCCGCCCCCGACCGGGTGCGGGAGGGGGAGCTGTCCGGCCACCTGGCCGGCTGTCTGGTGGGGAGCCGCCTGCTCTGTCTGGACACCATCGACTCCACCAACACGGAGGCCAAGCGCCAGGCTATGGCGGGCGCGCCGGAGGGCCTGGTGGTGCTGGCGGAGGAGCAGACCGGCGGCCGGGGCCGGCTGGGCCGCTCCTTCCAGTCTCCCCGGGGCTGCGGGCTGTATCTGACCGCCCTTCTCCGCCCCCAGCTCCCCCCCATAGAGGTGGTGGACTTCACTGCCTGGGTGGCAGTGGCTGTATGCGACGGCATCCAGGCCGCCTGCGGCGTCCGCCCCAGGATCAAGTGGACCAACGACATCGTGCTGGAAGGGAAAAAGCTGTGCGGTATTCTCACCGAGATGGGGCTGGAGAACGAGATCAACGCCCTCCAGTATCTGGTCACCGGCATTGGCGTGAATGTCAACCAGCGCCCCGAGGACTTCAGCCCCGACGTGCGGCCCATCGCAGCCTCCCTCTTCAATGTCCTGGGCCGCCCGGTGCGCCGCTCTGAGCTGGCGGTCCAGATCATCCGGGCTCTGGACCGGATGTACTCCGCCTTTCCCCAGGGCAAGGCGGACTATCTGGCCCGGTACCGGGCCGACTGCCTCACGCCGGGCAATCGGGTACAGCTCATCACCCCCGCCTCCCGCACCGAGGCCACCGCTCTGTCCATCGACGACGAGTTCCGTCTGGTGGTGGAGTACGACGACGGCCGCCGGGAGGCCCTCTCCGCGGGAGAGGTGTCTGTCCGCGGTATGTACGGATATGTGTAACAAAATCAGTCAAGCGGTCCGCCCCATAGGGCGGACCGCTCGCTTTCTCTCAATATCCGTAGGGCCGGCCGGTCTCCGGGTTGATGCCCGGGTCCAGCGGGGCCTCCTGGCCGTTGGGCAGTTTGGGGCGCTCTCCGCCCTCCAGGGCTCCGAAATAGAGGTTCATGTCCACCTCTCCCTGGATACCCGGCACACTCCCCTTGGAGCTGTACTGCCACATCTGGAAGTCATAGTAGAAACTGGGCTGCGCCTGGTACTGGGCGAACCAGAAGCTGTGATCCAGCAGCTTGCTCAGGTCGTACTTCACATACCCCTGATAGGAGTTGAAGTAGATCATAGACTCATAGCCCGCCTCCTGGATGGCGCCGCAGAAAGCCAGTGCCACCTCATTCATGGTGTCGCTGTCGATGGCGTTGGTGCGGGCGCTGCTGTCGCTGACCATCTCCCAGTCAAAGACCACCGGCATGGTCAAGTCATAGTCTCGGACCCGCTCCAGGACGAACCGCGCCTCCTCCAGCGCCTCCTCCACGGTAATGGCCTGGGAGAAGAAGTAGGCCCCCACCGCCAGCCCGGCATCCAGCGCGCCCTGGACGTTCCGGTCAAAATATGTATCCTCATAGAGCTTGCCCTCGGTGTAGCCCCGGCCGCCCACCCGGACGATAGCGAACTCCACACCGGCATCGGCCGCCTGCTCCCAGTCGATCTCCCCCTGGAACTGGGACACATCCACCCCAAGGTGCCCCTGAACCGTCCCATCATCATAGGTGAGGTAGTCTCCCTCCATGCGGAACAGCTGGGGGATGTAGGAGAAGGCGGGGACTGTCTCCAGCACATCCAGGTAGAAGGTCTGGCTGTACCCCTCATAGGCGATCTGCCCCGCGTGGACATCGGTGTTCTTCATCCGCCAGATGATGGCGACCAGCTCGGAGCGGGTGATGCTGTCCTCCGGATGGTAAGACAGCGTGCCATCCTCCTCCAGCTCCCCGGAGAGCTGTATCTTTTCATAGAGCACGGTGACATAGCCATCGTCCACGTCTCCGAAGGGCGTCTCGTTCCGGGAGGGCCTCAAGTTCAGGGCTTTGGCCGCCATCTGGGCCACCGTCAGCCGGCTTACCGCATTGTCCAGATCGGTCACCTGCTCCCGGGTGACAAAGCCCTTCTCCAGGGCAAAGTCCGCATTGCCGCTGCTCCAGTGCTCCCCGGTGGCCTCCCGGCGGTCAAAGCCTGCCGCCGCCAGCACCATCACCAGGGCCTCCCCCACCGTAACGGCGTTGTCCGGCCGGAAGGTGCCGTCCTCATAGCCGCTCACCGCCCCGTCCTGTTTCAGGTCCGCCGCGAAGGGGGCGTACCACGCCTCCGCCGGCACATCCGAATAGGGGGCCTCCGTGACTGCGGGCGGGGTCCCGGCCGCTGTCTCGACCGCCAGGGCCGCGGGCACCGCTGTCAGCACCATGGACAGAGCCGCCAGCAGAGCCGGTCCCCTCATGTTTCTTCTCTTCTGCTGCAATGGGATCATCCTTTCCTGCCCGGCGCCGCGGGCCCGTGATATGTTGACATAATACCGCATTTTTTGACCCATTGCAACCATATCCCACCTTCGAAGAAGAGAAATTTTTTCCTGCTGATCTCCCTGGGCACCGTCCCCCTTGCGGTCCTGCCCGGCGCCGCTTATAATAGGGACATGTGCCGGCAGGCAGTCCTGCCGGAAATTTTAGATCTTCACACCTGGAAGGAGCCCGTCTAACATGTGGAAGGATTGTCAAGCCCTGCAAGATGAGATCACTGCCCTGCGCCGGGAGCTGCACCAGATCCCGGAGGTGGGGGCACAGCTGCCCGAGACCGCCGCCTGTCTCTCCGCCCATCTGGACCGCCTGGGTATCCCCTTCGTCCGCTCTCCCCGGGACAGCGGCCTGATTGCCTCCATCCAGGGCGGCCTGCCTGGTCGAACGGTGGCCCTGCGGGCAGACATGGACGCCCTGCCCATCCAAGAGGAGACCGGACTTCCTTTTTCCTCCCGCCGCCCCGGCGTGATGCACGCCTGCGGGCATGATGCCCACGCCGCCATGCTCATGGGGGCCGCCCAAGTCCTGCAGAAACACAGGAAGGAGCTCCGGGGCACCGTCCGCCTCCTCTTCCAGCCGGCCGAGGAGCAGTGTGAGGGAGCCAAAGTCATACTGGAGCAGGGAGCGCTGGATGGAGTGGACGCCATCTTCGGCTTCCATATCGGCACCCTGCTGGGGGCCGACATCCCCAGCGGCACCGTGATTGCCCCCTCCGGCTGCTGCATGGCGGCCTTTGACAAGTTCACCATCCGGGTTCGGGGGCGCGGCTGCCATGGCTCCACCCCGGAAAAAGGGGTAGACCCCGTCAATGCGGCCGCCCACATCGTTCTGTCCCTCCAGGCCATCACCACCCGGGAGATCAGCGCCGCTCGCTCCCTGGTCCTGACCATCGGCAGGATCCAGGGGGGCGACCAGTATAACATCATCCCGGACGAGGTAGTGCTGGAGGGGACCATCCGCACTCTGGAGGACGGTCTGCGGCAGTACGCCGCCCGGCGCATCGGTGAGGTGGCCCAGGCAGCGGCTGCCGTATTCGGCGCCAGTGCGGACTGCACCATCACCTGGGGCGCTCCCCCTGTCCTCAACGATCCCGCTATGGCGGAGCTGGCCGCCGGGGCCGCCGCCGAAGTCGTGGGCCCGGAGCACGTCGTCACCCGCATCCCAGCCCCCAACATGGGAGGTGAGGATTTCGCCTTCTATCTGGAGCAGGTCCCCGGGGCTTTTCTCTTTCTCAGTTCCTCCGACCCCGCCAAGGGGACGGACCGCCCCCACCATAGTCCCCGGTTCGATGTGGACGAGTCAGTGCTTTGGAAAGGGGCCGCCCTCTACGTCTCCCTTGCTCAGACCTTTCTCAACGGCTGAATCCTCTCCACGACTGGGCCTTCATCGGGAAATTCTTCCAGTTGAGGCATTTCCGGCCTCATAAAATCCTCTCCCCCGCATATACATGTACAGCAGATGCAAAATCCGGGGGAGTTGTTGCTGTGTGAAAGGGAATATCGAGGAACGGGCCTGTCAGCTGGCCCTTTACATCATAGAGAACCGGACCACGGTCCGCGCGGCGGCACAGAAGTTCGGGATCAGCAAGTCCACGGTCCATAAGGACCTGTCCGAGCGCCTTCCCGCCTTCAACCAGCCTCTCTATCTCCAGGTCAAGGGCGTGCTGGAGGAGAACAAAGCGGAACGGCATATCCGGGGCGGCATCGCCACCCGACGGAAATACAAAGGAGCCTGAGCCGGGGGAGGGGCGCTTTCCTCCTGGCGTCCGGCTTCCGGAACAGGCGGCGGGGACGCGGCAGGATGCCGCGTCCCCGCCTTATTGCTTTTTCCCCCCGCTTCTGATATGATACCTTCAAACCAATATCAGGAGGGGCCGCCATGAGCTACGCCGATCAGGTCTTTATTCAAAACTGTCAGGACATTCTTTCCCGGGGAGTGTGGGACACCGACCGGGAGGTCCGTCCCCGCTGGGAGGACGGGACTCCCGCCCATACCATTAAGCTCTTTGGGGTGGTCAACCGGTATGACCTGCGCAGAGAATTCCCCATTCTCACCGTCCGCAGGCAGTTTTTGAAGTCCGCGGTGGACGAGCTTCTGTGGATCTGGCAGAAGAAGTCCAACAACGTCCACGACCTGAACAGCCGCATCTGGGACGCCTGGGCGGACGAGTCCGGCTCCATCGGCAAGGCCTACGGCTACCAGCTGGGGGTGAAACACCACTACCCCCAGGGGGACATGGACCAGGTAGACAAGGTGCTGTGGGACCTGAAGCACGACCCCGGCTCCCGCCGCATCCTCACCAGCCTCTACAACCACCACGACCTGAGCGAGATGGCCCTCTACCCCTGTGCCTATTCCATGACCTTCAACGTCAGCGGGAACACCCTGAACGGCATTTTGAACCAGCGCAGCCAGGACATGCTCACCGCCAACGGCTGGAACGTGATGCAGTACGCCGTTCTGCTCCACATGGTCGCCCAGGTCTCCGGGCTGGAGGCCGGCGAACTGGTCCACGTCATCGCCGACGCCCATATCTACGACCGCCACGTGGACGCGGTGCGGGAGATCATCACTCGCCAGCCCTATGACGCCCCCCGATTCTCCCTGGACCCCGCTGTCACCGATTTCTACGCCTTCACCCCGGACAGCGTGCGCCTGGAGGGGTATCAGGCCCACCCTGTGCCGGGAACGATCCCGGTGGCGGTCTAAGAGGAGGCGCACAGTATGGATCTCATTGTGGCAGTGGACCAGAACTGGGCCATCGGGAAGGACGGAGAGCAGCTTCTCTATCTCTCCCAGGACCTGAAGCGCTTCAAGGCCCTGACCCTGGGCCACGCGGTCATTCTGGGCCGCAGGACCCTCTCTACCTTTCCCGGCGGACGCCCCCTGAAGGGACGGCGCAACCTGATCCTGTCCACCACGCCGGACTTCGCCCCGGAGGGCGGTGAGGTCTATCCCTCCCTGGACGCCCTCCTCGCCGCCGCTCCGGCGGATGCCTTTGTCATCGGCGGGGAGTCCGTCTACCGCGCCCTTTTGGACCGGTGCGGCACCGCCTATGTCACTAAGATCCTGGCCCAGTACCCCGCAGACCGGTACTTCCCGGACCTGGATGCCGACCCTCGCTGGGAGTCGGTGGAGGAGTCAGAACTCCTGGAGGAGAACGGAGTACGCTTCCGGTATGTGACCTACCGGCGCAGGCAGGAGGCATGACCCATGGACCGTGACTATATCTGGGAGGGGGAGTACGGCCGCCGTTCCCACCTGATCCCGGTGTTCCAGCAGCTGCTGCGGGAACAGGACGCCTCCTCGCTCCAGATGCTCTCCCTGTTCGTCAACAACAATCCTTACAATCTGGAATTTTTCATCGCAGTGAGCTACGACCGCCCCAAGGAGGAGCATCTGGACCGGATGTTCCGTCTTCTGGAGGACGCTGGACTGCGGCAGCGGAAGGACCTGACCGCGCTGAATATCATGCGGGCCATGGCGGACCGGCGCTTCAACTCTGCCTCTCTGCTGGATGAGGACAGTGTTCCCACCATTATGGGGCACCTCTTTTTCTTCCCGGAGATCCGGGTCCTGGAGGAGAAAGGCTACCGTATGACTCCCTTTGGACGGGAACAGATGGTCTTTCTCAGCCACTCCTCTCTGGATAAGCCGGAGATCGAAGAGATCATCCCGCTGCTCAATGGGATGGATCTGCCCGTCTGGTTCGACAAATACAGCATTGCCCTTGGCGATTCCATCACCGACAAGGTCCAGGAGGGCATCCAGCAGTCCAGCATCGTGCTCTTCTGGATCACAGAGCACTTTCTGGATTCCCGCTGGTGTAAATTTGAGATGCGGGCCTTCATCAAGAAGCTGATCGAAGAGGACGTCCGGGTCATCTCCGTTCTGGACCGGGGCATCCAGATCTCCCGCCTGCCGCTCTTTCTCCAGGACATCAAGTGTCTCATGCGGGAAGAACGGACCATTTATCAGGTCGCCCAGCAGATCGCCTCCGCTCTCCGGCCCAGCTGAGTGACTTGAAAAATTTAGAACCACTCCATTTGAAAAGGGGGCCGGCGCGCCATGCGCCGGCCCCCTTTTGTCGTCTCAGGTCAGCCATTTTCCGGCCCCTGGGATCAGCCGCAGGAGCCAGGCCATGGGCAGGGACAGGGCCAGCAGCACCAGGGCCAGCAGGGGAACAAAGAACACCGGCTCCAAGGCGGTGACCGTCAGCCCCAGCCACCGGAAAAGCAGCATCCACAGCTGGTGGATCAGATAGGCGCCGAAGACATAGCTGCCCAGGGCATGGACCGCCCGGCGGCGGGACCGCTCCTCACTGATCCCCAGCACATAGCGGAACAGAGCGCACAGCGCCGCCGCCGTCAGGGCCACCCCGGGGGCGGTGTCGCTGTACCACAGCTCCCGCCCGCCGCCCAGCAGCGCGTCGCCACCCAGAGTCAGGACCAGCCCCAGGATTCCCAGCAGGTAGAGCAGAAACTCCGGCACCCGCCCGATGGTATAGTGGCGCAGATACCACCCCGCCACATAATAGCCCGCATACCCCAGCACCAGATGGACCTGGAGCCTCTCCAGCAGGGCACCCACCACCCCCTCCGGGTGGAAGGCCGTCCAGGCCGGCAGCAGGCTGGCAAAGAGGAAGCACAGGAGGAGAAAATACAGCACCTCCCCCCGGCTGGCCGCGGCGGTGAACCGGCGCAGCACCGGGTGTACCAGATACAGGCCGAGCAGCGGGTAGAGGACCCGCAGGTGGAAATAGACATCCCCCAGGGCGGCGGACCGCAGGGCACCCAGGATGCCGGACCAGCTCACCGCCCCGCCGCCCAGCAGGTGGGCCGCCAGGGCGTACGCCGCACCCCAGAAGAGCAGCAGGCAGAAGGCCGGCAGGACCAGCCCCGCCAGCGCCCCGGTGAGGGATGGCTTCCCCTCCTCCAGGGCAACCATCCCCCAGGCCATGAACAGGGCCGGCACCGCCCAGCAGGTGAGTCCCTCGTAGATGACGAGCACCTGCCGCGCCCCGGCGGAGACCGCCTCCCCCTGGCCCTCTCGGGCCAGGAGCAGCAGGATGGCGGCAAAGACGGTGAAGGTCAGGAAAAAGCCGGACCAGCCGGCGTTTCGCTCTCCCCGGGCCATTTATTTCTTCTCCGGCACGATCTCGATCCAATAGCCGTCCGGGTCGGCAATGAAGTAGATGCCCATGCCCGGGTTTTCAAAGCAGACGCAGCCCATCTCCTTGTGCTTAGCATAAAAGTCGTCGTACTGGTCGGTGACGAAAGCCAGGTGGAACTCGCACTCTCCCAGGTCGTAGGGCTTGTCCCGGTCCTTCAGCCAGGTCAGCTCCAGCTGGAACTCCGTCAGGCCGTCCCCCAGGTAGACCAATTTAAACGAGCCGTCGGAGGCCTCCTTCTCCCGCACCGGCTCCAGGCCCAGTGCCTCCTTGTAGAAGGCCAGGCTCTTGTCCAGATCCAGGACGTTGAAATTGAAGTGGTTGAATTTGATCATGTTCATTCGCTCCTTTCCGGTCGGGACGACCGGTGTCTTTTTATCATTATATCGGGCACAAGCCGATTTTTCAACGGAAAAGTGTCCAAAGACAGGCAAGACCTCTGTTTTGTCCCCTTGCGGGGCGGGGCAAATCGTGGTATGATAGTTTATATTTTATTCCCCGGGTATTAAGGAGGAATTTCCGTGTCATCGGACCATATATGGCCCATCCTGTTTTTTGTCAGCCTGGCCGGCAACCTGATCCTGCTGTTCTACCGCCCTCTGCTGAGGCTGCTTCGCAGGGGGGAGGAGGTCTCGGAGGACGAGATCATGGCCATGGTGGAGGAGGGCGAGGAGTCCGGCGCCATCGAGCGCAACGAGAAGGAACTGATCGAGAACGTCTTCGAGTTCAACAACACCACAGCGGAGGATGTGATGATCCACCGCACCGACATGGTGACCCTCTCCCTGGATGACGATGAGGAGACCATTCTCTCCGCCATTCGGGAGTCCGGTCTGTCCCGCTTCCCGGTCTATCAGGGAAACGTAGACGACATCGTGGGCATCCTCTCCACCCGCCAGTATCTGCTCAACTTCCATGTGGAACGTCCCCAGGAGCTGCGGGCGCTGCTGCGCCCGGCCTACTTCGTGCCGGAGACGGTGCGGGCTGACGTGCTCTTCCGTGACATGCAGAGCAAAAAGATCCACATGGCCGTGGTGGTGGATGAGTATGGCGGGACCAGCGGACTGGTGACCCTGGAGGACCTGCTGGAGGAGCTGGTGGGCAACATCTATGACGAGTTTGACCCCCAGGCCGAGCAGGAGATCATCCAGCTGGAGGAGAACCTGTGGCGGGTCTCCGGCTCCGCTGACCTGGAGGAGCTGGCCGAGGCCATGGACTTCCAGCTGCCCGAGGATGAGGACCGGGACTATGACACCCTGGGCGGGCTGGTCTTTGCCCAGCTGGCGGTCATCCCGGAGGACGGGAGCCGCCCCGTGGTGGAGGCCCTGGGCCTGCGCATCCGGGTGGAGGAGCTGTGCGACCGCCGGGTGGAGTGGGCCCTGGTGGAAAAGCAGGCGCCCGCTGCTGCCGCCTGCGAATAGAGACGCGCTTCAGGACTGCCGCGGCCTTGCCTGCGGCGGTCCTGTTTTTTCCGCCCCGGGCGGGCAGATCAGAGAGAAAGGAACTTCACCCATGACAAAGGCGATCTTTTTCGATGTAGACGGCACGCTGGTCAGCTTCAAGACCCATCAGATCTCCCCAGCCGTCCGCCAGGCCCTCCAGGCCCTGCGGGAGCGGGGGATCAAGCTGTTCCTGTCCACTGGGCGGCACCTCGCCATGCTGGATCCGGTGCGACAGGTCTTTGACTTCGACGGCTATGTGACCCTCAGCGGCCAGTACTGCACGGCCCAGGGACAGGTGCTGCGGAGCACTCCCATGCCCCCTGAGGCGGTGGAGGAGCTGGTGGCCGCCGCCCGGACCGACGCCTTCTCCTGCATCTTCCTGGAGGGAGAGGAGATCTATATCAACTGCATCAACGAGATGACCCGGCAGTTCATCCGGGATCTGTCCATCCCTATGCCGCTCCAGCGCCCTGCGGACTACGCCCGGGGCCGGGAGGTCTATCAGGCGGTGACCTTCCTGACCCGGGAGCGGGAGCATCTGCTGCTGGACCGGGCCCCTCACCTGAAGACCACCCGGTGGCACCCCAATTTCCTGGACGTGATCCCGCCCAGCGGGGGCAAGGACCGGGGGATGGACGCGCTTCTGGACTACTTCCGCATCCCGGTGGAGGACGCTATGGCTTTCGGAGACGGGGAAAACGACCTGTCCATGCTGCTCCACGCGGGCATCGGGGTGGCCATGGGGAGCGCCCATGAGGAGATGAAGCGGCAGGTGGACTGGGTCACCGGAACGGCAGACGAGGACGGCGTGGTCCAGGCGCTGGTCCATTTCGGCCTGATTTGAGGGCGGCGAGAGATTGTACTGGAACTTTCGACAAAAAAGGTGTACAATAAAACTGAAAAATCGGCATATAAAAAGGAGGACACTGGTATGAAGCTGAGTTTCTTCGGCGCGGCCCACGCTGTCACGGGGAGCTGCCACTGTCTGGAAGCCAACGGCAGGAAGATCCTCATCGACTGCGGCTTGCAGCAGGGCCGGGACGAGCATGACGACAACGCCCTGGACTTCGCCCCCGGCCAGATCGATTACTGCCTGGTCACCCACGCCCACATCGACCACTCCGGCCGGCTGCCACTGCTGGTCAAGGAGGGGTTCCAGGGGCAGATCATCACCACCCGTCTCACCGCCCAGCTCCTGTCCATCATGCTGCGGGACTCGGCCCATATCCAGGAGAGCGACGCCCAGTGGCAGAACCAGAAGGGCAAGCGGGCCGGCCGTGACGCAGTGGAGCCTCTCTACACTGTGGCTGACGCGGAGGCCGCCCTCCAGCAGCTCTATCCCGTGGAGTACGGCCAGGTGCTGGATCTGTGCGAGGGGGTCCGGGTCCGCTTCACCGATGCGGGTCACCTGCTGGGCTCCTCTGAGGTGGAGCTGTGGCTCACCGAGGGGGATGTGGAGCGGAAGATCGTCTTCTCCGGCGACCTGGGCAACATCGACCAGCCCATTATCCGCGACCCTTCCTTTGTGGAGGATGCGGACTATGTGGTCATGGAGTCCACCTATGGCGACCGGAACCATGAGCCGCCGGAGAGCTACACCGATTCTCTGGCCCAGCTCATCGACGAGGTGTTCGCCAAGGGTGGGAACATCGTGATCCCCTCCTTCGCGGTGGGCCGCACCCAGGAACTGCTCTACTTCCTCCGGGAGATCAAGGACCGTGGGCTGGTGAAGAGCGCCCCCAACTTCACCGTGTGCGTGGACAGCCCGCTGGCTGCGGAGGCCACCCGGGTGTACTCCGGCGACCTCCACGGCTATCTGGACGAGGAGGCCATTGCGGTGCTCCAGGGGGGAGATGACCTGTTCACCTTCCCTGGCCTGACCCTGACCCAGTCCACGGAGGAGTCCAAGGCACTGAATATGGACCCGTCCCCCAAGATCATCATCTCCGCCTCCGGCATGTGCGACGCCGGCCGCATCCGTCACCACCTGAAGCATAACCTGTGGCGGCCGGAGTGCGCGGTGGTCTTCGTGGGCTATCAGGCGGAGGGCTCCCTGGGCCGCCGCCTGCTGGAGGGCGCCAAGACGGTGAAGCTGTTCGGCGAGGAGATCGCCGTCCGGGCCCGTATCGTCAACTTCAAGGGGCTCAGCTCCCACGCGGACCGGGATCACCTGCTGGAGTGGGTGGGCCACATCGCGCCGGCGCCCCGGCAGGTCTTTGTGGTCCACGGAGACGCGCCGGTCACCGAGCTGTTTGCTGAGGACCTGAACCAGCGGGGCATCCCCGCCCACGCACCTCTGTACCAGGAGGTCTACGACCTGGCTGCGGACCGGATGCTGGCCAAGGGCGTGGTGCTGGAGAGCAAGCGGACCACTGGCGGCGCCTCCGCCCCTTCGGCGGCCTATGTCCGCCTGGTGGACGTGACCAAACAGCTCCAGGATATGGTGGGCCGCAGCCGCGGCCGGGCCAACAAGGACCTGGGACGGCTGGCCGACCAGCTGAAGGCCATCATGGAGAAATGGGATGCTTGATCTGCCCCCGGGCAGGAGAGAGGAGCGTATATGAAGATCGACCGAAAAGGCCTGAAGGCGCAGGCCAAGCAGGCCATCCGTGCGGCGGCCCCCGTGTTCTGGCTGGTCACCCTGGTGTATCTGCTGCTGACCGAAGGATTGAGCACTGTGGTAGGCTGGCTCGCCCCCACCTTCCAGCCTGCGGACCTGCTTTGGGGCGGAACTGTGGGATGGCTCAGCTTGTTTATCTCCATCCTGCTGACCCTCTATCTGTGGGTGATGGACTTTGGCTATCGCCTGTGGGCCCTCCGCGTCACCCGCAGCCAGCAGGCGGGGTATGGGACGCTGCTGGAGGGTTTCGGCATCGCAGGGCGGGTCATTGCCATGAACCTGCTGATCCTGCTGTTCACCTTCCTGTGGTCCCTGCTTCTGATCTTTGTGACCACCATCCTGGCTTTTTTTGTCCTTGATTCCCTGTTTCTGCAACTGCTGGTGATGGCAGGAATCTATGCGGCAGTCTTTGCCATCATGCTCCGCTATGCCATGGCCCCCTACCTGCTGGCCGACTACCCGGACGACGGCGCAGGGGCTGCGGTCCGCCGCAGCGTGGAGATGATGCGGGGGCGCAAGTGGGAGCTGTTCAAACTGTATGTTTCCTTCCTGGGCTGGGAACTGCTGGGCGTCCTGCTCACCCTGCTGGCCTATCTGCCCTTCCTCCCCGGTATCCTGGCCCAGGTCAACTCGGTCGCGCAGTTCTACTCCGTCCTGTCCAGTCTCATCCCGGCCACTGGTCTGGCCCTCCTGATCAATCTGCCCCTCACCCTGTGGCTGACCCCCTACCGCACGGCGGCGGAGGCCCTGTTTTACCGCTCCATCCTGGAGGGACGCCCGGCCGCCCCGGAGACGGAGGCGCAGAGCTGATGTCCGCCGGAATGTGGGCACAGCGCAGCCGATAAATGGATATGAGAGCGGCGCCTGGCCGGGCGCCGCTCTCTTTCGACAAAACCGCAGGCACGGTTCGTCATTTTTTGAGCAAAATGTGAATTTTCCCGGATCTACTGGACATTTTCCCGGGACACGAGTATGATATTGTCACTATGTACGCGCCCTCGGGCGCCCATCCATCGGCACAGAGGGCCGCGCCCCTGTGCAGGGAGGTAATCCATGGCCAGTTCCATGTTCGGCGGGATACACCCCGCTTCCCGAAAAGAAAATACCCGGCGCAAGCCGCTGATGCTGCTGGAGCACCCCCCGGCCCAGGTGGCCCTGCCTCTGGCTTTTCACGGAGGTCCCTCCTCCCTCCCCCTGGTCAAAGCTGGGGAACGGGTGTATGCGGGACAGCCTATCGCCCGTCCGGAGGGCGAGGACGGGGCGGTGCTCCACGCCAGCGTCTCCGGACGGGTGGAGGCCATCCGGGAGCTGCCCCACCCCTGGGGCGGCCGCGCCCCCGCCATCGTCATCGCCAACGATGGGGATAATACGCCCTGGCCAGAGCGGCCTGAGGGCATCAAGCTCAGCCAGGCGTCCCAGGAGGAGCTGATGGTCCGGATAGAAGCCGCCGGCATCGTGGATATGGGCAGTGATCCCCTCCCCGCCCAGGTGAAGATCCTCCGGGCCCGGGGCCGGGTGGACACCCTGATCGTCAACGCCGCTGAGTGTGAGCCCTATATCACTGCCGACCTGCGCCTGCTCCAGGAGCGGGGGGAGCCCATTCTGAAGGGGACCCGCGCTCTTGCCAAGGTGCTGGGTGTGGACCGGGTGGTGCTGGCGGCGGAGAGCGACATGCTCACCGCCGTGGAGGCGCTGGAGCGCCGCATCAGCCGCAAGCGGAGCCGGGTGGAGCTGAAGACCATCCGCACCCGCTACCCCATGGGGGCGGAGAAACAGATCGTCCAGTCGGTCACCCGCCGGGAGGTCCCGCCGGGAGGCCGGGCGGAGGACGTACGCTGTGTGGTCTTCAACGTCTCGGCAGCCTTTGCGGTGGGCGAGGCACTGAACAAAGGCCTCCCCCTGACCCACCGGGCCGTGACGGTGACGGGGGGCGCGGTAGCCCGGCCCCGCAACCTGTGGGTCCCCCTGGGCACGCCGCTGAAGGAGCTGGTCTCCTCCGCCGGCGGCTTCCGGGAGGAGCCGGGCCTGATCCTGGTGGGCGGCCCCATGACAGGGGTGACCCAGAAGAGCCTGGAGGCCCCGGTACTGCCCAACACCAACGGCCTTCTGTGTCTGGCCCCCTGGGAGCAGCCCCGGGAACAGGCTCCCACCGTCTGTATTCGGTGTGGGCAATGCGTCTCCGTCTGCCCCATGCACCTCTCCCCCATCTTTGTGGTCCGGGCCCTGAAGGAAAACGCGGCGGAGCGCCTGCACTCCCTCCATCCGCAGGACTGCATGGACTGCGGATGCTGCACCTATATCTGTCCGGCCCATATCCCTCTGGCCGACCTGGTGCGCCAGGCGGCTGGTCAGGTGCGGGAACTGGAGAAAGGGGGGGACCTCCATGGCTGATCTCCGCACCTCTGTCCCGCCTCAGCTGGCACAGGCCACCAGCACTACCTCCATCATGCTGGATGTGATCGTGGCCCTGATCCCCGCCCTGGGCATGTCCGTCTATCTCTTCGGTCCCAGAGTGCTGGCTCTCACCCTGATCTCGGTGGGCGCCTGCGTCCTGTCGGAGTATCTCTACCGGCGGCTGACCCACCAGTCCAACACTCTGCGGGATTGCTCTGCCTGTGTCACCGGCCTGCTGCTGGCCATGTGTCTGCCGGCGGCCTCCCCCTACTGGGTCCCCCTGCTGGGGGGTGTCTTTGCCATCGTGGTGGTGAAACAGTTCTACGGCGGGCTGGGCAAAAACTTCATGAACCCGGCTCTGGCTGGGCGGATGCTGCTGTCCACCTTCCCCTTCTTGATGACCACCTGGGTGGACGCGCTGGACTATCTCCCCGTTTGGGGTGAGATGGACGCCGTCACCTCCCCCACCCCCATGGCCGCCCTGCACAGCGGCAGACTGCCCGAGCTGGACATGGGGCAGATGCTGCTGGGCCAGCACGGCGGATCCATCGGGGAGGTATCTATCTTTATGCTGCTGCTGGGCGGCCTGTACCTGATCATGCGCAGGGTCATCTCCCCACGCATCCCGGCGGCCTTTCTGGGGACCGTGGCTGTCCTCACCTTCCTCTTCCCCCGGGATGGCACCTCCCTGGAGTGGATGACGGCCCAGCTGTGCAGCGGCGGGCTTGTGCTTGGGGCTTTCTTTATGGCGACCGACTACACCACCTCCCCTGTCACCCCCCGGGGACAGGTACTATACGGGGTGGGCTGCGGCCTCCTCACTGTACTGCTCCGGTACTATGGCTCCTACCCCGACGGGGTGGGCTGGGCTATCCTGACCATGAACTGCCTGGTGTGGCTCATGGACCGGGCGGGGATGCCCCGCCGGTTCGGGGTGGAGCGCTTCACCGCCGTGCGGGAGGGGCTCCGCGCCGCAGGGGAGAGCCTGTCTGAGATCAAATTTGTCAATCCGGGCCGCCCCTCCTCCCTGTCCTGGGGGACCATGCCCGGCGAGCGCTATCTGGACCAGCTCCGGCCCCAGGCCAAGGCCGCCGGCATCCTGCTGGCGGTGGTGATGGTCACCGGTCTGGGGATCTACTCCACCTACTGGCTCACCAGCCTGGACACCCAGCGCTCTGAGCTGCGGGCGGAGGAGGCCCTGCTGGCCCAGGTGATGCCGGGGGCTGAGATCAGCACTGAGACCCCTTACCGCGCCCCAAATGCCCTGAGCATCACGGCAGGGTACCGGGAAAATGAGCTGCTGGGGTACTGTGTGGAGGTCCAGACCCATGGCTTCAGCGGCCCCATCACCATGGTGGTGGGCGTGGACCTGAACGGCCAGGTCACCGGTGTGGCGGTGACGGACCACAGTGAGTCCACAGGGATGGGGACCATGGCCATGGAGAATGCCCAGCTGCGAAAGTATGTGGGCATGTCAGGCACCATCCGGACCTCTGGTGCCAACTCGGTGGATGTGGTGACCGGGGCTACCGCGACCTCTGAAGCCATCACGGCCGGGGTCAACCAGGCTCTGGCCATCGTGGCCAACCTGGAGACCGACGGCTCCGTCCAATATGTGGACAGCGACGTGTAGCGGGAAAGAAAGGAGCGGATCGGATGGATTCCGTACAACTGGCAGGGGTGGCACTGGCCGCCCTGCTGTCTGAAAATTTCATCCTGGTCAACTGCCTGGGCATCGGCACCCGGGTGGAGGCCTTCCACAGCACCACAGCAGCCCGCCGCACCGGCCTGAGCCTGACCCTGGCCATGGTGGTCACCGTATTTTTTACCTGGTGTGCGGACTTTCTGGTGCTCCGGCATTTTGGGTGGGTGTATCTGCGCACCCTGGTCTTCTCCCTCATTGCCCTCCTCACTGTCTTCCTGCTGCGAAAGGCAGCCCGTCTCTGGCCGGAGCTCTCCCATCGAATCGACGCCGACCTGGCCTCGGTATCCACCAACTGTGCGGTGCTGGGTGCGGCCTATCTGGCCGCCCAGCGCAGCTACACCCTGTCCCAGGCCCTCACCTTCGCCCTGTGCGGCGGCCTGGGCGTCCTGGTGGTCCTGATGAGCTACGCCGGCCTGCGGGAGGAGATCAGCCTCACCAGCTGCCCCCGGCCCTTCCGCGGCCCGGCCATCGAGATGGTAACTGCCGGCCTGATGGCCCTGGCCCTGGTTGGCTTCTACGGGCTGCACCTGTCCTGATCCGTAAGGCAAGCAAAAGACCGGCCCCGGACATCATCAGATGTCCGGGGCCGGTCTTTTGCTTCTCCCTTATTTCAGCTCAAAGGAGGCACACTCGGTCTCCCGACAATTGCAGGGGGAGGCGTCGGTGCAGCCCACCTTGATCTGGCTCAGGGAGCAGTAGTTCTGGGGATTGTGATAGGCGCAGCTGTTGACAGTACACTGAATATTGGAATTGCAGCTCTTTTTGTTATCCATCTGAAAGACCTCCTTTTGTGGACGGTCCTAGTATAAGCTGCCGCGGCAGTTTTATGTGTGGTCCGGGCCGGAATCTTCTTCATCGGCCTGCACCGGCTCTTCAGGCAGCACCTTGGGGATGAAACGGCGGGCAAACCTGCCCCGGCCACGGTTTTTCACATAAAAATACCCAATGATGGAGAATACAAAGGCGCCGATGAAATTGACGAACAGATCCTTCATGGTATCCAGCAGACCTATGTCCAGATAGCCGCCCAGCCCCAGAGGGATCTCCTTCCCGCCTGCCACCACGATCACGTCTGTGATGCCCCGGATGGCGGTGATCTTGTTGCCGCCGGTGGGGTCCAGCATGACGGTGCTAATGTCGTGGACAATGGTGTCCTTCTGCATGTCCAGCAGGAAAAAGCTGTCCATGATACACTCAAAAAATTCCCACAAAACACCGATGGTCATGGAGAAGCAGAAGGCCACGATGGCCATGAACACCGGGGAGAGGGACAGGGAAAACCGCTCGTTGCGGTTGAACAGGTCCACCAGTGAGAAGCCGATGGCCGCGCAGAGGAAGCCGTTGAGCGTATGGAGCATGGTGTCCCAGCCATGGAAATAGGTATAGTAAGCCTGGATCTCTCCCAGGATCTCCGCAGAGAAGATGAAGAGCAGGATGATGATCTCCAGCGTGTCGGGCAGATCGATGCGGACCCGCCGCTCGATGACGGTGGGCAGGGTGAACAGTACCAGCGTCAGGATGCACAGGAACACGTTTTCAAAGTTCCCGTTGAGAAATTGGGCCACCATGGTCAGGATGACCAGGACTCGAAGAATGATGTAGATGGTGACCACCGTTTTTTTCCCCTTCAGCTCTTCCCGCAGCTCACGCCGCATCCGGGCAGTTTTGCCGGGATCTTTTGGCCGCATCTATATCTCCCCTTTTATATTATATATTGTTATAGTATAGCGGTTTCCGGAACAAAAGTCAAGGAAACCGGGGCGGCGCCCGGTGGCCGTCCCTCTCTGTCTTGGTCTCCCGGAACAGAGAGCGAAAGTCAGAATCATGAAAAAAGGGTGGCAATCCTGCTATCTTATGGTATGATAGAGGCAGAATGATCAGAGCCGGCCCCCAGGGCCGGTCTGAGGGGAGGCCGATTCCATGCCCGCATTTTCCCCCCGGATACGGGGCCACATCGACGAGGCGCTGACCTTTCTCAAATGGGTCCTGTACGCCTGCAACATCGGGCTCATCGTGGGCGCTGTTGCGGTGGCGTTTCATTGCGGAATCGACTGGGCGGCTCAGTTCCGGGCGCACCAGCCCTGGGTCATTCTTTTCCTTCCCCTGGGAGGCGTGGTCATCGTCCTGCTCTACCGCTGGAGCGGGATGGAGCGGGACCGGGGCACCAATCTGGTGCTGACGGCGGTCCGGGAGGCCGAGCCCATCCGTCTGCGCACCGCCCCCCTCATCTTCCTGTCCACCATCCTGACCCACCTGGTAGGCGGGTCGGCCGGCCGGGAGGGGGCCGCCCTCCAGCTGGGGGGCTCCATCGGGGCCTGGGTGGGCAGAAAGATCCACCTGGATGAGAAGGACCGCAGGATCATGGTCATGTGCGGCATGTCCGCCGCCTTCTCCGGGCTGTTCGGCACCCCCATCACCGCCGCCATCTTCGCCATGGAGGTGGTGAGCGTGGGAGTGATGTACTACGCCGCCATCGTCCCCTGTGTCGTCTCCTCTTTGGTCTCGGTCCAGCTGGCCCGCTTCTTCGGCCTTCATATAGGAACAGGCTATCTCATCGGAAATGTGGCTGTCCTGGGTCCCTGGTCCATGGTCCAGGTGTGCGTGATGGGGGTGCTGTGCGCTCTGCTCTCCATCCTGTTCTGCAAAGTGATGCATGCGGCCCCCAAGCTCTATGCCAAATACTTCCCCAATCCCCTGGTCCGGGCGGCTGTTGGCGGCGCCCTGGTGCTGCTGCTGACCCTGCTGGTGGGGGAACAGACCTACAACGGCGCCGGGGATGCTGTCATCCGCCGGATGCTGGCGGGCGAGACCATCTCGGAGGCGTTCCTGCTCAAGCTGGTCTTTACCGCCCTCACTCTGGGGGCCGGCTTCCGCGGCGGCGAGATCGTGCCAGTGCTCTTCACTGGTGCCGCCTTTGGCACGGTGGTCGGACCGCTGCTGGGCCTGTCCCAGTCCTTCGGCGGGGCGCTTGGGATGACGGCGGTATTCTGCGGCGCTACCAACTGCCCCATCACCTCCATCCTCCTGGCCTATGAACTATTTACCAGCCGGGGCCTGCCTCTTTACGCCCTGTGCTGTGCCATCTCCTACATGCTCTCCGGGTACTACGGCCTTTACAGCGAGCAGAAGATCATCTACTCCAAATTCAAGGCCACCTGGGTGGACCGAAAGGCGGAGTAGTTCCCCCTGTCCACGGCGCCGTTCTTCTGCTCCACGCTCAGCAGCGGAATGGTGGGCCTGGGTGCTCTGTCTATGGGCCGCAGTTTCTTCAGCGACCTCCATGTGACGGAATTGTAAAACAGTCCTATTCAAGCTCTTATTTTATCAAGCGGAGACATCCCGGCAGAATTTCCGGGACGTCTCCGTTTTTTCTTCATAAAATGAAAAAAATATTTTTCCCCTTGCAAATTTAATATATTTTTTCATTTTCTCCATTATTGCACTTTCTCCTTTGTTTTCTCTGTACTTTTTTCCTTCCATGTAAGAACGCATAACCTTTTCCCTCTCTTTTCTTTTTTTCGCCTTTCTTCCGGGTTTATTTTTGGTCAAAACATTCAATTTCTGCGGCACCCTTCTCTATTCTCTTGCCTGTTGTGCTGTCCACCCCCTTCATCTCTTTCCTTGTTCAGATGTTCCCTCCGTTTACTCAATCGTCAAAATATCGAGTATTCGATATTTTCGATTTGAAGTATTGACTTTTCAACATTTCATGTTATCATAGGTCTAACCAAAGAAACTGCAAAAAAGGATGGTATTTCGACATGGAGCTTCCCGCCGCCTTTTCCCAGCGGATCAAGTCCACTCCTCTTACCGCAAAGGAAGCCTTGGTGGCGGAATACATCCTGAACAATTTTCTCTCCGTATGCTATGTGTCCACCAGTGAACTGGCCCGCATCTTGGGCGTCAGCGACGCCACGGTCTCCCGTACCAGCAAAGTGCTGGGCTACCGCTCCTTTCTGGACCTTCAGAAGGAGATACAATCCTTTGTCTCTCAGAAAGCGGATTATGCACAGCGTGGCTTCTTCCCTCCCATTGAGCGTCTTCATACCCATCAGAGCCTGGATGCCAAGGAGAATATCGTAGCACAGTTTTCCACCCTTACCTACAAGAACCTACAGAGCGTTTTGGAAAAAAACTCCGAAGAATCCATCCATGCGGCGGCGGATCTGCTTTGCTCCTGCCGCATCAAATATATTGCCGGGCGCCGGCCCACCGCACCTATTGCTGAGAAATTCAGCTTTTTGATGCGCATGGTTGTCCCCGGTGTCGTATCGGCCACAGGGAGCGTCACCTTTGAACAGCTGCTGGACATCTCCCCAGAGGACTGCCTGTTCGTCATCAATTTCAATCCCTATGGTGAGGAAGTCCGGCGCTGGATTGATCTTGCCCACAGCCGCGGGGCGAAAATCATCCTGCTCACTGATAAGCCCTCCACTCCCTTCTCCGATTTTACTGATGTGCTGCTGTTGGCTGACATATACAGCGTCAGCTTTTTCAACTCCAATGTATCCGCCACTTTTCTTCTGGAGCTTCTTGTCTCTCTGGTCGCAGACCAGATGGACGAGACCGCCACCAAGCGCCTGGATCTTTTGAACCCTTACTTCGAGCGGAACAAGCGCTGATCTTCTCTTATGGGATCTCCCCTCGCACCGAGGGTGGTCTGAATATGCTTACCCCACTAAAAAAGGAGGAACGCCAACATGAAAAAAGCACTCTCTCTTGCCCTTGCACTGGCGCTCTGTATGGGGCTGTTCAGCGGCTGCGGCACTGAAACCGGCTCCAACAGCACCAGCCAGCCCGCGCAAAGCAGCGGGGAAACTGTTAAGACGGTGACGTGGGCCAGCACCAGCGACATCACCGGCCTGGACCCCAGAAACGGCAACTCCACCATCACCGCCAGCATTCTGGCCTCCCTTTACAGCACCCTGGTCAAGACGGACCCCCAGGGGCAGATCGTGTGCGACGCTGCTGAGAGCTATGAGCAGGTGGATGACACTACCTGGCACTTCACTCTGCGGCAGGACGTGTACTTTACCAACGGCACCCAGATGACTGCTGACGATGTGGCCTACACCATCAACAGCCTGCGTGACTCGGAGAAGCACTACGCTCTGTCCGGCGATTTCTCCTTCATGCAGGTGGAGGTACTGGGCGATTTCGAGTTCAACATCATCACTGACTACGCTTTCCCCTCTCTCCCCCTGCGCTTGAACTATATCAAGATCGTCCCCAGTGCCTATGTGGAGGAAGTGGGAGACGAGGGCTTTGCCGCCGCCCCCATCGGCTCCGGCCCCTTCAAGTTCGTCTCCTGGGAGAAGGACCAGAAGGTGGTGCTGGAGAAGAATCCCGACTACTATGGCGAGGTGCCCCAGATCGATCAGCTGGTCTTCCGGGTCATCCCCGAGGCCGCCGACCGGGTAGCCGCTCTTCAGGCCGGCGAGGTGGACATCATCTGCAATATCCCCACCACCCAGGCCGAGTATCTGGAGAGCCTTGACGGCATCTCTGTGGTGGGCCAGCCCTCCACCCGTGTGGTCTGGCTGCAGTTCAACCTGGTAGGCGGCCCCACCCCCCTGGACGATGTGCGGGTGCGTCAGGCCATCAACTATGCGGTGGACCGGGACGCGCTGATCGCCGGCGTGCTGGACGGCTACGCCGTCAAGGTCGCCTCCATCTCCACCCCCGAGTACGAGGGCTATGATCCCAATGTGCAGGGCTACACCTACGATGTGGAGAAGGCCAAGCAGCTGATGGCCGACGCCGGCTATGCCGACGGCTTTGACATCGAGTGCTCCGTCTCTCCCGGCCTGCTCAACAGCACCGACGTGGTCCAGGCCATCGCCTCCCAGCTGGCTCAGATCGGCATCAACGTCACCATCAAGCAGGAGGACTCCGCCACGCAGCGGGACGAGATCGGCGCGGGCACCGTGGCCCCCCTGTTCCTCCAGGGTCTGGGCGGCCCCTACTGCGATATCAACCTGATCGCCTCCATTGGCTTTACTGAGGGTGCCCGGTACTGCACCTGGGTCTCCCCCGAGTTTATGGATCTGGCCTCCCAGGCCGCCTCTGAGATGGACGCTGAGAAGCGCGTGGCGCTTTACAGCCAGATGCAGCAGATGATGGTGGACGAGGCCCCCGCCCTGTGGCTGTATCAGCAGGACACCCTGTATGCCTACAACTCCAAGAAGGTCCAGAATTGGACTGCCCGCACCGACGAAGTCGTCCTCATGGACGGCGTCTCCGTGGCCGGCTGAGCGATTTGCTCCCTTAACTGAATATCCGCAGCTGGTGCGGTATTTCAATGGCAGAGAAACAGGCGGCGCACCCGTGATCTGGAACGGGTGCGCCGTTTCTCACTATCCTGGCTCGCTATGAAAGGTTGAAAAGCATGGGGAAATACTTACTCAAGCGGCTCGGGCAGTCCATCATCGCGATCTTGGGCATTACCGTAGTCGTATTTTTTATCCTGCACCTCACCGGGAACCCGGTGGAGCTGATGGTCTCCCCCACCACCTCCAAAGAGGAAATGGAGATCCTCAGTGAAGAGATGGGCTTCAATGACCCCCTGCCCGTCCAATATGTCCGCTTTCTGAAGGGGGCGCTGGTGGGGGATTTCGGCACCTCCTACTACTACAATGAACCGGCCATGTCCGTGGTGCTGGAGCGGGCGCCTGCCACCCTGACGCTGGCCTGTGCGGCCCTGCTCATCTCCGTGGTACTGGGCATCCCGGCAGGCATTGTGGCGGCTGTGAAGCGCAACAGCGTCTCCGATGCCGTAATCCGGGTGCTGGCCCTGCTGGGCCAATGCATGCCCGCCTTCTGGCTGGGCATCATGCTCATCATGCTCTTTGCTGTGAAGCTGGGCTGGATGCCCACTGGCGGCGCAGAGGATGGCCTGCGTTCCCTGATCCTGCCCGCCTTCACGCTGGGGGTCTTTTCAGCGGCCACCATCTGCCGGCTCCTGCGCAGCAACCTCATCGAGGTGCTGGGCAAGGAGTATATCGATGTGGCAAAGGCCAAGGGTCTTCCCAAAAGCAAGATCATCGGCAAGCATGCCCTGAAAAACGCGATGAGCTCCATCATCACCATCCTGGGCATGCAGTTCGCCTCTCTGCTGGGCGGCTCGGTCATCACCGAGCAGGTCTTCGCCTGGCCGGGCGTGGGACGTCTGGTCATCCAGAGCATCACCACCAGCGACTTTGCGGTGGTGGAGTGCATCGTCTTTCTGATGGCGGTGATCTTCGTGGTGATCAACTTCATCGTGGACGTGCTGTATTGCGTGATCAATCCCCGCGTCCGGCTGCAATGAGGAGGTAGGATCAGTGAAAAAAGGATTTAAAAGCGCCTGGTCCAGCCTGAAGAACAGCAAGACCGGCATGTTTGGGCTGATCCTGGTGCTTCTCATCATCATCTGTGCCATCTTTGCCCCGCTCCTGGCGCCTTATGACCCGCTGGCTCAGGACGTCATGATCAAGCTGAAGGACCCCATCTGGGGCGCTGACCCTGTGGCCGGCCATCTGCTGGGCACTGACCAGCTGGGCCGCGACATTCTCTCCCGTCTGCTGTACGGCGCCCGCGTCACCCTGATCGTAGCTCTGGCCGGCACCGTAGTAGGCGGCATCGTGGGCGTGGTCCTGGGCAGCCTGGCCGGCTACTACGGCAAATGGGTGGACGCGGTCATCATGCGCCTGGTGGACATCCAGCTCTGCTTCCCCTTCACGCTGCTGGCCCTGTTTATCGCGGCAGTGCTGGGCTCCAGCCTGGGCAATGTCATTTTGATCGCCGGCATCACCAGCTGGGTGCGATACGCCCGCCTGGTCCGCGGCGAGATCCTGGGCATCAAGGAGATGGAGTATATTGAGGCCATACGCGCTGCCGGCGGCACCGATGCCCGCATCATTTTCAAACATATCCTGCCCAATATCATCAGCCCTGTCATCGTTATCGCCACCCTGGAGATGGCCAAGATCGTACTGATCGAGGCCTCCCTCAGCTTCCTGGGCTACGGTGTCCCTATCACCATCCCCACCTGGGGGCGGATGCTCAGCGAAGCCCGTGACAACATTCTCACCGACCCCTGGCAGTGTATCTTCCCCGGTCTGTGCATCACGCTGACCGTGCTGGGCGTCAATCTGCTGGGCGACTGGCTGCGGGATTACCTGGATCCCAAACTGGATGTATAAGGGGGGAGCTCAGTTATGCAGAATGAACCTATGCTTTGCGTACAAGATCTCAGCGTCAGATTCAAGACCAAATACGGCTCCGCCGCTGCGGTGAACCACGTCAGCTTCTCCTTGAAAAAAGGGGAGAAACTGGGTCTGGTGGGGGAGTCCGGCTCGGGCAAAAGTGTCACTTCCAAGAGCATCATACGCCTGCTGCCCACCCCGCCCGCTCAGATCACCGGGAGCATCCGCCTCAACGGGGAAGAGCTGCTCACCAAGACCGAGCGCCAGATGTGCAGGGTCCGGGGCAACCAGATCTCCATGATCTTTCAGGAGCCCATGGTCAGCCTGGACCCCCTGTTTCCCATTGGAGACCAGCTTGGAGAGGTGGTCCGCCTCCACAAGAAGGTCTCCCAAGCCCAGGCCAACGAGATGTCTATCGAGATGCTGCGCACCGTGGGCATCCCCAGCCCGGAGACCCGACTGAAGCAATATCCCTTTGAGCTGTCCGGCGGCATGCGCCAGCGCGTCATGATCGCCATCGCTCTTCTATGCGACCCGGAGCTGCTCATCGCGGATGAGCCCACCACCGCCCTGGATGTAACTATCCAGGCCCAGATCCTGGACCTGCTCCGGTCCATAAACGAAAAGCTGGGCACCTCCATCATTCTTATCACCCACGACCTGGGCGTCGTGGCCTCTATGGTGGATACTGTGGCAGTGATGTACTGCGGCCACATCGTGGAAAAAGCTGATGTGCGCACCATCTTCCAGCACCCTCTTCACCCCTATACGGAGGGACTGCTCCGCTCCATCCCGCACATGGATGACAGCCAGGGGGACCTGGCCACCATCGAAGGGTCGGTCCCCAGTATCTATCACATGCCGGAGGGCTGTGCCTTTCACAACCGCTGTGCCTGCTGCCGGAAGATCTGCACCCAGAAACAGCCTCCCCTCCTGACCCTGGATGGGGAACACACCGTCCAGTGCTGGAAATATACGCCCCAGTGGGACGAGGAAGGGGGGAGCGATCATGTCTGAACGCCCGATCCTGCTCCAGGCCGACCACCTGAAAAAATGGTTTCCGGTACGCAAAGGGGTCTTCTCCAAGGCCGCCCAGTACGTCAAAGCCGTAGACGACGTCTCCCTGGTCATTCGGGAGGGGGAGACCCTGGGCATCGTCGGGGAGTCCGGCTGCGGGAAATCTACCCTGGCCCGCACCATGATGCGGCTCATCGAGCCCACCGAGGGCACGGTCCTTTTTCAGGGTCAGGATCTGACCAGTGCCGACAAGGAGAGCCTGCGCCGGATGCGCCGGGATATCCAGATCATCTTTCAAGATCCCTATGCCTCCCTCAATCCCCGCCAGCGGGTCTCCGATATCCTCGCTGAGCCTTTTCTGATCCACAAGCTGGGCAGCCGGGAGGCCGCCATGAAGCGCGCGGAGGAGCTGCTGGATCTGGTGGGACTGTCCCAGGACAGCATGCGGAAATTCCCCCATGAGTTTTCCGGCGGCCAGCGCCAGCGGCTTTGTATTGCCCGCGCCCTGTCCGTCAGTCCCAAGCTGATCGTCTGTGACGAGTGCGTCTCCGCCCTGGATGTGTCGATCCAGGCCCAGATCATCAACCTGCTCATGCACCTGCAGCAAAAGCTGGGCATCGCGCTGGTCTTCGTCTCCCATGATCTGCGTGTGGTACAGCACATCTCCACCCATGTGGCGGTCATGTACCTGGGCAAAGTGGTGGAATATGCGGAGAAGCAGGAGCTCTTTGCCCACCCCACCCACCCCTATACCCAGGCTCTCCTCTCCGCCGTCCCCCTGCCAGACCCCACACGGCAGCCGGAACGCATCATCCTTCAGGGCGACCTGCCCAGCCCCATCGCCGTCCCCAGCGGCTGCCCCTTCCACCCCAGATGCTTTGCCGCCATGGCAGAGTGTGCCTCTGCCGTCCCGGAAGCCAGGGACATCACGCAGAACGGACATATCTGCAGCTGCCTGCTGTGCGGACAGTCTCAGTCTTAAGGAGGTATTTCTGTATGAATTCCCAATATCAGCACGCCTATTGCCAAGTGAGCGGCACGCCCTTCGAGCAGGGCGTCCAGCAGGGGCAGGAGCTCTCTGATGCCATCCGCCGCAACCTGGCTTCCGTCCACCGGAAGCTGGAGCAGGAGAAGGTGGACCTCCAGGCCTATCAGGCCTTTGTGAACCAAAACCTCCGTTTCTTCCAGGAGCAGCGGCCTGAGATGTACGAGGAGCTCCAGGGCATCGCCCAAGGCAGCGGTCTGCCCCTTGACGACATCCTGCTGCTGAACATCCCCGCCTATTTCCTCTGTGAGTCCTTCCGTCACATCACGCAGGAATGCAGCATGCTCTGTGTCCGGGGACAGGCTGCCGCTGACGGCTGCACCTACATCATCAAGAACCGGGATATGGGCATGCCCATGGAGCAGGCTCTGGTCCGCCACATCTACCCCGACGGCCAGGAGATCATCGAGGTGGGTGGGGCCGGTATCCTCACCTATCCCGCTGTAGGCATCAACAGCCATGGTCTGGCTGTGACCACCACCGGCTTCTGGACAGAGAAGGACCCCACCCGCATCGACCGGGTGGAGGAGGCCGATATCTTCCTCAATGTGCGGGTCCTCCTCTCCTCCTGCAGGACCGCCGCCCAAGCGGTGGAGTTCTGCCGCACCGCCCCCCGTATGAACGGCCTGAACGTCATTGCCGCCGACCCCACAGAGGCCTATGTCATCGAGATGACCTCCGACGAGATCTATGTGGAAAAGGATGAGGGCAGGGGGGTCCTCTTCCGCACCAACCACGTGGTCAGTGACCAGCTCAGCCATTTCAATCCCCCAGAGGAGAACTACCCCTCCACTCACAAGCGCTATGACCGCATTGCCCAGATGGTAGAAGAGCGCTACGGCTCCCTCCGGTTCCAGGATCTCTACCGCATCATGTCAGACCACACCAACGAGCCGAACTGTATCTGCCGTCATCCCCACGAGGGCGTCCCCGCCACCACCGTTTCCACCACCCTCTGCGTGGTAGAGGACCGCGAGGTGTGGACTACGCTGCAAAATCCCTGTCTGGCCCTGCCCCATGTCCAGATCGGAGAGCCCTCTGCACAGTGAGTCCCCTGTGCCAGGTTCTGGCCCCGGTACGCACCGTCCCTTCTCTTTATTGGTTCCCAATATCAAAAAATGGTCAGCAGAAATTCTGCTGACCATTTTTCTCTTTTCGCTTTTTGATGCTTCAGGCAGGCCGCTCAATCCTCCTGACTGATCCCGTCCAGCACCATATGCCCGTCAGAGAGAAGGGCTCCGCCGCAGCCGTCCACCCGCTGGGTGCCGGCAGCGTGGTACTCCCCGTCCACATACATGACGCTGTTGAGCATGGTGCTCATGGCCTGGTCCACCGGGACCCGCACCGGCCGGTGCCCCTTCTGTTCCAGAAGCCGGATGGTGTCCTCTGAGATCCCGAACTCCAGCTCCAGTCCCTGCTCCCGGGTCAGGCAGTTGAGGTAGGGCTGGCGGACCAGCTGCTCCGGCAGCATCCCAAAGTCCACCGCATTGACGATCCCCTGGAGGGTTCCGGTGATAATCCGGGGACCGCCCGCCGCGCCGATGGCCAGATAGGGCCGTCCGTCCTTGAACACCATGCTGGGGGCCATGGAGGACAGAGGCGTCTTCCCCCCCTGGATGCTGTTGGCGCTTCCATAGGTCAGTCCCTGGCTGGTGAGTGCGCCCGGCTTGGCGCTGAAGTCGGACATGGCGTTGTTGAGCACAAAGCCGCAGCCGTCCACCACGATCCCGCAGCCGAACCAGTCCCGTACAGTCTGGGTCTGGGAGACCGCGTTCCCAAAGCGGTCCATCACTGCAAAGTGAGAGGTGTTTCCTGGGTACTCCTTGGCCTCGATCCCCTCCGCCGGAGCGTATTCCCCCGCCGTCTCCGGTGATGAGAGGGCATACCGCTCCGCCGCATGGGCCTTGCTGGTCAGCCGCTCCACGTCCACCTGGACGAAGTCGGGATCGCCCAGAGCCACGCTTCGGTCCGCAAAGCCCAGCTTCATGGCCTCCGCGATGGCATGGATGGAGGCGGCGGTGTTGTGTCCCATGGCGGCCAGATCGCTGTGCTCCAGAATGTTCAGCATCTCCACCACGGCGCATCCGCCGCTGGGCGGCGCGAAGGCCGCCACCTCCAGCCCCCGGTAGGTGGTCTTCACCGGGGTACGGTACTTGGGCTGATATCGGCTCAGGTCCTCCAGGGTAAAGCACCCGCCCCGCTGGTTGATCTGCTCCACCATTTTCCGGGCCACCGGCCCGGTGTAAAAGGCGTCCGCCCCCTCCGCCGCCACCAGCTCCAGCAGGCCGGCCAGCTCAGAGTTCACCTGCTTCTCACCGAAGCGGTAGCGGCTCCCGTCCGGCTTCAGATACAGCCGCCGGAACTGGGGTGAAAGATCCAGCTTCCGCCGGACCGAGTCGTCCTCCATGGTGAGCTCTCCGGTATAACTGGTGCCGAAGCCCTCCCGGGCACAGCGGATGGCGGGAGCCGCCGCCTGCGCCAGCGTCATAGTGCCGTACTCCCGCAGCATGGTTTCCATGGCTCTCAGCAGCCCCGGAATGGCTACCGACTGGCCCCCCAGGTCCTTCCACTCGTCCTGGACCTCTCCATCCTTGAGGAACAGGTCCTCCCCCGCCTTGGCGGGAGCCACGCCCCGGGCGTCCAGCGCCAAGACCTTCTGATCCCGCTGGGAGTACAGCAGGCTGAAACAGCCGCCCCCGATGCCGGAGTGGTGGGGCTCCACCACAGAGAGGGTCAGAGAGACCGCCACGGCGGCGTCAAAGGCGTTCCCTCCGGCCCGCAGCATCTCCAACCCCGCCCGGGTGGCATAGATATTGTTGCAGCTGACCGCTCCGCAGTCCCCGTGGGCGGAGGGCTTGCTCCACCGCGAGGGCCACATGTACTGCTGCTTCTTTGCTTCACTCATACTTGATCCGCTTCCCTTCCCGGCCGCGCCGGACAGTGTTTTCATCGAGTCTTGTTCGGATTCTATTATTCCTTCGCCAAACCATGCATCTTTTTACTGGTCGCCAGAGATACCACAACACCCACTGTATAGCTGACCAGCACTGTGGGGTAGACCGCCTCCAGTGTGTCGGTCAGGCCCAGCAGCATCCAGGCCACACCTACCACCATGCCGCTGGCCATGGCCCAGAAGGCCCCCTGCCGGGTGCAGCGCTTCCAGGTCAGGCCCACCAGGATGGCGAAGCTCACCGGGGCGGCGGCCACGTGCTGCAGGGTGAGGAACAGGTTGGTGAGGGCGGCGCTGGGCATGATGACCGCAGGGATCAGAGTCAGGTAGGCAAAGACGAAGGTGATGATCTTGGACAGCTTCAGCAGCTTGGCGTCGTCCACGTTGGGATTGATGTCGTTTTTATAGACATTGGTAATGATGGTGCCTGTGGCCAGCATCATGGTGGCCATGGTAGCCGCGATGATCATGGTGGCAAAGGCAAAAATGATCCCAGCGAAAGCCGGATTGCTGAAGGTCTTGATGGAGTAGGCAAATGCGGTGGCACCGTCGCCCAGGTCCGCACCGGACGCCTTGGCAAAGATGCCGCAGGTGGCGGTGAGCAGGCAGATGGGGGCAGCCAGCACATAGCCCAGGATAGAGCCGGTGCGGGCGGCGGAAGCGCTCTTTGCGGCCAGCAGGGGCTGGAGCACGGACTGCATCACTGCGGTGGACAGGCAGCCGCCCAGGATCCAGGCGATGATGCGCTGGGTGGGCATATTGCCCATGGAGGAGTACTCTGCGGGAAGTTCAGAGAGCATCACGGTGAAGCCGCCGAACTTGGGCAGCGTCATGAGCACGAAGGCAATGAGCAGGATGTAGATGCCGAAGCATACGATGCGCCCCACAGCGGACATGCCCCGCATGCCGGAGAAGCTGGTGTAGATCACGGCGATGGTCAGGCCGATGAGCATGGCCAGCGTGATGTTCAGACCGGGGATGGCGATCTGGATGATGGAAGCCACGGTCTTGAGCTGATAGGGGATGTACAGGAAGCCGTAGACGATCCAGGCGTAGGAGTACAGGCGGCTGGTCTTGGTGTCGAAGCGCTTTTGCAGATAGATGGGCACCGAGTCGCCGGGCATGTTGTTGCGGATCAGCTTGGCGAACAGGGCCAGCGCGATGAAGTAGAAGGAGCCGGCGATGGAGTACCAGGCCCCGGAGATGCCCAGGGTGTAGCCGTTCTGAGCCGCCCCTACCACGGCCATGCCGCCAATCTGCCAGGCAGCAAAGACACAGCCCAGAGTCAGGGGGCCCATGGTCTTGTCACCGCCCGACCACTGGTTGGCACTTTTGATCTTGGTGCCGGACCAGACACCGATCCCCACGATAATGACAAAGGTCACGATCCATGTTGCGATTAACATACGGTTCTCTCTCCCTTTTGTTTATTTGCAGCGGATGCCGGCGCCGCCCCGCCTCCGGATGCGGAACAGATACCGCCCACCGCAGCTGCTCAAACCTGCCTGTGCCCTCCCCTTGCAACATATTACATTTTTCCTGTTTTATTAAATATGTAATATATTACTTGAGTTCTAAAAAAGGAGAGCGCGCAGAACCGCTATTCTGTTCGCTCTCCAATACACTTGTTTTATGGCCTTATCATAAGATATTTTAGGGGCAATGTCAAGAACTTTTTCGAGCTCTGGTTGAAAACATTTTATATGGGATATATTTACATATTCAGACAAGTCAAACGGCCGCATCCTCCTGGGACACGGCCGTCCATGTTTTCTTCCACTATTCCGCCCAGAAACGGCTGACGGTGCGGCGGTAGGAGTTGGTCAGGTGTCGGGCCATGGCCTGCTCTGCCCGCTCGGCGCTCCCTTCCGCGATGGCATCGCAGATGGCCACATGCTCATCAAAGACGATCTTGGCGTCGATGGAGTTGTTATACACCGACTTGACCTCAAACCGGAGATAGTGGTCCAGGAGCAGCTCGCACTCCCGGTAGAGCAGGCGGTTCTGAGTGGCCGCCGCCACTGCCCGGTGGAAGATGTGGTCCAGGCGGTACAGGTGCTGCCCATCCCTGGTGGAGAGCTGGTCCCGGAGGCGGTCCAGGCTCTCCCGCATGGCCTGAAGGTCCCGCTGGGCAGCACGGTTCGCCGCCAGCTTCGCGTTGATGCACTCGATATACATCCGGGTCTCCAGGATGTCCCGGGCGTCCCGGTCAGACACCGGCACCACCTGCACCCCCTTGCCCCGGGAGAAGGAGACATAGCCGTCCTTCTGGAGCTCCAGCAGAGCCTCCCGCACCGGGGTTCGGCTGATGCCCAGCTCCTTGCAGATGTCGTCCTGGGAGTAGATGGCCCCTACCCGAAACCGGTTGAAGAGGATCGCCTCCTTGATCAGGCGGTATGCCTGTTCTTTATAAGAGGGCGTGGCCCCCACATCCTGTCCGCCAAACAGCTCCTCTGCCATAAGCTCTCCTCCCGTCCCATGCCAGCTTTTCCCCATCTTACCATCCCCGGACGCCCGGTGTCAAGCGGAGCTACGTACCTGCTCCCGGGGCAGCGGGGTCTTAGCGGATCAAGGCTCCCCGCGCCGCGGTGGAAGGTGCTGTCCTCCCCTGTGCCACTCCATATGGTACTCTTCCCGGCCGGTGTTCTCCTCCCGCTCCGCGGCCCGGATGGCAAAGCCCTCCCGCTGGTAAAAGCGGACCGCCGGGCTGTTCTCCCGGTACACGTGGAGTGTCAGGCTCTCCCGCCCCTCCTTGGCCCGCTCCAGCAGCGCCCGCCCGATTCCCCTGGACCGGGCGGCACGCCGGACGAAGAGCCCCGCCAGATAGTCGCCGGTCAGTCCCGCAAAGCCCTGGAGCCCCTCCCAGTCCTGATAGACGAACACCTGGGCGGCGGGCAGCGCCGCCCGCACCTCCTCCATATGGTCGCACCAATAGCTCTCAGGAAGAAAGCAGTGGGCTTCCAGGTTGGCGTCCAGCCAGATCTGCATCACCTGGTCCAGATCCTCCGGACGGAGAGCCCGGATCATAATGCCGCCCCCCCTCTTACAGCCCGTTGACCACGTTGGTGGGCCGCTCTCCGTTCAAAATATGCCGGGCGTTGGTCCACATGGTCAGATGCGCCTTGGCAAAAGCCCCCCCGGAGCTGCCCCCCAGGTGGGAGCTGTAAACCACCCGATCTCTGACCTCCGGCGGCAGGTCCACCAGAGGGTGGTCGCCGGGGGTGGGCTCCGGGAAAATAGTATCCAGCGCCGCGCCCCGGATGGTCCCGTCTATGAGTGCCTTCCGCAGGGCCTGGTTGTCCACCAGGTCGCCCCGGCCGCAGTTGACCAAGATGGAGTTGGGCTTCATCCGGGCCAGGAAGGCCCCATCCACCATCTCCCGGGTCTCGTCGGTGACCGCGCAGTGGAGCGAGATGATGTCGCACTGGGCGGTCAGCTCCTCCAGAGGCAGATAGGTCACCCCAAAGTCCTCCTCCACCTGAGGCGGACGGCGGTGGCGGGTGTAATAGTATAGCTTGCAGCCGAAGCTGGCCAGCCGCCGGGCGGTGGCCTGGGCGGTGTCTCCAAAGCCCACCAACCCCACCGCACACTGGAACAGGCCGGGGGCGTGGGCGGCGATGGCCTTCTGCTTCATCTGGATCTGTTGCCCCTGGATGACCGCGTTGTGTCCAGGGATGCCGAAGCGCAGAGCCATCAGCATCAGCATGATGGTGTGCTCCGCCACCGATTCCGCGTTGCACCCCTTATTGTTGCACACATAGATCCCCCGCTCCCGGGCGGCCTGGCAGTCGATGCAGTTGTACCCTACACCCTCAGAGTGGATCATCTTCAGCTCTGGAAGCTGGTCCATCACATCGGGACCCACATCCGTGATGGCATCCACAAAAATGATCCTCGCGTCCGCATTTTCCTGGGCCGCCTGGACATAGGTCTGGTCCGGGCGGCGGAACACCAGCTCCACCGGCATCTCATCCGCAAATGGGGGCCGGTACACGTCATAGCGGTCTCTGGGGCCAAAAACTAATATCTTCATGGGGTGCCCTCCTTATTTTAATTGTATGACAATTATACCACCCGTTTTTCGCCAATACAAGGGGAGCCTTTCTGCAAAATATTAGCACTCTTATTTATTGAGTGCTAATATTTACACTTGTGACACATCTGTGTAACAAAAAATTCATAATCCCTCACTATAATAAAGCCAAAGTTCAGAGAGGCCCGGGCCGGAGGATGCTCCGCCCGGGACCGAAAGGAGTTTTGACTTATGTATATGATCCCCTACACCCGCCGCAGCAACAGCAGCATGATGGATCTGTTTGACGAGTTGGAGCGCAGCATGTTCGGCGAGAGCGGCCGCCGCACGCCGGTCTTCAGCACTGATATCCGGGACGAGGGCGCCCACTACCTGCTCCAGGCCGACCTGCCCGGCTTCCGCAAGGAGGACATCGATCTGGATGTAAAGGACGGCGTGCTCACCATCTCCGCCAAGCACCAGGCCGATGACCGCACCGCCGCCGACAACTACATCTGCCGGGAGCGCCGCACCGGCAGCTTCTCCCGGTCCTTCACCCTGGACGGCATCCAGGAGGACGCCATCCGGGCCTCCTATCAGGACGGGGTGCTGGAGCTCATTCTGCCCAAGCGGCAGGAGGTCCTTCCCCAGTGCCACAAGATCCAGATCCAGTGAGGTCTCCCCAGCCGCGGTCAGGCGGAGCCGGCGTACCGGCTCCGCCTGACTCTTTTCCAAATCGCGTTTCTTCCAAAACTCAATTTTCAGTTTGTGTGCCCCTGCAGGACGCAGCACACAAAAGTATGGAAACTTGAAAAAAGACTTGCAAATCTTGTCCAATGGCTCTATACTAATTTTAGCAGTTAAGTTTATCGAGTGCTAAAGTTTAAGAATCAATATAGATCGGATCTAGGAGGTGTTCCTTTTATGAATATGAATCAATTTACCCAGAAATCGTTGGCCGCCATTCAGGGCGCCCAAGACATCGCCCTGGAGTACGGGCACCAGCAGATCGAGCAGGCCCATCTGCTCATGGCGCTGGTCCAGGACGGCGAGGGGCTGATCCCCCAGCTGCTCACCAATATGGGCCTGACCCTCCCCAGCTTCCAGGCCGCCGTCCAGCACGAGGTGGAGAAGCTGCCCCGGGTCTCCGGTGGAGGCCGGGAGGCGGACAAGGTCTATGTGGCTCAGGACGTGGACCGTGCCCTGAAATCCGCCGAGTCCGCCGCGGCGTCCATGAAGGATGAGTATATCTCTGTGGAGCACATCCTGCTGGGCCTGCTGGACAGTGCCAACAGCGCCCTGAAGGAGCTGTTCCGCACCTACAACGTCACCCGGGAAAAAGTGATGCAGGCCCTGACCTCTGTCCGGGGCAACCAGCGGGTCACCAGTGACAACCCTGAGGAGACCTATGACGCCCTGAAGAAGTACGGCACCGACTTGGTGGAACGGGCCCGCCAGAACAAGCTGGACCCGGTCATCGGCCGGGACGACGAGATCCGCAATGTCATCCGCATCCTCTCCCGCAAGAGCAAAAACAATCCCGTCCTTATCGGGGAGCCCGGCGTGGGTAAGACCGCCATTGCCGAGGGACTGGCCCAGCGGATCGTGAAGGGAGACGTGCCCAACAGTTTGAAGGACAAGACCATCTTCTCCCTGGATATGGGCAGCCTCATCGCCGGGGCCAAGTACCGGGGCGAGTTTGAGGAGCGGCTGAAGGCCGTCCTCAACGAGGTGAAGAAGTCCGAGGGGCGTATCATCCTCTTTATCGACGAGCTGCACACCATCGTAGGGGCGGGCAAGACGGAGGGCTCCATGGATGCGGGCAATCTCCTCAAGCCCATGCTGGCTCGGGGAGAGCTGCACTGTATCGGCGCCACGACCCTCAACGAGTACCGGCAGTATATTGAAAAGGACGCCGCTCTGGAGCGCCGCTTCCAGCCTGTCATGGTGAATGAGCCCACGGTGGAGGATGCCATCGCCATCCTCCGCGGCCTGAAGGAGCGGTACGAGGTCTATCACGGCGTCAAGATCACCGACGGGGCCATCATCGCCGCCGCCACTCTCTCCAACCGCTATATCACTGACCGCTTCCTCCCCGACAAGGCTATCGATCTGGTGGATGAGGCCTGCGCCATGATCCGCACCGAGATCGACTCCATGCCCACCGAGCTGGACGTCATCCAGCGGAAGATCATCCAGCACGAGATCGAGGAGGCCGCTCTGAAAAAAGAGACAGATAAGCTGTCCCAGGAGCATCTGTCGGAGATCCAGAAGGAGCTCTCCGACATGCGGGATGAGTTCAACGCCAAGAAAGCCCAGTGGGAGAACGAGAAGAACGCCATTGGCAAGGTCCAGAAGCTCAGGGAGGAGCTGGAGGAGGCCAACGCCCAGCTGGAGAAGGCCCAGCGGGAGTACGACCTGGAGCGGGCCGCCCAGCTCCAGTACGGCCGCATCCCCGAGCTGAAAAAGGCCCTGGAGGCGGAGGAGCAGATCGCCAATGAGGGGCGGCAGCGTTCCCTGCTGCGGGACAAGGTCACCGAGGAGGAGATCGCCCGCATCATCGAGCGGTGGACCGGAATCCCCGTCTCCCGGCTCATGGAGGGGGAGCGTGAGAAGCTGCTTCACCTGGAGGACATCCTCCACCAGCGGGTGGTGGGCCAGGACGAGGCGGTACGCCTGGTGTCCGAGGCCATCCTCCGCAGCCGGGCCGGCATCGCTGACCCCAACAAGCCCATTGGCTCCTTCCTGTTCCTGGGCCCCACCGGCGTTGGTAAGACCGAACTGGCCAAGACCTTGGCTGAGGCCCTGTTCGACAGCGAGAAGAACCTGGTTCGCATCGACATGAGCGAGTATATGGAGAAATTCTCCGTGTCCCGGCTCATCGGGGCTCCTCCCGGATATGTGGGCTATGAGGAAGGCGGCCAGCTCACTGAAGCGGTGCGGCGGAAACCCTACTCCGTTATCCTCTTTGATGAGGTGGAAAAGGCCCACCCGGACGTATTCAATATATTACTTCAAGTATTGGACGACGGTCGTATTACAGATAGTCAAGGCCGCACCGTGGATTTCAAGAACACTATCATCATTCTTACCTCCAACCTGGGCAGCCAGTTCCTGCTGGACGGCATCGACAGCCGGGGGGAGATCAGCCAGGAGGCCCGGGAGCAGGTCAGCGATCTGCTCAAGCGGTCCTTCCGCCCGGAGTTTCTCAACCGGCTGGATGAGATCGTGTTTTACAAGCCCCTGACAAAGGACAACGTGACCCATATCATCGATCTGATGGCCGCCGACCTGAACCGCCGGCTGGAGGACAAACAGCTCACCGTGGTCCTCACCCCCGCGGCCAAGGAGGAGATCATTGCCAGCGCCTACGACCCCATCTACGGCGCCCGGCCCCTGCGCCGCTATCTCCAGCATACGGTGGAGACCCTTATCAGCAAGAAGATCATTGCCGACCAGGTGGAGCCCGGCTCCCGCATCACCGTGGACTGCCGGGATGGACAGCTCACCGTGGACAGCCGGGAGGTGCTCACCGGCGAGGTCATCGACGCCTGATTCCTCCCCTATTCCTCCTTTTTTCGGCGCGGACCTGCGGGCCCGCGCCGGATTTTTTCTTCCTTCTCCCTCTCGCTCCTTGTCTTTTCCCCCCGGATATGGTATATTGAGACCGGAAAAAAGCTCGGCTTTCGGGCCGCCTGGCGGCCCATGTCAATTTTAAGGAGTGGATCTGTCATGTTAAACCGCGCGTTCCGCACCGCCCTGTGCGCCGGCGCCCTTCTTCTGGCGCTCTGCCTGCCCGCCTCCGCAGCCCAGGAGGGGGATTTCTCCGTCCTGGTCAATGGGGAGGCCGTCACCTTTACCGACGCCGCCCCCCTGCTGAAGGACGGCCGTTCTTTCCTGCCCATGGTGGAGACCTTTGACGCCCTGGGCTTCGCCCAGGGGGATATCACCTGGGACGCCGCCACCCGCAGTGTCACCGCGGCCAAGGATGACACCTCCATCACCCTGACCATCGACCAGAAGGAGCTCACTGTGACCCGTGGGCAGGAGAACGCCGCTGAGACGGACACCATCACCACCGATGCCGCTCCCTTCATCGACGCCGCCTCCTCCCGCACCTACGTCCCCGTGGGACTGGTGGCCGGTGCCCTGGGGTACAACGTAGGCTGGGATGCCCAGACTTCTACTGTCATCATCGACGACGTAGATGCCATCCTGGCCGCCAACTCCGAGACCTACGCCATGATGGACCGGTATCTGGAGTACACCCGGGATCTGACCGGCGGCACCTGCAAGGTGGAGGGCAGTCTGGCAGTGGAGATGGAGCTCTCCTCCCTCATGACCGGCGGCATCCAGGGAGATTACTCCATGCTCCAGAGCGACAGCTCCGCTTTCCAGTTCAGCACAGAGCTGGATATGGAACTGTCCGCTCCTGATGCTGAGGTATCCGCCCAGATCGATCCCATCGACCTGGAACTGCGGGGCGACCTGGAGGAGGGCCTGTTCTACTTTTCCTCCGATGCACTGACCCAGATGTCCGATCCCAGCGTCACCGGCCTGTGGTTTAAGATGGATCTGAAGTCCATGATGGACCAGCTCTCCCTCCAGACCGGCCTGGACTACACCGACCTCCTGCTCATGGCCCGGGCCGCTCAGGACATGAGCTTTGCCGACTCTCTGGCCCTTATCCTGCGGGAGGTCCCCCTCACCTCCGCCTCCATGACCACTCGTGATCTCCTGGCTCTTTATAACAGCATGTTCTCCGACAGTGCCCTGGAACAGAAGGGGACCACTTATATCTCCACCACCCAGGCAGAGGACATGGACATCACCTTTACTCTGTTCACCTCCGACTCCAAGGTCACCGGCTATTCCATGACCATGAAGGCGGACCAGGAGGGGGCCATTGTGTCCGTGGACGCCTCCATGAAGGGCAAAGAGCTGGCTATGACCATGGAGATGAGCACGCCCGCCGTCATCGACGAGGCCTCCGGCGTCTCCATTCCCGGCTTCACCTACACCGTGACGATGGACGGCACCTACTCCGCCTCCAGCACCCAGCCCCAGACCCAGCCCCCCGCCGGCGCCGACGTGGTGGACCTGATGGAGCAGCTGACCGTTGAGATGGATCCGGTCTCCGTCTGAGCCGCCCCCGGACCATCAGCCCCCGGCCCGCTCCCGTGTGACATCTCTCATACGGGAGCGGGCCTTTTTGACGCTGTTTTCCCCTTCCGCGGCGTATTTTTCAGCTCTGCCCCTTGGCCTGGCGCTTGTCTTTCCACCCCGGATATGATAGGATGGAGACAGGCTTCCGGGCCCGAAATCGTCTGTATTGGAGGCATCTCTATGAAGTGCGGCCGTCTTCTGCCACTCCTGCTCTCCCTCCTTCTGTCTGTCTCGCTGCTCGCTCCGGCGGCCCTGGCCCGGGAGACCGAGTTCTTCCCGGACTTCCCGGAGCCGGTCCCCGCCTCGGCCCAGGACTGGAGCCCCGCCGACCCCAGCAGCTTTGATGCGGCCCGGCAGGCACTTCTGACCGCCGTTCGGGAGGAGGATGCCTCAGAGCGCTCGGTCCTCTCTCTGCTGTCCAGGATGACGGACCGCTTCAACGAGCTGCTCACCGAGTACTACTTCTGCTCCCTGGACTATATGCGCTCCCCCGCCTCCTGCACCCAGGAGTATGTCCGTTACAGCTCCGTCTGCGGTCAGGCGGAGAGCGACTACCTCTCCGCCGTCCAGGAGGTGCTGAACAGCGCCTACGGCTCCGTTCTGGCCCGGCTGCTGGGGGAAGGGCAGGCTCAGTCCCTCCTGTCCACCTCTCCCAATACGTGGGAGGAGCTGGCCCTGCTGGAGCGTGAGACTGCTCTGGTCAACGAATACTGGGAGGCGGTGGTCCAGGAGCCCTCTGTCCAGTCCGGCGGCAGGACCTGGACCCGTGCCCAGGCGGACGCCGCCTATCTGGTGGGCTCACTGGAGGAGGATGCCTATCTGACCCTGGTGGGGGAGCTGGCCGCCGTCCGCAATGGGGTCCTCGCCCCTATCTACCTGGAGCTGGTAAAGGTGCGCAATCAGTACGCCGCCTCCAAGGGCTATGATGACTATGTCCAGTACGCCTATCAGACTGTCTACGGCCGGGACTATACGCCGGAGGAGGCCGCCCTCCTCCATCGCGCGGTCAAGGCCCTTCTGCCCCGTCTGGAGTCCGAACTGCTGATCGCCCAGTCCCGCCTCAGCTCCCTGTCCCCCGTCCGGCTCTCCTCCCTGGAGGACATGACCCAGGAGGAGGTGCTGGACGCTGTGGAGCCCTATATGGATGCAGTCTCCAGCGAATACAGGGAACTGTACGGCTATATGCGGGACAACGGTCTCTACGATCTGGACATACTGGCCAGCTCCAGCACGCTGGGCGTCACTGTCAGCCTGCCCGCCTATCGCTCTGCCTATATCCTCAGCTCCGCCCAGGGCAGCTATCTGGACGTAAAGACCCTGATCCACGAGTTCGGCCACTTCGCCAACCACTGCCTGGCTGAGGATGAGCAGTTCTGCTACGACGTGGCCGAGACCCACTCTCAGGGGCTGGAGGCCCTGTACCTCACCTTTGCTGACAGCTTGGCGGGCCAGGCGGGCGGGGACGCCTACCGGGTGGCCATTCTCTCCGACCTGCTGGGGATGCTGTACTTCTGCATGTACGACGAGTTTGAGCAGGCGGTCTATCAGGCGGACGGCCTCACGGTGTCCGGGATGAACCGGCTCTACCGCTCTATCTCGGAGTCCTACGGCTTCCTCTACTCCATCGGCGGGGAGGAGGCCTATGACTGGGCCGCCAACTCCCAGCTGTTTGAACAGCCCTGCTACACCATCAGCTATGTGACTTCTGTTCTCAATTCCCTGGAGCTCCTTGTGGACTCCGCGGAGGACTTCGATGCCGCCGCCGACACCTATCTGGCCCTGGTGGCCCAGACAGACACAGCCGGCTACCGGGACGCCGTCGCTCAGGCGGGTCTCACAGACATGCTCCAGCCCGGTGCCGCTCAGGATGTCCTGGAGGCGGTGGAGCAGTATTTCTATCGGGAGATCTGCGGTCTGTCCTTTCCCGACCTGACGGGCCACTGGTCTGCCCGCTACGCCCTGACCTGCGCCTCCTCCGGCCTCTTTTCCGGGGATGAGGCCGGCAACTTCCGCCCGGACAGCGGCGTGACCTGGGCGGAGCTGCTCACCGTGCTCTGGCAGGTGGCCGGCGCCCCCCAGCTGTCCGGTCCCTGGGACGGGGCGTGGTATGCCGGCGGGGCCAACTTCGCCCTCTCCGCCGGGCTGGTCCGTGAGGATGCGCTCCTGCCCCAGCAGGACATGACCCGGGAGGACGTGGCCCTGGTCCTCTACCGCTTTGCCCTCACTCTGGGTGCCGAGGCCCTGACGGACACCGGGGCACTGATGGCCTATCCGGACGGCGGAGAGCTCTCCGGGGAGGGGGCTGCCGCCGTGGCCTGGGCCCTGGAGCAGGGCATCCTGGCCGGACAGCCAGACGGGCGGCTGGACCCCGAGGGGGCCGTCACCCGGGGGGAGCTGTCCGTCATGCTGGCCAACTTTGTCTACGCCTGATGAAAAAAGAGGACGCCGTGGGCTGAGCCCGCGGCGTCCTTCGCGTTTTCCTCAAATCGTTTCACCCATCAGCTCAGTCAGCTCCTCGATCCTCTCTAGCGGAAAGGGCGGGAGGCACAGGGGCTTCATGGCAATGGACATGAGCTTCATGGGGCTGTCGTCCGCCGCCACGCGGTTGGAACTCAGTGCGCCGCAGCGCCGGCAGCGGTGGATCACTGCCCATTCCCCGTTCTTCCTCACCCACACCGCCACCGCATCCATGACGCTGCCGCAGTCTGATGCCCGGTCTCCCGGTTCGTTGTCCAGGTGGAGGCTGGACAGGCAGTTGGGGCAGTGGTTCCGGTGGCCGCTCCCGGCCCCATCCGATACCACCAGGCGGCCGCACGCCTTGCAGGTGAAGCTGTCTGTACAGGGGTGGGTCTTATAATATCCTTTTTCGTATTTCTGTCTTTTATGTTCCCGATTCATGGTTTGGTCCCTCATCTCATCAAATATCATGACAGTGCCGGCACGGCCGGCCTGCACGTCTTCTGTTCAGGACAACAAAAAATGGATGGCCCCGCTGGTCCCGGGCCATCCGTTTTCCCATATTGCGGCAGCAGCCATCCCTCCGGCTGCTTAGGGGACCCTGCCGCCTGACAGGCGCGGCAAAGCTCCCCCTCCCTTCGGAGACAGCTTGATGATCGATCCGCAAAATAGGTACAGCAAGACGGCCCATCCCAGCAAAAGATGAGAACCAGGTCTTTCTTGTCCTGTTTTCAGCGGATCGCCGACATCAAGCCACCACCCTTTTCTTAAAATCGGTGACAGTATAGCACAGCCCTCCCCCTTTGTCAAATGAGGAGCGCAGAAAGCGGGCCGATCAGGGAATACGGCTCCCGCGGTCTGTTTTTTCCCACATGAGATCATTCAGTGACCGGGGCGGACAGGTGCAAATCTCAGACTCTCCCGTCCTATATTGATCGGCCCGGCGAAAAGACGCCCCCTCATCCGTCTCGGCATACGCCGCGCCACCTTCCCCCAGGGGAAGGCTGGAGTGCCGGGCGCAGCGTCACACGACAGAGAGCTCAGGGCTCCTCTTCCAGCGGAACCGGGGCGGGCACCTTGTCCGGGGCGGTGCTGTCATAGGCACGGGAGAGCTCCTCCAGAGCCACGTCCTGGTCGGAGAGCAGGGCGGACACCTGCTCCAGGCACTTTCCCGCCTTGTCCAGCTGATCGGCGGCGTGGGAGATAGTGGCCTCCACCTCGGTGCGCAGGGCGTCGTACTCCCGGCCCACCCGGGTCATCCACTGCTCCATCTGCTGGCGCAGATGCCGGGCCTGGCTGTTGGCCTGGTCCAGCACCCCCTGGGCCCTGCGGTGGGCCTCCAGCTCCACCCCGGCGGAGCGGTCCTTCACCGCGGCGTAGGCAGCCGCGTCCGGCTCCAGCCGGGCCACCTGCTCCCGCAGCGCCTCCGCCTCCCGGCGGCTCTCCTCCAGGGCCTGCTGCGTCTGTCGGGCGGTCTGCTCCCGCTCGCCCAGTTGGGTGCGGAGGGCGGCCAGTTCGCTTTGACTGCGCTGCACGCTGCGCAGCAGTTCTTCCTTCTCCCCCTCCAGGGCCCGCTTCTGCTCCTCCAGCGCCTGCTTCTGGGCGCGGAGCTCGTCCCGCTCCCCTTCGGCCCGGCCGATGCTCTGCTCCAGCTCCTGGCGCTTCTGGGCATTCTCCCGGGCCAGGGTCTCCAAATAATCCAGCACATCCTGCCGGTTAAAGCCGCCGAAGACGGCGTTTCTGAACTGATGGTCCATGGGGCACCTCGTTTTCTCCGTCCCCGGACGGGAGCGGATGGTTTTGTCTGACTTTGTCTGATTCTATCACAGGCGGAGGAAAAACACAACCCTGGCCCTCTGTTTTGGAAAAAAGCCACTCCTCTCCTCCCCTTTTCTCCACAAAAACGGGGGAATTTCCCCTTCCTTTTCATTGACGGAGGGGGAGGCGGATGATATACTATTATAGTTTTATTTTGAAGTGATCTTATCCAGAGAGGTGTGTGCCTGTTATGTGGGTTTCCGACCGGTGGACGGACTATGAGCTCATCGACTGCGGCCGTGGGGAGAAGCTGGAGCGCTGGGGGGACCAGCTGCTGGTGCGGCCAGACCCCCAGGCCATCTGGAACACGCCCCGGACCCATCGGGGCTGGAAGCATCCCCACGGGCGGTATGCCCGCTCCTCCTCCGGCGGGGGGCAGTGGGAGAAGAAGGACATGCCGGAGCGCTGGACCATCCGCTACGGCGGCCTCACCTTCAACATCAAGCCCATGAATTTCAAGCACACCGGCCTCTTCCCGGAGCAGGCGGCCAACTGGGACTTTGCCCAAGAGCAGATCCGGCGGGCGGGACGGCCCATCCGGGTGCTCAATCTGTTCGCCTACACCGGCGGAGCCACGGTGGCCTGCGCCGCCGCCGGGGCCAGCGTGTGCCATGTAGACGCCGCCCGGGGCATGGTGTCCTGGGCCCGGGAGAATGCCAGGAGCTCTGGACTGGAGGACGCTCCTATCCGCTGGATCGTGGATGACTGCGCCAAATTCGTGGAACGTGAGATCCGCCGGGGCCGGCAGTACGATGCCATTATCATGGACCCCCCCAGCTACGGACGGGGCCCCACCGGCGAGGTGTGGCGGCTGGAGGAGAACCTCTACCCCTTTGTGGAGCTGGTGCGGGGGGTGCTGTCCGACCAGCCCCTGTTTGTGATCCTCAACTCCTATACCACCGGTCTGGCCCCCAGCGTAGTCACCTATATCCTGGAGACCCTGCTCTCCCGGAAATTCGGCGGCCGCACCGACAGCCAGGAGCTGGGCCTCCCCGTCACCGAGAGCGGCCTGGTCCTCCCCTGCGGCGCCACCGGGCGCTGGATCAGATCTTGACCAGTTAGGAGTTATGGGCGCGGCCGTTTACTGCCGCCCTCTCCAGCTCCCGAAAAAAATTCTCAATTGCCAACTTCTCATTCCTGACTCAAAACAAGGGGTGTTTTGATTGAAAGACGCGATCATCCGCGCGGAAGCTCTCCGCTTCTCCTACACCTCCGCCGAGGGCGTCGCCCCCGTTGTGCTGGACGGGGTGGACCTGTCCATCCAGGAGGGCACTTTTGTGGCTGTTCTGGGCCACAACGGCAGCGGCAAATCCACCCTCGCCAAGCACATGAACGCCATCCTCCTGCCCAGCGGCGGCAAAGTGTATGTGGATGGCATCGACACTGTGGATGAGGACCGCCTGCTGGACATCCGGCGCACGGTGGGCATGGTGTTCCAGAACCCGGACAACCAGATCGTCGCCAACGTGGTGGAGGAGGATGTAGCCTTCGCACCGGAGAACCTGGGGGTCCCCCCCGCCGAGATCCGGGAGCGGGTGGACGACGCCCTGCGTGCGGTGGGGATGTATGAGTTCCGGGAGCACGCTCCCCATCTCCTCTCCGGCGGTCAGAAGCAGCGGGTGGCCATCGCCGGGGTCATCGCCATGCAGCCCCGGTGCATTGTGCTGGACGAGCCCACCGCCATGCTGGACCCCATCGGCCGCTCCGAGGTGCTGCGCACCATCCGGGATCTGAACCGGAAGAAGGGGGTCACCGTGGTCCTGATCACCCACCACATGGATGAGGCCGCCCAGGCCGACCGGCTGGTGGTCATGACCAAGGGCAGGGTCATTGCCGACGGCCCCCCGCGGCAGGTGTTCCAGGACGTGGAGGGCCTGCGCTCCGTGGGGCTCACTGTCCCTGACACCACTCAGCTGCTGTGGGAACTGCGGCAGGAGGGGCTGGACGTCCCCCTGGACGCCCTCAGCGACGAGGAGTGCGCCCAGGCTCTCTGTCAGCTGCTGAACGCTGCATCAAAGAAAGGAAGCCAGCCATGAACAGTACAGAGAGAAGCACCCGGGTCTTTGCGGGCATCGCCGCATTTCTGGTGGTCTTTTCTGCCCCCAGGCTGCTGCTGGAGATGTTTGATGACAGCTTTCCCACGGTACTGCTGGGACTGACCGCTCTGGCCGCCGCGTGGGCGGTCGTGTGTCTGGTCTCCCTCCGGCAGCGGGTCAAGCGGCTGGAGATGCAGGCCCGCCATCTCCAGGCCCAGCTGGATGATCTGGCAAAACAGACCGGCGTCCTGCCGTAACTGTGATATTTTCGGGCGCGACCCCGCGGGGCGTGCACCACTTCACTGAAAAAGGATGGAACACAACGGATGGAAGCAATTCTGGAGACCAAAAAGCTCTCCCACATTTACAGCGCCGGCACCCCCTTCGAGCGGGGGGCGCTGCTGGAAGTGGACTTCACCGCCTACGCCGGGGAATACCTGGGCATCATCGGCCACACCGGCTCGGGCAAGTCCACCCTGATCCAGCATCTCAACGGCCTGCTCAAGCCCACCTCCGGCCAGGTGCTCTTCCAGGGGGAGGACATCTGGGCGGATGCCAAGCGCACTCGTCAGACCCGGTTCCAGGTGGGGCTGGTGTTCCAATACCCGGAGTACCAGCTCTTTGAGGAGACCGTCTACAAGGACATCTCCTTCGGCCCGAAAAACATGGGGCTGGACGAGGGGGAGGTGGACCGCCGGGTGCGGGAGGCCGCCCGCTTCGTGGGACTGCGGGACGACCAGCTGGAAAAGTCCCCCTTTGAGCTCTCCGGCGGCCAGAAGCGGCGGGTGGCCATCGCGGGGGTCATCGCCATGGAGCCCAGGGTGCTCATTCTGGACGAGCCCACCGCCGGGCTGGACCCGGTGGGAGTGGAGTCCATCCTGGGCAACATCCGGGACTATCACCAGTCCAACAATGCCACCATCATCCTGGTCTCCCACTCCATGGAGGAGGTGGCCCGCACGGTGGACCGGCTGGTGGTGGTCAACGACGGCCGCATCCCCTTTCAGGGCCCGCCCCGGGAGGTGTTCCGCCACGGTGCGGAACTGGAGCGCATGGGGCTGGGCGTGCCCCAGATGACCCGGGTGTTCAGCCGCCTGCGGGCCATGGGCGTGGACATCGACGCCTCCGTCTACACCATCCCCCAGGCCAAGGAGACCATTCTGCGCAGGCTTCGGGAAAAGGGGGTGGAGTAAATGGCTTTGAAGGATATCACGCTGGGGCAGTACTTCCCCGGCAATTCCATCGTCCACCGCCTGGACCCCCGCACCAAGCTGATCGCGGTGGTGCTGTATATCGTGGCCCTGTTCCTGGCCAAGTCCTTTGTCACTTACGGCATCATGTTCCTGCTGCTGGCCGTGTCCATCGCCGTCTCCAAGGTGCCGGTGAAGTCCATTTTCCGGGGCATGAAGCCGGTGGTGTTCATCGTCATCTTCACCGCCATCCTCAACCTGTTCTACACGCCGGGGGACACGGTGCTGGTCCGCTTCTGGATCTTCACCATCACGCTGGAGGGCGTGTTCAACGCCTTCTTCATGGTGGTCCGCATCCTGATGCTCATTGCCGGCACCTTCCTGCTGACCTACACCACCTCCCCCATCCTGCTCACCGACGGGCTGGAGAACCTGCTGGGCCCGCTGAAAAAGATCCATGTGCCGGTCCATGAGCTGGCCATGATGATGTCCATCGCCCTGCGCTTCATCCCCCTGCTGATCGAGGAGACGGACAAGATCATGTCCGCCCAGCGGGCCAGGGGGGCGGATTTTGAGTCGGGCAACCTGATCCAGCGGGCCAAGGCGCTGGTCCCCCTGCTTGTCCCCCTGTTCATCTCCGCCTTCCGCCGGGCAGACGAGCTGGCCATCGCCATGGAGTGCCGCTGCTACCACGGCGGCGAGGGGCGCACCCGCCTGCGCCAGCTGAAATACCGGCGCAATGACGCGGCCGTCATCCTGCTCTTCCTGGTCCTCACGGCGGGGGTGGGGGTGCTGGGCCGCTTCGGGCTGTAAGCCCTCACTCCTCCAGCATCAGCCCGGCGGCCAGCTCCCGCCGCAGCCCCAGCCCGAAGAGGTAGCAGGCGTCGAGCTGCTGGGCCATATAGTCGTTCAGCTTCTCCTCAAATTCGTTATAGAGGTCATACCCCAGACGGTCCGCCACCTGCCGGGCGATCTGGAGATATTCCCGCTCCGCCCTGACATAATCGGGGACGCCGTTGCAAAATTCGTAAATTTCATTTGACAAAAGCGGATTATCCTGAAATACTGCGTATAACAGCGTATTCATGGTTCATTCCTCCCTCACATTTTACACGGTATAATCGTGTTTATTATAGCACGGTTTTACCGCGTGTCAACTATGTATTTAGGAGTTATTATGGAGAATTTTTCTGCCCGCCTGAGACTTCTTCGGAAAGAACGCGGCTTGAAGCAGCGGGAAATGGCGGAGATCTGTGGTTTGAAGCTGCGCAGCTATCAGGACTATGAGTATCAGGTGTCTTACCCTTCCGCACTGGGCCTGGTGGCCCTGGCGGACTTCTTCGGCGTCAGTCTGGACTATCTCATGGGCCGCACCGACAAGCGGGAGATCAACCGCTGACCGCCCCCGAAAAAGACAAGATCCGCCCCCCTTTGGTGATAAAATGGAACGAAACATTGCTTTAAAACTGATGTATGTGGGCACCGCCTACCACGGCTGGCAGGTCCAGAAAAACGCCGTCACCGTGGCCGAGACGCTGGAGCGGGCCCTGTCCACCGTGGTGTGCCACCCGGTCAAATGCACCGGCGCCGGGCGCACCGACGCCGGCGTCCACGCCCAGGTCTATGTGGCCAACTTCCGCACCACCTCCACCATCCCCTGCGACCGCCTGCCCCTGGCGGTCAACACCCGCCTGCCCGACGACATCGTGGTGGTCCGGGCCGTCCAGGTGCCCATGGAATTCAACGCCATCGGCTCCTGCCGGAAAAAGGAATACACCTACCGCATTTATAACTCCCGCCTGGGCAACGCTTTCTATGTGGACCGGGCCTGGTTCTACCCCAAGCATCTGGACGAGTCGGTGATGCAGCGGGCCGCCAGCCAGTTCGTGGGCACCCACGACTTTCGGGCGGTGCGCTCCGTGGGCACCGAGACCCGCACCACCGTGCGCACCGTCCACTACTTCCATGTGGAGCGGAAGGGGGAGCTGATCGAGTGCCGGGTGTGCGCCGACGGCTTCCTCTACAACATGGTCCGGGCCATGGTGGGCACTGTGGTCTATGCCGCCGAGGGCAAGCTGGCCCCGGAGGACATCCCCGCCATCCTGGACTCGGGCAACCGCACCCTCGCCGGCCCCACCGTCCCACCCGGCGGGCTGTATATGACCAGGCTGTGGTATGACGAGGACGTTGTGTAAGGGGGCCTGGCGCCCCCTCCCGCCCCGGGGAGAGAGGTAACATGAAGGATCAGACAACAAAGCAGGCATCCGCCTCCCAAAAACCGAATATTCTGGTCCGGCTGCTGGCTCTGCTGGTCACCGCCGCTTTGGCCCTGGGAGCCCTGACCCTGGTGGTCTACCGGGACCAGTTCAACCTGGACGCGGTGAAGCGCTGGCTCGCCCTGCGCTCTGTGGAGACCGACGCCTCCGGCGCCGCCGCCCCCTTCACCCACGCGGGCGGGGACAGCATCTCCTTCGCCTATCTGAAGGGGGGCATCCTTCAGTGCTCCGCCGCCGGCGCCCACTACTACTCCTTCTCCGGCGACCAGTACGCTGAGGAGGTCACCCCCCTCAGCCAGCCCGTCCTGTCCGCCTCCTCCTCCGCAGGCGTGGTCTATGACGCCGGCGGAGAGAGCCTGTTTCTCTTTCAGGATGGTCAGGAGGCCTTTTCCCTGGACGTGGACGGCACCCTCCTCTCCGCCCGGGTCAACGACAGCGGCTGGCTGGCTGTTACCGCCCAGCAGAGCGGCTATAAGGGCTCGGTCACGGTGTACAACGTCAACAGCACCAGCCGGAAGGAGATCATCCAGCTGAACTTTTCCAGTGTGTTCGTGGCCGACGCCGCTGTCTCTCCGGACAGCAAGACGGTGGCCGTGATCACCATCGGGCAGGAGAACGGCTCCTTTTTCAGTCAGCTCCTCCTCTATCCGGTGGACAGCAGTGAGCCCTCCGCCACCCTCTCCCTGGGCAACCTGGCGGTGCTGGACCTGGACTATGAGGCGGAGCAGCTGTGGGTTCTGGGGGAGGACCGCCTGCTCTCGGTGGCCGCCGACGGCTCCGATTATGAGACCTACTCCTTTGGCCGCAGCTACCTCAAGGGCTGCCACCTGGGCGGGGACGGCTTCGCAGTGCTCCTGCTGGGCCGCTACCAGGCCGGCGGTGCCGAGCAGGTGCTCACCATCGACCCCCAGTGCCAGCTCATCGCCCAGGCCCCCCTCCGGGGGCAGGTGCTCTCCTTCTCCGCCGCCGGGCGCTACCTGTCCCTGCTCACCGGCAGCGGCCTGGAGATCTACACCCGGGACATGTCCCTCTACCGCGCCCTGGAGGACACCCAGGACGCCCGCTTCACCGCCCTCTCCCCCAACGGCAGCGCCCTGCTGGCCGACAGCCAGCAGGCCTGGCTCTATATCCCCTCCTGAGTTCCCTTTTCTCCTGATCCAAGCGAGGTATTTTGATGTCTTTTGTGATTTTTGATGTTGTCATCCTCATCCTGCTCCTCCTCACCGCCTGGAAGGGCTACCGCCGCGGCTTTGTGCTGACGCTGTGCTCCCTGCTGGCCGTCTTTGTGGCCTTCATCGGTGCCACCGTCATCTCCAGCCAGCTGGCCCGGCCCATGAGCCGCCTGATCCAGCCCGCTCTGGAACGGAGCATCACTCAGGTGCTGGAGGAACAGACCCATGCGGTGCTCCCCCCGCCTGAGACCTCCGAGGCCTCTCAGCCCCCCGCCCTTTCGGACGCCTTCAGCGGGGAAGAGGGCCAGGAAGGCGAGGAGGACTGGCTCGCCCAGCTCCCCCTGGACGAGGTCCTGGACGCCCTTCAGGCCTCCAGCCTGTACCAGCACTTTATCCAGCCCATCCAGGATGCCATCCAGGATGGGGTGATGGAGGTCACTACCTCCGCCGCCCGGGCGGTGGCGGATTATCTGGCCCTGGAGCTGACCCGGATGTTCCTCTTCCTGGTCTCCTTTGCCCTGGTCCTGCTTCTCTGGCTGCTGCTGAGCCGGGTGCTGGACCTGGCCTGCAAGCTGCCTGTCCTGTCCACCCTGAACCACTGGAGCGGCGCCGCCCTCGGGCTGGTGAAGGGGGGACTGATCGTGTTCATCCTCTGCTGGCTCCTGAGGGGCTCCCTGATCTCCCAGGAGGCGGTGGAGGGGACGGTGCTCCTCCGCTTTTTCTGCACCCACACCCCTCTCTCCCTGCTGGCGCCCCTGCTCTTTCGTTGAGTTTCTCTCTGTGTTCCCAGCCTTTTCTTGCGAATTCACGACAAGTTCACATTTCGGGGTTATCCTGTCTTTGTTCCAAAAAATTTCTCTCTCCCGGAAGGAGTGTTTGCATAGATGCAGCCCACCATGTGCAGCCGCTGCCACAAGCATGTGGCGGTGGTCTTTATCACCAAATTGGAAGGCGGCCAGTCCAAAAATGAGGGACTGTGCCTCAAGTGCGCCAAGGAGCTGGGCATCAAGCCCATCGACGACATGATCCAGAAGATGGGCATCACCGACGAGGACCTGGAAAACCTCACCAGTGAGATGATGTCCGCCTTCGGCGGGGCCGAGGGGATGGAGGGACTGATGCCCCAGGACCGGGAGGACGGGGACGAGGACGACGGACGCACCGCCACCTTCCCCTTCCTGAACCAGCTTTTCGGCGCCGGCGCCGCCGGCGGGGACGCCGAGCCCAAGAAGGACGCCGCCCCCCGGCCGGACAAGAACGGCGGCAAGGGGCAGGAGCGCCCCGTGAAGCGGAAGTTTCTGGAGAACTACTGCATCTCCCTGACCCAGCGCGCCCAGGAGGGCAAGCTGGACCGGCTCATCGGCCGGGAGCGGGAGCTGGAGCGGGTCATCCAGATCCTCAACCGCCGCCAGAAGAACAACCCCTGTCTCATCGGCGAGCCCGGCGTGGGCAAGACCGCCATCGCCGAGGGGCTGGCCATGAAGATCGCCAAGGGCGACGTGCCCTATAAGCTGCTGGACAAGGAGGTCTATCTGCTGGACCTCACCGCCCTGGTGGCGGGCACCCAGTTCCGCGGCCAGTTCGAGAGCCGGATGAAGGGCCTCATTGAGGAGATCAAAAAGCTGGGCAATATCATCCTTGTCATCGACGAGGTCCACAACATCGTGGGCGCCGGCGATGCCGAGGGCTCCATGAACGCCGCCAATATCCTCAAGCCCGCCCTGAGCCGGGGGGAGCTCCAGGTCATCGGCGCCACCACCCTCAATGAGTACCGCAAGCACATTGAGAAGGACACCGCCCTGGAACGGCGCTTCCAGCCCGTCATCGTGGAGGAGCCCTCCATCGAGGACAGCGTGCAGATCATCGAGGGCATTGCCCCCTACTACGAGGCCTACCACCAGGTAGTCATCTCCCCTGAGATGTGCCGCCTGGCCGTCACCATGAGCGAGCGGTATATCACCGACCGCTATCTGCCCGACAAGGCCATCGACCTCATCGACGAGGCCTGCTCCAATGTGAACCTGGAGAACCGCACTCTGGCCCGCCGGGCCGAGGTGGATAAGGAGCTGGCCGACCTGGACAAGGAGAAAGAGGTCATGATGGCCGCCGCCACCGAGGAGTCCTATGCCCGGCTTGCCGCCATCCGCAGCCAGGAGCTTCGGCTGGAGCAGGAGAAGGGACAGCTGGACGCCGCCCCCACCCCCGCCCTGACGGTGGAGCATCTGGCCAACGTCATCGAGCTGTGGACCAAGATCCCCGCCAGCCAGATCCAGGAACGTGAGTACCAGCGCCTGGCCCGGCTGGAGGAGCGGCTGAAGCAGCACATCATCGGTCAGGATGAGGCGGTCCACGCCGTCTCCTCCGCCATCCGGCGGGGCCGTGTGGGCATCAGCCCCAAGCGCAAGCCGGTGTCCTTCATCTTTGTGGGCTCCACCGGCGTGGGCAAGACCGAGCTGGTGAAGCAGCTGGCCCACGACCTGTTCAACACGCCGGAGTCCCTGATCCGGCTGGACATGTCGGAGTTCATGGAGAAGCACGCGGTCTCCCGCATCATCGGCTCCCCCCCGGGGTATGTGGGCTATGACGAGGCGGGCCAGCTGACAGAGAAGATCCGCCGCAAGCCCTACTCCGTCATTCTCTTCGATGAGATCGAGAAGGCCCACCCCGACGTGCTCAACATCCTGCTCCAGATCCTGGATGACGGCCGGATCACCGACGCCCACGGCCGGACGGTGAACTTTGAAAATACAGTCATCGTCATGACCTCCAACGCCGGCAGCAACACCAAATCGGGCTCTGTGGGCTTCGCCCGCACCGCCAATGAACAGGGCAGGGAGCGGGCCATGAAGGCCCTTCAGGAGTTCCTGCGGCCCGAGTTCATCAACCGGGTAGACGAGATCGTCTACTTCAACCAGCTCACAGAGGACAACTTCAAGGCCATCGCCGCCCTGATGCTCCAGGAGCTCCAGGACTCCCTGGCCGAGAAGGGCATCGTCTTCACCTGGCAGGACAGCCTGCTGGACTATCTGGTGGAAAAGTCCTATTCCGCCGCCTACGGCGCCCGCAACCTGCGCCGCCTGATCCAGAAGGAGCTGGAGGATGCCATCGCCTCCCGCATCATCGACAGCTGGCAGCACCCGGTCGCCCGGCTGGATGCCTCCTCCGACGGCGAGCAGCTGGTCCTGTCCGCCCTGTAAAGATCCCCAAGTCCTTTTGCGTCCCTCTGGCGGCGCTGCCGCCGCCATCTTTCTCCCCAAGAGCGTGTGGGCACAAAAAGGGGCCCGGAACGACATCAAAAAACGCCCGGCAGTCTGTGACTGCCGGGCGTTTTTTGTTTTCAGGACCGCGCTCAGCCCTTGGCGATGGCGGCGGTATCCATAGCGATCATAAGCTCCTCATTGGTGGGGATCAGCAGCACCTTCACCTTGGAGTCGGCGGCGGAGATGACGGTCTCCTTCCCCCGGACACTGTTGGCCTCGGCGTCCATCTTGACCCCCATGAACTCCAGGTCGGAAGCGATGGCCAGGCGCTGGGAGGCGGAGTTCTCGCCCACGCCGGCGGTGAAGATGATGGCATCCACGCCGCCCATGGCGGCGGCATATGCGCCAATGTACTTCTTCACCCCGTAGTTGAACATATCCACCGCCAGGCCAGCCCGCTCGTTGCCTTCCTTGTGGGCGTTCTCCAGGTCACGGAAGTCGGAGGACACGCCGGACACGCCCTGCACGCCGGACTTCTTGTTCAGGATAGACACCATCTCCTTGATGTCATAGCCGTACTTGCCCATGATATACTCCAGGATGCCGGCGTCCAGGTCGCCGGAGCGGGTGCCCATGGGGAGTCCGGCCAGAGGGGTGAAGCCCATGGTGGTGTCCACGCTCTTGCCCCCATCGATAGCGGTGACGGAGGAGCCATTGCCCAGGTGGCAGGAGATCAGCTTGAGCTCCTCGATGGGCTTGCCCAGCATGGCGGCGGCGCGGCCGGCTACGTACTTGTGGCTGGTGCCGTGGAAGCCGTAGCGGCGGACCTTGTCCTTCTCATAGTACTCGTAGGGCAGCGCGTACATGTAAGCCTTGGCGGGCATGGTCTGGTGGAAGGCGGTGTCGAACACGGCCACCTGAGGCACGTCCTTGCCCATGACGGCGGTGCAGGCGTTGATGCCGGTGATGTTGGCGGGATTGTGGAGAGGCGCCAGGGGGATGCAGTCCTCCAGAGCCTTCATCACCTCGTCGGTGATGAGGACAGACTGGTTGAAAGCCTCGCCGCCGTGGACCACCCGGTGACCCACCGCGTCGATCTCCTTCATGGAGCCGATCACGCCGTTGTCCTTGTCCACCAGGGCGTCCAGCACAGCCTGGATGGCCTCAGAGTGGGTGGGCATGGCAATGTCGATAGCGTCCAGCACCTGCTTGCCCTCCATCTGGGGCTTATAGGTGAACTTGCCGTCGATGCCGATGCGCTCGCAAAGGCCCTTGGCCAGCACCTGCTGGGTCTCGGGGTTGAGCAGCTGATACTTCAGGGAGGAGCTGCCGGCGTTGATGACCAGAATATTCATGGGAAACGATCTCCTTTTCACAGTTTTTGTTGCCTATCTGGGCGGAATGTACTAAACTGTATCTGTACCTGATGGAATCATTCTACTGCTTTTTCCCCTGGAGGACAACCATTTTTTTGGATTTCATCATACATTTTTTCAAGCATCTCCATACAGACATCCTATCAGACAGGGGGCGTTCCGTTTGAAAACTGCCGGTATCGTAGCCGAATACAATCCCTTCCACACTGGCCACGCCTATCAGATCGCCCGCACCCGGGGGCTCCTGGGTGCGGACTGCGCCGTCGTCGCTGTCATGAGCGGCAACTGGGTCCAGCGGGGCGCCTGCGCCGCAGCGGACAAGTGGACCCGGGCGGGCTGGGCCCTGGCCGGGGGGGCGGACCTGGTGCTGGAGCTGCCCACAGTGTGGGCGGCCTCCGCCGCCGAGTCCTTTGCTACGGGCGCCGTCGCCCTGCTCCGGGCCTGCGGCGTGGTGGACGTCCTCTCCTTCGGCAGCGAGAGCGGGGACCCGGCCGCCCTGGCCGCGGCGGCCGCCTGCCTGGACAGCGAGGCATACCGGGCGGGCCTGAGCCGCTTTCTGGACGAAGGGATGCCCTTCGCCGCCTGCCGCCAGGCTGTGGTGGCGGCCCTGCTGGGATCGGAGCGGGCGAAGGTCCTCTCCCGTCCCAATGACAACCTGGGGGTGGAGTACCTGCGGGCCGCCTCCGCCCTGGGCTGGTCCCCCCAGGTGCTGGCGGTCCCCCGCCAGGGAGCGGGCCACGACGCCCCGCGCCCCGCGGAGGGCTTCGCCTCCGCCTCCATCCTCCGGGAGTGGATTGCCGCCGGCCGGCGGGACCTGGCAGACTGTTTCCTGCCCGCCCCCTGGCCGGAGGAGCTGGAGCCCGCCTCCCTGTCCCACCTGGAGCGTGCCCTCCTGGCCCGTGTCCGCTCTCTGTCCCAGGCGGAGTGGGCCCTCCTCCCGGACTCCGGTGTGGAGGAGGGGCTTCCTGCCCGGCTCGTCCAGGCGGGAAGCAGGGCCCTGTCTGTGGAGGAATTTCTCACCCTGGCCAAGACCAAGCGGTACTCCCACGCCCGCCTGCGCCGTCTCCTGCTGTGGGCCTTCCTGGGCCTGACCGCCGCCGACCGCCCGGCTGCCCCGCCCTACCTCCGGGTTCTGGGCTTCACCCCACGGGGGCAGGAGCTCCTGCGGGCCATGAAGGGAGCGGCCTCCCTCCCCATCCTCACCAAGCCGGCCCACGCCCGGTCCCTGGACGGGCCGGGCCGCAGACTCTTCCAGCTGGAGGCCCGCTGCACCGACCTGTACGGCCTGTGTTTCTCCACTCCCCGCCCCGGCGGACTGGAGTGGACCACCGGCCCCGTCCTGATCTGACCCGTCCCAGGAGGTCCCATGGAAACCAAGGAAAAAACCACCCGCCGCCTGCGTCCGCTCCTACCCCTGCTCCCCCCTGTCCTGCTCTCTCTTCTCTTCTACCTGTTTCGGGGCCGTCAGGCCCTGATGGACGGCTGGGTCATCCATGTCATGGCACCGGCGGAGCAGCTTCTGGGCCGCCTGTCTGCCCCGCTTCCCTTCTCCCTGGCGGAGGTGCTGGTCACGGTCTTTCTCACCGCCTGCGCTCTCTGCCTCATCCGCGGCACGGTGCTGGCCGTCCGGCTCCACGCTCCGCATGAGCTGGGCCGGCGGCTGGTCTGCCTGCTCTGTGCCCTGCTTTGGGTATGGACCGGCTACTGCTGGCTTTGGTCTGCGGGCTACTACTCCGCCTCCTTCGCAGAAAAGAGCGGTCTGGAGACCCGGCCCTACACCGTGTCCACCCTGGCCCAGGTCACGCTGTACTTTGCCTGCCAGGCCGCAGACCTCTCCACCCAGATGGTCCGAGACAGCGAGGGCCACTTCGCTGAGGATCTGGACGACTGTTTCCGCCGGGGAGTCTCCGTCTATGAGGAGCTGGAGCAGAAGCTCCCCTGTCTGGCTATGCCCTCCGTGCCCTGCAAGCCCATGTTCTTCTCCCGGCTGCAGAGCATGATGGGCTTCACCGGCGTCTACTTCCCTTTCACCGGCGAGGCCAATGTCAACGTGGACGCTCCCGCCTGCCTGGTGCCGGCCACCATCGCCCACGAGATGTCCCACCAGCGGATGGTCTTCTCCGAGCTGGAGGCCAATTTTGTGGGCATCGCCGCGGCGGTGTCCTGCGGCGATCCGGTGTTCCAGTACTCCGGATGGCTGATGGGCCTGATCCAGCTGTGCAACGCCCTCTACGCCGTCTCCCCGGATCTGTGGTATCAGATCGCGGCGGCCTCCTTTACACCGGAGCTGTCCACCGATTGGGAGGACAACAACGCCTATTGGCGTGCTCTGGAGTCCCCCGTGGAGGAGGCCGCTGCCCAGACCTTTGACACCTTTCTGAAGAGCAACGGCCAAGATCTGGGCATCCAGTCCTACGGTGCCTGCGTGGACCTGCTGGTGACCTGGTTCGGCGACGAAGCCGGCGCCTTCTGAGCCCTGACGGGCGGAGTGTTCTTCTCCCTTCTGCCGGGGCAAAAAGAGACTTTCCCCGCTATCCGTTTACAAATCCCCGCCATCGCGCTATAATAATATGATTCGATCCACTCTGATGAAATTTGAGGTATCCCATGAAACGACCCATTTTATCCATGCTCCTGTCCGTCCTGCTCCTGCTTCCCGGCTGCACCCAGGCCCCCTCGGGCTCCTCCCAGGAGGAGGGGCTGACCGTCCTGGCCACCACCTATCCGGTCTATCTCTTCGCCCGGACCGTTGCCCAGGGCGTGGAGGGCGTCACCGTGGAGCGGCTGAACACCGGCTCTGTGAGCTGCCTCCACGACTATACCCTGTCGGTGGACGACATGAAAAAGATCGAGGGTGCGGATGTCATCGCCATGAACGGCGCCGGGCTGGAGGACTTTATGGATGACGCCCTGGCCGCCTCCAGCGCGGCGGTCATCGACTGCTCTCAGGGGGTGGCGCTGCTTGAAAACGCGGACCACATCCACGAGGAGGGAGACGGTGGCCACGACCACGGCCACTGGGACCCCCACTACTGGATGGACCCGGGAAACGCCGCCGTCATGGTGCGCAATCTCCAGGAGGGCTTCGCCCTGGCGGACCCGGACCACGGAGACGCCTACGCCCGCAATGGGGAGGAGGCCGCCGGCCAGCTGCCCAGCTTTGCCGGCGACTGCACCCAGGCCCTGGAGGGGGCAGAAGGCGCGGCCCTCATCACCTTCCACGACGGCTTCCGCTACTTTGCCCAGGCACTGGGCCTGCCCCTGCTGGCCTCCATCGAGGAGGAGGAGGGCAGCGAGGCCAGCGCCATGGAGATCAATGAGATCACCCAGCTGGTGAAGGAGCACCAGCTGCCCGTCATCTTCACCGAGGTCAACGGCTCCGACGCCACCGCCAACGCCATCTCCCGGGAAACCGGCTGTCAGGTGGCCCAGCTCACCATGCTCATGGACGGCCCGGAGGAGGGGGACCTGTCCACCTATCTGGAAGGCGTGCGGAGCAACGTGAACACCATCGTATCCTTCTTCGGGGGAGAGGAGTTGGATCAGCTGTGAGAAAGATCAAGCACGGCAGGCTGGCCGGGGGCTGCTCCGACGCCTGCTGCCTGAAGCTGGAGGGCCTGTCGGTCCACATCCAAGGGGAGGACATCCTGGAGGATGTGTCCTTCCACCTCCACTGCGGGGAGATCGCCGCCCTCATCGGCCCCAACGGGGCGGGCAAGTCCTCCCTGTTCCGCAGCATCCTGGGGCAGATGCCATACTCCGGCACCATCACCTTCTCCCCTGCCGGCGGGCCTGCCGTCCGGCTGTCCGACGGGGCCAACGCTCCCCTCGCCGCCCGGGGGACCCGCCCCCTCATCGGCTATGTGCCCCAGTCCCCCAGCTTTGACCGGGGGGACCCGGTGAGCGTACTGGACTTCTTCGCCGCCGCCGTCACCCGCTGGCCTGTCTGCCTGCCCGTGCCCAGGCGCCACCGGGAGCTGGTGGCCCGCTGTCTGGCCCGAGTCCATGGGGAGGACCTGCTGGACAAGCCCATGGGAGGCCTGTCCGGCGGCCAGCTCCAGCGGGTGCTTCTGGCCATGGCCCTGGAGCCGCTACCCCATATTTTGATCCTGGACGAGCCCCTGTCCGGTGTGGATATCGAGGGGGAGCACCAGCTGCTGGAGATGCTGGATGAGATCCGCACCAGCTATGACCTGTCCATCTTCCTGTCCACCCACGACTTCGCCACCCTGGGCCAGTTCGCCGACAAGGTTATCCTCCTCAACCGCCGGGTGCTCAAGTCAGGCCCGCCGGACGAGGTGCTCTCCTCCCCGGAATTTTATGAGACCTTCCACCTGCGGGTGGGGAAAGGGGGACAGGCATGATGGAGCTCTGGTACGCACTGGTGGACCTGCTGCCCTTTGAGTGGGCCCAGCCCGGTTCCATGTACTTCATGAAAAACGCCCTGCTGGCGGTGCTAGTCATCTCCCCTCTGTTCGGCATCCTGTCCACCATGGTGGTCCACAGCCGGATGTCCTTTTTCTCCGACGCCCTGGGCCACTCCGCCTTCACCGGCATGGCCATCGGTGCCCTTTGCGGCTTCTCCGAGCCCACCTGGGCCGCCGTCCTCTTCTCCCTGGTCTTTGCCCTGCTTTTCAACTTTGTCCGCCGCCGCACCCGGCTGGCCAGCGACACGGTCATCGGCGTCTTCTCCTCCACTGCGGTGGCACTGGGCATCTTCATCTCCACCCTGGGCAGCCGCTCCTTTACCAAATTCAACAGTCTGCTCATCGGCGACATCCTCTCGGTGGAGCCCGGCAAGATCGGCCTGCTGGCCCTGATCCTGCTGCTGGTCCTGGCCCTGTGGGGTCTGTCCTTCAACCACCTGATGCTCTCCGCGGTCCATCCTGCCCTGGCGGACAGCCGCGGGGTCCGCGTCTTCTGGCAGGAGGCCCTGTTCTCCGCCGCCATCGCCGTGGTGGTCACGGTGTCCATGACCTGGGTGGGCCTGCTGGTCATCAACTCCCTCCTGGTCCTCCCCGCCGCCGCGGCACGGAACATCTCCCGGAACATGTTCCAATACCACCTGTGCTCCCTGCTCTTCGCGGTGGGCGCCGGGATCGCCGGGCTGATGACCTCCTACTACATCGGTTCCTCCGCCGGCGCCTCCATCACCCTGTATCTGGCCGGCATCTTTCTGGTCACCTTCCTGCTGCGAAAGCGGGGATGAACTCCCAAGAGAAAAGCGCCGTCCGGCATCTGTTTAGATGCCGGGCGGCGCTTCTGCGCTCCTCTATGGCAATTCAGCGGAGCCTAGATCCCCGCCGCTCCTCCCACAGCTGCAGCAGCTTCCAGGCCGCCCAGCCGCAGAACAGGCCTACCAGTGCCCCTGCGATCACATCGCTGGGGTAGTGGACCCCCACATACAGGCGGGACAGGCCCATGCACACCGCCAGCACCAGCCCGGTCCACCTCATCCATCTCCTGGGCAGCGTCCGCCACCAGGCGGATGCTGCCGCAAAGGCAGCACAGGTATGCCCTGAGGGAAAGGAGTTGGGGTCCGGCTCCTGGATCAGCGGCACCAGCCCCGCCACATCCAGCCAGGGGCGGGGGCGGGCCACCAGATGCTTGAGGACCACGTTGGTACACAGCAGCCCCAGCACCATGGCCGCCAGGGCCGCCACCCCCGCTTTCCGGGTAGGCTTCCAGCACAGCATGGCTAGAGAGAGCACGATCCACATCAGGCCGGTGTTGCCCAGTGTAGTATATCCCTCCACGACGGGGTCCAACAGTCCCCGCAGGTTCTCCTGGATCCAGAGCAAGGCCCCTCCATCCAATGTCTGAAGCACGGATAACATGGAAAAACTTCCTGCCTTTCCTTCCCTTGACCCGCCGGGGCCCCGGGACTATAATAAAGTGAGATATGACCGGTCAAAGCCCGACCGGCCGGCAGGGATATTATACCCTGCTCCCGGGCCCGAGGCAAGCCGTTTTTGTTAGATCATGAGAACACGGGAGGTCCTCCCTTTTGAAGCAAGTCGTCTGTCTCTCCACCGAGCCCTGGAGCCCCACCCCCGGCCGGACCCAGCACCTGATCACCCGGCTCAAGGACGCCCAGGTCCTCTACTTCTGCCCCGGCGGCGGACTGTTGGATCAACGCTGGCGCCAGCCGGGCAGGAAGGTCCGCCCCAACGTCACCGTCTATACCATGCCCCCCGCCCTCCCTGTGGATGAGCGCCACGACCGGCTGTTCCGGCTCTCCCGGCAGCGCCAGATCCGCTTTCTCGCCGACAAGCTGGCCCGGCACCGCTTCCGCCGTCCCCTTCTGTGGACCACCTCCCCTGTCCATATCCACGCCCTGGATGCGCTGGAGTACGACGGTCTGGTCTACGACTGCGACCAGGTGTGGGACGAGCTGCCCGACCGGTGGGAGGGCAGTCTGGCTGGTGCGGCGGACGTGGTCTTTGCCGCTTCCCCAGGGTTGGCCGACCGCCTCTCCCCGTGCAGCGGCAACATCGCGCTGCTTCCCAACGGGGTGAATTACCCTCTCTTCGCCGCCGCGGGCTCCGCCGGGCGTCGGGGGGAGCTGGACCACCTGCCCGGGCCCCTGCTGGGCTGGGCAGGCACCATCCATGCCGACCTGGATTTGACCCCCATCCTCTATGCCGCCCAGGCCCGGCCCGCCTGGACCTTCCTGCTGCTGGGGCGCCGGGAAGAAAACCCTCTGCTGCGCCGTCTCTCCCGCCTGTCCAATGTGATGCTGGCCGGCCCCTGCCCGCTGGTGGAGGTCCCCGACTATTTGGGCCGCTGCCAGGTTCTGCTGGACCTGCTGCGGGACAGCCAGCCCTATAACGACGTGGTCCCGCCCCGGCTCTATGAGTATCTCTCCACCGGCAAGCCCATCGTATCCATGCTGTGGCCGGAACAGGTGGAGCTCTTCCCCGATGTGGTCTACGGCGCCCACTCCCCGGAGGAGTTCCTCCATCTGTGCCAGCAGGCGCTGGCGGAGGACCCGGGCTGGGTGGATCAGCGCCGCCGGGACTACGGTGCGGCCGCCGCCTGGTCACGGCGGGCCGACGAGGTCAAGCGCATCCTGGTCACGGCGGGCCTGCTGTGAGCCCGCCCCCGCCGTCCTGACGACTTCCCTGTCATTTTTTCTCCCGCTCCTTGTGGAAGCTGACAAAAATGCCCTGCCCCCTTGCAAATATCGGGATTTTTCGATAAAATGAAAGTCCATTCATTGTTGGGCAAGGAGGTCCTCCTATGTTTGTGTGCCTGTCTTCCATCTGTCGGCAGCACAGCATCCTGCGGGGGGATTTGTGCGCCCAAAAATAACAGGTAAGCGATCCCAGGCTGTCCGTTCCAGGCGGGCGGCCTGAATCTTTTCCCCGGGGAGAGCGGTCCGGGCCGCTCCTTTTCGCCTGTCCCCCGGCCGGGATCCTGAAAGGAGAGTTTTTTATGAAGAAAGTCGCTGTCATTATGGGCTCTGATTCTGACTGGCCGGTGGTCCAGGGGGCCTGCGCCCAGCTGAAGGAGTTCGGCATCCCCTATGAGGCCCACATCCTCAGTGCCCACCGCACCCCCGCCGCTGCCGCCGAGTTCGCCCGGGGTGCCCGGGCCAACGGCTTCGGCGTGCTCATCTGCGCCGCCGGCATGGCCGCCCACCTGGCGGGGGCCTTCGCCGGGAACTCCACCCTGCCCGTCATCGGTATCCCCATGAAGGGGGGCGCCATGGACGGCCTGGATGCCCTGCTGGCCACCGTGCAGATGCCCAGCGGCATCCCCGTGGCCACTGTGGCCATCAACGGGGCTAAGAACGCCGCTGTGCTGGCCGCCCAGATCCTTTCCGTCTCCGACGATGTGCTGGCCGCCAAGCTGGACGCCGCCCGGGAGAAGATGGCGGAGCAGATCGCCGCCAAGGAGGCCAAGCTCCAGGCAGAGCTTTGATCCAGACAGGAAATCGGAGTGATGGAGCGCGCTGCGCGCGCATTTTAGGCACCCCAGCACCTCTCTTCAACTCCTAATCTCAAGCAGGTCTCTGCTTCCCGATCAACTAGATTTTTGAGAAAAAGAAAGGACGGTCTACTATGAAGAAAGTCGAGCAGCTGTATGAGGGCAAGGCCAAGAAGGTCTATTCCACCGAGGACCCGGGTCTGGTCATCGTGTCCTACAAGGATGACGCCACCGCCTTTGACGGTCTGAAAAAGGGCACCATCACCGGCAAGGGGGCCATCAACAACCAGATGACCAACTACCTGATGGGCCAGCTGGAGAAGGCCGGCGTGCCCACCCACTTTGTGGAGGAGCTGAGCGAGCGGGAGACCGTGGTGAAGAAGGTGACCATCGTCCCCCTGGAGGTCATCATCCGCAACATCTCCGCTGGCTCCTTCGCCAAGCGCTACGGCGTGGAGGAGGGCATCGTGTTCGACGCCCCCACCATCGAGTTCTCCTATAAGAACGACGACCTGCACGATCCCCTCATCAACGACTACCACGCCGTAGCCCTGAAGCTGGCCACCTGGGACGAGATCGACACCATCAAGAAGTACGCCTTCCAGGTCAATGACTTCCTGAAGAAGACCCTGGCCGAGTGCGGTGTCACCCTGGTGGACTTCAAGCTGGAATTTGGCAAGACCTCTGACGGAACCATCGTGCTGGCCGACGAGATCAGCCCCGACACCTGCCGCTTCTGGGACTCCAAGACCGGGGAGAAGCTGGACAAGGACCGCTTCCGCCGGGACCTGGGCAACGTGGAGGGCGCCTACCAGGAGATGGCCCGCCGCCTGATGGGGAAATAAGCCTTGGGGATCATCGGTTCAGCGGACGGTCCCACTGCCGTAATCGTGACCGGCTCTCCGGGGCCAGTCCTTCTGCTCCTGGCGCTGCTGATCCTGGGCGCGGGGACCCTGGCCTGGCTTTTGATCCGCAAATACAGGAAATAGATCTCCCTGGGCAGGCGCAGGGGGTGGGGAGCGAGGGAGTATGTTCTCCTCTTTCCCTTTTCTCCACGCGCAACTCTTCACTCTAAATTTTTTAGGAGGACCACATGGGCGGCTTTTTTGGCGCAGTTTCACACCAGGATGTGACCCTGGATATCTTCTTTGGAGTGGACTATCACTCCCACCTGGGCACCCGGCGGGGCGGCATGATCATCCATGACGCCAAAGATGGGTTCCAGCGGCAGATCCACTCCATTGAAAACACCCCCTTCCGCACCAAGTTTGAGAAGGATCTGTCCGATTTCCACGGGTGCAGCGGCATCGGCTGCATCAGCGACACTGACCCCCAGCCCCTGCTGGTACGGTCCCACCTGGGACTGTACGCCATCACCACGGTGGGCATCATCAACAACGCCGAGGAGCTGATCCAGCGGTATTTTTCCGACCACGGCCATCAGTTTATGGCCATGAGCTCCGGAAAGGTCAACTCCACCGAGCTGGCCGCTGCCCTCATCAACCAGAAGGATGACCTGGTCTCCGGCATCCTGCACGCCCAGGAGGAGATCGATGGCTCCCTCACCCTGCTGCTCCTTACAGAGCAGGGTGAGATCATCGCCGCCCGGGACCGGCTCGGCCGTCTGCCGGTCCTGGTGGGGCAGAACGACAGCGGCTGCTGTGTCTCCTTCGAGTCCTTTGCCTACCACAAGCTGGACTACCACGACGCCTACGAGCTGGGCCCCCGTGAGATTGTCCGCATCACCGCTGACGGCTTCGAGACCCTCTCCCCCGCCGGCCAGGAGATGAAGATCTGCGGCTTCCTGTGGACCTACTACGGCTATCCCAACTCCAACTACGAGGGGATCAATGTAGAGGTCATGCGCTACCGCAACGGGGAGATCATGGCCCGGGACGAGGTGGCCCGGGGCCAGCTGCCCAAGGTGGACTATGTGGCCGGGGTGCCTGACTCCGGCGTCCCCCACGCCATCGGCTTTGCCAACCGCAGCGGCAAGCCCTTTGCCCGCCCCTTCGTCAAGTACACCCCCACCTGGCCCCGCTCCTTCATGCCCACCAATCAGGATGTCCGCAAGCAGGTGGCCAAGATGAAGCAGATCCCGGTGCCTGAGCTCATCGAGGGCAAAAAGCTCCTCTTTGTGGACGACTCCATCGTCCGGGGCACCCAGCTGCGGGAGACCGTGGAATTCCTCTATGAGTCCGGCGCGGAGGAGGTCCATATGCGCTCCGCCTGCCCCCCCATCATGCACAGCTGCAAGTATCTGAACTTCTCCCGGGGCAACTCCGACATGGACCTGCTGGCCCGCCGCACCATCCAGGAGCTGGAGGGGGATGAGGGGCAGCAGCATCTGGAGGAGTACGCCGACGTACATACTGAGCGGGGCCAGTGCATGCTGAAGGCCATCTGCGAGAAGCTGGGCTTCGACTCCCTGGGCTACCAGTCCCTGGAGGGACTGCTGGAGTCCATCGGCCTGGACCGGGACAAGGTTTGCACCTACTGCTGGAACGGCAGGGAATAAGGCCCCTCCAGGGGGGCGATGTCCCCCCTGGACGCAACGTCGCTTCCCCGTCGATATCCCCTCGCCTTTCCACAGGAAAGGCGGCCCTGGCCGCCACGGCCAGGGGTCATGATGTCCTGCGGCGAAATGGATTCGCCTGCGGACTCTTTGTTGTCCTTTCCGCTTTCGGCGGAAAGTCTGCGAGGCTTTAACACAGTGATTTGGAGGTTTTTAAGATGAAAAACTCCCATTCGGAGTCCTACGCCGCCGCCGGGGTGGACGTCACCGCCGGATATGAGGCGGTGGAGCGCATCAAGCCCATGGTGGAGTCCACCTATATCCCCGGGGTGATGGGCACCCTGGGCGGCTTCGGCGGCATGTTTGCCCCTGATCTGACCGGCATGAAGAAGCCTGTGCTGGTGTCCGGCACCGATGGCGTGGGTACCAAGCTGAAGCTGGCCTTCCTGATGGATAAGCATGACACCGTGGGCATCGACTGCGTGGCCATGTGTGTCAACGATATCATCTGCGGCGGCGCTGCCCCCCTCTTCTTCCTGGACTACATCGCCTGCGGCAAGAACTACCCCGGGCGCATCGCGGACATCGTCTCCGGCATCACCGAGGGCTGCCGCCAGGCGGAGTGTGCCTTGGTGGGTGGCGAGACCGCAGAGATGCCCGGCTTCTACCCCGAGGAGGAGTACGACCTGGCCGGCTTCTCCGTCGGGCTGGTAGACGAGGAAAAGATCATTGACGGCAGACGCCTGAGCGAGGCGGATGTGCTCATCGGCCTGGCCTCCTCTGGGGTCCACTCCAACGGCTTCTCCCTTGTGCGGAAGGTGTTTGACGTGGAGCACGCCGACCTGAAGACGCCCCGTGAGGATCTGGGCGGCAAGAGCCTGGGCGAGGCCCTGCTGGCCCCCACCCGCATCTATGTAAGATCGGTGAAGGCCCTGCTGAGGGCCGGGGTGGACATCCATGCCGTCAGTCACATCACCGGCGGCGGTTTCTATGAGAATGTGCCCCGGATGATGACCCAGGGGCTCACCGCCCAGATCGACCTGAGCACCTTCCCCCGCCTGCCCATCTTCGATCTGATCCAGAAGACCGGGGACATCCCGGAGCGGGACATGTACAACACCTACAATATGGGCATCGGCATGATCCTGGCCCTGCCCGCAGAGCAGGCCGAGCAGGCTCTGTCCGTTCTGAAGGGGGCCGGTGAGACCGCCTATCAAATCGGCCGCGTCATCCCCGGCGAGGCCGGCGTGGAGCTGGTCTGATCACATTAGGAATGAGAAATGAGGAGTTGGGAATTGTGTCTCCGGCTCCGCCGGACCGATTTCAAACCGTGCGCCCCAGGCGCACTCCATCCATTCCAAATTCTTAATCCCTAACTTTCTAATTCCTAACTCACTCGGAGGTTCGCTATGTCCAAACGTATCGCCGTCCTGGTCTCCGGCGGCGGGACCAATCTGCAGGCCCTGATCGACGCCCAGGGGCGGGGAGAGCTGGTGAATGGCCGGATCTCCGCCGTCATCTCCTCCACTCCGGACGCCTTCGCCCTGGAGCGTGCCAAGAACGCCGGCATCCCCGGCTATGTGCTCCCCCGGCGGGACTTCTCCGACAGCCGCGGCTACACTGCCGCCCTGACCCGCCTGCTGCGGGAGACGGTAGGGGCCGATCTGGTGGTCATGGCCGGCTTTATGACCATCCTCACGGAGGAGCTGTTCCAGGCCTACCCCAACGCCGTCATCAATATCCACCCCTCCCTCATCCCCTCCTTCTGCGGAGTGGGCTGCTATGGCCTCCATGTCCACGAGAAGGCTCTGGAATACGGGGTAAAGATCTCTGGTGCCACCGTCCACTTTGTCACGGAGGAGTGTGACGCCGGCCCCATCATCCTGCAAAAGGCAGCTGAGGTGCTGCCCGGCGACACGCCGGAGGTCCTCCAGCGGCGCATCATGGAGCAGTGCGAGTGGAAGCTGCTGCCTCAGGCCGTCTCCCTCTTCTGCCAGGACCGGCTGAAGGTGGAGGGCCGGGCGGTCCGCATCTTGGACTGCCTGTAATACGCCTCCACACAAAGATCAAACACGCGGTGTAACTGACGGAAGTGGAATGGACCACAGGGAGCATCGTTGTGGACCATGCCGACCGTCTGGGCGCACCCGTTTTCCGAAACGCGGTGCGCCCTTTTTGCCGCTGTATGAGAAAGAAAGGAGCACCCTCATGTCCATCCAGACCATCCTTGCCTCCGGCTTTCTGCTCCTGGGCGGGATCTTCCTGCCCTATTGGGCGGCTGCGCTCGGCTGGCTGAGCTACTTCATCCCTTTGCTCAGCCTGATTTTTGTCCTGCTGGGGGTGATTCCGCTGCTGCTCTGCCTGTGGCGTGATTTTTGGTCCTGGTATCGCAGGACCCACACATTTACACAAGATCAGGACCCCAAATGAGAAAGAAAGGAGCATCTCATGTCCGCCAAGACCATTCTCGCCTCCGGCTTTCTGCTTCTGGGCGGAGCCCTGCTTCTGGTCGTCAGCAGCCTGGATTACAGTGATTTCTACAGTCTTTTTGGCCTGCTGTTCACGCTGGCAGGAGCGGTCCCCCTGCTCATCCACCTGGGGTCCCGCTATCTCACATGGTATCACAAGTCTCCCCCATCATCCACAAATGAGGACAACAAGGAGGATCCCCATGAAAATTCTTGATATAAATGAACTCCTGCAAGCTCACCCCTACCCCGGCCGTGGCATCGTCCTGGGCCGCTCCGCCGATGGCCAGAAGGCGGTCATCATCTACTTCATCATGGGCCGCAGCGGGAACAGCCGTAACCGCATCTTTGAGGCCACCGGGGACGGTATCCGCACCCGGGCCTATGACGAGAGCAAGATGGTGGACCCCTCCCTTATCATCTACCACCCGGTGCGCCAGGTGGGGGAGGTGACGGTGGTCACCAACGGAGACCAGACCGACACCATCCGGGACAGCCTGCTGGCGGGCAAGAGCTACATCGACGCCCTGCGCACCCGGTGCTATGAGCCCGACGGCCCCAACTATACCCCCCGCATCTCCGGCGTGGTGGACCAGGACGGCTCCTTCTGCCTGTCCATCCTGAAATCCGCCGACGGTGACCCCGCCTGCAGCCACCGCTACTTCTATGAGTACGACGCCCCCCTGGCTGGGGAGGGCCGCTTCATCCACACCTACCAGGAGAATGCCGAACCTCTCCCTTCCTTTGAGGGGGAGCCCCGCCGGGTGTCTGTCTCCGCCCCTGACGCTGAGACCCTGGCCAGTCAGGTGTGGGCCAGCCTGAATGAGGACAACAAGGTGTCCCTGTTTGTGCAGTATATCCACCTGGCCACCGGGGAGCGTGAGACCGTCATCCTCAACAAGCACGGAGAGCAGGCCCACGCCGCCTCCAAAGTCCCAAACTGAGAAAAAGAGGTGCAGATCATGACAGAACTGGAACTGAAATACGGATGTAACCCCAACCAGAAGCCCGCCCGCATCTTCATGGAGGAGGGCGATCTGCCCCTGAAGGTGCTCAACGGCCGTCCGGGGTATATCAACTTCATGGACGCCCTGAACTCCTGGCAGCTGGTGAAGGCCCTCAAAAAGGCCACCGGCCTGCCCGCCGCCGCCTCCTTCAAGCACGTCTCCCCCGCCGGGGCCGCCCTGGGCCTGCCCCTCAGCGACGTAGAGCGGCGCATCTACTTTGCCCCGGAGGGAGAGCTGTCCCCCATCGCCTGCGCCTATATCCGGGCCCGGGGGGCCGACCGGCTGTGCTCCTTCGGAGACTGGGCCGCCCTGTCCGATGTGTGCGACGGGGATACCGCCCGCTTCCTGGCTGCTGAGGTATCCGACGGCGTCATCGCCCCGGGCTATACCGACGAGGCCCTGGATATCTTGAAAGCCAAGCGCAAGGGAGGCTATAATGTGGTTGAGATCGACCCCAATTATGAGCCCGCCCCCATCGAGCGCCGCAATATCTTCGGCATCACCTTCGAACAGGGATACAACAGCCTGGATATCAGCGAGGAGATGCTCCAGAACATCGTCACCGAGAACAAAGACCTGCCCCAGCAGGCCAAGCACGACATGCTCCTCTCCCTCATCACCCTGAAGTACACCCAGTCCAACTCCGTGTGCTATGTGAAGGACGGCATGACCATCGGCGTGGGCGCCGGCCAGCAGAGCCGCATCCACTGCACCCGACTGGCGGGCAGCAAGGCGGACATCTGGTGGCTGCGCCAGCATCCCAAGGTCCTGGGCCTCCAGTTCGTGGACAACATCCGCCGCCCCGACCGGGACAACGCCATCGACCTGTATATCTCCGACGAGTACGAGGACGTGCTGGCCGAGGGCGTATGGCAGAACACCTTCCAGGTGAAGCCCGAGGTGCTCACCGCCGAGGAGAAGGCCGCCTGGATCGCCCAGATGTCCGGGGTCACTGTGGGCTCCGACGCTTTCTTCCCCTTTGGGGACAACGTAGAGCGGGCCCGGAAGTCCGGCGTGCAGTACATCGCCCAGCCCGGCGGCTCCATCCGGGACGATCAGGTCATCGCCACCGCCAACAAGTACGGCATGGTCATGGCGTTTACCGGGATTCGGCTGTTCCACCACTAATTCAATTAGGAATGAGGAGTTAGGAATTTATGAGCAGCGAACGTATCCTGATGCCCAAAAGCCTTGCTTTTGCCAAGCGCATTGTCTTTGCTTACCGATATTTATCGGAGGAGAAGAAGGAATATGTCCTCTCCAAGCAGATGCTGCGCAGCGGCACCAGCATTGGCGCTAATATCGCAGAGGCTCAGTACGGAAGCAGCCGGAAGGACTTCTTAAATAAACTGTACATTGCCTTGAAGGAATGTGCGGAGACTCTCTACTGGCTGGAACTGCTCTATTCCTGCGACTACATTTCCCGCACTGAATATGACTCTCTCCATTCGGACTGCGAAGAATTGAGAAAACTGCTCTCCTCCATCACAAAGTCTGTCCGTGACGGAACAATTCCTAACTTCTAATTCCTAACTTGCTGAAAGGTCGTGTTTTTATGAAGGCATTAGTCGTCGGCGGAGGCGGCCGTGAGCACGCCATCTGCTGGAAGCTGGCTCAGAGTCCCAAGGTGACCGAGCTGTACTGCGCCCCTGGCAACGGGGGCATCGCCCAGGTGGCCCAGTGCGTGCCCATCAAGGCCACGGACGTGGAGGCCATGGTGGCCTGGGCCAAGGAGCACGCGATGGACTTCGTCATGGTGGCCCCGGACGACCCCCTGGCCCTGGGCATGGTGGACGCCCTGGAGGCGGCGGGGATCCCCGCCTTCGGCCCCCGGGCCAACGCCGCTGTCATTGAGGCCAGCAAGGCTTTCTCCAAAGAGCTGATGAAGAAGTACCACATCCCCACCGCCAAATACGAAACTTTCACCGATATGGATGGAGCCCTGGCCTATGTCCGGGCGCAGGGGGCCCCCATCGTGGTGAAGGCGGACGGCCTTGCCCTGGGCAAGGGCGTGGTGGTGGCCGCCACTGTGGAGGAGGCCGAGGAGGCCGTGCGTTCCATGATGCAGGACCACAAATTCGGTGCCTCCGGCTCCACCGTGGTCATCGAGGAGTGCATGGTGGGTCCCGAGGTGACTGTGCTGGCCTTCTGCGACGGGGAGCACCTGGTCCCCATGCTGTCCAGCCAGGACCACAAGCGGGCCTACGACGGCAATCAGGGCCCCAACACCGGCGGCATGGGCGCCTTCTGCCCCTCCCCCAAGTACACCCCGGAGATCGCCGAGCGCTGCATGAAGGAGATCTTCCTGCCCACAGTGGCCGCCATGAAGGCGGAGGGCAGGCCCTTCAAGGGAGTCATCTACTTCGGCCTGATGCTCACTCAGGACGGCCCCAAGGTGGTGGAGTACAACGCCCGCTTCGGCGACCCGGAGACCCAGCCCCTCTTGTCCATGCTGGACACCGATCTGATGGACATTTTCCAAGCCTGTGTGGACGGCACCCTGGACCAGATGGACATCCGCTGGAAGCCCGGCGCCTCCTGCTGTATCGTGCTGGCCTCAGGCGGCTACCCGGTGAAGTACCAGAGCGGCTACCCCATCTCCGGTCTGGAGGCAGCCGGAAAGCTGGCCACGGTGTTCCACGCCGGCACCAAGCTGGGTGAGGACGGGACCGTCCTCACCGCCGGCGGCCGGGTGCTGGGAGTGACTGCCGTGGGCGGAGACCTGGAGGAAGCCATCGAAAAGGCCTACGCCGCCTGCAAACCCATCTCCTTCCAGGACATGCACTTCCGCACGGACATTGGGAAGGTATGACCGGCTTGAAGATAGAAGGCGTCGTCTTTGATGTAGACGGGGTGCTGTTCGACACCGAGCGTCTCACCCAGCAGACCTGGCTGGCCGTCAGCCGGGAAATGGGCTGGCCCCAGGTGGGAGAAGCCTATCTGGAGTTCGTGGGCCAGAACCGTGCCGACATTTTTCAGAAAATGGAAGATCTCTTTGGGGCGGAGTTTCCCAAGGACGCATTTATGGCGGCCTGTTCCGCCCGCTCCCAGGCCCGGATGGAGACGGAGGGCGTCCCTATGAAGCCCGGCGTGGGGGAGGTGCTGGAGCTGCTGCGGAGCCGGGGCGTCCCCACCGCCCTGGCCACCTCCACCGGCCGCCCCCGGACAGAGCGGCGGATGGAGATGACCGGCCTGGGTCCCTGTTTTTCCGCCATCATCACCGGGGATCAGGTGGCGCACAGCAAGCCTGACCCGGAGATCTACCTTATGGCCTGCAGGGCCCTGGGGAGCACCCCGGAGCGCACTGTGGCGGTGGAGGACTCCCGAAACGGCATCCTCTCCGCCTCCCGGGCGGGGATGCGGGTGGCCATGGTCCCCGACCTGCTGCCCCCCACTCCTGAGCTGGAGCCCCTCCTCTGGGGGCGCTTCGACTCCCTGCTCCAGCTGCGGGACCGTCTGGCAAAGGAGCTGGACTGAACCAAAAAGATACGCCTGGACCTCTGAGAAAGGAGGTCCAGGCGCTTTTTTCTGATCTCAGGTCTCCGGAAAAGCCCCGGCCCTCTGCTCACAGCAGGTCCAGTCCCAGCTGAAACAGCAGTACCATCACCGGCATGGTCACCGCGCACAGCAGGGTGGTGAGCACATTGATGGAAGAGACATACCCACTGTTGGGGTTGTGGTAGAGCTGGGCCATCTGAGTAATGGCGGAGGCCGCCGGCCCAATGGCGCACAGAAGGCTGACCAGCAGCACGTTGTCCCCGTCGCTGTGGGGCCACAGCACCCGCAGGGCCAGGAGCACCACCATGGAGAGCAGGGGGTAGACCAGCAGACGCAGCCCCGCCACCCAGTAGATGCGCCCCTGACAGAGCACCCGCTTCAGGTCCAGCTCAGAAAACAAGATCCCGATCACCAGCATGCTCAGGGGTGCCATGCAGCTGCCCAGCCCCTCCATGGCGGTGACCAGAGGCCCCGGCAGGCGCAGCCCGGTGATGAACAGCGCCAGTCCCGCCAGGATGGCGGCGATGGCGGGTGTGGTCACGATCTTTTTCCAATCAAACTGCTGGGCACCCCCCATCAGCTTCTGGCCATGGGTCCACATCAGGATGTTCTGCACCAGGATATAGACGCTGGTGTAGATCACATACTCCTGCCCCAGAATGGCCATTACCATGGGCAGGATCAGGTTGCCTGCATTGTTGTAGATCACGGACGCCTGCTCCTCCGGGGCAAGTCCGTGCCCGCTCCGGTTCATCAAGCCATTGAGCGCCAGGTAGAGCAGGTGGAGCAGCACTGCCGCCCCCAGGGCCAGCAGCAGGCCGGTCAGCTTGTCCGCCTCCATGGCCGTGTTGAAGGAGGTCATCAGGCTGCACGGCACCGCCAGATAGATACACATGCAGGAGAGCACCCGGCTCTGCTCCCCTGTGATCAGCTTCAGTTTTCCCACACCATAGCCGGCCAGACCCATCAGCACCATGCTGGCGATCTGCTGCACCAGCAGCCAGCTCATTTCCATCCGCGCTCTCCTCCCGATCTCACGCCACGGGGCCGCCAGCACCCGGGACTTCATCTTCCCCAGTCTAGCGGTCCGCATCGTGTTTGTCAATCCTTTCCCCGTGCTCTGTCCGCCCACCGCGCTTGTCAAGCCCGGTGTGCTGTGGTAAGATAAGCCCCGGCGGACGTCTGTCTCTTTTCCCGTTTTTGGACCAAAAAGTTGAAAAAATCCCGGATGCAACCGTTAGTTGTCAAATTGTATGCCTCTTTTGGTTGCCCTGTCTGCCTCTTTTTGCTAAGGTCTTCTTGCCGCCGGGGCGTGCCGGCCGGTCTTATCACTTGATCCAGGAGGAGTCCCTATGGAATTTCAAAACCGTCTCTATGAGCTGCGGAAAAAAGCAGGGCTGAGTCAGGAGGGGCTGGCCGATCTGCTGGGGGTGACCCGGCAGGCGGTCCAGAAATGGGAGGCCGGCAGCAGCCGGCCGGACATGGACAACCTGGCCGCCCTGGCCCGATATTTCAATGTCACGCTGGACTATCTAGTCACCGGCCGGGAGTCGGAGCCCTATGCCCAGGAAGTCCCCACCACCATTATCAACCACAACTATTACCCTCGCTGGCACTATGAGTATAAGAGCCAGCGCACCCTGTTCGGCCTGCCTCTGGTCCACGTCCGTCTGGGGGATCGGGGCTTCGGCGTGGCCAAGGGGATCTTCGCCGTGGGCAACGTGGCGGTTGGGCTCTTCGCCCTGGGCGGCATCTCCCTGGGACTGTTCAGCCTGGGCGGGGTCTCCCTGGGCCTGCTGCTGGCCCTGGGCGGGATGTCCGTGGGCGGCATCGCCATTGGGGCCTGTGCGGTGGGACTGGCCGCCCTGGGCGGCGGGGCCATCGGCCTGCTGTCCGTGGGAGGCGGTTCCTTCGGTGCCTACGCAGTGGGCGGCGGGGCGGTGGGCACCCAGATCGCCATCGGCGGCTCCGCCTCCGCTCCCCTGGCCATCGGGAGCCAGGCCGCCTCCGGCGCTCTCACCTTCGGCCCGGGGGCCGACCCCGCCGCGGTGACGGCCGCCATCCGCCAGGCCGCCGCTGCAGCCCCTGTATGGCTCCAGGACCTGCTCATCTCCCTCGCCCTGGGAGTCTGACCCTTGTTTTTCCCCGGCGCCCGTGGTATCATGGTCCCAAATCTACCGGGCTGGGCAGCCCCTCCCCGGGGACAGGAGCGGCCTATGATACCGACTTACGAGCAGATGGGGGACTGGCTGGAGGAGATCGCCGGGGAATTCCCCGACGCCTTCTTTGAGGAGCTGGACGGCGGCATCCAGCTGGAGGAGGAGGCCCTGCCTGACCCTGATTTTCCCCCCGGTGAGATGTACATCATGGGGGAATACTGCCATGATATGCTGGGCCGGTACATCGTCCTATACTACGGCTCCTTTGCCGCCTTGCTCCCGGAGGAGGACGAGGAGGGGTGGAAGGATGAGCTCTTCGCCACGGTGGCTCACGAGTTCACCCACCACATGGAGGAGACGGCCGGCCTTCACGCCCTAGATGACAAAGACGCCGAATTTCTCCGTCAGGCCCGGGAGATCTACGGCGACACATAGCAGACGGAGGGGGCCGGCGGACGCCGGCCCCCTCTCTGATATCTAAAAGGCCGTCCCCCATCAGGAGCCTGGGCGCGTTCCAAAATTTTCCGCTCAGATCCTGTAACGAATGTCCCGTCCCTGGGACCAATAGACAGAAGGACACGGAAGGAGGCGACCGTCATGGCCCACCGGGGTGAAGACCTGTATGAACAGCACGCCCAGCTGGTGTACCGCTATCTCTTCTCCCTGTGCCGGGACGCTGACCTGGCGGAGGAGCTGTGCCAGGAGACCTTCTGCCAGGCCCTCCGACAGCTGGGCTCCTTCCGCGGGGACTGCACGCCTCAGGTATGGCTGTGCGCCATCGCCAAGCGGCTGTGGTACAAGGAGCTGGAGCGGCGGAAGCGGAACGTTCCCCTGGAGGAGGAGCACCTGGCCGGTCAGGCCGCCCCCGACGATCCAGCGCAGGAGACGGAGCAGCGGGAGGGCCGGCTGGCCCTGTACCGGGCCATGCAGCAGCTGGACCCGGACACCCGGGAGGTCATCCATCTGCGGCTGGCCGGTGACTTCTCCTTCCGAGACATCGGGGACATCCTGGACCGGAGCGAGGTATGGGCCAGGGTCCGGTTCTACCGGGGAAAAGAGGAGCTGGCTCGGATCATGGGAGGTGACAGGGATGGAACATAAACTGGACTGCTGCGTGGTACGGGACCTGCTGCCCGCCTACCTGGAGGGGCTGACAGAGGAGGAGACCACCCGGCAGGTGGAGGCCCACCTGGAGGAGTGTCCGGAGTGCCGCCGGCACCGGGAGGCTATGCAGGCCAGCCTGCCGGTGGTGCGGGCCCCCAAGCGGGCTCTGGCCTTTCTAAAAAAGGTGAAGCGCACCCGGCTAATCGCCGCCGTCCTGTCGGCAGTGGTGGCCCTGCTCCTCATCTTTCTGGTGTACGACAGCGAGTACCACTGGCGTGGGGACCTCCCCTCCCTCACCCAGGGGCTCCAGGACTATCTGGGCTGGACCGATCATCTGGAGGGCTGCGCCATAGAGGCCCTGGCCGCCACAGAGGTGGACGGCACCCTCTATGTGTCCTTCACCTCCGACAGCGAGGACAACGTCCACGGTGTGGCGGAGCTGGACCGGGGCCTCAACGGAAAATATCAGTTCGTTTCCGCAAGCTACTCCCCCTTCCCCTATACCGGAGGGGTCTTCCTCCATAGCAGCGAGGACCTCTGGCTCTTCGCCGGGGTGGGCTGCCGGGAGATCTATGGCTTCACCGCCCAGTTTGAGGTCTACGACTCCCAGGGGCTGGACCGGGTGGTCCCAGTCACCTTTCCGGTGCAGGAGGACACCTTCCTCCTGGCTGTCCCCAAGGACGAGCTGGACCTGGGGACAGGCCCGGATGAGCACGTCCGCCTCCCCGACTCTTTTCTCCTGCTGGACCAGGAGGGGGAGGACATCACGCAGGAGTATGAGGACCCGGAGATCGATCAGAGCTGGGGTGCCGGGACCGGGACGGCGGAGCGTTTTCTCCTCTACGTCCTGATCGGCCTCATCGGTCTCATCGGATTTGCCTTTGTCCGCTTCTTCCTGCTGTAAGCAGAGAGCACGGCGGCGGTCTCGAAACGAGACCGCCGCCTCTTTTACCAGGGCTCCATGGCGATATCCCGCCGGGGCAGCTTCTCCCAGGCGAACAGGGGTACCAGCTCCTCCGGGGATACAGGGGCCGCCTCCGGGATCAGCCCCGCCAGATGGGCCAGCCGGCCCACCAGCTCCCGGGCGGTAAACCGCTGCTGAAGGGCTCCCAGCTCCTGGTCCCGGTCCCGCTTGGCCAGGCGGCGGCCGTCGGGGGCCAGCAGCAGGGGCACATGGCCGTACTCCGGCGCGGGACAGCCCAGCAGCTCCAGCAGATACCGCTGCCGCGGGGTGGAGGAGAGCAGATCGCTGCCCCGCACCACCTGGGTCACCCCCATCCAGGCGTCGTCCACCACCACTGCCAGCTGGTAGGCGTACACCCCGTCGGACCGGCGCAGAATGAAGTCTCCACAGTCCCGGAGCAGGTTTTCCTCATACATCCCCTGGAGCAGGTCCCGGAAGGAGCTGGCACGGTCAGGCACCGCCAAGCGCCAGGCGGGGTTCCGCTGCCTGGCCAGATCCTCCCGCTGTTCCGCCGTCAGCCGCCGGCACCGCCCGTCATACACCGCCTGTCCATCCGAGCGGTGGGGGGCGGAAGCCGCCATCCGCTCCGCCCGGGTGCAGAAGCAGGGATAGACCAGCCTCTTCTCCTCCAGCTGCCGGAAGGCCGCCTCATAGGCCGGGGTCCGCCGGCTCTGGTACACCGGCTCGTTGTCCCAGTCCAGCCCCAGCCACTCCAGGTCCCGCATCACCTGGTCACACCACGCCTGGGTGCAGCGGTCCGGGTCCAGGTCCTCCAGCCGGAGCACCATCCTTCCCCCCGCGCTGCGGGCGGCCAGCCAGGCCAGAAGAGAGGACCACAAATTGCCCAGGTGCATCCGCCCGCTGGGGCTGGGAGCAAAGCGCCCTGTCACCGGCACGCCCACCTCAGTCGGCCCAGGGGTAGTGGCGGATCAGGGCCTGGGTCCCCTCACCCCCATGGCCCTCCGCCTCAATCTGCCGGCAGTCGGCCAGGACCTGCTCCAGCACCTCCAGCTCCAGGCCCCGGTCCCGGCACTCCTGGCTGGCGATCCCCATATCCTTTACAAAATGCCGCAGATAGAAGGCGGCGGAAAAGTCCTCGTTGAGCACCTTGGGGGCAATGATGTCCAGCTGGCCGCTCCGGGCCGCTCCGGTACGGATGGTCTCATAGACCCGCGCCGGGTCCAGGCCTGCCCGCTTGGCGTAGGTCAGCGCCTCGCACACCCCTGCCAGCGCCCCGGCGATGGCGATCTGGTTGGCCATCTTGGTGTGCTGGCCCGCGCCCGGGCCTCCCTCCAGCACGATGTTCTCCCCCATGGTCTCCAGCACGGGCAGCACCTTTTGGAACACGGCCTCATCGCCGCCGGCCATGATGGCCAGCGTCCCGTTGGCCGCGCCGGTATTTCCCCCGGACACCGGGGCGTCCAGGGCGTCCAGCCCCCTCTCCCGGGCCTGGTCATAGATGCGCTGGGCCAGCTTGGGGCTGGTGGTGGTCATGTCGATGAGCACCGTCCCGGGCTGTGCGGACTCCAGCAGTCCCCCGGGGCCAAAATAGACCTCCTCCACGTCCTGGGGATAGCCCACGATGGTGATGACTACCCCACAGCCGGCGGCGCACTGGGCGGCGCTGTCCTTCCAGACCGCTCCCTCCCGCTCCAGCGCCTCTGCCTTGCTCCGGGTGCGGTTGTAGATCTGGACCGGGTAGCCCGCCTTCATCAAATTGCGGATCATCCCCTGTCCCATGATGCCGGTGCCGATAAATCCAATGGTCTGCATGTGTGTACGCCCCTTTTCTGTCTCAGATGTGTCCAGCATATCACGCTTTTCCCCCCGAGACAAGGGGGCGGTCCCATTTTGCCTGGACGGCTGGAGCGGGGCTCCGAAGATTTTCGCCCCTTGCGGGGAGGAGGTTTTCCCGCTATAATACAGATATCCTATGGGTACGGACGCTTTCAGATTTTTTTGTTCCGCATGCAATAAAACGCCCGTCTCAAGCATTTTAAGGATGACAGGAGAATGTGTCCATGACAGTGCTTGGACTTTTGACAACCACATATGGGGCCCCCTCCGCCCGGGAGGACCTGGAATCGCTGCTGCTGGGGGTGGCAGCCAAGGATTCCCACAGTCTGGAGGAACTCTATCACCGGACCCGGACCGCAGTCTACGGTCTGGTGCTCTCCTACTTGAAGCACCCCCAGGACGCCGAGGACGTGACACAGGACGCCTTTGTCCGCATCTGGGACACCGCCGCCAGCTACCGCCCCCAGGGCAAGCCTATGGCCTGGCTGCTCACCGTGGCCCGGAATCTGGCTCTGATGAGGCTGCGGGAGCGGGGGAAGACCCAGGAGCTGACCGACGAGGAGTGGTCCGCCCTGCCCGCCCGGGCCCCCGATGTCACCACGGAGGACCGCCACGTCCTCCGCGCCGCCCTTTCCGTCCTGTCCGAGCAGGAGCGGCAGGTGGTCATGCTCCATGCGGTCACCGGCCTGAAGCACCGGGAGATCGCCCAGCTGCTGGAGCTCCCCCTTGCCACAGTCCTGTCCAAATACCGCCGGGCCCTGAAGAAACTGAACCTGCTTCTGGAAGGAGATGACGCCTGATGACAGAACGCCAGTTGGAAGAGCGCCTGCGCGCCGCTCTGGAACACGCGGCCCCCAACGATGTGGAGGGGGTCCTCTCCCGCTGTGCCCCCCGTCAGGGCGGTGCGATCCCCATCACGGCGGCCCGGGCCAGACCCAAGAAGCACCGCTGGCTCCCTCTGGCCGCTGCCGCCTGCCTTGTGCTGGCTGTGACGGGAGGTGGCGTCGGTTACTACCTCCAGTCCAACACCGTAGCCTCCATCATCTCCCTGGACGTGAACCCCGGTGTGGAGCTGACGGTGAACCGGCAGGAAAAGGTGCTGTCCGCCGCCCCCACCAACGAGGATGCGGTGGATATCCTGGATGGCATGGAGCTGAAGGGGACCCCCTTGGATGTGGCCATGAACGCCATCGTGGGCTCCCTGGTCAAAAACGGCTATGTGGACGAGCTGGCCAACTCCATCCTCATTACGGTGGAAGATGAGGACACCGCCCGGGGCGCCCGGCTCCAGCAGGAGCTGACCAGCCAGGCGGACGCCGTCCTGGCCAGTGCCCAGGTGAACGGTGCCATCCTCTCCCAGACCTTCCAGCACAATGATGCCCTCCAGCAGAAGGCGGACGAGTACGGCATCTCCGCCGGCAAGGCGGCCCTGATCCAGACCATCGCAGACAGCAGTTCCGGCCTTTACACCTTTGAGGAGCTGGTGGGTCTGCCCATCAACGACCTGAACCTGCTCTATACCTCCCTCTTCTCCTTCCGCCCCGCCGACCCCGAGGACATTGGCGTCATCGGCGGCAGCGACGGCTCCTCTTCCGTTCAGACACTACCCAGCAGCGGCATGATCCAGACCTCCGGCCAGGCCAGCGACAGCGCCTACATCGGCGTGGAAGCCGCCCAGGCTGCCGCCTTCTCTCACGCCGGCGTCTCCGCCGCCCAGGCCACTGTACTGGAGATAGACTTCGACTATGAGGATGGAAGGATGGTCTATGAGCTGGAGTTCTATGCCAATGGCAGCGAGTATGAGTACGACATCGACGCCCTCACCGGGGCTGTGGTGAAATCCCAGCAGGAGAGCCGGGGCTCCGCCCCCTCCGGCGGCGCTCCCTCCGGCGCCGACATCGGTGAGCAGGGAGCGAAGGAGGCCGCCCTGGCCCACGCCGGGTTGACGGAGGGGGATGTGGTCTCCCTGTCGGTCAAGCGGGAGTACGACGACGGCCGTCTGGAGTATGAGGTCAAGTTCTGGGTGGATACCACCGAGTATGAGTACACGGTAGATGGCGCCACCGGGGACATCCGCAAGAGCGAGAGGGAGCCACATCCCTCCGCCTCCTCCGCCGACATCGGCCAGGACCAGGCCGTATCCATCGCTCTGGCCCATGCTGGGCTCTCCCAGTCCCAGGTCTATGGGCTGGAGGCAGAGCGGGAGTGGGAGGACGACCATCTGGAGTACCAGGTGGAGTTCAAGGCCGGCGGCATGGAGTACAGCTACGACATTGCCGCCTCTGACGGTGCCATCCTCTCCTTTGAGCGTGAGAAGGACTGAGCTTTTCAAAACAAGGAGCCCGGACGGACTTGAACGGTCCGTCCGGGCTCCCCTGTTTTTTCTGTTTTCCCCTCAGTGGGCATCCGCCCAGCTCTTGCCCGCCGAAGTCTCCGCCAGCAGAGGGACAGACAGGGAGATCACCCGCTCCATCTCCTCCTCCACCAGGGCGCACACCCGCCCCTGTTCCTCCTCCGGGCATTCCACGATCAGCTCGTCGTGGACCTGGAGGACCAGCCGGCCCTCCATCCCCTCCGTACTCAGCCGGTCCCGCACCCGGAGCATGGCCAGCTTGATGATGTCGGCCGCCGTTCCCTGAATAGGCATGTTCAGGGCCACCCGCTCCCCGAAGGAGCGGGTATTGAAGTTGGAGGACTTCAGCTCCGGCAGCCAGCGCCGCCGGCCGAACAGTGTGGAGACATAGCCCTCCTCCTTGGCCCGCTCCACTACCCGGTCCATATAGGCCCGCACCCCGGCATACTTCAGGAAATATCGATCCATATACTCCTTGGCTTCCGCCACCGACACCCCGATGTCCTGGGACAGGGAGAAGGGGGAGATGCCGTACACGATGCCGAAGTTTACCGCCTTGGCCCGGCGGCGCATCTCTCCGGTCACTTGGTCCGGCTCCACTCCGAACACCTGGGAGGCGGTGATCGTGTGGATGTCCTCCCCGGTACGGAAGGCGCCGATCATGTGCTCGTCCTCCGCCATGTGAGCCAGCAGGCGCAGCTCGATCTGGGAGTAGTCCGCGTCCACCAGCACCTTGCCCGGTCCCGCCACGAACATCTTCCGCAGCTGCGCCCCCAGCTCGGTTCGGACGGGGATATTCTGGAGGTTGGGCTCCGCCGAGCTGAGCCGCCCGGTGGCGGTCACTGTGTTCTGGAAGCAGGTGTGGATCCGCCCATCCGCCCCGATCACCTTGGAGAGCCCGTCCACATAGGTGGATTTCAGCTTGGTCAGCTGCCGGTACTCCAGGATGGTCTCGATGATAGGGTGCTGGCCCCGCAGCTTCTCCAGCACGTCGGCGTTGGTGGAGTAGCCAGTCTTGGTCTTTTTCACCGGGGGCAGTCCCAGCTGGTCAAAGAGGATGCGGCCCAGCTGCTGGGTGGAGTTGATGTTGAACTCCTCCCCCGCCAGCGCAAAGATGGCTGCCTGGGCCCCCTGTATCCCCTGGGAGAGCATCTCTCCGAAGCGGATCAGCGCCCCCCGGTCCACCAGCATCCCTTCCCGCTCCATCTCTGCCAGCACTGGGCAGAGGGGCAGCTCGATCTGCTGGTACAGCGTCCACAGGTCCAGCTCCTCCAGCCGCTTTCTCAGCGTTTGGTGGAGGGCCCCGATAAGGGCGCAGTGGGATATCAGGGCGCCCATTGGGGCCGCCGGGTCGGCCAGGGGGCCGAAGGCCCCCTCCTCCAGATAGGCGGCGGCCTTGGGGAACTCCTGGTTGTAGTAGGTCATCCCCAGCTTCTCCAGCTCGTAGCTGCCGTCAGTAGGGGCCAGAAGATAGGCCGCCACTTCGGTGTCAAAGATGAAGTCCCCGGGCTCGATCCCCTCGTCCAGCAGGGCTTTCCAAAGCTCCTTGACCCCATGGGCCGCCTTGCGGATGCCTGGGGCGAAGAGCTCCCTCAAGAACTGGTTGTGGCAGTCCAGCCGGCCGGCGAAAAACAGCGCCGCCCGGGAGAGGCTCTCACTCTCCTGCCACTCCACGCACACGGTGTCCAGCCCGGGCAGAGCCAGCACATCCACCTGGTCCAGCCCCCGCCACAGGGCAAGCAGCTCCTCCATCCGCTCCCGGCTCTCCACCACCTCGCTCTCACAGGTTCCGGTGACCGGGGCCGTCTCTGTATCCCCCTCTCCCTGGGGTGCGGTGAGTCTGTATTTATCGATGAGCTTGGCAAACTCCAGCCGGAGGAAGAGCTGGTACAGGGCGGCCCGGTCCGGCTCCCGGCGCAGGTTTGCCTCCGGTGTGAACTCGATGGGAGCGTCGGTGCGGATGGTGGCCAGATCATGGGACATGCGGGCCATCTCCTCCCCCTCGGCCAGCTTTTTGACCACTCCCGGCTTGGCTGGGGTGCCGGCGGCCATCTCAATCTCCGGCATGGCCGCGTACAGCAGGTCGATGGATCCATACCGCTGGACCAGGGCCATGGCCGTCTTCTCCCCCACCCCTTTCACCCCGGGGATGTTGTCGCTGGCATCCCCCATGAGGGCTTTCAGATCGATAATGTGGATGGGCCCGAAGCCGTACTCCTCCTGAAAGGTCTCCGGGGTCATATCCCGGGTGGCGGTACGGCCCATGCGGGTGGACACCAGCTTGACGGTGGTGGTCTCTGTCACCAACTGGAGGGAGTCCTTGTCCCCTGTGACCACCACGGTCTCCCACCCGGCAGCAGTATCCTTCACCGAGATGGTGCCGATGAGGTCGTCCGCCTCCCATCCGTCCAGCTCGTACATGGGGATGTTCAGGGCCGCGAGGACCTCCTTCAGGATGGGCATCTGACTGGCCAGCTCGTCGGGCATCCCCTTGCGGGTGGCCTTATAGCCCTCATAGGCCAGATGACGGAAGGTGGGGGCCTTCCGGTCAAAGGTGACACACAGTGCCTGAGGTTCGCACTCGTCCAGCAGCTTGTTCAGGATGGCCAGAAAGCCGAACACCGCATTGGTGGGCTGGCCGTCCCGGGTGGTCAGGTTCTGGCTCACGCCGTAAAAGGCCCGATTGACAATGGAATTCCCATCCAGGACCATCAGTTTTTTCATAGGGTCTGTCCTCCTGTTTCCGGCCCGCAGCCGGAGGAATGATCGAATGATTTATTGTATAGTATATCAGCTTTTCCCCTGGCAAACAAGATAAAAGCCCCCCTGGCTCCTTGCAGTTTTTCCCCTTGTATGGTATTCTGAGGACAGAGTTCCCCCCGAATATGTCATAGCTTTTATTGTCAGGAGGCTGATGAGTAATGGAGCGAAAGGCTTCTTCCCTCCGGTTCACCCGTGGGCGACTGGCCGCCCTGCTGTCGGCCGTGGTGCTGGTGACCATCGTGGTGTTCTCTCTGACCTTTTATCACCTGTGCCTGCACGCCAAGCGGATGGAGGTTCTCACTCAGGGGGACGGACCGCTATGGGCCTTTGAGCAGGGCCAGCTTGATGTCCTGTCTCAGGAGGCGGACGGCGCCACGGTCTACGGCGGCTCCGGATGCCGCGTCACAGTCCGGAACGGAGAGATCACCGCAGTCACGGATGAGAACATGGGGTTCTCCAAGTTCTACGAGGGGGGCGTTTTGACCTCCGTCGCCTTTGACAATCCCTTGGCGGAGGCAGCTGATCTGTGCACCCCCTTCTCTGTAAACTCCTATGTGCAGTACACGGTCCGCACCCCGGAGGAGGCCCGGACCATCCGGGCAGAGCTGGACCGGGGCGGGACCGCCGCTCTGGAGGCGCGCGGCCTGCGCTGCTGGGCGCTGGGCAACGGCTATCTCGTTGTGGAGACATGAACTCCCGCCGCATCACAGAAGAAAACACAGCCGCCAGCGTACTGGCGGCTGTGTTTTCTTAAATCTCTGCGGCCAGCCGGGCGGCCCGCTCCTGGGCCTCCCGCAAAATGGCCTCCGGGTCATTGCCCCGGATATCCAGTCCCTGGGCAGCGACGCAGTGGGTATTGATGATCCCCAGCATCCCAGCCACCCCTCTGACATACTCATATCCGAAATTCCGATCCTCCAGCGGCCCGCCGGCGGTGGTAATATAAATCAGCCGCTCTGCCCGGCACAGCCCCCGCTGCTCCCCCGCCTGTGTGTATCCAAATGTGATCCCCAGTGTGCAGGCCCACTCCAGATAGACCTTCAGCGCCGCCGGGAATCCCAGATCCCAATAGGGGGCTCCCACCACCACCAGATCCGCCCGGGCCATCTCCCGGGCGGGGAGGAGCAGCGGGTCCTCCCGCCCCTCCGCGGCCAGCTCCTCCCTGCGCCGGGACAGCTCCGCCGTCATCACGGGCAGCTCCGCCCTGGTCAGGTCCCGCTCCGCCACCTTCAGCCCCGGGCGGCGGACCCTCAGTTCCTCCAAAAATGTGCGGCACAGCTCCAGCGTCCGGGACTGTCCCGCCCCCCTCATACAGCTGTTGATCCACAGTACCTGTTTCATGCCTGTTCTCCTTTTCCTCGGGCCTCTGCCCATTTTCTCTCCATTATGCCCCTTCTCAGCCCCGGCGTCAACCACGCTCTGTCTTTCCCGTGCTTTTTCATAGACTTTTCCGTTTTCCCATGATATAATACCCGGAGAATCGCGGAGATCCCCGATATTTTTCCGGTCCTGGCCTGCGGGCAGGGCTGTTTATGCTGCATGATCCCGCCCCCGGGCCCGCTGCCCGGCCGGGCTGTATTCTGTTCAAGTTCTGGAGGAAGCACTTTGAAAACAGATATTTTGGGCATCCGTTTCGATGACCTCACCCGGGAGGAGGCCGCCCAGGCGGGCGCCGGCCTGCTCCGCTCTGGCAGCTTTCACTATGTGGTGACCCCCAACCCTGAATTTATCCTGGCCTCAGAGAAGGACCCAGAGTTCCGCCGCATCCTGAACGAGGCCGATCTGGTCCTGCCAGACGGCATCGGCGTGGTTTATTCCGCCAAAATTTTGGGCACACCTTTGAAGGAGCGGGTACCCGGCATCGACTTTGCCGCTGACATGCTGGCCCAGCTCAACGAGATGGGGGGCCGCCTCTTCCTGCTGGGTGCCAAGCCCGGCGTGGCGGAGGAGGCAGGCAGCCGCATCTGTGCCCAGTACCCCAATCTGGTCCTCTGCGGCACCCATGACGGCTACTTTGATAACGAGGCCCCCGTGGTCCGGGCGGTGTCTCAGGCCGCTCCCGACCTTCTGTTCGTCTGCCTGGGCGCGCCCAAGCAGGAGAAGTGGATGGCCCGGTGGGGCGCGCTCACCGGCGCCAAGCTGGCCATCGGCCTGGGCGGCGCCCTGGACGTCTTTGCCGGCAACGTGGACCGGGCACCGGAGAAGTGGCGCAGAATGGGGCTGGAGTGGGCCTACCGCCTGAGCCGGGAGCCCAAGCGCATCGGCCGGATGGCCAAGCTGCCTCTGGTACTGACCAGATCTCTGGGGGCCCGCCTCCGGGGCAAGGGGGGCCGGAGCTGATGCCGGGAAAGCTGATCGTCTTTGAGGGGACGGACGGCTCTGGCAAGTCCACCCAGTTTCAGGCGCTGTGCGCCCGGGTGGAACAGACGGGCACCCCCTTCCGCCGCCTGGTCTTCCCCCAGTACCAAGAGCCCTCATCCGCCCTCATCCGCATGTATCTGGGCGGGGAATTCGGCTCCCGCCCAGGGGATGTGAATCCCTACGCCGCCTCCGCTTTCTATGCGGTGGACCGGTACGCCTCTTTGAAAAAAGTATGGGGGGAATACTATTCCCAGGGGGGGCTGATCCTCACCGACCGCTACACTACCTCCAATGCCGTCCACCAGGGGGCCAAGTGCGCCCCTCAGGAGCGCCCCGCCTTTCTGGGCTGGCTGGACGACTTTGAGCACGACAAGCTGGGCCTGCCCCGGGCCGACCTGGTCCTCTATCTGGATATGCCTACCCGCTGCTCCCTGGAGCTGCTCCGCAGCCGGGAGGCAGCCACCCACACTCAGGGGGACATCCACGAGGTGGACCCCGACTATCTGGCCGCCTGCCGGGACAGCGCCCTCCAGGCTGCCCGGCTCCTGGGCTGGCAGGTCATCCCCTGCGTCACGGGGGACGGCCGTCTGCGCACGGTGGAGGAGATCCACCGGGAGGTCTGGTCCCTGGTCTCCCCCCTGTTGAATCTGAATTAAGAAGGAGCTCCCCATGGTTTATATTCTCCTGGCCGAAGGCTTTGAAGAGGCCGAGGCCCTGATCCCCGCCGACCTGCTCCGCCGGGCCGGACTGCCTGTTTCCCTGGTGGGGCTGAACGCCGCCACCGTGGCTGGCGGGCATGGCATCGCTGTTGCCGCCGACCTGACGCTGGAGCAGGTCGTCCTCTCCTCCCAGGACATGCTGCTCCTGCCCGGAGGGAAGGGGGGCGTGGAGTCCATGCAGATGGACCTGTTCGCCCTGGCCCTGATCCAGAAAGCCCACACTGTGGGCTGTTATCTGGCCGCCATCTGCGCAGCCCCCACCCTGCTTGCCCACCTTGGGCTGCTGGACCGCCGCAGCGCGGTCTGCTACCCCGGCATGGAGGGAGAGATGGGCTCCGCCGTGGTCCGGCCGGAGTGTCCTGTGGTAGTGGACGGACGCATCATCACCGCCCGCTCCGCCGGCTGCGCCTTTGACTTTGCCCTCAAGCTCATCGAGATCCTCGCCGGCGCCGAAAAAGCAAAGGAGGTCCAACATGCCATCCACTACCGCGGAACAGAAGAAACAACTGCGTAAGTCCGTCCGCAGCCTGCTCACCACCCTCTCCCCGGAGGAGCGGACGGCCGGAGACCGGGCCATGTTCCAGGCATTTCTTTCCCTGCCGGAGGTCCGGCAGACTGGCACTTTTTTCCTCTTCTGGGGCATCGCCGGCCTGGAGCCGGACACCGGCTCTCTGGCCGCCTCGCTGACCAAGCTGGGGAAGACGGTCTGTCTGCCCCGGGTAGTCCCCGGCTTCGGGATGGAGTGCCGGGTCTACCGCCCGGAGCTGCCCATGGCCATCTCCGACTTCGGCATCCAGGAGCCCACGGAGCAGGCCCCTCTGATCCGCCCTGAGGAGATCGGCCTTGCCCTTGTCCCCGCTCTGTGCTATGATGAGGGCGGACGCCGCCTGGGCTTCGGGGGAGGCTACTACGACCGCTGGCTGGAGAGCTTCTCCGGGACCACCGTTGGCCTGTGCCGGGAGTGCGTCCTCCAGCGGAGTCTGCCGGTAGAGCCCCACGACCTGGGGGTCCATGTTCTGGTGACGGACCGACGGGTCCTCCGCTTCTGAGCCCCTGCCTGTCCGCCGGCCCCGCAGGAAAAAGGCAGGGCCGGAGGGCCCCGCCTGTCTCCAGCGGATGTAGTCCGCCTCAGCAGCAGCTGTCGCCGCAGCCGCAGCCGCTGTTGCCGCAGTTGTTCCCGCAGCCGCAGCTGTTGCAGCCGCAGTTACTGTTGCAGCCCCAGCTGTTTCCGCCGCAGCCCCAGATGATGATCAGGATCAGGATGATCCACAGACAGCTGTTACCGCCGCAACCGTTGTTTCCAAAGCACATGAAACATTCACCTCACTCAAAGTCGGCCGAGACCGTCGCCGGTCTCTCGCCTCTGTACCATTCTATGGCCCACCCCTGTCCCCGGTTCCACGGGGAAGGAAATTTTGTTAGGAGCTGACCCTATGCCTCAGGAACGCAGAAACTCAGACTACCGGGAGGCCGGCCGGCGCAGCCGGTCCTCCTCCCCCGCCCCCCGGCGCCGGCGCAGTGCCGCCCGCTCCGCCAGCTTTGCTGTGCTCTACGCTGTGGCCGTCATCGGCGTATCCGCTCTGCTGGCCTGTGTGGGCTGGATCGCCGCCAGCGACGTGCTGGCCCTGAACAAGGAGGAGCACTCCGTCACCGTCACCATCACCCCGGAGGACAGCTATGACGACGTGGTGGATATGCTCAAGGACAACGGCCTGATCGAGTACAAATCTCTCTTCAAGCTCTTCTCCGCCATCACCGGCGGCAAGGACAAGATCGCCTCTTCCGGCACCTTTACCCTGAACTCCGACATGGACTACCGCGCCCTGATCTCCGGCATCAGCGCCAATTCCGCCTCCCGGGCAGTGGTGGATGTCACCATCCCGGAGGGCTACACGGTAGCCCAGATCTTCCAGCTCCTGGAGGAGAAGGGGGTGGCCACGGTGGAGGACCTGAACGAGACGGCGGCCACCCACGACTACGCCTTCTCCTTCCTCCAGGACATTCCCCTGGGTGACCCCGAGCGGCTGGAGGGCTACCTGTTCCCCGCCACCTACGAGTTCTACACGCCCCACAATCCCCTGTACGCCATCAACAAGATGCTTCAGACCTTCGACGCCCAGTTCACCGATGAGATGCGCCAGGAGGTGGCGGACAGCGGACGCACCATCCACGAGGTGCTCACTGTGGCCTCCATGATTGAAAAGGAGACTGACGGTGAGGACCGGGGGAAGATCGCCTCCGTCATCTACAACCGCCTGAACAACCCCGGTGCCTCCGCCGGCACCAACGGCTACCTTCAGATCGACGCCACCCTGGCCTACCTCAACGGGGGCAAGGTGCCCACCGAGGCGGACAAGTCCATCGACTCCCCCTACAATACCTATCTGTATCCCGGCCTGCCCCCCGGCCCCATCGCCAACCCTGGCCTAGAATCCATCAAGGCCGCTATGGAGCCGGAGAGCACCTCCTACTATTACTATACCCTGGGCGACGACGACAAGCACCATTTCTTCAACACTTACGGAGAGATGACCTCCTTCATGTCCACCCAGGCGCTTTACAGCGGCGGCTGACGATTTACAGCGGGCCCCGGAACGACTTCCGGGGCCCGCTCGACCTGTTGAAAAGGCGCGGCTCCTATGCCGCTCTGATGGGAGGCTGATCCTGATGGAACGAAAGAAGATCGAACTGCTGGCTCCGGCCGGCGACATGGAGCGCCTTCAGATGGCCGCCGCCTATGGGGCAGACGCGGTCTATCTGGCCGGTACTACTTTCGGCATGCGCTCCTTTGCCGGCAACTTTACGCCGGAAGCACTGAAGGAGGCGGTGGAGCTCTGCCACCGCCGGGGCATCCGGGTCCATGTTACCTGCAACACCATGCCCCGAAACAATGAGGTGGCCCGCCTGCCGGAGTGGCTGGAATATCTGGACAGCCTGGGGGTGGACGCCATCATCCTGGCCGATGTGGGCACCCTGGCTCTGGCCGCCGCCCACGCCCCCCATGTGGAGCGGCACATCTCCACCCAGGCCAGTGTGGTCAACTACCAGTCCGCCCGGGCATGGCACCAACTGGGGGCCAAGCGGGTCATCCTGGCCCGGGAGCTCAGCCTGGACGAGATCCGGGAGATCCGGGACAAGACGCCCCCCGAGCTGGAGCTGGAGGTCTTTGCCCACGGCGCCATGTGCGTCAGCTACTCCGGCCGGTGCCTGCTGTCCAACTACATGACGGGCCGGGACTCCAACCGGGGGGCCTGCGCCCAGCCCTGCCGCTATCAGTACGCCCTGATGGAGGAGAAGCGGCCGGGAGAATACTTCCCCGTCTATGAGGAGAATGGGGAGACCTACATCATGAACTCCCGGGATATGTGCATGATCGACCACGTGGGCGAGCTAATGGACGCCGGCCTGGACTCCCTCAAGATCGAGGGGCGGGCCAAATCAGCTTACTACGCCGCCATCGTCACCGGAGCTTACCGCCACGCCATCGACGCCGCCTGGAGCGGCATGCCTCTGGACCCCGTCTGGCGGGATGAGGTAGAGCACATCAGCCACCGGCACTATTCCACCGGTTTCTTTTACGGCCAGCCAGGCCAGTTCACAGAGGATTCCCGCTACATCCGGGACTGGCAGATCACCGCAAAGGTGGTCAGCTGTGACCAGGAGGGCCGCGCCCTGCTCACCCTGAACAACAAGTTTTCCCTGGGCGACCGGCTGGAGCTGGTGGGCCCCGGCGTCCGCCCCCAGCCTCTGGAGGTCACGGCGCTGTGGGACGAGGACGGCCTGCCCCTTACCCAGGTCCGCAAGCCCCAGATGCGCTTCCGCATGCAGCTGCCCCAGTCGGTGCCCCCCCTCTCCATCCTGCGCCGTCAGGCGGACCTGACCCCTTGAGTTCTTTCTGTGCAAACGAGCGCAGGGCTTCTCCCCGTGTGGGGAGAAGCCCTGCGCTTTCCTTTTTGTTCTCTGACAGATGGAAGCGAACCGTTGTCTTTTTAAAATTTGCTTCTCTCAGTTCAGCGCCACCGCATCGTCCTTTTCAAAGGCGGAGGGGCTGTAATAGCGGGTCACAGTGCCGTCCGCGGCCTTCTCAAAGCTGAAGTGCTCCATGAAGTCCCACAGCATAGGCATATCAGAGGGATAGCAGTTGTGGGGACGCAGGAGGCACTGCGCCCACTGAACCATGGGAATCTCATTGCCATCAGTTGTTTTGCTCCAAGTATACAGTTCTGGATGGCGGGAATCAATGTTGGTCACTTTATTGGCATTTTCCCTAGTCAGTTCTTCACCGATTCCGTTCACTCTCAGCATGTAGCCACCCCATCCCTTGAGATTTTCGGAATCAAAACCGTTTGCCAAATCGCTGACATCCATCTGTCCACTAATCAGCATAACCGGTATCATTTCGTCTGCTTCTTCCGCTGTCAGCTTCATATTTACGTCATAGCTATCGTAATTAGGGACATCACTCGGGACAGGAATCGCAGAGGTGGAGCCTACAGCAGCAAAGAACTCCGGATTCGTCATCGCAAAGCCCTGAGTCGCGATAGATCCCGCAGACTGGCCGGAGCCATAGATCCGGGTGAAGTCCAGATCTGCATAGCTGCCGTCGATCTGCTCCTCCAGGATGGTGATCAGGGAGTGGTAGAACTTGTCGGAGTCGGCATGGGACACGCTGCACGGACTGGCATTATAGGTCTCGCACACAAAGGCCAGCACGATCCCCTCGTCCTCGGCGATCTGCCACCACAGAGTGGAGTCCAGGAAGATAGAGTCGGTCTGGGTGTTGCCGGGATAAATCATCAGCACTGGCAGTTCCTTGCCCTCGAAGCCCTCAGGCACGTAGATGATATACTCCCGGGGGTCCCACAGCCCATCTCCGCTGTTGTCACTGAAGGCGATCACGCCCACCTGGACGGTGCCGTGGCCGTCAATGGCCACATCCTCCTGGGCCAGGATCTGGGTCCCGTCACTGAGGGTCTTCTGCACCTGTCCGGCCTTGGCCTGCTTCTGGGCGGCCACCCGGGCGGAGGTGTAGTCCAGGCGCTGGGCGATGGCATTGGAATATGCGAAGGTCGTATCATACCGGGTGTACTGGGCCATCCAGGCGTACAGCTCTGCGGCGCTCACATCGGCACTGCCGGTCACCTTCACCTGAGAGATGCCGTGGTCGGCCCCGGCGGCCTCCAGACGGCTGTTGGCATAGTCGGTCTGATAGGCGTCAGAATCCAGCTTCTGGTAATAGGTGTCTCCCTCAGCTGCGGCCTCACAGTCGTTTGCCGTCTTCCAGTGGGCGTCGCTGCCGGTATAGGCAGCCAGCCATGTAGGCACAGGCACGTCCTTCGGGGCGATCTCCCCGGCAATGCCCACCTGCTTCAGGGTCTTATCCAGCACATCGGTGATGTCGCCATTGGCGCTCTTCCCGTCATACGTTTTGCTGCTCACGCTGGCCAGATAGTCGTCTCCGGCACTCTCGCCGTCCACGAAAGCCTGGCTGATGACAAAGATGGGATTCTCAGCGGCCCAGGCCTCCAGGGGAGCGGCACCCTCGCCGTAGCCCGCCAGATAAAACTCTCCGAAGGTGGAGAACACGTTGATGCCGGCTTCGTTGTTGCCGCTCTTCAGGAAGGCAATGGCGGCGTCCATGTAGGCCTTCTCCTCCGCCGCGCTGCCCCAGCCCTCCGCGCCGGGCTCCAGTACGAACAGAGCCTCGCCCTTCTGGTCCATCAGGTCGATCCACCCCTCGTCCTCCAGAAACTGCTGGGTATCCACACCATTGGGCACCGCGATCACGGTGAAGTAGGAGCGGATGGACGCCTCCTCGGAGATGTACACCGTCACCTGGCGGTCACCCTCCACATCGATGTTCTTCGTGAACCAGCCGGTCAGCGGCAGCTGGGCCGCCTGGGTCCAGTCCTTCTCCAGCGCCGTGATGGTGTCCAGATCCACGCCGCCCAGCTCATACAGCCGCACCGCCACACCCGCCGTGTTGGCCCGGCTCACCGTGCTCTTGGGGGACAGCTTGCCGTCCACCGCCTGCATCACACCGCTGGACAGTGCCCAGGACATGGCCTCGCTGGCCCAGCTGTCCAGCTCCCCGGCATCGGCGTAACCGGCCAGGTTCGCAGAGGCGCTGACCACCGCGTCCTTATACTGCGCCGCAAACTTGGACGCCATCACCGCCATCTCCTGGCGGGTGATGGTCTGGTTCACACCGAAGCTTCCGTCCTCGTAGCCCGCCGTGATCCCCTGCTCCACCGCCCAGGTGGCCGCCTGGGCAAACCAGTCGCCCGTCTTCACGTCGGTGAAGGTGTCCTTGCTCTGCACCGCTGGCTGTCCCGCCATCTTGTACAGCATCGTCACCCACATGGCCCGGGTGATGGTGCTCTCCGTATCGAAGGTCTTCCCGCTCACGCCCGCCATCAGGCCGTAGTAGTTGGCGTCCATCACATCCTCGTAGTAGGATGCGCTCCAGCTCACGTCCTGGAACTTCTGCTCCGGCTGATACGCCGCGCTTCCAGGCACCGCCATGGCCAGAGACAGCGCCGCCGCAGTGGACACAGTCACAAATCTCTGCATCTTTCTTTTCATCTCGGATACCTCCTTATATTTTTGTTTGCCCCTTCACATTTTGGTCATTTTCTATAATTTTCCTCTCATATTTTCTCTTTTTTATTATACTATGTCCACCCTCTATTTTCTAATGTGCATTTTCGATTGTTTCATATCATTTTTACATGATTTTACCTGCGATAAACGTCACGCTGCCAATGTCATCGGTGCTCTGGGCTCTTGTATACTCCTGTTCGTTGGGGGCCAGCATGGAGAGATTGACATTGTGTTGGGGCGGCTTACTCTTGTGTCTTTTCCCTCATTTTAGATTAACGCTGTGCAGTAGGATTCAAAAATTGACTCCTGATATTGGACAATCCCCTGTATAGTCATGTTTTTCCTCCGTTTCATCTTCCTTTGTTCGTGGCTCCACTCTGCATTACGACGGCAGGTGGTTAAGTTCCGGTGTATTTCCCAATATAAATTAAAAAGTCCTCTATTCCCCTTTCCGCTTTGTATAGATGCCTTCAAATTATCCTACCTCAAATTGAGGCAGGTTTCGGCAAGCGTAAGCGTAAAACGCGAGCCAAAACCTCCGGCTAAGCTGGAGACTTGAATAGTCCCTGGAAGGGCCTGGCGCCGGCAGGCATCTCAAGACGCATAGAATATCCTTCGCCTGCATCTTGCTCTCCGCCGCCCGCAAACGGGTATATTATCTTCTATTTCAAATTTCCTCATAACTGTCACTTGGTAAGTTGTCAACTCGCTTCGCTCGCAGCTTTTTGCTAAAGCATACGAAGGGAGCTTACCAGCAAAGCTGGTGATTCTTTTTGCCCAAAAGAAATGCAGGCGATCAAAAAGGCGTACCCTGATAAAGAAGTTTTTCATATTCTGCAAAGACAACGGCACGATACTACGGCACCATGTCATTGTTCTTTTGCTGTATTCGAGAGGAACAGGGTTGTAGCTATTTATGTTGATGATGGGGGAGCAGATAAGCAGAACCTGTGAATTTGACAGCACCGCCCGATCCCCTGTTTCAGGGAACCGGTGGTAAAATTAGGATGGTAAAACATTTTTAATCCGTCGGCAAGGACCATAGAAATAACTAAGAAGAGAGCAAAAATCTTCTATTACAGCCGCATTGGAAACTCCAGTTCGATCAGGTCATTTCTAGTTGTTTATTGACATTTCCTCATTCTGCACTATTATTAAGAAAAGCAATAATGCAAGATGGTCGTATGTTACGAGAACAATCTGTATCATCTAAAAAGTTAGATATGGGATAGGAGTCGGATACTAATTGAGCTACATATCGGCATTTGATCCGTCAGAAGACAAAAAGAGGAATTTAGCCTCTAAGATATTATATATCAGCGAAAGCGTCATAAAATTCTTCTGGGATGACGCGCCCCGGCTCGGCATTCAGCAGCGAGAGGGGCCGCAGGACATGGCTTTCGACGTGCCGGACGCAATTAAAAGCGGCGTTATGTTGTGATTGAGACTGCGTTGGGATAGGAAAAAGCTTTGCCTATCTGATGCCCATTTTGCTTTACAATTCCAAAACCTTTCATCCAGTCGTAATCGCAACGTCAACCATTGCCTTGCAGGAGCAGCTTCTGAGCGATATGGAGCTGCTGAAGAAATGGTTACGCCTTGATCCTGACCTCATTTTGGCGAAGGGGAAGAACCACATTTTTGTCTCCAAGATGTGAGTCTTAAGTTTACGATACAAGTGCAGCAAAAAAAGAAGTGACTCAAGGCGGAAGAACTCCCAAAATGGTGTTTGCGAACAACCAAGAAGGAGGCCTAGCCCTGAGCCACTATAGATATCTTAGCATAGAAGAACGGGAAAAACTATGCCTGACAAGAGGACTGGGGGCGAAGCTATGTGAGATTGCCCAGGAACTTGGGCGTGCTGTGTCAACGATCAGTCGGGAACTGAAAAAATAAGCAGGTACGGCAGCCATATAGCCCATCACAGGCATAGAGGAACTATGAAAAAAGATGAAAGGGTCGGAAACATATTCTTTGTGATCCCGAAAAACAGAAGTATGTTCGCCGCTTCATTCAAGAGGGCCATTGGTCTCCTGAGCAACTATCGAACCGGTTGAAGTTGGAATCCGCAGAGGTACAGATCGGCTATGCGGCCATCTATCGCACGCTCAAAGCCTGGGTATTTGACTGGAACAAGCGGGCAATCAGCAGGAGTAAAAAGCAGGCGCTCGCCTATCATCTTCGACGCAAGGGGAAAAACGAGGTAAGAAGTGGGATAAACGCCGGCAAGGCCCCCATTTTTGTGATGCCGGATACATGACCGCCCATTCGCAGCCAATGACCGCAGCGAATTGGGAGATTTTGAGTCGGATATCGCTGTGGGCAAGCGCGGAGAAGCATGTCTCTTATCTCTGGTAGACGGGAATCTAGGTTTAACCCTGGCCGTCAAGTTGCCCCGAGGAATAGCGCAGGCAGCCCGTGACACTATGACTGTTCTGCTTGGCAGTTTACCTCCAAACACGGTGAAAGCATCACGCCTGACTGTGGGGCTGAGTTCTCACTCTATCAGGATGTCTCTAATGCTCTCAGCAATGTCCCGTTTTACTTTGCCGACCCTCACTCTCCACGGCAACGCGGCACCAATGAAAATACAAATGGCCTGCTCCGTGAATTCCTGCCCAAAGGTTCCGATTTCGCTCTTGTTTTACTGGATACCATTGACCACTTCATTTTCCTGTTAAATCTGTGCCCTCGAAAATGCCTTGCCTGTCGTTCCCGGCTGAGATATTTTTCTCGACGCTGTTGCACTTGACTTGATAACTTGCCTTTTTAGGTTTGACTTCTATATAGCCAGTCTTACAGATGCTCGACCATTGTTAGAAAGCTAAATATTCTGCTGCAAATCTCAACAAGTGGTTTAGAAAAGGTTGGAATGCTCTACTCCGCCGAGTTTTTCTTCAATGCTTTAGATGGTTCTCAGCGTTAGCCTGAGCAAAACGAAAGCAAATAAATGCTTCAGCGCACAACTGTTGTATGTGGCGGGGAAGATGCAGCTGACTACAGGCGGAAAGAACTTTTATGCCGGTCCCGTTGCTGCAGGATGTGCAGAGCCTCACAGGCAGCACGGCAGGCCCGACGCTCGCTGCTGTCATCCGTGGACCAGGTGTTGTCTAGGCGGTTTGTAATGACAGAGAGAATGGAGGCCATACGCATATTGTGGAGGTATCCCACCACAAATTGTCCGGCTGAGTCTGTATCGATGTTGGTCACACGTGCTTGGCGCAGATCGTCAATTAAGTGCTGGGCGGAGGAGGGCCAATAGCCCTGTTCGCTAAGTTTTCGCCCCTGGCCGATATACAGGGAGGAAGGGCTGTACATGATTCCATATCCGTAACGAAATCCCAGATGCTCGCAGGCTTCGCCCAGAGCATTTACCACGTCCAGATTAGCCACAGCAGGAAAGCTTCGATCGATATAACAATCGCTGGTACCGTCAGCCCGGATAGCAGCCACTGGAATGATCAGGTCTCCCGGGGCAAAGCGGGGGCTGATGGAGCCGGTAGTGCCGATGCGGATGGCGGTTTCCACCCCAATGTTGCACAGCTCGTGGATACAGATTTCTGCACTGGTAGTACCGATGCCAGTGGAGACACAGCCAATTTCAGTACCCTGATATCGGCCACGGGCGGAGCGGAACTCTCGGTTATATTTCAGACAGGCTCCCTCCTCCAGCACGTCGAGTACCAGGTCAACCCGCTGAGGAGAGCCGGGAAGCAGCACACCTTTGGGCATATCGCCGGGATGGAGCTGAATGTGATATTCCTCCGCTTTGGGGCGGGGAAATTCGGTTTCCAGATGAGACATAGTATTAATACTCCTTGCAGTCAATGCCCTTTGTAGCGGGGCCGTAGGGATAGGGGTATATTTCCCCAATGGTCATCAATTCAATTTCCCCTTCTGTGGTGGCACCGATGATGCGCACATCTGGGTTATTGTCGCAAAACTCCCAAATAACCTGGCGGCACTCAGCACAGGGAACGCCGGAATAGGGGCCGTAGCATACCAGTGTGTCAATCACCCGTTCACCGTGGATGGCCATGTTCATCACGGCGTTGCGCTCGGCGTGGCAGGTGGTCTGGAGAGAGATAACCTCTACATTACACCCACCGTAGCAGGTGCCGGAAGCTGTACGGACGCTGGCCCCTACCTGGTGGTGGCTGTAGGGGGTATATGCGTTGTCCCGGTACTGCATAGCCAGCCGAACCAGGCTTTGGTCCTGTGGGGAGAGCTTGTCAAATGTAGTGATGGTCATAAAAATCCTCCTATCTACTAATCGGGACGACCGGTGTGGTCAGTGGACTTCCGCCCGCTGCCTGCCGTTCCAAAGTCCGATGCAGAAAGGAATGGCGGAGACGATCAGGCCGCCCAGGGAGCCGGGGAAAGGTTCCCCCATCAGAATGAGAATGACAGCGGTGAGTACGCCGGAGACAATGGTGAGCAACATGGCGCGGTCGGAAAGCTTCCAGTGGAAAGAACCGGCGATGACGGGCAGAAGCAGACCGGGGACATAGACGGAATAGCCATACATCAGGATCTGGGTGACACTGGGTACTTTCAGAGCCAGTACCAGGGCGATCAGTCCTACCAGCACCACAAACAGCCGGTTGACCAGTAAAGAAGAGGCCGGCTTTTCCTTTCCTGTGTTTCGCAGGACGGAGTAGACATCCTGCTCCAGGGTGGAGGAACATACCAGAAGGGTAGAACTGGCGGTGGAAACAGCCACCCCGGCAAAGGCGGCCACCAGCAAACCCAGCATCCCCTTGGGCAGGACCAGCTGGGAAAGATTGAGCATAGCGCTGGCAGGATCGGAGCCGGCAGGCAAAATAAATCTGGCCATAATACCGATGAACATAAGGATCAGGCCAAAGATAATCATCAGCAGGAAAGCGGCAGTGATATTGCCCTTGGCGGATTTCTCGTCCTTGGCCGCAAATACCCGCTGCAAGGCCATGTTATCAATAAAACCGGCGGGAGCCAGGAGCCACCAGGTAATCATAGTTCCGGCGGGCACACTGCCAAAAAGCTTGTAAAATCCGTCGATAGAAGTGGTTTGAGCCAGGGCCTCTGGCACGTCGTAGTGAAGCAGCAGTACCGCAGGGATAACAAGGCCCAGGACCACAAGAAAGAGGACTGCCTGCAGGGAATCGGTATACACTACCGCCCGGAAACCGCCCAGCAGCGTGAAGAGAACAATAATGATATAGGCCACAATCACGGCGGCAGTTCCGTTCAGGTCGGTAAAGGTGGTGATGACCAGGACAATCCCCGCCACTTGACCGGCGGTCCAAGCCAGATAATTCCACACGGTCACTAGGGAGGCAGCCACACGGACAGCCTTGGAGGAGTGGTTCACATCCACTACGTCGGGAAGAGTAACGTGCATTCTTCGACGAAGCAGCTTTGCCATGGTCATACCCATAATAAACACACCAATGGGGAAAGTAGCCCACCACCACCAACCGGCAATTCCATATTCATATACATACTGGGGGGTACCGAACAGACCGGACAGGCCAGTGAAAGAGGCAAAGAGCGATAGAATAATATAGATGTTGCCTACGTTCCGTCCGGCGAGGACAAAGTCTTCGTCCGTCTTGACTGTTTTCATGGAATGATAGCCAATGTAAAGCATTACAGCGAGATAGGCAAGAATTACCAACCAGTCTAATGCACTCATTTTTAACATTCCTTTCATCAAAAATTCTTGCCGGCATGTTTATTTTACACAAACACACTTTTAAAAACTATGACATGCGTCATAGTTAAAATTTTAATTTATGCTATCATAAAAGAAATAGAGAGCACTGCCTACAGCGCTGTCTATAAAAGAGGTGTATGAGATGGAACATGATAATCAGACGATACGTCAGTTCTTATGTCCCTTTGGCTTTGAGCCACCTGATTATGTATGGAAGAAGATGCACCTGAGGACAGTACCAGCTAAGGCGGTTTTAGTGCTGGCGGGGAGCAATCTGAATGCGATCGATATCCTTCTTCAGGGAGAGATACACGTGGTCAACTCCTTTTCCGATGGGAAAGAGTTCGGCTACACCAATGAGCGCAGCTTGACCCTTTTGGGAGACATAGAGTATTTTTCCGGGGTGAAGCAGTATGCCTCGTCGGTGATTGCCAAGACCACGGTGACACTGGCGGAGCTGGATCTGGAGTCTTTCCAATACTGGTTTGACTGCGATAAGCTATTTCGGGATCATGTGGTAGCTCACATCGCCCAAAAGGCGTATAAAATGGCGGGCAGGTTTGGCACGGAAAAATATGAGGATGCCATCTACCGCCTGACTAAGACCATACTGGATTATCTGCCGGATCGGGCGGAGCACGGCGGCATGCTGGCTCTGCACTATTCCCACTTTGAACTGGCTTTTCTTTCCGGGATGAGTGAGCGGTCGGTAAATCGAGTTCTGAAGAGGCTGAAAGAGGAAAAATTGGTCACCATAGGTCGGAAGCGGGTTCTCATCTGGCCGAAGGACGTACAGCGCCTACGAACTATGCTGGAACAGCGGTATTGAAACGGAGGAAGAGAAGGAATGTGTTGGGAAACAGCTTACGAGCAGTGGTTGAACGCGCCTGCCCTGTCCCAACAGGAACAGGAAGAGCTGAGGGCCATTCAGAAGGACAAGATGGAACTGCGAGAGCGTTTTTGCGCCCCTTTGGCTTTCGGTACCGCCGGACTTCGCGGGACGATGAAAGTGGGTCTACACCATATGAATGTCCATGTTGTCCGGTGGGTGACCCAGGGATTTGCCGAGGTAATCTGTGCCGAGTCTGATTGGGTCGGGGACCGAAAGGCCGCGGTATGCATGGATGGGCGTAAGAACAGCCGGCGTTTTGCCGAAGCGGCCGCAGAGGTACTGGCTGCCAATGGCATAACGGTTTATCTCTTTGACGGCCCTCGCCCAACTCCGGAGCTCTCCTTTGCCGTGCGGGCCTATGGGTGCCTGGCAGGCATCAATATCACGGCCAGCCACAACCCCAAAGAATACAACGGATATAAAGCGTACTGGTGTGATGGGGCCCAGCTACAGACAGAGACGGCGATGGCTGTTTCCGCACGGCTTGAAGAAATCGATGTGTTTGCTGGGCCAAAGCGTATGGATCTTCAGCGTGGGATTGAGCTGGGACGGATTTGTTTGCTGGGACGGTCCTGCGATGAGGCATATCTAAAAGCGGTGGAGGAGCTGTCCACTGTCTGGCCGGGGATGGAAGCTGATAAAGAGAAAGTCAAAATCGTGTATACGCCCCTCCACGGCTGCGGATACCAGCTGGTACCAGAAATCCTGTGCCGGACGGGGTTGCAGAGACTGCTCTGCGAACCCAGTCAAATGGTGTTGGATGGGGATTTTTCTACAGTGGAATCGCCCAATCCGGAATATCCGGAGAGCTTTGCCCGGGCAGCAGAACTTGCCATCAGAGAAAACGCGGACCTGATTTTGGGAACCGACCCGGATTGTGACCGGGTGGGCCTTCTGGTGAGAGGACCGTCAGGGAAATTTCTCCCCCTCTCCGGCAACCAGACAGGTGTACTCCTTCTTGACTACCTGATTGGTGCCCAAAGACGGTCTGGCAGGCTGCCGCAAAAGGCAATTGTCCTTAAAACCATTGTGACAACCGATATGGCCCGAGCCATAGCGCAAGACAACGGCATCGCGTGCTATGATACCTTTACGGGCTTTCGCTTTCTTGCTCAGCGGATGGAACAGCTGGAGCAGGCAGGGGCGGGCGAGGTGATTTTTTCCTTCGAAGAGGCTTACGGCTGCATGATTGGACACCACGTCAGAGATAAAGACGGGGTATCCACCGCTATGCTGATTGGCGAGATGGCGGCGTGGTACGCTGGGCAAAATTGTTCTCTGTACGATGCCTTGCAAGCCCTCTATACGCGATACGGCTGGTACGGTGAGCGGACTGAGCAGTTTTACCGGACTGGACAGGCGGGAGCCAAGGAAATCGCTGACTTTATGACCCACTTGCGGGAAGCGCCGCCGAAGCAGATCCTGGGAACTCGGGTGGTTGCTGTCCGGGACTATCTCTCCGATGACCAACAGAGCAAGGAACGAAAGCGTTCTGCCCCCGCCCAAGCCTCCAACGTATTGCGGCTGGTGCTACAAGACGGTGCTGAACTGGTTGTTCGGCCCTCTGGTACCGAACCTAAAATCAAATTTTATATTCTGGTCTGCGGCGATACCCCTGAAAAACGGGATGCGCTTCTGGAACGGTATGCGTCCTGGATCAACGGATTGGAAATTGCCCGCTGAGCCGTTATGAAAATAGGGTGTGGCACTTCCTATTCCATTGATTCTGTCCAGTACAAAGTTTGAATAGGTTACAATTTGGAGTAAGTGCTAAACGCAAAGCAAGACTAACTATATAGAGGATATTTCTTTCACATGCACAGCTAATTTTAATTTGAGATAAAAGGAAGTCTGTAAAATATAAATTCAGGCAGTTATTAATTTTAATTTTTTATGAAAGCAGCTGGCCTGAACTCAGGTCAGCCTGCTTTTTCAAATGGGGCCTTCTCTTCACTTTTCCAGACACGATGCTCAGTCTTTTCTAAGCAACCGGCCACTCCGCTTCCAGCTGCCACTGAAATAATAGATCGTCCCAACGAAGAAGGGCACCCAGCCCGCAAAGGCATTGCCATACCAGAAGCCGTAAACTCCCAGATGGAAGCAGAGGCCCAGCAGCAACGCCAACCCTATCCGGACAATGACTCCATCCAACAGTGCCACAGCAAGGTTCAACCTGGAATTTCCAGACCCGTTAATCAGTGAAAGCATGGACGGCCGGATGATCGAGCCAATAAAGGAGACCACCGCCACGGGCACATAGGTCACCGCCATATCCAGCGCCTCCGGCTCGCTGAGGAAGATCCCAAAAACCGCCCGAGGCCAGCAGACCGTACACAGGATAAATACGCCGCTGGCAGCACCATTGATCGCCAGGAGCGTCAGGATCACTTCGGTGACTCTCTTGTATTTTTTTGCACCAATGCACTGTGCCACCATGGAGGACCCCGCTGTTGTAAAACCATGGACAATGGTGTTGTTGAACATCTCCAGTTTATGTCCCATTCCGGAGACTGCCGAGGCAATCACCCCATAGGAGTTGACCCAAGAGTTGACATACACCCTGGAAATACTGACAGCAGCGGATTGAATTGACATAGGGATCCCCAGTGAGATCAGTGGAAGCAATGTGTCTCTTGTAATTCGGAAACTTTTCGGTCTAAAGTCAAATAGGAACTCCGCCCGTCTCCGGTACAAGATCATCAAGGCACAGAGAAAGCTGACTGCCTGCCCGATCACGGTGGCCAAGGCTGCTCCAAACACCTCCATATCCCAGGACACCACAAATACAACATCCAGAATCGCGTTCAGGACGGAGGCGATTGCAATAAATAAAAACGGGTGTCTGGAATCCCCCATGCCGCGCAGAATGGCGCTGACCAGGTTATAACCGTAGATAAAGACCAATCCTATCATACAGGTAACAACGTAGTCCATCGTATAGTCCCAGGATTCTGCCGGCGTCTTGACCCATACAAGAATAGAGTTACGCAACAGCAGAAATATCACAGTCATAGCAATTGCGCCCCCACCCAAGAAGGTAAAGAGTGTCCCAATCATTTTGGAAACCTTTTCGGGGTGGTTTGCACCGACATACTGTGAAATGATCACTTGTGCTGCATTGGAAAATCCCATTGCTACGAAGGTCAGCACCATCATCAGATCGCCGCCAATGGATACCGCTGACACACCTGCGCTTTCCAAACAGCGCCCCACAACCACCATATCTACCATATTATAGACCGCCTGAAGGACACCTGAGAGGGCAAGCGGCAGCGCAAAGAGCATCAGCTCTCTAGGTACGCTCCCCTCCGTGAGGTCCTTTATCAGCGTTTTTCTTTTCGAAGTTTTTTCCTTTTGCTCCTCCTGTCCTTCCATATCCTTTTCATCATCTCTTTCCTGTGCTACACTCCATTTGGAGGTGCACAAAATGTACTGCACCATACCCTTTGGACAACTTTACCTTTCATAATAGCAATCACGCCTCAATGAAGCGGCGGCCCAAACTACCGCTTCATTGAGGCATCTGTCATTCTGCTCGCCCCTTTTCTCAGCCTCTTATCATTCAGAGGCTGATCCCATGAGCCCTGTAATAGCGCTTGCACTCCTCCAAAGTACGACAGTTATATTCAAACTGGCCATAAAGTGCGTTTCGGTCTTGGTTGGGGATCTCCGGCATGATTACCGCCGTATCCGGGATCACTTCCAGCCACTTTGTAAGGTCGAGCCCGCTCTCACCCGGCCACAGGCGGTAACTGCGTCCCTCGGCAGCCAGTTCCCTGTGACCATCAGGGAACGTGATGTGTGGGACATCACACAGATGAAATTCCCCGAACAGCTCCGGAGGGCATGCGGCTATCTCTTCCGGTGTAACGCTGCTATAATACAGATGCATGATATCCAGAGTAATCCGGGCATTTGACCGCCCAACCATTTTCAAAAGGTCTTTAGCTTTCTGCAAATCGTCGCATATCCCCCAGGCAACAAACTCCAAATTGACGGTCAGTCCATACTCTCCGCAAACAGCGCACAGGTGGTCAAACCGCTCCACTGCCAGGTCCTGATTTGTGGTCCAGACGCTGGTCTGCACCCCTCCCAGCTCGTGTTTTCCCGCAAATTCAAAATAGTCTCGCAAATCATCCGGTTCTGGAGACATTCCCATGCCGTAAGGATGAACATTAGCCGGATCGTCAATGATACAATTTCCAATGCCGTCCAAAAACAGGCCTGTCTCATCCAAGGCGGTCTGCACCCGACTCCACAGGCCAGGTTCCGCAAGCAGCTCATGAAGCGGCCCTTTCCCTCCCCTGGGCAGGATCATGGCACCGCATCCGTCATATCCGGCCCGGTGGGCCATATAGATGCTCTCCCACAGATGCGGGGTCATAAACATACCTTTCCATAATTTTTTCATACCACCACATATCCTTTCACAAAAGGGTTTAGGTCGCCATCAAAATTCCACCGTTCATGTCCAAGCAGTCTCCGGTCAAATATCGGGACTCTTCACTGGCAAGATAGACCAGTGCCGCAGCCACTTCATCCAGATTTGCTACCGGCCGGTCCACGATCACAGATTGGCCGTTATAGAGGTCAGGTCCTTGGTATCCTGGCATACCCGGCACACCGCCCGGTGGCATCTTGAAGGGAATGGACCCTTTCTCTGCGATCCGCTCAAACTGCTTTGTATTCAGCGTTCCAGGGGCATATGCAGTCACATTGATTCCATAGGGTGCCAACTCCATAGCCAGAGCCCTGGTCAGGGCGGTACATGCGGCCTTTGAGCTGGCATAGGAGATCGCCACCATCCGGTTTCCCCGTCCGCCCAATGAAGTGAAGTTGATAATATGTCCGCCGTGCTGCTCTTTCATATAGGGCATTGCAGCCAGGGCGGCCCGGTATGCCCCTGTACAGGTCACATCCATCGCCCGGTCCCACTGCTCCGGCAGGATAGCGTCCACCCAGCCTGCTCCGTGAAAGCCAGCCAGGTTTAAAAGGATATCCACGCCTCCGAAGTGATTCACCGCAAACCTTATAGCTTCGTCCATGTCCGCCTGTTCCGTGCAGGCGCCAATAAATGTCACGACCCGGTCCTCACCATACTGATTTCTCAGTTCGGCGGTCCGTTCAAAATATTTTTCGTCAATATCCACCAGGACGACATTAGCCCCCTCCTCCAAAAATGTTTTGCAGGCCACGGAGCCGACGGAAGAGCCGCCGCCGATGAACACAGCTACCTTGTTGTTCAAACGATTCAAAATGTTCCCCTCCTTCCTCAAATCGCAAACCGGCCGCCATTGAGATCTATGATCTCGCCCGTATTCCAGAACACCGCAGGATCAGCCAGGTACATCACTGCATTGGCCACATCCGCTCCAGTTCCTTTCACTCCCAGCACAGGCCCCGCATTTTTCTCTACCGCAGGTTCGGCGTACTCTCCCTTGATTGGGCCCACAGCTACACCGTTTACGGTGATCCTATGCTTGCCAAAAACCGTAGCCATATTACGGATCAGTCCGCCAAGCCCCGCATGCGCGGCGGCACTCATCACATTCTCCCCCTTCACTCCAGTACGTCCGCAGATGCTCTCCACCACAACAACGCTTCCGCTCTCCTGCTCGATCATGGCGGGGACTGTGTATTTCAGAACAGTCTGCACACCTGTCATGATCTCATCAAAGTATCTATGCGCCTCATCCTCCGGTATCTCATTCCATACAAATGCGGGCGGCTGTGCGGCGAGGCAGGTTACCACAAGATCCGCTGCTCCAAACTCTGACAGAGCATCCCGTATTTTGACCTCCATCTCCGCTTCGTCATAGAAACGATCCACAGATACGATCTTGCAGGTATCAGACTCCACCATTCCCGCTGTCTCAGACTTGTCTGAGACGAGAAACACCACTTTGGCTCCCTCACCCTGCAGCATCCGTGCACATTCTATTCCAATAGAACCGCCAGACGTGGCGATCACCACAATTTTATTTTGAAATCTCATAAATTTTCCCCCCTCTATGGCTGCATGAACTGTCCGCCGTTGACATCCAGACAGTCTCCGGTCAAAAAGGCGGAATCGTCGCTGCTCATAAACACGATGACATGGGCGATCTCATCCAGGGTCGCGACCGGGCGGTCTGGCAGGAACGAGCCGCCTCTCGTGGCTCCTGGTCCTCCCTTCAACGCCCCCTTTGGAGGCTGCATGGGGATCGAGTCCTTTTCCGGGATGCGTTCAAAGGCGGAAGTGTCCAGTGAAGCAGGCGCCATACTGTTTACGGTAATGCCGTCGGCTGCCAATTCCAGAGCCAACGCCCTTGTGAGGCCGATGGCCGCCGCTTTGAACCCGGCATAGGTGACTGGTACGCCCCGGTTGGCCCGACCACCTATGGAGGCGAAATTCATGATCCGCCCATAGTGATGTTTCTTCATATAGGGATAGGCAGCGCGCACAGCCCGATAAATCCCCAGGCAGGTCACGTCCATGGCGATCCGCCACTGTTCCCTCAGGACCGTCGTAATGTCGCCGCCTCCGTGGAATCCGGCGTAGTTGCACAGGATGTCGATCCCGCCAAACTCCTGCTCTGCGAATGCCATCGCACGCTCCATATCTCCCTGGCAGGTGCACGCCCCGATAAAGGTGCGGATTCGCTCCGGGTATTCATCTCGCAGCTGTCTGCTACGGTCAAAATACTTCTCATCTACATCCACAAGGAGCACCTTTGCCCCTTCGTCCATAAAGTGCTTCAGCGCAATGGTGGCAACCGCAGAGCCGCCGCCCACAAAGACCGCCACTTTATCCTGTAACTTTTTCAAGACCACCCCTCCTATACCATGAAATATCCGCCGTTGAGGTCCAATGTCTCACCAGTGGTCCAAGAGGCCAGAGGCGCTGTGAGATATTCCACAGCCCCAGCCACATCGTTCAGCTGACACAGCTCATGCCCCGGGAGGATACCCTGCGGCTCCGGCGTGCCGCCGGTCCGGTAAGAGCCGTCTTCCAATGCGGTAACCGCCACCGCGTTTCCAGTGATAAAATGCACTCCCATGGTACACCCGATATTGCGTGCCATCCCACACAGCGCCGCATTGGCGGCTGCGTAGACCGGTGCGACCCCGGGGATAGCTGTGCGCCCGGCAATACTGGAGACCAACACGATGCGCCCGTAGTTTTTTTCGATCATCATGGGCATCAGCGGCTGGATCGTATAGAGGCTCCCGTTGGTGATCGTCTTCATGACACGGTCATATTCCTCCTCATCCATGTCGTAGGCGGGCTTGGAGGGCACGGTGGTGACCGCGGTCACAACGATATCACAGGTCCCAAACTTCTCCTTCACCTGGTCCGCCGCCCGTTTCAGCTCCTCATGGTCCCGGAAGTCGCTGATCTGGATGGTGAGCAGTCTGGATCTCTCTTCTACGCTGATCTGGTCAAATGGCCAGAGCCGGGCCTCCTCATCATAGTACAGCGCAACCTTTGCGCCCTGCTGCAAGTAGTTCAAAGCACAAGCAGCCCCTGCGTCAGAGCCGCAGGCAGCTACCACCGCTGTTTGATTCTCAAACCGCATAAATTACCTCCTGAAAATCCGGTGCCTGCCGGTATCTCGGAATCCATCCGGGACCTCGCTGCGATCCCGGATGGAATTCCGGCTATCGATTTCCCCCACTCAGGGGATCAGCGGGAACATATAGGGCGTGTAAATAGAGAAAATAATGGTCATCAGGATCGTGATGGGCAGGCCCATACGGACAAAGTCTTTGATCCGATATCCGCCTGCCTCATATCCCATCATCATGGCAGGAGTGGCGGTAGGGAGCATGAAGCAGTTGGAGGCACCCTCCTGTGCACTCATCATCATGGCCCGGCCGTCATAACCAAACTGTACTGCAATGACCGCCGCAAGGGTGCGGAACGCGCTACCCACGGCCAGGTTAGACATAAACTGGGTCAAGAGCATGCAGACGATGTACATGGAGACCATGATCGCGATGGGCGGCAGGTCCCCGGTCAGCTGGTGGAACACCTCTGCGATCAGCTGGTCCGCGCCGGTCTTGCTCAGCGCCGTGGCCAGAGGCAGCGTGCCTACCGTGATCCAGATTACGGGCGTCGTCATGGCGTCCCGGGATTCCTTGATACTCATGGCTCCGGAGGCGGTCAGGACAAAGGCGGCGATGGTGGCAGGGTACCATGTGCTCAACCCTGTCAGGGCGCAGGTGACGATACCCACCACACAGGCGATAAAGACAAACACCGTGAATTTCTCCTGCGCCGGAGTCATCGTTGTGGAGGATGCCTTGGCCTTGTTTTCCGCAACTGCCTGGTTCGCGGCGGCTCCCTCCACCTTGCTGGGGATGTTACCCAGATCCGGAGCCATTTTCAGCGTGACAAGGATGACAAAGGGAATCACGATGATCTCGATGGGGATCTTGTTAATCATCATGCTGAAGAACTCAAAGGTTCCGACACCGCCTAGATTTTCAAGGATCGTATTATACTGCAGATAGCCCGCCGCATTGCCGCCTGTGGGCAGAAAGCCAGGCCAGATGTGGGCCAGTACGCAGGCTGGGTAAATGAATTTGCTGATGGGGCGCTGCTGCTCCGCGCAGATGCCCACAATCATGGGAATGACGATGGTCAGGGTCGCGACGCCGTTAACGAAGTTGCCCAGGAACAAGATCGGAATCGCAATCCCGATCATGATTTTCAGGTCGGAGGCCCCTGGCTTGATCAGCACGCCGGTCATCTTGCCAAGCAGGGAGGTCTTGCCCACGGCGGCCCCCACTACGAACATGGATGCCATCATAATGACCGAGTTGTTCACCAGGCCGGACCATGCTTCCCCGAAGTCCAGGATCTGTGTGACCTCCAGAATAATAGGAATCGCCATGGCGGCCAGGTCTATCTTCACTTTATTACTCAGGATTAGGACGACGAATATTACAAAGGTTAAAAGGACGATACCGATTTGAACAGTCATAGTTCTGACACACTCCCATTTTTTCTCGATTTTCGGAAGGTACTCAGTGGGACAACTCTGACCTCTGTGTGTTTATCACCGCCTCGCACTTTGTCTCCTTGCACAAGTGAGCTCTAACATATGTTGGGTTTATTGTAGCGTTTCTACGAACGCACCACAAATACCGATAAATAATGGCCCATAAGCTGAGGTTATGGCGACTCAGCCTATGGGCCATTTTTGCTGCCTGGACCGCTTCCGGGCAAACTCGATGAATTTTCTCATGTTTTCATACCGCTCCGAGGATCTTTTCCATACCAGATAGAGCTGGATGGGACCGCCGCTCAGGAACACGGACGAGAGCTCCTGCTTGAGGCGGCAGCCGTGTATGATGCCGATATGGTCCACAAAGTCCCCGTTGAGCATCCCCACCGCGGCGTCGTTGCAGATCAGATTGGCGATTCCGGACAACTGGGGCAGGGTGGCTACATGGTTCAATACACAGCCCCTGCTGTCCATCGCCGCCCTGAGCCGTTCCAGTACCTCCCTGTGCCCGTCCCAAAAGGCGATGGGACAGCGGTCCAGCTCCGCCAGCCCGATCTCTCCCAGCTTGGCCAGCGGATTCATGGCATGACAGTAGAGCTTGACCTCCTCCATCTCTCCCAGTACGCAGTACCCGTATTTTTCCTGCCAGTCCGGAGGGAGCAGGCGCATAGTAGTAGCCAGAAAGTCAAATTGGTCCTCATCCAGAAACAGGGATGGGGTCACATTCCGCATCTCGTTGAACACCACTCTGGTCTCCGGGAAACACTGCTGAAAATCCCGGCACAGCTGGATCATCTCCGCCTCGCCGGAGTAGGGGCGAAAGCCCACCCGGACTGTGCTGCGGCCCTGGGCAATGGCCGGCAGGTCGTTCTGGAGCAGACGATACCGCCCCAGGACAGCCTCAACATGGGCTAAGAGCCGGGCTCCCTCCTCTGTGGGGGATACCCCCTTGGAGGTGCGCTCCAGCAGCTTCACTCCCACCTCCGCCTCCAGTTCTGAGAGGCGGGCGGAGAGTCCCGGCTGAGAGATCATTAGGATCTTTGCCGCCGTCGTAATATTGTGGTAACGGCAGACCGTGGAAAAATACTGCATTTGGTTCATAGTCATTGCAGATCCCTCCCTTAAGCTGTCCTCTGCTGCCCAGACAGGCTTGTACCCTATTTATGCTGCAATGATGGCCCATAGAACCGGATCATCCAGTTCCAACAGGTGGAGCAGACCGGTTTCCCCTGAAATTCATAAACTTCCCGCATACCGTCCAGAAGATGCTGGACACCTCCTGTCCATATTTCCGCAGTATGATCCTGTCCCCATCCGCCAGAAATTCAATGGAACAGCCGGGGGATACTTCCATCTCCTGCCGTACCTGGATAGGGATACATACTCGGTGGTTGTCATCCAGCACTCGGATATAGACTTCCGCCTTCTCATCCTTCATTTCATTCTCCCCCTCTGCCCTTCGGGGCAGCGCCGCGCAGCCAGGGGGTGGGGACACTCACCACCTCCGGGGCGTTTTCCAGGTCCAGTACCACATGCCCCTCCGCACTGAGACAGTTGCCTGATGTCCGCTCCATACTCCCTCCGCAGAGTAGGACGTCCGCTATCTCCGCTACGGCCTGGCTCTCTCCATGGATTACCTGATGGAAGGCCGCCGCGTATCGCCGCTCCACATCTCCCCTGGGCGTGACCAGCTCCATCCACGTTTCCCCTCTGCCGTTCTGGGCCAGATACCGCAGCAAGGCAGGGAACACCGGGGCGCAGGTGGCCTCGTCCACCAGGAATCGGACGTTATGCCGGAAGCAGATCATTTGGAGCAACGCGAGAAAACGGTCGATCACTTCAAACACCACGTCCGGCCCCGCCTTCAGGTGCATCAATCCCACCACCAGGGGGAGGGCCCCCTCCCGGCGCATCATCTCATACCGGGCGATGAGCTGCTTCAGCAGGGCGACCCGGGTTTTGTACGCCATCTTGGACAAGGACGCTGTGGAGATACCGAGCTCTTCTGAGACCGCCCGGCGCTGCACACGGTCCCCGGCCTGGAAAACCAGCCGCTCTTCCCGCGGCAGGGCCCGGATGCGCTCTTTCAGATAGGCGGCGGTGTCCGGGTCGGTGACGTCCAGCACAGTCAGTCTCCTCCGGCGCCGGACGGAGGAGAGGATCTGCGCCTCTTCCCCCCGCAGCTCCAGGTACACATAGGAGATCAGGCAGTCGCACCGGCGTAGGATAGCCTGGAGCAGCCTGTGACGGCCCATATCGGGGCTGTTGTCCAGCACCGGGATACGGATGATCCGGTCAAAAACGCAGCAGGCCGCTGGTTCCTCCTGCCATTGGGCGCTGACCGCCAGAGTCAGGGTGACAATCCTGTCTGGATGCCGCCCCTTGACCCGCAGGGCGGCCGCCGCGCAGGCCCTCGGAAATTCACCAAACCACCCGGGGAAATACAGCTCCATTTCCCCGTGAGCGGCCAGGATCTCCTCCAGGGCCTCCTCAATCCGCTGCGTGACCTCATCATATATACGGAAGGGGTCGCCTAAGAAAGTGCAAACTTTCATTCTCACTCACTTCTTTTTATCTCCCCGTGCCCGTGCACGGGCATAGTGGGCAAATTTTATTGCTATCATGGATAAGTCAAATTCAATGGCATATCCTAAAGATAGCAAGGTAGTTCATTATGAAAGACGACTATTCTGAGATCATTGTCAACAGAATTCTATCACTGTGTAAGCAACGGGATATTTCTATATATCAACTGTCCATTATGAGTGGTGTGAGCCATTCGACGATTGATAATCTAGTCAACCGCAAGACATATAACCCGAAAATCAAAACGCTCCATAAAATTGCCTTGGCGTTTGGATTTACTCTGGCCGAATTGGTTGACTTTCCTGAGTTGAATGACTTTTCATTTGAAGACGAAGGTGATTCTTAAAAATTATGTAGTGTCCTGCACCTTGAGTTGAGTGTATCCTCTTAACGAGAGGATACACTTTTATATTTTCCCTTAGTATAACATACATTTTAATCTATTGGTACAATTTTTTCAAGTACATATAGAAAATATACGAATTACTTACCTTGGGATATTCTTTAAACAATATAGTACTTATAGTACAAGCGAATTCCGTGCTAAAAATTTTAGACCAAAGAGGAAATAAATTGCCACCCCCACACAAAAGAAAGGACGATTGTTTTGGCTGACAAAGGACAAAACATGGAATTAAACCTTGAACTGGGCCAGCGGGTAAAAGAGCTGCGTGAAGCACTCAATTTATCTCGAAAAGACTTAGCTGAATTGCTTGATATTTCCGATTATTTTTTAGTTGAAATTGAACTTGGCAGACGGGGCGTTTCAAATGTAACTTTATGTAAGTTAGCGGATGCCCTATGTACCACAACGGATTATTTATTAAGGGGTATCCATGGGCCTTCCGATATTAAGTCGATAACCGCTCTTCTGGAATCTGTTGATGAGCCGTTGTTGCATAGTGCCGAGCGATTGTTAAAAGAGTATATCAATGGTATCCACTATATAAGAGCAAAAGAACGGGATATTTCTTATTTGGGACCGGAAATAAAGTAGGCCATGATTCAATATAGTTTCCCACCATGTAAACTGAGTGTATCCCTTTAATGGGATACACTTTTTGCATCCTATCAAGAGTTCTGTTGTCTTTTTTTATTATATCTCATTTGAGTATTATATTGCAGCTCTTTATAGTTTTATTTTATATCTTATTTGAAGGTCAAAATAGTTGTGGCCAGGAGGTGATATCTTTGGATACTATTCTTCGACTCCGTGAGCTTATGAACAGCCGTGGATGGTCCGAATACCGCCTAGCAAAAGAATCCAAATTGTCCATGTCTACAATTTCAAATATATTTCATCGCGGTTCCATACCTAGCATCCCTACCCTGGAAACTCTTTGCAACACTTTTGGAATCAGTCTGGGTCAATTCTTTTCAAAGGGAGTATCCTTCAAGTGGTCAAAACAGAAATTTGTCTGTGGTAAAATTATGGTCAAACGAAAAATCACCGCCAAATTGGCGGTGATTTTCCTTAAAAATGGTGGACCTAATCGGGATCGAACCGACGACCTTACGGATGCGAACCGTACGCTCTCCCAGCTGAGCTATAGGCCCATATTTAGTTATCTTATATAATTTGAAGCACTTTGCTTTGTTTTATATGCCGGTCTTCAAAAGAAACACGTTTTTATGACAGGCCGTTGATGGGACCATCCTGCCCTTCACAGCAGGGGGCAGCCTTTAGACAGGTTTTTATTATACCAGATTTATTAAAAATGTAAAGCCCTTACCGCAAATTTTTTTATCCTCTTTCCCATCCTGTTTTGGGGATGACTGGAATTCAAATTTATACCCCAGCATTTGTAAATTCCCAATGATTCCCTCCGCGGGAAGTTCTCATATAATTATTCAGTTTGTCCAATAGGCAAATTCCCGCTGTACGCTTATAATGAATATAAAACAATTCTGCCGTTTTCCTTTCCACATGCGGCCGGCGGATAGCTCTTCCCGCCGGGTAGAGGTGAACAGCCATGCAGATCTTCTCCGGACAGTCAATTTCATCTGATGTCGTTTTCGGCCCTCTTCATTTCCTTACGCCCGCACCGCCGACGATATCTGCTCATTCTCCCCTCCCGCCAGAAGAGGAGTGGGAGCGCTTCTCCACGGCTCACCGCCAGGCAGTACTGGAGCTGGCCCAGCTCTATGACCAAGCTGTCCAGATGGTGGGGGAAAAGCTGGCCACCATTTTTGCCATCCACGCCATGCTCCTGGATGACCAAGACTATCAGGACACTGTCTACTCCATGATATTTTCCTGCGGCTGTACAGCTGAGCACGCCTCTAAGACTGCTATGGATCACCTGGTATCCCTCTTTGAGCAGATGGACAGCCCCTATATGCAGGCCCGCGCCTCTGATGTCCGGGCCATCTCCGATCGAATGCTCCGTATCCTCACCGGCCGCGGCACTGTGCCCCCCGTCTCTTTCTCTCCTTCTATCCTGGTGAGCACAGAATTTGCTCCCAGCCAGATCATCACCCTCGACCGCTCCTGTATTTTGGGCTTTATTGCTATGCGCGGCAGTGTACAGAGCCACGCCGCTGCCCTGTCCCGAGCCCTCTCCATCCCCGCCCTGGTGAAGCTCGATCTCTCAGCTTCCCTGGAAGGCCACACTGCCCTTCTAGATGGAGGAGCGCAGAAGCTGTATGTGGACCCTACCCCTGACATCCTCTCCCGTCTGGGCCCTCCTGATCCAAGCATCCGCCTCTCCACACCGAATCAGTTATAACAGAGCCTTCGGACCGCTCCGGTCGTCCGAAGGCTCTTCGTTGCAAAATAATATTTTTTTGCTGGGAACTTTTCTTAATTCCTGTCGTCCAAAAGAGTGTACAGAGGAACTTCCCTCAAAAATCTCAAATATCATAATAAGGAGAACCCAAATGAAACGAATCTTTACTCTGATCCTTGCCCTTTCTCTGCTGGCCCTCACCGCCTGCTCCGGCGGCGGCACCGGTGAGACAGACAGCTTGACCCCTGAGGAGCGCACCCAGCGCTTCGTCACTGCCATCACCGATGCCCGCAGCGAGGAGGACAACGAATACAACAGCATCCTCAGCTCCGCGGATGACGACACGGCGGATATGACTTTCCAGCTCCTAGGGGTCACCGCCGAGGATATGGAGTCCTTTGCCATCAGCGTGTCACTGATGAACGTCAAGGCCTACGGCATTGCCGTCATCAAGCCCGCACAGGACAGCGAGGACACAGTGAAAGAGGGCCTTCAGGGCTTTATCGACCAGCAGCAGCAGAATTTCCAGATGTATCTGCCTGACCAGTATGAGGTCGCCAAGAACGCCCGCTTGGAGACGCTGGAGGACGGGACCGTGGTCATGGTGATGTGTGAGGACCAGGATACGGTCTTTGACTCCATCATTGATTCCCTTCAGGCCGGCTGACCCGCGCTCTTTTCTGCGGGCAAGCTTTCGACAAATTTTCTGCGGCCCCGCCGGAAGGCGGGGCCGCAGCTTTTGATCTGCTCTGGATCTCCCTCATGCCTCTTTTTTCTGTTGTAATATTCTCCAATCAGTGTTATATTAAAAGCGGATATACCAAACACTTTTCACAAGACGGGAGGTAAGAATATGAACGCGATCCAGCTTACATCGAGATTCAACCCCCAGCTTGAGGTGTCGGTCTTCCAGGGGCATTTTGCCACCCGGCACTCCCACAACAGCCACTACATCGACATCACCCGCATGAAGCACGAGTTCACCATGGCCCGGGAAGCTGCCATGACCCTGGCCCAGAACTACGCCTATGACAAGGGGGTGGACACCATCGTATGTCTGGACGGGAGCGAGGTCATCGGCGCGTTCCTCGCCCGCCACCTGGCCAAAAAGGAAGTCTTTTCCGTCAACAGCAACAAAAACATTAACGTAGTCACCCCGGAGTATGACTCCAACGGGCAGCTGATCTTCCGGGACAACCTGACCCCCATGATCGTGGGGCGGGAGGTGCTGATCCTGATCTCCACCGTCAACTCCGGCAAGAGCGCCCGGCGCACCCTGGAGTGTGTCCAGTATTACGGCGGCAAGGTCCAGGGCATTGCCGCCATCTTCAGCATGCTGGAACAGGTGGACGGCATCCCGGTGTACAGTCTTTTCTCCCCTGACGACATCGCCGGATATATCTCCAGCTCCCCCAAGGAGTGCCCCATGTGCCGGGCCGGCCAGAAGATCGATGCCCTGGCCAACAGTTTCGGCCTGTCCATGCTGTGACCCACGCTTGCTATCGTGCATCCCCCGGATGCACGATTTTTATGCCTATTTATTCATTTTTCTTTGCATAATATTCATTTTTGGTGAAAGTAAACGGAATATTTTTTGTCGTTTCTGGATAATCATACGATTCAGCACTTGCTTTTTGCTTTAAACGGTGGTAGACTTCCCTTAACATTGAATGATGCGGAGCTGCGGCGGCCCTGATCCGGCCCCACGCCCGCCCATAATCAGGAGGAAATGAACTATGTCTCAAATCAAAAAAGTGGTACTGGCCTATTCCGGCGGCCTGGATACATCCATCATCATCCCCTGGCTGAAAGAGAATTACGGTGACCCCGAGATCATCGCTGTCTCCGGCGATGTGGGACAGGGGACCGAGCTGGACGGCCTGGAGGAGAAGGCCATCAAGACCGGCGCCTCCAAGCTGTACGTGGAGGACCTGACAGATGAGATGGTAGATGACGTCATCATCCCCTCCATGATGATGGGAGCCAAGTATGAGGACTATCTGCTGGGCACCGCCTTCGCCCGTCCCATCATCGCCAAGCGGCTGGTAGAGATCGCCAAGGCGGAGGGTGCCGACGCGATCTGCCACGGCTGCACCGGCAAGGGCAACGACCAGGTGCGCTTTGAGCTGGCCATCAAGCGCTTCGCCCCCGAGATGAAGATCATCGCCCCCTGGCGTGAGTGGGACATCAAGGGCCGCGACGAGGAAATCGACTATGCCGAGTCCCACAATGTGCCCCTGAAGATCAGCCGGGAGACCAACTACTCCAAGGACAAGAACCTGTGGCACCTGAGCCATGAGGGTCTGGACCTGGAAGACCCGGCCAACGAGCCCCAGTACGACAAGCCCGGCTTCCTGGAGATGGGCGTCTCCCCCGCCATGGCCCCCGACCAGGCCACCTATGTGACCCTGGATTTTGAGAAGGGCTGGCCTGTGGCCGTGGACGGCGAGAAGATGAAAGCCAGCGATATCATCCGCAAGCTGAACCAGCTGGGCGGTGAGAACGGCATCGGTCTGCTGGACATCGTGGAAAACCGGCTGGTGGGCATGAAGGACCGCGGCGTGTACGAGACCCCCGGCGGCACCATTCTCTACCGGGCCCACGAGGTGCTGGAGATGATCACCATTGATAAGGACACCAAGCACATGAAGCAGAAGCTGGCGGTGGACTTTGCCGACCTGGTGTACAACGGCAAGTGGTTCACCCCCCTGCGGGAGGCCCTCACCGCCTTCGCCGTGGACACCCAGAAGCATGTCACCGGACAGGTGAAGCTGAAGCTGTACAAGGGCAATATCATCACCGCCTCCGTCACCTCCCCCGAGAGCCTGTACTCCGAGAACCTAGTCACCTTCGAGGAGAGCGACTACAACCAGGACGATGCGACTGGCTTCATCAATCTGTGGGGCCTGCCCGATACCGTCCAGGCGCTGCGGGAGCAGGGAAAGCTGAAATAAATTTCAATTAGGAATTAGGAATGAGGAATAAACGGATTCGCCTGCGGCGAATGAAATTCAAGCCGTCTGGCTTCGCCGGACCCCTCAATTTCTAATTCCTAATTCCTCATTCCTAATTAAGGAGCGATTCAATATGAAACTTTGGGCCGGCCGGTTTCAGAAAGAGACCGACACCTTAGTAAACGACTTCAACTCCTCCATCGGGTTCGACGCCCGGCTGTATAAGCAGGACATCCAGGGCTCCATGGCGCACGCCGCCATGCTGGGCCGGCAGGGCATCATCGAGGAGCACGAGGCGGAGAAGATCATCAACGGTCTCAAGACCATCCTCTCCGAGATTGAAGGGGATGGTGTGGAGTTCTCCCTGGACAACGAGGACATCCACATGAACATCGAAGCCATGCTCACCCAGCGCATCGGCGATGCGGGCAAGCGTCTCCACACCGCCCGTAGCCGAAATGACCAGGTGGCGGTGGACACCCGTCTGTATGTGAAGGAGGAGATCCCCGTCCTTATCGGCAAGGTGCTGGATCTGGAGCGGGTCCTGGTGAAGAAGGCCAAGGCCCATCTGGACACCGTGATGCCCGGCTACACCCACCTCCAGCGGGCCCAGCCTACCACCTTCGCCCACTACATGATGGCCTACGCCAACATGTTCAAGCGGGACGTGACCCGGCTGGAGGACTGTCTGGAGCGGCTGGACGAGTGCCCCCTGGGCGCGGGCGCCCTGGCCACCTCCACCTATCCGGTGGACCGCTTCGCCACCGCCCAGGCCCTGGGCTTCAAAAAGCCCACCGACAACTCCATGGATTCCGTCTCTGACCGGGACTATGTGATCGAACTGCTCTCCGCCCTGTCCATCCTGATGATGCATCTGTCCCGGTTCTCCGAGGAGATCATCCTCTGGTGCTCCTGGGAGTTCAAGTTCGTGGACCTGGACGACGCCTACTCCACCGGCTCCTCCATCATGCCCCAGAAGAAGAACCCTGACGTGGCCGAGCTGGTCCGGGGCAAGACGGGCCGGGTGTACGGCGATCTGGTCACCCTGCTGACCATGATGAAGGGCCTGCCCCTGGCCTACAACAAGGACATGCAGGAGGACAAGGAGGCCCTGTTCGACGCCGTGGACACGGTGGAGCTGTGCCTTCCCGTCTTTGCCGCCATGGTGGACACCCTGACGGTGCGCCCCAAAAACATGGCCAAGGCGGCGGCCGGCGGCTTCATCAACGCCACCGACTGCGCCGACTACCTGGTCAAGAAGGGCCTGCCCTTCCGGGAGGCCTATATGATCGTGGGCCGCCTGGTCAACCTGTGCATCAAGACCGGGGACACCCTGGACACCTTGACCCTGAAGGACTTCCGGGCCATCTCCGGACTGTTTGACGAGGATGTGTACAAGGCCCTGGAGTTAAAGACCTGCGTCAACGGCCGGAGCGTCTACGGCGGTCCCGCCCGGGAGAGCGTGGAGAAGCAGATCTCCAATATCGAGGGATTCCTTGCGCAGCGGAGCTGACTTTTATTCCTCCCCCATTTCGTTTCGTGTTCCTGGCGGGGGCCTTTTTGTGCTCCCCTCTCCCGCGGGGCAGGACACACAGACGATCGGAACTTATCTTTCAAAAATCAGGTGGTCCTTATGAACAAACCCAAGATCTATATTGACGGCAAGGAGGGCACCACAGGCCTGCAGATCTATGAACGGCTGGGCGGCCGGGACGATCTGGAGCTGCTGCTCATTGACGAGGACAAGCGGAAGGACACCGAGGAGCGGCGCAAGTTCCTCAACGCCGCCGACCTGGTCTTTCTGTGCCTGCCCGACGCTGCCGCCGTGGAGGCGGTCTCCCTTATTGAGAACGGGAACACCAAGGTGATCGACGCCTCCACCGCCCACCGCACCGCCCCCGGCTGGGCCTACGGCTTTGCGGAGCTGTCCAAGCTCCACCGGGCGCAGATCTGCGAGAGCATGCGGGTCTCGAACCCCGGCTGCCACGCCACCGGGTTCATCAGCATTGTCTATCCCCTGGTGGGCATGGGCATCCTGCCCGCCGACACGCCTCTCAGCTGCTTCTCCCTCACCGGCTATTCCGGCGGCGGGAAGAAGATGATTGCCCAGTATGAGGCAGAGGGGCGGGAGGACCTTTTGAGCAGCCCCGCCATCTATGGCATCACCCAGAGCCACAAGCACCTGCCGGAGATGCAGGTCCGCTGCGGCCTCAGCTGTCCGCCGGTGTTCAGCCCCATTGTGGACGACTATTACAAGGGTATGGCCACCACCGTACCCCTGCACCTGTCTCAGCTGCGGGGTGTGAGCAGCCTCCACGACGTGTGGAAGGCCCTCTCCGACTACTACGCCGGGCAGAAGCTGGTCCGCGTGGCCCCTGAGGGAGCCGACGGCAAGCTCTATGGCGCGGGCAAGGCCGGGGACGATGACCTGACCCTCACCGTGGCAGGCAACGACGGCCAGCTGACGGTGACGGCCCTCTTCGACAATCTGGGCAAGGGTGCCAGCGGCGCCGCGGTACAGAACATGAATCTGATGCTGGGCTTTGAGGAGACCGAAGGGCTGAGCCTGAGCTGAAATAGGCGGCCATTCTCCCTCTTTTTTCTGAAATTTCTGGTCCGGGACTTGACGAAAGCCCCGGACCGGCGGTTTAATGGAACTGAGAATTTCCCTTCCCCCTTCTGGGGCACTTTGCTGGAAAGGAAGTCTGTACAGCTATGAAACAGGTATCTGGCGGCGTCTGCGCCGCAAAGGGCTTCGTGGCCGCCGGCGTCCACTGCGGCGTCAAGGCCAGCAGCAGCCCGGATAAAAACGACCTCGCCCTGATCCTCTCTGAGAAGGAGTGTACCGCCGCTGCCACCTATACCCTCAACCGGGTGAAGGCGGCCCCCCTGTACGTCACCATGGACCACCTGGAGAACGGGGTAGCCTGGGGCGTGGTAGCAAACAGCGGCAACGCCAACGCCTGCTGTCCCATGAGCCACGAGAACGCCCAGGCCATGTGTCTGGCCGCCGCCCAGGCCACCGGCCGGGCCCCCGAGGATTTTGCCGTGGCCTCTACAGGCGTCATCGGCCAGACCATCAACATCACCGCCATCCAGGCCGGGATGCCCGCCCTGGCGGCCAAGCTGGGCCCGGAGGGCTCCGAGGATGCGGCCCGGGCCATCATGACCACCGACACGGTGAAGAAGGAGCTGGCCTTCTCCCTCACCCTGGGTGGAAAAGAGGTCACCCTGGGTGCCATCGCCAAGGGCTCCGGTATGATCCACCCCAACATGGGCACCATGCTCTGCTTCATCACCACCGACTGTGCCATCACCCACGAGATGCTGGAGGACGCTCTGCGGGAGGTAGTGGCCCGCACCTTCAACCGGGTAACGGTGGACGGGGACACCTCCACCAACGACATGTGTCTGGCCCTGGCCAACGGTATGGCCGGCAACCCCCTCATCGAGTGGAAGGACGAGGACTACTCCGCCTTCCTGGCCGCCCTGGAGGAGCTCTGCCGCCAGCTGGCCCGCTCCATTGCCGGGGACGGCGAGGGGGCCAGCAAGCTGGTCACCTGCAGGATGACCGGCGCCCGCAGTGAGGAGAGCGCCGAGCGCCTGGCCAAGGCGGTGGTCAGCTCCTCCCTGGTGAAGGCCGCCATGTTCGGTTCCGATGCCAACTGGGGGCGGGTGCTGTGCGCCATGGGCTACTCCAAGGCCCCCTTCCGCCCCGAGCATGTGGACGTCACCTTCCAGTCCCAGGTGGGTTCCGTCCCGGTCTGCCGGCAGGGGGACGGCCTGCCCTTTGACGAGGACGCCGCCAAGCGCATTCTCAGCGAGAAGGAAGTGGTCATCCTTGTGGACCTGCACGAGGGGGACGAGGCTGCCGAGTGCTGGGGCTGTGACCTCACCTATGACTACGTGAAGATCAATGGAGACTATCGCACCTGATCCCTGGCCCAGAGGGAAGGGAGGCACGGGGAGCGCCGCCATGTGCTCCGGCTCCTCCCTCCCCATATTTTACTGTTTGAGGGGGAATACGCATGTCCTTCAATGAAGTGGACCGCGCCCAGGTGCTGGCCGAGGCGCTGCCCTATATCCAGAAATATTATGGCAAGACCATTGTGGTCAAGTACGGCGGCAACGCCATGATCTCCGACGAGCTGCGGCAGGCCGTGATCTCCGACATCATCCTGCTCCACCTGGTGGGGCTGCGGGTGGTGGTTGTCCACGGCGGCGGACCTGAGATCAGCGAGATGCTGAAAAAGACGGGCAAGGAGTCCCGATTTGTGGACGGCCTGCGCTACACCGATGAGGAGACCATGGATGTGGTACAGCAGGTGCTGTGCGGCCGGGTGAACAAGAATCTGGTGGCCACCCTGAACCGCCTGGGCGGCCGGGCCCTGGGCCTGTGCGGCCTGGACGGCGCGCTGTTCCAGGCCCGTCTTCTGGACGAGAGATTCGGCCTGGTGGGAGAGATCACCAAGGTGGACCCCACCCCGGTCAACGACGCGCTGGACAACAACTACATCCCCGTGGTGTCCACCGTGGCCCTGGGGACGGATGCGGAGACCTCCTACAACATCAACGCCGACACGGCGGCCGCCAAGCTGGCGGTGGCACTGGGGGCGGAGAAGCTGATCCTGCTCACCGATGTGCGGGGGCTGCTGCGGGACCCGAAGGATGAGCGCACCCTGATCCCGGAGCTCCAGCTCTCCCAAGTCCCCGCCCTTGTCCGGGAGGGGGTCATCTCCGGCGGCATGATTCCCAAGGTGGACTGCTGCGTGGAGGCGGTCCGCTCTGGCGTCAAGTCCGCCATCATCCTGGACGGCCGCGTCCCCCATTCCATCCTCATCGAGCTGCTCTCCAACGAGGGCATCGGCACCATGCTGGTCAACTGAACCAGGAGCGCCGGAAGGAGAATCGTTATGACCTTTGAAGAGATCAAAGCACTGGACCATCAGTACGTGATGCAGTCCTACGGCCGCTTCGACGTGGCCGTAGACCACGGCAGGGGCGCCACCCTCTGGGACACCCAGGGCCGGGAATACATCGACTTCACCTCCGGCATCGGCGTGTGCTCCCTGGGCTACGCCGACGAGGGCTGGGTGAACGCCATCACCGAGCAGGCAGGCAAGCTGGGACACATCTCCAACCTGTTCTACGCTGAGCCCTATGTGAAGGCCGCGGAGAAGCTGTGCCGGAAAGCGGGCATGTCCAACGTGTTCTTCGCCAACTCCGGCGCGGAGAGCAACGAGGGCCTGATCAAGCTGGCCCGCAAGTACTCCTTTGACAAGTACGGCAAGGGACGGGGGACCATCATCACCCTCCACAAGTCCTTCCACGGCCGCACCATCACCACCCTCTCCGCCACTGGGCAGGACGTGTTCCACAACTATTTCTTCCCCTTTACCGAGGGCTTCCGCCACGCCGACGCCAACGACTTCGACAGCGTGGAAGCCATGGCCGGACATGATGTGTGCGCCGTCATGTTCGAGCTCATCCAGGGCGAGGGCGGCGTGCTCCCCCTGGACCGGGAGTTTGTGCAGAAGGTGGCCGACCTGTGCGCCAAGCGGGACTGGCTGCTCCTCATCGACGAGGTGCAGACCGGCGTGGGCCGCACCGGCTCTCTCTTTGCCTTCCAGCAGTACGGCATCCAGCCTGACGCAGTCTCCTTCGCCAAAGGCATCGCCGGCGGCCTGCCCTTCGGCGGCGTGATGGCGGGAGAGAAGTGCCGCAATGTCTTCACCACCGGCACCCACGGCACTACCTTCGGGGGCAACCCCATCTCCGCGGCCGCAGCCTGCTACGTGCTGGACCGGATGGACGACGCCATGTTCCAGTCCGTCCAGGAGAAGGGGGCATATCTCCGCAGCCGCATTGAGGCCCTGGACCTGCCATGCCTGGGCGCCACCCGGGGCATGGGCCTGATGATCGGCATCGACGTGAAGGGGGAGCGCACCAACAAGGAGCTGGCCGCCAAGCTGATCCAGAGCGGCCTGCTGGTCCTCACCGCTGGCCCCGGCCTGCGCCTGCTCCCCCCCCTGGTCATCACCCAGGAGGAGATGGACAAGGGCCTGGCCATCCTGAAAGCAGCGCTTTCTTAACTTCATCGCGGAGGGCAGGCCCGCTCCCTCTGTCATCCTCACTCTGAACATCGGGGGTTTTTATCATGCAGAAAGACTTACTCAAGCTGCTGGATCTGTCCAAGGAGGACATCATCAAGATCCTCAACACCGCTGACCAGCTGAAATACAGCCAGAAGCACGGTCTGGTCCACGACTATCTCCGGGGCAAGACTCTGGCCATGATTTTTGAGAAGAACTCCACCCGGACCAGGGTCTCCTTTGAGACTGGAATGTACCAGCTGGGCGGACACGCTCTGTTCCTGTCCGGCAAGGAGAGCCAGATCGGCCGGGGCGAGCCCATCGAGGACACCGCCCGGGTCCTGGCCCGCTACTGCGACGGCATCATGATCCGCACCTTCCATCAAGAGGAGGTGGAATCCCTGGCCAGTCACTCCCACATCCCCGTCATCAACGGCCTGACCGACTTCTGTCACCCCTGCCAGGTGCTGGCCGACCTGATGACCGTCCGGGAGCACAAGGCCACCCTGGAGGGATTGAAGCTGTGCTACATCGGGGATGGCAACAACATGGCCAACTCCCTCATCGTGGGCGGCCTGAAGTGCGGCATAGAGGTATCGGTGGCCTGCCCCGCCGGCTACGACCCTGACCCCCAGGTGCTCGCATTTGCCGCCAGCCAGCCGGACTTCAAATTCTCCCTGGTCCGCACCCCCCAGGAGGCGGCCGCCGGGGCCGACGTGGTCTTTACTGACGTGTGGGCCTCCATGGGCCAGGAGGAGGAGCGTGCCGTCCGGGCCGCCGCCTTTGCCGGCTATCAGGTCAACGACCGCCTTATGACCCTCACCAACCCGGGGTGTATGGTACAGCACTGCCTGCCCGCCCACCGTGGGGAGGAGATCACGGCGGAGGTCTTTGAGGCCCACGCCCAGGAGATCTTTGACGAGGCGGAAAACCGCCTCCACGCCCAGAAGGCCGTCATGTACCTGCTGATGTGCCCCGACGCCAAATAAATCAGACAGAGGGCCGCCCCAGGACAACGTTCCGGGGCGGCCAGACTGTCGAAAAAGCGGCAGAGCCGCTTTTTCGAGAAATCAAGCACGCAAGCTGGGTCCCGATCCCTTGCAGGAAAGTGGCCCCATCTTGCGTAAGAGGTGTCATTTCCGAGGTACACGCCCCCGGAAATGACGTGATTTAATTTGATTCCGTCGCCTGTGGGCAACGGAACTCCTTGCAGGAGGGCTTTTTTGACAAGCTGGCCGCCCCGGGACGTTGTCCCAGGGCGGCCAGCTGTGCGCTTCAGTATTCCTCTGTCAGGATCAGCATGCCGTCCAGGAATTTTTTCAGGTTCACCTTGCCGCGTCCCCCTTTTCCCCGCAGATGGGCCATCTCAGCCCGCACCTCGGGAAAGGGGAAGAGCACCGCGGCATACTGGGTGAAGAACTCGTTCCCATAGTCCTCCACCCCCAGGCTGGCGATATGGCCCAGCCCCCGCTCCACCGCCCGCCGGACCCGCTGCTCCATGGTCTTGGGGCTGTCACTGAGCTGGCTGCACAGGGTGCCCACCCCGATCTGAGAGGCCGTCTGCTTTCGCTCCAGCAGGAAGAGGCACAGCTCCATGATGTCCCCGGCCCCCTTCTCCCCTGCCATGCCCAGCTGGCTCAGGATATACTGGATGCGCCGGCGCCACACCTCCTGCCGCCCCGCCGGAGCGGCGGGCTGGGGCTCCCGGCTCTGAAACACGCTCTGGATGGTGTGGAGGGCCCTCTCGTTCTCCATCTGCCGGATCACGTTGCCCACCACCTGGCGCACCTCGATCAGGTTGATGGGCTTCTGGATAAAGAACTCCACCCCGGCCTGATACGCTTTTGCAATCAGCTCTTTGGCCGACACCTGGGAGATCATCACGAACTTGGCCCGGCTGCCCAGCTCCTTCAGCTCCCGCACCAGCTGGATGCCGTCCCGCCCGGGCATCAGCAGATCCACCAGCACCAGATCCGGGTCCAGCGCCATGATCCGCTCCGGGTCCGGGGCTCCCTCCTCGCTGGCGCCGCACACCCGGCCCAGTGCGCTGCTCTCCAGGATATCCTCCAGCACCCCGATCACCGAGGGGTCGTCCTCCGCGATATAGATCCTCATTTCTCTCTCTTCTCCCCCTTCACACGGTGGAGCGGCAGCTCCACGGAAAAACGCGCGCCCCGCCCCGGCTGGCTCTCCACCGAGACGGAGCCGCCCAGCTCCTCTGTCAGCGACTTGACTGCGGGCAGGCCCACGCCCCGGTTGATGTTGCCGGTCTCCGGGTCAAATTTGGTGGAATAGCCCACCTGGAACAGATTGTGCATGGAGCGCTCCGAGATGCCGGGGCCGTCGTCTGACACGGTGAGAAACAGAGTGTCACCCTCCACCCGCTCCTCCACCAGCACGATCCCACGGCCGCCAGCTCCCTGAATGGCCTCGATGGCGTTGGTCACCAGGTTCTTCAGGATGGACAGCAGGCGGTAGTGCTCCTGGGTGGAGAAGTCGGCGGTGCGCCTGCACTCCAGGCGGATGCTGGCCCGGTTCTCCCCCAGCATCCGCCGGGTGGAGTTCTCCAGAATGTGCATCAGATCCTGGAATTCCATCTGCTCCTGGTCGTAGACCTCCTCCACCTCCCCCTCGATGCCCCGGATGATGCGCAGGTTGTCCTTTTTCACCTCGTGGACGTCCCGGGCAATGGACAGGGCCAGGGCACTCAGCTCACCGCTCTCCCCTTCCTTCTCCCCCAGCCGCTCATAGAGGCGGTATGCGTTGGTCATCACCTGTTCAATGTCGTCGGAGTTCTTTTTTAAAAAGTACAGCTCGTTTTTCAGCTCCGCCGTCATCAGGAACAGGCGCTGGTAGCGCCGCTCGTGCTCCTGCCGCAGCAGCAGGCGGTGGTAGTACCGGCTTCCCCACAGGATCATGGCCGCAGTGAAGGATCGGGCCACCGCCAGTCCGATCAGGGGGAGCAGGGCCCGGGCCTCCGTCTCCAGCCCCCGCACTCCGGAGGACAGGTACAGATTGATCACATTGGAGATAAAGTCACTGACCAGAAAGGCCGCTCCCATCCGCCCCAGAGAGGCGGTGCGCCGGTCCCGGATCAGCAGGCAGAGCACACAGTCATAGCAGAGGTAGAACACGCCGCCGGGATACTCCATCCGCAGCGCCTCCCCCGGCGGCATCCCTGCCGCCAGGTCCAGTGCCAGCCGCATCATCACCACGCACAGTCCGGTGACCAGCCCAGTGTCCGGGCGGTGGCTCTCCCGCATCATGGTCACCAGCAGGGCCGGGTAGAGGATGGCGGCGGTGGAGACCCGGAAGCCCTCCGCCCACACTGTCAGATACAGCTGGGAGGTCAGGGCCACTGCCAGCCCGATCAGCAGCCTGCGCTGCCACGGGCCGATCCTCCAGCCTTTTCTCCCCAGTCCCCCCATGGCGCTCTCCCCCCGTTTTTTCTCTATTTTACTCCATCCCCCGGCAGCTGCGCAAGCGTCCCCCTCCCTCTTCCCGCAAAATTCCACCCTTTTCTAAAAAAATCCGCTCCCGCTCCCGCCCCCTCCATTGACTTTCCTCCCGGAATTGGGTATGATTCACTTTATGTAATACGTCGTCCAAGCGCAGAAAGGAAGTTTTGACCATGCCCACACTGGAACAGTTCAAAAACGCCCGGAGCGTCTTAAAGGGCGTGATCCGGGAGACCAGTCTCATCGACTCCCCGGCCCTGTCCAAAGGCTGCGGCAACCGGGTCTATCTCAAGCCCGAAAATATGCAGGTCACCGGCGCCTACAAGATCCGGGGCGCTTACTATAAGATCAGCACCCTGACCCAGGAACAGCGGGAGCGGGGCCTGGTCACCGCCTCCGCCGGCAACCACGCCCAGGGCGTGGCCTACGCTGCCCAGGCCGCCGGCGTGCCCGCCACCATCGTCATGCCCACCACCACCCCCCTGGTGAAGGTGAACAATACCAAGGACTACGGGGCCAAGGTCATCCTCCACGGTGAGGTCTTTGACGAGTCCGCCGAGCTGGCCGCCAAGCTGGCGGAGGAGGAGGGGCTGACCTATATCCACCCCTTCAACGACCTGGAGGTGGCCACCGGCCAGGGCACCATCGCCTATGAGATCTTCCAGGACCTGCCCGACGTGGACATTATCCTGGTGCCCATCGGCGGCGGCGGGCTGGCGGCGGGTGTGTCCACCCTGGCCAAGCTGCTCAACCCCAACGTAAAAGTCATCGGCGTGGAGCCGGAGGGGGCGGCCTGCATGAAGGCCAGCCTGGAGGCGGGCCATGTGGTCTCCCTGCCCACCGCCAACACCATCGCTGACGGCACCGCCGTCAAGACCCCTGGAGACAAGGTGTTCCCCTACATCCGGGACCATGTGGACCAGATCATCACCATCCCAGATACGGAGCTGGTGGAGGCTTTCCTGGATGTGATGGAAAAGCATAAGATGGTGGTGGAGAACTCCGGCCTGCTGTCCGTGGCCGCTCTGCGCCACCTGTCCTGCCAGGGGCTGAACGTGGTCTGCGTCCTCTCCGGCGGCAACATGGACGTGATCACCATGGCCTCCCTGGTCCAGCACGGCCTGATCATGCGGGGCCGCATCTTCACCTTCTCCGTCCTCCTCCCCGACCGTCCCGGTGCCCTGCTCAGCATCGCCGATATCCTGGCCCGGGAGAACGGCAACGTCATCAAGCTGGAGCACAACCAGTTCGTGAACATCAACCGCCAGAGCGGCGTGGAGCTGAAGGTCACCCTGGAGGCCTTCGGCCACGACCACAAGGACCGCATCCTGGAGGCGCTGAGCCAGGCCGGCTACCAGGCCCACGAGGTGGACACCACCGATTTCTATCACTGATCCGGCCCTGTTGACTCGCGCTCTTTTTGGGGAAGCCCCCACGTCAGACCGTATCCAACAAAACAGAAAGGGGATCTTTGAAATGGATTTTGAGGCTTTGCAGGCGGCCCGGGAGAGCTGCCGTGTGTACAGCGACCGCCCCGTGCCCCGGGAGACCCTGGCCCACCTGGTGGACGTAGCCCGGCTGGCCCCCAGCGGTTGCAACGCCCAGCCCTGGCGCTTCATCATCATCGACGAGCCAGAGGCCCGGGCCAAGCTCATTGAAGCGCTGGACGACGACGGGCTCACCGGCTGCCCCTGGGGAGACCGGGTGCCCAACTTCATCCTGATCTGTGAGGATGAGGCACACGTCAAGCCCGGCGTCGCGGAGCACTACGGTGCCCAGCACTTCGCCCAGATGGACATCGGCATGGCTGCCATGGCCCTGTGCTATGAGGCCACTTCCATGGGGCTGGGCACCTGCCTCATCGGCACCATGAACCAGGCCAAGCTGCACCAGTCCTTCGGCATCCCGGAGGAGCGGCCCGTCCGCCTGATCGTCACCGTGGGCTATCCCGCCAAGGAGACCGCTCCCCGGCCCAAGGTACGCAAGGAGCTGGACGACATCCTCAGCTACAACCACTGGTGAGCCCGGGGGCCCCGCCCCGCCGGCGCACAGCCACTGCCCCCGCCGGGCAGGGCCCGGCGGGGGGTATCTGAAAAGCGGCGGGCCATCCGGATCGGCCGGGGCCGCCGGGCGGCCGTGGGATCAGCCTGGAGCAGGCCTCGGGTCCGGGGCTCCGGGGAGTGCTTCCGCCCTCCCGCTCTCCGCTCTGCATCCTATGCGTCGGACCGGCCCTCTGCCCCTGGCCCAGCCCCTACAGCCCTGATCAAAACCTCTCATTTTTTCGGAAAGCGGGGTCAAAACCATGATAAAAGTTTCACCTTCCATCCTCTCCGCCGATTTTGTCAATCTGGAACGGGATATCCGGCGGGTCTCCGATGCCGACTACCTCCATGTGGACGTGATGGACGGCGCTTTCGTTCCCAATCTCACCATCGGCGTCCCGGTGGTCCAGTCCATCCGCCGGTGCACCGACATGTTCCTGGATGTCCATCTGATGATCGAAAAGCCGGTGCGGTACATCGAAGCCTTTGCCAAGGCTGGGGCGGACCTGCTCTCTATCCACCTGGAGGCCGACCACCCCACCCGCATCGCCCAGGCTCTGAGGGTCATGGGGGAGTGCGGCGTAAAAAAAGCGGTGGCCCTGCGGCCCATCACCAAGGCGGAGGCCATCCTCCCCTATCTGGAGGAGCTGGACCTGGTGCTGGTGATGACGGTGGAGCCCGGCTTCGGCGGCCAGGCCTTCATGGAGTCCCAGCTGGACACCATCCGCCAGGTGCGCGCCCTCATCGAGCGGTACAACCCCGCCTGCGAACTGGAGGTGGACGGGGGCATCTCCCCCAAGACCGCCCCCCTGGTGGTGGAGGCGGGGGCCAACGTGCTGGTGGCCGGCTCCGCTGTCTACGGGGCGGAGGACATCCCCGCCGCCATTCAGGCCCTCCGCGTGTCAGGGGGTGCGCGGTGAGAGAGTATAAGATCCTCTCCGCTGACAGCCTGGAGCAGGCGGAGCAGGTCATGAACGACATGGCCCTGGCCGGGTGGCGGACCACCTCCCTCACGCCCTATCCCGCCGGCTTTCCGGCCGGTGTCAGCTATCTGTTTGCCGTCGTGTTGGAGCGGGAGCGCTGATCTCCCCCTGTTCACACCGTGTACTATTTACGACTCCGGAGGTCTTTCCCATGCAGTATTTCCCCCCCGCACTGGAAAATTTGGTGGAGCAGTTCGCCCGCCTGCCCGGCGTCGGCGTCAAATCCGCCCAGCGGCTGGCGTTCCACGTCCTCTCCCTCCCAGAGGAGGACGCCGCCGCCTTTGCCCAGGCCATTCTGTCCGCCAAGTCCGCCATCCACTGCTGTCCGGTGTGTCAGAATCTGACGGAGGGGGACGGCCCCTGCTCCATCTGCGCCAGCCCCAAGCGGGACGCCTCCGTCATCTGTGTGGTGGCCGACCCGAAGGACGTGGTGGCCATGGAGCGGGCCCGGGAGTACCAGGGGCTCTACCACGTGCTCCACGGGGTGATCTCCCCCATGAACCACGTGGGGCCGGATGACCTGCACATCAAGTCCCTGGTAGAGCGGGTGGCCGCCGGCGGGGTCCAGGAGGTCATCATGGCCACCAATCCGGACACGGAGGGGGAGGCCACCGCCATGTACCTCTCCCGGCTGCTGCGCCCCTTTGGGGTGAAGATCACCCGTCTGGCCTACGGCATCCCGGTGGGCAGCCACCTGGAGTACGCCGACGACGCCACCCTGATGCGGGCCCTGGAGGGCCGTCAGGAGATGTGAGAATTTGAACGCCGCACTCCCGTGGGAGTGCGGCGTTTTTACGCCTGTTTTTCTGGGCATTTTCGACGGCGGCGCATGGGCACCATTTCTTCGGGACGCTGACTGGATCGGCTTGATCTCCCCCCAGATTTTTAAAACTTATCGCAATATGTCAATTTTAAATTACTATATGTTTTGACTCAGCATCTGATATGGTCACTTTTCAAGGCGCCTCCTGACGCCGCCGCCGCGCGCGGCAGAGCGGGCCCGGCCCGCTTCTCCTCCCTTCTGCGGGAAAAGATGCGCTTTACGGGGCTTGGCCCCGGTGCTATAATAGGCTCAAATCAGACAAAGGACAGGAGGCCATCTTCATGGTGAATCAACGCATGTTGGGGCTGGGCACCGCCCGGTCCGTCATCCGCGAGCTCTTTGAATACGGCAAGATACGTGCCGCCCAGGTGGGGGCGGAGAATGTCTTCGATTTCTCCCTGGGCAACCCCAGCGTCCCCTGCCCCCAGGAGGTCAACGACACCGCCGTCCGCATCCTTCGGGAGCAGCCGGAGGTCATCCACTGTTACACCAGCGCCCAGGGGGACCAGGAGGCCCGCCAGCGCTTCGCCGACTCCCTCAACCGCCGCTTCGGCACCTGCTATACCGCCGACCAGTTCTACATTACCGTGGGGGCCGCCGCCTCCCTGTGCTGTGTGTTCAACGGCCTGACCTGCCCCGGGGACGAGTTCGTCGTCTTTGCCCCCTACTTCCCGGAGTATAAGGTCTTTATCGAGGGCGCTGGGGCCAAGATGGTGCTCATTCCTCCGGAGATCGAGGGATTCCAGATCGACTTTGACGCCTTTGAGGCCGCCATCAGCGAGCACACCAAGGGCGTGGTGGTCAACTCCCCCAACAACCCCTCCGGCGTGGTCTACTCCCGGGAGACGCTGGAGCGGCTGGCCGCCATCCTGACGGAAAAGAGCCGGGCCTACGGCCACCCCATCTACCTGATCTCCGACGAGCCCTACCGGGAGATCGTGTTCTCCGGCTTCCAGGTGCCCTGGATTCCCCAGCTCTACCCAGACACCATCGTGTGCTACTCCTTCAGCAAGTCCCTCTCCCTCCCTGGTGAGCGCCTGGGCTACGTGCTGGTCCCCGCCTCCGTCACCGACAGCCGGGAGGTCTACGCCGCCGTGGCCGGCGCCGGACGGTCTCTGGGCTACGTCAACGCCCCCAGCCTGTTCCAGCAGGTCACCTCCCTGTGTTGCGACCTCACCTCCGACCTGGCCGTCTATGAGCGCAACGCCAAGCTGCTGGTCCCCGCCCTGCGGGAGATGGGCTACCACTGTGTGGAGCCCGGCGGCGCCTTCTACCTCTTCCCCCGCTCCCTGGAGCCCGACGATATGGCCTTCAGCGAGCGGGCCAAGCAGTTCGATCTGCTGCTGGTCCCCGGCTCCGGCTTCGGCGCCCCCGGCCACGTGCGCATCGCCTACTGCGTCCAGACCGACATGATCCAGCGGGCCCTTCCCAAATTCAAGGCCCTGGCCGATTCCTACCGATAAAAAGCATCGGCCCCATCCGTGATGGATGGGGCCGATGCTTTTTACCGCTATCCAAACAATACAAATTCTTGAAGGATGCCTATGGTGCTGATCACATCAATACATATCATAGATGACAGATGAGAAAACTGCCGGTCCTGTTTTTTTAGCCTGCACCTTATCAGCATCACAAGCCGGGCGATCAGGATCACCAAGCTATATGTCCAAATCAGGCTTGGGAAAAGCAGTCCTTCTGGCGAGGCAAACATAAGGTAGAGCCATAGCGGCAGAACAGTATATATTACATATTCCAGCCCTTTCACCAGAAAACGGAAAATCAGGATTCCTTCTAATGCCGTCATTCCCAGTATCAAGATCCAATAGCCAGCCGCTACTGCCTCTGTGGGAAAATTCAACGCAGCAGGCCAATCTTCACCTTTTACTTTTAAAAGTATCACACCTGCAATTCCAGCAGCCACTACAAGCAGAACTTCCCAATAGATTTTTATGAAATTTCTCACTGATTTTTTCATACATCTCTCCGTTATCTGACCATCGCCCCCGCTTCCTTTTAGAATAATATATATCTTTTTCTTTTATTTGTCAATCTTTTTGTCTATTTCCAACAAGAACAATCTCTTTTTTCCTCCCAAATGATTCAAACAGCCCGCTTCACAGCCGGCGGATCAACTCCTCCACGTCCTCCATCCGGGTGGCCCAGCTGGTGACGAAGCGGATCACCGTCCGCTCCTCGTCCAGCTGCTCCCAGAAGCTGAATGCGGCCTTCCGGGCCAGGTCCTCCCGCTGGGCCCGGTCCACCACCAGGAATATCTGGTTGGTGGGGGTGTCCAAATAGAAGGAGAACCCCTTTTCCCGGAATCCCTCTCTCAGCCGCTCCGCCGTCTCGATGGCATTTTTGCCCAGCTTCTGGTAGAGTCCATCGGTGAACAGGGCGTCGAACTGCACCCCCAGCAGCCAGCCCTTGGCCAGCAGGGCGCCCCGCTGCTTCACGGCGGTCATAAAGCGCCCGGGGGCGTTGTGCCGGGGGAAGACCACCGCCTCTCCGAACAGGGCCCCCACCTTGGTCCCCCCGATGTAGAACACGTCGCAGCTGGCCGCCAGGTCCGCCAGGGTCATGCCGCTCCCCCGGCTGGCCAGCCCATAGCCCATCCGGGCGCCGTCCAGGTACAGCGGTATCTTGTATTGCCGGCACACCTGGTGGATCTCCCCCAGCTCCGCCCGGGTATAGAGGGTGCCCAGCTCGGTGGGCCAGGACAGGTACACCATGCCCGGAAATACCATGTGTTCGTGGTTCTCGTCCCCGTAAAAGCCCTCCAGATAGGTCCGCAGCTCCGCCGCTGACAGCTTCCCCTCCCGCTGGGGCAGCTCCAGCACCTTGTGCCCGGTTGCCTCGATGGCTCCCGCCTCATGGGTACAGATGTGTCCCGTGGCGGGGGCGATCACCCCCTCCCAGGGGGCCAGCAGGGCGGAGATCACCGCCTGATTGGTCTGGGTCCCGCCCACCAGGAAAAAGACGTCCCCCTCCGGGCAGCCGCAGGCCCGCCGGATCTTCTCCTTTGCCCGGGCGCAGTATGGATCGGTCCCATATCCGGGTTGCTGCTCCCGATTGGTCTCCGCCAGCCGCCGGAGCACCTGCTCGTGGGCCCCCTCAGAGTAGTCGTTGACAAAAGACAGCATGCTCAGTTCCTTCCTCTCTGTAAGATCTCCAGATGAAGGAAGTTTACCACATTTCCCCGGGGATCTCTATACTCTGCCGTCAAAAATCATCGTTTTGTCTGTCCAGCCAGTGATTTTACATACATTTAACCAAAATTCTGCATCCTATTTCTGGACCCAGCCCCCTGCATTTGATATCATACGACTCAGATGATCCGGTCCCGCTTCCGAGCGGACCGCAGCCACAGAGGAGAGCTTGCATGTACGCTATTATCGACATCGGCTCCAATACCATCCGCCTGAATGTCTATCAGGTGGAGGAGGACGGAGCTATCCACAGCATTTTTCAAAGCAAGGAGACGGCCGGCCTGGCCGGCTATGTTCGGGAGGACGGCTCCATGAGCCGGGAGGGCCTCGACCGGGCCGCAGACGCCCTGCTCCGCTTCCGGTCCATCCTGGATGCCCTCCACATTGAGAACCGGGCGGTCTTCGCCACCGCCTCTCTGCGCAACATTACCAACAGTGAGGAGGCGGTCTTCCAGCTCCAGGAGCGCACCGGACTGATGATCCGCCTCCTCTCCGGCCGGGAGGAGGCCATCCTGGACTATGTGGGAGCCACCTCCGGCATGGAGGAGCGGGAGCAGGGCATGGTGCTGGACATCGGCGGCGGCTCCACCGAGTGGGTCTGCTTCTCTCAGGGCAGGATACGCCACGCCGCCTCCATCCCCCTGGGCTCCCTGAACCTGTATAACCGCTGTGTGGAGACCCTGCTCCCCTCCCCCAAAGAACAGGCCAAGATCCGCAAGCAGGTGAAAAAAGCGCTGGACAGCGCCCCCCTGCCCGACTTTCCCTGTCCGGTGATCTGTGGGGTGGGCGGCACCATCCGCGGGGCCGGGAAGCTGTGCAACTACCTCTACAAGCTGCCCGCCGGCAACCGCACCATCACCCTGAACATGGTGGACGGCCTCCTGGAGCGCTTCTCCGCTCCCGCTAAGGCGGACCTCCAGATCCTGCTGAAGATCGTCCCCGAGCGGGTCCACACCCTGCTCCCTGGGCTGGTCATCCTCTCCACCCTGGCCCATCGGTGCCGGGGCGACGCCATTGAGGTCAGCAGCTACGGCGTCCGGGAGGGCTTCCTGCTCACCGAGGTATTGAAACGAAGGAGCGTGACTGTCTGATGGCCCGGGAACCCCAACCTTACATGCAGAACCGCGAGCTCTCCTGGCTCACGTTCAATGAGCGGGTGCTGGAGGAGGCCCGCGATCCCTCCAATCCCCTGGCCGAGCGGCTGAAATTTGTCTCCATCTTCACCAGCAACCTGGACGAATTCTTTATGATCCGGGTGGGCAGCCTCTATGACATGGCTGTCATGGGGGACGACCAGGTGGACAGCCGCACCGGCCTGCTCCCCTCCCAGCAGCTGGAGGCCATCTACCGCCGGGCAGTCCTTCTGATGGAGCAGCGGGACCAGGTCTACGCCCAGCTCCAGACCCAGCTCCAGGCCTATGGGGTCTGCGAAGTCTCCCCTGGCCAGCTCGCCGGGAAGGACAAGGACTTTCTCAAGACCTACTTCAAGACCCAGCTGCTCCCCATCCTCTCCCCTCAAATCGTGGACATCAACCACCCCTTCCCTCACCTCCAGAACAAGAGCGTCTATGTGGTGGCCCGCCTCCATGGGAAGGACCGCAGCCTCTTCGGCATCGTCCCTGTGCCTCCCTCCGCCCCCGAGGTAGTCTATCTCCCCGGGGAGGGACTGCGCTATGTGCGCACCGAACAGCTGCTTCTGGATAACCTGAAGCGGGTCTTTGACCCCTACGGCGTGGCGGAGAAAAACTGTGTCTGCGTCACCCGCAACGCCGATATCGCCCCCCAGGACGAGGGCTTTGATGTGGACGATGACTTCCGCTGCCAGATGCAGAAGCTGCTTCACAAGCGCAAACGGATGGCCGTGGTCCGGCTGGAGTGCGCCGCTCCCCTCAGCGAGGCCCTGTCCGCCTTTCTCTGCAAGCGCTGCCACGTCGCCCCCGCCCAGATCTTCCTCTCCCAGGCTCCCATGCGCATGGGGTTTGTCCACCCCATGCTGAAAAAGCTGCCGGAACCCCTCCACAGTGCGCTGCTCTACCCGCCCTTCTCCCCCCAGACGCCCCCCAAGCCCAAGCGGGAGACCTATCTCCACCTGGTCCAGCGCCGGGACCTGCTTCTCAGCTACCCTTTTGAAAGCATGGAGCCCTTCCTCCGCCTGATCCGGGAGGCCGCCTCCGACCCGTCGGTCCTCTCCATCCAGATCACCATCTACCGCCTGGCCCAGAAGGCCCGGCTCGTGGAGTATCTGTGTGCGGCGGCGGAAAACGGTAAGGAGGTCACTGCCGTCATTGAGCTGCGGGCCCGCTTTGATGAGCAGAACAACATCGACTGGTCCGAGCGCCTGGAGGACGCGGGCTGCCGGGTGATCTACGGGTTCAGCGACTATAAGATCCACTCTAAGGTGTGTCTCATCACCCTGAAAGGCAAATCCGGCATCCAGTACGTCACCCAGATCGGCACCGGCAACTACAACGAGAAGACCTCAGAGCAGTACACAGACCTCTCCCTCATCACCGCGGATCAGGGCATCGGCCGGGATGCAGCGGAATTTTTCAAAAACATGGCTGTGGGCAATCTGGAGGGCAGCTACCACAACCTCCTGGTCTCCCCCTCCAACCTGAAGCAGATCATCCTCCTGCTCATCGGGGAAGAGACCGCCCGGGGCAGCCACGGCCGCATCATCATGAAGATGAACTCCCTCACCGACTACGATGTCATGGAAAAGCTGGCCGAGGCCTCTCGTGCAGGGGTTCGGGTCGATCTCATCATCCGCGGCATCTGCTGCCTGCGGCCCGGCGTCCCCGGCCACACGGAGCACATCTCCGTCACCAGCGTGGTGGGGCGCTTTTTGGAGCACTCCCGCATCTATAGCTTTGGCTCTGGAGAGAACCAGCGCCTCTTCCTGGGTTCGGCGGACATGATGACCCGCAACACCCAGCGCCGGGTGGAGGTCATCTGTCCCGTCTATGCCACCCACACCAAGGCCCGCTTGAATCACATTCTGGACATCCTGCTGCGGGACACCGTGAAGGCCCGGGCCCTGGACAGTGAAGGGAGCTATCAAAAAAAAGTGCCCGCCCCGGGCGCCCCCGGCCTCTCCTCTCAGGACTTCTTCATGGACGAGGCCGTTCGGAGCTGCCGGGAGGTGGAATTTGCCGCCCGTGCCCTGCCCTCCGGCCCCTTGGGCGGCCTGCTGCGCCGTCTCCGCCGCCGCGGATGAGCCCCGCCGTCCGCCCGGCCCCCGTTCTCTGCGCCGGTTTCCTTCCTGCCGTTTCCCTGATCTGAAAATGATGGAAAATCAACAAAAACAGGAAAGCCTTTTCCTGCATAGTCCGCTTCTCCAGGGCAATGCTATGCTCGGATGTTCCATCCAACGAAACAAAGAAGATCAAAATGAACAGGTAAAGGAGAAACGAATTATGTCTACCAACAAGCAGTCTCTGGTCCCCAATGCCCGCGAGGCTCTGAATAAGTTCAAGATGGAAGCGGCCAACGAGGTGGGTGTCAACCTGAAGCAGGGCTACAACGGCGACCTGACCAGCAAGCAGGCCGGTTCCGTGGGCGGCCAGATGGTCAAGAAGATGATCGAAGCCTACGAGAACGGCATGAAGTAATTGCCGCCTCTCTGATCGGATGCGGAAGGCGTCCCCCCGCTGTCCCCTATGGGCTGCGGGGGGACGCTTGCTTTTTCCCCGAAAGATCAAAAAAAATTAAAAACCTCTTTACAACATTACATTAGCGTGCTAAAATGTGAAAGTGTCAAATGCTCTGTTTTTGACCAATCTGCATTTTGGAGGATCTCTCGGTATGAAAAAGATGTTGTCTCTTGTAATGGCAATCACTATGTGCCTGTCTCTGGCCGCCTGCTCTGGCGGGACCACTTCTCAGGGGGAGAGCAGCCAGTCTCCCGCTGCCAGCACCCCCGCCGCCAGCTCCAGCCAGGGGGCATCCAGCACTCCCGCGGACGCGGAAAGCGACCTGGCCTATGTCCAGGACCAGGGCACCCTGTATGTGGGTATCACCAATTTCGCCCCGATGGACTATAAGGAAGCGGGGAGTGACGAGTGGATCGGCTTTGATGCCGACATGGCCAAGGCCTTTGCCGAGAGCCTGGGCGTGAACGTGGAGTTCCAGGAGATCACCTGGGACTACAAGGTCCAGGAGCTGGACTCCAAGACCATTGACTGTGTATGGAACGGCATGACCATCAATGACGAGGTCACCGCCGCCATGGGCGTCTCCGAGCCCTACTGCACCAACTATCAGACCCTGGTCTACCCCGCCGACAGGGCGGCGGACTTTGAGGGGCTGACCTCTCTGGAGGGGCTGAGCATCGCCGTAGAGTCCGGCTCCGCCGGTGAGGACGCCGCCAAGGAGCTGGGGGCCACCACCGTGCCCGTGCAGTCCCAGGCCAACACCCTGATGGAGGTCGCCTCCGGCACCTCCGATGCCGCTGTTATCGACGTGCTCATGGCCGCCGAGATGACCGGCGAGGGCACCAGCTACGGCGATCTGGTGTACGACCTTAACCTTAACGACATAAGAGCAGAGGCATCTGAGTTCTACGGCGTGGGCTTCCGCAAGGGCTCTGACCTGGTGGATGCTTTCAACGAGTTCTGGAAGCAGGCCGTGGCTGACGGCACCGTGGAGCAGATTGCTGCCACCTATGGCCTGCAGGATGCCGTCATCCTGGAGTAAACGATCTCCGCAGCTGAATCCCTTGAAAGCAGAGAGCGGGTCCGCTCTCTGCTTTTGAGCGGTTGCGCCCCACTATCACAGACAGAGAGGACGACCCCTATGCTCGACTTTTTTCAATCACCAGTGACCCAGACGGTACTGATAGCCTTGAACCAGGGGTTTCTTGTGACCCTGGAGCTGTTTTTCGTGACCCTGATCGGGGCGCTCCCTCTGGGGCTGGTCATCGCCTTCGGCTCCATGAACCGCTGGACGCCCCTGTCCCGGCCCACCCGGTGGGTCCTGCTCCGCCGGGGGCAGGAGCCCGGCCGGGTGGCCCGGGCGCTCATTTCCTTCCGCCCCATCAGCCTGGTCACCCGTCTGCTGGTCTGGATTGTCCGGGGCACGCCCCTGATCCTGCAGATCATCGCCCTGTTTTATGTGCCCGGTCTGATACTGGAGGATGGCAGCCCATGGCCCCGGGGCGAGGTGGGACGGATGGCGGCGGTATGCGTGGCCTTCATCATCAACTACGCCTTCTATTTTTCCGAGATCTACCGGGGCGGCATCCAGGGGGTGCCGGCGGGGCAGAACGAGGCCGGCCTGGTGCTGGGCATGACCAAGCGGCAGATTTTTTTCAAGGTCACCCTGCTCCAGATGGTCAAGCGCATCGTGCCCCCCATGTCCAACGAGATCATCACCCTGGTCAAGGACACCTCCCTGGCCCGTGCCATTGCGCTGCAGGAGGTCATCTGGGCGGCTGAGTCCTTCATGAAGGGCAATCAGGGGATCTCCGGCCTGTGGTGGCCGCTGATGTTCACGGCGGTCTACTACCTGGCCTTCAGCGCCATCGTGACCATGGTGCTGGGCCGGCTGGAAAAGAAGCTGGACTACTTCCGGGTATAAGGGGGAGCGAACATGCCGATCTTAGAAGTACATCATATTGAAAAGCACTTTGGCGCGACCCGGGTGCTGGAGGACATCAGCTTTGACCTGGAGCAGGGCCAGGCTCTGGCCATCATCGGCTCCTCCGGCAGCGGCAAGACCACCCTGCTGCGGTGCCTGAACTTTCTGGAGACCCCCGACCAGGGGCAGATCGTCGTCCAGGGGGACACTCTGTTCGACGCCGACGATCCCGCCACCCAGCGGGAGAGCGAGGTGCGGAAAAAGCGGCTCCATTTCGGCCTGGTGTTCCAGTCCTTCAACCTGTTCCCCCAGTACACCGCCCTGCGGAACGTCACCCTGGCCAAGGAGCTCCTCAGCCAGGAACGGCCTGACTTCAAAGCCAACCGGAAGCAGATCCTGGAGGAGATCCAGGCCGAGGGCCGGGAGCTGCTGGCCAAGATGGGTCTGAGTGACCGCGCGGACCACTACCCCAGTCAGCTCTCCGGCGGCCAGCAGCAGCGGGTGGCCATCGCCCGGGCCCTGGCCCTCCACCCGGACATTCTTTGCTTTGATGAGCCCACCTCCGCCCTGGACCCGGAGCTCACCGGTGAGGTGCTCAAGGTCATCCGCTCCCTGGCGGAGCAGAAGACCACCATGATCATCGTCACCCACGAGATGGCCTTCGCCCGGGATGTGGCCGATCAGGTCATCTTCATGGACGGCGGCGTCATTGTGGAGCAGGGCCCAGCCCATCAGGTCATCGAGCACCCCTCTCAGGAGCGCACCCGGCAGTTCCTCTCCCGGTATGCGGAGAGTTGAGCACACCACAATTTTAAACCTCACCAGTGGGAGCTTCTTGTATAAGGAAGCTCCCACTTAGCTTGTGGAAAAAACCTCCTGCTCGGAGTTCCAGCGCCCGCAGGCAGCCGAGCAAGGTTTGATTGCGTCATTTCTCAGGGCATGTGCCTTAGAAATGATGCTTTTCATGAAATCTTTACCCACAATTCTGCAAGGAATTGTGGGTAAACTTTTCTAAGCTCCTGCTCGAAAAAGCGGCAGAGCTACTTTTTCAACAGTCTCACCGTCCTGACTCCACATTCTTTTCCCCTCCCCTGCATAGAATGGAGCGGAGGTGAAATGACCTTGGATCTGAGAAACAACACCATTACGGTGGGGGAGCTGCTGGATAACCGGGCCTCCCGGTCTGTATTCCAGCGCCGGTTTGGGAAATTCATGAACCACCCGCTGGTGGGGGCCTCCCGGTCCCTGACCCTGGCTCAGCTGGCGGAGATGGCCGCCGTCTGGCTGCCCCAGAGGACCATCCAGGAGACCATTCAGGAGCTGCGTCAGCTGTAACATGACATAACGCACAGGGGGCGTGCCCAGCAGGCGCGCCCCCTGTGCGTCTGGCCCCTATCGGGAGGACACCTCCTCCAGCCCGGAGCCCGCCGCTTCCGGCCCTGAGGCGCCGCATCCGGCCAGCAGCGGCAGCAGGACCAGCGCCGCCGTCCCTCCAGCTCTTCTTTTTCTCATCCTCCGTCCCCCTCTCCCTATCCATATGAAACAGCCGGGAGGTCCTTCCACCTCCCGGCTGCCGCCGCGCTCAGCCCTCCTGGGCCGGCTGGTCCTCCTCCGGAAGCGCCAGCTCAGGGGCCGCCGGGTCAGTGAACACTTTTTGAAAGATCTCGCCGCTCATGGTCTCATGGACCAGCAGATAGCGTGCGGTGAGCTCCAGCTCCTGCCGCCGCCGGGTCAGGATCTCTTCACACCGGGCATAGGCCCGGTCCACGATCGCCTTGACCTCCTCGTCGATCTGGCCTGCCACCTCCTCGGAGTAGGTCCGGGCCTGGGCCATGGTGCGGCCGATGAACACTTCATCGTTCTCGTTGCCGTAGGCGATGGTCCCCAGCCGCTCGCTCATGCCGTACTTGGTGACCATAGCCCGGGCAGTCTGAGACGCCTTCTGGATGTCGCTGGAGGCACCGGTGGAGATGTCGTTGAGCACCAGCTGCTCCGCCACCCGGCCGCCCAGGCAGACAGCAATGCGCTCCTCCAGCTCCCGCTTGGACAGATAGGCCCGGTCCTCCCTGGGCAGAGAGATGGTCATGCCTCCCGCCTGTCCCCGGGGCACGATGGTAATCTGGTGCACGGGGTCCTGGCTGTCCAGCTCGTGGATCACCACGGCGTGGCCCGCCTCGTGGTAGGCGGTAAGCCGCCTGGCATGGGGCGTCACCACCCGGCTGCGCTTCTCCGGGCCGGCAATTACTTTCATCATGGCCTCGTGGAGGTCCTGGCGGGTAATGAAACGCCGGTCCTCCCGGGCAGAGAGCAGAGCCGCCTCATTGAGCAGGTTCTCCAGATCCGCACCGGTGAAGCCGGAGGTGGCCTTCGCCACATCGGAGAGGGATACGTCCTCCGCCAGGGGCTTCTTCCGGGCGTGGACCTTCAGGATCTCCTCCCGGCCCTTGATGTCGGGCAGTCCCACATAGATCTGGCGGTCGAACCGGCCAGGCCGCAGCAGGGCGGGGTCCAGGATGTCCGGCCGGTTGGTGGCCGCCATGACGATGACCCCCTCATTGGAGCCAAAGCCGTCCATCTCCACCAGCAGCTGGTTCAGGGTCTGTTCCCGCTCGTCGTGGCCGCCGCCCAGGCCGGCGCCCCGCTGCCGGCCCACCGCGTCGATCTCGTCGATGAACACGATGGCGGGGGCGTCCTTCTTGGCCTGGTCGAACAGGTCCCGCACCCGGCTGGCACCCACACCCACATACAGCTCCACGAAGTCAGAGCCCGAGATGGACAGGAAGTGGACCCCCGCCTCGCCGGCCACCGCCTTGGCGATGAGGGTCTTGCCCGTGCCCGGAGGCCCCACCAGCAGCACGCCCTTGGGGATGCGGGCGCCCAGGGCGGTGAACTTCTGGGGGTCCCGGAGGAACTCCACGATCTCTTCCAGCTCCTCCTTCTCCTCATCCGCACCGGCCACATCGTTAAAGGTGACCTTCTTCCCCTGGTCTGCCAGGGTGCGGGTGCGGGCATGGCCGAAGCGGGACGGCCCCCCTCCTCCGCCGCCCCCAGTGTTCTGCCGCAGATACATGGTGTACATCAGGATGCCGAAGCCCAGCAGGATCACCAGGTAGGGCACATAGACGAACCACCAAGGCTCCGCCCAGCCGGCGGGGTAGTCATAGTCCTGGATGATCCCAGCCTGGCGCTGGCTGTCGATAAGCTCGTGCAGGTCGTTATAGAACACATTGAAGTCGGCCAGGTGGTACTTCAGGGTGGAGGTGTCCTCCCCCTCCCCCCGCAGAGTCAGAGTGAGCACATTGTCCTCCACGGAGAAGTACTTCACCTTCTCCTGCTCAAAGAGCAGGCGGATCTCATTATAAGTGGGGTCATCCGGCTCGTTCATCTGCTGCACCGCATTGAAGGTGAACACCATCACCAGGATGGCCAGCAGATAGAAGATCAGGTCCCGCGCGCTGAACCGTTTCAGGAAAACCACGTCCTTTCCGGCGGATCACAAATTTCAGGAGGCCGCCGCCCTCCAAGTCTCTCCGGCTCAGCCGCCGTAGACCTCCGGCTTCAGGATGCCGATGTAGGGCAGGTTCCGGTAATGCTCTGCGTAATCCAGCCCATAGCCCACCACAAAGGCGTCTGGAATGGTGAAGCCGGAGTAGTGGACCTCCACTGGCTTGACCCGGCGCTCCGGCTTGTCCAGCAGGGTACACAGCCGGATGGAGGCCGGGCTGCGCTGCTCCAGCACCTTCAGCAGATAGCTCAGGGTGTTTCCGCTGTCCAGGATATCCTCCACCACGATGATGTTCTTCCCCGTGATGTCGCTGGACAGGTCCTTGGTGATCTGCACCTGGCCGCTGGAGGAGGTCCCGCCGCCATAGGAGGACACCGCCATGAAGTCCACCGTACAGGGCAGATCGATGCGCCGGCACAGGTCCGCCATGAACACAAAGGAACCTCGGAGCACGCTGACCAGCATGATCTCCTGTCCGACGTAGTCCCGGTTGATCTCACCGGCGATCTCCTTCACCCGCTGGGCCAGCTGTTCCTCTGAAAACAGTATTTCCTGGATATCCTTTTCCAACATGAAATATTCTCCTTTTCTTTTCGCCGTAATATGCCAGCAGGGCTCCCCCAGGCGGGGCAGAAAGGCCGCGTCCGGCCCCAGCTCCGCCACCGCAGCCACCCTGCCGCCGCTGTCCAGCACAGGGACGGTATCCCGCAGGTGCCTGGGCAGCTTCTGGTCGATCATGATTTTTTTCACGGTTCGGCCCGGACGGCCCGGACGCTCCAGCCGGTCCCCGGTCCTCCGGGGACGGACGGTGAGCCCCTCTGCCCCAGCCAGCCAGAATTCCCGGCCCGACTGGGGCTCCCCTTGGTACACCGCTGCCGCGCAGGTCAGGGTCCACTCCCCCGTCCGCAGCTGCCCGGGCATGGGGAGGGATGCCTCCTCCAGTGCCGGGGGCGCAGTCTCCCGGGTGAGCACCAGCATCTCATACTCCCGTCGGGCGGTGATGCCCTCCGGCAGATCCAGCCGGGCAGAGGGGTCCCTCCCCCGGCACAGGGCCACCACCCCCCCCAGATGGGGGGCGGCCAGATCGGTATCTCCGTCCCGCAGGCGGGCCAGCAGCAGCCGGGCCGCCCGGGGCGCCAAGGCGTCAGGCAGATCCCCCACCGCTGCCGCGGGCAGGCGGAGGGTCCCCGCGCGGGGGAGGAGGTCCGCCACCGCCTTTTCCGCCAGGCCGGTGAGGTAGTCCTCGTCTGTCCGCAGCAGGGCTGCGGTCTCCGCCGTCCGTCTGGCGAAGCCGGGGCACATGTCCTCCAGCTCCGGCACCACCTGCCAGCGCAGGCGGTTGCGGGAAAAGGACTCGTCCCTGTTGGAGCTGTCCTCCACATGGGGCAGTCCGTAGAGGCGCAGATATTCCTCCACCTGGGCCCGTGTGGTGGTGAGCATGGGGCGGATCAGCCCCTCCCCCACCGGGCGGATGCCGGTCAGCCCCCGCAGGCCGCTGCCCCGGAGCAGGTGGAGCAGGATGGTCTCTCCATTGTCATCCGCGGTGTGGGCGGTGGCGATCAGGGCTCCGCCCAGCTCTGCCGCGGTCTCCCGGAGGAAGGCGTAACGCATCTCCCGGGCGGTCTCCTCCAGGCCTCGTCCCAGCTCTCCGGCCTGGGCAGCCACGTCGCCCCGGCCCACATAGAGGGGGACACCGGGCAGCTCATGTCCGTCCACCTGGGCGGGGCCGCACCACTGGGCGACGAAGCGGCGGACGAATGCTTCGTCCCGCCGGGATTCCTCCCCCCGCAGCTGATGGTTGTAGTGGGCGGCAGCCAGACGGAACCCCATCCGCTCCCGGAGCAGGTACAGCCGGTGCAGGAGATACACCGAGTCCGCCCCCCCAGAGCAGGCGCACAGCACCGTGCTCCCCGGCGGGATCATTCCGTAGGTCTCGATGAGGGTGTTCAGCCCATGGAACGGGCTGGAATGGGCCATGGTCAATACTCCTCATGGGTCCGGTCGATGGAGGAGAAGGTGGTGTACTCAGGCAGCCACTGGAGCTCCACCGTCCGGGTCTCCCCGTGCCGGTTTTTGGCGATAATGCACTCGGCCAGGTTGTGGTTTTCTGATTCTTTCTCGTAGTAGTCCTCCCGGTAGAGGAACATGACGATATCGGCGTCCTGCTCGATGGCCCCCGATTCCCGCAGATCTGAGAGCATGGGCCGCTTATTGGTCCGGCTCTCGTTGGCACGGGAGAGCTGAGACAGGCACAGCACCGGCACGTTCAGTTCCTTGGCCATGATCTTCAGGGCCCGGGAGATGTCGGAGACGATCTGCTGCCGGTTGTCGCCGCTGCGCTCCTTTCCGCCGGCGGAGGTCATCAGCTGGAGGTAGTCGATGACCACCAGCCCCAGGTCCTCCACCCGGCGGCATTTGGCGTTGATATCGGCCACCGACACCGTAGAGTCGTCGTCGATGAGGATCTTAGTGCGGTTCAGGGCGTCGGCGGCGGCGGCCACTTTCTCCCAGTCGCTCTCATTGAGCTTTCCGGTCACCAGCTTTTTGTTGTCCACAAAGGATTCGTTGGAGATCAGGCGCAGCACCAGCTGCTCCCGGCTCATCTCCAGGGAGAAAAAGGCCACGCTCTTCCCGGAGAACTTGCCCGCGTGGAGCAGGATGTTCAGCGCCATGGAGGTCTTTCCCATGCCGGGCCGGGCGGCCAGCAGGATCAGGTCGGACTTGTTCAGGCCGGAGATGGCCAGATCCAGGTCCCCCAGTCCGGTGGACAGGCCGGGCACCGCCGCGTCGCTGGCGGCCAGCTCATTGAGCCGGTCATACACATCCAGCAGCACGGCGGAGATGGGTGTCAGTCCCCGGGCGGCCCGCCCCTGCCGGATGGCGTAGATCCGCTGCTCCGCCGCCTCCAGCACGTCCTGGCCGCTGTCTGTGCCCTGCTGGACCATAGCGGTCATGTCCCCCGCCGTCTCGGCGATGCGCCGCAGCAGGGTCTTGTCCTTGATGATGGCCACGTACTCCCCCACGTTGGCCGCAGTGGGCGTGGTGTCCATCAGCTGGAGGATGTAGTTGCGGGAGACATTCTCGTCGTAGACCCCGTTTTTCCGCATGTTCTCCAGCACCGTCACCGGGTCGATGGTGAGGGAGAAGTTGAACATGGAGTAAATGGTCTCGTAGATCTCCCGGTTCTGCCGGATATAGAAGTCCTCCGGCCGGAGCTGCTCGATCACATCCGGGACACAGCGGGGGTCGATGAGCATGGAGCCCAGCACGGCCTGCTCCGCCTCCACAGAATGGGGGAGCTGCTTAAGGAGCAGCTCTTCCTCTTCCAGCGCCATATGAGACCACCTGCCTTCCAAATCAGGAATTCAAAATCGAGAGTTCGGGATTTTGGTGCCCGGAACCGCCGGGCGGTGGGAGGGCCGCGCATCAACGCTCTGCACAGCGCCCCTCTCCTCACCCCTCACCTTCCTTCTCAGGCCTCCGCCACCATGACGTTTACCGTGCCGACCACCTCATAGCCCAGCTTGGCGCGGATCTGATAGCCGCCGCAGGCCTTGATGGGTTCGTCCAGAACCAGCTTGGTCTTGGCGATTTCCACCTGGTGCTGCTCGGCCAGGGCCTCGGAGATCTCCTTGGCCGTCACAGCGCCGAAGAGGCGCCCGCCCTCGCCGGCCTTGGCGGTGATCTTCACCATCAGTCCCTCCAACTGCTTGGCGGTGGCCTCGGCCTGCGCCTTCTCGGCGGCCTCCTGGGCCTTGCGTGCCTTCTCCTGCTGCTTCATGGTGTTGATATTGTCCGCCGTGGCAGAGACGGCCAGCTTCCGGGGCAGAAGGAAGTTGCGGGCGTATCCGTCGGAGACCTCCACCATCTGGCCCTTCTTGCCCTGGCCCTTGACATCCTGCTGTAAAATCACTTTCATGTTGTGTTCCTCCAAATACTATCAGTAATAATTTTAGGAAATATCTTATTTGGGAATGAGCGGCTCCCTCAGGAGTCCTCCTCCAGATAGCGGTCGATGGCCTGTGTCAGCTCCACGGCCACCTGTTCCAGCGTCTTGCCCGCCACCTGTCCGCCGGCGGCGGCGGCGTTGCCTCCGCCCCCCAGCTGCTCCAGGATGACCTGGACGTTGGTGTCTCCCATGGAGCGGCCTGAGATGATGATCTGCTCCCCGTCGGGAAAGAGCACAAAGGAGGTGCTGATCCCCACGATGTTCAGCAGCTCGTCCGCCGCCTGGGCCGCTGTCACCCGGCCCACCGTGTGGTCCACCACGGCAATGGCGATGTGGTCCCGGTACAGCTTCGCATTCTGGATGATATCGTATTTGGCGATGGTGCCGGACAGGTCGTTCTGGAACAGCCGCTTCACCTCCCCGGTGTCGGCGCCGGAGCGGCGCAGGAAAGCTGCCGCCTCAAAGGTGCGGCCGCCGGTGCGCATGGTGAAGTTCTTGGTATCCAGCACGATGCCCGCCAGCAGGGCTTCCGCCTCTGTGCGGAGCAGGTCGGTGGGCTCTGCGATGTACTGGAGCAGCTCGGTGACCAGCTCACAGGCGGAGGAGGCGTAGGGCTCGTGGTAGTTCAGCGCCGCTCCCTCGATATAGGTGGCCGCCCGCCGGTGGTGGTCGATGACCGCCACCCGGTTGCAGGACTCCAGCAGCTCCTGGGCTTGGACCTGCTCCGGGCGGTTGGTGTCCACCACCACCACCAGGGAGCGGCTGTCCGCCGCCACCAGGGCCTCCTGGGCACTGAGGAAATTCCCCCGGTACTCGGGCAGCTGGTCCAGCTTATCCAGGATGGGCTTGGAGGGATTGGTCCCCCCCTCCCGGATGATGTAGGCGGGGACTCCTTTTTTCCGGGCGATGGCGCACACGCCCACCGCGGCGCCGGTGGCGTCCATGTCGGGCATCTTGTGGCCCATGATGAACAGTTTGGAGGAGTCGGACACCAGGGCGGACAGGGCGTTTGCCATCACCCGGCTCTTCACCTTTGTGCGCTTCTCCGTCTCGGTGGAGTGGCCTCCATAAAACTCAAAGGTGAACTTGTTGCGGATGACCGCCTGGTCTCCCCCCCGGGAGAGGGCCATCTCAATGGACAGGTTGGCGTACTGCATCAGCTCCTGGAAGCTGCCGCCGTCCTTGCCGATGCCGATGGACAGGGTCGCCGCCAGGCCGCTGGAATTGACCACCTGGTGGATGGTGTCCAGGATGTCGAACTTCTGGTCCACGAACCGGGACAGGTACTGCTCCTCGAACAGGAGCAGGTAACGGTCCCGCTCCATTCTGCGGAGCATGCCCCCGGTGCCCGCCACCCAGGCATCCAGCCGGGCGTTGACCTCGGCGTAGATGGTGGATCGCTGGTTCTCCGTCTGGTTCTTCATCAGGTCCTCATAGTTGTCCAGCAGCAGCACCGCCATCACCGGGCGGCTCCCCCGGAACTGGTCCCGCACCTGGCAGAACTCGGTCACGTCCACCCAGTAGGTGGTGGCCAGGAAGCCCCCCTCCCGGCCCGAGGCCCGGACCAGGTGTCCGTACACCAGAAAGCGGCGGGGACCGAAGGTGACCTCGGTGGGACACTCGTTTTTCCCCTCCATGAGCCAGCGGGTATCAAAATCCGGGATCACGCTGCTCAGCTTGGCGTCGAACAGGTGCTCCTTCTCCCCTGCCAGATGGAGAAAACGGTCATTGGTCCAGATGATGTCGTCGCTCTCCGGCCGGAAGATCACCATGGGCAGGGGGGAGTTTACCATGGTGTCCTTGGTGGCCACATCCATGTTCCCGGTGACGTTCTCGATGTACTTGGCTATCTCCCGCCGCCGCCGGCGGCTGTTCTCCCGGTAATACAGCCCCAGCAGGACCACCACCACGGCCTCCGCCGCCGCCAGATACATGCTGAAAAAGGCGGATGCCGCGGCAAACAGGATCAGACAGACGAAATAGAGCTGAAAGCTTGGCTGAAGCATCTGCGTCATTTTTCGGTTCAAGATCCGTTCCTCCTCTTTGGGGCGGCCGTTCCTCCCCCTCCCGGGGGCGGGACCTCCTATCACAACAAAAAGGTCCGCCCGTCAGCAGGACCTTCTTCACGCCCCATTCCCGCGCCGTGCCGCCGTATCAGCGCGGTGATTGGTGATATTATATCAAACCCCCAGGGGAAAAACAATAGCAAACCGTCCAGGCGGGGCCATTCTCTGGGGAAATGGCGGAATTCTTTCCCTAAAAAGTTGGGCCGGCCCCACTTTTCCCACGATTACCCGTTGCGTCTGGAAAAAAAGGCTGATATAATATGGAAATACCAGAAAAGCCGTCCTCCAAACCAGGACCGCTCGATTTGAGTTTACTTTAGGAGGAAACCAAGATGCAAGAGATCAAGATCACCCGCGCCGAGCAGCGGAAGGAGAAGCCTGACTCCTCCAAGCTGGTCTTCGGCAAGTATATGACCGACCACATGTTTGTGGTGGACTATGATGAGGGTCAGGGCTGGCATGACGCCCGCATCGTCCCCTATGCCCCCCTCCAGATCGACCCAGCCGCCAAGGTCCTCCATTACGCCCAGGAGATCTTCGAGGGTCTGAAAGCCTACCGCACCGCAGACGGCTCCATCCAGCTGTTCCGCCCCATGGACAACGTGCGTCGGCTGAACCTGTCCTGCGAGCGCATTGCCCTGCCCGAGGTGCCTGAAGACCTGGCCCTGGCCGGTATCACTGAGCTGGTCAAGCTGGATCAGGAGTGGGTCCCCTATGAGAAGGACACCTCCCTGTATATCCGTCCCTTTGTCATTGGTCTGGACCCCACCCTGGGCGTCCACACCTCCCACCACTGCCAGTATATCGTCATCGTCTGCCCTGTGGGCGCCTACTACCCCGAGGGACTGGCCCCCACCAAGATCTATATCGAGGACCAGGACGTCCGCGCCGTTCGGGGCGGCACCGGCATGGCCAAGACCGGCGGCAACTACGCCGCCTCCCTGCGGGCGGGCAACCGCGCCGAGCAGAAGGGTTACACCCAGGTCCTGTGGCTGGACGGCGTCCACCGCAAATATATTGAGGAAGTAGGCGCTATGAACGTCATGTTCAAGGTGAACGGCAAGATCCTCACCCCCGACCTGAACGGTTCCGTGCTGGACGGCATCACCCGCCGCTCCTGCATCCAGCTGCTGAAGGACTGGGGCTATGAGGTGGAGGAGCGCCGCATCTCCGCCGAGGAGCTCTTCCAGGCCGCCAAGGACGGAACCCTGGAGGAGGCCTGGGGCACCGGCACCGCTGCTGTGGTCTCCCCCATCGGCGAGCTGGCCGAGGGGGACGAGAAGGCCATCATCAACCACAATGAGATCGGCCCTGTCACCCAGAAGCTGTACGACACCCTCACCGGCATTCAGTGGGGCCGCGTTCCCGATCCCCACGGCTGGATCATGAAGCTGTAAGCAGATTTTTTAAACTCAAGGGCCGCCCCGGTGGGGCGGCCCTTGAGCCTTTTTTCTGACGCCGGCTCCGCCGGACTATTTTTACAGTTTCATGGGGGGATAGAACTGCACCGAGGTCACCGGCTCCAGTCCCACCTTCTCCGCCTTCATGGCGTACTCCTCCGCGCTGCCGGTGGTGAAGATATCCAGCCGTCCGGGCTGAGGACCGTCGTTCACCAAGCCATCCCGCTCCAGATAGGCCAATACGTCCTTGGCCATCTGCTCCGCCGGGTCCAGCAGCCGCAGGTCCGGGAAGAGCCTGTGGATATTTTCCTCCACCAAGGGATAGTGGGTGCAGCCCAGCACACAGCATTCGATCTGCTCGTCCCGGACCAGTCCCTCCAGGTTCTTCTGCACATCTGCATCGATCAGCGCCTGTCCCTCCGGCCTGCCCACGTTTCGCTCCACCACGTTGGCCAGGTCAGGGCAGCCATGGCTGATGACCACCTTGTCCGGCGCTGCCTTGCCGATCAGATCCGGGTAGCAGTGAGTGGAGGCAGTGAAGCAGGTGGAGATGACTCCTACCTTATGGACATCCAAGTCCTTTACCGCGTCCGCACCCGCCTGGACTACGCTGAGCACCGGGCAGCTCATCTCATCCCGGTACTGATCAATGAGGCAGGAAATGGTGTTGCAGGCCACCAGCAGGGCCTTGACCCCCTTTTCTTCCATGAAGCGCAGCATGTAGCGGGTCATAGTGAGGATCTCCTCCGCGGTGTGGTTGCCATAGGGCGTGTTGGCCCCGTCCCCCAGATAGACCAGATTCTCCCGCGGGAGCAGCTTCTGCACCTTCCGGGCCACGCTGAAGCCGCCGATCCCCGAATCGATGATCCCAATGGGGCTTTCTTTGCTGAACATGATGATCTCCTTCTTTCTTTGTTGTCCCGCTCCGGCCCTTCCGGCCGGGCATGTCAGTGGTCTCGTTCTACTGCTCCGTCCGCTCTGTCTCTTCGGCGCCTGCCGCAGCCAGGCTCCCGTCCAAGGTGTCCAGCTCATATATCTCGGTGTCGGTGGTGATGTGCCAGACCGGGATCAGCGAGATGGGACCCCCCAGGGCGTTGGAGAGGGTATAGGCAATCTCGATCTCCCGGACCTCACTGCAGATGTCCATCCGCTCGCTCAGGCCCGCATAAAAGCGCATCAGCGCCGTCGTCGCCGTGATGGGCGTACCTGCTGTGGTCTGGGGCGTCCCGGTGAGACGCCGGCCCTCCTCGATCCGCTTCAGCTCGCCCCCCTCGTAGACCAAGGTCGCCCGACAGGGCAGCACCGGCACGCCATTCCACAGCTGCCGCAGGGTGACGCTCCCGTCCTGGGCGTTGCCCGCGCTGCTCACCACCTCCCCCTGGAAGTGGAGCAGCTCCATGGTCTCCAGAGCATGCTCCGCCATCTCCGCCCCCTCTGGGACCGGGAAGGCGCCGCTCTGAAAGTCGGCCCAGAACTCCCCGCTGCTGTGGCACTGGAGCAGCCCCCGCTCCCCCTCATAGACATAGACCTCGCCGCTACGTTCCTCCCGGGTCAGGCCATCCCCCAGCAGCGCTGCTGCCAGGGTCTGCTCTTCCTCCAGGTCCCGTTCCATGCCCATGGGCGGCAGCTCCGCAGACCTGGGCACGATGCGCTCGTCCACCTGGATGCCCCGCTCCGCCAGGAAGGAGACGGCCTGCTCCAGCGCCTTGTCCTGGAGCTGCCAGTCCCGGATCTCCCGCCAGCCCACAAAGGCCAGCAGGCACAGGTTGGTCACCAGCAGCATCAGGATGATGATATTTTTGATCTTGGGCCAGGCCACGGCTCTCCCTCCCCTCCGGTCTCTCTCACCGGGCGATCCAGCCGGCGGTGACCGTTCCGCCGCCGCTGTCCTGATATCCCAGCAGCAGCTCCCGGCCCTCCAGCCCCGCCGCCTCCATGGCGGCCATGGCCTGGAGCCGGGGCAGCACCAGCCCGCTCTCCGCCGTCTCCTCATAGCTTCTGGCCTGGAGGGTGATCTCCGCGATCTGTCCGTTCTGCACCAGGAACCGGGCCGCGCATCCCTCCTCGTACACCTGGACTGCCGCGCCGTCCAGACAGTAGCCGAACTCCACCGCCCAGCCCCCCGTGATCCGCTCCACATGGGTGAGCACCAGCCGGGCGGCCCCGCACTGGGTGCCCAGTGTCTCGGAGACCAGCACCCGGCAGGCCTCTACCGCTTCATAGGACCCCGTTCCGCCGGTGTCCGAGGCCACCGGATAACGGGATATCTCCCCCTCCGTAGTATGGTAGCGCACCGTGCCCTGGGCAGATACCCGCAGGGTGTCATACCCGTTGCGCACCACCAACTCTCCGTCGGTCCCCTGATAGGTGTAGCTGCTGCTGGCCGGGAAGTCCAGTGCCTCCAGCAGGCTGTTGAGGCCCTCCTCCCGGCTGAGGGGGTTGTAGACCTGATAGACCGCCGGCTGGGGTGTGCCCGGCATCAGCAGGGTGTAGGGAGACAGGAGGCTGTACCCCTCCTTCTCAAAGGCAAAACAGGCGCCGTTGTCCGACAGGCCGGAGACAGCGGACTCCAGCCGGCTGACGCTGATCACGTCCACCGGGCCGGCGTAAAACTGCCCGCTCTCCTCATCCTGGTAGTAGAGGAACACCTGTCCCCGGGAGGCGGCCAGTGCCAGCCGGCGCACGAACACCTCCCCCCCTGTGCTCTCCCCGGTGAGCCAGCCCGTCAGCACCGACAGGGGGACCCCCTCCATCAGGTCGAAGTACAGGCTGGGCGGGGAGGTCAGGGCGGTGCGCCACTCCCACTGGCTGACGGGGCTCATCTCTCCCCCGTCGCTCAGCGCCTCCACCAGCAGATTGGCCACCTGCTGGAATAGGGCGTCGGTGCTCTGCTGGTCATACTGTGCCCCATAGCGGATGGTGGTCTCTCCGCTCCTGCCCACTGCCGCCATCCGTACCGGGCGGACCATCTCCATCTGGCCGGGGGCCTGGGTCTGGCCCTGCCCCTCCTGGGGCGTGTCCGCCAGCAGATCTCCCAAGCTCCCGGTGCGCTGGACCCTGGTAGTCAGCCACACCGCTGAGCAGGCCAGCAGGACGATCAGCACGTCCTTGCCCAGCTCCAGCAGGCGGGCGTGCTTGCTCTTTCTATTCATGGTCCGGCCCCTCTATCTTCAGCTCCATCCGCACCGCCAGTCCCGGGCCCTCCTTGTCGGCCAGCTCCAGCACGCCCTGGTGCCGGTCGATGATCTCCTTGGCGATGGACAGGCCCAGTCCGGTCCCGCCCGACTGGCGGGACCGGGCCTTGTCCACCCGATAAAACCGCTCGAAGATGCGGGGCCGGTCCTCCGGCGGGATGCCGATGCCGTTGTCATCCACCAACATCCACACCCGGTCCCCCCGCCGTCCGGCGGAGATGACGATGCGCCCTCCGTCCGGCGTGTACTTAATGGAGTTGGACACGATGTTCATCATCACTTGGACCACTCGCTCCCGGTCGGCCACGATCTCGGGCAGCTCCGGCTCGATCTTCAGCTCAAGGGCATGGCTGTGGCGCTGGGCCTCCATATAGACCGCGTTATACAGGTCATGGAGCACCGCAGAAAAGGAGAACTGGGTCAGCTTCAAATCGGTGCGCCCCGAGTCGAACCGGGACAGGGTGAGCAGGTCCTGCACGATGTGGGTCATGCGGTCGCTCTCGTTGAGGATGACTCCCAGGAACTTCTTCTCCATGGCTGGGGGCAGGTCTCCGGCGCTGTCCACCAGCGTTTCGGCATAGCTGCGGATGTTGGTGAGGGGGGTGCGCAGCTCGTGGGACACGTTGGCCACGAACTCCCGGCGCATCTCCTCGTTCTTCCGCTGCTCGGTGACGTCGTGGATGACCACCAGTACGCCCCCCTGCCGGTCCCGGTCGAAGGGAGCCATCAGCAGCTGGAGGAATCGCTCCTCAACCGTCTGCTCCTCCTGGAGGTAGTCGGGCACCGCCAGCACCCGCTCCAGAGAGACCAGGCCGCCGAACAGCTCCCCGAAGGTGGTGTCCGTCCCGATGGGCCGGTGGAGCATCTCCTCCGCGGAGGGATTGAAGTGGATGACCTCTCCAGTCCGGGAGAAGGCCACCACGCCGTCCGTCATGTGGAGAAAGAGGGTGTTGAGCTTGTTGCGCTCGTTCTCCACCTGGCGGATGGTGTCCTGGAGCTGACCCGCCATATCGTTGAAGGTGTCGGTGAGCACGCCGATCTCGTCCCGGGAGGCCACCTCGATCTTATGGGCGAAGTCCCCCTCTGCCACCCGCATGGCTCCCTCCGTCAGCCGCTGGATGGGAGTGATCATGGTCTTGGAGAGGAGGAAGGACAGCAGCACTGAGATCACCAGACCGAACAGCAGCGCCTCCATGATCAGCAGGAAGAGCTGGTTGTTCAGGTTGGACACGGTGGCCTTGTTGTCCAGGATATAGATGATATAGTCGCTGCCGCCCCGCTGGATGGGGATGGCCACATCCATGTAATCGGCGGCCGCGTTGCTCTCGTCTCCCACCTGGCCGGACTCGATAGCCGTCATCAGGTTCCCGGTGTAGGACAAGCCGGAGGCGCCGCTCTCACCGTTGGAGCTGGCCAGCACTGAGGTCCCCTCCCCGTCCAGGATGTAGAAATTGCGGTTGCGGGTATCCACGCCCAGCTGGCCGGCATAGGCATTCAGCACCGTCTTCAGCGCCCCTGCCCCGTCGGTCTCCCCATCCGCAGCGGTGCGCAGGTCGGAGACGATCTCCTGGTCTCCGAACACTGTGCTCATCTGGCTGTAAAAGTCCTGGATGTAAAAGGCCACCACAGAGTTGATGAGGAAAGCCCCCACCACCGTCATCAGCGACAGGATGAGCAGCACCATCAGCATCACCAGCTTCATGTGCAGGCTGCGCAGCATCGGGGCACCTCCTCTCTTCTCTCTCCGTCCCTCTGTCTCAGGGGGGCGGGCTCTGTTCCATCCGCCTGCCGGTCACAGGCACCACACCTCGGCGCCCTGGGAAATGGCCTCTGCGGCACCCTGGGCGGTCTCCGGCTCAGCCGCCGAAGCAGTGCCCCATCCCCCGCTTTGTCACTACGAATTTAGGACTGGCGGGGTCAGTTTCCCGCAGGACTCGTCCTGCGGGAGCCCTTTTCTTTTTTCTGATCTCCAGGACGAATGGATCGTCCCGGAGAGGACCCTCCGCTCCCGCTCCGGGTCCGCGCCGGACCACCGGCGTCCCCCCTGCGGCGGGTCCCCGAGGACGTCCCCGCCCTCGGCCTCTCCGGCTCAGCCGCCGAAGTAGTACCCCATCCCCCGCTTTGTCACCACGAATTTAGGACTGGCGGGGTCGTCCTCGATCTTCTCTCTCAGGCGGCGGACGGCCACGTCCACCGCCCGCACATCGCCCACATAGCCTTCATAGTCCCACACATGCTCCATCAGGGCCTCCCGTGAAAACACCTTGCCCGGCTGGGCCGCCAGGAAACGGATCAGATCGTACTCCCGCTGAGACAGCTGAAGGGGCTGCCCGTCCTTGAGCACCGCCATCTGGTCCGTGTCCACTGTCACCCGGCCCAGCTCCATCCGGTTGGTGGAGGCTGCCGCCCCCTTCCCAGCGGGCACCATGCTCATACGACGGATATTGGCTTTCACCCGGGCCAGCAGCTCCCGCATGGAGAATGGCTTTGTGATGTAGTCGTCCGCCCCCAGCTCCAGGCCCAGGACCTTGTCGGTCTCCTCCTCCCGGGCGGTGAGCATGATAATAGGGGTTGAGGAGCCGCTCTCCCGCACCTGGCGGCACACCTCAAAGCCGTCCATCCCGGGCAGCATCAGGTCCAGCAGGATCAGGTCCGGGTCCTGCTCCAGCGCCAGCTGGAGCCCAGTGGGGCCGTCGTAGGCCTCCAGTGTGTCATACCCCTCCCGGCTCAGGTTGAAGGACAAAATATCCACGATGTTCTGCTCATCCTCTACGATCAGGATGCTCTTTCCCACAGAAATCCCTCCTTGTCGTCCATATCAGCGGCCCAGCAGAGTCTTAACCTTCAGCACGGTGGCCACTGTCTTCGCGTCTGTGATCTCCCCGGACATGACCTGCTCCACCAATGTGTCAAAGGGCATGGTCACCACATCCAGAAACTCGTCCTCGTCCAAGTGCTGCCGGGCGCGGGTCAGGTCCCGCGCCAGATACATGTGCAGCGCCTCGTCGCAGAATCCAGGTGAGGCATAGATATGGCCCAGATAGGTCAGTTCCCCCGCCTCCAGGCCGGTCTCCTCGCTCAGCTCCCGAAGGGCGGCGGGGCGGTGGTCCTCCCCCGGGTCCAGCTTGCCGGCGGGCAGCTCCAGCAGCAGACCGTGGAGCGGATAGCGGTACTGCCGCACCAGCGCCACGTTGTCCGCCTCATCCAATGCCAAAATGGCCACGCCCCCTGGGTGGAGCACCACCTCCCGCTGGGCGGTCCCCCCGTCCGGCAGGCCGGCGGTATCCAGCAGGACCGTGATGATCCGGCCCTGGAACATCGTTTTGCTTTCAATGGTGCGCTCTGTCAGGTCCATTTTCCGCTCCCTCCCCGGCGCGTCCCATTTGGGGCGGCCTGCTTCAAATTCAGGGCCATTATACCACGCTTTTCCCCGTTTGCCAACTAAAAGCGGTCAGCCGGAAAAAAGCCCCGGCCGCCTGACGGCCGGGGCCCGCCGGTGGCAGGCGCCACCGGCTACCGGTCCCGCCTCCCTCTCTGCCAGAGCAGCAGCTCCGCCCCGAAGAGGATGGTCACCGCTCCCGCCAGGAGCCAGCTGTACCGGTCCGGTTCCATGTGGGGGAGCACCCCCGCGGCGCGCAGGGCCAGAAAGCCCCACCACACCGCCAGCATCACAGCGGCGGCCGCCAGCTCCTCCTTCTCTGCCTGCCACCAGTGCGCTCCGGCGGGGATCGCCTGGCCGCGTCCCCGGCTCTCCCACCACGTCTTCCCCCACAGGATGGCCAGTTCCGCGGTCAACAGGCCCAGCCCTACCCAGAGGATCCCGGGCACCTCCCGGTCTGGGAGGATGCCCCAGGCGCACAGGACCAGCAGCAGCCAGCCCCCGCCGAGCCACAGTCCCACCCGGATCAGGCCGTGCCGGGTAATCTCCTTCTGTCTCTTCTCCTGCTCCATGGGGCTCCTCCCTCTTCTGTCTAGCGGCCTTCTCCGGCCCGGCTCTGGGCGTCCTGGCGGATCAGCAGCTTCAGCGCCTCCACCCCTACGTCGATGGCCAGCGCGGTGTCGTGGGACTCCTGCTGGTCCAGCCCCGCCTGCTCCCGCTCCTGGTTCCAGATCACGTGGAACACAGAGCCGCACCGCACTCCCCGGGCCGCTGCCACGGTGAACAGAGCCGCAGACTCCATCTCTGAGGCCAGCACCCCCAGCCGCTTCCATGCCTCCCACTTCGCCTCCAGCTCCCCAGATACCGGCATCCGGGCGGGGTCGTGCTGTCCGTAAAAGGAGTCCTTGCACTGGACCACCCCCGCGTGCCAGGGCTTCCCCAGCGCCTGGCAGGCCTGCACCAGCGCGCCGGCCACCTGGAAATCAGGGACAGCGGGGTACTCGATGGGGGCGTACTCCCGGCTGGTCCCCTCCATTCGCACCGCGCCGGTGGCCACCACCACGTCTCCGCTGCGGACATCCAGGCGGATGCCGCCGCAGGTACCCACCCGGACAAAGGTGTGGGTCCCCAGGTTGGCCAGCTCCTCCATGGCAATGGCGGCGGAGGGGCCGCCGATGCCGGTGGAGACCACGCTCACCTTCTCCCCCAGCAGGGAGCCGGTCCAGGTCTCAAACTCCCGATTGGTGCGCACATGGACCGCCCCCTCCAGCCGCTGGGCAATGGAGCGGCATCTGCCCGGATCACCCGGCAGGACACAGTAGCCCCCCACATCCCCCGGACCGCACTGGATATGAAATTGTAGTGCTCTCTCCTGCATGATCTGGCCTTCCTTTCCCCGCCTCAGGCGGACCTCCGTTTTTCTTTCTATATTATATCGGTTCCACCCCACGGACGCAAGCGTCCATCCGCCGGTTTTCTTTTGCCGCCTGTGCCCCTTGCAGGGGAATGGCTCACCCCTCTGCGGAAAAAGGCACTCCGTCCGAAAACAGGGATGGCTCCTGGCGCCCCTGCGGTGCCAGCTCCACAGCAAAAGCCCCCGCCTGCTCTGGGGCAGGCGGGGGCCGCGGGCTTTTCCGGCATCCGGCCGGTGCTTCAAAATACCAGGTCTCTCCCGGAAGTCAGTGCTTTTTGAAATAGTCGTTGGTGCTGCGAATGATCACATTGGACAGCAGCAGCAGGCCAATGAGGTTAGGGATGGCCATCATGCCGTTCAGGGTGTCGGAGATATCCCACATCAGGGTGCCGTTTCCGGTGGCACCTACGATGCACACCAGAACAAAGACTACCTTAAAGACCCACACCACCGCTTTATTGTTGTTGGACAGATAGGCCCAGCACCGCTCACCGTAGTAGCTCCAGCCCAGGATGGTGGACAGGGCAAAGAAAAGCAGGCTGATCTGAATGATGGTCCCGCCGATGGTCCCGGGCAGGATGGCATTGAAGGCGGCCACCGCCGCCGCGCCGTTGGTGGCGTAGCTGTCCAGCCCCACGTCCAGCACACCGGATAGAATGACGGCCAGGGAGGTCAGCGTGCAGATGACGATGGTGTCGATGAACACCTCAAACACGCCCCACATCCCCTGCTCCACCGGCTCCTGGGTCTCGGAGGCCGCATGGGCCATGGGGGCGGAGCCAAGGCCCGCCTCGTTGGAGAATACGCCCCGGGCAAATCCTTGGCGCATAGCCACCATAATGGCATAGCCGAATACGCCGCCCCCCACCGCCTCAAAGCTGAAGGCGCTGGTGAAGATGGAGGCCAGGGCCGCCGGCACTTGGTCGATCCGCAGCAGGATCACCGCCAGCCCCGCCCCAATGTAAAAGATGGCCATGAAGGGCACCATGTAGGAGGTCACCCGGCCGATTCGCTGGACTCCGCCCAGCACCACAATGCCTACCACCACCGCCAGGAGCACGCCGGTGGTCAGGCCGCTCATCCCGAACAGCCCCTCCATCGCCCCGGCGATCTCGCTGCTCTGGGAGATGTTCCCGATCCCGAAGCAGGCGAAGCCCGCCACCAGTGAAAACAGCACCGCCAGCCACTTCATGCCCAGGCCCTTTTCGATGTAATACATGGGCCCGCCGTAGTGGACCCCGTTCTCGTCAACCTGCCGGTACTTCAGGGCCAGTACGATCTCCGCAAATTTGGTGAACATCCCAAAGAAAGCCGCGAACCACATCCAGAACACCGCCCCCGGCCCTCCGGCGAAGATAGCCCCGGTGACACCGGCGATGTTGCCAGTGCCCACGGTGCCGGCCAGCGCAGTGGTCACTGCCTGAAAGGGGGTGAGGTTCTTGGCATCCTTGTCCCGCTTCTCCCGCCTGCGAAACAGTGAGCCCACCGTATTGCGCATGATATACCCAAATTTTGCGGCCTGGATGCACCCGGTGCGGGCGGTGAGGTAGACGCCCGTGCCCACCAGGAGCAGCAGCATCACCGGCCCCCACACGAAGTTGTTGACGGCCGAGTTGATCTTGGTGATGATTTCAATCATGGTTTCCCTTCCTTTCCTGTTTCTGGGAGCGTCCGGCCCGGTCAGGGTAAAAAAAGAGCGCGGTCCGAGGCAGCCGCGCTCTATTGATCTCCGGAACTCTCCCCGCGGGGCCTCCCATCCTTCTCCGCCCCGCTCTTTTGAAAGGAATTATAAGGGTTCCCGCCCCAAAATGCAAGAAAAATTTTTTATCCTTCATTTTTTCTGTCCAGGGCAGAACTCTGCCGCTCCCTTACAGCAGGACGAAGGTCACGCCGTTGTTGTGCCGCTCCAGGTCCCGGTCCCTCCGCAGGGTGGGACAGCGCTGAAAGGCGGCCAGGGTGTCGGAGTCAAAGATGGAGAAGGACTCTCCGGGGATGTAGCCCCAGATCTCTCCCCCCGCCTTCATCCGATCCAGGCGCCGCCTGGCTTCCACCCGGATGCGCCCTCCCGCGCCGGAGGAGCCGTAGCCGTGGATAAGCTTCACCCCGGAGCACCCCAGGCCGGGGCTGCGGCGCAGCTCAAAGAGCATCTGACGGATAGCCTGCTCGGCCCGGGGCATGCCCCGCTCCAGGTCCACCTCCCGCAGGTCATTCATCCAAGTCCCGCCCCCTTGTCTCGATGATGTCCCCATTCAGATCCCGCTCCAGGTCCCGCACCATCCGGCTCAGCCGGTGGATGATCCACAGGTCGCTGAGCCCGTCGTAGATCAGCACCAGGCCGATCAGGGTCACCAGGGCGGCGAAGGTGCCGAAGGGGTTGATGAGGATCAGCGCCCCCAGGGCCAGGGTCAGGGCGGAGAGGGCCAGGTCCAGCCACCACCGAGCCGCTCCCTGGCGCATCAGGGAGACCGAGCTCTGGACATCCAGCACGCCGTGGAAGATGACCACAGCGCCGAACACATACTGCACCAGGGCGATCACCGAGTCGGAGCTGGTCATCAGCCAGATCCCCAGGCCGGAGAGCACCACGCCGGGGATCAGGGTGAAGGCCGATATGCCCCCCTCCCGCCTGCGGACCAGCCAGCCCAGGATATACACAAGGCCGCAGATCAGCAGGGCCGCCCCCAGCAGGGTGCACATCAGCCGCACAGACCGGTCGGGCCACACCACCAGCACCGCCCCCAGCACCATGGTGATCAAAGCCACGATGACGCTGCTGCGCCGCTGTTCCTGCAAGATGGTTTTCATAATAGTCAGGCACCTCTTTCTTTATTTTGCGCCCCCAGGGCTTCAGCCCTCCCGGCGGTAGATCAGCCGTCCATCCTTCCAGGTGGCCAGCACGGGGATGTCCCGCAGGCTCATGGGGTCCGCAGTGAGCGGGTCCCGCTCCAGCAACACCAGGTCCGCCCGCTTCCCCTCCCGCAGGCTGCCCTTCTCCCCCTCCTCAAAATACTGCCAGGCCGCCCGGATGGTCACTGCGGCCAGGGCTTCCACCACGGGGATCTTCTGCTCCGGCCCCAGCACCGCGCCGGAGCGGGTCAGCCGGTTCACTCCGCACCACACCGTCTCCAGCATGTCCGGCGGGAGCACCGGGGTGTCCTGGTGGAAGGTGAAGGGGATGTCCCGCTCCAGGGCCGCCCCGGCGGGGCTGATCCGGGCCGCCCGCTCCGCCCCAAAGTTTTTCACATGCACGTCTCCCCAGTGGTACACATGAGCCGCGAAGAAGGAGGGCACCACCCCCAGCTCCTTCACCTTGTCCAGCTGGTCCAGATCCAGCAGCTGGGCATGGATCATCACTGGCCGCTCCAGATGTGCCTCCCGTTCCCGCTCCAGCTGCTCCAGCACGGACAAGTACTGCCCTGCCGCCGCGTCGCCGTTGCAGTGTGCCAGCAGCTGCATCCCCTGGTCCAGGGCCAGGGCCATCCGGTCATACACCTGCCGGTCGGTGAGGACCGGGTAGCCCCGGTCCTGGGGTCCGCCTCCCAGATAGGGGGTGCGCATCCAGGCGGTGCGTCCCTGAGGCGAGCCGTCCAGAAATATCTTATACCCCCCCAGCTTGAAATGGCCGCTGTACGCCCGGATATGGCCGGAGAACGCCTCCGCCGCCTGTCCGTCGGCATCAGCGTAGCCCACCACGTCCAGCCAGAGCAGGTCCCGCTCCAGCAGCTGGCGGTAGAGGGGGATGAGCTGGTCCGGCATCATCCCCTCCTGTACTGTGGCCACGCCGTAGGAGGCATAGCTCCTCTGGGCCTTGTCATAAGCCGCCAGCAGGTCTTCTGTGTCTGGCAAGGGCACCCGCTTCTGGAGCTGCAGGAATGCGTTCTCCTCCATATATCCGGTGAGCTTCCCGTCAGGGCCCCTCTCCATCCTCCCGCCCGGCGGGCACGGGGTCTCCTCATTTACCCCCAGCCGCTCCAGTGCCAAGGTGTTAAAGACCCCCACGTGTCCTGAGCGGTGCTGGATCATCACCGGATGGCCCGGGCAGGCCGCGTCCAGCAGCTGGCGGGCGGGATGCCTCCCCTCCGCCAGCTCATTGTGGTCGTAGCCCTCTCCCCGGACCCATTCTCCCGGGGCCAGGCCCTCCCTTGCCGCGAAGGCGGACAGCCGCCGCCCCAGCTCCTCCCAGCCGGCGCACTCCCCCAGGCCGGCCTGGAGGAAGGTGTTGGCATAGGCGGTCAGGTGGCTGTGGGCGTCCACAAAGGCAGGGAGCAGGGCCCGCCCCTTCAGGTCCACCCGGCGCACAGTCCCTTCCGCTCGTTCCTCCGCGCCGTGCAGACTGCCGGCGTAGAGGATCCGCTCCCCCTCTGTCAGCAGCGCCTGGACATAGAGCTCCCGCTCCATCGTGACGATAGGCCCTCCAAAATACAGTGTCTGAGACATAAATGACCTCCCTGAGCCGCCCCGGGCGGCACGCTGTGCTGCCTCTAGTATGGCGGTCCGGCTGCTTTTTATGGGGCATCCGGGTCCCGCGCCCCGCTTTTCCTTTCCTCGTTTTTTATTGTATCACACCCCTCCCCGGAGAACAAGCGGATGGGCCGTATTTCTCACCGCCCGACAGTCTCCCGTTAATGCGTTTCCCTGGGCCTGTCCCCTTTCTGCAATTTTTTCTGATCCATTTTGCATTTTGTATTGCTTTTTTTCGTCTGGCAAGGTATAATTCCTTTATATCCGCGCACAAGTGTTTTTGTTGCACAGACATTTCAGTGCGGTGAATCACTTGAATCCAACTGAAAAAAGGAGTATCGAAGATGAAAAAGTTTCTTGCCTGCGTGCTCTCCGCCTCTATGATGCTGGGCCTGCTGGCCGGCTGTGCCGGCGCCGGTTCCAGCAGCGGCAATGCCCCCGCCGGCAGCGGTGCCGCCGTCTCCACCCCGGCTGTCTCCGGGGACAATGTCCTCAAGATCGGCGTGTTCGAGCCCTCCACCGGCGACTCCGCCTCCGGCGGCAAGAAGGAGATGCTGGGCATGCAGTACGCCAACTCTGAGACCCCCACCGTCACTGTGGGCGGCCAGGAGTATCAGATCCAGCTGGTCTACGCCGACAACGGCTCCTCCACTGACAAGGCCCTGACCGCCGCCACCCAGCTGGTGAGCGAGGGCGTTTCTCTGGTGCTGGGCTCCTACGGCTCCGGCGTGTCCATCGCCGCCGGCCCCACCTTCGGCAACGCGGGGCTGCCTGCCATCGGCGTCACCTGCACCAACCCCATGGTCACCGCCGGCAATGACTACTATTTCCGCATCTGCTTCCTGGACCCCTTCCAGGGCACCGTCCTGGCCAACTTCGCCATGGAGAAGTTCCAGGCCAAGACCGCCTATCTGTTGGGCGAGGCGGGCAATGAGTATGACCAGGGCCTGATCAACTTCTTCGAGCAGGCCTTCACCGCCGCCGGCGGCAAAGTCATCAAGGACGCCTTCCCCACCAACAACTCCGACTTCAACTCCTATCTGAACAAGGCCAAGGCCGAGGGGGCCGACGTCATCTTCACCCCAGTCTCCATCGCCTACGCCACCCAGATCATTTCCCAGGCCGCCTCTCTGGGCATCGACATCCCCTTCCTGGGCTCCGACACCCTGGACGACAACATGGTGCTGGAGGCCGCCAAGGGCACCGACGTGCAGCTGTATGTGTCCACCTTCTATCAGGAGGGCGGCAACCCCGAGTTTGACGCGGGCATCAAGGAGTACATCAACACCGCCTCCGGCGCTCTGGAGGCCAACGGCGGAAACGACACCGTCGCCGCGGTGTCCGCCATGGGCTATGACGCATACTATGTGGCTCTGGAGGCCATCAAGGCCGCCGACTCCGTGGACCCCGCCGCCATCAAGGCCGCGCTGTGGGATGTGGAGCATGACGGTGTTTCCGGCCACATCGCCTTTGACGACGAAAACGGCGACGCCGTCCGTGACACCGCCTACATCAAGCACTCCACCAACGACGGCGCCTGGGAGCTGGAGACCCAGCAGACCGTTCAGTGAGCGCCGCTCTCTGACTGATACCGCTTTCCGGTACGGCGGGGGCCTCCAGGTCCCCGCCGTACCGGACTGGGCCGCCTCAAAAGGAGGCAGTCCCGCCTCTTTTTGAGACAGTCCAGACCTGTCCCACAGAGACCGTTCCGCCGCCTCTCCAGGCCCTGCGGCCTGAAAAACAGCAAATGGGAGGAACCCCTATGGAATTTTTTGTCTCCACCCTGCTCTTCGGCATCTCGGTGGGGGGACAGTACGCCCTGATCGCCATTGGCTACACCATGGTGTACGGCATCCTCCGCCTCATCAACTTCGCCCACGGCGACGTGTTCATGGTGGCCGGCCTGCTGGGCATCTACCTCAGCAGCTTTCTCTCCGCCTACCTGCCCCCCGCCGCCGTCATCCCCGTCAGCCTGCTGCTGGTTCTGGCGCTGACGGTGGCCCTGGGCTTCTGTATCGAGCGGGCAGCCTATAAGCCCCTGCGCTCCGCTCCCCGGATGAGCGTAATGATCTCGGCCATCGGGGTGAGCTACCTGCTCCAGAACTCGGCCACCTACATCACCGGCGGCCAGCCCATGACCTACCCCTCCATTCCCTTCCTGTCGGACACCATCTCCCTGGCGGGGACCTCCATCAAGTGGGTAGTCATCCTCACCCCCTTCCTGGTGGCCGCCCTGGTGCTGGTGCTCACCCAGCTCATCAACCATACCAAGGTGGGCATGGCCATGCGGGCTGTGGCCAAGGATTTCGAGACCAGCCAGCTCATGGGCATCAAGATCAACTCGGTGATCTCCGTCACCTTCGTCATCGGCTCCGCCCTGGCTGCGGTGGGCTCCATGCTCTACTTCACCACCTACCCCGCCATTGTCCCCACTGCGGGCGCCATGCCCGGCCTGAAGGCCTTCGTGGCCGCGGTGTTCGGCGGCATCGGCTCCATTCCAGGAGCGGTGATCGGGGCCTTTCTCATCGGCATCTGTGAGAACTTTGTGAAGATCATGCCCTTTGACGGCGCCACCACCTTCGTGGACGCCTTTACCTTCGCCCTGCTCATCATCATCCTGGTCTTCAAACCCACCGGCCTCTTCGGGGAAAAGGCCACCGACAAGGTGTAAGGAGGGAATGACGACATGATCCAAGACAGAAAAAGCAAAAAGGGCGCCGCGGCGGGGCTGATCTTCGCCGCTGTGGTGCTGGTGCTGGTGGTCCTGCTGGAGAACCTGAGCAGCCTGCTGCCCAGCGTCCCCGCTGTCCTTCAGCCCACCAGCCAGCTGTTCACTGTACTGAAAAAGGGGGCGGTCTACTCCCTGGTGGCCGTGTCCATGAACCTGCTCAACGGCTTCACCGGCCTGTTCTCCCTGGGGCAGGCGGGCTTCATGCTGCTGGGCGCCTATACCTACGCCATCCTCACCGTCCCCGTCTCCGCCAAAGATTCGGTGTACTACCTGTACGGGGGCTCGGCGGTGCCCTTCTCCCTTCCTGACCTGTTCGGCGGGGTGGACACCCCCGCGGGCCTGATCCTGGGGGTGCTGCTGGCCATCCTGCTGGGCGGATGCGTGGCCGCCCTCTTTGCCTGGCTCATCGGCCTGCCTGTGCTGCGTCTGAAGAGCGACTACCTGGCCATCGCCACCCTGGGCTTTGCAGAGATCATCCGGGCGGTGTTCCAGTGGCAGGCCCTTGGGCCCGTCACCAACGGCGCCAATATGATCACTCAGATCCCCTCCTTCAACAACTTCAACCTCACCGACGGGAGCGGGAAGGTGTTCCTCCGCCTTTCCACCTTCTTCCCCTTCCTCATCGCGATTCTCTGCATTATCGTCATCGTTATGCTCATCAACTCCTCCTACGGCCGGGCTTTCAAGGCCATCCGGGAGGACGAGATCGCCGCCGAAGCCATGGGCATCAACCTGGCCAAGCACAAGATGCTCTCCTTCTGCATCTCTTCCTTCTTCGCCGGAGTGGGGGGCGCCCTGTTTGCCATGTTCGTCAACAACGCCCAGGCCAAAGTGTACACCTCCACCATGACCTATGAGATCCTGCTCATCGTGGTCATCGGCGGCATCGGCTCCATCTCCGGCTCCTGCCTGGCCACCTTCCTGTATGTGGCCTGCGCCGAGTGGTGGCTGCGCTTTCTGGACAGCCCCATGACCTTCACCTCCGTTACCGACACCCGGCGCATCCTCTTCATCCTGGTCTTCGCCGCCCTGGTCATCGGCGGGGCCCTCCTGCTGATCCGCCGGGAGCGCCGCACCACCAAAAAGGTTTGGAAGGAGCTGCTGGTCTCCCTGGCGGCCCTGGCCCTGCTGGTCTGGCTGGCTTTCTTCATCATCAGCGGCTCCCTCACCGTTCCCCTGCTGCGCACCGGCTTCCGCATGGTGGTCTTCTCGGTCATCATCATGATCGTGGTCCTCTTCTTCCGCCGGGGCATAATGGGGGACAAGGAATTCTCTGACATTCTGTTTGCCCGCCGCAAGGCGTCCGGAAAGGGGGCGGTGAAATGAGCCAAGTGGAAAATGTCCTCCGGCTGGAGCACGTCACCATGCAGTTCGGCGGCGTGGTGGCGGTGAACGACCTTTCCCTGGAGGTGAACCAAGGGGAGATCGTGGCTCTGATCGGCCCCAACGGCGCCGGCAAGACCACCGCCTTCAACTGCATCACCGGAGTGTATGAGCCCACCAACGGGCGGATCTCCTTTCTGGGAGAGCCCATGGTGGAAAACCACCCCCAAGGCAGAATGCAGAAGCTCTATCAGGGGGAGAACCAGGGTATGTTTTCTCAGGTCCTCTCCCCCACCCCGGACCGAATCACCCAGAAGGGCATCGCCCGTACCTTCCAGAACATCCGCCTGTTCTCGGCCCTGACGGTATTTGAAAACGTGCTCATCGCCAAGCACATGCGTGCCAGGCAGAACGTGTTTTCGGCCGCCTTCCGCCTCAACAGGGCGGAGGAGAAGCGGATGCGGGAGGAGGCCATGTCCCTGCTGGAGGAGCAGAACCTGGCCCACCTGAAGGACGAGGTGGCCGGCTCCCTGCCCTATGGCCTCCAGCGCCATCTGGAGATCGCCCGGGCCCTGGCCACTGCTCCCAAGCTCCTGCTCCTGGACGAGCCGGCCGCCGGCATGAACCCCCAGGAGACCCAGGAGCTCACCGATTTCATCCACAAGATCCGGGATGAGTACGACCTGTCCATCCTGATGATCGAGCACCACATGGACCTGGTCATGCGGATCTCCGACCGCATTTACGTCCTGGACTTCGGCAAGCAGATCGCCCAAGGCACACCGGCGGAGGTCCAGAACGATCCTCGGGTCATCGAGGCATATTTGGGGGTGGCAGACGATGCTGAAGATTGATGAACTGAAGGTGAGCTATGGCGGTATCGAGGCCGTGAAGGGCATCACCTTTGAAGTGCCCGAGCGGCAGATCGTCACCCTGATCGGCGCCAACGGAGCAGGCAAGTCCACCACCCTGCGCACCATCGCCGGGCTGGTGAAGCCCGCCCACGGCCGCATCCATCTCCAGGGGGAGGACATCACCGGTCTGTCCCCCGACCGCATCGTCTCCAAGGGGGTCACCCTGGTCCCCGAGGGACGCCGGGTGTTTCCCGACCTGTCGGTGGTGGAGAATCTGAAGATCGGGGCCTATCTGCGGAAGGACGACCTGGAAGACGACCTGAACTGGGTGTACGATCTGTTTCCCCGGCTGAAGGAGCGCTCCTGGCAGGCGGCGGGCACCCTGTCCGGCGGTGAGCAGCAGATGCTGGCCGTGGCCCGGGCCCTCATGTCCCGGCCGAAGATCATCATGATGGATGAGCCCTCCCTGGGGCTGGCCCCCCTGGTGGTCAAGGGGATCTTTGAGATCATCCAGGAGATCAACAAGCAGGGGGTCACCGTGCTGCTCATCGAGCAGAACGCCAACATGGCCCTGAAGATCGCGGACCTGGGCTATGTGCTGGAGACCGGCCGCATCACCCTTACCGGCTCCGGCCGGGATCTGCTGAAAAACGAGGACGTGAAGAAGGCCTATCTGGGCACCTGAGGGCCCAGTCTCTATCCAAATCGTAAAGCAGGAGCAGGACAATACATTTTGTATTGTCCTGCTCCTGCTTTTTCTGCGGTTTCGTTCCCGTTCACCGCACGTAGTAGTTCTCAAAGGGAACGGTCTCCCCCCTGCGGTCCACTGCCCGGAGGGCCAAGTCCTCCGCCCCTTCTCCCAGAGTCACCAGCACCGCGAAGGGCTCCCCCGGGGCCACCGGATATGTCTGCCAGACCGTACCGCTCTCCGGGTCGGTCACCTCGATCCCCTCCACCTCCTCCACTCGGTTCAGCGAGACCACCAGCAGTGTCTCCCCGTGCTGCACCACATACACCCCGGTCTCCTCATGGCCGGTGCCGCTGGCCCGAAAGTGATAGCCGAAGTCCAGCCCAGGCTCGTTTTCATAGTAGGTGTAGCGCAGGCTGGAGCCCTCCTGATAGAGGAAAAAGGCCATGTCCCCGTTCCGCGCCTCTGACAGCACCACCGGCTGCCCCTCCTCTCCCCGCCCCCGGTCCCGCTCCGCCAGCTGCCAGCCCGGTATCCCGAAGCGGACGAACTGGGAGGCCGCCAGCATGGCGGCAATGAGCAGCAGCGCCACCCCGGCGGCTGCGGCCGTCACCCGCCGCTCCAGCCGGCGTCGGATGCCCTTCTCCCAGGCCCGGACCTCCCCTCCGTCCGTCTCCGGCGGAAGGACCACCCGCCCCCGCAGCTGCTCCAGCTCCCGGCGGCAGACGGGGCAGGATCTGAGATGCTCCTCCACCAGGGCCCGGGACTCCTCCCCCGCCGCGCCGTCCACATACAGGGGCAGCAGATCCTGGATCACCCCGCAGCCCATGGGTCTATCCGCCATGCTTCTCCTCCTCCAATCCCGCGATGATCTTCTGCTTGGCCCGATAAAAGGTCACCCGCGCCCAGCTCTCCGTCCGCCCAAATACCCGGGCGATGTCCCCAAAGGGCAGTTCCCCGAACACCCGCAGATGGAACACCTCCTTGTAAGGCTCCCCCAGGCCGTGGAGCAGGCAGTGGAGCCGCAGGGCCTCCTCCCGGTCCTCCAGCGCCTCCGTCAAAGTGACTCCCGCCGTGTCTGGCAGCTCCCGGGGCAGCTGGATCTCGGTGTTCCGCTTCCGCCGCGCCTGGTCCAGGAACACGTTCCGGGCAATGGTGTACAGCCAGGCCCGCAGGTCGCTCCCCTCCCGGAACTGCCCGGCGGAGCGGACGGCCCGGAAAAAGGTCTCCTGGGTCAGTTCCTCCGCTATTCGGCTGTCCCGGCACAGGCTCAGGAGGTACCGCTGAAGCTCCCGGAAGTATTCCTCATAGATGCGTCCAAAGTCCAACGGGCTCCCTCCCCTCTGTCTGTATAACGGCCAAGGGGCGGATCTGTTACAAGATCCGTCTGTTTTTTGTTTGCGGAGGGCTCCGTCCGTCAGGGCCGCCCCGGAAGCAGCTGTTTTTACACCTCCCTCAGAGAGGGGGGCCCTGTCCATCCTGTTGATCCGGCCCCGCAGAAGGACGCCCCCACGCCTTCCCCCTTGGGGGAGGCGTGGGGCTCCGTCTATTTCGCAGGGGCGCATATCATGCGCCCGACACCCTGCACGGAGAAAAGCCGGCCAGCCGCAGGCCGTGCCTCAATTGCCATTTCCTACTTCCGCCACCGCTTCAAGGTGGGGAGCCAGGCCCGCAGGAGCCTCTCCGCCTCCTCCTGGGGGCCGAAGGGATGTCCGTTTTCCTCATTGAATTTCAGGTCAAAGGCGATCATGTCCTCCACTGTGGCCTCCGGCGCGGTGAATGCGCCCCTCTGATAGCACCAGCGGCAGTAATCCCGGTTGGGGCTTCCGTCGGCGTTGCTCCCCATGTCCTCGGAGGCATCCAGGGGCATGCCGCAGCACTGGCAAAAGATCCGCTCTTCCATATCAGGTTCCTCCTTTTGTTCGGGAGGGGTGCTCCCCTCCTCTGTGCCCTCAGGATACGCCTGAATACCTGACACGGAATGTCCAGTTTCATACAGGGCCGCGATCTTTTTCCCAGTCCGGCCCAGGACCTCCCGCCAAGAGGCAGGGGCGAGCACCTCCACCTGGTCTCCGAAAGAGAGAAGAAAGCCCAGCAGCCACCCGTCCTGAGGAAAGTCACACTCCACCAGCAGGCAGCCGTCCTCTCCCGCCCGGATCTGGCCCGGGGCAAAATAGTCCCGCACCCGCCAGGCCGCGGAGGGGGCAAAACGGAGGGTCAGGGTCCCATTCTGCCGCTGTTCCGGGGAAGGAACCTCCAGCTGCTCCGGCGGCCGTCTGGGAGGAAAGCCCTCCCGTTCCAGACACAGCCCCTCCATCCGCGCAAGTCGAAAAATCCTCCAGTCCCTCCTGGCAAGACAGAACGCCTGGAGATACCAGCAACCGGATTTGAACACCAGCTTGCCCGGCTCTACCCTGCGGCGGGTGCGGGTGCCGGAGGAGGCGTAGTAGGTGAAATCCAGCAGGCGGCGCCCCAGGATGCCTTCCCTCACGATGCGGAAATTCTCCCTCTCCTGCTCCCCGCTGCCCCAGTCGGTGAAGTCCACCTCCACCCAGCCCTCCGCCTCCCGCCGGAACAGGGCGGACAGCCGTTCCAGGGCCTCCGCCCCCTCCAGCCCGCCGGTGGACAGCAGGGCCCGCAGGGCAAAGAGCACCTCATCCTGCTCCCTGGGGGAGAGGAGGCAGCGGTCCAGCACGAACTGATCCATCAGGCGGATGCCGCCCCCCTGTCCCCGCTGGGTATAGACCGGCACACCGGCGGCGGAAAGGGCGTCCACGTCCCGGTAGATGGTCCGCTCCGACACCTCGAAGCGCTCCGCCAGCTCCCCGGCGGTGAGGGCGCGGCGCTCCACCAGCAGATAGAGCAGCTCAAACAGGCGGCCGTTTTTCATCCCGCGCCCTCACACCACCGCTACGCCGCCCAGGATCTCCCCGATGGGGCCGGCGATCACCAGGTCGGCGTGGGCGTCGTAGGGGATGGGGGACTTGTTGATGAGCACCAGGCGGTGCCCCCGGTAGTAGTTCACCAGGCTGGCGGCGGGGTACACCGCCAGTGAAGTGCCGCCGATGATGAGCATATCCGCCCCCTGGATGTCCGAAAGAGCCCCCTGCAGGGTATGCCCGTCCAGCTGCTCCTCATAGAGCACCACATCGGGCTTGACGATGCCCCCGCAGGCACATCGGGGCACACCTCCGCTGTCCCGCACGAACTCCACGGGATAGGCCCTGCCGCACCTCATGCAGTGGTTGCGGTGGACGCTTCCGTGGAGCTCCCACACCCGCCGGGAGCCCGCCCGCTGGTGCAGTCCGTCGATGTTCTGGGTCACCACACTGGTCAGCTTCCCCGCCGCCTCCAGCTCCGCCAGCTTCCGGTGGGCCGGGTTGGGCTGGGCGTCCAGGCAGAGCATCTTCTCCCGGTAAAAGCGGTAAAATTCCTCCGGTCGGGCATCAAAAAAGCTGCGGCTGAGGATCTCCTCCGGGGGATAGTCATACTTCTGGTAATACAGCCCGTCCACGCTGCGGAAGTCGGGGATGCCCGACTCCGTGCTCACGCCCGCCCCGCCGAAAAAGACGATGCGTCTGCTCTCATCGACCCATTTCTGCAGGGTCCTCTGCTCCTGTTCCATATCCATGCTCCTTTCCTGGCCGCTGTCCTCACATGCCGGCCAGCAGTCTCTCCCGCTCCCGCTCCAGCTCGGCGGCCCGCTCCACTGTCCGGTCCCGCTCCCGGCGCAGCTGGGAGAGCAGGTCCTCCACCTGGGCCGCCGTCTCTTCCGCGGAACGCCGGGCCGTCCCGATCTTGTCCTGGATGTACAGGTCCACGAACAATCCGTCGAAGAAATAGTCCGCAAAGGAAGTGAACTCCCCCACCTGAAGGTCGGGCACCCGGAGCTGGGACACGTCGGCCAGCTCGGTGCGGAAGCGGCTTATGGCCTGTCGGGCTTGGAAAGCCGCGTTTTGCGCATCGTTCATACGTCCATGCTTGGCCATGGTGGCCAGCATGCCGCCCCCCAGGATGTCCCAGGTGCCCCAGCCCGCCGCCGAGTCCAGCTGGCCGATCATCTGGTCCAGAGCATAGCCCACATCTTTTCCCGCACATATGGCCTCATCCAGCTCCCGGATCTGGGCGCCCAGGCTGTCCAGATCACAGCCGATCTGGATCAGGCGCTTCGCCCGCTCCCCTCCCGCCTGGCAGAGCAGTTCCTCCTTCTCCTCCATCAGGGCCTTCCAGCGCCCCCTCAGGCCCTCCAGACCCGCCCGCTCCTTCTGGGCCGCCTGAAAGCGGGCCTCCAGATCCTCCAGATCACGGCGGGCCGCGTCATAGCGGGCTTTGGCCGCCACCGCCTCCCTCCGCTCTTGGTCCAGCCGTTCCGCCTGCTCCCCCCGAATTCTGGCCAGGAAGGAGGCAAAGGAGAGCCGCTCCAGCTCCTCCACATCCTCCTGCTCCCGGTACAGCACCTTCAGGGCGTCCTCCGCCGCCCGCTTGCGCTCCTCATGCTGGGCCTTCAGATCCTCCATCACGGCGGACAGCTTCCGGGCCCGGTCCAGCTTCTGCCGCACCTGCTCCAGCTCGGCGTTGATATCCTCCAATGTCCTCACAGCAGTCCCTCCTGTTCTATTTTTGTTTCAGGGGTCTCTTGTCCTTCATTATACCATGGTTTTCTCCTCGGGGACAGTGGGAGATGCAGGGGAAAGGGGGTCCGCCCCGCGGGGCGGACCCCCTTTCCCTATCCTGTGACTGGGACGCGGAAGGAAAGACCCCTCATCCGTCACGGCATACGCCGTGACACCTTCTCCCCTGAGGGGGGAAGGCTTTTCGGGCGGCTGGAAGCCGCCCCTGCGAGGAGATATCTTCAGCTTTTGCGCGCCCGCTGATTTCGCACCTGCTGCCCCTATTCTGCCAATCCAGGCGCGACACCACCGCGGGGTGTGTATGCCCATTGGACACACCAGCGGCGGCAGCGCAAACGGGGGAACCGTGTGTCGTCCCCCACCCGCGCCGGACGCCGGTGCCATGCCCAAGGCCCGCGTCTCTCGCATCGGGGGGCCGGGGGAAAGCGGACTGCGGGCCCCAGGCGGAACGCACGTGGAGCCGTGGTCCCGCCGGGAGCGTTCCCCGGCGTCTCTTTGGTTCCTTTCTGGACGCTCAGAAAGGAACCAGCCCCGCAGGGCGGAACCTCTCTGGCAGGTCCCATGACTGGAACAGAGACGGGAGTAGGAAGACCCCTCATCCGTCACGGCATCCGCCGTGACACCTTCCCCCCTGAGGGGGGAAGGCTTTAGGGGCGGCACAAAACAATAGGACCGGGCCGTCTGGTGATGCAGACGGCCCGGTCCCAACTTTATTTTCCTTTTCAATCCTTCGGTTTCAGCAGGAGGTACGGTTCTACCACCAGTTCCTTTGCAATATCACACAGCATATCCATGGATATCCCGATGGAAGCCCTCTCGATTTTGCTGACATGGCTCTGGTCGATCTCCAGCCTGTCTCCGAGCTGTTCCTGACTCATATCTTTCATATTTCGATAATAGGCAATATTGATGCCTAATGTTCTGTATAGGCGGTGATATGCAGAGTTCATAAGCTAAACCTCTGCATATCATTATAATAAATTGACTGAGATTTTTTACCAGATATTCAAACTGCATATATATGCATTGTGAATATCTTCCTGGACAGCCCTCCCTCTTATATCATGTATCTTGAGCAAATGTGCAAGATTATCGTTGGGCCGCTCCCATTGAACGCACTCGCGGCAACAACGCGAACAGGGGGCCGCAACCCCTGCCAGGCCGGAAACACTAGGCGCAAAGCTGGCACAGCGCATGGACCCAAATGACGCAGGGCATCAGCGGCAGCGGCGCAAGGCGCTGGTCAGTGCGAAAGCATTGCCGCGCCGGTCAGGTTTCAGACAACTCCGCTCGGTGGCTCACGTGCCTGGGGGGCCGGGGGAAAGCGGACTGTGGGACCCAGGCGGAACGCACGTGGAGCCGTGGTCCCGCCGGGAGTGTCCCCCGGCGATCCTTTGGTTCCTTTCCCATCGCTGGGAAAGGGACCCGCCCCGCAGGGCGGAACCCCTTTCGCCATCCCACGGCTGGGACACGGGAAGGAAGACCCCTCATCCGTCACGGCATGCGCCGTGACACCTTCCCCCCAGAGGGGGAAGGCTTTGGGGAAAACGGCACGCCGCCCGACAGGGGCACCGGGCTCTGCAGGAGGGCGTGCTTTACAGAAAACTGTTGTCTTTGAGGGAGGAATCCGGATGAAAAAATTCAAGCCCACCAAATTCGACGTTATGGTCCTGGGGCTGACTGCGCTTTTCCTTCTGGTCACCGGCCTGTACTTCGTCGTCTGCAACGGTGCCTTCTGCCCCCTGTGCCAGGACTACTTCATCAGCAACGGCGAGACCTACATCTGGGACACCAGGGGCGGCTATCTGGAGCCCCTGTCCGTCTACCGCCACTGTCACTCCGACGGCGTCTCCATGCTGGACATCAGGACCGGCATGCACAGCGAGTGCTCCTCCACCGCCCGGACGGGCATCGTCCGCTTCGCGGATGACCCGGGCCCCCATCCTCTCTACTGCCTCCGCCACAGGCCGGACCAGTCTCTGGGCCGCTTCCAGATGCTGGACCAGAACCAGGACTACACAGTCGTCTGGGGGCTCCGGGAAGGGGAGGCCGTTCAGGCGGAGGACTGTTTTCTCACTCTCACCTGGGACGGGGAGTGGGACCAGTGGGAGATCCATATCACCTGGTGACCCTTTCCCCCTGGACTTTTTCTTCCAATTCGGTTACACTGGGAGGGATTTCTGAACCAAGGAGACTTTTGCATGGACGCCATCCTTCAAACGCTCGCCCGGGAGCTGGAACGCTCTCCGGAGCATGTACAAAATGTGGTGACCCTCATCGACGAGGGTGCCACCATCCCTTTTATCGCCCGCTACCGCAAGGAGCTCCACGGCTCCATGGACGACCAGCTGCTGCGCCGGCTGGCGGACCGCCTTCAGTACCTGCGGAACCTGGAGGCCCGGAAGGGGGAGGTCGCCGCCGCTATCGAGAACCAGGGCAAGCTCACCCAGGAGCTCTCCGACGCCATCGCTGCGGCCGCCACTCTGGCGGAGGTGGAGGACCTGTACCGCCCCTATAAGCAGAAGCGGCGCACCCGGGCCACCATCGCCCGGGAGAAGGGGCTGGAACCCCTGGTCCGGCTGCTCTCCGCTCAGGGCCCGGCGGTGGACCCCCGTCAGGCGGCCCTGGACTTTCTGGACCCGGACAAGGGGGTGGAGACGGCGGAGGACGCCCTCCAGGGGGCCAGTGACATCCTGGCCGAGGAGATCTCCGACGACGCCGACATCCGCAGGGAGCTGCGGCAGCTGTATCTGCGCCGGGGCATGCTGGCCTCCCGGGCTGCGGCCAAGGAGCCGGAGGACACGGTCTACCGCCTGTACTATGACTTCAAGGTCCCGGTGGGACGGGCCCAGGGCCACCAGGTGCTGGCCGTCAACCGGGGTGAGCGGGAGGGGGTGCTCAAGGTCACGGTGGAGCTGGACCCGGAGACCGCCCACGTGGCGGTGCGCCGGGCCGTGGTGCCCGGCGCGGCCTGCATGGACTTTGTCCGGGCGGCGGCGGACGACGCCTATGACCGCCTGATCCAGCCCTCCATGGAGCGGGAGATCCGCGCCCACCTCACTGAGCAGGCGGACGAGGGTGCCATCCACAACTTCGCCCTGAACCTGAAGCCCCTGCTGATGCAGCCCCCGGTGAAGGGGCGGGTCACCATGGGGCTGGACCCGGGCTACCGCATGGGCTGCAAGGTGGCGGTGGTGGACGGCACCGGCAAGGTGCTGGACACGGCGGTAGTCTACCCCACCTATGGGGAGCGGCAGAAACAGGAGGCCATCGCCAAGCTGTCCCATCTGGTGAGAAAGCACGGCGTGGAGCACATCGCCATCGGCAACGGCACCGCCAGCCGGGAGACCGAGCAGATGGCGGTGGAGCTGATCCACAGACTGGGGGGCGGCCTGAGCTATATGATCGTCAGCGAGGCCGGGGCCTCGGTCTACTCCGCCTCCAAGCTGGCCGCCGAGGAGTTCCCCGAGTACGATGTGAACCTGCGCTCCGCCGTGTCCATCGCCCGGCGGCTCCAGGACCCTCTGGCTGAGCTGGTGAAGATCGACCCTAAGGCCATCGGCGTGGGCCAGTACCAGCACGACATGCCCCAGGCCCGGCTGGGCGAGGCCCTGGACGGGGTGGTGGAGGACTGCGTCAACGCGGTGGGCGTGGATGTGAACACCGCCTCCCCCTCCCTGCTCCAGCGGGTGTCCGGCCTCACCGCCGCCACTGCCAAGAACCTGGTGAAATACCGGGAGGAGAACGGGGCCTTCACCACCCGCAGGCAGGTCCTGAAGGTGCCCAAGCTGGGCCCCAAGGCCTTTGAGCAGTGCGCCGGCTTCCTGCGGGTGCCGGAGAGCGCCTCCGTTCTGGACAACACCGGTGTCCATCCGGAGAGCTACGCCGCCGCGGAGGCGCTGCTGGCCCAGTGCGGCTACACCCTGTCCGACGTCAGGGCGGGGGCCATGGGGGCCCTGAAGGAGAAGGCGGAGGCCATGGGCCTGGAGGCGCTGGCCCGGGTGTGCGGCGTGGGCGTCCCCACCCTGGCGGACATCATCAAGGAGCTGATGAAGCCCGGCCGGGACCCCCGGGACGAGCTGCCCGCCCCCATCCTGCGCACCGATGTGATGGAGGCCCGGGACCTGAAGCCCGGGATGGAGCTCCAGGGGACGGTGCGCAACGTCATCGACTTCGGGGCATTTGTGGACATCGGGGTCCATCAGGATGGGCTGGTCCACATCAGCAAGCTGCCCCAGCGGGTGAAGCACCCCTCCCAGCTGCTTTCCGTGGGAGATGTGGTCACGGTGTGGGTTCTGGAGGTGGACGAGAAGAAAAAGCGCATCAGCCTGACCATGAAAAAACCGTAACACGGGTGCGGCGGCCGGAGGGGACACCTCCGGCCGCCGGTCTTTCATCCCTGGCCGCCCCTGACCGCCCCGCGGTCCCGGCCCAGCTCCTCCGGGGGCACCCCCAGCAGCAGCAGGGCCCCCGCCGCCGCCAGCACAGACAGGGGAGACATGTGATCCGGCAGGCGGAGGGGCAGCTCCTGCCGCTCCACCACCCGTCCCTCCACCGTCACCAGCTCCCGCTGGATGGCGCACCACAGCTGCCGCCCCTCCCGGCTGGACAGGGTCAGGGTGTCCCTGGGCCCGGTGCCGTAGCTTACCGCCGCCGCGGGGTCCAGCCCGGAGAGCAGCCCCCCCGCTCCGCCGGGCAGAAGCACCGTCCGGCACCCAGTGGGCAGCTGCCTCCTCCGCTCCGCTGCCCGGGGGGAGACCACCAGCAGCCAGGGTGATCCTCCCGCTGCCGTGCGCCGGTCCCGCTCCCCCAGCTGCCGGCGCACCGCCTCCCCGATGCCCTCGCTCTCCTCGGCTACCCAGAAATTCTCCACAGATCCCGCCCCTTTCCTCCTCAGTCTGGGGCATTTCTCCTCTTTTTATTCCCACCCCACCCATTCTTTCCCTTTTTGTCTGTCTCCCAGCCTCTTTTTTCTGTCCCAGGCCGCTCCGCCCTTTTCTTGACTTTCTCCGTCCAAATGGGGTATTATTATAATTGTTATTTTGCGCGGTCCCGCGCCGCATTGTACTGTGAGGGATCTTTATTACTATGGCTCAGAAGAAACCCAGCTACGGCAACGAATCCATCTCCGCCCTAAAAGGGGCCGACCGGGTCCGCAAGCGCCCCGGCGTCATCTTCGGCTCCGACGGGCTGGAGGGCTGCGAGCATGCCGTGTTTGAGATCATGTCCAACGCCATCGACGAGGCCCGGGAGGGCCACGGCGATCTCATCATCGTCACCCGGTTCGAGGACAAGTCCATCCAGGTGGAGGACTTCGGCCGGGGCTGTCCGGTGGACTGGAACGAAAAGGAGCAGCGCTACAACTGGGAGCTGGTGTTCTGTGAGCTGTACGCCGGCGGCAAGTACGGCGGGGACGGCGACAACTATGAGTATTCCCTGGGCCTCAACGGCCTGGGCTCCTGCGCCACCCAGTACGCCAGCGAGTATTTCGACGCAACCATCTACCGGGACGGCTCCAAATACACCCTCCACTTTGAGAAGGGGGAGAATATCGGCGGGCTCCACAAAGAGCCCACTGACCGGGGCAGAAAGACGGGCTCCACCTTCCGCTGGAAGCCCGACCTGGAGGTCTTTACCGACATCGACATCCCCGTGGAGTACTACCTGGACGTGATGAAGCGCCAGGCTGTGGTTAACTCCGGCGTCACCTTCCGCTTCCGCAACCAGACCGGTGGGAAGTTCGAGACCACTGACTTCCGCTATGACAACGGCATCCTGGACTATGTCACTGAACTGGCCGGGGAAAATCCCTTGACCCAGCCTGTGTTTTGGCAGACCGAGCGGAAGGGCCGGGACCGGGAGGACAAGCCGGAGTACAAGGTGAAGCTGTCGGTCTCCTTCTGCTTCTCCAACCGGGTGTCCATCGTGGAGCACTACCACAACTCCTCCTGGCTGGAGCACGGGGGCAGCCCGGAGAAGGCCATGAAATCCGCCTTCGTCTCCGCCATCGACGCCCGGCTCAAGCAGCTGGGCAAGTACCAGAAGTCGGAGGGCAAGATCAGCTTCAACGACATCCAGGACTGCCTGGTGCTGGTCTCCAACAACTTCTCCACCCAGACCAGCTACGAGAACCAGACTAAAAAGGCCATCAACAACAAATTCGTCCAGGAGGCTATGACCGATTTCCTCCGCGCCCAGCTGGAGGTCTATTTCATCGAGAACCCCTTCGACGCAGACAAGATCTGCGAGCAGGTGCTCATCAACAAGCGCAGCCGGGAGACCGCGGAAAAGACCCGCCTGAACATCAAAAAGAAGCTGTCCGGCTCCATGGACATCTCCAACCGGGTGCAGAAGTTCGTGGACTGCCGCACCAAGGACGTGTCCCGCCGGGAGCTCTACATCGTGGAGGGAGACTCCGCCATGGGGGCGGTGAAGCTCAGCCGGGACGCGGAGTACCAGGGCATCATGCCCGTCCGGGGCAAGATCCTCAACTGCCTCAAGGCGGATTACGCCAAGATCTTCAAAAACGAGATCATCACCGACCTGCTCAAGGTCATGGGCTGCGGAGTGGAGGTCCAGGACAAGCACGTGAAGGACCTGGCCTCCTTTGACCTGGACAGCCTGCGCTGGAACAAGGTGGTCATCTGCACCGATGCCGACGTGGACGGCTTCCAGATCCGCACCCTGATCCTCACCATGCTCTACCGCCTAACCCCCACCCTGATCCAGCAGGGCTATGTCTACATCGCGGAGTCCCCCCTGTACGAGATCACCTGTAAGGAAAAGACCTGGTTTGCCTACTCAGACAAGGAAAAAAACGACATCGTCGCCTCTCTGGAGGGAAAAAAGTGCGATGTGCAGCGCTCCAAGGGCCTGGGCGAGAACGAGCCCGATATGATGTGGCTGACCACCATGAACCCTGAGACCCGCCGGCTCATCAAGGTGATGCCGGAGGACGTGGAGCGCACCGCCCAGGTCTTTGACCTGCTGCTGGGGGATGACCTCCAGGGGCGCAAGAGCCACATCGCAGACAACGGCTACAAATATCTGGAGCTGGCGGACATCTCGTAATCATCTCATCACGAGTGGCAGGGAGAAGCCCAATGTCAGACGATTCCATTGTGATGTTTGGATTTTCCATCCTGTGTATCTTCTTTCTCCTGCTGGGCATCATCCTGTACAGGACTGACGCTGCAATTCAGGCCCTCTGCTATTTTAAGGACGGAGGCATCTATCTGGTCAAAAACGGCAGGCGACTTGCCGACGACACGCCGGAGGACCGCCGTCGGCTGGCCAGATGGCTGGGGCGCTTTGTGATCGGCCTTTCCTGCCTGATGTTTCTCTTTCTTTTATTGCTTTACTTCACATGAGATCGCAGCGGAGGAACACACCTATGAACCTGTTCGACATCCTGGGTCCCGTCATGGTGGGGCCCTCCAGCTCCCACACGGCGGGGGCGGTGCGCATCGGCCGCATGGCCCGGGCTCTGCTGGGGCAGGAGCCCGTCCGGGCCCAGCTGCTGCTCCACGGCTCCTTTGCCTCCACCGGAGAGGGCCACGGCACCCACCAGGCCCTGGTGGCCGGGCTGCTGGGCCTCTCCCCGGCCGACGGCCGGGTCCCAGACAGCTTCCGTCTGGCCCGGGAGCGGGGGCTGTCCTTCTCCTTCGGCACCTGCGTCCTGCGGGACGTCCACCCCAACAGCGCCCTCATCCGTCTTGAGGATGCCGGGGGCGGACAGCTGGAGGTGGGGGCCTCCTCCCCTGGGGGCGGGCGCATCCGGGTCTTTCAGGTGGATGGACTGCACACCTCCTTCAGCGGGGAGCTGCCCACCCTGGTGGTCCACAACACCGACCAGCCCGGCTGCGTCAGTCAGGTCACCGGCGTGCTGGCCGGGCGGGGCCTCAACGTGGCCACCCTCCAGCTCAATCGGGGCGGCCGGGGCGGCAGCGCCGTCATGGTCATCGAGTGCGACCAGCCCATCCCCGAGGACGCCGCCCGGGACGTGCGGGCCCTGCCCGGCATCCTGCGGGTCACCCGCTACACCCCGGAAGAACAGGAGGTGCCCCTTTGATCGCCTTTGACTCCATCGCCCAGATGCTCCAGGATACGGAACAGTCCGGCCTGCCCCTCTGGGAAAACATTCTGGAATCCGACTGCCGGCGGCAGGACCTGCCCCGCGCCCGCTCTCTGGAGCGGATGGGGGCCATGCTGGACGCCATGGTGCAGGCGGACGAGAGCTATCAGGCCCAGGACCGCTCCCACAGCGGCCTGTCTGGGGGTGACGGGGCCAAAATGACCCTGTACGCCGCCGGGGACCCCCTGTGCGGCCCCCTTCTCTCCCAGGTGATGGCCGGGGCTCTGCGGATGGGGGAGTGCAACGCCTGCATGAAGCGCATCGTGGCCGCCCCCACGGCGGGGGCCTGCGGCGTGCTGCCCGCGGTGCTCCTCCCCTGCGCCCGGCACTTCTCTCTCTCCAGGGAGCAGCTGGTTCAGGCCCTGTATGTGGCCTCCGGCTTCGGAATGGTCATCGCCGCCCGGGCCTCCATCTCCGGGGCCGAGGGCGGCTGTCAGGCGGAGATCGGCTCTGCCGCCGCCATGGCCGCCCCCGCCCTGGTCCACCTCCGGGGCGGCACTCCCTCCATGATGGCTCACGCCTGCGCCATGGCTGTGAAGAATCTGCTGGGGCTGGTGTGCGATCCTGTGGGCGGGCTGGTGGAGGTCCCCTGCGTCAAGCGCAACGTCATCGGGGCCATGGACGCCCTTTCGGCGGCCCAGATGGCTCTGGCCGGCATCGAGAGCCGGGTCCCCCCAGACCAGGTTCTGGACGCCATGGCAGAGGTGGGCCGTTCCCTGCCCCCCTCCCTCCGGGAGACGGGAAAGGGCGGCCTGGCCGCAACGCCCTTTGGGATGGCGTACGCACCCAAGGAGGGGTGATATGAAACGGCTCACACATCTCTTTTTCTATACACTGGCATCCATCGCTTTTCTGAATGTCTTCTCACACAGTTTTCCCTCTCTCCCCGCTCTGTACGCCTGCATGACCATTTTCTCTCTGTTATTCGGTGTATCCTTTCTGACGGCCAGCGGAATGCCTTCCGCCTGGACAAGTCGGAAAGTTTCCTCCGCCGTATGGGATTACTGGAAAAAGATCCTCGGAGCTCTGTTTTTGCTCAATGGAGCGCTCTGCCCCACAGGTTTTCTTCTGTGGTTTTTTCTGCGGTTCGACCAGGATCTTATTTTATGTACTCAAATCTTTGGATCTTTGAGCATTTGTTTTGCCAGCCTGATCCCTCTATATCGGGCAGATGCGTGATCTCTTTCAGTGTTTGATTGAAAATGTCCCCCTAAGCTGGGGCAGAAGATAGGACGGATATCCCTATGCCAAAGAAGAAAAACCCCGACGAGACCAAACCCAAGGTAACCAACCCCAACGTCATGGGCCTGCGGGCCGAGGTGCTGGAGCAGCCCATCACCGAGACGCTGGAGATCAACTATATGCCCTATGCCATGTCGGTCATCGTCTCCCGGGCCATCCCGGAGATCGACGGCTTCAAGCCCTCCCACCGGAAGCTGCTCTACACCATGTATCAGATGAAACTGCTGGGCGGGGCCCGTACCAAGAGCGCTAACGTAGTAGGCCAGACCATGAAGCTCAACCCTCACGGGGACGCCGCCATCTACGACACCTTGGTCCGCCTCTCCCGGGGCTACGGGGCCCTGCTCCACCCCCTTGTGGACTCCAAGGGCAACTTTGGAAAGGTGTACTCCCGAGACATGGCCTGGGCCGCCAGCCGATACACCGAGGTGCGGCTGGACCCCATCTGCGCCGAGCTGTTTCGGGACATCGACCAGGACACCGTGGACTTTGTGGACAACTACGACGGCAAGCTGAAGGAGCCCACCCTCCTGCCCACCACCTTTCCCAACGTGCTGGTCTCCGCCAACCAGGGCATCGCCGTTGGCATGGCCAGCAACCTGTGCGGCTTCAACCTGGGGGAGGTGTGCGACACCACCATCGCCTATCTGAAGGACCCGGACCACGATCTCATGTCCACCCTGAAGGCCCCCGACCTGCCCACCGGCGGTGAACTGCTCTACGACGCCTCGGAGCTGGCCTCCATCTACCGCACCGGACGGGGCTCCTTCAAGGTGCGCGCCAAGTGGCGCTACCTCAAGGCGGACAACATCATCGAGGTCTACGAAATCCCCTACTCCACCACCGTGGAGGCCATCATGGACAAGGTGGCTGAGCTCATCAAGTCGGGCAAGATCCGTGAGATCGCCGACATGCGGGACGAGACCGACCTGTCCGGCCTGAAGCTGACTATCGACCTGAAGCGGGGCACTGACCCGGACAAGCTGATGGCCAAGCTGTTCAAGTCCACCCCCCTGATGGACAGCCAGTCCTGCAACTTCAACATCCTCATCGCCGGGATGCCCCGGGTGATGGGGGTGCGGGAGATCCTGGAGGAGTGGACCGCCTGGCGCAGCGACTGCGTGCGCCGCCGCACATACTTCTCCCTGAAGAAGAAGCAGGAGAAGCTGCACCTGCTCAAGGGCCTCAAGCGCATCCTGCTGGACATCGACCGGGCCATCCGCATCATCCGGGAGACCGAGGAGGACGCGGAGGTAGTGCCCAACCTGATGATCGGCTTTGGCATTGACCAGATCCAGGCCGAGTTCGTAGCCGACATCCGCCTGCGGAACATCAACAAGGAGTACATCCTCAAGCGCACCCAGGAGGTGGACTCCCTGGAGGAGGAGATCGCTGACCTCCAGGACCTGGTGAACAGCCCCCGCCGCATCCGTCAGGTCATCATCGGTGAGCTGGAGCAAGTCAAGAAAAAGTACGCCCTCCCCCGCCGCACCGATATCGTCTATGACCACCAGACCGAGGAGCTGCTCACCGCTGAGGAGGAGGTCCCCGACTACCCGGTGAATCTCTTCCTGTCCCGGGAGGGATATCTGAAGAAAATCACCCCCCAGTCCCTGCGGATGTCCGGCGAGCAGAAGTATAAGGACGGCGACGGCCCCTTCCTTACCTGGGAGGCCTCCAACCGGGACGAGCTGCTGGTCTTTACCGACAGGCAGCAGTGCTATAAGACCCGGCTCAGCGAATTTGAGGACACCAAGGCCAGCGTGCTGGGGGACTACCTGCCCACCAAGCTTGCCATGGACCAGGAGGAGCGGGTGGTCTGGGCCTGCATCCCCGGGGACTACCGCCGCCAGCTGCTCTTCTTCTTTGACAACGGCAAGGCGGCCCGGGTGGAACTGTCCGCCTACCAGACCCAGACCCGCCGGAAAAAGCTCACCGGGGCCTATTCCGACAAGGCCCCCCTGGTCTCCGCCTTCCTGCTGGAGGAGGACCAGGAGATGGCGGTCTACTCCACCGAGGGGCGCTGCATGATCTTCCACACCTCCGCCCTCTCCCCCAAGACTACCCGCACCACCCAGGGGGTCAACGTCATGTCCCTCAAGCCTAAATACCGGGTGGAGAAGGCCCTGCCCCTGGCTCAGACCCCCATCCGCAACGCCGCCCGCTACCGGGCCCGCTCCCTGCCCATTGCGGGAGCCCTCCTTCGGGAGCCCGACCGGGGAGAGGAGCAGATGACCCTGCTGTAACACCACCGTCCCGGGCAGCCGCCGCGCCGCCCAACCAGAAAAGGAAAGGAAGTTTTTTTGTGCGCACCGGCAAGCTCTGGGCCGCCTTCCGGCCCTATCTGTGGATCACACTGGCCTCCGCTGTCTTTGCCCTGGGCTTTGACTGGTGCTATGTTCCCAACCAGATCACCTTGGGCGGGATGACCGGTCTGGGGCAGATCATCCATGCCATCGTCCCCGCCATCCCGGTGGGCAGTGCGGTCATCGCCCTCAACCTGCCCCTGTTCCTGCTGGGCTGGCGGCTGCTGGGGTGGAAGCTGCTGGCCTCCTCCCTCTTCGCCACCGCCGCTACCTCCCTGGGGGTGGACCTGCTGGCCGCCTGTTACTCCTTCCCGCCCATGGACCCCATGCTGGCCTCCGTCTTCGGCGGCGCGCTGATCGGGCTGTCCCTTGGGATGGTGTTCCTCCAGGGAGCCACCACCGGCGGCACCGATCTCATCGCCCGGCTGCTGAAGCTCCGCTTCGGCCATCTGCCCATGGGCACCCTGGTCATGGCGGTGGACCTGGTGGTCATCGCCCTGGCCGCTCTGGCCTTCCACAGCCTGAGCAGCGCCCTGTACGGGCTGGTCTCCCTGTATATCTCCTCCCTGGTCATCGACCGGGTGCTCTACGGCCTGGACAACGCCAAGGTGGCCTATATCATCAGCGACCGCCCCCAGGAGATCATCCGCTCCATCAGTACGGAGCTGGACCGGGGCGTCACCATCCTCCGGGGGGCCGGGGCCTGGTCCGGGGAGGCAAAAGACGTGCTCATGTGCGCCTTCAAGCAGAAGCAGATCGTGGCCCTGAAGCGGGCGGTAAAGGAGACCGACCCCTCCGCCTTTCTCATCGTCTGCGATGCCCACGAGGTGCTGGGCCAGGGCTTCCACAGCTATCACCAGCATGACCTGTGATCCATTCATTTTTTCAGGGAGGTATCACCATGGCAGATCTGGAAAAACTCCGCGCCAACCTGGAGGCCCGCGGCTTCCGCACCGCCTACTTCCCCACCGCAGATGAGGCGGCCGCCTATCTGGACGGCCAGATCGATGGGAAAACGGTGGGCATCGGCGGGTCCATGACGGTGAAGGAGATGGGGCTCTACCCCAGGCTGGCTGCCCACAACCAGGTGGTCTGGCACTGGGAGGGGGGCGCCCTGAGGGACGCCGTCCTCACCGATGTGTACATCACCTCCGCCAACGCGCTGGCGGAGACCGGGGAGATCGTCAACATCGATGGCAACGGCAACCGGGTCTCCTCCACCCTGTACGGCCACCAGAAGGTCTACTTCCTGGTGGGTGTCAACAAGGTCGCCCCCGATTTTGAGGCGGCACTGTGGCGGGCCCGGAACGTGGCCGCCCCCAAGCGGGCACAGTCCATGGGGTGCAGGACCCCCTGCGCCGCCAAGGCAGACCGGTGCTATGACTGCAAGAGCCCGGAGCGCATCTGCCGAGGACTTGCGGTTCTTTGGGCTCGTCCCAATGCCACAGAGGAGATGGAAGTCGTACTGATCGGAGAGGCGCTGGGGATGTGAGCCCCGGCGGGAACATGGGAGGAGGGATCTGATGAAATGGAGGCTCTGCGCGGCCGTGGCCGCGCTGTCCCTGCTGCTGTCCGGGTGCTCCTCACTGCTCGCCCGCAGCTACACCAGCGTGACTCCCCACAGCGCCACGCCCCCTGCCGAGGGGGACTCCTCCATCCTTCGGGTGGAGAACTACCAGGAGCTGGTCAATGCCCTGATCTACCTCATCTCCCTGGGTGAGGAGGAGGGCACTGTCCGGATGTACAACTACGACCAGGATGTGGAGCAGTCCCTGTCCAACGCCTGTCTGGAGGTGGTCCAGGAGGACCCTCTGGGAGCCTATTCAGTGGACTTCATCCGCTATGATGTGACCCCTATTGTCTCCTACTATGAGGCCGCTGTGGAGATCACCTACCGCCGCACCCGGGAGCAGGTCTCCGCCATCGTGGCCGCCACCGGTGCCACCGCCATCCGCTCCCAACTCAAGGACCTGCTCTCCTCCTTCGGCACCGAGGCCGCCCTGCGCATCAGCTACTTCGAGGGGGACGAGACCTACATCCAAACCCTCTTCCGGGAGGCCTACTATGCCAGTCCAGACACCGCCCTGGATCTGCCCGAGGCCCAGGTCTATATCTATCCCCAAGGGGAGGAGAGCGGCCGCCAGCGCATCGTGGAGGTCCTGCTTACCTACCACCTGGAGCAGAAAGAGCTCCAGCGCCGCCGGACCGCCCTGGCCCGGCGCGCCAATGAGATCGTGGTCTCCATCTGGGGGACCGAGGGGGACGAGGCCATCCAGACCGTATCTGCCGCCGTGCTGGACGCCGGACACTACGATCCGGAGGGGGGGGGCAGCGCTTATGACGCCCTGGTGGCGGGGGCAGCAGACAGCGAGGGACTTGCCCTGGCCGCCCTGCTGTTGGCCCAACGGCTGGAGCTGACCGGCATGGTGGTACCGGGCACCCTGGACGGGTCACCCCACTTCTGGAACGTCGTCCGCACCGAGAGCGGCTATCGCCATCTGGACCTCACCCGGGGGGCGGACAGCCGCGGGCAGTACCCCCTCCTCTCTGACCGGGAGATGGCCGCCCTGGGCTACCAGTGGGATACCCAGGCGGTCCCCCCCTGCGGGGAGCCGTCGGACAGCCAGGAGGGGACGGAGGAGGTTCCCGGCACCTCCTCCGCCTCCTCCGACGGGGCGGAATGAGATCATTCTCAATTTTTTCATTTTATGCTTGACAGCGACAAATTTTCTGCTATAATATGCTTTGTCGTTGCGAGTGTAGCTCATCTGGTAGAGCGCCACCTTGCCAAGGTGGAGGTAGCGGGTTCGAGCCCCGTCACTCGCTCCAAAAAGAAAGACACGCTTCTAAGCGTGTCTTTTTTTGACCTCTTTGTCCGGACGGACAGATGTCCTCTTCCGGCGGAACACCCTCCATTCCCCGGCCTTTGGCCAGAAAGGAACCTCTTCATGGAACTGCTTTGCAAATGGAACCAGCTCAGCCTGGTCAAACGTATTCTGATCGGCCTGATCCTGGGCGCTGTCCTGGGCTTCCTCCTGCCCGGCGCCTCCTTCCTCAGCCTCCTGGGCACCCTGTTCGTAGGCGCGCTGAAGGCCCTGGCCCCCCTGCTTGTCTTTTTCCTGGTCTTGCACTCCCTGGCACAGCACAAGAAAGGGGCCAAGAGCAATATGAGCACCGTCATCGCGCTCTACCTCATCGGCACCCTTCTGGCTGCGCTGTGTGCGGTGGTTGCCAGCTTTCTGTTTCCCTCCACCCTGGCGCTGGCCCAGGAGGCGGCCTCCAGCGCCCCCGGCGGCATCGGCGAGATCCTCCATACCCTGCTCAACAACGCGGTGAGCAACCCCATCTCCGCTATGGCGGAGGCCAGCTATATCGGGGTGCTGCTGTGGGCTGTGGTCTTCGGCATCGCCCTGCGGGACGCCTCCGACCGCACCAAGCAGGTGCTGGGCGACCTGTCTGACACCCTCTCCACCGCCATCCGCTGGGTCATCAGCTGCGCCCCCTTCGGCATCCTGGGTCTGGTGTTCACCACGGTATCGGAGACCGGCTTCTCCTCCTTCATGGACTACGGCCGCCTGCTCTGCGTCCTGGCGGGCTGTATGTTTTTCGTGGCCTTGATCGTCAACCCCATTCTGGTCTTCCTGTGCATCCGGCGCAACCCCTATCCTCTGGTGTTCCGCTGCCTGAAGGAGAGCGGCATCATGGCCTTCTTCACCCGCAGCTCCGCCGCCAATATCCCGGTCAACCTGCGGCTGTGCAAGGAGCTGGGCCTGGACGAGGAGAAGTACTCCGTCTCCATCCCCTTGGGAGCCACCATCAACATGGCTGGGGCCGCCATCACCATCTCGGTCCTCACCCTGGCCGCTGCCAACACCCTGGGCATCTCGGTGGACTTTCCTACCGCCTTCCTGCTCAGCGTGGTAGCCTCCATCGCCGCCTGCGGCTCCTCCGGTGTGGCGGGGGGCTCCCTGCTGCTGATTCCCATGGCGTGCAGCCTGTTCGGCATTCCCAACGACATCGCCATGCAGGTGGTGGGCATCGGCTTCATCATCGGCGTCGTCCAGGACTCCTGCGAGACGGCACTGAACTCCTCCTCCGACGTGCTGTTCACCGCGGCCGCCGAGTTCCGCAGCCGCCGCCTGGCCGCTCGTCAGGACTGACCAAACGCCAAAAAGAGGCCCGGGATCAGAAGATCCCGGGCCTCTTTTCTCTTCAGATCTGGTGCGCCGCGAAGAAGGTTTTGGCGGTCTCCAGGCAGCGTCTGGCGTGCTCCAGCTTGCCCCGGATCGCCACCTCCGCCGCGTTGGGCAGCTCGATGGAATAGTAGGGGGGATCAGGGATGTTCTTCAGCATCCCCGCCAGGTCGATGCCGCCCTCTCCCACGTACAGCCGTCCGCCCCGGGCCACGCCCACCATGTCCGGGTGGTCCACCGGCGGGATGAAGGCCGGACCGTCGCACAGGTGGACGAAGCCGAATCGCTCTGCCGCTACCTCCCGCAGCTGTTCTGGGGTGACCTTCACCCGGTGGGCGTGCAGAGTGTCCACCAGCACCTGCACATTGGGCCGGTCCATCAGGTCCATCCAGGCCAGGGCTTCGGTCAGGCCGGGGATGTTTGAGAAGGGGACGAACTCCAGATTGAGCTTCATGCCGTATTTGTCCGCCAGATCGCACATCTTCTCGAACTGCACCCGGGAGAAGTCCCGGTCCGCACTCCACACGCTGGCGATAGCGTATTTCGCCCCCAGCTCGGCCCCCAGGGCGAACTCCTTCTCGTAGCTCATTACGTCCACCCCGTCCGCCACCCGGGCCAGTTCGATGTCCATCAGCCTCACGCCGGTGCGCTCCAGGGCAGCGCGGACCATCTGGAACATTCGGCCGTTGGCCAGGGCGTAGTCCGGTTCTCCGGGCAGGTGCTGGGAGATGGTCCGCAGGCCCACCCCCTCATAGCCGCACTGGGCGGCGATCTCGATCTGATCCACCGGGTGGGTGTTGGGCAGAGTCAGATAGGCCAGGGAAAAAAACTTGCTCATAAGAGAGACCTCCTTATTCTGTGGGGCGTTCGCCCGTCTGTTTGATTGCTGGAAGGGGAATGCCCCCTTACGGCCCGCTCTGACCAGCGGACCGCAAAGAGGCATTCGGTTTAAGAGGAGCAACAGGAAGAAACTGCTGCTAAGCGGAATATCGCGGGATAGATCAGCCCTGAGCGGCGGCAAGCTCCTCCTGAAGGGTGGTGCCCAAACCATTTACATCCGCATCGATCTTATCGTAGAGGGCCTGGACAGTATCCAGCGCCAGGATCTCCTGATAGAAAGAATCATCATATTCGATGAGAGTCATACCCCCGTCCACCAAAGCCTGCTTGCTGGTTTCATCAATATTCTTCATTTCAGGTTTCATTTCCTCAATGGCTTCCTCCACCGCCTGCACGATAGCCGCCTGATAGGCGGGGTCCAGAGAGTCATACTTCTCCTTGTTCATGGACAGCTGGTTGGCGTACAGGATGTGGTTGGTGCAGGCCAGGTACTTCTGCACCTCCTGAATATTGGCCCCGAGAACAGTATCCGCCGCATTTTCGTGGGCATCGATGGTCCCGTTCTGCAGGGCAATAAACACCTCAGCCCAGGCCAGAGGGGTGGGGGCGGCGCCGATGGCAGTCCAGAAGGCCATGTGGTTGCCGTTCTCCATGGTGCGGATCTGAAGCCCCTTAAAGTCTGCCAAGGTCTTCAAGTCCCGGTTGGCGGTGGTGAGGCGGTAGGTGGCGTACTGCTGGATGCCCAGCAGTTCCAGACCGGCGGTCTCATAGGCGGCGGACATGGCGGCATGGGTCTGGCTGTCGCCGTTGAGCACCTGGTCGATGGTCTCGCCGTCATACTGGGCAAACACCATGGGCAGGTCGAAGATAGCCATCTCAGGGACAAAGTTTACGACCGCTGCGATCTGGGAGCCCACTAAATCAAGGTGTCCATCCTGCATCTGGGAAAGTATGTCCATGTCACTGCCCAGTTCTCCATTCTGATAGAGATAGACTGTCAGTTTTCCGCCAGTGATCTCCTCCACTTTCTCCGCAAACAGGCGGTCGAAAGTCTCTCCAGCCGCCCCCACCGCGGCAGCATCTGCCAGAGACAGCTCCACAGGCTCCAGATCCGCATAGGCCCCGGAAGCAGAACCGGAAGAGACCGTACCAGATGTGCTGCTACCGCCGGAAGCAGCCGGGGGATTGGAAGCGGCTCCGGAGCCGCTTCCACCGCCTGAGCAGGCGGCCAGGCTCAGGGACATGGCCAGGGTCAGAATCAGGGCAATCGCTTTTTTCATTGTCTTTCCTCCTCGTTTTATGTATCAGCTATGGATCAGCGCCGTTTTCACGGCTTTTGCACAAAGGATCTGCCGGCCTCAATACTGGAGGCCGCCGTTCACATCCAGCACCTCGCCGGTGGTCCAGGCGGCGTCGTCGCTGCCCAGATAGGCGATGGCGGCGGCCACGTCGCTCAGTTCGCCCATCCTCTGGAGGCGGATACCGGCGGACAGGGATTCGATACGGTCCTGGGTCATGCCGGCGAACATCTTTCCCTTCAGGGGGCCGGGGGCCACGCTGTTCACCGTGATCTGCCAGGGCCCCAGCTCATAGCCCAGGCACATCACCAACCCGTTCACACCGGCCTTGGTGGCAGCGTAGTTGACACCCACGCCGGGACGGCCCGTCCGACCTCCAATGGAGGAGATGACCACGATATGTCCGTATTTCCGCTCCTTCATGGAGGGGACCACCGACTTCACCGCGTGGAACACGCCGGTGAGGTTGATGTCCACAACATCCTGCCACTGGGCTTCAGTCATCTCGTCGATAGGACAGTGGCGGATGATGCCGGCGGTGGCTACCAGGGTGTCGATCTGCCCCCACCTGGCCAGGACGGCATTGGCCGCCGCCTCGCACTCCTCATACTTCCGCACGTCGCACTTTATGCCCATAAGGCGCTCCCCGTCCCACCCCTCGGCCTTCAGCCCGGAGATGGCTGCGTCCAGCGCCTCCTGGGAGAAGTCAGAGAAAGCCACCTTTGCTCCCTCACACAGCAGCCGCTTAGCAGCCGCCTCGGCCACGTCACCCGCACCGGTGATCAGCACCACTTTATCCTGATAACGCTCCATATCGATCCCTCATTTCTAAAGCTCTTTGTTTGGATATTATCACAAATCTAATTGGGTTTTCTTTTCCTTTTCCTGTCTCTATTATCCAGCCAAGTCGTCAAAAAGTAAAATACCAATTCATTGCCTTTTTGATAGATTTAATTTTATCAATATTTGTTTATTTCTTGACAAACTTCTCAATTTTTAATAAAATATAGGGAAATATATAGGATATTTTTCCGCATTTTTGGGGAGGTGCAGCAATTTGACATTGAATCAGCTCTATTATTTTAGGACAGCAGCCGGACAGCTGAACTTCCACCGGACCGCGGAACAGCTGATGATCTCCCAGCCCTCCCTCAGCGCCGCCATCGCCAGCCTGGAACGGGAGCTGGGAGTCCCCCTCTTTCTCCGAAAGGGACGCCACCTGGAACTGAGCAAATACGGCCTGCTCTATTTTAAGGAGGTGGACGCCCTCCTGGGCCGCCTGGACTCTGTGAACGCCACCCTGAAGCGGGCCGCCCGCCCGGGGCAGGGCCACATCGACGTGGGCTACATCGCCCCCCTCTCCCCCAAATTCATGCCCGAGACGGTGCGGGCCTTTCTCCAGCAGCCAGGCTATGAGCAGGTCACCTTCGGCTTTCGGGAGCTGCCCACCCGGGAGCTGCTGGACGGGCTGAAGACCTTCCTCTATGACGTGGTCTTCTGTATCTACGAGGAGGGCGAGCCGGAGGTGGAGTTCGTCCCCCTGCTGGACCAGGAGCTGGTGGCCATCGTGCCGCCGGACCATCCGCTGGCTGCGGAGGACCAGATCCTGCTCAGTCAGCTCGCCCCCTACCCCTTTATCACCTATATGCCCCATGTCCAGATCTACCGGGATATCATGGCGTACATCTCCCAGAGCGGCTGGACGCCTCAGGTATTCTGCAATGCCACCGGAGAGGCCAGCATCTCCTCTCTGGTGGCCAGCGGCTTCGGAGTCTCCATCGTGGCCAAAACGGATGTGCTGGACAACAGCCAAGTGAAGCTCCTTCACCTGAAGGACCGCCTCTACAAGCGCACCATCTATATGGCCTATCGCCGGGATGAGGAGCAGCCCCCCTCTATGCAGGCCTTCCTGCGTTTCGTCCTCCAGCGGGCCCGGGCGCAGTCCGACTCTCAGCGGCACAGCTGAACGGGCTGCGAAAAGCCCGGATGGGACCCTATGGTCCCATCCGGGCTCTTTCATGCAGATCCTGCTGGGCGTCAAACGCCTGCCGGTCCCTCCGGGTATCCGGCGAAGGCCTCCACCGCCTTGGCGTCGGCCTCTCTCCGCTCCTCAATGGCGTCTCTGAGCAGGAGCTCCTTCACCTTCATCAGGCGTATGGTGTTGGCCCGCTCGTTTTCGTCCAGCTTCATGGTGATATATTTGATATTTTCCTGCATCTCCGGGATCTTTACATACTCCAGGGCATTGACTCGGCGGCGGGTCTTTTCGATCTCCTCCGCCAGCAGCTGGGAGGTCTTTTCGATCTCGGCCAGCTTCAGCATATCCTGGAACACCTGGGACATGGCAGAGACCGCGTCATCCAGCTCTCCTGAGGTGTTGGCGAAGCCGTAGGGGTAGATCTCCCCCGGGTCCTGGCTGTGGGTCCTGAAGTGGTACTGAGGCACATCCACCGACATGATATTCTGAAAAGTCATGTCCAGTTCTACGCTCTGCTTGGGATAGAGCAGGGACTGCTCCAGCATCTCCGGGGACATGACAGCGGCAGCCACCGTGAAGGAGCTCTGGGCGCGCATCAGCTGCTCCTCCACCCGGCGGCGGAGGGCCCGGTTCTCCCGCACCACCTCCATGAACTGCTTCATCAGCTCATCCCGCTTGTCCTTGAGCAGCTTGTGGCCCCGCTGGGCGGTGCGCAGGCGGCCCTTCAGGCGGGTCAGCTCCATACGGGTGGGATTTATGGTCGTGGAAGGCATTCTGGTCCCCCCTTAGCCCTTTTGGGGCAGATACTTCTCGATCAGCTCCGGCTTGATGCGCTTGAGCTCCGCGGTGGGCAGGATAGACAGCAGCTCCCAGCCCAGGTCCAGTGTCTCCTGGATGGAGCGGTTCTCCTCTGTTCCCTGGGAAACATAGCGCTTTTCAAACTCGTCCGCGAACTTGGCATACAGCAGGTCGGTGGGGCTGAGGGCGGCCTCGCCCAGGATGGACATCAGCTCCTTGTTCTCCTTACCGGTGGCATAGGCGGCGAAGAGCTGGTTCATGGTGCCCGAGTGGTCCTCCCGGGTCCTGCCCACGCCGATGCCCTTGTCCTTCAGGCGGGACAGGGAGGGCAGCACGTCCACCGGCGGATTGATGCCCCGGCGGAACAGCTCCCGGGAGAGGATGATCTGTCCCTCGGTGATATACCCCGTCAGATCAGGGATGGGGTGGGTCTTGTCATCCTCCGGCATGGTCAGGATGGGGATGAGGGTGATAGAGCCCTCCTTGCCCAGCTGGCGGCCCGCCCGCTCGTAGATGGTGGCCAGGTTGGTGTACAGATAGCCGGGGTAGCCCCGGCGGCCCGGGACCTCCTTCTTGGCGGCGGAGATCTCCCGCAGGGCCTCGGCGTAGTTGGTGATGTCGGTCATGATGACCAGTACGTGCATCCCCTTTTCAAAGGCCAGGTACTCCGCAGCGGTCAGGGCCATACGGGGGGTGGCAATGCGCTCCACCGCCGGGTCGTTGGCCAGGTTGGTGAAGAGCACCGTGCGGTCGATGGCACCGGTGCGCTTAAACTCGCTGACAAAGAACTCCGACTCCTCAAAGGTGATGCCGATGGCGGCAAAGACCACCGCGAAGTTGGATTCCCCATCCAGCACTTTGGCCTGGCGGGCGATCTGAGCGGCCAGCGCGGCGTGGGGCAGGCCGGACCCGCTGAAAATTGGCAGCTTCTGGCCCCGGACCAGGGTGTTCAGTCCGTCGATGGTGGAGATGCCCGTCTGGATGAACTCGTTGGGGTAGTCCCGGCCGGCAGGGTTCATGGGCAGGCCGTTGATATCCCGGTACTCGTCAGCCAGGATGGCAGGTCCGCCGTCGATGGGCCGGCCCATGCCGTTAAAGACCCGGCCCAGCATGTCCTCCGACACCCCCAGCTGGAGGGGGTGCCCCAAAAAGCGGATCTTGGACTCCGCCAGATTGATGCCCGCAGAGCTCTCAAACAGCTGCACCACGGCGGAATCACCGTTGACCTCCAGCACCTGGCAGCGGCGGATGGTACCGTCAGACAGCTCGATCTCCCCCAGCTCGTCATAGGTGACGCCCTGCACATGGTCCACCACCATCAGGGGGCCGGAGATCTCCTGGATCGTCTTATATTCCCGAATCACAGCGCTTCCTCTCCCTTCTCTGCCACGGCGGAGATCTGCTCCTCCATCTGGCGGACCAGCTGGGCATAGGCCTCCACATACCGGTCGGCGGGGACAGACTTGGCCCGGCCGATGCCCTCCCGGGCGGGGATGGTGAACAGCTCGGCCAGCGCCCCGCCCTTCTCAGCGGCGGCCCGGCACTGCCGGTCATAGCTTCGGATCATGGCCAGCATCTTCTCCTGCCGGTCATACTCGGAGAAGGAATCGATGTCCACAAAGGAGTTCTGCTGGAGGAAATCCTCCCGGATCATCTTGGCCGTCTCCAGGGTGATCTGGTCCTTGGCGGACAGGGAATCCTTGCCCACCAGCTGGACGATCTCGTTCAGGCTGGCCTCCTCCTGGAGGACCGCCATAGCCCACTCCCGGTTCTGGAGGAACTCAGGGCCCAGGTGCTCGTCGTACCAGGGCTTCAGGGAGTCCAGATAGAGGGAGTAGGAGTTGAGCCAGTTGATGGCGGGGAAGTGGCGGCGGTAGGCCAGGGAGGAGTCCAGGGCCCAGAACACCTTGACGATGCGCATGGTGGCCTGGGACACGGGCTCGGACAAGTCGCCGCCAGGGGGCGAGACCGCGCCCACAGCGGTGAGGGAGCCTCTGCGGTCCTCCTCAGAGCCCAGACAGGACACCGAGCCCGCCCGCTCATAGAACTGGGCCAGGCGGGAGGACAGGTAGGCGGGGTAGCCCTCCTCGCCGGGCATCTCCTCCAGGCGGCCGGACATCTCCCGCAGCGCCTCCGCCCAGCGGGAGGTGGAGTCGGCGATGACGGCCACGGCGTAGCCCATGTCCCGGAAATACTCGGCGATGGTGATGCCAGTGTAGATGGACGCCTCCCGGGCGGCCACCGGCATGTCGGAGGTGTTGGCGATCAGCACAGTGCGCTTCATCAGGGTCTCGCCGGTGCGGGGGTCCACCAGCTCGGGGAATTCCCGCAGCACGTCGGTCATCTCGTTGCCCCGCTCGCCGCAGCCGATATACACCACCATGTCCACATCAGACCACTTGGCCAGGGCGTGCTGCATCACCGTCTTGCCCGAGCCAAAGGGACCGGGGATGGCGGCTGTGCCGCCCTTGGCCACCGGGAAGAAGGTGTCCACGATGCGCTGGCCGGAGGACAGTGGGACCACAGGGGGATATTTGTGCTTATAGGGCCGTCCCACGCGGACGGGCCACTTCTGCATCATGGGCAGCTCCACCCGGGAGCCGTCCTCCCGTTCCAGCACGGCCACTGTTTCGGTGACGGTGTAGGAGCCGGACTGGATGGAGACGATCTTCCCTTGCATCCTGGGCGGGATCATGATCTTGTGGAGGATAGAGGGGGTCTCCTGCACCGTGCCGATGATGTCGCCCCCCACTACCTGGGTGCCCGGCTCCACCACGGCCTGGAAATCCCACTTCTTCTCCCGGTCCAGGGCGGGCACCTCCACGCCTCTGGGGAGGTTATTTCCCTTCACCGTCTCCATGATGACCTCCAGCGGGCGCTGGATGCCGTCGTAGATGTTCTCGATCAGGCCGGGGCCCAGTTCCACGGACAGGGGGGCGCCGGTGGTGACCACCTCCGCCCCGGGACCCAGGCCGGAAGTCTCCTCATAGACCTGGATGGAGGCGGTGTCCCCATTCATGGTCAGCACTTCTCCGATCAGGCCCTGCTCGCCCACCCGGACCACGTCGGCCATGTTGGCCTCCTGGAGCCCGGTGGCCACCACCAGCGGGCCGGAGACCTTGACGATTTTTCCCATTGGCTCAAACCTTCTTTCTGATCCTTCCTGTGCCGCCGTCCCGCTCAGTCCCGGGACCCCAGGGGGTACTGAAGGAGATCCCCGAGATACCCCTGGTCCTCCACAGGCGCCACAAATCGGAAGCCAAAACGTTCATAATAATCATGCAAAACCGGGTTGTCCCGGGCGCAGTCCAGGCGGAGATAGTCCTGCCCCCGCTCCGCGGCCAGGGCCAGGCAGCGCCTGAGCAGCTCCGTGCCCGCTCCGGAGAAGTGGAGGCTGGCCGCCAGATTATGCACATAGAGCGCTTTCCCGCCATAGCCGGTCCAGCGCGGGTCCTCCTCCAACACCACGGCCCCCGCGGCCAGAGCGCCGCACTCCGTCCACAGGGCGTAGAGCTGTCCCTCTTCAGCGCACTGCCGGAAATAGTCCAAGGGATACCGCCTGAGGTAGCCGGGGTGGTTCCACTGCTGGATGCCCCGCTCATCCATCCAGGCGATCCGCTGCCGGATCAGGTCAAAGACCTGCTCCGCCTCCCCAGCTGCTGCCCTGCGGAAGGTCCCGAATCCATCTCTCATAGGATATCCGCCCCCACCGCCCGCTCCACGGCGGTCTTCACATTGGCCATCCCGATCCCCAGGGAGCCCTCTTTGCCCGGGATCAGGATGATAGCGGGGGTGAGGGCGTCCTTATAGCGCTGAAGCTCACTCTGGAGCTGGACCGCCAGCTGCTCCGTGAGGTAGAGGATGGCACAGTTCTCTTTCGCCAGACGATGGATGATCTCTCTGGCCTCGTCCGCGCTCTGGGCAGGACAGACCTCCAGCCCCAGGGCCTTGAAGCCCAGCACGCTGTCTCGGTCGCCCACCACCGCGATCTTATACATGCTCCTCTCCCCCTTATACATAGGTGGCCCGCAGGCGGCTGCGGATGGTCTCCCCATCCAGGCCGGCCATGCGTCCCGCCATGATGATGCGCACAGCGGTGATCTCCGCCTCCCGGGCGTAGAGATAGCCGATCACCGTCTCCTCCCCGAAGGGGACCCGGCTGGCCGAGGCCAGATATCCCGTGACCGCATTATCACACAGGCGCTCAAATTCGGTGAGAGGACCAGAATCCGGCTGGGTCCGGGCCGCCCCCAGCGCCGCCGCCTGGGCCAGGGGGCCGCTACGGAAGCGCTCTGCCAGTTCCTCCGGTCTCGCTCCGGCCAGGGCGCGCTCCGATACGTTCCCACCGGGGAGCAGGATCTGGTTCAAAAACTCGCTGCCCTTGCCCATCCGGGCTGCCCGGACAGCGGCGCGCAGATTAGCGGCGTCCACCGACAGGCGGACATAGCCCTGCAGGAAAGCGCTGCCGCATGCCCGTGCCAGGCTCTCCATCTCCTGAAAGCAGGCCCGGTCCAGCACCAGGTCGGCCTGCTGAGGATCTCCGGTGGCGGCCAGCACCTCCCTGGCCCGGAGCACCGCCTGGCGGAACACCTCGCCCCAGTCCCGAAGGTCATCTCGAAGGAAATCCTCCCGCAGCCGCTGGGGATCGTACCGCCCGCCCTGGGAGAGCAGACGCGCCTCGTCCAGCCCCATGGCCTGGGCCTTGATCAGCACCTTGGCGTTGTGGTAGTCGTATTTCAGCTGAAAGACCTCCACCAGCCGCCGGTCAGGCACCGAGTCCGTCATGTCCCGGAAGGTGTTCCGCCGGGCATCGGCCAGCAGCTCTTCCAGCGCCGCCGAGGTCAGCTGGGTCAGCTCGCCGTACCCGCACTCGCTGAGCACCTTGGCTGCTTCGCCGCTGTCCTTGGCGTCGATCATCCGCTCCATCCGTTCCCGGGTCAGCATGCGGTTTTCCATCGCGTGGATGCGGGTGGAGACGGCTAAATAATCCGTATCTCGTTTCTGGGACAAAATACCACCCCTTTCGGGTCAGAGCAGAGCGCCGCGCGTATCTCTGCGGGCAGTCTTTGCTTCCTGCGGGATCTGGCAATGGGCACCCGGGCCCTCCGTCCCCCCGCTCCGCTCCTCACTCTTCACTTTTGAAACAGGATCTCCGCCACCGGCTTTTCCAGCTGCTCCCGCTGGGCACGCACCATGGCCTCAAAGGCGCAGTTGACCTCCACCGGGCCGTCCACCATGATGAAGCCGCCCCGGATGGGCCTCGTCTCCTCGGACAGGGTCAAAAGCCCGGTGCCGGTGATCTGCGCCGCAGCGCTGTTGACCACCTTGCCCAGGAAGGCCCCCACCTTGGAGTCGGTGATGGCGTCGGGCAGCTCCGGGGCCACCTGCTTCACCAGAGCGTCGTTGGCCGCCATCACCACCGCCTTGCCGATGCGCGTCCGGTCCTTGGGGGAGAAGATCAGCTGCTCCCGGCCGGTGGAGGACGCCTGCACCGCCAGGCGGGCCAGCAGCTGGATGTACTGCTCCTCCGGCAGCGAGCACATCTCCTCCAGAGCCTGGCGGAACGCCTCGTCCAGCACCTCCTGCTTGGCAGCCAGGGACATCTTCCGCCCCTCCATCTGAGCGGCAGAGATCAGGCGGGCCTTCCGCTCCTCCGCGGACCGGCGGCCCCGGGCGAGCAGCTCGCCCTTCTCCTTCTCCGCCTGGGCCCTGGCCTGGGCCAGCAGTTCTTCCGCCTGGGCCTGGGCCTTGTCCCGAATGGCCTGGATCTCCGCGTCCGCGTCGGCGCTGATCCTGGCCGTGATCTTTTCAAGTCCGTCCATAGCTGTTCCTTTCCGGCGCTCAGGCGCTGATGTTGATGATCATCAGCATGGAGGCCAGCAGGGAGAGGATGGCGTAGAACTCCACAGTGATGCACAGCACCATGCCCTTGGACCAGTCATCCGGCTTTTTGGCCAGAATGTTGATGGAGCCGGCGGCCACACGGCCCTGGGCGATGGCGGAGAACAGGCCGCCCAGCGCCATAGGCAGGCAGGCCACGAAATACTGCATCCCCTGGGCGATGGTCAGCTGAGGCAGGGTCCCAGACAGCAGGCCCATACGGAAGATGGCGAAGAACCAGACTACCAGGCCGTACAGGCCCTGGGTGCCGGGGATGACCTGAAGGATCATCACCTTGCCGAACTTGGAGGGATCCTCACACAGCAGGCCGGTGCCCGCCTCGCCGGCCAGGCCGGTGCCCTTTGCGCTGCCGATGCCGCTGAGTACAGCCGCCAGTCCAGCCCCCAGCAGGGCCAGGGCCAGCCCGCCGATGCTACCCAGGAAAGTCATGCTCTGTCCATACTCTACCACTTGTGACATATCCATTTTTGTATCCTCCTCAAATCATTGTTCTTTGATATCCACATACCGGGTGTTCACCGCCATAGGCCGGAAAGGCTTTCCGCCATCCTGATAGAACTTTCCAAAATACTCCAGGCACTGCAGACGCAGGTCATGCACATAGCAGCCCAGCAGATTCAAGGCAAAGTTCAAGGCATTGCCTGCCAAGGAGATGATGAAAAAGATCACCAGGTTGCCCGGGATCGCGCCCAGAGTATTGAACACCTGGGCGATGACGCTGCCTGCCAGCATCAGGGCCATGAGACGAGAATAGGAGAGGATGTCCCCAAAGTACCCGGTCACATGGTTATACAGGGAGCCGAACACGGCGGTCACCTTACCGAAGCCCTTGGCGTTCCAGCCCGAGCCCACCAGCACCATGACGCCGCCCAGGATGATGACCACGTTGGTCACCCCCAGCACTGCCAGGGCCAGACCGGCAAAGACGATCCACCAGGTCAGCTCCTCCCATACCGCATCCAGAATCTGCCCCTCCCTGATCTTTTTGATGAAGCTGATGGCCATGCCCGTGACGATTTGAATCAAACCCAGGGCCATGGCCCCCACCAGGATCATCAGGGTGTCATCCAGGGGGGTGAACAGGGGCGGCCAGAACCAGACGAAGGTGCTCTCCGGATTCAGGATCTTCAGCACCTGAGGGATCATGTCACCGAAAAAGCCTCCCGTGACCGCCCCCATCAAAAAGGTACTGACGCCGCACAGTCCCAGCAGACCGAAGAAGTGGCTCATGGTGCCCTTGGGTCTCATCCGGCGCAGGACCACCACCGAGGCCAGCATCATCAGCAGGCCATAGCCCATGTCCGCCATCATGATGCCGTAAAACAGGATAAAGAAGGGGGCCATCAGGGGGTTTGGGTCCACGCTTCCGTAGGCAGGCAGGGAATACATCTCCGTGACCATGTTCAGCGGCCGGGTGAGCCAGTTGTTTTTCAGCTGCACCGGCACCTGGGGATATTCCTCCGGCTCTGGGTCCCGGACCTCCCAGGCACAGGGGTAGTCGGACAGGGCCTGCCGCAGCTGGTCCCAGCGCTCCTCCGGCACCCAGCCCTCCAGGAAGAAGGCCACCTGGGTCTCCACCAGGCGGCTCTTGCCCTCCTCACGGTCGATCTCCACCGAGGCTCGGTCCACCGCCCGCTTCAGCGCCTCCCGCTGGCCGGCCTGGGCGGCGATCCGCCGCTCCTGCTCCGCCCTGCGCTGAGACAGCTCCTCCATCTCCTGCTCCAGCCGGCGGTCGTTGTCTGCCGCCGTGCCTGTCAGATCCCGGAACACTGCCCGGGACCAGCCGTGCTCCTTCAGCTTCTCCAGCACCTCGTCCAAGGCGGAGCGGTGGCAGATCAGCAGCAGATACTGGTTTTCCCGGTCTGCGCTGGCCAGCGTCAACTGGGCCAGCTCACTCACTGCCTGCACCTCCCCCGCCAGCTGGGGGAAGGGGGTCTCCGCCGATACCGTGCCGAACTGCACCTCCACCTCCCGGGTGGAGGCCGTGTCAAGGGGGAGCTCCAGGGGGATCCACGGTGCCAGGGAGGCCCGCTGGGCAGCCCGCTTGTCCCGCTCCGCCTTCAGCGCCGCCAGCTCCCGCTCCCCATCATTGATGGCTCTGGCGGTCTCCAGGGCGCTTCGGTACGCCTGCTCCTCAAAAAACTGCTGGGGGGAGACCACCGGCCTGGGGCTCAGGAGGCCCCCCTTCACCTTTGCGTAGCGCTTGAGCACCTCCAGGGCGTGCTGGGCTGCGTTTTTCTCCTCCCGGGCGGCGGAGAGCGCCCCGCTGTCCGGGCTCTTCAGCCCGGCCCACTCCGGATCGCTCCAGTCCACCGACGGCTCTTCGATCTCCAAGCAGCCCATCCCCTGAAGCAGCCGCAGCAGGGCCTCCCGGTCCGACTGCATGGCCGCCAGGCGCAGATGCTTCATTTTGACGATCGCCATCAGCCCTTCACTACCCCTTCCACGATGCGCTTCGCCGCCTGATCCAGACGGGTCCGGGCGTTCTGCTTCAGCGCCTGGCAGCGCTGCTCCGCCTCCGCCAGGATGGTCTTCGTCTCCTCCGCGGCGTCCGCCTCCGCCCGGGCCAGCATCTGCCGGGTCTCAGCCCCCGCCTGGCGGCGGGCCTCCTCCAGCAGCTCTTCAGCTGCCTTCCGGGCCTCAGCCACGGTCCGCCGGCTCTCCGCCGCGGCCGCCTCCCGGCGCTCCTGGCTCTCCTGCTCTGCGCCGGCTACCTTTTGAATGGAGTCCATTTCCATATTCTCACCACCCGCTTCCCCCATCTCAACGCAGCGGACCTGCTGTGGGGGTATCTGCTCCAATACTATGTGAATTTGTCCAAAAAAGCAAGGGGAATTTTCCTTTTTTTCTTATTTCCCTCCCATTTCATTCTTCTTTCACCTCTCATTTTTTCCAAAAAGGTGGATATATTGTATGCCTTTTTCCCGTTCCACCCCTTTTTCAGGACTTTTTGTACAATTTCCACCTTCTGTCCAGTTTTTCTGCCTTCCGGGGCCGGCCTCCCCTTCGGCGGCGGGGGCCCAGCGGCGCTTTCCTCCTTGCCAACCGGGAATCGGACGGATATAATCGAAGACAGTAGAGCAGAACATTCTGAAAGGAGCGCTGTCCATGTCCCGCCTTCATTTTGAAGAGGCCCGCACAGAGGAGCAGTTCGCCGCCCTGTCCCTGATCCACGCCCTGGGCTGGCGGACCACCTACGCCGGCGCCATCCCCGCCGACTTCATGGCCCGGGAGATCACCGATGACCGCTGGGTCCCCACATTCCGGGAAAATCTGAAAACAAATCGCAATCAACTCCTTCTATTATACGATGAGGATATTCCCGTCTGCTGTGCCACCTTCGGCCCCGCCCGGATCGATGCAGGTCTCCAAGCAGGTACGGTGTGCAAGTTCAACTCCCGAGGATATGAGGGCTGGGGAGAGATCATCTCCTTTTATACCCACCCAGACCATAAAAGGAAGGGCTATGGCACCAAGCTCATGGAGGAAGTCCTCCGCCGCCTGAGCGGCCAGGGCTATCTTCAGGTCTTTCTCTTTGTCCTGCGGGAGAATGAAAACGCCCGCCGCTTCTACGAAAAAATGGGGTTTGCCTGGGACGGGACCCACGAGGACATCCCCTTCCCGCCGGACACCATCTGCGTGGACCTGCGCTACACCCGTTCCCTGCCATGATGCCGCCCCACATCGGTAAAACAGGAGGTGAGAGCTCTGTGCGGCAGTCCAATGACGGTATGCTGGGCGCCATGCCGGTGCCCCGTTTGGTGGTGACTATGTCCCTGCCCATCATGCTGTCCATGCTCATCAGTGCCGTCTACAATCTGGTGGACAGCGTCTATGTGGCCCAGTACAGCGACGAGGCCTTTCTGGCCCTCTCTTACGCCTACCCCATCCAGATGCTGCTGGTGGCCTTCTGCTCTGGCATCGGGGTGGGCTTCAGCGCCATTTTCTCCCGCCGGCTGGGGGAGGGAGACCAGGAACAGGCTGCTTCTGCGGTCTGTCACGGGTTTTTCCTTTATGGACTCTGCTGGCTCCTCTTCCTTCTTTTCGCCCTGACAGGGGCCGCCCCCTTCCTGCGCCTCTCCACAGAGGACCCCTCCGTCGCCCGGCAGGGGGCCCAGTACCTGCTGATCTGCTGCGGACTGTCCATCGGCACCTGCATGCAGTTTTTGACGGAGCGCATTCTTCAGGCCATGGGCCGCCCCGCCGGCTTCATGATCGTGCAGGGCTCGGGTGCCATCCTCAACCTGATCCTGGACCCTATCTTCATCTTCGTCCTGGACCTTGGAGTTGCGGGGGCCGCGGCAGCCACGGTCATCGGTCAGATCTCCGGCGCGTTGATCGGCTTCTGGCTGGTGTACCGCCTCCGGCGCCAGCTCCCCATCCGCCTGCGGGGCTTCCGCCCCCGGGGGGAAATGCTGGCTGAGATGGGCCGCGTCGCCGCCCCCGCCGTGGTGATGCAGTCGCTGAGCAGCTTCATGTCCCTGGGGCTGAACCAGCTGCTGACCCGGTGGTCCGAGTCCGCGGTCTTTGTACTGGGCGCCTACTTCAAGCTCCAGACCTTTATCTTCATGCCCATATTCGGCATCAGCAGCGGCCTGATCCCTATTTTGAGCTATAACTACGGGTCCGGGGCACTCCGGCGCGTGTCAGCCTCTGTCCGTTTTGGCCAGCAGTTCACCGCCGTCCTCTCCCTGTCCGGGGCCCTGCTGCTCTCCCTGCTGGCCTCCCCCCTGCTCCGCTCCGCCTTCCGGGCGAGCCCCGAGGCCCTGGCCATGGGGGCCCCCGCTCTGCGGATCATCGCCCTCTCCTTTTTCTTCGCCGGGACCAGCATTATCTTCTGCTCCGCCTTTCAATCCCTGGGCCGCAGCCGCTGGTCTCTTCTGGTGGCCCTGCTGCGCCAGATCCTGCTCCTGCTCCCCGCCGCTGCCCTTCTGCTGGCCCTGAAGCCGGCCCTGGTCTGGGCCGCCTTTCCCCTCTCGGAGCTGATCTCCTGCTTTGCCGCCGCACTCCTCTACCGCCGCACAATTCAAAAACAGCTCCTCTGAACGGCGCTCTCTGCGATCTCAATTTCCCCGTTAACATGTCACATATTAACAATGGAACAGATAAGTGATGGTCTAAGAGTCTTTGTCCGTTTTATCCACGGGGCAGGATACAGATCGGCCAGTTGGATCTCACACCTGGCAGGCGGCGAGGGCAGACGGGGCTGTCAGCGGTGAGCGCAGCCCCATTTACTTGCCGTGCTGACTGGCTCAGGCAGGTCCGCTGTTTACTGGGCTCTTTTGAGTTTAAGCTCCTGGGAAATGCCAGACAAACTCATTCCTATTGCAACCAAGGCAAGCAAATATTCTTTCAAATATGCTGATCGAGCCGACGCCCGCATAACACCTTAGCTGCTATGCGCTTCAAGAACAGTCTGCTTTCTGATATTCCCTTCAGTAATCAGTTCACTCACTTTTTTCTATTTCCTCCGTTTCTTGCTTCTGTCTTTCAAGGATCGTGTCTGGTATTTCTCGATACCGTCTGAGCAGATAGTCCCTTTCTTTTGTATGCCATTTGCAGGCTGTGATCAGTACCCCAACTGCAAAGATCAATATCGCTATTCCAATGCTATTCCGGTATCCAGTCAACTCAAGAATGAAATAACTGATAAACGAAGAGAACATAGCAGCCACCAGATAGATACAGATAACATACTTTTGCAGCTTTCTTTCCGGAAGTGAAATGAAAAAGCTATCCCACTCGTCAGAGTTAAATCGGAGCTGTCTGCCTTTGATCCAAAACAGCAGCAGAAACCCTCCTAACGAAAATCCCTTGCATAAAAGCGCTTTCATGCCTGAAATCAAGACAATTCCAAAAATCCACATCATAAATGATCGTTCCTGTTAATATCCATATTTCTTTTGGTATCTGCCAAACATAATAAGAGATAGGCAGATCGCCGCAAACTCCGCAGCGGGTGTCGCAAACCACACACCTGTTACGCCGAAAAGTGCGGGAAGTATCAGCATAGCGATCACCATGAATACAAAGGAGCGTGAAAAAGCAAGCACCGCTGAGATCAGCCCGTTGGATAACGCCGTAAACATTCCGCTGGCAAAAACATTAAAGCCGATAAAGATAAGGGCAAAGGAACAGATACGGTTTCCTGTAACCGCCAAATCATATACTGGGTTATCTGGGCGGGCGAACACCGAGACAAGCGGCTCTGTAACGACCAGCGAAGCGATGAGGGTCACAGCAGCGATCACGCTGATGATCTTCAAGCTCATACGTATCAGCTTTTTTAATTTTCCATGATTTTGTTCGCCATAGTAAAAACTGATCATAGGCGCGACTCCGTAGGAATAGCCGGTATAGAGAGAAGTGGCGAACATCAGCACATACATAATGATGGTAATGGCTGCTACGCCGTTTTCCCCTACATATTTCAGCATTGTCCAGTTAAACATCATAGTAACGATACCTGTCACTAAGGCGGTCGCCATTTCCGAACTGCCATTTGTGGCAGCTTCCCACAAAGTTTTCCTCCGGCATACCGGCTTTACAAAATGAAGCAGGCTGTTTTTCTTGGAAAACAGCACAATTCCCACTACCGCCGTAACAGAATACCCCAAGCCGGTGGCAATCGCCGCCCCCGCAATCCCCATATCAAGTACAGCGATCAAAACATAGTCAAGGACCATATTCAACACGCCGCCTGTAATGGAGCAGACCATAGAAAGATCTGACTTCCCGGCGGCGATCATATAAAGGGTAAAGTTATTCATCAGCAGGATAGGGATTGTGAAAATCAAATAGCGGCTCAAATAATCGTGGCAGTGATCAAATACAACCGGCGAAAGGTTCATGCTTCCAAAGATGCCGTCCATGACAAGATAACCTAAAACGGACATGACAAGCCCTACGATCACATTCACAACAATTAGAAATGTGAAGTCCTCATTTGCTTCCCTTGCTTTTTGCTCTCCTACCTTTCTCATAATGACAGCGCTTCCACCCGTAGCAAGCATGGTAGAGATGGCAGTTACCAGTGAAATAATCGGGGCGGTCAAATTGACTGCGGACAGTGCATCTGTACCAATCAGATTGGATACAAACAGACCGTCCACCATGGTATAAAAGGACATGAATACCGTCATAACGATAGTCGGGACAGCAAATCTCAAAACATTTTTTAATGTTACCGGGCGGCTGTATGCGTTCTCGCTCAGCATAAATAAAGATCCTCCTTGTTTTTTCTCTGAACATTTTATATAATAAACCGTACAGTAACAGTACAGTCAAGGGGGATCTTCAAAAATGCTGAAAGAAAAAGCTGCACTGTTTACCATAGGGCAGTTTGCGGCGCTCCATGAAATCAACAAAAAAACTTTGATGTGGTATGATGAGATCGGTCTGCTGAAACCTGCCTGTATTAAGGAAAACGGCTATCGGTATTACAGCTACCAGCAGAGTGCGGCACTGGAAACCATTTTAATGCTGCGGGAGTTAAATGTATCTCTTGATGAAATCAAACAATTTATGGAAAACCGTACCATTGATAACTTCGCTTCTCTTTTGCAAGAAAAAATCACAGAATTAAATCAAACCATTTCCCATTTGAGATCTATCCAAAAAATTCTGATCAACCAGCAGCAGGATATGGATATGCTGCGCTCTTTGGATATTGCAGAAATCAGCCTTGTGGAAAAGCAGAGCCGCTATTTGGTGGCTGTTGATATGGCTGAAAACTTATCATTTGAACAAGAAATTGAACGGGTCATTGCCGAAACAAAAAAACACCAACTTCGCCGTCTGCATGACGCTTCCTATGGTGCCATGCTTCCAGTGGAGCATTTATATCAAGGAAAATTCAGCGAGTATAGTGCCATATATATTGAAATGCCTTTTCCTGTTTCCAAAAGAGGACTGCATCTGCAGCCTGCCGGAACATACCTAAGGGCTTTTTGTAAGGGAAATTGGGAAAAGCTTCCCGAAAGATACAAAGAAATCCTTGCCTACGCAAAAAAGCAAGGGACAACTCTGTGTGGCTATGCTTATGAAACGGGGATCAATGAGTTGGTTATTGATAGTATAGACGATTATATCACTCAAATTGAAATTCCCATTAAGCCGGAATAGTGGGAGGCTGTCTGTCAAATCCTTATGTGCTGCTTTACCGCACATGAGCATTGACAAAAGAAATATCTTCCAAAAGGACAATGAAACGTCGTCTGCCAGGAGAAGCCTCCTTTGACAGCCGGCATTTCTTGTATTCCGGCTCTATCTGTGCCCAATGCAGCACAAAAAGAGGGACTATCGGCTTTTCACCGATAGTCCCTCTTTAAATTTCCACATTTCACTTGCTGACCACACAGTATAGGCGTCTCCTGACACTTTTCTACGGAGGCGTCAAAGCACACCGCAGCCTTACTTTTCCTCAGGCCGCTCTTACATCATTTTGACGGTGTAATACACCAGCAGAGCGAAGAGCCAGGCCACCAGCACATAAATCAGATAGTAGCCCACATTTCCGCCCATCACTGCGGCGGCGGCTACCGCCACCACATTGACGGCCAGGGTCAGGAAGATCAGGGAGTATCCAGCCTCTGCGGGAAGGACACGGACCTCACGGCCCGCCAGGCTCCACACGCCGCCGTTCTTCCTGGCCTGGAGCAGCATCACCAGCCCCAGCACCATCAGGATGGCCACGATGGCCAGGAACACGTACGTAGTCAGCCGGGAGGAGGAGGGGTCCACTGTGCTGTCCTTGTGGCGCAGCATCCACAGGAGCATGGTGCCCAGACCGGTATAGAAGGCGGAGTAAAAGAACTCCCGCTGATACAGGTAGTACACCAGCGCCAGGGCGGCCCAGGCAGGCACCAGCAGGAACAGCATGCGGACGCCGGCGTCCTTAAAACAGATCGTGATATGGGCGATGGCCGTCACCGCGCTGAAAGCGGCCACCAGGACCAGGGGCATGGTGCCGGTGCGCCCCTCCCGGGAGAAGCGCAGGAAGCACCACACTGCGGAGGCCGCCAGGGCTATCAGCGCCACGATGCGCACCGCCTTCAGGCCCGCGTCAAAGGCGTAGACCATATTGATGGACTCCACCGTGGAGTAGTAGTTGATATAGTATTTATTGACCAGCATCAAAAGCAGCTCCATCAGGATGGCCGCCCCGACCCAGAGCAAGCCCCGGTTCAGTGCGATATCCTCCTGACGGCGCCGCTCTTCTCTCTGATTCTTGTCCATTGCGATGATTCTCTCCTTACTTGCAGCAGGGGCGCCCTTGGGCGGCAACCCTGAGATTCTCGTTTTCAGTCAGCCCGCATCCCGTTCCGTCTGCCTCCCGGCGGGGGGATAAAACAGACTGGATGGGAAAAGAATATCCAGTCGAGTTATTATTTTACCAGACCGGCACAAATATTGCAAGCTAAAAAAGGATTTTTCCGGCAAAAACGGGCGAAAACCTGAAAACAGGGCACCCCCTCGCGGCCCGGGACCGGGCCATGAGGGGGGCTGCATCGCTTTGACGCCTGTTCAGGCGTTGCCTCCAAATTCGTTGAAGAAGCGGTCGTGGATGGCCTGGACCGCCCGGTCTGCGTCCCGCTCATTCACCAGGACAGAGACCTTGATCTCGCTGGTGGAGATCATGTTGATGTTCACGCTGGCACCGTAGAGGGCCTCAAACATCTTGGCGGCCACACCGGGGTTGTTTACCATCCCGGCCCCCACGATGGAGACCTTGGCCACCTGCTCATTCACTTCGATCTCCCGGAAGCCGATGGCCTCCCTGTGCTCTTCCAGCAGCGCCTTGGCCCGTTCAGTGTCGCCCCGGGCCACGGTGAAGCTGATATCCTTGCTGCTGTCCCGTCCAATGGACTGGAGGATGATGTCTACGTTGATCCGGTTCTTTGCCAAGAGAGAGAAGATCTTAAAGGCGATCCCGGGCTCGTCGGCCAGGCCCACCAAGGCCAGCCGGGCCACATTTTTATCTTTCGCCACACCGCTGACGTGGGATTTTTCCATGTTTTTTACGACCTCCTTAACTTTCGTACCCGGATTCCCGGTGAAGCTGGAGAGAACCTCCAGATTGACGTTGTATCGCTTGGCCATTTCCACCGAGCGGTTGTGCAGCACCTGCGCCCCCAGGCTGGCCAGTTCCAGCATCTCGTCATAGGTGATCTCTTCCAGCTTTCTCGCTCCGGTGACCGAGCGGGGATCGGCGGTGTACACGCCGTCCACATCGGTGTAGATCTGACACAGATCTGCATGGAGGGAGGCGGCCAGAGCCACCGCCGAGGTGTCGGAGCCGCCCCGTCCCAGGGTAGTGATGTCATCATACTTATTGATGCCCTGGAAGCCGGCCACCAGGACGATCTTCCGGGCGTCCAGCTCAGTCTGTATGCGGTCGGTGCGGATGCGCTTGATCCGGGCACTGCCGTAAGCGGAGTTGGTGAGCATCCCCGCCTGCCAGCCAGTGAGAGAGATCACAGGATACCCCAGAGCTTCGATGGCCATGGCGCACAGGGAGATGGAGATCTGTTCTCCAGTGGCCAGCAGCATGTCCATCTCCCGGCGGGAGGCTCCGGGGTTGATCTCTTCCGCCTTGGCAATCAGGTCATCGGTGGTGTCCCCCTGGGCGGACAGGACCACCACCACGTTGTTTCCTTTGCGATATGTCTCCGTGATGATCCGGGCCACATTCCGGATGCGGGCCGTGTCGGCGACGGAGCTGCCGCCGAATTTTTGTACGATCAATGCCATATATCTGTTTCCCCCTAAAGGTCAATTCTCGATCAGCGCGCAGGACTCTGCACACCATTCTATGCCGGCGGCGTTCCTCACTCCAGCACCCGGATAAGGGAGTGGAGCTCCATCCCCTCCAGCCTGGCCCGGACCTGGGGCTCCGTCATGGGTGCGGTCAGGAAAGCGGTCTCCCCGGCAGGCGCACCTCCCCTTGCCAGGGGGCTGATCTCCCCGAAGGCGGCCCGGACTTTGTCCATGGAGGCCGTCCCCCGGACATACCAGCGGGAGCTGAGGATGTCGGAACTGACCACCAGGTCCCGGGACCCGGGTCCCCAGACCGCACACCGGGCAGTCTTCAGATCCTTGGCGATGTCGATGACATCGGCCACCACGGCGGAAGCCGTGGGCAGCTTGCCCGCCCCCCGGCCATAAAACATCACGTCGCCGATGGCGTTTCCGGTGACGGAAATGGCGTTGAACACGTCCTCCACCCCGGACAGGGGGTTGGAGGCGGGCACCAGATGGGGGGCCACAAAGGCGCAGAGCTTTCCCTCCCCCTCCCGGATGGCCCGGCCCAGCAGCTTGATCTTATAGCCGCAGGAGTCGGCATAGGCCACATCGGCCAGGGTGACGCCCCGGATGCCCTGGGTGGGCACCTGGTCAGGGTAGACGTGCTGCCCGAAGGCCAGGGCTGCCAGGATGCAGATCTTCCGGCAGGCGTCGTGTCCGTCTACGTCGGCGGAGGGGTCCCGCTCCGCGTAACCGTTCTCCTGTGCCTCCTTCAGCGCCTGCTCGAAGGTGAGGCCCGCCTTGATCATCCGGGTAAGGATATAGTTGGTGGTGCCGTTGAGGATGCCGGTGACCTGGCTGAGCTCGTTGGCTGCCAAGCAGGAGGTCAGGGGCCGCAGGATAGGGATGCCCCCGCCCACGCTGGCCTCGAACAGATAGCTGACCCCGTGCTCCCGGGCCAGCTGGAGCAGCTCATAGCCGTGGGTGGCCACCAGCTCCTTATTGGAGGAGACCACGCTCTTGCCCGCTTTCAGCGCCCGGGTGGTAAAGTCCAGCGCCACCGTGGCGCCGCCGATAGTCTCCACTACGATGTCCACCTCGGGGTCGCTCTCGATGACCCCAAAGTCCTTGACGAAGCAGTCCCGGTACGGGCTGTCCGGGAAATCCCGCACATCCAGGATATATTTCAGCCGCACCAGATTCTCCACCCGCTGGTCGATCAGCCCGCCGTTGGTGGTGAGCACCTCTGCCACGCCGGAGCCCACAGTGCCAAAGCCTAAGATCGCAACATTTACCATTCCGTTCACCTCATGAATCTCTTCCACGATAATCTAAAAACACGGCCCGTTATCCGGCCAGGATCTCACAGCGCAGCACGCCGGGGCTGCCCCCCGCGGCGGCCAGCAGCTCCTCCAGGGAGCGCCGCAGGGCGGAGGTCTCCGCCGTGATGGTCACCACCGCACAGCCGTTGACCGGGATGTTCTGATTGATGGTCAGAATATTGATGCCTGTACCGGCGAACACGTTCAACACGCCGGAGAGCACGCCGGGCTCATCCCGCAGTACGGTCTGGAGCGTGACGATCCTGCCGTGGAGCATATCCTGAAAGGGATGCACCGCGTCCTTATACTTATAGAACGCGCTCCGGCTGATGCCCACCTCCCGGGCCGCGCCGTTCACCGTGGTCTTCTCCCCGGTCTCTAACAGGCGCTTGGCCTCCGCCACTTTCCGAATGATCTCCGGCATGGCCTCTGCCTCCACGATAAAGTACTTCGCCCCTCCGCTCAACTGCGTCTCCCTCCAGACTATGCGTCATCCCCGCCCCGTGTCCGTGTTGCAAGGGCATTTGTTCTTGTGTTGTGGTCCATTGTAACACACCCGGCGGACCGCTTCAATGAAATCTTTGACGAAAAATAGAGATTTTCTTCCCGTCCCGCCGAAAATATCCGTCATATTACACAGTCTCCTGCTTTTCAGGCCCTTTTGAGCATAAAAAAACAGCGCCGCACACGCCGGCGCTGTTTTTTTGTTGCCAATCAGCCCTGGGAAATGGCACCCACAGGGCAGGTGTCAGAGCAAGCGCCGCAGTCGATGCAGGCATCCTCGCTGATGACATACTGGGAATCGCCCTGAGAAATCGCACCCACAGGGCAGCCGTCGGCGCAGGAGCCGCAGCTGATGCAGGCATCGCTAATCTTGTAAGCCATGGGAAACACCTCCATAAAAATCTAGTCTCATTTTATCACAAGTTTTGAAAAATGCAATGATAATTTTTTTGAAATTGGAAATACTGAGAGGAAAACCTATCCAGAGGTGATATGTATGCCAGAATGCCGCTTTACCTCCACCGCCTTGGGCGCCCTGCGGCTGGCCCAGGAGAACGCCGCCCGGCTTGGGCACAGCTATGTGGGCAGCGAGCACCTGCTGCTGGGTCTGGCCAGCCAGGAGTACAGCGCCGCCGCCCGGTCCCTTCAGAGCAGCGGGGTGGACAGCCGCTCCCTGCGCTCCGCCATCTCCCAGCTGGTGGGCACCGGCGTGCCCGCCCGGTCCCTCCACCAGGGCCTGACCCCCAAGTGCTGCCTGGCCATCCAGCAGGCAGCGGCCGCCTCCCGCCGCCTGGGGCAGAACACTGTCAGCGCGGAGCACCTGCTGCTGGGTCTGCTCCAGGACCGTGAGTGCGCCGCCTGCCGCCTTATGGCGGAGCAGGGGGCGGATCTGGACCAGCTCTCCCAGGGACTGGCAGCCTTTCTGGGGGGCGAGGAACTCCCCACCCGCTCCGTCCGACCCCGGGAACCGGAGCGCAGCACCGATACCCGCCTGCTGGACCAGTGCGCCCGGGACTTGACCCGGATGGCTGCCGACGGACAGCTGGACCCGGTGATCGGCCGGGAGGAGGAACTGACCCGGGTGATCCAGATCCTGTCCCGGCGGACCAAGAACAACCCCGCCCTCATCGGGGAACCAGGCGTGGGAAAGACTGCCATTGTGGAGGGGCTGGCCCTGGCCATCGCTGATGGCACCGCCCCCTCCCACCTGCTGGGCAGGCGTGTGTGCGCTCTGGACCTATGCGCCATGGTGGCGGGCACCAAGTACCGTGGGGAGTTCGAGGAGAAGCTCAAACACGTGCTGGAGGAGGTCCGCCGGGCAGGCAACATCATCCTCTTCATCGATGAGCTGCACACCATCGTGGGGGCGGGGAGCGCGGAGGGGGCCATCGACGCCGCCAACATCCTGAAGCCCGCTCTGTCCCGTGGGGAGCTCCAGGTGCTGGGGGCCACCACACTGGACGAGTATCAGCGCTATATCGAGAAGGACGCCGCCCTGGAGCGCCGCTTCCAGCCCGTCACGGTCCGGGAGCCCACCCGTGACCAGGCCCTGGCCATCCTCCAGGGCCTTCGGGGCCGATACGAGGGGCACCACCACCTCTCCATCTCCGATGAGGCCCTGGAGGCGGCGGTGGACCTGTCCTGCCGCTATCTGCCCCAGCGCTTTCTCCCGGACAAGGCCATCGACCTGGTGGACGAGGCGGCCAGCCGGGCCCGGCTGGCCGGGCGCTCCCTCCCCCCGGAGCTCCAAGCCCTGGAGCTCCGGGCCGTCCAGACCGGCCGCCAGCTGCGTGAGGCCATCCGGGCCCAGGACTTCGAGCAGGCAGCCATGCTCCGGGACGCGGAGGAGGATTTTCGGGAGGAGCTGAATCACTCCCGCCGGGCCTGGCAGGCCAGCCAGGAGCGGCGCTCGGTGGAGCCCTGCCACATCCGGGAGGTCCTCTCCCAATGGACCGGGGTGCCGGTCACCGATCTGGACGATGGGGACCGCCGGGCCCTTTTGGAGCTGGAGGACCATCTGCGCGGGCAGCTGCTGGGCCAAGATGCCGCAGTGGAACAGGTGGCCCGAGCCATCCGACGGGGACGGCTGGGACTAAAAGACGGCCGCCGGCCCACCGGCTGCTTCCTCCTCCTGGGTCCCAGCGGCGTGGGCAAGACCCAGCTGTGCCGGGCCCTGGCCGCTGTCCTCTTCGGCAGTCAGGACGCCCTGATCCGCTTCGACATGTCGGAGTATATGGAACCCCACTCCGTCTCCCGCCTCATCGGCTCCCCACCGGGCTATGTGGGCCATGAGGACGGCGGACAGCTCACCGAGGCAGTGCGCCGCTCCCCCTGGTCCGTGGTGCTGCTGGACGAGCTGGAGAAGGCCCATCGGGATATCTGGTCCATCCTGCTCCAGGTGATGGAGGAGGGGGTGCTTACCGACAGCCGGGGCCGCAAAACGGATTTCCGCAACACCGTGCTGGTCATGACCTCCAACCTGGGTTCCCAACGCTTCGTGCGGGGACCCGGCCTGGGCTTCTCCCCCGGCCCTGAGGGGGACCGGACCGCCCTGGAGCGGGAGGTGCTGGCCGACGCACGGAAGTCCTTTCCCCCGGAGTTCCTCAACCGTCTGGACGCCGCCCTTGTCTTCCACCCACTGGACCACACTTCCTTGGTCTCCATCACCCGGCAGCTGCTGGACCAGGCGGGGGCTCGCCTGGCGGAGCTGGGCGTCTCTCTGTCTGCGGAGGAGGGTGCGGTGGAACTGCTGGCCCGCAGCGGCGGGGACCGGGAGTACGGCGCCCGCCCTCTGCGCCGCGCGGTCTCCTCCCTGGTGGAGGACCCCGCCGCAGACCTGGTGCTGCGGGGTGCCCTGGTACCCGGAGACACGCTCCAGGTCTCCGTCTCCCAAGGCAAGGTCACAGTTCGCCCAGTTTCCCCGAAATGAACGGAAATATTGCACAATTTTCTCTTTCCTTTCCTTTTCTTTTGTGGTATAATGCCCATAAGGCGACCCCTCAGCACATGCACGGCCCCGCTGGTCACCAGCGGGGCTTGCCATATTCCCGTTTAGGAGGCATCGTTTCATGGAAGATCATCGTTCCAGCGGCATCCTGCTGGCCGTGTCCTCTCTGCCCGGCCCCTACGGCATCGGCTCCCTGGGCGGACCCGCCCGGCGGTTCGTGGATTTTCTCGCCGAGGCCGGGCAGCACTACTGGCAGATCCTGCCCCTTGTCCCACCGGGGGACGGCTCCTCCCCCTATATGTCCCCCTCCGCTTTTGCCGGCAACCCCTATCTCATCGACCTGGATGAACTGGCGGCCGAGGGGCTCCTCACCCCCCAGGAGCTGGACGGGGCCCGCTGGCCCGACCCGGACCGGGTGGATTACGACCATCTGGCCCAGACCCGTATCCCCCTGCTGCAGAAGGCCTGGGAACGCTCCCAAACCGCCCACCTCCAGTCTGACGCCCCAGACCTGCCCTGGCTGGAGGACTACTGCACCTTCGCCTCCCTCCACGACCGGTATCAAGCCCCTTTCTGGCAGTGGCCTGAGGACGCCCCTCCGCCGGAGCCGGAGGAGATTGATTTTCACCGTTTCCTCCAGGAGACCTTCTACCGCCAGTGGATGGCTCTGAAGAAATATGCCAGCCGGCGCTGCATCCGCATCATGGGTGACATCCCCTTCTACCTCTCCCCAGACAGCGTTCAGATGTGGCGCCAGCCCGAGCTCTTTCAGCTGGATGGGAAGGGCCATCTGGCCGCCTCGGCCGGCGTTCCCCCCGACGCATTTTCTGACCAGGGCCAGCTGTGGGGTAACCCCCTCTATGACTGGAAGGGAAACAAGCAGGGGGTCTTTGACTTCTGGAAGCGGCGCATCCAGTGGTGCGCCGCCATCTATGACGCCGTGCGCATCGACCACTTCCGGGCTTTCCACAGCTACTGGTCCGTCCCCACTGGCGCGGAGAATGCCCGGGAGGGCCATTGGGAGGATGGACCGGGGATGGAGCTCCTCCATGCCCTGCAAAAATCCGCCCCCCAGTTGGAGCTCATTGCGGAGGACCTGGGGGACCTGGGGCCCGAAGCCCTGCAGTTCGTCCGTACCTGCGGCATCCCCGGCATGAAGGTGATGGTGTTCGCCTTCGACCCCGTGGGGGAGAGCGCCTACCTCCCCCACAACTGCCAGCGGGACTCCGTCATCTATACTGGCACCCATGACACCCCGACCTTCCTCCAGTGGCTGAGAGAGACCGACCCCGACTCCCGCCTGTTCGCCAGCCGCTATCTCCGGCTCCGGCAGGACGAGGGGCTGGGCTGGGGCGTGATCTCCGGCGCCTGGGCCGCTCCCAGCCGCCTGGCTATCGCCCCCCTCCAGGATGTACTGGGGCTGGGCAGCGACGCTCGGATGAACACCCCCGGCACTATGGGCAGCCAGAATTGGAGCTGGCGGGTCCGTCAGGAGGCCTTCAACCCCTACGTCTCCGGTAAGCTGCGTGAGATCACCCGCACCTACCGCCGCTGAAACAGCAGAGCAGCCCGCCGTGCCCCTTGGAGGGCTCGGCGGGCTGTCCTGTTCTTCTTGACGTGCCGCCTCCCAGCCGATACAATAACGAGAGAAAACGTGAGGAGGAAGATCCATGACCTATTCTGAAGTCCTGCAGGCCGCCAGGGGATGCAGCGGCCCTTACTGCAAAGCCTGCCCGGTATGCAATGGCCGGGCCTGCGGCAGCTCCATGCCCGGCCCGGGAGCAAAGGGCACCGTCGCCGTCCGGAATTATGAGGCGTGGCAGAGCATCCGGCTGGATCTGGACACCATCTGCGAAAACAAGCCTGTGGACACCCGTTACACCTTCTTCGGGCAGCAGTACGATCTGCCCGTCTTTGCCGGCCCGGTGGGCGCCACCAAGCTGCACTACGGCGAAAAATATGACGACCAGGCCTACAACAGCATCCTGGTCCCGGCCTGTGCCCAGGCCGGCATCGCCGCCTTCACCGGCGACGGGACCGACCCCGCAGTCTTCACCGCCGCAACCAGGGCCATCGGTGCCTCCGGCGGGAAGGGCATTCCTACCGTAAAGCCCTGGGACCGCAACACACTCTTCTCCAAGCTGGACGAGGCCAAGGCGGCCGGCGCTCAGGTCATCGCCATGGACATCGACGCCGCCGGCCTCCCCTTCCTGAAGGGGCTCCAGCCCCCGGCGGGTAGCAAGACGGTGGCGGAGCTGCGGGAGATCGTGGAGTACGCCGAAGTCCCCTTCCTGATCAAAGGCGTTATGACCGTGAAGGGGGCCCGCAAGGCTCTGGAGGCCGGCGCGGCGGGCATCGTGGTATCCAACCATGGGGGCCGGGTGCTGGACGGTGTCCCCGCCACGGCCGAAGCCCTTCCCGCCATTGCCGACGCGGTGAGGGATCAGATGGTCATCCTGGTGGACGGCGGCATCCGCAGCAGCGTGGACGTGTGTAAGGCACTGGCGCTGGGTGCTGACGCCGTTCTGCTGGCCCGCCCCTATGTCACGGCGGTGTACGGCGGAGGAGCAGAGGGCGTGGCCCTGCTGACCCAGAAGCTGAAGGGGGAGCTGGAGGACACCATGGCTATGTGCGGGGTCCACAGTCTGAAAGAGATCACCAGAGAGATCCTTTTCTAAGTAAAATATAGAGATAACAAGCGGCTCCCACGTGTCTTCGGCATATGGGAGCCGCTCTGTTTGCAGAACGAAAAACGGGCCCGCGGAGCGATGCTCCGCGGGCCCGTTTTTTGTTCAATATCCGTAGGGCCTCCCTGTCTCCGGGTTGATGATAGGGTCCGTCCCGCTGGGGTCCTCCGTCTCTCCGCCCTGAGGCGCGTCCGGGTCCTCCTGTCCAGGGTCGGCGGCACCCCCGCCGCCCTGCCCTGTGGGATCCAGTGGGTTGGTGTTGGGATTCCACGGATCACTGGGGTCCCATGGCTGGTTGGGATCAAAGGGCAGATCCGGGTCGGGCTGGGCCGCAGTGTGGACCGTACAGGGCCCGGCCTCCTGGGTCACACCCAGAAAATACTTGGCGTCCTCTGCGCCGGCGCCTCCCACGTCCTCCCGCTGGTAGCCCAGCAGGCTCACTTCCTGCCGGCTCTCCTCCGGGCAGAATTCCCCGGCCAGGTGGTACAGGCCGGTCTCCTCGCCGTTTCCATCCAGGATGGGGCAGTCCAGGCATACCGTAACAGTGGTCTCCGCCGTGTGGCTGGTGCAGAATTCGGTCGGCGCATCGCCCTGGAAGACGGTTCCTCTGGCTGTACGGTCCCCCCGCGGGTCCATCCGGCAGTAGTCGGTGGCCAGCAGGCCGCTGTCCAGGCAGTAGGTGACGGTGGTCAGCCCGGCGGGCTCAGAGAACTTCCGGTCTTCCAGCCCCTCGTGGACACCGGACATGACCAGAGTCCACATCTTCAGGGCCGGGTTCCCGGAGGCAGGCACCCGCTCGTTTTGCTCAAAGCCCACCCAGACCGCCGCGGTGTAGTAGGGGGTGTAGCCCACGAACCAGCGGTCGTACTTGTCATCGGTAGTACCGGTCTTGCCGGCGATGGCCATGCCGCTGTCAAAGTTGCCCGACGTATTGACCCGGGTGACCACTTCCCGCAGGATGGAGTTGACATAGTAGGCGGTCTCCGACTTGAGCACGGCCTCGGACTCAGGCTGGTTTTCCAGCAGTACGGTCTCCACGCCGTCCACCTCCCGGGTCACCTTGGTGTAGGTGCGGGACTTCTGATAGAGGCCGCCGTTGGGGAACACCGCGAAAGCCTCCGCCATGTCCCGGGTGTTGACGCCGTAGGTCAGGCCGCCCATGGAAAGGGGGGCCACCCCGATGTCGCTCTTCATCTGGCCGCCTATCTCCACACCATCCTCCAAATCGAGGTGGAAGTGCTCCTCCACAAAGTTGAAGCTGTTCTCCGGGGTGACCAAGTCGGCCAGCACCCGCACGGACACGGTGTTATAGGAGTTGGACAGGGCCTGACGCACGGTGACCAGTCCCCGGTAGCGGCCGTCCACGTTCACCGGCCAGGGCCGGCCGCCCATCACCTCGTGGGGATAGTCATCCAGCACGGAGATGGGGCTGATGAGGCCCATCTCAAAGGCGGGGGCGTACACCGACAGAGGCTTGATGGAGGAGCCGGGCTGACGCTTGCTGTCGGTGGCGAAGTTCATCCACAGGTTGCCCGTCTTCTCCCCCACCCGGCCGGCGATGCCCACTAGGTTGCCCGTCTCGTTGTCGATGACGGTGATGGCGGACTGGAGCTGCTGACCGCTGCTGGAAGTGTAGTCCAGGTTGGTGCGGTCGCTGTATATCTGCTCCACCTGGGCCTGAACATCCGGGTCCACACAGGTATAGATAGACAGGCCGCCTCTGGTCAGCAGCAGGGAGACCGCCTCATCGCTGTATCCGTACTGGGCCTTCAGGTCGTCCTTCACATCGGAGATGACCTGCTCCTCATACCAGGAGTAGATGGTAGAGGGAGTGGACTCCCCCGCCGCCCGGTCGAAGACCAGCTCCTGGGCCACGGCCTCATCATACTCCTCCTGAGTGATATAGCCCTGGTCCAGCATGCTCCACAGCACCAGTTCCTGACGCTCCTTGTTCTTGTCCCGGGCAGTCTTCTGCTCCCCGGTCTCCGAGTTGGTGAAGACAGCATCGGAGTAAGGGCCATAGATGGTGGGGTTATTGGTGATGGAGATCAGGCTGGCGCACTCCGCCAGGGTGAGCTCCTGCACGGGCTTGCCAAAGTAGTTCATGGCCGCCGCCCCTACACCCCGACAGCGGTCCCCCAGCCAGATGAAGTTGAGGTACCACTCCAGAGTGGTCTCTTTGGTGTAGTCCTTGTCGAACTGGAGGGCTCGGAAGATCTCGATGACCTTCCGCTTGACGGTGACATCGTCGTACTGGGTCAGGTTTTTGATGAGCTGCTGGGTGATGGTGGAGCCCCCCTGGATATCCTGACCAGTGAACATGTAGAGGATGGCCGCAGCGGTGCGTTTCCAGTCCACACCGTTGTGCTCCCAGAACCGCCGGTCCTCAATGGCCACGGTGGCGTTGATCAGGTCTTCGGGGATGTCCTCATAGTTCACCCACTCGGCGTTCTCCTCTGCCGCCAGAGTGACCAGCTCCCGGTAGTTCCCGGTGTCCTGGTCCATGTAGTACATCACGCTGTTTTCTCCCACCGCGAACTGGCTCAGGTCCACGGCTCCGGCCTCCGGGATGATGACCGTCTTGATATAGACGGCGGCGAAGCAGCACAGGATTGCCCCCGTACACAGCCCCACAAGCAGCAGGGTGCCCAGCACCTGAAGGATGCGCCTGCCCACATGGCCGCCGCTCTCCTTCCGCTTCTTCTTTTTTCCGGGCTTGCGGGGGGCGTAATCCCGCTCCCCGTAATCGTTGTTCTCGTTATATAAACGACTGTTCTGTTCTTCTGACACGTTACTTCCTCCGTTGGGGACAGGCCCCCGGGCAGTTGATAGATCCTCCGCTCCGGCAGCCGCCCCGGACGGGGCGGGACACCGGATATCTAGCATATTATATCATAATATTCCCGTTTGTCCACCTTTATGATTTCCACCGGGCAAAAGGTCGCTTTTCTCCCCTGTGAAAATTTGGGGCCTCCGGGCCTTGCTTTTTTCTTCAAGTCGGGGTACAATAGGTCCAGAACAAAACAGCGGGAGGGATCTCCATGAGTGAAGAATTCGGCCCTGACTTTATTACCGTCACCGACGAGGACGGCAATGACTTCGAGCTGGAGCACCTGGACACCCTGGAGTACAACAACGAAGTCTACATGGCCTTTTTCCCCGCCGTCTCAGAGGATGCCCAGGAGGGCGAGCCTGCTGACATCGACCTGGATGACGAGGAGTACGGCCTGATCATCATGAAGGTGGTGGAGGAGGACGGCGAGGAGCTGCTGTCCACCCTGGACAGCGATGAAGAGCTGGACCTGATCTACAACCAGTTTATGGAACGTCTCTTTGCGGACGAAGAGATGGAGGATTGACCGAACTGGATCTCCTGCTCGGTGCGTGATGGGCTCTTTTAAACCCACATTTCTAAAACGGGACACCCCCTCACAGCGTGGCTTGCAGGCCTCCCGGCTGCCCCTGCGGCATGCTGGAAGTTGGAAGCAGTAAAGCGCTGTGGAGGTGACCCACCTGCCAGTCGTGCAGGTTTTAAACGGGCCCACACGGCCAGAGCGGGGTATAAATGATCCATTTGGAACTGGGGCCGCGGCTTTGCCGCGGCTCTTTTTTACGCCTGCTCCCTCCCCGGAAACATGAATAAAATGTAAAAGCTGCCCCCGCCCAGAGGAAAACCCGCTTCTCCTCTTGAAAGTTGGGGTCATTTCTTATATAATATCAAGAAATGTGCGGTCGTGAACCACGCGCATTGCCAACTGAACGAGAGGACTGAACAAACTGTGAGTGCATCCCGAGAGAAGAAGACCCGCCAGGACCCGAGCGGTCAGGGTCTCAGTGAAAAGAAGCTCAAGCAGCAGCAGGAGGAGCGTCAGACCCATGTCCACCACATCGTCTACACGGTGCTTGCCGTTCTGGTGGTCCTGTTCGGCGTCGGCCTTCTGATCTGGAACAGCAATTTCTTCCAGAGCCGCGCCGCCGCCGTCACCATCGATGGGCAGGACTACACCGCCGCCGATGTGCAGTACTACTACAACGGCGCCCTTCAGCAGGAGATCTACAACAGCTACAGCGGCGCCAGCACCATGGACTACACCCTCGATCCCGAGGACCAGATCTACGACGAGTCCACCGGCGAGACCTGGCGCGACCATCTGCTGGACGTGGCCATCCAGACCTTGACTCAGCAGGCGGCCATTGCCAACGAGGCCCAGGCCAGCGGATACACCATGTCCGCCCAGGCCCAGGAGAGCCTGCAGAACACCCTGGACTCCATTCAGGCCGGCACCATCACCTCCGGCTACGGCAGCAAGGACGCCTATGTCCGCGCCAACTACGGCCCCACCATGAGCTATGACAAATTCGTCCAGATCATGGAGCGCTACTATCTGGCCGCTGACTACGCCCAGAGCCAGGTGGACTCCTACACCTACGACGACAGCCAGCTGGATGCCTACTATGAGGAGCACGCCGACGAGCTGGACACCTTCACTCTGTCCCAGTTCGTTTTCCAGGCCCGGGTGAACACCGTGGACGACGAGGGCAACACCATTGAAATGACCGATGAGGAGAAGGCCGCCGCCCTGGAGGAGGAGAAGGCCGCCGTTAAGGAGCAGGCCGAGGCGCTCCAGGCCCGCCTGGAGGCCGGGGAGGACCCGGAGGCCCTGGCGGAGGAGTTCAGTGACTCCCTTTACTCCTCCGAGGTGGCGCTGGAACAGATGGGCTCCACCGTCAATTCGGAATACAGCGAGTGGGCCTATGACAGCGCCCGCCGGCCCGGCGACATCACCTTGGTGGAGTATGCCGGCGGCAGCAGCGAGAGCTATAACTACTGCGTAGCCCTCTTCCACGACCGTGTACGGGATGACGCCCCCACCGCCGATGTGCGCCACATCCTGATCGGCGCCGCCGACGCCAACATCACCCCCACCGAAGAGCAGTATGAGCAGGCAAAGGCCAAGGCGGAGGAACTGCTGGCCCAGTGGGAGGCCGGCGATGCCACTGAGGACTCCTTTGCCCAGCTGGCCCAGGAGAACAGCGCTGACACCAGCTCTGCTTCCAACGGCGGGCTGCTCCAGTATGTCTCTCCTTACTCCGGCTATGTGGACACCTTTACCCAGTGGTCCCTGGACCCCAGCCGCCAGCCCGGAGACACCGGCATCATCCAGAACACCGGCAGTTCCGTCAAGGGTTATCATATCATGTACTTTGCAGGCTGGGACGACCCCGTCTGGGCCGTCAGCGCCAAAAACGCCCTGAACAACGAGCAGTACAGCCAGTGGGCCGAAAAACTGGCCAGTGCCTGCACTGTCACCCGGGGCAGCGGTCTGAAATATGTGGAGTGATCCTCCCAATCAATACGAGCGGCGCCCGGTGCTTCAAGCACCGGGCGCCGTCTCTTTCTCTATTCTTCCCCATGCTGAGGCTTTTCGTCAAACTCCCGGAAGGCCAGATTCATGTCCACATTTCCCTCGATCCCGGGCACCGAGGCGGTGTGGGTGTACTGCCACAGGTCGAAGTGGTAGAAGAAGCTGGGGCGGGCGTTATACTCCGCCAGCCAGAAGGTATAGTCGGTGAGCCGATCCAGCTGGTAGGACAGATAACCCAGGTCCTGGTTAAAGTAGACCACCGGGTGGTAGCCCGCCTCCCGGATCATATCACAGAAGGCCCCGGCGCAGCGTGTGATGGCCTCCGGCTCCATGCCGTCCGTCCGGGCTGTGTCCCCGGCAATGAACTCCCAGTCAAAGGCCACGGGGTAGGTCACATCGTACCCCTGAATGGCGTCCAGGACGTACTGCGCCTCCTCCTCCGCCTCCCAGACGCTGACGGCCTGGGAGAAAAAGTAGACCCCCACCTCCAGGCCAGCGTCCAGCGCCCCCCGGAGGTTCTGCTCAAAATTCTTGTCCGGCATGATGACCCCCTGGGAGTATCCCCGGTACCCCAGCCGGATCATGGCAAATTCCACTCCCGAATCCGCTACCTGCTGCCAGTCGATCTCCCCCTGATAAGCGGACACATCGATGCCAATGGCCGCCTGCTTTCCATCCTGCTCATAGGTGAGCCAGCCCCGATCATTGACGGAGAAGCCGTCTGACACATAGCTGTTCACCGCCACCCCTTCCAGGACGGGGAGCTCCCGGTCCCGGTAGGAGATGGTAGGGGACTCTGCTCTCTCCCCTGGCTCCTGTGGGTCATCCTCCCCCGGCGGCAGTGTCCGATACAGCGCCAGACAGGCCACCGCCAGGGCGAAGACCGCCAGCACCAGGGCCAGCTTCCCCACCCAGCCCCCGCTCCGGCGGGGCGGCTCCACCCGGGACGGGCGCCGCTCCTCCTCCCGCTCCTCCAATGGGATCAAGGTCTCTGCCATAATGAACTCCTTTCCGGCTCCGCACGCGGATTCGACTTTTTTCTGTTCCGATTATAGCAGATGGGACAGGAGGGCACAAGGGGCTTTCCCTTTCAGCCGCGTGCTCCTCCGGGCCCCGGAGTCCGGAAAAAAGCGGGAGCCGGAGAGGCCCGCTCTCCGGCTCCTGTTCTATCGTCCCAGCCCCTGGCACAGCTCAAAGAGATCGGTGAGGGCGGGGGGCAGTTCCCCGGTGGCCAGATACTGCTCAAAGCCCAGGGCGTGTCCTGCGTCAGGGTAGATGTGGACGGCGAGGTTGTCCTTCCCCAGCCTCCGGAAGGTCTCCTGGATGGCCAGGGCGTCCTCCGCAGGGGTGTTGGCGTCCCACCTCCCCTGGAGGATATGGATGGGCAGGTCCAGACGGGGCAGGGTCTCCCGGTTGGGGGGAAACCTCCGGTGGCCCCGGAACCAGTTGGTGGTGAGGGGGACTGGGTAGTGTTCCCAAAGCCACTCGTCGTCCCCCGCCTCGATGGCCCGGAAGATCTCCGCCCGGCTCCCGGCATACGCCGCCTCCAGGTCCGCCGGGGTGATCCGGCCGTCCCCGTCCAGGTCCAGCCCGGAGAAGGTCGCCTCCAGGGCCTCCCGCACCGCTCCCGGCCCCGTCTCAAACTCCTCCCGGGAGATGCTCCCATCTCCGTCGGCGTCAAAATACTGGCAGAGCATGGTGTACAGCCCCAGCCCCCGCTGCTGCCAGTCCAGGGCCTCCTCCATGGTCCCGTTGGCGTAGCCCGCCAGCAGCAGTCCGGCCAGGGGTACCGCTCCCCCTGCAGCCACAGCCGGAGCGATCATGGTCCCCTCGCTCCACCCCAGCAGCAGGAGCTCCGCCCCAGCACAGCGGGGGTGGGCCTGAAGGAGGGCGGTCCAGTCCTCCAGGTCGGCCACACAGGTCTGAGGGGTGTAGGAGCGGTAGACTGCCCGGTCCACTCGGCAGTAGAGTGGACCCCGATCCCCATCGGTGCACCCGCGGGTGCTGTAACAGAAGAAACCCAGTCCCCGGCCGGCAAGCTCCTCCCCAAAGAAGCCGCAGAAGCTGTACGTGGTCCCGTCTCCCCGGTCCCGGAAGGTGTTGCAGGTCTGGGGGCCGGAGCCGTTGACCTGGACCACCAGCCGGGAGACGACGCCATCCCGGGGCAGATACAGCTTTCCCTCCAGCTCCTGCCCGTCCCGGGCCCGGAGCCTCATGTCCTCTGTGACAATGTGTGGTTTCATGGCCTTCGCCTCCTCTCTGTCCGGAGGATAGCAGATCCCTGGCTCACACGCAAGGGGATGGGAGCTGTCAGGCCTTTTTCCGCCGGTAAGCGGCACAGAAAGGCCGGGAGGACGGCTTGACAGCCCCTCCCGGCCCCATTGCGGTCGTTACCCGATGACCCGCTTGGCGATGTCCACGCTCTCCTTGGCATCCCGGGCGTAGAAGTCCGCCTGGATCTGGGACGCATACTCCGGGGTGAGCACCGCCCCCCCCACCATGATCTTACAGGGCAGGCCCTCCAGATGGAGCAGGGCGATGGTGTCCGCCATGCTCTTCAGGGTGGTGGTCATCAGGGCGGACAGCCCCACCAGAGGGGCCCGGTGCTTCCGCACCGCCTCCGCCACGGCGGCTGGGTCCACGTCCTTCCCCAGGTCCACCACGGTGTAGCCGTAGTTTTCCAGCAGCACCTTGACGATGTTCTTGCCGATGTCGTGGATGTCCCCTTTCACGGTGGCCAGCACGATGGTCCCCCGGTCCTCCCCCTGGCCCGGCTGGCCGGACAGGCGCTCCCGGATGACCTCGAAGGCGGCCTGGGCCGCCCCTGCAGACTGGATCAGCTGGGGCAGGAACACCTTTCCCGCCTCGAAGGCCGCCCCTACTCGGTCCAGGGCGGGGATGAGGACGTTGTCCACCACGTCCAGGGGGGCCCGACTCTCCAGCAGGGCCCGGGTGGCCTCCCCCGCCTCCCCCTTCAGGCCGGCCTCCACGATCTCCTCCAGGCCCCGCTTTTCCCCCGCTGCGGGGGCGGCGGTCATCCCGGCCGCGCTGGTGATAGAGGTGGAGACGGTGGCGTTCCCGTAAGCGGCGATGAATTCCCGGGCGTCGGTGTCGATGTTCATCAGCAGGTGGTAGCACCGCACTGCCGCCATCATGGCGTCCACATTGGGGTTGAGGATGGGCAGGTCCAGGCCGGCGGCCATGGCCATGGTAAGGAAATTCTGGTTGATCAGGGGCCGGGCGGGCAGTCCGAAGGAGATGTTGGACACCCCCAGCACCGTCTTCAGGCCCAGCTCTCCCTTCACCCGCCGCAGGCCCTCCAGGGTCTGGGCGGCGGCTTCCTGCTCAGCGGAGACGGTGAGGGTCAGGCAGTCGATGTACACATCCTCCCGCCGGATGCCATAGGACAGGGCCCGGTCCAGGATACGGCGGGCCACCGAGAGCCGGGCGTCTACCGTCTTTGGGATGCCGGTGTGGTCAAGGGTCAAGCCCACCACCGCAGCGCCGTACTTCTTCACCAGGGGGAGGATGGCGTTCAGGGTCTCCTCGTCCCCGTTCACCGAGTTGACAATGGCCTTGCCGCAGTAGACCCGCAGGGCTCCCTCCAGCACCCGGGGGTCGGTGGAGTCCAACTGGAGGGGGGCGTCGGTGACCCCCTGGAGGGCCTTCACCGTGCGCACCATCATCTCCGCCTCGTCGATCTCGGGCAGACCCACGTTCACATCCAGGATGTCGGCCCCCGCCTCGGTCTGGGCCAGGGCCTGGTTCAGCATGTAGTCCACATCCCCCCGGCGCAGGGCCTCTTTCATCAGCTTTTTGCCGGTGGGATTGATCCGCTCCCCGATGACCCGCACCCGGTCGATGGGCACGGTGCGGGTGCCGCTGCACACCGCCGCGGGCACCTGCCGGGGCACCTGGACGATGGTGCGGCCCGCCAGTTTCTCCCGCAGCAGTGCGATATACTCCGGCGTAGTGCCGCAGCAGCCGCCGTATAGCTTAACGCCCAGCCCGGTCAGCTCTGCCATGCTCCCGGCAAACTCCTCCGCCGTAATGTCATACCCCGCACCCCCTGGGTCGGGCAGGCCCGCATTGGGCTTGATGGCGATAGGCAGGGTGGACCACCGGGTCAGCTCCCGCACCAGCGGGGGCATCTCCCGGGGGCCCAGGGAGCAGTTCACTCCGATGGCATCTGCCCCCATCCCCTCCAGGGTCAGGGCCGCAGAGGCCGGGTCGCAGCCCAGGAAGGTGCGGCCCCGCTCCTCATAGGTCATGGTGACGATGACGGGCAGACTGCTGTTCTCCTTAGCGGCCAGCAGGGCGGCCCGGGCCTCCTGGAGGTCGGTCATGGTCTCGATCAGGATCAGGTCCGCCCCGGCCTGGACACCGGCGCGCACCGTCTGGGCAAAGATATCCACCGCCTCCTCAAAGCGGAGGGTGCCAGTGGGCTCCAGCAGCTGGCCGGTGGGCCCCACGTCCAGGGCCACTAAGGCCCTCCCCCTGGCCGCCCGGCGGGCGATCTCCACTGAGGGAGGGACCACCTCCTCCACGGTGCGGCCGGTGCGGCCGAGCTTCTCCCGGTTGGCGCCGAAGGTGTTGGCGCACAGGATCTGGGCCCCCGCCTCCACATAGGCCCGGTGGATGTCCTCCAGCCAGTCCGGGTGTTCCAGGGCGGCCAGCTCGGGCCACTCCCCCATGGACAGGCCCCTGGCCTGCAGCATGGTGCCCATGCCGCCGTCCAGCAGGACGGGGCCCGGCGTATTCAGCAATTCACGAAATTCCACAGTGTCCACCTGACTTTCGATACTGGCAGCTCTCCCGGGCGGGACAGCCCAGACAGCTGCGCACAGTTGGTTGGATGGGTCCGTCGGCCGCCCCCAAGATAGCGGTCACCGACTTGCGGGGGGTGAGGATGTGGCTGGCGCTGGCGCACAGCCCCACCCGCCGTGGGGCGTCCAGCAGGTCCAGCAGGGGGTTCTGGAGCTCCAGGGGCAGGTCCCCATACCCCGGGCTGTACCGGAAAGGGAAGGAGCAGCCGGGGAAGTGCCCCTGGAGCTCCAGTTCGATCTGGTCGCACATCTGCTCCACCGCGGCGGCGGCGGAGCAGTCCAGGGTCAGGGCCCGCAGCATGTCCCCGCTCTCCCAGCGGCGGATCAGGGCGTCCACCTGGGCGGACAGGGTGGCGCAGAACACCGCCGCCCGTCCGCACCCCCTCAGGTGGCGCTTCAGGTCCTGCCCCGGCAGCAGCAGGCCGCAGGACAGGCGCACCCCGTCCGCCTCCTCTGCGATGTCAAAGGCCCTCCAGGCCCAGCGGGGCCGGGCGGCGGCGCATACGGCCCGCCCGCACTCCTCCGCCAGGGCCCGCAGTTCCGGCCCGGCCTGGCTGGGCGGGGTCCCCATGTAGCGGAGCACCTCGTCCAGGTCCAGCTCCCCCAGGGCGATTGGCATGGCGCTCACACCCGCCGGATGGCGGAGACGCTGTCGCTGATCTGCCTGGCCACCGCAGGGTTGTTCATGGTGTAAAGGTGGATGCCGTCCACCCCGGCGGCCACCAGGTCGGAGATCTGGTCGATGGCATAGGCGATGCCCGCCTCCCGCAGGGCCTCCGGGTGGTCGCCGTACCGAGCCAGGATGCGGGAGAGCTTCCGGGGGATGGAGGCCCCACACAGGGATACCATCCGCTCGATGGACTTCTGGTTCAGCACGGGCATGATGCCCGCCTCGATGGGCACCGTGATGCCCGCGATGCGGGCCCGCTCCAGGAAGCGGAGGAAGTCCTCGTTATCAAAGAAGAGCTGACTCACCAGATGCTGGGCGCCGGCGTCCACCTTCTGCTTGAGGTAGCGCAGGTCGCTTACCGCGTCGGGGCTCTCCGGGTGCCCCTCAGGGTAACAGGCGGCGGACACACCGAAGTCCCCCCGCCGGCGGATGAAGGCCACCAGCTCGTCGGCGTGGAGGAACTCCGTCTTTGGGGGATAGTCCGGGTTCCGGTCCCCCCGCAGGGCCAGCACGTTCTCTACGCCGTCTGCCTTCAGGTCATAGAGCAGCTCGGTCACCTCCCCCCTGGTGGCGGTGATGCAGGTCAGGTGGGCCATGGCGGGGATGTGGTACTGCTTCTGGATGATGGCCGCGATCTCCCGGGTGGACTGGTTCACCTGGGAGCCACCGGCTCCGAAGGTAACGCTGATAAAGTCGGGTTTAATATCCTTCAGCCCGTCCAGGGTCTGATAGATAGTGTCCACGGGGCTGTCCTTCTTGGGTGGAAACACCTCACAGGAAAAGACGGTCTTCCCCTTTCCGAACAATTCTGCTATTTTCATGGCTGCTGCCTCCTTGATCAAAATTGAGATTTTCAGGGATGGACCATACACAAGGTCCCCTCCTGGGGCATTCGGTCATCCCACTCGTAGGTGACCAGGTACTCCGTTCCCGGCTGAAGGAGCTCCCATGCCAGCTGGGGGCACCACAGTGTGATCTCATACCCCTCCGGATGCCGGATCACCGCCTGCAGCCCCTGCGCCGGCACAAGGACCGTCTCTGTGACCTGGGCCAGAACGGTGGCGGTGGAGCGGTGGGATTGCTCGATCAGATAGCCCCACTGCACCGCCAGCAGGACCGCCAGGGCCCCACAGAACGCCAGCTCCCGGCGCAGTGTCTTTCCCCGGGCCCCTTTCACCAGCGTAATGGCCAGCCAGACCGCGGTGGTCAGGGCAGACACATAGGGGAGCATAGACAACAGCTCATGGGCCCCATAGCCGATCACCTCATAGATAGCGTATCGGGAACAGACCGCATCAAACAGGTAGGCCACCCACAGCAGGGCGCCGGAGAGGAGAATAATGATCCGGATCAGGCCGCGCTCTTTCACAAGATCTCTCCTCTCTCTTCACCAGGCCGCTACCGTGCCGTCGCACCGGGGCTCGGTGCCGCCGGCCAGGGTGCCGTCCTCCATCCGCCAGATGATCTGCCCCCGTCCCATGTCCAGGTTGGAGTTGCAGATCTCCACCTGGTGGCCCATCTCCGCCAGGCGCAGGCCGATGTGGGCGGGCACCTCCCGCTCCAGCTGGATGCGCTTCCCACCGGTCCACTGCATCCGGGGAGCGTCCAGGCACTCCTGGGGGTTCATGTGGTAATCCACCGTGTTCACCACCACCTGCACGTGGCCCTGGGGCTGCATGAAGGCCCCCATCACGCCGAAAGGACCCACCGCCGTCCCTTCCTTCATCAGGAAGCCGGGGATGATGGTGTGGTAAGACTTCTTGCCGCCGGCCAGGCAGTTATCGCTGCCCTCATCCAGGGAGAAGTTGGCCCCCCGGTTCTGGAGGCAGATACCGGTACCCGGGATGCGGATGCCCGCACCGAAGGTGGTGTAGTTGCTCTGGATGAAGGAGACCATGTTGCCCTGGGGGTCCGCGGTGCACAGGTAGATGGTTCCGCCGCAGGAGGGGTCCCCCGCCTGTGGCAGCAGGGCCCGTTCTCCGATCAGGGCCCGCCGCCGGGCAGCATAGTCCTCCGAGAGCAGGTCGGCCACCCGGGTCCGCATGTACCGGGGGTCCGCCACATAGGTCCTGGTGTCCGCGAAAGCCAGCTTGATGGCCTCCAAAATCTTATGGTAGGTGTCGGCGCTGTCCCGCTCCTGGGAGAGGGGCAGGCCCTTCAGGATATTCAGCGCCATCAGCACGGTGATCCCATGGCCGTTGGGCGGGATCTCGCACACGGTGTAGCCCTTGTAGTCCGCGGTGATGGGCTCCACCCACTCCGGGCGGTAGTCCTGGAGATCCCGCTCCTGGAAAAAGCCCCCCGTCTCCCGGCTGAAGGAGACCATCCGCTCCATCAGGCTCCCCCTGTAGAAGCTCTCACAGCTGGTGGCTGCCAGCTCCTCCAGAGTGTCAGCGTACTCCGGCCAGCGGAAGATCTCTCCCGCCCGGTATGGGGTGCCGTCCGCCTTCATCATCCGCTCCCACCAGGGGCGGTGGGGGGCCGGGTCCCGCTCCATAGCCCGGCCGATACGGGGGCCGTCCAGTGCCCACTGGACCGCCACGTTCACCGGCACAGCCACCCCCTCCCGGGCGTAGGAGGCCGCGGGGGCGAACAGCTCTTCAAGGGGGCGGGTCCCGAAGCGCCGGTTGAGCTCTGCCCATCCCCCGGGGGCGCCGGGCACCATGGTGGGCAGCCAGCCCTCTTTAGGCATCTCCCCGAAGCCCCGCTCCCGCACCAGGGCGGCGGACAGAGCTGCAGGGGACACGCCGCTGGCGTTCAGGCCGTACAGCTTTTTCTCCCGCTCCACCCAAACCAGGGCGAAGCAGTCCCCCCCGATACCGTTTCCTGTGGGCTCCAGCAGGGGCATGGCGGCGGCCATGGCCACCGCCGCATCCACGGCATTTCCTCCGGCCTTCATCACATCCAGGCCGACCTGGGCCCCCAGGGGGACGGAGGTACAGGCCATGGCCCGGCGGGCGTACACCACGCTGCGGCGGGAGGGATAGGCGTATCTGTGGGGATCAAATAAGACCATTTCGGCTGCCTCCTCTCAGTTGGCTGGGCTGCGCTTGCCCGTCCAGCGCTCCGCCCGGATGGCAAAGACGGATACCCGGGCCACGGCGGGCTCCGGCATCTCCCAGTTTCGCCCGGTCATATGGCGCATAATGGCGTTGAGGGCCTCATATTTCTCCTGCGGCTCGGTCAGCTCCCGGATGGTCCCGCTGCCCATGATGCTGCGGTAGGCACAGCTGTAACTGCACGCCTGCTCCGCCGTCATCAGCTGGTGGCCGCAGTCCATCTCAAAGGCCACCGCCCCGCCCCGGCGGAACGCCGCCGCCTTCCGCCCCTCCCGGGCCGAGTGGAGGTAGAGGGTCAGCTGCCCCTCTGTCAGGTCGTAGCCGTAATTCACAGGGACGATGAACATCCCCTCCGCATCCTGGGTCCCGATCCGCACTGTGTTGCAGTCCCGCAGGATCTCCTCCAACTGCTCCAGGTCTTTGACTTCCTTCTCCGCTCTGCGCATATCCAGATCCTCCTTATCTCCTTCCGGTCCCGCCCCGGGGCACTCAGATGTCCAGCTCCAGCAGTACCGGGCAGTGGTCGCTGCCCTCCACCGTGGTCAGGATCTCCGCCCGCTTGATCTTGTCCCGGAGGCGGTCAGAGACGATGAAATAGTCGATGCGCCACCCCGCGTTGTTCTTCCGGGCGTTGAAGCGGTAGGACCACCAGGAGTAGATCCCCTCCGTGTCCGGGTAGAGATAGCGGAAGCTGTCTGTAAAGCCGGAGGAGAGCAGGCAGGTCATCTTTTCCCGCTCCTGGTCGGTGAAGCCGGCGTTGTTCCGGTTGGTCTTTGGGTTTTTCAGGTCGATCTCCCGGTGGGCCACGTTTAGGTCCCCACAGTAGACCACCGGCTTGTGCCGGTCCAGGGACATGAGGTAGTCCCGCAGGTCGTCCTCCCACTCCATGCGGTAGTCCAGCCGCTTCAGGCCGTCCTGGGAGTTGGGGGTGTAGCAGCAGACCAGATAGAAGCCCTCATACTCCAGGGTGATGAGCCGCCCCTCGTGGTCGTGCCGGTCCTTGTCCATACCGTAGGCCACAGCCACAGGCTGGTGGGGGGTGAAAACAGCGGTGCCGGAGTATCCCTTCTTCTCCGCAGAGTTCCAGAACTCCAAGACCCCTTCGTTCAGCTCCACATCCGCCTGTCCCTGCTCCATCTTGGTCTCCTGAAGGCAGCAGAAGTCGGGTGCCTCCTGTCGGTAAAAGTCCAGAAACCCCTTTTTCAGGCAGGCCCGCAGGCCGTTCACATTCCAGGAAATGAATTTCATAGGCATCTCCTCTCTCCCTCCGTCGGAACTTTGGATGGACCCTATTATACAAAGACGTGCCCCGCTTGGCAAGAACAGATTGATTTTTCCGCCCTTCTCCGCTATAATAGAAAAATCTGTATGTGCTCACCAGGCGTTCCATCCCGGCTCTGCCGGATGAGCTTCTGTTCCAAATCCCTTTCAAAAGGAGTATTCGACATGGGAAAAACCGTCATTCCCGAGGGATACCGCTCCCTCCTCAGCCTCTATGAGACCCAGAAGGCCATCAGCCTGCTCAAGCGTCTGTTCGAGGACCGCCTCGCCGGTGCCCTGCGCCTGCACCGGGTGTCTGCCCCCCTGTTCGTCTCCGCCTCCTCCGGCCTCAACGATGACCTGAACGGGGTGGAGCGCCCCGTCTCCTTTGAGATCAACCGGGTGGAGGACACCGCCCAGGTGGTCCACTCCCTGGCCAAGTGGAAGCGCCTGGCTCTGAAGCGCTATCAGTTCCACCCCGGAGAGGGGCTCTACACCGACATGAACGCCATCCGCCGGGATGAGGAGCTGGACAACCTCCACTCCGCTTACGTGGACCAGTGGGATTGGGAGAAGATCATCACCCAGGAGGACCGCACCCGGGACTATCTGAAGCAGACGGTGAACGCCATTGTCCGCGCTCTCGTGGATACCCAGTCCTTCCTGCGCTCCGTTTTCCCCCAGCTGTCCGCCCTGCCCGAGCTGCCCGGCCAGGTCACCTTCGTCACCGCCCAGGACCTGGAGGATCTATATCCCCAGCTCTCCCCCAAGGAGCGGGAGAACACCATTGTCCGGGAGCACGGTGCGGTGTTTCTCATGGAGATCGGCGGAAAGCTGAAGTCGGGTCAGCCACATGACGGCCGGGCCCCGGACTATGATGACTGGAACCTGAACGGCGACATTCTGTTCTGGGACAGCGTCAATGGCCAGGCTATTGAACTCTCCTCCATGGGCATCCGGGTCAGCCCAGAGTCCCTGGACCGCCAGCTCACCCTGGCAGGCTGTGACAGCCGCCGCTCCCTCCCCTTCCACCGGATGCTGCTCAACGGTGAGCTGCCCTTGACCATGGGGGGCGGCATCGGCCAGTCCCGGGTGTCCATGCTGCTGCTGGGCAAGGCCCACATCGGTGAGGTGCAGAGTTCCCTGTGGGACCCCGACACCGTCCGGGCCTGTGAGCAGGCCGGCGTGGTGCTGCTGTGACCAGAGCATCCTCGCCGCCCTGAGCTCCCAGATGCGCTCCTTGCAGAAGTTTTACCCCAGAAACGAGAGGGCCGCCCCTGCCGGGGCGGCCCTCGATCTTTTCTCCTTGATCCCGCTGTGCCCTCCCGCTCTCCTGCGGACAGGGACCATTTTCATGTGTATTCCAGCAGGAAGCGCCCCACGCTGGCCATGGCCTGGCCCGCCTTTTTGATGGGGAACATCTGAAACACGTGCCACATGTCGGTCCAGACCTCCAGCCGGCATGGGACCCCCGCCGCCTGCATCCGGTCCCGCAGGCGCACGGAATCGGACAGCAGCAGCTCGTTGCTCCCCGCCTGGATCAGTGTGGGCGGGAAGCCCCGGAAATCCCCGAACAGCGGGGACAGCATGGGGGAGGTCAGCTCCTGGTCCCGGGCATAGGCCCCACGCACCGCCCGGATATAGTCCAGGGTGATGGTGGGGTCCAGCTCCGCCCGCTCTGTATAGGACTTCCCACTGGCCGTCATATCCGTCCATGGGGACATGAGGATCAGCCGGGCAGGCAGCCGCCTGCCCTCCTGCTTCAGCCGGTGGCACAGCACCAGCGCCAGGTTTCCTCCCGCCGAGTCCCCCGCCACCGTCACGTCCCGGGCCCCGTAGCCTTGGCGCATCAGATGGTCCCACGCCTTCATCGCATCGTCCACCGCCGCAGGGAAGGGGTGCTCCGGGGCCAGCCGGTACTCGAAGGAGAGGGTGTCCCAGCCCGTCACGCCGGACAGCTTGGAGGCCAGCGGCCGGGAGTAGCCCAGATTTCCGCTGGTATAGCCCCCGCCGTGGCAGTACAGGATGGCGTGGTTCCGGTCATAGCTCCGCTCAGGCCGCACCCAGGCCGCGTTCATCCCCTCCAGCTCAAAGGGGGCCCACTTCATCCCGATCATGGGGGTGATGAGCCTGCCCAGCACCTCCTGAGCCGCCCGCTGCCGCTTCAGGTCCTCCGGGCGCATGGACTCGGGCGAGCTGGCCGAGTGGATTGCCTTCAGGGCCCTCATCATGGGGGCCAGGCGGCGCTCCTCCGCCTCCGCCCGCTGGGCGGGGGTGGGATGGGTCACCCGCACCCGTCTTCCTCTCTCTTTCAGTGTCATCGTTCTCACCTTCCTGTTCTGGGACCTGGATCATGACAAGCCTACCACATCCGGCCGCGTTTGGCAATGGCCTCTCCCCGTCGCCTTGTTTGCGGTGCCGGGAAAAGCTGCGGCGTTCTGACAAAATCGCGCGGGCAGGTGCGCACGCCTTGCGGCGGGCGTGGAGATACGGTATGATGGACCTCATCTAACTGCCGTATTCCTCCCCCCTGCCCCCGAAGAGCCCAGGCTCTCCGAAGTGGCGTGAGGCCCACGAGGCCAGGGGAAGGACCGATCCGCCTCCCGCCCACGGCATATTCTTCAAGCAGCTCTCCCTGCGCAAGGTCAGAAAAGGCACGCCCACGCCGCAGCGAATAGGAGCGTTGAATTTTATACTTTTTCCCCTCCCCTTGTACTTTCCCCCAGGAGATGCTACACTGATATCACAAAGGAAAGGAGGCGCCGCCATGTCCAAGACGCCCAAAGGTCCCCCTGACTGGTACCGGCTGGACAACGCCGGCGTCCTCTACTCCGCTCTCCAGCGGGAGAAGTACTCGCCGGTCTACCGCTTTTCTGCTGTCCTGTCCCAGCCGGTGGACCCCGCCGTCCTCCAGCGGGCAGTGGACCGAACCATGCCCCGGTTCCCCGGTTTCCGCGTCCGGATGAAGCCCGGGGTCTTCTGGCACTATTTCGAGCCCAACGACAGCCCCGGCCCCTTTGTCCGTCCGGACATGTCCAACCCCTGCCAGCCCATCCGCTTCCGGGAGGACAACGGATGGCTGGTCCGCTTCTTCTACTACCAGAGCCGGATCTCCCTGGAGGTGTTCCACGCTGTGTCTGACGGGGCGGGGGCTCTCACCTTTTTCCGCACCCTGCTGGCGGTCTACCTCCGGGAGCTGGGACACCCCATCCCCTGCGGCCCCGGCCTGCTGGACGTGGATGCTCCCCCTCGTCCGGAGGAGCTGGAGGATGCCTACGCCCGGTACGCGGGCAAGCGGGTCCTGCGGGACCGCTGGCAGGAGACCGCTTTCTCCAACACCAGCCAGGCGGAGCCCTTCTACACCCTGAATGTCACCATGGGCTTTCTGCCCGTGGACCGGCTGAAGGAGATCGCCGCCCGGTACGGCGCCTCCATCACCGAATACCTCTCCGCAGTGCTCCTCCAGTCTATCCTGGAGAATCAGGAGGTCCAGCGCCCCCGCCGTCCCAGGCCCGCGGCTCTGGCCATTCCCATCGATCTCCGGGGCTGGTTCCCCTCCGCCACCCTCCGCAACTTCATCCTCACTGTCCGGCTCTGCGTGGACCCCACCCTGGGGCCTTACACCTTCCCTGAGCTGGTCCGATACGTCCACCACTACATGCGCCTGCACATCAATCCCCAGGAGATGCGGGCCCGCTTCACCGGCAATGTCCACTTCACAACCAACCGCTTTCTCCAGCTGATCCCCATCTTCCTGAAGAACCCGGTGATGTCCCTCTCCTACCAGCTGGTGGGGGTGCGCCCCTTCTCCGCCACCTACACCAATCCCGGCCTCTTCCGGGTCCCGCCGGAGATGGCCCCTCACATCCAGCGGATGGAGGTCGTCCTGGGGCAGGCCACCCGGCCCTCCCCTCACTGCGCCTCCATCAGCTATGGCAATACCATGGCTGTCACCTTCGCCGGCACCGGCACCTCCAGCGAGACGGAGCGGCGCTTTTTCACCCACCTGGTACGGGAAGGCATCCCCGTCAAGGTGGAGTCCAACCGGACCCGCTGAGGTCCCTGGGAGGTGTTCTGTATGTCCTATTGTGTCAACTGCGGCGTGGAGCTGGATTCCACCGCCTCCTTCTGCCCCCTCTGCCGCACCCCGGTGGTCAACCCCCGACAGCCGGTGGACACCGGCTCTTCTCCCCCCTTCCCCACCGAACGGCGGGAGGTGCCCCCCGCCTCTAAGGCGGAGTTGGCCATCCTGGTGTCCTCCATGCTGGCCTCAGTGGCGGTGTGCTGCGGCCTGCTCAATCTGGTGCTGCGCAGCGGCCATATCTGGTCCCTCTATGTCATCGGCGCGGCAGCCATGCTGTGGGTCTGGCTGGTCCCACCGCTGCTCCTGCGCACCATGCACCTCTATCTCCGCCTGTCTGCAGATGTGCTGGCCGTCGCCCTCTACGTCTTTCTGATCTCCGTGGATCTGGACGGCTCAGCATGGTATTGGCATCTGGCCCTGCCCATCATCCTGCTTCTGGGGGCGGCGCTGCTGTTTCTGGGCTTTATGATGGGGGCCAGGCCCCGGAGCACCCTTTCCCGCATCACCCTAGTCATCGGCACCACCGGCGTTTTTCTCTCCGGCGTGGAGCTGCTCATCGACCGCTACTTCCTGGGCCGCTGGCAGCCGGGCTGGTCCCTGGTGGTGCTCACAGTATGCGCTGCCCTGGTCATCCCCCTCATCGTGGTGCGCCGGGTACCGGCCCTGCGCGAGGAAGTGCGCAGGCGCTTTCATCTGTGATCCGCTCCCCGCTCCTCCCGGGAGGGCCAGCAGCCTGCTGGCCCTCTTTTTTCGCCCCACTTCGACATTTTTATGAGAATTTAAGAAAAACTTATCACATCCGCCACAATTCTGTGATACCATAGGGACTATGCAGGCTGGCGCGCCGCCGGCCTCCACTGTCCCGCGAATCTAAAGAGAAGATCGAGGTCCCTCATGAAACATCTCCTGAAAATCACCAGCGCGGTCCTGGTCCTGCTCCTGTGCGCCCTGGGCGGCGTCTTTCTGTGGCGCAGCGGCTTCTTCGCCGCCCTCTCCTCCCAGCAGGCCCTTCAGGACTATATTTCTCAGTTCGCTCCCTACTCCCACCTCTGTTTTTTCCTGCTCCAGTTCCTGTCTGTGGTGCTGGCCCCCATCCCCAGCAACCTCAGCGCCGCCGCCGGCGGGATGCTCTTCGGCACCTGGCCCTCCTTTTTTCTTACCATCGCCGCGGTCCTCTCCGCCTCCCTGCTGGTCTTTCTCCTGGCACGCGCGCTGGGCCAATCTTTTGCGGACCGCCTGGTGAGCCGGGCCATTTCCGACAAGTACCTCTCCATCGTCCGGGCCAAAACAGACACTTTCCTCATCCTGGCCTTTCTCCTGCCCTTCTTTCCCGATGACCTGCTGTGCATTCTGGCCGGGCTCACCGCCATCTCCACCCCCCGTTTTCTGGTGATCGTTGTGCTCACTCGTCCCTGGGGCCTGCTGGTAGCCAGCGCCTTGGGCGGTGCCACCCTGACTCTCCCTCTTTGGGCTATGGTCCTGCTGGGGATCATCGGTGTGGCCGTCTTCCTGCTGGGGATGAAATACGGCGACCGCTGGGAGGAGTCCATCCTGAAAAAATTCCGTCATACAAAGGAAGATAGCTCCCGGCCCTGAACACAAAAATTTTCGGATTTTTTGATTTTCCCCTTTACAAGCAGCTGTTTCTGTGGTATGATTCTTTCGTAATAAGAATTATTACTATTTGGAGGGCCCTATGGAACGCGCCACAAGATACAGCAGAAAACGGGAGGCCATTTTGAACGCGATCCAGAGCACCGACTGCCACCCCTCCGCCGAGTGGGTCTATCAAACTCTGAAACCCACCCACCCCGACCTGAGCCTGGGGACGGTCTATCGCAACCTAGTCCTGTTCCAACAGCAGGGCCTGATCCAGAGCATCGGCGTCGTCAAGGGACAGGAGCGGTTCGACGGGTGCATTGCCCCCCACAGTCACCTTATTTGCACCTGCTGCGGCGCTGTGATGGATCTGCCCCATCCCATGCTGGATGACGGCGATCTGGATCAGACCGTCAGCGCGCAATATGGGTTCTTGGTCCAGCGCCATGAGCTCATCTTCTACGGCACGTGTGAAAATTGCCAAAATAAAATAAAACAGGAGGAAAAATTATCATGAAAAAGTTTGTCTGTTCCGTTTGCGGTTATGTGTACGAGGGCGAGACCGCGCCCGACTTCTGCCCCATCTGCAAGGCTCCTAAGGACAAGTTCGTGGAGCAGGTGGGCGAGATGAAGCTGGCTGCCGAGCATGAGTTCGGCATCTATGCCAAGACTGTGAAGAACAACCCCGATATCAGCGCTGAGGACAAGAAGTACATCTTTGACCAGCTCATGGCCAACTTCAACGGCGAGTGCTCCGAGGTGGGCATGTACCTGTGCATGGCTCGCGTGGCCCACCGGGAGGGCTATCCCGAGATCGGCCTGTACTGGGAGAAGGCCGCCTATGAGGAGGCCGAGCACGCCGCCAAGTTTGCTGAGCTGCTGGGCGAGGACCTGGAGGCCAACATGAAGGCTGACACTAAGGCCAACCTGGCTTGGCGTGTAGACTGTGAGTACGGCGCCACCAACGGCAAGTTCGAGCTGGCCGCCTGCGCCAAGAAGAACGGCCTGGACGCCATCCATGACACCGTGCACGAGATGGCCCGGGACGAGGCCCGCCACGGCAAGGCTTTCGAGGGCCTGCTGAAGCGCTACTTCGGCTAATCAATACCGGATAAACGGCCAGTTAATAAGCACTTTTTGAGAGGGAATCGGGAAACCGGTTCCCTCTCTTTTTGCGCTTCCGCCGCGCAGGTGTGCAAGTTGGGTGTAACTTTTCTCCGTATCACACTTTTTTGACTTTCACATGTGCAACTTTCTTGAATTGCACCTATATTAAGTGGTTTTTCTCCTAATATCGAAAAATAAAGCAAAACTGATAACTTATGAGAAATTTTCACTTCTTTTGAACAACTTGCAAGAACAAACTGGTTTCCAAGGTGGAAGCCCCCATGGAAGAAGCTCAAGCCAAGACCAACGACATCCGCGACACTATCAAGGCTGAAATTTTGGTGCGTGAGGTTGAGGAACTGACCGCAGGGACTTACATCATCCACTGGGCTTCTGTCCTCTCCAATCACTTCGATATTACTGGCTTCAAGAAGGTCTATGGCAACCTCTACAAAGCCTTTTACCGCCTTCCTTCCAAACTTTTTAATTTTACCCCCTTGACAAAATATCGATATTTCGTTATTCTGATATTGCGATATGCAAATGCATTCGTACACATAATTCGAAGCCTGGTCTTCAGAAAGAGGTAATTATGATTAGAAAGACAATTAAGGTAAGCGACAACAATTTTAGGAAGTTTGATGATCCTCTTGGCAACGAAACTCCGAGAAAGTACATTTTCTATGCCAAGACCTGCGATGTCCCCGAGGGTATTCCCATGTCCACAAACCCCCGCGATCAGAAACTCAACTCTACTGTGGCAAATGCAATCACAGAGTCTCTGCTGAGTAATGACGGCCAGTTCCACCTGAAGAACAGAGGCATCATTCTCTCCGCAAAGAGAGTGCGTTATGATAACCGCTTGCAGGAAGTAACCATTGATTTCGAGGATGAAAGCTGCCATGGCAACATTGATGGCGGACATACCTACAAGATCCTTCTTGAGAACAAGGATAAAGTCCTGGAACAGTATGTTCAGTTTGAAGTAATGACTGGCGTCGAAGCAATGATTGCCGATCTGGCTGAAGCTCGTAATACTTCTATCGCAGTCGATGCAAAGTCTATGGCAGAACTGAGAGAGAAGTTCGATCCCATCAAGGAAGGCCTCGAGGGACTTCCCTTCTTTAATAGAATTTCCTTTAAGCAGAATCAGATCACAAAAGACACCGATACCAAAAAGGCTCTGAAAATGATCGACGCGCGCGATATCGTTTCTATCATTTGTATGTTCAACATCGATAAGTATAACAGTGCGGAGCATCCTACCAAAGCATACTCTGGCAAACAGGCCATGCTGAATGAGTATTTGGACGACCCCGAGCACTACAGAAAATTTGTGAATGTCATTCCCGATCTGTTTGATCTTTACGATGCCATCGAAACTGAGTTTGCTGTAGCTTATAACGAGAATGGTCGTATGTACGGTCGAAAGTCCTATTCTGGCTACAAAGAGGGCAGCCCCGTCGGCAAGAGTAAATTCTGTATGAGTGATATTTACTACAAAATTCCCGATGGTCTTCTCTATCCCATTCTGGCGGCATTCAGAGTTCTTCTCGAGTATGATATCACCTCAGGCAAGTATAAGTGGATGGACGGCAAAGATCCCATCGCTGTTTGGAACAAGCACAAAGTCGGACTCACAAGAAGTGTTATGGATTTGGCTGGCTCTTTGGGCGATAAGCCTACTGTTTTTGGAAAAGACCCCAGCCTTTGGAATTATGCTTACATGGTACTTTCGAGCATGGAGGGAATTAGTCTGGTATGAGCTACCGTGTCAAACTTCGTGTTAAAGAACTTCTTGAAGAGGAAGGTATAACACAGAAAAAACTCGCCGAGATGGCGGGAGTACGGGAATCAACAATAAGCGATATTGTGAGAGGCACTCGAACTGTTATCAATTTTGAACACTTAGGTAAGATTGCCACCGCATTGGAGATTAGCGATATCAGAAAGATCATTGATCTCGAAAAAGTGTAAAACTGATCAAAGGGGTGTTTACCACCCCTTTTTTCTGTCGGCATGTTATAATTATAAGAACCCCGCACAAGGAGGTAAAATCTATACCCAACTACGGAAATTACTACATTTGCAACCGACTTCTTCTTTTGAAAGAATACCTCCAAGCCAACGCCGAGCCCAAATATTCCATAAAATGCAGAGCATAGGGAGCATACTTGACCAAAAAGTGCTTTCCATTAGACGAGAATACCTTGTATGCCGACTTTGCCGTTTCGATATTGTCTTTGGCCCCCATCTGGAATATGAGCAGCATTTGTTTCTGGCTCTAATTGCCTCCGTCTCTGTCTTCGTAGGATTGCCGAACTTGTTATTTCTCTTGCGGACATCCTTCTTTGGGCCATCCACCGCGATGGTGTATTGGAACATCCAATGCTTATTTGCTAGTGACTAAACACCTGCATCATCCAGTTTATCCATGATATGTCTCCCAAAAGTGGATAGAAAGTCAGCACTTTCCCGAAAACGCCTGCTTTGGGCGTTGGCTGTTTGTTATTTAGAATGGAGACGGAGGCAAAAGTCTTGCAATTACTGCATTTCCATAGGACGCAAAACGGCCTGCTGATCCGGCGAGGATAGACGGCCCGGGACGAGGCCCGCCGCAGCAAGGCGTTCGAGGGCCTGCTGAAGTGCTACTTTGGCTGATCCTCTGTCCCTGAGAAAGGAGCGGTCATGATGGATCAATATGTTTGCCCCTGCGGCTATGAATATGACCCTGCCGTGGGAGGCCCCGACAACGGCGTGGCTCCCGGCACGCCCTGGGAGGATGTCCCCTCCGACTGGGTCTGCCCCGTGTGTGGTCTGGGCAAGAGTGAGTTTGAAAAGGCGTAATACCTGAGAAAGATGACGGCCTCGGAAATCCGGGGCCGCCATCTTTCTCTTTTCTTCTAATATGGCGCGGGGGACGGCCGTCCTCCGCTGCAGTCTATGTCCCCTGCCCCTCCAGCTGTCGGAGGAAGCCGGTGCACCCCTCCAGGATATCTGCATAGGTGCGTTCAAAGTCTCCCGTGTACCAGGGGTCTGCGATCTCCTCCCCCGGCCGCCCGGTAAAGTCCAGCAGCAGGTGCACCTTGTTCTCCGGATCTCCCCCCAAGATCCGCTTCATATTGCGGACGTTCCATTGATCCATGCCCAGAAAATAGTCGTAACGGTCATAGTCGGTCCGCTTCAGCTGCACGGCATATTTCCCCGCTGTGGAGATGCCCTCCCGGGCCAGCCGGCTCGCCGTGCCTGGATGGACGGGGTTGCCGATCTCCTCCGCGCTGGTGGCAGAGGAGGCGATCAGAAAGTCCCTCTCCATCCCGCGTTTTTTGACCAGGTCCTTCAGCATGAACTCCGCCATGGGCGACCTGCATATATTGCCGTGGCAAACAAATAGTATTTTGGTCATCTCTTATATATCCCTTCATAAGCCTGCAAACCATTGATATGACTGGCTTTTCGGCGCTTTTTCTTTTCGTTGTGGTTGCCATGCTGCCCACGCAAATCTGCGTAAATCTACGCAATTTCATTGGCAAATGGTGTAGTAATTGGTGTAGTACCAACTGCGGATTTGACCTGATTTTTCAAGCTGTCACAGCGGGGAACGCAAGGATTTTTGCCATCTGTTCGGCTGCCCGGTCAAAGCTGGCGTGGGTGTAGACATTCAGTGTCACCCCCACATCGGAGTGGCCCATCACATACTGCAAGTTCTTGATATCCATACCCGCATTGGCCATGTTGCTGCAAAAGGTATGACGGAACACATGGGGAGTAATGTGCGGCAGGGGCTTGTCCGGGTACAGCTTGCGATACTTCTTCATGGCCCAGCGCATCTCATTTTCGATGTGCAGTGCCACCTTGGGCTTGTCGTCCTTATCCAGCAGCAAAAATCCGGTGTATCCGTCGACGATCATCTCTGCTTTGAGTGTCTTGCGACGAGCCAGGATATTTTTAAGGCTCTGGTACACCGTATCCGTCATGGGAATAAAACGACAGCCACATTCGGTTTTTGTTTTCTCCACATAGTACTTGCTGCCCCGCTCCCGGACGAGCTGGTGATCCACCCGGATACGACGGTTCTCAAAATCCAGATCGCTTTTGGTCAGGCCGCAGAACTCGCTCACCCGCATCCCGGTTTCCAGCAGGACTACAAACTCATCGTAATACTTGCGGTAGGTCTTGTCACCCCGAATAAAACCCATCCAGATTTCCTGCTGCTCCTGGGTCATGGTGATTCGCTTCTGCGAGTCATTGGGAACGACCTCCACCAACTTGAAGTCGAAGGGATTTTTTCGGATGATATCCTCGTTGCAGGCCATTTGAAATGCCAGTTTGACAACGCCCCGCACGCTGGTGATGGTGCTGTCTCCCTTTCCGTCGCCGTGCAGCTTCATGATCCACTGTTGGGCATCGGATACTTTGATATCCCGGATCGGGCGGTATCCAAAATCTTCTTGCCGAATCAGATTCCGCACAAAATTGTATCCAACCTTCGTGTTGTAGCGGACGCCCTGCTTTAGGCCGCTATACCGCTCTACCAGTTCTATGACGGTGATTTTTCCGGCGGCATAGTCGATTCCCGCGTCAAGCTGCTTCTGGATTTCTTTCTCTTTTTCCTGCAGTTCCCTTAAATCAGAGGAATAAACCGTCTGGCGCTTTCCCCGGATATCCGTATAGCGGTATTGATAAATCAGGTCTTTTCTCCGGCTCTCTCCTGTCCGCAGGATTCTTCCCTTATGGTCTTTGCGCTTTTCGGACATTGTCAAACTCCTTTCCGTAATGGAAAGAGCCTTGGTATGACACTTTGATTGTACCATATTCAGGCAGTCTTTCACACCACAAATTTCAGATGGAATACATCTGCTCGATGAATTGGTCAAACAGGCGGCGCTTGATCAGGCGCTTATTCCCTACCCATAGTACAAACCGACAGTCCTTTTCATTCGTGAGATCGCGCAGCTTGTTAATCCCTATGCTGGAGTAGGCGGCAGCTTCCTCCAAACTCAAATTGCTCTTTTCCCAGATGGGAACTTCTTTCATCGTACCGCCTCCTTATCACATTAGCTTTTTCAGCCGTTCCAGCTTAGCTTGTGCGGCTTCCTGCCGGAAGTTATCGCTGGTAAAGCGTACCGGAACACACATAGAAAGTAACCGGTCATAAATCCGGGAATGGGCGGTGTCCTCCGGATTCCGCAGGTCGTCCAGCGTGAGGTTGGTCGTGACGATCAGCGGCTTACCGCTGCGGTAACGGCTGTCTATCACATTGAAAACCTGTTCCAGCCCGTACTCGGTGCCGCGCTCCATGCCGAAGTCGTCAAGGATCAGCAGCGGATAGCGGCAAAGACGGGAAATGTACTCGTTGTGCCCCTCAAAACTAGCGGCAAGGTCATTGAGGATAAGGGCAAAGTTCGTCATGTGGACAGGGATTTCTTTCTCCATGAGGGCGTTTGCGATACAGCCCGCAAGGTAGCTTTTGCCGGTTCCCACACCGCCCCAGAACAGGCAGCCGATATTGTCGGTTCGCATATCCTCCCGATGCTCCACATACCGGCGGGCAAGTTCGGTCTGCGGGTTCCTGCCGTTGTCGTTTTCAAAAGTCCAGTCCCGTATGGTGGGGTCGGTAAAGCCCCAGCGTTTCAGTTCCTCCACGGTGTCAAGGTGCCTGCGCCGCTGTTCGGCGGCTTCCCGCTCCTCACGGGCGGCTCTCTGGCAGTCGCACTCTGCCGGGTGGCGGTCAAGCCCAAACAATGCCTTGCCCTCCGGGAAGTAGGCTTCTTTTGGTTTGTGGCACTTGCCGCAGTGCAGCAAACCGTCCTCGCTGGTGTAGTCCGACCGCTCCGGTGTGGTGGCCTTCATATTTTCCAAAACAGCGTTGATTTCGTTCTTCATAAACTCTCGCCCTCCTTGCATGAGTAGTCGGGTATGCCCTTTTCGAGGGTTTCTTGGTGGCGTCCTCCTGCGCCCATTTGTAAATCGTGGCGGCATGGCTGTGATACTTCCTGCCGCTGGACGCGATATGACAGGATAGCCGGTCAATGTAGTAGTCCCATTTGCCGGGCAGATCAGCTTTCGGCCCGTCCAGTTCCGATTGGGTCAAAAAGACATTTCCATACCGGCCATAGGCGGCGCGGGCGGGTTGTCCCGTATCTAACTCTTGTGCTCTCTCTTTTTCTATCTCTAACTCTGGTGGACAAATGTCCGCTTGATATGGTGGACATTTGTCCGCCCCGGCCTTTGGCAAGGCCTTTTGCTCCTGCAAAGTCAGACTTGCCCGCCGTTTCCGCTCCCCCTCGGTAGAGGACTGGCCGATCATCAGTTCAATGTTGCTCATATACAGTGCGCCGTTTTGCAGCGGCTCCACAACCCCCAGTTTCATAAAGATCTGCAAGGCCCGTTCTACGGTGCCGACTTGCTGGCGGGTAATGGTGGCAATCATCTGCGCGGTGTAAGGGATATTTTCATCAAGCTGCAGCTTCCCGCCATTTTTCAGCGACTTTAAGTACAGCTTCAAGAGAATGTTGGAGTAGAGTACGCCGTCCTGCATACTCTCCAGCAGCACGATAGCGTCCTCGTCAAAGTAATTCTCTTTCAGCTTCAGGTAGTAATATTTTCGGTTATCTGACATGGTTCCTCCTTTGGGTGGATTTAGGGCGTTTGTACGCATATAGAACACCGTTTCTGAGGGAAAAAGAAATGTATCAAGCCACTATTGAGGGTAGGTAAAAAGCCTTGATTTACAAGGGTTTGAAAACCCTTAAATGCGTAGAAAGTTGGTAGCGTTTGCGCTGTCGCTCGGCTTCCTTGCGGCGGCGTACTTTGGCGGCGCAGTCGGGACAGTACTTTCCCCGGTTGGATTTGGGGGCAAAGCCGCCCCGCAGACCGCGCACCGTTTCCGGCTTCCCCGGTACAAGAATGCTGCGGACAGCTCCCCGTCAAGGGGCAGGACAGCCACACGGAACCTCGTCGTCGCAAGCTCCATATCCCTCGCTTCCCTGCTGGCGGGAAAGCTCACTCATTCCGCTGCTCCTCCTCTCCCCACAAAGTCAATGACTTTGTGGGGACCCCATTTTAGCAGGAATAGGAAATGCTCTGAACACACACGCAAGGCTCCCCGTCGTCCAATAGCAGGCAGTTCCCATCGTCGTAGTTACAGCACTCATGTACCAGCCGCCGCGCCCGCCGGTGCTGGCGGTAGTCCATGCGGGGCGGGTTATCGCTCATGGTTCTGCTCCTTTCTGCGGTTCGGTTCCTCCCGGCGCAGGATTTGGTCGATGTTCCGTTTGACCGTCTGCAACTCCTTGAACCGCCGTTTCTGTTCCCGGTAGCCGTTGTAAAGGCTGTCTTTTGGGGAAATAAGCTGCTCGATCTCGGCCTGCAACGCTTTCCGGGCGGGCAGTTTGGTAATGCCATGCTCCCGGAAATACCGGGCGGCGGCTTCGGCTATGATAAAATCGCTCTCATGTGCCTGCCGGTATGCGTCGCGGGCTTTGGGGGATTTCTGCGCTTTCACCCCGTCGCCGGCGGGCTTGGTCTGGGCGTAGACCAACACCTGCCGCTGCAGCTCCTTTTTCCCTTGCAGCTTGGTTTCCAGCGTTTTCAGTTCGCCGCTAGTCTGCCACATTTCCGCATAGGCGGTGTCTATGGCCGCTTCCAGCTGCTCCGGGGAAGTAAATCCGTATTCTTGATACACATTCAGTGTCTTTGCCGCCTGTTTCAGATTGTGTATCTTTGCCCAATGCTCGTAGCCTTTTCCCTTGCCCTCGGCTCTCTTGGCGGCTATGTCCACAAGCCGCTGCACACCGTCCTGTTTGGGGGCGGCTATCTCGGCTCTGGCGGCCTGCAAACGGTCTTTTATGGTGCGCGGGATGGTGGGCGTTTCGGCTGCTCTGGCGGCGTTCTGTTTCAAAAGCGTAAGAACGGTGGCGCGGTCAAAATCGTCGCCCAGCTTCCGGGCGGTAATGGGCTTTGTCCTGTCCGGCGTGAGGTAGGAAAGCCGCCCCCGGCTCTCCTTGACGGTCACGCACTCCCGCAGCAGCAGAGAGGAAAACTCGTCAAAGCTGGCAGCGGTGAAAAGGGCTTTGCGTATGGTCCGCCGCAGCTTTTCCTTGTTCGTTTCAAACTTGGTCTGCCGGGGTGTGATACCCTCCGCAAACATGGGGGCGTTCTGTTTGTCCAGCACGGCCTGTCCCTTTTTCTGCGCCCAATACTCTCTTTCTGTGACGCGGTTCTTGCTGCCGTTCAAGAGGTCAATTTGGTAAATCCCCTCCCAGTGGCACATCTCCATGACTTCGGATTTGAAGTAGCGCAAGGCAGCATCGGTACAGCGGTGCTTGCACCCGGCTTTCGTGTCGGCTGGCCTGTCCATGTAGGGTAGGAACGGGACTTCCTCAACCCGAAGGCTGTTGATGACGATATACACATGAATGTTGCCGCTGTGGTTATGTCCGTCCAGGTGGTACATATCAGGGCTTGGTGTCCGGGGAAATGCTCGGCGCAAAACTTCTCGCCCAACGCCTGCGCCCGGTCTGCGGTCAAGCCGTTGTGTGCCGCGTCCCGTGGGTCAAAGCTGATGATGTAGTGATGGCTTTTCACATCTTCCCGCCGCTGGTTCTTCCTGTAGCGGAGATTGGAGCGCATATAGGCAACGGCAAAATCTTCGTCGCCGCAGTTCAGCGTGGACACCCGGTAATCCTTGCGGGGGATCAGCCGCCCCTGTTCGTCAAGGGTGGGCTTCATGGTAAACTCGTCATGCTCAAAGGTCAGATAGGCTTCGGCGGCTCCGTAATCGGCGTTCTTAGAGCCTAAATGCTTGAGTGTTGCCAACCACGTCACCTACTTTCTTGAGGACTTCATACTTGTGGGCGGCAAGGTCGGCTATGGTGGCGCGTATCTCGCCGGACAGCGCATGGTAGGGTACGCCGTACTCGTTCAGATACCGGGCAATCTGATTGAGGCTGCCACCGATCCTGCCGTACTCGGCTGTCAGCTTCCCGACAGCGGAAAGAAGTTCGTATTGACCGCCGACACATGGACAACGGGGCGTATGGTCGCCCGCCGTATTGCCTGCCGGAGAAATTCGGACTGGCTGATACCATAAGGCGCAAGCCGCGCTGTGAAGTCGGCGTATTCTTCTTCGGACAGCCGGGTTTTCACAACGCGGCTGCGGTGGGGTGTGTTGTATTTCTTTCGCATAGTGTGACCTCCTTTCGTGGGCGGCGCTCATGGGGTCCCCGCGCAAGCCCAGCGAAGCGGGTTGCGTGGGGAGAGGACGAGCGACGGAATGAATGAACTTTCGCGCTGGCGCGGAAGTAAATGATATGCAGTCCGCGAGGACGATAAGCAGGGTTTGGGGAAGGCACTCCCCAACAAGTTTCCCGCGAGGGGCAAAACCGCAGAATTGCGGATTTTGGCACCGTGGTAGAAACTTGCTCTCCGTGACTGCAAACTTCCCCTCACTTCCGTTCGCCACTTTTTCCCGGCTTATATAAATGCTTTTTTCAAATTTCCCTTTGCCTACTACTCGTTCATCGGGAGCCGCTTTTGCAATCTATTTCTCCTTTTCTGCTACTACTAATCCTGCAAAGGGTATTCCTGCCCGCCTTCGCTAAAATGACACCGGGCGCAGTGGTTTCTACCCGGTGCTGGAGAAAGCCTTTCTCTTTGCTCTCTACTACGGGTAAATGCTCCAAATGCCAAACACCAGGGCAGAAAAATTCCCCCCTCACTTACTACTACAACCGGCAGGGGTCAAAATGGCTGGAAGCGGAGCCAGACAACAAAAAAGCAGTAAATCTTTTTCAAGACTTACTGCTTTCGCTGGCCGCGCTGGTGGCGGCTGGTATTCAGTTTTTATGGCTTGTCCGGCGGTTCGTCAAGCCGGAACTTGAATTGACAGTCAATTAACCGTTGTTTCACATAGTCCTCAACCTCGGCATTGACCTGTCCGTTCACCTTGGAGAAATAGCGGATATATCCGGCGTAGTGGAGCAGAACGGCGTTCACGGCTTCCGGGTCGCCCTCACAGGCTTTGACAATGGTTTCATAGGGGAGAAGTTTACTCATGGCGGCACCTCTCCATTTTCTCCCGCAGTTTCTACAAGGCAGTCTGGATATGCCGCCCCGCTGTGCTGCATGACCGGCCAATACACGCGCCGATCACGCGCTGCGGCTGGCGCAGAAAGTAATAGCGCAGGATTTCTTCCCGTGTCTGCTCCGGCAAAGCAGAGATTGCGTCGGCAAGGGCGGCGTTGCTCAATAGGATGGTTTGGCCGCAGACGGTAAAGGGGGATTCCTCGTCCGGCTCCGGCTCGGCAAATTGGAGAAACTTCACATTTGTCAGATAGTCAAGGGAAATTTCCCGTTCCTATTTCTGCCGCAGCCGTATGATTTTCCCGATGGCGGCATACCGAATAACTGCTTTACAAAAGGCGTTGTGCCTGCACCGGATATACTCTTGATAGGCTTCAATCTCGGTCATGTAAATTCCCCCCTCTCTGAATAAGAGTGCGGGGCGGCAGCATACCTTGCTGTCGCCCCTTGATTGCCTACCAGCCAAGGCGGGCGGGGCTGTCAACGGCGGGCGCAGCCCGTTCATCTTGACCGTTGACTGGCTCGGCTGGCTTTGCTATTTCCTGTGTGGAAATAATTGGTGTAAAATATTTTCTATGTCTCCACCGATGCAAATTGCTTGCTTTTGAATTTCTTTCGGGCAGTATGCCTCCATCAAATTGATACATGCGTAAGTTGCCTTGGCGTTTTGATAGGTCATTCTCCAAAACGGATATTTGATGATGACCGGTGTATTGCCGCCTACGCCCAATTCCAGAAAGAGAATATGCTGTCCCTCATGGCGGTGGAGAAAGTCCTCATACCGCCGGGCGGCGGTGTGCCAGCCTTCATCCTCCACAAAGGTATCATCCGCCCGCAGATTCATGGACATGGGTGCGCCGCAGACTGGACAGCAGGGTATCAGTTCGCTGGAGATTTTTCGATCCTTTTGTTCGGCCACCATCTTTTTGACAATGGTTTCGTTATCATAGGTCTTTTGGTGGCAGGGCCTGGAACACTGCCACAGGCCGTAGTCGCCCTGGGTATAGAACAACCGCTGCTTGTCAAATCCTGCCTTCTGGAAACAATGATCCACATTGGTGGTCAGCACAAAATAGTCCTTTCCTTGCACCAGTTTCAAAAGCTCCTGATAAACTGGCTTCGGGGCGTCCAAATAGCGATTGATATAGATATACCTGCTCCAATACGCCCAATGTTCTTCCAGGCTGTCAAAGGGATAGAAGCCGCCTGAATACATATCGCGGAAGCCATACTTCGCAATAAAGTCCCCGAAATATTTCTGAAAGCGTTCGCCGGTATAGGTAAACCCCGCGGAAGTGGAAAGCCCGGAACCGGCCCCGATCACCACCGCATCCGCCGTGTCCAATTCCTGTTTGAGCCGTGCGATATTATCGCAGCAGGCGCTTGTAGATTTCATAGTCTCTGTTCTTGAAAACATTGAAGATCACCTTGATTTTGTCTGGGGTTTGCCGTTGCAATTCTCCCACCGTTTGTATGGCTATTTCTGCGGCCAGTTCATTGGGAAAATGGAATTCACCGGTAGAGATACAGCAGAACGCTATGCTGCCAAGCCCAGTTTCCGCCGCCAGCTCCAAACAGGTGCGGTAGCAGCTGGCCAGCAGTTCCCGGTCTGCCTGTGTGACGGCTTCACTAATTATCGGACCGACGGTATGCAGTATATAGCGGCAGGGCAGGTTGTAAGCTTTTGTGATTTTTGCGTTGCCGGTAGGTTCTTCCTCCTGTCCGGTCATGAGGCGGGCACACTCCAAGCGGAGCTGCACCCCTGCATAGGTGTGGATAGCGTTGTCGATGCAGCCGTGACAAGGAACGAAGCAGCCCAGCATCTGGCTGTTGGCCGCGTTGACGATGGCATCCACCGCCAGCGTAGTGATATCTCCCTGCCAGAGATATAAGCCGGGACGCACCGGCGTCAGGTCTTTCAGCCTTGTCACGCCCCGCTCCGCGAGACGATCCACAAGGTAAGCGTCCTGCACCCGCAAGAAATCCTCACGGACCGGGACGGGCGGACGCACATTCATCAGGCTGCGCAAAAGCCGCCGCTTTTCCGAGAGAGAATCCGGCACCGGGATATCTTCATATTCTTTTCGTTCTGCCAGCAGATCGCGGAGCAGAAAAATCAATCGCTCGTCCTGCGTCATCATCTTATCTCCGTTCAATCGCCCTTGCAGGGCATATTTCAAAGCAATTTCCGCAATACAGACAGTGTTCTTGCCGAATAACCACAGGCTTTCTTGAAATGTCGATACACTTCTGCGGACATTTGGAATAACACAGCTTGCAGCCAATACATTTGTCCGTCACAAAATAGCCGGTTTCTTTTGCCTGTGCTCCGCCGAAAAAGAAGCTGGCCCGTTCAATAGGAAGTTTGGAGAGGTCAAACCATTCTCCGGTTCCCTCGTAAATTTTGAATACTGTGAGCGCGCTGTGGGAGCGCACATCAGGATAAATCTTCTCCATATAGGGATTTTTACGGAACAAGTCGGGCAGCCTGTCCGGCCCGATCTCCTTTGCCTTGCCCTGTACGGACACCGCCACGCAGGAAAGGGTATCTTCTCCCTTCATGGCGGTGAAGGCAATATTTTCGTTAGCTTTCAGCCGGTCATAAAAGTTCTTGCCCTTTGCTGTCAGAAAGTAGAGGCTGTTTTCATCATAGTCCATGAGGTCGATGGCACAGGTGACGGGCCGCCCTTGGCTGTCCACGGTGGCAAAAACGGCAGAGTGGATATGATCCACAATGTATTCCAGATACTCTTTTGTCTGCATAAGAAGCCTCTCAAAATCAAGAGGTTCCCCTAGATTTATCCGGGGGAACCGTGTGCACGATACTTACAGATCGTACTCCTTGGGCGGATTGCCGGAAAAGTCAGCGATTACTGCATGGACATCTTTCAAATAAAACACTTCAAAGACGGGGTTGGTGGCCTCGCCGTACTGCCCCTTGACGATGGGGTTCCGGATGCACATCTCCTTGGCGGCCATATTATTCTCGAAAACGGCCTCGCCGTTCAGACGAATCCACGCATAAGCCGGGCTGGAAACAGAAATCTCGATGTTAGGGTTGGCCTGCATATCCTTGTAGACGTCCTTCTGGTTGTTGGTGCAAAACCATAGCTTGCCATCCATCTCGCCGGAAAACATGAAGGGGCGGCACTTGGCCTTACCATCACGGCCAACCGTGGCCAGATACTGAACGGGATTTTCCTGCAAAAACTTTACGACGTCATTCATCATAAATACCTCCTGATTGGAATTTGGGTTTTGGGGATTGCAATTTTTATCTTGCGAAATTATAATAATTCCGTAAGTATCTATTGTAAAGTAAGCACTTTATTGTGCTATAGTTACTAAAAAGAAACTATTGGAAAGGAGTGCTACTATGCAGCAAGTGAAAGAATTACCTGCCTGTCCGGTAGAAACAACGCTTATGCTGATTGGTGATAAATGGAAAGTCCTGATCCTGCGCGACCTCATGCCGGGAACAAAGCGGTTCGGAGAACTCAAAAAGTCCATCGGCAGCGTTTCCCAGAAAGTTCTCACCGCCCAGCTGCGGGATATGGAAGAAAAAGGGCTGGTTAGCCGCAAAGTATATGCCGAAGTTCCGCCGCGGGTGGAGTACAGCCTGACAGCCTTGGGAAAAAGTCTGAAGCCCATTCTGGACGCCATGTGGACATGGGGCGAAAACTATAAAGCACAAAATATGTGAAAAGATACCGGGGCAACCTTTTCCAAGGCTGCCCCGGCATCTTTTTGTCTGTTAGCGCCAGCGGGAACATTTTACATTAGAAAGATATTTCCGCTTCTCTTAAATCTGCCATATTGGGATTGTCATAGCAAGGCTCTCAAAAAATGGTGAATTTCGTTTCTGGAAGGGAGGATGTAGTAATGGGTGTCATGGAGATCTATGTTATAATGTCGTAGAAAGAAAGTATTGTACATGGCTATCCGAAAGAGAACGGAGATGAAAAAATGCAAGGAGAAAATCGCTTTATTAAATTACTTTTGTTTTCTACTGTTGGGGGGGAAGTTCTTCTTTACGGATTCAGTTCCCCAACAAACCAGCCTTTTTTGACATGGAAGCAGAGAGAGATATCAAAAAAACACCAAAGTGTTCTTACAGCCATTTTACCTTTTCATGAAGCGGAAATCTTTGAGAAAAGCCTCACACAGGAAAGCACTCTGTCTATGGCGAAGATAACGATGAAATCTCCCCAATTAGTTATCAGGCCCATGGTACTGGTCAATGATACGCATTCAAGGCAGCATGGTCCGGTTGTGGAATACACATATCTGAAGGAATTGTGGAATGTGCAAAAGGAAGCACTATTTCAGGAAATCCTCCATTCATTTGGGACAGATGGTAAGGAACTGTACCGAGATGTCCAGGACTTAATACAGTGGTGCCAAGAGGAATGCGGCATTGATTTTTCTTCGCAGGGGCATCGCTTCGGAAACTTCGAACACTATCAGTCAGCTCCATTGGGCACAGGTTTTAAGATCTTGACACATAAGGAGTTGGAATTAAAGAAAGTAACGATTCAAAAAACAGAGGTGTTTTCCCGAGAATTGGTGGTAAATTGCGCTGCAGAACATCGTAAGTGGTGGCTGATCAATCAGACAAAACTGCTGCCTGCGGAGGAGAGTTCTGTGGAGTTCACGGCCAAGGAATCTATGAGCAGGGTAGTAGTACAGATATGGGATGGTGAAACCGGAGAGTTGCTTTTCGCCCGAGATTTATCAATGATGCTTGGAGTAAATCTGGAGATGAATTTTGACTCGTCTTCGTATCATGTCAGAGATGCTTGGACAAAGAAATTACTTCAGTCAGCCTCCAACCGAAAAAGAGAGATCGAAGAAAAAATAGAAAAAGTTGATCGGGTTACAACCGATCGTACGATTTCAGTTAAAAGCAGCTTTCACACAGAAATTGACACCTCATTGGAAACAGGAAGGAGGCTTTTAACCGATTATCGGAAAACACGTTGTTTGGGAGCGTTTATTCCGAATACAGGAAAAGATGGAGAAATTGATAGTTTTCTAAAAATACGTAAGTATCTGGCGGATAGTACTGTGGACAGAGTCATTCTTGCAGATCCATATTTTTCAGTCTCAGCTGCAGAAAAATTATTGACTAGAATACCACGCACGAATCTGCAGCTTGACATTATTACCTGCCTTGGGATGACTGACCCGGATACAGGGAAAGCATCCGATATTTGCAAAGAGTATGAAAAATTCCTGTTTAGCAATGCAAAATTGCTCCATGGCCGGCTGTCAGTGCGCAATTTGAGGCGAGGGAACAAACCGGTGTTTCATGATCGGTATTTGCTGCGGTTCCATAATGACCAACATATTGACGGATTTCTGTTGAGCAATTCTTTGAACAAGATGGGACAGAACTACCCCTTTGTCATTGCACCGCTGGAGCATGAGGTAGCTCTGGAAGTATGCGAATATTTGACTCAGATGTTTGATGCTAAGCTCCAAGAAAAGAAACCGCCAAAAGAGCGCATTATTTGTGATGTTCTGTATGATTCTACAGTGAAACCGACGGCCCAAGATAAAAAGAAGTTATCTCCATCACCTTTGAAAGAGTGGCTGGGGACAGAATATTGTGAGAATGGCAGAAACACGATTCCAAAGGAGAACCTGTCTGTAGCGGTTACGGAAGTATGGAATCATTGGGGACAGGATAAAGAGGGCGTTTGCCGAGTCTTGGGAGAGCTATGCTCGAATGTGTTTCGATGGTCAATTGAAGATGTTGCAGAAACCTTAAAAAATATAGATGGAGCTGCAGATGAGTTTCTAATGTGGTTTTCTGATTTTGCCGAAGAAAAAGAGCGGCGTATGGTGCATGACCAAAGAGGCATCAACGCGCCGGAATACACGTTATGGGCCTTGCTTCATGATCGGGCAACAGTAAGCAGAGCAGGTTTTGATATTCTATTCGATCAGGCAGGACATATTTGGTATCGGGAAAACGGGTGGTTTCATGGAAGCTATCGCCTAATGTTAAAGTTGGATCCTGCGGCGTTCCTTTTGCTATTGGATAACAGTAGATCACCGCTGATGTTCGATATTTTGGCGGCTCACATGTCGTTTTATCCCTGGTCAGAACGGCTTTTCCTGTCTGCTTCGAAGTCAAAACTATTGTATACCCAACTCTTGTGTGCGCAATGGATGTTTTCCCTATTCAGAGATGGAAAACTGTCCAACAAGCAGGTTTTGGACACTTTGGCGCAACTAACTCCGCAAAAAAGATCGTTACAGACCGCCTATTTTTTAAGTCAAATTACTTTCTTTACACGTACGAAACATACCTTGGACGCCGATGCGAGGGAGCAATGGGAGCAGTTATACCAACAATTGTTATCGCTCCTGGCAGCCGATCTTTTGCACTGTTCGGAGCAAGAACGGAACACGGCGTTGTTTTGGTTGTACGACAATGAACAATGCTCACAGTGCAGTTTACAACTGGATCTTTCCCGATATATTGAAGACTCAACCATCCGGGACGCTGTGCTTCAAAAAGCCGTGGAGGGTATTCAAAAGTACTTAATTGATTCCAAATACGAAAGAAATCTGAAAACGGCCGTTGATCTGTATCTGACCAGCGCCGAGCAGTTATACGGGGGTGAGGTAGAAAAACAGATATTAGGGAAACTTGTGGATTGGAGAACCTTTGAACGGGCAGCGGAGCCGGAACTGAAAAACTATGCATACGATAAGTGGCATTACGCTTATATACGAGCAAAGTGGCAGCTGTTCCTGCTTGCTAAATATGCCCAGCTCCATCCTGGAGCCGAAAAAACTCTAAAATGGCTCAAAGAATGGAGAACACGTTTACCTAATATTGCGAATGAGGAGTCAGGTACGAACTTGACGGGTTCATAATTACAGGAAACAGTCAAAAAAAATACAAAACCGGCTCCGTCTGAGTTTTCTCAAAGATGGAACCGGTTTCATTTTTAAATGTACCAAACCTAATTGCATTGCTTGGTTTTTAAATTGTCACGCCATCTGTTTCACGGTTGCTAAATTTTAGTGTCATCCAAGGCTCTTTCAAAAATGGTGTAGTCGTGGTGCAGTAAGCACCTTTTCGAGCCGCATAATCATTGGTACATCAGGCTTTTTCGGGACTTTTCTTCAGGATACTGCCGTGGCAGACAAAAAGCACTCTTACCATTGATTCAAAACTCCTTGAAACTGTCAAAATCACTCCATTGATGGTATGACCAGGCCTGACGTTGAAATCATCAAGGGGGGCCGCGAAGCAGCCCCCCTCTCATCTATAATGGAGCTGCCTGCTGTATCGTGCCGCAGCTCCTCCAGTCGAGGTGACGGCAGTAAATCCAGCTATGACCTGGTAAAAATTGAGGGATAGCAGTTCACCAATTTTTTCGGTTTCCGTTCAGGTCCTGCCGTGGCAGGGGAGCGTCACCCAGAGGTCATCGCTCTTCCTTTCGCTCTTTCGGGGTCCCGGGAGCCCCTCCCAGCTCGCCGCTCAGGAAACGGCTCAGTTCCCGGAACAGCACCGCCAGCTCCCTGCGGCTGCCCTCCGAAAGCCCCATGGACCACTCCAGGGTCCGGAACATCAGGCCCGCAGCCTCCATCTCTTCTTCGCTGTACATCCCCAGCAGCTGGGCCGGGCTCTCGTGGAGGTGGTCCGCTATGGTCTGCACCGTGGCTAGGGTAGGATTTCCGGTCCCGGCCTCGTATTTTTGCAGCGCGCTCTTGCTGATCCCCAGCTCCTTCGAATATTCCTCCAGGGATGCGTGAGAGAGCGCCCGCTTCTGCTTGAGCCGGTCAGCCAGCATATCCTGCATCTCCATCCGCAGCCCCTCCTGTCCCTCGTTTCTAGTCTGTTCTGTTGTTTTAGCATACCTTATTTTCCCACATCGTGTCAATCCCACGGAGGCTGAGAAGGAACAATTTTTATTTCTTTCCCCTCCCCTCTTGATTTCTCTCTGCTTTTTTGGTATCTTTAATAAGCGAATCTTCCGCCCGGATCGTTTGGCGTGTATCTGAAACAGAGGCCCCTCCGTCGGCCTGCAGCTTCTTTCGTCTGGGCGACAGACCGGGACCGGTCTGTGTTCTGTGGAGGTGTACCCAAGTGGTTGAAGGGTCCGGATTCGAAATCCGGTAGGTCGGCTTCGCCGGCGCAAGAGTTCGAATCTCTTCACCTCCGCCAAAAAGAAGGGCATGACCATAGGTCATGCCCTTCTTTTTGGGGCCCGCCGCCCAGAGTGCGGCTTCCCCCCTTCGGCATTTGAATGCTTGGGGGCGGCAAAGCCGCTCCTGCACAATTCCCGGCCTGCGGTCGGGAATTTACGCGCCACTCATCGCGCACTCATCCTGCTGCTCCTCGCTCCAAATCACAACCGCTTATGCTGGGTTGTGATTTTGTTTTTGGTGCAGACTTACAGCTACTGCACCTTTTTCGCAGCTGCCGTCTATGTGGGCGCAAAGTCCCCTTTGCGGCCGCGTCTTTTTATTTCTGCAGCAAAAAAGACGACACCTCATGATCCCTTGTTCCTCCTCTCCCAACCTCAGCCACTTACATTGGGTTGCGGTCAGGGCCGCCCGGCGGGGGCGGGGCCTGATAAATGACCGCACGCCGCCCCCGTGGGGCGGCGTGCGGTCTTCTCATTTTTCGCGGGTGAGGGATCTTACCCTTACACCTCGTACATCTTGACCATGCGCTGGAGCTTCTCGTAGCGGGCTTTGGCCTCCTCCTCGTTCTGAGCGAAGAGTTCCTTGGCGCGCTCGGGGAAGGAGCGGGTCAGGCTGGAGTAACGGGCCTCGTTCATCAGGAACTCCTGATAGCCGCCTGCGGGCGCCTTGGAGTCCAGAGTGAAGGGATTCTTGCCCTCCGCCTTCAGGGCGGGGTTAAAGCGGAACATATTCCAGTAGCCGCACTCCACGGCCTTCTTCATCTCGGACTGGCAGTTGGCCATGCCGCCCTTGATGGAGTGCATCTCACAGGGGGCGTAGCCGATGATGAGGGACGGGCCGTGGTAGGCCTCGGCCTCCTGGATAGCCTTCAGGGTCTGGTTCATGTTGGCGCCCATAGCCACCTGGGCCACATAGACGTAGCCGTAGGTCATGGCGATCTCCGCCAGGCTCTTCTTCGCCACTGTCTTGCCGGCCGCGGCAAACTGAGCCACCTGGCCGATGTTGGAGGCCTTGGAGGCCTGTCCGCCGGTGTTGGAGTACACCTCGGTATCAAAGACGAAGATGTTCACATCCTCGCCGGAGGCCAGCACGTGGTCCACGCCGCCGAAGCCGATGTCGTAGGCCCAGCCGTCGCCGCCGAAGATCCACACGGACTTCTTGTTCAGGTACTCCTTCTCGTCCAGGATCTCCTTGACCAGCTTGCATGCCTCGCACTGACACAGCGTCTCGCCCTTGGCCTGCAGCTCCTTGCCGAAGGCCTGGATCTCGGCCTTGTCACTGGCCAGCAGCTCGTCCACCGTGCACAGGCCGGCCTCCAGAGCCGCCACATAGGCCTTGGCAGCCTCCTGGTTGGCCTGGCCGTCCTCCATAGTGTCCAGCCACTTCTGGGCGGCCTCCTTCAGCTCAGGACGGGCCCAGTCCACCGCGATCAGGGCCTCGGTCTTGGCAGCCAGCCGGTTGCGGATGGCCTTCTGTCCCAGATACAGGCCCAGACCGTGCTCGGCGTTGTCCTCAAACAGGGAGTTGGCCCAGGCGGGACCCTTGCCCTCGGCGTTGACGGTGTAGGGAGAGGTGGCAGCCGGACCGCCCCAGATGGAGGAGCAGCCGGTGGCGTTGGAGATATACATCCGGTCTCCGAACAGCTGGGTGATGAGACGGGCATAGGCGGTCTCGGCGCAGCCGGCGCAGGAGCCGGAGAACTCCAGCAGCGGAGTGCGGAACTGGCTGCCCTTGACGGTCAGGTCGGCCATATCCTCCTTCACGGAGACGCTGGCCACCATGTAGTCAAAGACCTCCTGCTGAGCGGCCTGGCTCTCCTGGGAGACCATGGTCAGGGCGTTGGTGGGGCAGATGTTGGCGCAGACGGAGCAGCCCATGCAGTCCAGGGGGCTGACCGCCATGGCAAACTTGTACACGCCCTTGCCCTTGCCCGCCTTCACATCCACGATCTTGGCCGCATCGGGGGCGTTCTTGGCCTCCTCCTCGGTCAGGGCATAGGGACGGATGGTGGCGTGGGGGCACACGTAGGCGCACTGGTTGCACTGGATGCACTTGCTGGAGTCCCACTCAGGCACGCTGACAGCCACGCCCCGCTTCTCATAGGCGGAGGCGCCCTGCTCGAAGGTGCCGTCTGCGTGGTCTACAAAAGCGGAGACAGGCAGGCTGTCGCCGTCCATGCGGTCCACGGGCTCCAGGATGTTCTCCACCATCTTCACCAGCTTGGCAGGGCCGGACAGGACACTCTCCTTGGGTGCATCCTGAGCATCCTTCCAGGAGGCAGGCACCGTGAACTTCTTGAAGGCAGTGGCACCGGCGTCGATGGCCTTGTGGTTCATATCCACCACGTCCTGGCCCTTCTTCAGGTAGGAGTGGGTGGCCGCGTCCTTCATATACTGGATGGCCTCGGTCTGGGGCATCACGTTGGCCAGGGAGAAGAAAGCGGACTGGAGAATGGTGTTGGTGCGCTTGCCCATGCCGATCTTGGCTGCCAGGTCGATCGCGTCGATGGTGTAGACCTGGATGTCATTTTCCGCGATGTAGCGCTTGGCCACGGCGGGCATGTGCTTGTCCAGCTCCTCATCGGACCACTGGCAGTTGATGAGGAACACGCCGCCGGGCTTCACGTCCCGGACCATGGGGAAGCCCTTGAGGATATAGGAGGGGTTGTGGCAGGCCACGAAGTCAGCCTTATTGATATAGTAGGAGCTCTTGATGGGCTTGTCGCCGAAGCGCAGGTGGCTGATGGTCACGCCGCCGGTCTTCTTGGAGTCATACTGGAAGTACGCCTGCACATACTTATCGGTGTGGTCGCCGATGATCTTGATGGAGTTCTTGTTGGCACCCACAGTGCCGTCGCCGCCCAGGCCCCAGAACTTGCACTCGATGGTGCCCTCGGCGGCGGTGTTGGCGGACTTGCTCTCCGGCAGGGAGAGGTTGGTCACATCGTCCACGATGCCGATGGTGAACTGGCGCTTGGGCTCGGCCTTGGCCAGCTCCTCATAGACAGCAAACACGCTGCGGGGCGGGGTGTCCTTGGAACCCAGGCCGTACCGGCCGCCCACAACGGTCTTGTCGGTAATGCCCGCATTGGTCAGCGCGGTGACCACATCCAGGTACAGGGGATCGCCCAGGGCGCCGGGCTCCTTGGTCCGGTCCAGCACGGCGATCTTCTTTGCGGTGGCGGGGATGGCAGCGATGAGCTTGTCGGCCCGGAAGGGGCGGTACAGGCGCACCTTGATCAGGCCCACCTTCTCGCCGTGGGCGTTGAGGTAGTCGATGACCTCCTCGGCCACGTCGCAGATGGAGCCCATGGCGATGATGACCCGGTCAGCGTCAGGGGCGCCGTAGTAGTTGAACAGCTGGTAGTTGGTGCCCAGCTTGGCGTTGACCTTGCCCATATACTCCTCCACGATGGCGGGGAGGGCGTCATAGTAGGTGTTGCAGGCCTCGCGGTGCTGGAAGAAGATGTCGCCGTTCTCGTGGGAACCGCGCATGGTGGGCCGCTCGGGGTTCAGGGCGCGCTTGCGGAACGCCTCCACGGCGTCCATGTCCACCATCTCGGCCAGGTCCTTGTAGTCCCAGATGGCCACCTTCTGGATCTCGTGGGAAGTGCGGAAGCCGTCGAAGAAGTTGATGAAGGGGACGCGGCCCTTGATGGCAGCCAGGTGGGCCACGGCGCCCAGGTCCATGACCTCCTGCACATTGGATTCGGCCAGCATGGCAAAGCCGGTCTGGCGGCAGGCCATCACGTCAGAGTGGTCGCCGAAGATGTTCAGGCTCTGGGCGGCCACGGTACGGGCAGACACGTGGAAGACACCAGGCAGCAGCTCGCCGGCGATCTTGTACATGTTGGGGATCATCAGCAGCAGGCCCTGGGATGCGGTGTAGGTGGTGGTCAGAGCGCCCGCCGCCAGAGAGCCGTGGACAGTGCCGGCGGCACCGGCCTCAGACTGCATTTCGATGACCTTGACGGTGGTGCCGAAGATGTTTTTCTGGCCCTGGGCCGCCCACTGGTCCACATAGTCGGCCATGGGGCTGGACGGCGTGATGGGGTAGATACCGGCTACCTCGGTAAACGCGTAGCTGACATAGGCCGCCGCGTTGTTGCCGTCCATGGTCTTGAATTTTCTAGCCATAGAGAATCCCTGCTTTCTTCCAATTTTCTGGGCCCGGCCATCCCGCCCCGGTCCCTGTTCTCCTGTGGGATGTATGTCTCCTCCCGCCGGCCCGGCGGGCCGCCTGCCTCGGGTCGGGATGGCGGTCAGCTCCCCGCGGTCAGGCGTCCGGGCACAGCGATCCCGCCCCTCCCTGTTTTGGAGCGGGCGGTCTCTTCTCAGACAAAGCTAGTTTATCATCTTTTCCCCCATTTGTAAATCGGGCTGGAGCGATTTCCCCCGATTTCCGGAAGAAAAATACTGGCATCCGTTGCAAAGGATGGTGCCGAAGGAGTAAAATGTACCAAACGGGGACAATTTGTGTTCCATACTCCCGCCAAGGAGGATGTGCCTATGGTATTCCAAGTGCGCTCTCTGGGGCTCCAGGGGGTCTCAGGCTATGAGGTGAGCGCCGAGTGCGACCTGTCCAGCGGCCTGCCCGCCTTCACCCTGGTGGGCCTGCCCGATGCGGCGGTGAACGAGGCCCGGGAGCGGGTGCGCTCCGCCATCAAGAACTGCGGCTTTCAGTTCCCGGTCAGCCGCATCACTGTCAATCTGGCCCCCGCCCATGTGAAGAAGTCAGGCACGCTGTACGACCTGCCCATCCTGGTAGGCATCCTGGCCGCCGGCGGGCAGCTGAAGGTGCGGGACCCGGACTGCGCCTTTGTGGGGGAGCTGTCCCTGTCCGGGGAACTGCGCCCCGCAGCGGGCATTCTTCCCATGGCATTGGCCGCCGGGCGGGCTGGCATCCGCTCTCTCTTCGTTCCGGAGGCCAATGCCGCCGAGGCCACCCTGGCCGGCGGTCCCGCCGTTTACCCTGTCCGGGACGTGGCCCAGCTGGCCCGGCATCTCACCGGGGAGGAGCCCATCCCCCCGGCCCGCCCCTGGGTACCCGGCCCCGGCCCAGAGCCCGCCCCCGACTTCTCCGAGGTGAAGGGGCAGGAGAACGGGAAGCGGGCCCTGGAGATCGCCGCGGCCGGCGGCCACAACCTGCTCATGTGTGGTCCTCCCGGGTCTGGCAAATCCATGCTGGCCCGCCGCCTGCCCTCCATCCTCCCCGATATGAGCCGCTCTGAAGCCCTGGAGGCCACCGAGATCCACTCGGTGATGGGCCTCACCGACCCGGACCACCCCCTCATCAGCCGCCGCCCCTTCCGTTCCCCCCACCACACCATCTCCCCCATGGGGCTGGCAGGGGGCGGCACCAATCCCAGGCCGGGTGAGATCTCCCTGGCCCACCACGGGGTCCTCTTTCTGGACGAGCTGCCCGAGTTCTCCAAGGAGGTGCTGGAGGTGCTCCGCCAACCCCTGGAGGACGGGCAGGTGCAGATCTCCCGGGCCGCCGGCTCGGTGACCTATCCCAGCCGGTTCATGCTGGTGTGCGCCATGAACCCCTGCAAGTGCGGCTGGTACGGCCACCCCAGCGGCCGCTGCCGCTGCACGGAGCAGGAGGTGCGGCGCTATCTCTCCCGCCTGTCCGGCCCCCTTCTGGACCGCATCGACCTGTTTGTGGAGGTGGCCGCCCTGGAGTTCGGTGAGCTGGCCCGCCGCGCCCCGTCGGAGCCCTCCTCCGTCATCAAGGGCAGGGTGGACCGGGCCCGGGACATCCAGCGTGGGCGCTATGGGGACGCCTCCTGCAACGCCCGGATGGGCCAGCAGGAGCTGGACCGGTTCTGCGCCCTGGACTCGGAGTGCCAGCGGCTGATGCAGGGGGCCTTTGACCGGATGGGGCTCACCGCCCGCAGCTATGACCGCATCCTGCGGGTGGCCCGGACCATCGCTGACCTGGACAGCAGCACCTCCATCCAGCTCCCCCACCTGGCCGAGGCCCTCCAATATCGTCCGCCGGAGTACCTGCGGCGGTAGAATGCGCCCTGCATAGGGCACGCGCCGGAGGGACATCCCCGGACAGATCCGAGACTTTCTCCGCTCCCGCTGGACATCCCCGGCGCTTTCCGATATAATGCCTGTGAAGCGAATCGATGGAAAGGATCTTACACATAATGAACGAAATCATTCTGCTCAAGCTGGGTGAGATGGTCCTCAAGGGGCTCAACCGCCGCAGCTTCGAGGACAAGCTCCAGGCCAACCTCCACCGCCGTCTCCGTCCCTTCGGCCAGTTCCGGGTGTACACCCGGCAGTCGGCCACCTACGTGGAGCCCATAGGCGAGGGCTGCGATGTGGAGGGGGCCTATGAGGCCCTGAAGCACGTGTTCGGCATCGTGGGTCTGTCCCTGGCCCGCCCCTGCGGGAAGGACAAGGACGCCATCCTGGCCTGCGCCAAGGAATTTCTGGACGACCAGCTCCGCGCCGCCCGCACCTTTAAGGTGGAGACCAAGCGGGCAGACAAGACCTTCCCCATGACCTCCATCCAGCTCAGCCAGTATGTGGGCGGGGAGCTCCATGAGGCCTATGACAACCTGGAGGTGGACGTCCACCATCCCGAACTCACCGTCTACGTGGAAGTGAGGGACTACGCCGCTTACGTCCACACCCAGCCCCAGCCCGGCGCCGGCGGCCTGCCTGTGGGCATCAACGGCCGGGCCGTCTCTCTGCTCTCCGGGGGCATCGACTCCCCTGTGGCCAGTTGGATGATCGCAAAGCGGGGGGTGGCCCTGGACATGGTCCACTTCTTCTCCTATCCCTACACCTCCCTCGAGGCCAAGGAGAAAGTGCTGGAGCTGGCCCGCCTGCTCACCCCCTGGACCGGGCGGCTCACCGTCCACGTGGTGCCCTTCACCGCCATCCAGGAGGAGCTGCGCCGCTCCTGCCCGGAGGAGCTGTTCACCGTCATCATGCGCCGCTTCATGATGCGCATCGCCCAGGAGGTGGCCCGGCGGTGCGGGGCTAAGGCCCTGGTCACCGGTGAGTGCCTGGGCCAGGTGGCCAGCCAGACCATGGACGCCATGCTGGTCACCGGCGCGGTGGTCGATCTGCCCATCCTGCGCCCTGTGGTGGGGATGGACAAGGAGGAGATCGTCCAGATCGCCCGGAAGATCGGCACCTTCGAGACCTCCATTCTCCCCTATGAGGACTGCTGCACCGTCTTCACGCCCCGTCATCCTCGTCTGCGTCCCCTGCCCGGCGAGGTGGAGTTCGCCGAGGAGAAGCTGGACATCCAGGCGCTGATCCAAGCTGCGGTGGACGGCATCGAGCGGGTCCAGGTCTGAGGGACAGGAGGCGCGATATGGCACAGATCAACGTGATCCTCTGGGACGTGGACGGGACGCTGCTGGACTTCTCGGCAGCGGAGCGGCGGGCTCTGGAGGATTGCTTCCGCTCCTTTCAGATGGGCCCCTGCACGCCGGAGCTGCTGGCACGCTACTCCCAGATCAACCGGACCTACTGGCGGCGGCTGGAGCAGGGGGAGCTGACCAAGCCCCAGGTCCTGCTGGGCCGCTTTGAGGAGTTTTTCGCCCAGGAGGGGCTGAACTGCCGGGACATCCCCGCTTTCAACCAGGAGTACCAGCTGCGCCTGGGGGACACTGTGGTGTTCCGGGATGACGCCGGTTCTCTGGTGGCCCGGCTGAAGGGCCGGGTACGGCAGTACGCAGTGACCAACGGCACCCGGGTCGCCCAGGAGCGGAAGCTGTCCCGCTCCGGCCTGGACCGGATGCTGGACGGGGTCTTCATCTCTGAGATCGTGGGGACCGAGAAGCCGGGGGCCGCCTTTTTTGACGCGGTATTCTCCCAGATCTGCCCCTGCTGCCGGGACGAGGTGATGATCGTGGGCGACTCCCTCACCAGCGACATGCAGGGGGGACGCAGCGCCGGCATCCTGTGCTGCTGGTACAACCCTCTGGGGGAGCCCCGCCCGGCAGACCCCCGCATCGACTATGACATCCGGGACCTGCGCCAGGTAGAGCAGATCCTGGACCGGGCCGGGGCGGCGGAAGCCCCCGCCCCCTGACTGGAGCGCCGCCAATCTCATTTTCCTGGAGGTCTTTTTCATGTCTCATACTGTAGAGATCCTGTCCGTGGGCACTGAGCTGCTGCTGGGCAACATCGTCAACCTGGACGCCCAGATCCTCTCCCAGGGGCTCAGCGCCCTGGGCCTGAACGTCTACTGGCACACCGTGGTGGGGGACAACCCCCAGCGGGCCCGGGAGGCGGTGGCCGCCGCTAAGGGGCGGGCTGATATCATCATCACCACCGGGGGGCTGGGCCCCACCTGCGATGACCTGACGAAAAACGTGTTGGCCGAGGCGTTTGGAAAGAAGCTGGTGTTCCACGAGCCCTCTGCCCAGCGCATCCGGAATTATTTTGCCCGCACCGGGCGGCCCATGACGGAGAACAATCTTCAGCAGGCCATGCTCCCCGAGGGCTGCACCGTCCTGGTCAACGACTGGGGCACCGCCCCAGGCTGCGCCTTCCAGGCGGAGGGCTGCCACGTCATCATGCTCCCCGGCCCCCCCAGCGAGTGCCGTCCCATGTTCCAGCACCGGGTGGTCCCCTACCTTCAGGCCCTGTCTGAGGGAGTCATTGCCTCCCACACCCTGAAGCTGTTCGGCATCGGGGAGTCCCAGATGGAGGCCCAGCTCCGGGACGAGATGAACGCCATGTCCAACCCCACTCTGGCCCCTTACGCCAAGGAGGGGGAGTGTGAGCTGCGGGTCACCGCCAAGGCACCCACCATGGAGCAGGCCCAGGCCCTGCTTCTGCCCAAGGTGGAGGAGCTGAAGGCCCGCTTCGGCACCCGGGTGTACGGGGTGGATGTCTCCTCTCTGGAGGAGGTGGTGGAGGACCTGCTTCGTGAGAAGGGCCTCACCCTGGGCTGCGCCGAGAGCATCACCGGCGGCCTGATGGCCAAGCGCCTCACTGACATCCCCGGCTCCTCCCAGGTGTTTCGGGGCGGGGTGGTCTCCTACACCAATGAGGTGAAGGCGGGCGTACTGGGGGTGCCCCAGCACCTGCTGGACCAGTTCGGCGCAGTCTCCCCGGAGGTGGCCCGGGCTATGGCCGATGGAGCCCGGAGGCTGCTGGGCTGCGACATCTCCCTGTCCGCCACCGGCGTGGCCGGCCCTGGAAAGGACGAATGGGACCACGAGGTAGGCACCGCTTTCGTGGCCATCTCCACCGCCGAGGGCGCCCATGTCCGCGCCCTGAACCTGGGCAGCCGCCCAGTCCGTGCCCGTCTGCGTACTCAGACCGCCCACCACGCCTTTGATCTGGCCCGGCGTTATCTCAGCGGCCTGCCCTTCGAGGACTGATCCCGCCCCCCGATCAAACACCGCGCCCCGGAAGAGAACGTCTTCCGGGGCGCGGTCTGCTTTTTCGCTGGATTTTTCGCCGGACAACTGGGGCAGGTGCTCCATCAGCCCCCTGAAATCCCGGATCTCCTCCACGCCGTCCGGGACCGTGCGCTGCATCACCTCATAGAAGACAGGCCCGTCCTCACAGGCCACCGTGCCGCAGAGGTCTAAAAACTGTTTTGATCATCGTCTCACCTTCCGTAATACAGCTCCGGTTCCCGGCGGGGGGACAGCAGCCGCCCCTCCAGCCCCTCCACCATCTTGGGAAAAGCCGGACCGGCCACCGCCCGCGCCCCCGCCGGACAGCTTTTCACACAGGCCAGACAGGAGATGCAGCGGCCCGTGTCAGTGCTCCGGGGGGATTCCGGAGGGATGGCTCCCGCCGGGCACCGGGACACACACGCCATGCATCGGGTGCAGCTCTCGTCCCCCGCGGGGTGCACCTCCACCCGCCTGGCCGGCCGGTAGGGCCGGTCCCCCGGCACCGTGAGCCGGCAGGTCCTCCAGTCCGGCCGCTCCAGCAGCGCCCGGACCCCCGCGGCAAATTCCCGCACCTTTTCCAGGTCCGCCCCATCCGGCCGTCCGGCCCCGATGCGGCCGGAGAAGGTGTGAGGGGCGATCCAGGCCCCCGCCGCGATCCCGTGGAATCCATGGGCCTGACAGATGTCCTGCTCCTCCAGCAGGGCGTCCTCAAAAGCTCTGTTGCCGTAGCTCACATTAAAGACCGCCGGGGTCCCGTCCCCCCGCAGGCGTTCAAAGATCCCGCCCTCCAGCTGGGGCAGCCGCCCCGCATAGACCGGCGCCCCCAGGATCACCAGATCCTCCGGGCCAAAGACATGGTCCCGCGCCCGCTCCTCCCGCGCCGTCAGATCGATCTCCTCCGCCTCGCAGGAGAGCAGCCCGGCCAGCGCCGTAACATAAGCTCTCGTCCCCCCTGTTGGGCTGAAATACACCCCATATACCTTTCCCTGCAGCATAGGTCTGCCCGCCTTTCTCTCCAAAATTTGTTTTCCTGCTGACACTGTACCTCTCTTTGTCTGGCCTGTCAACCTCCGGCACAGGGAGGCGGCGGCCGCTCTCTTCTAAGAGAGCGGCCGCCGCTGTCTGCCCTGTCCGGATGATTTAGTTTTATGCGGGGCCTGCCGCCGTCCTCTGGGCCTCCCCGCCGGACGGCTGAGAGAAGCTGGTCATCCCCGATACAGTCCCGCTTTCTCCAGCCGGGAGCGGATCATGGGGCCCAGCGCCATGGCGATCAGCATTTTGACCAGGTCGCCGGGGATGAAGGGGAACACGCACAGCCCCAGGGCGGCCCCCACGGAGGAACCGGCCTGGAAGCAGTACCAGGCGGTGCCGAAGGCATAGCACACTGCAGTGCCCGCGATCATGCCGGCCAGCTGGATGCCCCGGTTCCGGAAGCGGTCGATGACCGCGCCGGCGATCAGTGCCATGGGGATGAAGCCCACGATATAGCCCCCGGTGGGGCCCAGCAGCCTGCCCATGCCGCCGGTGAAGCCGGAGAACACCGGCACGCCCACCATGCCGATCAGCACATAGACCAGATAGCTCACTGTCCCCCGCTTCCACCCCAGCAGATAGAGAGACAGGTAGATGGCCAAATTTGTGAAGGAGATGGGCACCGGTCCGATGGGGATGGACATGGGCGCCAGGACACAAGTCACCGCCGCCATCACCGCGGTCATGGACAGGCCGTAGATCTTGCTCTTTTTCTGGACCGCCCCGGCGGTCATGGGTTCGTGGCTCATAGTTCTGATTTCCTTTCCTTGTCGTTTGGGGCGTTTCTCCTGCCCCGCTGTCGCTCATACCTGGTAGCCCAGCCCCAGCAGCATGGCCCGGTCCCCCGCCATGCTGGTCCCGGTGGTGGTGAGCATGTCCCCGGTGATGGCCGCGTTGGCCCCAGAGCGGAACAGCTCCGCTCCGCCGTCCGGGAACTGCCCCCGGCCCGCCGCCATCCTGATCCATGCGGTGGGGTTGATGTACCGGAAAAAAGCCACGGTGCGCAGCACGTCCTCGTTGGAAATGGGCTCCATCCCCTCATAGGGCGTGCCCGGGATGGGCCGCAGGAGGTTCAGCGGGATGGAGCTGATCTCCAGCTCTGCCAGGCTGACCGCCAGGTCCAGGCGGTCCTCCCAGCTCTCTCCCATGCCCAGTATGCCGCCGGAGCACACCTCCAGCCCCGCCGCCCGGGCCCGTTGGATGTTGGTCACCTTGTCCTCATAGGTGTGTGTTGTGCACATCTGTGGGAAGTATCGCCGGGAGGTCTCCAGATTGGCGTGGCAGCGCTCCACCCCCGCCTCCTTCATGCGCCGGAACTCCTCCTCGGTCTGGAGGCCGTGGGAGGCGCACAGCTTCAGCCCGCTCTCCCGATGCAGCCGGGCGTAGGCCTCCAGGGCCTGCTCCAGCTCCATCCCCTTCAGGCTGCGCCCGGCGGTGACGATAGAGAAGCGGTGGACGCCCCCCGCCTCGTTCCGTCTGCACTCCGCCACGATCTTCTCCAGGGGGAGGAAGGGATACTCCTCCACCTGGGTGCCGTAGTGGCAGGACTGGGCGCAGAACTTGCAGTCCTCGCTGCACCGGCCGCTCCGGCCGTTGATGATGGTGCACAGGTCCGCCCGGTCCCCGCACAGGGCCTGCCGGATCTGGTCCGCTCCCGCCCGCAGCTCCTCCAGGTCCGCCGTCAGGAAGACGGCCAGGTCGTCCCGGCGGTTCAGCCTTCTGCCCGAGATGATCTCCACTGCCAGCTTTTTCACGCCTATCCCCTCTCTCAATTGTAAACCGTTCTTCTGCAATAGTTTACCACCGCCTCCCCAGATTGTCAACTTTATTTTTTCTTGGTTTACTATTGTGAAACAGCAGAGGGGACTGCCGGGATATCGGCGGCCCCCTCTGTCTGTGGAAAAAGCCTCGCAGAGCTTGCGCCCGCAGGTGCGGATCAAGTTCTGATCTGTTTTCCCCGGCGACATGTGCCCCGAGCAAAACACTTGCAGACTGCATCTTTCTTCCAAAAGCGGCAAAGCCACTTTTCCGACAGTCTCAGGGGGCCGCCGGTGTCCCGGCGGCCCCGTTTTGACTCTGTCAGCTCCTCCGTCCGGGACGGGGAGGGACTGGGTCTGTGTGGACGGTGCTTCGGCATTGCCGGTCGGCCCGCCTTCTGCGGGGTCCCCCACGCCCTCCCCGGTCTGCGGCTCAAAAGCGGTCCAGCACCGGCTTAAAAAGGATGGGCCGGAAAAGTCCGGCGGCTGTTCAGCCCTCCCGGATGGGACGGCCCCAGCGTTCTCCGTTCTCCTTTTCGCCTTTCGCCATCGGGCCCTCTGGAGCACAGGCCAGGAAGTTTGATACACGGTCCGGGGTTAGTATCTCCCCTCCTTTTCCTCCTATGTGTGTTTAATCAATGGAATATTTGACCAGACTATATCATACCTTTCATTGACAAGGGACAAGACCAGCCGTGCCCCGGTGTGCCGGGGCCGAAAGGAGGACAATCTCATGGCGGAAGCGGCCCGCATGTTTTCCCTGCGCCGTCTGGAGCGCGCTGACAATGTGGAGCGGCAGGAGCTCCTGACCTCTCTGGCCCACACCCGGGCCCTGATCCAGCAGGCCTACCGGGGCTTCAACAGTGCGGAGGACGGAGATCTCATTGAATCCTATGTTTTTGAGATCAATGCCCTCCAGTCCCGGTACAACTATCTGCTGCGCCGGGTCAAGGAGCTGGAGGCCCAGCCATGACCGGCTCCCTGGCCGGGGCCTGGGGCGTGGCAGTTATGGTGGCGCTGGCCGCCCTGCTCCTGCTCCACCGCCCGCTGGGCAGGCTGCTCCGGCTGGCGGTGCGCTCTTCTGTGGGGCTGGCAGCGCTGGCCCTGCTGAACCAGATCGGACTGGGGCTGGGGGTGAACCTGGTCAACGCCCTGATCCTGGGTGTGCTGGGTGTCCCTGGCCTGGGCCTGCTCCTGATGCTCCAGTGGGTCCTGCGGACCTGAGGGCCCGGTCCCTATGTGAAATAATCCCATGGACCCATCTCATTTCTTCATGCCGCCTCTGCAGCCTTTCATGCAGGGGCGGCATTTTTCCCACTTTTTTCCCGTTCTCTCCCCGGATTTTGCGGCTTTTTTCCCCATATCCTGCATTTGAAAATTATTTTCCAAAAAACGCGGGCTTTTTTATCCCAAAAGGCCTCTTTGGGGACGGACGGGGGCATTGACAGAGAAATTTTCCTTCACTATAATAGGGATACATTGTCATTTTTGTTTCCCTTCCCCTGTGCGGGAGCAGAGCTGGCAAGATCTTAATTTGAAAGGGGCTCTCCCAAAATGAGCGACCAGCGTGTTTACAACTTCTCCGCAGGACCTTCCATGCTTCCCCTGTCCGTCCTTGAGCGTGCCGGGGCCGAGATCACCAACTACCATGGATCAGGAATGTCTGTGATGGAGATGAGTCACCGCTCAAAGGTGTTCATTCAGATCTTTGAGGAGACCCAGGCCAAGCTCCGCCGCCTGATGAAGGTGCCGGACAACTATAAGATCCTGTTTCTCCAGACCGGCGCCACCGGCCAGTTCTCCATGATCCCCCTGAACCTGATCGGCAAGACGGGCAGGGCGGACTACGCCGTCACCGGCAACTTCTCCAACCTGGCCTACAAGGAGGCCCAGAAGTACGGCCAGATCAGCCTGGCCGCCTCCTCCGAGGACCGCAACCACACCTATATCCCCAGCCAGGACCAGCTGAAGCTGGACCCGGAGGCCAGCTACTTCTATTACTGCGCCAACAACACCGTCTACGGTACCGAGTGGCAGTATGTCCCCGAAACCGGCAGCGTCCCCCTGGTGTGCGACATGTCCTCTGACATCCTCTCCCGCCCCGTGGACGTCTCCAAGTTCGGCATCATCTACGCCGGCGCCCAGAAGAACATGGCCCCCGCCGGCCTGACCGTGGTCATCATCCGGGAGGATCTGGCCGGCCACGAGCTGCCCTACACCCCCGTGATGATGAGCTACAAGGCCATGATCGACAAGGACTCCATGTACAACACCCCGCCCTGCTGGTGCATCTACATGCTGGGCCTGACCCTGGACTGGCTGGACGAGCAGGGGGGCATCGAGGGCATGGAGCAGATCAAGCACGGTAAGGCCCAGATGCTCTACGACTGCATCGACAGCTCCAAGCTGTTCACCTGCGCCGCCGAGAAGCCCTTCCGCTCCGATATGAACGTCACTTTCCGCTCCGCCAGTGAGGAGCTGGACGCCAAGTTCGTCAAGGAGGCGGCCGAAGCCGGCTTCGTCAATCTGAAGGGGCACCGCAAAGTGGGCGGCATGCGGGCCTCCATCTACAACGCCGTCCCTGTGGAAGGCGTGGAGAAGCTCTGTGACTTCATCCGGGCCTTCGATAAGGCCAACTGAGGCCCTGTTCCCATTCGATCTTCCGCTTGCAGACCAAACAGGGGGTGCTTCCATGGCCGCAAAAGAAAACAACCGCTTCGTCAAGATCTACGCCCAGGGTGCCCTGGTCCAGACCGAGATCTGGGTGGATACTGTCACCGGGGTGCAGTATCTCTTTCACCGGGACGGAAATGCCTCTGGGCTCACCCCGCTGCTGGGGCCGGACGGGAAGCCTGTGATCGCTCCCCAGTGATCCGCCCCTTCCATCAGAAATCAGGATTCGAGGTAATTGCCATATGTACCGCATCAAAACCATGAACAAGATCGCATCCGCCGGCCTGGATCAGCTGGACAAGAGCCGCTTCCAGGTGGGTGAGGATGTGGAGAACGAGGACGGCATCCTGGTGCGCAGCGCCAAGATGCACGACTACGTCTTCCCGGATGCCCTGCGTGCCATCGCCCGGGCGGGCGCCGGCACCAACAACATTCCCATCGACCGCTGCTCCGAGTCCGGCATCGTGGTCTTCAATACCCCCGGTGCCAACGCCAACGCAGTAAAGGAGCTGGTCATCGCCGCCCTGCTCATCGCCTCCCGGGACATCGTCGGGGGCGTGGACTGGGTCCAGGAACAGGCTCACACTCCAAATGTGGATGTAGCCGCCGCCGTGGAGAAAGGCAAATCCGCCTTTGTGGGCCCTGAGCTCTACCGTAAGACCCTGGGTGTCATCGGCCTGGGTGCCATCGGCGCCCTGGTGTGCAACATCGGCCTGGACCTGGGGATGGACGTGTACGGCTACGACCCCTACCTGTCTGTGGACGCCGCCCTGCGGCTGGACCGCCATGTCCATGTGGTCAAGGACGTGAACGAGCTGTACAAGGTGTCTGACTATGTCACCATCCACGTCCCCTACACCAGTTCCACCAAGGACTTCATCAACGGGGACGCCATCGCCAAGATGAAAGGCGGTGTCCGCATTCTGAATCTGGCCCGGGGCGAGCTGGTGTGCGACCAGGACATGATCGCCGCCCTGGAGACCGGCCGGGTGGCCAAGTATGTCACCGATTTCCCCAACGACACCATCGCCACGGTGAAGAACGTCATCGCCATGCCCCATCTGGGCGCCTCCACCCCGGAGAGCGAGGAGAACTGCGCCGTCATGGCCGCCCGTCAGCTCCAGGATTACCTGGTCAACGGCAACATCCGCAACTCGGTGAACCTGCCCAATCTGGAGCAGGAGTGGAGCGGCATCTCCCGCCTCTGCCTCATCCACAAGAACGTGCCCGCCATGCTCACCAACATCATGTCCACCCTGTCCAACGACGGGATCAACGTGGAGAACATGACCAACAAATCCAAAAAGGACTACGCCTACACCATCGTGGACGTGAACACCCGCATCACCGACCAGGTGGCCAACGAGCTGCGCGCCATCCCCGGCGTGATCCGGGTGCGGGTGCTGAACCACTGATCTGCCGCCCCATCCGCTTTCCCTGCCCTCCAGCCCCGGCCGGAGGGCATTTTTTCTGTCAGAAATTTCTGAGCAAGCTGCCGGAAAAAGCGCACATACTGAACAGTGAGCGCGATGGGAAAGGCGGCGGTCATCATGTGGTGCAGGAAAAAATTTTTTAAATACTGGCGGGTCCTTGTGCCTGCACTGCTTCTGGCGGCCCTGTGCCGGCCCGGCCCAGGTCCAGCCGCAGAGGCAGGGGGCGGCGGGTCGGTGACGGTGCCGGAGGAGCCCCCCCTGGTGGCTCTCACCTTTGACGACGGCCCCAGAACCTCCACCACCTCCCGCCTGCTGGACGGTCTGGCTCTCCGGGAGATCCAGGCCACCTTCTTCCTGGTGGGCGACCGCATCCAAGGTCAGGAGGCCCTTGTCCGGCGCATGGCGGAAGACGGCCACCAGATCGGCGTTCACTCCTACGATCACAGCTGCATCTCTGACCTCTCTCGGGCGGACTTCGACCTCCAGGTGGGCAGAACCCGGGGCGTCCTCTCCGCCGTGCTGGGCTCCGGTGACTTCTGGCTCCGCCCGCCCTACGGAATCATTGACGATGCGGGGCTCCGGTGGGCCGGCTCCCCCGTTGTCCTGTGGTCCGTAGACCCGGAGGACTGGAAGGACCAGGACACTGGGCGGGTGGTGGGCTCCGTCCTCAGCCATGTGGAGGACGGCAGCATCATCCTGCTCCACGACATCTACGACAGCTCAGTGGACGCCGCTCTCCAGATCGCGGATGCCCTCTCCGGGCAGGGCTACTGCTTTGTCACGGTGGAGCAGCTCCTCCAGGCCAAGGGAATCCAGCCCCAGGACGGGACTGTTTACCGGTGCGCAAAATAAAAATTTAACGCTTTTTTGTGTTAAAGTGTTGATTTGCGCCCCAAACCGTGGTACAGTGCTATCGTTCCCACAGACGCACTTTGGAATCGAGGAGATCGTTTATGAGCAGACAGATCGCGGTCATCGGCCTGGGCCTGATCGGCGGCTCCATCGCTATGGGGCTGAAAGAGTTTGAAGATTTTAAGCGGGTGGGGGTGGATGTGAGCCAGCCCACCCTTCGCTACGCCCTGGAGCAGGGAATTGTGGATCAGGTCTGCGAGGACCCCCGGGAGGCCCTGGCCCAGGCGGATCTGGTGTTCCTCTGCATGCATCCCCGGGGCATCCAGGAGTTCCTCTCTGAGCATCGGGACCACTTCCGCCCCGGCAGCCTGGTCACTGATGTATGCGGCGTGAAGGGCGCCATCGTGGATGCCGCCCGGACCCTGCCCTCCAGTGTATCCTTTCTAGGAGGGCACCCCATGGCAGGCACTGAATTTTCCGGCATTCAGCACGCCCTGCCCAACATGTTCCAGGGGGCCCACTACATCCTCACCCCGGACGAGGGGACCCAGCCGGAGCATCTTGCGCTGATGGAGCGGGTGGCCAGGCACCTGGGCTGTGCCGATGTGGTGCGCACCACCCCGGAGCAGCACGATGCCATCATCGCCTATACCAGCCAGATGATGCACATCATCGCCGTCTCGGTGTGCGACGACCCCAGCCTGTTCGCCTACCAGGGCTTCGAGGGGGACTCCTTCCGGGGCTGCACCCGGGTGGCCGCCCTGGACGTCCCCCTGTGGACCCAGCTCTTCTCCCTGAACGCTCCCGCCCTGACCCAGGCGCTGGAGACGTTGGAGGACAACCTTCGCCTCTACCGCCAGGTCATCCAGTCCGGGGACACCCGTCAGCTGGCGGACAAGCTGGCCTTCTCCGCCGCCCGGAAGCGGAAGATGAACCAGCTGGAGGCAGAACGGGGGGCCACCGGCCGGGGCGCATGACCAGCAGGCAGAGAGCCTGGGGGAATCTCTTTCCCCACAAATGACAGCAGAGAGCCCCGGCCGTTAGGCCGGGGCTCTCTGCTTGTGTGTGTTGTAAAGGAGAGGGAGAAATGGGAGAATTCTTTGTGATCTTGGGTACAGTGATATCCTACCGAAGAAATACGTCGAAATCATGACCTGCCTATGAACTTTCTGTAAACAGCACGCGTCTCTCCGGACAGCACAGCGCCCCAGCCTTGAGACCGGGGCGCTGCACCTGTGTGTGTTGTAAAGAGAGGGAGAAATGGGAGGTATCCTATGAAAACTGGGTACGGTCTTATCTTAACGGAGAAGTACTGCTAAATCATGTCCGCAATGTGAATTTTCTGTAAATAGCCCCATCCTGTACCGGAACAGTCTGACACCCCGGTCCATGGGACCGGGGTGTCAGACCTGTGTGTGTTGTAAAAGGAGAGGGAGAAATGGGAGTTTTCTTCTGGGTACGGTGTTATCATACCCAGAAATTAAGGCGAAATCATGTCATCCCTGTGAACTTTCTGTAAACAGAGAATCCCTGCCCGGCTATATGCCCTGCTCCACCATATGGACCCGGGATTGCTCCCAGTATCGGAGGTATGGCCTGCCGCTATTCCCGTCCAGATCCATCTGGTAGAGCCGGAACAGCACCGGGATGTCCTTAGGCTGCCACTGCTCCTCATAGGAGTATTGATAGACCATTCCCAACTTTTTCATCACCGCTCCGCTGTTGGGGTTGTTCACATCGTGAGTGGCTGTGAGATAAGGCAGCCCGTCCCGCCTCACCTGCTCTACCAGGGCCCGGGCTGCCTCCGCAGCGATGCCCCGATGCCAAAACTCATGGCGCAGCCCATAGCCCAGGTCGTGGCTCTCGTCCAGGTCCACCTTGACGTAGCCGATGGGGATGTCGTCCTCCTTGAGGCAGATCGCGTATTGGTATCCCCGCTCTGCCCGGTAGACCGGCTGGTACTGCCTTTCAAAGAGCTGCCTCGCCTCCTCCAGCGACTTCAGGGGGAACCACGGGAGGAAGGTATTGGCCTCCACGTCTCCAAAAATGGCCAGTATGGCCGCTGCGTCCTCCGCTGTGAACCGCCGCAGGCGCAGCCGCTCCGTCTCCAGCTCCGGTGTATTCATTGCGCTCCGCTCCCCTTCTGTTTTCCTGTTGGCTCATTTTGTTCCGGTCAGGTCATTCTACCATATCGGAGGCGGCCCCTGCAAGATGGCCCGCCCACCTCGCCGCCGGGGAATGCGCCCCCCTGCCATTCTGACCCCCTCCTCTTTCCCCTTCCTGCTAAAAACTCCCCGCAAAACGATAGGTTTTTCTCTCCCCTTTGGCTTGATTCTGTCACAGCTTCTGTGTTATGATAAAGGTTAGAGCATCAGGACCGGGCCCATTCCCGTCCCCACACCCTCCCGGAAAGGAGCACGCCTCATGGCCCTCGCCACTGTTGTCCACCCCGCCCTGGCCCCCAGCAGACGCATCCTGGCGGTCAGCGACATCCACGGCAACCGCGCTTTTTTCCGCGGTCTGCTGGAAAAAGCTGCTTTCTCGTCCCGTGATATTCTGGTGCTGGTAGGGGACATCCTAGAGAAAGGGCCGGACAGTCTGGGCCTGCTGCGGGATATCCTGGAGTTGTCCCAGGACCACACCATTCTCCCTGTCTGCGGCAACTGTGATGGGCTGGTCCTCCGTTTCTTTGAAGATGACCTGTGGGACCAAGGCTTTTTCCGGGTCTATCTTCCCGCCCACCCGGAGAGTATCCTGCGCCAGATGGCCAGGGAAGCCGGCTTTGACCGCTGGGACGACCTGCCCCGCCTGCGGGAGTGCCTGCGCCGGACCTTCCCCTGGGTCTGGGACTGGCTGCGTTCCCTGCCCACCATCCTGGAGAGCGAACACCTGGTCTTTGTCCACGGCGGAGTCCCCTCCCTGGACCGCATGGAGGAGCTGGACGCCTGGCACTGCATGAAAAACGACGACTACTGGGGCCAGGACCACTCCTTTGCCCACACCGGCAAGTATGTGGTGGTGGGCCACTGGCCCGTCACCCTGTATGACCCCCGCATCCCCTCCGCTGCCCCCATCATCGACCGCGCACGGCACATCATCTCCATCGACGGCGGCTGCGTCCTCAAGCTGGACGGTCAGCTCAACGCCCTTATCATCCCGGAGGAGTCCTCTCCAGACTTCAGCTGGACCGCCTACGACGGGCTGCCCACGGCCCGCGCCCTGGACCCACAGGCGCCTTCGGAGGATTCCCTGAACATCCGCTGGGGCCGCAACCGGGTCGAGGTGCTGGAGCGGGGACCGGAGTTATCTCTGTGCCGCCATCTGGAGACTGGACGGGTGCTCCCCATCCTCACCAGCTATCTTTATGACAGCCCGGAGGGGCTCCGGTGCGAGGACTCCACTGACTACCTTCTGCCCGTCGTGCCGGGGGACTGCCTTTCCATCGTGGCCCGCACCGGAGAGATGGGCACCCTGGTAAAGAAAAACGGCGTCACCGGCTGGTACCAGGGCCGCCTGAATGACGAGACAAAAAGAGAAACAAAAGGAACTTGATCGTATGCTGGATTTCCGACCCCTGCAGCTGGAGGACCTGCCCCGGCTGCGCCCCTATTTTGCTTACAGCGGCAGCCGCCTGTGTGACACCACACCGGGCACCGTTTTCATCTGGCGGGACATGTACCGCACCGAATACGCTCTGTGGGACAACTCTCTCTATTTTAAGGTGGACTATCCTGGCGTAGGTCCCACCTTTACCCTTCCCTTGGGAGGGGGCAGGCTGGAGCAGTTCCGGCAGATCGCCGAATACTGTCTGCAGAACAAGCTGCCCCTGCGTTTTGTCCCCGTCCCCAAGGACGAGCTTGACCGAATGCTCCACTTTTTCCCTGGAAGCACCGCCCAGGCGGACCGGGACACCTTTGACTATCTCTACCGCAGCGAGGACCTGAAGTTTTTCCGGGGCAAAAAACTCAGCGGTCAGCGCAATCACGTCAACCGCTTCCACAAGACCTACGGGACCTGGACCTTCCGCCCTATCGTGCCTGAGGACCTGCCCATGATCCTCGCCCTTCTGGACCGCTATGTCCAGGAGCACGAGAAGGACTCCGTCTCCTATCTGGAGGACCTGAACAAAACCAAGGAGGTCCTGAACAACCTGGACCTCTACGACATGAAGGGCGGCCTGCTGATGGTGGAGGACCGTCTGGCCGGCTTCTCTCTGGGAGAAGTGCTGGGGGACACCCTGTTCATCCACATCGAGAAGGCGGACCGGGAGATCTTTGGTGCCTATCAGATGCTGGTCAGCCAGTTTGCCCAGGCCTATGCCGGGGAGGGGGTCTCCTTCCTGAACCGTGAGGACGACGTGGGCGACCCGGGACTGCGCACCTCCAAGCTGTCCTACCATCCGGTGGCCCTGCTGGAGAAGTATGTGGTGACTGTGCCCGACCCGGTGCTGGCCCTTCCCGGTGCCCGTCCCTAAAATAATTTTCCAAAAAAACTCCCCGTCCCCTTGACAAATCAAAGTCCTATTGATAAACTATCAGAGCCGCTTTGAATGGGCCACAAAATGGGAGCCAGCCTCCCTGCCCCCGACAGCGAGCCCGTTATGAAGGAGTTGAATCATACATGCACGCTATTATTGAGACCGGCGGTAAGCAGTACAAGGTGACCGAGGGCGATACCCTGTTCATCGAGAAGCTGGAGGCCGAGGCCGGACAGGCCATCACCTTCGACAAGGTCCTGGCCATCCTGGACGGCGACAAGGCTACCTTCGGCGCTCCCGTAGTGGAGGGCGCTTCCGTGGCCGCCACTGTGGTGAAGAACGGCAAGGGCAAGAAGGTCCGGATCTTCAAGTACAATCCCAAGAAGGGCTATCGCAAGCGTCAGGGCCATCGTCAGCCCTACACCAAGGTGCAGATCGGCGCCATCCAGGCCTGATCATGACCACCGTGACCTTTCATACCGAGGGCAGCCGCATCGTGAGCTTTGAAGTGCAGGGCCACAGCGGATACGCCCCGGAGGGGGAGGATATCGTCTGCGCCGCCGTCACCAGCGCGGTCCGTCTGGCCGAGTGCGCCGTCAACGACGTGCTGGGGCTGGAGGCCGCCGTCAAGGTCCGGCAGAAGGACGCCTATCTCTCCCTGAAGCTCCCCGCCAAGCTGGGTCAGACCGCCGAGAGCACCTGTCAGACGCTGATGACCGCTCTCATGGTCCACTTCGCCCAGCTGCATGAGGAGTACCCCGATCACATTATCGTCTTGGAGGTGTAAGACATGCTGAAAATCGGTCTGCAGTTTTTCGCCCATAAAAAGGGCGTGGGTTCCACCCGCAACGGCCGTGATTCCGAGGCCAAGCGCCTGGGTGTCAAGCGCGCCGACGGTCAGTTCGTGCTGGCCGGCAATATCCTGGTCCGCCAGCGCGGCACGCACATCCACCCCGGCGTCAACGTGGGCAAGGGCAGCGATGACACCCTGTTCGCCCTGAAGTCCGGCAAGGTGAAGTTTGAGCGTCTGGGCAAGGACCGCAAGCAGGTCTCCATCGTGGAGATCGCTCAGTAATTGAGCTGCTGAAAAAAGCCGCAAACGGATGGCGTTTGCGGCTTTCTTTTTCTCATTCCGCCGCCGGGCCCCGTCCGGCGTCACTTCCAACCCTGAAAAGGAGGTGCCTGTTATGGCAGCACCCTTTGTAGACACCGCGAAGATCACCGTCCGCTCCGGCAGCGGCGGAAACGGCGTGGTCTCCTTCCACCGGGAAAAATATGTGGCCGCCGGCGGCCCGGACGGCGGCGACGGCGGCCGGGGGGGCAACGTGGTGGTCACCGTGGACGATCACATGTCCACCCTGATGGACTTCCGCTATAAGCGGAAATACGTGGCGGGCAACGGCGCCCCCGGGGGCGGCAACCGCCGCACCGGCAGGGACGGGGAGGACCTGCTCCTCCAGGTGCCCCGGGGCACCGTCATCCGGGATGCCGCCACCGGCGAGATCATCCGGGATATGTCTGACGAGACCCCCTTTATCCTGTGCCGGGGCGGCCGGGGCGGATGGGGCAACCAGCACTTTGCCACCCCCACCCGCCAGGTCCCCCGCTTCGCCAAGCCCGGCCTGCCCGGTGAGAGCCGGGAGGTTGTGCTGGAGCTGAAGCTGCTGGCCGACGTGGGGCTGGTGGGCTTTCCCAACGTGGGCAAGTCCACCCTGCTCAGCGTGGTCAGCCGGGCCCAGCCCAAGATCGCCAACTACCACTTCACCACCCTGTTCCCCAATCTGGGGGTGGTTTATGTGGAGGAGGGGGTCTCCTTCGTCATGGCCGATATCCCCGGTATCATCGAGGGCGCCGCCGACGGTGCCGGCCTGGGCCACGACTTTCTGCGCCATGTGGACCGCTGCCGGCTGCTGATCCACGTGGTGGATGTGTCCGGCTCCGAGGGCCGGGACCCGGTGGAGGACTTCGAGGCCATCAATGCCGAGCTGAAGCAGTACTCCCCCGAGCTGGCCGGCCGGAAAATGATCGTGGCCGCCAACAAGGTGGACATCATGGAGGACCCCGCCCTGCTGGACCGGCTGCGCGCCCATGTGGAGTCCCAGGGCATGGAGCTCTTCGAGATCTCCGCCGCCGCCCACCAGGGCACCCGGGAGCTGGTGAAGCGGGCTGCCCAGGAGCTCCAGCAGCTGCCCCCTGTGGTGGTCTACGAGCCCACCTACGTGGAGCGTCCCCCCGAGGTGGACACCAACGGCAGCGTGTCCATCGAGAAGTTCGACGACACCTGGGTGGTGGAGGCCCCTTGGCTCCAGCAGCTCATTGCCAGCGTCAACTTTGGGGATTTCGAGTCCCGCAACTGGTTTGACCAGAAGCTGCGCCAGTCCGGTCTGTTCGACAAACTGGAGGAGATGGGCATCCAGGACGGAGATATCGTCTCCCTGTATGACCTGGAGTTCGAGTACCAGAGATAACCGCCGCCAGCTTTCTCGGTCTCCTCTTTCTTTGTCCCCTTATAGGTTCCTCCCACACACATCTTTACGAGAACGCAGAAGGGTATGCCTCAGATGGCATACCCTTCTGTTTTTCGTTCTGGAGGTCGCGCAGTCAGCAAATCTATGGGCCTAGAGAAGGAAACGAGCAGATATTAAGATGTTAGAAGTGGTAAGACTTAAATGTCAAATTAAATTCTTTCTTTGAAGTAAATACCCACTCTCTCCCATCTTAAAAATGATCCAGCAAATAATGAAAGAACATATGCGGTACTTTGTATGAAGGCATAATCATCTACTGCTTTGGCTCTCCCCTCCGCACCACGTCTCCGTGTGCACCGCACACCGGTGCCCCCGGCCAGCTTGGTCATCCGGCCGTCTTCCTTGCCTTCATGCGGATGCGGACGTAGTCCACAAACCACTTCCCGTCGCGGAACAGGGCAGGCCGCAGCTCCTCCACCGCCGCCCGGAGGATCTCATCCCCCAGGGCAGGCTCCAACCCCTCAAAGGGTTTTTTGACGAACATGCGGACCCAGTCGGCCAGGCCGTCCCCCGTCTTCTGCTCTGTGGGCCGGTCAAACAGCACCGCGTATTCCACCCGGAAGCCCGCCCGCTCCAAAATGGGGGCGTACTCCCCGATAGTAGGGAAGTAGAAGGTCCTGGGATAGGCCAGCCCCCTCCGCGCGAACTGCCGCTCCAGCGACGAGTGGACCCGCTCCGCGCAGCCCTTCCCGCCGAATTCAAAGATAAACTGCCCGCCCGGCTTCAGCTGGGCGGCCACGTTGCGGGCCAGGGCCTGCTGCCGGCTCCCGTCGATCCAGTGGAGCACAGCATTAGAAAAAATGACGTCTGCCTTCTCCTCCAGCTGGAAGGTGACCGCATCCCCCTTTTGGAAGGGCAGTCCGGGATGAAGGGCCCGGGCCTCGGCCACCATCTCGGCGGAGTCGTCCACCCCCAGCACCCGGTATCCTCGGTCCGCCAGCTTCTGGGTCAGGGCCCCGTTGCCGCACCCCAGATCCACCACCAGGCCTCCTGCTTCCGCCTCCACCAGCTCCAGCACGCTCTCACCGTATCGGTGGACAAAATCAAAGTTTTCTGTGTACTTTCCCGCTTCCCACTGAATATTCATCGGTCTTTCTCCACCTTTTCCACGTTCTTTCCAGTTCAGGGCTTCCGCTGCCGCTCCAGCTTCAGGGAGACCCCCCTGGTCTGCGCCCGCTCCCGGAACAGCTCAGCCGCCCGGCTCCCCCGGTCCTTCTGCTCCTCCGGGGGATACTCTGGGCCGAACTCCTCCTCCAGCCTGGCTATGACCGCCTCCACATCCTCCAGCTCCAGCAGGTTGACAGCGGTGCAGAACAGCGACTTCCGCCGTCCGTCATTGCACCGCTCCAGCAGGAAGCGCAGCCCCTCCATCTTCTTGCCCAGCGTCTCCCGGTAGTGCTCCAGGCCCACCCGCTTCACCGTCTCCAGGTCCCTGCGGGCGTTCCGGTGGGGGATGAAGGAGTCGGCCTGCTCCTGGACATACCGCTGGCAGGGCCAGTCCGGACACAGGGAGCAGAACTCCACCCCGCCGTGCTCACCGGCACACCGGAGTATGGGGCAGGATGGCCGTCCCGGCCCGCCGCAGCCCGGACAGTGGGACTCCTCACGGATGTGGTACATGGGGCACAGGCCGCAGTTGAGCCCGCACTGGGAGAAGAGCGGCTCACTCCTCCGATACTCCCGCTTCATAGGCCGTTCAGCTCCTGGGCCCCTTGGGGATCTTGGACTTGGGGCCCCGCCAGAACTGGAATTGGATGCCCACCGCCACCAGCAGCAGGATCAGGCCCACCAGGGTGAGCCACGCAGAGAGCACGTCGTCCAGCAGGCCGCCGGACTCCATCATTTGGCACACCGCCAGGAAGATCAGGTCCACGAACAGCAGATTCCGGGCCGCGGGGCTGAATTTCTTGGTCCGGCTGTTCTCCTGGAGCGCCTGGGGGTCCTCTCCCGCCTTCTGGCCGGGGCGGTAATTGTAGTTGGAATTCTTTCTCTGGCTGCGCTTTTTGCTCATGACTCTCTTCCTTTCTGAATGGTGGCCCCGCCGATCACTAGGTCGCCGTCGTAAAAGACCACTGCCTGGCCCGGGGTGACCGCCCGCTGGGGCTGGTCGAACTCCACGCGCACGGTGTCCGGTCCCGTCTGCTCAATGGTGCAGGGCTGCTCCTGCTGGCGGTAGCGGATACGGGCCTTGGCCCGGATAGGCGCACTGAGGCTGTCTGTGGGGATCAGGTTCAGCCGGTCCGCTGTCAGGACGCGGGTGAACAGGGCGGCGTTGTCCGACAGGACCACCGCATTGTCCTCCGGCCGCAGCTCCTTCACATACAGCCGCCCCTCCGAGGAGATCCCCAGTCCCCTGCGCTGGCCCACCGTATAGGAGACGATCCCCTCATGGGTACCCAGACGCCTGCCGTTCTGATCCAGGAAGGGCCCCGGAGGGTACTCCCTCCCCATGTACCGGCGGAGGAAAGCGGCATAATCCCCGTCTGGGATGAAGCAGATATCCTGGCTCTCCTTCTTCTCCGCGTTGCCGAAGCCCTGCCGTGCGGCAATGGCCCGGATCTCCTCCTTGGACAGCCCCCCCAGGGGGAATCGGCTGCGGGACAGCTGCTCCTGGGTCAGGCTGTACAACACGTAGCTCTGGTCCTTCTCCGGGTGGAGGGCCTTTTTCAGCAGACAGCGGCCAGTGGCGCCGTCCCGCTCCATGCGCACATAGTGGCCGGTGGCCACCGCCTCCGCCCCCAGCTCCAGGGACCTGCGGAGCAGCTCCCCGAACTTGATCCCCCGGTTGCAGTCCACGCAGGGGTTAGGGGTGCAGCCCGCCTCATAGGCCGCCGCGAAGGGGCGGATCACCCGCTCCCGGAAGCAGGTCCGGCAGTCCAGCACCTGGTGGGGCATCCCCAGCCGCTCCGCCACCGCCCGAGCGTCCGCCAGGTCGTCACTGGCGCCGCATGTCCCTTCCGGCGTCTCCCGGTCGAACAGCCTCAGGGTCACCCCCATCAGCTCATGCCCCTCCCGCTGGAGCAGCCATGCCGCCACCGAGCTGTCCACTCCTCCGCTCATCGCCACTGCGATCCGCTCTCCCATGGGTCTCTCCTTCCCAGATGAAAATCGTCAAAACGCTGAAAATTTGAGTCCAGTATATCACGTTTTTCCCGCCGGGGCAACCTCCCGCCGGCGGAAAACTCCCGCACCCCCCGATTTTCCGCCCTTTCCCTGGCAAAACAGATTTTGTGGTCTTTTTTTGTTTTTAAAAAAATCATCCACAAGATATAGTGGACACCACATGCCGCTTATGGTATAATCAGGGCCCGGCAGAGTTTTATGCGGGCGGCCCCGGCCCCCGCTCACCCACTTACAAAGGATTCAAGGGAGAGGAGTACGCCATGAGCGCCATCAAAGTCATCAAGCGGGACGGGACCATCGTGGACTACGACCGCAGCAAGATCAAGCTCGCCATCCAAAAGGCCAACGCCGAGGTCCCGGAGGAGGACCGCATCCAGGAGGCGCGCATCGACTCCATCATCGACAGCATCGAGGCCCGCAGGCGCCAGCGCCTGTTGGTGGAGGACATCCAGGACATGGTGGAGCAGGCCCTGGTAGCGGAGAATAAGTTCCTGCTGGCCAAGACCTACATCATCTACCGCTATACCCGCGCCCTGGTCCGTAAGCAGAACACCACCGACGAGTCCATCCTCTCCCTGCTGCGCAACGAGAACAAGGAGCTGGCGGAGGAGAACTCCAACAAGAACACCATGATCGCTGCTACCCAGCGGGACTACATCGCCGGCGAGGTGAGCCGGGACCTGACCCGGCGCATCCTGCTGCCCGAGTACATCTCCAAGGCCCACGACGAGGGAGCCATCCACTTCCACGACGCGGACTATTTCATCCAGCCCATCTTCAACTGCTGCCTCATCAACATCGGGGACATGCTGGACAACGGCACCGTGATGAACGGCAAGCTCATTGAGAGCCCCAAGAGCTTCCAGGTGGCCTGCACCGTCACCACCCAGATCATCGCCTGTGTGGCCTCCAACCAGTACGGCGGGCAGTCCGTGGATATGAGCCACCTGGGCAAGTACCTGCGCCGCAGCAAGGAGAAGTTCAGAAAGCACATCACCTATGAGTGCGCCGGTCAGGTGGACGACGCCACCATCGAGCGACTGGTGGCCGACCGGCTGAAGGACGAGCTGAAGAGCGGCGTTCAGACCATCCAGTACCAGATCAACACCCTGATGACCACCAACGGCCAGTCCCCCTTCGTCACCCTGTTCCTGAACCTTCAGGAAGGCGACCCCTATCTGGAGGAGAACGCCATGATCGTAGAGGAGGTGCTGCGCCAGCGGCTGGAGGGCATCAAGAACGAGAAGGGGGTCTACATCACCCCCGCTTTCCCCAAGCTGGTGTACGTGCTGGACGAGCACAACTGCCTGAAGGGCGGCAAGTATGACTACATTACCGAGCTGGCCGTCAAGTGCTCCGCCAAGCGGATGTACCCCGACTATATCTCCGCCAAGAAGATGCGGGAGAACTACGAGGGCAACGTGTTCTCCCCCATGGGCTGCCGCTCCTTCCTCTCCCCCTGGAAGGACGAGAATGGGAACTACAAGTTTGAGGGCCGCTTCAACCAGGGCGTGGTCTCCCTGAACCTGCCCCAGATCGGCATCCTGGCCCGGGGGGATGAGGAGAAGTTCTGGCAGCTGCTGGACCAGCGGCTCCAGCTGTGCTTCGAGGCCCTCATGTGCCGCCACAACGCCCTGAAGAACGTGCGCTCCGACTCCAGCCCCATCCACTGGCAGTACGGCGCCATTGCCCGCCTGCCCAAGGGGGCCCCCATCGAGCCCCTGCTCTACGGCGGCTACTCCTCCATCTCCCTGGGCTATATCGGCCTGTACGAGGTGACCAAGCTGGTGAAGGGCTGCTCCCAGACCACCCCTGAGGGACAGGCCTTCTCCCTGAAGGTGATGGAGCGTCTGCGCTCCGCCTGCGACACCTGGAAGAAGGAGACCAACATCGGCTTTGCCCTGTACGGCACCCCCGCCGAGTCCCTGTGCTACCGCTTCGCCCGCATTGATAAGGAGCGCTTCGGGACGATACCAGATGTAACTGACAAGGGTTATTATACAAACAGCTATCACGTGGACGTGCGGGAGCACATCGACGCCTTCTCCAAGTTCACCTTTGAGAGCCAGTTCCAGAAGATCTCCACCGGCGGATGCATCTCCTATGTGGAGATCCCCAACATGCGCCACAACCTGGAGGCTCTGAAAGAGGTGGTCCGGTTCATCTACGACAACATCCAGTACGCCGAGTTCAACACCAAGAGCGACTACTGCCAGTGCTGCGGCTATGATGGGGAGATCACCATCAACGACGACCTGCAGTGGGAGTGCCCGGTGTGCCACAACACCGACCAGGCCAAGATGAACGTCACCCGCCGCACCTGCGGCTACCTGGGAGAGAACTACTGGAACGTGGGCAAGACCAAGGAGATCAAGTCCCGGGTGCTGCACCTATAAAAATATAGGATGTATCTCTGCCCTGCGGGGCGGAGATACATATGAGTAAGAGGTTTTTATGAACTACGCCGACATCCGCCCCATTGATGTGGCCAACGGACCGGGCGTCCGGGTCTCCCTCTTTGTGTCCGGCTGCCCCCATCGCTGCCCCGGCTGCTTCAATCCGGAGACCTGGGATTTCCAATATGGCCAGGGATTCGGGGAGGAACAGGTCCGCTCCATCCTGGATCTGCTCCGCCCCGGCTATATCCGCGGGCTGACCCTGCTGGGGGGCGAGCCCATGGCCCCGGCGAATCAGCCGGAGGTGCTCTCCCTGGTACGCCGGGTGCGGCAGGAGCTCCCCGGCAGGGATATCTGGTGCTACACCGGCTACCTCTACGAGGAGCTGGCCGCCGGCCGGGTGGGTCCGCTGGACCGGGAACTTCTTCATGAGCTGGATGTGCTGGTGGACGGCCCCTTCCTTCTGGAGCAGACAGACATCCGCCTCCGTTTCCGTGGCAGTGCCAACCAGCGTATCCTGGATGTTCCCCGGTCCCTGGCGGCCGGGGAGGCCCTCTGGTGGGACAGCCCCCAGGACTGAATCCAGCGGCAGCCCTGAGCTTTCAGGGCTGCCGCTCCTGTTTTTATCTTGCTGGGCGTACATTTCCCCTTCCTTTTTCCGGGTTTTTGTGTTAAACTAATTCGGATATCAGTCTGTACAGAGGTAGGATCACGCTTTGGACAACATCATTCTCATCGGCATGCCCGGCTCGGGCAAGAGCACTGTGGGCGTTCTTCTGGCCAAAGCCTTGGGCTACGGCTTTCTGGACACCGACCTGGTGATCCAGCAGCGGGAGGGCCTGCTGCTCCAGGACATCCTGGACCAGTTCGGGGTGAAGCACTTCCTCCAGGTGGAGGAGGAGGCCATCCGCACCGTGGACTGCCGCCGCACCGTCATCGCCCCAGGGGGCAGCGCCGTCTGCCGGGAGGGGACCATGGCCCACCTGAAGGAGCTGGGCCCCGTGGTCTATCTCCGGGTCCCTATGGAGGAGCTGACCAGCCGCATCCAGAACCTGGCCACCAGGGGGATCGCCATGGAGCCGGGGCAGACCCTGGCGGACGTGCTGGCCCAGCGCGCCCCCCTCTACGAGCGCTATGCCGATTTGACGGTGGACTGCCTTCCTGGGCAGACCTTGGCCCAGACCACTCAGATGGTCCTGGCCCTTCTGAACGGCCGCCGGTGATCCCGGCAGCCCGCCCCAGCCCCCGGGGAAATGGGGGCCCGGCGCGGCGCTGACCGCGCCCGGATCATGAAAAAGGAAGAGCTGAATGACATTTCGCGACTTAGGGCTCATCGCCCCCATCCTCTCCGCCCTGGAGGAACAGGGCTACACCCGGCCGTCCCCCATTCAGGAGAAGGCCATCCCCCCTGCCCTGGAAGGGCGTGACGTGCTGGGCTGTGCCCAGACCGGCACAGGCAAGACCTGCGCCTTTGCCGCCCCCATCCTTCAGCGGCTCAGTGCCGCCCCGGTGAAGGGCCGCCCCATCCGCGCCCTGATCCTCACCCCCACCCGGGAACTGGCCATCCAGATCGGTGACAGCTTCCAGGCCTATGGCAGCCATCTGTCCCTGCGCCACGCTGTCATCTTCGGCGGTGTGGGCCAGAACCCCCAGGTGGAGGCCCTCAACCGGGGGGTGGACATCCTGGTGGCCACCCCCGGCCGGCTGATGGACCTCCACGACCAGGGGTTCGTCCATCTGGAGCAGCTGGAGATCTTCGTGCTGGACGAGGCCGACCGCATGCTGGACATGGGCTTCATCCACGACGTGAAGAAGATCCTGAAGTGGCTGCCCGCCCGGAAGCAGACCATGCTCTTCTCTGCCACCATGCCGCCGGAGATCGCCGATCTGGTCAACTCTCTCCTCCGCTCCCCTGTCCGGGTGGCGGTGGACCCGGTCTCCTCCCCTGTGGAGGCCATCCGGCAGTCGGTGTACTTCGTGGACAAGGGCAATAAGACCCGGCTGCTGGCCCAGCTGATCCAGGAGCTGGCGGTGAAAAACGCCCTGGTCTTTACCCGCACCAAGCACGGGGCCAACAAGGTGGCCCGGGAGCTGAGCAAGTACGGGATCACCGCCGCCGCCATCCACGGCAACAAGAGCCAGACCGCCCGCCAGCAGGCCCTGGCCGACTTCAGGGCCGGGAAACTCCAGGCCCTGGTGGCCACTGACATCGCCGCCCGGGGGCTGGACATCGAAGAGCTGTCCCATGTCTTCAACTACAATCTGCCCGAGGTGCCTGAGACCTATGTCCACCGAATCGGCCGGACCGGACGGGCGGGCCGTGGCGGCGAGGCTATCGCCTTCTGCGACTTCTCCGAGAAACCTCTGCTCCGGGAGATCGAAAAGCTGACCCACCGCTCCATCCCCGTGGTGGAGGAGCACCCCTGGCCCATGCAGGTCTTCGAGCTTCCCAAAAAGGATAAGAACGGCCGCACTATCAATGAGGAGGACGCCGAGGCCCGAGCCGCCGCCCGTGAGCTGCGCCGGGAGCGGGAGGCCGCCCGCCAGGCCGCAGCTCAGGAGAAACAGGAGAAGTCCGCTCAGGCTTCTGCCCCGTCCCCAGAGGCCACGGTGGAGGGCGGAGAGAAGAAGAAGCGCCGCCGCAGGCGGAGCAAGTCCAAGGGGGAGGCGCCCGCCGCCCCGGCGGAGTCCCCGCTGCCCGCTCAGGCTCCCGCCCGCCCCAAGCTGACCCGGCCCGGCACCCGCCTGGAGACGGGCAGCGCCATGCCCTGCACTGAGTTCGACCGCCCCGACCCCCTGGCTGGAGACCGGATCATGGACGCCACTGCCCGTCTGCTGGCTCCCCGCCGGCTGACTCTCTCCCCGGTATCCTCCAGGGAGGAGCACGGGCGCCCCCGAAAGCGCTCTGCTGGACAGGCCGCTCAGCCCCGCCAGAAGAGCGAGGGCCAGAAGGGCCGCTCTGCCCACACCGCCCCCCAGGCGGAGAGCCGGAAGCCGGCGCCGTCCAAGCATAAAAAGTCCTCCCAGGGCCGCGGGCAGGACCGCCGCCGCTCCTTCCAGGACCCGCCCCGTCCCACCGGACATCCCAAGGACTCCACCGAGCAGGAAAGCTTGATGAAGCCCTATTACCTGGATATCTGACCGCAAATACAGATGAGTTTGGAGGTTATTTCATGGATTATCAAGCAATGTACCAGCAGAAGCTGACCACGGCCGAGGAGGCCGTCAAGGTGGTCAGATCCGGCGACTGGGTGGACTACACCTGGTGCACCAACCACCCCATTGCCCTGGACAAGGCTCTCGCCGCCCGCAAGGATGAGCTCACCGATGTAAAGGTCCGGGGCGGCGTCACCATGTGGATGCCCGAGATCGCCAAGGCGGAGGACGCCGGCGACCACTTCACCTGGCACTCCTGGCACTGCAGCGGCATCGACCGCAAGATCATCACCAAGGGCATGGGCTACTTCAGTCCCATGCGCTACTCCGAGCTGCCCCGCTTCTACCGGGAGAATCTGGCCCCTGTGGACGTGGTGATGCTCCAGACCACCCCCATGGATGCCCATGGCAACTTCAACTTCGGCCTGGCGGCCTCCCACCTGGCCGACCTGATGTCCCGTGCCAAGTGCATTATCGTGGAGGTCAACGAGAATATGCCCTGGGTGTACGGCCTCACCGGCACCGAGATCAACATCCAGGACGTGACCTATGTCGTGGAGGGGGACAATCCCCCCGTGGCTCAGCTGGGCGCAGGCGGCGAGCCTACCGACGTGGACCGGGCCGTGGCCAACCTGGTGGTGCCCCAGATTCCCAACGGGGCCTGCCTCCAGCTGGGCATCGGCGGCATGCCCAACACCATCGGCGCCATGATCGCCCAGTCCGACCTGAAGGACCTGTCTGTCCACACGGAGATGTATGTGGATGGCTTCGTGGACATGGCGGCCGCCGGCAAGATCACCGGCCGGCACAAGGCCCTTGACAAGGGCCGCCAGGTCTTCGCCTTCGCCGCCGGCACCCAGAAGCTCTATGACTACGTCGACCGCAACCCCGACGTGATGGGTGCCCCGGTAGACTACACCAACGATGTGCGGGTCATCGCTCAGATCGACAACTTCATCTCCATCAACAACGCCATCGACATAGACCTGTTCGGCCAGATCAACGCCGAGTCCGCCGGCATCAAGCACATCTCCGGCACCGGCGGCCAGCTGGACTTCGCCATGGGCGCCTACCTGTCCAACGGCGGCAAAAGCTTCATCTGCATGTCCTCCACCGTCACCGGCAAGGACGGTACTGTCAAGAGCCGCATCGTCCCCACCCTGACCCAGGGCTCCATCTGCACCGACCCCCGCTCCTGCGGCCACTATGTGGTCACGGAGTACGGCATGATCAATCTGAAGGGCCTGTCCACCTGGGAGCGGGCGGAGGCCATCATCTCCATCGCCCACCCCGACTTCCGGGAGCAGCTCATTGCCGACGCCGAAAAAATGCACATTTGGCGCCGGAGCAATAAGTGATCCTTTTTCCCGTCAAATATACAGGGCCGCGGATGCTGTGCATCCGCGGCCCTGTATATTTCGAATCTCCTTTTTCCCGTGGCAGATGTTTCAGGATCAGACGGGAGAGCGCGAGGGGGCGGCAGCCCGCCTGGAATGGGATCACATCCCCTAGCCCTTGCAGAGCAAGGGCTGCGGCGAGCAAATCGAGGACTTTTCCCGCAGTCAGAGTGGTCCATCCGCGGACCGCTCTGTTCATCCACACAGGCTCCATTGAAAGTTCTCCAGCTTCAGCCGGCTCCCCACCGTGGTCCCCTCCGGGAGCAGAAACATGGTCAGGGAGTGTTTCTGCCCATCATCCGATACCATTTCGGCATAATCTCCATTAATATTGCTCACAGTATAGTAAATTGCCTCCATTTCCGGCCCTCCAGTCCTTCCAGCTCCGATCCCGCTTGCCGCGGTCAGCTTCAGTGTACCGGTTTCTCAGTGGGCTGTCAACCACCCTCCCGGGCCTTTTCCGCCCGCTTTTGATACCACCGCAGACAGTCCCGGTTCCCAGTCACCTTCATCAGCACCCCAGACACCGCCATGTCCGCTGCCACCGTGGCGGCCGCCGTCCAGGTCACTCCAGGCGGGATCAGGGCGGTCAGCCGCGCCACCGCTGGATGGACGAAGTAGATGAGTGGGAGGGCCAGCGCCCCCCAGGCCAGGGAAAAGGGGAGGCATATCTTCCCCTGGATGCTGCCCGGCAGGCCGGTATAATCCCAGAAGGAGACGCCCAGTCCCCGCTCGTACAAAATTGCCATCCCATATTCCGCCGCCGTGGCCGCCAGGCCCCCCAGCAGGAACAGCGTAAAGGGATTCTGGATGACAGTCCGCGGGAGCAGCAGGATCAGGCAGGCCCCCACGCCGTACACCGGGCACAGCGGGAGCACAAGCAGGCTTTTTCGGTCCCCCCGCCCTCCAGTTGCCCGGGCGTAGGCCACCTCCAGCAGGAAGCCGAAAAAGCTGTATAGGATAAAGTTCCAAACCCAGATCAAAGGTCAGCCCTCCATTTCTCTGCTACATAGGGTAGCGAAAATGAGTGGCTTTCATGCGGGCAAATTTTGTCATTAACGGCCAGGTCCCGGGCCTTTTTCTGCCTGCGGTCTGTTTTCCCGGAAGCTGAGTCCATCCTTGGAAAAAGTGGGGCAGACTTTTCCATGATGCCTTGCGGAAAAGGGCGGTTTGTGGTAGGATTACTCGAAGAATACGGATGATAGGAGAGTGGAGCGCGATGCGTCATTTGATCGATTTTGGGGACCTGCCCCGCCATGAGTGGGACGCCCTGTATGCCCGGGCCAGCCAGATCATGGATGACCCATCCCAATTTGTGGACGTGTGTAAGGGCCGGGTGTCGTGCAATCTGTTTTACGAGCCCTCCACCCGCACCAACTTCTCCTTCCAGACCGCCATGCTGCGCCTGGGCGGGACGGTGTTCGGCTTCGCCGATCCTAACTCCTCTTCCGTTGCCAAGGGAGAGACCCTGAAGGACACCATCAAGATGGTCTCCGGCTACGCCGATGTAGTGGTGATGCGCACCCCTTGGGAGGGCTCGGCCAAGGCCGCCTCCCTCTACTCCGCCGTCCCCGTGGTCAATGCCGGCGACGGCGGCCACATGCACCCCACCCAGACCATGGCTGATCTGACCACCATCACCCGCCTGCGGGGGGGCGTAGACGGCCTCTCTCTCGGCCTGTGCGGCGACCTGAAGAACGGACGCACGGTACACTCCCTCATCAAGGCCATGGCCAAGTTCCGGGATATCAAGTTTTTCCTCATCTCTCCCCGGGATCTGGCCGTTCCCGAATATATGCGGGTCTTCATGCGTGAGAACAATATGTGGTTCACCGAGGTCACCGGTCTGGAGTCCGTCATCCCCCAGCTGGATGTCCTCTACATGACCCGCATCCAGCGGGAGCGGTTTGTAGACCCCCTGGAGTATGAGCGCAACAAGGGAATCTATATCCTCACCCGGCGCAAGCTGGAACGGGCCAAGCCCAGCATGCTGGTGATGCATCCCCTCCCCCGGGTGGATGAGATCTCCATCGATGTGGATGACGATCCCCGGGCCGTCTATTTCCAGCAGGCCCGCTACGGGATGTTTGCCCGGATGGCCCTTCTGGAGCATTTGGCCCTCCAACCCCGGGATGACGCTCCTCCCGCTGTGGAGATCGGAACCAAGCCCGTCTGTACCAACCCCCGCTGCATCACCCAGACCGAGCACTATCTCCCGCCTCTGGTCAAAAAAATCGGCGGCGTGGACTGCTGCGGCTTCTGTGACGCCGCTCTGTGCTAAGATTTGATCTCTCCCTGTAAAAATGCCGTTAATTCCGCCTCTTTTCTCTTGACGCAGGCCCCTCTTTCCTTTATCCTTTTTATCATCCCGCCCCTCAGCGGGAAAGGATCGCCGGCCGCTCCCCTTCGGGGTCGGACCGGCTCGAAGGAGTTATCCGCGTTTATGGACACAGACAGCGACTGCGCCCGACCCGATTTATTACTGTAAAAAAGCACAGCTGCCCTATCCAGGATAGGGCCGGCTGTGCTTTTTTGCATCCTGATGTCCAATTTTGAGGAGGAACGATCCGTGTCAACTATTGCCATACAACTGCTGGTCCAGGTCATCCTGATCCTGATCAATGCCTTTTTTGCGGCTACCGAGATCGCGGTGATCTCCCTCAACGCAAACAAGCTGCGGATGTTGGAAGAGAGCGGGGACAAGCTGGCTCCCAGGCTGCTGAAAATGCTGGAGCAGCCAGCCGGCTTCCTCTCCACCATCCAGATCGGCATCACGCTGGCCGGTTTCCTCGGCTCCGCCTTTGCGGCGGACAGCTTCTCCGAGTATCTGGTCCGCTGGATCTGTGAGGATCTTGGCTTTACCGCCCTCCCCATCTCCGTGGTGGATACCTTCTCGGTGGTCGTCATCACTCTGATCCTCTCCTACTTTACTCTGATCTTCGGCGAGCTGGTCCCGAAACGCATCGCCATGCAGAAGTCCCTGGAGATGGCACGTCTCTCTTGCCGGGTGGTCTCCACGCTTGCCTTCATCGCCCGGCCTGTGGTGGCCCTTCTCTCCTTGTCCACCAATGGAGTGCTCCGTCTGCTCCGCATGAAGACCGAGGACGAGGAGGAACAGGTCACCGAGGATGAGATCCGCATGATGATCGACCTGGGTAACGAGAACGGAGCCATCGATGCGGAGGAGAAGGAACTGCTCCAGAACGTCTTTGAATTCGGCGACCTCTCGGTCAGCGACGCCATGACCCGGGTAGGCGATGTCACCGCTATTCAGGTGGACACCCCGCCCGGCGAGGTCCTGGACGTCATCCGCGCCACCGGGCTGTCCCGCTTCCCGGTCTATGGCAGCGATCTCAATGATATTTTGGGCATCCTGAACGCCCGGGATCTTCTGCTGGATATGGCCTCTTCCCGGCACCGCACTGTGCGGGAGCTGATGCGTCCGGCCTACCTGGTGCCGGAGACTCTCTCTGCGGACGACCTCTTCCGGGATATGCAGCACAAAAAGGTACATCTGGCGGTGGTCATCGACGAGTACGGCGAATTGGCCGGTGTCGTGAGCCTGGAGGATCTGTTGGAAGAGATCGTAGGCAATATCTACGATGAGTTCGACCCGGCGGAGCCCCCGGAGCTGGAGCATCTGGAGGACGGTGTCTGGCGGTGCAGCGGCGGCCTCAGCGTTGACACTCTGGCGGAAGAGCTGGGATTCGATCCCCCGGAGGACGCGGACTACGACACCGTGGGCGGGATGGTGCTCAGCTGCCTCCGCACCATTCCGGAAGATGGGAGCCGTCCCCATGTAGAGGCGGGTGGCCTGGACCTCCAGGTGGAGCAGGTAGCTGACCACCGGATCCAGTGGGTGCTGGTCCGCCGTTCCCAGCCCGCCGCTCCCCACCCCCAGTGATCCTTGTTTCGCCCTGCGGAGGTCCTCCGCAGGGCGAAATCGAAAAAAGGGATTGACAAGCGCCCTTCCATGTGGTATCATTTTCAAGCTGACACAGAGAGTGAGGCGCCCATGCGGGTGTAGTTCAATGGTAGAATCCCAGCCTTCCAAGCTGGTCGCGTGGGTTCGATTCCCATCACCCGCTCCATATGCGCCTGTAGCTCAGGTGGATAGAGCAACTGCCTTCTAAGCAGTGGGCCAGGGGTTCGAGTCCCTTCAGGCGTGCCATCTTCCCTCTGCTGTCGCTGTTATATGGTGGGTGTAGCTCAGTTGGTTAGAGCATCGGATTGTGGTTCCGAGGGTCGAGGGTTCGAGTCCCTTTACCCACCCCATATGACCTCAAGGCGTAAGGGCCGGAGCGTCGGCTCCGGTCCTTGCCTTTTCAATTTCTCCCCATCTGACGGAGATACAGGGGTGTAGCCAAGTGGTAAGGCAAGGGACTTTGACTCCCTCACTCGCTGGTTCGAGTCCAGCCATCCCTGCCACTTTTTTCTGTGTTTTCTGGTCCGGCAGTTGCGGAGGCAGTCCTGTTTTTCGTTTGATTGATTTCATGACCCAGTAGCTCAGTCGGCAGAGCACCTGCCTTTTAAGCAGGGTGTCCGGAGTTCGAATCTCCGCTGGGTCACCACGCCGGAGCAAAGTCCGCTTTGCTCCGGCGCTTTTTTATGCTCACGCACAAAAAAGCGTCATCCGCCCGCTCCCTTGCTCCTCCTTTCCAGATCGCAACCGCTTACGCTGGGTCGCGATTTGGGTTGGGGCGCAGACTTGAGGTGCGTCTTCGAAACTGTTTGTCAACTTCACCTCCCCCCTTGAGCTGTAAGGCTTTTCTAATTTTTCTTTTTCTAATTGGATGATTATTCAGCATCAAAATTACCCATATAAAATCATGTCAAATTTGATGTCAGGAGCCGCCCATATCGGGGCGGCTCCTCTGCTTTATCTGGCCTTCGCCGCTGCCCGGGCCATGATCGCGCCCTCCTCCCGGGTCATAAGATCCCGGGGGCGGCTGCCGTCCGTCAGGCCCAGCTCCACAGCCTCCTCCAACAGCTCCGGCATGGACGCCTTCTTGGCGGCCGCCTCCCTGCGGTATCTCTCCAGGTACTCCAGCCACTGCTCGTAGGTCACGCTCTCTTCCTCCTCATAGTCTGGGCGATATGCCCCCACGATGTATTTCTTATGCCGCCTGCGGCGCATCACCGCCCCGCCGTTGTCCTCGCTGGCGCCGCCGGTGTTGCCATCAATGGTGGTAATGTAGGTCCCATCCCAGCTCTCACAGATGCCAACATGACCGGCGGAGCTCTTGCCGGAGAAGTTGAAGAACACGATGTCTCCCGGCCGGTAGTCAGTCACCGCCTGCTTCTTGTGGAAGGACATCAGCGTGGGACAGTAGGCGGTCTCTCCGCCGCCGTAGTACAACTCGGGAGCCCCGGCCTCCCGGAATACCCACCAGACGAACACGGCGCACCAGGGGTATTTTCCGGACACCTCCCGCCCATAGTAGGCGGTGTTATACTTTACATTGTCACTGTTGGCCGGGGATTCTCTGGTCCCGATCTGCGACCGGGCGATCTCCAATATCTTTTCAGCGGTTGCCATAGTGCGCCTCCTCACTTCTGTGCCTTGATCCACCCCGCCTGCTCCATCAGCTGCACCAGTTTGTCATAACCGAACATCGCAGAGAAGGCCACCAGGAAGATGAGGGCGATCAGCGCCACGATCATCCAGCCGGTGATGGCAAAGCGGTAATAGGACCACAGGCCGAAGCCCGCCCCCACCGTCACTACCGCGGCCACCAGGAAGGCCAGCAGGTTGGTGGGGAGCATATCGTACAGCAGGCTCTTGAGCACCTGTACGATGATGTTGGTCACCAGGGTCAGCGCCAGCACCAGGGCCAGCAGCATGGGCAGATAGTTGGTCAGTTCATTCATGGGTGGTTTCCTCCTTTTTGCCGGATCTATCCGGCCAGTTGTTATGTTTGCTCAGATTCTCCACCAGGGATTTGATGGCGTAAGCCAGGATCACGGCAATGATCTCTGTGACGGCTTTCCCGGATAGCTGTTCTGCGATCTGCTCACGGCCCAGATAGGCCAGCAGATAGGAGCACCACACCCAGGCGCAGCCATTGCACAGGCACAGCCAGACGGTGGCCTTCATGGTCTCTGTGCGGCCCCTTTTGGACCGGTGGGTGGACAGCCACCACAGCCCCAGACAGAACACGCACCCCAGTGCGAAGGCCGCTGCCGCGGCCAGGATCACAGTGCTGCTCATGTCCGGACCTCCGATTTTAAGTCCCGGATGTCGTGCTGCACCTCCGTCATCTGCCCCTCCAGCTTGTAGGTCCGCTCCACCAGGCTGTTGTGGGCGGACACCTTCTGCTCCAGCTGCTCGATGCGGTAGGTGGTCAGCTTGTTGGACACCAGGATGCCTCCAAAGGTCCCCGCCAGCGTCCCGATCAGCGACATCCCCGCCACAGCCAGCGTCGTCAGATCCATCCCCTCTCCCCCTCCTTTCTCTGAAAGGCCCACAGCGTTCTCCTCTCCAAAGCTCTGCCCGCCCCGGCGCCCCCTACCACTCCCAGCCCCGGCGCCAAAATTGTATGTTCCCGTCAATCCAATTTCACAAAAAACAGCAGAAGGGGCGCACAGTGTGCGCCCCTTCCAAACGATCGCTTCCATCTTGTTTAGGCAGCTTCCCCTTGTGGGAGAGTGGCTCGGCCCACGCTGTGTCCCCCAAAAGCCTTTCCCTCGGGGGAAGGCGTCACGGCGGATGCCGTGACGAATGAGGTGGCGCCCTTCCGCCCGTCCCACGCGGGCGGACTATAGAGGTGCCCGCCCTGCGGGGCGGGTCCCTTTCTGAACGTCCAGAAAGGGACCAAAGAGACGCCGGGGGACGCTCCCGGCCCCCCGGTACAGGAGACACCGAGCGGAGATCTCCTGGACCTGAGCGGCGCGGCAAGGCTTTCGCACTGACCAGCGTCTCGCGCCGCTGCCGCTGATGCCCTGCGTCATTTGGGTCAATGCGCTGTTCCGGCTTTGCGCCTGGCGTCCCGGGCCTGGGCAGGCAGGGGGTTGACGTTTCCCCCTGGTCCCCCCGTTTGCACCGTGTAAGAGGAACAGACCCGAAGCAAGTAAAAAGGGACCCCGGACCCAAATGGGTCCGGGGTTTCCCCCCGCCATATAACAGGGGTATCCCTTTTATGCTCGAGACTTAGCTAATAGTCAGCTCCACAGTGCCGACGGTCAGCTTCACCCAGTTGGTAACGTCATCGCGCTCGTCGACCTCAACAGGATCAGACCCGTCGGTCACAGTCACGGGAGCGGAGCCCTCAACCACGATCACGGTGCCGGGCACAACATAAACCTCGGTGTCCATGCTATCCGCGATCTCGACGGGCTTGCCGGAAGGCTGGCTCACATAGGAGACAGTCACGCTGGTCAGGTTCAGCTTGGCAGCGGCGCTCAGCTCGATGTCCGCAGACACAGCGGCGGCAGAGTACACAGTATCATCAAACTTGGCACCACCGGTGGTGTCGATCACCGACATGCCGCTCTCCACAGCCGCAGCCACCAGGTTATCCGAGGTATTTGCCACGATCTGGCCGCTGGTCACAGCCTTGCTGTTGACGGTGGCGGTCACACCGTTCAGAGTGACCTCACGTCCGCCATTCAGGGTGACATCCGCGTTGCCAACAGTGTACTCCTCCAGGTTGTCGCCCACGTCGGCGTTGTCAATGACACCGGCGTAGCCGCGAGCAGGAGCCACAGCGATAGTCTCTCCCACCTTGACATAGTCATTGGAGGTAATGTCAGTGGAGGTGGCGTTGGTCAGGGTCACCTTGGAAGCCGCATACAGATACACATCCGCGCTGATGGCGCTGGAGTTATCCAGCACCTGAGCGCTGGCCTTGGTGCCGGTCTCGGCGGTGCTGTTGCTCACATCGCTGCCGGTGACCAGGATCACGGCATTGGCATCAGCGGTCTTGACCGTAAACTTCTGGGCATTGTCGGAGGCCTTGACGTACCAGACGTTCTCGTTCTTGGAAACGGGGGTCACTTCAGTACCGGAGCCATTCTCCACCTTGCTCAGGGTCACGCCCTCGCCCACGTGGATGGCATAGACGCTGACCACATCAGTCTTGCTCAGGGTCATATCCTCGTTCACGGTGAGGGTCAGGAAGCCGGCCTTCTCCACCTCGCCGATGAAGTTGCCCTGGCTGTCCTGCACCTGGGCGCCGACAGTAGAGAAGCTGGAATCCTGGATCAGCAGAGTGGTGCCCTCCGCCACCTGGTACTCCGTGCCGAAGGCGGTGGAAGCACTGGAGGAGATGAGAGTCTTGCCGTCCGCGCTCCAGACCTTGGCGTTGTTCAGGGTGCTGTCCAGAGTCAGGGTACGGGTCTCGGGAGCCGCAGGCTCATTCTTCAGGGCAATGGCGATGTCAGTCTTGTCCTTCACCTTGAAGCTGATGGCGACAGACTTCCCGTCCGCGGCTACGGTGTAGTCAGCGGCGGCGATGCCGGCCACGGTGTCGATCAGCTTGCCATCGGGGGCGGTGTAGGTGTAGGAGTAGGTCTCGCCAGCCTTCAGGGTGGCGGCGGCGGCGCTCACGGCGGTGCCGTCAACGGTCAGGGAGATGGCCTTGTACTCGGACTTCTCCTGCTTGACGATGTACACCAGCTCGGCGGGGTCATCGCTGTCGTCGGGCTTGGCAACATAGGCATAGGTGTAGTAGTCGTCGTCCTCTTCCATGTCCTTCAGGTCGCCAACGCGCACGTCAGCGGAGCTCTTCAGGTCCTTGCCGTTGTTCTTCAGCTCATAGGTGGCCACAACGAAGATGGTCTCGCTGTTGGCGGTCCACTGGTCGGCGTTGCTGTCGCCCAGGGAGAAGGCTCTGGAGCCCACCACCTCGGGGACCGCGCTGACCGCGATCTTGTCCGCGTCGGTGACCACGCCGGAGCCGTTGGTGCGGTTGACCACATACAGGCCGGACTTGCCGGTGGTGATCTCCTGGTGGGCATCGGCGGTGAAGATCAGAGTGGTCTTCTCGCCGTCCACATACACGGTGGCTTCCTTGTACATCTTGTTCTTGTCATAGGACTCATAGGCTTCCCAATCAGCCACATAGAAGTAGGTCTTGTTGCTGTTGGAGGCCTCGCCGGAGTAGACGAAGACCACGTCCAGGGCGCCGTCGCTGTTCTTGTCGATGGCCCAGAACTTCACAGGATCGGTGGCATCGTTGTCCACGTAGTCGGGGACGTTCTCGAAGCCGGTGTACAGGACCTTCTCATCGGTGTCGATGAAGGCGGTCTTCTCGTCCACGATGTACTTGGTGCCGTTCACATAGATGAAGGCCTTGTCGCTGTTGATGGCGGCGGTGTTGTTTCCGTTGCCGACAGCGTGATCCTCGGTATCCTTGTAGTTGTTGTCCTCATAGAGGTCGCCGTCATCTCGGTCGTTCACGTTCGCGTAGGGCAGGATCTGACGCAGGGTGTAGACGTCGTCAGACACGGTCCAGGCGAAGACGTGCTCCTCCAGCATGGCCTCGACAGCAGCCTGGGTCATGGTGAAGTCCTGTCTGTCGGAGTGCAGGTCGATGTACTCGTCATCGATCTCCACGGTCTTGGCGGTGCCGTCGGTGAAGACGACCTTGGCGGTGATGGTCTTCAGGGACACGTCAACGGCGTCCACATACAGGTAGTTGGCATAGTAGTCATCCAGGGCGATGAAGCCGATGACATAGCCGTTGGGGTCCAGGAACAGGCGGTAGCCGATATCCAGGGTGGGGTGCTTCTCGTTGATGCCGTCCACATCACCCTCGGTCCACTTGGAGTAGTTGTACTGGTTGCCGTCGTCCAGCTTGACGTAGTTGCCCTGATCCTCCTCAGGATCGGCGTCCTTCTTGACGCGGGTCACAGTGCCCTCGGCGGTGGCGGGATCGTTGATGGTGGCCACGAAGGCGTCGCCGTCCTCGTCCACATCCACAGTGACGACAACATAGTCGTCCTCAGCGAAGCCCTTGCAGTAGATCTTCCGGGTGTCCACGGAGTCGCCCAGGGGGTCCTGGGTGCCCAGCATGCGGACGGTGGCGAACTCGCCGTCATCGTCGGAGCGGATGTCGGTGATCTCGGCCAGGTAGTAGTTGATCTTCACCACGGTGACGGTCTCGTTGACCTCGTCAACATAGATTTCGGTGGTGGCACCCTTGTCGGTGTACTCGTAGGTGGGGTCCTTTTCGTTCTCGGGCCGGCCGGCAACCTCCTGCTCGGCGCCGTCCACATAGGCGACCCAGTCATAGACATAGTCGCCCTTCTCGGTGCCCTCGACGACCGTCTTGCCCAGGTCCTTATAGATCACGTTCTCCTTGGTCCCGGCAGTGTAGACATAGTCGGGGGTGTCGGCCACGGTGATGATCTCGTCATCGGAGGTCATCTTCACGTTCTCGGGCTTCAGGCTGCCGTCCTCATTGAGGCCGTAGGAGTCATTGCCCTCGGTGGTGGCGGAGGTGCCCCGGTAGGAACCGGTGCCCCAGGTGGTGCCGGGACGGCCGTAATCGGTGTTCTCGTTGGTCTTGTAGACCAGGTCGAAGTTCTTGTAGCCCAGGGTATCGGTGTAGTAGAAGGTCAGGGAGTAGATGATACCCTTGTTCTCGTTGTAGTACACGCCCAGCAGTTCGTTGTACTGAACGGGCACGGCCTTGGTCAGGGCGTTGAACACCAGCTCAGCCACGTTGTCGCGGGTCAGGCCCTCGTTGGCGGTGAGCTTCAGGTCGCCATACAGGCCCAGAGCGGTGCCCTTGGCGGTGGCGGCCAGCATCCAGTTGTCGCCGAAGTCAGCGGCGTTCTGGAAATAGCCCAGGGCGCGGCACAGCATCAGCACGGCCTGCGCGGTGGTCACGGTGGCGTTGGGGTCAAACTTGCCCTCGCCCACGCCGGCCACGATGCCCAGGCTGGAGCACAGGTTCACATAGCCCTGCGCCCAGGCGGGGACGTCGGTGAACACATTGGTCTCCGCGAACTGGTTGACGTTCACGCCAGCGCCGTACAGCATGGTGCTGATGATGACCGCCATCTCGGCGCGGGTGACTACGTTCTCGGGGCCGAAGGACCCGTCCTCGTAGCCGTCAAAGAGGCCGATGGCAGAGGTGACCGCCACGGCGTCCTTGTTGACGATCTCAGCGTTGTCGCTGAAGTCGTCAAGGCCCTTAGCGCTGGAGCCCACGACCATCATGCCCAGGAGCATAACGGAAGCCAGAGCCAGGCTGAGAGCACGCTTCAGGTTTCTCATTGGATATTCCTCCTTTTTATATTGACAAAAGTCGCTGTTTTCTGACAAACCGGGCCTTTTCCAGAACATTTCGGCCCACTATGCCTGTACAACACTTCTGACACAGGAGGAATTGGTTATAAAAAGGGGAAGATCAGGGGAAAAATCCCTGAGATCACGCCTAAAAAGTTTACATGGTAGACATTTGGTAGACACATGAAAACAAGAGGGGCGGCGAGGCCCTGAAACTCCAGGCCACCGCCGCCCTTTTTTGGTAGACTTTTGGTAGACATCGCGCTTTTTGTCAAGAATATGATTGGAGCTCTTACAATTATAATATGCTGTTTTTCATTTGCAAGGGACCTCAATCTCCTTCTGCCATGCGGTAACCCACACCTACCTCAGTAAAAATATACTGGGGTTTCGCCGGGTTCTTTTCTAGTTTGCGACGGATCTTTGCCATATTGGCCCGCAGATTTTGAGTATCTCCTACAGCATTCGGCCCCCAGATCTCTCGAATGATAAAATCATATGTCAAAACTTTTCCGGCATATTGGGTCAACAGAGCAACGATCCTATACTCACTCTGAGTCAGATGCACGTTCTCTTCTCCCAGCCATACCAGATGGCTGTCAAAATCGACTCGCAGCCGGCCACACCGGTAGATCCCTGTACGCGCCAATCCAGGATCGGCGGCTTGCGTCCTGGTATGGCGCAGAGCGGTGCGGATACGCGCCAGCAGTTCTCCTCCGCCGAAAGGTTTGGTCAGATAGTCGTCCGCGCCAAGATCCAATGCTTCGATCTTGTCTCGTTCTCTGGTCCTGGCAGATACCACTATAATTGGAACAACGCTCCACCCTCGAATACGTCGGATGATATCCACTCCATCCATATCTGGGAGCCCCAGATCCAGAATAATCAAGTCAGGGCAGTAGGCGTCAAGCATCTGACACGCTTCTGTTCCGGTATAGGCCTTGATGACATCATATCCATTGGCTGTCAGGACCGTTCCGATCAGATAGTTGATACTTTTTTCATCTTCGATCACTAAAATTTTATCCTTTATGACCGCCATACTGCCGTTCCTCCTTTAAGGGAAGCGTGAACCAAAACTCCGTGCCTCCCTCCAGCTGATTTCTGCCTTCAAAATTTCCTCCGTGTACCTTGATAATATCGCGGCAGACGATCAGCCCAATACCCATATTGTGTTTTTTATCTCCAGAACTGGTATCTGCCAATTCCATATAGTCCCTGCATAGATGCTCCAACTTTTCCTGCGGGATCCCCGCCCCGTCGTCACTGACAGAAAAACGGACCCAGTGCTTTCCCGCATCTACCCGAATCCGGATCTTCTCCGCCATCCCATGGATCACCGCATTTTCCATCAGATTGTATAGCACCTGCTCGATCAGCATCGCATCCATAGGCACTTCCAGCAGGACGTCAGGCACCTCTACTTCCACTGTGGTATTGGGGAAGTGCTTTTGGAATTTTTCCATTACCTCACCCACTACTTCCTCTGGCATCTCCGGACTCTTTTTCAAGTGGTAAGACGCCCCGCCTACACGGGTGATAGACAATAAATTTTCTACCATACGGATCATCCACTCTGCTTCACTGCACACATTGCGGAGCAGGGTCCTGTTCTCCTCATCGCTCAGACAATTTCCCGGACTGAGGATCGCCTCTGCTGATCCGATGATGGAAGTCAGCGGAGTCCGCAGGTCATGCCCCACTGCCCGGAGCAGATTGGCGCGCAGTCGCTCCCGCTCCGCCTCGATTTGGACCTCCTCCTGCTCTTTGATATGGGTAGTAAGCGCGCTGGTCACGATAGAGACACTAAACAGTGTGACAAATGTGAATGGGTAACCAGCCCCCCGCAGCTCAAACCGGTAATAGGGTTCCATAAAGGCATAATTCACGACCACTGCGGCGATTAGGCTCGCCGTCATCCCATAAAAATATCCATTGGTAGAACGGGCCACCACCAAGACACCTGTCACAAAAAGCAAGGCTGCATGGCAGTCATCCGCCCCTACGGGCTGGAGCAGCAGACCCAGGTCCAATACCACCGCCATGGTCACCACTAAAATCACGCTGTCCTGCCAGCAGAGGGGACACATCCGCCTTATCTTACCGAGCACAGGCCCACCTCCCCCCTTTCTAACCGGGTCAAAGTCAGTATATCATGGAACGCTGAAGCGTTCAAGCCGGACGTATAAGTGCAAAAATGCCAGACAGCCCCCGGTCAGGGGCTGTCTGGACATTGGCCGCGCCTCACAGCGTGGGGATCCCTGTATCAAATTTGGGGCAGCGGACCCGGACTGTCTTCAAATCATTGACTACCTGACTGATCTGAATGTCACAAGTCGCACTTAGCAAACGGTATGCATCCGGAAAATCCAGTTTCAGTTTTTTCTCCAGAAAGGCAACTGTATCAGATACCGCCAATCGAATAGCATCGTCCAAAGTCACAGCGGATGCTGTAAAATAGAGGGCTTCCACTGTCTCGATGACCGGTCTGCTCACCGGCCGGTCCTTGTAAAGCGTGGTTTTGAGACAGATCCGGCCGGGTGTCTCGATCCCGGTCCCGCTTAATTCCCCGTCACCCATACAGGCGTGCAGGTCCCCCACTGCCAGGCCGGCTCCTGGGACCGACACAGGAAGATAGACACGGGCCCCCGCCTTCACCATCTTCGTATCCATATTAGAGCCGTGATCCCCCGGCACTGCACAGTGGATATCCAGCCCAGGTCTGGGGGCTACCCCGCACACGCCCACCATTGGGGTCAATGGGAGACGGATCTTGTCAGAAAAGCAGGCAAATCCATCCTCAATGGGAATCACCTTAGTGTCAGCCTCTGTGATCCGGTCCCCCAGTACGCCCAATCCCTTTGAGGTCACCATAACCCCCTGTCTGCCGAGCTCAATGGCCAGGATCTCCACACACAGGGTATCTCCCGGCTTGGCACCCCGCACCTCGATCGGCCCAACAGAGCAGTCCATGATCGTGATATCGATATCCGGACGCTTTACCGAGGCGTCTGTGATCTGGCCGCCGTAACAGTCATCTGTCTCCACCCAGAAGGTCTCCCCATCCTCGACGCTATATTGACAGGGATGCTCCGCATTGAAGCTGAAGACCACTTTGTCTTTGGGAATGACACGCATTGCATTTTCCTCCCTCTTTTACCAGCCTGAGGGCAGGATCCCCACCAGATCCAAAACCGCATAGAGGGCTGCCGCACAGAAGAGCGTGATGATGAGCACCTGGACCCACCGCGCAGAGTACCAGCCGCACTTCCAGGGCGGCTCCATGTCGCCGTTTTTCCGGGCACTGTTTACCATCAGCGCAGGCAGAATGGACATAATGACACCACCGAAGGTCCCAGCCAAGTAAATGGCGTCTACAAAGCTGACCAAGCCGCTGTAAGCTAAAATGAATGGAGGCAGAGCCACACATGCCAGCGAGATCAGGCGGGTCGGCACATGATTCTCGCTCTTGAACTTGAACATGTCCACAATGTTCGTTAGCATAGAGCCGCCCACTGCCCAGTAAGAGGTCATCATGGCGCACAGGGCAAAAATGTTGGCTACAAACATTGCCCAGCTGCCCAGCGCCTGGCCCCAGGCGAGCGTCGCTACCTCCGTGACATTGTCCGGTCCAGTAAGGGAAATGACAGCCAGAGGGACCAGTGCCAGCAGTATCCCGGTGATCAGCATGCCGATGGTGACCGCTTTGGGCAGTGCGCGAGCATTATGCCGCAGGCCGCGGGCCAGTTCAGGGACTGCATACTGGGCGATATAGCAGAAGATCGCCACGTTGAACACAGGCACCGCATAGGTCCAGTTGGTGTAGATCGCCTGGCTGATATCCGCTTTCCCAGATAAGAAGGAGACCCCGATAATAACGGCCAGCAAAACGATCATGCCGGTACTGATAAATTTTTCTGCCAGGCCGGTTGCTTTCAGTCCCAGCCACACTACTACTACGGCCGGCACAGTAAAGATCAGGCTTCCAAGTGTGGGGGAGATCCCCAGCAGCTCAGCTAAAATTTCTCCGCTGCCGCTGGTATAGGAGATCATGCAGCCAATGGAGTTGGCGCACACAGAAATAAAGACCAGTACCGCCCCCAATTTTCCCACATATCGTTCTGCCAGCCCCGGCAGCTGCATGGGCTTTTTCGTGCGGAGGGTAGTCTCAGCCACATACAGCATGGAGACCGTCGTAAATACCCCCGCGATAATAAGCCACATCAGCAGGATAGGCCATCCGGCCTTCCGGGAGGAATAAGCCAGTCCTAAAATACCGGCTCCGATATTTGCACCCACGATGATCATAGCTGCTTCCCAGAAGGTCAGCTTCTTCACGCTGAGTGCTCCTTCCTCTGTAATGACAACATTACTTTTTTCTTCGCCCATGTTCATCTCTCCTCAGCTTTTATTTTTTGCCGGAGTGGTATGATCTCATTATAGAAAGTCGGGCTCCAAAATTCAATTGATTTAGTTCACAATATTTTCACTAATTTTTATATAATAGCAACATAATCGCAACATTTATTTTTTGCTTTTTTGTCTCCTTACAGGCCGCAGGCATAAAAAGCGCCCCTTAAGAGGCCCGAAAAGGGGAGAGATCCCAAACTTTTCAGGGCCCCTTAAGGGGCTGTCTGCTTGCATTTCTTTCAGGTCCTCTGGGCCCTGGCCGGGTCTCCGGCCCTCTTGGGAGGAAGCCCCGCCCATGCTGGGGACCAGCCAGACGCGGACCGGTGACGGCGGGACGGGGCATTCTGCTGTTCAGCACTCACCGGCCGCCAAATCCGCCGCCGCGACCACCGCCGCCGCCAAAGCCACCTCCGAAGCCTCCGCCACGGCCACCGAAGCTTCCGCCACGACCGCCGAAGCTCCCACCAAAGCCTCCGCCGCGGGAACCGCCGAAGCCTCCGCCGCGGCTGCCGCCGAAGGAGCCTCCGAAACCACCGCTGCCGCCAAATCCGCCGCCACGTGATCCTCCGCTCCGCGGACGGCTGCCGCCGCCGATCCCGCCAAATCCACCGGGGTCACCTGGTCCTCTGGGCCCTCTCGGACCTCCGGGCGGTGGCGGCGGAGGACGGTGCCAATGGCGCCGGTACCAGCCGTATCCCGGACCATGCCAGAAGAGGATAGGCCGGAACACATAGGGTGGGGAGGCCACCCCATAAAAACGTGCCCGGTAGCTGTTGTAGCGCGCCCGGTCGATGGCGGAGAGCACCATCAGGGCCGCCACCAGAAGGACCAGCAGGGAGATCACCCCCATGGTCCGCTCATTGACCTGGTAGCTCCCTCCCCCTCCGGCGTTGCCCAGTCCGAAGTTGTCTATATATACCTGGTTCATCTCCGCAAAGAAGGACAGCACACCCTCTTCAAAGCGCTGGGCACCGAAGTTGCTGGAAAGCATCCCATCCAGCCGGGAAGTCACACTGCTGGTCAGGATGGTGGAGAAGTCGTTGCCTGTAGCCACGTAATAGAGCTCGTCATCCACCGCAGCCACCAGCAGGGCGTCGCCCTGGCCCAGGCCGATCTGGGTCCCCTGGTCGTAAGCATAGCTTTCGATGTCCTGCCCATCCAGGCTGTCCACCATCAGTACGGCGATCAGACTGTTGTACCGATAGTCCCAGTTGGCGTTATAGAGGCTGATCTGCTCCTCTGCGGAGGAGGACAGCACCCCGGCCTGATCTGAGATCCAGGTGTCATACTCCGACGTGGACAGGGAGGTGTCCAGCGCGCCGGAGGCACTGTTGGATGTGTCTGTGGGCAGTCCGGGGACGGGAGCCCGCAGCTGACCCACGCCGATAGCCGCCACGACCATGATCACAGTCAGCGCTATGGCCACCCAAGTCTTTTTCAAAAAGTTCATCGTTTCACCTCACGCAGCGGGACAGGACCGCCGGCCTCAGCCTCTCAGCTCCAGCAGCTTCTGCTTCAGCTCGCCCTCAATGCGGCCCAGCTCCAGCTCGGCCTCCTTCCGCTTCTGGCTGCCCTCCTGCTGGATCTTCATCACCTCGTCCAGGGTGGAAATCAACTGCTGGTTGGTGTGCTGGAGGGTCTGGATATCCACCACGGAGCGCTCAGATTCCCGGGCGGTCTCGATAGTGCCCATCTTCAGCAGGTCCGCGTTCTTCTGGAGCAGCTGGTTGGTCATGTCGGTAACTGCGGACTGGGCGGCCGTGGCCTGGCGGCTGTGCTCCAGCCCCAGGGCCAGCACCATCTGGCTCTTCCACAGGGGGATGGTGTTGACCAGGGAGGACTGGATCTTCTCCAGCATCAGGGTGTCGTTGTTCTGGATCAGCCGAGTCTGAGGGCCCATCTGGATGGAGATCATCCGGGTGAGCTCCAAATCGTGGAGCTTCTTCTCAAAGCGGTTACACAGGTTGGCATAGTCGTTGTATTTCTGTGCGTCCTCCTGGGCCCCGGTCTCGGCGGCCTTCTTCTTCAGCTCCTCCAAGTCGTGGGCCCGGACATGCTCCAGCCGCTTTTTCCCCGCGATGATATACATAGTCAGCTCTTTGTAGTATTTGGTGTTGAGGTCATACATCTGGTCCAACATGGCGATGTCCTTCATCAGCACCACCTGGTGGTTCTCCAGCACCCGCACGATCTTGTCCACGTTGACCTCGGCCTTGGCGTAGCTCGTCTTCATGGCCTCCAGTTTATCCCGCTTCTTTTTGAAGAAGCCCAGGAAGCCGCCCTCGTCTTCCTCCTTGCCGAAGCCCTTCAGTTCCACCACTAGAGAGGACAGGGCCTCCCCTACCTCGCCCAGATCCTTGGTCCGCACGTTGTTCAGTGCGTTTTCCGAGAAGCCGGCGATGTTCTTCTGGGCGGCGGCGCCGTACTGGAGCACCACGCTGGAGTCGGTGATGTCGATCTTCTGGGAGAACTCATCCACCATCTTCCGTTCCGCCTCCGTGAGCTGGCTCTCATCCAGCTTGACGGCGTGAGCGTCCCGCTCCTTCTGGGCTGCGGCCTCGTCAGCCGGGTCCGCCGCTGCAGGCTCGAGGGTCAAGGTGGGGGCCTCCGGGGCGGCCGGTGCCGCGGCCGCAGCGGTGTCCGCCTCCGGCGTCAGAGTCAGCTGAGGGGTCATATCCAGATTGTCGCTCATTGTCGTTTCCTCCTGTATCGTCACGTTTCTGATCTCATTGTCCTAGATATCACGGGACCTCGGTCCCCGCTTTCCAGAAGTCATATCCCGTCAGCACGGCCATCTCCATCGCCCCATGATCAGTTTCTCCACCTGTTCCACGGTCTCCCCCACTCTTCTCCGCTCACAGCTCCAGGGACACGCCTCCGTCTCCGTCCTTCTTCTGGCCGCTCAGCCCCTCCCGCTGGAGCATCTGCTCCATAACGGTGATATCGGTAGAGATGTCCAGTGCCTCATCCCCGAACAGGGCGTCCAGCTGCCTGTCAAAAGCCTGGGAGATGGTAGCCATCATCTGCTCCACCTTCTTCTTGGTGGCGTCGATATTTTCCCCCGAGATGCCGGCCGCATCCATACGGTCATAGGCATTCAGGATCTTCAGGGTGGTGGGCAGATAGTAATCCAGAAACCGGCGGATCTGGGGCAGCTTTTTAGGCTGCTTCACCACCAGGTCGATGATCTTCCGGGTGACCTCCTCCAGATGATCGATCTGGGCGGAGATCTCCTCGTCCTCGATGCTGTCGTTGAGGCGGCGCATCTCACCCACCGCCCGGTCCCGCTCTTTGATGAGGGCGTCGATCTCCGGATCGCCGGTACTTTTAGGAGGTTCCTTCTTCTCGGGCTCCTCCTGTTTGTTCTCCTCCGGCTCTCCGGGCACCTCATACACCTTATTGGGGAAGAGGCCCTTCCCCACGATGAAGGCCGCCGCCGAAAGCGCCCCGCACAGCAGGTAATGGACCGGCTGGTACAGTGGGAACAGCAGCGCATAGGCCAGCCAGACCGCACCCACCAGATAGATGGGGACCACCGACCGCTTTACATGTTTTGCCATATCTGAACTTCCTCCACTTCCGCAGGCCGGCCCCTTACCCGGTCCGGCCTGCAAAGCTGCCTTCATATGTTCTGTTGTGAGATATTGTACCCCCACGGAGATGGGGTGTCAAGGAAATTAGCCGCAACTTCCGGCCGTCCAATCTGTGGTCTCAATTTTTTACATTCTCTGCGCCCTTTTCTAGAAAGACGAGAAATGCCGCCCCAAGTGGGGCGGCATTTCTCTGAAAAAACACACACAAGAAGGAAGTGCGGGGCAAACTTAGGCGTTGTGGGACTTGGAGTGGCTGGGGGCGACGTACTGGCCGTTCTCCTTCTTGACCAGCTTGCCCTCCTTGACCAGCTCGTTGGGGCTGTAAATGTCGTTGATGTTCCAGCAGCCGGGGGTGGGCACCACGATGTTCTCCATGGGGGCCTCCACCAGGAAGGGCTTGCCGGCCTTGTTGGCCTCGACGGCCTTCTCCAGGGCGGGCTTGAACTCGTCAGCGGTAGAGCAGCGGATGGAGTCCACACCGTAGGCCTTGGCCACGTCGGCCCAGCAGGGGCTGTAGGACTCCCCATCGGGAGTGTGGAACACGGTGCCGAACTTGGTCTTGTAATTGGCGTTCTCCAGACCGGCGATGGTGCCGAAAGCGGAGTTGTTCATGACCACCCAGGTGCAGGCGATACCCTTCTCCACGGCAGTAGCCATGCAGGTGGGGTTGACGCCGAAGCCGCCGTCGCCGGTGAGGGTCAGCACGATCTTATCGGGGGCAGCCAGCTTGCCGCCCAGGACGGCGGAAGCGCCGAAGCCCATGGTAGCCAGACCGGAGGAGTGGTGGATGGTGCCAGGAACGGTGATGTCGAACTCCTGGGCCACGCCGTTCTTGTTCCAGCCCACATCGGTGAAGATGATGGCGTCCTCGGGGATGACCTCCTTCACGTCCTTCAGGATGCGCTGGGGAGTCATGGGGAAGCGGCCGTCGTTGGAGATGGCCTCGTTGCTGGCCTTGAACGCGGCCTTGGCGGCAGCGATCTGCTCACGCAGCTCGGGGTTGCTCTTGCCCTCGGGGCAGATCTTCTTCACTTCCTCCAGGATCTGGGCCAGGCCGATCTTCAGGTCGCCGATGGCGCCGATCTCCACAGCGTAGTTGCGGCCAATCTCGTTGGGGTCGATGTCGATCTGCAGGAAGGTGGTCTTATCGGGATCGAAGGTGACGCCCTGATACCAGCTGGAGCTGTCGGCCTCGCCGAAGCGGGTGCCCAGGCCCAGGATCACGTCGGCATTGGTGGTCAGGGAGTGGGTGAACTCCAGGCCCCAGAAGCCGGTCTGGCCCACCATCAGGGGGTGCTGGTCGGACAGGCAGCCCTGGCCGGCCAGAGTGCGGGACACAGGGAGATCCAGGAACTCGGCCAGAGCGGCCAGCTCCTCGGAGGCCTGAGCCAGCAGGATGCCGCCGCCGGCGTGGAGGACGGGGTTCTTGGCCTCCACCAGCTTCTTGGCGATGGCCTTGGCGGCAGCGGGGTCCAGGGCGGGCTTCATGGTCACATGGCTGTCCTTGTAGGTGCGGGCCCACAGCTCCTCCTCCATCTCACGGGAGAACATGTCCATGGGCACGTCCACCAGGACGGGGCCGGGACGGCCGGCCTCAGCCAGACGGAACGCCTTGTCCAGGATGTAGGGCAGGGCCTCCACATCGTCCACGCGCCAGCTGCGCTTGCACACGGGCTTGAGCATGCTGTACTGGTCGCCGTCCTCATGCATCTGGATCTCCTGATGGGGGTGACGGCCGAAGTAGTAGCTGGGCACATCGCCCGCGATGACCACCATGGGGATGGAGTCCAGGGAGGCGTTGGCCACGCCGGTGAGCACGTTGGTCAGGCCGGGGCCCAGGTGGCACATGACCACGGAGGCCTTGTGGGTGATGCGGGCGTAGCCGTCAGCCGCGGTGGAAGCCACGGCCTCATGCCGGGTGCCGATGTACTCGATCTTCTTACTGCGGGAAAGGGCGTCCAGCATGCCGATGACGGTGTGGCCGCACAGTCCGAACAGCTTGGTGACGCCCCGGCGCTCCAGGTAGTCCACCAACAGGTCAGATACCAGTTTCTTGCTCATTGTGTGAAATCCTCCATATCATTTTTTTGGATCAGCAATCTCTTATCAGGCTTTCGCCCGCTTCTCCCAAACAGTGTCTCTGCCCGGCGGTCTCTCCCCATTTCCTATGGAATCGATTCATAGATCAAGGGGATTTTTTGGTCCTTCCGCTTTGGCTATTTTCCAGCAACAGCCACAGGGCATCTCTCTTTTTTCTGTCTACTACTACCATACAAAGAATAGTATATTCCCTCTTATTTGTCAAATAGCTAGTTTTCATTCATTGTTCAAATTCCTGCATGGGATGTGCCAAAAAAGGCCGGCCTGTCCGAGGTGGGACAGGCCGGCCAAGTCTTTTGTCCGGTCATTTCGCTTCAGGAGCCCTCTTTCAGATTGTGCCGCTCCAAGAAGTGGTTGAAGATCAGGCCGCTGCGGATAATAAAATCCCGGAAATATTCAGCGGCGGGGGGCATATACTGCTCCTTGTTCCATTGGATATACAGCTTCCGCGCGGGGATTTCATTTTCGATGGGCAGCACCTTCACATTGTAGGGGGTCCCGCCCAGGGGCCTGGGAACGATAGCGACGCCGTGATTGGCGGCCACCATGCCGTACATAATGACGTCCTGGGCTGTCTCCATGGTAATCTTGGGCTGGATGCCCAGGCTCCGGAACAGCTCGTCGGTGACGGAGCGCAGCTGGCAGTTGTTGTCGAAAGAGATGAAGGGCTCCCCGTCCAGCTCCCGCAGGTCCACCGACTCCCGCTGAGCCAGCCGGTGGCTCTCCGGGACCAGCAGGACGATCTGGTGCTCACCGATGAGGGCCCCTTCCACCCGGGGGTCGTCGATTTTAGTACAGAAGAGCAGGTCGATCTCCCCGGCCAGCAGCTTGTCCCGCAGCTGCATGAAGGTGGCCTCCTGGTTGAACTGGAGGCGCACCCCCACCCGGTTGGTCTCGGATAAATAGCGCACGATCAGCTCAGGCGCGAACTCCGCCAGGGAGGGAAAGCAGGCCATTACCACCGTTCCGCTGTTTGGGTTGATATAATCCTGGAGTCGGGCCACTCCGGTGTCCAGCAGGTTCAGGGCCTGGGAAACATAGGGGAGGAACAGCTCCCCATATTTGGTCAGTTTGATGTTGCGTCCCTTTCGAACAAAAAATTCCACATTCAGCTCGTCCTCCAGCTCCTGAATGGAGTGGCTCAGGTTGGACTGACTGACATACAGCTTTTCCGCCGCCCGGGTGTAGTGCTCCAGCTCGGCGATGGTCTTGAAATATTGCAGCTGCCGTAAATTCATACGGCGCTCCCCCTTTCTGTCCCGGATCTTAATATATTGATTCAATTATGCCATAATTCGATGAAAAAATCAAATATATTTTTCAGTTCGGGACAGAAAAAGCATATCTTATCGGTCTGACCCGGCCTGCGCCTGCTTTGCCAGCTTGCGGGTCTCCAGGGTGCTGAGGATGACATCAGCGGAGATGAGCACCAATCCCACCAGGAAGGAGGGGGTGAAGGTCTCGTTCAGCAGCAGCATGCCCAGCAGGGCAGAGAACATGGGCTGGAGAGGGTAAAAGAGGGAGCAGGTGCTGGCAGGCAGCTCGGCCAGACTGGCCGTCCAGGTGTACTGGGCCAGCCCGGAGCCCACCAGCCCCAGATAGAGCACCACCAGGATGTTGGCGGAGCTCAGGCCGGTGCCCCCTGCCTGCACCGCGGCCGCCACCCCCGTGGGGATGTGGAAAATCAGACTGATGACCATGCCGTAGGCTGTGACCAGAATGGGGGGATACTTGGCGGTGAGCTGGCGCATGAAGACAGAGGCCACGCTCCAGGTGACCACTGCCGCCAGCACCACCAGGATGCCCGCCATCTCCCCCTGGCCGGTGGCGCCGGTGGTGATGACGAAGGTGCCCACCAGTGCCAGCACCAGACACAGCACCTTGGTGGGGGTGATCTTTTCCTTCAGGTGGAGGGCAGCGAAGATGGTGACCCCCACTGGTGTCACCGAGTTGACCAGGGAGGCCATAGAGGCCCCGGTGAGGGAGATCCCCAGCTGGATGAGGAAGATAGTGAGGAAATAGCCCATGACCCCCACCCCGGCAAAGTATTTCCAGTCCGCCCGGTCGATCTTCACGCCGAAGTGCTTCCGGGCCATGAGCATCAGGGGAAATGAGGCCACAAAACACCGCAGGCAGCCCAGCAGGGGGGCGGGCACATCGTCAGAGATCAGCTTCCCCCCCACGTACACGCTCCCCCAGAAGAAGAAGGTGACAAACAGAAGCAGAAATGCCCGGCTTTTCTTCAGCAGCTCCATAGAAACGCTCCTCTCCAAAACACAGCAGTCTTTCAGCGGATCAGCTCTGGCTGGACGCATGGGACCGCCTCCGGAATATTTATCTGCCGGGAGCAGACCCACGGGGCCACCCAAAGGAAGAAACGGACCGGCGCCGCTGGGGCGCCGGCCCGTTTGAAATTCATGGGTACGCGCTTGTCCGCAGCTGGGGATCAGGCCCCGGCAACAGCGGCCAGCTCGTCCTGCAGGATGGTACCCAGACCGTCGACCTCGCCGTCGATCTTGGTGTACAGGTCCTGCACGCCCTGCAGATTCAGGATCTCGTCATAGAACTCGGGAGCGTACTCCACCATCTCCATGCCGCCGGCAGCCAGAGTGTCCTTGCTGCTCTTATCCAGCTCGGTCAGAGCGGGACGCAGCTCAGCAATGGCTTCCTCCACGGCCTGAGTCAGGGCATCCTGATACAGGGGGTCCAGGCTGTTGAACTTGTCATTGTTGATGATGATCTGGTTCAGGTACAGGATGTGGTTGGTGAAGTTCAGATACTTCTGGACCTCCTGGAAGTTGGAGGTCATGCAGGTATCAGCGGCGTTCTCCTGAGCGTCGATGGTGCCGTTCTGCAGGGAGATGTACACCTCAGGCCAGGCCAGAGGAGTGGGGGCAGCGCCCAGAGCAGACCAGAAAGCCATGTGGTTCTGGTTCTCCATGGTGCGGATCTGCAGGCCCTTGAACGCATCCAGAGTGTCCAGCTTCACATTGGAAGTGGTCAGACGGTAAGTGGCGTTCTGCAGGTAGCCCAGGATCTTCATGTTCTTCTCTTCATACTTGGGGGCAATGGCCTTCAGGAACTCGCTGTCATCGCCGTTCAGCACCTGGTCGATGGTGTCGCCGTCATACTGAGCGAAGACCATGGGCAGATCGAACACGGCCACGGCGGGCACGAAGGAGACGGTGGGAGCGGTCTGCAGCACCACATAGTCCAGGGTGCCGTCCAGCATCTGCTGCTGGATATCCATGTCGCCGCCCATCTCGCTGTTGGGATAGTACTCAACGGTCAGCTGGCCGCCAGTGATGGCGTCCACCTTCTCGGCAACCAGCTCACCCAGCTGCTGGGCAGCGGCGCCCACGCCGGCGGAGTCAGCGCCGCGCAGGACCACGGGGTCCAGGCTGGCGTAGTCAGAACCGGTGCTAGCAGCGGGGGTGCTGGCAGCAGGGGTGCTGGCATCGGGGGTGGAGCTGGCGGCGGGGGTGCTGGTGTTGCCGCCGCCGCAGGCGGCCAGGCCCAGAGTCATGGCGCCAGCCAGGACAAGAGCTGCAAATTTCTTCATGTTTGTTTCCTCCTCTTAAATGGTATGTTTTATTTGTTCACTTGCCCGACCGGCCAAGGGCCGACCGGGTCAAGGGTGAACCGAAGTCAGTGGTCAGCGGCCCAACAGCGCCAGACTGACCGGCTCCACATAAGTGATGAGAGCCAGGGCCAGCAGGAAGGAGATGATGAAGGGGACCGCCCGCTTGGCCACCGCCATGGGCGGCTCCTCCGCCAGGTTTCCGGCCACGAACAGGTCCAGGCCGAAGGGAGGCGTGGCCAGGCCGATGGACAGACAGCACACCAGGATGACGCCGAAGTGGACGGAGTCCACGCCCAGGGCCTGCACAGCGGGCAGCAGGATGGGGGCCAGGATGACGATGGCGGGGCCGGTATCCATGACCATGCCCAGGATCAGGAACAGGATGACCAGGACAGACAGGACGCTCCAGGAGGTGGTGAAGTTGCCCACGATGAAGTCCTCGATCACCTTGGTGGCGCGGGTCAGGGACAGCACGCGGCCGAAAGCGGTGGCAAAAGCCAGCACGAAAGCCAGGCCGCCGTAAGTCTTGACAGAACTGGCCAGGAAGGGGATCAGGTCCTTCAAAGAGATGGAGCGGTACACCACCAGGGAGACGAACAGAGCGTAGAACACGGACACGCAGGCCGCCTCAGTGGGGGTGACGATGCCGGAGTAGATGCCGCCCAGCACGATGATGGGGCACAGCAGGGCGAAGAAGCTGTCAGCAAACAGCTTCAGGAAGCCGTTGCCCCGCAGCTCGGACATCTTGGCGCGGATGCGCTGCTTGTCCTCGCCCTTGGTGATGCAGAAAATCACCGCATAGGCCATCATGAACAGGCCGATCAGGATGCCGGGGATGACGCCGGCCAGGAACAGGTCGCCGGTGGAAACGCCGGTGGCCAGGGAGTAGAGCACGAAGGGGATGGAGGGCGGAATGATGACGCCCAGGCCGCCGGCCACGGCGATCAGGCCGGCGCTCCAGCGCTTCTCATAGCCCATTTCCACCATGAAGGGGATGCACATGGAGCCGACGGCGGCGGTGGTGGCCGGGCCGGAACCGGAGATGGCGCCGTAGAACAGGCAGGTCAGGATGGCCGCGCAGGGCACACCGCCGGGGATGTTTCCTACGAAGTAGGAGAAGAAGTTGAACAGCCGGCGGGAGATGCCGCCCTCTGCCATGATGACGCCGCCCAGGATGAACAGAGGCACCGCCAGGATGGGAGTGGAGTCAGCGCCGGACAGCGTGAAGTTGATCAGCTGGTCCACCGGTGCTCCGGCGTTCATAAAATACTGGGGGAACAGGGTGCCCAGGCACATGGCCACGCCAATGGGCACGGACACGGCGATTGCGATCAGAAATACGATAAATACCATTAATGCTGCCATTAGTTCGCGCCTCCTTCCAGATCACCCTTGGCCGCGGCGGCCTCCTCGGCGGCGTCCGCCATAGCCTGCTCCAGAGTGGTCAGTTCCTTCTTATTGAAGTTCATGACATGAAGCACGACCTGCTGGATGCCGCGGATGAAGCCCAGGCCGAAGCCGATCAGCAGGCAGATGTACACAGCGGCCATGGGCAGCTCCATGGCGGGAGAGGTACGACCGCTGTTCAGGGCATTTTGGATCACGGTGATGGATCCGTTGAAAAACAGCGCCATCACCACGGTGTTGATGAGATCGATCACGATGTTGATCGCGTTGCGGGCCTTGGTGGGCAGCAGGTCCACCAGCACGTTCACGCGCAGCATGTTGCCCTTGCGCATGGTGTAGGGCAGGGAAATGAACACGCTCCAGATCCAGCAGTAGCGGCAGAACTCCTCCGGCCAGGAAAGCGCGGCGAAGAAGGTTCTGGCGATGATCTGCAGCATGGTGATGCAGGAGATGAGGACCAGGAAAAAGACCAGGAAGGTCTCTTCAAAGTGCTCATCCAGCCATTTGATGACTTTCATGTTTTACCTCCTCTTTACTACTTACAACGTCTTTCACCGGGCTGTTTCCGGCGGCAGACATGTCCGGCGGGGGGCCGGACTGCTCCGCATCCCGATCTCTTCTCCCCCCGGAATGCGGAAATACCCCAATGCGTGGTTTCCTCCTCTCTCTCTTCTTGTCTTCTCATTCAAAACAGCGCACAGCGCAGATGGGGGGTCCTTACTTGCTCTCCGCCAGGATGTCCATGAGCTCCTTGCGCATGGCTTCCACAGGGGCTTTCTCGCCAGTCCACAGTTCGATCTGTGCGGCGCCCTGATACAGGGACATGCCCAGACCGTTGAGCACCTGGCAGCCCTTCTCCTCCGCGTTGAGCAGGAACTGGGTCTTGTCGGGGTTGTAGCAGGCGTCAAAATAGAACTGACCGGGCTGGATGTGCTCCACGGGCATGGGAGTCTGGCCGATGGTGGAGCCCATGCCGATGCCGCTGGCGTTCATAACCACGTTGCACTCAGCGATCTTGGCGTAGTCGCCGTGGTGGACCAGCTCAGCCACAGGGGCAAAGTTCTCGTTGATGTCCATGACCAGGGACTCAGCGCAGGGCTCATAGAAATCGGTGATATAGATCTTCTTGGCTCCGTGATAGGCCAGCACGCTGCACATAGCACGGCCGGCGCCGCCGGCACCGAAGCAGAAGAAGGTGGACTCCTCCACGTTGATCTTGCCCTCTTCCACCAGGGAGGTGTAGAAGCCAACGCCGTCGGTATTGTAGCCGATCAGCTTGCCCTCGGGGGTCTTGACCACGGTGTTGCTGGCGCCCATCTTCTTGCACAGGGGGTCCAGCTCGTCCAGGTAGCGCAGCACGCGGACCTTGTTGGGCTTGGTCACGGCGAAGCCGGCAAAGTTCATGTAGCGCAGGCCGTTGACCACATCGCCCAAGTGGTCCTTGTCCACCTCGGTGTAGAAGTAAAGCATGTTCAGACCGGCGGCCTCATAACCGGCGTTCTGCATCCGGGCGGCGAAAGACTGGCCCAGAGGTTTGCCCAGCAGGGTGATCATTTTGGTGTTGATGTCGATCTTCATAACGATCCCTCTCTCATTCTCTTCAAAAAAGTTTTATTGCGGTGATATCAGACGGCAGGACTCAGTCGATGCCGTGCTCCTTAAAGTAAGCCTTGGCAGTATCCAGGCAGCGCTTGGCATGGCCGGCCACACCCAGCTCCTCGATCCGCTTCAGGTTGGGCAGCTCGATGGACAGGGGGATCTCGGGCATCCCCTTCACCATGCCGGCGATGTCCATGGCACCCTCTCCGGGGTACAGGCGGCCCTCACGTGCGGTGAAGAGCATCAGCTCGTCCTTGATGTTGTCCAGGACGGGGTCTCCGTCGGGCCCGGCGGGGCCGTCGCACAGGTGGATGAAGTTGAAGTATTTGGGATCGGTGCGGGCCAGCTCGGCACCGGTGACACCGGCGCGGCCGGCATGGAGAGTGTCCACCATGATGTACAGGTTGTCCGCCTTCACAGTGTCCACCAGCGTGATGGCCTCCTGGAGGTTGCGGACACCGGCCCAGGGCAGGAACTCCACGTTATACTTCAGGCCGTACTTCTTGGCCATCTCGGCGATCTTGGCCACCTGATCGATGTAGTAGGCCTTGTCCCGGGTCCAGATGCTGCCCAGCACGTCGGTGGCGCCCAGCTCGGCTGCCTTCTCAAACGCGGGGTCATACTCGTTGATGTCCAGGTCGGGGCGGACGCGGGCCAGCTCGATGTCCATCACGGGCATGTCGTACTCCTTCAGAGCCTGGCGGGTCTCCTCGAACAGCTTGGCGTCCTTGTGGAGCAGGAACTCCGGCTCTCCGGGCAGGTGCATCGGGATGGTGCGCAGGCTGACGAAGTCATACCCCGCCTCCTTGGCGATGCGGATCTGGTCCACAGGGGCGGTACCGGGGATGGTCAAATAGGCCAACGAAAACTTTCTGGACATACTGCATTCCTCCGAATTCTAATATCATATTGTATTCGGTCCCGCAGGGGCCGTTTCCCGGCCTTTGAGCTGGAGGCGGCGGGAACATCCGTCCCCCCTGCCCGCCCGGGCCGGCACGCCGATGGCTGCCATAAAAATAAACAATCCCGGCGGCAAACATGAGGAGAGGGCACTGGAAATATCACCCTTGTGGCACTATCACCAATTCCCTCTTTTCGTTGTCTCCCATTTTATTTCAAAACTACAAATTCGTCTACTGCGAACTCTTCATAATTTCATCAATACTTCGCATGCTTTACCCGCTTCTCATCCCAATTTATTGTTCCATTTGTATAGTTTTACCCTATCAAAATTGTGCACCCATACAGGAACCTTGGTTTTTTTAAGGATTTGGACATGCAAATTTTTCGATTGTGCAAATCGCTCAACTTTATTTAAGCTCCCCTATTTCTCCATGATGTCTGACGATTTTCCCCCTTTGGGGCTCTCCAAGCCCCTCCCGGTCCCGCTTCCAGGCCGCCGGCAGCCCCAGGGCAAGGGGCACGGAGCTCTTTGACGGCCCGCCGCCGCGCCTCAACCATCGAAATTTTCCATAGTTTAATGTAAAACTTATATTGGAATAATGGAGACCAATACAGTATGATAATCGTATAAGATGCTAATGAATGTTCCGGCATCCGGCAGGCGTTTCGCACATTTTCCACAAAACCTCGCCGCCGTGCCGGCATTATCAAGGAGGTTTCCCCAGCTATGATGAATCTACCCTCTGAAATCACCATCTGTGAGGTGGGCCTGCGCGACGGCCTCCAGAACGAAAAGACCATCGTCTCCACCGAGGATAAGCTCTCCCTTCTGCGGGACTTGGTGGACGCCGGCTTCCCCGTGATCGAGGTCGGCTCCTTCATGCACCCCAAAAAGGTGCCCCAGATGGCAGATACGGATGACCTGTTCAAGGCTCTGGTCAATGAATTCCCCGGCGTGGAGTTCCGCGCTCTGATCCCCAATCTGCGGGGCGTCCAGCGCGCCGCGGACTGCGGCTGCAAAAAGGTGAAGCTGAATGTCTCCGCCAGCCGTGAGCACAACCTGAAGAATCTGAATATGACTCCTGAGGAGAGTGTAGCCGGTTTTGCCGACTGTGTCAAGGCCGCCGCGGAGCACGGGATCGAGGTCTCCGGCTCCATTTCCATGCCCTTCGGCTCCCCCTGGGACGGCCGCATCCCTCAGTCCGAGATCGACTCCATCATCGATGCATATCTGGACGTGGGCATCACCGAGATCTCCCTGTCCGATACCTCTGGCATGGGCGTCCCCAACCAGGTCTATGAGATGTGTTCCCATGTCCACACCAAATTCCCCACTGTCTCTTGGTGGCTCCACTTCCACAACACCCGCGGCGTTGCCATGGCCAATATCATGGCCGCCATGGAGGCCGGCATGACCCGTTTTGACACCTCCTTTGGCGGTCTTGGCGGCTGTCCCTTTGTCCCCGGTGCTGCCGGCAACATCTCCTCTGAAGATGTGATCCACATGTGCGACGAGTCCGGTATCACCACCGGCATCGACGTGCGCAAGGTGATGGCCATCTCCAGAAAGGTGCAGACCATTCTGGGCCACACCACTGACAGCTACCTCCTGCGGGCAGGCTGCTCCAGCGACCTGCTCCAGACGGTCAAGTAAGGGGACCCCTGTTACTTTCGCTTCCTGTCTTCTTATTCTCTTCTCCACAACGCCCGGCCTGTGTAAACAGGCCGGGCGCTGTGGTTCCAGCCCATTTCCGGAACAAAACAGCGCGCCCCGGGGAAACTCCCCCCCGGCGCGCGCTGTTTTTTGTGTCAGGCCAACGGATTTCCAGGTGCCTCCTGAATGTTGTGCTTCTTGGCATATCCAGTGAGCATCAGGGTCAGCGCCCCGTCTCCGGTGATGTTGCAGGCGGTGCCAAAGCTGTCCTGAAGCGCAAAGATGGTCATCATCAGGCCGGTGCCGTCATTGTCGAAGCCCACTACGCTGATGATCAGGCCCAGGGAGGCCATCACCGTGCCGCCGGGCACGCCGGGCGCCCCCACCGCAAAGACACCCAGCAGGAAGCAGAAGAGGATCATTGTGGGCAGGGAGGGCAGCTCACCGTAGAGCACCTTGGACACCGTCATCACGAAGAACACCTCGGTGAGCACTGAGCCGCACAGGTGGATGTTGGCAAACAGGGGGATGCCGAAGTCCACCATGTCCCGGCGCAGCACCTTGGACTTCCGTGCTCCCTCCAGGGCCACGGCCAGGGTGGCCGCGGAGGACATAGTGCCCACCGCGGTGAGGTAGGCGGGCCCGTAGTGGCGCAGGACCTCCCAGGGCTTCTCCCCGGAGTAGAGCCCCGCCAGCAGATACAGAACTGCCAGCCAGAGGTAGTGTCCCACCATCACGATCAGGATCACGATGAGGAAGACGGGCAGCTGGCGGGTGATGCTGCCCTCATAGGCCAGCCCGCAGAAGGTGCCCGCGATAAAGAAGGGCAGGATGGGGATCACCACCCGAGAGACCACCGCCAGCACCACCCGCTGGAACTCCTCCAGCACCTGGGTGATGACCTTGGCCCGGGTCCAGGTGGCCGCCAGGCCCACCAGCACAGAAAAGACCAGCGCGGACATCACCGACATGACGGGCGCGATGTCCAGGTTGAACAGCAGCTCCGGCGCCTCCCTCAGCCCCTCCGCCGCCGACTGGATGGACAGGCCGGGGATGATGGCGTAGCCGGCCCCCATTGACATCAGTGCGGCGCATACTGAGGAGGTATAGGCCAGTGCCAGCGCCAGGACCAGCATCCGGGAGGCATTGCTCCGCAGACGGGTGATAGACGGGGCAATAAAGCCGATGATGATCAGCGGGACACAGAAATTGATCAGTGAGCCCAGCAGGTTTTTCAGCGTCAGTACCACCTGCATGATCGTGCCGCCCACGTCGGTGCCTCCGATCCACAGGTCCGCAGAGCCCAGACCGATGATGATGCCGATCACCACGCCGATGATCAGACGGACGGGAAGACTGCTCAGTATTTTTTTCATACTCTCCACACTCCATTTCCCAGTTCAGAAGCCGCCCCGCCTTCACACAGCACGCGGAGCGCCGCTGTCAGGACCACTATACCACATTATGCTTCCCTGTACAAGAATGGAGCCTGTCTTTCTCTCCCCTCAGCCAAGGAACCCCAGATGCTCCAGCAGGATCTTGCTCCCCATCAGGACCAGGATCACCCCGCCGGCAAGCTCCGCTTTGCCCTGGAAGCGGTCCCCAAAAGCTCCGCCGATATACACGCCCGCCGCCGACAGCAGGAAGGTGATGACACCGATACAGGAAACGGCCGGCCCGATCTCCACCCGTAGAAAGGCGAAGGTCACTCCCACCGCCAGTGCGTCGATGCTGGTGGCCACCGCCAGGGGCAGCATGGACCGGGGGCGGAAGGAGCTGTCCACGTGCTCTTCCCCGCCCCGGGACTCCCGGATCATGTTCGCTCCGATCAGCCCCAGCAGGAGGAAGGCGATCCAGTGGTCCACTCCTGCGATGATCTCTTGAAAGCGCACCCCCAGCAGATAGCCCAGAAGAGGCATCAGCATCTGAAAGCCGCCGAAATAGATTCCTGCCGTCACGGCGTGGCTTCCCCTGACCCGCCCCACCGAAAGTCCCTTGCATATGGCCACTGCAAAGGCGTCCATAGACAGTCCTACCGCAATAACAAACAATTCCCACAGGCTCATATTGTGGTTCCTCCTCACACGCAGCCGGTCCTCCCCGACCCTGGAACGGGCAAAAGAAAAGACCTATCTGTCCCCACGACAGATAAGTCTCATCGTTTCATGCAGAGCCAGGAGGACTTTCCTCCAGTTTGTTGACTCTGCCGCGCGGCGCGCCGACTACTCCCTTATATGTTTATCTAGCTTACCACGCGGGACCACGCTCTGTCAATCATTTTTATTGTACTGCTCCTCTCTTTATGCACCCATCTTTTTTCATTTCGGCTGACGTTTTTCCGCAAAAAGTGTTGACAGCAGGACCAAGTTATGCTAATATATCACCTGCACTGAGCGTTTTCTGTGTGCCGCCAATATGCGCGAGTGGTGGAATTGGCAGACTCGCTAGATTCAGGTTCTAGTGTGCATTACGCACGTGCGGGTTCAAGTCCCGCCTCGCGCACCAAAAAGAAAGACACGACTTTTGTCGTGTCTTTCTTTTTGGGTGCCGCTCCCTTTGGCATTTCGATGCCCTGTCGGTCAAAGCCCTCCCTGCGCAATTGTTTAGTCCTGCGGACCTGCGAATTTACGGCGCATCAGCGCCGCCGGTCAGAAGACCGGTCTGACATCTCTATAGCCCAGATTTTAACCGTCCCTTCCACGTCGGAGCAAGTTTTGTATCGCTTGCTCCGACTTATTTTATAAGTCAGGGTACGCTCGTTTTGCTGTCCTTTCTTTCCCACTGCATCCCGCTTCGTCGGGCTCGCAGTGGGCGGGGCCGGCCTGCGGGCGGTATTCCCCGACTGTCTCATCAAGAAGGAAGGTATCTGCGTCCACAGATGCCTCCCTTTTTGCGGGGTCCGATGTCCTCATCGGGCCGTATCCCAGCACTCCCCTCAAAAAATGCCCGTGAGCCCTGCACAGGCGGGGCAAAATGAGCACAGTTTTGCTTTGCTTCCATAATTTGTATTGAAACGTCTCACAAAATAACTTTTCCCTCCGGTTTTGAGCGGGTCCGGATCTGCCGGGCCCAGTCAAGACAGGAGGGAATTTTTATGGCAAGGGGGCAAACGCAGTATTATGGACTGAATCAATGGGAGGCCGCGGACCAGGTGCTCCAGACGGAGTTTAACGCGGATAATCAAAAGATCGACGGGGCGCTGAAAGCCATGCGGGATCTGATCGTCAGCCCCAGCGTTCTCAATGTGGTACTGGATAAGCTGCGCAGTGATATCAACGCCCTGTCTGCCCGGGTGGATAAGCTGGAGGAGAGGTGAGAGAGCCCCCCGGAGCAAATACTCCGGGGGGCCGTCAATTGCACTTTACAAGATAGTTATCTAATTATGATTAGAAACCAATCGTAAAGCCCTCGCCCTCTACCTTCATGGCAGTAGACGCATTGGCACAGTAAATATCCTTTTGAGTGGCAGGGCCATCGAAGGCGCAGTCCTCAACGGTCAGGACACCGGACAGGCCATCAACATTCATAGCATTCATAGTGCCAGAATAGGTAAACTCACAGTTCTTGACACTGCCCTCGCCACCATTGAACCAGATGCCGGAGTACAGATCATCGAACACGCAGTTCTCAATCACAACCTTGCTGCTACCGTTTACGGTCAGACCATGCTGGCTTGCGGTCTTACTGCCCTTAAAGGTGATGTTCTTGATAGTCACCTCTCCACCGGCAATCAGCAGGCTATCCTGGCCTGAACCATCAGCAGCGAACATCCGGGTGTTCTCAGAGCCGATGATGGTCAAATCACGATTGATCTGATTGTTGCTAGTGGTCAGCTGGTAGTTGCCATCGGCCAGATAGATGGTGTCCACATCAGTGTTGACCAGAGCGGCGGCCAGTTCATCGCTGGTGGTGACTTCGGTCGCACCGGCGGCCACCTCGACCTTAACAACGACGGTGTTCTTGGACTTGCCGTCCTCGGCAGTGATCACAGCCTTCAGATAGAAGGTGCCCCAGCCGGCGACAGACTCAGTCTTTGTGTTGTCATAGGCGGTCCAATCGTCATCAGCAAACTGGGTGGCATTTCCAACGTACAGAGCAACGGAGGCATTGGGATTGTTGGCGGTCACATCAAAGACCACTTTGCTGCTGGCCGCAACAGTGCTGGACAGGCTGATCTCATAGTCTACGCCGTCCTCAGAAGACGCCTCGGTAACAGGCTTTTCTTTGACCTTAATGGACTTCACAGAAGCGTCATCAGAGAAAACAGGGGCCTTCTCCAGCCAGATGTAGACCAGCTCGGCGTACTCCTCATCCTCCTCGATGACAGAGACATAGGAGATCATGCCGTCGTCGTCCACACCCTCAAACATGTCGTTGATGTCGCCGTCGTCGATGACCAGCTTATCCTCATCGCCGTTCTTCTTATAGGTCTGCTCCACCACGACAAAGATGGTCTCGCCGTCGGTGTCGTACTTGACCTGTTTGTCCTCGGCGTAGTTGTGATTGTCAGTGATCCAGAAGGCGTCATGGGCGACCTCGGTCACAAACTCGTTGTCCAGCTTCACGGGCCGGATGGCGGTGAAGTAGCCGTCGTCGTTGCTCTTGACTGCCTTGTACAGCACGCCGACCTCCAGGACCTTGTTCACCTTGCTGGTATCTTTGACCCACTCGCCCTTGGCAGCATCCCACATCTGGACCGCGTCATAGGCCACGGTGATGGTCTGCTTCTGGCCGTTCACATAGGCCTTGCTGTACTCCCAGAAGTCCTCGTCCTTGTTCAGGGACTCACGGGTCTTATCGGTGAGCATGAAGTAGGTGCTGTTCTCGTCGTAGATCTCGCCATTGACGATGAAGACCACCTCGGCGGTGCGGCCGTCCTTGACATAGGCGATGTCGGCGTCATCCACGTTGGGGACCTCATCATAGCCGGTGTAAGCCACGTTGTTGTCTACGTCCACGAAGATGGTATCCCGGTCCACGATGATGCTGTTGGCACCGGTCTCGATGTAGGCCTTGCCGTTGTGGATCTGGACACCGGTCACGGTAGTCTGAGTATCCACGGTGTCATAGCAGAGATGATCGGCCTCGGTGAGGGTGTACAGGCCGGCATCATTGACGGTGTAGGCGAAGACATGCTTGTCGATGTTGGTGCGGACCTTCTGGATCTGGTCGCTGGGACCGTAGTCGGTACCGTCGTCCTTCACCCACTTGATGTCGTAGTCACCGTTATCAGACTTGACGTAGTCGTTCTTCAGCTCCACCTTGGAGGAGGTGCCGTCCTCCAGGACCACCTTAGCGACCCAGTCGCCCAGCTCCTCGTCGGAGTCCTCCACGTACAGGTACTGGTCGGGGGACTGGTCAGCCAGAGCATAACCCAGAATGTATCCCTCGGGAGTCAGGTACAGAGTGTAGTTCTCGTTCAGAACGGGGTGAACATTCTTTCCCTCGTCCAGATCATAGACGTTGTGGTTCTTGCTGGCGTAGGAGTATTTGTTGCCGTCGATGCGGACATAGCTGTCGTCGTTGTCGTTGTTGGCGCTGTTGGATTCAGCGTCTTTATCCACGCGGGTGACCTCACCGCTGACAGTCTCGGGGGCCATCAGCTCGCAGATGTAGAAGTCCTCGTCGTCGTTGTAGTCCACGGTGAAGACAACATAGTCGTCCTCCTCGAAGTCAGCGGTAGCAAAGGTGCGGTCGTCCAGCTTAGCCTCGGAAGACAGAGCACGGACATTGATGGTGCCCTCGTCTCCGTCCACCTTGGAGACCTCGCCCAGGTAGTAGTTGATCTCCACCACGGTCACGTCCAGGGTGTAGTCATCGATGTACACCTCCACGACAGCGCCCTTATCGGTGTAGACCCACTTGTCGTCCTCGTTCTCAGTAGGAATGACAGCTTCATCCTGCTCCTCACCGTTGATGAAGGCAGTCCAAGTGTACTTGTCGTCGCCCTTGGTGTCGTTGCAGACGGTAGAGCCCAGATCGTCGTACACGGCCTCTTCCTTGGTGTTGGCGGTATAGACATAGTCGGGAGTGTTAGGGACAGTGATGATTTCGTTCTTATCCAGCATCCGGACCTTGTCGGCGATCAGGCCGCCGTTCTCAGTCAGATACTCGTCCTTCTGAGTGGTGCCGGCGTTGGTGGGCACGTTGTAGGAGCCAGTGCCCCAGGTAGTGCCGGGACGGCCATAGATGGTCTCGGTGTCGGTGCGGTACACCAGGTCGAAGTTCTTGTAGCCCAGGGTCTGCAGGTAGTTGAACTCCAGGGAGTAGATGATGCCCTGGTTCTCGTTGTAGTACACACCCAGCAGCTCGTTGTACTGGACGGGCACAGTCTTGGTCAGGGCGTTGAACACCAGCTCAGCCACGTTGTCGCGGGTCAGCCCGGCGTTGGCGGTGAGCTTCAGGTCGCCATACAGGCCCAGCTGAGTGCCCTTGGCGGTGGCGGCCAGCATCCAGTCACTGCCGAAGTCAGCGGCGCTCTGGAAGTAGCCCAGGGCGCGGCACAGCATCAGCACGGCCTGCGCGGTGGTCACGGTGGCGTTGGGATCGAACTTGCCGTCGCCCACGCCGGCCACGATGCCCAGGCTGGAGCACAGGTTCACATAGCCCTGCGCCCAGGCGGGGACGTCGGTGAACACGCTGGTCTCCGCGAACTGGTTGACGTTCACACCGGCACCATACAGCATGGTGCAGATGATGACCGCCATCTCGGCGCGGGTGACTACGTTCTCGGGGCCGAAGGACCCGTCCTCGTAGCCCTCGAACATGCCGATGGCAGAGGTGACCGCCACGGCATCCTGATTGACGATCTCGGCCTTGTCGGTGAAATCGTCGATACCCTTAGCGCTGGAACCCACGACCATCATGCCCAGGAGCATAACGGAAGCCAGAGCCAGGCTGAGAGCACGCTTCAGGTTTCTCATTGGATATTCCTCCTTTTTATATTGACAAAAGTCGCTGTTTTCTGACAAACTGGGCCTTTTCCAGAATATTTCGGCCCACTATGCCTGTACAACACTTCTGACACAGGAGGAATTGGTTATAAAAAGGGGAAGATCAAGCAAAAAATCCCCGAGATCACGCCTAAAAAGTTTCCCTGGTAGACATTTGGTAGACATGCAAAAACAGAAGGAACGGCAGGGCCCTGAAACTCCAGGCTCCCGCCGCCCTTTTTTGGTAGACTTTTGGTAGACATTTCGCTTTTTTACATTTCACCGCTGCGGCACTTCCCTCCGGGATAAACCCCCTGCTTTGCCGGTAGTTCTCAGCAGCCATGGATCAAAAAATTTTCAGGGGGTACTTGACATGGAGTGGACTCCAGGTGCTAATCTGTTATCAGGCGGTCCTGCGTGAGCCGCTGTCTAATTGCAGCAGGAGGCGGTTTCTATGACTATTGCGGAGGTCAGCAAAAAATATGAGCTGTCCGCAGATACACTGCGCTATTATGAACGAATCGGCCTAGTTCCCCCTGTTCCCCGCAATAAAAGCGGGATACGAGACTACGATACAGAGTCCTGCCAGTGGGTCGAGCTGATGAAGTGCATGCGTTCCGCCGGGGTACAGATCGAGGCTCTGATCGAATATGTCGCCCTGTTCCAGCAGGGGGATGAGACCATTGGTGCCCGCAAGGCTCTGCTGATAGAACAGCGCGATCAGCTTGTGGAGCGGATGGCGGAGATGCAGCGCTCTCTGGACCGGCTGAATGACAAAATCGAACGGTACGATCAGGGGCTGATGACCAAGGAGCATCTGCTCCGTCATCTCCAGTCGCAGCAGTCCCGGCCAGACTAAACCTGGAACTGGATAAAATGCAGGAGGACATCCCTATGAAACATGAGATCATTCACACAATTTTTGAACGCGGCGGTGAGAATACTGCCTTTGCCCAGTATTTTGTGGGACAGAGCTATCTGAATATGCTCTCCACCCAGGGAGTAGCCATCGGCAACGTAACCTTTGCGCCCGGCTGCCGTAACAACTGGCACATCCACCATGCCTCCAAAGGAGGGGGACAGATCCTGCTGTGCACTGGCGGCCGGGGGTGGTACCAAGAGGAAGGGCAGCCCGCCCGCGCGCTGCGTGCCGGGGACGTGGTCCATATCCCAGCAGGCGTCAAACACTGGCATGGGGCGGAAGCGGACAGCTGGTTCATCCATCTGGCAGTGGAGGTCCCAGGGGAAGGCACCCGCAATGAATGGTGTGAGCCGGTCAGCGATGAGGAATATTCCAAATTAAACTTATCGGAAGCACTTTGAGCATCTTCTCTTTCTCCCGTTCATGCTTGCGTTCCCTCTCTTCCTCTGGTATAATGAGCGCAGTATCCTCCCCCCGCAACGACGTATTAAATTGAGGTGTTGTAATTATGAGAAAGAGAATCGTTTTTTCCCTTATGGCAAGCATTCTGCTCCTGCTCTCCGCCTGCGGCTCCATCCCCGGCATGGAGGGGGGAAGCTCCTCCGGCGGCAGTGCCAGCAGCAGCGACGGCACCTACCATGTAGGCGATACCATTTCCACCGCTTTCTTTGATTTTACAGTCAACAGCGCCGTGGCCTCCGCCGATCATGAGGGTTACACTGCCCAGGACGGCTATAAGCTGGTGGTGGCCGATTTGACTATCAAGAACACCGAGACTTATTCCATGCCAATGGGACAATATGATTTTATGATCGCCTGGGGTGACGGAGATGAGGACTTTGCCTATCCTCTGAACCAGTATTGTGAGTCCCAACTGGCTGATGAGTATGAGATTCCCATTGCCGGCAGTGCGGAAGGCTCTCTGGTCTTTGAGGTCCCCTCTGATCAGAAGGACTTTGCTCTCGGCTTTGAGGAGTACTATGAGGATGAGTCCGTCGGTGATCTGTATGTGGTGTACTTTACCGCTGAATAAGGAATCATTTCATGTATTTTGATACCCATGCCCACTACGACTCCGGGGCCTTCAACGCCGACTGGAAGGAACTTCTGGCCTCTATGCCCCAGAAGGGGGTGGAGCTGATCGTCAACCCGGGCTGCGACCTGGAGAGCTCCCGCACCGCAGTGGCCCTGGCAGAGGAATTTCCCCATGTCTACGCCGCGGTGGGGGTCCACCCCTCCGACTGCGGAGAATGGGGGGAGGGGACCCTGCTGGAGCTGCGGCAGCTGGCCTCCCGCCCCAAGGTGCGGGCCATCGGAGAGATCGGCCTGGATTACTACTGGAAGGACAACCCGCCCCGGGCTCTCCAGCAGAACGTGTTCCACCGCCAACTGGAGCTGGCACAGTCCCTCCGCCTGCCCGTTATCGTCCACGACCGGGAGGCCCACCAGGACTGCCTCTCCATCGTGCGGGAGCATCCCCAGGTCACCGGGGTGTACCACTGCTATTCCGGCAGCCTGGAGGATGCCAAGGTGCTGGTCAAGCTTGGGTGGATGCTCTCCTTTACGGGAGTCATCACCTACAAGAACGCCCGAAAGGCCCTGGAGGTCATCGACTGGCTCCCTATGGACCGGATCATGATCGAGACTGACTCCCCCTATCTGACCCCCGAGCCCTTCCGGGGCAAGCGGAACGACTCCGGCTATGTCCATCTGGTGGCAGAGACCATCGCCCAGGTGAAGGGGGTCCCCCCGGAGGAGGTCGCTGCGGTGACGCTGGAAAATGGCCGGCGGTTTTTTGGCATTTCCTAAGGTGACGCATCAAGCAGGGGCCGCCAGAACGGCGGCCCCTGGGCTATTTTAAAAAAAGGATGTTTTCTCATGACCATAACCTACGAGTATGAAGACGCCCTCTATGTGAATCTCACCAACAAGTGCAACTGCAACTGCGAATTCTGCCTGCGTCACGGCCAGAAGGAAGGCTCCATTTATACGGAGGACTCCCTCTGGCTGGAACGGGAGCCCACCCGGGAGGAGGCGCTGGACAGCTTCCTCAGCCGGGACGTCTGCTCCTACCGGGAGATCGTCTTCTGCGGCTATGGGGAGCCCACCTACCGCCTGGACGATATCCTCTGGCTGGTAGACCAGCTGAAGGAGCGTTTCGGCCGAAGGCTGCCACCTGTGCGCATCAATACTAACGGCCACGCAAACCTGATTCTCGGCCGGGACGTGGTGCCCGAGCTGAAGGGCCGCATCGACACTCTCTCCATCTCCCTCAATGCGGTCACTGCTGCAGAATATACGGCTCTGTGCCATCCTGCTCAGGGAGAGGCGGCCTATCAGGCTATGCTGGACTTCGCCCGGGAGGCCACCCGGTATGTCCCCCATGTGGTGCTTACCATTGTGGACAAGGACAAGAGCTCGGAGGAGATCGAGACCTGCAGGCAGATCGCCGCTGAGCTGGGGGTGAAGCTGCGTATCCGCAGCTTCATCGACTCCTGAGGTGTTGTCCGGCCCTGCACCCATGCAATAAAAGAGGCTGTCCATCCCGCCGGGGTATGGACAGCCTCTTTTACTGTGATTTTTACGCCGTCAGCTCCAGCTCCTCCAGCGCTTCCCGTTCATTGTCGGCCGAGAAGCAAAACCGGCCGGCCCAGTCGTAGACCTCCACGTGGCCCCTTACCCATACGATGTTATAATCCATACTGTCTTGCTCCTTTCCGTTTTCTGTGCTCTCAGTATAGCGGAAAAGAAGTCCTATAAACCGGACTTTTATCGCGGCGGAGGAAGAGAGTATTTTGTTTTTTGCAGGACGTCACGGGGACATGGTCTTACAGGACTGTCCTCTCTTGATGCTCGCGCAGGGACAGACTTGGTCCTTCACGCCGGTTTCGGTCCGGCGCGGGGAAAGGCCCCCCATCCGTCACCGCTCACGCCGTGCCACCTTCCCCCAGGAGGGGGGGGAGGGGCTTGAGGGCAGCTCTGGGAGCCGCCCTTATATGGCACCTTCAGTCACTTCGTAGGGGCGCGCATTGCGAGCCCGCCAGCTTCCTACCGCCCCCTGTTCTGCCAGGGCAGGCGCAATGCCGCCGTGGGGTGTGCACGCCATGCGCCCCCTCCCAAGCGCAAAAGAAGATCGGCTGAACTTGAAAAGTTCAGCCGATCTTCTTTACTCCTCTACGTAGTCGTCATACTCGGAGGGACAGCCGGTTTTCTTTCTCAGCTTCTCTCCGGCGCAGCCGCAGAACTCCGCCACCTTATCCCAGTAGGCGATGACCGCGCATACCACGGCGGCGGTGGTAAGCGACAGGGCCACGATCTTCAGTACGAAACGGGCGACCTTCATAAACGGGATGCCTCCTTTTCCGGTGATTCGTGTCTCTAGTGTACACGATTCTTTGGAAAATTACAATCGTTTTTCCAAATTTTCATGTGCCCTTTTCTTCCGGGCATCAGCGGGACAGCACGAATTGATACTCATCGGCGATATAGTTGGGGATGCTGTACAGCACCGCCACCGCATCGATGCCGTTGTCCTGGATATAGCCCTGGATGCTGCTCAGGTTATACCTGGGGTCAAACAGGTGGATCTGGGAGAAGCTCTGAGTCAGGAAGGGGGTCAGACTGTCGGAGTAGGAGTCCCGGATCAGCAGCAGGCGGGGGGCGTCGGTCAGGCCGGTCTCCACCACGCACAGGGGCTGGACACCCCCCAGAAAGTAGGAGTATTTGTCCTTTACTTCCAGATAGCTGTCCACATAGAGGCTTCCCTGGGATGGGGTCCCGTCAAAATAGGAGGTCACCTTCACCCCATCCGCCGGGATGTAGGTGTCGATCCGGTCCGGGGCCACCCAGCGCACCCCGGAGGCGGAGAAGATGGTCCCATAGAACTGGTCGGTCACAGTCGTCCTCTCATAGTCCGCCAGATCCACCGGCTCCATCCCCATGGCCTCCATCAGGGCGGTGTAGCCGTAATAGGCGCCCAGGCTGGTCCAGTGGTGGTCGGTGCGGTAGTAGAGCTCCTCCCCGCTGTGGGCGGAGAGGACGGAGAGCAGATCCACCGTGCGGGCCGCGGTCCGGCTGTAAAGGGTCTCAATGATGGCCGCCTCGTCGGCAGTGGGGGCCCCGTCAGGGAGCCGGTCGTGCCACACCTGGGCGGCGGAGGGGATCAGGCCGAAGTAAACCGGCACCCCGGCGTTGCTCACCAGCTGGTCCAGATACTCCAGATTCTGGTCCAGCTGCTCCCAGGTCTCCCCGTCAGGCTCCTCCACTCGGTTGATCAGGGTGTCCTGGGCCGCAAAATAGACCCCGTTGTTCTCCTGCTTGCCGCTGAGCCGCTCCCCCCACGCCTTTGCGGCTACCCAGAGGTCCCGGCCTGCGATGTGGTCGCTGACATACTTCTCTGCATTCTCCATGAATTTCCCATTTTTCACGGTCTCTATGCTCAGCTCCGGCGGCTTCTGGAGGAAGCGGTTCTCCATCTCAGAGAACTCCTCCTTGGGCAGCAGGGCGCTGATCACCAGGACGCCCCCGATGAACACCGTGAAGAGTACGGTGAGAAAAATGCTGTACGCTTTGGTCATGATATCTCCTCCTCAGAACCGGAAGTACAGGAAGGGGTTATAGGTCCCGTCCACCAGATAGGCAGTGCACAACAACAGCCCTGCCAGGATCAGTACCGCCCCCAGGATATGGGCCGTGCGGACATTCAGCCTGCGGTAGACCGCCGCCCCCAGCGGGGTGGCAGCCAGGGCAGAGATGCAGAGGACCGGCAGATAGTTGGCCGCGTAGTACTTGAAAGCCCCATCGATCAGGGGCACGCCTCCCAGACCGAACATCACCTTCAGGTACTCCCCCAGCTGTCCGAAGTCCTCGATGGCGAAGATGGTCCAGCTCACCAGCACAAAAAACAGGGTGTAGAGATGGCCTACCGCACCGGGGGCCCGCTTCAGCCACCGGAGCAGGACAAATTTCTCCACCAGCAGCAGTACCCAAAAGTACAATCCCCAGAGCACGAAGTTCCAGCTGGCCCCGTGCCAGATGCCGGTGGCCGCCCACACCAGGAACAGATTCAGGACCCACCGCCCCTTGGAGCAGCGGTTGCCCCCCAGAGGAATATACAGGTACTCCCGGAACCAGGTGGACAGAGAGATGTGCCACCGCCGCCAGAATTCGGTGATGCTCCTGGAGATATAGGGGTAGTTGAAGTTGCGCATGAACTCAAAGCCCAGCATCCGTCCCAAGCCTACCGCCATATCCGAATAGCCGGAGAAGTCAAAGTAGATCTGGATGGCAAAGGCCAGCACGCCCAGCCAGGCCCCGGCCACGGTCAGGTCCCCCGGCGCCATGGCCTTGTAGCTCTCCCACAGCATGCCCACGTTGTTGGCGATGAGCACCTTTTTTCCCAGGCCGATGACGAACATCTGGACGCCGGAGGCAAACTTCTCCACGGTGCAGGTCCGGCTGTCGATCTGATCTCCCAGATCCTTGTATTTGATGATAGGGCCGGCGATCAGCTGGGGGAACAGGGTAACGAAGGTGCCGAAGTTGACCAGCGACCGCTGAGCACGGGCGTCCCCCCGGTAGACATCGATGGTGTAGCTCATGGTCTGGAAGGTGTAAAAGGAGATGCCGATGGGCAGATGGACGTTCAGGACCGGCATGAAGTTCAGCCCCACCGCCTGAAAGGAGGCGGCCAAAAAGTCCCAGTATTTAAAAAAGCCCAGCAGCGCCAGGTTGAAAAACACCGACGACGCCACCGCCCAGCGGGCGCCTCGGTCGTTGCCCCGGGCCTTACATCGCTCCACCAGCATCCCATGGGTGTAGTCGATCAGGGTGGAAGCTACCATGATGACCACATAGATCCGCTCGCCCCAGGCATAAAAGAACAGGCTTACCGCCAGAAGGGCCAAATTCCGCCCCTTCAGCGGGACCGCATAGTAGAGCAGCAAGGTCAGTGACAGATAGACAAACAGAAACAGGGGGGTGGAAAATACCATAAGAGAGTCCTCCTCAAAGCGCAGGCGGGCGAAAGCTCGCCCGCCTGCGGAATGGGTGCTTCAGATTCAAAAGAGCGCGTTGAAGTCGTCTGCGATGGCATCGCACTGCTCATGGACCACCATCAAAATGTAGTTTCCGTTGGACACCACCCGGGAGCATTCGGTCCAGATACGGGTGGGCTCGGGATACCAGGCGCCGCCGTTGATCATGCCATCGATCCGGGCCTGGAGGATGGCCTTCACCCCATCCACGTCCTTGCTGTCCGTAACCTCGATCAGGGCCAGTTCCCCCATGTTCATGCTCATCTGGTTCACATAGACCAGCATCTGCTGGGAGGAGACGGCGCTCAGGCCGGGGTAGAAGATATCCATCAGCTCCTGGTCGGCCTGCTGCATGAAGGAGGGGAACTCATAGTCCCCGGACAGCTGGGTATAAAAAGCGGACAGGTCTGCCTGGTCCGCCGCGGGCGCCTGGGAGGAGCTGCCTCCATTCCCGCTCCCCTGGGAGGAGCTGTTCCCGCCGCCGGAAACGGGCTGATCCTCCGGCAGCTTGCAGCGGACGGTGCAGGAGGCACGCAGCTCCGTCCCCTCCACAGCGGCGGTGATGGTGGCTGTGCCCCGGGCCACTGCGGTGACGGTGCCGTCCTGGGACACGGCCGCCACCGTCTCATCGCTGGAGGTCCAGGTCACCTTGGGGGCATCCACCCCGGACACTGTGGCCTTCAGCTGATAGCTGCTCCCGGCCTTGAACAGGGAAAAGTCGGATTTATCCAGCGCCAGCGCCGCTACCGCCTCCGGCTCGTCCACCGGAGGCTGGGGGGCCTCCGGTGCGCTCTCCTCCGGTGTGCTCGTGTCCGGGGCGCTGGCATCCGGCAGGGAAATGTCGGGCTGGGAGGCGTCGGGGCTCCCCTGGCTGGAGGAGGTGCTGCCGCCAGGCTGGGAGGTGCTGCCGCTCTCCTTGGGGCCGCAGCCAGAGAGCAGGGAGAGGGAAAGGCCAAGGGCCAAAAACAGGGCAAAGGTGCGATGCTTCATCATTTCAGATCAAACTCCTTTTTAGGGGGATCGATCCGCCTGGGATCGTCTTACCCTACATTGGACGACGGTCCTGCCCAAAAAGTTCCCCCTGATCTGAAAAATTTTTGTTCCCCGCCTCAGCGGACCCAAGACACCAGGTTCCCGGTCTTCTCCCGGGGGCCGGGGAAGTCCACGGCGGGCCAGCCCAGGGCCAGTGCGGCCACCGGCATCTCCTCCGGCGTCACGCCGATCTCCGCCAGCTTCTCCTGGACCTCCCGGTCCTCCCGGGTGCGGTAGAGCTGGTTGATCCAGCAGGAGCCTACTCCTAAGGAGAAGGCGGCCAGCATCATGTTCTCCATGGCACAGGAGGCGTCCTGGACGCAGGTGGTACTCTCCTTCTGGTTGGTCACCAGAACCAGCACCGGGGCTCCATAGCGGAAGTCCTTGTCCCGGTAGTTCTCCATCTTGCGGCTGACCAGAGCGGTGAGGTCTGCCAAATAATTTGGATCCGTGATCACATAAAAATGGTTCAGCTGCTTGTTCATCCCGCTGGGCGCGAAACGGCCGGCCTCCAGGATCTGTTGGATCACCGCCTCCTGCAGCGGCTCGGGACGGTAGGCCCGGGTGCTGCGTCGGTCGTGCATCAGCTTCAACATCTCATTCATGGAACATGCTCCTTTTCTCCGTCATTCTGTCCCCGGCGTCTGTTTTTGGCCCTTTTTCGGGGGCAGCCCTCATTATATCAGCCTTTTTTCCAAATCTCCACCGGTATTTGGAAAATTTAAAAATTCCTCTTGACAAATGGGCTCCCTTGTCATAGTATAATATATGAACAAGCGCTCATATGTTTAATCGTTAGGAAGGAGACCGCTATGGAATTCGTCGATCACTGTGAGATCACCCAGGTGCACCAGGGCGCGGTGGACCAGGTCCGTCAGGTCCTGCCGCCGGATGAGGTGCTCAGCGACTTGGCCGACCTGTTCAAGATCTTCGGGGATTCCACCCGGATCAAGATCCTCTACGCCCTGCTCCGGTCCGAGCTGTGCGTGTGCGACATCGCTGATCTGCTGGGACTGACCCAGTCCGCCATCTCCCACCAGCTGCGGGTCCTGCGGAGCAGCAAGCTGGTCAAATTCCGCCGGGATGGCAAGACCCTCTATTATTCCCTGGCCGACGAGCACGTCTGCCGCATCATCAGCCAGGGGATGGAACACGTGGAAGAGTGAGCGGTGGCTTTCTTTCATTGCGGATCACGTTTGCCTATGCCCTGGCCGAAGAGGGGGACCGCCGGGCGGTGGCGGAGGAGACCGCCGTGCCAGCCTGCTGCGCCTTTCTGGAGGGGGCGGTGCCTCCCTCCAACCGTGTTCCGTCCCGTCCAGCTGTATCCCGGTGGACTCGGTGGTAATGAGACCATGACCCATCAAAAGTTTTGAGGAGTGTTGAAGATGAAAAAGACGTTCAAACTGGTAGACCTGGATTGTGCCAACTGCGCCGCCAAAATGGAGGCCGCCGTCCAGAAGATCGACGGCGTCACCGCTGCCTCCGTCAGCTTTATGGCCCAGAAGATGACCATCGAGGGGGATGACGCCCGCTTTGATGAGATCGTGAAGGAGGCAGTCAGGGTCTGCAAAAAAGTGGAGCCTGACTGCGAGATCCTGGTGAAATAAAACAGGACAGAGGGGAGCTTCCCCTCTGTCCCCGACTCTGGAGGGAACCGCCATGACAAAAAAGCAGAAAAAAATGCTCTCCCGCATCCTAATCAGCGCCGTCCTCTTTTTGCTCCTCTACACCGTCCCCGCCCAGGGGGTGGTCCTTCTCCTGCTCTACCTCATCCCCTATGCTGTTATCGGCTGGGATGTACTGTGGAGGGCGGTGAAGAACATCCGCAACGGCCAGGTCTTTGACGAAAACTTTCTCATGTCCATCGCCACCATCGGCGCTTTCGGCTGCGGGGAGTACCCCGAGGCCGTGGCCGTCATGCTCTTCTATCAGGTGGGCGAGCTCTTCCAGAGCGTGGCTGTGGGGCGCAGCCGGCAGTCCATCGCCGCCCTGATGGACATCCGTCCTGACTATGCCAATATGGAACGGGACGGCCAGCTGGTCCAGGTGGACCCGGATGAGGTGGCGGTGGGAGACACCATCGTCATCAAGGCCGGCGAGCGGGTCCCCCTGGATGGCATAGTCACCCAGGGAAACAGCGCGCTGGATACCGCCGCCCTCACCGGGGAATCCCTTCCCCGGGACGTAGCCGCCGGGGACGAGGTGATCAGCGGCTGTGTCAACCTGTCCGGCCTGCTCCATGTCCGGGTCACCAGGCCCTTTGGGGAATCCACCGTGGCCAAGATCCTGGACTTGGTGGAGAATTCCAGCGAAAAGAAGGCCAAGGCGGAACACTTTATCACTAAATTCGCCCGGTACTACACCCCCGCCGTGGTTTTTGCCGCCCTGGCCCTGGCCGTTATCCCCTCCCTGCTGCTTGAGGGAGGCTGGGGCGTGTGGGTCCCCAGAGCGCTGAACTTCCTGGTGGTGTCCTGTCCCTGCGCCTTGGTGATCTCCATCCCCCTCAGCTTCTTCGGCGGCATCGGCGGTGCCTCCAAGCATGGCATTCTGGTGAAGGGCAGCAACTACCTGGAGGCCCTGGCTCGGGCAGGCATCGTGGTCTTTGACAAGACCGGCACCCTCACCCGGGGCACCTTCGAGGTCACGGTGATCCACCCCCAGCAGCTCAGCGAACAGGAACTGTTGGAGCTGGCCGCCCTGGCGGAGCATTTCAGCACCCATCCCATCTCTCTGTCCATCCAGGCCGCCTGCCGGCCCGCCCCAGACCCGGCCCGGGTCACCGACGTCAAGGAGATCGCCGGCCGGGGCGTCCAGGCCGTGGTGGATGGCAGGACCGTGCTGGCCGGCAATCAGAAACTGATGGACCAGTTCCAGATCTCCTTTGAGGACCGTTGCCGCCACATGGGCACCATCATCCACGTGGCGGTGGATGGGGAATACGCCGGTCACATCGTCATCTCCGACCAACCCAAGCCGGAGGCCGCCCAGGCCCTTTCTGACCTGAAGGCCGCCGGAGTCCGCCGCACGGTCATGCTCACCGGCGACGCCCAGAGCGCCGCCGAGGGCGTGGCCCGGGAGCTGGGTCTGGATGAGTTCCACGCCGAGCTGCTGCCCGGAGACAAAGTGGACCAGGTGGAGCGCCTGCTGGCCCAGAAGCAGCCCAAGGAAAATCTTGTTTTTGTGGGGGACGGCATCAACGATGCCCCCGTCCTCTCCCGGGCGGACATCGGTGTGGCTATGGGAGCGCTGGGCTCTGATGCGGCCATCGAGGCGGCGGACATCGTGCTTATGGACGATGACCTCTCCAAGCTGGCCCAGGCGGTGCGCATCGCCCGCAAGACCCTGTCCATCGTCCGTCAGAACATCGTCTTCGCCCTGGCGGTGAAGGGGCTGGTGCTGGTCCTGTCCGCTCTGGGCTATGTGGGCATGTGGTGGGCCGTCTTCGCCGACGTGGGCGTCTCGGTCCTGGCCATCCTCAACGCCAGCCGGATGCTGCGGGCAAAATGACAAAGGTCCCTTTTAAGACTAAAAAACCAGGTGCCGCCCCCGGGGCGGCACCTGGTTTTCTCACGTCTGCGTCTCATCCTTGTACCGGTCGATGGGCACCAGCCCCCGGAAAAAATCGTCGTACTGGGCGTTCAGCACGGTCCTCAGGGCAATCAGGTCGCTGACGAACAGATTTCTCCGCCCGGTCTCGATCTGGGAATAGGCGGACTGGAGCATGGGCCTGCCAAGCTGTGCCATCCTGGCGCACACATCCTCCTGGGTCAGCCCCCGGGCCTCCCGCAGTTTCCGCAGGTTCCCGCCGATGCTGAGTTCCTGTATCAGCTTTGCCATAATCGCTCCTTTCAAATTATTGCTATTGCGATTTTCTCGATCACAGCAAATGCTATGGCGCAATGATCACTATCTGGCGATAATTATATTTTTGCCCAATAAAAGCCCCCTGTCCCGAGGGGGAACAGGGGGCCGCCGTCCACTTATTTGCCGCAGAAGTCCTTGGCGACCTCCACGATATGCTCCGCGCTCAGGCCGAACTGCTTGAGCAGGTCGGCGGCGGGGCCGGAGTGTCCGAACTCGTCGTTGACACCGATGCGGCGCACCAGGGTGGGGCACTTCTCGCTGAGCAGGGCGCACACCGCCTCACCCAGGCCGCCGATGACGGAGTGCTCCTCGCAGGTGATGATCTTTCCGCACTCCTGGGCCGCCTTCAGCACCAGCTCCTCGTCCAGAGGCTTGATGGTGGCCATGTTGATGATCCGGGCGCTGATCCCGGCTTCCTTCAGGGCCTTGCCCGCCTCCAGCGCCTCATAGGAGAGCAGGCCGGTAGCGATGATAGCCACGTCGGAGCCGTCCATGAGCACCTCGCCCTTGCCGATCTGGAAGGTGAAGCCATCCTCCTCGTGGAACACCGGCACGGCGGAGCGGCCGAAGCGCATGTATACGGGGCCCTCATGCTCATAGGCCGCCTTCACCATGGCCCGGGCCTCCACGTCGTCGGAGGGGGACATGACCACCATGCCGGGGATGGTGCGCATCAGGGCGAAGTCCTCACAGCACTGGTGGGAGGCCCCGTCCTCGCCCACGGAGATGCCGCCGTGGGTGGCACCGATCTTCACATTCAGGTGGGGGTAGCCGATGGAGTTGCGCACCTGCTCAAAGGCGCGGCCGGCGGCAAACATGGCGAAGCTGGAGGCAAAGGGGACCAGTCCCATGGCGGCGGCGCCGGCGGCAGCAGACATCATATCCGCCTCGGCGATGCCGCAGTTAAAGTGGCGGTCGGGGAACGCCTTCTTGAATACGGCGGTCTTGGTGGCGCCGGCCAGGTCGGCGTCGAACACGATCAGGTCGGGATGGGAGGCGCCCAGCTCAGCCAGCGCGCTGCCATAGCTGTCCCGGGTCGCGATCTTCTTCACATCTGCCATCTTACATCCCCTCCACTTCTGCCAGGCGGGCTTTCAGCTCGTCCATGGCGGTCTTGTACTCCTCGTCGTTGGGGGCCTTACCGTGCCAGCCTGCCACGTCCTCCATGAAGGAGACCCCCTTGCCCTTGATGGTGGTCATGATGATGGCGAAGGGGACGCCCTTAGTGGCTCTGGCCTCGTCAAAGGCGGACTCCATCTGCTCGAAGTCGTGGCCGTCGATCTCCCGGACCTGGAAGCCGAAAGCCCGCAGCTTCTCCGGGATGGGGTAGGGGCTCATCACGTCGGTGATCTTCCCGTCGATCTGCAGGTTGTTATTGTCGATGATGACGCACAGGTTGTCCAGCTTATACTGGTGGGCAAACATGAAGGCCTCCCAGGGCTGGCCCTCCTCGATCTCGCCGTCACCCAGCAGGGTGTAGATCCGGCAGTCCTTCCCCTGGTACTTGGCGGCCAGGGCCATGCCGGCGGCGGCGGACACGCCCTGGCCCAGGGAGCCGGTGGACATGTCCACGCCGGGGGTCTCGTTCATGTTGGGGTGTCCCTGGAGGCGGCTGCCGATGTGGCGCAGGGTCTTCAGCTCCTCCCAGGGGAAGAAGCCCTTCAGGGCCAGGGCGGCGTACAGGCCGGGGGCGGTGTGTCCCTTGGAAAGGACGAAGCGGTCCCGCTCCTCCCACTTGGGGTCGGCGGGGTCCACCTTCATCTCCCGGAAGTACAGATAGGTAAACAGGTCCGAGGCGGACAGGCTTCCGCCGGGATGGCCGGATTTGGCGCCATAGGTGGATTCGATGACGCCCATGCGCACCTTGCAGGCGTTGGCCATCAGTTGCTTTTTCTCACTGGCTGTCATGACGTTCTCCTTCTTCTTCGATTTCCGGTCGCAGGTCCTTCTCTCTCTTCCCGCGGCCGGAGCGTTTCTATGCGTATTATAAAACAGTCCTTCCAAAAGTGCAAGGGACCGTCCGCTTACTTTCCATGAAACGATGGGATGGACCCATGCATAAAAAAGAAAAGAGGCTCCCTGTTCCCAAAGGGGGAGACAGGGAGCCTCAGTTTGCCGAAAAAAGCCTCGCAGAGTTCGCGCCTGCGCGCGGCAGACTGCATCTTTCTCGAAAAAGCGGCTTTGCCGCTTTTTCGACCGTCTCATGCCATCGCCAGCCCGGAGTAAGGGGTGTCCATGGGGATGGTCACGTCCAGGCCTGGGATGGTGATGCTCTCCCCGGCGGCGTCACAGTAGTAGATGTCCAGGGAAGAGGGCTCCCCCTTCTCCGGGTCCACAAAGTTGTACTGGAGGGTATGCTGGATGCTGTCCAGGATGGTGGCCGCCAGCTCCCCCGCGTCATACACGTGGAACTCCTCCTTCTGGGGGTCCGGCGGACCGGTAAAGATGGAGCAGGTGTCGGCAAAAGACACCGTCATGCCGCCCGGACCGCTGGTGATCTCGTCCGCCAGATCCAGGTTCCAGCCGGTGAGCTCCGCCATACCGGCGATCATGGCCTCCGCGGGCACCAGGCCCTGCTCGTCCAGCTCCCCTTCATAGGTCATAGGGTATTCCTGAAATGTCCCATCCATGCCGATGTACAGGGTGTACTCTGTCCCCTGGGGCTGGGCCTGGCTCCCGCCGGCCGAGCCGTCCGCCTGTTGACTGGAACTGCCGGCGGAGGACTGGGAGCCTGCCGGCTCCTGGGCGGAGGTGCCGGGGTCCGGGCTCCCGGACGCGCTCCCTGTCGGCGTCTCGCCTCCGACGCAGGCGGCCAGACTAAACAGCAGGGCTCCGGCACAAAATACAGATACTAGCTTTTTCATCGTTTCCTCCTTTTCCACGATGGCCTTGGGTCTCTCACTCCGCTCTGGAGTGATTGGGGCTATCATAGCCACATCCGCCTCCGCCGTCAAGGAATTTTCCCCAACCTTCACACTTTGGTCACGGAATCTTTACCGCCCGGTCAAAAAAGCCCGCTCTCTGACCGGAGGAATATTTTATCAAATGGACGAATTTGGGAAAAGGGGCGAGGCAGTGCCATGCCTTCTCCCCTGGAGGGGAAGGACTGGGGCGCTTTTCTGTCAGGCCGGAGCAGGCGGGATTTCTTGACTTTCCGCAGAAGTGGGCATATTATGAAAAATACTTGATCGTCAGGGGGAAATCAGAACTATGTTTCACTATCTGGACAATGCCGCCACCACACAGACCCGGCCGGAGGCCGCTCAGGCGGCTGTGACCGCCATGACGGAGGAGTGGGGCAACCCATCCTCCCGGTACGCCTTCGGCCAGGAGGCGTCGGGACGGCTGAAGGAGCATCGGGCACAAGTGGCCGCCGGCCTGGGCTGCCGCCCGGAGGAAGTGTACTTCCTCTCCTGCGGCACTGAGGGGGACAACTGGGCCATTGCCGCCGCAGTGGAGAAGAACCGGCGGAAAGGAAAACACATCATCACCACCGCCATCGAACACGCCGCGGTGCTGGAGCCCATCCGGGAGCTGGAACGGCAGGGCTATGAGGTCACCTGGCTCCAGCCGGACCAGCAAGGGATCATCACGGCAGAGCAGGTGGAGGCGGCCCTGCGCCCGGACACCATCCTGGTGGCCATGATGCTGGTGAACAACGAGCTGGGCACCGTCCTCCCGGTGGCCGAGACCGCCCGCGCCATCCGTGCGGCCCGCTGCCCCGCCCTGCTCCACTGTGACGCGGTCCAGGGCTTTCTGAAGGTCCCCTTCACCCCGGAGGAGCTGGGGGTGGACACCCTGGCGGTGAGCGGGCACAAGGTCCACGCTCCCAAGGGCATCGGGGCCCTGTATATCCGCCGGGGGCTGAGGCTGCCGCCGCTGATCCGGGGGGGCGGACAGGAGGAGGGACTGCGCTCCGGCACGGAGCCCACGGCCCAGACCGCCGCCTTTGCCGCCGCGGTGGAGGCGGGGCGGGCCAGCCTGGAGCGGGACCTGGCCCACATGCGGGAACTGAAGGACTACGCCGCCCGCACCCTGCGGGAGCAGGTGCCGGGGCTGGAGCTGATCGGGGCGGGGACCGCCCCACACATCCTCCCTGTCACCCTGCCCGGCTACAAGAGCGAGGTGGTGCTCCGCTTCCTCAGCGACAGGGGGATCTATGTCTCCTCCGGCTCCGCCTGCCACAAGGGCAAGCCCAGCCATGTGTACGCGGCCCTGAAGCTGCCCAAACCCCAGCTGGACGGCATACTGCGGATCAGCTTCTCCTACGACACCGCCCGGGAGGACGTGGACGCCCTGGTCCAGGGGCTGAAGGAGGCTCAGGCCCAGCTGTTCACCAGTTTGTCCTGAGGGGAGCGTCAGACACAGAAGAAAACAAATAAAGAATAAAGGAGTGGAGCGGGATGACACCGGACCTGCGGATCACGGTCCTGATGGAAAATACGGCCCGGGAGGGGCTGGAGGCGGAGCACGGCCTGTCCTTCTTCCTGGAGTACCGGGGCAGGCGCTTTCTGCTGGATGCGGGCTCCTCCGGCCGGTTTGCGGACAATGCCCAAAAGCTGGGGGTGGACTTGGATGGGGTAGAACTGGCGGCTCTGTCCCACGGACACTACGACCATGCCGACGGCCTGCGGGCCTTTTTTGCCCTCAATGACAGGGCCCCGGTGTATATACGGCCCCAGGCGGGGGAGGCTTACTACTCCAAGTCGGGAGGCTCCCCCAGATTTGTGGGCATCCATCGGGAGATCTGGGAGGGCTTCCGGGACCGCTTCGTGCCGGTGGATGGGCTGTACCCCCTCTGCCCCGGGGCCTGGCTGGCGCCGGAGACCGTCCGGGGCGGGCCCTTTGCCAGCCGGGAGCCCAATCTGCTGCGCAAGGTGGGGGAGGACCGGTTCCTGCCCGACGACTTTTCCCACGAGCAGTCCATGGTGCTGGAGACCGGGCGGGGGCTGGTGGTGCTCAACTCCTGCTGCCATGGGGGTGTGGTAAACATCGTGAAGGGCGTGCTGGACCAGTTCCCGGGACAGCGGGTGTATGCCCTGCTGGGCGGCCTGCATATGCTCAGTCCTGGGGCCAATGCGCTCAACTGTCCCCCGGACTATGTCCGCCAGGTGGCCGCCGCGCTGCTGGAGCTGGGTGTGGAGCACCTGTGGACGGGGCACTGCACTGGTCCTGCCGCCTTTGCACTGCTGAAGGAGGAGCTGGGGGACCGGGTGGAGCCCCTCACCGGCGGAATGCGGCTGGGTATTTAAGGAGCGGGATATCGTCCATGTTTGGACGGACTCATTAGCAATTTCAGAAGCCCTCTGCAAAAAACAGATCGCAGAGGGCTTCTTCCGTTTGTTCAAAATAAATTCATAAAGTAACTATTGACAATTTGGAGGTCCGGTGGTACTCTATCGTTAGCACTCAGGGAATATGAGTGCTAAAATTAGAAAAACACCGAGGTGAGCGTGCAATGGAACTGACCGACCGGAAAAAGCGGGTCCTGCGGGCCATCGTGGAGACCTATATCAACACCGCCGAGCCGGTGGGCTCCAAGGCCATCGCCCAGCTGGCTGGATTGGATGTGTCCGCCGCCACCATTCGCAATGAGATGGCAGACCTGACCGAGATGGGGCTGCTGGAACAGCCTCACACCTCCGCCGGGCGGGTCCCCTCCGCCGCAGGTTACCGTTTGTATGTCAACGAGTTGATGGGGCAGCACCAGCTGACCCTTCAGGAGACGGAGCGGATCAACAGAGCGCTGAACCTGAAGATGGAGGAGCTGGACCGGGTCATCGACCAGGCCGGCAAGGTCCTCTCCCAGATCAGCGACTACCCGGTGTTCTCCATCGCGGCCGGCCCAGAGCGGGTGACAGTGAAGCGGTACGATCTGCTGATGGTGGAGAAGGGCGCTTTCATCGTGGTGGTGATGACCGACACCAGCGTGGTGAAAAACAAGATCATCCGGGTGCCGGGAGAGCTGTCCGAGACTCAGCTCCAGCTGCTCTCCGCCGTGCTCAACAGCTCCTTTGTGGGGCTGGAACTGGCTGAGATGCTGGAGGCACTGGAAAAGATGGAGGCCCACTCCGCCCCAGGTGCCTTTGAGATGATCTCCCTGGTGGTGGACTTTGCCATGGAGATCCTGGAGGAGCAGAGCCGCAAGACAGTACACACCGCCGGGATCACCCACCTGCTGGAGCACCCGGAGTATCACAGCCTGGACAAGGCTAAGCCGCTGATGACCTATCTTTCAGAGGAGTCGGAGGCATCCAAGCTGCCGGTCGCCCTGGACGGCGGCAGGAACATGAACATCCTTATCGGCCCGGAAAATGTGAACGAGGCCCTGAAGGACACCAGCGTGGTGATGGCCAGCTATGACATCGGCGACAACATGCGGGGCGTCATTGGTGTGGTGGGCCCCACCCGTATGGATTATGCAAAGGTGACCGCCCGCCTGTCCTACTTCGCCGACAGCCTGACCCGGATGTTCGGCAAGGGAGAGCTCCCCTCCGGAGAAGGAGACGGGGACGGGCAGGCGCAGGAATAGGAGGAAAGGATAGCCCATGAGTCAGAAAGAAAAGAACAAGACGCCCCCCGAGCTGGACGATCAGCTGGAGGAGGCGGCCGCGAAGGAAGCGGCTGAGGAGCCGGCCGAAGCGGAGGCCGGGGCCACCGACCCTCTGATGGATGAGCTGGAGGCGCTGAAGGACCAGGCGGCCCGGCAGGAGGAGAAATATCTCCGGCTGGCGGCGGAGTACGACAACTTCCGCAAGCGGACTGCCAAGGAGAAGGAGGCCATCTGGAACGACGCCAAGGCGGACGCCGCGCTGGCATTCCTCCCGGTGTACGACAATCTGGAACGGGCCCTGAAGCAGGAGACTGCAGACGAGGCGTATAAAAAGGGCGTGGAGATGACCATGAACCAGCTGAAGACTGTGCTGGAAAAGCTGGGCATCACCGAGATCGAGGCCCTGGGACAGCCCTTTGACCCCACCCTTCACAACGCGGTAATGCACATTGAAGATGAGAATTTTGGAGAAAATACCGTGGCCGAGGTGTTCCAGGCCGGCTTCAGGCTGGGAGACAAGGTGGTCCGCTTTGCCATGGTGAAGGTCGCCAACTGACGGAAAACAGAATGGAGGAGACAGCTCAGTGAGAGATCCCATGATCCGGAAAAAAGCCTGCCGGCAGTGCCTCTGCCTGGACCCGGCCGTCTACGCCCTGTTTCTGACGGCCAGCATGTGCTTCCTGTTCTCTTTTGTCTTTTATCTGCTCTCTTTCATCTTTTGACCTTGTAAATACAAATCTTTTCATATTGGAGGAACGAAATTATGTCCAAGATCATTGGTATCGACTTAGGTACGACAAACAGCTGTGTGGCTGTCATGGAGGGCGGCGAGGCCGTCGTCATCCCCAACGCGGAGGGCAACCGCACCACCCCCTCTGTAGTGGCATTTTCCAAGGACGGCGAGCGTATGGTGGGCCAGGTGGCCAAGCGCCAGGCCATCACCAACCCCGACCGCACCATCATCTCCATCAAGCGTGAGATGGGCTCTGACTACAAGGTGAGCATCGACGGCAAGAAGTACACCCCTCAGGAGATCAGCGCCATGATCCTTCAGAAGCTGAAGGCGGACGCCGAGGCCTATCTGGGTGAGACCGTCTCTGAGGCGGTCATCACCGTCCCCGCGTACTTTACCGACGCCCAGCGCCAGGCCACCAAGGATGCGGGCAAGATCGCCGGCCTGGATGTGAAGCGGATCATCAACGAGCCCACCGCCGCGGCCCTGGCCTACGGCGTGGACAAGGAGGAGTCCCAGAAGGTCATGGTCTACGACCTGGGCGGCGGCACCTTCGACGTATCCATCCTGGACATCGATGACGGCGTCATCGAGGTGCTGGCCACCGCCGGCAACAACCGCCTGGGCGGCGATGACTTCGACAAGTGTGTCATGGACTGGATGGCCGCCGAGTTCAAGAAGACCGAGGGCATCGACCTCACCGGCGACAAAGTGGCGATGCAGCGCCTGAAGGAGGCCGCCGAGAAGGCTAAGATCGAGCTTTCCGGCGTCACCTCCACCAGCATCAACCTGCCCTATATCACCGCCGACGCCACCGGCCCCAAGCATCTGGACCTGACCCTGAGCCGGGCCAAGTTCGACCAGCTCACTGCCCACCTGGTGGAGGCCACCGCCGGCCCTGTCCGTCAGGCCATGAACGACGCCGGCCTGTCTGGCAGTGACATCCACAAGGTGCTGATGGTGGGCGGCTCCAGCCGTATCCCCGCCGTGCAGGAGATGGTGAAGAAGCTCACCGGCAAGGAGGGCTTCAAGGGCATCAATCCCGACGAGTGCGTGGCCATGGGCGCGGCCCTTCAGGGCGGTGTGTTCACCGGCGACGTAAAGGACCTGCTGCTGCTGGACGTCACCCCCCTGTCCCTTGGCATTGAGACCATGGGCGGCGTGATGACCAAGCTGATTGAGCGCAACACCACCATCCCGGTCAAGAAGAGCCAGATCTTCACCACCGCCGCCGACAACCAGACCTCCGTGGAGGTCCACGTGCTCCAGGGCGAGCGTGAGATGGCCCAGTACAACAAGACCCTGGGCCGCTTCCACCTGGACGGCATCGCCCCCGCCCGCCGGGGCGTGCCGCAGATCGAGGTCACCTTCGACATCGACGCCAACGGTATCGTGAACGTGTCCGCCAAGGATCTGGGAACCGGCAAGGAGCAGCACATCACCATCACATCCTCCACCAACATGTCCAAGGACGACATCGACAAGGCCGTGCGGGAGGCGGAGCAGTTCGCCGCCGAGGACAAGAAACAGCGGGAGGCGGCCGACATCCGCAACCAGGCGGACCAGATGGTGTTCCAGACGGAAAAGACCCTGGAGGACATGGGCGACAAGATCCCCGCGTCCGACAGGAACAGCGTGGAGAGCGCACTGAACCACCTGAAGGAGACCCAGAAGGGCAGCGACGTGGAGGCCATCAAGGCGGCTACCGAGGAGCTGACGAAGGCGTTCTACGCCGTCAGCGAGAAGCTGTATCAGCAGAACGGCGGTCAGGCCGGCCCCGGCCCGGACATGGGCGGCGCCAATTTCGGCGGCCAGGCGGGCGGCAGCGGCGCCGGACCCGACGTGGTGGACGCCGACTATGAGGTCGTGGACGACGACAAGAAATAAAAACGTTCATGGTCCGCGCGGGCGGGGCATCGCCCCGCCTGCGCGCCCTTGCGTTTCCATAAGAGGGAAGAGCGAAGTGTGGCGAGTGAAGAGATGAGCACCCCGTTTCACTGGGGAGGCAGGAGCTCATCTCCACCTTCCCAGCTCCGTTTTTCACTCTGAATAGAGGTGATACTATGCCAGAACAGAAGCGAGACTACTATGAGGTCCTGGGCGTGAGCAAAGGTGCCTCTGACGAAGAGATCAAAAAGGCCTACCGGAAGCTGGCCAAAAAATACCACCCGGATATGAACCCGGGGGACAAAGAAGCGGAGTCCAGGTTCAAAGAGGTCAACGAGGCCTACGAGATCCTGTCCAACAAGGAGAAGCGGGCCCGGTATGACCAGTTTGGCCACGCCGGGGTGGACCCCAACTACGGCGCTGGCGGGGGCGGCTTCACTGGAGACTTTGGAGACATTGACCTGGGCGACCTGTTCGGCTCCTTCTTCGGCGGCTTCGGCGGAGGGGGCTTCGGGTCCTCCGCTGGCCGGCGCAATGGCCCCCAGAAGGGAGAGAGCCTGCGGGCCAGCCTCACCATCACCTTTGAGGAGGCCGCCTTCGGCTGCGAGAAGGAGATCAACCTGAACCGCACCGAGGAGTGTGACGCCTGCCACGGCTCCGGCTGTGAGTCAGGAACCACAGCGGAGATCTGCCCTGACTGCCGGGGCACCGGGACCGTCCGCATCCAGCGGGGGGCGGGCGGCTTTGCCTTCACCAGTACGGCGCCCTGCTCCAAGTGCCGGGGGACCGGCAAGATCATCCACAGCCCCTGCAAGGCCTGCGGGGGGGCGGGCAGCGTGAGGAAGCAGAAGCGCATCGCTGTGACCATCCCCGCCGGCATCGATGACGGCCAGGCTGTCTCTCTGCGCGGACAGGGGAATGCAGGCAAGAACGGCGGTCCTGCCGGCGATTTGATCGTAGGCGTCCATATCCAGCCCCATCCCCAGTTCCAGCGGGACGGGACCACGGTGCTGTATGAGCAGCCCATCTCCTTCTACCAGGCGGCCATGGGGGCTGAGCTGGAGATCCCCACCATTGACGGAAAGGTAAAGTACAACCTGCCCGCCGGCACTCAGACCGGCACCACCTTCCGGCTGAGAGGAAAGGGCATCCCGGAGCTTCGGGGCCGCGGGCGGGGCGATCAGTACGTCACCGTCCGGGTGGCGGTGCCCACTGGGTTGAATGGAGAGCAGAAGGAGGCCCTGAGGGCCTTCGCCGCCGCTATGGGAGAGATCCCTGCGCAGGAGGAGGAAGAGGGGCTCAAGGGCTTCTTTGACAAGCGGAAACGGAAAAAATAGGTTCGGATCTTAATCGGCGAGTCCGGGGCGGCCGTACAGGGCCGCCCCGGACCCCTGTTGCCGGGAGCTTTGCGGGGCGCACATCGTGCGCCCCGTATTTTTTGACCCAGCCTCGTTCTTCCTCTGCGGGGCGCATGTCCTTCTGTTTCCTTTTCTCCGCCCCTTCTGTATATGTTTTTCTCCACAAGGGGAAATTTTATGTTATAATAGAAAAAACGTGATCTCATTCAGCTTGCCAGCGCCATCCCTGCCTGGGGGCCGGCACCCATCTCAGCTCTGCTGTCCACGGAAGGGAGACCCATATGACAAACGATGCATCGCTCTGCTATGTGGTGGGGGCCATGCCCCTGGACCCCGGTTTCATCCTCACGCCTGTCCCTGGCGACTTGGTCATTGCGGCCGACAAGGGCTATGAGACCCTGTCCCGGCTGGGCGTCCACCCCGGCCTTGTAGTAGGGGATTTCGACTCGCTGGGCTCCGTCCCAGACCATCCCCAGGTCCTCCGCCTCCCCAGGATCAAGGACGAGACGGACACCGGCTTCGCCCTGCGCCAGGGGCTGAAACGGGGATACCGGCGCTTTGTGCTGCTGGGCTGTCTGGGCGGGCGTCTGGACCACACGGTGGCCAATCTTCAGCTGCTCTCCTGGCTCTCCGCCCAAGGGGCCCAGGGCGTTCTGCTGGGAGAAGGCGAGGCGGCAGCCGTGGTCACTGAAGGGACGCTCTCCTTCCCCGCCTCCATGGAGGGCTTCGTCTCCGTGTTCTGCGCCGGCGGTACTGCCCGGGGCGTCACCCTGGAGGGTCTGAAATACCCCCTGGACCACGCGGAGCTCACCAGCGACTTCCCCCTGGGGGTCAGCAATGAGTTCGTGGGCCTGCCCGCCCGGATCTCCGTGGAGGAGGGCTCCCTTTTGGTGGCCTGGGAGGACCGGGGGACCCTGGATGACCTGCTTCCCACCCTGTGGAGCGACTGAAAAGGAGCAATTTGCAATGAAATACTATTTTGTTATAAGGGAGGAGCTCCCCCATGCCTGACCAGAGCAGCGAGAAGGACCTGAGGCTGGCCGTGCTCATCGATGCGGACAACGCCTCCCGCACCGCCATGAAGGATGTGATGGCTGAGGTGGCCGTCTACGGCACCCCCACCATCAAGCGCATCTACGGCGACTGGACCAGTCCCAACATGTCCACCTGGAAGTCTATCCTGCTGGAGACCGCCATTACCCCCATCCAGCAGTACAGCTATACCACCGGAAAAAACGCCACCGACTCGGCCATGATCATCGACGCCATGGACATCCTCTACTCCGGCAACTGTGATGGCTTCGTCCTGGTGTCCAGCGACTCCGACTTCACCCGGCTGGCCACCCGCCTGCGGGAGGCGGGGATGAAGGTGTACGGCATGGGGGAGAAAAAAACGCCCAAGCCTTTCATCGTGGCCTGCGACAAATTTGTCTACATCGAGGTCATCCGGGCCGCGGCCCAGCAGGCGGCCCAGCAGGAGAAGGAATCCGTTCCCCAGAAGAGCTCCAAGAAGAGCAGCAAGAAGGCGGCCCAGCAGGCGGTTTCCGCTCCTGCCGCCAGCGCGGTGCCTCAGGACATGGTGGAGCTGATCGCCGACTCCCTAGAGAACTTGTGTGATGAGGACGGCTACACGCTGATGGGCAAGCTGAGCAATCTGCTGATGAAGAAGCAGCCCGACTTTGACCCCCGGAACTACGGCTTCTCCAAGCTGAGCAAGATGATCAAATCTCTGGACCGCTTCGAGGTGGATGTGCGCCAGGTGGGTGACAACAACACCGACATCTATGTGCGGGACAAGCAGGGAAAGGATAAATAAAAGGCCCTCTGTTCACAGATTCCACTTGTATTTTCCCCACGGCTGTGGTACATTATATTCTCCCCAGGTATTTGGAGGCGCAGATGGAGAGGAGGTGTTCCTGTGGCCGATTCCGTCAAAGTCGTGGCTAAAAACAGCAAAGCCTACCACGACTACTTCATTGAGGATAAATACGAAGCCGGGATCGAACTGGCAGGCACCGAGGTCAAGTCCATCCGTCTGGGCCATGTGAACCTGAAGGATTCCTTCTGCGTCGTCAAGGACGGAGAGATGTCCGTGATCGGGATGCACATCAGCCCCTATGAGAAGGGGAACATCTTCAACAAGGACCCCATGCGCCAGCGCCGCCTGCTGATGCACAAGCGGGAGATCCTGCGGCTGTTTGCCCGCATCAAGCAGGACGGCTACTCCCTGATCCCTCTGTCCATCTACTTCCGGGGCCCCCGGGTCAAGCTGGAGCTGGGGCTGGCAAAGGGCAAAAAGCTCTATGACAAGCGTGACTCCGCCGCAGCGCGGGACGCCAAGCGGGAGATGGACCGGGCTATCAAGAGCCGAAACCGATGACCCCCTCCGCGGGGATAAGAAAGGATATGATCCCAGTGAGCAATCCCATCATCACCATTGAAATGGAAAATGGCGGCGTTATCAAGGCGGAGCTCTACCCCGAGATCGCGCCCAACACCGTGAACAACTTCATCCACCTGATCCAGAAGGGATTTTATGACGGCCTGATCTTCCACCGGGTCATCCCTGGCTTCATGATCCAGGGCGGGTGCCCTGACGGCAGCGGCATGGGCGGCCCCGGCTGGCAGATCAAGGGGGAATTCACTCAAAACCGCTTCCCCAATGACCTGAAGCACGACCGGGGCGTCCTGTCCATGGCCCGGGCGATGGACCCCAACTCCGCCGGCAGCCAGTTCTTCATCATGGTGGAGCAGGCCCCGCATTTGGACGGCCAGTACGCCTCCTTCGGCAAGGTCATCGAGGGCATGGAGGTGGCCGACGCCATTGTCTCCGCCAAGCGGGACTGGAATGACAAGCCCCGTGACCCCCAGCGCATGAAGCGGGTCACGGTGGAGACCTTCGGTGTGGACTATCCCGAGCCGGAGAAGTGCTGATTTAATTTTAAGCCTGCGGGGCGGAATGCCCCGCAGGGTTAAAATATGAACTCCTCGCCCGGCGGCGCAGCCGCCATCCGAAGCGGAGCCCAGCGCAAGCGGGGCCGGTTCGGTGAGGAGGAGCAAGGGAGCCAGCGAAGCTTTCGCCGCCAGGCGGAAACGGAGCTGAGCAGACTTTGTGACGACGAGGGGGCGTACCGGTTTCGACGGGGACGCGGAAGCAGGAATAGCGGGCGGTGGCGCCTGACCACCTGAAAACGGGCAACTTATAAATTAAAGAACGATAACGATACCGTTCTCGCCGCTGCTTAAATAGCGGCCGTCTGACCCGGGAGGACCACGGCCCGGGAACAGGCGTCGTTTCGTGGTGCACGTGCGCCGGCAAAGCTTTGAACCGGCCATGAATGATGAAGCTCACCTGACCCGTCGGCGTGACGGCTTGCCGGCAGGAAAGGGAACTGGGAGAGCAAGACTCCCAAAATAACCGTCTGCGCCCGGAGAAGTTCCTGGGGAAGCGTTTTCGGACGGGAGTTCGACTCTCCCCGCCTCCACCACGTCGGAGCAAGCGTCATATCGCTTGCTCCGACTTTTTATGCTTCGCACGAAAAGTCAGAGCGCGCTCATTTTGCTGCTCCTCCTTTCCACCTGCGACCCGCTTCGCTGGGCTCGCAGGTGGTGGGCGGCCCTGCGGGCGGCTATTTTTCGTTTCTGGCAGAAATATTGGTTTTAACCGCTCTTTGCAAAAGAAAATGCGGCTTGTTTTGACAAGTCGCATTTTCTTTTGAGTTTCGCGCCCTTTAGTCGCTCCACCCTTCGTGACTTCAATGCCCGGGGGCGGCAAAGCCGCCCCCGGGCAACTCACCGCTTTGCACCGAATTCATGCGCCGGCCGGTTGGGCAGTCCTCCTGCCGCCGTTTCGGAATGCCAAACTATCGGTTTTACCCCTTCTCCATACAGCTCGCCGGCCTCCTTTGGGGGCTTTGCCGTCCACCGGCAAGCCGGCACTGGTCCTGCGGCCCCCGTCCTGTTGGGCTCGCGCTTCGATCCTGTGCTGTTTTTCAGGCCGATATCAGGCCCAGATCTCCCAGCCTCTCCTGAAGCACGGCATAGGCGGAGAGCATTTCCCGCACCGGCCCCTCGGGGAGATAGCCCAGCTGGATCAGGGAGATGGGGTGATATACCCTGCTCTGCACCTCCTGCGTCTCCAGCGAAATGGTATTGCAGATCAGATCCAGCCGTCCCTCTCCCTCTGTGGGCTCCAGGAAAAGGAAGAAATAGTCATGGATCAGCCCCTCCTCTGGGATCACGGCCTTTGGAGGCATAGTGACATCCACAACGCACCCATCCCAACTGTCCTGGATGGGAAGCTGCGCCAGCTCATGCATGGTCGTCCCATCAAAACAGATGGCAGTGATGGAGTGGAGGCTGCCATGGCTGACCTGTAGGCGGGTGGAGGGGGCTGGGATAGACATGGGCGCCCCATCTTTTTGGATCTCATACTGGTAATGGGTGTCTACAGCCTCTAAAGAGTACGACAACGGTTCGGCCCGTCTGGCCCGTTCCGACTCGATGTGTGCCAGGCGCAGCTGGCCCCAGGACAGCACCAGACCCAGTACCGTCAGCACCAGACCCAGTACCGTCCCAAAGATGGTCATATAGGTCCCCAGGATAGTGAGGTAGCTCATGTGCCTGCTGGCCGTTGTTTCGTCTCTCTTCTCTTTTTTCAGATTTATATGCTCAAATACTCCTCCATTCTCAGTCTCAGTCTGTTGTAAGTTCGATAGGTGTGATCCCTGCTCCAGCGGCGGTATGTCCGGATCTCGTCGATGGTATCTCCAGCCATCAAGTCGTAGGCCATAAGACGGGTATCCCGGGACTTTATACGGTGTAGAAAGTCATGGAGGCAGACGCTGTTTTGAAAATCACCATGGGGCATGGACAGCAGCTCGAGCCGTGGGACTGGGATCTCCGGACTCACCGGGATATCCAGGGACTCCTGCTCATAGAGCCAGAAATCGAGGTCTCGTTTCTCCTGAAGGAGGGCCTCCCGAATGATAAGGTAAGCCCTTTTCCAACCCGAAATGCCGTCCCCGCAGAACGCGAAGGGGGCGTCCCGGTAGACTGAGAGAAATGCCTCCCACGCGCACTGGTGCAGATCCCTGATCCCCTGGGGGAGCCCTATGGACCGGCAGATATCTTTAATAAATCCATCGATCAGCCGGCGTTCCCGGGGCGAAAAATCTCGTTTTTTACGTTTCATCTGCTCCTCCTCGCCGCAGATCTTCGGACTTTCTTGGGCTGATCCAGCGCAGAGAGGGCCGGGGGTTCGGGCAGGTCCTGACAGCAGCCGATCCAGGCCCGCCGCTCCTGGCACCACTCCATCGTGTAAAGGGCAGGCAGGGAGAGCCCCTTTGCTTCCAGGTACTGTTTGAAGTCAAGATGGAGCACATTTCCTCCTTTGGCGGAAAAACAGATGTTGGGCGTCTCCTCGGAGCACAGGAGCAAGTAGCGGCCGTCTGGGCTAGTTTTTGCACGAAATTCTCTCTGTGCACCCACCCCTCTTTTCAAGGCTCCGTTCATCGAGACCATTCCCTTTTCTGTAATGGAGATCCGGGGGACATCATAATGCCGGCGCAGCGGCGGGATGTCCTCCAGTGCCTCAAAATCCAGCTCTGAGAAGTTCATAAGGTTTTACCCCCTTTTAAATATACGATATGGAAAATTATAGTGGGGTGCAATATAAAAGGAAAGAGTCAAGTCATACGATTATTTTCGACAGTTTTCCCTTAAATGTGTGCATACTCTATGAATAATTATAAGCTATATTGGCGCATACTTAAAGTTTAACTATTTTTTATGCATCTTGTTCAAACGGGGCGTATCTTGCGGGGACGGGTCCCAGGGACGCCCGGAGGGCCCTTCCCTTTAGAAGCGGGTATCCCGGCACATGCCCAAAACCTTCCCCTTAGGGGGAAGGTTTCATGGCGAAGCCGTGACAGATGATGGGGTGTTCTTCCGTCTTTCCCAGACCCCCGGTACGGGAGTCACCGAGCGGAGCTCTCCTGGACCTGACCGGCACGGCAAGGCAAGGTTTTCGCACTGACCAGCGTCTCACACCGCTGCCGCCATCGGGCCGCCTCTCTCAATACCGGGGCTTCCGCACAGGCGGGGCGGAAATGGGCGCAGTTCCGCTTCACTTCCATAATTTGTATTGAAACGTCTCACAAAACAGCTTTTCCCTCCGGTTTTGAGCGGGTCCGGATCTGCCGGGCCCAGTCAGGACAGGAGGGATTTTTTATGGCAAGCGGACAGACTCAGTATTATGGGCTCTCCCAGTGGGAGGCCGCGGACAAGGTGGAGCGGGTGGACTTCAACTCCGACAACGCCAAGATCGACGGAGCGCTCCACACCCTGGCGGAAGGGGCTGTGTGGGAAAAAATTGGGGAGACAAGGGCAGGTATCCCACAAATGTCCCTCTCTATCCACGTCCCCAGCATCGGCCGCTACCGATCGCTGCAGCTGATTTTTCAGGCGTCCATGGCCAAGGGACAGGATCTGATCCTGCTGGCGTCCCCGGGGGATAATTCCAATTACATCACCCTGACGGAAAGTGGGACCGTCTCCGTCACCTCCAAGCAGTTCACGCTGCTTCAGACCACAGGGGAAGGAGGGGGAACTGCGACGCTGTTTCCCTTTGGGCGAGACAGCAACGTAGGCATCTGCATCAACAGCATCTCCCGGGAGGGGAGCACCTTTCGGTCCATCCGCTCTATGGGCTGCAACCCCTCCATTCTCTGGACCTCCATTCGCCAGCTCTTCGTTCTGGGAAGCGGTTCGTCCACCGTGGATGCGGGGTCCCAGATCAGACTTTACGGTCTGAGGTAAGAAAAGGCACCCCCCGGATGATTCCGGGGGGTGCGGAGAGATCATCTCTCAGGAAAATCAAGTTCCAGCGTCGTAGGTGATCTCCAGGGTATCAGAACTGCTGAGCGCATCGAAGACGATCTCGATCTCAGCATCTTTGATGGCCCCATCCTTAAAGGTGAAGGAGCCGTCGTTTCCGTCAGTTCCGACTTTGCTGCTCGCGATGTATTCAACTGTGGTGGGGTCGGCCGTCAGCTTATCATCGCCGCTCGCAGCGGTGAACCCGGTCCCGTCTACGGTAACCACAGCGCTGATCTCATCATCGCCGGTCACATAGACCGTGCCGGAGGCCTCTCTGCCATTCACGAACCAGGTCAGGCTCATGCCGGTAGAAGCGACATCCTTGATATCCGCCTTCAGCTCAGCGGCAAAAACCTCTGTGACCTCGATATCCCCGGTGACCTCCCCGGCGGGGATGGTCAGGGAAGTGCCCTGGGCCTTTTCGTTCTCAGCATAGACCTCGCCACCAATGGTGATCCGATAGAACTTTCCGCTGGTCACACCGTTCAGAGTGGCCTCCTTGCCGGCCTCGACATAATTCTCGGTAGCTACTCCGCCGGTGACAGCCACATAGCCGGACACATATTCCTCACCGTCAGCGAAGTTGGAGGTGGAGGTATAGGCAACATAGGTGGTGCCATCCTTCAGCCAGCCGGTGCCCTTGCCGTTGTTGGGCAGGGTCTTCTGCTGACCGACAGCCTTGAAGTACTGAGGCTCACCATCCACAGTGACAGTCACACTGTAGCCCTTCTCGATCACATAGCCGTTGGCGTCGATGGTGACGGTCTTGGCATAGCTCACGGTGCCGTCAGGCGCAGTGATCTTCATGTTGTTGGTGTCTTGGATGATGGCGGCGGCGTTGGCCAGGATCTTCTCCTCCCCATCAATGGTCACGATATAGCCCTCGGTCACAGCACCCTGGCTGTCGAAGGTGAAGGCAGGCGCCTTGTAGCCGCCCTTGGTCACTGCGAAGGTGTACTTGCCAGCGGCATCGACGGAGGAGTTGGCGTCGTCGATCACGAAGCCCTTGTCGGTGATATACTTGCGGACGGCGGCCAGAGCCTCATCCAGGGTGGGCTTGTCGCCCTGATAGGCCACGCCCAGGGCCTGAGCGTCAGAATTCTCGTCCACGATGCCCACGGTCCCCTTGGCCTGAGCCACGGGCTTGGTGGTCACGGTGACGGTCAGGTTCTTGGTGACATTGTTGATGGTGTAAACACCATTGCTGGCAGTCAGGACCTCGTCGCCCAGCTTCACAGACACCAGCTCATAGCCGGAGGTAATGTTGAGCTTGAACTTTACGTCCTGATTGTCGTTGACCTTGATCTTGTTGCCATCAACGACCTCGAACTTGCCCTCCTCCTTGACAACGGTGAAACCGTCGCCGTTGAAGGTGATGGTGTTGTCATAGGTGGGGATCTCTTTCTTCAGGACGTACACCAGATCGGCGGTCTTGCCGTCGTCGGACTTGTTCGCCACATAGACGGTGGTGGTGTAGTCCTCGTCGGCCTTCATATCCTTCAGATCAGTGGCCTTGGAGACATCGGGGCTCTGGTAATCCACGCCATTGGTCTTCAGGTCATAGGTGACGACCACGACCACGCTGTCGCTGTTGGTGACATACTGAACATCCTTCGGGACGCCGCCCACAGTCTCAGTCAGGTAGAAGCTGCGGCTGCCCACGGACTTGACGGCGCTGAACTGGCTCTCCGCGATGGGCTCGACGGAGGTCACCACATTCTCGCCGTTGGTCTTCAGGACCTTGTAAAGCCCCTTGGCGTTCACAGGATCATGGCCGGTCTGGCTGAAGACCAGGGTCTGCTTCTCGCCGTCCACATAGACCTCGTGCTGCTTGTAGTTCTTGTTCTTGTCATAGGTCTCATAGTCGGTGGTAGCGGCATAGAAGTAGGTGTCGTTGCTGTTGCTGGCCTCGCCGGAGTAGATAAACACCACGTCCAGCACGCCATCGTTCTCACGGGTATCGATGACCCAGAACTTCACGTCCTCGTCGTTGGAATCGACCTTCTTATAATCGGGAACATTCTCAAAACCAGTGTAGATGGTATTCTCATCCACATCAACAAAGACAGTGTCCTCGTCCACAATATAGGTCTTGCCATCGGCGGTGATGTAGGCCGCGTCATTGATGATCTCGGCGCCTGCGCCGGTCACATTGGAGGCCACATCCTTGTAGTTCTTGTACAGGCTGTTCTGGTTCTCGCGGTCCGCCTGGTCATCCATGTCCAGGATGGGGCGCAGAGTGTAGACATCGTCGTCCACGGAATAGGCATACACGCCGCCCACCAGGCCGCCATTGTTGTACGCCTTCTCCACGTCGGCCACGTTCATTTCGGTGCCATTGACCCATTCGTTGTCAATGGTGACCTTCTTCTCGGTGCCGTCGGTAAAGACGACCTTGGCCTCGATGGTCTTCAGGTAGCTGTCGGCGGTATCCACATACAGATAGTTGGCATAGTAGTCATCCATCGCCAGGAAGCCAATGACATAGCCGTTGGGGTCCAGATACAGACGGTAGGCAATATCGAGAGTGGGATGGACCTCGTTGATGTCATCCAGATCAGAGGCGGTGTACTTGGAATAGGTGTACTTGTTGCCGTCGTCCAGCTTGACATAGCTGCCCTTGTCCTCATCCTCGGGCTCAGAAGCCTTGGCGACATAGGTCACGCTGCCTTCAGCGGTGGCGGGATCAGCGATGGAAGCGACGAAGGAGTCGTCATCGTCGTTCACGTCCACGGTAATGACCACATAGTCGTCCTCAGCGAAGCCGTCGGCGGTGATGGTGCGCTCGTCGATGGGGTTGGTCTTGGCCTTGTCGCTGAGCACGCGGACCGTGACCTCGCCGTCCTTGACCTTGGTGACCTCGGCCATGTAGTAGTTGATCATGACCACAGTGACGGTGTCGTTCACGTCGTCCACATAGATCTCGGTGGTGGCGCCCTTGGCGGTGTAGGCGTAGTCGGTGTCCTTGTCGTTGGCGGGAGCCAGATCGTCGCCGGCCTGCTCAGCGCCGTCCACATAGACATTCCAGGTGTAGTCGTCCACCACGCTCTTGCCAACAGCCTTGTAGATCACGTTCTCCTTGGTGTTGGCGGTGTAGGTGAAGTCGGGGGTGTCGGCCACAGTGATGATCTCATCATCGGAGGTCATCTTCACCCGCTCGGGGATCAGGGAGCCGTCCTCATTCAGAACGCCTTCCTTGTTGCCCTCGCCGGAGGGGTTGCCGTCCATCCGATAGGAGCCGATGCCCCAGGTGGTGCCGGGACGGCCGTAATCGGTGTTCTCGTTGGTCTTGTAGACCAGGTCGAAGTTCTTGTAGCCCAGGGTATCGGTGTAGTAGTAGGTCAGGGAGTACAGGATACCCTTGTTCTCGTTGTAGTACACGCCCAGCAGCTCATTGTACTGAACGGGCACAGCCTTGGTCAGGGCGTTGAACACCAGCTCAGCCACGTTGTCGCGGGTCAGACCCTCGTTGGCGGCCAGCTTCAGGTCGCCGTACAGGCCCAGAGCGGTGCCCTTGGCGGTGGCAGCCAGCATCCAGTTGTCGCCGAAGTCAGCGGCGCTCTGGAAGTAGCCCAGGGCGCGGCACAGCATCAGAACGGCCTGCGCGGTGGTCACAGTGGCGTTGGGGTCGAACTTGCCGTCGCCCACGCCGGCCACGATGCCCAGGCTGGAGCACAGGTTCACATAGCCCTGCGCCCAGGCGGGGACGTCGGTGAACACATTGGTCTCCGCGAACTGGTTGACGTTCACACCGGCGCCGTACAGCATGGTGCTGATGATAACGGCCATCTCGGCGCGGGTGACTACGTTCTCGGGGCCGAAGGACCCGTCCTCGTAGCCGTCAAAGAGGCCGATGGCAGAGGTGACCGCCACGGCGTCCTTGTTGACGATCTCAGCGTTGTCGCTGAAGTCGTCAAGGCCCTTAGCGCTGGAACCCACGACCATCATGCCCAGGAGCATAACGGAAGCCAGAGCCAGGCTGAGAGCACGCTTCAGGTTTCTCATTGGATATTCCTCCTTTTTATATTGACAAAAGTCGCTGTTTTCTGACAAATCGGGCCTTTTCCAGAACATTTCGGCCCACTATGCCTGTACAACACTTCTGACACAGGAGAAATTGGTTATAAAAAGGGGGAGATCAGGGGAAAAATCCCCGAGATCACGCCTAAAAAGTTTCCCTGGTAGACATTTGGTAGACACATGAAAACAGAAGGGGCGGCGAGGCGCTGAAACTCCAGGCCACCGCCGCCCTTTTTTGGTAGACTTTTGGTAGACATTTCGCTTTTCTACCTCAGTGTGCGCATCTCGCAAAACAGTCCTATGGTCCGTCTGTCAAATTTTGTCCAAGAATGGTATTGACACTGGGAAACCTTCCCCCTTATAATATCATTGCAGAATATTCCGGTATTGAACATGGTCTTGATGTGGAACCCTGTTGGTACAGTTTTCAAGCATAGCCCGCGCCGATCATCTTATGATGTGGGTTATGCTTTTTCCATGCCCTTTGTTTCGCTCCTCTCGGCGGAAGCTGTGTTGATTGAAGGAGGAATCCCTATGTCTGTTTCAGGCCTTCTGAGTCTTTTGGGCGGTCTCGCGCTGTTCCTGTACGGCATGCAGATGATGAGCTCCGGCCTGGAGGCCGCTGCCGGTAGCAAAATGAAGCTGATCCTGGAGCGGCTGACTGCCAACCGTTTTCTGGGCGTCCTGGTGGGCGCGGGCATCACCGCCGTGATCCAGTCCTCCTCCGCCACCACAGTCATGGTGGTGGGCTTCGTCAATTCCGGGATGATGACCCTGAACCAGGCGGTCTGGATCATCATGGGCGCCAATATCGGCACCACTATCACCGGACAGCTGATTGCTCTGGACGTGGGCGCCCTTGCCCCTCTCTTCGCTTTCATCGGCGTGGCCATGGTGGTCTTTGTCAAGATGCCTAGGGCCCACCACATCGGCCAGATCATGGCCGGTCTCGGCGTGCTGTTTATCGGCATGGAGATGATGAGCTCCTCCATGATGCCTCTGCGTGACTCCCAGGCCTTTGTGGACCTGATGACCAGATTCTCCAACCCCCTGCTGGGCATCGCCGTGGGCGCCCTGTTTACCGCCCTGATCCAGTCCTCTTCGGCCTCAGTGGGCATCCTTCAGGCTCTGGCCACCAGCGGTGCCATCAGCTTTTCCAGTTCTGTGTTCATCCTCTTTGGCCAGAATATCGGTACCTGTATCACTGCGGTCCTGGCCTCCATCGGCACCAGCCGCAGCGCCAAACGTGCTACTATCATCCACCTGATGTTCAACATCATCGGCACGGTGCTCTTTACCATCCTCTGCATCCTGTTTCCCTTGGCCGATCTGGTGGCCTCCTTTACCCCTGATGCACCGGCTGCCCAGATTGCCAACATGCACACTATTTTCAATATTGTCACTACCCTTCTGCTGCTTCCTCTGGGCAATCAACTGGCCAGCCTGGCGGTGCGTATCCTGCCCGAGCAGCCGGAGGAGAACCGGGACGAGATGCACTTGGAATACCTGACCCCCGTTCAGGTCAGCAGCAAGGACGGCAACCTGGGCGCCTCCGCTATCCACATCGGCCAGCTGCAGCAGGAGCTGGATCGGATGCTGGATATGGCCCAGGACAACATCGAGACCAGCTTTGACGCGGTGCTCAGTCGGGACAGCAGTCTTCTGACCAAGGCCGAGAAGATGGAGAGCTACTTGGATTTCCTCAATAAGGAGATCTCCAAGTATATCTCCCGTCTCATCACCTATGAGACCAACGAGCAGGGTTCCAGCATCGTCAGCAGCTATTTTACCATCACCGGCAATATCGAGCGCATCGGCGACCACGCCATCAACATCTGCGGCTACTCCAAGCTGCTGGAGGAACGGCACATCCAGTTCTCCGCCCAGGCTCAGGAGGAGATCTGCCAGATGCGGGACATCTGTCTGGAGGCGCTGAACGCCCTGCATCAGCGGGAGGCTGGCGACCTGCTCTGGCTGACGGATGTCTCTGCTCTGGAGCAGCGCATCGATGACATGACCGACCTGTTCCGCAAGGATCAGCTGGAGCGGATGAAGGCCGGGACCTGTTCTGATGAGGCCTGTATCCTTTACTCTGAGCTGCTCACCGACTTCGAACGCATTGGCGACCATGTCCTGAACATCGCCCAGGAGATGTCCAGCATCCGGGAACACAGCTGAATGACAAAAGCGCGCCGCCCCTGTTTTTGGGGGTAGCGCGCTTTCTTATTTCTCTAAAGGATCTCCCGGTACATAGCGGCCGCTTCGGTCTTGCCCATGTGCTCTGCCACTACCAGCACCTCCACCTTGACCGTTCTCTCTCCGAACCGCAGCTCCAGCACATCCCCCTCCTTTACGTCATAGCTGGCCTTCACCGGCCGTCCGTTTGCCATGACCCGGGCGTTGTCACAGGCCTCATTTGCCACGGTCCTCCGCTTGATCAGGCGGGATACCTTCAGCCATTTATCCAATCGCATCGTATTCCTCCATGGAGAAAAGGGGGTGCCGGAGGCACCCCCTTTTTCTATAATCCTGCTTACTTGGAGACGGCGTCCTTCAGGGCCTTGCCAGCCTTGAACACGGGAGTCTTGGAGGCGGGGATGGTGATGGTCTCCTTGGTCTGGGGGTTGCGGCCGACACGCTCGGCACGGGCCTTCACCTCAAAGGCGCCAAAGCCGACCAGCTGGACCTTCTCGCCTTCCACCAGAGCGCCGGTAATGGCGTCGATCATGGCGGTCACGGCGGCCTCCGCGTCCTTCTTGGACAGCTCAGCCTTCTCAGCCACGGCATTGATCAGTTCGGTCTTATTCATTGTGATTTCCTCCTAAAGCATGTTTCGGCGCCTGTGCGCCAGTCTTTTGAATAATATTACTTAAAGCTTTTCAGCCTTTAAGCCTCATCCTGCTTGGCCTGCTGCCACAGCTCCTCCAGCCGGTGCAGTCCCAGGCTGTCCAGCGGCCGTCCTCCGGCCAGCTCCTCCACCCGCCGGAAGCGGCGGATAAACTTTTCACAGGTGCCGTGCAGGGCCTGCTCACTGTCCAGCCCTGCAAAGCGGCCCACCTTGACGGCGGCGAAGAGCAGGTCGCCCAGCTCCTCCTCCACATTGGCCCCCTGTTCCACGGCCTGGCGCAGCTCACCCAGCTCCTCCTCCGCCTTGTCCAGCGCCGGACCCATCTCCGCCCAGTCAAAGCCCGCCTTTCTGGCCTTGTCCTGGATCTTCTCCGCCCGCATCAGGGCAGGCAGGGATCTGGCCACGCTGTCCAGAGTGTCGGCAGCGGTGCGCTGCCCCTTCTCCTCCCGCTTCTGGGCGTCCCAGGTGTTCAGCGCCTGGCCGGAGTCCCGGGCGTCCACTGTGCCAAAGACATGGGGGTGGCGGTACACCAGCTTTTTGCAGATGCCGTCCACCACATCGTCCAGGGTAAAGAGCCCCTCCTCCTCCGCCATTCTGGCGTGGAAAACCACCTGGAGCAGCACATCCCCCAGCTCCTCCTTGAGGTGTCCGGGGTCCTTCTCGTCGATGGCTTCCACCGCCTCATAGGCCTCCTCCAGCATGTTCCGCCGGATGCTCTCGTGGGTCTGCTCCCGATCCCAGGGACAGCCGCCCGGCTGGCGCAGCAGCGCCATGATCCGGTTCAGGTCCTGGAAGCTGTATCGTTCCATACTTTGAAAATTTACCACAGTTTCTCATCCTCTGCAAGGTATTTTCACTAGAAATCAGCTCATAGCCTCAAAATTTTCGCGATTTTGTCCCCTTTGGGCATGAGGGAGAGGTCCTCCCGGGAGATAGCGCGGAGAGCCACCACCAAAACCGCATAGATGATGACCGCGATCAGGATGGCTCCCATCACCGCGATCCCGTTGCCGGTCTTCCCCAGGGTCTGGATCGTCTCCCCCGCCTGGGTAACCTCCTCATAGCTGAGCAGCTTGGACAGCAGGCCGTACACCGCCCAGGCCCCCAGCCCCATCACGCCCGCCGCGGCTGCCGGCTTGGCCAGCAGAGGCAGGTAGTCCGGCCGGCCGTGGATCACCCGGGCGATGACCACCAAGTCCAGTACCATGCACAGTCCGAAGCAGAGCACATTGCCCACCGGTGCCCCGGAGATGCCGATGGTGGGCACGGCTACCAGGTTGTAGTTGGTGACGATCTTCACTACGCCCCCCAGTGCCATGATGACCACGGGCAGATTGATGAAGCCATGGGCCTGGAGGACAGAGTTGCACACCAGCATCAGGCAGACGAAGATGGAGGCGATGCCCAGGGTAGACAACAGGGGCCCCGCCACAGAGGCGTCCAGCTCCGGAAAGATCAGTCGGATGATGGGGGTGCCCAGCACGAAGAGCCCCACCCCCATAGGGAAAGCCAGCAGAGCGGTGATCCGCAGGGCGGAGCCGGTGATCCTGGCCGCCCCCCGGCGGTCCCGCCGGGCCAGGGCCGCGGAGACTGCGGCGATGACCGAGGCGGTGATGGCGGCCATCAGGGAGAGGGGCAGGTTATAGATGGTCAGTGCGCCGCTGTAATTCCCATAGAGGCTACGGCTGATATTTTCCGCCGCCAGCTCCACCGCCCCGTAGAGCTGGGAGACCGCCTCCGCCGCCGCGCCGGAGCTCACGGCCTGCTGCCAGGCGTCCCGTGCCGCCTCCAGGGGGGCGAAGTCCACCACCTGCTGGTACAGCGCCCAGCTGTCCGGGTCGGAGATGAGCACCTTCTGGATCTGTCCCTGGACCAGGGCGGAGTCGATGACGGTGACGATGCCCACCATGGAGGAGCTGATGGTGATGGGGATGGCGATCTTCATCAGGGTGGACAGGATGCGCCGGGCGGAGTCCGGAGCGTCCTGGGTGTCCTTCTCCTCCCGCATGCGGGTGGAGACGAAGTTGAAGATCATATAGGCCAGGGCCAGGATGGTGCCCACCGTGACGCCGGTAATGGCCCCCGCCGCCGCCACATGGCTGGGCTGGCCTGCCCGCACCAGCCAGTAGGCAAGCCCCAGTCCGATGACCAGCTTGCACAGCGCTTCTAGGATCTGGGAGACCGCGGTGGGCGTCATATTCCCGTGGCCCTGGGCATAGCCCCGGAAAGCGGACAGGCAGCCCACGCAGATCACCGCTGGCGCCAGCGCGCGGATGCCCGCCGCCGCAAGGGAGTCGTGCATCATGCCGGCCAGCTGCTCTGAGCCAAAATACATGATCAGGAAGGATACCACACCCAGGGTCAGGAAGGCTGCCAGGGACAGGCGGAACACCTTGTGCACCTGGTTCTGCCGCCCCAGGGCGTTGGCCTCCGACACCATCTTGGACACCGCCACCGGCAGGCCGGCGGTGGAGATGGTCAGCAGCACTGAGTAGATGTTGTAGGCGTTGTTGAAATCGGCGCTTCCCTCGCTGCCGATGATGTTGACCAGCGGGATCTTATAGAACAGGCCGATGACCTTTACCACCAAGATCCCCATTGCCAGGATGGCGGCTCCTCCAAAAAATGTATTCGGTTTGGCCGCTGCCATTCGGCGGGGCGCTTGGTCTTGTCGGGTCATAGTGTATCCTCCTCAATTTGTGAGACTGGGTCCTCACCCGAAGATCAGCGGGAGGGCGTAGTGCTCCACTTCCCAGCGGACCCGCTCCAGGTCCAGGGTGAGAAAGCTCCCCTTCTCATATATGACCTGTCCCCGGGCCATATTCATCTCCACATTAGAGCCGTGGGCGGAAAAGACCAGGTCCTCCACCGGGTCGTGACAGGGGATGAGATTGGGGGCGGAGAGGTCCACCAGGATCAGGTCCGCCGTCTTTCCCGGGGCGATGACCCCGGTATCCCTGCCCAGGGCCCGGGCGCCGTTGACGGTGGCCATCTCCAGGGCGGCCCAGGCATTCACGGCCATGGGGTCCCGCTCCACCCCGTTGTGCAGGACGGCGGCCAGCTTGATATCGGAGAAGAGATCGGCACTGTTGTGGGAGGACATGCCATCGGTGCCCAGGGCCACGTTGACTCCCGCCCGCATCATGGCCGGGATAGGGGCCACCCCGGAGCCCAGCTTCAGGTTGGACCAGGGGTTGTGGACACAGGAGATCCCCTTCTCCGCCATGAGAGCCCAGTCCTCCTCCGTGGTGTAGACGCAGTGGGCCGCCAGTGAGCGGCCGCAGTCCCACACCCCGCACCCGTCCAGGGCCTGGATGGGGGTCTTGCCCCACCGCTCCAGGCTGGCCTGGTGCTCCGACTGGGTCTCAGAGACGTGGACGTGCATCCCCAGTCGGTGCTCTGCGGCGTACTCGGCCATCCACCGCCACAGAGGGGGATTGGAGGTGTACTCCCCGTGGACCGAGGCGTCCACCAGGATCTGGCCCGCCCCCGCCCCATGCCACTCCTCTGTCAGGGCGGCCTGGTTCCGGCAGTCGCCGCAGGTCTCGGGGGAGAAATCCTCTGGCGCACCGAAGTACACCCCGCCGCAGGACAGGTTGGCACTGATGCCCGCCTCCAGGATCTGCTCCGCGATGGTCCCGGTGTGCATATACATATCAGCTACACAGGTGACGCCGGAGGCGATCATCTCCGCCAGGCCCAGCCCGGCCCCCGCCGCCACCGCCCGGCTGTCCAGGCGCGCCTCGGCAGGAAAGATATACTGGTTGAGCCAGGTGTGCAGGTCGCATCCCCCGCCGTAGCCCCGCATCAGGGTCATGGGCAGGTGGGTGTGGGCGTTGACAAAGCCGGGGAGGAGCACCTTCCCGGCGCCGTCCACCACCCGGTCAAAGGTCCCCTCGGGGGGCTCGGTCCCCACGGAGGCGATCTTCGTCCCCTCTACCGCCACATAGGCGTGTTCCAGCACCTGCGGCGCCCCGTCCATGGGCACAACGGTCACGTCAGAAAATAAAATGGGCATCCTCTCGCTCCTTACAAAACAGTCTTGGCCCGCTCCAGGTCCGTCCGTTTCACATAGACCTTATACTCCACCCGGGCCCCGGGGCCCACGCCAAAGCTGGAGGTATGCCCCCCGCGGCCAGACAGGTCCTTGGCTCGGCAGATATAATCGATGTCAGCGGCAGCCAGAGCTTCCCGGACCCGGGCCAGCCGGATCATGTCACAGGTGACCAGCAGCTCCGCGCGGTTAAAAAGTGTCAGCATAGAGACGCTCCCTTCTCCTCAAGCTGCGGAACAGGGGCGCGCCGGTGCGGCTCACATCCGCCGCAGACAGGCCCGGATCAGCCCCGAGAACTTCTCCTTCGCCGCCTCGGCGGCGTCCAGCACCTCCCGCTCGGAGAGGGGCTGGTCCAGGATGCCGGCGGCCATGTTGGACAGCAGGGTGATCCCCAGCACCTCCATGCCGCAGTGTCCGGCCACGACGACCTCCGGCGCGGTGGACATGCCCACTGCGTCACCCCCCAGGATGCGGGCGGCCCGCACCTCCGCAGGGGTCTCGTACTGCGGGCCGTAGCAGTAGAAGTAGACCCCCTCCCGCAGGGTGAGGCCCTGCTCCTGAGCGGTCTGCCGGGCCAGCTCCTGCAGGCGGGGCGTATAGAGCTTGGAGGCGTCTGGAAAACGCACTCCGAATTCCGGCAGGTTCTCCCCCCGCAGGGGTGACTGGGAGAACAGCTTGATGTGGTCAGTAATGAGCATCAGGTCCCCCGCCTGCCAGCCCGTATGGACGCAGCCGGCGGCGTTGGTGACGATGAGGGTGTCGCACCCCAGCAGCCGGAGCACCCGGACCGCGTAGGAGACCTCCTCATAGGAGTAGCCCTCATAGTGGTGCATGCGGCCCTGCATCACCGCCACCCGCTGGCCCTCCAGAGTGCCGAAGACCAGCCGGCCCTTGTGCCCCGGGGCGGTGGAGGATTTGAAATAAGGGATCTCGCCGTAGGGGACCGTCACCGCCCCCTCTACCTGGTCCCCCAGGTAACCCAGGCCGGAGCCCAGGATCATAGCCACTTTGGGCGCGAAGCCGCCCATCCGGGCGCGGATGGCCTGGGCGCTCTCTTCATACTGTTGGAATGTGAAGTCCATCTCCGTCTCCTTACAGAGGGGCGCCGCAGCCCCGGCAGTATTTGTCCTCTTTGCCGCAGGAGGCGCCGCAGGCAGGGCAGGTCCGGCTCTGGCGCAGATCGGAGATGCGGGCCTTCACCTCTCTGATCTTTTCCGAGACCTCGTCCGCCCGCTCCAGAAGGCCGGCCACGTCGGCACTCTCTCCGCCCTGGCCCCTGTGGGTGTCGTACATCACCTGTCCCAGCTTTTTCAGAATGTCCGAGAACTCTCCGTTCAGGTCAAAGAGCTGGACGTTCAGCTTGGCCACGTCTACCATCTGGCCGGCCTTCCGTCCGGCCACCCGGGCGGTGTCCGCCGCGGTGTCGGCGGCTGCGGAGGCGGTGTCTCTGATGCGGTCCAGCAGTTCTTTTACCTTGTCATCCATAGATGTTCTCCTCCTGACAATAAAATGATACCTTAGTTTACACCAAATCGAGGAAAAAAGCAACGACAAAGGGGCCCCGCCCCTTGAAAAGTCCAGCCTCCCGGCACGCTCCGCCCCCTGCCCCGGAGAGAAAAGACGCCCTCTCATCCCCTGCGCATGCGCGGGGCACCTCCCCTCCACGGAAAAGGTATTTCAGGTCCACCCCTCAGCATTTCCGTCCAGGCGGCCCCTGCTCCTCCGATCTATGGCTCTCCATATCTTTTTCAATTTTTCATGACAAAGCCCCGGCCATATGTTAAAATAATAATCACTGTGTATGCAGAACATCCCGATCTTTGGAGGTAACGCTGTGCACTCTGTCCGATTCTTGTTCCTGCCCATGGTGCTGTCCCTGCTGCTGTCCGGCTGCGCCCAGACCAGGGAGACCTCCTCTACCATATTTGCCATGAACACCGTGATGGAGCTCACCGCCTATGGTGACAGCGGCCAGCAGGTGCTGGACCAGGCTACGGAGAGGATCTACCAGCTGGAGCATCTGCTCTCCGTTACCGACGAGAACAGCGACATCTCCGCCATCAACCATGGGGAAGGGGCCTGGGTCCCGGTCTCTCAGGAGACCTTCCAGCTGCTCTCCCTGGCCCTCTCCTATGGCCGGGAGACCCAGGGGGCCCTGGATATCACCGCCTACTCCGCCGTTCATGCCTGGGGCTTCACCACCGGCGAGTACCGTGTCCCCGGACCGGAGGAGCTGGCGGAGCTGGCCGCCCGCATCGACTACACCCAGGTGGAGCTGGACCCGGAGGGCTGCCGGGTCCGCCTGCCCCAGGGGATGCAGCTGGACCTGGGCTCCATCGCCAAGGGCTGGGCCAGCGATCTGCTGGCGGAGCTGGCCGGCGGGGAACCCGCCATCTTCAATCTGGGCGGCAACGTTCGGACCGCAGGGGACAAGCCGGACGGCTCTCCCTGGCGCATTGGCATCCAGACCCCGGAGGCGGGGAGCTCCGGCTACCTGGGGGTCCTGGAGCTCACCGGCAGCCAGGCGGTCATCACCTCCGGCGGCTATGAGCGCTACTTTGAGGAGGACGGCCAGACTTACTGGCACATCATGGACCCGGAGACCGCCGCTCCCGCCCGGTCCGGCCTGAAGAGCGTCACCATCGTCTCCCCTCTGGGGGTGTACTGCGACGCTCTCTCCACCGCCGTGTTCGTCCGGGGGGCAGACTGGGGGGCCGATTTTTGGCGGACCCATCAGGACTTTGAGATGGTGCTGGTGCTGGAGGACGGTTCCCTGTGGGTCACTGCCGGTCTGGCTGGTTCCTTCACGCTGGCAGAGGACTATCAGGACCTGGAGGTGACGGTGATCCAGCTATGAAACGCACGAGATTCTGGGTAGGCGTGCTGGCCGCCGCCGCCCTGCTGTCCGTCGGCGCCATCCTCCTGCTGGGCCGCTGGTCCGGGGGCGGGCACATGGCCCGTATCTATCAGGACGGTGTCTTGATCCGGGAGATCGATCTGGACAGTCTCTCCGCCCCTCTCACCTTTACAGTGGAGTTCCAGGGACGGACCAACACCATCACCGCCCAGCCGGGCCGGATCAGGGTGGAGTCCGCGGACTGCCCGGACCAGGTCTGTGTGGACCAGGGATGGATCTCCGACGGCACCGTCCCCGTGGTCTGCCTGCCCAACCGGCTGGTCATTCAAATCGAGGGAGGAGGGGATGGTCTTGACTCCGCCACAGGATAAGCGCCCCTCCCAGGCCCGCCGCCTCACCCGGGCCGCCCTTCTCACCGCCATCGCCCTGACCATCTTTCTGGCTGAGGCCCAGCTGCCCCCTCCGGTCCCCATCCCCGGCATCAAGCTGGGGCTGGCCAACATCGTCACCGTCTACGCCATGTTCGTCCTGGGGCCCCGGGACACCCTGCTCATCCTCCTCTCCCGGATCTTTCTGGGCGCGGTGTTTTCCGGCCAGATGATGACCCTGCTGTACAGCCTGGGGGGCGGCCTGCTCAGCTATCTCGCCCTGCTCCTCCTGCGCCGGGTGCTGGGCCGGGGCCAGCTCTGGGTCAGCAGCCCCCTGTCCGCCGTATGCCACAACCTGGGCCAGCTGCTGGCCGCCGCCGCCATCGCCAAGAGCTGGGTGGTGCTGGTCTATCTCCCTTATCTGGTGCTGGCCGGGCTTATTACCGGCACCCTCACCGGCCTGTGCGCCCAACTGGTGGTGGGCCGCCTGTCCCGGAATTGATCTCCTTCCCTCCTGTTTTTGTCCAATTCCCTTTTCTTTTTCTCATTTCTGTGCTATCATAGATGTGTCTGTCCTGTTGGGCGGGCCTGCCATCTGTTTTCTACTACACTATGAGAGGAGCTCTCCCATGAACCCCATGTACGACGTCGTCATCCTGGGCTGCGGCGAGGCGGGCATCTTTGCCGCCTATGAGCTGGCACGCCTCCATCCCGACCTGAAGATCACCGCCCTGGACCAGGGGCGGGATATCTACCACCGCAGCTGCCCCATCGTGGCGGGCAAGGTGAAGGAGTGCATCCACTGCCCGGTGTGCGACACCATGTGCGGCTTCGGCGGGGCCGGGGCCTTCTCTGACGGAAAGTTCAACTTCACCACCCAGTTCGGCGGCTGGCTCACCGACTTCATGGACGCCCGGGAGGTGATGGAGCTGATCGACTATGTGGACTCCATCAACGTGGCCCACGGCGCCACCACCGAGTGCTTCTCCACCTCCACCCCCGAGGCCAGGGCCCTGGAGCGCCGGGCGCTGGCCTATGACCTGCATCTGCTCCAGGCCCGGTGCAAGCACCTGGGCACAGAGAACAATCTGCGCATCCTCCAGAACATCTATGAGGGGCTGAAGGACAAGCTGGAGTTCCGGTTCAACACCCCCGTCACCCACATCGCCCGGGAGGGCGAGGATTTCCGCCTGACCCTGGGCAAGGGTGAGGAGCTCTCCTGCCGCTGGCTCATCGCCGCCCCCGGCCGCTCCGGCGCCGAGTGGTTCGCCGAGGAGTGCAAGGGCCTTGGCATCCACCTCATCAACAACCAAGTGGATATCGGCGTACGGGTGGAGCTGCCCGCCCAGGTCTTTGAGCACATCACTGACGTAGTCTACGAGTCCAAGCTTGTCTACCGCACCAAAGGGTACGGGGATCAGGTGCGCACCTTCTGCATGAATCCCTACGGCCACGTGGTGGCGGAGAACGTGGAGGGCATCAACACCGTCAACGGCCACTCCTACGCCGACCCCAAGCTGCGCAGCGAGAACACCAATTTCGCCCTTCTGGTGTCCAACCGCTTCACCCAGCCCTTTAACGAGCCCTACCGCTACGGCAAGCACATCGCCTCCCTGTCCAACATGCTGGCAGGCGGCGTGCTCGTCCAGCGCTTCGGCGATCTGGTGAAGGGCGTGCGCACCAATGAACACCGGTTAGGCAAGTCCTTCACCCGGCCCACCCTCACCGCTGCCGTCCCCGGGGACCTGTCCCTGGCCCTGCCCAAGCGGCAGCTGGATGACATCATTGAGATGATCTACGTCCTGGACAAGATCGCCCCGGGCACCGCCAATCACGACACCCTGCTCTACGGGGCGGAGGTGAAGTTCTACTCCTCCCGTCTGGAGCTGTCCGGCGAGCTGGAGACCTCCATCCCCGGCTTCTTTGCCGCCGGTGACGGGGCGGGCGTCACCCGCGGCCTGGCCCAGGCGGGCGCCTCCGGCGTCCAGGCCGCCCGGGCCATCAGCCGCCGCATCTCCCAGCAGGTCTGAGCATCCCCTCACAGTCAGGACCGCCGTATTCGCCGCATGGCGGACACGGCGGTATTCTTTCATTTTTTCCTCGCTTTTTTTTTCCGCTCCGTCCCTGTCCTCACTCCGCCTCCGGATTTTTTGACATGCGGATATACAGGGCGATGCATACCCCTGGAAACTGCCTCTCCCTCCTTCTTTTCCACCGCCGGGCGGGTTTTCCACAGTTTCCACAGGGTTTTCCACAGGGTGTTATGTTGACTCTCTGCTGTCCGTATGCAGCCCGGCGGTTTTCATAACGCCTGTCAAGGGGTTTTTTCCTCCCAGTTTGCACAAAAATATTTTTTGCAGGAACCGCTGCGTTTCCTGTCGAAGCGCGCCGCCAGGAAGGAGTATCGTTCTGATGGAGAGAACCACCGACACCATTGCCGCCGTGGCCACCCCCGCCGGGCCGGGGGCTATCGGCATCCTGCGTCTGTCCGGGCCGGAGGCCGTCTCCGCCGCGTCCGCCGCCTTCCGGGCAGCGGACGGCCGGCCGCTGGAGGCCCATCCCCCCCGCCGCCTGATCTACGGCGACCTGCTGGACCGGGAGGGGGCGGTCATCGACAAGGTGCTGGCCACCTATACCCGGGGCCCGGCCTCCTACACCGGTGAGGACACCGCTGAGCTCCACTGCCACGGCGCCCCCATGGTGCTCTCTCTGGGGCTGGAGTCCCTCTTCTCCCACGGGGCCCGACAGGCCGGACCGGGGGAGTTCACCCGCCGTGCCTTTCTTAACGGCCGTCTGGATCTGGTGCAGGCGGAGGCGGTGGGCGATCTGCTGGAAGCCTCCAGCCGGGAGGGGGCCCGCCACGCCGCCGGGCAGCTGTCCGGGGCCCTGTCCCGGCGGATCGGCGGCATCTACTCCGCCCTGGTAGACGTGATGGCCCACTTCCACGCGGTGCTGGACTACCCGGACGAGGACATCGACCCCTTCCGGGAGAGCGAACTGGAGGTGGTCCTGTCCCGGCAGGCCGCTCAGCTCCGGGCCCTTCTGGCCACCTGCCGCCGGGGCAGCCAGATCCTCCACGGCCTGCGGTGCGCCATCGTGGGCCGCCCCAACGCGGGCAAGTCCTCCCTGCTCAACGCCCTGCTGGGCTACGAACGGGCCATTGTCACTGAGATCCCCGGCACCACCCGGGACACCGTGGAGGAGACCGTCACCGTAGGGGGCACCCTGCTGCGGCTGATCGACACTGCCGGCCTGCGGGACACCCCGGACCGGGTAGAGCAGATGGGCGTGGAGCGCAGCCGGGCTGCCATGGAGTCGGCGGAGCTGATCCTGGTGCTTTGGGACAGCTCCTCCCCTGTGACACAGGAGGACGGGGAGCTTCTGTGTCAGGCCACGTCTCTGGCTCCCACCGTGCTGGTGCGGAGCAAGTCTGACCTCCTCTCCGCCCCCCTCCCCCTCCTGTCCCTGGACCCCATGCCCCCTGTGGTGGAGCTGAGCGCCAGGACAGGACAGGGCCTGGAGGAGCTGGAACAGGCCATCCGCTCCGCACTGCCCCGGCAGACCGGGGAGGAGGCCTATGGGGAGCTGCTCACCAACGCCCGCCAGGAGGAGGCGGCCTCCCGGGCGCTGGAGCGGCTGGAGGGCGCCCAGGCTGGACTGTCCGCCGGCGTCACCCCGGACGCCCTGCTTACCGACGTGGAGGAGGCCCTCTCCGCCCTGGGGGAGCTCACCGGCGCCTCCGTGCGGGAGGACATCACCGACCGGATCTTCCAGCGTTTCTGCGTTGGAAAATAAGCTGAGCGCGCGGACCTTCCGGTCCGCGCGCTCAGCTTATTTCCCCGTTACAGCAGGCCGATCCGCCCCAGCGGCCACAGCACCGCCACCGCCTGTCCCAGGATATAGTCCTCATCAATGGCGCCCAGCCACTCGTGCCGGCTGTCGGTGGAGCCGTTGCGGTTGTCTCCCATGACGAAAATGGAGTCCTCCGGCACCTCGAAGTGGGTCTCCTGCATGTGGCTGGAGGAGGGCCACAGCATCTCCTCCAGAATATAGGGCTCGTCCAGCACCTGTCCGTCCACCGCCACTGTGCCCGCGTCGTAGTCGATGTCCACCGTCTGTCCCTCCAGGGCGATGACCCGCTTGACGATGGCCTCCCCCTCCAGGAAGTCGGCAGTGGTCTTGTTCAGCACCACGATGTCCCCCTGCTCCGGCTCATAGCCCAGGGACCAAACCGCCAGCAGCTCTCCGTCCGCCAGGGTGTCATCCATGGAGTGGCCCACCACCCGGGTGATGCGCCCCAGGAAGGTGAACACCAGTACGATGCACACGATGGCAGTTACCAGGGTCTGGAGCCAGTAGAACAGTTCCTCCTGGGGCAGCTTCTCCTGCTCCTCCGCCCCCTCCTGAGGGGGCTGCTGGGGCGCTCCGGCCCGGGCCTCAAATTCTTCCGACATTGGCAAGCTCCTCCCGCTCCGACGGGCGGAGCGCACTGTGTTGATCGGTCTCTTATTATACCGGCTCCCGGCCGGGATTGCAAGGGAAATTCCCGTCACAGCAGCCGGAGGTGGTCCAGAGGCCAGATCACCGCCACCGCCCGGCCCAGCAGGCAGTCCCGGTGCACGCTGCCCACCCCGCTGTGCCGGCTGTCGGTGGAGCCGTTGCGGTTGTCCCCCAGCAGGAACAGGGAATCCGCCTCCACCTGGAACCGCGTCCCCTGCATCTCCGGCTTTTGGGGCAGGGCCATGGGCTCCAGAAGGTAGGGCTCCGCCAGGGCCTGTCCGTCCACCAGTACCCGGCCCTCCCCGTAGTCCAGCTCCACCGTCTGCCCCGCCAGAGCCACGGCCCGCTTGACGACGGCCTCCCCCTCCAGGGGTTCCGCCGTGGTCTTGCTGGCGATGACGATATCCCCGGCCCTGGACTCATAGCCCATGGACCAGACCAGCAGCAGCTCCCCGTGGGCCAGGGTGGGGTCCATGGAGCGGCCGTCCACCCGGACCACCCGGCCCACAAAGGTGAACAGCAGCACGATGCACACAACGGCCGTCATCAGGGTCTGGAGCCACTCGAACAGCCCCCTTCCCGGCTCCTTCTCCGCCATTGCTCCCCTCATGCGCCTCCTCCCCTCAGGGCGGTGCGGGTCACCCCGGGCCTGCCCTCCAGGTAGTTTCCCTCCCGCTCCTGGCAGGTGAACAGCAGGATCTGCCGCTCCCGGCCCAGTTCCGCCAGGGCGTCCAGGGCCAGAGCCATCCGCCGGTCGTCAAAGGTGACCAGCGCGTCGTCCAGCACCAGGGGGGCAGGGTCCTCCCCGGGCAGACAGAGCTGGCACACCGCCAGCCGCACCGCCAGATACAGCTGGTCCACTGTCCCTCGGGACAGTGCCAGGGACCGCCGGGGCAGCACGCTGTCCCGCTCCAGGGCGGCCGCCTCCAGTTCCCGGGTGAGGGAGACGGCAGCGTACTTTCCCCCCGTCAGGCGGGCCATCCACTCCCCCGCCCGCCGGTTCAGCTCCGGGGAGAAGCGCTCCTGGAGCTGGGTGTTGGCCCGCTTCAGGGCATCCAGGGCGATGCTGATGGCCTCATACTCCGTCTTCCGCCGGTCCAGCTCCCCCTGGAGCTCCTCCCGGCGGGCGGCCAGGGCGGCGGGGTCCCCCACCGCCCGCTGCTCCCCCAGGGCCATGCTCCTCAGCCGCTCCACCCGCTCCAGGGCGGCGGTGACGGCCGCCAGCTGCTCCTCCGTCTCCTCCGGGGGGCGCTCCGGCCGCGTCAGGCCCTCCGGCATGGCCTCCAGGGCCTGCCCGCCCTGGGCCGCCAGCTCGTCAAACAGCCTTCTGGCCCCCTCCAGCCTGGTCCGGGCCAGACCCTGCCGCTCCTCCAGGTTCAGGGCCCGGGAGAGGGCGGCGGAGCAGCCAAACAGGTCGGACACCTCCGGGGCAAAGGTGTGGACAAAGGAGAGCAGATCGACCCGGCTGTTCTCCCGCCGGGCTTTCCGGTCCGCCAGTGTCTCCCGCACCACCTTCGCCTGTCGGGAGGCCTCCTGGGCTGTTTCGTCCCGGCGGCGGTAGTCCTCCGCCAGGGCGGCGATCTCCTCCCCGCTGCCCGCCCTATACCGGGCCAGCACCTGGTCCGCCTGGGCGGAGGCCCGCCCCGCCCGGCGCAGGGCCAGGACTGCGGCCAGGGCCAGCGCCCCGCAGCAGGCCGCGCCGCCCAGGAGCCAGGGCAGGAAGCTGCCGTCCAGTACGGCGCCCAGGGCTGCGGACAGGACCAGCAGCGCCAGGCCTACACTCAGAAGGAGGGGAAAGCGGCGCTTCTCCCTACGGGCGCGCTCCAGTGCCTCCCGCCAGAGGGCCCCGTCGGCGGCCGCCCGGCTGACGGCCTCCTCCCCGCTCATCCCGTTGAAGCGGTCGTCCAGGGCCTCCCGGCGGGCCTGCTCATAGGCCTCCTCGGCCTCCCGCAGCGCCCCCTCACCCTGGCGTATCTCCTCCTCCAGCACCTTCAGGTATTGCAGCTCTCCCTGGGCCCGCTTCAGCTCCTCCCGCTCCGGCAGGGCGCCGTACCGGGCCTGCTCCCGTTCCAAAGCGTCAGCCTGCCGCCGGGCAGCCTCCAAATCCTGCCGTGCTTGGGTGTACCGGCGGTCCAGCTCCAGGGCATCCAGCCTGCGGTGGGTCCGCCGCTCCGCCTCCAGGACAGTCTTCCTGCCCTCCAGCTCCGCCTTCTCCCCCTCCAGGCGGGACAGGGTCCGGTTGGCCTCCTCCAGCCGGGAGAGCACCGCCCCGGTCTCGGCCAGCTCCCCCTCCAGTCTGGGGATCAGGCCCACGCTCTTGTTCACCTTCCTCCGGTTCAGCCACTCCCGCAGCTGCCCCTCCGCCTGGGAAAAGGACACGTCCTCCTCCCCGGAGGAAACCAGGGCGGCGATGCGCCGCTCCAGCTCCGGCACGGAGGTGACGGCCAGGGAGCCCCCCTGGCCCACGAAAGCGGAGCGTTCAAAGACCTCCTGCCCCACCCCCAGCAGGAGCTGGCCGCAGGTGTCGCCGGTCATGCCGGACACCGGCTCCTCGGTACCGGTGTAGACGGCGGAGAATGCCCCAAAGGGGCTGTTCCCCTGACGCCCCCGGCGCAGGGTGATGTCCCGCCCGTGCCAGGTGAGGACCAGCTCCCCCTCCATGGGGGCCCCGGACCAGGGCTGGTAGCGGTTCTTGTCCGCCAGATAGCCCTTCCGGTCCCTGTCCCGGGTATCGATGCCGTAGAGCATGGCCTTCAAAAAGCCCGCCCAGGTGGATTTTCCCCCCTCGTTGGGGGCCTGGATCACATTCAGTCCGGGGCCCAGCTCCAGCCGCGCCCCCTCCAGCCCCCCGAAGGAGGCTGTCATGCGTTTGATCTTCACAGTGCCACGTCCTCCCCATGCTCCAAAGCGGCCAGTCCGAACCGGACCGCCAGCTGCACCGCCTCATTCTCCGGCTCCGCCTGACAGCGCCCCTCCATCTCCCGGAGGAACAGGCCGGTGAGGGTGTCCTCCCCCCTCCGCTCCCACAGGGCCCGGGCCGCCCGGGTATGGTCCCGCAGGGTCAGGCCCCAGAACCTGGGGGAGAGCTCCCGCTCCAGCTCCCCCAGATCCAGCCCCTCCAGTCCCCGCTCCCCGGTGAGGAGGAGGCGGTAGATGTCCTCCCCCGTCTGTGTGGGCAGCGCGGCCAGCACGGCGGCGGCGGGGTCCGCCTGCCCCGTCAGGTCCACGGACAGGATCTGATACCTCCGGCGGCACAGGGGGACGAATTCCGCCTCTGTCCGCCCCTTCTCCACCTCCAGCCAGAGCACGCCCTTTTCTCCCAGCTCGTCAAAGCCACGCCCCTCGGGGCAGCCGGGGTAAGCCCAGAAAGTCTCCCCTGCCCGGCGCAGGCCGCTGTACTGGTGGACATGGCCCAGGGCCAGGTAGTCCAGCCCGCTGGCGGCGATGTCCTCCTCCGAGATGGGGCCGTAGTCCCCCTGGGCGGCCACCTCCCCGTGGAGGACGGCCAGCTGGACCCCCTCCGCCGGGGCATGAAAGCCCCGCAGGGGGGAGGCGCTCTGCCGGGGGGCGCAGAAGGCCGCTCCCCACACCGTACAGCCCAGCTCCGGCAGCCGCACTGCCCCCAGCTCCGGGCCGGTGAACAGGTGGACGTTCCCCGGCCACTCCAGCGCGGCATAGGGGGACTGGGGACCGTACCAGTCGTGGTTGCCCGGGGCCAGGAATACGGGGCAGGGGATCTCTCCCAGGGCCCGGGCCAGGGCCTGGACGGTCTCCCGAAACACCAGGTCCCCGTCCAGCAGGTCCCCGGAGAGGAGCACCAGGTCGGCCTCCCGCTCCCGGGCCAGATCGGTCAGCCGGGCCAGCAGCTCCCGCTGCTCGCCCCGCCGCCGGGCGGCCGCATCAGGCTTCAGGCCGGAAAAGGGACTGTCCAGATGGAAGTCAGCCCCGTGGAGCACTTTCAGCATGGTTCCATTCCTTTCTTGGTCGTTCAAAATGGGCCGGTCCGCCGGCATCACTCCCAGAGGTCCGCCCGGCGCACCTCCACGCACCGCTTCTTCTCCGTGTCGATGGTGAAGCGGCAGGCCTCCAGCTTGCAGGGGCCCTCCGCCTCCTCATACCGGCGGGGCAGCCCGCCCAGGAACAGGTTCATGGAGTGCTCCGGCCGGATGCCCAGCACCGAGCGGTAGGGGCCCGTCATGCCCAGGTCGGTGACGAACCCCGTCCCCTTGGGCAGCAGCTGGCAGTCCGCGGTGGGCACGTGGGTGTGGGTGCCCCACACCGCCTGAGCCCGGCCATCCAGATACCAGGCCATAGCCCCCTTCTCACTGGTGGCCTCCGCGTGGAAGTCCACCAGCACCACGTCGCAGGGGGCACCGCGGAGCAGCCGGTCCGCCGCCTGGAAGGGGCTGTCCAGGTTGGAGTTGAGCTCCAGCCGCCCCATCAGGTTCAGCACGCCGATGCGCACCCCCGCCGGTCCCCGGAATACACCGAAGCCCCGGCCCGGCACCCGGCCGGCGTAGTTGGCCGGCCGGAGGATATGACCGTCGCTGTCCAGGAAGTCCGCGATCTGAAGGCGGTTCCAGGTGTGGTTGCCCAGGGTGATCACGTCCGCCCCGGCCTCCAGGATGCCCCGGGCCTGCCGGGGGGTTATGCCCACCCCGGAGGCGTTCTCCCCGTTGACCACGGTGAAGTGGATGTCCTCCCGCTCCTGGATCTCTCTCAGGCGGCGGGACAGGATATCCTGTCCCCCCTCGCCCACCACGTCTCCCACCGCCAATATGTGAAGCAGCATGTTCGTCTCCTCCCTGGAGCGCAGCTCCGCCGCCCGGCGGCCCGCCTCCCTCCCCTTTCCGGGGCACTGTTTTTCCTATTATACGGCATGTTGCCCCAAAGCGCAAACATCTGTTTGGCCGCGGCACCTTTTCCGGCCTCCCCCCTTCGAGCGCCGCCTCTGTACACAAAGCGCCCCCGCCGGACTTTTCTGCCCGGCGGGGGCGCTGTCTCTTATTTAGAGCTGCCGTCTCAGATGGACAGCGCCGCATCCAGGGCGTCTCCGGTGGCCCGGACGGCATTTCCAGGGGCGCTGGCCGCCTCGCCCACCACCAGGACCTGGGGCACAAAAGCGGCGATACGCTCCCTCAGCTCCTCCCGGCTGCGGGTCCCCATGGCCAGCACCACGCTGTCATATCCCCGAAGGGAGCCCTCTGTCCCGTCGGCCAGGACATAATCCACCCCGTCGGGGTAGAACCGCTCCACCCGGGCGCCGGTGCGCACCAGCACCTGGGATTCCCGGAGGTTTTTCAACAGACAGCGGCGGTGCTCCGGCCGCACATCGGCGGCAATGTCCTCTTTCATCTCCACCACCGCCACCCGGTGGCCCCGCTCTCCCAGGAACTCGGCGGCCTCACAGCCGATCATGCCGCCGCCCACCACCAGGACCCCGGCGCCCACCACTGCCCTGCCCTCCAGCATGTCCTGGGCGGTGACGAAGCCGCAGCTGTCCAGGCCGGGGATGGGCGGGATCAGCGGCCCGGAACCGGTGGCCAGGATGGCAGCGTCGGGGGCCAGCTGCCGCAGCAGCTCGGGTGTGGCCCGGGTGCCGGTCCGGATCTCCACTCCGGCCTGCTGGCAGCGGACGATCATGGACCGCACCGCTGCGGAGATCTGCCCCTTTCCGGTGGGAAAGGAGGCGATGCGCAGGGTGCCGCCCAGCTGCTCCCCCTGCTCCAGAAGCACCACCTGGTGCCCCCGCCGGGCGCAGGCCCAGGCGGCGTACAGTCCCCCGGGACCGCCGCCCACTACGGCCACCCGCTTTTTCTGCCCTGCCGGGCCCCACTCCAGCTCCCGGCCCACCAGCGGGTTGACCGCGCAGGTGATGGGCCTGCCGGAGAGCATGTTGGGCACGCAGCCCAGCAGACAGCCGATGCAGGGGGCCAGGGTCTCCAGCTGCCCGTCCCTGGCCCGGTTGGGCAGCTCCGGATCGGCAATGCTCTGCCGCCCGAAGGCGATCAGGTCGGCCCGCCCCTGCCGGACCAGCAGCTCGGCGTACTGGGGCTCGGTGAAGCGGCCCACCGCGATGACGGGCACCGTCACCGCCCGCTTGATCTCCTCCACCAGCGGGGCGCTGAAGCCCCCGTGGAACTGTCCCGGCGCCCACATGAACTCGTCCCGCAGGTGGACCGCCCGGGAGACATGGATGGCATCCACACCGCACTCCTGCTCCAGATAGGCGGCCACCGCGGCGGCGTCCTGGACGCTCTGACCGCCGTCCAGCTCGTCGCTGGCGTTGATGCGGCAGAGGATGGGCATGATCCCGCCCGTCTTGCGCCGGATGTTCTCCACGATCAGCCGGGGCAGGCGGAGCCGGTTCTCGAAGCAGCCGCCGAACTCGTCGGTGCGGTGATTGGTGCGCTCAGACAGGAAGGTGCTCACCAGATAGCCGTGGGCACAGTGGACCTCCACCATGTCCAGCCCCGCCAGCTGGGCCCGGCGGGCGGCGTCCCCATAGCACTCGATCAGGCGGTAGACCTCGTCCCTGGGCATCTCCCAGGGGATCTCCCGCCCGCAGGCGGCGGGGACAGGGCTGGCCGCCTTCAAGGGGTGGCCGGTGAGGGCAGAACTGCCCTCCGGCCCCGCGTGCTGGAGCTGGACGGATACCTTAGCCCCATAGCTGTGGCAGGCCTCCGCCACCCGGCGGAAGCTGTCGATGGTGTGGTCGGCAAAGAGACAGGCCTTCCGCGGACCGCCCTTGGCCTGCTCATAGACCACAGCGGACTCGATGGTGATCAGCCCGAAGCCCCCCCTGGCCCGGGCGGCGTAGTAAGCCAGGGACCGCTGGCTGAGGCACCCGTCCGGGTCGGAGAAGTTATTGGCCATGGGGGGCACCACGAACCGGTTGGGCACCGTCACGCTGCCGATCTGAATGGGCGAAAACATGGTGGGGAATCTCATCGTTCAGCCCTCCTCTGCTGCGGCCGCCTGACGGCGGCTCAGGATAGAGACAAAGCTCACCCTGCGGTCCATCCACCCGCCGATGAGTCCGATGCACTTGCCCATGGTGAAGGCCGCCAGCACCGTGCCCACACCCAGCCCCATGATCCGGCCCAGGCCAAAAAAGGTAAGGACCGCCGTCGTCAGCAGGCAGATCACGTCAAAGGAGATCTTGATCCGGGAGTAGGCCGTTCCGGTGATCTCCGCCAGCTCCCGGGGAAACAGGTCGGTGGGGATAATGGGCATTCTGCAGCGGTTGGACAGGGCGATGCCGAAACAGATGACCAGGTAGCTGATGCAGAAGTACAACACCCGCAGAGGCAGGGTCTGGGGCAGCCAGCTGATCCAGAGCTCGTGGAAGTCGATCATGATGCCGAAGAAGAAGCCCACCACAAAGCTGAACAGGTACTCCGGCACGAACCGCTTCCGCAGGACCATCAGGCTCAGCACCAGCAGCCCCTGGAAGATATAGGTCCAGGTCCCCATGGAGACCCGGGGAAAAAGCTCAGAAAATGCATAGGGCACGCTGGAAATGGCGGAGATCCCTGAGCCCGAGCGGAGCATCAGCACCACGCCAAAGCTGTTGATCACCACCGCCAGCAAAAGGGCCAGCTCCCCCCGGAGCACCGTCTGTCTCTCTTCCATCATTGTCATCCTCCCGCGCCGGAGCGCATGTTTTTCTTACCTACAATGTAGCGCAGGGCGGGAAAATAAACAAATCAATTCTTTTTATCAAAAAATAGATTTTTTCTATAAAATATGGTACACTGGCCCAAAGGAGGGGTCCTTTGTGAATCTGTCACATCTGCGCTACTTTGTGGAGCTGGCCCACACCCGCCACTACACCCGGGCGGCGGAGCACCTGTTCATCACTCAGCCCAGCCTGAGCCACGCCATCGGCCAGCTGGAGTCGGAGCTGGGGGTCCCCCTCTTCGAGCGCAGCGGCCGCAACACCACTCTCACCCGGCTGGGGGAGGAGTTTCTGGTGTGCGCGGAGCGCACCCTCTCCACCTTGGACTCCGGGGTGGAGTCCCTGCGGCGCAGCGCCCAGGGGGAGGGGCTGATCCGCCTGGGGCTGGTGCGCCCCCTGGGGGTGGACTTCATACCCGACCTGGCCGCCCGCTTCCTGGCGGAGAATCCAGGGAAAGAGATCCACTTCACCTTCGGCACCGGGGTCACTCAGCAGCTGCTGGACGGCCTTCTGGCGCGGCGCTACGACCTGGTCTTTTCCTCTATGCCTCCGGCGGAGCTGGGGCTGAGTGCCCGGCCGGTGGTCCGTCAGGACCTGGTGCTGGTGGTGCCCCCGGACCACCCTCTGGCCGGGCGGAAGTCCATCGATCTGGAGGAGACCCTGTCCTACCCCTACGTCTCCTTCTCCAGGGGCTCCGGGATGCGGGACACGGTGGACGCCCTGTTCGGCCAGTTCCAGGCCCGCCCCCGCATCTCCTGCGAGACGGAGGAGATGGAGGTGGTGGCCGGTCTGGCCGCCCGGGGCTTCGGCATCGCGGTGGTCCCCCGGATGGACCTGCTGGACCAGCTGCCCCTGAAGGTCATCTCCATCGCCCGCCCCGCCTGGGAGCGGAGCATCTACATGGTCAGCGACGAGCGGATCTACCTCTCTCCTGTGGTCCGCAACTTCCAGCGGTTCGTGCTGGAGCAGCAGGGCGGGGAGACGGAGACCGTGCAGAAATGCTGATCGACAGTCTACACGGCCGCCCCCGCCAAAACGAGGCCAGCCGCGCTCCCTTTCTCCTCATATCCCGGCGGCCAGCCGGATCACGCCGATGGTCAGCAGGTGAGCCGGGTAAAAGGCGTAAAAGAACCATTTGGGGACCCTGATCCCCGTCCGGGCGGGGAGGAAGATGAAGGGAGCCGCCAACAGGGCAAAGGCGGTCCAGTCCACCGCGTGCCCTGCCGCCAGCAGGGCACGGGGGTCCTCCGGGCTCCCGCTCCACAGGGCGGGCAGCCAGAACAGGATATAGAGCCCCGCCCCCAGCCCCGGCCGCTCCCGGCACAGGAAGAAGATCAGCATCAGCAGGATGCCGTTGCCGGAGTAATCAAAATTGAAGAGGCTGACGCACAGGAATGCTGCGGCAAAGAGCCACCACCGCCGCGTCTGGAAGCCCCACATGGCCAGCAGACTGAGGAACAGAGTGAAGAAGATGTTCCAGTTCATCCACTCCGTCTGCCAGTCCCAGGGGTGGGTGGCCAGGATGTAACAGGGCTGGGAGATGAGAGCAAAGAGGCCCAGCCGGCCCAGATATCGCTTGATATCCCGGGTGTAGAGCAGCCCCACCGTCATGCAGTAGCAGAAGATGGGGAAGGCCAGCCGCCCCACCCAGCGAAAGGCGGGGTGCTCTGGAAAAAACACGGCCCCTATGTGGTCCAGCAGCATGGACAGGATGGCGATCAGCTTCAAAAAATCGGTGTCCAGGTTGGTGCGCAGCCGCGGGGTCGGCTGACGCCGCGCTGTCCTTTGGTCCATTTCTCTTCCTCCCCCCGCTCCGGCGCCCAATGCCGGAGCGTCTTTTGTAGGTCCAGGATAGCACAGGCCGATAAAAGGCAGGTCAAAGAGAGATGAAAGTTTTCTGAAAATGGGACAAAAATCAGGGCGCGCTTCCAAAGAAGCGCGCCCTGCTCTTATTTCGCGTACTCGATGGCTTTGGTCTCCCGCAGCAGATGCACCTTGATCTGGCCGGGGTACTCCAGCTCGTCCTCGATCTTCTTGGCAATGTCCCGGGCCAGCAGCACCATCTGGTCCTCGCTGACCACCTCGGGCTTGACCATGATGCGGACCTCCCGGCCCGCCTGGATGGCGAAGGACTTCTCCACCCCGGGGAAGGAGGAGGTGATCTCTTCCAGCATCTCCAGACGCTTGATGTAGTTCTCCAGATTCTCCCGCCGGGCTCCGGGCCGGGCCGCGGAGATGGCGTCGGCCGCCTGGACCAGGCAGGCGACGATGGTCTTGGGCTCCACATCATTGTGGTGGGCGTGGATGGCGTGGATGACGCCCTCGCTCTCCCGGTACTTCTTGGCCAGCTCCACGCCGATGGTGACATGGGAGCCCTCCACCTCGTGGTCGATGGACTTGCCCAGGTCGTGGAGCAGTCCGGCCCGCTTGGCCTCGGCCACGTTGGCGCCGATCTCGGCGGCCAGCAGGCCGGCGATGTGGGAGACCTCGATGGAGTGGTTGAGCACGTTCTGTCCGTAGCTGGTGCGGTAGTGCATCCGGCCCAGCAGCTTGACCAGCTCGGGGTGCAGACCGTGGACATTGGTCTCAAAGACCGCGCGCTCCCCTTCGGCCTTGATGGTGGCGTCCACCTCCCGCTTGGCCTTCTCCACCATCTCCTCGATGCGGGCGGGGTGGATGCGGCCGTCCAGGATCAGCTTCTCCAGGGCCAGCCGGGCAATCTCCCGGCGGACGGGGTCAAAGCAGGAGACGGTGATGGCTTCCGGCGTGTCGTCGATGATGAGGTCCACCCCGGTCAGGGTCTCCAGGGTGCGGATGTTGCGGCCCTCGCGGCCGATGATGCGGCCCTTCATTTCGTCATTGGGCAGAGGGACCACAGACACGGTGGCCTCCGCCACGTGGTCGGCGGCGCAGCGCTGGATGGCCAGGGAGATGATCTCCCGGGCCTTAGTGTCCGCCTCGTCCTTGAAGCGGGCCTCGATCTCCTTGATCTTCATGGCAGACTCGTGGGTCACATCGGCCTCCAGCTGATCCAGCAGATACTTCTTGGCCTCCTCGGCGGTGAAGCCGGAGATCCGCTCCAGGACCTCCATCTGGCTCTGCTTGATCTCCTCCGCCTCGGCCTGGGTGGCTTCCAGCTTGGCCAAACGGTTGGAGAGATGCTCCTCCTTGCGCTCCATGTTCTCGGTCTTGCGGTCCAGGTTCTCTTCCTTCTGCTGCAGCCGGCGCTCCTGCTTTTGCAGGTCGGCCCGGCGTTCCTTCTCCTCCCGCTCGTACTCGTTGCGGGCCTTCAGGATCTCCTCCTTCGCCTCTACCAGCGCCTCGCGCTTCTTGCTCTCGGCACTCTTGTACGCCTCGTTGACGATGCGCTTGGCCTCCTCTTCCGCGGAGCCGATCTCCCGTTCCGCCGTCGCCCTGCGCCGCTGGTATCCGAACAGGCCGCCCAGCACAAAGGCCAGCACAGCCACGACGCCCCCGATCATATAGGGTAACATTGGGTTTTTACACCTCCATAAATTTCAGATCTTGGAACCTGCGTTCCCTGCGGCGGACCGCCGCGGCTGCCTTTTCGGCATAAAATGAGCCGCAAGGCGCGCCGTGCCGCACAGCGGCGGAGCATCCTTGCGACAACTGAAAAACTTCCCCCATGTTTTTCATTTGTGTCCTGTTCATATTGTAAAGGCAACTGCGGTCTCTGTCAAGATTTATTCACATTTACCACAAATTTATTGTCAGACATTTTTACTCTTTTCATAACGTGCTCCCATATTTCGACAAATTTTTTATTTATTTTGCCAGCATTTCTCTCATATTTTTTGCTTGGGGGATTTTCCGCTCCGCCCGGAGGGCAGAAAAAGGCCCGGCACGCCGGATGGGCGCGCCGGGCCTTCCCGCTCAGACCTGCTGGGGCAGGGAGTCATCCTCCCGGACCCAGTCCTCCACATGGACTACGGAGTACTCCCGCTCGGTGTTTCGGATGACCACCCGGTCTATGCCCGCGTTGATGATGAGGCGCCGGCACATGGAGCAGGAGGTGGCGTCATGGAGCAGCTCGCCGCTCTTGGCCTCCCGTCCGGCCAGATAGAGGGTGGCCCCCAAGGTGTCCCGCCGTGCGGCGGAGATGATGGCGTTCATCTCCGCATGGACCGAGCGGCACAGTTCATACCGCTCTCCGCTGGGCACATTCATGGCCTCCCGAGTGCAGTAGCCCAGATCCATGCAGTTTTTTCCGCCCCCTGGGCGCGCCGTTGTACCCGGTGGAAACGATCTCGTCGTTCTTGACGATGATGGCTCCGTAGCACCGCCGCAGGCAGGTGGAGCGCTCCAGCACCGTCTCCGCGATGTCCAGATAGTAGTTCTCCTTGTCGATCCGCTTCATGGCCGCCCTCCTTTTTTCGACAGTATAGCCCAATTTGTCCGTCCGCGCAAGACAGTTTACATTTTGTTTACGATTGGTTCCTTGACCGCCGCCATTTCCCGCGGTATCATATCAACATGCCAAATTGACGGTTCCCGCTTTCCAGAGGAGGCTCTTTCATGATCCGGAATGCCATTCAGCGCTTTATGTACGGCCGGTACGGCGGCGACCAGCTCAATGTTTTCCTGCTGGTCCTGTATCTGATCTTTTATTTTATTTCTATCTGGACCAATTTTCTCCCCCTGTACTGGCTGTCTCTCGTTGTGATCGTCTGGGGACTTTTTCGAATGTTGTCCCGCAATCTCCCCCGCCGGCGGGCGGAGAACGCCAAGTTTATGCAGCTGGCCGGACCGGCCATCAACTGGTTCCACCTCCGCCGCACCATGCACCGGGACAAGGAGCACCGCTATTTCCGCTGCCCCAGCTGCGGTCAGCAGCTCCGGGTACCCAAGGGCAAGGGAAAGATCACCGTCACCTGCCGCAGCTGCGGCGCCGTCTTCCAGGAAAAAAGCTGAAGATACACGTACCGCCCAGGCCCTTTCCCGGCCTGGGCGGTCTTTTTCTTCAAAGCTGTTTCTTCCGCAGGAGCCGGATGTCCTCCCCAAAGAAGTGGAGCAGGTGGTACTCCCCCTCCAGCCGGGAGGCGATCTGGGGGGAGTAGCGGACAGCAGCCTCCTCCATAGACAGGTTAGAGGAGATGACGGTGCGCTTTCCCCCCACCAGCCGCCCGTTGATCAGCTCGTAGAGGGCGGACTGGGTGAACTGGGTGGTCAGCTCGCTGCCCAGGTCGTCCAGGATCAGCAGGTCACAGCCCAGATAGCGCCGGGTCTCGTCCCGGGCCTCCCGGCCGTCGTCGCTGTCCCGGAGGAACTTCCGGGCCTCGAACTGCGCGAACACGTTCCCCGCTGTGTCATACACCACCGAATGTCCGTTCTCCGACACAGTGCGGGCGATGCAGGCAGACAGGAAGGTCTTGCCCAGCCCGGGGGCCCCGCTGAGGAAGAGGTTTTTGAAGTAGAAGCGGCCGAACTTCTGGGCATAGTTGAGACACACCTCGTACACCAGCTCCATGTTCTCCCGGGGGGAGGTGCCCCATTCGGGCCAGAAGCTGGTGCTGTAATAGTCCATCCGGAAGGTGTCGAAGGACTGCTCCCCCAGGTCCAGCAGCTTGGACAGCTCCCGGATCTGCTCCTGGGCGCACAGCGCCCGCAGGCAGCGGCACATCTCAGTGCCCCTCCAGCCCGTGTCCCCGCACAGGGGGCAGGCGGGCTTGTCATCCAGGGCGTCCTCCGCCAGATCCATGCGGGCCAGCAGCTCCGCCCGCTCCTGCTGGAGGGCCAGGTTCTTCCGCCGCACCTCCTCCACCGTGGGAGCGCCCCCCTCCCCCCGGCGCAGGGAGGCGGCAAACAGCTCGGTCATGGTGCCCCGCAGCTGCCGGTCGATCTCCGACAGCCGGGGCTGGCGCTGACAAGCGGCCCGCCGCAGGGCCTGCTGCCGCTCCTCCCGGGCGCGGCGCTCCCCCTCCAGCCGGGCGGTGGCCCGGCGCAGGACCGCAGGGTCATATGACATCTCTTATTCCTCCTCCCGCTTCATCTGCTCCATCAGGCGGCGCATCCGCTCCATGTCCTCCCGCACCCGGCGCTCCTCTCCGGGCTGAGGAGTCCGCCCCTGGGTCGGCGCCCCGCCCCGGTTCCGGCGCAGGCCGTCCCCGGCCTGGATGGCCGCCACGGTGTGCAGCCCCTTCTCGTGCCAGCGGCGCAGGATGCCGTTCATATAGCCCCAGTCCATAGACTGCTTTTTCATCACCGTCTTCTCATAGGCCAGGCGCAGGGCCTCGTTGTCAAAGCCCATATCCTGCCAGGCGGCGATATAGGTCCTCTCCCGCTCCACCAGGGGGCGGGCCGGGATGTCCAGCAGCCGCAGCACCTCCCGTTCCCGGGTGCGCAGCTGAGCCAGCTTTTTCAGGTGGGCCTCCGCCGCCTCCACGGTGTCGATGCCCTGCCTGGACCAGGCAAAGCCCTCCTTGCGCACCTGGGAGAGGAAGGGGCGCCGCCCCGGCCCGTACTTCCGCTCCGTCTCCTCGATGCACCAGGTGACCAGCATCAGGATCACCTCGCCGGGCAGGGCCAGGTGGTCATACAGGGTGAGCAGGATCTTCAGGTCATTGGCAGACAGCCGCTTGCCCAGGCGGCGCTCCACCTCGTCCGCCAGGGCGGAGAAGGTGGAGCCCGCCTCCTGGAGGGCGGCAGTGACGTCCTGGGTGGTGTATTCGGGGGGCAGCGCCTCCTGAACAGGGGGTGCCGGGGGCGGCGGAGCGGCCTCCGCCCCCGCCATTCCCTGGGCGGAGAGCAGGTCCAGCGCCCCCTGGAGCCGCTCCCGGGGCCAGTTCAGGCCGGCGGCGTTCCCGTGGCCCAGCAGGTAGAGATACAGCAGGGCGGCGTCTCCGCTGTCCAGCCGGATCAGCCGCTCGGCCGCCGCCGCCGGCATGGACAGGATGCTGCCCGGCATCAGGGGTCCGGTCATCCCATGCCCCTCCCTTCCACAAAAGTCTGCGACCATTTTACTCTAAAATCGCCCCGGCGTAAACCTCCAAAATCCCAAGGGCAAAAAAATAAAAAATTCATGGTAAATTTGTTTTTCAAGCGGCCTGTTCTGTGGTATAATGATTGCCATCTTGAAACAGCAGAGACCGGGAGGGGCTTCACGATGAAAAACAAGATCACCGTCTCCATCGCGGGACAGGAATACACCATGGTGGCCGCCGAGGGCGAGGACTATGTCCGCCGGGTGGCCGCCCATGTGGACAGCCAGATGCGGGAGGTCCTCTCCCAGGGCCGTCTCTCCCAGGCGGACGGCGCCGTTCTGGCCGCCATGAACATCGCGGATCAGTATTTCAAGGAGCAGGAGGCCGCCGAAAACCTGCGCCGCCAGATCAAGGAGTATCTGGAGGAGGCCACCAAGCTGAAAATGGAGCTCTCCGAGGCCAAGCGGGAGATCTTCAAGCTCCAGAACCACAAATAAGCGCAGGAGAGGGGTTCCCCGCCGGGGACGGGGGCCCCTCTTCCCTGCGGACGCGCCGCCTGAGGGCGGATCTTTACGGGAGGTGCCTTATGCTGGAGCTTCTCGCCCCTGCCGGGTCCATGGAGGCGGTCACCGCCGCCGTGCAGAACGGGGCAGACGCCGTCTATCTGGGATATGGGGATTTCAACGCCCGCCGCAACGCGAAGAACTTCACCGGGGATGAAGCTGCGGCGGCGGTTTCTTATTGCCATCTGCGGGGCGTCAAGGTGTTCCTCACCCTGAACACCCTGCTCACCGACCGGGAGCTGGCCGGCGCCGCTCAGGAGGCCGCCCAGGCCAGCGCCATGGGGGTGGACGCGGTACTGGTCCAGGATCTGGGGGTGCTGCGGATGCTTCGGCAGACGGTGCCCGACCTGCCGGTCCATGCCTCCACCCAGATGACAGTCCACAGCCTGGACGGGGTGAAGCAGTGCGCCGACCTGGGGATGAGCCGGGTGGTCCTCTCCCGGGAGCTGTCCCGGGACCAGATCGAGTACATCTGCGCCCGCTCTCCGGTGGAGATCGAGGTGTTCGCCCACGGGGCCCTGTGCATGTGCTACTCCGGCCAGTGCTTCTTCTCCTCCGTCATCGGGGGACGCAGCGGCAACCGGGGGCTGTGTGCCCAGCCCTGCCGGCTGAAGTACGGCTGGGGGAACAAGGCAGACGGCAGCCCCCTGTCCCTGAAGGACATGTCCCTGGCAGGCCACCTCCGGGAACTGAGGAAGATGGGGGTGGCCTGTGTTAAGATCGAGGGGCGGATGAAGCGCCCCGAGTATGTGGCCGTGGTCACTGGCATCTATGCCCGGGCCATCCGGGAGGGGCGGGAGCCCACGGCCGAGGAGCTGGAGCAGCTGCGCTCCGCCTTCTCCCGGGACGGCTTCACGGACGGCTACTTTCTGGGGCAGACGGGGCCGGAGATGTTCGGCACCCGTCAGGACGAGGCGGAGCCCCGGGAGCTGTTCACCCAGGCCCGGGCCACCTATGAGAGCGGGGAGAACCGGAAGGAGCCGGTGCGGATGTACGCCATGCTCCGCCGGGGGGAGCCCGCCCAGGTGGCCGTCCAGGACGCTCAGGAGCATCTGGCCTCCGTCACCGGCCCGGTGCCGGAGGAGGCGGTGAACGTCCCCCTGACCCGTGAGAAGGTGGAGGGACAGCTCTCCCGCACCGGAGGGACTCCCTTCTCCTGTGAGAAGGTCACCGTCCACGTGGATGAAGGGCTCTCCCTCCCCCTGTCGGCTCTCAACGCCCTGCGCCGGCAGGCTCTGGAGGAGCTGGGCCGGCAGCGCACCGCACTGCCGGAGCGCCGCTGCGAGCCCTTCCGCCCCGGGGTGCGCTATGAGAACCGGAAGCAGCCCCCTGTCTACACCCTCTCTGTGCGCGCCGCCGAACAGGTCAGCCCGGAGCTGCTCCGCCTCGCCCCCGCCCTCCTCTACCTCCCCGCCGGGGAGGGGGCGGCCCACCCGGAGGTGGTGGAGCAGGCCCAGAAGGCCGGGGTGCGGGTGGCCGCCCTGCTGCCCCGCATCTGCACCGACCGGGAGGCACCCACCCTCTTCCAGGAGCTGGAACGGCTGCGGGCGATGGGGGTGATCGACGCCCTGGCCGGCACCCTGGACAGTGCCCGCCGGGCGGCGGAGCTGGGCTTCACCCTGCGGGGGGACTACGGTCTGGGGGTATTCAACGGCCAGACGCTGAAGGAGCTCAAGCGCCTGGGCTTCCGCTCCGCCACTCTCTCCTTTGAGCTGAAGCTGGCCCAGATCCGGGACCTGTCCAAGGGGCTGGACACCGAGCTGGTGGTCTACGGCCGCCTGCCCCTGATGATCACCGAGAACTGTATCATCCACAACCACAGCGGCCGGCACACCTGTGCCAACGTGAACCTCCTTACCGACCGGAAGGGGGAGCGCTTCCCTGTGGTGAAAGCCCCGGGCTGCCGCAATGAGATCCTCAATTCCAAGAAGCTGTTCCTGGCGGACAAGGCCGGAGACTGGCAGCGCCTGGGTCTCTGGGCAGGGCGTCTGATGTTCACCACCGAGAACGCCCGGGAGTGCGTCCAGGTGCTGGAGCGCTACCTGGGCCGGGGCAGCTATCAGCCCAACGACTACACCCGGGGCCTGTATTACCGGGGGGTAGAATAAAGCGCGGAACGCGGAGAGGAGGTCCCCCCTATGTTCAGCCGGCAGCGCCTGTTCTGGCACCGCGGGCCCTATGACCTGCCCAGCACAGACCAGCTCTTTCTCCAGGCGACGGCGGACTGCTGCGCCTTCCACATGGCCCGCTGCCCCCAGTACCGGGCCATTGCGGAGCACCTGGGCTTCTCCCCGGACCAGCTGCGCACCATGGACGACCTGGTCCGGGTGCCCATGCTGCCCACCCTGTTCTTCAAGCGCCACGCCCTCTTCTCCATGCCCCGGCGGCGGATGGTGATGAAGGTCACCTCCTCGGGGACCAGCGGCACCTTCAGCCAGGTGGGCTTCGACCTGGGCTGCGTCTGGGCGGAGGTCCCCATGGTCCTCCGGCTGGGCTGGCGGCACCGGCTCATCTCTTTCCGCCCCGCCAACTATGTGGTGCTGGGTTACAAGCCAGACCGGCGCAGCTCTGCCGGCGTCACCCGCACCATGTTCGGCATGACCTTCTTCGCCCCGCCCCTCCGCCGCTTTTATGCCCTCCGCTGGCAGGGGGAGGGCTACGTCCCTGACCTGGACGGTGCGGTGGAGGCCCTGGAGCGGTTCTCCCACTCTCCCTTCCCCACCCGGATCGTGGGCTTCCCCTCCTATCTCTGGTTCGGACTGAAGCGGATGGAAGAGCTGGGCATCTCTCTGCGCCTGCGGCCCGGTTCCAAGATCCTGCTGGCCGGGGGCTGGAAGCAGCACTGGCAGCAGCAGGTGGACAAGTCAGTGCTCTACTCCCTGGTCCGGCGGGTGCTGGGGGTGGGGGAGGAGGACATCCATGAGCTGTTCGGCGCCGTAGAGCACCCCATCTTCTATAACACCTGCCCCAGGCACCACTTCCATGTGCCTATCTACTCCCGGGTCCTGATCCGTGACCCGGCCACCCTGGAGCCCCTGCCCATGGGACAGGTGGGGCTGGTCAACCTCATCTCCCCCCTCATCCGGGCCACTCCGGTCACCAGCGTGGTCACTGACGACCTGGGCTATCTCACCCCGGGGGATGCCTGCGGGTGCGGCCTGACCTCCCCCTACCTGACCCTGCTGGGCCGGGTGGGCCTGGGGGACATCAAGACCTGCGCCGCCGGCGCGGCGGACCTGCTGGGAAAGGGGGAGGGGTTTTGATCTTCGCCAACGGACGCCTGCTCCCGGACAGCCAGCTGTCCCAGGTGCTGGAGGAGCTGGAGGAGGCGGTCAATGAGACCCGCGCCTGCCGGACCCTGGAGCCGGAGACCGTCATCTCCGCCCTCCAGGCTGTGGGGGAGCGGCTGGATCGGGGAGAGCTGGACCCGCTCATCCTCCGGTACGCCGGTCCCGGCGGGCGCCGGGAGGTGGCGCACATCCGCCCCCTGCTCCGGCGGGAGGCCCTGGAATACAAGCTGGCCGTGGAGCTGGGCATCCCGCTCTACTCCTTTCAGGAGCGGCCCTTCGGCCGCACCCAGACCGTTCCTCTGGGCACCCTGTTCCATGTCACCGCCGGCAATGTAGACGGCCTGCCCGCCTTCAGCGCAGTGGAGGGCCTGCTCACCGGCAATATCAATCTGGTGAAGCTGCCCTCCGGGGACCAGGGGCTCTCCCTGGCCGTCTTTCAGCTGCTGACGGAGCAGGAGCCCCGTCTGGCCCCCTTCCTCTACGCCTTCCAGATCCCATCCCGGGACACCGCCGCCCTGCGACGGCTGGCAGATCTGGCAGACGGGGCGGTGGTGTGGGGCGGCGACGGGGCGGTGACTGCCCTGCGGCAGCTGGCCCCGCCCGGCTGCAAGCTGATGGAGTGGGGCCACCGCCTCAGCTTTGCCTATCTGTCCCGGTGGGAGGGAGAGGAGGACGCTCTCTCCGCTCTGGCGGAGCACCTCATCCAGACCGGGGGACTGCTCTGCTCCTCCTGCCAGGTCATCTTTCTGGACACGGACGCCCTCGGGGAGGGGGAGGCCTTCTGCCGGAGCTTTCTCCCCCTGCTGGAGCGGGCAGCGGACCGCTTCCGTGCTGCCCTTGGGGAGAAGGGGGAGGGGAGCCTGTACGCTTGGGAGACCCGGCTGGAGCACGCCGCCGACCGGCTGCCCGGCACCCTGTTTCCCGGCCGGGGCTGCTCCCTCACCCTGCGGGAGGACCGGGAGCTGGAGCTCTCCCCCCTCCACGGCAATGTGCTGGTGAAGTGTCTGCCCCAGAAGGCTCTGCTCCCTGTCCTGAGGCGGCAGAAGGGCCGTCTCCAGACCGCGGGGCTGCTCTGTCCGGCCCAGGACCGGCCCGCCCTCACCCAGCTCCTCGCCCGGGCCGGAGTGACCCGGATCGCCCCGCCGGGCAGCATGTCCCGCACTCTCTCCGGGGAGGGACACGACGGGGAATTCCCCCTGCGGCGGTACGTCCGGACGGTGGACATCCAGGAGCCGTCCCCGGACCGCCCCATCTGACTGTTGATACTAACTGACCGCAAAGGAGCCGATCATTATGGAACTGAACGTCAAAGCCCTCTCCCCCAAGATCGGGACAGAGATCCCCGCCCCCTTCTACGCCAGCGCCGGCGCCGCCGCCATGGATCTGCATGCCTGTGTGGACCAGGCGGTGACCATCCCCGCCGGCGGGCGGGCGGTGATCCCCACTGGCATCGCCATCGCCCTCCCCTCCGCCGGCTATGTGGCCCTGGTCTTCGCCCGCAGCGGCCTGGGCATCAAACACGGCATCGCCCCTGCCAACTGCGTGGGCGTCATCGACAGCGACTACCGGGGAGAGATCCTGGTGGGACTCCAGAACTCCGGGGACGCAGACTACGTCATCCAGCCCGCTGACCGCATCGCCCAGCTGATGGTGGTCCCGGTGGTCCAGGCCCAGGTGAAGATGGTGGACCAGCTGGATGAGACCCAGCGGGGCGCCGGTGGCTTCGGCTCCACCGGGAAATAGAGATCCGCTGAGAGAGGAGGGTTTGGGCCATGTTCGGATTTTTCAAAAAAAAGGGCGGGGAGATCCCCGAGGAACAGCAGCGGCAGCAGAGGGGGGCTCAGGAGGGGCAGACGCGGCAGGACGCCGCGGAGGTCCCCCAGGAGTTCCGCGCCCTGGGCCAGGACTTTCTGCCGGAGGAGCTGAACATCCTGGCCGTCACCGGGGCCAGCGGCTTCGGCGGCGGGCGCAGCCAGGGGGAGAAGCTGTGGACCGCCTCCATCGGCCTGACCGCCTGGATGGAGGAGGACAGCCCTGACATCCACCAGGGTGACTTCCGCCTGGTAGCCCTGGCCGACGACCGTCTGATGGACTATCTGCGCCAGCGGGTGCCCCGGGACTTCATTATCAAGTGCCGGGCCCGGCTCTCTGTGGACGGCAGCCGCCTGCTGATGCTGGAGCTGCCCCAGCCCGGCTTCGACCCCGACCTGAAGGCCATCCTGGATGAGCAGAAAAAGCCTGTGAGCACCTGGGTGGAGGGGCTGGGCACCTTCACCCTGAACCGCACTGTGGACTGGTTCGAGGCCACCGTGGACTGGCTGGGCAGCGAGATCGCCCTGGACTTCGACCGGGGCGTGCCGGAGGAGATGGCCTCCGCCCAGGAGACCGGACGGGCCCTGATGGCCAGTCAGGCGGACTGGGACCACCGGGTGCGCTCCTATGCCGCCCAAGAGCTGCTCTCCCTGGCCAACGACTGGGCGGCGGACGCCCGGGAGGAGGAGGACGAGGACAGCGGCGCGCCGCTGGTCACCCAGGAGCAGTTCATGGAGCGCATGGAGCTGGAGTCCATCCAGCTGCTGCCCCAGGGCGGGTTCGAGTTCTGGTTCAACGACGGGGATCTGTTCTGGGGCCACTCCATCCACGTCACCGGCTCCCTGGAGTCAGGGCCGGAGAGCGCCCAGATGGAGGGCTGAGTCCCCGCGCTCCAATTCATGGAATTTCGAGGTGTTCTCATGTCCATTATCCTGGCTTCCCAATCCCCCCGGCGGCGGGAGCTGCTGGCCCAGATGGGGGTCCCACAATTTGAAGTCGTCCCCGCCCTGGGGGAGGAGATCGCTTCCCCGGGCCTGTCCCCCGCCCAGCTGGTGGAGGTCCTCTCACGCCAGAAAGCGGAGGAGGTGGCTGTCCAGGCCGGGCCGGACGATGTGGTCATTGCCGCCGACACGGTGGTGGCGGTGGACGGTGCCGTGCTGGGCAAGCCCCGGGACCCAGCGGATGCCGCCCGGATGCTCTCCCTGCTCTCCGGCCGGGCCCACACAGTCTACACCGGGGTTACGGTCCGGCGGGGGACCTTCAGCCGCACCGCCCACGAGGCTACCCAGGTCCGCTTCCGCCCGCTGACCCAGTCTGAGATCTCGGCCTATATCGCCACCGGCGAGCCCATGGACAAGGCCGGGGCCTACGGCATCCAGGGCCGGGGCTGTGTGCTGGTGGAGGGGATCGACGGGAATTACCACAATGTGGTTGGCCTGCCCACCTGCCTGCTGGCCGGCATGCTGCGCCAGGTGGGGATCGATGTGCTCACTGGAGGACAGGAGGGGCGTCCATGAAACATTTTCTGCGGCAGAATGGCCTGCTGCTCCTGATCATCGCCCTGCTGCTGTCGGTGCTGATCGGCATCGTGTCCGCCGTGATGGGGGGCAACGCCGACCCTCTCTCCAACGCGGTGGGCTTCATCACCACCCCCATCCGCAATGGGGTGAGCGCCGTGCTGGACTGGGCCGACGGCGTGCGTGCCTATGTCTTTCATTATGAGGAGATGGAGCAGCAGATCCAGGACCTGGAGCGCCAGGTCGCTGAGCTGGAGGAGCAGGCCCGGGAGGGCCAGGAGGCCAGCCGGGAGAACGAGCAGCTGAGGGAGCTGCTGGATCTGCAGGCCAAGCGGAGGGACTTCGTCTTTGAGTCCGCCAAGGTCACCGCCCGCTCCTCCACCAACTGGGACTCCACTCTCACCATCGGCAAGGGGAGCAGCGCGGGTCTGGAGGTCAATGACTGCGTGATCACCGAGACAGGCACCCTGGTGGGGGTGGTCTCTGAGGTGGGTCTGAACTGGTCCAAGGTCTCCACCCTGATCAATACCGACATCGAGATCGGCGGCCAGGTCACCCGCACTTACAGTGCCGGGATCCTGGAGGGAGACTTCACCCTGATGAGCCAGGGCAAGCTGAAGCTGAGCTATCTGCCCGACGGTGCCCAGCTGGTAGCAGGGGACGAGGTGGTGACCTCCGGCAAGGGGGACGTGTTCCCCTCCGGCCTGGTGGTGGGCACCGTGGAGGCCGTCTTCACCGACCCCTCCGGCATGAACCGCTACGCGGTGGTGGAGCCCGATGTGGACCTGGACAGCCTGGTGGAAGTCTTTGTCATCAAGAGCTTTGACATCGTGGAGTGACGCCGCCGCGTTTCCTGCCGTCTCTCTCCCGATCTTTTCCGAAAAGGGGGCGCCCCTGTGACCCGACGAGACCAAATCTATAAGTGGTGCATCTACGCCCTGGGGCTCTTCCCTATCTGGGTGCTGGACGCCTTTGTCCTCAGCCGCTATCCCCTGCTGGGGATCACTCCCACCCTTCTGCCTCTGGCGGTCTCCGCCGTGGCGGTGCTGGAGGGGGCCCTTCCCGGCTCCGGCTTTGGACTGGCGGTGGGTCTGCTCTGGACGCTGGCCTACCCGGGCAGCAGCAGCCTGCTGGTCTTCGGCATGGCGCTGGCCGGCTTCCTGGTGGGCATCGTCTCCCAGTATGCCCTGAACCAGAACTTCCTGGGTTGCCTGATCTGCTCCGCGGCTGTCCTGGCCGTGCAGGAGGTCGTCCGCCTGCTGGCCGGCCTGTTCACCCAGATCGCCCCCATCCAGTCGCTGCTCCAGGTGGCGGTGCCGGAGTTCCTCTGGTCTCTGTGCTGGATGCCCTTGGTCTATCTCATCTTCCGATCCATCTTCCGCCGGGTGGGGGGCACCCGCCTGGCGTGACCTGTCCGCTCTGAAAGGGGGCGTGCGCCATGGAGAAAAAACAATTTCACCGTCGGGGGCTGGGGATGCTCCTCCTGCTGGCCGTCATTCTGTTCGGGCTGGGCTCCTCCCTCTATGACGCCCAGATGATCCACGGGGCGGAGTATCTGGCCCGCTCCCAGAACAGCATTGCGGAGACCCAGACCGTGGAGGCCGCCCGGGGGGACATCCTGGACCGGTACGGCCGGGTGCTGGTCTCCAACCGGGTCACCTATCAGGTCGCCCTGAACACCGACGCCATGGAGAAAAACCGCAACGACATCCTCCTGGCCCTGATCCGCATTGCCCGGGATGCCGGCGTGGAGTGGGAGGACACCCTCCCCATTACCGCCCAGCCCCCCTTCCGCTACACCACGGACACCCCCTTCCAGTATCCCACCACCGATGAAGAGGGCAGCCCCACCACCAGCCTCACCCGCCTGGGGCGGCTGGCGGTAAAGATGAAGTGGATCGATGACCCCACCGCCGACGGGGCCCAGGGCGCCCCCCTTCCCACCGCCGAGGAACTGCTGGAAAAAATGCGGGAGAGCTTTCAGCTGGAGTTGGAGGGCGCGGATATGCGCGCCGTGGCCGGAGTACTGTACGAGCTGTACTACCGCTCCATGGTGAACAGCTGGCCTCCCTATGTCTTTGCGGAGGGCGTAGACATCGACTTCATCTCTAAGGTGAAGGAGCAGGGCCTCTCCGGCGTGGAGATCGAGGCCGCCACCGTCCGCACCTACAACACCGAATACGCTGCCCATCTGCTGGGCCGGGTGGGGGCCATTGAGAACTGGGATGCATATAAGGACCTGGATCTGGACGGGGACGGCACGCCGGACTATGAGATGGACGACACTGTCGGCAAGGAGGGGGCCGAGCTGGCTTTCGAGTCCTACCTGCGGGGCACCGCCGGGGTCCGGGAGGTGGAGCGGAATACCAGCGGCAAGGTGGTGTCCGAGAAGTGGACCACCGCCCCCCAGCCGGGGGACAACGTGGTGCTCACCATCGACATCGACCTTCAGAAGCAGGTGGAGGACATCCTCTCCCAGGCTATTCCCCAGCTGGCCAGTGAGGACACAGAGGGCGCAGCCTGCGTGGTGATGGACGTGAACCGGGCAGAGGTGCTGGCCTCCGCCTCCTACCCCTCCTATCACCTGGCCACCTACTCTGCCGATTTGGCGGAGAACAGCGCTGATCCCCTCAAGCCCTTCCTGAACCGTGCTTTCCAGGGTGTCTATGCCCCCGGCTCCACCTTTAAGATGGTCACCGCTGTCGCCGGACTGGAGAGCGGGATCATTGAGCCGGATACCGAGATCATGGACACTGGCGTCTACACGTATTATCAGGACGACGGCCCCCAGTGCTGGTATTGGCGCCAGTACCGGCGCAAGCACGGCCTGGTGAATGTGTCCGAGGCGTTGGAGGTCTCCTGCAACGTATTCTTCTTCGATGTGGGCCGCCGGGTGGGCATTCAGGGGCTCCAGGAGTTTGCCGCCAAATTCGGCCTCGGGGAGCCCACCGGCATCGAGCTGTATGAGGAGACCGGCGTCATGGCCGGACCGGAGTACACTCAGTCCATGGGGCAGACCTGGTACGAGGGCAGCACCCTGTCGGTGGCCATCGGCCAGGAGAGCAGCCAGTTCACCCCCCTCCAGCTGGCCAACTACATCGCCACCCTGGTCAACGGGGGCACCCGGTACTCTGCCCATCTCCTCAAGGAGGTCAAATCCAGCGACTTCTCCCAGGTGCTTTACACCTACGAACCGGAGGTGCTGGACTCCATCGACATCCAGCCGGAGAATCTGGATGCGGTGAAAGCGGGGATGCTGGCCCTGACCACCGGGAAGGGCTCTCTGGCCCGCTATTTCCAGGACCTTCCTGTCCAGGTGGGCGCCAAGACCGGCTCCGCCCAGGTGAACGCCGAGACGGAATCCAACGCTGTTTTCGTCTGCTTCGCCCCCTATGACGATCCGCAGATCGCCATCTCCCTGGTGGTGGAGAAGGGCGGCAGCGGCTCCACTCTGGCCAGCATCGCGGCGGACATCCTGCGCTACTACTTCTCCGCCGAGGAATCCCGGGAAGAGACCTTGACGGAGAACACCCTTATCCGGTAAAATAGGGGCCGCTGATCCTATCGGAGTAGAGCCCTCTTCTTCCCACACGCCCCGCTTCCACGGGGCCGTGGATCTTCCCAAGGAGGTTTCCTTTTATGACTGACCGATCTTTGATCCGCAACTTTTCCATCATCGCCCACATCGACCACGGAAAATCCACGCTGTCTGACCGGCTCATTGAGCTGTGTGACGCCGTCCCCCAGCGGGAGATGGAGTCCCAGCTGCTGGACAACATGGATCTGGAGCGGGAGCGGGGCATCACCATCAAGGCCCGGGCCGTCCGCCTGGACTACAAGGCGGAGGACGGCAGGACCTATGCCCTGAACCTGATCGACACCCCGGGCCACGTGGACTTCAACTATGAGGTGTCCCGGTCCCTGGCCGCCTGCGAGGGCGCGGTGCTGGTGGTGGACTCTACCCAGGGTGTGGAGGCCCAGACCCTGGCTAACACCTATCTGGCCCTGGAGCACGACCTGGAGATCCTGCCCGTGTTCAACAAGATCGACCTCCCCGCCGCCGACCCCCAGAAGGCCAAGCACGAGGTGGAGGACATCATCGGCCTGCCCGCCCTGGACGCGCCGGAGATCTCCGCCAAGCAGGGGATCAACATCCCCGCTGTGCTGGAGGACATCGTGCAGAACGTCCCCGCCCCCGCCGGCGACCCGGACGCCCCTCTGAAAGCCCTGATCTTTGACAGCCAGTATGACCCCTATCTGGGCGTCATCGTCTATTTCCGGGTGATGGAGGGCACGCTGAAAAAGGGCATGGGGGTCAAAATGATGGCCTCCGGTGCCAGCTATCAGGTGCTGGACTGCGGGTATCTCCGCCCCCTGGGCATGGACTCCTGCCAGCAGCTCACCGCCGGTGAGGTGGGCTGGTTCACCGCCTCTATCAAGAACGTAAAGGACACTCAGGTGGGTGACACCATCACCGGCGCCGACTGTCCCTCTGCAGCCCCCCTCCCCGGCTATCGGCCGGCCCAGCCCATGGTCTTCTGCGGCATCTACACCGAGGACGGCTCCAAATATCCTGATCTGCGGGACGCCTTGGATAAGCTCCAGCTCAACGACGCCTCCCTGTCCTTCGAACCCGAGTCCTCCATTGCCCTGGGCTTTGGGTTCCGCTGCGGCTTTTTGGGCATGCTCCACATGGAGATCATCCAGGAGCGGCTGGAGCGGGAATTCGACCTGGACTTGGTCACCACCCTCCCCTCCGTGATCTACGAGGTCACCAAGACGGACGGCACCGTGGTGCGGGTGGACAACCCCCACAACTACCCCGATCCCGGCGCCATCCTGGAGGCCCGGGAGCCCTATGCTAAGGTCTCCATCATCTCTCCCCCCGACTATGTGGGCAACATCATGCCCATGTGTCAGGACCGCCGGGGCGTGTTTAAGGACATGCAGTATCTGGACACCAACCTGGTGGAGCTGCACTACTCCATGCCCATCGGCGAGATCATCTACGACTTCTTTGACGCCCTGAAGGCCCGCACCAAGGGCTATGCCTCCCTGGACTACGAGCTGGAGGGCTATGAGCCCAGCGAACTGGTCAAGGTGGACCTGCTGCTCAATGGAGACCAGGTGGACGCCCTCAGCTTCATCGCCCACAGGGACAAGGCCTATGCCCGGGCCCGACGCATCTGCGAGAAGCTGAAGGAAAACATCCCCCGCCAGCTCTTTGAGGTCCCGGTCCAGGCGGCCATCGGCGGCAAGATCATCGCCCGGGAGACCGTCAAGGCCATGCGGAAGGACGTGCTGGCCAAGTGCTACGGCGGCGACATCACCCGCAAGAAGAAGCTGCTGGAGAAGCAAAAGGAAGGCAAAAAGAAAATGCGTACCTTGGGCACAGTCCAACTGCCCACTGAAGCTTTCATGGCAGTCCTCAAGCTGGACGAGGAGTGAGACACCTATGAAAAGATCCCATTTCGGCGTTATGCTGTTTCTGACAGGCAGCCTCGGATACCTTATCTTCAGCTTGTATCTGTCCCAAAATCAATATACCTATAACGGCATGACGGGCACCCTTGCAGCGCTGCTTGGCAACGAGCTGCTGATCCCCTACCTCGTTTTTTGCGCTATGGGGGTCATTGGATTTGTCATCTGCCTGTACGAGGCCTTTATCCGTAAACCTTAAGGATATCCCTCCCTGCCAAAAGCACCTTCCCTCCCGCGCTGTCCCATACGCCGGAGGAAGGTGCTTTTTTCTCTCCAGCCTGGTGTTCCAGTGTCAGGATAAAAAACTTCTATCAAGACCATTGAAATGAAGTATTGGACGGGAGAGGAAGAAGTGGTATAATGGCGACAGTAAGGAAAGCTGGACGGAGGTCCGGCAAATAATAAGGAAAAGGAGATCATTACAATGGCGAAAGAAGTCACTCCTGAGCAGATCGAAATGCTGGACGGGATGGTCGCTAAGGCCCGCGCTGCGGCGGAGATCATCGCCACCTATGACCAGGAGCGCGTGGACCGGCTGTGCCAGGCGGTCGCCGCTTCTGTGATCGACATGAAGGTTTGGGCGAACCTGGCTGACGAGGCAGTGGACGAGACCGGCCTGGGCGACAAGGTGACCAAGCGGAACAAGCGGAACAAGCTGAAGCTGATCCTGCGGGACTGCCTGCGTCAGAAGAGCGTGGGCGTGATCGAGGAGATCCCTGAGAAGGGCATCGTGAAGTATGCCAAGCCTGTGGGCGTGATCGCGTCTCTGGTGCCCACCACCAACCCCTGCCTGACCCCTGCCGGCCAGGTGATCTATGCCATCAAGGCCCGTGACGTCATCATCTGCAGCCCCCATCCGCGCGCGAAGAAGACCACCAACAAGTGCATTAACATCATCCGTGAGACCCTGGTGCGTGAGGGTGCTCCCGCCGACATCATCCAGGGCATCGAGGAGCCCAGCATCACCCTGACCCAGGAGCTGATGAAGCGCTGCGACTTGGTCATCGCCACCGGCGGCCGTCCCATGGTCAAGTCCGCATACTCCTCCGGTGTGCCGGCCTACGGCTCCGGCGCCGGCAACGCGACTGTCATCATCGACAACACCTGCAACACCGCCGAGCGTCAGGCTGAGGCTGCCATGAACACCCGGATCTCCAAGTGCTCCGACTTCGGCTCCGGCTGCTCCTGCGACGGCAACCTGATCATCCACGAGGACGTGTACGACGGGTTCGTAGCCGCCCTGGTGAAGGAGGGCGCTTACCTGGCCAACGAGGAAGAGGCTGAGAAGCTGAAGGCCGTCATGTGGGACGAGGCTGGGCACCGTCTGCCCAACACCGTGGCCATCAGCCCGCAGAAGCTGGCGGAGGCCGCTGGGTTCGAGATCCCGGCTGACCGGAAGTTCATCGCTGTGACCGGCGGCGGCATCGAGAACGTGGGCAAGGAGCACTTCTTCTCCAGCGAGAAGCTGACCACTCTGCTGACCCTGTTCAAGTACTACGGGGAGTTTGAGAACGCACTGACCATGATGCAGGCCATGTTCAACGTGGGCGGCAAGGGCCACAGCTGCGGCATCTACTCCTTCGACGACGACCACATCCATCGTCTGGGCATGTGCGCCCCCGTGTCCCGCATCATGGTGCGCCAGCCCAACAACCGCGGCAACTCCGGTTCTTCCACCAACGGCATGCCTCCCACGTCTTCCATGGGGTGCGGCACCTGGGGCGGCAACATCGTGTCCGAGAACATCTGCCTGAAGCACTACATGAACACCACCTGGGTGGCCCGTCCTCTGCCCGAGGATATGCCCAGCAACGAGGAGCTGTTCGGCGAGTTCAACAAGCCGGACATGGACGTGGAGTGATCTGAGAGCCAGTTCTGATCCATTCCGTGCCGGCCCGGCCGGGCCGGCACGGTTTTCCAGAGAGGCGGCGCGAGGCCGCTGAAAGGTCCAAGGCGGAAAGCCGAGGCCGGGGCCCCGAAGGGGGCCGCTGACCTCCGTTTCCATCGCTACCCCTGTACAGAAGGCCGCCGGACATGCCTGCCAGTCGGCAGGCCGGGGCCCGGTCCCCTTTTGTATTGTCTCCTTCTTCCCACAAACGCCCGGTCCTTTCGGACCGGGCGTTTGTGGTGTTTCCCAATGAGGCGGGACAGGCCGCGGGGACTTTCCCCCTCCCTGTTCTAGATTTGTGTTGATATAAGGATACCCGGCAAATCTTTCGTCGATTTGCCGGGTGTTCTTGCTATGTATCAGATAATTTTTGCCTTGTTTGGCTTTTCAACGGAGTAAATAACGGTCAAAATGGGATTTTTAGCTTCAAACTATATGAAAAATTGTAGGAACAAGTAAAACTATAATTGCTCCTGTTACACTTACAGTTATAACTTTCCAAAAATCTTCCCTTTGCTGTTTGGTCATATTTTTATACCAATCCATACAATCACGTTCCTTTATCAGATTTGTCTAACTACTTTATTTATGATGATAGCAAAAATTCTTTGGTGTTTCATTTTCTATCATTATAAAATATAAACATGTTTTGTGCAAGGCACACTGGTGAAATCGCCGGAGTTGGAATCATCAGCACTTAGCTTGAACAGGGACCTTTCCCCATTTTTCTGGACTTTTTTCTTCACCCATGCTATAATAATTTTTTGTCCGCGTCCGGAGGGCAGGAGACCCGCCCTCCGTTTCTTTTCGTCTATTCATGTCAGGAGTGATCCCGTTGCAGCAGATGTCCGGCACCCTTCTTGATCTGATCCTCTATCTGGCTCTGGTGGCTCTTGGGGCCTTTCTGGGCTCCCGCCCCCAGATCCAGTCCCTTCCCATGCCCTGGCTGGGCCGGTTTCAGACGGCGGCTCTGCTGCTGCTGATCGTGACCCTGGGGGCCGAGCTGGGGTCCAACGAGGAGATCATCTCTTCCCTGGGCACCATTGGGCTCAACGCCCTGGCGGTCACCCTCACCTCCATGGTGGGCAGCATGCTGGCTGTCCACGCCCTGAGAAAATATCTGCTGAAGCTGAACGCTCAGGGCCGTTCCTGCCAGGAGGCACCGGAGGACAGCGACCCGGGTTCCGGGGAGGCGGTCCACGTGGACCACAGCCTGACCTTCGCCATCGTCTTCACCGTAGCGGCGGGCATTCTGGCGGGCCGCTTCCTGCTCCCCGACGCCGCCGTAGCCCACTGTGGCACGGTCATCCGCTGGGGGCTGTACCTGCTCCTCTTTCTGGTGGGCCTGGATATGGGCCGGCAGGGCAACCTGATCCGGGATATTCGGGCCGCCGGGCTCCGGGTCCTTCTGGTCCCGCTGGCGGTTATGGCGGGCACCTTTGCGGTGACGGCCCTGGTAGGGCTGTTCCTGCCCCTGGGCCCCAAGGACTGCGTAGCGGCAGCGGCCGGATTCGGCTGGTATTCCCTGGCCCCCACCCTGCTGGCTCCGTACTCCCTCACCGTATCTGCCACCGCTTTCCTGTCCAACATCATGCACGAGCTGTTTTCCATTGTGGCCGTCCCCATCGTGGCCCAGAAGCTGGGCTATATCGAGGCGGTGGCCCTCCCCGGTGCCACAGCTATGGATACCCTGCTACCGGTGGTAGTCAGCGCCACTGCCGACCGCATGGCCATCTACTCCTTTGCCTCGGGACTGATTCTCTCCCTAGCCGTCCCAGTGCTGGTCCCCGCCATCATCGCGCTCCCCCTCTGAACACTTTCCAGAACAAGAGCACCGGCTCAGGCCCACGCCCAAGCCGGTGCTCTATTTTTCCCGCATGGCGTCCACCAGACGCTCCAGCGCCTCCGCCTCCCGCTCCGAAAGGCCGTCCATCCGCAGACACCTGCTCTCCTCCCTGCTCTGGAACACCAGAGCATCCACGGAGAGATCCAGAAGCTCCATCATCTGGAACAGAAGAGGCACCGAGGGCTTCCGACGGGAGCCCTCGATATTCTTCAAATGAGTGGGCGTGATATCCAGAAGCTCCGAAAGCGCATCCTGAGTCAGCCCCTTCTTCATGCGGGCCGCGCGGATGGCATCCCCCAGGGCCCTTGTTTCCATGCTCATTTCTGACAACTCCCTCTCCGTTATCTTACAGATAATCTTTTCCCTTGCGAATTATCTGAAAGAGTGCTAGCATAGTATCTATAAGATAACCAAAAAAAGATACCTGAGACGAAGAGGCCGCCGTCTATGATGAAGTCCGTCATTCTGCTTTTGATGATATTAGGGGTGGGAGGATGGGTCCTTTCTCACAGTGCCTCTTATATCGCCCACAGGAGGGCGGCTCATGGGCCGCTGACCCGAGACTTTTTTCATGGAAACTCAGAGATACCCCCGGCATTCCGCCAGGCCCTGGAGGAGACCATCGTCTTCCTGGATAACCGGCGGGACTGGGCCGCCGGGAGTGCGCTGGACGCCGGCACGACGGACCTGTGCTGGATCGAGATCAAGGACTGTGACCTCTTGCTCCGGGCTGGTCTCTTTTCTCCTGGAAACTTGGGACGCCTCCAGATCCGCAGGCGCCTGCCCCTCCTGCCCCCGGGTGCGCTGCCCCTCAGCGGATCGGAGGCGGCCCAACTGACTCATTTTCTCCTCGCCGCTCTTCAGGTGTATTACCGGGGCGCACCGGAGGTCACTTCCGCCGGCCCCCGGTGTCTCCGTGCGGACTTCTCCCCTCTCCATGGCACTCCAGAGCACTAAAAGGGCGCGGGGCCCGATCCGCAGATCGGGCCCCGCGCTCCTCCAATATGGGCACCGTATCACCTTCCCCCATTGGAAAGGTTTTGGCATGTTCTCTCCCCTTGACAGAAACATATGTTTGGTCTATTATAATACATATGTTCGATTTCAAGGGAGGGAGACCCCATGGACCTGATGGACAAGCTGACCATCCTGGCGGACGCCGCCAAGTATGACGCCGCCTGCACCTCCAGCGGACTGGACCGGGCCGGACGGGCGGGCCGGCTGGGCTCCACCATGGCGGCGGGCTGCTGCCACTCCTTCTCCGCTGACGGGCGGTGCATCTCCCTCCTGAAGATCCTCTATACGAACATCTGCGCCTACGACTGCCAGTACTGTGTCAACCGCCGGTCCAACGATCCGCCCCGGGCTGCTTTTACTCCCCGGGAGCTGGCCGAACTCACCATCCAGTTCTACCGCCGCAACTATATTGAGGGGCTCTTTCTCTCCTCCGCCGTGCTGCGGGACCCGGATTATACCACCGAGCGGATGATCGAGGCACTGCGCCTGCTCCGCCAGGATTATGGCTTCGGCGGCTATATCCACGCCAAGGCCATCCCAGGTGCAGATCCCCTCCTCACCCAGCAGCTGGGCCTGCTGGCCGACCGGCTCAGCGTCAACATCGAGCTGCCCAGCGCCAAAAGCCTGGCCCTGCTGGCCCCGGACAAGGGCCGGGCCGGTATCCTGGCCCCCATGGCCCAGATCCGGGATGGGATCACCCAGTCCCGGCAGGAGCTGGCCAAATACCACCATGCCCCCCGCTTCGCCCCGGCGGGCCAGTCCACTCAGATGATCGTAGGTGCCACGCCGGAGAGCGACCGCCACATCCTGATGCTCACCCAGGGGCTCTACGACAAGTACCATCTGAAGCGGGTCTTCTACTCCGCCTATATCCCCGTCTCCTCCAGCTCCCTGCTCCCCGCTCCCCAGGGCTTTCAGCCGCCCCTGCTGCGTGAACACCGGCTGTATCAGGCGGACTGGCTGCTGCGCTTCTACCACTTTCGGGCCGAGGAGCTGCTGGACGAGGGGCGGCCCGACTTCGACCTCCGTCTGGACCCCAAGTGCGGCTGGGCCCTGCGCCACCTGGACCAGTTTCCTGTGGAGGTCCAGCGGGCCGACTATGAGGCCCTGCTCCGGGTGCCCGGCATCGGGGTCACCAGCGCCAAGCGCATCCTCACAGCCCGGCGGGCCGGACCCCTGTCCTTCTCCGGCCTGAAAAAGCTGGGGGTGGTCCTCAAGCGGGCCCAGTACTTCATCACCTGCTCCGGCCGCATGCTGGAGGGTCTGCGAGTGCGGGAGGATGGCATCCTGTCCCATCTGGCTGCCCTGGATCGCCCCGCCCTGGCCCAGGTCCAGCCGGAGCAGCTCTCCCTCTTTGGAGAGGAGGGGGCCTCATGAGCTGGCAGCAGGTCTGCTTCGATTATGACGGCAGTTATCCCGGCTTTCTCACCTGTGTGTTTGAGAGCTATGCCCACCGCGAGGAGGCCGTCTGCTTCACCTCACCGGAAGAGGACCGCCTCACCCTCTGGCCGGAGCGGCATGTGGACACCGACCAGGCCAAGGCGGAGCGGGTGTACCGCTCTCTGTCCAAAAAGATCTCCCCCCAGGCCTGCCGGCTGGTGACCCAGGCTTTTCTCACCTGTCTGCCCGAGCGGGAGCTGCACATGTACCGTTTCCTGCGGCTGGGCTACCAACGGGGGGCGGACATCACCCGGGATCTCACCGACGACCGGGTCCACGTGCTGTGGAAGGCGGTGCAGCACCTGGGGAGCGAGGCCCATCTGCTCAAGGGGTTCCTCCGCTTCTCCGATCAGCAGGGGGTGCTGGTAGGGGAGATCGAGCCCAAAAACCGGGTGCTTCCCCTCCTCCGCCCCCACTTCTGCACCCGGTACTCCGGGGAGCACTTCCTCATCTACGACCACACCCACCGGGAGCTGCTGATCCATCAGCCCGGTCGGTGGGCCATTCTGCCCGCGGAAGACTTTGCCCCTGCCCCGCCGGGGCAGGAGGAGGTGACCTACCGGCGTCTGTGGAGGCGGTTCTATGACACCATCGCCATCCGGGAACGGGAAAATCCCCGGTGCCGGATGACCAACATGCCAAAGCGGTTCTGGGGCACTATGACGGAATTCCAGCCCGACGAGGGCGCACTCCCCGCCCCTGGACCGCGGGGGAAGGGATGGTGAAAAAAGCGCAGCGCCTGGAGAATACTCCGGGCGCTGCGCCTTATTTGCAGAGCTTTCTGTCTGGTCAGCCCAGGCTCTCCCGGAAGATCTGAAGGATCTCCTCCCGATCCAGATCCTTGTAGCCCCCGGTGAGGTGGATGGTCACGTCAGCCAGCCCCTCCAGCATGTCCTCCGTCACGCCCAGCGCACTGGTATTCATGGTCAGCCCAAGCTCCTTCATCCAGCCCTCCATGGCCGCCAGCCCCTCCTCCGCCGTCTGGAGGTCGGTCTTGTCCGCCGGGTCCACTCCCCATACCTGGACGGCGAACCGCTTGAATTTGTCCAGCCCATAGGGGAGGATGTGCCGGTAGTAGGGCAGGGAGACCGCCGCCAGCGTCATGCCGTGGGTGGCGTTGGTGTAGCCCCCCACCGCCTGGCCCAGCATGTGCACCATCCAGTCGGTGGACTTGCCCCGGGACACCAGGGTGTTCAGCGCCCAGGTGGCGGTCCACATGATGTTGCTCCTGGCCTCGTAGTCCTGGGGATCCCGGTTGGCAGCCCGGCTGGAGCACAGGAGGGAGCGCATCAGCCCCTCGCTGAGATAGTCGCTGGTGTTGTCATCCTCCCCGGAGAAGTACTGCTCGCAGATGTGGTTGAAGATGTCGTAGATACCCGCGACCATCTGCTCCCGGGGCAGGGTGAGGGTGAAGCGGGGATTCAAAATGGAGAAGCGGGGCATCACCGCCTCGTCAGCAAAGACGTGGCCGATCTTCTGCCGGGTCTCCTGGTTGGTGATCACCGAGCCGGCGTTCATCTCTGAGCCAGTGCCCACCATGGTGAGCACACAGCCCACCGGCAGGATGGGGCATTCTGGCTCCTCAAAGCGGAGATAGTATTTCTCCCATGGGTCCTCCGGACAGTGGACCGACACAGCGACCGCCTTGGCATAGTCGCACACCGAGCCTCCGCCCACCGCCAGCAGCAGGTCAGCCCGGTGCGCCCGAGCGACCCCAATGCCCTCATACAGTTTGGCCAGGGTGGGGTTTGGCATGACTCCGGCGATCTCCGCCACCTGTTTTCCCTCCTGGTCCAGAATGGCCCGCACGGCGTCATAGATACCGTTGCGCTTGATGGAGCCCCCGCCGTAGATGAGGACCACCCGGTCCCCATATTTGGGCAGCTCCTTGTGGAGCCCCTCCAGCGACTGCTCTCCAAAGTACAGCTTGGTGGGGTTGCAGTAAGTAAAATTTCCCAGCATGACAGTTCCTCCTTATACTTGACGGCCCATGGCCCGGGCCCGCTCCAGGGCGGGATGCCCGGCAGTCTCCCCCGGTCCATTCACTCCTCCGGCAAAGACTGTCCCTGCCAGTCTGGCCTTTTCAAAACAGTCGATCCACCCGGTCAGGCCGCTCTCCGCCCGCGCCGGGACCTGGTCATCCTCCTCCGCCGCCGCGGTGAGCAGATAGATGTCCCGGAAGGCGTAGTCCGACGCAAACAGGGCATTGGCTCGGTCCAGCAGGGTCTTCATCTGCCCGCTCATCTCGTAGTAATAAATGGGGGTGGCAAAGGCGATGACCTCTGCCACCCCCATTTTCTCCGCGATCTCCACTGCGTCGTCCTGGATCACACACTGGCCGGCGCTTTGACAGGCCAGACAGCCCGTGCAGAAGGCGATGGATCTTCCCCGCAGGGAGATCTGCTCCACCTGGTGACCCGCCTCCCGCGCGCCGGCGGCAAAGGCGTCCCCCAGGGCTTGGGAGTTGCTCTTCTCCCTCAGGCTGGTGCTAATAACCAAAATTCGTTTTGACATATTCGTTCCTCCTTATTCCTGTTCTGCTGCATCTGCGGACCCATCATAAACCCTGGAGTCCACTTCAAGTCAAGCGTTTTTTTACTGATTTTTTTTGGGGGAGCCGGTCTCCCGTCCCCCGATGTCCCCTGAAGCAAAACAGGCCGGCCGGCGCAGCTCTTTGGCTGCGCCGGCCGGCACAAAAATCGTGCGTTTTCAGTTTTCTTGATCTCGATCGCACTCCCGGGACAGAGCCCTCCCCCGGTGTCCCCATCTCCCGGTGGCGGGGACTCAAAAACAGATCGAGACTTGGAACTTGGGGAAAGCCTTCCGGCTCACACCATCAGGGAGCAGACCAGCTGCGCGTACTCCGCCGGGTCCTCCAGCGGCAGATCTGCCAGCAGGAGAGCCTGTCCGTAGAGTAGCTTGGCGTATTTGGAGACCGTATCCTTGTCCCCTGCCTCCACCGCCTTTTGGAGCGCGGCAAAGGGAGCGGAATCCGGGTTGAGCTCCAGCACCCGCTGGGCCCGGGCGGCGCGGTCCCCATCCACCTTCCGCATATACTTCTCCATCTCCAGGGAGACCGGGCCGTCAGCCGTCAGGCACACCGCCCCCGACTTCAGGATGGAGGAGGCACGGACCTCCTTCACCTCCTCGCCCAGGGTCTCCTTGACAGCCTCCAGCACAGGTTTGCCCGCCTCCGCCTTCTCCTCGGCCGTCTTCTTCTCCTCATCGCTCTGGGGCAGGGCATCCTCGTCATTCACCGACTTGAACGCCTTCCCGTCGATCTCTCCCAGGCCGCGCATGACAAAGTCATCCACGTCCTCGGTGCAGTACAGGATCTCGTACCCCTTGTCCAAAATGCGCTCCACCTGGGGCAGCTTTGCGATCTTCTCAGCGCTCTCGCCGCAGGCGTAGTAGTAATAGGGCTGATCCTCTGGCATCCGCTCCCGGTACTCCGCCAGGGTGGTGTCCTTCCCCTCCTTAGAGGACCAGAACAGCAGCAGATCCTGGAGCAGCTCCTTGTGCTGGCCGTACTCGGCTACCACGCCATACTTGATCTGGGTACCGAAGGACTTCCAGAATGTCTCGTACTTCTCCCGGTCCTCCTTCTGGAGCTTCATCAGCTCCCCCTTGATCTTCTTCTCCAGGGCAGAGGCAATGACCTTCAGCTGGCGGGTGTGCTGGAGCACCTCCCGGCTGATGTTCAGGGAGAAATCCTGGGAGTCCACCACGCCCCTGACAAAGCGGAAGTGGTCAGGGAGCAGGTCGGCACACTTGTCCATGATGAGCACGCCGGAGCTGTAAAGCTGAAGCCCTTTCTCATACTCCCGGGTATAGAAGTCGTAGGGGGTGTGGGAGGGGATATAGAGCATGGCCTTGTAGGTGACGGCGCCCTCGGCGCTGGTGTGGATCACGGTCAGGGGGTCCTGCCAGTCCCCAAATTTCTCCTTGTAGAAGGCGTTGTACTCCTCCGGCTTCACTTTGCTCTTCTGCCGCTGCCACAGGGGCACCATGGAGTTGAGGGTCTTCCACTCCTTCACTGTCTCCCACTCGGGCTTGTAGTCCTCTCCGGCGTCGGCGGGCTTCTCCTTCTGACGGTAGTCCTCCACCTCCATCACGATGGGATAGCGGATATAGTCGGAGTATTTTTTGATCAGCTCTTGTAATTTATAGGTCTCAAGATACTGATCGTAGTTCTCCTCGTCGGCGTTGGGCTTGATGTGCATGATGATATCGGTGCCCGGCGTCTCCTTCTCGCACTGGGTGACGGTGTAGCCATCCGTGCCAGCGGACTGCCACATCCACGCCTCCTCCGCGCCATAGGCCCGGGAGATGACGGTGACCGCGTCCGCCACCATAAAGGCGGAGTAGAAGCCCACGCCGAACTGACCGATCACATCCACCTTGGAGGCCGCCTTGTCGTCCCGCTCCAGCTCCTGCTTGAACTGGAGGGAGCCGCTCTTGGCGATGGTGCCCAGGTTGGACTCCAGCTCGTCCTTCGTCATGCCCACTCCGTTGTCGGACACGGTGAGGGTCCGCTTCTCCTTGTCGGGAACGATGGTGATCTTCAGATCCTTGCGCTTGACCTCTACGCTGTCATCGGTGAGGGCACGGTAGGCCAGCTTGTCCTCCGCGTCGCTGGCGTTGGAGATGATCTCCCGCAGAAAGATCTCCTTGTGGGTGTAGATGGAGTTGATCATCAGATCCATCAGCCGCTTGGACTCCGCCTTGAACTGTTTCTTTGCCATGATGGATGCCTCCTATATCGTAAAATCTAAGTTTTTGTAAATTTAGCACTCAATATTTATGAGTGCTAAATTACTATACCGCCACTTGCGGAAAAATGCAAGAGCGTTCATAATTTTTTTACAAAATTTCGTCATTCGGGCCGGGGAAGTGACAAGTTTTAATCCCAATTTCAGGACAGGCGCCCCGGCTGTGTGATATCCTCACCTCATCCATTATGCACAGAGGAGGGAGAGCCGTGCCGCAGAAGAAAGCTGTCACACCTTGGGAAAAGGAATTTGCCCGGCTGGAGCGCCGCAGGAGAGCCTATCAGGCCCGCCATGCCCGTCCGCCGGAGTCCAGGCTGGACCGGGCGCTGGAGGACAAGGTGCCGCCCAAACTCCGGGAGGCCCTTAACTCCGCCTTTGTCAAGGCATTTGATCTGGTCTTCCAGCGGGGGACCGGGCTTCTGGAGCGCACCTTTGATGCCGAGGCGGCCCGGCAGCAGTTTGAGATCGACCAGTTTGCCGCCCAGCTGAAGGGGGACCGGAGCTCTCTGCGGGTCTTTTCCCGCCGAGCGGGACGGACCGGGGCCCTCAATTTGGCCCTTTCCGGGGCCGAGGGCACTCTCCTGGGGCTGCTGGGGATCGGCCTGCCCGATATCCCGCTCTTTACCGGCGTCCTGCTGAAAAGCCTCTACCAAATGGCTGCCCGTTACGGCTACGGGTGGGATACCCCGGCAGAACGGTACTATCTGCTCCTTCTGGTCCAGGGCGCCCTGTCCTATGGGGAGGAGCTGGCCGCATGCACCGCGCTGCTGGACGAGTTTGCCCTCACCCCCTGTCCGCCGGAGGACTATGACCAGGGGACACAGATCCGCCGGACTGCCTCTCTCCTAGCCGACCGCCTGCTGGTGATGAAATTTGTCCAGGGCATCCCCATCCTAGGCATGGCTGGGGGCATCTCTGACGCCCTCTGTCTGGAAAGGGTCCAGCGCTATGCCGGGTTAAACTATCATCGCCGCTTTCTCCTGGACCACCGGCCCGATCCCCGGCCTTTCGCATAGAGCAGGGTCATGTCCCTCCCGCATCCCAGGTGCCCGCCCCCGCCAAAACGGGAGCGGGCAAAATCAGTGGTTGACAGGAAGGAAAAACTGTGGTAGATTTTTATTGGTTAGCACCAGCTAACAAAAGGGACTAAACTTTTACGGCCAAACGCCGAAAGGCGCGATTTTTCAAAGGGGAGGGATTAGCTTATGCTAACTTCTGAGGTCCGGCCGGCCGAAGCGCGCTTTGAGCTGACCCTGGCCTTTCACTGTGCGCCGGCCCTGGCAGGCATCAAGCCTGCGGATCTCATTGCCCTCCCGGGGGAAGGAGATGAGACCGACGCCCTGCTGGCGTCCTACTCCGCCGCCCTGGCTGGGGCGGGGATCTCTCTGCGGCCCCTGTGCCGGTGCCGCAGCCGCTGTCTGGTACTGGTGTACCGGCGGGACCGCCTGGAGCGCCAGCTGGAGCAGGAGGAGGTGGCCCGTCTGCTGGAGCGGGACGGCTATCCCCTGGCCGGCGGGCTGGAGGCCATGCTGGACCATCTGGCGTCCCGGATGGCGGGGAGCGGTGGGTTCCCCCATGAGGTGGGGCTGTTCCTGGGATATCCCGCCGAGGATGTGGAGGGCTTTCGCCGGCATGGCGGCCAGGGCTATAAATACAGCGGGCTGTGGAAGGTCTATTCCGACGTGGAGAGGGCCCAGAGATGCTTCCGGCAGTATGGCTGCTGCCGAAGGGCCCTGTGCCGCCGCCTGGAGGCCGGCTGCCGGCTGGTCCAGCTGTTTCGGACAGCTTGACGGAGATAGGGGATAGAGGCGGGGATATCCGCGGCGCCCGGATGGGCCCGCCCCCCCGTTTGCTATACAAACCAAATTTTTATTTTCAGGAGGTCACATACATGAGCAGGATGGCAGTGATTTACTGGTCCATGACAGGCAACACGGAGGCGATGGCCAACGCCATCGCGGAGGGGGCCGCCGGGGCCGGAGCTGAAGTGGATGTGAAGCAGGTGTGCGACACCACGGTGGACGAGGCGCTGGGCTATGGACTGCTGGCACTGGGCTGCCCCGCCATGGGGGCGGAGGTGTTGGAGGAGGCGGAATTTGAACCCTTCTTCACCGAACTGGAGGGCCGTCTGGGCGGCAAAAAGGTGGCTCTGTTCGGCTCCTATGACTGGGGCGACGGTCAGTGGATGCGGGACTGGGCCCAGCGGGCGGACAGTGCCGGAGCCAATGTGTACCAGGACGAGGGCCTGATCCTCCACCTGACCCCCGATGAGGAGGGGCTGGAGCAGTGCCGCACCTTCGGGGCGGGCTTTGCCAAGTATTAAAGGGACCGGATCAAGAAAAAGAGGACGGATGTCTCCCCAAGAGGGCATCCGTCCTCTTTTTTCTCTAACTCTCCGGTCCCCGCTTCTGGTACTCGCTCAGCTTCCGGTTCAGGGAGCGGGTGTCCCGCCGCAGGGCCACATGGAGGCCGAACCACATGGCGGACAAGCCCCACTCCAGGAAGAGCACCAGGAAGATGCCTCCCCAAAGCGGCACATTGGAAAACCAGCCCAGGGCCAGCGCGCCGCCCACAAACCCCAGGTTGCACAGCAGCCCCCACCAGACGGTCCGCACCCGCAGGGCGGACGGCTCCAGCTCCCGGCCCTCCGGGAAAAGGAAGGACTCCAGAATGGCCACCGCCATGGAGACCAGCAGCATCTGGAGCATGGTGAGCGAGGATACGGAGCCCTCGCCGGCCAGGGCGTTGAAGATGGCCTTGAAAAAGACCAGCGCCAGGGTATAGACAGCCATATGAAATTTCATGGACAGGCCCCAGCTGTAGAAACGGATAAATTCTCCCATGATGGACCTCCTTTTTATAGTCCCAGCCGCTCCCGCAGCAGGGGCGCGTAGTGCCGGGAGACCACCAGCCGCTCCCCGTTCTCCAGGGAGGCCTCGATGCGGCCGCCAGTCCGGCTCTTCAGGCTGCGGATGCGGTGCAGGTTGATAACAGCGGACTTGCTGACCCGGAGATAGCCCAGCTCTCCATACCGCCCCTCCAGCTCCGCCAGGGTGAGGGCCGTCTGATAAAAGGCAGAGGCGGTATAGAGAAAGGTATGTTCGTCCACACTCTCACAGTAGAGCGTCTCATCCGGGCTGAGCAGGATGATCTCCCGGTTTTCATCCCATACGCACAGCTTCTGAAGGCCGGAGCGCACCAGAGACAGGACGCGGAGCATCTCCTGATCCAGCCGGGGGCAGCGCAGGACCACCTCGTTTTCCAGCACGGGTGCGTATTCCACCCTCACTTTCATAGAAAAACCTCCCTTCTCTGTGAGCATACCAGAACCGGGACGCCAGAGCAAGCCAGGAGCCGCCAGGATGCCATTTGGGGGCGGCAGCCTGCCTCCAGGCCAAATTTTGCCGGGATACAGCGGAATTTGTCCGGTATAAGATTTGCATTTTTTTAATATCTGTGATATACTCCTGTGCTAAGCACCCGGAAGACCGGGAATTTATGACAGAAAGCTGAGTTGATTTGTCCCCCATGGACAGTACCAGTATTGGAATGACCGTTGCTCTTGTCATCCTCGTGGCCATGTCCGCTTACTTCTCCGCCACAGAGACCGCCTTTACCTCCCTGAACCGGATCCGCCTGAAGAGCCGGGCGGACAACGGGGACCAGCGGGCTGCCAGGGCCCTGGCTCTGGCGGAGGACTATGACAAGCTGCTGTCCACCATCCTCATTGGAAACAACATCGTCAACAACGTGGCCACCACCATCGGCGCGGTGCTGTTCATCCGGCTGCTGGATGACGTGCGGGGGCCCACGGTGTCCGCCATCGTGCTCACTGTGGTGATCCTGATTTTTGGCGAGGTCTCGCCCAAGAGCCTGGCCAAGGAGAGCCCGGAGGCCTGGGCCATGCTCTCCGCCCCCCTGCTGCGGGCCTTTGTAGCCGTGCTGACCCCGGCCAATTTCCTGTTCACCCAGTGGAAGCGCCTGCTCTCCCTGATCATCCACAAGCGGGAGGAGGACGGCATCACCGAGGAGGAGCTGGTCACTATGGTGGACCAGGCGGAGAACGAGGGCGGCCTGGACGAGCACGAGAGCGAGCTGATCCGCAACGCCATCGAGTTCCACGACCTGGAGGTGTCCGAGATCCTCACTCCCCGGGTGGATATCGTGGCGGCGGAGGAGAACAGCACCATGGAGGAGGTGGGCTCCCTCTTTGCGGAGAGCGGTTACTCCCGCCTGCCCATCTATCAGGACAGCATCGACAATATCGTGGGCGTGATCCATGAGAAGGACTTCTACGCCGCCCGCTACCGGGGGGAGACCATGATCTCCGCCCTGAAGGCCCCGGTGCTCTACACCACCGGCAACACCAAGATTTCCGAGCTGATGCGCATCCTCCAGCGGAACAAGGCCCACATGGCCGTGGTGGTGGATGAGTACGGGGGCACGGAGGGCATTGCCACCCTGGAGGACATCGTGGAGGAGCTGGTGGGCGACATCTGGGACGAACACGACGAGGTCATCGAGGAGTTCAAAAAGCAGGAAGACGGCAGTTATCTCATCGCCTGCTCCGCCGACCTGGACGATATGTTCGACCTGTTCGCCGTCAAGGGCGCCTGCGCCGCCACCACCGTCTCCGGCTGGGTGATGGAGCAGGTGGGCCGGGTCCCCGAGGAGGGGGACCACTTCCAGGCCGAGGGCCTGGATGTCATCGTTACCCGGGTGGAGCACCGCCGGGTCATCGAGATCCAGGTGCGGGTACTGCCCGAGGAGGAGCCCGAGGCTAAATAAAGAACACTGCCCCTGCCTGCGGCTCCGCGGGCGGGGGCTTTTCGCACCCGGGCCGTTGCGTCTAGGGGAGAAGCGTGGTATCATAGCCCTGATTTGAGAGACGGGAGGAATGGCCGTGAAACGGGACAAGAGCTCCCCTTGGGAATTTCTGTGGTACGCCCTGTACGCCTTCGCGGGACTGGGACTGGAGCTGGTGCTGATGGGCGGAGTGGAGCCGGCCCTCTTCGGCGGTACGCCGCCCTCCCGCTATACCGCCGCCCATACGCTTCTCCACTGGGGGATGACTATGGCCTGCTGGGGGCTGACAGCCGCCCTGCTGGTGAGACAGGCGGAGAAAAAGCTGGGCTTTTCCCTGCTGGAGGCCAGGCCTGTCCCCCGGAAGGGGGCGGGGCTCGCCATTGGGCTGGCCGCCCTGTGCATCCTGCTGAACGCGCTGGACTGGGGGACTCTGAAGGTGATCGGAGAGTTTCAGAAGAAGGGGCCCCTCCTGTTCGCCGGCCAGTATCTCTACTACGCCTTTGAGGTGGTCCTGGTCCTTCTGATCGCAGCCTTTGGACAGCAGTTCTGGGAGGCGCTGAGGAAAGGGCGGAGCCAGTTCCCCTTCGGCGGCGTGGTGCTGTGCTGCACCTGGGGCGCCATCCACACGCTGTCCAGGGGGAGCCTCTCCACCGGCCTGGGGGTGATGGCCTTCGGGCTGATGTACGGGGCGATATATGTCCTGCTGGGGCGGGATGCCCGCACCTCCTATCTGGCTATGCTGGCGGCCTTTGTCATCTGAAGCGGCGCGGACCTTGGGCGGTCAGTCCTCCGGACTGGCCGCCTTTTTGTGCCTGTTTCAAGCCCACCGCCCCCGATCCCGGTTGACAGATCCGCCCGCCGCTTTTATAATAGAGCTATCCACCAGGAGAGGAGGGCTCCCATGAGGCTCTACGGAAAATTTGCCATTGTATCCGGCTCCGGACGACCCGATGTGACAGAGCGTTGTACGGAGCCTGACGGGATGGGATCTGGCACGCGCAGGCCCGCAAGAAGGGCTTGAGCGCCTTTTTGGTCCCTTCTGTTCCATTCTCATGACTCAGGCCGCGGACAGTGTTCTGTCCGCGGCTTTTTCGCGCCCGTTTCCGGCGGAGGGCCTGTATCCCCGCCCTTCGCCCACTTCTATACCTGTCTTGAGAAAGGAACGATGGATATGAACTCCGATACGCTGGATCTGACCCGGGGGAGCGTCCCCCTCTGCCTGATCCGATTCTCCTTCCCTCTCCTGCTGGCCAATCTGCTCCAGTCCTTTTACAGCATGGCGGATCTGCTGGTGGTGGGCCGCTTCGTGGGTGAGACCGGCCTGGCCGCTGTGAGCAGCGCCTCCACCCTGTGCTTCCTCCTCAACGCGGTGTGCATGGGCTTTTCCGCCGGTGGGACGGTCCTCACCGCCCGGGCCCGGGGCGCCGGGAACCGCCTGGAAGAGGAGGAGGCCGCCTCCGCGCTGCTCCTGCTGGCGCTGGCGGGCTCCGCCCTGCTGACGGCGGCCGCCCTGCTCTGCTACTGCCCGCTGTTCACCCTGATGGCCCTGCCTTCCCGGGCTATGGGGGACGCCTGCGGCTATATGGCCATCCTCTGCTGGGGCACCCCCTTTGTCTTTGGATACAACGCCGTCTGCGCCATCCTGAAGGGCCGGGGCGACTCCCGCGGTCCTCTCCGGTTCGTGGCCGCCGCCGCTGTGGTCAATCTCCTCCTGGATCTGATCCTGGCAGGTCCCTGCGGCCTGGGAACCGCCGGGACCGCCTGGGCCACCGTGGCGGCCCAAGGCGTCTCCTTTCTGCTCTCTCTGGCCCACCTGCACCGCTGTGTCCCCCTCTCCCTCCGGCGTCTCCCCCTCCGCCCCGCCGCCCTCCTCTCCCTTCTCCGGCTGGGCCTCCCCTCTGCCGTCCAGATGGCGGTGGTCAACCTCTCCTACCTGATCCTCACCGGCCTGCTCAACCCTTTCGGCGTCTCCGTGGCGGCGGCGGCCGGCATCGGCCTGAAGGTCAGCACCTTCGCCGGGATGCCCTGCTGGGCGCTGGGCTATGGGGTGACCGCCATGGTGGGGCAGAACCTGGGTGCCGGCGATCCGGACCGGGTGCGTCAGACCGTCAGGAGCGGCCTTCTCCTCAGTCTGGGGGCCACTGCCCTTCTGACCGCCCTCGTCCAGCTGGCCGCCGCCCCCATCATCGCCCTCTTCGAACCGGAGAACGCGGCCGTGACGGCAGAGGGGGTGCGCTATCTCCGCATCTGCTGCTCCGTCAACGGACTGATCTACGCTGCCATGTATGTCTTCGACTCCTTCGCCATCGGCTCTGGGGCTTCCTGGGTGGCTATGTGCAATGCCATGCTGGACGCGGCCCTGCTCCGTCTGCCCCTGTGCTGGCTGCTGGCCTTCCCCCTCGCCCTGGGCCCCGCCGGCATTTACTTGGGCCAGGCGTTCTCCCCCATCCTGCCCGCCCTGGCGGGGCTGTGCTATTTCCGTCTCCGGTGCCGCCGGTCTTGACGGCTCCCCCTCCCGCCGCTACAATAGAGCTAAAAGGAGCGCTGACCATGGACATTCAGGGACTGCAAAAATTGACGCTGCTGGACTGGCCGGGCCGGGTGGCCTGCACGATTTTCCTGGGGGGCTGTGACTTCCGCTGCCCCTTCTGTCACAACCGGGACCTGGTGACCGGCCCCCTCCCCGCCGCCATGGACAGCGGGGAGCTGCTGGCTTTCCTCGCCAAGCGGAAGGGGCTGCTGGACGGGGTCTGCGTCACCGGCGGAGAGCCCCTGCTCCGCCCCGGGCTGGAGGCACTTCTGGAGGAGATCAAGGCCCTGGGCTTCCCCATCAAGCTGGACACCAACGGCAGCCACCCCCAGCTCCTGGCCAGGCTGCGGTCCCTGGGGCTGGTGGACTACGCCGCCATGGACATCAAAAATTCCCCGGAGCGGTACGGAGAGACCGCAGGGGTCCCCGGCCTGGACCTGGGGCCCATCCGGGAGAGCGTGTCCTGGCTGCTGGAGGGCCATGTGGACTATGAGTTCCGCACCACCGTGGTGCGCCAGTTCCATGACAGCGCCTCCTTCCGCGCCATCGGCCCCTGGATCTCCGGCGCCCGGCGGTACTTTCTTCAGGCCTTCATCGACCGGGACACCGTGCTCCGGCCCGGTCTGAGCGCCTGGTCCCGGGAGGAGATGGAGGGGTTCGCCGCTCTGGTCCGCCCCTGGGTCCCGGCAGTGGAGCTGCGGGGCATCTGAACCCCCCCTCCGCGTTTTTGGCTAATTTTTATGGCAGAGCACTCCCGTCCCACGGGGCGCGGGAGTGTTCTTTTTCAAAAAAATCGCCGGTTTTTGCCCCGTTTCTTCCCAAAACATGTGCCGGCGCTTCCTGCTTTTTCGCTTCAGGAAAACAAAATATTGTGTTTCCGCCGGAATTTTGCACAAGATATTGACGAGCCATTTCCTTCATGGTATAGTAGGAACAGTCGCGGCGGCCAAGCCGCCGCGGGACTGAAGAATGTGGAGGGACCGTGTGATGTATCAGGTGACCAAGCGGGACGGCACCGCCGCCCAATTTGAGATCGGCAAGATCAGCGCCGCCATTACCAAAGCCTTTGAGGCGCTGGAAAAGCAGTATCATCCCAGCGTGATCGACATGCTGGCTCTGCGGGTCACCGCCGACTTCGAGCCCAAGATCCGGGACAGCCGCATCGCGGTGGAGGACATCCAGGACAGCGTGGAAAAGGTGCTGTCCGAGGCGGGCTACGCCGATGTGGCCAAGGCCTACATCCTCTACCGGAAGCAGCGGGAGAAGGTGCGCAATGTCAACTCCACCCTGCTCAACTACCGGGAGCTGGTGGACAACTACCTCCAGATCAACGACTGGCGGGTGAAGGAGAACTCCACCGTCACCTACTCGGTGGGCGGGCTCATCCTGTCCAACTCCGGCGCCATCACCGCCAACTACTGGCTCAGCGAGATCTACGACCAGGAGGTGGCCAACGCCCACCGCAATGCCGAGATCCATATCCACGACCTGTCCATGCTCACCGGCTACTGCGCCGGCTGGTCTCTGAAGCAGCTTATCCAGGAGGGGCTGGGGGGCATCCCGGGGAAGATCACCTCCTCCCCGGCCAGTCACCTGTCTACCCTGTGCAACCAGATGGTCAACTTCCTGGGCATCATGCAGAACGAGTGGGCAGGGGCCCAGGCGTTCTCCTCCTTTGACACCTATCTGGCTCCCTTTGTCAAGGTGGATCACTTGACTCAGAAAGAGGTCAAGCAGTGCATCCAGTCCTTCGTCTACGGGGTGAACACCCCCAGCCGCTGGGGCACCCAGGCTCCCTTCTCCAACATCACCCTGGACTGGACCGTGCCCAAGGATCTGGAGAACCTGCCCGCCATCGTGGGGGGCAGGGAGATGGACTTCACCTACGGGGACTGCAAGACCGAGATGGACATGGTGAACAAGGCGTTCATCGAGATCATGATCGAGGGCGACGCCAACGGACGGGGCTTCCAGTACCCCATCCCCACCTACTCCATCACCCGGGACTTCGACTGGTCTGAGACGGAGAACAACAAGCTCCTGTTTGAGATGACCGCCAAGTACGGCACCCCCTACTTCTCCAACTACATCAACTCCGACATGGAGCCCTCCGACGTGCGCTCCATGTGCTGCCGTCTGCGCCTGGACCTGCGGGAGCTGCGGAAAAAGTCCGGCGGCTTCTTCGGCTCCGGCGAGTCCACTGGGAGCGTGGGGGTGGTCACCATCAACCTGCCCCGCATCGCCTATCTGGCCAAGGACGAGTCCGACTTCTACCAGCGGCTGGACAAGCTGATGGACATCGCCGCCCGGTCCCTCAAGACCAAGCGCACCGTCATCACCAAGCTGCTGGAGGCGGGGCTCTACCCCTATACCAAGCGCTATCTGGGGACCTTTGACAACCACTTCTCCACCATCGGCCTCATCGGTATGAACGAGGTGGGACTGAACGCCGGGTGGCTCCGGGCCGACCTGACCCACAAGGAGACCCAGCAGTTCACCAAAGACGTGCTCAATCACATGCGGGAGCGGCTGAGCGACTATCAGGAGCAGTACGGCGACCTCTACAACCTGGAAGCCACCCCCGCCGAGTCCACCACCTACCGCTTTGCCAAGCACGACAAGGAGGAGTTTCCTGACATCATCACCGCCAACGAGAACGGAACTCCCTACTACACCAACTCCTCCCACCTGCCCGTAGGCTACACCGAGGACATCTTCTCCGCTCTGGACGTGCAGGACGAGCTTCAGACCCTCTACACCTCCGGCACCGTGTTCCACGCCTTCCTGGGGGAGAAGCTGCCTGACTGGAAGGCGGCGGCGGAGCTGGTGCGGAAGATCGCAGAGAACTATAAGCTGCCCTACTATACCATGTCCCCCACCTACTCCGTGTGCGCCGACCACGGCTATCTGTCCGGGGAGCAGCACACCTGCCCCATCTGCGGCAAGCCTGCGGAGGTGTACAGCCGCATCACCGGTTACTACCGGCCGGTGCAGAACTGGAATGACGGCAAGACCCAGGAGTTCAAGGACCGGAAGGTATATGACCTCACCGCCTCCCACCTGCGGAAGGCGGGCCGGGCCGGCAGCCAGGTGACCTTCTCCCAGGAGGGCGCCCCCCAGGCGTCCGGCGGGGAGTCCCTGCTGTTCACCACCCGTACCTGCCCCAACTGCCGTCAGGCGGAGGCCCTGCTCCAGAAGGCGGGAGTGCCCTATCAGAAGGTGGTGGCAGAGGAGTCTCCCGACCTGACCACCCGGTACGGGGTGCGTCAGGCCCCCACCCTGGTGGTCCAGGGGGAGAGCATCACCGGACTGGGCCCCATCAAGCGGTTCGCGGAGGAGCACCGGGCCCGGGAAGTAGGCTGACCGCGCCTTGATCCCAAGTTCCCTCCCCCCTTGCGGCGGCGGGGGCACTGAGACGGATCGGGACATCAGGAAAAGAGAGCGGCTCCGGGTCTCCTGGAGCCGCTTTTTCAAAGGAGAGAGGACCCTTATGACTGATATCATCGTGGCGGGGGGCGGCCCCGCCGGCCTCACTGCCGCCCTGTACGCCGTCCGGGCCGGCCGCTCCGTGCTGGTCCTGGAGGAGGCCGCTCCCGGCGGACAGATCAACTTCTCCCCCCTGGTGGAGAACTACCCCGGCCTGCCCGGCGTCAGCGGCCTCCAGCTCTCTGAGGCCCTCACCCGCCAGGCGGAGGAGCAGGGGGTGGAGCTGGACTATGCCCAGGTGCTGGGCTTCCGCCCGGAGGAGGGGGGCTTTGCCGTGGAGACCGACGGCGGCCCCCTCCACTGCCGCGCCCTGATCCTCGCCCCTGGCACCCGGCACCGCCCTCTGGGCCTGGAGGGGGAGGAGGCCCTCACCGGACAGGGGGTGTCCTACTGCGCCGTGTGTGACGGCCCCTTCTATCAGGGCCGGGACACCGCCATCGTGGGGGGCGGGGACACCGCCCTGCAGGAGGCCCTGTTCCTCTCCGGCGTGTGCCGCCGGGTGACCCTGATCCACCGCCGGCTGGAGTTCCGGGGCAGTCCAAAGCTGGCGGAGCGGGTACGGACCCGGGACAATATCCGCCTGCTGCTGGGCTATACACCGCAGGCCCTGCTCCAGGCGGAGGGCAGGCTCACCGGTCTGAGGGTCCGCCAGGCCTCCACCGGACAGACCCTGGAGCTCCCCCTGGACGGGGTGTTCGCCGCCGTGGGGCGGGTCCCCGGCACCGCCCCCTTCCGGGCCCAGCTGGAGCTGGACGATGAGGGCTATTTCCGCTCCGGTGAGGACTGCCGCACCCGCCTCCCCGGCGTCTTTGTGGCCGGGGACTGCCGGGCCAAGGAGGTGCGCCAGCTGGCCACCGCTGTGGGCGACGGCGCGGTGGCCGGCCTGGCCGCCGCCCGGTTCGTAGAGGACGGACAAGGCTGAATCTTCACCCTCCAAAACACAGATCTCCCTCCCCGCCGGAGACACCGGCAGGGAGGGAGATCTCTTTCTTATTCTGTGATGCCCAGCTGGGCGGCCCGCTTGGCCAGAGCTGCGCACAGGCGGTCGATCCCGTCCAGGCTCTTCTGTCGGTCAGCGAACACACCGTAGATGATGCGCAGGTGGCCGGCTCCCTGGTCTCCGTAAAATTTTCCGTCGTTGACCAGCGTCTTGGCCTCCTCCGCCAGATAGGCGGTGATCTCGCTGGAGTCTCCCAAGCGGCTGACATTGACCCAGCCATAGAAGCCCGACTCCATCAGGGGCATGGATACTCCGGGCACCGCATTGAATTTCTCATAGGCATAGCGGCGGCGGAAGTCCTGCTCCGCCACATAGTCCTGAATGAAGGATGTGTCCTCATAGGCGGGGATCATGGCCATCTGGACCATGGTATTGGCCGCACCCTGGATATTCACCGCAGTGGCGTACATGGTGTCCATGATCACATCATCCGCGAAGATATAGCCCACCCGGTAGCCGCTCAGGGCCATGCCCTTGGAGCAGGAACAGACTGTGACCGTGCGCTCCCACATGCCGGGCAGTGAGGCCATGGTGACCATCTCATGTCCCGGAAACGCGGTATCCTCAAAGGCCTGATCGCAGACACAGATCAGGTCATGCTTGATGATGAACTGGGACAGCTCTGTCAGCTCCTCCCGGGTGAACACCCGGCCGGTGGGGTTGTTGGGGGAGGAGAGCAGCACCATCTTCGTCTTGGGCGTCAGCCGCTTCTCATACTCCTCCACCCGCAGGCGGTAATTGTCCTCCTCATAGGTGGGCACCTTCACCACCACGCCGTTGAGCAGCTGGGGGTCCAGGAAATTGCTTGGATAGCTGGGGTCGTGGACCAGCACCTCGTCTCCCGGCTCAATAAAGGGGGTCATGGCAAAATACAGGCCCACGTCAGAGCCGGGATTGATGATGATATTCCGCTGGGGGTTTACTTTGATGTGGTTGTCCCGCTCGATTTTTTTCGCAATGACCTCTTTCAGGTCCGCATTGCCGATGGGCGGGGTATAGTGGCAGGCCACCCCCTGCTGGATGACCTCCACACTGCGCTCCAGTACCTTCTGTGGGATCACCCGGTCTGGATAGAAAGGGTCCGCCCAGCACATCAGGGTGCCGCCCTCCGCTTGGAGCTTGGACACCGCATCTCCCACGTCTGCCTTTCCCGCTTTTTCAGAAAACAGGCCGCCGTCCAGGGTACGGAACAGGGGCCGCATCTTGTCTCTTATGCTCATAAGCTCAAATCACTCCCAAATGGGCCATGATGATGTTGACGATCGTGGCCAGTGTGGTAGTAACGACAGTCACCACAAACAGGTGCTTGTAGCCCTCCTTGTGGGTCACGCCGCAGTAGGACAGGGTCAGGACAATCGCGCTGTTGTGGGGCAGGGAGTCAAAGGTGATCTGGGAGATGTTGGCGATCCGGGTCAACGCCTCCGGATTGCCGCCCATAGCTACCAGCTTGTCCGTAAAATTGTCCAGGACAAAGGCCAGGCCGCCGGTGGCGCTGCCCGTAAAGCCAGCGATCACCGCGATGCACACAAACAGCATGATGTATGGGCTGCCAAAAGAGGCCTTTTCCAGCAGGCCCAGCAGCAGGTTGTAGCCGGGCACCGCGCCCACCACAGAGGCCAGGCCGCAGATAGCGGCAGTCTGGATCACAGACTGAGAGTTCTTCGCTCCCTCTGCCATCGTATTGACGATCTTGTGGAAGCCCTCGTATCGCTTCCAGAACATCAGTGCCAGCACAACACAGCCGATAAACAGGGCCGCCCAGGCGGGCCAGTGGATCAGGTTGAGCAGAAGGACCACGATACCCATGGGGATCAGCAGGAGGAAGGGGTTGGGCAGTCCCTCAGTGTTCAGATCCACGTCGTCGGTGTCGCCTTCACGGGGGATAAAGCCTTCCCCTTTGGCGATGTACTTCTGTCCTGCCCGGTGGAGATACCACAGGTTGCCGCCGCCCACGATGGCAAAGCCGGCGATAGCCATCCAGAAACCGGCCATGGGAGTGGTGCCGAAGGCATTGGCGGGGAGCACGATGTTGTTGATAGGCATGCCGGGCAGGGTCTGCATTGCCACCGCACCGCCCAATACGCAGGCGGGGATCAGGCTGCGGGAGATGCCGGCAGCCTTAAAGAAGGCAGCGGCCAGGGGATACATGGTGAAAATAATGACGAACACGTCGATGCCGCCCACAGACATGGCCAGGGTAGCCAGATAGACCGCCGCCACCGCGCTGGCGGGCCCCAGCTTGCGGAACACGCCGCTGGCCACCGCCATGGGCAGGCCGGACATCTCCAGCATCTTGCCGAACATCTGGCCGCCCAGGAAGATGGGGAACAGGGCCAGCACCATGTTGGCCACGCCGCCCATATAGACATTGGCGTAATTTTCAAACACATTCACGCCGCCGGTGGCTGCCACCAGCAGAGCCGCCACAGTGGACAGCAGGATCAGGGAATAGCCTCGGACGGAGCCGAGGATGATCAGGATCAGTGCCGCTACGATGCCAATAAAGCTGATAATTTCCATGGAGTTCCCGCCTTTCTAATTTCTATGATTGGGTGGGAGAGCTGGGCCGCAGCATCACAGCGCCGCGACCGCCTCGATTTCGACCAGTGCGCCCTTGGGCAGCTTGGCTACCTCCACAGCGCTGCGGGCAGGCAGGACCTCTCCCTGGAAGAACTGGGCATAGACCTCATTCATCACCGCAAAGTCATCCATATGCTGAATGAATACGGTGGTCTTGACCACCTTGTCCATGGAGGTGCCTGCGGCCTCCAGGATCTGAGACAGATTGGTCAGGGACTGTCTCGCCTGGTCGGCCACGTTGTCCGCGTCGATGCTGCCGGTCTTGGGGTCAATCGGCAGCTGGCCGGAAACGAACAGGAAATTTCCCGCTGCTACCCCCTGAGAATAGGGGCCAATAGCGGCAGGGGCCTTTTCGGTATTGATGCGTTTTGTCATGGTTTCCTCTCCTTTTTACCGTGATATGGTTTGTCTCCTCACTCAGATCAGGCGCCAATCGCAGAAGGTGCCGCCCTTCATCTCATAGCCGGGGGCCAGCACGCTGAAGCGGCGGACATTCAGGTTGGGCAGGGTGCTCCAAATCAGCCTGCAGTGCTTGGCCACCAGGCGCAGCTTCCGCAGATCAGAGATATTTTCATCCGGCTTGCCTTCCACCACAATGAAGTCGCCCATCAGTCCGGGCTTGAGGGTGCCGGTCACATCCTGCAGCCCACACAGCTCCGCACCGGTGGAAGTAGCTGCCTTGATGGCCTCCATCGGAGACAGGCCGCACTGGACCAGCAGCTCGATCTCCCGGACGGTGGCGTTGGTGCCGTCCACCGGGTCAGAGGGCAGAAGATCGGTGCCCACGCAGATCTTTACGCCGTGCTTATGGGCCCAGGTCACGCCCTGCCGGTGGGTCTTGGCGGCCTCGCGCCCCTTTTCCACCTGGTGAGCCGGGCATCCGTGGGCCAGCAGATAATCATCGCTGGAGGAGACAGAGATCGTTGGGACAAAATAGGTGCCGTGCTCTGCCATCAGCTTGGCAGTCTCTTCAGACAGCGTGTAGCCGTGCTCCACCGAATCCACCCCCAGCAGGACGGACTGACGGATGGCCTTGTCGTTGGACAGATGAGCGAAGCACTTCTTTCCGGCCCGGTGGGCCACGTCCACCACTGCCTTTACCTCTTCATCCGTCATCTGCATATCGCACAGGCCCTCATTCGCGGAAGCCATTCCCCCGGTGTACATCATCTTCAGCTGGTCTGCCCCTGCCGCCAGCTGCTCCCGGGCAGCCTTCATAAATGCGTCTACACCGCTGCACATGACCACGGAGTTTTCCTCTGAGCCGTGTCCATTGTGGGCCACCAGTCCCTTTCCGCAGGCAATGATGTTGGGGCCGCAGAGCATGTTCTTGTTGATGGCCTTTTTCAGTCCAATGTCGATGTCATCGGGAATAGCGGCACTGCGGATGGTGGTAACGCCGCAGTCCAGCGCCTCGGCCGCCCGCCGGTAGCTCAGCAGTGTGCGGTAGGGGATGCCAAACTCATCAAAGCTGTTGCCCAGCCCCCGATAGGGGAGCATGAGGTCCAGATGGACATGGCAGTTGATCAGTCCGGGCAGAATGGTGTGCCCGGACAGGTCAAAGACCGCATCCTCGGGCCCCGCCTTGGCCAGGACACTCTGGTCCATTTCTCCCACATACTCCACCACGTCCTCATTGAATTTGTCCTCTATATTGTCAAAGACATAGAGGCCGTTTTCAATGGCCGGTGCGCCGGTTCCATCCACGATGCGGACATTTTTCAGATAGGTGCGTGACATGATTGATGCTCCTTTCAAATTTCTTTCCGTTCTTAGCAGCAAATCACTTGCTCTTCATATACTGTAATAAATTTTATTATATACTGAATTTTTATCATGTCAATGTCTGATTCCTACTATATCTCCCTTTTATTTTTGTTTCTTTTTCATAAATAAACTCTTTTTTTGCAAAAAAGGTTGTGCGCCATTTTCGTTTGTGATATTTTGAATTTAACAGGCTTTCAGGAAAGGAAGATGTTATGGAACAGACAGAAATCGTGTTGACTCCCGCGGAGCGGCTGATCCTGAACTCTTACCGGGATCTGGTGTGCGGTCTGGAGGATTATCTGGGCATAGGATATGAGATCGTGCTGCACAGCCTGGAGTCCATGGAGCACTCTGTCATTGCCATCGCCAATGGGCACTATACAAATCGTCACGAGGGTTCTCCCATTACTGATCTGGCCCTGGATATGCTTCGCTCCATCCAGCAGGAGGATGGGAAAAGCCATATTTCCTATTTTTCCCGCAACCGCAGCGGCGAACCGCTGCGCTCCACTACCATCGTTATCTATGGTGAAAACCGCCGGGCCATTGGCCTGCTGTGTATCAACTTTTATCTGAACACCCCCCTCTATAAACTGATCGGCCATCTGACCGAAGATGCGATGGATGAGCGCCCTATGCTGACAGAAACTTTTGTGGACAATGCGGAGGAACTGCTTACCCGGGTCGTGGAACAAATCAGGGATGAAGTGGAGCAGGACATCCATATTCTTCCTTCTCTAAAAAACAAGGAGATCATCAAGCGATGCAGCAGTCAGGGGATCTTCCAAATCAAGAGCGCAGTCACCAGCGTGGCGAAGATCCTCAATATCTCCAAAAATACGGTGTATCTGCATTTGAAATCTTTAGAGTAGCAGTGAAACTCTTAGTATGACGATTACAAAGGGCTCCTGGCAGTTTTAAACTGTCAGGAGCCCTTTATAAATTATTCTTTTAGCACATAACTCAAATTATCAATGCCGTTTTTGTATAAAAATAGATTTCACACTTTTTTAGCCAATTCTATATGTGAAAATTATTGACCAAACCGGCAGAAACAGATGCTCAGGCAGAGAACAGCCAAGATAAAAAGGCTTATCTGCCAGTCTGACAGCACGCAGACCCGCAGTCTTTTTGCTTAAGGCCGATCCATAGCGGGCGGCAGCCCTCTCACTACTCCATCTAATTCTTTCCGATGCAATTATCGCAAAAGTTATTTTCTGTCTTTTAATTTTAAAAAAGATTTTAGCTCCCTTTTTGTTCCATTGATTTCCACAACATTTTAGTTTATGATAAAAATACACATTTCTAAAAAGGGCGGGCGTATTTTTATGAAACAGTTTTTTTCACAGTATCGTAAGTGCCTCCGCTTTTACAGCTCTTTTCTTCAAATCTTTTCGATTCTTTTTCTTATTATTTCGATGACATTAGGAATATTTTTTGTATATGTCTTTCGACAGGAAAACCATAATCTTCAACAGGCAGCAGAGCACTCCTATCTTAACATTTTGGAGAGTACTAGCACTACGCTAGAGCTGACTATGCAAAATCTACAGCAGATTATGCTGGATACCATCTGGACTTCCGACTTTACAAATGCCCTTGTAGTCCCTTTTGATGATACCTATGACCGCACCCGAAATATTTTAGAACATCTTCAGCAACTTGTTGATGTTTATCCTTTCATTCGATCAGCTTTCCTATATTGCCCTACATCTCAAATGGTATATGGTTCCGATCTGACCTATCAACCGGTAGAAGAAGCTTCTAACGAGCTTTTTCAGAATCCTGAGCATCTTTTATCCTACTCTGGTGCCAGACTCTCTAAGTCCCATACATCCTTCTTTATAAAACAATTAGCTGGTAAAACCATTATCTGTCAGCATCTTTATCCCGATTATCTGGATAGTCTAGGGGCCCTAATTATAGAGTTGGACCTAGCATCCTTTCCTCTGTCTTCCATTTTTAATCCAGAATCGAGCTCAAGGCTACCCTGTTTCATCACTGATACAAACGGATTGCCTATTTTCAGGGGAGAACTCCCGTCCTCCCTTGCCTCTCTTTTTCCTCTGGCAGCACTATCCTCTGTCCCTGCACAGACAGTCCTTTATGCCCAAAACGGCTTGACCTACTTTTATCACCGTTCTTCTTCCACCAGCTGGTCCTATATTTTACAAATCAGTACCAGCCAACTTCAATTTTATACCCCGTTGTCTCAAATCATCCTGTTTTGCATCTTAGGTCTGGTATGTTCGGTGCTTCTCTCTGTTCTAATCGCATCCAAGGCCAATCAACCTATCCGCCGCTTGCTTTTTGAGGCTGGTCCTTCCTCTCGTTCTCCCGATGTGGATGCAGAAAATGAAGTGGACTACCTCTCCAAAACTTATTCATATACCACCCGACAAAACGAGGAACTCAGCCAAGCAATTCAGGGCATCACTCCGCTGGTGCTAGAGCGTCTGTTTGGGCATTTGCTCAGCGGACGTCCCCTTAGTGAAGAACATATCTCCTCTATCCTGTCCGGCATCGGCAATCCTTTTCCCCAGGAAGCAACTTTTTTGGCCATGGCTCTCACAATCTCCAGCAGTTCTCCCAGTAGTCTTACCCCATTGGAGTGCAATCTTTTGCTCAGTAAGATCCAGGAACAATTGCATCAACTTTTGTCTCCCCCCAGTTCCAGTTACCTTGTCCCACAAGAATTTTCTTCTGCTGCCATTGTACTGGTCTTTCCCTGCGATATTTCCGAAACCTCAATCCAACTCATGGTTCAGGCATCTATTAAGGAGATTTCTCAGAGGCTCTCTATTCCCCCCTATCATTTAGATTTAAGTTGTGGGAATCTTTATCACCATCTCTCCGACCTCCAGTATTCCTACCTCGAGGCACAGAAAGCCCAAAGCCGCCGTCGTTTCTACCAGGACGAGGATATTGAGGACTCATCGGACCTTTTTCCTTCCCATAACCGCTATTTTGAGTCTGTCCAAAAAATTTTGCTTGCTATTCAAGCTGGAGACCCTATCTCCGCCTATGAGCAACTCATGCAAAACATGAACACACTCTCCAGATGCAATCCAGATATTCAGGAACAGCGCAGACAATATCGCTCTTTTTTTCGCACTCTGTTTGAATTGGCTGATACTCTGCGCATGGGAGATAGAGAAGAACTGCTACAACAGGAACAAGTTATCTTAGAGCTTCTTGAAAGTGCTTCTTTTCCCCCAAAAGAAGGTCCTTTGATCAATGCAGTATATGATCTGCTTCATAACATTGAACGTAAGGACCGTACTCGTGCCTCACAGCATATTGCCCGGGTACAGGAGTATATTTTGGAAAACTATTCTGACAGCACACTATCTTTGGAATCCGTCGCAGAGCGAATTGGCATCACTTCCTCTTACCTAAGCCGCCTATTTAAAAAGGAAACCGGGAGTTCTTTTGTGGACTATGTCAATACAGTCAGAGTCCAGAAAGCCAAGTTTCTTTTGGCTCAATCAGAGCTAAAAATTAAGGATATCGCATATCAAACTGGTTTTCACTCCATACAGAACTTTTTCCGAATCTTTAAACGCATGACGGGTGATCCCCCGGGTGAATATCGGATTAAACAAAAGGACGTTTCTTGATAGGACCATTTCACCGTTTGTGGCAGGGTTTGGCCGATCCTCTTTATTGGAAAAGGCAACCTGCCACAAACGGATTTTTTACCCCTCGTCCCATTGTGCAGTAATACTCAAATTTTTTTACTATAGTCTTCATTTTTGTTCTTTTTATCGGCAAAAAATGAAATAATCAAAAATTCTGAGTTTTCAGCATTTAACTCTCCATTTATACTGAAGGCACTCAAGGCCTGAGTAACAATTTTGTGAAAGGAGAGTCTGCATGTTTAAAAAATTTTTACGCGCCCTGAATCAGCATTTGGAAGAGTATCTAATCGCACTGTTTTTAATTGCAATTACATTCGTTATGCTTCTTCAAATTGTAATGCGATATGTATTTCAGCACTCCTTATCTTGGCCGGAAGAATTTAGCCGCTACTGTTTCGTTTATATTACCTTTTTAACCTTTGGTTACTGTATTCAGCATGACTCTATGCTTCGGTTAGATATTATCAAAGAGGTACTGCCGAAAAAAGCTTGGGATGTACTTCAGGTTATAGTTATCCTAATCTCAGCAGCATTTTTTCTCATCATGCTTTTATACTCTTTTGACTTGCTTCAATCAATGAGAGAGACTGGCCGAGTAAGTGCCGCGTTAGGTATTCCATATTTTTATATTTATCTTTCTACTACGGTCGGTTTCGCATTGGCCCTTTTCCGTACAGCACAGCGTATCTGGCGTGCTCTCGCAGGGCATTTTAAAAAAGGGGAGGTATTATCCTTATGACAGCGGCTATGTTTTTGGCATTTATTTTGTTCCTAATCCTCTCCTTTCCGGTAGCCATTGCTATGGGTCTCTCTTCCTGTGTTCCCGCCTTAATAGACTCAAGTTTCTCAGCTGATTTTGTCTATATTATCCGGACAATGGTGGTAGGCATTGATTCCACTCCTATTCTAGCCATTCCCTTATTCATTATTTCGGGTACTATGATGGCTCAGGGGGGGATCTCCGGAAAGCTCTTCGATGTATTCTCCTATTTCTTAGGAAATAAAACTGGCGGTCTGTTATGTGCTACGATTGCGACCTGTCTTTTTTACGGTGCAATCTCCGGTTCTGGTCCGGCAACCTGTGCCGCTGTAGGAGCTATGGCCATTCCTCTGTTAGTCTCTCTTGGTTATGATAAGGCGTTCTGTTCCGCAATGGTGGCCACCGCTGGAGGCCTGGGCTTAATTATTCCTCCCAGCATTTCATTTGTTAATTACGCCCTTGTCACTGGTACCTCTGTTACCTCCCTATTTATGGCAGGAATCCTGCCCGGATGTCTTATTGGTGGATGCCTAATGCTGTATTGTTACATTTACTGCCGTGTTCACGGGGAAGATAAGGAAAAGATCCGCAAAAACTATGAGCAGCTCCACCGCCGAACAATTTTTCAGGTACTACGCAGCGCCTTCTGGGCTTTGCTTTCCCCTGTAATTATTTTGGGAGGAATATACAGCGGCATCTTCTCCCCCACAGAAGCAGCCTGTATTTCTGTTGTATATGCTGCTCTGGTCTCTGTCTTTATTTACCGCACCATTTCCCTAAAGCAACTTTGGACTCTTATGCTGGAGTCGGTCCACGCCTGCGCGCCTCTTTGTGCATTGCTCGCTCTTGCAACTGCTTTCAGCCGGATCCTGACCATGCTCAATGCCCCACAGGTCTTGGCTTCCTTCCTTTCTGGTATAATTTCCAGTCGCATTTCTTTCCTTATTTTACTTAATATAGTACTCCTGATCTTAGGTATGTTTATTGACGGTGCACCCGCCATTCTTATTCTCTCCCCGCTACTTATGCCTATCGCCCAGCAGTTCGGTATAGATCCTGTTCATCTTGGCATTATCATGGTGTGTAATCTAGCTGTCGGCCTTGCTTCTCCTCCTTTCGGTCTGAATCTGTTTGTAGCCAGTTCCACAAATGGGGCCCCCATTATGGAGATCAGCCGAAAGGTCGTGCCCTTTATCCTTGCATTTCTTGTAGCTCTGATTTTGATTACATTTGTTCCATCCATTTCCCTGTGCTTAGTTTAAATCTCTATTTTTTATAAGGAGTAATTTATATGAAAAAAATATTTGCTCTGGCTATGTCTGCCGCACTCATCCTCAGCGGCTGTTCCTCCAATGCGCCCACCAATCCTGCGGTCTCAGGCTCCTCTGTTTCAACAGCTTCTTCCTCTGGGGAATATAACTTTACAATAGGTACCTCCGCTACCAAAGATTCTACAATTGGACAAACCATGCAATACGCGGCCGACCTCATTACAGAGCGCACTGATGGTCGAATCACGGTGACCTGCTATCCTGATTCTCAGTTAGGATCAGACAGCGAACTAGTAGAGGGGGTCCAACTGGGTAGTATTACTATGGTGATCGGCAATACTGCACCCCAGGTCACTTTTGTTCCGGATCTTGCCCTCTTTGACCTTCCAAACACCTATGTAGATATTACTCAGGCGCAGACTGTACTCTCTGACTTTACCGAAAAAATGATCCCTAGCTTTGATAATACAGGCCTGCATTTGTGCCAGATATTTCCAACCGCATTTCGCTATATGTCGTGCAGCCAGGCCATCGACAGTATTGATGATTTTTCCGGTATTCAAATTCGTACTATGACCAATCCTTATCATATGGCCTATTGGAATTCCCTCGGTGCTACTGCAACCCCGCTCGATTTTAGTGAGCTCTATATCGGTTTGCAGCAGGGGTTGGTAGATGCACAGGAAAATCCTTTGGATATTTTTCTGAGTTCAAAGTTCTATGAGCAGCAGGACTATGTCATCAACACCAAACACAATGTATTTGTCGCAACTCTGCTAATGAACCAAGACACCTGGGATAGCCTGCCCAGCGACTTGCAGGAAATTCTGAATGAGTGCTTTGTTGAAATTGGCCAGTATGGTACTCAATTGGGCCAAACGGCAGAGGAGGCCAACCTTCAGGCTGTCCGAGATACTGGCGTAACCATTATCGACTTAGATGATACTACCTTATCTCAGATGCGTGAGAAAGCCCAGCCTGTTTACGATATGATCCGGGAAGATGTGGGTGCAGATCTGGTAGATGACTACCTTGCTGCTATCGATGCTGCTGGGAAATAATTGCTCGGATGCCGGAAGGAGAATTTTTTATTATGAAAAATATTCGCAAACCATCCCGCATTATGACGGCATACGATTTCTGTAATACCGGAAGCACTACCATTTACTGGTTGTCTGGGGCTGGCTTTTTGATTAACTGTCATGGAACTTGTATTTTGATCGACCCTGTTCTTATGACAGCATCAGGCGATGCCTCCCGCAGCGAGTCTGGCCTACCGCTCAAAGTCACCCTCCCTCTGGATCCTGACTTAATTCCTGATCGATCTATCATCCTTTATACCCATGCTGACGCAGATCACCTAGGCCCTGGTACAGCACTGGCGCTGGCAAAAAAAAATATTACTATGGTAGGCACTTTGCGTGTCTTTGAACGTCTTGTTCGACTCGGTGTTCCTCATGAAAATATTCAGATTCTGCGTATTCATGAACATATGGATATTTCCGGAGTCCAGATACATTCTGTTCCTGCTGACCATCCCTGGCAGCTTAAGGACTTAGAGCGGGGTGGCCCTCCCTACCGGATGGGAGAATGCTGTGGCTTTCTTATAGATGCACCGGAGGGTCGTCTCTACTTTCCGGGAGATACGCGCCTGATGGAATATCATCTTTCTCTCTCAGATATTGATGTTTTGGCGCTGGATGTTTCTACCTGCGAGTATCACTTGAACCACACATCTGCTATTGTACTGGCAAATCATTTTCCAAAGGCCTATTTGCTTCCTTTTCATTATGGTACTTATGACTGTCCCACTGTAGCAGCCCACTGTGGAGAACCTGAAGATATTTATCCCTATATTACAAATTCATTACAACGTGGTCTTATTTTAGCCCCAGGGGAACCTTTTGTTGTTCCTTTCAAATACAGCGCTAAAAGTTCTTCTTAAATGTTGGGCCCACTTTTTTAAAAATTTACTGCTTAAAAAGTAACTTTGTTTGCTACAAAAGAGGGACGCCGCTTCTGCGGCGTCCCTCTGGGAGCACTTGTAGGAAAAAATCAGCGCTTGCTGAACTGGGGCGCACGGCGGGCGGCCTTCAGACCGTACTTCTTGCGCTCCTTCATACGAGGATCACGGGTGAGGAAGCCGGCGGCCTTCAGGGCGGCGCGGTTATTCTCGTCAGCCAGCAGCAGGGCGCGGGCCACACCGTGGCGGATGGCACCGGCCTGGCCAGTGACGCCGCCGCCGGAGACGGTGGCCACGATGTCGAACTTGCCCTCGCTGCCGGTGGTCACCAGGGGCTGGCGGACCAGCAGCTTCAGGGTCTCCAGGCCGAAATACTCATCGATGTCGCGGCCGTTGATGGTCACGGCGCCAGTGCCGTTGGGGAACAGATGAACGCGGGCCACGGAGGACTTCCGACGGCCAGTGCCATAGAAATAAGGCTTCTTGCTCTTATACATGCTCGTCTACCTCCTTGCTTACAGAGCCCACAGCTCAGGCTTCTGAGCGGCGTGCTCATGCTCACCGCCGCGATAGATCTTCAGGCGGGACATGGAATCCTTGCTGATCACATTGCGAGGCATCATGCCGCGGACAGCCAGCTTCATGGCCAGCTCGGGGCGCTCCCGCATCAGGGTGCTGTACTGCACTTCCTTCAGGCCGCCGATCCAGCCGGAGTGGGTGCGGTAATACTTCTGCTCCAGTTTCTTGCCGGTGAGGACGGCCTTCTCCGCATTGATGATGATGACGAAGTCGCCGCAGTCGGTGTGGGGGGTGTACTCAGGCTTCAGCTTGCCCCGCAGCAGGTTGGCGGCGGCGGCAGCGGTCTTGCCCAGAGGCTTGCCAGCAGCATCGAGGACGTACCACTTACGCACGATGTTCCCCTTGTTGGCCATAAAAGTGGACATAGGTGAGACCTCCATTTTCTTTCCTTATCTGAAAAATCATTTTGCAGACAAAATCAGTCGCTCCCCTGTACAAGCGGAGCGTTTTGTATTATAGTATTTGGGAATCCCAATGTCAACGGGTTTTTCCATCTTTTTTAATTTCTATTTCATAATCTCCCGTTTTCTCTTGTTTTCTGTTATTATCTCTTTTTATCTCATTTTCAATTTGAATTTTATTTTTTGAAAAAAGTTGTGAAAATGAGGAAAAAACCTGAAAAGGAGGCCCTATGAACCGAATCCTTTCTCTGGTCCGCCGCTGTGTGGAGGACTACGACATGATACAGCCTGACGACCGGGTGGCGGTGGGGGTCTCCGGCGGCAAGGACTCCCTCACCCTTCTGGTGGCGCTGGCCAAGCTGCGGGAATTCTACCCCATCCCCTTCACAGTGGAGGCCTTCACCCTGGACATGGGGGCGGCAGAGGGCCGGCCCGGGATGGACTTTTCTCCTATTGCCCAGTTGTGCCGGGAGATGGAGGTCCCCTACACCATCCTCGGCAGTGAGATCCAGCACATCATTTTTGATGTGCGGAAGGAGAAAAACCCCTGCTCCATGTGTGCCAAGATGCGGAGGGGGGCCCTCCACAGTGCCCTGCTGGAGCGGGGCATCCACAAGATCGCACTGGGCCACCACTACGATGACGCAGTGGAGACCTTTTTCATGTCCCTCATCTTTGAGGGCCGCCTGTCCTGCTTCCAGCCTGTCACCTGGCTGGACCGGACTCAGATCACCCAGATCCGCCCCCTGCTTTACTGCGGGGAGAATCTGGTGCGTCACACCGCCCGGCGCCTCTCTCTCCCGGTGGTGGAGAACCCCTGCCCTGCCAACGGCAACACCAAGCGCCAGGAGATCAAGGAGCTGATCTACGAGCTCCAGGGCCGCTACCCCGGACTCAAGTCCCGGGTCTTCGGCTCCATGCAGCGCCTCCCCCTGCCCGAGTGGGGCCCGGTGGAGCACCGCCGCCGCCCTCTGCCGGAAGAGATCGGCGAATAAGCGGGAAAACTTGCGCCAAAGCGTGGAAAACAGGAGCCCCTGGTGATATAATAGGAAAATCAAATCAACGCACAGGACTGGATGCCCTGGAAAACTGGGCATCCTTACCTTGATACAACGCAGCGGCAGGACTGCCGCCTGAGAGGAGCATCTCCATGAGCGAAGAACAGAGCACCTATTCCGCAAACCCCGGCAAGCAGCTGGTCCGCACGGTGGACGGGGTGGACTACCAGCGTATCCCGGTAAAGACCCACCTGATCACCAACACTGACGACATGGCCGACGTGGTGGTCCGCTACGCCAAGGACCGGATGCAGGAGGGGGACATTCTTTTCATCTCCGAGAAGGCGGTGGCCTGCACCCAGAACCGGGCCATCCCCATGGAGGACATCAAGCCCCGGAAGCTGGCCGTCACCCTCAGCCGCTATGTGACCAAGACCCCCGCCGGCATCGGTCTGGGCATCCCGGAGACTATGGAGATGGCCCTGCGGGAGTGCGGCACCCTGCGCATCCTGTTCGCCGCCTTCTGCAGCGTCATTGGCAAGCTGTTACGCCGGAAGGGCTGGTTCTACATCGTGGCCGGGCCCAAGGCCCGGGGCATCGACGGCCCCACCGAGGGCACCATCCCTCCCTATGACCACTACGTGGTCCTCACCCCCGCCGACCCCATGGGTACCTCCCGCAGGCTGGCCCAGGCTCTGGGCCACCCGGTGGCAATCGTGGACATCAACGACCTGGGGGCCAACATCCTGGGCTGCTCCCAGAAGGAGCCCTCCATGGCCCTGCTGGCCAGGATCCTGGGGGACAACCCCTTGGGTCAGTCCAGTGAGTGCACCCCAATGGGCATCATCCGCAAAGTATGACATACGAGCCCGCGCCCCGGAGGGAATCCTCCGGGGCGCCGCTTTTTACTCCCTCTTTGTCTTGAATTCATTTATATCTTTCATGAATTTATGCAAAAATTAGAGTTAAAGTTTATTTTATCCGTGATATAATTTATTTATATCTCTCCACTTTTTATTTAAACAGCACAAATCCAGGGATCTATCTGAAAGGAGCATCTTCATGAGGAAATCGATCAAACATCTCTTTGGCCTTACCCTCGGTGTGTCTCTTGCCCTGGGGCTCATCTCCTCCGCCTCGGCAGAGGGCAGTGTTTCTGTGCAGGTAGACGGCAAGACGGTACAGTCCGCCGCATACATTGATCAAAACGACCGCACCATGGTCTCGCCGGATATCGCGGACGCTCTGGGACTGACTCAGAAGCAGGAAGGCTCCAGAGTACAGTTCACCCGGAACGGCGTCAGCACCTATTTCACCGGTAGCGATGCCACTTTTTCCGGCTCTGAGATGGACACTGTCCCTGCTCTGCGGGATGGGACCTTGTACGTCCCCCTCGCTTATCTGGCCCAGGCTTACAACATGCCGGTCTCCTGGGATGCAGGTTCCAAGGCAGTCTCTGTGTCTACCACCTCCACAGGCCCCATCTCGCTGGATGGCGTACCGGCCCCCGCCTTTGATTACTCCGATGCCAACCAGCTGCCCATGACGGGCTATTTCAGCAAGACTTTGACCTATCCCGATCTCCAGGGGAACTCGGCCCAGCGAGAGGCCTACATCTATATCTCCGAGCATGCCTCCTGTCGGCCCTATTTTTACGTGATCGCCCTGCCCGACAAGGTCGATCCCACCCAATTTCTGATGGAAAATGGCTGGTTCGATTTGGCGGAAGAAAACGGCGAATGTCTGTTTGTGCTGGCCCCCGGCAGCGGCGGCTGGGGGTCCGTGGAGGAAGAGTTGCCTTTCTTGACTGCCGCTCTCTCCTGGCTGAACACGCCTGTGGCCGACGAGGCCGATCCCAACGCGCCTGACAAAAACAAAAATTACTGGTCCGCCTTTGGCGAGTGGTATTTTGTAGGCTATGGTGAAGGGTGTGCCCCTCTGGAGGCTTGGTCAGCCAAAAATCCCATCTTCGTCATCGCTCAGGTGTATCTGAACGGCGTCAGCGCCGGCGAGGCATATCTGTCCGAAGTAGGCAGCCAGGTCTATGCGGTAGGCACCAACGGCTATGACATCACAGAGAATGTGAAGAGCCGCCTGGCGGCCCGCGGCGATCAGATGATCACCAATCAGGACATCCCTGTTCCCACTTGGTTCGTCAACTATGATGCCGCGGACCACAGCCTTCAGTATTGGAAGACTGCCAACGACTGCTCCCCTTCCGGCACCCAGAACGCCGACTACGGCACCGTATATGTCCAGGCCGGGGACTCTGACGCCTGGCAGACCCAGTATGCGGGCCCCATCTCCAAGGTGGCTGTGGACAGCCGACAGTCCCTCTCCGGCCGGGAGATCCATGATTTCCTGACCTGCTACACCCGCTATGACAACACTTCCGCCTACGGAAATGCCCTGATGCTGCGGGGGGATTATACCGACGTGATCGTCAACGCCCACAAGTCCCCTGACCGCTATGCTGAACAGAAGGTCACTATGCCCGATGGCGCGACCGCCACAATGATCTGCACCATCGTGGACATCGAGGGCGAGCCCCGCGAGATCCTGTTCTACATCCCTGACAACGCATCCGAACTCCAGCCCGACGGCGCCCCTGTCATCACCGTCTGGGCTGGCGGCAGCCAGACCAACATCATCTTCTTTGACTCCACCTGCTGGTGGGAAACTGCAAACCAAAACGGCATCGCGCTGATTTTTACCAACGAAGCCTACAACACCTCTGTCGCTGTCACCCCCGCCGATGTGGATGCCTGCTACCACGCCATGCTGGATCTCCTGGAGGGTTGGAATGACTCCGGCAAATTCCAGTTTGATCTCAGCCGGATCTACAGCACCGGCCAGTCCATGGGCTCTATGGAATCTCAGCAGTTTGCCCAGGAGACCCCGGATTACTACGCCGCTGTAGCCTCCACCTCTTTCTATCAGGACTATCCCGACGCCCACTCTGACAAGCCCATCCCCACTTACCTGATCAATGGCGAGGGCAATGGCAAAGATGACACCGGCACCCCCTATGACGACCGCTGGAACCGCACAGACGACTGGGCACAGTATTTCCTGCGAGTCAACGGCTTTGTGTACACCCCGGCGGTTTACGCCGCTGACGGAACAGTCACCACCTTCGGCGTGCCTGTCTCCGAGCCTGTTTTCACCGTCACAGGCCCCTATGACCGTTTCGAGACCTATACCTGGATCAATGGACAGGACATTCCCCTGGTCCAGTACACCAACAGCTTGTACCGCCCCCACAACTGCCTGACCTCCGAGATCCCCATGCTGTGGGACTTCTTGGAGCACTACCGCTGTGAGCGGGACGAAGACGGCGCTGTGACCGCCCGCTACTACAGTGCCTCCGCCTTCGAACGGGACGATCAGGTCCTGATCCAGTTTGGCGCCTGATTCTCTGGCACTGCGTCCCGCTCCGCTGATCCGCCAAAGCGTCTGATGATCATCTGCAAAGTATGACACGCGCGCCCCGGAGGCTTTCCTCCGGGGCGCGTGATCTTATGCAGTCTCCATGCCGCCAGAATGGATCCCTCCTGTCCGTCCCCCTGTCAAGGCTCACCAGTCCTCCAAGGGCTCCTGCTGGTCGTCCCCCAGGCCCAGAGTGCGGCGGTAGAGGAGCTCTCCCGTCCTTGTGTCATAGCAGCTCACCACCTGCCGGCCGGAGACCTTCTCCTCCAGCTGCAGGATCTCACCTGTAAGGTAAGGGTAAGTATAGGAGGGCACATCCTCCATCCACAGCGCTCCGTCCTCATCCAGCAGGTCACAGCTCCCGTCAGTCCGCTCTCCCATCAGCAGGACGGGCCCCTCCTCCCCCATCTCGTCCCGCACGAGGGAGATGGATGTATAGGTCCCGGCCTCCACCACCGGCATGCCGTCCAGGCGGTAGACCGCCCCGGACGGAGAGCTCTGCCGGGAGCTGCTGTCATTGAAAAAGAGCAGGCCCCGCTTCAGGGTGCAGTAGAGCTCGGTGCCGCCGTAGGGGATCTCACAGATCTGCCCGCCGATCTCCAGGCGGGTGCAGCTGCCGTCGAAGGTATCCTCCCCGTCAAAGTAGGTGTAGCCCTCCCCCCGGCCCACGAGCCAGGTGTCCTGGATGGCACGCCACTCCCCCGGCTCCTCCTCCCGCACCCGGCCCAGAGACAGGTCCAGCAGCCGATTCCGGCTCCGGCTCTCGTCGGTCCAGCCCATCCACACCAAGTCATCCCGCCAGGTCGGCTCGAACATCAGCCGCTCCCAGTTCATCACCTCGGCCGCCATCTCCGGAACGGCCACCAGCTCCTCCCAGGGCCACTCCCCCTGGACGGTCCCGTCCGTGCCCAGCCAGCAGACCCCCTCCGGCCCGTAGAGGATCAGGCCCTCCGCCCCGGCGGCATAGGTCCACCACCGGGCGGGGGTGCGCCAGCTGCCGTCCCGGGCGGCCACCGCCAAAAGGGTGCCGTCCCCATAGGGCCAGCCTCCCTCTCCCACCGACTTTTTCAGCACCAGCAGGGGGAGAAAGACATCCGTCCCCTCTCTGTCGTAATAGGTAGGGACCTCCACCCGGGTGTACACCGACTCCGTCACCAGCTCCCCCGCCCGGGTCATCAGGCCGTAGGTCAAACTGTCATAGCGAAAGGGACCCCCCTCCCACTCTGCCGCATTGATGACTGTCCCCGCATAGGGGTAGAGGGGGCCGTAGTCCTCCCCGGGGATCAGATCCTCCCCGATCCCGCCCGGCCACGGAGTCTCCACGTCGGGGAGGGACCCCGCCCGGGTCTCCAGAGCCTCCCAGTGGGTCCGCACCCGGACCTCCGGCTCCTCCGGGGGCTCCGCCGCCGGGGCGGGGGCGCACCCCGCCAGCAGCACCAGGGCCAGGACCCAGGCCGCGCCGCGCCCTCTCATATTCACCCCTCCTGTTCCAGAATGGACACATAGCCCTCCTGGGCCACCAGGGACTGGCCCTCCTCTCCCAGCAGCCAGTCGTAGAGGATGCGGGCGGGGCTGTCCTCCGCCTCGTCCTTGTCCATGACAGCGTAGTAAGGATTGAGGAAAGGATATTCCCCGCTGCGGATGGTGTCCGGGCTGGGGGCGGTCCCGTCGATGGAGAGCAGCTTCAGTCCCTGGGCCATCTCCATATCGTGGGCATAGTAGTAGACGGTGTAGCCGATGGCGGCGGGGCTGTTGTCATACTGCCGCACCCCCTCCAGCAGAGAGGACATGGAGCCCGCCGTGTAGTCTACCGGAGGCTCCATCATCTCCAGGCCGTCCATCACCAGCTTCTTCATCAGGGCCTGGCTCCCTGCCTCCGGGTTGCGCTGGAAGGGGATGATGTCCCGGTCCTCGCCCCCCACCTGGCTCCAGTTGGTGATCTCCTCGGTATAGATCTTTTGGAGCTGCTCCGTGGTCAGGCCGTCCACCGGGTTGTCCGCGTTGACTACAAAGACCAGTGCGTCGGTGGCGAAGGGGGTCAGGAGCCACCGGTCCCCCGCCTCCAGCCGCTCCATCACCGCCTGCTCTGGCTCGCCGGCCAGCAGCAGGTCGGCCTCCCCCGCCATAAGTGCCTCATAGGAGGCGGTGGTGCGGGAGAACTGGACCAGATCGGCCACCTCTTCCCGGCTCTCTCCCAGCAGGACGGAGCACACCGCCTCCGCCAGGGGGACGGCGGAGGTGGACCCGTTGAGCCGGGGCATATTCTCCCGGGTAAAGACGAACTCCTCTGTCGGCGGATCGCTCTCCTCCGGCGGAGCGGCGGCGCATCCCGCCAGGATCACCAGGGCCGCCAGCAGGGCGGGCCATACGCGGGTCTTCTTCATCCTGATCCTCCTCTCTTCCAGCATGGCTCGGGGCAAAAGGAAAGCCCCTTTTTCCTTCTGCCTCCATCATACCAGAGCCAGGGGAAAAAGGGGTTGCGAAAGGTTTGCAAACCGGTGGCAAAGAGAGACAAAACGGCTACGATTTCGTTACAGACCTCCGCCCTGCTCCGACAGGCGCGGGTCCGGCAGGTCCAGATAGGTGGGGGTATGGCCGGTGGCCTCCACGAAGCGGATCATCTCCTCCCGCTCCAGGCACAGGGTGGAGGTGGAGATCCCCGGGTGTCCGCTGAGATACCGGTCCTTCAGCAGGTCCCGGTCGATGACCAGCCGTACCTGTGCCTGCGTATCGAACATCAGCTCCAGGGCGCTCACCGAGCCGGGGATGGTGCGCAGCAGGCGCTCCATATGCTCCGGGCCGGCAAAAGAGAGTCGGGAGCAGCCCAGCAGCGGGGAGAGGTCCTTGGTCTTGAAGGGCTTGTCCCCCGGCATCATCAGCAGGTAAAAGTCAGTCTGCTGCCGGTTGCACAGAAACAGGTTCTTGCAGATGCGGGCCCCCAGGGTCCGCTCGATGAGCAGGCAGTCCTCCATGGTGTCGGCATGGTCGTGATCCACCCGGGTGAAGGAGATGCCCAGCTCTTCCAGTTTGTCGTAGACAGCCAGCTCCTGGGGGATACGGTCATCGGAGGGGCGTCCCTGGTAGACGGTGGGGTCGATGTACATAGCGGTCCTTCCTTTTCTTCAATGGTCTTGCTGCATCATACCACAGCTGGAACAAAAAGTACAGTCCGGCGGCACAGAAGGGACTGGATGGCCGTCGCCGCTTCCCAGTGCACGGCGCGCCCCATCTGCGATGGGGCCCCCAGGAGCTGGACGACAGGAAGAGCAAAGCCGCCCGATTGGGCGGCTTTGCAGCAAAATTTGAAAACTTACTTCAGGTTGAAGAACGCCTTCATGCCGGGGTACTCCGCGATGTCGCCCAGCTCCTCCTCGATGCGGAGCAGCTGGTTGTACTTGGCCACTCGGTCGGTGCGGCTGGGGGCCCCGGTCTTGATCTGACCGGCGTTGGTAGCCACGGAGATGTCGGCGATGGTGGTATCCTCGGTCTCCCCGGAGCGGTGGGACACGATGGCGGTGTAGCCGGCCCGGTTTGCCATCTGGATGGCATCCAGGGTCTCGGTCAGGGTGCCGATCTGGTTGACCTTGATGAGGATGGAGTTGCCCACCTTCTTCTCGATGCCGGTGGCCAGGCGCTCCACGTTGGTGACGAACAGGTCGTCGCCCACCAGCTGGACCTTGTCGCCGATGGCACGGGTCAGCATAGCCCAGCCCTCCCAGTCGGTCTCGGCCATGCCGTCCTCCAGGGAGACGATGGGGTAGGTGTCGGCAAACTTCTTCCACATGTTCACCAGCTGCTGCTGGGTCAGCTTCTTGCCGGACTTGGGCTGGATATAGCACTTCTGCTCCTCGTCCCACCACTCGGAGGAGGCGGCGTCGATGGCGATCTTGAAGTCCTCACCGGGCTTGTAGCCGGCCTCCTCGATGGCCTTCACGATGACCTTCAGGGCATCCTCGTCCTTCTTCAGGTTGGGGGCGTAGCCGCCCTCGTCGCCCACACCGGCGGCGGGGGTGCCGTTCTCCTTCAGGGTGTTCTTCAAAGTGTGGAACACCTCAGTGCACATGCGCAGAGCCTCATGGAAACTGGGGGCCCCCACGGGCATGATCATGAATTCCTGGATCTCCACGTTGTTGGTGGCATGGGCACCGCCGTTTAGGATGTTCATCATGGGCACAGGCAGCATCTTAGCGTTGGTCCCGCCGATGTAGCTGTACAGGGAGACACCCAGGCTCTCTGCCGCGGCCTTGGCGCAGGCCAGGGAGGCGCCAAGGATAGCGTTGGCGCCCAGGCGGCTCTTGTTGGGAGTGCCATCCAGGTCGATGAGCATCTTGTCGATGGCCACCTGGTCCAGCACGTTGGTGCCGATGAGGGCCTCAGCGATCTCGGTATTCACGTTGTTCACCGCGGTCACCACGCCCTTGCCCTGGTAACGGCCCTTGTCGCCGTCCCGCAGCTCGCAGGCCTCATAGATGCCGGTGGAGGCGCCGGAAGGGACCGCGGCGCGGCCCACAGTGCCGTCCTCCAGGTAGACCTCCACCTCCACGGTGGGGTTGCCCCGGCTGTCCAGGATCTCGCGGCCCAAAACGTCTACGATCTCAATGATCTGCTTCATGATAATCAGTCTCCTTTTTTCTTTTATGGGCGGGTCCTCCCGCCCGGAGCGTATATGCCCTGTGCAGCAGCTCCGCACCGGTGCATCGGTCCAGCGGGGGCCCAGTCCGTCAGTTGACGATCAGAGTCTCCCCGTCCATCTCCTTGGGCTTTTCCAGGCCCATCAGGTCCAGCATGGTGGGGGCGATATCGGCCAGGCGGCCGTCCCGCAGGCGGACGCTGGCCCCCACGATATAGAAGGGCACCAGGTTGGTGGTGTGGGCGGTGAAGGGCTCCCCATCCTCGTCCGCCATCCGCTCGGCATTGCCGTGGTCGGCGGTAATGAGAGAGACGCCGCCCATGCGGGAGGTGGCTTCCACCACCCGGCCCACGCACTCGTCCACGGCAGTCACCGCCCTGCAGGCAGCCTCATACACGCCGGTGTGGCCCACCATGTCGCAGTTGGCAAAGTTCAGGATGATGACATCATAGGCTCCGCTCTCGATGCGCTTGACCGCCTCCTCCGTCACCTGATAGGCGCTCATCTCCGGCTGGAGGTCGTAGGTAGCCACCTTGGGGGAAGCGATGAGCACCCGGTCCTCCCCGGGAAAGACCGTCTCAACGCCGCCGTTGAAGAAGAAGGTGACGTGGGCATACTTCTCCGTCTCAGCGATGCGCAGCTGGGTCAGCCCCAGCTTGCTGATATACTCGCCGAAGATGTTCTCCAGCTTCTGCCGGGGGTAGGCCACCGTCACATTGGGCATGGTAGCGTCGTACTCGGTGGTACAGACAAAATCCACCGGGACGAAGCCCTTTTTCCGCTCCACATCCTGAAAGTCCTCATCCACAAAGCAGCGGGTGATCTCCCGGGCCCGGTCGGGGCGGAAGTTGTAGAAGATGATGGAGTCGTTGTCCCGGACCTGAGCCCCTTTGGCGCAGACCACCGGCTCCATGAACTCGTCGGTGACGCCGGAGTCATAGGACTTCTGGACAGCGGCGGCGGGGTTCTCCTCAAAGATCCCCTCCCCCAGGGCGATGGCATCATAGGCCCGCTGCACCCGGTCCCACCGCTTGTCCCGGTCCATGGCGTAGTAGCGGCCCATGACGGTGGCGATCCTGCCGGTGCCCAGCTCATCCAGCTTGGCCTGGAGCTGCTCCACATAGCTCTTTCCAGAGCTGGGGGGCACGTCGCGGCCATCCAGGAAGCAGTGGACATACACCTTCTCCAGCCCCTGCTCCTTGGCCATCTTTACCAGGGCGAACAGGTGGGTAATGTGGCTGTGGACGCCGCCGTCGGACAGCAGGCCCATCAGGTGCAGGGCGGTCCCCCATTCCCGGCAGTGCTCCATGGCCTCCAAATAGGCAGGATTCTTGAAGAACTCCCCGCTGTCGATGTCCCGGCTGATGTGGGGCAGGTCCTGGAATACCACCCGGCCCGCGCCGATGTTGGTGTGGCCCACCTCGCTGTTGCCCATCTGCCCCTCAGGCAGGCCCACGTCCAGGCCGGAGGCAGACAGGCGGCACCCGGGACACTCCTTGAAGATATTCTCCAGATGGGGCTTCGGCGTATTTTCCACCGCATTGCCCGGATATTTGGGGCCCAGGCCAAAGCCGTCCATGATGATCAAAGTTGTTGGTGTTTTCATAGAAACCCTTTCTTGAGAGAATCCAGAGGGAAGGGGCATGAAGAGCAGGCTCCCGCTCCGCATTCCGTGTCTTCCTCTCCGTGTGTTTCGATGGTGCGGGATGGGGAGAGGCAAAATGCCTGCCGCTCCCCCGCTCCGCCTCTCCCAACAAAACCCGCTGCGCTGGGCTTTCGTTGGGGACCCATCCGGCATGGACGGCTCGCTTACTCCTGGTTTGCCGCGTTGATGATCTCCACGAAGTCCGCAGGCTTCAGGGAGGCTCCGCCAATCAGGCCGCCATCCACGTCGGGCTGGGCCAGCAGCTCGGCGGCGTTCTTGGCGTTCATGGAGCCGCCGTACTGGATGGTGACGGAGCGGGCCACATGGGCGCCGTACAGCTTGCGGATGACAGCACGGATAGCCTGGCACACCTCACCAGCCTGCTCGGCGGTGGCGGTCTTGCCGGTGCCGATGGCCCACAGAGGCTCATAGGCGATGACCACATGGCGCATCTTGTCGGCGGGCACGCCGGCCAAGGCAGCCTTCACCTGATAGGCGATCAGCTCCATGGTCACTCCCAGCTCCCGCTGCTCCAGGCTCTCGCCCACACAGACGATGGGGTTCAGCCCCACCTCCAGGGCGGCGTGGACCTTCTTATTGACGGTGAAGTCGGTCTCGTTGTAGTACTGGCGGCGCTCAGAGTGGCCAATGATAACATACTTGGCCCCCGCCTCCTTGATCATCTCCGCAGTGATCTCACCGGTATAGGCGCCGTGGTCCTCATAGTGGCAGGTCTCCGCGCCAATGGCGATGTGGCAGTCCTTGAACAGGCGGACGGCGGTGGTGATATTGACGGCCGGGACGCACAGGACCACGTTGCACCACTTTCCCCGGGGCATAATGGGCTTGATCTCCTCGGCGAACTGCTTGGTCTGGGAGAGGGTGTTGTTCATCTTCCAGTTTCCGGCAATAATGGTCTTGCGATATCTTCTGTTCATGGCGGTAAAGCCCCTTTCTATTTTTCCTTCTCTTCCTAGTTTGTTACACACTTGAGCCTAGTCTGCCCGGATCTTGGCTTCCCAGCTGTGATTTGTCCCGCACTACGCCGCAAAACTTAAAAGCATCACTACAAGAAGGACCCCCAGAATGGTCAGAAGGATATTTCTCATTTTTTTGTTCATGCACGATCCCTCTTTCCTGTATCTCAGCGTCGTCAAAGCATGCGCCATATTTTTCACTTTCGCCTGCCGGTGAAAGCCCATCCCCATTTCGCTGGGCTCGCGCGGGTTCCCGGAGCTGCCCGGGCAGTTCTTTATTTATCCAGCAGGCAGGCTACGCCGGGCAGCTCTTTGCCCTCCATGAATTCCAGGCTGGCGCCGCCGCCGGTGCTGATGTGGGTCATCTTGTCGGCATAGCCCAGCTGCTGCACTGCGGCCGCGGAGTCGCCGCCGCCGATGATGGTGATGGCGTCCGTCTTTGACAGAGCCTCGGCCACCGCCTCAGTCCCCTTGGCAAAGGCGGGGAACTCGAACACACCCATAGGGCCGTTCCAGATCACTGTGCCCGCGCCGGCTACGGCGCCGCAGTACAGCTTCACGGTCTCGGGTCCGATGTCCAGGCCCTGCCAGCCGTCGGGAATCTCCCCGGCCTTGACCACCTGGCTGTTGGCGTCGGGTGCAAAGGCGTCGGCGCACACGGTGTCCACCGGCAGAAGCAGCTTCACGCCCTTAGCCGCCGCTTTCTGGACCATCTCATTGGCGTAGCTCTCCCAATCGGCCTCCAGCAGGGAGTCCCCCACCTTGCCGCCCTGGGCGGCAGAGAAGGTGTAGGCCATGCCGCCGCCGATGATGATGGTGTCGGCGATCTCCAGCAGGTTGTTGATGACCCCGATCTTGCTGGATACCTTGGAGCCGCCCAGGATGGCCACCAGGGGGCGCTTGGGATCGGCCAGGGCGCCGCCGATAACTTCCAGCTCCTTCTGGATGAGAAAGCCGGACACAGCGGGCAGGTAGTCGGCCACGCCGGCGGTGGAGGCATGGGCGCGGTGGACCGCGCCGAAGGCGTCGGACACGTACACGTCGGCCAGAGAGGCCATGGCCTTGGCCAGGGCGGGGTCGTTCTTGGTCTCGCCGGGCTCAAATCTGGTATTTTCCAGCAGCAGGATCTCGCCGGGCTTCAGGGCGGCGGCCTTGGCCTGGGCATCGGGGCCCACCACGTCCTCCGCCATGATGACCGGCTTGCCCAGCAGCTCGCTCAGGCGGGCGGCCACCGGCTTCAGAGACAGCTCGGGCTTGACCTCGCCCTTGGGCTTGCCCATGTGGGAGCAGGCGACCACCGCAGCGTTCTGCTCCAGCAGATACTGGATGGTGGGCAGGGCGGCACGGATGCGCTTGTCGTCGGTGATGACGCCGCTGCCGTCCTTGGCCATGGGCACGTTGAAGTCGCACCGCAGCAGCACCTTTTTGCCCGCCACATCGATGTCGCGCACTGTCTTCTTGTTGTAGTTCATTCTTCTATGAGCTCCTTTCTTTCTCGTCAGGCGTGGGAAAGGGAAATAAACAGGTCACAGCCCCTCCGCCATCTCGCCCTGCCCGGACAGCCCGGGAAAGCCCAGCTGGCGCAGGGCCTCGTAGGCCACCACTGCCACAGAGTTGGCCAAGTTCAGGCTGCGGGTGTCAGGGCGCATAGGGATGCGGATGCACCGCTCCCTGTGCTCCTCCCGAAAGCCCAGGGGGAGGCCCGCAGTCTCCTTGCCAAAGAACAGGTAGCAGCCATCCCGGAACTGGGCCTGGTCATAGCTTCGGGGCGCCTTGGTGGTGGCCAGCCAGAGGTCGGGAGCGGGATGCTCGGTAAAAAACTGCTCCAGTCCGTCGTAGACCCGCAGGTCCACCATGGGCCAGTAATCCAGCCCGGCCCGGCGCACCGCCTTCTCACTGATGTCGAACCCCAGAGGGCGGATCAGGTGGAGGCGGCTGCGGGTGGCGGCGCAGGTCCGGGCAATGTTCCCGCAGTTCTGGGGGATCTCCGGCTCTACCAATACGATGTTCAGCAATGGGTCCACCTCGCGTTTCGGCTATCATTGTATTCCAATTCGCCCGGAAATTCAACTGTAATTTGGTCGAAAAAATGCAAAAAAATCAAAATTTCCCCCAAAATAGCTTCAAGTGCAATTTTGAAGTTCTTCTATGCGCATTTTCGTTCTCTTTTTCCCGATTCTCTGTTTTTTCCTCTCCTTGTTTTCTTTTCCTTCCCCTCAACCTGCCGCTTCCCCTGCCCATCCGCCCATCAGCAGCTGCCTTCCCGCCTTTTTCCGCCTTCAAAGAAGGGCCTCCTGGATTTTCTGTTTTCAAACGGAGAAAAGCGTGCTATAATTTTATTATTCCTCTCCATATTTTGCCCATCCAAACCCATATCAGGAGGTATTTTGAAATGAAATTGATCTGGAACGGCCACTCCTGCTTCACCCTGGCCACTGAGGCGGGCACCCTTGTCATCGACCCCTATGAGGACGGCTCCGTCCCCGGTCTGTCCCCCCTCCATCTGGAGGCTGACGCCGTCTATTGCAGCCACGAGCACCGGGACCACGGCAACCGGGCCGCGGTGGCCCTCAGCGGGAAGCCCTGTGCCGTGGAGGTGGAAGAGCTGGCCACCTGGCACGACGAGGTTCAGGGCGCCAAGCGGGGCCCGAACACCATGCGCATCTTTTCTGCCGAGGGGCTTCGGGTGGCCCATCTAGGAGACTTGGGCTGCGGCCTGACACCGGAGCAGGCAGAGGCCCTGTCCGGTCTGGACGCTCTGCTCATCCCGGTGGGCGGCTTCTACACCATCGATGCCGGCCAGGCCAAGGCGGTAGTGGACCAGCTCAAGCCCCGGGTGGTCGTTCCCATGCACTACCGCGGCAAGGACTTCGGCTACGAGGTCATCGGTCCGGTGGAGGATTTCCTCGCCCTTCAGAGCGGCGTGGTGCGCTATGAGGGCAACGTCCTGGAGCTGACCCAAGACACCCCCGCCCAGACGGCGGTGCTCACCTATCTGGGCTGAGCCTGCCTGGACAGCCCCTTCCCGCTCTCAGCGCGTCCTGGGACACTTTCGTTCCGGGACGCGCCCTTTTTGTTCCCAAAATGTTTACAAAATTTCGGCCAGCCTTTCAGGTTTCTTTCAGCTTTGGGTGTTATCCTGTTCCTGATCTTTGATTTGGAACGGGAGGTTAGACCGTGATCGAAGTAGAAAATCTGGTGAAGCGGTACGGCGGCCATCTGGCGGTGGACCACCTGAGCTTCACAGTGGAGAAGGGCTGCGTCTGCGGCTTCCTGGGCCCAAACGGCGCCGGGAAATCCACCACCATGAATATGATGACCGGCTATCTCGCCCCCACTGAAGGGGAGGTCCGGGTAGACGGCCACAGTGTGACTCAGGACCCGGCGGGGGCCAAGGCCTGCATCGGCTATCTGCCGGAGCAGCCGCCCCTCTATGTGGACATGACGGTGCGGGAGTATCTGGAGTTCGCCGCCGGGCTCAAGCGGATCCCCAGGGGAGAGCGGGCCGCTCAGCTGGACCGCATCCTGGAGATGACCCGGACCGCCGACGTGTCCGGCCGGCTGATCCGCAACCTCTCCAAGGGTTACCGCCAGCGGGTGGGGCTGGCCCAGGCGCTGATCGGCTTTCCACACATCCTGATCCTGGATGAGCCCACTGTAGGCCTGGACCCCAAACAGATCCTGGAGATCCGCGCCCTGATCCGGGAGCTGGCCCAGGAGCACACGGTGATCCTCAGCTCCCACATTCTCTCCGAGGTCCAGGAGGTCTGCGACCACATCTTTATCATCCACCACGGCCGGCTGGTGGCCCAAGGCACTCCGGCCCAGCTGGAGCGGGAGCTGGCAGGCACCCCTGCCATCACCCTGCTGCTCAAGGCCGCCCCGGAGGAAGGCCGGGTCCTGCTCTCCGGCGTCCCCGGCGTAGCGGAGGTGGCGCCGCTGCCCTGCGGGGAGGCGGGCGCTGCCCTGCTGCGCCTGACTCCCGCGGAGGGGGCCGATCCCAGGGAGGCCGTCTTCCACGCCTGTGCGGGGGCGGACCTGCCGATCCTGGAGATGAGGCGGGAGTCCCTGTCCCTGGAGCAGATCTTCCTGGAGCTGACCTCCGACGCCTCCGCCGCCGGACAGGCTGGCGGCCGCAGGCGCCCCTTCGGGCGCAGAGATTCGGCGGAGCCGGAGCCCGCTCCCGCTCCGGAGACAGCCATCACGAAACACGGAGAGGAGGCGGAGCCATGACTGCGGTCTACAAGCGGGAGCTGCGCTCCTATTTCACCTCCATGGTGGGGTATGTGTTCATCGCCATCCTCATCTTTTTTGTAGGCATCTACTTCATGGCCTACAACCTGTTCGGCGGCTACCCCTCCTTCGGCTATGTCCTGCTCAGCTGCACCATCATCTTCATGGTGGCCGTTCCCATCCTCACCATGCGCTCCATGGCGGAGGACCGGCGGGGCAAGACCGACCAGCTGCTGCTCACCTCCCCCGTCTCCCTCACCGGCATCGTCCTGGGCAAATATCTGGCCATGGTCACCGTGCTGCTGGTCCCCATCCTGCTGATCTGCTTCTGCCCGCTCATCATCGCCATGAACGGCTCCGCCACTCTGACGGCGGACTACGCCGCTATCCTGGCCTTCTTCTGCATGGGCTGCGTGTACATCGCCGTAGGCATGTTCGTCTCCGCCCTCACCGAGAGCCAGATCATCGCCGCCGTGGGCACCTTTGCCGCGCTGCTGGTCCTCTACCTGTGGACCGATCTGGTGTCCTTTCTCCCCGACTCCCTGGCCCAGCTCCTCTCCAGCTTCGACTTCCAGGGCGTGCTGGACAACTTCGCCTATTACAGCGTGTTCGATCTGGGGGGACTGCTGCTCTATCTGTCCATGGCGGCCGTCTTCGTCTTCCTCACCGTGCAGGTCCTCCAGCGCCGGAAGGGGATCACCTCCGCCGCTACCACTGCGGTGGTGCTGGCCATCGCCGTGGTGGTCAACCTGGTGGTGGGGCAGCTGCCCTCTGACCTGGTGGAGCGGGACATCTCGGACAACAGTCTCTACACCGTCAGCGACACTTCTGTGGACTACCTCTCCGCCCTGGAGCGGGACGTGGAGCTGGTCGTCCTGGCCAGCGAGGACACCACGGACCAGCGCATCACCAAATTTCTGCACAACTATGCCGCCCTGTCCGGCCATCTCTCCCTCTCCTTCGTGGACCCTGTGGAGCACCCCTCCGCCCTGACGGAGTATGAGGCAGACCAGAACACTGTCGTGGTCCGCTGTGCCGACACCGGCAGGCAGCGGGTGGTCCCCTTCTCCGACATTTTGGTGGCCGATCTCATGTCCTACTACACCTATGGCACCTATACCTATTCCGAGTTCGACGCCGAGGGGCAGCTTACTTCCGCGGTGGACTACGTCACCTCAGACAACAGCCACATCCTCTATCTCGCCGAAAACCACGGGGAGAGCGCCTTGGGCGGCTCGGTCACCGACGCCATCAGCAAGGCCAACCTGTCTACCTCCACCGTCAGCCTCCTGCTGGACAACGGGGTGCCTGACGACTGCTCCCTGCTGGTCTTCAACCAGCCCCAGACCGACCTGTCCGCCGACGAGGCCCAGATGGTTCGGGACTACCTGGAGGGGGGCGGCCAGGTGATGATCCTGCTGACCCGCACGGACCTGGCCAACTTCAATGCCATCCTCGCCGACTACGGCCTCGCCATGGCCCAGGGCTATATCGGGGACACCGCCCGGTACTATGCCCAGTACGGCCGCTTCTACTTCAGCGCCACCCTGTCCGCCTCCAGCCCCATCACTGCTCAGTTCGGGGACGACGACCTGACTCTGATCTACGGCGCCCACGGCATGACCCAGTGCGATCCGGTCCGTGACACCATCACCGTGACCCCCTTCATGACCACCACGGAGAGCGGCTACTCCGACGCCGGCGGGCAGACCGGCACCTATATCCTGGGCGCCCAGGCGGAGGAGGAGACCGACGGCGGCACCGCCCGCCTCACCGTCTTCACCACCGAGAGCGTAGTGGACCAGAGCATCCTCACCTTCAACCCCAGCATGGTGAACCTGGACATCTTCCTCAACGCGGCCACCTCCGGCATGGAGGACATCTCCGCCATCTCCATCCCCGCCAAGAGCCTGGAGATCACCTATAACACCGTTCTCAACCCGGGCATGTGGAGCACCCTCTATCTGGCCGTCATCCCCCTGGGGGTCCTGATCGGCGGCCTGGCCTACTGGATCAAGCGGAGGAAACTGTGATGAACCGACAGACAAAACAGCTTTTGGCTCTCGCCGGTGTCCTCGCCGTCGGGCTGGGCGCCTACGCCGCCCTGCGGGTCTGGAACGCGGGGGAGGAGGAGCGGGAGGCCGCCCAGGCCGACTATGTGCTCCAGCTCAGCGATGTCACCGCCCTCTCCTTTGATTCCGGGGACGGCCCCCTCTCCTTCACCCTGGAGGAGACGGGCTGGACCTGGGACGGGGACAGCGAGTTCCCGGTGAACGGCACGGAGCTGGACGCCCTCCGAGAGGACCTGGCCGCCCTGAAGGCGGAGCGGATCATTCCGGAACCCGACGCACTGGCCGACTACGGCCTGGAGGAGCCCGCCTACACCCTCACCGCCCGCACTGATTCCGGGGAGTCCACCACCCTGCTTCTGGGCAGCCTGGACCCTGGGGGCAGCCACCGGTACGCCATGCTCGACGGGGGGACGGAGGTCTACACGGTGGACGGCTCCATCACCTCCTCCCTGGACAGCGAACTGCTGGACCTGATGGAGCTGCCCCAGCTGCCTGACCTGGACGAGAAGAACATCACCTCCGCCCAGCTGGAGCTGAGCGACGGCACTGTCCGCCAGCTGACTTCCGCTGTGGAGACCCGGGAGACGGAGGTGGAGACCGAAACCGGCGAGACCGACGAGAACAGGGAGCCCATCTATGAGACCACCACGGAGACGGAGGAGATCACCCTATGGTCGCTGGACGGGCAGCCGCTGCCCGAGGGGGCCGTCGGGCTGGAGGACTGGCTGTACGACCTGTCCACCCTATACCTGGACAGCTGCTCCGCTTTTAAGGCGGACCAGGAGGAGCTGTCCGCCTGCGGCATGGACGGCGCCTCCCTTCTCACCGTCTCCCTGACCTCCGGCGAGACCTTCACCCTGGCCATCGGCGGCCAGACCGAGGATGGCAGCTACGTCTACGCCGCCCTGGAGGCACCCGCCCCCGGCTGCGACCTCTTCCTCATCTCAGCCGATAAGGCCCGGACCCTGTCGGATCTGAACTATGAGTCCCTGTCCGCCGATGAAGAGGCGGAATAAGAAAGTGCCCTCTTCCCGCCATGGGAAGAGGACACTTTTTTCGTTTAGAGCTGAAGTAAAATGCCGGCTGCCGCTCCTGCCGCAATAAAGGCGATAGGGTGAAGTTTTTTCAGGGGCGTCCACTTCATTGCTGCGAACATCGCCAGCGTCAGCACCACCGCTGTCCACTGAATGGCCGGAAAGCTGTTCGGTGAGAGGGCGTCTGATGCCGTAAAAACTGAATACGCCACACTCAGGCCCGCTGCCGCGATCAGCGCAGTGGAGGCGGGACGCAGCCCGGCAAACACCGCCTCCACGCTCCGGTTGCTCCGAAACTTCTGCAAAAATCCCGCAATTATCAGGATCAGTATGGCCCCCGGCGTGATCACCCCCAGCGTTGCCACAAGCGCCCCGGGGACTCCAGCGGTCTGGTAGCCAACATAGGTGGCCATGTTCACCCCCAGCGGGCCCGGTGTGGACTCGGAAACCGCGATCATAGTAGTCAGATCCTGATTGGTGAACCAGCCGGTGGTCTCCCCCATATGCTGCAGAAAGGGAATCGTAGCCATACCCCCGCCCACAGAGAACAGACCAGTCTTAAAAAACTCATAAAAGAGGCGCAGCAGGATCATGTATCCTCACCTCCTTGGGATGGGAGCTTCACCCGGCCCAGCAGCCAGCCTGTCGCTCCGGCTGCCACCACAAGGAATGCAGGATTGGAGAGGAGATCCAGCACCGCTCCCAGCGGGGTGGCCGGGTCCACAGCCAGCAGCCCGGACAGCTCTCCCAGCACCAGAACTCCCAAAAAGATGCATATTGCGGGTCTCCCCCTCAAATTTGTCTTTCCCAGCTTGAGCACGCTGACTGCAATCAGTGCCACCACTGCGGCATTGATGCCCGCCAGGGCGTGCTGAACCACCGGATAGGTCGCAAATTTTGTGAGGAATGCGGCTATGATGGTGATGACCACAAAGCTGGGAAACACCACTCCCAGGGCGGCGGCAATTCCTCCTGGGACCCCCCGCTGACGGTGGCCGATAAAAACCGATGTGTTGACGGCGATGATGCCCGGAGTGCACTGTCCGATGGCAAAGTAGTCAGTGACTTCCTCCTCTGTGACCCAGCCCTTTTTCTCCACCACCTCCCGCTGGAGGATGGGCAGCATGGCGTAGCCACCGCCGAAGGTACATACTCCCACCTTGGCAAAGGTCAGAAACAGGTCCAAATAAAGGTTCAACAGATCAACGTCCTCTCCATAAATTTTTCAGCAAAGTGCGGCCCGCCCGGCCCGACCCCCGCGGTGCCCCGGCCGCGGCGGCCGGCGGATCGGGAGAGCTCTTACTCCAGGCCCTCCAATTCCTCCAGCCACAGCGCCGCCACCGCATCGCTGGGCATCCGCCAGTCGCCCCGGGGGGACAGGGTGACAGAGCCCACCTTGGGGCCGTCTGGCAGGCAGGAACGTTTAAACTGCTGAGTGAAGAACCGGCGGTAAAAGCTGTTCAGCCACTTCAGGATGGTGGCCCGGTCGTAGGTCCGGCCCAAGGCGTGCTCCGCCAGACGGAACACCTTCCTGGGAGGGAAGCCCCAGCGGATGGCGTAGTACAGGAAGAAGTCGTGGAGCTCATAGGGGCCCACCAGGTCCTCCGTCTTTTGACTGATCTTCCCCTCGATGGCGGGCAGCAGCTCCGGGGAGACTGGGGTGTCCAGGATGTCGTCCAGTACGGCGGACAGGCGTGGGTCCTCGCTGCCCTTGTCGTCGGAGACGAAGGCCACCAGATGGCGCACCAGAGTCTTTGGGATGCCTGCGTTGACCCCATACATGGACATGTGATCCCCGTTGTAGGTGGCCCAGCCCAAGGCCAGCTCGGACAGGTCGCCGGTGCCGATGACCAGCCCGCCGTTCTGATTGGCGATGTCCATGAGCACCTGGGTCCGCTCCCGGGCCTGGCCGTTCTCGAAGGTCACCGAGTGGTCCTCCATGGACTGGCCGATGTCCTTGAAGTGGACCTTTACCGCGCTGCCGATGTCGATGCGCTTCAGGGTGGCCCCCAGGCGCTCGGCCAGCTCCACGGCGTTATCCCGGGTACGGTCGGTGGTTCCGAAGCAGGGCATGGTCACCGCGATGATATCGCTGGCCGGGCGGTCCAGCAGCTTCATAGCCACTGCGGTGATCAGAATGGCCAGGGTGGAGTCCAGCCCGCCGGACAGGCCCACCACCGCCGTCCTGGCCCCGGTATGCTCCAAACGCTTTTTCAGGCCCAGGGCCGCAATTTTCAAAATTTCATTGCACCGCTCCGCCCGGTCCTCCGCATCAGCGGGGACGAAGGGGGCGGGAGAGACCGCCCGGGTGAGCCGTGTCTCCTCCAGGGGCAGGGAGAAGGAGGCCCGCCAGAGATCCGCCTGTCTCTGGCCGTTGAAGGTGGTCATCCGGCGGCGTTCATAGGCCAGCCGGTCCACATCGATCTCGCTGATGGTGAGCCCCGTGGCAAAGCGCCGCTCCGCCAGCAGGGCACCGTTCTCGGCGATCATGTTGTGGCCGGTGAACACCAGGTCGGTGGTGGACTCTCCTTCCCCAGCATCGGCGTACACATATCCGCACACCAGGCGCCCTGACTGCCCCACCACCAGATTGCGGCGGTATCCAGACTTGCCCACCAGCTCGTTGGAGGCCGACAGGTTCAGGATCACCGTAGCCCCGCCCCGGGCCAGCCGGGCGGAGGGGGGCTCGGTGGCCCACAGGTCCTCACAGATCTCCACGCCCAGGACCAGGTTGGGCACTGTCTCACAGGCAAAGAGCCCCGCGGCGTCCATGTCCACGGTCTCCCCGCACAGGTCCACACTGGTCTCCACACCCGCTCCGGAGGCAAACCACCGCTGTTCATAAAACTCCCCGTAATTGGGCAGATAGGTCTTGGGCACCAGTCCCAGGATCTCGCCGCTCTGGATGACTGCGGCGCAGTTATACAGCTTGTTGTCCCATTTGCACCGCACCGGCAGGCCCAGCACGGTCACCATATCCAAGTTTCGAGTGGCCTCCAGGATGGTCTGAAGCCCCTCCTCCGCCCCACACAGCAGGGTGTCCTGCAAAAACAGGTCCCCACAGGTATAGCCGGTGAGGCACAGCTCCGGCAGGCAGAGGACCTTGACGCCCTGCTTGTCCGCCTCCCGCATCATGGTAAAGATCTGTTCCGCGTTATAGCGGCAGTCCGCCACCCGGATCTTCGGGGTGCCCGCTGCCACTTTGATAAATCCGTCCCGCATAAAAAACCCTCCTTTGTGGTCTTTGCATCAAGGGATATCATACCGTAATTTGGGGGCAAATACAAGGGGAGGGCCCCCCTCCAGGGCCCTCCCCTTAAAAATTTTGTGTTATTCCAGGGGGTAGAGCACCATCCCCCAGGGCGGTGCCGCTGTGAACGCCCGCAGGGAGGGGGAGAACTCCAGCACCGCCGTCAGCTCACCCAGGCTGTTCCCGTACAGGACCGGCGGGCCCTCCAGCGTCAGGGAGGCGGTCCACTCCAGCGCATCCCCCGTTTCGTTCATCCGGATCAGGCTGATCTGCCCCAGGGCTGGTCCCCCTTCCGGCTCCTGGTCAGACTCGGGGCACCACAAGGCTGCTTCCCCCGACTGACCGCCGGGGCCGGTGACCTGATAAATGAGATGATCTTCCCGCCGTTCCAGCCGCTCCGCCCGCACCTGGGAGAGCATCAGCTCCGGGTCCAGGATGATGGGGTACTCCTCCCCGGTAGACAGGTCGAATACCCGGCAGTTGTCCTCCCAGGCGCCGGTCCCGCCGCCGCCCCAGATGTACACCAGCTCCGGGACGCCGTCTCCCGTCAGGTCGGCCAGGGACAAAGAGGCACTCCCCTCTGCGCCGCCCTGGGCCAGCGGAAGGACTGGCATGTCGAAGCCAAAGCTCCGCCTCTGGAACAGGACCTCCGCAGGAAAGGGGTCCCCCTTCCCCGGGCTGAGTCCGACCAGCACCTCCACCCCCTGCTCCTGGTCGGCAAAGCGGTAGCGGACCTCTCCAGCCCACTCCCCCCGGGAAACAGGGAGGGAGCGTCCTCTTTCCCGGTTGTAGGACTCAAACCGCTCTTCCAAGGGCAGCATCTCCCCGGGTCCCGCGTCCGCTCCCGACAGTTCCAACGCGCCTCCGCTGCTCTCTGCCGCGGCGGGCGCACAGCTTACCAGTCCCCCGGCCAGGAGGATCAGGATGGAGGCAGAGGCCAGCAGCAGGCGTCCCCTCCTCTTTGGCGTGGTGTCCATGATGGCCCGAAACCGGAGAAAGATCCCTCCCCGGTCCCCAGTAAAGCCGGTAGTCAGACCGGTCCTCCCCCCTTTTCCGGCGGTCATCTGGTCCAGGATCGCCCGGCCGTAGGCCCGGCGGGCCTCCTGGTCCCGGCCCGCCAGCAGATCATCGTCACAGCACAGCTCCATGTCCCGCCGGGCCGTCCGGACCATGTTCCACACCAGTGGGTTAAACCAATGGATGCACCGGACACAGGTCAGCAGGAGCAGATAGCCTGTATCCCTCCGCTTCAGGTGGGTCAGCTCGTGGGCCAGGGCGGCCTCCCGTCCCCCCTCCTGCAGAGTCTCAGGCAGAAGGATCACCGGGTGGGCAAAGCCCAGCAGCAGGGGGGAGCCTGCCTTGGGGCAGCGGTACAGGGACGCCTTTTTCCGGCAGCCCGTCTCCTGCCTGGCCCGCTCCAGCGCGGCCAGATCCTCCTCCCCCGCCGGGGTGCTCCACCGCAGCAGTCGCCGGCGGCCCAGTCCATAGCCCGCAGCCATCCACAGGAGAAAGAGGACGGCCACCCCCCGATATGCTCCATAGATCACCCCCGTCCAGTGGACGGTGTAAGAGGTCACCCCCTCCACAGTGACGGTGCGGAGGTAGTCGTTGTCCCGGATGCTCACCTCCCTGCCCTGCCGGTCTGTATAGTGGACGTGATGACTGTACCACATTTGTTCTCCGTCCACGTAGGTATTTGTCCCTCCTGCTCCCCCTGCTCCGGCCTCCACGATCCGCTGGTTATCCAAATGATAGGCGTTGTACCGGTCATAGGCGCCATGAGCCACCATCTGGGGGACATCCAGCTGAATGGGAGCGGGAAAGAGGGCCCCCAATACGGGGCCGAGAATGGGATAGGCCATCAGGCTGACAGCCACCACGGCCCAGGCCCAATACCGCCAGTGCGGTGAGACCTTCCGCGTCAGCAGAGGGCCCAGGGTCAGCAGCACCAGGATGGCTGCCCCACCCCCCAGGCTGGCCGCCAGCAGGGCCGTCAGTTGCTCCAGCACCTCATTTCCCCCCTTTCTCCAGGATGCGTTCCAGCTCGGCGATGTCCTCCCGGCTCAGCTCCTTCTCTGGGTACAGGGCAGCCATCAGGCTGGACAGGGAACCGCCGTGGACCCGCTCCAGGAAGGATCGGCTCTCCGCAGCCAGATAGTCCGGCCGGTTCACCAGAGGGGTGTAGCCGTTGGACCGCCCCTCCTTCTCCCCCCGGACAAAGCCCCGCTCCTCCAGCCGGGACAGGAGCTTGAGCAGGGTGGGCGCTTTCCAGTCCCGGTCCAGCCGAGCCGCAAGATCGCTGGTGCGGGCCGGATACTCTGGGACGGCCCACAGGGCCTGCATCACCTCCAGCTCCGCGTCGGGCAGACGTGAGATCTGCTTCATGTCATCTCCCCCTTTATTAGACGTTTGTCTTTTTAGATTTTACAACTGTCTAATTATTTTGTCAAGCCGAAAACTGCAAAAATTCCGGGCCGTCCCCTGGGGGACGGCCCGGAACACAGCAGTTCAGGAGACCTTGATATAATCTTTGGACACATAGCCCTCTGTGGCTCTGCCGCCGCTTCCGATAAAGCTGATCCGGTACCAGCCGTTGCCCATGTCCTCCAGAATGGTAACGGTGTTTCCTTCCAGAATGGTGGCAATGGCCTCATTGCCGCTGCCCGGTCCGGAGCGGACGAACAGGCCGCTACCTGCGCCGGTCACTGTTCCGGTGGTGCCGGAGGAGGACGACCCGGCCCCGCCGCCGGCGCGGCAGAAGACGACACATTCCGCCGTCTTGTCCCCGGCGGTGGCGGTGATGGTCACCTTCACCTGGGAGGAGCCGGTGTTCACGTTGGACACCACGCCCTCCGGGCTGACGGTGGCCGCAGACTCGTCGCTGCTGCTCCAGGTGATCTCTGCGTCGGCGGGAACCACGGCGGCCTGGATGGTGGCGGACTCCCCGGCCTGAAGGGTGAAGTCGCTCTTATCCAGCGTCAGGGAGGTCACATCCACCGTCACCGGGGGCTCGGGCTCAGGCTGGGAGATGTCTCCCTGGGAGCCGCTGGGGGTGCTGGAGGCATCAGGACCGGTCTGGCTGGTGGAGGCGCCGGGGTCTGCCTGGCTCCCGCCGGGATCATCCTCTCCCTTGCTGAACAGGGGAGCCAGGGAGGTGAAGACAATATACATGGCCACGATGATGAGCACCAGGGAGCCCACCAGCGCCGCCACCTGAAGGGGGTTGGCCGGCCGGCCGCTCCGGCCTCCGCCGGCCACTCTGCGGCCACCCGCTGTTCTGGGGCGCCCGTTTTTGGCCGGCCGCTCGTCGCAGAACGGGCACCGCTTATATGTGACGGAGTAGTCCTCGCCACAGTTTTCACAGTGGATCACGTCGTTGCGCCGAATGGGCTTCGTCTTCTGCTGCTTGGGATCTTTGGGGCTGCTGGCCATGGCACGCACCTCCGCCTTAATCTTGGATCAGGATGGCCCGGCCTGCGGCCTGGCAGCCGGGTACTTGTCTCTATTTTAGCGTGAATTTACAGGTGCGTCAACGGAAAACCATGAAATAATTGTTTTTCTCCGTTTTTATGTCTACTTCTTTCTTCCCTCACCCTTGACCGCCGGGGCCCGGCCTCTTATAATGAAATCTGTCAGCCCGCTGGGGCCCCGGCCCCGCACCACTAACCCTGAAGAGGTGACCGCTATGAAAGGAACCATGTCCGCAGCTACCGTCCACAAGCAGTACAATGAGGTGGTCTCCGCATTCCGCAGGCTCATCGCGGACCCGGCCCTGCGTGCGCGGTTCGATGGGGAGGCGGACGGCTATTTCCGCCGCTGCGCCCTGGGGGTGTGGCAGGCGGACAACGCCAGCTCCATCACCCCCCGTCATGTGGAGTTCTACAACGCCATCTATACCAACGGCTCCTCCGCCCCCTCCGCCCTGTACTGGGAGGTGGCCACCGGGGTAGCCGGCTTTGACCAGTTCCAGCCCCCCGCCTTTTTTGACCGTCTCCGGGAGTATGACCGCCTCACCCACAGCCGTCTGTCCCGCACCTTCATTGACCAGCTGACACTGCTCCTGCTGCTCTTTGCTGCGGTGGATGACGTGGTCAGCGAGCCGGAGGCCGGCTTTGTCAATGCCTGCTCCGACCTCCTGCTGGCCCTGTGCGGAGGCCTGGAGGGAGACCGGCCCGCCCTGAAAGCAGACGAGTTCGTCACCCGGCCCCGGACCAGCGCTCCACCGGAAGAGGAGCCCGCCCCGGCGGAGGACAAGCCTCTCCCTCCCCCGGACCTGGACCAGGTGCTGGCCGAGCTGGACGCCCTGTGCGGCCTGGAGCGGGTGAAGAAGGATGTCAAGAGTCTCATCAACCTGGTGAAGGTGCAGAAGCTGCGCCAGGAGCAGGGCCTGCCCGTCTCGCCCATGTCTCTCCATCTGGTCTTTCTGGGCAACCCGGGCACCGGCAAGACCACCGTAGCCCGTCTGCTGGCCAGGATCTACCACGCCATCGGCATCCTCTCCAAGGGCCAGCTGGTGGAGGTGGACCGCTCCGGCCTGGTAGCCGGCTTCGTGGGCCAGACCGCCATCAAGACCCAGGAGGCCGTCCAGAAGGCTCTGGGGGGTGTGCTGTTCATCGACGAGGCCTACGCTCTGGTCAACCAGGAGAACGGCAACGACTTCGGCCGTGAGGCCATCGAGGTCCTGCTGAAAAACATGGAGGACCACCGGGATGACCTGATCGTCATTGCGGCGGGCTACTCCGGTCTGATGGAGAAGTTCATCCACTCCAACCCCGGCCTGGAGTCCCGCTTCAACAAATATTTTTATTTCGAGGATTACACCGGTCCCCAGCTCATGGAGATCTTTCAGTCCATGTGCCAAAAAAACGGGTATGTCCTCTCCCCGGAGGCCGCCCAATGGGCGGAGCAGGACTTTCTCTCCCTCTATGAAGGCCGGGACGAGAACTTCGGCAATGCCCGGGACGTACGCAACCTGTTCGAGAAGGCGGTGTCCCGCCAGTCCGACCGGGTGGCCCAGCTGGAGTCCCCCACCCGGGAGCAGCTGATGGAGCTGCGGGTGGAGGACCTGAACGAGACAGAGACGGCGTGATGGGCGCGGCCGCCCCGCTCCGCCGGAACATGAGGTGCCCTGACCATGAAGATCGCGTTTTATACCCTTGGATGCAAAGTGAATCAATATGAGACCCAGGCCCTGGAACAGGTGCTCACCGGCCGGGGCCACACCTTGGTCCCCTTCGACGGGGAGGCCGACGCCTATATTATCAATACCTGCACTGTCACCGCCGTCAGTGACAAGAAATCCCGGCAGATGATCCGCCGGGCCCGCAAGGCCGCCCCCGACGCTGTCATCGCTGTGTGCGGCTGCTATCCCCAGACCCACCCGGACGCCATGGACGGCCTGGGGGTGGATCTGGTGTCCGGCACCGGGGACCGGCTGGGCTTCGCCGGTCTGCTGGAGCGCACCTGGCAGGAGCGCCAGCCCGTCACCGCCCTGGACAACGCCTTCGACCGCCGCTCCTTTGAGATCCTGCCCGCCGGCGGCCTGGAGGGCCGCACTCGGGCCATGCTGAAGATCGAGGACGGCTGCGTCAACTTCTGCTCCTACTGCATCATCCCTTACGCCCGGGGGCGGGTGCGCTCCCTCTCCCCCCAGGACACCCGGCGGGAGCTGGAGCGGCTGCTGGAGGCGGGGTATCGGGAGATCGTCCTCACCGGCATTGAGATCTCCTCCTGGGGACAGGACCTGCCAGGGGAGCAGACCCTTATCGACCTGCTGGAAACCGTCTGCCGGGACCTGCCCGGAGAGGTCCGCATCCGCCTGGGCAGCCTGGAGCCCCGCACCATCACCCCTGACTTCTGCCGCCGGGCGGCCGCCCTGCCCAATCTGTGCCCCCACTTCCATCTGTCCATGCAGTCCGGCTGTGACGCCGTTCTGGCCCGGATGAATCGGAAATATGATTCCGCGCGGTATTATGAGAGCGTCCAATTGCTCCATGGATACTTTGACCGCCCCGCCATTACCACAGACCTGATCGTGGGCTTCCCCGGTGAGACGGAGGAGGAGTTCCAACAGACCCTGACATTCCTCCATAGGTGCGCCTTCGCCGCCATGCATATCTTTCCCTACTCCAAGCGCCCCGACACTCCGGCGGCCAAAATGCCCGGCCAGGTCCTCAACGCCGTGAAGGAAGAGCGGGCCCGCCGGGCCGCTGAGACAGCCGCAGAGATGGAGCACACCTATCTGTCCCAGTGGGTGGGGCAGACCGTTCCGGTGCTTTTCGAGGAGGAGCAGGGCGGTCTCTGGCGGGGCCATACCGCCCACTACTGCGCTGTGGCCGCTCCCAGTCCCCGGGATCTTCACAACTGCCTGGTACAGGTACAGCTGGAGGGGCTGGAGGGGAACACCCTCAAGGGGGTGGTCCTGTGAGGGGCATCCGCCGCATCCCCTGCGGCAATGTGAACTGCTATCTGGTGCAGGGGGAGGAGGGCGCCGTCCTGGTGGACACCGGCTACACCGGCTACGTGGAGCGCCTGCTGGATACCTGCTTGGGGGCCGGGGTGCGGCTGATCGTGCTGACCCACGGCCACTTGGACCACATTCAGAACACCGCCCTGCTCATGGAGCGGCTGGGCGTTCCCGCCGCCCTCCATCCGGCGGATCTGGGCCTGCTCACCGATCAGCAATCTCAGCCCCTGTCCGCCCAGGGACCGGCGGGCCGGCTCCTGCTGTCTCTCTCCCGTCACAGCTTCCAGACCCAGGCGTTCCTCCCTTTTACACCCACAGTGGAGCTGCGGGAAGGGGACAGCCTGGCCCCCTGGGGTGTGGACGCCCGGGTTCTGGAGCTGCCCGGCCATACGGCGGGCTCCATTGGCTTGGACGTGGAGGGGCACTCCCTCATTGTGGGGGACGCCATGATGAACCTGTTCCGCCCGGGCCCCTCCTGCCTCTGCTCCGACCCCGCCGCCCAGCGGGACAGCATCGCCCGCATCCGCTCTCTCGGTCCCAGATCCCTCTATTTCGGCCATGGCCGTCCAGCTCACCTCCCTGGATAAGGAAACCGCCTTTTCGAGAATATCGCAGTCTGCCGCGCGCGGGCGCGAACTCTGCGCGGCTTTTTCTACAAGCTGAAAAGTCCCGGTGCAGAAAATGCACCGGGACTTTTCCCATCTTACATCCGCCGCTCAAAGTAGCGGTTGGCGGCCATCGTCACAAAAAACAGTGTAAGGATCACGGCACACAGCGTGATGCCCACTGTCTGGAACAGGGCCCTGCGGGTGATGGCGTAGCAGAGCAGCGCGGTCATTGCGCCGCCGAACAGCAGGCCGTTCATCACCTGCAGGGTGATCTGGCAGCTCCGCATGGCTACCAGCCGGTCCCGCTCGTCCGTCCAGCGCAGCAGCTCCTGCTCCGCCCCGCCCTTCAGCGCGCCGTGAAAGTTCACAGCGCCCAGAGCCAGCAGCAGGACGGCGCTGATGAGATATTTGGGCGCAGATCCGCCTGCCGCCCCCACCGCGAGACAGATCACCGCCAGCACCAGGCAGATGATCCCCAGCATCAGGTGCCGGATGTTTTTGACCTTCAATTCGATCCCTTCCTTTCCCGCTTAACAGATCGGGCCAGAGCGCCCCGCAGGCCCCATACGGCCCTCTTTTCCGTCCGGAGGGGCACTCACTGCTCCGTGACGCCCTTCCGCCCCCCGGGGAGCTTCAGCCGGAGCAGCTTCCGCACCAGCTCGTCCCGCTCCTGGCTCAGCTTGCGGAACAGGTCCGCGCCCCCGATCAAAAAGAACAGCAGGGCCAGCCGCTCCGGCATGGGGAAGCCCAGCAGGGCGAACAGCGGCCAGCTCAGCAGGGCGGTCAGCCCCAGGGCCAACAGCAGCAGCACGCCGCCCCGCAGCAGGAGCCCCACCGTGGACACGGACTGGAAATAGTGCTCCCACGCCTCCCCATCCATACGGCCCACCTTATACTTGAGCCATACGGCCCCCAGCAGAAGGGGGACAAATATCAGGCCGGACAGGCTGGTCAGCAGGCTGATCAGCAGGGCAAAGGCCGCCAGCCGCCCCAGGGACGGCCCTGTCCCCGGGTCCTGGAGCAGATACCAGCATCCCAGCGCCGCGCCGCAGGCCGACGCGGCCAGGCCGCAGATCAGGAAAAACCTCTCCCTATCCTCCCAGAACCGATGAAGGCACTGCGCCCCGCCCCCCACGAAGGTGAGGGACAGGAAGGCGGCCCAGGCCGGGTCCCCCCTCAGGAGACAGACCGCCGCAAACAGCTGGGAGGCAGCCAGCACCGCATCCCCCGCCCGGCCTTTAGCCGCGGCCCCCACCTCCCGGTCCCGCTCGTCCCGGACCAGGTGGAGCGCCCGGACCTGCTTCCACTCCTCTTCACGGGTATGGCTCATATGGAATTCCTCGCTTTCCTTTTCATCCGGATCTTCCGTGATCCGATCCCTATATCCTGCCTTCATAATAGAAGCTGCATGCCAGCTCAATGAACAGGGAGAGGGTGTACAGCACGCCGGATACGACCATCATCCCGCCGTACACCAGCTCGCCCTCCGGGTTGGCCAGGGCGCCGATCAGGCTGAGGATCAGCACCGCCATCAGGGTGCCCCGCAGCAGGGAGAGCGTCCGGCTCCTGGCCCGCAACTCCACCTGGATGTTGCGCTCGTCCAGTGCCTCCACCTTGTCCTGGTAAGACAGGCGTCTGGAGAGGCTGCGGACCAATGCGTCTGCCCCGATGACCAGGGCTATGAGGGCAAGCACCACACTCTTTCCATCTATCTCCCGCTTCCAGATCATGGCCCCAGCCAGGGCCGCTCCAAGGACCAGGAAAAAACATCCGTCCGCAAACTTTTTCTTATTGTAGATCTTCATACTGCCGGTCCTCCAATTCCCTATTTTCTTTCAGGCAGTACAGGTCCTCCACCGTCACGCCGAAGAGCTCCGCGATGCGATAGGCCAGCAGCAGCGAGGGGTTGTACAGCTCCTTTTCCAGGGAAATAATGGTGCGGGAAGAGACGTGGACCCGGTCGGCCAGCTGCTGCTGCGTCATCCCCGCGGCGGTGCGCAGCTCCTTCACCCGGTTCTTCATGTCCCTCTCCCCCCTTTCACTTCACTCCAAAACATGAAGTTAGCTTCACGTGAAGTGTACTTCATATTATACACAGGTCCGCCCGTCTGTCAAGCCCCGCCTGAAAGAATATTTTTTCTTGTACAAAAAGGCGGCGGAGAGGACACGCGTCCTCTCCGCCGCTCAGGCTGTGGAAAAAGTCCCGTCCCTGGTGGACTTTTTCCACAGCCTTGTATCCCGTTGCTTTTCCGCCCCGCCCGGGCGGAAAAGTCCTCGCTTTGCTCGCCGCCTCCCTTGCTGTGCAAGGGAGGCAGGGGAGCTCGAGGCGGGCTTCCGCCCCCTCGAGCTCCCCCGCCTGATCCTGAACCATCTTTCTCTGAAAAAGAGGGACCCACAAGCTGGGCGGCGGAGAGGACACACGTCCTCTCCGCCGCAATTTACCTGTTTTCAATATTTTCTTCCGCAGCTGCGGACCTTTTGGCCGAATGGCCGTTGTCCCATCAAAAGGCTCCGGCCTTTCCACCCGGCTCAGAGAGTCTCGTCCCCCAGGGACTGGATAAGGAGGTTGCGCAGAGAAATGGCACTCTGCCGGTTCATAACGATGGAGGCCACGTGATCCGCATTGGGCGTAGAGACGTTCTCCAGCCCGTTGGAGGTGACGGTGAGGGCATTCTCCATATACTTATAGGAGATATCCAGGGTGACCTCCAGGATCTGGCCCTGGGGGTCAGCGACCTTGCGCAGGCCGAAGGTGTTGGCGTATTCCGGTTTCATGGGATCTTCTCCTTCCGATTCACTGAAATGTGGTGGTATAGGTCAGGACATGGACGCCCCCCGGCTCCAGCCGGCGGATGCCCGCCTTGTCCTCCAGGCCCCGGCCCACAAAGACCGCGTCGGGGAGGGCAGACCAGGGCTCAATACAGAAGTAGCCGGTATCAAAGGGCTTGTCCGCCGTCCACAGTCCCAGATAGGGAAAATCGGGGCACTCCACCACCACCCGCTCCCGGCCGGAGCGGTCCACCAGGGCAGCCCGGCGCTCCCCCTCCAGGTCCAGGACAATGGTGTCCAGCCCGAAGGCCCTGGGGGACAGGGGGATGCGCCCTCCCTCCAGGGGAAAGCGGGCCTCTCCGATGGTCAGCATACACCTGCTGTCCATGCCGTAGGGACGGAGCTCCTCCACCCCGGAGACGGTAACGGCGTAGTCCGCCATAGTCTCTCCGGGCTCCAGGGGGGTCCGGAAGCCGTCGTGTCCGCCCAGCTCATAGAGCATGGGAACGGCGGAGCGGTTCTCCACCCGGTGGGCCTTGGTGAGGCGGCTGCCCTCCAGTGTGTAGGTGACGGTGAGGACAAAGGAGAACGGGTACACCCGCCGGGTCTCCTCGCTGTCCTCCAGCTGGAAGGAGAGGGCGGTGGGGCCCTGCTCTGACACCTGGAACTGAGCGTCCCGGGCAAACCCATGGGTGGAGATGGACCAGGCCCGGCCGTCCAGGGTGTACTGGCTGTCCTGGAGCCGGCCGATCAGGGGGAATAGCAGCGGGGCATGCCTGCCCCAGACGGCGGGGTCGGCCTGCCACAGGTACTCAGTGCCCCCAGCGCTCCGGACGGAGCAGAGCTGGGCACCGGCGTCCTGGATGGAGACGGTGAGCAGGTCGTTGGAGAGCGTATAGGTCATAGCTGGGGCCCTCCCTTCACATGCCGGCCGTTGAGGACAGCCTCTTCCAGTATGTCCCCCCGGTAACGCAGCTTCAGAGAGAAGAAGGGGACATCCTCCTCAATGAGCCTCAGAAAGATCTCGTCCCCCTCCCAGTGGGGGATGGTGCACAGCTGTGTCCAGGGCAGCCACTCCAGGTCGCCCTCCGGGCAGTCGGCCCTCAGGGTTCCGGTAAAGCGGTCGATGGTGAACAGATGCATGTACTCCGTGGGCCAGCGGTCGGAGACAAAAGTGACCAGCCCCCGATAGCGGTATTCCGCTGGGGTGAGTCCGGTCTCCTCATTCACTTCCCGGAACATGCAGTCCTCGGGGCTCTCCCCGTCCTCGAACTTGCCGCCGATGCCGATCCACTTGCCCTGATTCAGATCATTCTCCTTCTTGACCCGGTGGAGCATCAGACACTGACCGCCCTGACGGATGTAGCAGAGGGTGGTGTTGATCATGGCAGGATACCGCCTTTCCATAATAGTGCTGCCCTCAGTATAGCACGGCGGGAAGAAGGGCGCAAGGGAGGCGCCTATCCCGGCAGGGACATGCAGAGGAGAGGGAAGGGATTGCCCTGCTCGTCTGTCTCCGTGCGGCTGCGGACCTGAAAACCCATGTGGAGATAGAAATCGAGGGCTTGAGGGTTCTGCTCATTGACGCACAAAGAGGTGACACCGTACCGCCGGATGCCCCGCTGGAGCAGCTGCCGGCCCAGACCGGTCCCCCGCACGTCTGGGGAGAGGAAGAGCATCTCCAGCCTGGTGCCGTCGATGCCCATAAATCCCACGGGGATGCCCTGATCGGAGAAGGCTACCACCAGCACCGGGACCTGGGCCAGAGCCTGGGGGACGTAGACGGCCAGGGAACGGATGTCCTCTTCGGACAGGAAGTGGTGGGTGGCCCGGACGGAGGACTCCCACACCTGGCACAGGCAGGTGAGCAGCTCCTGAGAGCGGGCATTGATTTCCAAAAGTTTCAAGGCAAAAGGCTCCTTTCGGGAAAAACGGTCCGGGCCCCTTCGGGGCCCGGACCGAGCTTAAATGGGTGCAGATCAGAATATAGCGGGATGCCGGTCATACATTGAACCGGAACAGGATGATATCGCCATCCTGGACGATGTATTCCTTGCCCTCGGAGCGGATCAGGCCCTTCTCCCGGGCGGCGGCCATGGAGCCGCAGGCCATCAGGTCGTCGTAGGAGACCACCTCAGCCCGGATAAAGCCCCGTTCGAAGTCGGAGTGGATCTTGCCGGCGGCCTGAGGGGCCTTGGTCCCCCTACGGATGGTCCAGGCCCGGCACTCGTCCTCGCCGCTGGTGAGGTAGGAGATCAGGCCCAGCAGGGTGTAGCTGGCCTTCACCAGGCGGTCCAGGCCGGACTCGGCCACCCCCAGATCGTCCAGGAACATCTTCTTCTCCTCCGCATCCAGCTCGGCGATCTCCGCCTCCAGCTTGGCGCAGACCGGGATGACCTGGGCGCCCTGGGCGGCGGCCCGCTCCTCCACCAGCCGGTAGTAGGGGACGGCCTCCGGGTCGGAGAAGCCATCCTCATCCAGATTGGCGGCGTAGATCACCGGCTTGAGGGAGAGCAGCTCGCTGGTGGCGATGAGGGCGGCATCATCCTCCGGCACCTGGGGCAGATAGCCCCGGGCAGACTTGCCCTGGTCGAGCCACTCCCGCAGGCCCTGGAACACCTCCGCCTCATGAAGAAACTTCTTGTCCCCCTTGGCGGCCTTCTGTGCCTTGTCAATGCGCCTGTCCACCATCTCCATATCGGACATGACCAGCTCCAGGTCAATGGTATCCATGTCCCGGATGGGGTCGGTGGAGCCCTCCACGTGGATGACGTTCTCGTCGTCGAAGCAGCGGACCACATGGACGATGGCATCGGTCATACGGATGTTGGACAGGAACTTGTTGCCCAGTCCCTCGCCCTTGGAGGCGCCCTTTACCAGACCAGCGATGTCCACAAACTCAATGACTGCGGGGGTGGTCTTTTTGGGGTGGTACATCTCGGAAAGCTTGTCCAGCCGGTGGTCAGGGACAGCCACCATGCCCACATTGGGGTCGATGGTGCAGAAGGGGTAATTGGCACTCTCGGCGCCGGCGTTGGTGATCGCGTTGAACAGGGTGCTCTTGCCCACGTTGGGCAGACCCACGATACCTAATTTCACGGCAGAAGCCCTCTTTTCTCTTAAAATTCAGTGCCTGTTATTATATCGGATTTTTCTCTGTCTTGCAAGGGCTTCCGGCCCAACTCCCGCCGTCTTTCCCCTCGGCGGGCTGGGGCCCCCATTATGCGGGGCAGCCTGTCTTGTCCCCGTCGGCAAAGCAGGCGGCCCGCCGCCGGGGAGATGTGTCCGGCGGGGCCACAGAGGCCCCTGTCTCTGGACGCGCAAAGCGCCCGGGGCTGGACAAGCCGGCCTCCCGAGCGCTTTTTCTGTGCATTCCGTCCCCTTACAGCAGGGCCACGGCCTCGATCTCCACCAATACATCCTTGGGCAGACGGGCCACCTCCACCGCGGAGCGGGCAGGATAGGCGGGTCCCTCAAAGAACTGGGCGTACACCTCGTTCATGGCGGCGAAATCGTTCATGTCCTTGAGAAACACGGTGGTCTTCACCACGGCGGACCGGTCCAGCCCGGCCTGGGCCAGGATGGCGGCGATGTTATTCAGAGACTGTTGGGCCTGGGCCTTGATGCCCGCCGGGATATCCCCGGCAGCGGGGTCCACCGGGATCTGCCCGGAGGTGAACAGGAACCCTCCGGCCCGGACGGCCTGGGAATAGGGCCCGATGGCGGCGGGGGCCCGGTCAGTATGAATGGCTTCCTTCATGGAATCAAGCTCCTCTCGATCGATCCGATTTGCGCCGGGGCGGCGGTGCCCGGCGGCTGCCGTCATTGTAGCACGTTTCCCCCACGGGCGCAACCTCACAGTTTGTCCAGCACCCAGAAGGTGAAAGTCAGGGTCATCAGAATCACGCTCATGCTGGCAAAGCTGTCCATCAGCAGGGCAAAGGCGTTCTGGTGGGGATGGCGGCGGCGTGTGCGCTCTGTCCGGGCTGCGGGAGCGGCGGAAACCGGCTCCTCCTGGACGTCCTGCATCCGGCTGCGGTATTCGCACAGATCGATCACATTGCCGGAGCGGCGGACGAAATTATGGGTGGTATAGTACAGGGTCTGCATCATGTTCCCTCCGTTCCTGAATCTTATCTGCAGTATGACAGTGTGCCGGTCCCAAAAACCGGACTTTTTCTCTGCCCTGCAAGAAAACATATGTTCTACTTTTAGAATACAACATATGTTCTATTTTGTCAAGAGAAATGGAACATATTTTCGATTCACTGGGACAAAAATGCCAGTACCCGCGCTGGGAGGTCTGCGGCCTCCTCGTAGAGTCCATGTCCCAGCTCGGGATAGATCCACAGCCGGCTTTGGCTCAAGTGCTCTGCCAGCACCCCGGCCGCCTCTGCCCCCACCACTTGATCCCGGCCGCCGCCCACCACCAGTGCAGGACAGCCGATCCGTCCCAGCGCGCCGCGGGCGTCATGCCCGAGGCAGGCTCTGGCCTGAATGAGGAAGCGCTGGTAGCTCCTGGGCCGCCCGATGGTGCCCAGCAGGGGCAGCAGCAGCCGGTATCGCCGCAAATACCGCTGGGAGTAGGAGCGCTCCGCTGTGTCCCGCATCAGCCTTCGGTAATCCCCGCGTTCCGCCAGCAGCAGCCAGCGCCCCACGGTCTCCTGCACCGTCTCGTTGGCCCAGCCGGCTGTCGCCACCAGGACGAGGCGCCTCACCAACCCCGGTGCCTCCGCCGCCAGGTGCTGCGCCACCATTCCGCCCTGGGAGATGCCGAGCACATCCGCACCCCAGAGCCCCAGCTTTTTCATGGCCTCCGCCTGGTCCTCCGCCATCCCGCGGATGGTGGCCCCGGGCTCCAGCCCCCGCCTCCTGCTGAACAGATAGACCTTCCGCTCCCTGCCGTACTCCCGGCAGGCTGCCGCCAGGGGCAGGGCCGTCTCCCGGACGGTCCTCAGGCCGTCCCCCAGTCCAGGGAGGATGACCAGGACCCGTCCCCCCGCTCCAAATCGGATGTGATCCATCTCCCAGCCCTCCCCCCGCACGGTTCCGCGCTCCACGCCAAGCACCGCTACCCCTCCTTCATTTTTTCCATGATACCACTTTCCCTGCCGCCTCACAAGCGGGGAAAAGGCCCGTCGGCCCTTGACGCCGTGTTTTTTTTATAGTAGAATGATGCTGTATCTAAAAACAGCCGCATGGCTTTGAAAGGGAAGAGTAACCCCCGCCGGGGTGCAGCGAGAGGACGGACAGTGCGAGTCCTCCGATGGCGCGGGTGAAGGCCCCCTGGAGCCGCGGGCAGGAAATGGCCCGCCGGTCCCCCGCCGTTATCGGGTCAGAGTGCGTGCCAGCCAGGCACGAATTCAGGTGGAACCACGGACAAGTTTTTGTTCGCCCTGAGCCGACACCGGCTCAGGGCGTTTTTTTTGCCCCGCCGGAATGACCGTGTACAACTAAAATCACGACAAAAAGGAGCTTGACACATGAAAAACAGTGAAAAGACCATGGAAAAGATCGTCGCTCTGTGCAAGGGACGGGGATTTATCTTCTCCGGCTCTGAGATCTATGGCGGCCTGGCCAACACCTGGGACTACGGTCCTCTGGGTGTGGAACTGAAAAACAATGTGAAGAAGGCATGGTGGAAGAAGTTTGTCCAGGAGAACCCCTATAACGTGGGTCTGGACGCCGCCATCCTGATGAATCCCCAGGTGTGGGTGGCCTCCGGCCATGTGGGCGGCTTCTCTGACCCCCTGATGGACTGTAAGGAGTGCAAGGAGCGCTTCCGCGCCGACAAGGTCATCGAGGACTGGTGTCAGGAGAACAGCTTCGAGCTGGGCCACAGCGTGGACGCCATGAGCCAGGCGGAGATGAAGGCCTTTGTGGAGGAGCACAACATCTGCTGCCCCACCTGCGGCAAGTTCAACTGGACGGACATCCGCCAGTTCAACCTGATGTTCAAGACCTTCCAGGGGGTCACCGAGGACGCCAAGAACACCGTCTACCTCCGCCCCGAGACCGCCCAGGGCATTTTTGTCAACTTCCAGAACGTCCAGCGCACCACCCGCCGGAAGCTGCCCTTCGGCGTGTGTCAGATCGGCAAGTCCTTCCGCAATGAGATCACCCCGGGCAACTTCACCTTCCGCACCCGTGAGTTTGAGCAGATGGAACTGGAGTTCTTCTGCAAGCCGGGGACTGAGCTGGAGTGGTTCGCCTACTGGAAGCAGTTCTGCCACGACTGGCTGCTGGGCCTGGGCATCCGGGACGAGAACCTGCGTCTGCGGGACCACGACCCCGAGGAGCTGAGCCACTACTCCAACGCCACCACCGACTTTGAGTTTGTCTTCCCCTTCGGCTGGGGCGAGCTGTGGGGCGTGGCCTCCCGCACCAACTTCGACCTGACCGCCCACCAGAACACCTCCGGCAAGGATCAGACCTACTTTGACCAGGAGAGCGGCGAGCACTACATCCCCTATGTAGTCGAGCCCTCCCTGGGCGCCGACCGGGTCACCCTGGCCTTCCTGGTGGACGCCTATGACGAGGAGGTGGTGGATGCCGAGAAGAACGATGTCCGCACCGTCCTGCGCCTCCACCCCGCCCTGGCCCCCTTCAAGTGTGCTGTGCTGCCTCTGTCCAAGAAGCTGGGCGACAAAGGCCGGGAGATCCAGGCCGAGTTGTCTAAGTACTTCATGGTGGACTATGACGACGCCGGCTCCATCGGCAAGCGCTACCGCCGTGAGGATGAGATCGGCACTCCCTACTGCATCACCGTGGACTTCCAGACCGTGGGCGACGACAAGACCCCCGCGGACAACGCAGTCACCATCCGGAACCGTGACACGATGGAGCAGGTGCGTGTTCCCATCAGTGAGCTGAAGAGCTGGCTGGAGGAGAAGCTGACCTACTGATCTTTCCTATCAAAAGAGGCCCCCTGGAGCTCCAGGGGGCCTCTTTTTCATCCCTCCGTCAGGGAGGCCGTAAACCGAATGACCAGATCTCCCGCGCCGGGGTCCTCCTGATCCAGCTTGGTCATCCCATCGCTGTACGAGGTGCGGCTATATCCCCGGGCGGTGAGCACCTCCAGTTCCAGGGTGACGCCCCCCATCCCCTGGACTTTCCCCTGAGTCCCCGCCCCTTGGAGGCGGGTGTCCTCAAGGATGCTCAACACCATGTGCAGCGATGCCCGCCGGGCCTGGGTAAAGCGCTCTTGGCAGAGGAAGCTCCCCTCCCCAGCCTCTGGGGCCAGGGCGAAGAGGAGGGGGGACAAAATGTTCATGGCCGGCTCCAGCACTTCCAGTTCCGTTTGGTAGGGGTTGCCCGCCGCGTCCCATGTCACGCTCCATCCGGTCACGCGGCCATCCTGGTCCACTGTCCAGGCGACCGGGCTCCACTCCCCAGCCCCCTTCTCCAGTTCGATCCACTGACTCCAGCTGACATAGGCGGAGGGCTGGACCGCCCAGCTCCCGTCTCTGTTCAGAGAGGTCCTGGGTGTAGTCCCCAGAAGCTCCGTCCGGCGTCTCTCATACCAGTTATAGTTCTCCACTGCCTGCTCTGCGGTCAGCGGCTCCGTGGGATAAGGGGGAAGATAGCTCCGGTCGGTCACCAGAAATTCTGCGGCCGTGACCAGAAGGCAGAACGCCGCCAGGACTGCCCCCCGCCCCCACTTCATGGGCCGGGCGGTATAGCTCAGCCCCTGGTCCCAAGACATTACCTGGTCCTTGGCACACTTCTCATAGCAGTCCCAAAGGCGGGCAATGTTGTAGATAGGGATGCCCAGCCCCGTCCCGCGGAAGAAAACGCCCACCAGCCGGTCGCCCGCCTCCTCCCATGTCAGCTTCCGGCCGTCCTCCCGCCGTACCCGCAGCCCCATGATCCACTTGCCGGGGGTGTAACCCCAGGCGGCCAGCAGGATCGGCTCCAGGAGGAACAGGAACAGCCAGCCCCCGTACATATCAGCCAGGCTTCTCAGCGCCCCATCCAGGACCTGGTCGGGGGCATACCATTCCAGCACCAGATAGCGCACGGCCATCCACAGACAGGTGCACAGCCCTACATCCAGCCCCCGGGCAAAGTATCTTCTCCAGGGGTAGGGGGCGGCGGCAATGGAGTCCCGAGACAGGTCCACCTGCCGGGAGGGCGGCAGGGGCCGGCTCTCCAGCTCCTTGAGCCAGGGCTCCGGGTCCAGCGTCCCGAAGTCCACCTCTGTCCGGCTCATCTCCAGGCACACCTGGGCGTAGCGCTCCAGATCCCCCCGGTCTGCCTCCAGCACGGCGGCCTGCTCCCGCAGGGCCTGAGACAGGGTCAGCTCTCCCGCCTTCAGCCGGCTGATGGTCCCCACCTCCAGGCTCAGCTTCCGCAGCAGCTTGATCTTCTCCAGAGTCGCCGCATCCTCCTCCGAGTAGTCACGATAGTTGTTCTCCCGGCGCTCCGGAGCGATCAGGCCCTCCTGTTCATAGAAGCGAATAGTGGTCCGGGGCAGGCCGGTCTGCCGCTCCAGCTCCTTAATGGTCATGGTCCTCCCTCCTTTGTCCCCAGTATAAAGTATGCACCAGGTTGACAGTCAAGAGGAAATTTCCTTTCTCCTCCTTTTTTGCCCTTCCAGCACCGCCCCCCTCTCCCTGCCCTAAAAGAAAAGAGCCCCGCCTGCTCGGAAAGCAGGCGGGGACTCACTTTGGGAAATCTTGCTGTTACACCAGCTGGATGATGGCCATCTCAGCGGCGTCGCCGCGGCGGGGACCGATGCGGACAACGCGGGTGTAGCCGCCGTTGCGGCCGGCATACTTGGGGCCCAGCTCCTGGAACAGCTTCTTGGCCACATCCTCTTTGGTGATGAAGCCCAGAGCCTGGCGGTAAGCAGCCAGGTCGTTCTGCTTGGCCAGGGTGATCATCTTCTCGGCCAGAGGAGCGACCTCCTTGGCGCGGGTGATGGTGGTCTTGATCTGGCCGTTCTCCAGCAGATAGGTCACCATAGCGCGGAGCATGGCCCGGCGCTGGTCACTGGTGCGGCCCAGTTTACGGTGTTTCAGAGACATATCAGACACTCCTATATTTCGCGCGGCGAAATTTCTGAATTCGTTCAGGGGCCGGACGGCCCCGGAGGACACCCTTGCGGGGACAGGGAGGACCCTGCCAGGCGAAGCGGAACGTTACATACCTCCGCCCTGTCCCGGGAGGCGGGACGCCTCTCAGCCGTTGCTGTCGTCGCTGGCCAGGGACAGGCCCATCATGGCCAGCTTGTTGATGACCTCTTCCAGGGACTTGCGGCCCAGGTTGCGCACCTTCATCATCTCTTCCTCGGTCTTGGAGATCAGGTCCTCCACCGTGTTGATATTGGCGCGCTTGAGGCAGTTGAAGGAACGGACGGACAGGTCCAGCTCCTCGATGGTCAGCTCCAGCACTTTGTCCCGCTGGGTCTCCGCCTTCTCCACCACGGTGGAGCGGTTGCCCATGGTCTCACTGAGGTCGGTGAACAGGGCGAAATGATCGCACAGGATGCGGGCACCCAGGGAAACGGCGTCCCGGGCATCGATGGTGCCGTTGGTCCAGACCTCCAGGGTCAGCTTGTCATAGTCGGTGGCGTCGCCCACACGGGTGTTCTCCACGGTGTAGTTGACCTTGCGCACCGGGGTATAAATGGAGTCTACCGGGATCACACCGATGACAGTCTGGGGCGTCTTGTTCTTGTCGGCGGGGACATAGCCGCGGCCGTGGGACAGGGTCAGCTCCATGTTCAGGCTGGCGTCGGGGCCCAGAGTGGCGATGTGCAGGTCCGGGTTGAGGATCTCCACCTCGCCGTCGGACTTGATATCGCCGGCCGTGACCTCACACTCGCCGTTTGCCTCAATGTAGACCGTCTTGACGCCTTCGCTGTACAGCTTGGCAATGATGCTCTTCACGTTGAGGACGATCTCGGTCACATCCTCCTTCACACCTGGAATGGTGGTGAACTCATGCTGGACGCCGGCGATCTTGATGGAAGTCACCGCCGTACCTGGCAGAGAGGAGAGAAGGATGCGGCGCAGAGAGTTGCCCAGCGTGGTGCCATAGCCTCGCTCCAGCGGCTCCACTACATATTTGCCATAGGAATTATCGCCGGGGTTCTCAATACATTCGATGCGGGGCTTTTCGATTTCTACCATATGCTATATACCCTCCTTTTCGCGACAGCTTGCAAGCACTGTCTCATTCAGCTCACCAATTCTGAGGGTTTTCTAAGCGAATTACTTAGAGTACAGCTCGACGATGAGGTGCTCTTCCACGGGGAAGTCGATGTCGTCCCGTGCGGGCATAGCAACGACTTTGCCCTGGAGGGTATTTTTCGCGTGGTCCAGCCACTTGGGCACATTGACCTGGATGGCGTCCTCGCCCAGCAGGCGCTTGAACTTGACAGAGGAACGGCTCTTCTCCCGGACCTCGATGACGTCGCCCACCTTCACCAGGAAGGAGGGGATGTCCACCCGCTGGCCGTTCACGGTGAAGTGGCCATGGGTCACCAGCTGACGGGCCTCACGGCGGGTCATGGCGAAGCCCAGGCGGTACACCACGTTGTCCAGGCGGCGCTCGATCAGGGTCAGCAGGTTCTCACCGGTCTTGCCGGGCATCCGGGAAGCCTTCTCATAGTACATGTGGAACTGCTTCTCCATGATGCCGTAGACAAACTTGACCTTCTGCTTCTCGGTCAGCTGAAGGGCATACTCGGACTGCTTCTTCCGCATCTGACCCTTGGGGTTGCGGTTGGTGTTCTTCTTGGCATAGCCCATGGCAGCGGGGGACAGGTTCAGGGCCTTGCACCGCTTGGCAATAGGCTGCATATTTCTAGCCATGTGTCAAAAACCTCCTTCTTCCAGATCAGACGCGGCGGCGCTTCGGGGGGCGGCAGCCGTTGTGGGGGACCGGGGTCACGTCCTTGATCAGGGTGACCTCCAGGCCCACGGCCTGCAGCGCACGGATGGCGGCCTCACGGCCGGCGCCGGGGCCCTTGACAAAGACCTCCACGCTCTTCAGGCCAAACTCCATCGCGGCCTTGGCAGCCGTCTCGGCGGCGGTCTGAGCGGCGAAGGGGGTGGACTTCCGGGAACCGCGGAATCCCAGGCCGCCGGAGGAGGCCCAGGACAGGGCGTTGCCCTGCATATCGGTCACGGTGACCATAGTGTTGTTGAAGGAGGAGCGGATATGCACCTGGCCCTTCTCAACATTCTTGCGCTCGCGGCGCTTGCGGATAACTTTCTTACCCTTAGTAGCAGTAGCCATGCTTATCCCTCCTTACTTCTTCTTATTGGCGACGGTACGCTTGGGACCCTTACGGGTACGGGCGTTGGTCTTGGATCTCTGGCCGCGGACAGGCAGGCCCTTGCGGTGGCGGATGCCACGATAGCAGCCGATCTCAGTCAGCCGCTTGATGTCCATCGCCACATTGCGGCGCAGGTCGCCCTCCACCACGTAGCTGTGGCCGATGACCTCACGCAGCTTGGCCTCGTCCTCCTCGGTCAAGTCCTTCACGCGGGTATCAGGGTTGATCCCGGCCTCGGCCAGGATCTTGTTGGCGCTGGTGCGCCCAATGCCGTAGATATAAGTGAGGCCGATCTCGATTCTCTTCTCTCTCGGCAGGTCAATACCGGCAATACGAGCCATTTATTACAGCACCTCCAATTTAACCTTGTCTCTGCTTATGCTTGGGGTTTTCGCAAATTACCATGACTTTGCCCTTGCGCTTAATGACTTTGCACTTCTCGCACATGGGCTTCACGGACGGTCTTACTTTCATTGTGATAACCTCCTGATGAATGCCTGAATGGCCCCGTCGTTGTCACAAGCTTCGCATCGCTCACATCCAGCCAGAGCTGAATGTTCGTTCGCTTCACTGCCCCTCCTCTCCAAAGCGGACCCGCTTCGCTGGGCTTCGCTTTAAGGCGGCCTGCGGCCGCTGAGGGAACGGATTCCCCGGAGGCAAGGCTCCAGAGGAACCAGCCTGTGACAGCGCGGTCGTTAATAGTTACTTAGAACGCCAGGTGATACGGCCCCGGGTGAGGTCGTAGGGTGACATCTGCACGGTCACCTTGTCCCCGGGCAGGATACGGATGAAGTTCATGCGAAGTTTCCCAGAGATGTGGGCCAGAATGATGTGGCCATTGCCAATATCCACATGGAAGGTGGTATTGGGAAGGGATTCGGTGACGATTCCCTCCAGCTCAATCATATCATCTTTCGCCAAGCGTGATTCCCTCCTTGAAGGCGGCCAGCGCCCTTCTCAGTTCTCGGTCTGATACCGGTTCCCCTTGTCTCAGCTTGTGGATGGCCGGGTGGTCATACTCCTGCCGGACCTCGGTCAGCTGCCGTACATGGCCCAGCTTCTTTGCCTTTGGCCGGGAGACCTTTCTTCGTTTCCCGTCTGCCAGCAGCAGTCGCTCCTGCCGCTGGTCCATAGCAACGACGCAGAACACGCCGCCCTTATCCCGTCCGGCGGTCGCCTGGACGATTTGGCCTGTGTAATCAAACATAGGCTCCATCCTCGGTGACTGTGAGGACCTCGGCGTCACCTTCGGTGATGAGGATCGTATTTTCATAGTGGGCGGCCAGAGAGCCGTCCAGCGTTTTGACGGTCCAGCCGTCGGGCAGCACCCGGATCTGCCAATCGCCCACATTGACCATGGGCTCCACCGCCAGAGTCATGCCGGGCAGCAGACGGGGGCCGTGGCCTGCGGGGCCGAAATTACGTACCTCCGGGGCCTCGTGGAGCTTTGCGCCCACACCGTGACCCACATAGTCCCGGACCACAGAGAAGCCGTTGGCCTCCACATAGGCCTGGACCGCATGGCCGATATCGGACACCCGGCAGCCCTTCCGAGCCATTTTGATGCCCTCCCAAAAGCTCTGCTGGGTCACTTCGATCAGCTTTTTTGCCTGATCGCTGATCTGACCGCAGGCATAGGTGGCGGCACAGTCGCCGTGGAAGCCGCCGATGAAAGCACCTACGTCTACGCTGACGATGTCGCCCTCCTTCAGCTTCCGGGGACCGGGGATGCCGTGGATCACCTCGTCGTTCACCGAGATGCAGGCCGAACCGGGAAAACCGCCGTAGCCCAAAAAAGAGGGCTTGGCCCCGTGGCTCTCGATAAAGCGGCGGACCGCTGTATCGATCTCATGGGTAGTGACGCCGGGTGCCACCATGGAACCAGCCAGGGCCCGGGCCTGGGCGGTGATCCGCCCGGCCCGGCGCATGGCCTCGATCTCCCTGGGAGATTTAATGGAAATCAGTTCTACGCCTTTCACGCCTTCAGCGCCTCCATGATGACCTCAGTGGTCCCCTCTATAGTGGGCTGATTCGGGATGGGGTTCAGGATCCCTTTGGACTCATAGTACCCCTTCAGCGGCTCGGTCTCGCTGTGGTAGACCTCCAGGCGGTGACGCACCGTCTCCGGCCTGTCATCATCGCGCTGCATCAGTACGCCGCCGCAGCTGTCGCATATCCCCTCCTGTTTGGGGGGCTTGGCGTGAATGTGGTAGGGTGCGCCGCAGGTGGAGCAGACTCTGCGTCCCTCCATGCGCTCCTCGATCTCCGCATCGGAGATCTCGATGGAGAGCACGTGATCAAAGGTGACGCCGGCCTGATCCAGGGCCTCGGCCTGGCCGATGGTGCGGGGCACCCCGTCCAGGATGAAGCCGCTTGCGCAGTCGGGCTGAGCCAGGCGCTCGGCCACGATGCCGATGATGACCTCGTCGGGGACCAGCTTGCCCGCGTCCATATAGGACTTGGCCTGGAGCCCGATGGGCGTGCCGTCCTTGATGGCGGCGCGGAGGATATTGCCGGTGGATATGGTCGGAATGCCCAGCTTGGCACTGAGGATCTCAGCCTGTGTACCCTTGCCCGCACCGGGGGCGCCCAGCATGATCAGCTTCATACCCATGATCAAAGCCCCTTACTCCAGGAAGCCCTTGTAGTGGCGCATCAGCATCTGGGCCTCCAGCTGCTTGACGGTCTCCAGGGCCACGCCTACCACGATGATGACGGAAGTACCGCCGATGGCCAGGGAGCTGTAACCCACCAGGTTCCCGGTGATGATGGGCGCGATGGCGATCACAGACAGGTACAGCGCACCGAACATGGTGATTTTGTTGAGCACCTTGGTAATGAAGTCAGCGGTAGGCTTGCCGGGACGGAAGCCGGGGATGAAGCCGCCGTTCTTCTTCAGGTTATTGGCCACCTCAATGGGGTTGAACTGCATGGTGGCATAGAAATAGCTGAAGCCGATGATCAGCAGGAAATACAGGATGCTGTAGAACGGCTTGCTGGTGTCGAACAGCTTCAGGAAGCCGCCCCAGAAGCCCGGAGAATCCATGGTGTGGCCGGTAAAGGCCCCGATGGTGGCGGGCAGAGAGGCAATGGACTGGGCAAAGATGATGGGCATGACGCCGCTCATGTTCACCTTCATAGGGATGTGAGTGGACTGGCCGCCGTACATCTTCCGTCCCACAACCCGCTTGGCGTACTGCACAGGCAGGCGGCGCTCAGCGTTGGAGATGAACACGATGAAGATCACCAGGGCCAGCATGCCCACTACGATCAGGGCCACCACCCAGGGGGGCAGCAGGCTCTTCTGGTAGGCAGTGATAGCGGTCTCGCTCATCCCCATCTGGGTCAGCTCTTCCGCGCTCAGGCCGGCGGCCCATCTGGTCACGCCGGTGTAGATGTCGCCCACCATCTGGGGACCGCGGGAGACGATGCCCGCGAACAGGATGATGGAGATGCCGTTGCCGATACCGAACTCAGTGATCTGCTCACCCAGCCACATCAGGAAGGCAGAACCGGCGGTGAAGGACAGGACGATGACGATGCCCGCCCAGATGCCGTTGACGCTGCCGCTCTCCACCAGGCCGTAGCTCTTGATCAGGGTGTAGTAGCCGAAGCCCTGCAGAAGTCCGATGGCCACAGTGGTGTACCGGGTAATGGAGGCGATCTTCTTGCGGCCCTCCTCGCCGCCCTCCTTGGCCAGCCGCTCCAGAGCGGGAATGGCCACGGTCAGCAGCTGGATGATAATGGATGCGTTGATATAGGGCTGGATGCTCAGGGCGAAGACGGTGGCCATGGAGAAGGCGGAGCCGCTCATGGCGTTCATCAAGCCCAGGATGGTGCCGCTCTGAGCCGCCAGATAAGTCTCCAGGGTGGTGGAGTCAATATAGGGCACCGGCACGGCGGAACCCAGGCGGAAGATCAGCAGCGCAAAGATGGTGAACATGATCTTCTTGCGCAACTCAGGGACCTTCCACGCGTTGCGTACTGTTTCGATCACTTAGATCACCTCATACTTTCCGCCAGCCGCGACGATCTTCTCCTTCGCGGAAGCGGAGAAGGCGGAAGCCTGGACATGCAGCTTCTTGGTCAGATTGCCGTTGCCCAGGATCTTGACGCCGTACTGGCACTTGGAGAGGATACCCTTCTCCAGCAGAGCCTGGGCGTTGACCACAGCCCCGTCCTCGAACTTCTCCAGAGCGGAGACGTTGATGGACTCCAGGGGCTTGGCGAAAATGTTGTGGAAACCGCGCTTGGGCAGGCGGCGGGCCAGAGGCATCTGGCCGCCCTCGAACCCGACGCGGACGCCGCCGCCGGAACGGGCCTTCTGGCCCTTGTGTCCACGGCCGCCGGTCTTGCCGTTGCCGGAACCGGCGCCGCGGCCCTTGCGGTAGGGCTGCTTGTTCGCGCCGGCTGCGGGAGAGAGTTCATGCAGATTCATTTCTCGAGCGCCTCCTTCGTCAGTTTTCCTCGGTGACCTGAAGCAGGTAGCCGATGTGGGCGATCTTGCCCCGGGTAGCCGCGTTGTCGGGCTGCACGGTGGTGTCGCCGATCTTACGGAGGCCCAGGGCCTCGGCAGTCGCCTGATGCTTGGCGATGCGGCCGTTCAGGCTCTTGACCAGCTTAATGTTCAGATTAGCCATTGGAACGTCCTCCTTAACCCACGATCTCTTCCACGCTCTTACCGCGGATGCGGGCCACTTCCTCGGGGCTCCTCAGGGACTTGAGGCCCTCAAAGGTCGCGGAGACCACGTTCTGCGGGTTGTTGGAGCGCAGGCACTTGGTGCGGATGTCCTTGATCCCCACGGCCTCCATGACCGCACGGACGGGACCGCCGGCGATGACGCCGGTACCGGGGGCGGCGGGCTTCATCAGCACGCGGCCGGCGCCGAACTCGCCGATCACCTCGTGGGGGATGCTGGTGCCCGCCAGGGACACAGTGATCATGTTCTTCTTGGCATCCTCGATGCCCTTGCGGATGGCCTCGGGCACTTCGGCGGCCTTGCCGGTGCCGAAGCCCACACGGCCCTTCTCGTCACCCACCACCATCAGGGCGGCAAACTTCATCACGCGGCCGCCCTTGACGGTCTTGGATACGCGGTTCAGGGAAACGAGCTTCTCCACGAACTCGCTGGGTTCTCTCTCAAATCTAGCCATTGTCGTTTCCTCCTCCCTTAGAACTGCAGGCCGCCCTCACGGGCGCCTTCGGCCAGAGCCTTGACACGGCCATGGTACACATAGCCGCCGCGGTCGAACACCACGTTCTCAATGCCCTTCGCCTTGGCACGTTCGGCCACGTTGACGCCCACCTGCTTGGCGGCGTCGGTCTTGGTGCCCTCACAGGAGAAATCCTTCTCCAGGGAAGAAGCGGAGACCAGGGTCTTGCCGTTCACATCGTCGATGATCTGGGCGTAGATGTTGGTCTCACTGCGGAAGACGTTCAGGCGGGGACGCTCGGGCGTGCCGGAAATCTTCGCACGCACACGCTTGTGGCGCTTGATGCGCTGGGAACGAGTATCAGGTCTGTTGATCATAGTGGCACACCTCCTTACTTCTTGGCGCCGGTCTTACCAGCCTTGCGGCGGATGACCTCGTCGGTGTATTTGATGCCCTTGCCCTTATAAGGCTCGGGGGGACGTTTCTCTCTCACTTCGGCGGCAAACTGGCCCACCTGCTGCTTGTCGCAGCCGCTGATAATGATCTTGTTGGGGGTGGGGGCCTCGATCTTGATGCCCTCGACTTCCTCCACGATCACCTGATGGGAGAAGCCCAGGTTCATGACCAGCTTGCTGCCCTCCATGGCCACGCGGTAGCCCACGCCGTTCACGTCCAGCTCCTTCTTGAAGCCCTCGGTCACACCCACCACCATGTTGTGGAGCAGAGTGCGGGTCAGGCCGTGGAGCGCGCGGTTCTCCTTGGCGTCGTTGGGACGGGTCACCTTCAGCTCGGCGCCCTCCTGGGCGATGGTCATGTTGGGGTGGAACTGACGGGTCAGGGTGCCCTTGGGGCCCTTGACGGTCACCACGTTGTTCTCTTCGATTTTGATCTCCACGCCGGCAGGGATGGCGATAGGAGCTCTTCCGATTCTCGACATTCCTATACCCTCCTTACCAAATGAATGCCAGGACTTCGCCGCCGACATGGGCCTCGCGGGCCTTCTTGTCGGTCATGACGCCCTTGGACGTGGACACGATGGCAGTACCCAGACCGCGCAGGACGCGGGGCAGCTCATCGGCACCGGCATAGACGCGCAGACCGGGCTTGGACACCCGGCGCAGGCCGCTGAGGACCTTCTCCTTGCCGGCATTGTACTTCAGGGTGATGCGGATCACGCCCTGCGTGCCGTCGTCGATCAGCTGGAAGTTCTTGATATAGCCCTCTTCCAGCAGGATCTGCGCGATGGCCTTTTTCATGTTGGACGCGGGGACATCCACGGTGTCATGCTTGGCGTTGTTCGCGTTGCGGATCCGGGTCAGCATATCCGCAATGGGATCGGTGATGTGCATGAGTCTTACCTCCTATTCAGATTACCGGCAAGCCGGTACAGACGGCAAGGTATCGGGAATTAGGCTCGTCCCCGACCTGTTGACCGCCTCTGCGCCCTTTGGGCGCATCTATCAAAACCGCCCGCAGACGGAGTTGACCACCACTGGCGACCGCCTCGGGCGGCCGCGCGCTCACAGCAGCGCAAAGCCCCGTAGCCGCGGACTGCGTCCAGCGGATTACGGGTTTCGCACACCTGAAAGCGTGGGAAATTCTTTTCTGCGCCCTTGAGACGCAATCGGTTTATTATACCCCTGTTTTTCCCGGTTGGCAAGGGCTTTTAATCACGCACTCGTGAGTGCGTGGAAAGATTCTTTGGGAAGGGGCCAGGATTTGGCCCCTTCCCTGAAGATCTTATAGGGAACAAACTGCCAGGCAGTCAGAGCGCCCCTTACCAGGAGGCCTTCTTCACGCCGGGGATCTGGCCCTTGTAAGCCAGCTCGCGGAAGCAGATACGGCAGATGCCGTAGTCACGCAGGTAGGCGTGGGGGCGGCCGCACAGCTTGCAGCGGTTGTACTGCCGGGTGGAGAACTTGGGCTCTCTCTGCTGCTTCAGGATCATGGATTTCTTAGCCATAACTTCTCCTCCTCCTTAGCGGGTGGCAAAGGGGGCGCCGACGAGCTTGAGTAGCTCCCGGGCCTCTTCGTCCGTCTGAGCGGTGGTGCACACCACGATGTCCATGCCGCGGATCTTGTCGATCTTGTCGTACTCGATCTCGGGGAAGATCAGCTGCTCCTTGACACCCAGGGCGTAGTTGCCGCGGCCGTCGAAGGAATCGGCGGAGATGCCGCGGAAGTCACGGACGCGGGGCAGGGCCACGTTGAACAGGCGGTCCAGGAACTCCCACATCTTGTTGCCCCGCAGGGTGACCTTGGCGCCGATGGGCATGCCCTCACGCAGCTTGAAGTTGGCCACGGACTTCTTGGCCTTGGTGACCACGGCCTTCTGGCCGGTGATGGCGGTCAGGTCGGACACCACGGCATCCAGCACCTTGGCGTTCTCCCGGGCTTCGCTGCAGCCCACGTTGAGGACGATCTTCTCCAGGCGGGGGATCTGCATGGTGGACTTATAGCCGAACTTCTGCATCAGAGCAGGAGCGACCTCGTCCTGATACAGCTTCTTCAGGTTGGGCGTGTTAGCCATTTCGATTCACTCCTCCTCTCTCAAATCTCGGCGCCGCACTTCTTGCAGACGCAGACCTTCTTGCCGTCCGCCAGCAGCTTGTGGGCGGGGCGGGTGGGCTTATTGCACTTGGGGCAGACGCGCTGCACCTTGCAGGCATAGATGGGGGCTTCCTTCTTCAGGATGCCGCCCTGGTCGCCCTGCTTGCGGGGCTTGGTGTGGCGGGAGACCACGTTGACCTTCTCCACGATGACCTTGCCGGCCTTGGGCTGGACCTCCAGCACCTTGCCCTGCTTGCCCTTGTCCTTGCCGGACAGGACCACGACCACGTCGTCCTTCTTGATGCTCATTTTATTCATCGTTCAAACCCTCCCTTACAGCACTTCGGGAGCCAGGGACAGGATCTTCATGTAATCCTTGTCACGCAGCTCGCGGGCCACTGGGCCAAAGATACGGGTGCCGCGGGGGTTCTTGTCCTCCTTGATGAGGACGGCGGCGTTGTCGTCGAACCGGACATAAGAGCCGTCCGCGCGGCGCACGCCCTTGGCGGAGCGGACGATGACGGCCTTGACCACCTCGCCCTTCTTGACCTGACCGCCGGGAGCGGCCTTGCGCACGGAAGCCACGACCACATCACCGATGTTGCCGAACTTGCGCTTGGAACCGCCCAGAACGCGGATGGTCTTGATCTCCTTGGCGCCGGTATTGTCGGCGACCTTCAGATAGCTTTCTTCCTGGATCATGCCGGCACCTCCTTATTTCGCCTTCTCGATGATCTCAACCACGCGCCAGCGCTTATCCTTGGACAGGGGGCGGGTCTCCATGACGCGGACGCGGTCACCCACGCCGCACTGGTTGTTCTCATCGTGAGCCTTCAGCTTATAGGTTCTCTTTACGATCTTCTTGTACAGAGGATGGGCCACGCGGTCGGCGATGGCGACCACCACGGTCTTGTCCATCTTGTCCGAAACCACCAGGCCGACTCTGGTCTTGCGGGAAGAAGTTCTGTTTTCCATGTCTTAGTTCCTCCTCTTAGCGGCCGGCGAGCTGCTGCTCGCGGATGATGGTCTTGACCCGGGCGATATCCTTCTTGACCTGAGCGATCCGGATTGGGTTATCCAGCTGGTTGGTGGCGTGCTGGAGGCGCAGGTTGAACAGGTCCTTCTTCAGGTCCACCAGCTTGCTCTCCAGCTCGGCGGCGGACATCTTACGAACTTCATTGGCCTTCATTACGCTTCACCACCCTTCTCGGTCTCTTCACGCTTGACGATCTTGCACTTGACGGGCAGCTTGTGGCTGGCCAGACGCAGAGCCTCGCGGGCGACCTCCTCGGAGACGCCGGCGATCTCGAACATGACGCGGCCGGGCTTGACCACGGCCACCCAGTACTCAGGGGAGCCCTTACCGGAGCCCATGCGGGTCTCGGCAGGCTTCTCAGTGACCGGCTTGTCGGGGAAGATCTTGATCCAGACCTTACCGCCGCGCTTGGTGTAGCGGGTCATGGCGATACGGGCGGCCTCGATCTGGTTGCTGGTGATCCAGCTGGGCTCGATGGCCTGCAGGCCCCACTCGCCGTAAGTGACGGTGTTGCCGCGGCTGGCCTTGCCCTTCATGCGGCCGCGGTGGACACGGCGGTACTTTACGCGCTTAGGCAGCAGCATTACTGAGCGCCTCCTTCCTTCGGAGCATTGGCCTGACCGGCGGGACGGGGGCCACGATTGTTATTGAAACCACCCTGACCGGCGGGACGGGGGCCGCGGTTGAAGCCGCCGCCCTGGCGGTCCCGGTTGAAGCCGCCCTGACGGCGGTCACCGTCGCGGCGGTCCCGGCGGGGACGCTCCCGGCGCTCCTGATAGGGCTTGCTGGTATCCAGGGTGCGGGGGGTGGTGCGCAGGGTCTGAGTCAGGACCTCGCCCTTGTAGATCCACACCTTCACGCCGATGCGGCCGTAGGTGGTGGCGGCCTCCGCGAAGCCGTAGTCGATGTCGGCGCGGAGGGTCTGCAGGGGGATGGTGCCGTCGTGATAGTGCTCGGTGCGGGCGATCTCAGCGCCGCCCAGGCGGCCGGAGCAGCAGGTCTTGATGCCGCGGGCGCCGGCGCGCATAGCGCGGCCCATGGCGTTCTTCATGGCGCGGCGGAAGCCGATGCGCTTCTCCAGCTGCTGAGCGATGTTTTCCGCCACCAGCTGGGCGTCCATGTCGGCGTTGCGCACCTCGATGATCTTCAGGTCAACGGGCTTGCCCACCATGGCGGTCAGGCCGGCCTGGATCTTGTTGATCTCCTCGCCGCCCTTGCCGATGACCACGCCGGGCCGGGCGCAGTGCAGATACACGCGGACCTTGGCGTTGTCGCGCTCGATCTCGATCTTGGGGATACCGGCGGAGTACAGGGTCTTCTTCAGGTAGTCCCGGATCTTCTTGTCCTCCACCAGCAGGTCGCCCACCTTTTCGTTGCGGGCATACCAGCGGGAGTCCCAATCCTTGATGACACCCACGCGCAGGCCGTGGGGATTAACTTTCTGTCCCATAGTTCTCCTCCTCCCTTAGCGCTCGCTCACCGCGATGGTGACGTGAGAAGTGCGCTTGTTGATCCGGTACGCACGGCCCTGGGCGCGGGGCATGATGCGCTTGATGATGGGGCCGGGATTGGCGTAGCAGGCGGACACATACAGCTTCTCAGGGTCCATCTGGTGGTTGTTCTCCGCATTGGCGGCGGCGCTCTTCAGCAGCTTGAGCACGGGCTCAGAGGCAGCCTTGGGCGTATTCAGCAGGATGGCGGTGGCGGTGGCCACGTCCTTGCCCCGGATGAGGTCCAGGACGATCTTCACCTTACGGGGAGAGATCCGCAGATATTTCAGGTTGGCTTTTGCTTCCATCTTTTCTCTCCTCCTTACTTACCGGTCTTGCTGCCCGCGTGGCCCTTAAAGGTGCGGGTGGGCACGAACTCGCCCAGCTTGTGGCCCACCATGTCCTCGGTCACATAGACGGGGACATGCTTGCGGCCGTCGTGGACAGCAAAGGTGTGGCCCACGAAAGCGGGGAAGATAGTGGAGGCGCGGCTCCAGGTCTTCAGGACCTTCTTCTCGCCGGTCTGATTCATCTCATCGACCCGCTTCAGCAGCTCAGGGGCGCAAAAGGGGCCTTTCTTGATACTTCTGCTCATCTTTTACTGCCTCCTTACTTCGCGTTGCGGTGCTTGACGATGAACTTCTCAGTACGGTTCTTCGTCTTGCGGGTCTTGTAGCCCAGGGCGGGCTTGCCCCAGGGGGTGACAGGGCCGGGACGGCCCACCGGGCTCTTGCCCTCGCCGCCGCCGTGGGGGTGGTCGCAGGGGTTCATGACGGAGCCGCGGACAGTGGGCCGCCAGCCCATGTGGCGCTTGCGGCCGGCCTTGCCGATCTGGATGTTGGCCCAGTCGGTGTTGCCCACCTGGCCGATGGTGGCCTTGCAGTTCTCCCGGATATAGCGCACCTCACCGGAGGGGAGGCGGACCTGGGCCATGCCATTCTCCTTGGCCATCAGCTGGGCGGCCACGCCGGCGGCGCGGACCAGCTGGGCACCCTTGCCGGGGTAGAGCTCGATGTTGTGGATCATCTCACCCACGGGGATGTTGGCGATGGGCAGGCAGTTGCCCGGCAGGATGTCGGCGTCGGGGCCGGTCATGATGATGTGGCCGGCCTTCAGGCCGTTGGGGGCCAGGATATAGCGGCGCTCGCCGTCCTCATACTCGATCAGGGCGATGTTGGCGGAGCGGTTGGGGTCATACTGCAGGTTCACCACAGTGGCCTTCCCTTCCTTATCGCGCTTGAAGTCGATGATGCGGTACTTCTGCTTGTTGCCGCCGCCGCGGTGGCGGACCGTGATGCGGCCATAGCTGTTGCGGCCGGCGTGCTTGCTGAGGACCTCAGTCAGGCTGCGCTCGGGCTTGGCCTTCTTATCGATGCCCTCGAAGGCGGACACAGTCATGTGACGGCGGGAGGGCGTTGTGGGCTTATAAGTCTTAATAGCCATTGTTCAATTTCCTCCTTACACCATGCCCTCGAAGAACTCGATGGCCTTGGAATCGGCGGTCAGGGTGACCATGGCCTTCTTCCAGCTGGGGCGGCGGCCGGCGGGCCGGGCACCCATGCGCTTCAGCTTTCCCTGCATGTTCAGGGTGTTGACCTTGGCGACCTTGACGCCGAAGATCTGTTCCACCGCCTTGGCGATCTCGATCTTGTTGGCGGACTTGGCCACCTCGAAGGTGTAGCGCTTCATCTCGGTATCCGCCATGGACTGCTCGGTGATGATGGGGCGCTTGATGATATCATAAGCGGTCATTACGCAAACACCTCCTCGATGATGGCCAGCGCGGCCTTATCGATGACCAGCTGGTTGGCGTTGACGATGTCATAGACGCTCAGGACCTTGGCGGTGGTGGTGACCACGCCGGGGATGTTCCGGGCGGACTTGACCACGATCTCATCCACCTCAGGGGTGATGACCACGGACTTGCCGGCGCCGATACCGGCGAGGAAGCCGCGCATGGTCTTGGTCTTGATCTCGTCCAGCTTCAGGCCGTCCACCACCTTGATGTCGCCGGAGGCGGCTTTGGCGGACAGGGCGGACTTCAGAGCCAGGCGCTTCACCTTCTTGTTCAGCGCATAGCTGTAAGAGCGGGGCTTGGGGGCGAACACGATGCCGCCGTGGGTCCACTGGGGAGCCCGGGTGGAACCCTGACGAGCGTGGCCGGTGCCCTTCTGGCGCCAGGGCTTCTTGCCGCCGCCGGAGACCTCAGCGCGGGTCAGAGCGGACTGAGTGCCCTGACGGCAGTTGGCCAGGTGGTTCTTGACCACCTCATGGACCACAGCCTGGTTGGGCTCGATGCCGAAGACCGCCTCGGAGAGCTCGATCTCACCGACCTGCTGGCCGGCCATGTTGTACACGTTTGCTTTCGCCATGATTTACACTCTCCTTTCCTTACTTGTTGCGGGCGGAGGCCTTCTGCGGGTTGACACGTGCGGAAGCCTTCTGCGGGTTGTTGCTGATGCCGGCGGCGGGGCCCTTCTTCTCCACGTGAGTCTTGACAGTGCTCTTCACGAACACGATGCCGCCCTTGGGGCCGGGAATGGCGCCGCGGACCGCGATCAGGTTGTACTCGGGGTCCACCTTGACCACGTCCAGGTTCTGGACGGTGACCTGCTCGTCGCCCATCTGGCCAGCGCCGATCTTGCCCTTGAAGATTTTGGACGGGCTGCTGTTGGCGCCCATGGAGCCGGCGTGGCGGACCACAGGGCCGGAGCCGTGGGTCTCCTTCAGGCGGTGGGCGCCGTGGCGCTTGATGACGCCCTGGTAGCCGTGGCCCTTGCTGATGCCGGTCACGTCCACAAAGTCGCCGGCGGCGAAGGTGTCAGCGGTGACTTTGTCGCCCACGTTGTACTTCTCGCTGTCCTTCAGGGCGAACTCCTTCAGCACCTTCTGGAACTCGGTGATGCCGGCCTTCTTCTGGTGGCCGGCCTCGGGCTTGGTGAGCTTGCGCTCGGGGATGGTCTGGAATCCCAGCTGAACGGCCTCATAGCCGTCCTTCTCGGCAGTCTTCTTCTGCACCACGGTGCAGGGGCCGGCCTCGATCACGGTCACAGGGACCGCGTGTCCGGCTTCATCGAAGATCTGGGTCATGCCGATCTTTTTGCCGATGATCGCTTTCTCCATATTGGATTTCCTCCTATATAAAGGTTATTGGTCGGCGTAGTTGGTCGCCCCATCGGGCTGGGGGCCATTGCTCCGACGACTTGACCCGTCCGCCTCCATGACGCGGCGGACTGCGGGTTCAACAGGGTTAGGGGAGATCTCAGCGCTTACAGCTTGATCTCGATCTCCACGCCGGCGGGAAGCTCCAGGCTCATCAGGGCCTCCACAGTCTTGGGGGAGGGCTTGATGACGTCGATCAGGCGCTTGTGAGTGCGGCGCTCGAACTGCTCACGGCTGTCCTTGTACTTGTGGACGGCCCGCAGGATGGTGACGACTTCCTTCTTGGTGGGCAGGGGGATGGGGCCGGAGACAGTGGCGCCGGTGCGCTTGGCGGTCTCCACGATCTTCTCAGCGCTCTGGTCGATGAGCTGATGATCATAGGCCTTGAGACGGATGCGGATCATTTCTTTCTGAGCTGCCATGGGTGTTCCTCCTTAACATACATACGAAGTTGACTCTGTCGCGCTTCGTACGGTGAGAGATCTCCGTCCACGCTATCGTGCGTATCACTCCGGGTCATGAAGAAAACCGGCGCATAGACAGGCCGGTTTTATCCCTGCCAGGCGATATACGCCGTGACACGGATCCTCTCAGCCGCCCGATTCTCGGACATACTCCGCGGAAGTTACCTCGTTTCCGAGCAATCTCCCGCATCATCGCAGACTGCGCCCTCACAGGCGCTTTGCTATCATACAACAACACCCCCGTGTGTGTCAAGGGTGTTTTGAAAATTTTTCGGCGGTGTTCCGCCAATTTCCCCGGCTTTTTCCTCCGGCCTCTTTGGGCATCCTGCCAGGGCGGCCCGCCGCCTGCGCTCAGGACTCCCGCACCGTGCCGCTCTGCCCCAGGAGCAGCGCCCCATCCTCCCGGTACAGGCGGAGGGTGTACGCCGCCCCCTCGTACCAGTCCCCGGAGTACGCTCCCTCCGGTGATTCCAGCGGAAACAGCCACACGCCGTCCTCCAGACAGAAGCCCTCCTGGGCGCGGCGGAGGAAGCGCTCGCCCCCCGGAAGCGCGGTGTCCACATCCAGCTCCGCCCGGGCCGGCTCCCCTGGGATCTGGAGAAACAGGAGGTTGCAGCCGCTCATCCGCGTCCTTCCGGGCTCCGGGACCCAGGCAATCACACCGTTGATCGGGACCGGAGCCGGCCCCTCCCCCAGGGGAAAGACCCCCAGGACCTGCCGCCCGGGCCGGTCCAAGGTGACAGAATAGACCCGATTCTGGGCAACACCCACCACAAACGGATCGAACACACTCAGATAGGTCCCATCCCGGCTCTCCACACTCCCTATATCTCCGGTATTCCAAAAGCCGCTCTGATATACGATCTCGCTCCGGGGCAGCAGATACTGCCCCTCCAGCTGCCGGAACGCCATCTCCGCTGTGGGCATGGGACAGCCGTACTGCCCCCACACCAGGGCGGCCAGCGCCAGGACCAGCAGCAGGTTCCGGGCAGCCCTTCCCTTGTGCCCCAGCCGGGGGCGGCGCTCCCACAGCGCCCTCCACGCTCCCTTCACGCCCTCTCCTCCTCCAAGTCCACAGTAAAAGTGAATATCGGGCTCCCTGGGCCGTAGTCCAGCCGGACCCACTCCGCCTCCGGGTCCCAGTCCTCCAGATACAGTTCATAGCCGCTGTGGAAGGGCCCGAAGCCCATTTGGCTCATCCCGTTCAGCAGTCCGCCCGTTTCCGGGTCCTCCGGGGAATCCGGCCCCAGGCCGCAGACTGCGCCGGTGCTGTCGGTCACAGTCATCCATTCCTCCCGCAGCCGGCCCCGCTCCCAGAAGCGCTAGGTGTCCACCCGGAGATAGCAGTACAGCCCCTGCCGCCCGTCCTCCCGCTGCCACAGGGCGGCCCGGAGCAGTGAGATCTTCTGTCCATTCACTGATGCTGTCAGGCAGGGCTCCAGGGTGAGGATCTGGTCCGGGTCCCCACCGGGCAGATAGCGGATATCGTCGCAGTCCCCCATGACCGACGTCCCAGGCAGGCCGTCCATGTCCCACCACTCGGAGCGGTGGTCGTCCCCCAGATAGGCGTCATCCCCCCGGAACATACCGATGGCCAGCAGCCACAGGAGGCCCGCCGTGAGCAGTACCCGGCTGGCCTGCCACAAGTACCTCGGCCAGGGCCGGTGGAGCTGGGCCAGCTCCTTTCCGATCTCCTCCGCGTCCCCCATCTGCTCCACCGCCTGCCGCTCCGCCTCCTGCCGCCCCAGGTCCGGGAAGATGCGGACCGGGTCCGCCGTCTTGTCCTCCAGGTGGGCCTCCAGCTCAGCCCGCACCGCCTCCCGGTCAGGCCGGGAGCGGATACCTGCCGCCGCCCGGTCCAGCCAGCGCCTTCCCTCTGATGTCTGTACCATCTCGTTCCTCCCCGCTCACTGTCTCCGCGCCAGTTCCTCTTCACCCAGCGCCGTGCTGACCTGGATCTCCTCCACCTCCAGCAGGTCCAGCCCAGGGCCGTACACCCGCAGGGTGCAGGGGACGCCCCAGCTCGTTCTTCTGCTTTTTCCGCCCCTGCATCTCTTCACCGCCTTTTCCGTCTCCCTGGCCCGCTCTGTCAGGCAAATTTCCAGAGCAGCCACAGGCACTCCACTGCCAGCACCACCAGCACCGCCCGGATCAGGAAGCGGGTCAGCTGCCACAGCTCTCCCACCAGCGGGCTGTGGACGCGGGCCAGCTCCTCCCCCAGCTCTTCCGCCGCCCCCATCTCCTCCAGGGCCCGCTGCTCTGCCTCCTCCCGAGTCAGGCCGGGAAAAATACGCATCAGGTCGGTGGCCTTATCCTCCAGATGGTCCAGCAGCTCCCGTTCCACCGCGCCGCAGTCCGGGTGACGAAAGATCTGCTCCGTAGCCCGGTCCAGCCATGCACGCCAAGCCGGTGCGCACTCCGTTCCCCACGATCGTTTCACGCCGCCCTCACCTCCAGATGCTCCCCATGGTCCCTTTGGTCTCAGAAATCAGGACCCCGTTCCGGTCCCAAAGAGTCAGCGTATAAGGCGCACTCGCCAGGGCCGCCTTCCAGGAGGTCTCGGCCCGCTGGTAGGCCAGCTCCTGCCGCCAGTTCAGCTCCGCCTCCCGGAAGCGGAACACCATGACTTCCCCCTCCCGGACGCTGTCCGCTGTTCTCACATCCCCCCCAAGGAGCTCTGCGGTCAGCCGCCCGGATACAGCCCCCTCCGGCAGCTCCAGGGCCATATACTCCAAAGGCGGCCCGCTACCCCCGGGGACCGCTGTCACCGTAAGCCCCTCCGGAATCGGCCCCCGCCAGATGAAAAAACTAGGGGAGCCCTCATACCAGGTCAGCACGCTCAGTCCCGCGGCTGCGCCGCTACGCACCATGACGGCCTGATCCCCCGCTCCGCTCCCGGACACCCTGCCGCGCCAGACCCGCTCCGCCCTGCCGGGGTGCTCTTCCTCCACAGCGCAGCGGGCCTCCCACTCCAGGCGCAACACAGGATACTGAGCCGCCAGCACACACAGGGCAGCCAGCGCCGCCAGGATCAGCAGCTCCAGCGCCAGCCGCTTTTCGCCGGTCATACCGGCGCGCCTCCGGCCTCTCATCCCCTTCACGCCAGAGCGTTGGCTCCGCCGGAGAGCACGTCGGCCACGCCACGGTGGAAGCTGGCCCACTCCGCCTTCTTCTCCGCCAGCAGCTCCCGCCCCTTCCGGGTGAGCCGGTAGTACTTCCGCATCCGGCCGGAGGGGGCCTGCTGCTGATAGCCGCTCAGATACTTCCCCTTCTCCAGCCCGTGGAGGATGGGGTACAGGGTCCCCTCCTGAAACTGAAAGGCGTCGTTGGAGCGGCGGGAGAGCTCCTCGATCATCTGATAGCCATACATGTCCCCGCTCTCCAGCAGAGTCAGCACCAGCAGCGTAGAGCTGCCCGCGATCAGCCCTTTATCGAATTTCATGTTCGCCGTCCTTTCTCCGGCCCCTGCCGGACGATATACCTAGTATCTCTAGGCTCAATATACCAAGATATTCCAGGTATGTCAAGAGGGACGGGGCAGAAAAAAGGCGGCAGGCATGGCCTGCCGCCTTTTTATTGTTCTTCCAGCCACCGCTTCAGGTCCCAAAGGTCCGGGGCGATGTGGACATGGGGCCACTCCCGGAAGGCAGAGGCCGGCGTGGTGCCATTGAGCACCGCGGCGAACTCTGTCCCTGCATTTTGGGCCGCCCCCGCATCCAGCACCGTGTCTCCACAGAACAAAGTCTCCTCCGGCCCCGCCCCCAGTCGGGACATGGCAGCCAGCAGCCCCTCCGGGTCCGGCTTATGCCGCTTCACCCGGTCGCTGCCGATGATCAGGTCCAGCTCCCCCAGCACCCCCCGGTTCTCCAGGATGGCCTCCAGGGTATCACTGCGCTTGGTGCTCACGATCCCCAGCCTGATCCCCCGGGCCTTCAGCTCCCGGAGCAGCTCCGGGGCACCTGGAAACAGAGTGGTCTCCCGGCGCTGGCGCTCCATGGACGCCTCCAGGAACAGGGGACGGAAGGCCGCCCGGTGCTCCGGGTCCCGATCCCCTGTAAGCAGGGTGTAGGCATCCTCCAGCAGATAGCCCACCGTCCTTCTCACTGTCTCCCGGTCGGGGACCGGCCACCCCAGGCGGGTGAATCCATACTGGAATCCCGCCACGATGGAGTCGGTGGAGTCCCCCAGGGTATAGTCAAAATCGAAACAGATGGCCCGATATTTCATGCACATGCTCCCCTCAGCCGTTTTTTCTATCTTACCACAGCCCTCCAGGGGCCGCAATCCTCAGTCATACAGGTTGCGCAGAAATGCTTCCGCCCCATAGCGCAGGCAGCGCTGGAGCCTCCGCTCCCCCCGCTTGATGTTCCGGGACACCGTGGACTTGTCCACCCCCAGCCGCTCCCCGATCTCCCGCATGTTCAGCCCCTGGGCATAATACAGGGTGAGCACCTCCCGCTGCCTGGGCGTGACGTCCTCCTTCAGGGCCCGGATCAGGTTGCGCTTGAGCCGGCTGAGCTCGGCGCTGTTGTCCGCAGCCATCTGCCGGGTGTACACCGCCATATCCGCGGCGTACAGCTTGCCCCGCCTATATCGTGTATTTGACATTTCTCCGGTACCCCCTGTCGTAGTAGCGCTCACAGAGCACTGCCAGTTCCCGGGCCTCCCGCAGCATGGTGGACAGCACCCTGATCCGCTCGGCCAGCATGCATCGCTCCCCCTCGTCCATGGTGTGCTCCCAGGCATCCCGCAGTTGGACGATGCGGAAGTCCAGCGCCCGGGCATGGTCCCGGTACTCCACCGAAAGCTCCAACAAGGTCATCTCACGCACTCCTCCTCTTCCCTCTTTGCGGCGCAGGCGGCGCACAGCAGTCCTCCGTCCGCCCAGACCAGCTGGTCACAGCGGTACTGCTCCCCGCCGCACCTCGGGCATACCAGCACAGGCCGCGCCTGCTGGATGTCCCGCAACGGCGGGTACGGCCCCCGGCTCCGCCGGACTATTTGGATCTTCTCCTCTGTTTGGTAAATTTTTTCTCTCTCCTCTCAAAATAATACTTGACAAAAGCCGAGACGTCTGTTATAGTATCCCTTGCTGTTGGACAGCCGTCTTGACAAGTGCTGGTGTAGCTCAGCCGGTAGAGCAGCTGATTTGTAATCAGCAGGTCGGGGGTTCGAATCCGTCCACCAGCTCCACAATTTCATATGGAGGAGTTCCCGAGTGGCCAAAGGGGGCAGACTGTAAATCTGTTGCGTTTCGCTTCGGTGGTTCGAATCCACCCTCCTCCACCACGTGGCCGCAAAGTTCGCTTTGCGGCCATGTTTTTTATCCTCAGGACAAAAAACATGCCGTCCGCCGCCTCTCTGTGATTCTATTTGACCCTCACCTCCCATCGATCCTGCTCTTTTTTTGACCCTAAAAGTGCTTATTTTCAAGCCTTTTAGGGTTTTCTGTTTCCACCAGCCCGAAGCGGCCGGAAATGGATGTCAAATGATATGAGCAAGCCGTCCCCCACACTCCTTTCGGTCCAGCAGCCCCCTTTACGGGCGGAACGGCGGCCCTGCCGGTCCGGGACCGCAAGGCCGCCTGTCTTCGGATGCTTTTTTACTCCCTTCTGTATAGAACATATGTTCTAATTTTAGTCATAGAATACTCCCTTTTCCTTCCCCTGTCAACCCTGTTGGACATCTCTTCCTGTCGGAGTTTTCTCCCTGGTCCCGAAATAAGGGACCGCGCCGGCAGAAGGGGGGCGCTCCCGCCTCTCGGCAGGCGCAAAAAGCCCGGGCACATCCAAAACAGGAGTGCCCGGGCTTCTTTTTATCTCATTCAGACGGGGGAGGTCTTTAGAAATACTTCTTGATTCCCTCGGGGGCCAGGGAGGCGTCGTCACTGATGGTGATGGTGAACTTGATGCCATGTTTCTCGCCAAAGGCGTTCAGCCAATCCAGGAACTTCTCGGTCTCGTTGTCGCAGGGGCCGGGAACGATCTTGCACAGGCTGTCGATGAAGATATGGGTGATGTCATAATTGCCAGCGTACAGACCGCTGACAAAGCCCTTCAGGGTGGCATAGCTGTCGATATCGTAGCTGCTGGCCTCCACCAGACGGATCTGATAGTGGATGTCATAAGTCAGCTTGGAGCCCCGCTCGATGCAGACGACATTGCCGTGCTCGGTCTGGACGGCGTTGTTGATCATGTCGATCATCTGCTTGGTCTTGCCGGAGCCCTTCTTACCCATGATTACTCTAATCATGTTACTCACTCCTTACGATGTTAAACGTGGGAAGCTGGTCCCTTCCTTGCTATCACTTTACCATATCGAACCGTTTTTTTCAACCGGATTCTTTGTGAATTTTTTGGGATCTGTCCAGGGAGGGCTCAAAGCCGGGACTCCAGCTTCTGCTTCATCTCCTCATAGCCTGGCTTGCCCAGCAGAGCGAACATGTTCTTCTTATATGCCTCCACGCCGGGCTGGTCAAAGGGATTGACCCCCAGCAGGTAGCCGGACAGGCCGCACACATACTCGAAGAAATAGATCAGGTAACCCACCGAGCTCTCGCTGATCTGGGGCATCCGGATCAGGATGTTGGGCACGCCGCCGTCCACATGGGCCAGGATGGTCCCCCGCAGGGCCTGCTCCGCCACAAAGGACAGGGGCTTGCCGGACAGGAAGTTCAGCCCGTCCACATTCTCCGGGTCGTCCGGGATAAGGAAGGTGCCCTTGGGCTCGAAGCGGACCACAGTCTCGAACATCAGGCGCTGGCCCTGCTGGATGTACTGGCCCATGGAGTGCAGGTCAGCGGTGAACTCCACGCTGGCCGGAAACAGGCCCTTGCCCTCCTTGCCCTCGCTCTCGCCGTAGAGCTGCTTCCACCACTCCGCGAAGAAGCGGAAGCTGGGCTCATAGCAGGCCAGCAGCTCCACCGACTTGCCGCTCTCATACAGGGCGTGCCGGGCGGCGGCATACTGCCAGGCAGGGTTGTCCATTCCTGGGATGGACAGCTCCTTCATGGCCCGGGCCGCGCCCTCCATCAGGGCGGCGATATCGATCCCCGCCGCGGCGATGGGCAGCAGCCCTACTGCGGTGAGCACGGAGTAGCGGCCGCCCACGGCGTCAGGCACCACGAAGGTCTCGTACCCCTCCTGGTCCGCCAGGCCCTTCAGTGCCCCTCTGGCCCGGTCGGTGGTGGCGTAGATCCGCTCTCTGGCTCCCTCCTTGCCGTACTTCTGCTCCAGCATCCCCTTGAAGATCCGGAAAGCCACCGCAGGCTCGGTAGTGGTCCCTGATTTAGAGATCACGTTCACCGAGAAGTCCCGGTCTCCGATGAGGGCGATCAGCTCCAGCAGCGCGTCGGTGGACAGTCCGTTGCCCGCAAAGTAGATGTCGGGGGTGTCCTTCACCTTCAGGTTATAGTTGGGGGAGGACAGCAGCTCGATGACCGCCCGGGCACCCAGGTAGGAGCCGCCGATGCCCACCACCACCAGGACCTGGGACTGCCTTTTGATGCGCTCCGCCGCCGCCTGGATGCGGGCGAACTCCTCCCGGTCGTACTGCTCCGGCAGGGCCACCCAGCCGGTGAAATCGCCCCCGGGGCCGTTGCCGGCGGCCAGCATGTCGGCTGCTTTCTTCAGGCCGGTCTGACGGGAGACCGCGTAGCCCTGGGGCAGAAATCCGGCCAGCTGAGACAGATCAAGCTTTAACATAGAAATCCTCCTCACAGGTATCAAGATCTATGCTTTCAGTGTAACACATCTTTTTGCTTTTTTCACGAAAAATTTGGAAATTTTCGCATTTCCCTTTTTCATATTTTTCTCCGGAAATCGAGAAAAAGCACTTGACATTCCACCCAGCGGCATATATAATAGTCCATGCTGTTCGGACGATTAGCTCAGCTGGTAGAGCATCCGCTTGACGTGCGGGAGGTCACAGGTTCAAGTCCTGTATCGTCCACCATTTAAAACTTGATATTGTGTCGTGGGGGTATAGCTCAGCTGGGAGAGCGCTTGAATGGCATTCAAGAGGTCAGCGGTTCGATCCCGCTTATCTCCACCAAACACCCAAGAGGGTGCAGAAAACCGTTGAAACCACAAGGTTTCAACGGTTTTTCTGTTGTCTGCAACACGCCGCAAAACAAGATTTTCTCCGCAACGCCGCAACTTTGTAAATAACTGTTTTAAGCTAACAGTTGATTTTCTCGACTGGCTGTGCTATCATATGGTCAAAGCATTTAAGGCCCAAATTTTTTGAACGAGGGGGCAGCTGGATAATGAACGGCGAGACACTTTCCACCCGCTTTGCGTACCATTATGACCTGACTTTGAGCCTGGCTCTCCCGGGTCCGGAATTTTCCGCTGAGGACCGGCGCACTCTGGAGAACGGGATCAATTCCTATAATGAAAGATCCATCTACATGAACAACCCCAAACATATCAGTCTGCTGGAAATGGGAAAGAACCACATCAAGATCAGGCTCTCCTCCACCCAGATGCTGACCACCCCGGGCCGCGGCCTGCGGGCGCTGACTGCCATCCTGGTCAAAACCCCCTCCTTCGAAGGCCGCGTCACACCAGGAGGCCAGCTCTTCCGCGTACTCCACGCGGAGCGCCCCGATGACCGCGGCGGTGCCCCGGAGGCAGCGGCGATATCAGACGCGGAGCTGGTGAAGGCACTGGTGGACTATCTGCTGGAACGGAAAGACGGGTCGGCCGCCAGCAGAAAGAAAAAGGCCGCGGTGGAGGCGATGAAGCGGCTGGCCATAGACGCCGCCATGATCTGCCCGCCGCCGAAACAGAGTGAACAGTAATGCCTTTGGTGCAAGGAGGTACACTGGTTTGAAAAGACAGGAAGCCATCCGGGTCCTGACTGGCCGCCTCAGATCTTCCCGTGTTAGGCACAGCGCAGGCTTTGACAGCGGTCAGATGCAGATCACCATGGGATTCAACGCGGTGTATGCCCCGGATCACCGCATCGAGTCCTGTATCTGGTTCTACGAGGACACAATGGAGGCAAGGTGCTACTACTCCTCCCTGGGTGCAGAACTATGCCGGAAAAGCAGACATATCGACGCTCTTCTCCGCCTTCTGAATTTTATCAATGCCCGGGTCTTTCCATCCTGCCGCGGCAGCGGATATATGCTGTACAGCCCGCACATCCTCTACACACCGCGGATCTATCTGACAGCTGACGGCTGCTTTGACATTACGATCACCACCATCATCCCCTATGACTTCTTCGGCCTTGCTCCGCTGGAGACATTGGACTATATCACGATATGCTGCCCGGAACTGCTGGATCGGCTGGCTCTCCCGATCTACTGCGTGCTGCTGGGCAAAGAGACCGCGGATGGTGCCATCTCACACATCGAAAGGGAGTTCCTGAAAACGTAATGTCCTGCAGAAGAGAGTCAGAACAGCATGCTGCGGCTCATATTTGTGACCGACGCCACCGCAGCGGGAAGGCTCTGGTCCATCCGGCAGAATCACCCCGAAAGCGGATCTGACGTGCTCAATGTGTATCACCGTCAGCAGCGCGTCTATGAGGAGATATATGTCAAGGAGCAGGTCTCCCTGGAGGGGGGACGAGTGCAGCTTTCCATCTGCGCCAACCGCCGTTCCATCTGGAGCCGGGCGCTGCGCCCCTATGGATCCGCTTTGCCGGTCAAGGGTCTGAATCATAAAAAGGAGTCTCTGTCATGAAATCTTTTACCTATACCATCGTCGATCCTGTAGGCATCCACGCCCGTCCCGCCGGCCTGCTGGTCAAGACAGCCAAGGCCTTCTCCGGTACCGAGATCTCCGTCACCAAGGGTGACAAGACCGTCAAGAGCACCCAGCTGATGAAGCTGATGGGCCTGGGGGTCAAGGGAGGCGACACCGTCACCGTCACCGCCGAGGGGCCGGACGAGGACAGCGCCATCTCCGCCATGGAACAGCTTTTTAAGGAGAATCTATAAGCGAGCCCCGTGCCCACGGTCCGTTTGACATGGGGCTTTTTGAAAAGAGGAAACGACATGAAGATTTTGCAGGGGCAAGGGGTTTCCAAAGGTGTAGAGCACGGCCCCATCTATTTTTGCCGCCGCAGCCAGACGCTCATTCAGCCCGACAAAGCCGACGACCCCCGGTTCCAGGGGGAGCGGCTGGACCGTGCCATGGAGCAGACGGCCCAGCAGCTGGGACAGATGGCCGAACTGGCCCGGGCGCAGGCGGGGGACAGTGCCGCTCAGCTGTTTGAGACCCACGCCATGTTTTTAGAGGACGAGGACTATACCGGCGCCATGGAGGAGCTGCTGGCCGAGGGGTACTGCGCCGAGTACGCCGTGGACCAGGCCGGGGAGCAGTTTTCCGCCATGCTGGCGGCCATGGACGACCCCTATATGCAGGCCCGCGCCTGCGACGTCAAGGACGTCACCGGGCGCATTTTGAACAACCTGACGGGCGTGGTGGAGGGGGGCATCGACTCCCAGGTGCCGGTGATCCTGGCCGCCGCCGACCTGGCCCCCTCCGAGACCATCCAGCTGGACAAGAGCAAGATCCTGGCCATCGCCACCCAGGGCGGCTCCGGGAACAGCCACACCGCCATCCTGGCCCGCACTATGGGCATCCCCGCGGTCTGCGGCCTGGGGGCCAGCTTTAATGAGAGCTACCACGGCAAACAGGCCTACATCGTGGGGGAGACCGGCCAGGTGATCTTCGACCCGGACCAGGAGACCCTCCAGATCCTGAAGGCCCGCCAGGCGCAGCAGGCCCAGCGCCGGGCGCTGATGCGCAGCATGGCGGGCAGAGAGGATGTGACTCTGGATGGCCGGAAGATCAAGCTCTGCTGCAACATCGGCTCTCTGGAGGACGTGGATGCGGTGCTGGCCAATGACGGCCAGGGCATCGGCCTGTTTCGCTCGGAGTTCCTCTATCTGGCCGCCGGCGGCTGCCCCTCCGAGGAGGACCAGTTTCAGGCCTACAAGCGAGTGGCCTTGGCCATGAAGGGCAAGCGGGTCATCGTGCGCACCTTGGACATCGGGGCGGATAAGCAGGCGGGCCGTTTCCATCTGAACAGGGAGGAGAACCCAGCCCTGGGCCTGCGGGCCATCCGCATCTGTCTCAACCATCCCGAGGTGTTCCGCACCCAGCTGCGGGCGCTGTACCGGGCCAGCGCCTGCGGTAAGATCGCCATCATGTTCCCCATGATCGCCAGCGTGTGGGAGGTGAAGGAGTGCCGCCGGGCCTGCCAGCGGGTGATGGATGAGCTCACCGCCGAAGGGATCCCCTTCAACCCGGACACCGAGATCGGCATCATGATCGAGACTCCCGCCGCCGTGTTCATGGCGCCTGAGCTGGCCCGGCTGGTGGACTTCTTTTCCGTGGGCACCAACGACCTGACTCAGTACACGCTGGCCTGTGACCGACAACGCAGCGACCTGGGCAAGTTTTTCGATCCTCACCACCCCGCAGTGCTCCGGGCTCTGAAAATGGCCGCCGACGCCGCCCACGAGGCGGGCATCTGGATCGGGATCTGCGGGGAGCTGGGGGCCGACCCGGATCTGCTGCCCACCTTCCTGGCCATCGGCATCGACGAGCTCAGCGTCGCCCCCTCCGCCGTGCTCCCCCTGCGCGCCGCCCTGCACAAGAGCATCGCAAACCGCTGCACCCTCGACCTGCTGATGTCCTGAGCCGAGCCAGGCCCTCTCCCATCCGAACAAAAGGACCGGTCGGGCCCCTGTGACACAGGGGCCCGACCGGTCCCGCTTTCTCTTCCAGCAGGGAGGCATGCGGCTCCTCCCGGCTGTCAGGCGCCCTTTCTTTCGGGAGGGCCGCTCCCTATCCGCAGCAGCTTTTTCTTCAATTCCCCGCCGTTGAAGGGGACCAGAGGATAGAGGTAGCACTGCCCTGAGATGGTCCGGTTGGACACCAGCACCAAAAACAGCAACGCCGCACCTCCCACAAAGCCCCACAGGCCCAGAAGTCCGGTAGCCACCAGCAGGATCAGGCGCATGAACTTCAGCGCATAGCCCAGTTCCAGATTGGGCTGGTTATAGTTGGCGATGGCCACCACCGCCATATACAGCATCACTTCGGCGGAAAACCAGCCGGACTGGACCGCGAAGTCCCCCAGGATGATGGCTCCGATCATGGAGAAGGAGGTGGTCAGGATGTTGGGCGTATTGAGGGCGGCCAGCTTCAGCCCGTCGATGGCCAGCTCCAGGATCAGCAGCTGGAGGAGAGGGGGCACCTGCGCCGGCTCCTCCATCAGAATAAACTCCAGCCACCCGGGGACCCGTTCCGGCTCCTGGATCAGCAGGAGCCACACCGGGGTAAGGAAGGTAGTGAGAAAGGTGGTAAAAAACCGGACCAGCCGCAGGTAGGAGCCGGTGATGGGCGGGAAGTAGTAGTCATTCGCCTCCTCCATCACGTCGAAGAGGGTGGTAGGCAGGATGATGGCGGCGGGGGAATTGTCCACCAGCACCACCACATCCCCTTCCAGGATCTGGGCCGCCGCCGCGTCCGGCCGTTCCGTGAACTTGAACTTGGGGAAGGGATTGTACCACCGCTTCCGGACCAGCAGCTCTGCCAGGCTCTCCTGATTCATGGTCAAAGCGTCCACCCTGGCCTGGGCGATGCGCTCCCGCACCGTGTTGACCAGCTCCGGGTCCGCCCGGCCCTCAAAATAACACACCGCCACGTCGGTCCTGGAGGTCTCCCCCACCTCCAGGTGCTCCACGCACAGCCGGGGCGAGCGGATGCGGCGGCGGATCAGCGCCGCGTTGAAGACCATAGTCTCCACAAAGCCGTCCCGGCTCCCCCGAAAGGACTTGTCCTGGTCCGGCTCCGAGGTGGTCCGCTGGGGATAGGTGCGCTGGTCGATCAGCACGCACTGGTCCATTCCATCCACGAACACCGCCCATACTCCAGACAAGATCTGCCCCACGATGGTGTCCTCCTCCCCGCTGATGGCCACCTCGCAGTAGGGGACACACGACTTTGAGAAAGTATGGGCATCCCGGAGCAGGTCCTCGTCCTGTATCCCATAGAAAAATTCCAGCAGCTTCTCCATGATCTCGTCCTTGGCAAAGCCGTCTACAAAAAACATGCAGGCCTCCCGCCCGCAGATCCGAAACACCCGGTAGACCACATCGAAATTCCGGTCGCACCGCAAAGCCCCTTGGAAATGCCTGATGTTCCAGGTGATGTCCCGCTCCACCGCCATATCCCTCTCCTCCATCCATTTTTTGATTAGTATCCGCGGAACGGGCCGGGATATACCCTCCGCCGCATGCTTGACACGCCCTTTTCCCCATGCTAGGATGAACAAAAGAACTCAAAGGAGGCCCCCCTATGCTCTACGGCTGCTGTGTCAATCTGCTCCCCAAAACACTGGACCGGATCGGTCTGGAATACGCCGGACGCCTGAAGCGGCTGGGCTACGACTACATTGAGCTGCCCCTGAACGAGCTGGCCCAGCTCAGCGAGCAGGAGTTCCGGGATGCCCGAACGGTGCTGGAGGAGCTGGACCTCCCCTGCCGCGCCTGCAACGACTTTATGCCCGCCCGCTTTCAGATCACCGGCCCCGACGTCACCTCCAGAGCGGAGCTGACCGACTACCTCCGGCGGGCCCTGGAGCGGGCAGCTTGGCTGGGTGCTCCCTATACGGTCTTCGGCAGTCCCTGGTCCCGCAGCTGTCCTGAGGGCTACTCCCGGGAGGCGGCCTTTGGCCAGATCGCCGAATTTCTGTCCCTTGCGGGGGAGGAGGCCGCCCCATATCAGGTGGTCATTGCCATCGAGCACAACAACCGGGGCGAGACCAACATGCTCAACCACTTCTCCGACGGGGTACGGATGGCCCGCACGGTGGACCACCCCAATGTCCGGGTCCTGTGCGACTACTACCACCTACGGTTCGAGGGGGACTCCCCCTCTGTCCTGCTGGACGGAGGGAGAGAGCTGTTGGTCCACACCCACATCTCCCAGCTGGAAGGCCGCCGCTACCCCACTGACCTATCCCTGGAGCCCATGCTGCCTGAATACGCCGGGGTCCTTCGGCAGATCGGATATGCCGGCGGGGTGAGCGTCGAGTCCAAGGTGGATGCCCCGGAGCATTGGGAGGAGCAGGCGGCGCTGGCCCTGGCGAATCTCAGGCAGGTGCTGGGCTGACCGTCCCCCCGCCTTCCTTCAATATTTTTCTCTCATGAAACTTTTTCTTCCATCCAGCCGTCTATTAGGATGGGAGAGGAAAGGAGGCACCATGAGCCCTTCCTCGATGCAGCAGCAGGTGGAATCCCAGCTTTTGGCGTCCTACGAATCTCTGTATCGCTTGGCCTATACCTATGTTAAAAATCCGGATGATGCCATGGATGTGGTCCAGGAAAGCGCCTTCAAAGCCATCTCCCGCTCCGCCGACGTGCGTTCGCCCGCTGCCATCCGGGGCTGGCTGTGCCGCATCGTGGTCAATACGGCCATGGACGTGCTCCGCGCCCGGTCCCGTCAGGCTGACGCGGAACACATCCCCGAGACCGGTCAGGAGGATGTCTATCAGGACACGGATCTGATGCAGGCGCTGGACCTGCTGGACGAGCGGGAGCGGACGGTGATAGTCCTGCGTTTTTTTCAGGAGCTGAAGCTCCAGGAGATCGCCCAGGTCACCGGAGAGAACGTAAACACTGTCAAGACCATTTTGTACCGCAGCCTGAAGAAACTGAAGCTTGAGCTCTCTGAAGGAGGCCCTATCCGTGAATCAAGACCGTCTCGATCATCTGAAACAGGAATATGACGCCATCCCCGTCCCCCCGGAGCTGGAGGAGCGGGTCCGCGCCGCCATCCGGCAGGCCAGGCCGGCCGGGGAGAAGCCGCCCCGGGTCCTCCGGCTGGACCGGTTCCTGCGGCGTACCGGCCTGTCCGCCGCCGCGGCCATGCTGGCCGTCGTGCTGCTGGCCAATTCCGGCCCCGGCATCGCCCACGCTATGGAGCAGGTGCCCGTCCTGGGGGCCATCACCCGTGTGTTCACCTTCCGCACCTATGAGGAAGACCGGGGCAACACCTCCGCCCACATCGACATTCCCTCGGTGGAGGGGGGCGGGGACGCGCTGAGCGCCGCCATCCAGGCGTACACCGACACCATCATCCAACAGTATCAGTATGAAGCCGCCCTTCAGGGGGAGCTGGGCCACTATGACCTGGACCTGACCTACACCGTGGCCACCGACAATGAGACCGTTTTTGCCCTGCGCTTCGACCAGACCCTGGTGATGGCCAGCGGGAATGAGTCGGTCAAGATCTACGCCGTGGACAAGGCTACAGGGGAGCTCCTCACCCTGTCCGATCTCTTCCGCCCGGACAGCGACTGCCTCTCCGTCCTCACCGAAGAGGTCCAGCGCCAGATGGCGGAACAGATGGCCTCCGATGACCAAATCCACTACTGGCTCCATGACGAGGACGTGGGGGACCTGAACTTCACTGCCCTGGACCCGGACACCTCCTTCTACATCGATGGGGAGGGGCGGCTGGTCCTGGTCTTTGACGAGGGTACCGTCGCCCCCATGTATATGGGCATAACAGAATTCACGATTCCCGCCCAAGTCGTGGAGGACATCGCCCTGCCCCAGTATCTGTCCTGAGCCGTCCGGCGGTCCGGACCAGAGCACTTTCGGGATTCCCTTTCCTTTTCCCCCGGGACGCGGGAAATCGGGACAGCAGTTCCCTGACAGGAGGGCATCTTTTTATGAGAAGTCACCACCGTACCGCCGCCCTGCTCAATATGGTCCTGAGCTGTGTCATATGCAGCATAGCCGTCAACTGGATCGCCCTCCCCAACGGCTTTGTGGTCACGGGCATCACCGGGCTGGCCATGACTGCGGAGACCTTCACCGGGATCAACTACGCCCTGATCTACTATGGGCTGACCCTGGCCATCCTGCTCTTCACCGCCGTGACCTTGGGGTACAAGGAGGTGTCCAGCATCCTGTTCCTGTCCATCCTCTACCCCCTGGTCCTGTGGGTGCTCAACCATGTGCAGGTGGAGATCATTCTGAAGGAGAAGCTGATCGCGGTCATGTTCTTCGGCGTGGTCTACGGGGCGGGCGCAGGCCTGACCTACCGCATGGGGTACTCCTACGGCGGAACGGACACCCTGAGCAAGATCCTCAAGCAGAAGGTCTTTAAGGCCGCGGAGCTGAAAAACCTGCTGCTCTGCCTGGACGCCGTCATTATGCTGATCATGCTCTCAGCCTTCAGCCTGGATACGGTGGCCTACGCCTTTGTAGGACAAATCATCTACGTGAACAGCATGAACTACGTCATCTTCAACATGGGTCCCCGCCTCTATGAGATCCAGATCGTCTGTGAGGACCCCCGGGCCATCGAGCGTTTTATCATCGAGGAGATCGGCAAGAGCGCCACCATCTCCAAGGTCATCGGGGGCTACTCCCAGGCGGACAAGATCCAGCTGGACTGTGTCTGCAACTCACGGGAGTATGTCCAATTGCGGGAGTTCATCCGGGACAGCGGGATCGACTGCTTCATCAAGGTCTTCCCCCTCACCCACGTCTTCGGCCGCAGCAAGGATTTCCACCGCCTCAGCGACCAGAATCTGTGACAAAAAGCGGGACACATATGTGTCCCGCTTTTTTCTCCCCATTGCCCAAGAGGCGGTTTTCATTTTCCCTGTTCTGTGGTACAATGCTCCTGCGCCCCTCTGGGGCAGGACTTTTGACTTTCCGGAGAGAGACCATGGAACAGGAACTTTTTTTGCCCACCCTGATGCACTGGCAGTACGGCAACAACTGGTGCGGCAGCCTGAAGCGGGCCAGCTTCTGGATCACCCCTAAAGATGAACAGCTCACCGCCCAGCTGTGGACCGGACCGGCCATCCGGGAAAACGCGGAGATCCTGTACACCGCCCAGTTCCCCATCAGCGACGAGGGGCTGGAGCAGCTCCGCACCTGGCTGCTGGAGCACGCCGCTGCTGTCAACGCCGCCAACCCGGAGTCCTTCCGCTATGCGTGGTAGCCCCCGGCGCCGCTCTTTTCCATTCCGATGAAACAGGAGGCCGCGGCCCCATGAATCTGAATCAACTCTACTATCTCCAGGCCATCGCCCAGGCCAGGGGCCTCACCCGGGCCGCCGACGCCCTCTATGTCACTCAGTCCAACCTGAGCCACTCCATGGCCGCACTGGAGGAGGAGCTGGGCATCCCCCTTCTCTACAAAAACGGGCGGGATACCCTGCTCACTCCGTACGGGCAGGAGTTCCTCGCCTACGCCGAGCGGGCCATCCAGGAGATCGAGGAGGGGAAGCGGGTGGCCCAGTCCCGGTGCAGCCCCACCCGGGGCCAGGTACGGCTGGGCTTCATCAGCGCTGTCAGCGCCACTCTGATCCCCTGGTGCGTCAGCCACTTCTACCAGAACCCGGACAACCAGGGTATTACTTTTACCTTTGACGAGAAACCCACCCGGCGCATCGCCGCCGATTTCACCCACCACGCCCTGGACATCGGCTTCGGCACCCGGTTCGACGACAGCTCATTTGAGTTCTGCCCCGTGGTGCCCGAGGAGCTGGTGGCCGTGGTCCCCGCCGGACATCCCCTGGCCCAGCAGGAGCAGGTGACGCTGGAGCAGTTGAGCCGGGAGCGGCTGGTGATCTACAACCAGGCCAGCCCCACCCGCAATCTGGTGCTGTCCATGTTTCGTCAGCAGAATCTCCAGCCAGATGTCGCTTTCGAGGTGGCCACCGACCACATGTTAGCCAGCTTTGTCTCCCAGGGACTAGGGGTGGGCATCATGCCCCGCATGTTCGGCCTCCGGCTCTACTCTGTCCGTCCCCTCTACATCGCGGACACTGAGACCCACCGCATGCTCTATATGTTCCGCCCCAAGGACCGCAGGGTCCTGCCCGCGGTCCAGCGGTTCTGGGACTTTGTGCTGGAGGTCTGCGCCCAGTACCAGTCTGACGAATAGATACGGAAAGGCCCGTCCTCCCCGCATGCGCGGGGGAGGACGGGCTCTCTTCTGTCCCGCCGGCTCACTTGTCCGGGTGCAGGCCGGACCAGCCTGTCTGGGGCATGGTCCGCAGCCGCTCCAAGTCCTCCGCCTCCAGGGCAAAGTCCAGCGCCAGGTTCTGGCGCATCCGTCCAGCGTCGGCCGACTTGGGCAGGGGAACCACGCCGCAGTCCAGGGCGAAGCGCAGGCAGATCTGGGCCTGGGAGACCCCGTATTTCCCGGCCAGCTCCGCCAGCAGGGGATCATCCGCCAGCCTCTGGCGGCCCAGGGGGCTCCATGCCTCCACCAGGATCTGGCTGGCCCGGCAGAACTCCACCGTCTCCCACTGGACATAGCCGGGATGAAACTCGATCTGGTCCACCATGGGGGGCACTGTGCACACCTCCAGCAGGTTCTCCAGGTGGTGAGGCAGGAAGTTGCTCACCCCGATGGCCCGGACCCGGCCGGCCCGGTACAGCTCCTCCATGGCCCGCCAGCTCCCCCGGTCCAGCTCCTTCCACTCCTCGCAGGCGGCATCCGGCCTGGGCCAATGAATCAGGTACAGGTCCAAATAGTCCATCCCCAGCGCCTGGCATGAGGCGTCAAAGGCGGCCAGGGTCCTGTCGTAGCCCAGCTGGTCCTTCCACGCCTTAGTGGTGATGAAGAACTCCGACCGGTCCACCCCGGAGGCGGCCACCGCCCTGCCCACCGCCTCCTCTGTGTGGTAGGCGGAGGCGGTGTCGATATGCCGGTAGCCAGCCCGGATGGCCTCAGAGAGCACCGCGAAGCCGTCGGTCTCCCCTGCCTTCCAGGTCCCGAAGCCCACCTCGGGCATCTCCACACCATTGCGCAGCAGCTTGTTTTTCATATCAATTTCTCCTTTCTTCTCCCGCCAGACGGCGGACCGTCAGTTCCCTGACTTCCTCCGGCTCCAGGACCGGGATAGGCCGTCCCAGCAGCAGGCCCAGATACCGCTGCTTGCAGTACTGCTCCAGGGCCTGGGTCCGGTGCCATGCCTGGACCACGTCCCGTCCCCAGGTCACCGCCCCGTGGTGGGCCAGCAGGGCTGCGCTGTGCCCCTCCGCCGCCCGGGCCACCGCCCCCGCCAGTTCCTCTGTCCCCAGGGGCAGCCAGGGCAGGGCGGGGACCGGCCCCAGCAGCAGGGCCCAGTCCGCAGTGATGGGCTCGGTCAGGTCCTCCCCCAGGTTGGCCGAAAACACGGAATATGGAGCGTGGGTGTGGACTACGCCTCCCACCTCAGGCCGGGTACGGTAGAGAGCCAGATGCATCGGGCTCTCGGACGAGGGCCTCCCTGTTCCGGACAGCACCCGCCCCTCCAGATCCACTTCCAGCAGCATGTCCTCCTCCAGGTCTCCCTTATAGACCCCCGAGGGAGTAATGAGCACCCCGCCATCGGAGCACCGGGCAGACAGGTTCCCGTCGTTGGCCGCCACATAGCCCGCCTGGGCTATCTGGCGGGCGGCCTGGCAGATCTTCCGCCGCAGCTCCTGCTTCTCTCGGCTCCAGCTCACGGCGCATCCCCCTTTTCCCGGGAAACCAGCTCCCGCAGGCTCTCCCCGAAGGGGGGACGGCAGATGCCTCCCTCCGTGACGATGGCAGAGATCAGGCTGTGGTCGGTGACGTCGAAGGCGGGGTCCCAGCACCTCACCTCCGCTGGCGCCATGGGCTCCCGGTACCAGAGGGAGCGGATCTCTTCCCCGTCCCGCTCCTCGATGGGGATGTCCGCTCCGGTGGGACAGTCCAAGTCGATAGTGGAGGTAGGGCCCAGCACATAGAAGGGGACATTGTAGTACCGGGCCAGGACCGCCAGGCCGCTGGTACCGATCTTGTTGGCAGTGTCCCCGTTGGCCGCCACCCGGTCGCAGCCTACGAAGCAGGCCTGGACCCAGCCGTTCTTCATCACCATGGAGGCCATGTTGTCACAGATCAGGGTGACCTCCACCCCGGCCCGGGCCAGCTCCCAGGCGGTGAGCCGGGCCCCCTGGAGCAGGGGCCGGGTCTCGTCGGCAAAGACCCTCAGCTTTTTTCCCCTCTCCTGCCCCAGCAGGATGGGACCCAGGGCGGTGCCGTACCGGGAGGCGGCCAGCGCCCCGGCGTTGCAGTGGGTCAGGATGCCGTCCCCCTCCCCTACCAGGGTCAGACCGTGCTCCGCGATCCGGCGGCACATCTCCCCATCCTCCCGGTGGATGGCCCGGCACTCCCGCTCCAGCACCTGGACGATCTGCTCCGGCGGCCCTGCCGTCCGGTCCGCCCGGGCCAGCATCCGCTCCAGCGCCCAGCGCAGGTTCACCGCCGTGGGCCGGGTGGCCGCCAGGCCGGCAGCCCACTCCCGCAGCCGGGTGCGGAACGCCGTCTCCACCGGCGCCCGGTCCGCCAGTCTTCGGGCCAGCACATACAGGGCATACGCCGCAAAGACGCCGATGGCTGGGGCGCCCCGCACCCGCAGGGTGCGGATAGCCTCCGCCAGCTCTTCCGGCTCTTCCAGTTCCAGCCAGACCTCCCGGTTGGGAAGCTGGCTCTGGTCCAGCAGCCTCACCCGGCGGCCGTCCTCCGTCAGCCCAAGATATTGGTTTTTCTCCTTCCAGCGGGTCTCCTCCATCAGACCGCCTCCTCTCTGTTTTGATTATGCCTAGATTTTCTTTTCCTGTCAACCTGGAGGGGCCTGAGATTTTCGTTGTCATTTTCTTCAAATTGCGCTATAATATAAAGAAACAGGAGGTACGGATGAACAGCCTCGCCCGTACCTGAAGCCACACTATAAGGAGGCGTGTCTCATGAGCAACTATGTCGTGTCCATCAGCCGCGAGTTTGGAAGCGGCGGCCGCCTGATCGGCAAGAAGCTGGCCGCAAGCCTGGGCATCCCCTGTTATGACCGCACACTGATCCAAAAGACTGCGGAGAAGAGCGGCCTTTCCCCCGACTTTATCGCCCGGGCAGAGGAGCGGGCCCGCAGCCGGTTCCACCTGAACATCGCCCCCATCGGCATCGGCGTCCCCACCTTCACCCACCAGGGCATCCCGGTCAGCCATCAGGCATTTTTTGCCCAGGCCGACGTGATCCGGGAGCTGGCGGCGGAGGGGCCCTGCGTCATCGTGGGCCGGTGCAGCGACTACATTCTGGGGGAAGACCCCGCTTGCATCAAAGTCTTTATCCATGCCGACATGGCCAGCCGGATCGACCGCTGTGTGGCGGAGTATCACATCCCCTCCGACAACATGGAGAGCCGGATCATCCAGATGGACCGGGGCCGCGCCAACTACTATAACTATTACACCGGCCACACCTGGGGGGAGATGCGCCGGTATGACCTGACCCTCAACTCCTCCATCACCGGCATCAATGGCGCCGTGGAGATGATCGCTCAGCTGGTGCGCCTGCGCTCTGCTCAGTTGGACCAGGCCCCTACCCAGGCGCCCTGAGGCGCCCTGAAAGGAGTTCCCATGTGTGACGCAGTCCTCTCTCCCCGCATCCTGATCTCAGGTGCGGATGGAAAGATGTCCAACTATGTCCGTGCCGTCCGCGCCGCGGGCGGCACGCCTGTTTCTGGTTACTGCCCCCCACCGGACCTGTCCTGCGCCGGACTGCTGCTGTGCGGCGGCGGCGACCTGGACCCCGGCCTGTACGGACAGCCCGACCAGGGCTCCCAGCCCCCGGACCCCGCCCGGGACCAGGCGGAGCTGGAGCTGTTCCGCACCTTTTATCAGGCGGGCCGCCCTATCCTGGGGGTCTGCCGAGGCATGCAGATCATCAATGTGGCTCTGGGGGGCACCCTGCTTCAGGACCTGGGGGACGTCCGGCGTCCCTCCCATACCCACCCCCAGGCGGACCAGGTCCACCCGGTCCGCGCCCAGCCGGGCAGCCTGCTCCACACCCTCTACGGCCCCCGCTTCTCCGTCAACAGCTCTCACCACCAGGCAGTGGACTGCCCCGCCCCAGGGCTGGTCCTTACCCTCCGGGCAGTGGACGGCGTTCCCGAGGCCATAGAGCACCCCTCCCTCCCCATTCTGGGGGTCCAGTTCCACCCGGAGCGGATGAGCGGCCCCCTTCTCCGCCCCGACACGGTGGACGGCGCTCCCATCTTCCGCTGGTTCCTGGCCCTCTGCGGCCGGACCGGCCCCGTCTCTTCTTCTACTCAGGAGGTCTCCCAGTTATGAACCATGCTCCCCTGCGCATCCTGACCGGAGCGGCGGCCCTGGTCCTCTCCGTCTCCCTGCTCACCGGCGCTGCCGTCCCTGTTCCGTCTCTCCCCGCCGCCTCCGGGGAGGAGACAGCCCTCTCCGGCCCCTCCCTTCAGGACCCGGACACCCTCGCCCGGGCGGTGGCCTGTCAGGCCCTCTCCTACTACCGCCCGGAGCTGCTGGACCGCTATCTGGCCTACGGCGCCCTTTGGCCGGAGCTCTCCCCGGAGGACGTGGTCACCCGGGTGAACATCGGCCTGGACGGGACCTTTTACGGCGATGTATCCCAGGCGGAGGAGCCGGAGATCCTCTCCGTCCTGGTCAACAAATACCACCCGCTGCCGGACGGCTATGTCCCCCGGCTGCACAGCCTGCCCGCCCGGTACGCCCCCTCCGGGGGCTCCCTGGCCCCTGCCGCAGCCGCGGCCTTCATGCGGATGGCCGACGCGGCCCGGGAGGACGGCATCACCCTTTACAGCGTCTCCGCCTACCGCTCCTACTCCTATCAGGATTCCCTGTACCGCCGGTACACCGCTCAGGACGGCGTGGAGGCCGACACCTACTCCGCCCGACCGGGCTTCTCTGAGCACCAGACCGGCCTGGCCCTGGACATCAATACCGCCAGCCGCAGTGCCCATTTCGAGACCACCGCGACCTACCGCTGGCTCATAGAGAACTGCTGGCGCTACGGCTTCATCCTCCGCTATCCGGAAGGCAGGGAGGACATTACCGGCTTCTGCTTTGAACCCTGGCACTACCGCTTTGTGGGGCGTACGCTGGCTCTCCAGGTCCGGGAGAGCGGCCTGACCTACGATGAGTTCCTGGCCCGCAGGGCAGTGGACAGGCCCCATACAGCGCTCTGCGCCGGGGACATGCCTCTGGAGGCCGTCCCCATCCTTCTGGACGGCATCTGCTGGCTGCCCGCCCAGGCGGTGGCCGCCGCCTTCGGCCGTACCGCCGCCATCTCAGGGGACCAGCTGGTCCTCCCCGCCGAGGAGGGCTCCGTGGTCCTTACCGCCGGCTCTCTCACCGGGGAGCGGGACGACCGCCCCTTCGCGCTCAGCAGCCTGCCCTTCCAGTGGGAGGGGGAGTTCTACCTCTCCCTGGAGGACCTGTGCGCTCTGCTGGAACTGACGGCCCGGCGAGAGGAGGGGTTGATCTCTCTCATTCCCCGCTCCGCCCCATCTGCTCTCCTGCCGGAGGAGCTGCCGCCCATCCAGCCACTCCCCTGCTGACCCTGCCCGGCGCTTCTCACGGCGCCGGGTCCTCTTATATAGTATGATGTGGTTGCAGATCTTACAAAAAAGGAGGCAGATCCATGTTTCGACCCATGCGGCGGCACCGCCAGCAGCTCTCTCAGTGGGACTGCGCCGCCATCCTGTCCCGGGGGACCTCCGGCGTCCTGGCCGTGGCCGGCGACGGCGGCTACCCCTATGCGGTCCCCCTCAGCTATGTGTATCAGGAGGGAACGCTGTTCTTCCACTGTGCCAAGGCAGGGCACAAGCTGGACGCCCTGCGTCGGTGCAGCAAGGCGTCCTTCTGCGTTATCGATCAGGATCAGGTGGTCCCCCCGGAGTACACCACCTACTTTCGCAGCGTCATCGCCTTCGGCCGGACCCGTATTTTGGAGGACGAGGCGGAGAAACAAGCTGCCATTTGGCTCCTGGCGGAGAAATACTGCCCCGGCGACAGCCCGGAGCATCGCCAGGAGGCCATTCGCCGGGAGGCCGGCGGACTGTGCCTTGTGTCGCTCTCCATCGAGCACATGACCGGCAAGCAGGCCATCGAGCTGGTTCAGGAAGACCGCCGGCAGGCTGATCTCCCTTTGTGACCCCCGATCCCCTTTTGTGTTCTGGGGCTGAATTTTCCTTTTTTCCACCCTGTCCCCTGCGGGGGCGGTAACACACAAAAGGCTCTTGAGCAGAAACAAGCGGATGCCCCGCTGGGGCATCCGCTTGTTTCGGTCCCGAAGAGGGCGCCCCGCACAGCGGGGCGCCCTCCTTATCTTATGGGAGCTTATTTTGCCACGATGACTCGGATACGGCCGCCGTCCTTCTCGGAGCGGTCATACCAGGCGGACAGCTCGTAACCGCCGTCCTTCACCCGGTCCAGGGAGGACAGGTAGTAGTCGCCGCCCCTGTACTCATAGACCAGCACGTTGTCGGACATGAGGTAGGTCCGGTTGCCGGCCGTGACAGTGTTGCCGCTGACGCGGGCAGCCTCCACCTCGGTCAGCTGCCGGATCTTATCGGGGGCCTGGACATTGCCCATCACCACCACAGGGCCCTTCTTCACGCCGTACTTGACGCTCATTCCGGGCAGGGATACGGTCTCGCCCGCCAGATCCATGGTGTAACTCACGATGACGCTGACGCCGCCCTCCGGGCTGCTGTCCACCACATCAGTCATGATGCCGTAGCTGTGCATATCGCCGGTGGCGTCCTTCAGGATCAGCTTTGTGATCTCACCCGCACCGTTCAGGGTGTAGTAGCGCACCATATCGGTGGTCACGTTCAGCCCCGCCAGACGCTCGGGATAGATCCTTACGCCGGTGCCCTCATAGGTGTCCAGGATCTCCACGCCGTCTGCGAAGGGATAACTGCCCAGTTTGGAGGCGTCGGAGGACACCTTGCCGGAGAGCTTGCCGGTCTCGCTCAGCCGCTTGAGGGACACGGAGCCGTCCTCACTGCTGATGACCACCTGGACCAGGTTGCCCAGCTTGAAGTAGTCGGTGGTCCACTGATAGCTGTATGTGCGGCCGTCGGTGGCCAGGATGGTCACAGTGTCAGCGGTGTAGGAGGAGTTGGCCCCGGAGCCGGAGTAGGTGCCGCGGCTCAGGTTAGTGACGATGCCGATCTTGCTGCCGTCCTGAGAGGCGGAGGCGGCGGCCACAGCGGCCACGCCGCCGTTCCGGCCCAGCAGCAGGGTGACGGTGTCCCCCACCTGATAGCTGCCCAGGTCGGACAGCTCGTAGGCGGCGGAGGCTGTCTCGATCTCATAGGTCTGGCCTGCCACCTTCACGGAAGTGGGGTTGGAGGGGGTGGGGCTCAGTTCCTGGATCGTGCCGGCCACCCGGTCGGTGTACACCCACAGGGTCTGCATGGACTCACTCCAGTAGACGATGTCGTTGTTCTGGATGGACTTGGCGGAGGAGGCGGCGCCGTCCCGGTACACCCGGGCGCTGTCCACATCGAAGGGGACGGACTGCTGCCAGCTGCCGGCCGCCACCACCGGGCCCTCCATCACGCCGTTGACCAGGGCCACCCGGTCCACCTCACCGGCGGCGTTGAGTGAGTAGCCCAGCTTGTTAATATAGGGGGTGCCCTCCTTGGTGTTGGTGGAGAGCAGGTTATAAAACAGATACAGGGTATCCTGCCGGGTCAGCACGTCGGTGGACTTCTGGGCGGTGACACCCCGGTCCAGCTTTAGGTTGCGGTACATGGCCAGCTGGCCGGTGGGATAGGCCCCAGAGAAGTCCTCTGCGGTGTAGCCCAGCAGCTTGAGGACGATGGTAGCGCCCTCCGCCAGGGTGATCTGGTTGGAGGGGCGGAAGGTCCCATCCAGATAGCCGGAGATCAGCCCGGCCTGCACCCCCGCCTGGACATAGCCGGCGGCCCAGTGGGTCCGGGGCACGTCGGGGTAGGGCGAGGTGGATGCCTCCCCCACCTGATCCCCGGTGCCGGTGGCGTTGACCGCCATGGTGATAAACTCGGCCCGGGTGACCCGGCGGTTCAGGTGGAACTCACCGCTCTCATCGCCCACCATGATGCCCAGGGCGTTGATGACCTGGATGGCCTCCTCTGTGGAGACTGTGGACGCGGCAGCCGCTCCTGCCGGCAGGACCATCAGGCCCAGCAGCAGCACTGCCGCCAGCAGGCCGGAGCAAAATCGTCTGATTTTCATCTGTGTTTCTCCTCCTTATTCATAGCGCAGGGCGTCGATGGGGTTCAGGGCGGCCGCCTTTTTTGCCGGCAGATAGCCGAACAGGATGCCGATGCCCACGGACACGCCGAAAGCCACGGCCACCGAGCTCAGGTTAGGCACCGCACTGAAGGTGCTCCCGCCGCCCATACTGCTGGTCATCATGCCTCCAATGAGGGAACCGGCCAAACTGGCCAGACCGATCCCCACCAGGATGCCCAGCACCCCGCCGATGGCTGAGGTGGTGCCAGCCTCAATGATGAACTGCCCGCGGATATCCTTCCGCTTGGCGCCCAGGGACTTGCGGATGCCGATCTCCCGGGTGCGCTCGGTAACGGAGACCAGCATGATATTCATAATGCCGATGCCGCCCACCAGCAGAGAGATGGCGGCGATGGCCACCAGCACCGCCATCATGGTGCCCATCATGGCGTTCATGGCGTCCATCATCTCGGCGGAGGTCATGACAAAGTAGTAGTCGCTGCTCTGGAAGGTCTTGTACAGCCGGTTCTCGATGATGCCCTTGGCCGTTGCAGCTGTGTCCTTGCTGGTGCTGGTGAACATGTACATGCTGGCGTCCGCGCTCCCGCTCAGGCGCAGGGCGGTGGTGTAGGGGAGGTATATGATGTCGTCCCCGCTCCCCTCGCTCATGTCGCTGTTCTTCTCCAGCACACCGATAACGGTAAAGTGCTCCCCGCCGATGGACAGCTGCTTGCCCAGGGCGTCGCCCTGGAAGGCCTCTTCCTCCAGATAAGCGCCGATGACGCATACGTTCTGGTAGCGGGCAGCGTCGATGTAGGAGATAAATCGGCCTTTGCCCAGGTTCTGGCCGCTCATGGTGGCCCCCCTCTCGTTGAGGAAGGTCTCACCCACACCATAAATGCTGGTGCGCTCAAAATCCTCGCTCCCCTGCCGCACCGCCAGCTGAGCGGAGACATAGGGGGTCACGCCGGAGATGTACTGGGGATATTTATCCACCAGTTCATACATATCGTCTGGGTCCACCGAACGGGAGTCCCCCCCGTACATAAACAATTGGACCTGGACCAGATTGGCGCCCAGCTTCTCAAACTGCTCGTTCATCATATTCTGCATGCCGTTGCCCAGGCTGGTGATAACGATGACGGCACCCACGCCGATGATGATGCCCAGCATGGTGAGCAGAGCCCGCATCTTGCTGGTCATCAGGGACTTCAGGGCCAGGCGGAAGGACTGTCCAAAGTTCATGCGCCCGCCTCCTGTTCCGCCGGGGAGGCGTCCGAAAATCCGCCTGCCGCCGGCTCGTCCTGCTCCATCTCTTCGGGCCGCACCACGGCCCTGGGGTCATGGGCATCGCCGTCGTAGATGATCTTTCCGTCCTGGAGGCGGACGATGCGGTCCGCCTTCACCGCGATGGAGTTGTCATGGGTGATGAGGACCACAGTGTCCCCCTCCCGGTTCAGCTTTTTCAGAAAGCCCAGCACCTCCCGACCGGTGCGGGAGTCCAGTGCGCCGGTGGGCTCGTCAGCCAGGATGACCGACGGGCTGCCCGCCAGGGCCCGGGCGATGGACACCCGCTGCTGCTGGCCGCCGGAGAGCTGGGAGGGCAGGTTCCTGCACTTGTCCGCCAGCCCTACCCGCTGGAGGGAGGCCATGGCTCGCTCCTTCCGCTCCGAGGCGTCCACCCCGGCATAGAGCAGGGGGAGCTCCACGTTTTCCAGCACGTTCAGCTTGGGGATCAGGTTATACTGCTGGAAGATGAAGCCCAGCATTTTGTTGCGGATCTCGGCCTGCTGGTCGTCGTCCATGGTAGACACGTCGATCCCGCCCAGATGATAGGTCCCTGAGGTAGGCACGTCCAGACAGCCGATGATATTCATGGCCGTGGACTTTCCCGAGCCGGAGGAGCCCACGATGGCCACAAACTCCCCCTGGTCGATGGTCAGGCTGACGCCGTCCAGGGCATGGACGGTCTCCTCTCCCATCTGGTAGATCTTGTAGACGTCCTTTAATTCAATCAGGTGTTCCATACGCTCAGCCACCCACGCCCATCATCATGGCCATAGCGTTGGAGGCGATATTCTGAACATAGACCGTCTCGCCCTCCTCCAGGCCGTCCAGGATCTCGATGTACTCGCTGCTGCTCCGGCCCAGGGTGACAGGGCGCTCCTCCAGCTTGGTGGGGTCCACCAGATTGCCGCTCTCATCCAGGGCGCCCTGACCGGCCACCAGCACGGTGTTGCCCCGCTGGACCGCCTCTACCGGCACGCACAGCACGTTGCCCGCGTCCTCCACCAGCACCTCGGCAGACACGTTCATGCCCGGCTTCAGCTCCTCTGGTGTGCCCTCCACCACCACGGTGACCGGGTAGGTGGTGCGGCCATTGGCCGTGGTGCCGTTGATGTTGATCTTGTCCACATAGCCCTTGAAGGTCATACCCTCCAGAGCGTCGGCGGTGATCTCTACCTCCTGGCCCACCTGGATGTTGTTGATGTCCAGCTCATTCACCTTCATTTCAAAGGTCAGGGTGGACATGTCATACAGCACTGCCAGGTTCCCTCCCGCGGAGGTCACCGCGGAGCTGTCCACGTTGTCGCCGGCCTTGAAGTTTTTCTCGATAACGGTGCCGGAGATGGGGGCGGTGATCTCATAGTTCTCCAGGGCCTGGAGCCGGCTGTCCAGGGCCAGCTTGGCGTTCTCCACGCCGATGCGGGCGTTCTCCAGGGTGGTCTCCGCGGCAGTACCGCCGATGGTGGCCAGCACAGTGCCGTAGGACACCGGACTTCCGGAGGTGACATGGAGGGCGGTGATCTCCCCCGCTGTCTGTGCCACCACGGTCTGGCCGGTGCTTTGGCTGAAGGTGCCGCTTCCGGCACAGGCCACGCTACCCACCACAGCGGTGGCGGCGGTGGTGCCGGTCAGTCCGCCGGGATTGCTCACCCGGAACTTTACCTGACGGATCAAGGCGCCTCCGGCACCCACCTCGTCGGCGCCGGAGATGCTCTCGATGGTGCCGGTCACTGTCTCCATCGTCCCTTCAATGGTCAGTGTGCCCGTCTGGCCCACGTACAGCCCCGCGGCGTCTGCGCTGTGGAAGGGGATCTCCACCGTCATGGTGGTGTTGTCCCCCACGTCCGCGATGGGGTCGCCCACCGCCACCGGGTCGCCCACGCTGACATAGAGCTTCTGCACGATGCCGCTGGCAGTGGAGTAGGGGTTCACGCTCTCCTGAGCGGTGCGGTAACCCAGCTCCGCCTGCGCTACGCTCAGCTGGGCCTGCTGCACCGCGTTCTGGGCATCCTCTGCGTCAAAACGGTAGAGCAGAGCGCCCTTCTCTACCCAGTCGCCCTCCTCAAAGGGAGCCTCCACGATCTCCCCGTTGACCAGGGCGGAGACCTTGTAGGAGTCGATGGGCGTGATGGTCCCGGTGCTGGACACGGAGATTCTCAGGTCCTGCCGCTGGGCTGTCTCAGGCAGATAGGTGCCCGCCACGAACTGCTGGCCGGCGCTCATCATGGGCCGGATAAAAATCAGGAAAATGGCCGCCAGCACTACCACCGCGATAATCAGTCGCTTGAGCCATTTTTTCTTCTTTTTGGGCACCTTAAGCTTGGGCGGTTCCTTTTTGCCCGGTGCCTGGACCGCCTCTTCCGTTTTTACCTGTGTTGCTTCCATACCTTGAATCTCCTTTATGTCTTGGTCGCGGACGGGGCTGCTGTCCCCCGTCTCAAAATGTCCAGCTGGGCGCACAGCCGCGCCCGGGCCGGACCGCTGTCCTCTTCAAAGATCGCCTGTGTCATGGCAGTGGCCGAGATGTATATCAGGATCCGGAAGATGTCCATCAAGTCCTCTTCCCCCCGCAGGTCCAGCCTGGCCCGGTCCACCCGCCGCTCCAGCCACTCCCCCAGGTCCGGCCGATCCAGCGGGCTCAGCCGCAGGCCCAGGCGCATGTCCGAGTTCCGGCTGAGCATCCTGGCCAGCCCGGCCCAGTGCTTCCGCTGGGCCCGCAGATCATCGAACAGGGCGGGCAGCGCCCCGAGCAGATCGCCTCCCTGCTCCTCCAGCACCCGCTCCAGCCGCTGGAGCAGCCCGTCCTGATACCGCTTCAGGAGGTAGTGGAACAGCTCCTCCTTGTCACGAAAGTACATGTAAAAGCTGCCTCGGGGAATCCCCGCTGCCCGGATCATCCGATTGATAGACGCCTCAGCATAGGGCACACGGGCAAACTCCTCCTCAGCGGCCAACAGCAGCCGCTCCCGCTTCTCCGCGGGCAGGTGGAAGAAGGTCTTGCTGGGCATTCCCGTCCCGCCTCCTCACATGACAAGTTGTCACACAGTATAGTCCCCCTTCATTTTTCTGTCAATCGCCCCCCTCCAGGTTTCAAAAAATGTTCACAATCCTTCTCCGCCGTACGGGCTGCAGCGGACGGATATTCCGTCCCCCCGCCCCAGTCTCTGTCAGAGGCCCCATATGCTTTTCTTTTTTACCATATCAGAGAATCTTTAAGTACAGTACATAAGAAAAATTAAAATTTTCTTAAACCGGCTCCTCCGCTGCATCTGCCTGAGTCCTGACTCTACACCTTCCCCCAGGGGGAAGGTCAAGCAAAATCTGTGGCTGGCCCACATTTTGTCCACTGGATAAGCCTTTTCATTTTAATTCCTATTTTTTAAGAAGTCAATAATATTTTCTTTTTTACTAAGAATAACCAGAGGGATCGTCCTGTTCTGTATTAAAATAGGGGCAAAAGGAGCGTCAGAGCTATGGAAGAACTCGGATACGCCCTGCGGCTGGCGCGGGAGCGCAGGGGCTTGACCCAGACCCAGGTGATGAACCTCACCGGCATCAACAACAAAACGCTCTCCGGCTATGAGAACAACATCGCGGAGCCGGACCTTCAGACCCTGACCACCCTGCTGCGGCTCTACCGGGTGTCGGCGGACCGGCTGCTCCACCTGCCCGTCTCCGCTCAGGAGCTCCCCGCCGATGAGGTCAGGCTCCTCACCCTGTACCGTGCCTTTCCAGAGGAGCAGCGGCAGCAGCTGATGCTGGTGCTGGAGACCCTGTCCAGATCCGCCCCTAAGCCCAGGCAGCCGTGACCGGAATCTAGGCTTTTCCCTGGAAGCAGAGCACCCCCCGGAGCCTTGGCTCCGGGGGGTGCTCTGTACTATCTGGCCAGTTCCCAAATAGCGGCCGCCATCATCTGGGCGTTTTTCAGCAGGGTGTCCGCTTCCATATATTCGTCCGGCTGGTGCTCCGTCATCTCCTGTCCGGGGAACAGGGGCCCGAAGGCCACCAGGTTGGGACATGCCTTGGCGTAGGTGCCGCCCCCGATGGAGAGCAGCTCCGCCTCCTGCCCGGTCTGCTCCCGGTACACCTTGGACAGCGCCTGGACCAGCGGGCTCTCCGGGGGCATGTAGATGCTGTCCTGCCCCTCGGTGCGCTCCCCGGCAAAACCGCCCCGCTCCATGGCCCCCATGAGCCTGTCGGCAAAGTCCTCATACCGGGCGGTGACGGGCCAGCGCAGGTCCAGGGTGAGGGACAGCTCCTCCCCGCCGCCCCGGATGATGCCCAGGTTCACCGTCAGCGCCCCGGAGATCTGGTCAGACATGGCAATGCCCAGCCCCTCGCCCCGGGTCTCCTCTCCCAGGACATCCGCCAGGAAGGCGGCAGCCTGGCCCGAGTCCCCATCCAGCCCCAGCTCCTTCAGGGCCAGCAGCAGGCGGCCGATGGCGTTGACCCCCTTCTCCGGGGTGGAGCCGTGGGCGCTCTGGCCCTCCGCCTCCACCAGCAGTCCCTCCGCTGTCTCTGTCACCCGGACGCCGTCCAGCGTCAGGGCGCAGGCGGCGGACCGCTCCTCCTCCGGCCAATTCAGCTCCGCCCGGGCCCGGTCAGGCACCACATTGTGAGCGGTCCCCCCGGAAATGCAGCGGATGGACCGGGGGGACGGGGCCAGTGCCCGACGGAAGTCCACTACGGCGATCCCCTTCTCCCCGTTGATAATGGGGTACATGCCGTCCGGGGTGAAGCCCATCACTGGGATCTCTCCGCCGGCCTCCACATAGTGGCGGATACAGGAGGAGCCCTTCTCCTCGTTGCACCCCACCAGCAGGCGCACCCGGCGGTGCAGGGGGGCGCCGCTGTCCCGCACCGCTTTCAGGGCGTACAGGGCCGCCGCCGCGGGCCCTTTGTCGTCGATGACCCCCCGGCCGTAGATCCGCCCCCCCGCCCAGGTACAGTCATAGGGGGGGTAGTGCCACCCGTCTCCGGCGGGGACCACATCCAGATGGCACAGGACAGCCACCATCTCCTCCCCCTCCCCGTACTCACACCAGCCGCAGTGGCCGTCCACGTCCCGGGTCTGGAAGCCCATCTCCGACGCCCTGGACAGGAACCAGTCCAGCGCCCGCCGGCACTCCGCCCCATAGGGGGCCCGCCCCGTCCCGGGGACCGAGACGCTGGGGATGCGGACCAGCTCTCTCAGATCCCGGAGCAGGGCCTCCTCTTCTTTTTGGATCAATTCATCAAAATTCATCCCTTTTCTCCCCTTTCCCACTCATTTTTCTCCAGACAGCGGGAGATGGCCCAGGCTACTCCCTCCTCCTGGTTGGAGGGGGCGGTCCGCCGGGCCGCCTCCCGCACCGCTGCCGGGGCATTGCCCATGGCGATGGGCAGCCCCGCCGCCCGGAGCATAGACAGGTCGTTGTCGCTGTCCCCCACGGCGGCGGTCTCCCCCAGGGGGACGCCGTACAGCAGTGCGATCAGGGCCATGGCCCGCCCCTTGTCCACCCGGTCGGGCACCAGCTCAAAGTCGTGGTCATTGGAGGCAGTCAGCTGCACCCCGGGCAGCGCGCCCAGCTCCTCCAGGGGGTAGCGGGCCTGGTTCCAGTCCCCGTGCACCTTGGTCAGCGGCAGCCCCCTCTCCTCCAGATAGGCCCGCGGGTCCTCCGCCACCACGGCGGCGGAGTGGAAGATGGGGAAGGGGTAGGTCCGGGAAAGGGATTCCTTGGAAAAGGGGTCCACCACGATCTCCTCCCCGGCAAAGATCATCAGCTCGATCTCCCGGCCCAGGCACAGCTCCAGCGCCCGGCGGCCCGACTCCTCCGGCATGTCCCAGCGGCGCAGGGTCTCCCCCCGGACACCGTCCACCACGGCGGCGCCCCCCAGGCAGGAGAGCAGCGCATCGCAGCCCGCCTCCCCGGCGAACCAAACCGCCTCCTGGATCGGGCGTCCCGTATTCAGCACCACCCGCACCCCCGCCGCCCGGGCCCGGGCGATGGCATCCTTGGACGCCTGGGTGATCCGGCCCGCCGGGTCCAGCAGGGTCCCGTCCAGGTCCAGCGCGATCAGTCGTATCATGGGCATCTTCTCCTTGAGCAATTATAGGAACAGGCTCCCCACCTGGTAGACCAGCAGAGAGGCCACATATGCCACCCCCAGCTGCCACCCGATGGAAAACAGGGTCCACTTCGTGCTGTTCATCTCCTTGGCCAGCGTAGACACCGCCGCCACGCAGGGGACGTACAGCAGGATGAACACCAGCATAGAGAAGGCAGACAGGGGGGTGAACCCCGTCATGGCCGCCGCCACCTGGGCGCCGGTGGCAGTGAGCGGGAAAGCGTAGAACATGGACAGGGAGCTGACCACCATCTCCTTGGCGATCAGGCCGGTGAGCAGAGCCACCGCCGCCTGCCAGAAGCCGAAGCCCAGGGGCTTGAAAATGGGGGCGATGACGCTGCCCAGGGCACCCAGCATGCTGTCCGCCTCGTTCTCCACCATATGCAGGGAGAAGTCAAAGGACTGGAGCAGCCAGAGCAGGATGCTCATCAGCAGGATCAGGGTGCCCGCCTTGATGAGGAAGCCCTTCACCTTCTGCCACACATGGGTGAGCATGTTGTGCAGGGAGGGCAGGCGGTAAGGGGGCAGCTCCAGCACAAAGGGGGCGGGCTCCCCGGCGAAGAGGGTATGCTTGAACAGCAGGCCGGACAGGATGCCCGCCGCCATGCCGATGACATACAGGCCGAAGACCACCAGCCCGGCCCAGGGTCCAAAGAAAGCTGAGGAGAGCAGCCCGTACACCGGCAGCTTGGCGGAGCAGCTCATAAAGGGCACCAGCAGGATGGTCATCCGCCGGTCCTTCTCGTTCTCCATGGTCCGGGCACCCATGATGGCGGGCACCGAGCAGCCGAAGCCCATGAGCATGGGAATGAACGCCTTCCCGCTCAGGCCGAAGCGCCGCAGCAGGCGGTCCATGATGAAGGCCGCTCGGGACATATAGCCGATGTCCTCCAGAAAGGACAGGAAGAAGAACAGCAGAGCGATCTGGGGCAGGAAGGAGAGCACGCCCCCCACGCCGGCAATGATGCCCTCACAGATCAGGCTCACCAGTACCTGGGACACCCCCGCCCCCAGCAGAGTCTCCTCCAGCGCGGCGGAGCATGTGTCGATGCCCGCCGCCACCAGATTGGACAGCCAGGAGCCGAAGGGGCCAAAGGTGATGACGAACATCACCAGCATGGCGCACAGGAACAGGGGCAGGGCCAGATATTTCCCCGTCACCACCTTGTCCACCTTCTCGCTGAGGGTCAGCTCCCCCGGCTTCTGCCCCTTGGTCACTGAGGCGGCTACCACCCGCTCGATGTACTGGTAGCGGCTGTCCGCCACCAGGGTCTCCCGGTCACCCAGGTCACTGGCGCTTTCGTATTCCGCCACCACCCGGTCCAGCTGCTCCTGCACCGGCTCAGGCAGGGCCAGTGCCCGCTCCACCAGCTCGTCCCCCTCCAGCAGCTTGATGGAGGCCCAGTGGGCGGGCAGGCCGGCGGCATAGGCGTAGTCGTGGAGCAGCTCCCCCATCCGGTGGTGGATGTCGTGGGTAAAGGCGTCATACAGGTCGTCGGGCTCTACGGTGCAGCCCAGGTGCATCTGCCGGTGGGCGGTGTGGAGCAGTTCCTCCAGCCCCTCCCCGGTGCGGGCGGTGATGGGGACCACTGGGATGCCCAGCTCCTTGGACAGCCGCTCCACATCAATCTGGTCCCCCCGTTTGGCCACCTCGTCCATAAAGTTCAGGGCCAGCACCGTGGGCCGCTCCAGCTCCAGCAGCTGGACGGTAAGGTACAGGTTGCGCTCCAGGTTGGTGGCATCCACGATGTCGATGATGCAGTCAGGGGCCTCCCCGATGATGAAATCCCGGGCGACGATCTCCTCCATGGAGTAGGGAGACAGGGAGTAGATGCCCGGCAGGTCCACGATGGTCAGGGTCTTGTCGCCCAGACGGGCGGTGCCCTCCTTCTTCTCCACCGTCACTCCGGGCCAGTTGCCCACATACTGGTTCGAGCCGGTCAAGGCGTTGAAGAGGGTGGTCTTGCCGCAGTTGGGGTTGCCCGCCAAAGCCACCCGCATGGGCCGGGTGTCGTGGGCAGTGGGGTCATAGCTCCCCCCGTGCTCCTGGAGCTCGTGCTCGTGGTCCCGCAATTGGCGGCGGGCGGTCTCCGGGTCGGTCACGTGCCGGGTCATGGCACCCCGGGCGGTCCCGCCCCGCTCCGTCCTCCTGGGCTGTCCCATCCGGATCTGGGCCGCGTCCGCCCGGCGCAGGGACATCTCATACCCCCGCAGGCTCACTTCCAGGGGGTCGCCCAGAGGGGCGATCTTGGTCACCTTCACCACAGTCCCGGGAGTCAGCCCCATGTCCACCAGGCGGCGCTTCACCGCCCCGGACTGGTTGCCCACCGACAGGATCATCCCGCTCTCTCCGGGGGTCAGGTCATACAGGGTCCGCTCCCCCGATCCACTGTGTTCTGACACAGGTCTCACTTCCTCACGATAATGATCTCTCACACTGGACCTAATTGTAGCCGACTTTTCCCCTCTTTTCAAGGGCAAGTCCCGCCTGGAGAATTCATAATTTATACAAATATTTTTTACACTCCATTCACCCTGCCGCCCCCGCCCCGGTCTATACTGTTCCCATCAGAACAGTTTCTTTTTGAACTATCGGAGGTGTGCCTATGCTCTCCCCCTTGGAGACCGCCCTGACCGGCCAGCCCTTCCGCCGCCTCTACTGCCGGATGCTGGACGAGCTGGCTCAGGAGTGGTCCCTCTCCCGCACCGAGGCAGAGGTGATGTTCCTGCTCTCCTGTGATAAAACCCTGGACACCGCCCGGGACATCTGCGAGACTCAGCTGCTGAAAAAATCCGCCGTCTCCCGGGCGGCGGAGGGTCTGGTGCGTCGGGGATGGCTGGAGGCGCTGCCCGACCCCCGGGACCGGCGGATCCAGCATCTCCGACTCCTGTCCCCTGCCCGGCCTTTCAGCGAAGAGGTCCGTCGGGCAGGAGAGGCGTTCTTCTGTCTGCTGCTCCAGGATGTCACCCTGGAGGAACAGCAGCAGATGGAGAAGATCGCTCAGAAGATAGAGCACAATGTGCGCACCGTACTCAGCCAGTCCGATTCGATTCCACACATTTTGATGAAAAAGGATGGGAAACCGCTATGAAAGAAGTGAAGCAGCCCTCTAAAAAGCCTCTGGTCTATTACTACCTGGTGGCTCTGCTCATTCTGATGGTGCTGAACTTGACCCTGTTCCCCGCCATGCTGGAGACCCCGGTCCAGGATGTGACTTACGATCAGTTCATGTCCATGACCTATGAGCAGAATGTGGGCCAGGTCCAAATCGAGGGGGATGAGATCACCTTTACCGACAAGACCAACGAAAAGGTCTACCGCACCACCGCCACCAACGACCCTGACCGGACCCAGCGCCTCTATGAGAATGGGGCCCAGTTCCAGGAGATCGACACCCAGCCCGGCCTGCTCACCTCCATCCTGGTGGGCTGGGTCCTGCCCCTGCTCCCCTTCCTGCTCATCGGCTGGTTCATCAACAGACGGATGAAAAAATCCATGGGCGGCGACGGCATGATGTTCGGCATGGGCGGCGGCTCTAATGCCAAGATGTATGTCCCCTCATCCACTGGAATCCGCTTTGCCGACGTGGCCGGCGAGGACGAGGCCAAGGAACTGCTCAGCGAGATCGTGGACTTCCTCCACGACCCGGAGAAGTACCGCCAGATCGGCGCCAAGCTGCCCAAAGGCGCCCTGCTGGTAGGCCCTCCGGGCACCGGCAAGACCCTGCTGGCCAAGGCGGTAGCCGGCGAGGCCAACGTGCCCTTCTTCTCCATTGCCGGCAGCGAGTTCGTGGAGATGTTCGTGGGCCGGGGTGCCGCCAAGGTGCGGGACCTGTTCAAGCAGGCCAATGACAAGGCCCCCTGCATCGTGTTCATCGACGAGATCGACACCATCGGCAAGAAGCGGGACGGCCAGATCGGCGGCAATGACGAGCGGGAGCAGACCCTGAACCAGCTGCTCACCGAGATGGACGGCTTTGACGGCTCCAAGGGCGTGGTGGTGCTGGCCGCCACCAACCGCCCAGACAGCCTGGACCCCGCCCTGCTGCGCCCCGGCCGGTTCGACCGGCGCATCCCGGTGGAGCTGCCCGACCTTCAGGGCCGCATCGATATCCTGAAGGTCCACGCCAAGCAGATCCGTCTGGCGGAGGACGTGGACTTCGAACCCATTGCCAAGACCGCTGCCGGGGCCTCCGGCGCAGAGCTGGCCAACATCGTCAACGAGGCCGCTCTGAGGGCGGTGCGGGCAGGCCGCCCCTACGCCACTCAGGAGGACTTGCAGGAGAGCGTGGAGGTGGTCATCGCAGGATACCAGAAGAAGAGCCGGGTGCTCTCCGACCAGGAGAAGAAGATCGTGGCCTACCACGAGACGGGCCACGCCCTGGTAGCCGCCCTCCAGACCCACTCCGCCCCGGTGCAGAAGATCACCATCATTCCCCGCACCTCCGGCGCGCTGGGCTATACTCTCCAGGTGGACGACGGCGACCATTTCCTCATGTCTAAGGATGAGCTGCTGAACAAGATCGCCACCTATACCGGCGGCCGGGCCGCCGAAGAGCTGGTCTTCCACTCCATCACCACCGGGGCCTCCAACGACATCGAGCAGGCCACCAAGCTGGCCCGGTCCATGATCTCCCGCTTCGGTATGAGCGACGAGTTCGGCTTCGTGGCCTTTGAGACGGTGAGCAACCAGTACCTGGGCGGGGATGCTGCCCTGGCCTGCTCCCCGGGGACCCAGGCCCGCATCGACCGGAAGGTGACGGAGATGGTGGACACCCAGTACCAGAAGGCCATGGACCTGCTGAAAACCAACGAGGAAAAGCTCCACCAGCTGGCCCAGTACCTCTATGAGCACGAGACCATCACCGGGCGGGAGTTCATGGAGATCCTAGAGGGACAGCGGGAGGTCTGACAGACGGCCTTCTCCTTCCCTCCAGGGTCCGCCGCGCCAGGGTCCGAAAATTTTTCTTGACAAACCGGGCCTCCGGGCCCATAATACAGTTGCAAAAGACAGGGGAGCCTGCGGCAGCGGGCTGAGAGGAAGCTGAGCGCTTCGACCCTTCACCTGATGTGGGTCATGCCACCGTAGGGAGTCATGCTGGCCGTGACCAGACGGGGTGCCCACCGGGCACCCCGTCTTTTGATCCTTTCCGAAGGGAGCGTGAGGAGACACATCGGCGCCCCGGCCTGGCCGGGAGCGGGCAGAGGGGGAGCGCCCTGTGCCCGGGCCGCATACAGCAGCGATGGGAAGCCGTGTTCCGGCGTGAGAGGGGGCCAGTAAGCCCCGACCGAACCCAGGGAGGACCCTGTCTGTCCTTCCGGGACCCGATTTGTGGCCCCTCGGGGCCGGAAAAAGGGGAGACGCTGTCTGCTTTTGTGTGTTTCCCCATCCATTTTGAAAGGAGCACTTTCCCATGAATCAGAGCAACACCAAAAAGCTGGCCATTGCCGGCATTCTGTGCGCCGTGGCGGTGGTGGGCAGCCTGTTCACTTTCCCCGTCCTGGCCAGCAAGTGCGCCCCCATCCAGCATATGGTCAACGTCCTGTGCGCTGTCCTGCTGGGCCCCTGGTACGGAGTCGGGGTGGCTTTCGGCGCCAGCCTGATCCGAAACCTGCTGGGGCTTGGCACGATCATGGCCTTCCCAGGCAGCATGTGCGGCGCCCTGCTGTGCGGACTGGTGTTCTGGAAGACTCGGAACCTCCCCGCCACCCTGGTGGGGGAGGTCTTCGGCACCGGCATCATCGGCGGCCTGGCCGCCTATCCCGTGGCCATTCTGTTTACCAGCGCAGACGCCGCCACGGTGGCTTTCTACGCCTACATCGTCCCCTTCCTCATCTCCACTGTGGCCGGTGCCATTCTGGCCGGCATCCTGGTTGCCGCCCTGGGGCGGACCGGGGCCCTGTCCTCCATGCGGACCGCCCTGGAGCGCTGAATCCCCACTTCTTTTCCCGGCCCGCAGAGCGGGCCGGTTTTTTTTGCTTTTTTGCCTCCTCCGGGGTATAATGGGACCAACGACGAGACAAGGGAGGTCTTTTCCCATGGACATCACCCCGGAACAGGTCCGCGCCCACCGGCTGCGGGCCCACCATCTGGACCGCCGGTATCCCGCCAGCCGGATACTGGAGGTTGCGGGGGCCTGCGGGCTCCAGAACTCCCCGCCCGGCGGGTGGGAGACTGCCCTCTTCCAGCGCCTGGAGGGCTGTTCCCTCCCCCTCCTCCGAGACGCCCTGTACCGGGACCGGGCCCTGCTCCAGGCCTGGAGCATCCGGGGCGTGCCCCTGGTCTTTCCCGCCGGGGAGAGCGGCGTCTTTCTCTCCCCCCTTCTGGCCCGGGAGGGGGAGTGTCCCTGGATCTACACCCGGGGGATCACCGCGGCCCTGGACTTTGTCGGCATGTCCTTCGACGAGGCCCACGCCCGGGTGCGGGAGGCCGCCCGCTGCCTGGACGGGACCACCGTCCGCAGCAAGGAGGCCCTGGACCAGCTGCTGGCTGACCGGGTCGGGGAGCAGCTCCCGCCGGAACAGCGGGCCCTGTGGGACTCCCCCTCCATGTACGGCCGCCCTGACAGGCAGACCGTGGGAGGCGCCGCTGTCTCCTTTCTCCTCCGCCCCTGCTCCTTTGCCTCTCTGGTGGTGTTCGGCCGCCGGGAGGAGAACAGTCCCACCTTTACCTCCTTCCGCCGCTGGCTGGGCCGGGAGCCCTCCCCCTGCCCTCAGGGGGAGGCGGAGCTGGTGCGGAGATTTCTCCACTGCTACGGCCCCGCCGCCCCCGCCGATCTCCAGGCCTGGCTGGGCAGCTCTCCCCAACAGGCGAAGCGGCTCTGGTCCGCCGCCGCAGAGGAGATGGAACCGGTCCGGGTGCTGGGCCGGACCCGCTGGGCCCTGATCCGGGACCGGGACAGCCTCACCGCTCCGCCGGAGCAGCCCGGCCGCCTGATCCTGCTGGGGCCCCACGACCCCTATCTGGACCTGCGGGACCGAGCCCTGGCCCTGGAGGACCCCGCCCGCCAGCGCCAGGTCTGGCGGACAGTCTCCAACCCCGGCGCCGTTCTGAAGGATGGGCGCGTGGCCGGCATCTGGACCGGAAAAGCGGTACAGGGACGACTAGAGTTCTCCCTGTCCCTGTGGGAGCCCCTCTCTCCTGGAGCGCGTCGGGCCCTGGAGCGTGAGGCGGGGGCCTACGCCGCCTTCCGGGGCCTGGAGCTGAGTTTCCTGCCCTAATCGCGGGGCCGCCTGATCCGCAAGCTGAGCAGCTGTGCCCTACGGGCGGTGCTAATCAGTTTACGAACAAGCCTCGCAAAGTTCGCGCCCGCAGGCGCGAATCCAGTTCTGATCTGTTTTCCCCGGCGACATGTGCGTCGGGGAAAACACCTCTCAGGCTGCAAGTGCGGGGTTTGTCCGCCTGCGGCGGACAAACCCTGCGCGCGGCAGACTACATCTTTCTCGAAAAAGTGGCCTTGCCACTTTTTCGACCCTCTCAGCGCCGCCCATCGGGCGGCGCTGCTGCTGTTCATTCCACTGTCTTCAGCGACTCCACCATATCCAGCTTTTTCAGCTTCCGGTGGGCCGCCAGATTGACCACCAGGGAGAAGACGGCGGTGAGTACCCCGGCGTAGAGATAGCTGGACAGGGCCAGTGTCCGCCCGAACATGAGCAGGTCGATCTCCACTGTCAGCACCAGCCACTGGTGGAGCAGCTTCCCCATCCCCATCCCCAGGGCCACGCCGAACACCGTGAGGATCACGTTCTCCCGGTAGATATAGGCGGACAGCTCGCCGTCGTAGAAGCCCAGCACCTTCAGGGTGGCCAGCTCCCGCATCCGCTCGGTGATGTTGATGTTGGTCAGGTTGTAGAGCACCACGAAGGCCAGGGCCGCGGCGCACACGATGATGAGGACCACGGCGTAGTCCACGCTCTCCAGACTGGAGGTGAATACCTCCCGGGTGGCCGCCACCTGGGACAGGGTGGTGACGCCGTCCAGCCCCACCAGCTCCGCGTCCAGGGCCTCCGCCCCTTCAGCGGGGTAGGCCGCCAGCACCTGGTTCTCCTCCGGCGGCTGGCCATACAGGGTCTGGTAGTAGGCGTCGGTCATGTAGACATAGTGCATGATATAGTGCTCCGTGACATCCGCCACCCGTACCTGGACCCGGCTGTCCCCGTCCAGAGTGAAGGTGTCCCCCGCCGACACCCCCAGCAGAGAGGCCAGCTTCTCCGTCAGGACCACTCCGTCGTCAGGCAGGAGCACCGGCACGCTGTCCGTCCGGTGGCGCAGGGAGACGAAGGGGGCCAGCGCCTCCTGGCTGGGCACCACCTCCACCGTGCAGTCCACCGTGTACCGCTCCGTCTCGGCGGAGGCCGTCTCCGAGCGGCTCACCAGCCATCCGCTCACCAGCTCGGACCGCTCCAGCGCCCCGGTCACCTCCGCCAGCTCGCCGGGGGTCACTCGGTCCACCAGCCCGATCTGGGCGGTATAGCGGTAGATCTCGTCGTACTGCCTGTCCATCACGTCGAAAATGGAGCCCCGCAGGCCGAAGGCGGTGACGATCAGAGCAGCGCAGCCGCCGATGCCCACCACCGTCATCCAGAAGCGGCGCTGATAGCGGAACAGGTTGCGCAGGGTGATCTTGTAGTTGAAGGACAGCCGCCGCCACAGGGGGGCGATCCGCTCCAGCAGGATGCGCTTGCCCATGGGGGGTGCCTTGGGCCGCATCAGCTCCGCCGGCACCGCTGCCAGGGTGGAGAAGCAGGCCGCCAGGGCGGAGAGGGTCACCGTCCCCACCGCGGCCCCGCAGGCCAGCAGGGAGGTAGCGGGGTAAAAGCCGTACTGGATCTCCCCCACTGTGTAGAGGATGGCCCAGGCGTTGCAGATGATCCAGGGCAGCAGGGTCAGCCCCACTGCCAGCCCCAGGGCCGCCCCCGCCGCGCTGGCCAGGAAGCCGTAGCCCACATATTTCACCGCGATGGCCCCCTTGGAGTAGCCCAGGGCCTTCATCCCGCCGATGGTGATCCGCTGCTCCTCCACCATCCGGGTCATGGTGGTCAGGCACACCAGGGCCGCCACCAGGAAGAAGATCAGGGGGAACACCGCCGCCAGACTGCCCATCCGGTCGGCATCCATCTCATAGCTGGCGTAGCCGGTGTTGGTGCCCCGTCCCAGGAGATACCAGGAGCAGTCCTCCAAGGCATCCAGGTCCCGCCGGGCCTGCTCCAGCTCCTTGCGGGCGTCCGCCAGCTCCTGCTCCGCCTCCGCCTTCCCCTCCTCATAGTCGGCCAGGCCGTCGGCATACTCCGCCTCGCCGTTCTGCAGCTCAGTCAGGGCATCCGCCAGCTCCGCCCGGCCGTCCGCCGACTCCCGCTCCAGGGTCTCCCGGGCGTCCGCCAGTTCCGCCTGGCCGTCCCGGTACTCCTGCCAGCCCTCGTCCAGCCCCTGCCTGGCATCCGCCAGCTCCCGCTCCCCGTCGGCGAGCTCCTGCTCCCCATCCGCCAGCCGGGCCGCGCCGTCGGCGTACTCCGCCTCCCCGTCGTCCAGCTCCCGCTTGGCCTGGGTCAGCAGCCCCAGGGAGGCGTTGAGCTCCAGGGCGCTGGACTGGAGCCGGGGCAGCCCGGCGGACAGCTGGGCCTCCACCTGGACGGCCTGGACCTCCAGTGCCTCCGCCTGGGCCAGGGCCTGGGCCGCCTGGGCCTGGAGCTGCTGAGCCTGAGCCGTCAGCTGCTGGGCCTGGGCCTCGTACTGCTGGGCCTGGGCTTGAAGCTGCTGGGCCAGCAGCAGATTTCCCATGGCTGCGGCCTGCTGGGCCTGGGCCGCATACTGCTGGGCCGCCGCACCGGCCTGGGCGGCCCCCTGCTGGGCCTGGACCGCCCCCTGCTGGGCCTGGGCCGCCCCCTGGCGGGCCTGCTGGGCCCCGGCGCGCATCTGCTCCACGCCCGCCAGCCCCTGCTCATACTGGGCCATCCCCTCGGTGTAGGCGGCCAGGCCGTATTCATATTTGGCGTACCCCTTGCGGTACTCCGCCCAGCCCTCGTCCAGCTCCGCCCGGGCGTCCGCCAGCTCCTGCCGGGCGTCCGCCACCTCCCGGCGGGCATCCTCCAGCTCGGGCAGGGCATCCTGGTACTCCTGCTCCCCGTCCCGCAGCTCAGTCAGAGCGTCCGCCAGCTCCGCCTCCCCGTCGTCGATCTCCCGCTGGGCATCGGCGGTTTCCTGTTCAAAGGTGTTCAGCCCGTCATAGTACTCCGCCCAGCCGTCATCCAGCTCCCGCCGGGCATCCGTCAGCTCCGCCTCCCCCTCGGAGAGCTCCTGAGACACCTCCGCCTCCCCGTCAGACAGCTCCCGCCGGGCGTCCGCCAGGGCCTGCTCGGCCTCTTCCCGGATGGACTCCCCCCGCAGGGCGGAGCGCTCCTCCGCCAGAGGCTCCAGGGCGTCGGAAAGGCTGTTCACCAGCTCGGTGTAGTCCTCACTGTAACACAACAGCTCCTCCGCCCCCTCCGCCTGAAGGTAGGCGTCGGTGTAGTAGTCCAGGGAAAAGGCCGCCTGCGGCAGCAGAACAAAGGCTGAGACCGCCCCCGTCCCCAGAGAGGAAGAACCCCGCTCCACGGAGATATACAGAGGGGAATCCGCCGTTCCCACGATGGTGAATTCCCGCCGGGCCAGGGCGTCCTCAAAGTCGCCGGTCCCGGTGTCCAGGCGGATGGTGTCCCCGATGGACAGGCCCGACTTCTCCAGAAACAGGGGCTCCACCAGGCACTCCCCCGCTTTCCGGGGCAGCCGCCCCTCTACCAGCCGGGGGCGGTTGGACCCCTCCTCTGCAAAGGAGTGAACCTTTACGATCATCTCCTGATCCTTCAGGGGGACAGCTGCGTCGATGGTGTAGGCCCCCTCGGCTTCCTCCACCCCCTCCTGCCGGGCCAGCAGCTCCACATCCTCCTCCGTCAGGCCCAGGGTGGAGACCACCCGCAGGTCCATCAGCCGCTGCTGATCAAAATACAGGTCACCGGTCTCCTTCATGTCGGGGGCAGTGGCCCGCAGTCCGGCCAGGAAGCACACCGCCAGGGCGGAGAGGACCAGCAGGGAGAGGAAGCGGCTGCGGGTGTTCCGAACCTCCCGGACCGCGTCGGTCAGCAGGCGGCTGGGGGCTTTTTTTCGGGACATGGGCTGTTCTCCTCCTCTCCTTTTTGTATTTTTTCTTCGGAAAATCGCATTTTGTAGAGGCATTACCACTCAATGGTCTCCACGGGGACCGGGCGGTCGTTGTGGTCGATGCGCTCCACCCGCCCGTTCTTCACGTGGATCACCTGGTCTGCCATGGGGGCTATGGCGCTGTTGTGGGTGATGACCACCACCGTCATGCCCTGCTGGCGGCAGGTGTCCTGGAGCAGCTTCAGGATAGACTTGCCGGTGACATAGTCCAGTGCCCCCGTGGGCTCGTCGCACAGCAGCAGCTTGGGGTTTTTGGCCAGCGCCCGGGCAATGGCCACCCGCTGCTGCTCCCCTCCGGAGAGCTGGGCAGGAAAGTTGTTCAGCCGCTCCCCCAGCCCCACATGGCGCAGCACCTCCTCCGCGTCCAGGGGGTCCCGGCAGATCTGGGCGGCCAGCTCTACATTTTCCAGGGCCGTCAGATTCTGCACCAGGTTGTAGAACTGGAACACGAAGCCGATGTCATATCGGCGGTATGTGGTGAGCTGTCGGGCCCCATAGCCGCTGATCTCCTGGCCGTCCACCCTGATAGCCCCGCTGTCACAGGCGTCCATCCCCCCCAGGATGTTCAGCACCGTGGTCTTGCCCGCACCGGAGGGCCCCACGATGACGGCGAACTGTCCTTTCTCAATCTCAAAGGAGATGTCGTCCACTGCGGTGATGGTGATCTCCCCCATCTGATACCGTTTCCCCACATGCTGAAGGGAGATATAGGCCATAGGTCATCCCTCCTGTTGTCCGTTATAAAACAGGTGTTGAATATCTTGTATTTTTTATTATAATAGGGGATAACAGAGGATTGCAATGGGCAAAAGGGCGGCTTCTGTGGAAAATCCGACAGGCTCTGTCCTCTGTGTCGAAAAACGGGGGAGGTGCGTCCATGGCGGAACAGCGCCAGGACCGGAGGGTCCGCAGGTCCAAGGCCCAGCTGCGGCAGGCCCTGATCCAGCTGCTCCAGGAAAAGCCGGTGGAGGAGATCACTGTCCGGGAGCTGACTGAGCGGGCCGATGTGAACCGCGGGACCTTTTACAGCCACTATCAAAACATCTACCACATGCTGGAACAGGTGGAAAACGAGCTCTTCGACGAGCTGGGGCGGCTGCTGGATGCCTATCCGCCCCACCTGCTCCGGGACGAGCTGACCCCCATCCTGGTGGACGTGTTCCGCTTCGTGCGGAGCAACAGCCAGCTGTGCCTGGCCCTGATGGGCGCATGGGGGGAGGGCGACTTCTTCCGCCGGCTGGACGCCATGATCTATGCCCGCTGCCTGCGGGAGTGGCAGGGCATCTACCCCCTGGGCAGTCTGGACGGCCCCAACTACTGTCTGGAGTTCGTCATCGCCGGGGCGGTGGGCATGGCCCGCTCCTGGGCCCTTCAGGGCTTTCCTCAGGCAGAGGAGGCGCTGGCCCGCCTGGCCGATCGGCTCATCTCCTCTGGTCTCGCCGGCACGCTTCAGCACTTCGATTGATTTCCTCATTTTTCGCTCCATCTTTTTGTGGAAATCGCCGGTCGAAAAAATGAAAGAAATCGTTGCGGGACCCTTCTTTTTTCGATAAAATGAATCTGTATCGGAACTTGAAAAAGAGGGATGGGACAAGCTATGGAGCTTTTGAAAGAGCGTATCCGCCGGGACGGCAAGGTAAAGGGGACCGACGTGCTGAAGGTGGACAGCTTCCTGAACCACCAGATGGACATCAAGCTCTTCGCCGAGATCGGCAGGGAGTTTAAGCGCCGCTTCGCGGACTGCCAGATCAACAAGATCCTCACCATCGAGGCTTCCGGCATCGGCATTGCCTGCATCACGGCCCAATACTTCGACTGCCCGGTGATCTTCGCCAAGAAAAGCCAGACCAAGAACATCGCCGGCGAGGTCTACACCGCCAAGGTGGAGTCCTTCACCCACGGCCGGGTCTATGACATCATCGTGGCCAAGGAGTTCCTGGGCCCCGGCGACCGGGTGCTCATCATCGATGACTTTCTGGCCAACGGCGCCGCCCTGATGGGCCTGTCCAAGCTGGTGGAGGACGCCGGCGCCACTCTGGTAGGGGCCGGCATCGTCATCGAGAAAGCCTTCCAGCCCGGCGGCGACATGATCCGCGCCCGAGGCATCCGGCTGGAGTCCCTGGCCCGCGTCAAGTCCATGAATGAGGAGACCGGCGTGGAGTTCGTGGACTGAGCCCGCCGTCCCCAGAATTGAATCGCCCTTCGATTAAAACCGGCTCGCCCGGTTTTAATATATTTGTGCGGGACCCGTCCGGCTCCTGCACATGATCTTTTAAGGAGGAAAACACATTCATGAAGAAGCTTCTTGCCTTTGTCATGGCCGCCGCCATGACGCTGTCCCTGGCCGCCTGCGGCGGCGGCAGCTCCAGCTCCGCCGGCACCAGCACCCCCGCCGGCACCAGCTCTGCTCCGGCCGCCTCCAGCACCCCCGCTGACACCGCCGACTTCAAGGTGGGCGCCATCTACATCAACGGTCAGAACGACACCGCCGGCTACACCTTCCAGCACCACAGCGGCATCACCAAGGCTATGGAGAACCTGGGCCTGGACCCCGCCAGCCAGCTGCTCATCGTGGACAACGTGGCGGAGGATTACACCGCCGTCTCCAACGCCATCGACACCCTGGCCGGCCAGGGCGCCAATATCATCTTCGGCATCTCCTTCGGCTACATCGACGCCATGAATGACAAGGCGGAGGAGTACCCCGAGATCATCTTCTCCCACGCCACCGGCTACATGGGCAATGACACCAACTTCAACAACTACTTCGGCCGCATCTATCAGGCCCGCTACCTCACCGGCGTGGCCGCCGGCCTGAAGAGCCTGGAGATGGGCAACAACTCCATCGGCTACGTGGCTGCCTACAACCGGGAGTATGCCGAGACCTGCTCCGGCATCAACGCCTTCGCCCTGGGCGTGCAGGCCGTCAACCCCGACGCCGTGGTCCATGTGAACAAGATCTCCACCTGGGGCGACGAGAACCTGGAGCGCCAGGCTGCCCAGGCCCTGATCGACACCTATGACTGCTGCGTCATCGGCCAGCACTGCGATTCCGCCCAGCCCCAGCTGGTGGCCGCCGAGAACAACGTGTTCGGCTGCGGCTACAACTCCGACATGACCGAGCAAGCCCCCAACGCCCACCTCACTGCCGCCATCTGGCACTGGGATGTGTACTATCAGGCCGCCATCGAGACCGCTATGACCTGCGGCGGCGCCGAGAACTTTGTCACCGAGATGGGCGGCAACGCCTACTACGCCGGCCTGTCCGAGGGCTTCGTGGACGCCTCCACCCTGAACGAGCTGGTGGCTGCCCCCGGCACCGCCGCCGCCATGGAGGCCGTGCGTGAGCTGATCGACAGCGGCGAGTGGGACGTGTTCTCCGGCGTGAAGCTGAACATCACCGTGGACGCCGAGGCCGGCACCGCCGCTGTGGAGCAGGTGGATGCCCCCCTGATGTCCGACGGCTATGAGCTGAAGGACGGCGAGGTCGTGGAGATGGCCAACCCCGAGATCGTGCCCGCCGGCGGCGCCAGCGTGACCGACGACGTCATCAAGAGCGGCATGAACTACAACGTGGCCGGCGTGGTGGAGGGCTGAGTCCCCTCCCCCCGTCAGACACAGCGCAGACCCTGAACCGGGCCGGCCGGCATCCCCCGCCGGCCGGCCCGGCCTTTTGGCTCCTGCTCCCCGGTCCGGACCCGCCTCCGGACCGGGGAGGAGCAGCCAAAGGCGGCGGAGGGCCGCAGGGGACCGCCGGTCCCCAAGGATAATGAGAAAAGGGGAGAACGCCATGCCAACAGAATACGCCATCGAAATGAAGGGCATCACCAAGACCTTCGGCAGCGTGGTGGCCAACAGGGATGTGGAGCTGAACGTCAGACAGGGGGAGATCCTGGCCCTGCTGGGTGAGAACGGCTCGGGCAAGACCACCCTGATGAACATGCTGTCCGGGATCTACAAGCCGGACAGCGGCACCATCCTGGTCAACGGCCGGCAGGCGGTCATCAATTCCCCCGAGGACGCCAAGCGGCTGGGCATCGGCATGGTGCACCAGCACTTCAAGCTGGTGGACATTTTTTCCGCCGCGGATAACATCTGGCTGGGGGATGAGAAGTCCGGCCCCATTCTGAAGAAGGACCGGTACGCCGTCATCCAGGAGATGGCCCGGAAGTTCGGCTTTGACATCGACCCCCGGAAAAAGGTGTACAATATGGCGGTGTCGGAGAAGCAGACCCTGGAGATCATCAAGGTGCTCTACTACGGGGCCAAGGTCATCATCCTAGACGAGCCCACCGCCGTCCTTACCGTCCAGGAGACAGCCAAGCTCTTCGACGTGCTCCGCCGCATGAAGGCGGAGGGCCACGCCATCATCATCATCACCCACAAGCTCAACGAGGTGCTGGAGATCTCCGACCGGGTCTCCATCCTCCGCAAGGGGGAGTACATCACCACCGTAGACACCGCCCAGACCGATGAGCAGCAGCTCACCGAGTTCATGGTGGGCCACAAGGTGGACCTGAACATCGAGCGCCCCGTGGTGGAAAAGACCCGCCCCCTGCTGGAGATCCGGGACCTGACCATCCGCAGCGACGAGGGTGCCGTGGCCATCGACCGGGTGAACTTCTATATCCGGGGCGGCGAGATCCTGGGCGTGGCCGGCATCGCGGGCTGCGGCCAGAAGGAGCTGTGTGAGGCCATCGCCGGCCTGCGGCCCATCGAGGGCGGCCAGATGATCCACAAGGGGGAGAACATCGTGGGCCTCTCCCCCAAGGCGATCCTGGACAAGGGCATCTCCATGTCCTTCATCCCGGAGGACCGGCTGGGCATGGGCCTGGCCCCCTCCCTGTCCATCACGGACAACATGCTGCTGAAAACATACAGCGACGGCAAGGGCATCTTTGTGGACCGGAAGCGGGGCCGGGCGGAGGCGGAACACGTCATCCAGGAGCTGGAGGTGGTCACCCCCTCCACCGAGACCCCGGTGCGCCGCCTGTCCGGCGGCAACGTGCAAAAGGTGCTGCTGGGCCGCGAGATCAAGGCCGGCCCCAACGTCATCGTCACCGCCTATCCTGTCCGCGGCCTGGACATCAACTCTTCCTATGCTATTTACCACATTCTCAACGAGCAGAAGAAGTCCGGCGTGGGCATCCTGTTCGTGGGCGAGGACCTGGACGTGATGATGGCCCTGTGCGACAAGATCATGGTCCTCTGCCACGGCAGAGTGATGGGCGTAGTCCACGCCCACAAGGTCACCAAGGAGGAGCTGGGCCTGATGATGACCGGCGCCCTGGACCTGACCCGCAAGTATGAGGACAAGCCCGCGGGCATTGCCCGGGACACTCTGATCGAGGAGGTGGACCAATGAACCGGAAAGAACCGCTCTTCCGCGTGGTCAAGCGGGAGTCGTCCAGCCCCGTCCGCCAGGCCCTGGCCTATGTGGCGGCGGTGGTCATCGCCCTGCTCATCGGCGCGGCCCTCCTCTCCTCCATGGATGTGGACCCCCTCACCTTCTACCAGAAGATGGTGACCATGGGCATCCCGGGCAACAAATTCCCCTGGCGCATCGTGGAGAACTTCGTCAAGCTCTTTGTCCCCCTGCTCATCACCTCCCTGGCCCTGTCGCTGGCCTTCCGGATGCGCTTCTGGAACATCGGCGGAGAGGGGCAGTTCATCATGGGCGCCATCTGTGCCGCCGCGGCCGCCCACAAGCTGGGCCCGGTCCTGCCCCAGCCCCTGGTGGTGCTGGTCATGGCCCTGTGCGGCATCCTGGGCGGCGGCCTGTACGGCCTGATCGTGGCCCTGCTGAAGGTGCGCTACAACACCAACGAGACCCTGCTCACCCTGATGCTCAACTACATCGCTCTCTATCTCCTCCAGTTCCTGGGGGAGACCAAGGCTGGCTGGAACTTCTTCCTGGACCCCGATTCCGCCCGACCCAAGTTCGCCGGCTTCCCCGACAACGCGGACATGATCACCTTCCCCCTGGGCCCCTTCAACCTGAACCTGTCCCTGATCATCGCCATCGTCCTGTGCGTGCTCCTCTTCGGCTATCTGAAGTACACCAAGCACGGCTATGAGATCGCCGTGGTGGGGGACAGCCCCAACACCGCCCGCTATGCGGGCATGAAGGTGGGGCGGATCGTGGTGCGCACCATCTTCCTGTCCGCTGCCCTCATCGGCCTGGCCGGCGCCTTCTATGTCTCCTCCGCCGGCACCCTGTCCACCTCCGTCACCAACGATGTGGGCTGGACCGGCATCGTGGTGGCCTGGCTGGCCAAGCTGAACACGGTGGGCATCGTCATCACCGCCCTGCTCATCACAGTGCTCCAGTTCGGCTGTCAGGCTGCCAGCACCACCTATTCCTCCATCGACGCCAACTTCGCGGACCTGATCCAGGGCATCATCCTGTTCGCCGTCCTGGCCGCGGACTTCTTCACCCGCTTCCGTCTGGCGCGGCGCGCCGCAGCCCCCAAGGAGGTGTCCAAATGAACGCATCCATCGACGTATTGACCCTCTTCCTGTTCAACATCGTGCTGGTGAACATCCCCCTGCTCTACGGCACAGTGGGCGAGATCGTCACCGAGAAGGCTGGCAGCCTGAATCTGGGCGTGGAGGGCACCATGGCCATCGGCGCCATCTTCGGCTACCTGGCAGGCTGTATGGCCAACAGCCTGCTGGTGGGCCTGCTGGTCTCCTTTCTGGCCGCCGGCCTGTGCGGGGCCCTGTTTGCCCTGCTCACCGTCTCCCTCCAGGCCAACCAGAACGTCACCGGCCTGACCATCACCACCTTCGGCCTGGGCCTCTACTTCTTCATCGGCAAGGGCCTGGGGGACCGCTGGCCCGTCATGACAAGCGCCGACGCCCTGGTCAGCGGCTTCTCCGCCCGGGAGATCCCCCTGCTCTCCTCCATCCCGGTGGTGGGCAAGGCCCTGTTTTCCCACAACATCCTGGTCTATCTGGGCATCCTGGTGGCGGCGGCGGTGTGGTGGTACCTCACCTGCACCAAGACCGGCCTGCGCCTGCGCTCCGTGGGGGAGAACCCCGGCGCTGCCGACTCGGTGGGCGTCAACATCCTGCTGTATAAGTACGTCCACCTGATCCTGGGCTCCGGCATCATGGGGCTGGGCGGCTTCTATATGGCACTGAACATGGGCGGCTCCTTCGAGGGCTCCAACTGCTGGATCAACGGCTACGGCTGGATCGCCATCGCCCTGGTCATCTTCGCCAACTGGAACCCCCTGTATGCCATCCTGGGCACCCTGGTCTTTGGCTTCTTCAACACCCTTCAGATCTACTCCGGCTCTTTGGCCGGCGCATTCCCGGACGCTCTGGGCTGGCTCAACAGCATCCCCTCCCACCTCTTCAAGGCCCTCCCCTTCCTGATCACCGCTATCGTGCTGGTGGTCACCTCCATCCGCAAGCGGGAGGGCAGCGGACAGCCCGCCGCCCTGGGCCTGAACTACTTCCGCGAGGAGCGGTGAACGGCCTTTTTCCACCATCAGCGCCCTGTCCCCTATGGGACAGGGCGCTTTCTGTGTCCCGATGGGGGCATCGGACCCTACGGGGTGCAATCTTCTCCCATTGCCTGCGTAGGGGCGCACATCGTGCGCCCGCCGGTCTCCCACCGGCCGCCCCTATTCTGCCAGGACAGGCGCGATCCCCTCGTGGGGTATGCCCGCCAATTCAACACACCCGCGGCGGCAGCACAAACGGGGGGATTGGGTGTGGTCCACCACCCGCGCCGGACGCGGGCGCCATGCCCAAGGGCCCGCGTCTCCCATATCGGGGGGCCGGAGGAAAGCGGACTGCGGGACTCAGGCGGAACGCATGTGGAGCCGTGGTCCCGCCGGGAGCGTCACCCGGCGGCGCTTTGCCGCCGGGGGCAAAGTAAGCCGCCCCGCAGGGCGGAATCCCTTGGAGGCGGAGACGGTGGGGCGGAGGGAAGCCCCCTCATCCGTCACGGCATCCGCCGTGACACCTTCCCCCCTGTGGGGGGAAGGCTTTGAGTGCGCCTCCCGGGGCCGCCCCTGTGCTGAAAACCCAGCCTTGTCCCGTCAGCACCGAACTATGACATCTGCCTGATGTCATAGTTTCACCACAAATCTGTTATACTGATGCCACCATCCGCCGTCATTGGTTTGATACCGCCGTTCTCACACTCCATTTAACATTGATGGGAAGATTCTCCTGCTATAAAATATGTGAGAAAGAAGGTGAGTCCATGGAGAGAGATATCCTGCGCATCCGTCAGAAACCCTTGAAGGGAGAGGATGGGTGCCGCACCTTCTCTGTCCGCATCCGTGAGGATATCGTCTCCCGCATGGATCTCATTGCCGCCCAAACCGGGCGGAGCCGAAACGAGCTTGTGGGCATATTCCTGGAATATGCCCTTGACCACTGTGAGATAGAGGAGGGCACCCGCAATGAATCGTGATTACCGCGATTACCCGGCCAGCATTTGGGACGCCATCGGTGATGTTGACCAGGGGATCTGCTGTGCCGCCCTGGGCGGTGTGGTGTGGGATTTTGTGAGCCATCTGACCCCGGCGCAGCTCCTCGCCGCCATGGACAGCGCCGCGCTGGAGACCCTGCGGGCCATCCGGGACATCCTGGAGGACGACACGCTGGAGGACCCGGAGTGTGTCCAGCGCATTGATGCCATTCTCTCCGCCTTCTATCTCAAGCTGGGGGCGGAGGTCCACCGCCGCGGAATTTGAATCGTCCCGCGCCTCTGCCCTCTGCGGGAATGAATCCCACCGCGCACGAAAATGCGCCCCGGCCTGCTTAGTCCAGGGCGTCAGCTTGCGGAAAAAGCCTCGCAGAGTTCGCGCCCGCAGGCGCGAATCCAGTTCTGATCCGTTTTCCCCGGCGACATGCGCGTCGGGGAAAACACCTCTCAGGCTGCAAGTGTGGGGTTTGTCCGCCTTTGGCGGACAAACCCTGCGCGCAGCAGACTGCATCTTTCTCGAAAAAGTGGCTTTGCCACTTTTTCGACAGTCTTGCGCCCCGGCCTGCTCAGGCCGGGGCGCGTCTGTTTACTTTCGGGCCGCGGACAGCTCCTTCTCCTGTCTGGGCTCCTCCGTCTCCGGCCTGCGCCGCCGCAGGGCCTTTTCCGCCTCGCAGATGGGGATGGGGGCCATGGCCAGGGCCAGCACCGTCACCCACTGGGTCAGGTCCATGGGGCACACGGAGAACACCCCCTGAAGGGGCGGCAGGAGCAGCACAGACAGCTGCATGACCATCCCCGCCAGGAACGCCTTGTTCATGGCCGGGTTGGACATCGCCCCCTGGGCCAGCAGGGACTGGTCCTCGCTGCGGACGTTGAAGGCGTGGAACAGCTGGCTCAGCGTCAGGGTGGCGAAGGCCATGGTGTTGGCCGCCGCCCCCTCCATGCCGGGGGCGCCCAGGTGGAACAGCCCCAGCAGATAGGCCCCCAAAGTCAGCCCGCCCACCATCAGTCCCTGCCACGCCAGGCGCAGGGAGAATCCCCGGGAGAACAGCCCGGCGGAGGGGTCCCGGGGCGGCTGGTCCATCACGCCCTCCTCCACCGGCTCCACGCCCAGGGCCAGGGCGGGCAGGGAGTCAGTCACCAGATTCAGCCACAGCAGCTGCACCGGCACCAGGGGCATCTGCCCGAAGTTCAAGAGGGTGGCCACGAAAATGGTGAAGATTTCCCCGATGTTGCAGGAGAGCAGATAGTGGATGGCCTTGCGGATATTGGAGTAGATCCCCCGCCCCTCCTCCACCGCCTGGACGATGGTGGAAAAGTTGTCGTCTGTGAGGATCATCTCCGCCGCTCCCTTGGCCACGTCGGTGCCGGACAGCCCCATAGCGCAGCCGATGTCCGCCGCCTTGAGGGCTGGGGCGTCGTTGACGCCGTCCCCCGTCATGGCCACCACCCGCCCCTTTTTCTGCCAGGCCCGGACGATGCGCATCTTGTGCTCCGGCGACACCCGGGCAAAGACAGCGAATTTTTCAATGTCCTCCTCCAGCATCTCCTGGGGCATGAAGTCCAGCTCCGGGCCGGTGAGGGCCAGGTCCCCTGGGCGGCAGATGTCCAGCTCCCGTGCCACCGCCATGGCCGTGGCACGGTGGTCCCCGGTGATCATCACCGGGCGGATGCCCGCCTGGTGGCACCGCTCCACCGCCCCCTTCACCTCCCGCCGGGGTGGGTCGGCCATGCCGAACAGCCCCAGGAAGGTAAGGTCCCGCTCCACCGTCCCGCTCTCCAGCTTTCTGGGCTGCAGGGACAGCTCCCGCCGGGCCACCCCGATGACCCGCAGGGCCCGGCGGGCCATGTCCTCATTGGCGGCGAGGATCTGTCTCCGGTCCGCCGGCGACAGTGGGCCTCTTGGGCCGGACACGCACCGCTCCAGCAGCACGTCCGGTGCCCCCTTCACCAGCACCAGGCGGCCGCCCCCCTCCTTTTCGTGGACGGTGGTCATCAGCTTGCGCCCGGAGTCGAAGGGGATCTCCCCGGTGCGGGGCAGGCTCTCGGACAGCTGGTTCCGGTCCAGCCCCTCCCGGGCGGCGGCCACCACCAGCGCCCCCTCGGTGGGGTCCCCCGCGGATACCGGGGCCCCCGCCTTCCACTCCAGCCGGGCGTCGCCGCACAGGGCCCCCGCCAGCAGGGCGTCCCGCCGGTGGCCCCCCGCCGGGACCCACAGCTCCCGCACCGTCATCCGGTTCTGGGTCAGGGTGCCCGTCTTGTCCGAGCAGATGACGCTGGCACAGCCCAGGGTCTCTACCGCGGGCAGCTTCTTCACGATGGCCCCCCGGTCCGCCATCCGCCCCACCCCCAGGGCCAGCACGATGGTGACGATGGCGGGCAGGCCCTCCGGGATGGCGGCCACCGCCAGGGAGACGGCGGTGAGGAACATGCCCAGCATGTCCTTCCCCTGGAGCAGCCCCACCCCGAACATGACGGCGCATACGGAGAGGCACAGGAAGGAGAGGGAGCGTGAGATCTCCCCCATCTTCCGCTGGAGGGGGGTGGGCTGGGTCTCTCCCTCCAGCAGCAGGCCGGCGATGCGGCCCATCTGTGTGTCCATGCCGGTGGCGGTGACCAGGGCGGTGGCCCGCCCCGCCGTGACCAGTGTGCCGGAGATCACCATATTGGTCCAGTCTCCCAGGGGGGCGTCCTCCGGCAGCGGCCCACCCGCCGCCTTCTCCACGGGCACCGACTCCCCAGTCATTGCGCTCTCGTCACAGCGCAGTCCCGCCGCCTCCAGCAGGCGGGCGTCCGCAGGCACCAGGTCCCCCGCCTCCAGCAGGATCACGTCCCCCGGCACCAGCTCCGCCGCCTCCACCCGGACGGGCGCGCCCCCCCGCAGGGCGGTGGCGTGGGGGGAGGTCATCTTCCGCAGCTCCTCCAGGGCCCGGTGGGCGTGGTCCTCCTGGGAGATGGAGATGATGTTGTTCACCACCACGATGACCAGGATGATGGCCGCATCCAGCCAGTCCTCCCCCCGGCTGGCCGCCAGGGACAGCCCCGCCGCCCCCAGCAGCACCAAGATCATGGGGTCCTTCATCTGGGCCATCACCCGGGAGAGCAGCCCCGGCCGCCTGGGGGGCTCCAGCTGATTCGGCCCGTACCGGGCCAGCCGCTCCTCCGCCTGCCGCCGGGTCAGTCCCCCGGGCCGCGCGTCCAGTTCCTGAAAAAGATCGGCCTGCGGCCGGCTGTGCCAGCTGTCCATGACCTCACGCTCCCTTCCTTTGTACCGCTCAGTATAGACCCCGGCCTGTCCATTTTTTGCAGAATCCAGGGGGCTGGGACAGGCTTTTTCCCGACAAGGCTTGACAAGTTCCTCCTACACATGTAGAATTATCTCAGAAATTCTACATGTGTAGGAGGGGTCTTTATGTGGAAGCTGACGGACAGCGAGTGGAAGGTGCTGGAGGCCCTCTGGGCCGGCGGGCCCCAGCATCTGGGGCAGATCCTGGGCGCCCTGGCGCCGGAGACCGGCTGGAGCCGCACCACCGTGCACACCTACCTCACCCGGATGGCCGCCAAGGGGCTGGTATCCATGGACCAGTCCTCCCCCCGGCGGTACGCCGCTATCCCCAGCCGGGAGACGTGCGCCGCCCGGGAGCGGCGGGATCTGGTGGACCGGGTCTATGACGGCTCGGCGGGCCAGCTGGTGGCCGCCTTTGTGAAGGACGGCAGCCTCTCCCCCCAGGAGCGGGAGGAGCTGCGCCGCCTGCTGGACGAGATGGAGGTGTAGCCGTGTTCGATCTCTGGTCCTTCCTCCATCAGACGGCGGCGGCCAGCATGGCCGCCCTCTTCGTGCTCGTGCTCCAGCACATCTTCCGGGACAAGCTCTCCCCCCAGTGGCAGTACGCGGTCTGGATGGTGGTGGTGCTCCGGCTGATCCTGCCGGTGGGCTGGCTGGGCCGCTCTGCCATAGCCGACCTGACCGGGCTGGGCGAGGCCCTGCGGACTTGGGTCGAGCTGGGGCTGGACTCCGCCTGGTCCTCCCCCTGGACCCCCTCCCTGCCCCTGGCGGGCATCCCCATCCCCCCGGCGGGCGGACTGCCCCGCTCTGTCACTGACTGGCTGTTCCTCCTCTATCTGGCGGGGGTCCTCCTGTCCGCCCTGTGGCTGGCGGCGGGCGGGCTGCGGCTGCGCCGCTCCCTGGGGGAGGCCGTGCCGGTGGCCGGAGCCCGGCTGGAGGCCGTCGCCGCCCTGGCGGAGCGCTTCGGTCTGTCCATGCCCCGGCGGGTGGTGGAGAGCCGCGCAGCCTCTACCCCCTTCCTGGTGGGGGTGGTCCGTCCGGTGCTGGTGCTCCCCATGGGCTGGGCCCCGGACCGCAAGGTGATCCTCCACGAGCTGATCCATTTGAAACAGCGGGACGTGGCCGCCGGGTGGGTCACCGCCCTGTTCCGGTGCGTCCACTGGTGCAACCCCTTCCTGTGGCGCATCTTTGACCGCATCGACAACCAGCGGGAGCAGCGCTGTGACCAGCTGGTGCTGGAGCGGCTGGAGGGGGAGGACCGCCGGGACTACGGCCGGGTCCTGCTGTCCATGGCGGATGACGGCCGGCGCCGCTTCCCCGGCGCCACCACCATGGCCAACGGAGGACAGAACATCAAGGCACGCATCCAGGCCATCACCCGGTTCAAGGCCTTTCCCCGGGGAATGGGACTGGTCTCCGTCTGCATGGTGGTGACGCTGACCCTCTCCCTGGTAGTGGGCCTGCCGGTCTCCGCTGCCGATCCCCTCCCCGGCGCTGTCCGCCTGCTGGGCCCCGTGGGCAGTCTCTCCTACGCCCTGTCCCACCGGCCCGCCACCGTAGGGGGCGCCCTGGACGCATACAGCAAGGGCATCTACGCCCAGTATCACGACGTTCAGGACTGTTACGCCTACCAGGCCATGGCCCTCCCCCAGGAGCAGCTCCCCGACCTGGTGGAGGAGTGGTGGCAGACGGACCGGGCGGGCTGGAGCGTGCTCCCGGGGACCGATCCCCGATCGGCGTCCTACCGCACCGGCCCCATCTTCCGGGGACTCTCCTATGATGGGGAGGGGGGTTACTGGACCCAGATGTACTTCTTCCGGGACGAGGGCGGGCCGCGGGAGGGCACTGAGCGCTCCATCGGCTACCGCCGCCACACCCTCCACCTCCAGCGCCGGGAGGACGGCACCTGGACGGTCTCGCCCCTGTCGGTACAAACCGGCCGGCTGGCCTCCCCCTTTGAGTGGGAACAGATACGGCTCACTTCTTACGACAACCTTCCCTTCCCCAGCCAGGAGCCCCCCGTTTTCACCTGGCACGGAGAGGCGGATGGGGTGGAATTGGAGCTATGGCCCGAGGCAGAGCTCCGGGTCCAAGACGCCTATATAGAGGGCTCTGCTGTCAAAAAGCTGGATCTGAATGGCTTCGGCAGCTCGATCCATACCGATGCCCCAGATCTGGATGCCCGGTTTACCAGTGTTGTGGGCGGAATGGTGCTTCGACTCACCAATCATACCGACCAGCCCAAAACCATGACCCTGGACGTCACTCAGTACTGGGACGAGGGGGTCTCCGTCCTGACCGGAACGGATGCCCCGGAGGACGGCCAGCAGGAGGACCCGGTGTTCGGTCTGCTGTCTCAAGTCCAGAACAGCTGTGATACCGGCTATGATGTGTCCGGTCTGGAGGTGGAGCTGGCCCCCGGGGAAAGCCGGGTTCTGTACTGGGGCAGCCGCGGCAAGGGGTATGCCAACCGCATCCCCGCCGCGGACTGCGTCATGGCGGACTGGCTGGAGGCCGTCTATACGGACAGCCAGGGGAACGAGGTCCCCATCCCACTGGAGCGGGAGGTGCATCTGGATTGAACTCAAAACTGATCCGCGGGGTCCAGTACGCCGCCTGGGCCTACTTCTTCCTCTATCTGGACATCAACCTTAACCGCTTCTCCCTCCTCCCCAATGCGGTGGGGTGGTATCTGCTGAGCCGGGCCGTCACCGCCCTGGAGGAGGAACATCCAGACCTGCGGCTCCTGGGCCCCCTCACCTTCCCCCTGGGTCTCTGGGCGCTGAAGCAGTATGCCTTCCTCCTCCCAGCCTGGGACCTGTCCCAGTTCTCCTGGCTGCTGAGCTGGCTGGCGCTGGCGGTGGAGCTCACCACCCTGTATTTCCACTTCCAGTTCCTCACAGACCTGGCGGACATCGCCGCCCGCCACGCCGGAGAGACGGGCCGTGACTTCTCCCCCGCCCTGCTCCGGGCCCGCACGGTGGTCACCGTCCTCTCCACCGCCGCCTCCGTCCTGTTTTACCTGGGGGTGGACAGCTCCGGCCCCCTGAGTTCCTTCTCCATCGCGCTGACCCTGTTCCTGCTGGTGGTGCTGGTGGTCCAGATCCTATGCACCACCGTTCTCCTGTTTCGCTTTTCCTCCGCTCTCCGGCGGGCCGGCTCCGTTTTGCCGGAGGGCCCCGGTATATAAAAACCTCCGCCCTGCCCCCACATGGGGGCAGGGCGGAGGTTTTTCTACGCTGTGAAGGGCCTCAGTTCTGGGCGCTGCCGCTGGCGGCGGGGGCGCTGGCGGAGGCGGAGGTCCCGGCGGATGCGGAGGCGTCCTCCTGGGCGCTCAGCTCCTCCATCCGGGTGCTCACCGCCTGCCGCAGGGCGGTGACCGTCTCATAGAAAGCGGGCACGTCCAGCTGGTCAAAGGCATCGTTGGTAACGATCTCATGCTCATCCAGCCAGCCCTGCTGGAGCTGGGTCATCTTCTCCTGCACAAAGTCCGCCTGATAGTCGGCCGGCTCCACCTCCAGGGGAAGGCGCAGGATGATGTGGTAGCCGTAATCGCTCTCCACGATGTCACTGATCTCGCCGGGCTCCAGGGCCAGGGACGCCTCCTCGAACTCGGGGACCATCTGACCTGCCTCCACGGCCTGATAGCCGTCCGGGTTGGTGGCCAGTCCGGTGTCCTCGCTGTAATCGTTCATCAGCTGGTCGAACAGGGCGGCGGGGTCGCTGCTCTCCCGCAGCTGGCGGAGCAGATCCTCCGCCTGAGCCTTCTTCTCCGCCGCGGCAGCCTCGTCCAGGGGCTCTCCGGTCTCCGGGTCCTGGGTCAGCAGCAGGATGTGCTTGACGGAGTACAGCTTCCGGTCGTTCTGGATGTAGGAGAGCAGGTCGGCGTCGGTGGGCTTCATGGTGCCGTTCTCTCCAAAATACTTATCCTGGAGCTGGCCGTTCAGGTCCTCGCTCTCACACAGCTGGGTGTAGAGCTCAGGAGTCAGGGGATACTGCCACAGGTACATGGCCATCACGTCCTCGCCCCCCATGGCCTCAGTCATAGTGGCCAGCTGATCGGCAAAGGTGTCCTGGAAGTCCTGGGACAGGGTCACGCCCTCCTCCTCCGCTATCCCGGGGATCAGGGCGTACAGGGCCGCAGTCCTCAGCGCGTTGTCCAAAGTCCCCTGGGTCAGGGTGACGCCGGAGGCGTCCTCCGTATCCCAGGGCAGCTCGGTGATGCCGAAATAGGTGCTGTAATAACTGAGCATGCTGTCGGCGCTGTACGCCACCCAGTACAGCAGCTCAGCGGCGGTGATGTCCACATCTCCCACCTGGGCCACCACAGTGTCACCCGGGATGCCGGCGGTGGTGAGGAACACATCCGTGACGGCGTCCAGGTCCACGGTGATCGGTTCACTGCTGGAGGTGCTCCCGGCGGCACTGGAAGAAGCGCCGCTCCCGGAGCTCCCGCCGTCCTTACCGCAGGCGGTCAGGGAAAAGGCCAGGATCAGGGCCGCGAGGGTCAGGGCCCCCGCCCGTTTCATCGATCTCATAAGAGCAGTTCCTTTCTGTTTCATCCAATTCAGATCTGTTCCGGTCCGCAGGGCCGGATACAGTTTGATATCATACCACATCTGTCTTCCGGTTTCAATGGAGAAGGGAAAAACTCCCCACTCTGAAATGCGGGGCGGCTTCAGCCCTCTGCCCCCGCGAAGTCGTCCACCACCTGCCGTGCGGCCCGCAGGGCGTCCTCCCCCTTTTTCAGCCGGAAGGTAAAGCGGGGCACCTCCCCCGGAGTGAGCAGCAGCCGGTTCTGATACCGGTCCATGGCGCACAGGGCGGAAAACTGCTCCAGACTGAACCGGGCCAGGGTAAAGACCAGCTGCCCCTGCTTCTGGGCGATGTCGGTGATCCCGGCCTCCGCCGCCGCGGCGCGGAGCAGGGCCACGGAGATCAGGTTGTTCACCGTGCGGGGGGGCTCCCCATACCGGTCGATGAGCTCATCCACCAGGTCGTCCGCCTCCGCCTCGCTGCGGATGGCGGCGATGCGGCGGTACAGGTCCATCCGCTGCTCCGGGGAGGGGACGTACCGGTCGGGCACCGACGCCGCCACGCTCAGGTCGGCGGCACATTCGGTCTTGGGAGGCACCGGCTGGCCCTGCTCCTGAAGCACCGCTTCCTCCAGCAGCTTCAAGTACATGTCGTAGCCTACCGACAACAGGAAGCCGCTCTGCTCCGGCCCCAGCACGTTGCCCGCACCCCGGATCTCCAGGTCCCGCATGGCGATCTTGAAGCCGGAGCCGAACTCGGCGAACTCCCGGATGGCGCTCAGCCGCTTGGCGGCCACCTCGGTGAGCACCTTGCCCCGGCGGTAGGTGAGGTAGGCGTAGGCCCGGCGGCTGGACCGCCCCACCCGGCCCCGGATCTGGTGGAGCTGGGCCAGGCCCAGGCGGTCGGCGTCCTCGATGATGAGGGTGTTGGCGTTGGGCAGGTCGATGCCCGTCTCGATGATGGTGGTGCACACCAGCACGTTCAGCTCCCCGTCGGTCATCCGGCTCATCACCTCGTCGATGGCCTCCTGGGTCATCTTGCCGTGGGCCACCCCCACCGCCGCATCCTCCCCCAGCATGGCCTGGATGCGGCTGGCGGTGCGGTCGATGGTCTCCACCCGGTTGTGGAGGTAGTACACCTGCCCGCCCCGCTCCAGCTCCCGGCGCATGGCGTCCCCCAGCACCCCCCAGTCGTGCTCCAGCACATAGGTCTGCACCGGCTGGCGGTCGGCGGGGGGCTCCTCCAGGGTGGACATGTCCCGGATGCCGCTGAGGGCCATGTTCAGCGTCCGGGGGATGGGGGTGGCGGACAGGGTCAGCACATCCACCTGACGGAAGTTCTCCTTCAGCTTCTCCTTGTGCTGGACGCCGAAGCGCTGCTCCTCGTCCACCACCAGCAGACCCAGGTCCTTGAAGCGCACGTCCCGGTTGAACAGGCGGTGGGTGCCGATGAGGATGTCCACCTCACCGCTCTCCACCCGCCGCAGGGTCTCCTTCATCTGGGCGCTGGTGCGGAAGCGGGAGACCACATCGATGGTCACCGGATATTTGGCAAAGCGCCGCAGGGCGTTGAGAAAATGCTGCCGGGCGAGCACCGTGGTGGGCACCAGCACAGCGGCCTGCTTGCCGTCCAGCACACATTTCATGACGGCCCGGAAGGCCACCTCCGTCTTTCCGTAGCCCACGTCGCCGCACAGCAGCCGGTCCATGGGCACCGGGCGCTCCATGTCCCGCTTGATCTCCTCCACGCAGCGCAGCTGGTCCTCCGTCTCCGCGTACTCGAACTCCTCCTCGAATTCCCGCTGCCAGGGGGAGTCGGGAGAGAAGGCGAAGCCGGGCTGCCGCTGCCGCTGGGCATAGAGCTGGATCAGGCCCTTGGCCAGATCCTTCACCGCCTTTTTGGCCTTGCTCTTGGCCTTCTCCCAGTCGGTGCCCCCCAGACGGGAGAGCTTTTTGGTCTCCGCCGCGTCCTCGCCCCCGCCGATGTACTTGCTCACCAGGTCCAGCTGGGTGGCGGGGACGTAGAGCACATCGGAGCCGGCGTAGGCGATCTTCACATAGTCCTTCTCCACCCCGTCGGCAGGCAGTTTCACCATCCCCATGTAGCGGCCCACACCGTGATGCTCGTGGACCACCAGGTCCCCGGGGGACAGGTCGGCATAGGACTTCAGCTTCTCCCGGTTGGTGGCCGCCTTCCGGGGCCGGGGCTTTTTCAGTGCCGCCCCCTGTCCCTCGGTGAGTACCGCCAGACGGGCCTCCGGGTACTCCATCCCGGCGGACAGGCCGCCCACCGAGACCAGGGTCTCCCCCGGCCCAGGGAGGGTCTGGGGCTGGAACTCCACCGCCGCCCGGAGGCCCTGCTCCCGCAGCAGCGTCTGGAGATTCAGGGCCCGCTGTTCGCTGGACACCAGCACCAGGGTGCCCAGGCCGGAGCGCTGGTAGTGGTCCAGGTCGGAGACCGCCGTCTCCAGGCTGGCGCCAAAGGAGGGCAGCTGCTTGGCCGTCACCGACAGCAGGCAGCCGGGGGGCACCGGATAAGCCGACAGAGTGAAGGAGTCCAGATAGGCCGTCGGCCAGTCGGACAGCCGGGCGTTGAGCTCCGGGAAGGTGCGGGACAGTACGGCGCAGGAGCCGTCCAGCTCCCCCCGCTCCATCAGGGACTTGGCATCCTCCTCCAGCTGCCACTGGTAGGTCTTGGCCCGCTCCCCCACCCGGCTGCTCTCAGAAAAGAGCACACAGGCGTCCGGCGGCAGGTAGTCGGCCGCCGTGGCCAGCTGGGGATAGATCAGCGCCAGATAGCGGTCCGTGGCGGGGAAGCTCCGCCCCTGCTCCAGCGCCTCCCGGTCCTGCCGCAGAGTCTGGGCCAGCTCATGCCGCCCCGCCTTCTCCGCCCCTGCGGCCAGCTTCTCCAGCCGGGCTGCCAGCCCCGCCGTCCCTCCGGGCGCCAGATGGGGCAGCGCCTCCGCCGCCGGCAGCAGCACCGCCCGCTCCACGTTCTCCGTCCGGCGCTGGGTGGCGGGGTCGAACAGCCCCATAGCATCCAGCTCGTCTCCGAAAAACTCCGCCCGCACGGGCTGCTCCATCCCTGGGGAGTAGACATCCAAGATCCCGCCCCGCAGGGCAAACTGTCCCACGCCTTCCACCTGGTCGCACCGGCTGTACCCGGCGGCGGTCAGTGTCTCAGCCAGCTGGTTCAGGTCATAGCTCCCCCCGGTCCGCAGCTCCGCCCAGGCCCGGTCCAGCTCCTCCGGGGGCAGGGTCCGCTGAAGCAGTCCCTCCACCGCCGCCACCAGCAGGGGCACCTCCCCCGCCGCCATGGCCCGCATCAGGGCCAGCCGCCGGTGCTCCCACTGGCGGGAGACAGTGGCCGCGTTGTGAAAGATGTAGGACCGGGGGGCGAGCACCGGCACCCGCTGCCCCGTCAGGGACTCCAGATCCCGGGCCAGCCGCTCCCCTTCCCCCTCGTCGGCGCACACCAGCACCACCGGCCGGCCGGTGCGGGCGTAGACCCCGGCAGCAAAGTGGGCCCGGTGGACCGCCGACAGCCCGGACAGGGCCACAGGACAGCGGCCGCTGTCCATGGCGGCCAGCAGCTGGCCGAACTCCGGCACATTGTTCAAGATGTCGTTCAAAAGTTTCATAGCGGCCACCAAATAGAAAAATATGGAAATTACAAGCGCGACAAAGCCCCCCGTTCCCGACTTTAGGGAGGGGGTCATTTTCCAACAGTATATCGCCTTTTCTCCGGTCCGTCAAGGAAATTCCCGGGGATTTCCGCCCCCGGTCTCCATTCAGGGGCGGGTCCGGGCCCCCTACGGGATGCCCTTCGGTCTCTGCGTAGGGGCGCACTTTGCGCGCCCGCCGGCCGCCCTGCGGGGCGGAACCCTTTGGGGGCCATCCTGCGGCTGGGATGGGGGAAGGAAGACCCCTCATCCGTCACGGCATGCGCCGTGACACCTTCCCCCCGGCGGGGGGGAAGGCTTTGGGGGCGGCGCTGGAAGCCGCCCCTATGGGATGCCTTCGGTCTCTGCGTAGGGGCGCGCTTTGCGCGCCCGCCGGCCGCCCTGCGGGGCGGAACCCTTTGGGGGTCATCCTGCGGCTGGGATGGGGGGAGGAAGACCCCTCATCCGTCACGGCATGCGCCGTGACACCTTCCCCCCGACGGGGGGGAAGGCTTTGGGGGCGGCGCTGGAAGCCGCCCCTATGGGATGCCTTCGGTCTCTGCGTAGGGGCGCACTTTGCGCGCCCACCAGCCGCCCCGCAGGGCGGAACCCTTTGGGGGCCATCCTGCGGCTGGGATGGGGGGAGGAAGACCCCTCATCCGTCACGGCATGCGCCGTGACACCTTCCCCCCGGCGGGGGGAAGGCTTTGGGGGCGGCTCTGGAAGCCGCCCCTACGGGATGCCCTTCGGCCTTTGCGTAGGGGCGCGCTTTGCGCGCCCGCCAGCCGCCCCGCAGGGCGGAACCCTTTGGGGGCCATCCTGCGGCTGGGATGGGGGAGGAAGACCCCTCATCCGTCACGGCATACGCCGTGACACCTTCCCCCCGGTGGGGGGAAGGCTTTGGGGGCGGCGCTGGAAGCCGCCCCTATGGGATGCCCTTCGGCCTTTGCACGCCCCTGCGGCACGTCACAGGTCCGGGAATGGCAGGCAGGGCCCGCCTCCTGTGTAAAGGCCGGAACCAAAACAGCGGGGAAGACCTCTGTCTCCCCCGCCCGGGTCAGCGGTTGATCTCCCGGTTCTCCGTCCGCCCCAGAAGATAGTCCACCGACACGCCGAAATAGTCCGCCAATTCTATCAGCTTTGGAAGCCTAGGGTTTACTTCTCCCGCCTCGATTGCCTGATAGTTGCGCACCCTGCATTTTAGAAAATCTGCCATATCCTGCTGGACCAGTCCCCGTTCATTTCTCAAAACCTTTAGTCTTTCTCCCAGTGATTTCAAGCTGGTCACCTCTTGACACGCAATAAAAAAACATGTTATAATAATGGGCGTAAAGGAGTGGTTCCTATGTATGACCTGATCTCCATCCTTCTGGACTATGTGGAGGCCCTTCCCCCCACCCCGGACATGGACCGGGTATCCGAAGAGAGCTTTCCCTTCCTGCAGCGGCTGTATCAGCTGACAGGCGAGGACGAGGCGGACCGCATCTGGGGCGCGGCCATGGAGGTGGGCGCCTCCGAGGGCCGGCAGATGCTCCTCACCGGGCTGGCCCTGGGCCTGGAGCTGGGACAGGAGCTGGACCAGCTCTCCCTCAGCCGTTGAACCGGCTCATCCCCCGGTCGATGCCCTCGGCCAGGATGCACTCCACCGCGTCGGCGGCCCGCTTCACCGCCTGGTCGATGGCCTTTTTGTCCTCCCCCTGGAACTTGCCCAGCACCCAGTCCGCCATATCATAATCCGGGTGGGGCTTCTCCCCCACCCCCACCCGCAGCCGGGGAAACTGGTCTGTCCCCAAGTGGAGGATGATGTTTTTCAGGCCGTTATGACCCCCGGCCGAGCCTCCCCTGCGGATACGCAGACGGCCCACAGCCAGGGCGGTGTCGTCAGAGACCACCAGCACGTGGTCCGGCGCCACCTTATAGAAGTCCACCGCCTGGCGCACCGCCTCCCCGGACAGGTTCATGAAGGTGACGGGCTTCATCACCAGCACCTTCTGGCCGGAGATGGTGAACACGTTGGTCAGCGCCTTATATTTCAGCCTCTGGATGGGGGCGTGCTGGCGCTCGCCCAGCTCGTCAGCTACCATGAAGCCCACATTGTGCCGGGTGTTTTCGTATTTCTCCCCCGGGTTGCCCAGGCAGACCAGGACCCAGTCCACCCCGCCGGTTCCATTTCCAAACAGCATATCGGTCTCCTCAAACAGTCTGAAGAGGGGCGGGTATTGGCTACCCGCCCCCTGTTTTCGCGCCCTTCCGGTCCCCGCTCTCTCTTACAGGAACAGCGGGGAGACGGAGGTCTCCATATAGATGTGGCTGATGGCCTCCGCGAACATGTGGGCCACCGAGATGTACTTGATCTTCTCGCACTTGACGCCGGGCTTGGCCGGGATGGTATCCAGGAAGATGACCTCGTCCAGCACGCTGCTGTTGATGCGGTCGATGGCCGGACCGGAGAGGACGCCGTGGCTGGCGCAGGCGGTCACATCCTGGGCGCCGCCGATCTCCATCAGGGCCTGAGCCGCGTGGCACAGGGAGCCGCCCGTATCCACCATATCGTCCAGCAGGATGACGTGCTTGCCCCGCACGTCGCCGATGATGTTCATGACCTCGGAGGAGTTGGCCTTCTGGCGGCGCTTGTCCACGATGGCCAGGGGCATGTTCAGCTTCTGGGCAAAGGCCCGGGCCCGGGACACCGACCCCACATCGGGGGAGACCACCATGGTGTCGTCATGGCAGTCCGCGTACTTCTTGGTGAAGTGGTCCACAAAGATGGGGGAGCCCAGCAGGTTGTCCACCGGGATGTCGAAGAAGCCCTGGATCTGGTTGGCGTGCAGGTCCATGGTCAGCACCCGGTCTGCGCCGGCCTCCGCGATCAGGTTGGCCACCAGCTTGGCTGAGATGGGGTCTCGGGGCTTGGTCTTGCGGTCCTGGCGGGCGTAGCCGAAGTAGGGGATCACAGCGGTGATCCGGCCGGCGGAGGCCCGGCGCAGGGCATCGATCATAATGAGCAGCTCCATCAGCGCATCGTTGACGGAACCGCTCTTGTCGTCCTTGCGGAAGGAGCAGGTGGACTGCACCACAAAGACGTCGGAGCCGCGGACGGTCTCATAGATAGAGGCGAAATTCTCCCCGTCGGAGAAGGCTCCCACCTCGGAGTCGCCCAGAGGGATGCCCAGCTCCTGACAGATGTTCTGGGCCAGCTTGGGGTTGGAGTTTCCGGTGAATACCTTGATATCCTTCCCGTGTGCGATCATAAACAACTTCCTTCCTTACGCGGACCGCCGGTACCTGGCCGGGTCGGTCACCAAATCTGCTTGCTCTCTGTTCCTCTATTGTGACGGCAGTGCCGATCAGCACGGATATGCGTGGGGCTTCTCCATCAAACTGCACAGATCCGGCACGTTATGCGGATACCCCCAACCATTATAGCATAATAGCAAGAAAGTTTCCTGGGTTCAAGAGAATTTTTCGAGAAATTTTCGAAATTTTTCCGAAATTTTTTATTCCAGTCTCTCTTTTCCTGAAAATGTCTAAAAATGCCCCGGCAGCAGACGCTGCCGGGGCATGAGGAGGTGCGGAGCAGATCAGGCCGCGTCGGCCTGGGGGGAACCCGCCAGGGGGACCACGCCCAGCTTCTCCCGCAGGCGGCCTGGGTGATAGATGTGGGAGAGCTCCAGCCCCGCGCAGAAGGTATCCACCAGGTCCACCAGCAGGGCCTCCAGGGACCGGGGCAGTGCCCCGCCCAGGGGCCACATGTGGGACAGGATAATGTTGCGCTCCTTATCGGAGAGCTTGGTCACCTGCTCGGCATTCCGGGCTGCGGCCCTGGGGTGGTCGAAGCACTGGCTGCCGGGGTGGGCGGACTTGTCCCGGGGGTCATAGAGGTACAGGTCGTGGAGCAGGCCCCCGCGGGCGGCGGCCCGTTCATCCAGACGCAGCCACCGGGCTGCCCGGAAGGACAGGTAGGCCACGAACAGGGAGTGGTCCAGGGTGGTGATCCGGCCGTGGTGCTGCCAGCGGCCCATCATCCGCACCGGCTCGCTTTCCAGGAGCTCTCCCGTCAGGCGGCAGAACTCCAGCAGATGCTTGTGCATCGGATATCAGTCCTTTCATGGGTATTTTCCTCCCTTTCACCCAGTTGGGAAAAGGGGGGCGGAAATGGGATGCCGCGGCGGGCGGTTCTGGGCCGTCCCCGCGATATCTGGCTCACGGCTCTGATGAGAGTGTCGCTCTGCTCCCATCATACCCGGAGACCGCGCATTTGTCATCTGGAAAAGAGAGGGGGCGCCTCAGCGGATCTGTCCCCCGCCCCGGATCACGAACTTGAAGCTGCACAGCTCGGCCAGCCCCAGGGGGCCCCGGGCGTGGAGCTTCTGGGTGGAGATGCCCATCTCGCAGCCCAGGCCAAACTCCCCCCCGTCGGTGAAGCGGGTGGAGGCGTTCCAGTACACCGCCGCTGAGTCCACCGCCGCCAGGAAGCGCCGGGCCGCCTCCCCGTCCTCTGTCACGATGGCCTCCGAGTGGCCGGTGGAGTGGGCTGCGATGTGGCGGATGGCCTCCTCCGTCCCGTCCACCACCCGGACAGCCAGGATATAGTCCAAAAACTCAGTGTCGAAGTCCTCCGGACCCGCGGGCGTGCCGGGGATGATCCCGGCCGCCGTCCCGTCCAGGCGCAACTCCACCGGCCGCTCCCCCCGGGCTGCCCTGGCATCCGTCAGCCGCTCCCGCATCCGGGGCAGAAAGACCGGGGCCGCCTCCCGGTGGACCAGGCACACCTCGGCGGCGTTGCACACGCTGGGCCGGCTGCACTTGGCGTTCTCCAGGATGTCCAGCGCCATGTCCAGGTCCGCCGCCCGGTCCACATAGACGTGGCAGATGCCGGTGCCCGTCTCGATGACGGGGACGGTGGCATTGTCCACACAGGCCCGGATCAGCCCCGCGCCCCCCCGGGGGATGAGCAGGTCCACGTATCCGCTGGCGGTCATCAGCTCGTGTGCGGAGGCCCGGGTGGTGTCCTCCACCAGACACAGGGCCTCCTGGGGCAGTCCGGCCCGGGAGAGGCCCCGGCACAGGGCGGAGACGATGGCCGCGGCGGAGCGGTGGGCCTCCTTCCCGCAGCGGAGCACACAGGCGGAGCCCGCCTTCAGGGCCAGGGCTGCGGCGTCGCTGGTGACATTGGGCCGGCTCTCATAGATGATGGCGATGACCCCCATTGGGACGGCGGTCTTCTCGATCACCAGCCCGTTGGGCCGCTCCACCCGGCTGAGGACAGCCCCCACCGGGTCAGGGAGGGCCGCCACCTCCCGGATCCCCTTCGCCATGCCGGCGATCCGGTCCGGGCTGAGGGCCAGCCGGTCCAGCATCACCTCGGAGATGCGGCCCCGGGCCCCCTCCAGATCCAGGGCGTTGGCCGCCAGAATGGGGGCCGTGTCCGCCTCCAGCTCCTCCGCCATGGCCAGCAGGGCCCGGTCCTTGGTCTGTGTATCCGCCAGAGCCATGGCCCCTCTGGCCTGTCTGGCACGCGCAAGCAGTTCTTGTGTGGTCATCCCTTCCGCCTCCTTGTGGTCCTTCGCCTTTGAGCCCCGTCAGGCCCGCCGGCCCAGGAACCGGGTCCCCACCTGCTTCCCCTCCACGATATCATAGAGCAGCTGGGGCTGGTCCCCGTTGGTGATGATCATGTCGCAGCCCTGGCCGGTCACCATGCGGGCGGCCCGCAGCTTGGTGGCCATGCCCCCCGTGCCCAGGCCGGAGCCAGCCCCGCCGGCCAGCGCCTCGATGTCGGCAGTGATCTCCTCCACCACCGGGATCAGCCGGGCACCCGGGTCCTTGCGGGGATCTGCGGTGTAGAGCCCCTGGATATCACTGAGCAGGACCAGAAGGTCCGCTTTCACCGTGCAGGCCACCACGGCCCCCAGGGTATCGTTGTCCCCTACCTTGATCTCAGCGGTGGCCACGGTGTCGTTCTCGTTGATGATCGGCAGGGCGCCCAGCTCCAGCAGGCGGAAGATGGTGTTCTGGAAGTTCTCCCTCCGGTCGCTGTGGTCGATGTCCTCCCCAGTGAGGAGGATCTGGGCCACAGTGTGGTTGTATTGGGTGAACAGCCGGTCGTAGGTGTACATCAGCTCGCACTGTCCCACGGCGGCGGCCGCCTGCTTGCCGGGCATGTCAGTGGGCCGGCAGGGCAGATTCAGCTTGCCCACCCCCATGCCGATGGCGCCGGAGGACACCAGGATGATCTGGTGTCCTGCATTCTTCAGGTCGGAGAGCACCTTGACCAGCTCCTCCACATGGCGGATGTTCAGCCGCCCCGTGGCATGCGCCAGAGTGGAGGTGCCCACCTTGACCACGATCTTCATAGCATCAAACCCCTTTATTCAGCTCGGGAACCGGAGGACAGGGCCGTTCCCCTGTCCTCCCTGGCTCCGCCTGCCCCTTATTTTTTCCCCAATTCCTGCGTCTTTTCATAGGCGGCCAGCACCGCGTCCATGGCGGCGGCCCGCAGCCCCCCCTTTTCCAGCGCCCGCACCCCTTGGATGGTGCTGCCCCCGGGGGAGCACACCGCGTCCTTCAGGGCACCGGGGTGAGCGCCGGTCTCCAGCACCATCCGGGCCGACCCGGCCAGCATCTGGGCGGCGTAGGCCAGCGCCTTGTCCCGGGGCAGGCCGCAGGCCACCCCGCCGTCCGCCAGGGCCTCCAGGAACAGGTAGGCAAAAGCGGGGCCGCAGCCGGACACGCAGCTGGCTGCGTCTATCAGCCCCTCAGGCACCTGATCCACCAGCCCGGCGGGGGCCATCAGGTTTCGGAAGGAGGCCATATCCTCCTCCGTGGTCCCCAGGCCGCAGAACTGGAGCACCCCCTCGCCGATGGCCGCGGGGGTGTTGGGCATCACCCGGATCACCGGGCAGTCCACCCCCGCCATCTCCCGGATCCGGGCGCAGGTCAGGCCGGCGGCCATGGTCACCAGCACAAAGCAGTCCTCCCGCTCCTTCAGCACAGGGGTAAGAGAGGCCAGCATCTCCCCCATCACCTGGGGCTTCACTCCCAGAAAAATCAGCCGGCAGGCGCGGGCAACCTCTTCATTGGTACCTGCGGCGCAGCCCAGCTCTTCGGCCAGGGCTTCCGCCTTGGCGGGGGTGCGGTTGGCCAGCAGCACCTGCTGGGGGGGCACAGTTTTACAGACGGCCCGGGCCAGAGCAGCGCCCATGTTCCCCGTTCCGATAAATCCGACAGTCGCAGTCATGTGTGGGAGCCTCCTTCTTCTGATGCTCTTTTCGCCTATACTATATCACGGCCGCTCGCCTTTTTCAAACGGAAACAGATTAAGAAATGGTAAATCTTCTCCCTTTTTGCGTGGAGATCTGACGGTCCTCTCTCCCCCTGAGATAAATCCTAAGAAAATCTTAAGGATTTCTTGCTTGATTTTTCGGTCCCGTCCGCATAGACTAACTGTACTAATACAGTGAATACAGTTTGAAGGGAGGCGGCAGTATGCTGAATCTGGACTACCGGGATGCCCGGCCCATCTACGAGCAGGTGCGGGACAATCTGCGCCGGCTGATGGTGAGCGGCGCCATCCAGGAGGGGGAAAAGCTCCCCTCTGTGCGGTCCCTGGCCAGCAATCTTGCCATCAACCCCAACACCATCCAGCGGGCCTATGAGTCCCTGGAGGCGGAGGGCTATGTCTATTCTATCCCTGGGAAGGGCAGCTTCGCGGCCCCCCGCACCGGGGTGGATGAGGAGCGGCGGGACCGGCTGCTAGGGCAGTTCGACAGTCTGACAGCCGAGCTGCTGTACCTGGGGGTCACGCGGGATCGGCTGATCGCCCGCATCCGGGAAAAAGGGGGAGAGGTCCAATGATCAAGGTAAACAACGTCGTCAAGACCTTCGACGGCTTCCGCGCCCTGGATGGGCTCACCATGGAGGTGGAGAAGGGCTCCATCTATGGGCTGGTGGGCCCTAACGGCGCGGGAAAGTCCACCATCCTGCGGCACATCACCGGCATCTACCGCCCCGACTCGGGCACCATCACGGTGGACGGGGCGCCGGTGTACGAAAATCCGGCGGTGAAGTCCCGGGTGGCCTTTATCCCCGACGACCTGTACTACTTTCTGTCCGCCTCCACCCGGGACATGATGAAGTTTTACCGGGGGCTGTATCCCGCCTTTGATGACAAGCGCTATCAGGTGCTGAAGGAGGCCTTCCCGGCAGTAGACGAGAAACAGCCCATCCGCCGCCTGTCCAAGGGGATGCAGAAGCAGTCCGCCTTTTGGCTGGCTCTGTGCTGCAACCCCGACCTGCTGGTCTTGGACGAGCCGGTAGACGGCCTGGACCCGGTGATGCGGCGTCAGGTCTGGTCCCTGCTCATGGGGGACGTGGCCCAGCGGGGGACCACGGTGCTGGTCTCCTCCCACAATCTGCGGGAACTGGAAGACGTGTGCGACCACGTGGGCATCCTCAGCCGGGGCAAGGTGCTCCTGCAGCGCTCCCTCACCGATCTTCAGGACAACGTGGTCAAGATGCAGATCGTATTTCAGGAGCCGGAGATGCCCAAGCTGCCGGAGGACCTGGACCTGCTCCATGTCACCCAGGTGGGCCGCATCCACACCCTGATCGTCCGGGGCAGCTCCGACGTCATCAAAAGCCGGCTCGCCGCGTTCCAGCCCATCCTGATGGAGGCCCTGCCTCTGACGCTGGAGGAGATCTTTATCTATGAACTGGGAGGTGAGGACTATGCGGTCCGTGACATCATGCTTTAATTCCACCCTCTACCGCAAAAACCTCAGCCGCTTCTGGCCCATCTGGGCCCTGTACTCGGTGATCTGGCTGTTTGCCCTGCCCCTCAATCTGCTCACCACGATCCAGCGGGGGCAGAACTGGGCTCTGGAGGACCTTGCGCACAGCCTGGACTATTTTTCCCGGGTCTCGGTGGGCTACTCCCTGAACTTGGGCACGGTGCTGGCCGTCATCTTTGGCCTGCTGGCCGCTATGGCGGTGTTCAGCTATCTGGATGCCAGCCGCTCCGCCTGCATGATGCACGCCCTGCCCCTGCGGCGGGAGGCTCTGTTTTTCACCAACTATCTGTCCGGGCTCAGCTTCCTGCTGCTGCCCAACGCCGCCATCTTTGGCCTCACCCTGGCCGGCGAGGCTGTGGGGAACTGTCTGGATCTGAAGGCGCTGGCCATCTGGCTGCTGGTCCAGTCCGCCTCCTGCCTCTTCTTCTACTCCTTTGCCGTCTTCTGTGCCATGTTCACCGGCCATCTGCTGGCTCTGCCTGTCTTCTACGGGGTGCTGAACTGCCTGGCGGCTATCATCAGCGCGCTGATGGACTCGGTACTCTACCTGTTTCTCTACGGCTACAACGGCCTGAGCGGCACCACCCAGCAGGCTGTGGCCTGGCTCACCCCTCTGGAGAAACTGGGCGGTGCTGTATCCTGGACCCAGGCTGCGGACAGCGGGGCCTATCAGCTTGCCCAGCCCGCCGTGGTGGCGGTCTACGCCGGTGTGGGGGTGGCCCTGTCTGCGGCCGCCCTGTTGATCTACCGCGCCCGCCAGATGGAGTCGGCGGGAGACGTGGTCTCCGTGCGGGTGGTCCGCCCCATCTTCAAGTACGGGGTGGCCGTCTGCGCCGGTCTCTCCGGCGGCACCTTTACCTACTATGTGCTGTTCGGAGACGGCCAGCTCTCCCTGGTGCTGTCCATCCTCTTCTGGGCTGCAGTGGGCTATTTTCTGGCGGAGATGCTGCTGCGCAAGTCCTTCCGCGTCTTCTCCGCCTGGCCGGGCTGCCTGGTCCTGCTGGCGCTGCTCTCCGCCCTGTTCCTGTGCATCCGGCTGGATCTCACTGGCTATCAGGACTACATCCCCGCCTCCGGCGAGGTGAGCCAGGTGACTGTGGATCTGGAGGGCAGCACCTATCCCAGCGACGGCTTCGGCGGGAGCGTCCAGATCACCGACCCGGAGCAGGTCGCCCAGATCACCGCCCTCCACCAGGCCATCGTAGCTGCCCGCTCCAGGGAGGATAGCATCTATGACGACTCCTTCTACATCTCCCTCTCCTACACCCTGTCCAACGGACAGAGCATCCGCCGCTACTACCACGGCGTTCCGCTGTACCGGGCGGAGCAGGGGATGGAGGGCACCGTCACATGGGCTCTGGATCAGCTGGTCTCTGACCGGAGCTTCGTCCGGGCCGGCTATGGACTTGACCAGTCCGCGGACTGGAGCCTGACGGAGGCGTACGTCTACGATCTCTGGGACATCCAGACCCAGAGCCACGAGTCCGCCTCCCTCTCCGCCGCCCAGGCGGAGCAGCTGTGGCAGGCCGTGCTGACCGATTTCGACGCGGGCACCATCGGCACCCGCTACCTTTTTGAGGACCAGGACCGCCGGGAGAACACCTGTGAGGCTGACCTGGACTTCAGCTTCTACCTGACGGAGCAGGACAGCATGGCGCACCGGGGCGGCTCTGTGACCATCACCCTCACCCCCCAGGCCTCCCACACCCTGGCCGTTCTGGAGGAGCTGGGCGTTCTCACCGACACCCGCATCGCCCGCACCCATGCCCAAGCCGATCGCTGGTACGCCATGACGGATGGAGCTGAGGATACTTCTTCCCTCTACACCGCCTCCCCCTGATGGACCCACACAGTCAAACATGCCCCGCCCGCTCCCATTGGAGCGGGCGGGGCATGTTTCTTTTTTATGGCTGGGCCTCCATGGTCTGTTCCACGATATCCCTCATGATCTCCCCTGTCATGGCGCTCTCCACATAGCCGTAGAGATTGCCTTCCCCGTCGATCATCCAGGTGGTGGGGTAGGCCCGGATGCCGTACTGATAGGTGAGCTGGTACTCCGTGTCCATCACTGTGGGGAAGGTATAGCCGTTCTCTTCCAGGAAGATGGCGATCTCCTCCTGGGTCCCCTCCTGCCCCAGCCCAGGGGCGGCCACTCCCAATACCACCAGGTCACCCTGGTTCCCGCCATACTCCTCATACAGCGCCTGGACATCCGGCATTTCCCCCCGGCAGGGGCCGCACCAAGTGGCCCAGAAATTGAGAAAAATGGTCTTGCCCTTGTAATCGGACAGACTGTGCTCCTCCCCGTACTGGTCCACCAGGGTAAAGTCAGGGGCAGGGACCACCGGCGGCTCCGACGCACCGTTGTCTGCATCTGTGGAGGCGGACGGCTCCTCCCCGCTGCCGACGCTCTGACTCTGAGGCACGGCGGAGCCGGTCTGGGACAGATATTCGGTGAAGCCGTTCATAAAGCCGGTAAAGGTCATCACCCCCATCAGGATCAGCAGAGCCGCCCCCGCCTTCCCCGTCCAGCGCACCACCTGCTGGTGCCGCTTGAAGAAGGACAGCACCCCGCCGGTGAACAGCCCCACCGCTAGGAAGGGCAGCACAAAGCCCAGGGTGTACACCCCGATGAGCAGCGCCGCTGCCGGGGCCGAAGCCGAGGATGAGGCCATCAGGAGCACGCTCCCCAGCACCGGCCCTACACAGGGGGTCCAGGCGAAACTGAAGGTAAAGCCCAGGACCAGGGCCACCAGCGGCCCCATGGTCCGGCCGCCCAGCCGGAAGGGCAGCCTGTGCTCCCGCTCCAGCGCCATGGAATGTCCAAACACCCCCAGCTGGTACAGCCCGAACAGCACCATGATAATGCCGCTGATCCGGGCAAACCACAGCCGGTTATCGCTGAAAAACTGCCCCAAAGCGGTGAAGCCGAAGCCCAGCAGGAAAAAGGTGGCGCTGATCCCCAGCACAAAAAACAGGGTGTTCCACATCACCCGCCCCCTGGGGTAGCGGATGGTGCCGTCCACCTCCACCGTCTTGGCCCCGCCTGCCAGATAGCCCACATATAAGGGGACCAGAGGCAGGACGCAGGGGGAGAAGAAGCTGAGGATGCCCTGTATGAAAACCGTCAGCGCCGGAACGCTGATCTCCAGATCAAACCCCATAAAAAACCTCCATTCGCACTGTTCTCTGCGGCGGGATCATCCGCCGCCGGGGCAGGGTCCGCCGGAGAGCTTCCGGTCCACCTGTTCCACTGTGATCTCCTCCAGCCGGGCCATGCACCGGTCGTCCAGGTCATCAAAAAGGGCATCCATCACCTGAGCCATGCCGGTGGCCACCAGACACTTCACCTCCTGGCTGCCGCTGTGCCAGGAGGTGGAGACGAAGCGCACCTCCAGCGCCCGGGCCACCTGGGCCAGGGACACCTCCCCCGCCCCCTTGGCAAAGCGGTAGCCTCCGCCGGAGCTGCCCTCCTTGGTCTCCACCAGGCCGTCCTTTTTCATACGGGCGAGCACCTTCCGCACCCGGGCGGGGTTAGTGCAGATGTTCCGGGCCAGCTCCTCGCTGGACAGGACGCACCCTCTTCGGTTGAGATAGACCAGAGCGTGGACCGCCACGCAGAAATCGCTGTTCATAACGGTTCTCCTCCCAGGGAGCTGTTTTCTGTAACTTTATCAGATACAGAAGAGGCTGTCAAGAGGGTGTTCGTCCCACCATCAGGGACAGGCCCTGCCAATCCTGCCGCCAGCAGCACACCCGGCCCATCACCAGGAAACTGGCCAGGGACCTGCGGAGCAGGCGGTCGCCAGGGACGGACAGGCGGCCGGCACGCAAGCGTGCCGGCCGCCCAAACGGTCCTGCGAATCCTCCCGGCTCACTCCAAGGTCAGGTCCCCCTCCCGGATCCAGCCGATCCGACGGAAAAACAGCCCGAACAGCCAAGCGAGGACGGCGGGCAGTACAAAGCAGATCAGCGCCATGGCCAGCCAGTCCATGCCGGTGATGGCAGCCTTGGCCCCCGTGGCCACATCGTTCACCCAGCCGGCATAGACTCCGATGGGGCCCACCATACCGCAGGTCCCCATTCCAGCCGCCACACCCCCGGCGGGGTCATTCATCTCAAACTGGAACACACAGGTGGCCAGGGGGCCGGTGACCGCGGAGGCGAGGATGGCGGGGAGCCAGATCCGGGGATTGCGGACGATGTTGCCCATCTGGAGCATGGAGGTGCCCAGGCCCTGGGAGATCAGGCCGCTCCAGCGGTTCTCCCGGAAGGACAGGACGGCGAAGCCCACCATGTTGGCGCAGCACCCCGCCACTGCGGCCCCGCCGGCCAGGCCGGTCAGCCCGATGGCGGCGCAGATGGCGGCAGAGGAGATGGGCAGGGTCAGGGCCACGCCGATGACCACCGACACCAGGATGCCCATCCAGAAGGGCTGGAGCACAGTGGCCCACTTGACGAAGTCCCCCACCGTGGAGGCCGCCGTGCCGATGGCCGGGGCCCACCAGGCCGACAGGGCCACCCCCGCCAGGATGGTCACCAGAGGGGTGACCAGGATGTCGATCTTGGTCTCCTTAGACACCGCCTTGCCCAGCTCCGCGGCGATGACCGCGATAAACAGCACCGCCAGAGGGCCTCCGGCGCCGCTGCCCCCGGACAGGGTGACGCTGCCCAGGGCATTGGCCGCATAGCCCACCGTGACCAGGGAAAAGAGGACCAGCGGGGGGGCCTTCAGGGCGTAGCCGATGGCCACCGCCATAGCCGCCCCGCTCATGGCCGAGGCGTATCCCCCCACTTCGATGAGGAACTCCATCCCCAGCTGCTGGCCCAGCGTCTTGACGATGGTGCCGATGAGCAGGGAGCAGAACAGGCCCTGGGCCATGGCCCCCAGGGCGTCGATGCCATACCGCTTGGCTGAGATCTCAATGTTTTTGCGCTTTAAAAACGCGCGGAGCTTTTCCATTTCTCTCACCTTTTTTCGTGATGGTCCCGCACCTGCCGGCAAAAAGGCCATGCAGGTGTCAAGACACTTGTATGGCCTATTATAGCGGCTCTGTCCTGTTTGTCAACGAAAACTTTTCCCTCCGACAGTCAAGCCCCGCCCGGCCGCAGCTCACCACAGCCGCTCCTTCGAATCATCCCGGCGTCCCCATCCTCCAGGTCAGGGCCGCCCCCCGGGCGGCCTTGGTCAGGCCGATCACCTTTTCCAGCCGGGGAAAAAAGGTATCCTGGGCCAGCTCCGCCAGCTTCTCTTCCTTCTCGGCGCGCTCCTCCTCTGTATCCGTCCAGTCCGGCCCGGTATTCATCGGCTCCGAGTACCAATCTGTGTACATGGAGTCCGGATAGGAGTAACTCTCCACCAGGTGCAGCCCCTCCCTCCCCGGCCCGGGCAGGATGAGCAGGCCGTCCTTGGGGGAGGCAAGCAGGGCATTGCGCAGTTCCAGGTCCCGCAGCACCAGCTTGGTAAAGGACCGGTCCGTGGTGGTGATGGTCCGGCCCCGGGTCACCTCCGGGCAGCCATAGTCCTCGTGGAGGTCCGGTCCGGAGGGCAGCTTCTCCAGTCCCCGGTCCAGGACGCCCAGCACCGTGTTGAGGCCGGTGGACATGGCACTTTTGGGGCGGATGCGCAGCTCATAGTCCCGCTCCAGATGGATCGCCAGCCGGACGCGGATGGAGGTCGTAGTGTACCGGCCATTGCTCTCCCCCACCGTCCGGATGATGAGCGGTTCGTCCCGGCAGCTCAGCACCAGCTCCCCGTCCCAGTCTGCTGCCCGGCTGCCCATAAATACGCCCCCCTTCTCCTTTTGATAGGCGTAAAGCATCTCGTTCCAGCTCATAAGTCCGCTCCTTTCCCGCTCCCGCCGGGTCTCATGCCCGCCGGAACTGCTTCTCCAGGTCCTTTCGGGTCAGCTCGATGGCCACCGGCCGGCCGTGGGGGCAGTATTTGACCTCTCCCCGCATGACGGCTCCCGCCACCTTCTCCAGCTCCTGGGGACTGGTGCGCCAGCCCCCCTTGATGGCCGCCTTGCAGGCCATGGTGTGGAACAGCTCGTCCCGGGCGGCGGAGGGGTCCGCCCGCCCGGTGGTGAGCAGCCTGCCCCCGATCTCCAGCAGGGTGTCCTCGATGTCCCCCGGGTCCACGTCAAAGGGGGCCTGCCGCACCACCAGCGCCCCCCCGCCGAAGTCCTCAGCGTAGAAGCCGAACTCCTCCAGCAGCGGCAGGTTGGCCAGCAGGGCGGCCCCCTCCTCCGCCGGGGGATGAAGGGTGACCGGGGTGAGCAGGGTCTGCACCATGGGGGTGTAGCCCTCCGCCTTCATGCGGTCGAAGTTCATCCGCTCGTGGGCGGCGTGCTTGTCGATAAACAGGATGGTGTCCCCCTGTTCCACGATGATGTAGGTGTTCAGCACCTCCCCGGCGATGCGCCAGGGGGCTGCCTCTCCCTCAGGCTCAGGCTCCGCCGGGGCGGAGATCTGGGGCGCGGGCCCTTCCTCCAGGGCCGGAGCCGGGCCCGGGTCTGGTGCGGGCGTCTCCGCCGGCGCGGGGGCGGGGCGCTCCGTCCGGGTCCCGGCCAGGAGGTCGAAGTCCTCCGGCGCCATCCGGTCGTGGCAGGTCATCCCGCCCTGGGCTTCACCGGGGCAGGCGGGGGCCGGGGCCTCCCCGGTCTTCCGCTCCCCGGGGGCGGTCATTTCTCCAGAGATCGGGCCCCTGGGGCGGGGAGGCTCCGCCGGGGCGGGCTGGGGTGTGCGCTCCCGCTGCTGGGGCGAGAGGAAAGAGGCGGCGGAGGGCATCCGGGACAGGCCGGGCACCTCCCGACGGCTGTAGGTCACGTCGTGGAGGGGCAGCTCCCCGGCGGACAGCCTGGTCTGGTTGGGGGTCACGGTGTCGTGGGCCCGGGGCTTCTCCAGCGCCACGGCGGGGCGGACATGGTCCCGCTCCAGGGCGGAGAGGACCGCGTGGTACACCGCGCTGAACACCCCCCGCTCGCTGCCGAACTTCACCTCCGTCTTGGCCGGGTGCACATTCACGTCCACCGCGCTGAGCCTGGTGGTCAGATGGAGGACACAGCCGGGAAATTTGCCCACCATCTTCTGATTCTGGTAGGCCTCCTCCAGGGCGGCCATCATCAGCCGGGACTTCACCTGCCGCCCATTGACGAAGAAGAACTGCCAGTTCCGGCTGGCCCGGCAGCAGGAGGGCTGGGAGACGAAGCCGGACACGGACATGCCCTCGTCCGAGCTGTCCACCTGGGTGAAGCCCAGGGCCAGATCCCGGCCCAGCACCGCGTAGACGGCGGAGCGCAGCTGTCCGTCCCCGGGGGTGGCCAGCTCCTGCTTTCCGTCCCGGAGGAATTTCACTGCCACCTCCGGGTGGGACAGGGCCACCCGCTGGACCACGCCGAATACGGCGGCCCCCTCGGCGGCGTCCTTTTTCATGAACTTCAGCCGGGCGGGGGTGTTGTAGAACAGGTCCCGCACCACCATGGTGGTGCCCAGGGGGCAGCCCGCCTGCTCCACCGGCCCGGCCACGCCCCCCTCCAGGGACAGGGAGGCCCCCAGCGGGGCATCCTGGGTGCGGCTCATCACGTCGATGCGGGAGACGGCGGAAATGGCGGCCAGTGCCTCCCCCCGGAACCCCAGGGTGCCGATGGCCTCCAGGTCATACTCCGTGCGCAGCTTGCTGGTGGCGTGGCGGAGGAAGGCGGTCTTCATCTGGGGGGCCGGGATGCCGCAGCCGTCATCGGTGACCCGGAGGAAAGTGAGGCCGCCGTGGGCGATCTCCACGGTCACCGATCTCGCCCCCGCGTCTATGGCGTTTTCCATCAGCTCCTTGGCCACGCTGGCCGGCCGCTCCACCACCTCGCCGGCGGCGATCAGGTCGGCAACGTGGGGATCTAACACTTGGATCTCAGGCATAGAGCACCTCCAGAAATTCAAAGCTCCGCTCCTGCGGGCCGTTTTTGGTCATAATAGTCAGAATACAGATCCCGGGACGGGGCCGGGCCTCCCCCGCCCCTTATCCCATAAGGTCCAGCCGGACAGAATCCGGGTCCACAAAGGCCCGCCCCGGCCGGTCCGGGTCCAGCCAAACGAGGACCTCCGCCCCCTCCTGGGGCTCCCCCCACAGCAGGCCGGTGGACACGGTATAGTCCCGGCCGCCCCAGGTGTACCCGCACACCGCGCTCCAGGGCGAGTTCCGGCCCGGGACATTGACAAAGGACTGGGTGTTCCAGGTCACGAAGATGTGGTGGCGGACCGAGCGGACGGTGCCGGAGACCGCCGTGCCCTCCCGCCGCAGCCGCGCCTGACTCCGCCGCCGGGCCAGGCAGGCCAGGGCGCACCCGCCCCCCGCCGCCAGCAGGGCGGCCCCTATGGGCAGGAAGGCCCAGTCGGGCCCCGCGCCCCCCACCGGGATGTCCCACAGCAGGACGGCCCCGCCGAACAGGAGGAAAAACGCCCCCATCAGTCCCAGCACCCAGGCGCACAGCTCCGCCCGAGAATTTGGACGCCCCATGCCGCTCACCTCCTCTTTCATCCGGGCCTCTCCGCCCCGCCTCAGCTCTCCTGCAGGTCCTGCTTCAGCTCCGCCAGCAGGTTGAGGGCCTCGATGGGGGACAGGATGTTCACATCGGTCATCCGGAGCTTTTTCAGCACCGTCTGACTGCCCAGGTCCATCAGGGAGACCTGCTCCCCGTCCGCCGGAAGGGCCGGTCCCCCGGCGGGGAGGACGCCGCTCCCCGACTCCAGCTCCTCCAGGATGGTCCGGGCCCGCCGAATGACCCGGTCGGGCACCCCGGCCAGCTTGGCCACCTCGATGCCGTAGCTCTGGTCCGCGCCCCCCCGGACGATCTTCCGCAGGAAGATCAGGTCGTTCCCCCGCTTCTTGGCGGCGATGTTGTAGTTCTTCACCCCGGGGATCTCCCCCTCCAGGGCGGTGAGCTCGTGGTAGTGGGTGGCGAACAGGGTCTTGGCCCCCAGCCGCTTCCGGTCGGCGCAGTACTCCAGCACCGCCCGGGCGATGGCCATGCCGTCATAGGTGGAGGTCCCCCGGCCGATCTCGTCCAGGATGAGCAGGGAGCGGGCGGTGGCGTTCTTCAGCAGTCCGGCCACCTCGTTCATCTCCACCATGAAGGTGGACTGTCCGGAGGAGAGGTCGTCGCTGGCCCCGATGCGGGTGAACACCCGGTCCACCACGCCGATGCGGGCGGAGCGGGCGGGGACGAAGGAGCCCATCTGGGCCATGAGGACGATGAGGGCCACCTGGCGCATGTAGGTGGACTTGCCCGCCATGTTGGGGCCGGTGATGATGGCGCACAGGTCCTCTCCGCTGTCCATGTGGGTGTCGTTGGGGACAAAGGGGGTGCCGGCGGGGAGCACCTTCTCCACCACCGGGTGGCGCCCCTCGGAGATGCTCAGGGAGTCGGAGCCGTCCACCTGGGGCATGCAGTAGCCGTTGACGGCGGCCACCACCGCGAAGGAGGTGAGCACATCCACCTGGGCCACGGCGGCGGCAGCCTTCTGGATCTGGGCCACGTGGGCGCAGGTCTGCTCCTTCAGCTGGCAGAAGAGCTGGTACTCCAGGGCCACCACCTTGTCCTGGGCGGAGAGGATGGTGTGCTCCAGGTCCTTCAGCTCCTGGCTGATGTACCGCTCGGCGTTGACGGTGGTCTGCTTCCGGGCCCAGTCGGGGGGCACCAGCCCGGTCTGGGACTTGGCCACCTCGATGTAGTAGCCGAACACCTTGTTGTAGCTCACCTTCATGTTCTTGATGCCGGTCTGCTCCTTGGTCCGGGTCTCCAGGTCGGCCAGCATCTCTGCCCCGTGGTCGATCACGTTGCGCAGGCGGTCCACCTCCTCGCTGTACCCCGGACGGATGAACTTGCCCTCCCGCACGGAGAAGGGGGGCTCGTCCACCAGGGCGGAGCTGAGCAGCGCCCGCAGCTGGGGCAGGTCGTCCATCTCCCGGCGCAGGGACTGGATCAGGGCGGAGGGGCAGCCCTCCAGCAGCTCCCGCAGCCGGGGCAGCCTGCCCAGTCCGGCGGACAGGGCGGCCAGGTCCCGGCCCCCGGCGGTTCCGTACACCACCCTGCCGATCAGGCGCTCCAGGTCGGTGATCTCCTTCAGGCAGAGCACCACCTCCTCCCGGGTGATGATGTCCTCCACCAGATCGCTCACCGCCTGCTGCCGGCGGTTGATCTGCACCGGGGAGAGGAGGGGGCGCTCCATCCATCCCCGGATCAGCCGCCGCCCCATGGCGGTGCGTGTCTTGTCCAGCACCCACAGCAGGGAGCCCTTCTTCTCCTTGCCCCGCAGGGTCTCGGTGAGCTCCAGGGTCTGCCGGGCGTTCAGGTCCAGCTCCATGAACTGGCCCGCGGTGTAGCAGGTGAGGGCGGCGATGTGGCTCAGGTCGGTCTTCTGGGTCTCGTACAGGTAGGAGAGCAGCCCCCCGGCGCACTGCACACAGGCCTGGTCCTCCGGGGGCAGGCTGTCCAGCCCGGTGCGGAACTGCTTTTGCACCAGGGGCAGGGCGGCCTCATAGCGGAAGCGGGCCTCCCCCCCGTTCTCACAGCGGCAGTCCAGCCGCTCCCGCAGGAACTGGGGCAGGCCCTCCAGGCTCCAGGCCCCGTCGGAGAGCACCGCCTCCCGGGGAGAGAAGCGGCCCAGCTCGTTTTTCAGGTGGTCCATGGCCTCCGCCCCCGCCGGAAAGGAGGTGACATAGAACTCGCCGGTAGAGATGTCGCACAGGCACAGCCCCAGCGCCCGGGAGTCGGCGTACACCCCGCCGATGTAGTTGTTTTTCCCCTCCTCCAGCATGGAGGAGTCGATGAGGGTGCCGGGGGTGATGATGCGGATGATGTCCCGGTCCACCAGCCCCTTGGCCAGGGCCGGGTCCTCGGTCTGCTCGCAGATGGCCACCTTGTAGCCCTTGGCGATGAGGCGGGCGATGTAGCTCTCGCAGGAGTGGTAGGGCACGCCGCACATGGGGGTGCGCTCCTCCGGGGGCTTGTTCCGGTCCCGGGTGGTGAGAGTCAGGTCCAGCTCCCGGGAGACCAGCTTGGCGTCCTCGTTGAACATCTCATAAAAATCCCCCAGCCGGAAAAAGAGGATGGAGTCGGGATACCGCTCCTTCATCTCCAGGTATTGGCGCATCATGGGGGTGATCTCAGCCATATCGGCACCGCCTTTCGGTAAAATAAAAGTAAAAAGTGCAAAATCCTGTGGAAAGTGTGGAAAAGTACAACGAAACAGACAGGAGGCGCACTAACCGCCAGCGCGCCTCCCGGGGGTCAGCTCTCCTCCGGCCCCCCCTGGTCGCTCCGTCCCGCCAGGTAGTCCAGGGTGACCCCGTAAAAATCCGCCATCCGGATCAGGGTGGACAGTTGGGGTTCCTGCTGACCGTGTTCATACCTCTGATAGGTGCGGAGGGGCACATCCAGCGCCTTTGCCGCATCTTTCTGCAACAGTTTCTTGGTCTCTTTCAGTTCCTGAAGCCGCGTTGAAAACGTCGCCATTTACACACCTCGTATTGACATGCCATTTTTGGCATGTTATAATCAAAATACGATAACCCGCAGAAGGGAGCGCTATTGTTTATGACTTCTTTTTGGGACCACTTATATCAATACGCCCAGGAACATCTGGTCGTCCGCTATCTCCAGGAGGAGCCCACCGGCTACGGCCGGCTCTCCATCCAGACGGACGCCCGCCGGCGGGGGCTGGAGGACCTGCTGCGGGGCCCCGCCGCCCGCTCCTTCCGCCGCCTCTGGGAGGAGCAGCAGGAGCTGCACAGCCTGGAGGAGCAGGCCCTCTTCCGGGCCGGGCTGTCCATGGGCCTGGCCCTGGGCGGCCGGGTCCGGGACTTGGAGTAGCCCCGCCTCCCGTCCCTCTGCGGGGCCCTTGGGGCGGGGGCTCCCCCCTCACTCCGCCAGCTCCCCGAACAGGGACCAGGTGTTGGCGTCGGTGATCCGCACCTGCCGGAACTGGCCGATCAGCTCCGCCGGGCCGTCCAGCCGCACCAGCCGGTTGCCCGGCGTGCGGGCGGCCAGGGGATACCGGGCGTCCCCGCTGTCCCCGTCGATCAGGCAGCGCAGGGTCTTCCCCACATAGGCCGCGTGCTTCTCCGCGGAGATCTGGTTCTGGAGGTCCACCAGGCGCTGGAAGTTGGCCTGCTTCTGCTGGTGGGGCATGGGGTCGTCCATCTGGGCGGCGGGGGTCCCCACCCGGGGGGAGAAGATAAAGGTGAACAGGGCGTCGAACCGCACCTGCTCCAGCAGGGACAGGGTCTCCTCAAACTCCTCCGTGGTCTCCCCGGGAAAGCCCACGATCACGTCGGAGGTGAGCACGATGTCCGGGATGAGCTCCTTCAGCCGCCGCACCTCGTCCAGGTACTGCGCCCGGTCATAGTGGCGGTTCATGGCCCGGAGCACCCGGTCATTGCCCGCCTGGAAGGGCAGGTGGAGCACCGGGGCCACCTTCCCGCACCGGGCCATGGTCTCGAACAGCTTCTGGGTGGCGTCCTTGGGGTGGGAGGTCATAAAGCGGATCAGGAAGTCCCCGGGCACGGCGTTCACCCGCTCCAGCAGGTCTGCGAAGTCCAGGGGCTCCTCCAGGTCCTTGCCGTAGGAGTTCACGTTCTGGCCCAGCAGGGTGATGTCCCGGTACCCCTCCGCCGCCAGCTGCTCCACCTCGGCCAGGATGTCCTCCGGCCTGCGGGAGCGCTCCCGGCCCCGGACATAGGGCACGATGCAGTAGGAGCAGAAGTTGTTGCACCCGTACATGATGGACACCCAGGCCTTTACCCGGTCCTGCCGCACCACCGGGATGCCCTCGGAGATGGAGCCCGCCTCCTCCGCCACCTGGAACACCCGCCCCCGCTGGGTGAGCAGGGTGTGGATGAACTCGGGAAAGCGCCAGAGGGCGTGGGGCCCGAACACCAGGTCCACGTGGCGGAAGGACTGCTTGATCTTCTCCGCCACATGGGCCTCCTGGGCCATGCAGCCGCACACGCAGATGATCTGCTCCGGGTGGCGGCGCTTCACGTGGACCAGGGCGCCCAGGTTGCCCAGCACCCGCTGCTCTGCGTGCTCCCGGATGGCGCAGGTGTTGAGCACGATGATCTGGGCCTGCTCCTCGTCCTGGGTGAAGCCGTAGCCCATCTCCCGGAGATAGCCCCGGATGCGCTCGGAGTCCGCCTCGTTCTGCTGGCAGCCGTAGGTGTCCACAAAGGCCAGGGGCTGGGCGGGCCGGGCGGCGCTGAGGGCCGCGACCTCCCGGCAGTACTGGAGCTGGCGGGAGATGTCCTCCGGGGAAATTCGGGTGGTCTGCTGTCTCATAGATCGCAACCTCCTGAGGGGGATTTGATGGTCGTCCGGCCCCTCCTGCTGCATGGAGACACCGATCAAATAATCATACCATTTTTCCCGAAAAAGCACAAGGCCGGACTTTTGCTTTTCGCCGCTTTTCCACCCGGTCCCCGCAGGGCGCGGCTCTCCGCCCCTCCCTGGAAAAATGCGGGCCCCCTCGCGGTTTTCCGTTGCGTTTCTCTCAAAAGGGTGATAGAATGAATCGTTAAATGGTTACACTGGAGGGAGACGTATCTCTCTCCTTCCCAACAGAGAGAAAAAGGGGGCTGTGCCATGCGGGTGCTGGTCATTGAGAAGGCGGCCGTAAAGCAGAACATCAGGGTGGTGAAGCGCCGTGCCGGAGGGGCCGCCGTCTACGGCGTCCTCTCGGGAGACGCCGGGGGCGCCGGCATCGCCGAGATGGCCGAGCTGCTCCGGGCCGAGGGCATCGGCCGCTTCGCCGTCAGCGAGGCGGAGGAGGCCGAGGCGCTGCGGAAGGCCGGCTTTGTGGACGAGGAGATCCTCATGCTCCGCTCCACCACCGACCGGGAGGTGCTGGAGCGGCTGGTGGACCTGAACGTGGTGTGCACCATCTCCTCCGTGGACACGGGCCTGGCCCTCAACGCCCTGGCGGAGAACCGCTCCACCGTGGCCGAGGCCCACATCCAGGTGGACACCGGCATGGGCTTCGGCGGCTTCCTGGTGGGGGAGCCGGAGAAGATCCTGCTGGCCTACCGCTCCCTGCCCAACGTGGCCCTGTCCGGCATTTACACCCAGATCCACGCCGCCCCAGCCGGCCAGGAGGCGGAGCACCAGCTCCAGCAGTTCCAGCGGGTGCTGGACGCCATCCACGCCGCCGGCTTTGAGACCGGCACCGTCCACGCCGCGGGGTCCTACGCCCTGATGCACTGCGATCTTGCCCGCATGGACGCGGTGCGGGCGGGCTCGGTCCTGCTGGGCCGCTGCCGCCGCACCAAAGACGACGGGCTCTCCACCGTGGGCCACGGGGAGGCCGGCATCGCCGAGATGCGCTGGCTGCCCAAGGGGCACACCGTGGGTGCGGAAAAGACCGCCGTTTTGAAAGCGCCCACCCGGGTAGCGGTGGTCCCTGTGGGCTATCAGCACGGCTTCGGGGTGGAGCGGCCCCGTCCCGCCGGCCTGCTGGGCACCCTGGGCCGCTGGCGGCGGGGCAGGCGGCTTTATGTCCGGGTGAACGGCCAGCGGGCCCGGGTCATCGGCTCTGTGGGCGTGAGCGAGACCCTGGTGGATGTCACCGATCTGAAGTGCTCCGCCGGAGATGTGGTCTCCTTCGACCTGGACCCCATGTACGCCCGGGGCTGTGTCCGCCAGTACCGGTGATCCTCCCTGCGATTTCAAGAAAAAGGTGTTTGCTATGTCCAGAACCGTGTCTTTTCAGCCGCTGCTCTTCGGCGGCGATATCAATGTTTACAGTGTGGCCCGTGCCTTTCACGAGGCCTATGGGGTGAAGAGCGTGGCCTTCGGCAAGTTCCACACCTTCCCCTGTGCCTTCAGCTCCATCATCGACTACCGCACCTGCCCCGACAACGAGGACCCCGCCGTCTTCCTCTCCAATGTAGAGAAGGTGGCCCTGGAGTTCTCCCACAAGACCGTCATCGTCCTGGGCTGCGGGGACAGCTATGTGCAGCTGTGCGCCCACCTGAAGGACCAGTTTCCCCGAAACGTGGTGGCCCCCTACATCGACGGCGCCCTGCTGGACCGCCTCATCAACAAGGAGCACTTCTACGAGCTGTGCGACCAGCACGGCATCGACCACCCGGCCACCTTTATCTACGACGGCTCCATGGGCCACGACTTCACCCTGCCCTTCGGCCCCCCCTATGTGGCCAAGCCGGCCGACAGCGTGGCCTACTGGGAGCACGAATTCGAGGGGGTGAAGAAGGTCTTCATCTGTCAGACCTGGGAGGAGCTGCTCCATGCTCTGGACCTGGTGTACGCCTCCGGCTACCCCGACCATATGGTGATCCAGGAGTTCATCCCCGGAGACGACACCTACATGCGGGTAATGACCAACTACTCCGACCGCAGCGGCCAGGTGAAGCTGATGTGCCTGGGCCATGTGCTTCTGGAGGAGCACTCCCCCCACGGCATCGGCAACCACGCCGTCATCATCACCGAGTACGACGAGGCCCTTTCCCTGAAGATCAAACAGCTGCTGGAGGAGCTGCATTACACCGGCTTCTCCAACTTTGACATCAAGTACGACAGCCGGGACGGCAAGTACAAGCTCTTCGAGATCAACTGCCGCCAGGGGCGCAGCAATTACTACGTCACTGGTGCGGGATACAACATCGCCAAGCTGCTGGTGGAGGACCGGATCGAACACCGGGAGCTGCCCTTCGTCATCACCAAAAACCACGCCCTGTGGCGGATGGTGCCCAAAAAGGTGGCCTTCAAATTCATCCCCAAGGCATATCACCCCCAGATGAAGGCCCTGATCCGGGCGGGGGCGTCCACCCACAGCCTGGAGTACCACCGGGACTATACCCCGGCCCGCATCTGGCGGGTATGGAAGACCCACATCGGCAACATGGTCCGCTTTGACCGCCACAACAAGGTCCCGGAGAACTGAGCAGACTGGAGGGAAGCCATGTCAACTGTCAAGACCCGCGGCGCCAAGGGCGCCAGAGAGCCCCGGGAGCCCAAGCTGGGCGTGCTGGGGGGGATGGGGCCCCAGGCCACCCAGGTGTTCTATCAGTACGTGCTGGACCGGACAGAGGCCTCCTGCGACCAGGAGCATCTGCCCGCCCTGATCCTGTCTGACACCGGGGTCCCGGACCGGACCGCCTCCATCCTCACCGGGAACACCGAGCCTATGTACCAGCGCCTGCTGGCCGACGCCCGCCTGCTGGAGGAGTGCGGCTGCACCGTCATCGCCATCCCCTGCAACACCTCCCACTACTTCGTGGACCGCATCCAGCAGGAGATCGGCATCCCCATCCTCCACATGATCCGGGAGACCGCCCGGACCTTGGTGGCCCAGGGGAAGCGCCGCCCCGCCATCCTTGCCACCGACGGCACCATCCGCACCGGCCTGTATCAGAAGGAGTGCGCCGCCTTCGGCCTGGAGGCCGCCCCTCCGGAGCCCGCTGTCCAGCGTCTGGTCATGTCCATCATCTACGAGGAGATCAAACGGGGGGAGCGGGGCAGCCGGGAGAAATTTGCCCAGATCGACCGCGCTCTGGCCTCCATGGGCTGTGACTGCGCCATTCTGGGCTGCACCGAGCTGTCCGTCTTCCGCAGCTACCACAGCCTGCCCCCCTTCTACGTGGACGCCATGGAGGTGCTGGCCGAGCTGGCCGTCGTCCGCTGCGGCAAACAGCTGCGCACCATCTAAGAAAACATCTCCGGGGCGGTGCCTGCCCACGCCCGCCGTTGGAACGTACTCCGCAAATTGAAAATGGGGGTGGCGCCCCCATCCACACATGACAACACCAGGAGGTTTGCTCTATGGATCTCACGCCCCACACCCTGGGCGAATACTGCGCCCTGCTGGAACCCCAGCTGGCCGCTCCTCTGCCCGAGGGGCTGGACCTGTCCCAGTCCGTCGCCCTGGTCTCCTGCGACAGCCAGGAGGTGGTCCCCGGCACTCTCTTTCTGTGCAAGGGCGCCCACTTCAAGGAGGCCTATCTGTCCCAGGCCGCCCAGCGGGGCGCGGTGGCCTATGTGAGCCAGACCCCCTACCCTGCCGTGGATCTGCCCTGCATCCTGGTGTCCGACATGCGCCAGGTGATGGCCCCCCTGGCCGACCGGTACTACGGCCATCCCTCCGGGCCCCTGTCGGTCATCGGCATCACCGGCACCAAGGGCAAGTCCTCCACCGCCTATTATCTGAAGTATATCCTGGATGAGTATCTGGCGGAGCAGGGCGGGCCGGAGAGCGGCATCATCTCCTCCATCGACACCTACGACGGCTCGGAGCGCTTCGAGTCCCACCTCACCACGCCGGAGCCCCTGGATCTCCAGCGGCACTTTGCCCACGCGGTGGCGGCCGGCATCCCCTACCTCACCATGGAGGTGTCCAGCCAGGCGCTGAAGTACCACCGCACCCTGTGCACCCGCTTCGCCGCCGCCTGCTTCCTGAACATCGGCCTGGACCACATCTCCCCCATCGAGCACCCCGACTTTGAGGACTACTTCTCCTCCAAGCTGCGGATCTTCGCCCAGGCGGAGGTGGGGTGCGTCAATCTGGACTGCGAACACGCCGGCCGGGTGCTGGCCGCCGCCCAGGCGGGCAGCCGCCAGGTCATCACCTTCTCCCAGAAGGACCCGGAGGCGGACATCTATGCCTCCCAGGTACGCAAGCGGGGCAACGACATCCTGTTCCGGGTGCGTTCCCGCCGCTTTTCCCGGGAGTTCCGGCTGACCATGCCCGGCCTGTTCAACGTGGAGAACGCCCTGGCCGCCATCGCGGTGTGCGAGGGGCTGAACATCCCGGAGCGGGCCGTCTATGTGGGGCTGATGAAGGCCCGGGTCCCCGGCCGCATGGAGGTGTACACCAATGCGGACAGCCACATCGTGGCCATCGTGGACTACGCCCACAACCGCATGTCCTTCGAGACCCTGTTCCGCTCCGTTCAGACGGAGTACCCCGGCCGCCGGGTGGTCACCGTGTTCGGCTGTCCGGGGAAAAAGGCCCTGGACCGCCGGCGGGACCTGGGGGAGATCTCCGGCCGCTGCTCCGACCTGGTGGTGCTGACGGAGGAGGACTCCGGGGAGGAGGACACCCTCTCCATCTGCCGGGAGATCGCCTCCTATGTGGAGGCCCAGGGCTGCGACTACTCCATCGAGCCCAACCGGGGGGAGGCCATCCGTCAGGCGGTGCTGGGCTGCCGGGAGCCCTCCGTCCTCCTCATCACCGGCAAGGGGGCGGAGACCCGCCAGAAGCGGGGCACCGAGTATATCGACACCCCCTCTGACGTGGACTATGTCCAGTCCTTTCTTCAGGAGTACGACGTGCGCCACGGCCTGGACGGCATGGAGAAGGTGCGCTCCCTGCTGTCCATTCTGCCCATCCTCAAGCGGGACGAGGGCCGGACCGTTGTGGTGAAATACGGCGGCTCCGCCCTGGGGGCGGAGGCGGCCACCGACACCACCCTCCAGGACGTGGCCGCCCTGCGCATGGTGGGTGTCCGGGTGGTGCTGGTCCACGGCGGCGGCAAGCACATCACCGCCCTGCTGGACAAGCTCCAGGTGCCCACCCGTTTCGAGAACGGCTACCGCTATACCGACCAGGCGGTGCTGGAGACGGCGGAAATGGCCCTCTCCGCCCAGGTAAACAAGGCCATCGTCTCCCGTCTGAGCCAGCTGGAGGTGTCTGCCGTAGGCCTGTCCGGCAAGGACGGCGGCCTGCTCACCGCTGTGGAGAAGGACCCGGCCCTGGGCCGGGTGGGGTCCATCACCCGGGTGGAGCCCCGTATCCTTCAGACCCTGCTGGACGGGGACTTCCTGCCGGTGGTCTCCCCCATCGCCGCGGGGGAGGACGGCGGCGGCTTCAACTGCAATGCCGACGACGCGGCCCGGGCGGTGGCGGCGGCTCTGGGGGCGGACAAGCTGATCTTCCTCACCGACACCGCCGGGGTGCTTATCGACAGCCACAACAGCAAGACTGCCGTCCCCCACATGGATGTGAAGCGGGCGGAGGAGCTGATCGACACCGGGCTCATTGCCGGGGGCATGGTGCCCAAGGTGCGGGGCTGTATCCAGGCCATCCGCGCCGGGGTGGGCGAGGTGTCCATCCTGGACGGCCGGGTGGAGCACGCCCTGCTGCTGGAGATGCTCAACCAGCGGGTCCAGGGGACCACCATCACCGGCTGACCCCCGTTCAAAAGAAAACGGGGCTGTCTTTTCCGCTTTTTCCACAAGCTGAAACGGCGCCCCCGCCTGTGGCGGGGGCGCCGTCTATTTCAATTTTCAAGGTCCGGCTGGCGGGTGGAGGTCCGCCGGCCGGGCCGGTTTTCATTGGCTCTGTGCTCTCTTTACAGGATCGCGTCCAGGATCACGTCTTCCAGCTGGAGGGGGTCCAGCTGGCCCCGGTTGCACCGATCGGCCAGCCGGTCCATCTCTCCCCGGTCAATGGAGACGTCCCGGTACTGCGCCACCGGCGGCGCGTCTTTCCTGTCCCGCCGGTAGCAGTCGATCCCGTACACCTGCCGTGCCCCTGCCTCCTGAAAGGTCATCTGGCACTCATTCGGGCGGTAGAGATACTGCATGAGTCCCTCTCACCTCGCTTTTCAACACATCTAAACTGATATTTGATTCTCTGGCGATATGGATCACCGTGGACAGCTTGGGGTTGACCCGGCCGGCCTCCATGTCCAGATAGTGCCGGGGAGACACCCCGCACCGTTCGGCCGCTTCCTCCTGGGTCAGCTCGTTCTCCCTCCTCCAGGTGTACAGGAGCCTGGAAAAGCGCCATTTCAGCGCCATCAGCTCCCCGCCGGTCTGAAGGATCAGCCCGTCCTCCGGCCCGCACCCGTCTGCCACAGAAGCAGCACAGACAGGACCAGAACGGTCCGTCCGCTCCACCTCCGCGTCACCAGCGGGGCGAGTCCGCTCCATATGGTGTACCATCCGTCATCTTTTGGCCGTCACCTCGTTGGTGTAGACGGAGCGGAGGTCCCCGCCGCCGTTCCGCTCGGCGTACACACCAACCAGGGCACGGTAGTCCCGTCCGATGACCGTATCCTCAAAATCGAAGGTCCCATAGTATGCCGGAGTATCCTCGTCGTACATCCCCAGATCCTCTTTAGTGAAGGTCTCCAAAGTAGTCCAAGTGTCTCCCCCGTCCCTGGACTCCTGCACGGTGATATAGCTGACCCCCACCTCGTCGGAGGTGCGGACCGCCTCCACATCCGCGTGGATGCGGACCACGCCGTCGCTCTTTGCGGTGGCCCACACGCCATAGCCTCCCAGGTAGTCACTCGCACGGGCAAAAGCAGTTGTCGTCAATAGACCAGCCAGCATAGCACAGGCCAGCAGCACGGCGCAGCCGCGGGAAATCGTCTTTTTCATTGGTTCTCTTTCCTCTCTGTTCTCTTTTCTAAGTATAGATGGAGTCGATCATCTGCTCCAGTTCCTCCTCCGTCACATCTCCCATAATAGATGCCATATTAAGCCCATTAGTCCACGATGCCGTGCAAGCCGCATTATTTTGCGCAATTGAGTGCACCACACCATCTTTAGTGTATTTTGTATCTTGCTGTCCCTCCTGCTTCTCAAGGGAAAACCTCTCAAGTGCATCCTCTGAATTGTAGCGTCTTACGGTAACTTTGATTTCTTTTTCTCCATACTGATACACTGCAATAATCCTTATAAAATCAGGATCAACGCTGATAATAACATCCCGACTTTCAAACCCCTCCGGCACCCACTTGGGCGCCAGCGGCTCGGTGATGCCATACGCATCCAGCGCCTCCTGCAGAGAGGTGAACTCCAGCTCCTCCAGGGGCGGCTGGGCAGAGGTCTGGCCGGACTGGCTGGCCCCGGGGGGGACGATCTGAAGCGTGCCCTGGGTCAGATGGACCACGGACTCCCACAGCCTGGAACTGCCGGCCATGCTCCCCAGGCCAAAGAGGACGGCGACCACGGCGGCAGCGATCAGTGTGCGCGGAAAATGGCGGAAACGGCGGAGGCCGGCAGGACGGGACACTGCCGCTTGGGCCGCCGGCTCCTCCGGCGGCGTGGACCTGCTTTCCTCGCCGGCGCGCTCCTCCAGGAACCGCTGGAGGGATGCCTCCGGGTCCAGTTCCAGGCCCAGGGGCTCCTTCTCCTCCAGGACGTCCAGATAGAGGCGGATCAGCTCCGGGTCACAGCTCTGATCCGTCATCTCCTCCATCCGCGCGTCCAATTCCTCCAGGATCTCGCCGGCAGATAAATTTTCCAGATGCCGCTGGATTAAAACCAAGTCCCCACTCCCCCCGTCCGGCGGGGCGACTCGCTTTTCCGACATCTCGACACCTCCTTACTTTTTATATCCTTAAAAAACTTCATTTCGTTACAGGTTCCCCAAAGTTTCTTCAAATTTTTTCAGCTTCTCCCTCAGACGAAACAGGCGCACCCGGCACTGGATCTCCGTCATGCCCATCTTTTCCGCGATCTCCTGATAGCGGTAGCCCTCCAGCCGGAGGCGCACGATCCGCCGGTCCGCCCGGGATGTGTCGGGCGGAAGGTAGTCACTCAGATACAGCCTCCGCTCCACAGGTGCCGCAGGCGGGTGGGCCAGCTCGTCCAGCGGCACCGTGCGGACCTTCTCCATGTCCTCCCGCATCTTCTTGAGTTTGATCTTCAGGGCCTCCCAGAGCCAGCCCCTGGGATTTGGATGGTGCTTCACCCGCTGTCCCTGCTCCCAGTTCTTCCAACATTCCGCGAATGTGTCCTGCGCCACGTCCTCCGCCAGGCCGATATCGCCCAGCCTGCGCGCGGAGTAGGCCGTCATTTGCTCCAACATCTCCAGGTAAATCCTGGAAAACAGCGGATCACAGTCAAAATCCGACACTTTTTACCCTCCCTTCACACAATTGGCGGGGTCCATCATATCATACCTCCCCGCGCTTTTCAATGACTCGGGCCGGAAACAGCCCCATCCACATAAAATCGCCGTTTTCCCTTGTAAATTAGCGGAAAAGCATCTATAATGGACAAAAGAATACCCGGGACGCCCGCGGCGCCCTGGAGTCACAGAAAATGGAGAGGATCACCTATGAACCGCACCACCATCGCCGCCATCTTCGCCGACCAGGACAAGCTGGGCGGAAAGACGGTCACCGTCTGCGGCTGGGCCCGGACCATCCGGGACATGAAGACCTTCGGCTTTATCGAACTGAATGACGGCTCCTGCTTCAAAAATCTTCAGGTCGTCATGGACGCCAACATGCTGGACAACTACAAGGACATCGCCGGCCAGAACGTGGGGGCCGCCCTCATCATCACCGGCACCGTGGTCCTGACCCCCCAGGCCAAGCAGCCTCTGGAGGTTAAGGCCCAGACCATCGCTGTGGAGGGAGCCTCCACCCCCGACTACCCCCTTCAGAAAAAGCGCCACACTGTGGAGTATCTGCGCACCATCCAGCACCTGCGGCCCAGGACCAACCTGTTCTCCGCCGCCTTCCGGGTGCGCTCCGTGGCCGCTCACGCCATCCACTGCTTCTTCCAGGACCGGGGCTTCGTCTATGTCCACACCCCCATCATCACCGCCAGCGACTGCGAAGGGGCGGGCGAGATGTTCCAGGTGACCACCCTGGACCTGAACAACGTGCCCAAAAATCCCGACGGCACCGTGGACTATACCCAGGACTTCTTCGGCAAGCGGGCCAGCCTCACCGTCTCCGGCCAGCTCAACTGCGAGAACTTCGCCATGGCCTTCGGCAACGTGTACACCTTCGGCCCCACCTTCCGGGCGGAAAACTCCAACACCCAGCGCCACGCCGCCGAGTTCTGGATGATCGAGCCGGAGATGGCCTTTGCCGATCTGAACGACTACATGGACACCGCAGAAGCCATGATCAAGTATATCATCCGCACTGTGATGGAGAAGTGCCCCGATGAGATGAACTTCTTCAACTCCTTTGTGGACAAGGGCCTCAAGGAGCGGCTGGAGCACGTAGCCTCCTCTGACTTCGCCCGGGTGAGTTACACCGAGGCAGTGGAGCTTCTGAAGCAGAACAATGACAAATTCGACTACAAGGTGGAGTGGGGCGCCGACCTCCAGACCGAGCACGAGCGCTATCTGACGGAGCAGGTGTACCAGCGCCCCGTCTTTGTCACCGATTACCCCAAGGAGATCAAGGCCTTCTATATGCGCCAGAACGACGACGGAAAGACCGTGGCTGCGGCGGACTGCCTGGTCCCCGGCATTGGTGAGATCATCGGCGGCTCCCAGCGTGAGGAGCGGCTGGATGTGCTGGAGGCCCGCATCCAGGAGCTGGGCATGAATCCGGAGGACTACTGGTGGTACTGTGATCTGCGGCGGTACGGCTCCTGCCGGCACGCCGGCTTCGGCCTGGGCTTCGAGCGGATGGTCATGTACCTCACCGGCATCAGCAATATCCGGGACGTGGAGCTGCACCCGAGAACGGTGGGCAACGCGGAATTCTGATCGGCCCGTTTTGACCGGGACCGCCCCCGCAGGGGCGGTCCTGTCCTTTTTGTCTGGAGCCTTTTACTCCGCCAGCCGCTTTTCGTATTTCTTGAGCAGGTCCTCGATGGCCTCATCGAGCAGTCTGGATTTGGGGATCCGGGTCTTTTGAGCAAGGATATCAAAATCCTTCATCAGCTCATTTTTCAGGGAAGAGGTGAACCGGGTCCGGTTCACCAAAATTGCCTCAGCCATGCTGCGCCTCCTGCACCATTTTATTCTGCGCCCCATTCCGCTCTGCGCTCCCGGGGCGAAGTCTCCCTCTGCCGGTCCCCCTTGGCAGGGGCCTCAAAGGGGCGGGGTTCTCTCTGCCTTATAGTATATAGACAGCGGAGGGAAAAAACAAGGACTGAAATCACCAATTAGCGACACAAAATAACTCTTTATCAACAGGGGCCGGCGGAAAAAGGCATCGGTACTGTCAAAAGAGTGACTGTGCCGCTTTTTCGAAAAAGCACCAGTCTGCCGTGCGCAGGGTTTGTGCGCCTGCGGCGGACAAACCCCACACTTACAGCCTGAGAAATGTTTTCCCCAGCGCACATGCCGCCGGGGAAAACAGATCAGGTCTTGATCCGCGCCTGCGGGTGCGGACTCTGGGAGGCTTTTTCCATAAGCTGAGGCGCCGCGGTCTCCCTGACGGGAGACCGCGGCGCCCTGCACAGTTGGAAGGGGGATCAGGATGAGGAAATCGGGATCAGAAGATGCCCTGAGCCATCATGGCGTCGGCCACGCGCTGGAAGCCCACGATATTGGCGCCGGCCACCAGGTCATAGCCCAGGCCGTAGCGCTCGGCGGCCGCCACAGAGGAGTGATAGATGTTCGCCATGATCTGATGCATCTTGGCGTCCACTTCCTCGGCGGTCCAGTACAGCCGCTCGGCGTTCTGGGCCATCTCCAGGGCGGACACGGCCACGCCGCAGGCGTTGACGGCCTTGGAGGGGGCGATCACCATGTGCTTCTGCTCCTTCAGGAACTCCAGAGCGTCGTTGGTGGTAGGCATGTTGGCAACTTCGATGTAGTACTTGATGCCGCTGGCGGCGATCTTCTTGGCGGAGTCCATGTTGACATCGTTCTGGGTGGCGCAGGGCATCATGATGTCCACCTTGTCGGCGCCCAGGCCCCAGGGCTTCTCCCCGGCATGGAACTCACAGCCGAACTTGTCGGCGTAATCCTGGACCTTGTCGCGGCCAGAGGCGCGCATCTCCAGCAGATAGTTGATCTTTTCGTCGGTGACAGCGCCATCGGGATCGTAGATGTAGCCGTCGGGGCCAGCGATCGCGACCACCTTGCCGCCCAGCTCGGCAGTCTTCTTCACCACGCCCCAGCCTACGTTGCCGAAGCCGGAGATGGCCAGCCGCTTGCCCTCGATAGACTCGCCCTCGTGCTTGAGGACCTCCACCAGATAGTACACGGCACCAAAGCCGGTGGCCTCCGCGCGCATGATGGAGCCGCCGGTGGTCACGGCCTTGCCGGACAGAGCGCCGAATTCGGAGGCGCCCACCAGACGGCGGTACTGGCCATACATATAGCCGATCTCACGGCCGCCGCAGCCCAGGTCGCCGGCGGGGCAGTCGATGTCCTGGCCGATGTGGCGGTACAGCTCGGTCATGTAGGCCTGGCAGAAACGCATGACCTCGGCGTCGCTCTTGCCGCGGGGATCAAAGTCAGAGCCGCCCTTGGCGCCGCCGATGGGCAGGCCGGTCAAGGCATCCTTGTACACCTGCTCAAAGCCCAGGAACTTGATGATGGACAGGTTGACGGAGGGATGGAACCGCAGGCCGCCCTTGTAGGGGCCCAGGGCGCCGTTGAACTGGACGCGGTAGCCGCGGTTGACCTGATAGTGGCCCTGGTCATCCAGCCAGGTGACACGGAACTCGATGGTCCGCTCGGGCTCGATCATCCGCTCCAGAAGGGATGCCTTCTCATACTCGGGATGGGCGTCGATCACGGGGGCCAGGGAGGTCAGGACCTCCTCCACGGTCTGCAGGAACTCAGGCTCGCCGGCATTCTTCTGACGGCACTCTTCCAGAACTCGGTCGATATACTTGCTCATTGCACTCATTCCTCCTAATTGATATATGTGTGTGTTTGGTCAAAATCTGACGGATTCCCTTCATTTCAGGGAAGGGGCTCCGTTTTGCCCTCTTCATGTATAGCATAACACAATTCCAGCAGAGCGCAAGCACGTTTTTTGTGGATGTTACCACAACAAAAAAACTGTGGCATGAGAAAAACAAAACATCCCATTTAAAAAATCGATCGATTTTCCCAAAAAAGGCCGCGGCCTCATAAGATGGCCGCGGCAGCGGAGAAAATGCAGGATTTTAGTCAAATGCCAGTCCAAGATAGGCGGTGCGGGACCAGTCCCAGGCCTCCTCCCGATCCGGGGAGAGCCACTTGAGCATCCCAAACTGCCAGCCGCCGGACGCTGCCGGACGCTGGGCCAAAGGGCCCCGCACCAGAAAGCGCTCCCCCGGGACCATCCGGGGCAGATGGGGCAGAACGGTCCGCAGCTTCGTGCCCAGCAGCTCCTTATACACCACCAGACCCGCCCCGTCCCCTTCGGCGCAGGCGCAGACAGGGCCGTCCTCCGTCTCCCCCGCAAACAGGCCTCCGCCGGACAGGGCGCAGCATCCGGCCTGATAGGCCAGCGCCTCCTCCGGATAGGCGATGTGGGGGCAGTCTGCCAGGATCTTCTCCCGCACGGCCCCGTATTCCGCCGGAGAGACGGGGCGCAGGGGGTTGTCCCAGGCGGGGGCAGGGAGCTCACCTGGGTCCAGGTCCTCCTGGAACAGGGTAAAGCACTCTCGGAAGCCGTTGGCCCCGAAGAAGTTGTGGAGGGAGGGCTCCGCCGGGACGGTGGTCACCGCAGGGATGGCCAGACCGCGGAAGTATTCGTCCGCCCCCGCCAGCAACCGGCCCGCCAGCCCCCGGCCCCGGGCCGCCGGGTCGGTGGCCACGGCATAGAGGTACGCCGCCCGGAAGCGGCCCTCCCCGGGGAGGACCAGCTGAGTATCGAACCAGGCGGTCATGGACTGGACCACGCCGTCCTCCTCCAGCAGGAGCATCCGCTCCGGCTTGTAATAGGTCTGGTAAAAGTTGTCCACATAGGCCCCGTCATCCCCGAAGGCCAACTGCCAGAGCTCACGCTCCCGGGCGGCATCGCCTGGGGTCCCAAGACGTATCTGCGTCATGCCGTATCCTCCTCTTTTTCAGACAGACATACCGCCTGCCCTCTCTCAGTGAGGGGCAGGCGGCCCTGTGCTCCTCAGTATCCGGGGTACACGTCGCTTTTACGAGGCATGATGACGGCACAGGCCAGATAGACCCAGAAGGCAGTGGAGAAGGTGACAAAGGTGGCGATCACCCAGCCTACCCGCACCAGAGTGGGGTCGATGTCAAAGTACTCCGCGATGCCGCCGCACACGCCGCACACCATCTTATAGGGCCCCTCTGTCTTATACAGCTTCTTTTTCTCCATGACATGCTTCACTCCATTTCCATGAGATCGCCGAAACGTTCTTTCTGTGGATAGGATACTACACAGAACCTGAAAAAATCATAGGGAACGGATTAAAAATGCTTTAATTTTTTCCACCGCCCCGCTCCAGATACCACAGCCGCCGGGCCAGCAGGGTAGTGGAGAGGACGAAAAAGATCTCCAGCGCGCTGCTGATGATCCCCACCATCGCGAACAGCACCAGGGAGAGCAGCACCGTCACTCCCAGCCACTTCATACAGTCCCAATAGCGCTGCCGGTCCTGCCGCGCTTTCTGGAGCAGGAGCAGAAACAGGGACAGCACCAGCAGGCAGCTGGCCGTAAAGGCGCATATCACATGCAGATCCGCGATCTTCGGCAGCTCATCCGGGGTATAGGGCAGCACCACTGCCGACAGCAGCAGCAGGAAGCCTCCCAACAGGCAGAGCCGGGGCCACAGCGGCCTGGGCAGCGCGGCCATCACCGGCAGCAGGACGCACAGCAGATAGACCCCCACCAGCATCCCCCACAGGAAAAAGCCGTGCCGCTGGTCCCGGGCGGCGGCGATCACGGAAAAATTCGTAGTGAACCAGCGGGTGTCATGGGTAAAGAGCAGGGTGTAGAGCGGGATCAGAAAACAGGCGAACAGATCCAGCAGACGCGCCCGCCAGTCCGGCCGCAGCCACTTTCTCACCCGTTCCCTCCCACTTCCTCCAGCTCCCCCGCCTCGTTGAAGCGGACGGCCCGGATCTCGTTGCCGGTGTTCTTGCGGATGTCGTCCAGCCGGATGCTCTCAGTGATGGTGGACACCAGGGTATAGGCCGCCCCGCGGCGGCGGGCCCGGCCCGTCCGGCCGATGCGGTGGATATAATACTCGTTCTCGTCGGGCACGTCGTAGTTGAACACCGCGTCCACATCGTCGATATCCAGTCCCCGGGCGGCCACATCGGTGGCCACCAGCACCCGCAGCTCCCCGTTTCGGAAGCGCTGGAGGGTCTTCTCCCGCACTCGCTGCTGGATGTCCCCGTGGATGCCCTCGCAGGAGATGTCCCGCATCTTCAGCAGACCGGTGAGGCGGTCGGTCATGTTCTTGGTATTGCAGAAGGCGATGACCCGGTCATACCCCCCCAGCTCCATCAGGCGTACCATGGTGTCCACCTTCCGGTTCCGTTCCACCTCCAGGCGGTACTGGAGGATATCCGGCTTGTTCTCCTGGTCAGCGCGCACCGTGATCTCTACCGGGTCCCGCTGGTACACCCAGGAGATATCCATCACTTCCCGGGAAATGGTGGCGGAGAACATGCCCAGGTTCTTCCGTTTGGGCATCAGGTCCAGGATGCGGGTCACATCCCGGACAAAGCCCATGTCCAGCATGCGGTCGGCCTCGTCCAGCACCACCGTCTCCACCTTGTCCAGCCGGACGGTGCGCCGCTTCACATGGTCCATCAGGCGCCCTGGGGTGGCCACCACGATCTGGGGGGCCTTTTTCAGCTGGAGGATCTGTTTGTCGATGGGCTGCCCGCCGTAGAGACACACGGTGCGCACCCCCTCCTTGAACGCGCACAGGTCCCGCAGCTCGTCCCGGATCTGGATGGCCAGCTCCCGGGTGGGGGCCAGCACCAGGCCGGTGACCTGGGTCCCCTGGGGATCGGCGTGCTCGACCATAGGGATGCCGAAGGCAAAGGTCTTGCCCGTTCCGGTGGGGGCCTTCGCGATCACGTCCTTCCACTCCATGAAGTAGGGGATGGCCCCCGCCTGGACCGGGGTTGCCTGGACATAGCCCTTTTTGTCGATGGCCCGCATCAGCTCCGGGGACAGGTTCAGGTCCGCGTACCGGACCTTGTCGTTGACGATCTCGCCGTTGATTTCCATATCTCTGTTCATCCTTTTCCGCATGTCTGGTCCGATCCAAGGCCCCCTCTCACCGCCCGCGGTGCTCCGCGGACCAGACACGCCCTTTCCCCGGCGCGGCCTCAAATCAGCTGGGGAGGTCTGCCCTCCCCCCAAAAGCCCGCTCCTGTGCGGGAATTTGTATCATTTTATCATAGTCTGCCCCAAGAAGCAAGCGAAGCGCCGCCCCTGCGGCCCTTTCCAGCCGATTTTCCCCATTTCGCTGTTGTGCTCCCGGCCGCGAGGTGCTAAAATAAAACAAAAACTCCCGCTTTTCGGGAGCTGTCCAAAGGAGGACCACCATGCCCTACGCCGTGCTCGCCGCCGCCCTTGTCGCCTTGGACCAGCTGGTGAAATATCTGGTCAGCCACAACATCCCCCTGGGGGGCCATGTCCCCTTCCTCCCCCACCTGGTGGAGCTGACTTACTTTCAAAATACCGGCGCCGCTTTCTCCATGCTGGAGGAGCACACCTGGCTGCTCACCCTGATCTCCGCCGTCATGTCCGTGGTGCTGGGCGTGGCGGTGTGGAAGAAGTTCTTTGCCCACCCCTTCGGCCGCTGCGCCCTCACCCTGGTCCTGGCAGGCGCGGTGGGCAATCTGATCGACCGGGCGCTCCAGGGCTATGTAGTGGACATGTTCAACGTCCTTTTTATGGACTTCGCCATCTTCAATGTGGCCGATATCTGCGTGGTGGTGGGCGGGATCGCCGCCTGCGTCTATTACGTCTTTTTCTATGAGAAGCTGGAAGGAAAGGGGACCCTCCATGAGCACGCTGACGCGGACCGCTGACCGTCCCGGCGAGCGGGCGGACGCCTTCCTGGCCCGGGTGGTGCCTGACCTGACCCGTTCCGCCGCCCAGCGGCTGCTGGAGGCCGGCGCGGTTCGGCTGGCAGGCAGGCCGGTGCGGAAAAACTACCGCACCGCCCCCGGAGACGTGCTGGAGGTGGACATCCCCGCCCCCCAGCCGGTAGACCTGGTCCCCCAGGATATCCCCCTGGACATCGTGTACGAGGACGGGGACGTGATCGTGGTCAACAAGCCGGTGGGGATGGTGGTACACCCCGCCCCCGGCCATTCGGACGGCACGCTGGTCAATGCCCTGCTATATCACTGTGGAAATACCCTCTCTGGGATCAACGGTACCCTGCGCCCCGGCATCGTCCACCGCATCGACCGGGACACCAGCGGCCTGATCATCGCCGCGAAGAACGACCGGGCCCACCTGTCCCTGGCCGCCCAGCTCCAGGACCACAGCCTGTCCCGGGTCTATGAGGCGGTGGCGGTGGGCGGGCTGCGGGAGGATCGCGGCACCGTGGACGCCCCCATCGGCCGACACCCTGTGGACCGGAAGAGGATGGCCGTCGACCGGCAGAACGGCCGGGAGGCGGTGACCCACTGGCGGGTGCTGGCGCGCTACCCGGGCTTCACCCATGTGGAGTGCCGCCTGGAGACGGGACGGACCCACCAGATCCGGGTCCACCTGGCCTCCATCGGCCACCCTCTGCTGGGCGATGTGGTCTACGGCAGCAAAAAGCCGGTGCCCGGCCTGGCCGGCCAGTGCCTGCACGCCCGGCGGCTGCGGTTCACCCATCCCTCCACTGGACAGCTTGTGGAGCTGGAGTGTCCCCTCCCCGGCTGGTTCCAGGATGTGCTGGACCGGCTCTCCCGCCTGAATTGACTGCGCCTCCCCGGTCCTTCAGCCAGGGAGGCGTTTTTTTCACCTGCTCCCCATAGGCGGCATAGGATAGAGGGCTGTAAAACATGGTGGAAACGGGGGTGCCGGGCTTGGAGCAGACGGGATGGGACGCCCTGCGGGGCCAGCTGAACACCCTGGACACCTCTCTGCTGTTCCTGGCTCTCCTCACCGGGGCTACCGCCCTCTCCTGGGCCATCCTCTCCCGGCAGCGCGGAGCCCTTCTCTCCCTCCTCTCTGGAGAGGACATCCCGGAGCCGGACCTGATTCCGGCCCGGCTGGCCGTCTCCGCCCTGGTGGTTGGCTCCCTGAGCTACTTTTTTCTGCTGTCCCTGGAGACTCTCTGCACCGCTCGATCCCAGGGGGCGGCAGCCTGTGCCTCGGCCGGGCGCAATGCCCGTGCCTCCCTGCTGGTGCTGGCGGCTGCTCTGATCCGGCTGTATGACCTCAACATCCTCCGATGCACCGCTCCCGCCCTGGAGTCAGAAGAGCTCCCTGCCTAGCGGACCGCCGCAATAGAAAACACCGCGCCTCCTCGGCTCTGGGCCGGAGGGCGCGGTGTTCTCGTTTCAGTCGATGACAGTGCCGTTCCAGTAGTACTCCGCCTGGGGCAGATCCAGATCCTCCTCGGTCAGCGGCTGGTCGTAGGGGTTGACCAGCTCGTTCAGGGTGGGCAGGATGTCCTCCGCCTGGAAGACAAAGCAGTATTTGTATCCCCGGACCACGCCCTCGCCCCGGCCCTCCAGAGTGCCCTGGGTGATGCCGGTATCCAGGTCCACTCCCACTGCCTGGCTGGCGAAGTAGAGCATGTCGGTGGTGGACAGGTCTGTCTTGACATACTCCTGGAAGATCTCCACGAACTCCTGCACCTTGGTCAGGGAGTTCCAGGAGACCACTTTCTTGGCCAGGGCCACCAGCACCTGGCGCTGCATCTCCGCCCGGCCCACGTCGGTGTAACCGCTCCCGTCGTTGTTGTGGCGGAAGCGGACCACCTCCATGGCCTGCTGACCGTTCAGGTGGTGCTGGCCCTTGGTGTAGTGGATGTGCAGGTCCTGATAGGGGTCGTCATAGTTCATCTCCTCCGGGATATAGACGTCCACCCCCTCCAGCTCGTCCACCAGGGCCACGAATCCCTTCAGGTCCACATAGATGTAGTAGTCGATGGGGATGCCGAAGGTCTGCTCGATCTCCTCCTTCAGCACGTCCACCCCCGCCCCCGCGTAGGCTCCGTTGATCTTGGGGTCCTTTCTCCAGTCCCGGTTTACCGCCGTATCCCGGGGTATGGAGATCATCCCCACCTTCTGGTTGGCTACATCGTAGCTGACCACGATGATGGTGTCGGTGTTGGCGCTCTCCCTGTCCCGGCCCAGAAGGACGAAATTGTACACATCCTCCCGCCTCTGCCGTCCTGCGGGCTGCTCCTGTTCCACCGGCTCCGCCGCCTGGCTCCCGCTGCCGGCGGGGGGGGCCGGGTCGGGCTCCTGGGGGATCTCAGGCGGCCGGACCGTCAGGTTCCACACCGCGTACACCCCCACGATCACGGCGGATAAAGCCACCAGTATTCCGTAGAGCACCATTCCGATCCGAAAAAGCGGGCTGCGCTTTCGGCGCTTTCCTCCCCGCTGTGTCTGTATGCGTGCCAGAGCTGTTCCCCTCTTTCCTGTTTCGGCAATATACCTGTCCAGTATAACCAGTTCGCCTCGATTCGGCAAGAGGGACTTTTTCTCTTTTAAAAATTTTAAAAATTGGTTCCTTCCTTCAGGAGATCATCTCCGCCCCCACGGCATAGCTCCAGCCGTCCCCCTCCTGCCGGGCGGTGCAGTCATAGAAACAGTAGGCCCCCAGGCTGGAGCGGTATTTCTGGAGCGAAAAGGTGTGTCTCCCGTCCGCCTCGATGCTGTCCTCCACGGTGAGCAGCAGCCCGGCGGGGAACTCCTCAAAGCCGCTGTCCGGGTCCGCCCGGATCAGACCCTCCTCCGCCAGCTCCTCCAGGGTGCCCCGGCGGGTGTCCAGCCCAAGTTCGGCACCTAAGGTCTCCATGACCCCCTCCTGCTCCCGCTCCGTCAGGCCGGTGCAGCCGGTCCAGTCAAAGGCCAGCAGCTCCGCGCCGCTGTTCAGGCCCGGATCAGTCTCCCACAGGTCCCTCAAGGCCCGGCAGTACAGCTCCGCCAGGCCAGTCAGGGGCTCCGGCCGGGTCTGGGGTCGGGTGCGGAACACATAGCTGGCTGAGCCCACATCACCCCACTGGGCGCAGATCTCATACACGCAGTCCCCGTCCCCCGGGAGCAGAACGGTCCCGTTCTCTGCCTCCAGGGTCTCCGCCTGGTCCTCCCCCTCCTGGGTCCGCCCCACATATTCAGCGGGCCAGCGGCGGAGGGTCACCTGTGTGGGCTGGACCTCGAAGGCCAGCGTCAGCGCCGGGGCGAGGGAGGCCACCCCTCCCCCCTCTGTCTGTTCCGCCCCCGCGGGGATGCCGGTATAGAGGACCGGGTATTCCTGACTGTCCAGGGGGTGGAGGCCGCAGGCGATCCAGGTCTCCCCCTCCCCATCCGGTCCCGCTTTGCTCCAGCTGGCGTTCCCCGACCAGGACAGGGTGATCTGGTCCCAGCCGCAGGATACGGTGAGCGCCGGCGGCTCCGCCAGCTCTTCCAGGGCCTTCTCCCCATCGGAGAGGACCTGGGTCCCGGTGGTCTCCCCCGCTCCGCTGCTCTCTCCCCCCGCCGGGGCCTGCTCTGAAACGCAGGCCGGAGCGCAGGCAGCCAGCGCCAGCATCAACACCAGCGCCGCCGGAACGATCCATTTTTTCATCTCTCTCCGCTCCTTTCTTACGGCTCCGCCTCCAGCAGATGGTCCAGCGTCAGGGCGTCTCCTTCCCCCTGCAGAACGGCGGAGAGGAAGCTGTCACTCCATCGCGCGGCCTCCTCCCAGGGCTCCTCCGCCCCGGCAGACGCCCGGCCCTCAGTCTCCAGGACGACCCACATGTCTCCGGTCAGAAACTGGCTGTGACACAGCCCCTCTGCCCTGCCGTCTCCGTCCAGGTCCCCTGTCAGTCGCCAGGCAGTGACCTCTGTCCCGTTCACCTCCGTCACTGTCCCGCCGGGGACGGCCTCCCCTGGGGAGGGCAGGTCTCCCGGAGCCAGGGTGAGGGCAAAAGAGGTCTGCGCCTCCTCCCCGACTCCGCCCCCCCGTACCGTGACCCGGAGCAGGGCCCCCGAAGCGTCATACAGGGCCTCTCCCCCCAGCTGGCCGCAGTCCCAGCCCAGCTCCCGAAGCAGATCCTCCCGAAAGAGGGCGGTCAGCTCCTCTGGAGTCAGCGCCCGGCTCCGTGTCTCCGCTGCCGGGGCCTGGTCTGTCAAGGCTGCCCCCAGGCCCTCCTCCCCCCGGTACAGCGTCCCAATGTCCGGGTAGTTCACCGCCCACACAGGGGGCGAGAGCTGCTTTTCATCCTCCTCCAGGGCCTCGGAGCTCCCCTGGTGCGCGGCCCCGCTCTGGGCGGACTGCATCCCGGCACTGTCCATGCTGTAAGCCTGGGCGGCCCCATCCGGCTGCCGGACGCCGCCGACCCAGGCCAGTCCTGCTGCCAGCACACAGCAGGCAGCCAGTATTCCCCACCGGTACCGGTGGGGAGCCCGCCCCGCAGGGGCGGGCCCGTCACCCTCCGCCAGCGCTGTCAGCTGGGCGTGGAGCGACGGGGATACCCCCTGCCGGTCCATATACTTTTTGTATTGATTCATTTTGTTTCTCCTTTTAGCAATCGCCTGAGCCGGGACCGGGCCCGGGAGAGCCGGGACCGGACGGTCCCCTCCGCCTGTCCTGTGAGCCGGGCGATCTCTCCGGTGGAGAGTCCCTCGTAGTAAAACAGATGGATGACAGCCCGGTCAGCCGGCGGGAGGGAAAAGATCTCCTCCAGCTCCTGCCGCTCCTCCGGCTCTGGGGCGGGGAGGGACTCCCACAGGGGGACGCTTCGCCGCCGCCAGGCGGCCCGCAGCCGGTCCCGGCACCCGTTCACCAGCACCCGCATCAGCCAGGCGGGAGGACTGTCCAACTCCGCCGGAGCCTTTTCCAGAAATTTTAAAAAGGTGTCCTGCACCGCGTCCTCCGCCTCCTGGGCGTCCCCAAGGATGGCCAGCGCCGCCCGGTACAGGCGGTCCTCATTCTCTTTCACCAGCGTCTCCCAATCCACCGGCCGGTTGGATATCTGAGACATCCCCTGCTCCCCCCTTTCTATCCCTTCAGACGGATGAGCCCGCCCTTTTGCTGCACGGAACGGAAAATTTTCTGCCTGCTGTCTCTGCTCCTTTAGACGTCCGCGCTCCCAAAAAGTTCCGCCCCCCCTGCCGGGGGCAAAAAAACGGGGGCCCGGTCTCCCGGCCCCCCGTCCCTGTTCCGCTCTCCTCACCCCTGTCCGGACGCCCCGCCCTCCAGGCGCTCCACCGGCCTGACGTATTTGAAGCACCGCCCGGGGTCATAGTAAAAATACATCAGCCGCCCGGGGGTGAGATCCAGGCGGCAGCCAGCCCCGGTGTAGTCGAAGCCGGCCATGGCGGCCTCGATCCGCTCTTCCACGACACGGTTCTCTCCCTCGTAGTCAAAGGGCCCATGCTCGAACACCACGTACTCCCCCTCCGGCACGTCCATCAGCCGCAGCTGGGGCGGCACCCCGCCCCCGTAATCCGAGGGGAGCCTCACCCCCCAGCACTCGGTCCGGGGGATCCCCCAGCCGCACAAACGGCCTTTCGGGTCGTTCCGGTAGGCCATGATCTGGCCACTCCCGCAGTTGGCCTCGCTCCCGCCGCTGTCGTCCAGCTTTCCCTTGATGCTGTCCAGCAGGCCGCAGACGGTGTCGTAGTCCTGCCCCGGGATCTCGGCCTGTCTCTGCCAGAAGTCCCAGTAGCCGTTGCTCTCCCGGTCCTCCAGATACAGGAATTTGTGGGCAGGGATGGTGACAAAGTAGATCTTCACCCCCTGGCAGGAGCCGATCATGCCTATCTCCTCCGTACCGAAAAAGTACCGGTCAATGGGGCGCAGCTTGGTACGCAGCACCACGGGCCTGGGGTTGCGCCGGTACTCCCCCGGGGGCACGCCATAGGCTCGCCGGAAGGCCCGGGTGAACGCCTCTTGGGAGGAAAAGCCATACGCCAGCGCAATGTCCAGCAGGCTTTTCTCGCTGTCCCGCACCTCCTTCAGGGCAAAGGCCAGCCTCCTGCCCCGCAGATAATCCCGAAGCCGCATGCCCGAGATCTCCCCGAACTTTCTGGTGGTATAAGATTCTGAGTAGCCCAGCCTGCGGGACAGGGCCTGCAGGGTCAGCGCCTCGCTGTCCTGCTGCCGGATACACCGGTCTATCTCGTCCACGATGCTCTGGATCTGCCGCTCCCACTGATACATTTCCACCGCTCCTTCCATTAATGTGTCTTCCCCCTTATGATACCCCATTTCCTCCGCCGCCGCTTGATCCCAGCTGCTCAGTTCCCCTTCCCAGATATAAAAATCCCCGCCGGTCAGAAGGCCGGCAGGGAGCGCACTTACAGGGGCAGGATCCAGGTGGCGAAGAAGAAATAGATCAGCAGGGAGAGTGCGTCCACAATGGTGGTGATGAAGGGGGAGGCCATCACCGCCGGGTCGATGCCCAGCTTCTCCGCCGCCATGGGCAGAGTGCAGCCCACTACCTTGGCGCACAGCACGGTAAAGACCAGGGTCAGGCAGACCACCAGGGCCACCAGGGGGGTGACCTCCGGGTTGTGCATCAGCCACCGGTCTACCACCATCATCTTGACGAAGTTGGCGGCAGCCAGGCACACGCCGCACAGCACCGCCACACGGATCTCTTTCCACACCACGGCCACCAGGTCGGAGAAGTCGATCTCATCCAGGGACAGGGCGCGGATCACCGCCACCGACGACTGGGAGCCGGAGTTCCCGCCGGTGCCCGAGAGCATGGGGATGAAGGAGGTGAGCACCACACAGGCCGCCAGGGCGCTCTCAAAGCTGGTGATGATGATGCCGGTGAAGGTGGCGGAGAGCATCAGCAGCATCAGCCAGGGGATGCGGGAGCGCCAGGTCTCCAGCACGCTGGTCTTCAGGTAGGGCTTATCTGAGGGCAGGATGGCCGCCATCTTCTCGAAGTCCTCGGTGGTCTCCTCCTCAATGACGTCCATGGCGTCGTCAAAGGTGACGATACCCACCAGCCGGTTGTCGCCGTCCACCACCGGGATGGCGGACAGGTCGTACTTGTTCAGCAGCTGGGCCACGTCCTCCTTGTCCTCATGGGTGTTGACCGAGAGGACGTTAGTCTCCATGATGTCCCGGATGCAGGTCTCATAGGAGGACAGCAGCATCCGCCGCACCGTGACCACCCCCAGCAGCACCCGGTTCTGGGTGACATAGCAGGTGTAGATGGTCTCCTTGTCAATGCCCACGCTGCGGATGCGGGCAAAGGACTCCTCCACCGTGGCGTCTGGATGGAGAAAGACGAACTCCGTGGTCATGATGGAGCCGGCGGAGTCCTTGGGATAGTTCAGCAGCTGGTTGATCTGGCTGCGGGTGGAGGCGTCGGTGTTGCGCAGGATCCTGGAGACCACGTTGGCAGGCATGTCCTCGATGATGTCCACCGTGTCATCCAGGTACAGCTCGTCCAGCACCTCCCGCAGCTCCCTGTCGCTGAGGGCCCCGATCAGCTTCTCCTGGTCCTCGGTGTTCTCCAGGTAGGTGAACACCTCCGCCGCCGTGTCCTTGGGCAGCAGGCGGAAGACCAGGATCTCCTGCTCCACGTCCAGCTCGTCCAGGAACTCGGCGATGTCCACCTCGTTCATCTGGGACAGCAGCTCCTTCAGGCTGCGGAACTTCCGCTGTTCCACCAGCTCCAGCAGCAGGTCCAGGTCATAGTTTTCGTGCATGCGTTATTTCCCCCTTTTGTTCATCGCTTGGAACAATTCGGGACGCAAAAAGGCCACAAGGGCGACGGACATCTGGAAAACGGCAGGCTGGGCGGAGCCCCGCTTTCGGCTCCTGCCGTCTTTCAGATGCACTTCGACCCTGTGGCCGCACACGAAAGGGGCGGGGGCTTCCCATCCCCCGATCTGTTCAGATACCGGCGGCGCGGCGGGACCGCAGCAGGCCCCTGTTCTGCGCCGCCCCCCGTTCGTGACAGCGGTCGTCCCGATCCCGATGGCGACTTCGGCCTTCCATGCGTTCCCACATCCTCTCCCGGCATATGCTCAGGGGGCTCCCCCTTCTGCCTGTATGGGTCCCCGTCCGCTCCGGGCGGTGACCTGTATCTATCTCTCAGTATAGCATTCCCATCCGCATTTTTTCAAGTAAAATCTTTGCTCATCCGGCCTCCTCCGGGCTTTTTGCCGCCCAAGTCACCTCCGTGCCGGTCTTGACGATGTTGATGTAGCTGTGGCCCACGCCCAGAGCCGCTGGCTGGCCGTCCTCCCGATAGAAGGAGAGCCGGTCGCTCTCTCCCTCCCGCTCCCAAGTGATGGGCCAGGCCAGGCCGTCCCGCACCAGCAGTCCGCCTCCGCTGCCGGTAGTGCGCACCTTCAGCCGGCCCGCGCTGTCCCCTGAGAGCTGGGACACATCGGTATAGAGCACCAGCACGTTTTTCACCGCCACCTGCTCTCCGGTGTTCCCGTCCACATAGGGCTCGCCGTACTCCTCCACCAGATACAGCCCGCTGTCCGGGTCGTATTCAAACACGCCGGTCTTATAGGTGGAGAAGGGGACGGTGAGGATCTCCGCCGCCTCTCCTCCGGCCTCCGGACCCTCCTGGAAGGTCCAGCCCACCTGGAACCCCTCCTCGTGGTCCAGACGCACCCGCTGGTAGGTGGGCAGCAGCTCCTGGATGGTCTCGCTGGAGGTGAGCACTGAGTGCTCCAGGCCGGCGCTCCGCCGGCGCTCCTGGTCCCGCCAGAACAGGGTGCCCTCATAGGGGCCGTTGACGCAGTCCAGGGCAGTGACGCCCCGGCTCTTGATGAACTCATATGCCTGGGGGCTGCCCCCGGCGTGGAGGTAGACCGCATCGTGTCCATAGGCCAGGGAGGCATAGTAGTCCCGGGCGGAGCGGACCGTTCCGATCTCTCCCGCCCCCGCCACATCCTGGAACACGGCCATCATTCGGGTGATGCCCCCCTCCGCCAGGATCTCATAGATCACATCCGCCTGGGATACCCCCACCTGGGGCAGTGCCTTCTTCAGGTTATTGAGCATGACAGCGATGGGCCGCCGGGCGCCCACATCCACCTCGCAGCCCTCGCCGGTGAGGGGGTTGGTGTAGGGCAGGACGGGCTCCGGTTCGGGCTCCGGCTGGGGCGCCAGGACCGACACCGCGGGCTCGTTGGGGCCCTCGGGCTCGCTGGCAGCCCCCTTCCCGCCGCAGGCGGGCAGCGTCAGGACCAGGAGCAGGCAGGTCAGCAGGCAGGCCAGACGTTTGGTGGGCATCTCAGATCTCCCCCTCTTGCTTTCTTTCCTTTATCATACCCGCCCCAGGGGCGGGTGTCAATCTCATGCGTGTCGATGGAGGGGGAAAACTTGCCGGCGGGGGCCAAAAATACACAGCGGGCCGCCAAAAGGGCGGCCCGCTGTCAAACTGGGCGTTCAGTTGAACTTATAGATCTTCCGAGCCAGCCGGTAGAGGCCCACCGAAAGCCGCCGGCCCTGATAACCCGGGAAATTGGTAAAGGCGGAGACGGCCCGGTACTTCATCTTGTGATAGATCCCGGTGTCCACCGTCCGCAGATATTCCCACAGCTGGGTCTTCTTCCCCAGGCACTCGGGGGTGTCGGCGATGGTGAGGAAGATGGAGGAGATGGCCATCATCATAGCCAGATAATTGAACATGTACCGCCCCAGCTTGGGCTGCTCTGCAGTGAGGACCCGCAGGTCGTGGGAGTCGATCATCTGATAGGTGACCCGCAGCTGCTGGTCCACCCGGCCCACCATCACCGTCTCGTTGACGGACTGGTCCGCCCGGCCGATGAAGTAGCGGTACAGGTCCACATCCAGATAGTAGATGTTCCGCACCGAGGGCAGGGGCTGATACACGAAGATGTTGTCCACATAGAAGGTGTGCTTGGGCAGCTCCAGCCCGCAGTCCCGCAGCAGCTGGGTGCGGTAGATCACCGAATGCATCAGCAGATACTGGGAGGGGCGGAAGCGCCCGATCTGCTCCCAGCCGAATACCCGGTTGCGGGGAAACACATTGCGGTAGTGCATCACCCGCTGGGTGTTGTCCTCCACATGCTCATAGACGTAGTTGCACACCAGCATATCCACCAGCTTGCCGTCCCGCACGAACTGACGCAGCTTGTCCAGGGCCTTCTTCAGAGCGGGCACGTCCACCCAGTCATCGGAGTCCACCACCTTGTAGTAGACGCCCCGGGCGTTCCGGATACCCTGATTGACTCCCTCGCCGTGGCCGCCGTTCTCCTGGTGGATGGCCCGGACGATATCGGGGTACTGCTGGGCATAGCGGTCGCAGATGGCGGGGGTGTCGTCTTTGGTGGAGCCGTCGTCCACCAGAATGATCTCGATGTCGTCGCCCCCCTGGAGCAGCGTCTCCACACAGTGGTCCATATAGGCCGCCGAGTTGTAGCAGGGGACGGCAAAGGTGATCAGCTTATCCATACTTCTTTCTCCTGTCTGTCAGGTTTTGGGCGCGGTCCGGGCCGCAGGGTCAGATCAGCTGTCCGGCCAGCTCCAGCGCCCGGGCCACGATGGCGTCCATGTTGTAGTATTTATATTCCGCCAGGCGGCCCAGCAGGTGCAGGTTGGGGAACCGTTCTGCCAGCGCCCGATATCGGGCATACAGTGCGTTGTTCTCCCCATTGATGATGGCGTAATAGGGCGTCTCCTCCGGCGCGCCGGTGTAGGCCCGGGAGAACTCCTTCACGATAGTGGTCCTGCCCTCCAGCTCCTGGCCCGTCATGTGCTTGAATTCGGTGATGCGGGTGTAGGGCTGGTCCACGGTGTAGTTCACTGTGCCCCGGCTCTGGAACCAGGTCTGGTCCAGGGTCTCGAACCGGAAGTCCAGGGTGCGGTAGGGCAGGGGGCCGAAGCGGCGGCCGAACAGCTCATCCGCCGCGCCGGTGTAGACCACCGGCCCCTGGAACGGGACGCCGTCCACCGTCAGCACGTCCCCGTCCAGTCCCAGGCGGGGGATGGCGTCCTCCCCCAGCCGGACAGTAATGTTGGGGTGGTCCAGCATGGCCTCAAAGAGGGGGGTGTAGCCCTTCAGGGGCATGCCCTGATACTCGTCCTGGAAATAGCGGTCGTCCTCCGACAGGAAGACAGGCACCCGGGCAGTAGTGTTGGGATCGATCTGATCCGGGGTCTGGCCCCACTGCTTCATGGTGTAGTGGACGAACACGTGCTCATAGACGTAGTCGGCCACCTTGGCCAGCTCCGGGTCCTGATTCTGGCGCAGCTCCAGGATGGTGACCTTCTTCTCTGCGCCGTAGGCGGCGATCAGCTTCTCCCCCAGACGCTTCCCCTCCTCGCGCCCGAAAGCCTTCCGCAGGGAGGTCAGGTTGAAGGGCACCGGCATCTGCATCCGGCCGCCGTCCGGGGCCGGCAGGTCGGCCACCACCCGGTGCTGGTAGTCCCGCCACCGGGTGAAGCGGCACAGATAGCGGAATACCGCCTCGTCATTGGTGTGGAAAATATGGGGGCCGTACTGGTGGATCAGCACGCCCGCCTCATCCAGCCGGTCATAGGCGTTGCCGCCGATGTGGTCCCGGCGCTCCAGCACCAGGACCCGCTTTCCGCCCCGCTCAGCCAGCTCCCGGGCACACACCGCGCCGGCATAGCCCGCACCCACCACCAGGGCGTCAAAATTCAATTCCAAGGGGTCTCCCACCTTTTTCTGTTTTTTGGGGACAACGCCCCATGCCGGGACAGTATATCATAAATTTCCCTGAAAGGAAATAAAGAATCGATTAAATCTCCCGCTTTCCCGGTCCTCCGCCTTCAAAAAGGAGCTCCGCGGTCCCAACAGACCGCGGAGCTCCTCTTCTTGTCATGTCCACCCTGCCGTTTTAGTGGAAGGGCACCATCTCCATGCGCACGAAATAGCCCTGAGGGTGGTGGCACACGGGGCAGCTGGCAGGGGCCATGGTGGACTCCACCACATAGCCGCAGTTCAGACACATCCACTGACAGGTCACGGAGGAGACGAACAGCTCCTCCCGCTCCAGCAGATCGGCGAAGCGGCCGAACCGCTCGCCGTGGATGCGCTCGATGCCTGCAATGGAGTCGAACAGCTTAGCCACCAGGGGGAAGCCCTCCTCGCTGGCTGTCTTGGCGAAGTGGGCGTAGTCGTGCTCCCACTCCTGGAACTCATTGTGCTGGGCCGCCCGCAGGTGGGAGAGCAGGTCGGGATACAGGTCCACCGGATAGGTACCGTCCGCCCGGATGGTCTGGCCGGACAGGTCCGCCAGCTGCCGGTAAAACTGCTTGGCGTGGGTCAGCTCCTGGTCTGCGGTGAACAGAAAGACCTGCTGGACCACGTACAGGTTTTTCTCTCTGGCCATACCGGCGGCGATGGTATAGCGGTTCCGGGCCTGGCTCTCCCCCGCGAAGGCCCGCATCAGGTTGATGTGGGTCTCACTGCGGGCGAAGGTCTCTGCTTTGTTTGGCATGAGATTACCTCCTTTTCTGAACTGGTTCCCGTTCAGTATGCCCGCGGGGGAAACTCCTTATTCCAGTATCAGGAAGAGCCTCCCTGTCCGACATGGCATCTGCCGCACCACCTTCCGGGGGAGGTTTGGAGAGATATCCCCCCGCTGAAGCCGGGCCCCGCGCCCTTTTCCCTTGCCTTTTCCCTCTTTTCCAGGTATAATAATGAAAATACACACGGGTGTTGACACCCGCGGGGGCGGGAGCGGAGCATCCCCTCCCCGAAGAGGAGGCATCCCCAGGGATGAAAGAAAAGACAAATCTGACCATGCTGTGCGACTTCTATGAGCTCACCATGGGCAACGGGTACTTCCAGACCGGACTGGGCGAGCGCATCTGCTACTTTGACGTGTTCTTCCGCTCGGTCCCGGACCGGGGAGGCTTTGCTATAGCGGCGGGGCTGGCCCAGGTCATCGAGTATATCCAGAAGCTGCGCTTTGACGAGGAGGACATCGCCTACCTCCGCTCCAAGGGCTGCTTTGCCGAGCCCTTCCTGGACTATCTGCGCCAGTTCCGTTTCACCGGCGACATCTGGGCCGTGCCGGAGGGCACCCCCATCTTCCCCGGGGAGCCCATCCTCACCGTGCGGGCCCCGGCCATCCAGGCCCAGTTCATCGAGACCTTCGTGCTGCTGTGCCTGAACCACCAGAGCCTCATCGCTACCAAGTCCAACCGCATCGTCCGGGCGGCGGAGGGCCGTCCGGTGGCCGAGTTCGGCTCCCGCCGGGCCCAGGGGGCGGAGGGAGCCATCCTGGGCGCCCGGGCCTCCTACATCGCTGGCTGCTCCGCCACCGCCTGCACCATGGCCGATCAGCACTACGGCTCCCCCGCCACCGGCACCATGGCCCACTCCTGGGTGCAGATGTTCCCCGACGAGTACACCGCCTTCAAGACCTACTGCCAGCTCTACCCCAACAATGCCACCCTGCTGGTGGACACCTACAATGTACTGCGCTCCGGCGTGCCCAACGCCATCCGTGCCTTCAAGGAGGTGCTGGAGCCCCTGGGCGTCACCAAGTGCGGCATCCGGCTGGACTCCGGCGACCTGACCTATCTGTCCCGGAAAGCACGGGAGATGCTGGACGAGGCCGGCCTCACTGGCTGCAAGATCGTGGCCTCCAACGCCCTGGACGAGTACATTATCCGGGATCTGATCCGCCAGGGAGCCCGCATCGATTCCTTCGGGGTGGGCGAGCGGCTCATCACCTCCCGCTCCGAGCCCGTCTTCGGCGGCGTGTATAAGCTGTCCGCCATCGAGGATGACCAGGGGCACATCCTCCCCAAGATCAAGATCAGCGAAAACCCCGCCAAGATCACCACCCCCCATTTCAAGAAGGTGTACCGCATCTTCTCCCGGGACACCGGCAAGGCGGAGGCCGACCTGATCTGCGTCCACGACGAGGAGATCGACTTCACCCATCCCCTGGAGCTCTTTGACCCGGCCGCCACCTGGAAGCGGAAGGTGTACACCAACATCGAGGCCCGGGAGCTGCTGGTCCCTATCTTCCGGGGAGGCGAGCTGGTCTATCAGGTGCCGGAGCTCCAGACCAGCCGGGCCTACTGCCAGCGGCAGGTGGACGCCCTGTGGGATGAGGTCAAGCGCTTTGAGAACCCTCACAATTACTACGTGGACCTGTCCCAGAAGCTGTGGGACATCAAGCAGTCCCTGCTCACCAGCCACGAGATGGCATAAGAGGACCCCCGGCGGCGGGAGCTTCCCGCCGCCGGGGGTTTTTTGCGCCTTTTGGGGAATGAGGAGCCCCCTGTCACCTGCCGGTCACAGACAGCTCCAGGCCCGGATAGGCGGCCGCCGGGTCCGTGGGGACGCCGTTCTCCGCCAGCTCCAGGTGCAGGTGGGGGCCGGTGGCCCTCCCGGTGGCGCCCACATAGCCGATGACCTCCCCCTGCTCCACCGTCTCCCCCGTCACTGCCGTGATTTGGGAGAGCTGGCCGTAGGTGGTGGTCCAGCCGCCCCCGTGGGCCAGGATCACCCGGTCACCCAGTCTGCCCTCCCCGTCCCAGCCCGCCGCTTCCACCGTGCCGGAGGCGGCGGCCAGCACCGGCGTCCCCTCCGGAGCCGGGATGTCGATGCCGGTATGGTCTGTCCTCTGTCCGGTCACAGGGTGGACCCGGCCGCCGAACAGGGCGGACAGGGTATGATACCCCTCCACCGGCCAGAGCCAGCCGCTCCCGGCGCCCTGGGGCTGTGACGCCAGGGCCAGCAGGTCCGCCTCCCCGTCCCAACTGTCCTCCCCTCGGACCAGAGATATGTGGAGGGTCAGTTGGGTGTAATATCCCTCTCCCTCCGCCTGCCGCAGCCTAGGCTTTATTGGGATCTCATAGGAGCGCCGCGGTTCCCAGACGCCCGGCGTGTCCAGGTGGACGCTCATGGAGACCTGGTCCGCCGCCACGTAGCGGCCGGAGATCTGCACCCTCCAGTCCTCTCCCTCCTCCAGCTCGGGCAGAGTGAAGCGCACCTGGCTCCCTTCTTCGTTGAGGGCCACGCTCTCCGTCACCTGCTGGAGCCGTGCCGCCGCCTCCTGGGGAAGGTCCTGGGCCCCGGCGGCGGAAGAGGGCCCCCAGGCCACCGCGCCGCCGCAGAGCAGTGCGGCGCACACCACAGCCGCCACTAGAGCGGTCCCCTTCTTTTTTTGTAAAAACAGGTTCATGATCCTTCCTTTCATCTCCGTGCCCCCCAGCCGGGTAGTTAGGGCCGCGGTCACGCCCCCTGACGATGCCTGCAGGAGCACCTGTCCATAGCGGCGGCGGAAGCCGCTGTCCTGTCCCTCCACCACCGCCTCGTCACAGTACAATTCCAGATCCCGGCCCGCTTGTCCGGCCATCCGCCACACCAGGGGGTTGAACCAGTGGACCGCGTTTGCCAGCAGCATGACTCCCTTGTACCACAGGTCCCTCCGCCGGATATGGCAGAGCTCATGGCGCAGGATCAGGGGCAGGTCCGCCTCCGGCACCTCCGGCGGCAGCACGATCACCGGGCGCAGCAGGCCCAGGGTCATGGGGGTGTCCACCCCGGCTCGCAACACCGGCACGGTCCCACCCAGGGCCTCCAGCGCCGCCTGGTCTCCCGCCCGCGCCTGGCTGCCCTCTAGGATCTTTCTTCGGGCCCGCAGGTAGCCCCCGCCCTCCACGCCGAGGAAGAGGACCGCCCCCGCCGCCCAGAGCCAGGAGAGCGCCTCGGTCAGTTCGGCGGCGCCTCCCGCTCCGCCTGCCTGCGGTCCCCGGACGGACGCGGGACCCGAGATCCCCGGAAGGGGGACGAGTGTTTCCTCCGCCGCCGGCGCAGGGACCACCTGGGACAAAGCGGTCCCCACCGGGACCGGGACGGGCAGGGGGATCAGCAGGCGCAGGGCCAGCACCAGCCACAGCAGGTAGCAGCTCCCTGCCCGGTAGCGCCTGCGGATGGCGCCGCTCAGCCCCAGCAGCGGGAGCAGGAGCAGGGAGGTGGCGAGGGAGACCCAGACCACCCGCTCCACCAGCGCCGTCATGTCTCCTCTCCCCCGCTCAGGCGGTCCAGCAGTGCCTGGAGCTCCTCCAGCTCCGCCGGTTCCACCCTCTTTCCGTCGTAGAGCGCCGCCGCGAACCGGGAGATGGAACTGCCGTAGAGCTTTTTCAGAAAGCTCTCTCCCTCGCTGCGTTGATAGTCCTCCCGGGCCACCATTGCTGTATAGGTGTTTACCTTACCAGTTTTTTTGCAGGATAGAAAGCCCTTCTCCTCCAGCCGCTTCAGATAACTGTGCAGGGCACTGGCCGTGAGCGGGCGCTCCAGCCCCTCCAGAATGGCTGGGGCGGACACTGGGCCCCCCGCCCCCCATACCACCAGCATAATGTCCAGCTCCGACTCCGGCAGATGACGGTTCTCCCCCATCTGGTCCCCTCCTTTTTTGCAAATGCAGAATATTCTGTGTCTATATTTTACATTTGCAGAAAATATTTGTCAAGGCATTTTTGCATTTGCAAACAATTTTATTTTAAAGCACGGCGGCCGGCAGTCAACACATCTCATCCAGAGATGCCTGACGCCGGCCGCCGTGCTGCTATTTCAATAATCCTCTTTGTACTTTAATAGCCTTTCAATTACAATAAGTATGCTATTTTCTGTTATTTTGCGATCTCCTCGCAGAACTGCATCAGCATAACTGCAAACTGAGCCCGTGTGGCACTGCCCTGGGGCACGATCGTGTTGTTGCCCATGCCGGAGATCAATCCGGCGCCGGCAGCCCAGCTCATAGCCTCCTGTGCATAGGTGCTGACACTGGACATGTCGGCAAAGGAAGACAGGCTGGCCTTCTCGGACACATCGTATCCCTTGGACTTGGCAAAGCTGTACAGGATCATCGCTACTTGTTCCCGGGTAACGTTGTCGTTGGGGCCAAAGGTCCCGTCTCCGTAGCCGCTGACCACACCGTTGGCAGCGGCCCAGTTGACCGCACTGGCATACCAGGTGCCCGCAGCCACATCGGTAAAGGTGGATGTTCCACCAGCCGGAGCTCCCTCCATGCTGTACAGGACCTGCGCCACCATGGCTCTGGTCAGGGTCTGGTTGGGGCTGAAGGCAGCGGCGCCAGTGCCGGACATCAGTCCGTTCTCATAGGCATAGAGAACCGCATCATAGAACCAGTCTCCGGCCTTGACATCGGAGAAGGTCATGGTATCAGGCTCCTGTGTCGTCTCCCCTGTCTTCACAAAGCTGACCTCCACCTCTACCTTGGAGTCAGGCATGGTAAAGGTATAGCGGGTGTCGCTCTGTTTGGTGACACGTACATCGTCTCCGTCCCGGTCGGTCACGGTGACGTCGTCCACCTCATAGCCGGAGGCGGGAGTCACGGTGATGGTCACTCTGGTGCCCTCGGATGCATTTTGGGGACTGACGGACACGGTCCCCTTTCCGCTGCCGGCGCCGACAGAAACGGTGTATCTGCTGGAGCTGGAGGAACTGCTGTCGTCATCATCGTCATCGTCATCCGGGGTCACTGCGCCGGGGATATAGTCGATCTTCACCGCGTCATTTTTCTCAAAGGCGGAGGGGCTGTAATACCGGGTGAGAGAGCCATCGCTGCCCTTCACAAAGCTGAAGTGCTCCATGAAGTCCCACAGGACGGGCATATCACTGGGATAGCAGTTGTGGGGACGCAGCAGGCACAGAGCCCACTGGACCAACGGTACATCCACACCGTCGATAGTCTTCGTCCAGCTGTACACATCCGGATGACGGCTGTCAGCGCTGAAGTGCTGGTCTGCATCTTCGGCCGTGAACTCCTTATCGATCCCATTGGCCTTCAGCATATACTTAGCCCAGTTCTGCAGAGAGGTGGATTCAAAGCCCTTGGTCATATCCCCCAGGTCCATCTGACCTGCAATGAGCATGGTCGGAATGGTCTCAAAGGCAGAATTTTCTTTTTCTGCAGCTGCCGCTGAGGTAGAGCCAACTGCCGCAAAGAACTCAGGATTGGTCACTGCAAAGCCCTGGGTTGCCGCCGAACCGGCAGACTGGCCGGAACCATAGATCCGGTTGAAGTCCAGGTCGGCATAGCTGCCGTCGATCTTCTCCTCCATCAAGGTGACAAGAGACTGATAGAACTTGTCGGAGTCGGCGTGGGACACGCTGCTGGGACTGGAACTGTATGTCTCGCACACAAAGGCCAGAGCAATGCCCTCTTTCTCCGCGAGCTGCCACCACAGGGTGGAGTCCATAAAGATGGAGTCAGTCTGGCTGTTGCCGGGATAGAGCATCAGGATAGGCAGTTCCTTGCCCTCAAAGCCCTCAGGGATATACAGGATATACTCCCGGGGGTCCCATTTCCCGTCGCCGCTGTTGTCGCTGAACGCGATCACGCCTGCCTGAACGGTGCCGTGACCGGCGATCTTTATATCCTCCTGGCCCCAGATCTGGGTGCCGTCGGACAAAGTGGATTTCACCTGGCCGTCCTTGGCATCCTGCTGGGCAGCTACCCGGGCGGAGGTGTAGTCCAGACGCTGGGCAATGGCGTTGGAATAGGGGAAGGTGTTGTCATAGCGGGTATAGTCGGACAGCCACTCATAGATCGCCCGCGCGTCTGCACCTATGCCCGCGATCTCCACCTTGGAGATGCCGTGCCCCGCGCCTTCCTCCTTCAGCTGGCCGTTGGCGTATTCGGTGGCATAGGCCTTGGAAGCAATATCCTGCCAGTACACACCGGCACCGGTCCCCGTGGCCGCGCAGTCGTTGGCGGACTGCCAATAGTTCTCGCTCCCTGTGTAACCCGCCAGATAGGTGGGAACGGGCACGTCCTTGGGGGCGATCTGTCCGCCGATGCCCACCTGATTCAGAGTCTCATCCAGCACATCGGTAATATCGCCGTTGGAGCTCTTTCCGTCATAAAGCGCACCAGCCACAGCGGTGAGGGCATCCGCACCGGCACTGGTCCCGTTCACATAGGCCTGGCTGATGACAAAGATGGGGTTGGCGGCCGCCCACAGCTCCAGCGCCGCGGCGCCCTTGCCGTAGCCTGCCAGGTAGAACTCACCGAAGGTGGAGAACACGTTCTGCTTATGGATGTTGTTGCCGCTCTTCAGGAAGGCGATAGCGGCCTCCACATAGGCGCTCTCATCCTGGGCAGAGCCCCAGCCCCCCGCGCCGGGCTCCAGCACGAACAGGCCCTCGCCCTTCTCGTTGGCCAAGTCGATCCAGCCCTGTTCCTTCAGGAAGTCATAGGTATCGACACCCTCCGGCACAGCCACCACAGTGAAGTAGGAGCGGATGGATGCCTCAGGGGCGATGTACACCTTTACGGTGCGGGCGTCATCGGCAAAGTCATTGTCGCCATCCACGTCGATGTTCTTGGTGTACCAGCCGGTCAGGGGCAGCTGAGCCGCCTGGGACCAGTCTTTCTCCAGGTTGGTGATGCTGTCAAAGTCAGGCGTCTGATCAACTTCCAATGCTTGACCGCTTCCTACGCCATCTGCATAGTACAGCAGGGTATGATCGTCGGAGCCTCTCTCCCACTTGCTGAACCAGTTTTCCCACAGCTCGTTCAGGTCACTGGGGACCAGGTTGTGGCCCCGGCCGTAGCACTGGCTCCATACAAAGATGGGCACCTCGCCGCCGCCGAAGTCCCTGGACCAGATGTAGTTTTTATAGCGGTTTGCCGCCTCAGTTGGATTGACGATCAGGCTGATGGGGGCCTGCTGGGAGCCGATCTGTTCCTCTGTGATGCCGCTCTCCACTTTGGGCGTAGCTACCAGCTCGTCCAGGGTCTTTCCCAGCAGCCTCTGCGCCCAATAGGTCTGGGTGTCGGTCGTCCAGGTGCACTGTTTGGCTCCCTGAGAACCGGTCCACTCCCCGGCCTCCAATGCGCCCAGCTTCATGGGCCAGTAGTCGTACTCGCCGTAAATGGCGTAGAAGGGCACCACCAGCTGTGAGCCGTTCTTCTGGGCCGTAGTCCGAACGCCGGAGGTAATGCCGAATGCGGCAAACAGCTCCACAGTTCTGGGGTCCTGGGCTAGAGTGTTGGCGGTGGCTCCGCCGCCGGCGGACTGACCGTAGCCATAGATCTGGTCCTCATCCACCGTCACGCCCGCCTTTTTACAGTCGTCCTTGACCAGCTCCAGCAGGTCCAGCATATAGTCGGCGTTGCCGGTCAGGTCGTAGGTGACCGCGATAAATCCGTACTTGTCGGCGGCCTCCTTGATGTCGGTGGCCTCCAGGAATACCATGGCGGTCTGACCGGCGCCGTGGGTGGTCACCACCAGGGGCGCGGGAGAACCGCTGGACTTCACGCTGTTGGGGATATAGATGATGTAGGTCCGGTTGGTGCCCTCCCACATGTGGTCCCGGTAGAGCACCCTGTCGGTGTCCTGGTTGGTGTAGGGCAGGCGCTGGGTGATGAAGTGGCCGTACACCGAGTTGTTGTCATAGCCGCTGTAGTAGGTCAGGAAGGAGTTGATGTTCTCCGTCAGCGCGGGGTCGGCCATGTCGGAGACAGACTCATTCTGCACCGCCACCTGGGTCTTTACATCGCTGAAGGAGGTGGCGATGGCATCAGAGTTTGCCTTGTCCTGCCAGTAGACCTGGCCGTAATCGCTGTCGGGGTCTGCGGTCGGCAGGCAGTCATTGACATCCTTCCAATAGGCGATCAGGGATTCGCTGGTATTGCCTACGAACCAGGTGGGGATGGGGATATCGTTGTAGTGCTGGGCCTCAAAGGTCCGTTTCTGGGTAATTTGATTGCCATCCTTGTCGGTGTACCCCTCGAAATCCATATGGTTGGGCTGGGGCGTCTTTCCCACCTGGGTCTCACCGGCCGCTTTCAGCAGAGCATCATAAGCCGCATCCGCCTGAGCATCCACATAGACCTGGCTGATCATCTTCAGGGGGTTCTGGGCGGCCCACAGCTGCAGGGCGGGGGCGCCGTCTCCGTAGCCCACCAGATAGTGGTAGGTGAAGGCGGAGTAATAGGTCCCGCTGCTGACCAGGGTGCCCATAGCCGCGTCCACATAGGCCAGCTCGTCTTCCGCACTGCCCCAGGTCCCGTTCTCGGGCTTCATGATCAGCAGGCAGGCCAGCGTCTCGTCCGCGATGTCAAACCAGCCGGACTTCTCCAGGAATTCCGTGCTGTCCACGCCGGAGGGAAGCGCCATGCTGATCCAGTACTCCCGCTGACGGGCTCCCTCAGGGATGTAGACCTCGATCTCCCGGCTGTCCGCCCCGCGGGCGCTGTCGTTTACGCTGATCTGGTAGGTAAAGTATCCATTGATCCGCTGATAGGAGCCGATGCTGGCGTCCGCTTTCTCAGTGTCTTCAATGGGGGTGGGCTCTTCGGAAGCCGGCTTGTCTCCACTGCCTGCCACATTCAGCGCCCAATCACTGATACTCTCCGCATAGGTCACGTACTCGAACTGCTGGACCTCTTCATTTCTTGCATCCTCCATGTGGTAGGTCTCGCCCACTTCCAGAGGATCTTCGTCCTTGTACACATCCAGATAAGGCTCATCGATGTAGTACCAAGAACTCATTTTGACACAGGAGTGGTCATTAACACCCCACTCTTCAAACTTGTAGTGTTTGAAGGCAGAAATCCGAAGATTATCCGCGATCCACTCGTCAGACCATCCTGCCTCCTGATAATAGGGAATCAATCCCTGATAGGATTTCAGAGAGTTGATCGGATTTGCCAGCGGGTCAGTCTCACCCTGGATGACCCAGATTGCAATGCCCTCTTCCGCAATCTTCTGGAGGCTCTCCTCAGGCCAGGTCTCTGTAAAAATGGTCCGATTCGGACCATCTCCAATCCAGCCATTGTTGCAGATGAACACATCCACCAGCTCCGGAAAGTCCCGCATGGTCTGGGAACAGATTCCAGTGCCGTTGGAATTGCCAATCAGGATCACTTTGGTAATGTTGTAGTTCTCCTGGAACCACCCAATGGCGTGTGCTACTTCCTCCCCAGCTGCCTTATTATTCTGGGAGTGCACATCAGGGCTACCCACGATCGCACTGTCCAGCTCCAGCCATGCCTCGGTAGCATTGTCGTAGGTCACATTAGTCCCCAGGTTGTTGGCCTGAAGATTGCCCTGATCATCGAAGCCTTCCCAGTAAGAGGTTCCGTTTCCAGTCACATAGAGGACCAGGGGCATCCCTTCATCCTCGTCGTAGCTGTCAGGCACCTGATAGTGGACGGGCACCTTCCCCTGAAAGGCCGTGTAGTAGCTGTCATCCACAGCCTCCACATAGGCCAGCTTATAGTCATCATAGACGTCGTTTACTGTTTTTTCCCACACGCCGTCTCCGCCCGTGTAATGACCATATCCGTCTGTCAGGCTGAGTCCGTCTTCCATTTCAGCGTCCGCGCCGATGGCCAGGATCAGATCCAGCTCCTGCCGGGTAAAGTAATTGAAGGGCTTTCCACTTCTTCCGGCATATACTTCATATCCATCCGGGTCCCCGTTCTCATCGAACTCCTCTGCAATCGCCCAGCTGGCAGTACAGAGCATCCCAAAGGGCTTGTTATCCGCAGGCCCTTGGTCAAAGGACAGGGTAACGGTATTGCCTCTCACTGAAACATCGTCAATATAGGCAGTGCCTTCCTCAAACTCACCGTTTTGGAAGGCCCGGTCCCAGACCTTATAGTCCAATTCCTCGGCCGCCTCCATATCAGTGCCTTCCGCAAAGGTGACCTCAATCTGATACAGCCGCTGTCCATAGAAGTTCAGCTTGGTAAAGGCCTGGATGCTCGTAATATCATCCACGGTCAATTCTTCCGAATTCACCAGCGGCTCCAGACCATTGCTTACCGGCGGCTGACTGCCCTCTTGAGTCAGCTTCTCTCCGTCTTGGATAAGTTCTTCCCCGTCTTGAGGCGGTCCAGATGGCTCTTCTTCGTCCTCAGGCTGCTCGTCCTCAGAGGTCGGCTGCTCCTTTTTCATCTCCAGCCAGGGTTCCCCCCTGCTCATCGACAGGGCGGAATCCTCTTCCTCCCAAGTATGGCGCAGGCGGAGGTCCATCCCTTCCTCTGTGCCCTCAGAGATATCGTGGTTGGTGGTGAAGCCACCAACCACGAGGAGAGCGCTCTCCTCGTGGTTGGTGGTGAAGCCACCAACCACGAGGAGAGCGCTCTCCTCGTCGACTGTCACTTCCTGGATCTGGATCTCTGTAAATTCCTCGTCCTGGGGACCGCGCCCTTCCAACAGGTAGCTCTCCCCATTCAGTCCGCTGAGATCTGTCCCCTCTTTATAGACGATCTCGATCTGCTTCAGTTCATTTCCGGTCTCGGTCTCCTCTGTGTAAGCCTGGATGCTCACCACGTCGCTCATGACCGGCTGCCCAGATCTTACTTCCTCTTCCGGGCCCCCCTCCGGCTCCACCGCCAGCGCGCTACCACCCAGCAGCGACAACAGCATGGTGCCGGTCAGCACGGAAGAAATGATCCGCTTTGACAATCGCTTCATTTTTTACATTTCTCCTTTCACCGTTTTCCTCTGCTTCAACTGTGCCTCTCTCATCCGCTCCCTTCCACTGCACGTTCAGGCCTCAGCAGGTCTGAAAATTTTGTGCAAAATTTTCCCAAAAGAAAATTTGTTTCTTTTGACCACTTTTTTCTTTTGAAGTTAACTCAAATTGTAATATTAAACAATTTTAACTTCCAATACGACTTTCTCATGTATTCATGTGACATTTTCATGTTTTCTTTTAACCAGACAGCGCCCCGCCGCGGACTCTCTCCACGGCGGGGCGCTGTCTTTCTCTTGCGTCTGTTGTCAAAGGAAGTTTTCCACCGCCTCCAGCATGGGGAGAGGGGCCTCCTCAGGGATAAAATGGCCGCAGGGCAGGTTGTGTCCCTGAATGTGGTCTCCAAATTTGGCCCAGCACTCCAGGGGGCGGAAGAACCGCTCCACCAGTCCGTTTGCCCCCCACAGCACCAGGGTCTCGGCCCGGATCTTCCGCCCGGCCCGTAAATCCTCCTCGTCCAGCGCCAGATCCACCGTCTCCCCCGCCCGGTACTCCTCACAGATGGCGTGGATGGTTTCCACGTTGTAGTGCCTCAGATACTCGTCGTAGACGTCCTGGGGAAATGCCTCGGCTGAGGTGTCGTTCTCCGAGTGATACCGGGCAATGTGCAGGGAATAGCGGAAAAACTGCTTCCGGCTGGACAGGATCATGTCCTCCGGCAGCGGGGCCTCCTGGGTAAAGAAATACCACTGGAACAGCGCCTTGGCAAACTCCCGGGTGGAGAGGCTGTACATGTCATAGGTGGACACGATATCCAGCAGCACCAGTTTATTTACCGCCTCCGGATGGTCCAGCGCCATACGGTAGGCCACCCGGGCCCCCCGGTCATGCCCCATGACGTGGAAGCGTTCAAAGCCCAGGGCCCGCATCACCTCGATTTGGTCCTCCGCCATAGTCCGCTTGGAGTAGTTGCTGTGGTCAGGCAGCCCCTCCGGCTTTCCGCTGTCCCCGTAGCCCCGCAGGTCGGTGGCCACCACTGTGAAGCGCTCCGCCAGCTGGGGCGCCACCTTGTGCCACATCAGACAGGTCTCCGGGTGCCCGTGGAGGAGGAGGAGCGGCTCCCCCTGCCCCATCCTGACCCCGTGGATTTCCACACCGTTGGCCTGGATGTTGAATTCCTCTCCCTGCATCCGCATCGGTCTCTTCACCCTTTCCTCTATATTGAGCACTCTGCCCAATTTTAAGTTTCTTCTGCCCCCTATTTTAGCAGATGTCCCCACGTTGGACTATTTTGCTTTTTTCATCGACCTATGGCCTCCATGCATACCGGCCCTTCAAACAAAGCAGCGGGCCCCGGACCATTTGGTCCGGGGCCCGCTCTCTGTTCTTTGATCAGCCCAAAACACTCTTGGTGCGGGCCACCTTGCGGTCCTCCATCTTGGAGACCACCACTGCGCAGGCCGCATCGCCCGTGATGTTGATGGTGGTGCGGCCCATGTCAAAGATCCGGTCGATGCCGGCCACCAGCGCGATGCCCTCCACCGGGATATTTACGCTCTGGAGCACCATGGCCAGCATCACCATGCCGGCGCCGGGGACGCCCGCAGTGCCGATAGAAGCCAAGGTGGCGGTGAGCACGATGGTGGCCATCTGGCCGATGGTCAGGTCGATCCCATAGCAGGATGCGATGAAAACGGCGCACACCCCCTGGTAGATGGCAGTTCCGTCCATGTTGATGGTGGCGCCCAGGGGCAGCACGAAGGAGGCGACCTCCTTCCGGGCCCCCAGCCGCTCGGAGCACTCCAGGGTGAAGGGCAGGGTGCCCACCGAGGATGCGGAGGAGAAGGCCATCATCATGGCAGGGGCCATCCCCTTGAAGAAGGCGATGGGGGATACGCCGCCCAGGGCCTTCACCGTGCTGGAGTACACCACCACGGCGTGGACGATATAGCCCACATAGGCCACCGCCAGCACCGCCACCAGCTGAGCCAGGATCTTGGGCCCGTTTTCCACGATCACCGGGCAGATCAGGCAGGCCACGCCGATGGGCGAGAGCTTGATGATCAGGTCCATGATCTTCATGGACACCTCATTGAAGCTGTCCACCACCTGGGCGGCCACCAGCCCCTTTTCCCCCGCCAGCAGGATGCCGAAGCCCACCAGGAGAGAGATGACGATGACCTGGAGCATGGAGGCATTGGCCAGCGGCGTGATGGGGTTGGAGGGGAAGATGTCGATGATGGTCTGCATCAGCGACTGGCCCGCCGGGGGTTCATAGGCCAGGCCGGAGGTCTCCATGGCCGCAAAGATGTGCATCCCCTTGGCCGCGCTGGCCAGCACCAGGGCCAACACCACGGCAAAAGCGGTGGTGCACATGTAATACACGATCGTCTTGCCTCCCACCGAGCCCACCCGGCCGATGTCCTGCATAGAGATGACACCGGAGGCGATGGAAAACAGCACGATGGGCACCACGATGAATTTCAGCAGGTTCAGGAAGATCGTGCCCCAGGGCAGAATGTAGTTTTTCGCGATGTCCAGTCCGTTGGGCACCATCATCAGGGCCAGGCCCACTGCGATGCCGACCACCAGCCCGATGAAGATCCAAAATGCAAGGGGAAGTTTCTTCTTGTTCATTGACAGCTCTCCTTTCCGTCCATGCAGCCCTTTCCTCACTTTGGGCCGCATCTGTTTACAGCTCCCTCTCTGACTGTTCTCTTTCAGTATATATGATATGGAGGAAACTTACAAGGTCTTTCTTTCCTTTTTCTCCCCCTGCAATTTCCCGGGCCGAGCCCTTCTTTTTTCAACTTTTCCACTGGATTTTCCACAACTGCGACAGAATCCAACTTTCTTTTTATTTTTTTATGGTAAAATATGGATATCAAGACAAGCTGTTTTATAACAGCGGAAGGATCAAAGGGGGTATCCAGAATGCAGCTGCTGCGAAAGAAGGGATTGCTGGACAGTCCCCGGGTGCTGTTCCTCCCTGTAGACGCCATCTCACCCAATCCCAATCAGCCCCGCCGGGTTTTTGGCACCCAGGAACTGGAGGAGCTGGCTGGTTCCATCCAGGCTCTGGGGCTGCTCCAGCCCCTGACTGTGCGCCGTCGGGCAGACGGCTGGGAGCTGGTAGCCGGGGAACGGCGGCTCCGGGCCGCCAAGCTGGCAGGACTGGAAGAGGTCCCCTGCATCTCTCTCCAGATCGACGACCAGCGCTCCTCCCTGCTGGCTCTGGTAGAGAACTTGCAGCGCAAGGACCTGGACTTCTGGGAGGAGGCCCTGGCCCTGGACCGGTTAATCTCTGTCTACCATCTCTCCCAGGAGGAGGCTGCCCGGCGCATCGGCAAGAGCCAGTCCGCCGTGGCCAACAAGCTGCGCCTGCTGAAGCTGCCGGAGGACACTCTCCGGGCCCTGCGGGACGGCGGCTGCACTGAGCGCCATGCCCGGGCCCTGCTTCGGCTGGAGGACCCCAGCCTGCGCCAGAAGGCCCTGGAGCAGATCCTGTCCCGGCAGCTCACCGTGGCCCAGACAGACGCCTTGGTAGATCAGCTTCTCTCCCCTCCTCCCCGCACCAGAACCAAACGCACCTTTGTGGTGAAGGATGTCCGCCTTTTTCTTAACACTCTGACTCGGAGTATGGCCCTAATGCGGTCCGCCGGGGTGGATGCCCGCTGTGACCGCCAGGATAAGGACGGAGAGATCCTGCTCACCATCCGTATTCCCCAGGCCATTCGGTAAAAATGTTTCACGTGAAACATTCTCTTTTCCTATCTCCCCTTCCCTCCCCATCGCCTGCCGAAGCCAGATCACCTGGAGGCAGGCCCGGTCTCGGCTCTCTCCCTCTGTCTGCACCTCTCCCCTTGCGGCGGGCCGCCCCTGTGCGGTCCGCCGCCTTTTCTCGCTACCAGGCCGGAAAAACGGGAAAAAGAGTTGAAATGCGTTCCCCCGGTTGATATAATAAAGCTCTGCGGAAGTCTGCTGTACACCCGTCCGCCATTTCGACTCAGGAGGCGCCCCATGGCCAAGATCATCGCTATCGTCAATCAAAAGGGAGGCGTGGGCAAGACCACTACCACCGTCAACCTCACCGCCGCCCTGGCCGCGCTGGGAAAGCGGGTACTGCTGTGCGACTTCGACCCCCAAGCCAACGCCACCTCCGGTATGGGAGTGGACAAGAACACCGCCTCCCCAAATGTCTACGACGTGCTCATCAATGGGGCCGATCCCCGCCGCGGCGTAGTCACCACACACTACGGGGACGTGCTTCCCTCCAACAAGGCGCTGGCCGGAGCGGGCGTGGAGATGATCGCCCTGCCGGACCGGGAGCATCTGCTCCGAAAGGCCCTGGAGGTCCTCTCTCCCGGCTACGACTTCATCTTTGTGGACTGCCCCCCCTCTCTGGAGCTGCTGACAGTGAACGCCCTGTGCGCCGCTGACTCCCTGCTGGTCCCGGTCCAGTGTGAGTACTACGCCCTGGAGGGACTGAGCGATCTGCTCTCTACCGTCCGCTTGGTCAAACGCTCACTGAATCCCCGGCTGGTGTTAGAGGGCGTGCTGCTCACCATGTTTGACAGCCGCACCAATCTCTCTCTTCAAGTGGCGGAGGAAGTTAAACGTCACTTTCCCGGTCAGGTCTACGCCACGGTCATCCCCCGCAATGTGCGCTTATCCGAGGCCCCCAGCCACGGGAAGCCCGTTACCGCCTACGACCCCTACTCCCGGGGGGCGGAGGCCTACCGGCTGCTGGCGGAGGAGATCGCAGCCAAGCACCCCACGGCGGCCCCTGTCTGAGTTCTCCCCCGCTTTTTCGCCGGGGCCGTAAGCCTGGCCCCGACGGCTGAATTTTGATCTCCACTGTTATTTTTATAAGGAAGGAGCTACTATGGCAAAGCGAACCAAAGAGCTGGGCCTGGGCCGGGGGCTGAACGCCCTGCTGGGCGACCCGGACCTGCAAGCGCAGGGAGAGGGCTCCGTCTCCCTCCCCATTTCCCAGGTACAGCCCGGCCTGAATCAGCCCCGGAAGCGCTTTGACCAGGATGCCCTGGCCGATCTGGCAGAGTCTATCCGGGTCCACGGCATCATCCAGCCGCTGACAGTGCGCCGTCTGTCCTCCGGCTACTACCAGATCATCGCCGGTGAGCGCCGCTGGCGGGCCGCCAAGCTGGCCGGCCTGGCGGAGGTGCCGGCAGTCATCATCGAGGCGGATGACCGCAAAGTGATGGAGCTGGGCCTGATCGAGAACCTCCAGCGAGAGGACCTGAACCCGGCCGAAGAGGCCCGGGGCTATCAGGTGCTGATGGAGGAATACGGCCTCACCCAGGAACAGGTGGCGGATCGGATGGGAAAATCCCGGCCTGCCATCACCAATACCCTGCGGCTGCTGGCCCTCCCGGAGGACCTCTTGAAGCTGGTGGAGGAGGAACAGCTCTCCGCCGGCCACGCCCGTGCCCTGCTGGGCGCCCCCACGGCGGAGCTCCAGCGGCAGGCCGCCAAGAAGGTCATTGCCGACGGGCTCTCCGTCCGCCAGACGGAGGCACTGGTCAAGGCCCTCCAGCGGGAAAAGAAGGCCCCGCCTAAGCAGGCGGGGGACAGCCTGGCCCTCTACCTCGGGGAGGCGGAAAAGAATCTCTCCGGCCGGTTGGGCCGGAAGGTCCACATCGCCCACCGAGGCAAAAAAGGCAGGATCGAGTTGGAATACTACAACAGCCAGGATCTGGAGCTTCTGCTGGAGGCTCTGGAGCGGCTGAACGCCGGGGAGGTGCAGGGCCATGGCTGATCCCCAGAAGCCGGCGCAGAACGCCCCCCAGGCAGGCGGTCCTCCCAAGGAGGAGCGCCCTGGCCAGCAGCGGCGGCGCAGGCAGTCGGTGGTGCTCTACATCACTATCCTCTTTGCAGCGGCCTTTGCCCTGCTGCTGATGACCTACGCCATGGACCAGCGCCGTAGCAATGAGACGCTGGGGGACCTGACCTCCTCAGTCTCTGATCTGAAGGACTCCCTCTCCGGGATGCAGACCGCCCAGAGCGCCCTGGAGGAGAACGGCGCCCTGAAAAATGAGATCCAAGACCTCCAGGAACAGATCGACACCCTGCTGGGGACCATCGACAGCCTGACCGCCGCCGGGGAGCAGCAGGGACAGGTCCTGGAGCGTACCAAGGAGGCCATGGACTACTTCTGGCAGATCGATGAGGCCTATGTGCGGGGCCGCTACTCCCTCTGCCGTGATCTGATCGCGGTACTGGAGGACACCTCCTCCGGAGAGGCCCCCCTGAAGAGCTATCTTCCCCAGGAGAGCTACACCGATAACGGCCGCTTCTCCCCTGCTGACCGGTATCAGGAGATCTGGGACGCCCTGTACTGACCGGCTTTAGGCCGGATGGCAGGACATCTCCGCCGGCCAGGTTTCACGTGAAACATTTTTATTTTCGCCCAATTTCCCCACAGGAGCTCATCCCATTCTGTTAAGATAAAAAAGGAGTGCGATCCCCATGCTGGATATCAAATTTATTCGTGAAAACCCCGATGCAGTGCGGGAAAATATCAAGAAAAAGTTTCAGGATGCCAAACTGCCCCTGGTGGACCAGGTACTGGCATTGGACGAGGAGAACCGGGCCGCTGTCAGCGAAGCCAATGAGCTGAGAGCCAACCGGAACGCCCTGTCCAAGCAGGTAGGTATGCTGATGGGCCAGGCCAAAAAGGACCCCTCCAAGCTGGAGGAGGCCGAGGCCGTCAAGGCCCAGGTCAAGGCCAACGCCGACCGGCTGGCTGAGCTGGAGTCCAAAGAGACTGAACTGGCGCAGCAGATCCGTCACATCATGCTACAGATCCCCAATATCATTGATCCCTCCGTCCCCATCGGCCCTGACGACAGCTGCAATGTGGAAGTCCAGCGCTTCGGTGAGCCTGTGGTCCCCGACTTTGAGATCCCCTACCACACCCAGATCATGGAGTCCTTCAACGGCATCGACATGGACGCTGCCGGCCGGGTCTCCGGCAACGGCTTCTACTACCTCATGGGGGATATTGCCCGGCTCCATGAAGCGGTGCTGGCCTATGCGCGAGACTTTATGATCAACAAGGGCTTCACCTTCTGTATTCCCCCCTTCATGATCCACGGCAACGTGGTGGAGGGCGTCATGTCCCAGACCGAGATGGACGCCATGATGTACAAGATCGAGGGCGAGGACCTCTATCTTATCGGCACCAGCGAGCACTCCATGATCGGCAAGTTCATCGACCAGATCATCCCCGAGGAGTCTCTGCCCCAGACCCTTACCTCCTACTCCCCCTGCTTCCGCAAGGAGAAGGGGGCCCACGGCATCGAGGAGCGGGGCGTCTACCGCATCCACCAGTTTGAGAAGCAGGAAATGGTGGTGGTGTGCAAGCCGGAGGACTCCATGAAGTGGTACGAGCAGATGTGGCGCTACTCGGTAGAGCTGTTCCGCTCCCTGGATATTCCGGTCCGCCAGCTGGAGTGCTGCTCCGGCGACCTGGCTGACCTGAAGGTAAAGTCCTGTGACATCGAGGCCTGGTCCCCCCGCCAGCAGAAGTATTTCGAGGTCTGCTCCTGCTCCAACCTGGGCGATGCTCAGGCCCGCCGCCTGAAGATGCGGGTCAAGGGGGAGAAGGGCACCTACCTGCCCCACACCCTGAACAACACTGTGGTCGCCCCGCCCCGGATGCTCATTGCTTTCCTGGAGAATAACCTCCAGGCGGACGGCACTGTGAAGATCCCCGCCGTCCTCCAGCCCTACATGGGCGGCACCCAGATGCTGACCCCCAAGCAGTGACCCCAGCTCTTCTCTCCGGCTATATCGCGTGTCCGTGCCCCAATGGGGCCGATGACTGCCTTTAAAATTTTGTTTTGTAATTTTTTTAAGGAATATAACGATTTGTTTTACCCGTCTCCAGCGGACAGCGCATCCCCGCCCCTGGCTTTGGATCATTTTCGCCCCTGGAAATCGCTCCAGAACGGTCTGCACCCGGAAACCCTTGCGGCGCAAGGGTTTCCGGGTGCAAAGAGGCAGAGGCTTTCCCCCTCTCCCCCGCCCTCTCCGGCTGCTCCCTATCTCAGAGCCTCAAGAAATAGAAAGGAAGCTTTTTGCTTATGAGAGCCTTCATCCAAGAGTTCAAGTCCTTTATCGCCCGGGGCAATGTGATGGACCTGGCCGTAGGCGTCATCATCGGCGGCGCCTTCAGCAACATCACCACCTCCCTGGTCAACGATATTCTCAACCCCATCCTGGGCATCATCGCCGGAAACAACACCGCCCTGGCCGCCATGGCCGTAGAACTGCCCGGGGGCGGTGCCCTGATGGTCGGCAATTTCATCAACGCCATCTTGAACTTTCTCATCATGGCCTTTGCGGTGTTCTGCCTCGTGAAAGCCCTCAACCGCCTCCACCGGAAAAAGGAGGAGACCCCCGCACCTCCCCCGGCGCCCTCCCAGGAAGAGCTGTTGCTCACAGAGATCCGGGACCTGCTGAAAGAGAGGACCTGATGGAAGAAAAAAAAATCCCCCCGCAGGAGGAGCAAGACGCCCCGGCACCCTATACCCCCGCCTCCCCGGTGAAGCGGACCATGGCCTGGATCGGTGTGGTCTATATGGTGATCCTGGTGGCCATGATGACCTATTACTACTTTACCGGCTCCATGCTGGTGAACATGGCCCCTCTCCTGGCCGTCCCCGGCCTGATTGGCCTGGGTATCCTGGCTTTGGTCAGCTGGCGCACCACCGGCCGCCCCGGCAAATGGCCCGCCATCGCCCTGGCTGCGGTGTGCTTCCTGGCGGCGCTGGCCACCCTCCCCCTGGGCATCGTGGGCCTGCTGTCCAATTTCAGCCTGGTGGGCGTCTTCGTCACCGGGGCGCCCTGATTTTTGGAGGAACGAGCCATGCGTGACATCATTGCCGCCGGTCTGGCGGATCTGGGCCTGCTGGACCGGGTGCCGGAGCAGGCCCCCAGCCAGCTGGCGGAATACGGTCATCTCCTGCTGGAGAAGAACCAGGTGATGAACCTGACTGCTATCACCGACCCGGTAAAGGTGGCCCAGCTCCATATGCTGGACTGCGCTGCCCTGCTCACCTGCGCCGACTTTCAGAACAGGGCCCTCCTGGACGTGGGCACCGGGGCCGGCTTTCCGGGTCTGCCCCTGAAGATCCTGGTCCCCTCCCTCCAGGTCACTCTGCTGGACAGTTTGAACAAGCGGGTGGACTGGCTGGCTCAGGTCAGCGCCCAGCTCTCCCTCACCGGCATCCGGGTCATCCATGCCCGTGCGGAGGAGCAGGCTCTGGAGAAGGGCTTCCGGGACAGCTTTGAGCTGGTCACTGCCCGGGCGGTGGCCGAGCTCCGCCTGCTGTGTGAGCTGTGCCTGCCCTATGTCAAGGTAGGGGGCGCTTTTCTGGCCATGAAGTCGGTGGACTGCGGCCGGGAGCTGGAGGAGGCCGCCCACTGCATCAAGCTGCTGGGTGCCCGTCTGGAGGAGTGCCGGGACTACACCATTCCCGGCACCGACGTCATTCACCGTCTGGTAGTCCTGCGGAAGGTGGCCCCAACCCTGAAGGGCTATCCCCGGCGGTGGGCCAAGATCCAGAAAGCCCCGCTGTGAGACCGGAGCGATGTCTCCGCCAGCCCTCCAGGATCGATACCCTCAGTGTACAGAGGGTAGGGCTTTACCTGGATTTTCGGCTCCATTTTTCAAAATTTCTCATAAACCCATTGACGTGGGTGGGATTTGTGATACACTTAAAATGGTGTGATGGGAGGTCTGCGCACACATGGGAACCGCAATCGTCGTCACCTCCGGGAAGGGCGGCACCGGAAAAACCTCCATTACCGGGGGTGTGGCCGGCAGTCTGGCCCGCCTGGGGCACAGCGTGCTGTGCATCGACATGGACATCGGCCTGCGCAACCTGGACATCTCCCTGGGCCTCAGCGACCGGGCCCTGATGGACTTCTCCGATGTGGCGGAGGGCCGCTGCCCTCTGGTCCGCGCGGCGGTGAACCACCCCGATCTGCCGGGTCTGGCCCTGCTCACCGCGCCCATGACCCTCTCCTCTGCCCTGACGGAGGAGGCTGTCCGCCGCATGCTGGATACCGCCCGATCCCTGTATGACTATATCCTCATCGACTCCCCCGCGGGCCTGGGCACCGGCTTCCGGATGGCTTGCTGCGGGGCCGACCGGGCCATCGTCGTCTCCACCAACGACGCTTCTTCCCTTCGGGACGCCCAGCGCACCGTGGGTGAGCTGGACTTTCTGCGGCAGATTCATCTGGTGATGAACCGCATCCAGCCCAAGCTGCTGCGTCAGCTGCGCACCACCATTGACGACGCCATGGACACCGCCGGCCTGCCACTGCTGGGCGTAGTGCCGGAGGACCCCCAGGTGATGCTGTCCGCCAACCTGGGGCGGCCCCTGATCCTGGGCGGACGGCAGGGGGCGGCCAACGCCTGCCTGAACATTGCCAAGCGTCTGGAGGGGCGCCGGGTCCCTATCATGCGGATCCGCTGAACTCCCTTCCGGCATCTGTATAAAGGAGGTTTGCCACACCATGAACATCGCACTGATGAGCCACGACCATAAGAAGGAACTGATGGTCCAATTCTGCACTGCTTACTGCGGCGTCCTGTCCAAGCACACCGTATGCGCCACCAACACCACCGGCCGCATGGTCGCGGAGGCCACCGGTCTTCCTGTCAATCTGTTCCTGTCCCACGCCCACGGCGGCATCGAGCAGATCGGTCAGCGCATCATCTACAACGAGATCGACATGGTGCTGTTCTTCAACGACCCCCGCTCCGGAGAGCTGGACGACAGCGTGCTGTCCATCTCCAAGCTGTGTGACCAGCACTCCGTCCCCATGGCCACCAACGTGGCCACCGCTGAGCTGCTGATCCATGGTCTGGCCCGGGGAGACTTGGACTGGCGCGAGGTGATGAACCCCAACCGCATCCCCTTCGCCATCTGAGGGAGACGTTCTCCCCATTCCCCCGGCCCGCCCCCGCGCGGGCTGCGGACAGCGTCCACCGCCAAGACGGCGCATGAGTATCCGGGACACCGCCGGACAGAGAGAGGTCCCTCGGCTGAAAGGACCTTACGGAGACGGCCCCGGAGAAGACAGCGCCACCAGCGGGCCCGGAGACGGGCGCGGTCCCCCTGCCGCAACACAGGGTCAAAGGGGCGTGTCCGCACGCCTGAATTTGGGTGGCACCACGAAGTGTTTGAAACGCTCTCGTCCCAATCGCAGGGGACGGGAGCGCGTTTTTGTCCCCCGCTCCCCTTCCCCGCCGGAGAGGAGGTCCAGCATCAGCAGGGCCCCCAGGCGGAAGCCCCGGAGGAAGCATTCCTCCCTGCCAGCGGCCCCCGCTGACAGCGCCGCGTCCCAGATGTCCTCCGCCTCCTGAGGCGGGAAACGCTGGCAGAGCCGGTCAAAATAGGGCTCACCGGCCTCACCGGCTGCGGTCTCCACCGGCGTGGCCCAGGGCGGGACAAAGGCTTCATACAGTTTTTCATATATCTGCTCCATTATGTCAACCCCCTAAAAGTAGCATTTCAAACTACTTTTAGTATAGTGGTTTCATTTGCTACTGTCAAGCAAAAATTGGGAGGAACTATGGCCAATTTCGCAGAGCGGATCCGAGCCCTCCGCAAAGAAAAAGGACTCTCTCAGGAAGAGGTCGGCAGCGTCATCGGGCTGAAAAAATATGCGGTCTACTCCTATGAAAAGGGCCGGGCCTGTCCCGATATGCGGGGCCTCATCGCCCTGGCGGACTACTTCAACGTCTCCATGGACTACCTGGCCGGCCGCACCGACAACCCCGACATCAACCGCTGACCCCGCACCCTGATCTGTTGTTTGACTCCCCCAACCATTCCAAAAAGGAGAATCGATATGGCAAACGTACAACCCCGCACCCTGTCCGGCTTTATGGAGCTGCTCCCCGCCCGGCAGGTCCAGTTCGACCGGATGGTCTCCATCCTGCGGGAGACCTACTCCCTCTACGGCTTCACCCCCCTGGACACCCCCCTCATCGAGGCCAGCGAGGTCCTGCTGGCCAAGGGCGGCGGCGAGACGGAGAAGCAGATCTACCGCTTTCTCAAGGGAGACACCGACCTGTCCCTCCGCTTTGACCTCACCGTCCCCCTGGCCAAGTATGTGGCGCTGAACTACGGCCAGCTCACCTTCCCCTTCCGTCGCTTCCAGATCGGCAAGGTCTACCGGGGGGAGCGGGCCCAGCGGGGCCGCTTCCGGGAGTTCTATCAGGCGGACATCGACGTCATCGGAGACGGCGCCCTGGACATCAGCAACGAGGCGGAGATCCCCTCCATCATCTATCGGGCCTTCACCGCCCTGGGGCTGAAGCGCTTCCAGATCCGGGTGAACAACCGGAAGATCCTCAACGGCTTTTACGCCATGCTGGGTCTTTCCCAGCAGTCCGGCGAGATCATGCGCACGGTGGACAAGCTGGACAAGATCGGCCCGGACAAGGTGGCCGAGCTGCTGGTGCAGTCCGGCCTCTCTCCGGAGCAGGCCCGGGAGATCCTCAGCTTTACCTCCATCACCGGCACCAACGAGGAGGTCCTGACCGCCCTGGAGGGCTACCGGGGCCGGAACGAGGTCTTTGACCTGGGCCTGGATGAGCTGAACGCGGTGACAAAATATCTGGCTGCCTTCGGCGTGCCTGAGACTCACTTCGCCGTGGACCTGACCATCGCCCGGGGACTGGACTACTACACCGGCACCGTCTATGAGACCACCATGCTGGACCATCCGGAGATCGGCTCCATCTGTTCCGGCGGCCGCTATGACAACTTAGCGGAATATTACACGAATAAACAACTCCCTGGAGTGGGCATTTCCATCGGTTTGACCCGCCTGTTCTTCGTTCTGGAGGACCAGGGCTATCTCAACGACGCCCTGAACACCGCCCCCGCCGACGCCCTTATCCTCCCCATGACCGAGGACCTGTCCCCTGCCATCTCCCTGGCCACCCAGCTGCGCCAGGCAGGCATCCGCACCCAGATCCAGGCGGAGCGGAAGAAGTTCAAGCAGAAGCTCTCCTATGCGGACAAGCTCCGCATCCCCTACGCCGTTATCCTGGGAGAGGACGAGATCCGGGAGGGCCTCGCCGCCGTCAAGGACCTGGCCACCGGGGAGCAGGTGAAGCTTGCTCCCGGCCAGGCTGCCGCCCACATCCTGGCCGGGCTGGACAGGCTGAACCAGGGGACGCCGATCCTGGACAGGGTGTAAGTCCGATTTCCCATCCATGCTTTGGCTGTGCAGGAGCCGATATCCCCACCAGGCCGTCCCACGCCGTATAGATGGAATTCCCGGGCCAGCTGTCTCTGATATAGAAAGAGAAAAGCTCATGAAGAAAAATTCCAAACGCTTTTTACTGCTTTTAATCGTTTGTCTTTTGGTGTGGACGGTATTTCCCCGGCCCTTTGCCTGGATCATTCCTCAGCGGATGGTAAATGTCTCAGGAGAAAGACCGGAAATCTGCGCCGAGACAGAATTCACCGCTTCTCTCAGCTTTGGCATTGACCAAGAAGTCTTGGATGCCTTTTATGATCTCCATAGTGAGATGGAAGGCGTCCGGTTCCTGGCCGATCCCCTCACCCTCCTGCCTTTCCTCCACCAGCCCCGGGAGCCGGTCAAGGTGAAAATCGATTACTTCCAGGAGGGCTGTTCTTCCACTGGCGACTGCCAGACCACCCTGCTGTGGGATGGTACAACCCTGTGGGTGAACTGGCTGGGCGGCCACTACCTGGGTTATCGGCCCACCGATCCCGCCGGATTTGAGGCAGCCATCCAACGGCTGGCCCTGGAATACGACGGAACTGCAATCGTCACCTCGTAGGGACGGCACATCTGGTCCGCCTGTCCTTCCCAGAATAATAAGCCTCTAAAAATTTGACAACACGCAAAGCGGCTTTCCCTTTGACCGCGCGGCTACTATGACCATGTCATCCGCAACCAACAGGACCTTGACGAGACCGCCGGGTACATCCTGGGCAATCCCGCCCGGCGGCTGGAGCGGGAGGGATCCTTGTGAAGAAAAAATTGAGCTTTTGTCTGGTCGTTTTGGTGCTCCTGGCCGTCGGGGTGCTGCACTATTGGGCGGCCCCCACCTTCGACCATGCCTTCCAGTGCAACGGCATAGGTCCGCCCGCAAAACCCGGGGGTTCTTTTAAGGTGCTGCGCGAGGGCACCTATCCCGGCCTCAGTGACGCTCCTGTCACCTTTGATGAGGGGCGGACTTACCGTGAGCTGCTGGCCGCCCTCCGGGGGCAGAGGTATCTCCGCCTCCCCGCCCTGCTGGGGGCCCCCGACGGCGGGACCGCCTTCTATACCGCATCCGGCTGTACCCCCGAGTGCATGGCCTACTGGGACGGCACCTTTCTCTGGCTGGCCTCGAACTCCTCTCATTGGCGCCGCTTTCTCCCCCTTCCCCCCGGCCGCCTGGGGGAGAAGCTGGAGCTCATTTTTATGGACGAGCCGGAGGAAAACATTTACTACCCTTCCTCTTAGGCGCAGGTCCTTTGACCCGCCCTGCCGGTAAAAAGCAAGGAGGTGCGCCCCATGAAAAAAAGAGCCCTGCTCTCCCTGGTCTTGATTTTAGCCCTTCTGGCCGCTCTATACCTGTGGTACACCCGGCCCCGGAGCTTTTTGGCGATCACTGGGACCTCAGAGAACGCCGTCTGCTCCGCCGCCCTGCTTCTGTTAGAGTCCTGGGTGGATGACGGCCAAGCAGGACAGGATATCTGGGAGCTTCAGGACCTTTCCCCCGGCACCCCCGCCTTTGATGCCCTCCTTCCCCTCCTGGAGAAAAGCCGCTGGCGGGCCAGTCTGAAAAACCTGTTGGGGCTGGATGCCGGTTCTTTCAGCGGCTTCTCCAGCAGCCTTCAGGGCGTCCTGGGACTGGAGGGGAACGAGGGGGTCTTTTTCACCGCTGTGGACACAGGGCAGCTCCGTCTCTCCCTCCCCAGCTCCCCCCACTCCCTTCTGTTTACCGCCGCTGATGGATCGACCTATCAGGCGCTGGCGGAATATTTGAAGGAGTATGGGACCTTTCGGGAATGACAACAGCCCAAGTTTTTAATACTAATCACTATAATTAGATAAAATAGTACAAAATGGAGTTGATTTTATGGACAATCTGAAAAATTTCCGCCGCACCAACTACTGCGGTGACCTGCGTCTGGGCGACACGGGCAAGACGGTCTCTCTGTGCGGCTGGGTCCAGCGCCAGCGTGACCTGGGCGGTCTGATCTTCGTGGACTTGCGGGACCGTACCGGCCTCGTCCAGCTCTCCTTCGACGACGGCACCGACCAGGCCGTCTTTGAAAAGGCGTCCTCTCTCCGCTCGGAATACGTCATTGCTGCCACCGGCACCGTGCGGGAGCGGGAGTCCAAGACGGACAAGATCGCCACCGGCGCCATCGAGGTATATGTCACCGAGCTGCGCCTGCTGGCCAAGGCGGAGACCCCCCCCTTCGAGATCGTGGAGCACTCCAAGGCCAACGATATGCTGCGCCTGAAGTACCGCTATCTGGACCTGCGCCGCCCCGACATGCAGAAGATGATCGCCACCCGCCACAAGGTCACGAAAATCGCCCGGGACTACTTCGACGAGCAGGGCTTCTACGAGATCGAGACCCCCATGCTCACCAAGTCCACCCCCGAGGGCGCCCGGGACTATCTGGTCCCCTCCCGGGTCCACCCCGGCAAGTTCTACGCCCTGCCCCAGTCCCCTCAGCAGTATAAGCAGCTGCTGATGCTCTCCGGCTTTGACCGCTATATGCAGATCGCCCGCTGCTTCCGGGATGAGGACCTGCGGGCAGACCGCCAGCCCGAGTTCACCCAGATCGACCTGGAGATGTCCTTTGTCAACGAGGACGACGTGATGGACATACAGGAGGGCTTCCTGAAGCGGGTGTTCAAAGAGGTGCTGGATGTGGACGTCCAGACCCCCTTCCTCCGCCTGCCCTGGCGGGAGGCTATGGACCGCTTCGGCTCCGACAAGCCGGACATGCGCTTCGGCTTTGAACTGAAGGATATCAGCGACATTGTGAAGGACTGCTCCTTCCAGGTCTTCTCCGCTCCTGTGGCGGCGGGGGGCTCCGTGCGCCTCATCAACGTGGAGGGCGGCGGCGAGCACTTCCCCCGGAAGAAAATCGATAAGCTGGCCGAGTTCGTCAAGACCTACAAGGCCAAGGGGCTGGCCTGGACCCGCCTGCACGGCGGGGAGGTCACCAGTTCCTATCAGAAGTTCCTCACCGAGGAGGAGAACCGGGCCATCCTGGAGCGGGCCGGGGCAAAGGACGGCGACCTGGTCCTCATCGTGGGTGATGCCAAGGACGAGGTGGTCTTTGCCGCCCTGGGCGCCCTGCGGTGTGAGTGCGCCAAGCAGCTGGGCATCCTGGACCCCATGGACTTCAAGTTCCTGTGGGTGACGGAGTTCCCCATGTTCGAGTACAGCGAGGAGGAGGGTCGCTATGTGGCCATGCACCACCCCTTCACCGCGCCTATGGACGAGGACTTCGACAAGCTGGAGACCGACAAGAAAAACTGTCGGGCCAAGGCCTACGACATCGTGCTCAACGGCACTGAGCTGGGCGGCGGCTCCATCCGCATCTCCGTCCCTGAGACCCAGGAGGCCATGTTCCGGGCCCTGGGCTTCTCCGACGAGGATGCCATGGAGCGCTTCGGCCACCTCATCAACGCTTTCAAGTTCGGCGCTCCCCCTCACGGCGGCTTGGCCTACGGCCTGGACCGGCTGGTCATGCTCATGGCCGGGGCCGACTCCATCCGGGACGTCATCGCTTTCCCCAAGGTTCAGAACGCCAGCGAGCCCATGACCCAGTGCCCGGACTTCGTGGACGATAAACAGTTGGACGAGCTCTCCATCAATGTCACCAGAAAAGAAGCGCCCGAAGAGAACGCCTGATCCCACGCCGTTGAGACAGAAATACAGAGGCACCCGCTGAAGCGGGTGCCTGAGACGGTCGAAAAAGTGGCTTTTCCACTTTTTCGAGAAAGCTGCAGTCTGCCGCGCGCGGGTTTTGTCCGCCTGCGGCGGACAAAACCCACACTTACAGCCTGAGAAGTGTTTTCCCCGACGCGCATGCCGCCGGGGAAAACGGATCAGAACTGGATTCGCGCCTGCGGGCGCGAACTCTGCGAGGCTTTTTTGACAAACAGAGAGGCACCCGCTGAAGCGGGTGCCTCTCTGCGTTGCCGATCACGGACGGATGATATTCTCTGAGATCTCACTCAGAGCCTTGGCCGCCTCCATGTCAAAAGCCTGACACTTCGCCAGGTCGCCCAGGGACACGATCCCCACAATCTTCCCGCCCTCTGTGACTGGCAGACGCCGGACCTGCTGGGCCGCCATCAGACGGGTGGCTTCTCTGCAGTCATCCCCCGGGGAGACCGTGGCGCAGTTGCGGGTCATGATATCCCGCACCGGCACCTGGGCCGGGTCCTCCTCCGCCGCTACACACCGCAGCACGATATCCCGGTCCGTCACGATCCCCCGCAGACGTCCGTCCCCGCCGCACACAGGAAGAGCTCCCACATTGTGCCGGCTGATCAGCCGGGCTGCCAGGGCCGCCGAGGAGCTGGGCTCCACTGTCACCACAGCCGGGTTCATCAATTCACGCACTTGCACACCAAAAACCGCCTTTCTGTCAAAGCTCTTGTATGCTCCAGTTTTCCCCAAAACAGGCGGTTTTATTCGAAAGCCCGGAGCGCAGAGCGCACTCCGGGGCTTTTTTACGGGTTTTCTTCATTTTCCAGGAAATAAGACGCCTCCATGTCCGCTGTGGCCAAGGCGAAGGCGAGCGGATATTTTTGAAACGCCTGCCCCACAGTGCGGGCGTCCTCCGGGCCGGAGAAGCCCATGTGCCAGCGGATCGCCATGGCCTCCTCCCGGGTCAGCCGGATGAAGCCGTTGACGATGTACACGCTCTTTTCCCCGTGTCCATAGGGCAGAGGGTCATCAAAAGTAAAGGTGGGTACCCGCTCCCACTGTCCAGTGGCATCGTTCTTCACGTTCCGAAAGCTCTTTTTATAGCAGCCCACCTTGCACAGATCATGGAGCAGGGCCACCACTGCCACACTCTCCTCACTGTACTCCAGGCCATACAGCTCCTGGACCCGTTCCCGGGCCAGATAGTCCACCAGACAGTGGTAGACATTCAGGCTGTGGTCACACAGCCCGCCCGCATAGGCCCCGTGGTATCGGGCGGAGGCGGGGGCGGTAAAAAAGTCGCTCTTGTTCTCCAGATAGTCCAGCAGGGCGTCTGCCCCTGGGCGAGTGATCTTCTCTCGAAAGATCTCGATAAATTCCTCTTTGCCTGACATCATATCCCTCCATCTGCCTAACTGAACTGCCCGGCAGCCCAGCACATTTTTAACAGTAAAGCACATTGTAGCATAGAGGTGAAAAAAAAGCCATAGTAGATAGATCTCTATCTCTACTTACAAAAATTTTTATCATCCAATAAATGTAATTAAATCCAAAAAATCCACAAAAAATCTGCCGTCTATTTGTGAATTCTGAGGAATTTTTGAAAATATGTTGCATTGAACGGATTGATCGCACATAATAGGCCCATAGGAACTCAACCAGTTCCCCCGGGCACCTGTATGAGGGTTCTTAGCGGGGCATAGGAAAAGAAGGACATTATGGAGAATGGAAATGCAAAAGAGCGCCGTATCGCTCAAGAACTGGAACTTCTAAAGCAATATCAACGGGTCTCTGTAAAAGATTTGGCCGCTACACTCGAAGTCTCTGAGATGACCATCCGACGGGATCTGGATCTCCTGCGGAAAAACCATGTATTGGAACGGAGCTATGGCTATGCGACTCTCGCCAAAGGCGGCGATGGCTATGCCTATGATGGAGAAGTTTATGACCTTCGTCTGGCCCGAATTCAAAACCTCAGCGAAAAAGACCGTATTGCCAAATACGCCGCCACGCTGATTGAGCCAGGAGACTGGATTTTTTTGGATAATGGCACCACTGTGGGGCGCATTACCTCATATCTCCCCACAGATTTTGAATTTACAGTCTTATGTTATAATTTTACGATCCTCGCGGAACTGCTTAAGCGTCCAAATATCAAAATCATTTTTCCCGGCGGCTATTACCATCCGGAGGATTACAATTTTACCTCTCCGGAAGCTGTGGATTTTATTCGCCGGCACCGTGCCAACAAATCCTTTATTTCTGTCTCAGGGATCCATCGCAGTCTGGGCATTACCTGTATCAATGCTCATATTGTGGATAGTAAAAGAGCATTGATCGATTCTTCCGCACAAAATATCATGCTGGCAGATTCCAGTAAATTTGATTTGGTAAAAGCCAATCATTTTGCTGAACTTCATGATATGGATATGCTGATTACAGATAATAAACTCTCTCTGGATTGGCGGGATTTCTTAAACAACGCCCAAATAAACTTAAAATTGGTGTAGTTACATATTGTGAAAGAAGATCTCCGGCAAAGTACCACATGAGTTGGTATTTTGCTCGGAGATTTTTTGTTTGATCAAACATATATTTTGTGAAATTATTTTGCTAAATGAACAAAAATAGCTAAATTGAACTAGATAATACGCCAAAAAAGTGTTTAATATATTGACTTCGCACATTTTAGGTAGTATTATCAAACAAAAACAAAGATTATTTCTTCTTATTTATGTTCAAATAAACGTTTTAAAGGGAGAAGGAACACCATGCGCTTTACAGAAATCACAGATGATCTGACAGGTGCGGCCGACTCCGGCAGCTACTTCACTGCCCGGGGGCAGCAGCTGAAAATCTGTACCTCAGGAGAAAGCAGTTTAAACAGATCAGATAATGAACTTCTATCTGTCAATCTGTGTTCTCGAAACGTGGAAGGCGAAGTGGCCCGCAGAGTCCACAGTGCGCTGTTGAAAAGACTTTCAAAAGAGACTGGCCATATTTATATGAAAAAAATCGGCACTGGTTTTCGAGGCAACGATTCCTATGAGCTGGAAGGACTTCTGCAGGCCTGGCCCGACTACCTCGTCTTTCTCATTGACAACGCGCCGGATCTGGGTACCTTTACCCTCTATGGGCATCAGTACTGCGAGGGAGAGATCCTCCCCAAATCCCTGTATGCTAAGGATCCCATTTTCCCTCCCAAGGAATCCTATATTCCAGATATTCTTTCCCACGGGACAAAGCTCCACATTGGGCTTGTGGACATTGATACTGTGAAAGGCGGCGATCTTGCGGGCGCTGTTCAGCAGCAGATAAGTAGGGGCTGCCGGATCTTGGTCTTTGACGCCATTACCAAACGGGACACGCTGCATATTATTCGTACGCTACAGCCTCTCTATCCAAAGGTCTTTTGGACCGGTTCTCTCGGGCTTGCGGATGGTCTGGCCGAATATCTCTATGGGCCGGAACAGCCCCTCCCTCCGGCCGCAGTCCGCCAAGTGCGCTGCCTCGGCTTCTGTGCCTCCGCATATGAAATTGCGAAAAAACAGCTTGCGTATTCTCAGTCCCGGGGGCTTACAGTGGTTCCTGTGGAAATAGACGCCTATATAGAGGGAGATCAAACTGTCCCCCATCGGGCGGCGGCAGCGGCTCTGGATGCTTTGGCGCACGGCAACGTGATCCTTGCCCCTGCGGTTGAGCGGTACTCCTATCAGCCTGGTACCAGTGTCAGGATCATGGAGTGTTTCGGAACTCTCGCCCCCCTTGTCTGCGAATCGGCTGTATTTGACCGGCTCATCATTGTAGGCGGTGAGACCTCCCAGGCCATCTTTCGCCACCTGCATGTAAATCATCTGGAACTAGGTCGGGCCTTGGAGCCCGGCGTTGCTCAAGGCAGGATTCTGGACGGCGCTCTCACTGGCAGAGAATTTGCCCTGAAGGGCGGCAGCATGGGCAGTGTTCCGGTTCTTGAAAAAATGATGTGCCGCTGGGAGGACGTCCAATGAACTGGAAGGAATCTTACTCCGATCAAATAGAAAATCTGATCTCCTACTCCAAACTGATCTATCAGCGCGGACTGGTCAGCGCTGCCGGCGGAAACATCAGCGCCCGGTGCGGCCGACATGTGCTGATCACGGGAAGCAATATCCCTCTGCGTGCTGTTACGCCGGAGGGGCTGGTGCTCTGTGATGAAAACGGCACTGTTCTGGATGCCCCCCCTCATCTGCGTCCCTCCAAGGAGTCTGCTTTTCATCTTGGCATCTACCGAATCCGCCCCTCTGCACAATATGTTCTGCATGCTCACCCTGTGTTTTCCACGATTTGGTCCATGCAAAATCAGGAGCTTCCCCTCTACACAGAATCCGCCAAATTAAAACTTGTCCATGTCCCCCTAATCCCAGATGGACAACCGGGGTCTGCTGATCTGGCGGAGAAGGTGCTCACAGCGGTCTCTCACACCTCGGAAGATACCACAGCTTTTCTGATGGAAGCTCATGGCGTTCTGATCCTTGGAGAAACTATGGAGAACTGCTTTTATCAGGCTGAACTGCTGGAGGACAGCGCCAAAATTGCCGTCTTTCAGAAACTACTCCACCCCTAAGCGCTGTTCACCGCTCACAGGCAGAGCGGGTCAGATAAGAAGAGTAAAATGAACACACTGAAAGGAGAACCAGAAATGAAACAATTCAAAAAACTTGCCGCTCCTCTGCTTGCCGCCGCCCTTCTGATGGGTACCGCCGCCTGCGGCGGTGGAGGCGCCACATCTTCCGCAGGCACATCTTCGCCTGACTCCTCCTCCCCTTCTGCAGACGCTGTAACCTTTACTGTTACGGCAGATGTCACCGGGGACCGGGCTCCCTATGTGGAGCGCTTTGCTCAGCTGGTTGAAGAAAAAACGGAAGGCCGTTACACTGCTTCCATTATTGCAGCTGGTTCTCTGGGCACTGGCTCTGATATGGCCCAGATGCTTCAGATGGGCACGCTGGATGTGCTGATGAGCGACGACATGACCATGGACGGTGTGCTGGACGGTGCGCTGGGCTTTGCTTGGCTCCCCGGACTGGTGGCGGATTATGAGGAAGCTGACGCCTACTATAATAATGGCTGGATTGCGGACAAGGTAGCGGAGATTATGGCGGAGAACGGCCTGATTCGAATCTCCTCCTTCTGCAACGGCTTCCGCCAGGTAGGCAACATTGTCCGCCCGGTCACTGAAATGTCCGATCTGGCGGGACTGAAAATCCGCACCCCCTCCGTAGAATCTGTGGTGGAATTTTACGAGAAGTGCGGTGCCCTGCCTGTGATGATCTCCGGCTCTGAGGTGCTGAATGCCCTGCAGACCGGTACAGTGGACGGGCTGGATAACGCCGTGTTTAACTACACCAACCAAGGCATCACTGATGTGATCACCCACATCACTGAGCTGAATTACTGCTATTCCGGCGGCTGCTTTATCGCCGGTTCCCCCTTCTGGGACAAGCTCAGCGATGAGGACAAGGCCATTTTTGCGGAATGTGCTCAACTCGCTTCTGATGAGTTTACCACCTTCTTCCGGGAAAAGACGGAGTCCATGACTCAGGAGGGCCTGGAAAGCGGTCAATGGACCGTGGATCAGCCTTCTGACGATATGAAGGCTGCCATGCAGGAGATTTCCGAGGAAATCTGGGAGGAGAGCCGGGAGAAATATGGTGATGAAATCATGGATGTCATCATCAGCGGCGAGTATAGAACACTGTCTGAAAGTTGATTTTCTATAATCCTGGATTGATACACTAAAACGGAGCCTGAGGTTTTCTGCGGGAGAGCTTCAGGCTCCCTCTTCCAATAACTTTTCAACTGCAAAGGAGGGAGTTTCCCCATGAAATCACAAAGCACCCTGTTTCAGGGAGCCAAGCGGCTCAACAATGTTCTGCTGGGGATTGAGACCTTTTTTATGGCCCTCATCACCATCGCATTGGTGGCGGCAATTTTTATTGAGGTAATCTGCCGTTACTTTCTGTTTATCTCCGCTGCTTGGGCTGAGGAACTCACCCGGTATCTGTTTATCTGGCTCACCTATATTGGCTCTGCCTATGCGGTCTATGAGGGCAGCCATACAGAAATTGATGTCCTCAAGCAGGTAGTTGCAAATTTCAAAGAACCCGCTCGAAGGCAGGGGCTCAGGCTGCTGGAGTTGTTTGCCATTTTGTCCACCTTTCTTTTCCTTTTGGTGTTTGGCAAGCTGTTTTTTGATTACATGATGACCATTTGGGCCACGACCCAGACCTCCCCCACCATGAGGATCCCCATGGGCCTGGTCTATCTGCCTGTATTTATCGGCGTAGTGCTTTGTGCTCTTCATGAGGTCTATCTGTTTATGGAGTGGATGGTCCGGGGCCGTAAGGGCGGTGAGCCCCAGGCCACCGCACAATGACTTGAAAGAGGTGAAATTATGTCTGCCCTTACCGCACTTCTCGTCTTTCTGATTTCTTTCGCATTGGTCGCGGTGTTGTTCCGAATGCCGGTATCCTTTGCTCTGGGCACCTCTTCCCTGCTGGTTCTGGCCTATGCCGGCTTCCAGCTGGTCACGGTCCCCCAGTTTGCTTTCTCCGGTCTCGACAGCTTCGCGCTTCTGGCGATTCCCTTCTACATTTTTGCCGGTGTTATCATGGAATACAGTGGCATCTCCAAAATGCTGATCGACTGGGTAAAGTCCTTTGTAGGCCGGGTCCGGGGTGCCACTGGCATTATTACGACCTGTGCCTGCATGGCCTTTGGCGTTCTTACTGGCTCAGCTATGGCCACCATCAGCGCCATTGGAAAAATGATGGTGCCTGAACTGGAGAAAGAGGGGTATCCCCACGGCTATTCCTCTGCTCTGCTGGCCGCTACCTGTTTTCTTGGGATCCTGATTCCCCCCAGTGTCCCCGGAATCATGTATGCGCTGGCCTCCGGAGCCAAGATCACCCCCGTATGGATGTCCACCATCGGCCCTGCTTTTATTTTTGCCATTGGCTATTTTATCATCAACTATTTCCGAATCGGCCGCCACCAAGCCAGGCCGGAAAAAGTTGAATTTCATCCCACAGCCAAACTGCTGGAGATTGGAAAGTCCACTATTTACGCCATCCCCGCTCTGCTGATGCCCATTATCATCTACGGCTGTATTTACGGCGGGCTGTGCACGGTTACCGAAGCTGGTGCTGTCAGCTGCGTCTATGGAATCTTATATTTCTTTATTCTGAAGATTATCGATAAAAAGAAAATCCAAATTACCTTCTGGCGCTGCTGTGCCATTGCCGGCGCCTCCACTGCCGTGATCGGTCTGCTGAACGCATTCTCTGCTGTCGCAGGCAAAGTAATGACTTTGGCGGGCATTTCCAACTTTCTCTCCAACCTGATTACCGAAAATATCAGCAGCCGCGTTGGTTTTCTTTTGATGATCAATGTCATCTTCCTGTTCATGGGAACCTTTATGGATATCAATGCCACCATCCTGATTATGACCCCTCTTCTGCTGCCAGTGGCACAGACCTATGGAATTGACCCCATCCACTTTGGTGCCATCATGCTGGTGAATATGTGCGTCGGCTTTCTGACTCCTCCCTTTGCTGTTGGAATCTTTGTCAGCACTAAAATTGCTCATTCTACATTTGGAGATACTGTGCGGGAGGCAGTTCCTTTCATCGGTGTCGGCTTAATTGCCATTGTTATTACCACCTTCTGTCCTGAATATATAAATTTCTTTGTCAACCTATTTTCATAACTGTTCGTTAAGCTCTGTAGTCAAAAGAAAAGAGGAAATTCTTTATGATTGGAAAGGAAATACGCCTGAAGCGCCTGATTCCAGGCACGGATGGAAAATATTTTGGTTTAACTGTGGACCACGCCATTGCCCGCGGTGTCATGCCTGGCCTTGATACGATAGATGACACCCTGAGCAAGATGGTCGCCGGAGGTCCCAATGCCATCACTATGCATAAGGGCATTGCAGAAAAATGCTTTGCGCCCTATGCGGGCAAGGTCGCCCTCGTGCTGAAGCTCACCACCTTCGGCGTGTATCACTTTGACGAAGATGTCCAGGTAGCCGATGTGGAGGAGGGACTTCTTATGGGGGCCGATGCGGTCTCTGCCGGCTGCATTGTGGGCGGTGGCAATCAGGACCAGCAGCTCAGAATGCTCGGCCGCATCAGCAAAGAGGCCCTGAGAGCGGAAATGCCTCTGATCTGTCATATCTATCCCAGAGGAAATCATATCACTGGGGCTGACCAGTACAGTGTGGAAAATGTCACCTATGCGGCCCGGGCTGCCGCGGAACTCGGAGTAGATCTGATCAAGACCAACTATACCGGTGACTTGGACAGTTTTGCCAAAGTGGTCCAGGCGGTTCCGGCCCGCGTCGCCATTGCAGGCGGATTGAAGTGTGAAACCGTAAAGGAATATTTGCAGATGACCCGAAATGTTATGGACGCAGGGGCTGCAGGGGTTACATATGGCCGGTTTGTCTTCCGCTACCGGGACATAACCGCGTTGGTCAAGACCTTGAGCCAGGTAATTCATAACGGCATCTCTGTTCAAGAGGGGCTGGAGCTGCTGGAATATTTGGAGCGGGAACATCAGAAGGGTGGGGAACCATGTACCTGAACATTGATTCCGGAAAGTTGCGGGATGTGGTCGCATTTGGGCGTGCCACCATCGACCTCTACGCCAATGAGATTGGGCCCATGGAGGACGCGGTCACTTTCCATAAATATGTGGGCGGCTCTCCGGCCAATACCGCTGTGGCCATGTCCAGGCTCGGCCTTTCTGTCGGATACATCGGTAAAGTTTCTGACGACCAGTTTGGACGATTTATTACCCGCTATCTGGCAAAACAGGGGGTGGATGTCTCCCATATCGCGCTGGCTGGCCCCGGCATTCGTTCCGGGGTGACCATGGGTGAAATTCTGCCTGACCGGTGCAGCTACCTGATGTACCGAACAAACTGCGCGGATCTGCACATCGACTGCGCCCAACTGGACGAGTCCTATCTCGCCAGCCACAAGCTGCTTCTGATCTCTGGCACATCTCTCTCCCATTCCCCGGCACGGGAGGCAGTGTTTCACGCCATCTCTTTGGCACGGCGCAATCATGTGGCAGTAGCCTTTGATCTGGATTACCGGGAGGATACCTGGGACACCGTTGAGGAAGCCAGCCTCTATCTCTCCCTTGCCGCAGAAAAAGCCGATCTGGTCCTGGGAACCCGGGATGAATTTGATGTAATGGAGCATCTTCTCCACACCGGAAATCAGGACGACGCCAAAAGCGCTGCTTGGCTTCTGGAAAAAGGCGTGTCTGTGGTCTCCATTAAAAAAGGAAAAAAAGGTTCCCATGTTTTTACGAAGGAAGGAAAAACCGTGGGTGGCATCTATCCAGCACAGGTGTTGAAAACCTTTGGCGCCGGTGACTCCTATTCCTCCGCCTTCTTATTTGGTCTGCTTCACAATATGGAGTTGAAGGATTCTCTGCGCTACGCCGCCGCCGCTTCCTCCATCACCATCTCAGGCCACAGCTGTTCTGACTCCATGCCTACTTTGGAACAGGTAGAGGACTATATTGCCCACCACGAATATGTCCTGCCGGATACACCTTAAAGTCCGGCTATAAACCAGAGCCACAGTGCCCTGCCGGACGGCTTTTCAGAAAAAAGGAGCCTGATATTATGACAGTTCAGGAGAAACGAGCCAATTTTAAGTCCCAGATGATGGATTCCTCCCGGATGAAGGTGCTCTGCGGAGCCTTCGACGGCATTACAGCCCGGGCCGCCCAGGCGGCTGACTTTTTTGACGGCTGTTACATGGGCGGTCAGGCAGCAGCAGCCAGCCTGCTGGGTGTGCCAGATCTGGGTCTTGTCTGCGGATGTGAACAGACAAAGCACGCCCAGGACCTTGCCTCCTGTGTGGATCTGCCCTTTCTTATCGACGCGGACACAGGCTATGGGAATGAGCTGAATGTCCGCCGCACTATGCGGGACCTGGAGGCCGCCGGAATCTGCGGCGCGCATTTCGAGGACCAGGTCACGCCAAAGCGATGCGGCGGCATGAAGGGCGTCCAAATTGAAACTGCCCAAGTCTTTATTCGAAAAATAGAGACCGCTCTGACCTTTCGGAGAGACCCCAACTTTTTAGTTATTGCCCGCTCCGATGCCGCCGAGGTGGAAGGAGAGGATGAGGCTATCCGGCGTCTCAATCTGGCAGCAGAGGCCGGAGCAGACATGGGTTTTCTTTTCTCCTCAAAGGGGGTCTTTGAGACTCTGGATTCTGTCAAACGGGCCTGCGATCAAATAAAGGTTCCCATTCTGTACTGCCTGATGGAATTTTGCCCTGAGGTCTGTTTTACTCTGGAAGAGCTGCGTCAGGCAGGGGTTCGGGCCGTCATATGGCCAAATGGTCTTCTGATGCGCTGGTGCAAAGCCGCCTCCGACCTGATTCAGCAGTTTAAGGAGACAGGGGACTGCAAAACCTTTTTTGATCAGCTCATGCCTATTGACCAGTGCAATCAGCTGCTGGGGATTCGGGACTGGAACCCGTCCGGTATGTTTTGATTTCTCCTCAGACACCAGGCCAGCGCCGTATTTGGCGCTGACCTGGTGTTTTTTTCTTGTTCCTGCCATTCGAACCAGATATGATAGTTCCAGCCGCCTGGGCCATGACAGAGGGATTCCCGGATTGAAGCTGTCCCAAATTTCATATAATCTTAAGGAAATTTTTTATTTCCTTTAAAATGCCCCTGATAGGATAGTACCATCAAGAATTGGGAGGAATCACCATGCGCTTTGCCAAGACCGTTACCGCTCTCGCTCTGGCCTGTTCTCTGGCCCTGGCCATTCCCACTTTTGCCGCCCCTGCGGCGGAGGAGCAGGCTGGCAGGCAGGAAGACCTGGAGCTGCTCTATCAGACCATCCGGGATCGCCACCCCGGCCCCTTCACCAATACGCCGGAGCAGGAGTTCCTTGCCCGCATCGCTCAGATCGAGGCCCGGATAGACACAGAGGACAGCATGAGTTTTGGGCTGGATCTCCAGTCCCTGGCAGCCCTCATTGGGGATTCCCACACCACCACAAATCTTAACTCTATTCTCAGCAGCGGACATATGTTTCCCGTGTCTGTGAAGTGGATGGACGGGGACTGGGTGCTCTACCAGGTGGACGCCTCCCACCAGGGTGCTCTTGGCCAGCAGGTGACCTCCGTCAACGGCTTCTCCATGGATCAGGTACAGGAGAAGATGGCCCCTCTGATCTCCGCGGACAACGAGATCAAGCTGCGCCGGCAGCTCTCCCAGGTGTTCGGCCATCAGGAAATCATGGTCTACTGCGGACTGCTCAAGCCCGAGGAGGATCTGACCCTCACCTTGGAAAACGGCACGTCTATCACCCTCTCCCCTCTCTCCATGCAGGACCAGTCCGGCTGGCCGGAGATCAATGGCCTGTCCCAGCAGCGCCAGGGCAGCGCCCCCACTGATTACCAGAAGGGGACCTACTATTTCTCTCTGCCCCTGGACAGCCGCACCTACTATATCCAATACAACCAGTGCATGGAGGACCCGGAGCTGCCCATGGAGACCTTCACTGCTCAGGTCATGGCCGACCTGGAGCAGGGGAGCTATTCCGTCCTTCTTTTGGATCTGCGGAACAACGGCGGCGGCTCCGACGGGGTCATCATCCCCCTGCTGATGGAGCTGGCCCCCCTGGTCCGCAGCGGGGAGCTGGAGCTGTGGGGGCTGGTGGGGGAGGCCACCTTCTCCTCCGCCAGCATCAACGCCCTGGAGATCCGGGAGATGGGCGGCGGGCTGGCCGGTGAGCCCACCAGCGGCAGCGTGGACCACTTCGGCTCCACCGGCTCCTTCACCCTCCCCAACACGGGGGTCCGGGTGTCCATGTCCACCAAATTTATTGACACAGGCACCCTTCTGGAGTGCGCCGCCGGGCTGGGAGTGGAGCCCATCCAGCCCGACGTGACCGTCTATCAGACTCTGGAAGACTACCTGGCGGGCCAGGATACCTTGGTGGACGCCCTGTGCGCCCGCACAGAGCCCTTCCAGCCCCAGGAGCGGCCCGATGCCCCGCTCAGCCGGGGCCGGCTGACCGAGCTGCTCCGGCAGGCTGCGGAACAGGCCGGCCTGGACACTCAGGCCCCCATGCAGAGTCTGTCTGATCTGCTCCCCTGTGCCTGGTATGCCCCGGGCGTCTGCTGGGCTCTCTCCTCGGGGGTGGCCTCCGGCACCGGGGAGGCCATGTTCCAAGCCTCCCGTCCGGTCACCCGCCAGGAGGGAGCTGCCATGGTCTGGCAGACCGCCCGGCTCCTGGGGATGGCCCCCTCCGGCACCGCCGAGCTGACGGACGCCGGCTCCATCGCCTCCTGGGCGCTGGACGCCGCCCAATGGGCGGTATCCGCCGGCGGCCTGGACACTCAAAACGGCGCCTTTCATCCCCAGGATACCCTGACCCGGGCGGAGGGGGAGGCCCTTCTCTCTCTTCTCCCCTGACCCCGGCCCTCTTGTGTCACCCCTGCCTCTCCCAGAGCAGCACCGCGTCTCCGGCCTGCGCCTGGAAGGAGGCCTCGTCCAGATCCTCCAGTTCCTCCAGGTCCCCGGCCAGATACCAGACCTGATCCGCCCCGCCGTCGAAGGGGAGGGGGATCACCGTCCCGTGTCTGGTGTCCAGAACGATGCCGTTGTTGATCCCCACACTTTCGTGGTATGGGGAGCCGGGAGAGAGATACCGGGTCCACAGGCTGCCGGTATAGCAGAGATAGACCCTTCGGATGGTCTCCCCGCCCTCCTCCGTCACCCGGAACAGGACCTCCAGGCCGGCGTAATCCCGGCCCAGATATTTCATGTGGAAAGCCGGCTCCACCTCTTGGATGCGGATATCCTGTGAATAGGGGATGGGTGTCTGGAAGCGAAAGACCAACAGCCAGACCGCCACGCCCAGGGCTGCCGCACCGGCCAGCACCCGAGCGGAGAAACACAGCTTTTTCCTTCTCAGCTGCCTTTTTACCCCGGCCAGCACCCGGGCCTTCGACTGCTCCCGGTCCTGCTCTGGCGGGGGCAGCGGGTCTTCCCGGCGCAGCTCCTCCAGCCGGGCACGGCAGAGGGGACAGTTCTCCACATGCTCCTCCACCGCCCGGCGGCTCTCCTGGCTGCAGATTTGGTCCACGTACAGGGGCAGCAGATCCTGGATCATGGGACAGGGCTGATTCATCATAATGCCTCCTTGATTTTTAGTCTGGCCCGGTGAAAAGTGACCCGGGCCCAGCTCTCCGTCTTATGGAACAGTGCTCCTATCTCCCGGAAGGACAGCTCCCCCAGCACCCGCAGGGCAAAGACCTCCCGATAGGGCTCGGGCAGGCTGTGGAGTACCTGGTGGACTTCCATGGCAGTCTCCTTCTCCGCCAGCCGCTCCTCCGGCCCCTCCTCCCGGAGCTCCGGCTCCGGCTCCCGCCTTCTCTGCCTGCGGCAGTGGGTCAGCCAGGCGTGCTTGGCGATCTGGCACAGCCAGACCCGCAGGGTACACTCCCCCCGGAACTGGCCGATATGCTCCAGCGCCCGGAAAAAGGTCTCCTGGGTCAGCTCCTCCGCCAGTACCGGGTCCCGGCACAGGGCCAGAGAAAATCGGTAGACGTCCTCCAGATAGTCCCGGTAAACTTCTTCAAAATCGATCACGCCCTCACCTCCCTTTCCACAGATAAGACGGCATCTCCCCCATTTCGTTACAAAAGATCCACCGCCATTTTTTGGCGGTGGATCTTTCTCTTTCCAATATTTTTAATATCGCTGCTCCAGGATCTCCACGATATCCCCGATCACGCCGTCGTCGCAGTGACACAGGATATGGGCTCCCCAGTCCTTCACCTCCTGGGCACAGTTGGCAGGGGCAAAGGGGACGGCGGACAGTGCCATCATGGGGATGTCGTTCTGGTTGTCTCCCACGCAGTAGATATTTTCTCGGGCGATCCCCAGCATCTGGGCCAGCCGGGCCACCATTCCCCCCTTGTTGCACCCATGGTCGGTGATCTCCAGGTACACGTGGTTGGAAAAAATAGCCTCATACCGGCGGGGGAAGTGGTCCAGAAGCCAGCTCTGCACCTCCTTCAGCACCCCGTGGTCCTGCTGGAGGATGGCTTTGGTCCAGGGCGTAGGCATCTCCCGAATGGGACAGACGGTGTAGTCGGTGCCCACCTTTTTCATGTGCAGGTCTGTGATCCAGTTGGGTCGGAACACATAGATATCCTCCCCGTGGTAGGCCTCCATCCCCAGCTGTGGAAATGCCTCCATCACCCCATCCAAGTCCTGAGGCGCACTGGGAGACAGATAGGTCTGCACCAGAAATTCGTCTTTTTGGAAGTCATAGATGGCCGACCCGTTGGAGAGGACCACCGGGGCATTGACGGGGGCCAGATGGACATAGGGAGCGAAGGTCCGGTGGGCGCGGCCGGTGGCCACGGTAAAACGCCCCCCCTGGGCGAGGAAGCGGTCCAGGGCCTCCAAATTCCGCCGGGGCACCTGACAGTGGCTGTCATACAGCGTGTCGTCAAAATCACTGACCAGCAGGACACCGTCGAATTTTCCCAAAGAAAAAACCTCAATTCTGTTTCGTCAGCAGCTTCTGCCGCAGAGCGGGGACGGACTGAAAGATCCCCAGAACGATCAGGTTGACCACAGTCACGAGAACGATCAGCACGCCGTTAAAGATCATGGAGTAGACCCAGGGGTCCACCATGGGCAGTCCCAAAAATTCCTCCGGCATATACATATACCACAGCAGGCCGCCGGACAGGGTGAGAGATACCCACCGTCCCAGCCCGGCCAGGATGGTGCCCCACAGCCAGCCCAGCTTCTTCCCCGCGGCAAAGCCGCAGAGGAACACCAGCGTATAAGCCACCACATAGTCCAGCAGCATGGACTGCCAGGATAGAGCGATTCCTCCGCCCAGGAAGAACTGGAGCACACCGTTGACAAAGCAGCAGCTCAGGCTCCAGGCCGGGCCCCAGCGCAGGCAGTAGATCAGGATGGGCACCATGGCAAAGTCCACAGACCCCCCCTGGGGAAAGCGGTACAGCCGGAAGTAGCCCAGGATGGTGGCCAGCGCGATCATCAGCGCGGCCTCCACAAGGGCGCGGGTAGAGCGGGAATGTCGGTTCATCGTCGTTTCCTCCTGAAATCAAGATACCGCAGCACATCCGAACGGGTGCGTGCGGTATGAAGAGGACGACATATGGATCGTTCACTCCCTACGCCGGCATTACCCGGATCAGGTCAAGGGACTGGAGCTGCGATTCGCTTCCATCTCAGCCGGGAATAGCTCCCAGCGCCCCTGTGTTCGATTGTCTGCGGTCAAAGTTATTGTATCCCAAAGGGACGGGCCTTGTCAAGCGTGCTCTTTTCTCTATCCACTCCCCTCTTGTATGTGCCCTTTGAATGGGTCCATGACTGGATACTATTAGACACCTGCCGCCCTGCGTGGTATCCTGAAGACGATTTCTTGTACACTTTACACAATCCGTCAGGAGGTCTCTCTATGAAAAAGCTGCAATTCGCAATGGTCGGGGGCGGGAACGGCGCCCTGATCGGAGATATCCACCGCATCGGGGCCCAGTTCGACGACCTGGCCGAACTGAAGGCGGGCTGTTTCTCCCGCCACTGGGATAAAAATCTGGAGGCCGGAGAGAAATGGGGGGTGGAGCCCGGCCGCATCTATCCCGACTACCACACCATGCTGGAGGAGGAAGCCAAGCGCACCGGGGAGGACCGGCTGGACTTTGTGGTGGTGGCCACCCCCAACAACACCCACTACGAGATCGTCAAGGACATCATTGCCCACGGCTTCCACATTGTCTGCGACAAACCCGTCACCTTCACCAGCCGGGAGTCGGAGGAGCTGAAGGCCCTGGCCCAGGAAAAAGATCTTCTGTTCGGCGTGTCTTACAGTTATGCCCACTACGCCATTCTGGAGCAGGCCAAAAAGATGATCGCTGACGGGGTGCTGGGAAAGATCCACACCATCGCCGCCGAGTATCCCCAGGAATGGGTGGGGCTGAACACTGCCCTCCGGGGAAAGGACGGCCTGACCTGGCGGGTCGATCCGGCCATCTGCGGCCCCTCTGGAGTGATCGCGGACATCGGCACCCATGTGGAGTATCTCATCAGCAAGGTCACCGGCCTCAAGCCCGTGCGGGTGCTGGCCCGCCTGCGCTCCATCCCGGATTATGTGCCGGTGGAGAGCGATGCCCAGGTGCTCATCGACTACGACAACGGGGCAGCGGGCATCTTTTGGACCTCCTTCGCCATGGTGGGCAAGAGCTGCTGCATGAAGGTGCGCATCTACGGCGACAAAGGGGGCATGGAGTGGAACGCCCACGATTTCATGGAGCTCCGGGTGGACATCGCCGGACAGCCCACCCAGATCTGGTCGGCCAATTATGACTACTGTGATCCCCAGGCCCGGAAGTCCTGCCGCCTCCCCAAGGGGATGCCGGAGGCCTTCCACTCCCTGTTCGCCAACTTCTACCGGGGTTACTGTTCCCATCTGCTGTCCCGGAAGGAGGGCAAAGATGAGCGGCCCTTCCCCTACTCCGATATCGATGACGGCATCCAGGGGCTGAAATTTATCGAGGCCTGCCTGAAGAGCCAGGAGGACGGGAACGTCTGGACCCAGGTGTGAGCAAAGGATATCAAAAACAGGGCCCGGGAAAACCACAGGGTTTTTCCGGGCTCTCTTCTGACCCTAGAAAATTTTCCACAGGAGGCCGGTGGGCCCTGTGGAATGGTCGATGTGAAACGGCGGGCGCGCTTTGCGCGCCCCTACGCAAAGACCGAAGGGGACCCCGTAGGGGCGGCTTCCAGCCGCCCGAAAAGCCTTCCCCCCACAGGGGGGAAGGTGTCACGGCATATGCCGTGACGGATGAGGGGTCTTTCTACCCCCGTCCCTGTCCCAGAGGGGTTCTGTCCTGCGGGGCGGAACCCCTTTCGGGCATCCTTCGGATGAAAACGGGCAGGGGCAAGACCCGTCCCTACGTAAAGACCAGGGCCGCTCGTGGAAAACGGCGGGCGCACAATGCGCGCCCCTACGCAAAGACTGAAGGGGACCCCGTAGGGGCGGCTTCCAGCCGCCCGAAAAGCCTTCCCCCCACAGGGGGGAAGGTGTCACGGCATATGCCGTGACAGATGAGGGGTCTTTCTACCCCCGTCCCTGTCCCAGAGGGGTTCTGTCCTGCGGGGCGGAACCCCTTTCGGGCATCCTTCGGATGAAAACGGGCGGGGCTTGCCCCGCCCCTACGTAAAGACCAGGGCCGCTCGTGGAAAACGGCGGGCACACAATGCGCACCCCTACGCAAAGACTGAAGGGGTCCCCGTAGGGGCGGCTTCCAGCCGCCCGAAAAGCCTTCCCCCCACAGGGGGGAAGGTGTCACGGCATATGCCGTGACGGATGAGGGGTCTTTCTACCCCCGTCCCTGTCCCAGAGGGGTTCTGTCCTGCGGGGCGGAACCCCTTTCGGGCATCCTTCGGATGAAAACAGGCGGGGGCAAGACCCGCCCCTACGTAAAGACCAGGGCCGCTCGTGGAAAACGGCGGGCGCACAATGCGCACCCCTACGCAAAGACCGAAGGGGACCCCGTAGGGGGCGGCTTCCAGCCGCCCGAAAAGCCTTCCCCCCACAGGGGGGAAGGTGTCACGGCATATGCCGTGACGGATGAGGGGTCTTTCTACCCCTGTCCCTGTCCCAGAGAGGTTCTGTCCTGCGGGGCGGAACCCCTTTCGGGCATCCTTCGGATGAAAACGGGCGGGGGCAAGACCCGTCCCTACGTAAAGACCAGGGCCGCTCGTGGAAAACGGCGGGCGCACAATGCGCACCCCTACGCAAAGACCGAAGGGGACCCCGTAGGGGGCGGCTTCCAGCCGCCCGAAAAGCCTTCCCCCCACAGGGGGGAAGGTGTCACGGCATATGCCGTGACAGATGAGGGGTCTTTCTACCCCCGTCCCTGTCCCAGAGGGGTTCTGTCCTGCGGGGCGGAACCCCTTTTGGGCATCCTTCGGATGAAAACGGGCGGGGGCAAGACCCGCCCCTACGTAAAGACCAGGGCCGCTCGTGGAAAACGACGGGCGCGCTTTGCGCGCCCGCTGGTCTCCCACCGGCCGCCCCTATTCTGCCAGGGCAGGCGCGATACCCTCGTGGGGTATGCCCGCCAATTCAACACACCCGCGGCGGCAGCACAAACGGGGGGATAGGTGTCGTCCTCCACCCGCGCCGGACACGGGCGCCATGCCAAAGGCCCGCGTCTCCCGTATCGGGGGTCCGGGGGAAAGCGGACTGCGGGACTCAGGCGGAACGCATGTGGAGCCGTGGTCCCGCCGGGAGCGTCACCCGGCGGCGCTTTGCCTGCTTTGCCGCCGGGGGCAAAGTAGGCCGCCCCGCAGGGCGGAATCCCCCCGACAAATCCTATGACTGAGACGGAGACAGGGGTAAGAAGACCCCTCATCCGTCGCGGCATACGCCGCGACACCTTCCCCCCTGTGGGGGGAAGGCTTTATGTTGGCCCACCGCATATTTTGTAGAGCCCATCACGATGAAAAAATAAAATCATAACGCCTGCCTAAAAGAGGGCAGACGTTGATTTTTACACACTATATTCCGAAACAGTATATTCTAATATTTTACACACCACAATATTGTACAATAAACCAGAGCCCTTTCATCTGGGGTGTGGATCTCTGCAATTCGTCCGCCCCAGTAAATAATCCACACTTGTATGATAGAAATCCGCCAATGCGGTCAACGTAGGAATGGAGATTTCAAGTTCACCATTTTCATAGCGGGAATAGGTCGCTTGACTGACATGTAAAAACTTCGCAATCTCTTTCTGTGAAAGGTCGCTGTCCTCCCGCAAATCCCGAATCCGTAATGGCATGGTCTCACCTCGCCATTATCATAGATTATGCAAAAAGCGTATTTTGAAATTTATACTAAATTGGTATAAAAGAAATTTGGAGGTCGCTTTATGCCAATCACAGACGAAGATTATTTTGAAAAAATCAAAAAAATAGACGTCCTTGCGGATGAGCTGGAGACAGAGATCACCGCCTCCATGCAGACCTGTCTGATCCGCTTCGGGGAGATCGTCCAGATCCAGAACGCCATGATCCAGAAGATGCATGCCCTGTCTGATGAAATTTTTCAGCTCCGGGCGCAGGCTGGTCTGGAAAACGTGATATGCCGGGCCTCCGGGCAGAAGGAGGCATCAAAAGAGTGGGATGAAGCAGACCCCTCCATTCCGGAACCATAAAAACAGCCCTCTGGGATAAAAATTTATCCCAGAGGGCTGTTTTTGAACTGTTCTAAGGGGCGGCACGGGGCCGTCTTATTTGTATTTCCGGCTCTCCGCCACCGCCAGCTCGTCACAGCGGTTGTTGTATGGGTTGCTGGCGTGGCCCTTTACCCAGTGGAGCTTCACCTGGTGCCGGTCGCACAGGTCCAGCAGGCGGGCCCACAGGTCCGGATTCAGGGCGGGCTTTTTGTCCCCCTTCACCCAGCCCCGGGCCCGCCATCCCTTGGCCCAGCCCTTTTCCAGGGCATCGATGACGTACTTGGAGTCGGAGTACAGCTCCACCACACAGGGCTCATTGAGGGCCTCCAGCGCGGTGATGACGCCGGTGAGCTCCATACGGTTGTTGGTGGTCTGGGGCTCTCCCCCGGACATCTCTTTTTTGTGGGGGCCATACATCAGGATGGCCCCCCAGCCGCCGGGGCCCGGATTGCCGGAGCAGGCCCCGTCGGTGTAGATGGTGACTGTTTTCATGTTCGCCTCCTGTCCGTGTAGCCTTCCCCCCACAGGGGGGAAGGTGCCCCCGGAGGGGGCGGATGAGGGGGACCTCCGTTCCACCGCCCGGCGGATCGTGAGGCAGACCCCCTCAAAATTCTGTTTTACATCCAAATTCGTAAAACGCAGCACTTCGATTTGAAAATTTGTCTGCAAAAAATGGGACCGCATCTGGTCATACTCAAGTGCATCCTTTTCGTAATGCTGTGCTCCATCTAATTCGATCCCCAGCCTTGCCTGAGCACAGTAAAAGTCCAAAATATATGGTCCAAATGGGACCTGTCTGCGAAATTGGACTGGATGCTGCTTTAAAAATTCATACCACAGCCGCCGTTCCTCCGGCGTGGCTTCTCTGCGGAGTTTTTGGGAAAAGGCTTTGATCTCTGGGTGCATCTTACGCTTCTCCCTCTCATCCATCACGGCTTTTCCGTGCCATCTTCCCCCCTGTGGGGAGAAGGTTTTTTGATCCCCTAACCCACCCGCGTGGAATCGGCGTCCGGTCATCAATACAAATCGTAATAATACCCCTGTAACTGTACCGGGCATTATCATAAATTGGGAGTCGAACCCAACGAATGGCCCCGCTCGTTGCCAAATCTGTGTGCCCAATGGCTCCGGCACTGAGAGCTTGACGCCCGCCTTCCGCGCTGCCAAAGTGCCGGGAGAGGGCGCTCTTCCCCCTCCCGGCAGCTCTTTTTTACAGCTCCACCAGCTCGGTGGTCCAGTTTTTCTCCTGAATGGTCTCGTCCAGCTCCCGGAGTGCCTTGGCGTCCCGGTCCACCTGCTTCTGCAGCTCTCGCACATTGACCGCGCTCCTGATGCGGATCTCACCCACCGTCCGGCGGTTGACCACGGCGCTGGCGCTGTTCAGGAAGTCCCGCAGGATGCGCAGCCGGCCTGTCATGCACTCCCGGCGGGCCAGCAGGTCAGAGAGGGTCCTCCCCTCCCCCGCCTCTGTGGTGCTGTTGGTCCGGTTGATCCGGGCAATGAGCTCCTCCAGCTGGGCATAGTCCTCCTCCAGCTCTCTCAGCAGCTCCATGGGGTCCTCTGCGGGAGACTCCCCCTCCTGGACCAGGGCGTTGTTGTCCAGCCGGCTCTCCAGCTGCCGGATGCGGGTCTGGAGCTCCGAGCGCAGGGACAGCGCGTTGGCCAGTTTCATGGCATTGTCCTCCTTTTTCCGTCACAGGCGGCTCAAAATCTCATGCCGCTTTTCCTGATACTCCTCCTGGGTGATGAGCCCGGCCTTTTTCAGATCCTCCAGCTGCTTCAGCCGCTCTCCCGCATCCAGGGCGGTGGAAGGGATGTGGTCGTGGGTCCCGGCGGAGGGGCGGTCCGTTTTGTCCACATCCTCCATCAGACCGGCGATGGTCTCCTCTTCGATCCCGGTCTCCACGTCATAGCCCACCCGGTGGGGCAGTCCGTTTTTCCCAACGGCGCTCAGGACCCCCATCACCACAGCCAGAGCGCCCATGGCCAGGAAAGGCAGGGAAAAGAGGGGCGACAGCGGCATGATCTGGGTGACCGCCACTACCACAAAGACAAGGCCAAAAATGACCTGTACCACTCCTGCCATGCGGCGGACTGCCCGGGTGGCCCCGGTAGGCTGGCTCTGGATGGTGATCCGTCCCCGTCTTCTCCGGCTCATGCCCTCTCCTCCTATCCTAATTGTATTTTATATTCTGGTTATTCCTCTTCGGACTGGTTTTCTTCCAAAATGGGGGCCTCCTCCGCCCTCTCCCCGGCGGGGTCTCCCTCCTCCGTCTCCTGGGTGCCGGCGGTCTCCTCCCGGTCGGTGAGGGCAAGGGAGATGACCTGGTCCCCCTCCTCCTTGAAGCGCATGACGATGACGCCCTGGGTAGCCCGGCCGGCGGTGCGGATGTTGTCCACAGGGGTGCGGATCAGGATGCCGCTCTGGGTGACCAGCAGCAGGTCCTCGCTGCCGTCCACCACCTTGATGCCCACCACGCTCCCTGTCTTCTCAGTGACCATATAGTTCTTGATGCCGATGCCGCCACGGTTGGTGACCCGGTACTCCTCCACGGGGGTGCGCTTCCCATAGCCCTTCTCGGTGATGGACAGCACCTCATGGTCCGCCTTGGCCCGGGCGGCGCCCACCACGTAGTCGCCCTCCCGCAGGCGGATGCCCCGGACGCCCACGGCCTCCCGGCCCATAGGCCGCACGTCGTTCTCGTCAAAGCACACCGCCATGCCGTCGTGGGTGGCGATGAGGATGCGCTGCTGTCCATCGGTCTCCCGCACGGCGATCAGCTGGTCCCCCTCATCCATGCGCAGGGCGCGGATTCCGTTGTTCCGCAGGTTTTTCAGGGTGTTGGCGGGCAGGCGCTTCACGGTGCCGCTTCGGGTGACCATGAAGAGGAAGCGGCCGTCGTCCTCGATGGACCGGGTGTGGATCATGGTCTGGACCCGCTCTCCCGACTCCACCTGGAGGATATTGATGATATTGGTGCCCTTGGCCGTCTTGCCAGATTCCGGGATCTGATAGCCCTTCTTCCGGTAGACCTTGCCCGTGTCGGTAAAGAAGAGGATATAGTCGTGGGTGGAGGCGGTGAACACGTCCACCACGTAGTCCTCCTCCCGGGTGGTGATCCCCTTCTTGCCCATTCCCCCCTTGGACTGGGCGGCATACTCACTGACCGGGGTGCGCTTGATGTAGCCCGCCTGGGTCAGGGTGAAGACGCACTGCTCCTCCTCGATCAGATCCTCGATGTCGATTTCGTCCTCCACATCCTGGATCTCGGTGAAGCGCTCGTCCCCATACTTGTCCCGGATGGCGGAGAGCTCGTCCTTCAGCACGCCCCGGAGCATGGACTCGTCAGCCAGAAGCTGGTTATAGTAGGCAATGCGCTTCTCCAGTTCAGCGTACTCCGCCTCCAGCTTCTCTTTCTCCAGGCCCTGGAGCCGCTTGAGCTGCATGTCCAGGATGGCCTGGGCCTGCACCTCGTCCAAGCCGAAGCGGGCCATCAGGTTCTCCCTGGCGTCGTCGTAGCTCTCCCGGATGGTCTTGATGACCGCGTCGATGTTGTCCTCCGCGATGAGCAGCCCTTCCAGCAGGTGAGCCCGCTCCTGGGCCTTCTTCAGGTCAAAGCGGGTGCGGCGGATGAGGACCTGCTCCTGATAGGCGATGTACTCGTCCAGAATGTGGCGCAGGGAGAGGATGCGGGGCTGAAGCTTCCCGTTGACCTCCACCAGAGCCAGCATGTTGATGGCAAAGGTGGTCTGGAGCTGGGTCTGGGCGAACAGCCGGTTGAGCACCACCTGGGGATTGGCGTCCCGCTTGAGCTCGATGACGATGCGCATGCCGTTGCGGTCGGACTCGTCCCGGATGTCGGAGATGCCCTCCAGGCGCTTGTCCTCCACCTGGTCGGCCATGTTCTTGATGAGCATCCGCTTGTTCACCTGGTATGGGATCTCAGTGATGACGATGCGCACCCGGTCCTTGCCGAACTCCTCGAATTCGTGGCGGGCCCGGACCATCAGCCGGCCCCGGCCGGTGGCGTAGGCAGAGCGGATGCCGCTGCGGCCCATGATGATGCCCCGGGTGGGAAAATCGGGGCCCTTAATGTGCTCCATCAGGTCGGAGAGCTGAGCCTCCGGATCATCCAGCACGCAGATGACGGCATTGATGACCTCCCGCAGATTGTGGGGCGGGATGTTGGTGGCCATGCCCACGGCGATGCCGCTGGAGCCGTTGACCAGCAGGTTTGGGAACCGGGAGGGAAGCACCTTGGGCTCCTTCCGGGTCTCGTCAAAGTTGGGGTCCCAATCCACGGTGTCCTTCTCAATGTCCCGCAGCATCTCGTCGGCCAGCTTGGACATGCGGGCCTCGGTGTAACGGTAGGCCGCGGGGGGATCGCCGTCGATGGAACCGAAGTTGCCGTGGCCGTCCACCAGCATGTAGCGCATGGAGAAGTCCTGGGCCAGGCGGACCAAGGCGTCGTAGACGCTCTGATCCCCGTGGGGATGGTAGCGTCCCAGCACGTCGCCCACGCAGGTGGCCGACTTCTTGAAGGGCTTGTCCGCGGTGAGGCCGTCCTCATACATGGCGTAGAGGATGCGGCGGTGGACCGGCTTCAGTCCGTCCCGCACGTCGGGCAGGGCCCGGCCCACGATGACGGACATGGCATATTCAATATAGGAACTCTCCATCTCGGGCACCAGAGGGGATATCTCGATCTTCTGGTCCGGGAAACGGATCTCCTCAGGATCATATTGGGGTTTTTTGCTCATATCTTAACTTTCCTCCACCTTCATGGATTCAACCTGTACGATCAGTGCGGAGCCGCCGCGGTCAAAGTGTGGAGACAGGCCGCCCGGCGTCCGCTCTTCTCAGTAATCCAGGTTTACTGCGTACTTGGCGTTGCGCTCGATGAACTCCTTCCGGGGCTCCACCTTTTCGCCCATCAGGACGGTGAACACCTCATCTGCCCGGACGGCGTCGTCCAGCTCGATGCGGCGCAGGGTGCGCTTCTCCGGGTCCATAGTGGTCTCCCACAGCTCATGGGGGTTCATCTCACCCAGACCCTTGAAGCGGCTGATATCCACCTTGGCGTTGGGATTGTCCCCTCTCAGCTCGGCGGAGATCTTATCCCGCTCTTCTTCACTGAAGGCCAGGCGGATCTGCTTGCCCCGGGTCAGCTTGAACAGAGGGGGCACTGCGGAGTAGACATATCCATTCTCGATGAGGGGGCGCATGAACCGGAAGAAGAAAGTGAGCAGCAGGGTGCGGATATGAGCACCGTCCACATCCGCATCGGCCATGATGATGACCTTGTGATAGCGCAGCTTATTCAGGTCGAACTCGTCTCCGATGCCCGCCCCCAGGGCGGTGATGACGGGGGTGAGCTTGTCGTTGCCGTACACCTTGTCCGCCCGGGCCTTCTCCACGTTGAGCATCTTGCCCCACAGGGGGAGGATGGCCTGGAACCGGGAGTCCCGGCCCTGGGTGGCGGAGCCTCCTGCGGAGTCGCCCTCTACGATGTAGAGCTCGGTGAGCTCGGGGTTGGCCTCGTTGCAGTCCCGCAGCTTGTCCGGCATAGCGGCCCCGCCCAGAGCGGTCTTGCGGCGGATGGACTCCCGGGCCTTCCGGGCGGCCTCCCGGGCCCGGTTGGCGGTGAGGGCCTTGTCCAAGATGGCCCGGCCCACCGCCGGGTTCTCCTCCAGATAGATCTCCAGCTTCTCACTGACAATGGCGTTCACCAGGGTGCGGATCTCGCTGTTGCCCAGTTTGGCCTTGGTCTGTCCCTCGAACTGGGCGTCGGTGAGCTTGACAGAAATGACGCAGGTGAGACCCTCCCGGCAGTCGTCGCCGGAGACTTTGTCATCGTTTTTCAGCACGCCGATCTTCTTGCCGTAGGCGTTGAGCACGTTGGTGAGGGCACGTTTGAAGCCCTCCTCATGCATGCCGCCCTCCGGAGTATGGACGTTGTTGGCGAAGGAGACGATGACCTCGTTATAGCTGTCATTGTACTGGAGGGCCACCTCAGCCATGGAGTCCTCCCGGTTGCCGGACATATAGATCACGTCAGGGTGCAGCGGGTCCTTGCTTCGGTTGATGAAGGTGACGAATTCCCGGATGCCCCCCTCGTAGCACATATCGTCCTCCTGCTCCCGGCCGGGGCGCAGGTCCACGGTCTGGATGCGCAGGCCAGCATTGAGGAAGGCCTCCTCCCTCATCCGGGTGTGGAGAGTGTCATAGTTGTACTCCAGAGTCTCGAACATCTCCGGGTCTGGCTTGAAGGTGACGGTCGTGCCCGTATGGTCGGTCTTTCCCACCACCTTCATCTCCTGGGTGATCTTTCCCCGGGAAAACTTCATCTCATAGATCTGGCCGTTCTTGTGTACCTGGACCTCCAGCCACTCAGACAGGGCGTTGACCACGCTGGCGCCCACGCCATGGAGGCCGCCGGACACCTTGTAGCCCCCACCGCCGAACTTGCCGCCGGCATGGAGGACAGAGAACACCACCTCCAGCGCGGGACGCCCGGTTTGGGGCTGGATATCCACAGGGATGCCGCGGCCGTTGTCAGTGACAGTGATGGTGTTCCCGGGATTGATGGTCACCGTGATGTCGGTGCAGTAGCCCGCCAGGGCCTCGTCAATGGAGTTGTCCACGATTTCATAGACCAGGTGGTGCAGACCTGACTCCGAGGTGGAGCCGATATACATGCCCGGCCGCTTGCGCACCGCTTCCAGTCCCTCCAGCACCTGGATCTCCGAGGCGCCGTACTCGTGCTCCACCTGGGTGGAGTTCAGTTCTAATTCTTCTGCCATAATAACCTCCATATCGAAATGCAGAAGGCAGAATACAGAAGCGGGAGAGATGAGGCTCTCTCCGCTGGTCCCTGCCGTTCCGATATCCACTTGTTCCGCCCGGAGGACCGGGCTTCTTCACTCTGCATTCTGCATTCCATCATTCTGCATGATTCAAAGCAAATTGCTCTCCGCCCGCCGCAGCAGTGCGGCGGAGGACAGCTGAGAGATGTAGACTGTGGCCGTCCCCTTCTCCTCCCCTACCAGGACAAAGGAGCGGGGCAGGTCATCGCACACCGAGATGACTCGGCCCTCCTGTTCCGCCCGCTCTAGGAATTCCCGGGTCTTATAGGCCCAGCTGGCGTTATCCAGGTCAAAGATGCCCAAAATCTCCCGATGTGGCACTGCCACCGACTGGCCCAGGTGCAGATACATAAGCGCCTCTCACTTTCTTCCTTCTCCAAAAACATGTACGGCACTGTCTGAAAAGACCGCGCCTGTCAAAGGAAACCCCGTTTATCCGGGTCAGCGGCGGGCCCTCTCCTGCTTCTCTCTCCATCTGCCAACTGACTTTTTAATCTGCGCCACGACCAGCCAGATAAGCCAGATCCACAGAAAATACAGGGCCCAGTAGAGCAGGATACCGCCCCATGGAATCGCCCCAAGCAAGAAGAGAAAGGACAGGGCCAGTCCAAGCACTCCCAGGCCCGCAGGCACCCAGACCGCCCAACGGTCTCCCGCCGCGATAGTGAGCACCAGCTGAAAAAAGCCGCCCAGACAAAAAGGGACGCTCAGTACGATCAGGACGACAATGCCATAGGCCGCCAGCAGCCCCAGCAAAGGAGCGACCAACAGGACGTGGAACATAGCTCTCCCTCTTTTCTATGGTGCTGTTCTGTCCGCATCTGGACCGGGGTCATGCGCCTGATCCCAGCCGCCCGCCCTGGATATGGAAACTCTTTCCATTCTCCAGTCCCTCTAATTTTTCCTCCTCACAGCAGGAAATAAACACCTGCCCGCCCTGGATGCGGTTGAGGACGAAGGCCTGCCGCCGGTGGTCCAGCTCGGAGAGCACGTCATCCAGCAGCAGCACCGGCCACTCGCCGGTCTCCTGAAAAAAGATTTCCCGCTGAGCCAGCTTCAGGGAGAGGGCCGCCGTGCGGGTCTGACCCTGGGAGCCGTAGGTCTTGGCCGGGTTCCCGTCGATCTCCACTGCCAAGTCGTCCTTATGGGGGCCGGACAGACACTGACGGCTGTCCAGCTCCGCCTGCCGATGGGCCTGCTGGTGCTCCAGCAGCTGGGGCAGGATGGTTTTGGCTCCGGCCAGGGGGTCTGTGACGGTGGAGACGGTCTCATACCGCAGGGAGAGCTCCTCCTTTCCCCCGGAAAAATCCCGGTGGATGGCAGGGGCGCTCTCCTGAAGGCGCCTGATGAAGTGAGCCCGGTAGTGAACGATCAGCGCCCCAGTCTGGGCCATACGGAGATTGAAGTCGTCCAGGGTGGACAGCAGGGACAGGTTCTCCTGCCAGTCCCGGAGTATGCGCACCTTGTGGTCATAGAGGCGGTTATACTCGCTGAGTGCCTGCTCATACCGGGGCCGCAGCTGGCAGATGGCGCTGTCCAGAAAGCGGCGCCGGGCCGCCCCTCCCTCCCGGATGAGATACAGGTCCTCCGGGCAGAAAAGCACGGTATTCAAAATGCCGGACAGCTCCCCCGCCGTCTTCAGCCGCACCCCGTTGGACCACAGCTGGCGCCGGGCCCCCCGGTTCAGCCGGGCCTCCAGAGTGAAGTCCCGGGCCCGGGAGCGCACCTCTCCCTTGACAAAGGCCCCATCCACTCCCAGCATGATCATCTCCCGGTCGTACCGGGCCCGGTGGGACCGAGCGGTGGACAGATAGGCCACCGCTTCCAGCAGGTTGGTCTTGCCCTGGGCGTTGTCTCCATAGATCAGGTTCACCCGTGGATCAAAGACGGCCTCCAGATGGACATAGTTACGGAAAAAGTCCAGCTCCAGCGACTTGACGATCATTGGACAACCAGTTCCGTCTCATCGTCAATGACCGCCCGGTCTCCCGGACGCAGCTTCTTCCCCCGCATGGTGCACACCTCACCGTTGACCGCCACCCGTCCCTCCTGGATGATGAGCTTGGCGTCTCCCCCGGTCTCCACCGCACCGGCGAATTTCAGCAGGTCCTGGAGCTTGATGAATTCGGTGTGGATCTGAATGGTCTCGCTCTGCATCAAAATCTTCCTCTCAGTTTGCCTTCAGCCGCACCGGCAGCACCATATAGACGAAATTCTCCTCCCCCTCGGCGGGCAGGATGACACAGGGGGCCACGCCGGAGGTGAACTCCAGGCGCAGGCGGTCTGCTGGGGCGGCCTTCAGTGCGTCCATCAGGTACTTGTTGTTGAAGCCGATCTCCAGCCCCTGGCCGTCCCCCGTGATGGGGCACTGGTCGGCGGCATCCCCGATGCCCGTCTTGGTGGTGATGGACAGCATCCCATCCCCGAAGACACAGCGCAGGGGGCTCTTCAGTTTGTCACTGATGATCAGGGAGACGCGCTCGATGGACTGGAGCAGGGTGCGGGCATCCCCCTCGATCTTGATGGTGTTGTTCCGGGGGATGGCATTCTTATAGGCCAGGAACTCCCCCTCCAGCCGGCGGCAGACCAGCACCGTGTCCCCCGCCTGGAACTGGATGTGCCGGGCCCCCTGGGCCACGGAGACAGCATCCTCCCCGGCGCAGATCTTTTCCACCTCGCTGAGGGCGGAGCCAGGCACCACGAAGGAGAAGGGGAGCACCCCCTGGCTGCTGTCCACAGGCTCGTGCCGAAGGGCGAGCCGGTAGCCGTCCACAGACACGACGGTCAGGCCGCTCTCGTCCACCTCGAACAGGGAGCCGGTGTGGACGGGGCGGCTCTCGTTGTCGCTCACCGCGAACAGGGTCTGGGCGATCATAGAGCGCAGCACCGGCTGGCCGATGGTCAGCCCGTTCTGCTCCTCCACCGAGGGCAGTTCGGGAAATTCTTCCGGGTCCGTCCCCAGGATGTTGAATTCCGACAGGCCGCACTTGATATTGACC